>OZ257137.1:4800000-6909234 GCA_965279115.1 Burkholderiales bacterium
TATGCCCAAATGGTAATGGCAAGCGCGAAACCCAAGCGGAACCTGGATTCCATATTGCGGCAGGTAACGCTGCGTGAGTTGCGCCTTCTCCTTGCGGTTGCGCGCGCCGGAAGCATTCTCAAGGCGGCAGAGGAGGTCGGGCTAACCCAGCCGGCGGTCTCGCGCGCGATTGCGGATCTGGAAGGCACGCTTGGCGTGCGCCTTTTCGACCGAACCAATCGTGGCGTTGAAGAAACGCCGCAAGGGCGCATCCTGCTCGACCGAACGCGGGTCATGTTCGCCGAGATGCGTTTGGCCATCGAGGAGATCGACGCATTGTCGGACGCCAATGCTGGCGAGGTTCGTGTTGGCGGTACGCCAGCAATGTGCGGCGGACTGCTCGCGCATGCCATCTCGCTGGTGGTCGCCGGGCGGCCGGCGGTACGACATCAGGTCGAGGAAATGGAGGCGGAGCGCCTGGCGGCGGGGATCCGCGCCCGGACTCTGGACTTGGCGATCGGTCGCGAGCCCATGGTTCAAGCCGACGGCGAGATCGCCTTCGAGCATCTTTTCGACGATCGGATGTTCATCGTGGTGGGGCAGCGTCATCCGCTCGCTTCACGCACAAAGGTGCAGATCGAGTTGCTCTCGGACGCGCGCTGGCTGCTGCCGGCTTCGGGAACGCAGACCCATCAGCAGGTTGAAGATGCGTTTCGCCGACGTGGTGTCGCCCTGCCGCGAGCTGCCGTGACGACCATGTCCGTGTTGATGCGCTACCAGCTCCTCCAAAGTGGCGCGTTCATTACCGCCATGCATGGATCCGCGTTGCGCCATGCCATGTTGCCGGGAATTCGCGTCCTGCCTATTGAACTCGAAGCGACGATTCCCATCGGCATCTCCCGTCTCAAGGGGCGTACTCTCGCGCCTGCTGCCGATGCGTTCGCCGCTGTGCTGCGGGAGACCAGCAAGCCATTGCGCAGATTGAACGCCCGCGCACTCAATCTGGTTCTTGAGGGAGGTTCCGCGGGCTACGCCGCAACTTCGGGCATCGGTGCCTGACTCAGGAGATACTGCAGCAGTTCGCGCACCGGCCGGATGGCGTCGCCGAATGGCAAGCGCTCGGAACCGCGGAAGAAGAGGCCCTTCTCCTTGTCGCCGCGTAGCGCGGCAGCCAGCTGGTTGTCGATGCAGAACTGGCCGAACTTCGCCATTCCGTCGCGCAAGCCGCACTGGATCAGGCAATCAAAGGCCATGATGCATCGTTGCCTGGGTGCCGCATGCGACTGCAGGCGCGCCTCGCGCTTGAGGTAGCGGTCCAGCCAGGGCGTGCGCACGGCACGCGCCGGCAGGCCGGCCACGCTCATGAAGGTGACGATGTCTTCCGGCTTCGCCTCGGCCAGCACCTGCTTGAAGTGAGGGTGGGCGTCGCCTTCCTCGGTCACGGCGAAAGCCGTGCCCAGCTGGACGGCCGATGCGCCCATGCCAAGCAGCTCGCGCAGGCGCGTCGGGCTGTTGATACCGCCCGCGGGGATGAGCGGAATCTTCTCCCGCTCGATACCCAGTTCGCGGAACAGGCTGGTCACCCCTGCGAGCACACCTTCGAAATCGAAGCGCGTGTCGGCCACGTCCTCGATGCGCGCGGCACCGAGGTGGCCGCCGGCATAGCGCGGATGCTCGATCACGATGGCGTCCGGCAGGCGATTGCGGCGCATCCATTTCTTGACCAGGAGGCCGATGCCTCGCTCGTCGGAGAGGATGGGGATCAGCGCCACGTCCGGATGTCCGCTGGTGAGTTCCGGCAGGTCGAGCGGCAGTCCCGCACCGACCACCACGGCATTCGCGCCGCTGGCGCAGGACTGGCGGACGTAGGATTCGTACTCGGATACGGCACGCATGATGTTGACCGCCACCACGCCTTCACCACCTGCCAGCGATTGTGCGGCCGTGATCTCGCGATCCAGTGCGACAAGATTGGCGCGGTTGATCATGGCCTGATCAAGGCAGCGGCCGGTCTCTTCCATCAGGTCGGGATGGCGCCGTCGCAGGTCCACGCTGGAGATCGTGCCCATCGCGCCGCAGGCCGCCACGCTGCCGGCCAGCCGATGTGCCGAAACCCCCACCCCCATGCCGCCCTGGACCACCGGCAGGAGAGTCTTGTTCCGCAGTTTGAACAACGGCAGATCGGTCTCGAGCATTTGGGCACCACCCTCACGGTACAGACAACCGTGAATGATGCGCTGCCGCATAATCCGTCGCTTGATGCAGATCAAACCGCATGCCGCACCTCGCGCGGCACGGCATGCGGGTTGGGTCAGGCGGGCGTGAACATCGGCACCCTGGTGCCGCCTTCGGCCGCCTTGAACACCACTTTCACCTTTTGCCCGATGGCAAGTGTGCCCGGGGTGAAGTCGACGATGTTGGTCATCATCGAGACGCCTTCGTCGAGCGTCACGTAGGCGATGGTGTAGGGCACCGGCACGCCGCGGTGCATGGTACTGTAGGTGTAGATGCTGCCGGTGCCCTTGGCCGGCACCCATTTCACCTGGTCGGAGAAGCAGTGCGGGCACAGGCGCCGCGGATAGAAGTGATATTCGCCACAGGCGTCGCATTTGCCCACCAGCAGGGTGCCCTTGGCGCAGGCGTCGAAGTACTCCTGGTTCTCCGGATTTGCGACAGGGGCGGGGATGGTTCGTTCTTGTGTGGTCATGTCCTTCAAGCCTCCCTTATTCGCGTTCCATGATGACGGTGGCGCCCACGTGGCGCGACCCGAGCTGGCCGCCGGTGCCATGCGCCAGCGCCAGGCGGCAATTGGGCACCTGCACCTTGGGGTGCGCCTCGCCGCGCAACTGGCGCACCGCCTCGATCACCTTGGTCATGCCGCCGCGATTGGCAGGGTGGTTGTTGCACAGGCCGCCGCCGTCGGTGTTGAAGGGCAGCTTGCCGACGCCCGAGATCAGGTTGCCGTCGGAGACGAACTTGCCGCCTTCGCCCTTCTTGCAGAAGCCCAGGTCCTCGATCTGCATGATCACCGTGATGGTGAAACTGTCGTAGATCGACGCATACTGGATGTCGGACGGCTTGACGCCGGCTTCGGCAAACGCGATCGGACCGGTGATGGCCGCGCCCGAATAGGTGAGGTTCACCTTGCCGCCCATCTGACCCTTGGGCGATTCGCCCACGCCAAGAATCTTGACCAGCGGCCGCTTGAGGCTTTTGGCGATCTCGGGTTTCGCGATGATCAGCGCGCCGCCGCCGTCGCTGACCACGCAGCAGTCAAGCCGGTGCAAAGGGTCGGCGATGAGCGGCGAGTTGACGACGTCTTCCACCGTCACCACGTCGCGCAGCATGGCGTGTTCGTTGTATTGGGCATGGTGCGAGGCCGCGACCTTGACCCAGGCCAGTTGTTCCGAAGTCGTGCCGTATTCATGCATGTGGCGCATTGCCACCATGCCGTAGCCGTTGGCGGTGGCCATGCCATACGGGAATTCGAAGGCCATGTCGGGCGCGTTGGCGCCGTAGTTGCGCGCCTGTGTGCCGGAGGACCCTTCCGAGCGCGGCCGGCCCGCCAGGGTGATCAGCGCCACATTGCACTTGCCTGCCGCGATGGCTTCGGCCGCATGCGCCACATGCACCAGGTACGAGGAGCCGCCGGTGTCGGTGGAGTCGATGTGGCGCGGCTTCAGGCCCATGTAGTCGACCATCGACATCGGCCCCAGTCCGGGGGCGTCGCCGGCGCAGAAATAACCGTCGACGTCGTTCTTGGTGAGGCCCGCGTCCTGCAGTGCGCCGCGCGCGCATTCGGCATGCAGTTGCGCGACCGACTTGTCCGGTGCCTTGCGCGTGGGGTGTTCATAGGCGCCTACGACATAGGCGCAGCCCTTGATGGTCATGGTGATCTGGTCTCCCTGGTGCCGGATGCCGCCGGCGGATGTTCTTGACGTGGCAAATGGCATTTTCGCAGGCTCTGCCGATTCCCGCAGGACCGACGGCGTGCTATGTTGGCGGCCGTGAAAAATCGATGCCTCCATCGCCGTCTTGCGCTGGGCACGCTGCTGGTCGGCCTTGCTTGCGCCCTCTGCGCTGCAGTTCCGGCGCAGGACTATCCGAACCGCACGGTTCGCGTGATCGTGCCGTTCTCGGCCGGCGGCGCGGTCGACGGCCCCACCCGCGCGATCGCCCAGGAGCTCGGCCGGCGTACCGGGCAGTCCTTCGTGGTGGAAAACCGCCCCGGTGCGGGCGCCACCATCGGCAGCGAGGCGGTGGCCAAGGCGCCGGCGGATGGTTACACGCTACTGCTTGCCTCGCAGACCAATGCCATTTCGGCCACGCTTTACTCAAAGCTGCCGTTCAACCCGATCGACGATTTCGCGCCGATCAGCCTGTTGGGGCGCGAGGCGGGGGTGCTGGTGGTGAACCCCGCGTTCGTCGCCAGGAACGTCGCGGAACTCATCACCCATGTCAGGCAGAATCCCGGCCGCGTGGACTACGCGTCGTCGGGCAACGGCAGCGGCCAGCACCTTTTCGCGGCGCTATTCAACAGCATGGCGGGCGTGCGCATGAACCATGTGCCCTATCGCGGCAGCGGGCAGGCCACTACCGACCTCGTGTCCGGCGTGGTGCAGGTGTCGTTTCCGGGTCTCTCCGGCATGCTGGGCCACATCCGGGCCGGCAAGCTGCGCGCGCTGGCCGTCACCGGCACGCGCCGCTCGGCGCTGCTGCCGGATGTGCCAACCCTGGACGAGGCCGGCGTGAAGGGTTATTCAGCCTACGTGTGGATGGGCCTGTTGGCGCCCAGGAACACGCCGCCGGCTATCATCGCCAGGCTCAATCGCGAAGCCGTCGCGGCGCTGGCTGCGCCGGATGTGCGGAGCTACCTGGACAACGCCGCCATCGAGCCAGTGGGCTCGACCGCGGCCGAATTCGGCAGTTTTTTCCGCGAAGAGAAAGACCGCTGGGCCGTGATCGTGCGCGAGACCGGCGCCAGAATCGATTGAATTCAACCACAAGGACCAGGCAATGACCGCAGGCAATAACGCAAGCGGCGCCGTCACCGGCGTCGAACACTGGACCAACAAGGGCAGTGACGTAAGGCTTTTCCTCTGGGAGAAATTCGTCGGCTCCCCCGAGGGCAAGCCGGCGGTGCTGTTCGTGCATGGCTCGTCGATGGCATCGCAGCCGACCTTCGACCTGACCGTGCCGGGGCGCCCGGATTCGTCGGTGATGGACTGGTTCGCCGAGCGCGGCTTCGTCTGCTGGTGCGTCGACATGGAGGGCTATGGCCGCTCCACCAAGACGCGCGATATCTACTGCGATATCTCGAACGGCGCCGACGACCTGGAAGCCGCCACCGACTACATTGCGAAAACCCGCGGCGTGAAGTCGTTTCTCACCTACGGCATTTCATCCGGTGCATTGCGCGCAGCGCTGTTCGCCCAGCGTCATCCGGAGCGGGTGTCGCGCCTGGCGCTCGATGCTTTTGTCTGGACCGGCGAGGGCGCGCCCACGCTCGAGCAGCGGCGCAAGAAGCTGCCGGAATTCATCGCCAAGAAACGCCGCCCGATCGACCGGGCATTCGTGTACTCGATATTCGAGCGCGACCATCCGGACTGCGCGGAAAAGCGCGTGATCGAATCCTTCGCCGACGCCATTCTCGCGCTGGATGACTCCATGCCCAACGGCACCTACATCGACATGTGCTCCAGGCTGCCGGTGTGCGACCCGACCAAGATCGCGGTGCCCACCGCGGTGCTGCGCGGCCAGTTCGATGGCATTGCCGCGCTCGACGACCTGATCGAGTTCTACAAGGGGCTGCCCAATCCGGACAAGCAGTTCATCATGCTCTCCGGCATCTCGCACGCCAGCTTCCAGCAGAAGAACTACCTGATGGTGTACCAGATCCTGCATGCGTACTTCACCCAGATGGCGCCTGCCTATACGAGCAGTTCGCACTAGGGATCATGCGGCGGGGCGCCCGGCGGCTGGCCGGCGGCGCCCGCTGATCACCGGAGCGACGCGTAGACCGCCTCTTCGAAGGCGGTGAACACGCCCAGCGCCCTGCGGTCGACGAAGGGCAGCACCTGCATCATGGTCAGGCCGCCGATTTTCCTGTGCGGATCGATCCAGAAATATGTGTTGGCGAGCCCCGCCCAGGCGAGGCTGCCGGCCGAACGCCCGGTCGGCGCGCGCTCCTCGTTGATCATGAAAGACAGACCCCAGGTCTTGGGTGTGCCGGGAAAGAATTCCGCGTCTTCCGAAAGGGCCGGTCTCTGGGTCGGCAGCAGGCGCACACGCAGGTCGCCCATGGCGTTGTGCGACATCAGGGCGATGGTTTCGGGGCGCAGGATGCGGTTGCCGTTGCCGCGCCCTTCATTGAGGATCATGCGCATGAAGCGCTGGTAGTCGCTTGCGGTGGAGTACAGGCCGCCGCCGCCCTGTTCGAATTCCGGGTCCTGCTCGATCTCGAATGCGGTGACGGCGAGCGTGCCGTCGGCGCCGCATTGATGCACCTGCGCCATGCGCGAACGCATGTCCGGCGTGATGCGGAACGCCGTGCTGGACATGCCCAGGGGCGCGGCGATGTGGGTGGCGACATATCGGGACAGGCGCATGCCGGTGACGGCCTCCACCAGCTGGCCGGCCCAGTCGATATTGATGCCGTACTCCCAGCGCTCGCCCGGATCGAAAGCCAGCGGCACACGGAAGGCGGCTTGCCG
Source organism: Burkholderiales bacterium (assembly GCA_965279115.1). Taxonomy (GTDB): domain Bacteria; phylum Pseudomonadota; class Gammaproteobacteria; order Burkholderiales; family JAEUOS01; genus JAEUOS01. The sequence continues at coordinate 4,806,693 of OZ257137.1, forward strand.
GCCTGAAGCGGTGCGCGGCAGTTTCATGGTCTTGTAGTAGCGCGCCATGTCCGGGTTCCAGGTGTCGTACACGAAGCCGGCGCTGTGGGTAAGCAGGTGGCGCAGGGTGATTGCGGTTTTCGGCGCGCGCAGCAGCGGCTGCCCGTCGGCGTCCCAGCCGGCGAGCACCTTGAATTCACCCAGTTCCGGAATGATCCGCGCGGCCGGTTCGTCGAGCTTTATCCTGCCCTGCTCGACCAGTTGCATCGCCGCCACGCCGACCACCGGCTTGGTCATCGAGGCAATCCACATCACCGTATCGGCGTCCACGGCGTCATGCTGTCCCTGCACGCACACGCCGGCCGCGCCCTCGTAGAGGGTGGCTTCCGTGGACGTGACTGCCGCGACAACGCCGGGCGCGGCATTGGCGGCGATCGCGTCGGCGAGCAGCCGGTCTGCGGCCCGCCTGAATTGCGGGCCGGTCGGCCCGTTCAGGCCTGCGGGGACTGTCAAGCCGGGCCTCGCCTGTCGGCGTCCGCGATGCTGACTGCGCCGCCGGCGTCCTGGTGGTGGTGCTTCATGCCAGTGTGAGCTTGCGCCCGAACGGATGCGCAGCCGCCGCGTGTTCCTCGGGCACCGCCCAGATCACCGGCCAACGCGGCCTGAAGCGTGCCGGGCCTTCCAGGTCGGTCAGGACCACGCCGATGTCGGGGTGGTGGCGATCCGCTTCCTCAAGAAGCGGCGTGAAGTCGGTGCCGCCGCCGCCCTTGAATTCGATGTCGCCCAGTTCGGTGTGGCCGGGCCTCACGCGCTCGACCTGGCGCACCTGGTCGTCGCCGATCACCAGCAGCGTTTCCGCCTCCAGTCGACGCGTGATCGCCGTGATTTCACTGGCGAAGCGGTCCATCAGGTCATCCGCGATGGACCCGGACACATCGACGATCAGGGCCAGGCGCGGCACGCGTCTGGTGCCGTTGGTTCCGGGCTCCCATGGCATGCGCCGGTTCGGTCCGGCGCGCCCCTGGTTGGCGATGTAGGAGCGCGCGGGGCGAGACCAGGACGAGGCCGGCCTGGGTGACAGGCTGCGCGCCAGTTGGGTGCGCAACACCTGTTCCCAGGGGGTGCGGGTGCGCGGCAGGTCGGCGATCAAGGTGCGCAGCATCGAGTACGCCCCATCGCCCGCATGCGCGCGCAGGAGCCGTTCACCCCACTCGCGGGCCTGGTCGGCGCTGGCTTCAGGAAGTTCGCGGCTGGCGGCGTCGGGCAGCAGGTCGGCTGGCGTGCCTGCCCCGAGGGCGCGCGTGCGCGCGGCGCGCGGGCCGTCGCTGCGCGGATGGCCATTCTCCGTGGCCGAGTCGGCATCCGGGCCGGTGGTCGCGCCGCTCCGGCTTGCGGTCGTGCGCGTGTTCACGTTCTGGCGGCGGCCGGTGGATTTGTCCGGCTTGCCCCTGTCGTCGACGGCCCGGTAGAGCCGCTCGACGTCCCATTCCAGCAGGGATTTCTCGACCGTTTGGTGGATGTCGAGCGTTTCGGCCAGCAGGCGATCCAGCATCACCGCGCCCTCCGGCAGGCGCAGCCAGGTGAGGTGGGAGAGGGTGCTGTTGACGATGGCGTCCGCGCAGGTGTTGAACAGCCGCAGGTCGACATCCCCCAGGAGTGCACGCAGGCCCAGGTAACGCTGCGGGTGACGCAGCGCCACATGCAGCACGGCGTGGGCGATCAGGCCTGCCTGCGAGGGCAGGGCCAGGGCGTCGAAACCGGCACGGTAGAAGATCGCGTTGCCATCGGTCGCCACCGGCGCGGCGTCGGTTCCGTTCGGCAGGTCATGGTGCCGTACCCAGAGCGCCAGGCTGCCGGTGGCCGGGGCGAACTCCACCATGCGCTGCACTGCGCGAGTGCCGCGATGCTCGAGCAGGGGGTAGTGCTCAGCCACGGCCCTGGTCCGCGCTGCGGCGTTCCGCGTAGCGCAGGTAAGCCGGGCTGTCCATGATCACCGCCTCGAGTCCACGTTCCAGGGCCTTCTGCATCAGCAGTTCCATGACCAGGGTTTGCGCCTCGCGGGCCGGCAGCGGTACCTCGCCACGCGCCTCCGGCAACTGCAGCGCGATCTCCAGTGCGCGCGCCAGGCGGGCCTCCTCGTTGCTGGCGGCAACCAGGCCGTAGACCATGCCGTAGAGGCCGTCGAGGGTGCGTGGCAGGAGTGCGGCGGTTTCCGGGCCGGGTCGGGCCGCCAGCAGGCGCACGACATCCACCCCGGCCTGGATCTCGCGCAGCACGCCGAAGAACTCGGCGGCGTTGGCGGCGCCGATGCGGCCCTGCACGAATACCCGCCGCGCGGCTTCCGACAGGCCGGAGCGGAGCACGTTGGAGACATCTTCCCAGCCGCGCGGGCTGGCCCCGACCAGATGGTCGCCCGCAAGTTGGGCCTGTGTGTCATCGAGGCGATCCGGGCGAACCCGCAGGTAGGCCATCACCTCCGGGGCGAAACCCATTACCAGGGCGTGCTCGAGGAATGCTTCCATCACCGCTTGCACATTGAAGTGGAACATCCGGTCGGCCAGCGCCGTGCCCATGTCATGGCTCACCGCGCCATGGAAACTGGCGTTCCCCGCGGCGATGACCTGCCAGCCATCGGGCAGGCGATAGTTGCCGACCCGGCGGTCGAGGATCAACGAATAGGCCGAGATCTGCAGGCGCTGGTCCGCCGCGGTCAGTTCGTCGAGGAAAAGGATGCCGGCCGGCTGGTCGGCCGTCGGCAGGAACTCCGGCGGGAACCAGACGGTCTTGCCCTGCACGTCGTCGGCGTAGATGGCGCCACGGATATCCACCGGTTCGATGGTGGTCAGGCGCAGGTCCACCAGGGGCACCCTGAAATGCTCCGCCACCTGGCGCACGATCGACGATTTGCCCACGCCACGTGGACCCCAGAGCATGGAGGCGCGGCGGCGCAGGACCGGGTCGGAATACTGTTCGATCAACGCGGCCTTGACGGTGGCGATGGAGACCGGCGGGATGTTCATCGGGTTGCCATGCATGGGCAATGCGCCTCAGGTTTCGACAGTGGCGGGAACATGGGCGGCCGGGCCCGCGATGTTCCATGCGGGCGCGGCCGATGCGCGCGGGAGCGGCGGGATCTCGATGCGCGGCACCTCGCGCATGCCGAACACCAGGATCATCAGCAGGGGCGGGGAGTTGAATATCAGCATGCGAAGCACCGATTCCTGCGCCAGGTCCAGCGATGGAATGGCGATACCGCCGGCGATCAGCGCGATGATCGCCGCAAGCGGAATCCCGCGCCGCGCGAACACGCCCCAGCGTGCTAGCCGGTGTTGCCGATGAAAGGCGGCGGGCAACCGGGACAAGGTCCGCGCCAGGTGCAGGGCGGCGGCGTCGAACCGGGCCTCCGCGTCGCGACTGCGCGCCTCGCCGGTGCCGCGCAGTCGCACGCTCGCGCGCCACCCTTTGCCGGCGCGGATCAGCCGGGTCCATTTCCAGCCCAGCACGGCAAGCAGGTCTTCGGGAAAATCACCGGTGTCGGCATCGGCTTTCAGGTCGAGGTCGGCGGGCATGCCGCGCACGGCCGGCATCTTCAGGGTGAGCGTGAGAGTGCCGATGGTCGCAATGGCGTGCGCCAGCATCAGGCGCGGCCGGCCCGCATCAAGCTCCAGGGTATGGCTGCGCGCGACGGCGGCGCCCTCCAGCGCAACCAGTTGCTGGGTGGCCGGGATCGCGCGCACTTGCTCGAGGAGCAGACCGGCATCCGGTCCTTCGGCAACCAGGTTCGCGGCCGCACCATGCGCCGCCGCCAGCGTGCGGGTCAGGCGAAATCGGCCCTGCTCCGGGTTGTCGAGTTTCAGCGTCTCGGCAAAGGCGGGCAATCCCGCCATGCCGGCGGGATGGTCAACCGGCCTGAAATACAAGGTCCGCGCCGTCCGGTCACTGGCCGCGAGATCGACATGGCATCCGTGCCGGGTGAACGGCGCCACCAGGGAAATGATCTCGTGATGCGAAAGGGGGTGCATGGCCGGCTGCGTCCGCGGGTCGCCCTGGCCGATGAATCGACCGGTCGCAAATGGTAACCCAGGCCCCGGGGGGTGATCCCCGCGGAGGCACGGGCCCCGGTTTCACGCGCATCGAGCGAATCCGGCTGCGCTGTTTCGCCGCCGCGGCAATTACCGGGGAGCGCGCCAGCCGCCGCAGCCCGAAGGTAGCGACAGTGCCTCTGCCGGCCCCCATGTTCCTGCCGGATAGCCGATCGGCGCGCTGGCTGGATCAAGCACTGCATCGACAATGCGCCAGGCCTCCGCCACGCTGTCCTGCCGGGCGAAGAGGGTGGCGTCTCCCCTGAGGGCGTCGCCGATCAGGCGCTCGTAAGCCTGCAAGTCGTCCTTGCCGGCATTGGAGACCTCGAGTTCGATGGCTTCACCCCGGGTTTCGATGCCGCGCCGCTTTACCCGAGCGCCGATGGCGATGGTGTCATCGCCGGGGCCGAGACTGAAGCGCAGATAGTTGGATTGCGGCGGCGTGGGTTCGGCGAACAGCTGTTGTGGCGGCCGCCGCAATGTGACCACGACCTCCGTGCCGTTGACCGGCAGGCGCTTGCCGGCGCGGATGAAAAACGGAACGCCCGCCCAGCGCCAGGAGTCAAGGTAAAGCGTCATGGCGGCAAAGGTTTCCACCCGCGAATCCGCGGACACCCCAGCTTCATCACGGTAGCCATGATACTGGCCGCGCACCACGTCGCCGGCGGCCAGGGTGCGGATGGTGCGCAGGACCTTGACCCTTTCGTCACGCATGGCCTCACGGTCAGCACCACTGGGCGGTTCCATGGCAAGGTTGGCAACCACCTGCAGCAGGTGGTTCTGGACCACGTCCCGGATTGCGCCGACTTCCTCGTAGAAGCGGCCGCGACCATCCACGCCGAGTGTTTCGGCCATGGTGACTTGCACGCTTTCAACGTAGTTGCGGTTCCAGATCGGTTCCATGAACGCGTTCTCGAAGCGGAAGAACAGGAGGTTCTGCACTGCCTCCTTGCCCAGGAAATGGTCGATGCGGAACACCGCGGATTCATCGAAAGACTGGTGCAGCACGCGGTTCAGATGAAGCGCCGACTCCAGACTGCGGCCAAACGGCTTTTCAACCACCACGCGGCTGCTTGACCTGCACGGCAGCGCGCCAAGTCCCTGCACCACGTCGGGGAACATGGCCGGAGGAATCGCCAGATAGAACAGCGGGCGCCGGGCGCTGCCCAGGGCCGCGCACAGGCGCCCGAAAAGGGCCGGGTCGCGATATTCGACGTCGACGAAGCGCAGCAAACCCGAAAGCCGCGCGAAGGTGGTCTCGTCGAAGTGCCTGTCGTTCTCGAGGGAACTGCGGATGTGGGCGCGCAACCGTTCCAGGGTCCAGCCGCCGCGCGCGACGCCGATCACCGGGATATTCAGTTGCGAGCGTCGCACCAGTTGCAGAAGCGCGGGGTAGATCTTCTTCCTGGCCAGGTCGCCAGTGGCGCCGAACAGGACCAGGGCGTCGGATTCGGCAGTCAGCAAGGTATTTGAGACCTCATGCAAGTGTAGCCGGCTCGTCTGCGGAGCTCCGCAGCGCCGCAGCCGGGGTTCCCATCGATTCGCCTATGATTCGCTGCACCAGGGTTGTCTGTTCCTCGGTATCGGTGTGGGCCACCAGGACCACGTATCCGCCGGCCAGCGCATCCTTGATCAGGTCCGCGATGTTTCCCTTGTCGGCCTGTGTCCCGGCCATCGCGCCGACCAGGCCGCCCAGGCTTGCGCCCCAGCCGATCAGGTAAAGCGCGCCCAGGACGGGACTGGCCACGAACAGACTGATGTTGGCGGCGGCCAATGCGATGCTCCCGGCGGCGCCGGTCAGCGAGCCGACGGCGGTGCCGATCGCGCCTCCGCGCAACAGTTCCTGAAGAACGTCGTCACTGTCGACCATGGCGCGCACGCTGCCGTCGCCTACGCCGGGTTCGATCACTGGGACCCTCGATGCCGGAACGCCAACCTCGCCAAGACGGACGACCACGCTGTCGGCGTCTCCCTTCGTTACATAGAGACCAAGCACGCGGTGCAGGTATTTTTCCAAGACGGCTCTCCGGTTGGGCAGGTTTGCCGGAGTCGCCACGCTAACGCAACGCGAGGGGAGAATCTGTGCGGCGCCGAACGCTTCTCAAGCACAGGCGGCACGCACCTGCTCCATGGTGGTGAGGCCCTTGAGCACCTTGAGGATGCCGTCCTGCTTGAGCGTGCGCAGGCCGGCGTTCTTTGCCTCCGCCAGCACTGCTGCGAGCGGCGCGCGCGTCTGGATCAGGCGGTGGATTTCCGGGGTGATGGTGAGCACCTCATGGATGCCCAGGCGGCCCCGGAAGCCCTTTTGCGAGCATTCCTCGCAGCCGGACTCACGGTAGAAAACGAACTTGCCGTTCTGCCCGGCGTACAGGCCGTGCCATTGCGCGAGCAGCGCCGAAATCTCGGCCGGCGTGCCGCCGCCGAGGTATTCCCCGGCCAGCAACTGCATGTCGTCGAGCGAGGGTTCGTAGGCCACCTTGCAGTCGTGCAGGGCGCGCACCAGGCGCTGCGCCACGATGCCCTTGAGCGAGTCGGCGAAGCTGAACGGGTCGAGCCCCATGTCGATCAGGCGGGTGACGGTTTCGCAGGCCGAATTCGTGTGCACGGTCGAGAGCACCAGGTGGCCGGTGAGTGCCGCGCTGACGGCGATCGACGCGGTTTCCTGGTCGCGCATTTCGCCCACCATGATCACATCCGGGTCGGCGCGCAGGAAGCTGCGCAAGGCATTGGCGAAGGTCCAGTCGATCTTGGTATTGATCTGCACCTGGTTCAGACCATCCTGCGAGATCTCGATCGGGTCCTCCGCGGTCCAGATCTTGCGGTCCGGGGTGTTCAGGTGCGCCAGCAGCGAATGCAGGGTGGTGGTCTTGCCGGATCCGGTCGGGCCGCTCACCAGCAGCAATCCGTGGGATTTGCCGGCGATGCCGCGCAACGCCGCAAGGGATTCCGGTTCCATGCCGAGGTCCGCCATTGGCAGCGGGCGCGCCTGGGTGAGGATGCGCATGGTCACCGCTTCGGTCCCTTCAATGGTGGGAATGGTCGCCACCCTGAGGGAGAAGTTCAGACCGCTGAATTTCGCGAAGTCGATGCGGCCGTCCTGCGGCTTGCGCTTCTCCGAGATATCCATGTTGGCCATGATCTTCAGGCGCGACACCAGCGCGCTGCGGAACGAGGCCGGCATGTCCATGTATTTCTCGAGCACGCCATCCTTGCGGAAGCGCACGTTGCAACTGCCGTCCTTGCGCGGCTCGATGTGGATGTCCGAGGCTTTCTGCTTGTAGGCCTCCGAAAGAATCTTGTTGACCACGCGCACCAGCGCGCCGTCGGCCTCGGTGACCACGTCATTGCCCTTGGCGTCCGGCACCGGCGCGTTGCCCGCGTCGGTGAGCATTTCATCGACCGTGGCGGTGATGTCGCCATAGTAGATCTCCAGCCCCTCGGAAATTTCCTCGGGGGAGGCCAGCACGGCGTCGATCTTGTGCTGGCTCACCACGGCGAGTTCCTGCACCACCGCGTGGTTGAGCGGGTTCTCCATCGCCACCGCGAGCGCGCCGGCGTTGAAACACAGCGGCACCGCACGGTGCTGGCGGGCCAGGCTTTCGGGGATGGCACGGATGGCCTGCGGGTCCACCGGGAAACGGCGGATGCTCACCTCGGGGATGCCGAGCTTCTGCGCCAGAACCTTGTTGAGTTCTTTCTGGGTGATGAGGCCCTGGTCGATGAGGATCTGTCCGAGCGGCTTCTTGCGGTCCTGCGCCTGGGCCTGCAGCGCTTCGGTGAGCTGGGCTTCCGAAATCATCTGCTCGCCCACCAGAACCTCGCCGATGCGGCGCACCGTGGTGTTGCCCTTTTGGCGCTCCAGCGCCTCGGCAAGGGCTTCGGTGGTGAGCGCCTTGCCGGCCGCCAGGTAGCCGCCGAGGCGCTTGACGCGCATGGTCTTCTGCAGTTCCAGCACCGCGGAGACTTGCGATTCGCTCAACGCGCCGCTCTTGACCAGCATCGCGCCCAACGGCTCGGCGACGGTCAGTTCACCGATGTTTTCCTCGGGAATGAATATGAAGGAATCGGCGCCGCCGGCCTTGCTGCTGGGTATGACGAGGAACGCGCCGGTGCCATTGCGAAGGTAGGCACGCATGCGCCCGGAAAAGGGACGTTTGTTGGCGAGGTGGCCCTTGAAGGAGTTCGGCTCCTTCGAGAGCGGCACACCGCCTCGCCAGGCGATCGGCATCACGCCTTCGGCCAGGCCTTGCTCCGCGCTGAAGCGATAGAAGGCGATGGTGGCGAACGGGATGCGTCTGATCGCGCCATCCGGCTGGGTCAGGCCAACGACCTTCTGTTCGAAGGAGAAGAAGGCGAGTTCGCCGCCCTCGGTCTTGCCGTCAAGGAGGGTGACGCGGGGAGGCGGCTTGACCTGGGCGTTTTCCATTTGGGTGGTCATGATACCGAAACGGCCGGCGACCCATGCGCCCTCGGGCGCGCCGGACTTTTTGGAGATGGCCAATAGTGCCGTCCTGCCCTGCATTTAGCTGCGCTGCGCAGCAGGGCCGCCGGGGATGCGCATTGATGGCGGAAATGGAATGATGTTCTAAAATTGCTGGCAACGTTGACTTTTCGATTGCCCGCTCGGGCACAGACAAGGCATGAAGATCGATCCGCCGGCCTCACGCATGCCTGTCGCCATCATCGGCCTGGGAGGCATCGGCAGGGCTCACCTCTTGCATGCCTTGTCCAGCGCCCACGTGGTGCCGGTGGCGGTGGCCGATCCTTCGGAGGCGGCGCGCGAATTCGCGCTGCGGCACGGCGTGCCGTGGTTCCCCGACCACCGTGAACTGCTTGCCGATGTCAGCATCAAGGCAGCGATAGTCGCCACGCCGAACGCGGGCCATGTCAGCGTTGGTCTGGATTGCATCGCGCGGGGTATTGGCGTGCTGGTGGAAAAACCGATTGCCGACACCGTATCCGAGGCGCGCCGCCTGTGCGAAGCCGCGGTGGCCGCTGGCGTGCCGCTCATGGTGGGGCATCAGCGGCGCCACAGCCCGTACATGCAACGCGCCCGGCAGCTCATGAATGAAGGTGTGGTGGGCAGGCCGGTGTCCATCGCGGCGATGGCCACATGGCTCAAGCCCGCCCCGTATTTCGAGACGGAATGGCGGCGCCTGCCCGGTGGCGGCCCGGTGCTCATCAACCTGATCCACGATATCGACATGTTGCGCCACCTGGTGGGCGAGGTGGCATCGGTGCAGGCCATGACGTCCAACGAGGTGCGTGGCTTTGCCGTTGAAGATACCGTGGCGGTGATCCTGCGTTTCGCCAATGGCGCGCTCGGCACTGTGTCGGGCAGCGACACCGCGGTGGCGCCCTGGAACTATGACCTCGCGGCGGGCGAGGCTGCGCACTACCCGCAACAGGACATCGACAGCATGTTGATTTCCGGCACCGAAGGCTCGCTCACCCTGCCGCGCCTTTCCGTGTGGCGCTACCGCGGCGCGCGCGGCTGGCATGAGCCGCTCACCGAGGAACGTACCGCGGTGCACCGCCATGACCCCTATGTGGAGCAACTGCGCCACCTGCGTGCGGTGGTGGAGGGCCGCGAGGCGCCGCTGTGCGGCGGCGTCGATGGCCTGCGCACGCTTGCGGTGACCCGCGCGGTGCTGGCGGCCGCGGCCAGCGGCCAGGCAGTGGCGCCGGAGGCCTGAATGTCCGGCGTGATGGAACGCACCCTGGCCATCCTGGAAAGGCTGGCCGAGGCCGATGCGGTCGATGGCCTGCCGCTGGCCACGGTCGCCGACGAACTGGACATGCCGCGCAGCGCCGCGCACCGGCTGTTGCTTGAACTGACCGAACGCGGGTACGTACGCCAGTCGCGCGACCGTGGCGAATACATGCTTACCACGCGGCTGGTATCGCTGGGGCTCAATTACCTGCGCAATTCCGGCATCATCGACATCTGCCAGCCCATCCTCGACCGCCTCGCTGCCTCCAGCGGTGAACTGGTGCGCCTGGGCGTGGTGGATGTCGACCACCTCACCTGGGTGGCCAAGGCGCAGGGGGCGCGCGGCGGGTTGCGCTACGACCCCGACATGGGGGTCGATGCGCGTCTTTCCTGCACGGCCTCGGGGCATGCCTGGCTGGCGACCCTGTCCGACGAGGCTGCGCTTCTTCTGGCCGAACGACAGGGGTTCGGCGCGCCCGCGCAATACGGCCCGAATGCGCCGACTTCGCCCGCGGCCTTGATGAAGGCACTCAAGTCGGTGCGCAAGGCCGGATATGCCGCCACCACCGAAACCTACGCGCCGGGGCTGTCGGCAGTGTCGGCGGCGGTGGTCGCATCCGGGCGCGGCACGGTCGGCGTGATCACGGTCTCCGGCCCGTCCGTGCGCCTGACCGAGACGCGCATGCAGGCCCTTGCTGACGAGTTGAAGGACGCCGCCTGCGACATCGCGCGTGCCAGCGCCGCGTCACCGCTTTTCAACCGCGCATATTCACCACCGGCCTGATGCGGCAGCGTCCGGCCCGAAAGGAAAATCCCGTGCAACGTCCCCTCTGGATCGGCCCGCTGACCGCACTTTCGCTGGCGCCGCCGCGCTTCCTCGAAACCGCGGCGCGCGCCGGTGCCGATGGCGGGGGCGTGCGGCTCCTGCCGGCCGCGCCCGGCGGCATCGCCTGGCGCCTGATGGATGACAAGGCGATGTTGCGTGAAACGCTGGCGGTGTTGGCCGCGACCGGCATGCGGGTGTTCGACATCGAGATGGTGCGTATCGGTCCGGGATTCGACATCAATGCCTTCGAGGCGTTCTTCGATACCGCGCAGGCACTTGGGGCGCGCCATGTGCTGGTTGCAGGCGACGACCCCGACGAGTCGCGCACCGCTGCCGGCTTCGCGGCCGTTTGCGAGGCGCTCGGGCGGCGCGGCATGACAGCGGATTTCGAATTCATGCCCTGGACCGAAGTGAAGGACGTCGCGGCAGCGGCGCGCATCGTGCGTGCCGCCGGTGCCACCAACGGGGGCGTGCTGGTGGATGCGCTGCACTTCGCGCGCAGCGGCAGCCGGCTCGCGGACATCGACGCGCTGCCGCGCGGCTGGCTTCACTATGCGCAGATCTGCGATGGGCCGGCCGTCGGCCCGGGCACGGTGGAGGGCCTTATCCATGCGGCGCGCTGCGAACGCCTGCTGCCCGGCGAAGGAGGCATCGACCTGGCGGCGTTATTCGCGCGCCTGCCGGCGGAGATTCCGGTCTGCGTCGAGACGCCCTCTGATACCCGTGCGCCGGTTCTGGGCTGGGACGAATGGATGCGCCAGGCAGTCGCGGCGTCACGGGCGGTTCTGGCGGGGACGGGCGCGCGGCCTTAGCTGACGGCGGCGGCTCGCATGCTGTGCCGGTAGATGCAGTCGCGCAGCGCGTCGACTTCGAGGGGCTTGGCAAGAAAGTCGTCCATGCCCGCCGCGGCGCAGGCCGCCCGATCAAGCGGAAAAACGCTTGCCGTAAGGGCGATCACAGGCACCGGTGCGAGCGACGCGGCGGCTTCATCTTCGCGCAGTCGCCGGGTGGCCTCGAGTCCATCCATTTCGGGCATATGCATGTCCATGAGGATCAGGTCGAAGCGCCCGGCTTTTGCCATCGCGACGGCTTCGACGCCGTTGCCGGCGATCTTGACCTGGTGGCCTTCGTTCGACAGAAGGGCGCGCATCAGGGCCTGGTTCACCGGCATGTCCTCCGCCACGAGGATCGACAGCGCGCGCTGACCCGGGCCGGCCGGCCGCACGGCAGAGCGCGGTTGCGCCTGCGCGCGGGTGGCGCCGGAATCAAGCGGGAGCAGCAGGGTAAAGCGACTGCCGGCGCCGGGCGTGCTTTCCAGCGTGATGGTGCCGCCCATCAGGTCAGCCAGTTGCCGGCAGATCGCCAGGCCCAGACCGGTACCACCGTATTTGCGGGTAATCGAATCATCGGCCTGGGAAAACGGCGCGAACACTTGTGAATGCATCTCCGTTTCGATGCCGATGCCGGTGTCGACGACCGAGTACAGGATCATGCGCCTGTCCTCGGAGAGCGCGACGGAAATGGTCGCGTGGCCCGCGGCGGTGAACTTGATGGCGTTCGAGAGCAGGTTGGTCAGCACCTGCCGCACGCGGGTTTCGTCACCCGTGACGCGGTCCGGCAGGTGCGCGTCGGCGGCATGCGAGAGGGCGATACCCTTCTCCGCCGCGCGGGCGGCGAACAGGTCGGCCACCTCGGCCACCAGTGAGGCCGGGTTGTAGGGGCGCTTTTCGATGGTGATGTGGCCGGCTTCGGCCTTGGAGAAATCCAGCACGTCGTTGAGTATGGTCAATAGCGAATCGGCGGACGATTTCGCGATGTCCAGGTACCCGCGCACCTTGTCGGAGGGCTTGGTCATGAGCGACAACTGGATCATGCCGAGAATGCCGTTCATGGGTGTGCGGATCTCGTGACTCATGGTGGCGAGAAACGCGGCCTTGGCGCGCGCGCCGGCTTCGGCTCGATCGCGCGCGGCGATGAGTTCCATCTCATGCTGCTTGCGCTGGGTGATGTCGGTGGCGGTGCCGACGTAGTGCAGCAGCACGCCGTCCTCGCCACGCACCGCGGTGACGGTGAGCAGCGCGTCGTAGTTGCTGCCGTCCTTGCGGCGATTCACGATTTCGCCCTGCCATATGCCGTCGGTTTCAACGGCGCGCCAGAGTTGCGCGTAGTAGTCTGCGCTCTGGTTCCCCGAGGACAGGAAGCGCGGATTGCGGCCGATGGCCTCGTCGGGGGTGTAGCCGTTCAGGCGTGAAAACGCGGCATTGACGGCGATGATGTTGGCTTGCGGGTCGGTGAGAAGGATCGAATCGCTGCTTGCCTCGAATACCGAGGCGGCGATGCGCCGTTCGCGTTCACTTGCCATTTCCCCGGCGATGGATTGCAACTGGCGGCGATACACGAATACCGCCAGCAAGACCGTGGCCAGCAGCAGTGGCAGGACCACGGCCGAAAGGATGCGGGTCTCGCTTGCCCAGGCGGCCAGCACGCTGTCGCGTTCGATCTGCACCACTACGGCAAAGGGGTAGAGGCGGGAGGCGTGATACGCCGTCACATAGTGCCGGCCAGCTGCGGAGACATGGTCGAAGATGTCGAACTCGCGTGATTCCAGCAGGCCCGCCATCGCCGGCCAGGCGTCGTCGGGTTCGTCCGGGGCGGTGTTCGAAAGCAGGGGCAGTCCGTCATAGCGAACCAGGCGCACGCGGCCGCCGATGGCCTCGAGCTTTTGCGAAAACTGGTTGAGGAAATAGTCGGCGTTGAGTGCGACCAGCACCCGGGCGGTGCCGTGGCGCGCAGTCAGGGTGCGCAAGACCGGGACAAAGCCGTTGGCGCGCAGGTTTCCCGCGGCGTCGCCGGCGGCGGCATCGGCGAAGTCGCGCGACGCGACCGGCGCGCCCAGCCGCAGCTGGTCGGTGCCGGCGGCGGCGGGGAAGTACTTGCGGGCGTCGACCTGTAGCCCGACATTGGCCGGATTGGTGCTGGCGACGATGCTGCCGGTGTCATCGAGCAGGGATACCGAGCGCAGGTGCGGCGCGTTGCGCAGGATATCGAACAGGGCGTTGTTCCCTGCCGCGTCGGTACGCGCCGCCGGTCCGAGGGCGATCCCCTTGACGGTGATGTCGACCGCCTGCAGGGCCAGGGTGAGGTGGTCCTCGAAGGCGCGTGAGTGCATGGCGACCGTCGCGTTGGCCGCGCCAAGGGCCTCCTGGCGCAGGCGCAGCGCGATAAAGGCAGAGGCGACAAGCGTGCCGGCGACGATCAGCGTCAGGCCGGCCACCAGCAGTCGCCGGGTCGAGCGGATGCGGCCGTCCGGCATCAGGGCGCCACGATGGCTTCGAGCTTGTGGCGTTTTGCCGCGGCCGCGACCCTGCCGTCGCGTTTGGCTTCGGCGACGAACTTGTCGACGCGCGCCAGCCATTTCTCGTCGCCCGGCCTGACAGCGTAGCCGTAGGGTGTCAGATGGTAAGTCGATGTCGGCGCCACCAATCGCGCCCACTCGGCGTTGTCCAGCATGCGTCGGCTGAACGGATAGTCGGTCATGAAAACGTCGGCGCGGCCGGACTGCACCTCCTGTTCGCGCGCCTGCGGAGTATCCAGCACCACCAGCCTGGCGTTCTTGAGTTTTTCGCGCATCACCGGCTCGTGCAGCGTGCCTTTGGCCACCGCCACCACCGACCCGGCGCGGTCGATGTCGTTCCAGTCGCGGATGCGTGCGTTGCTGCGGGTGGTGATGCCGTAGATGTCGCTGACCAGGTGCGGCTGCGAGAATCCGAGCTTTTCCTTGCGCACCGGCGTGATGCCGATGGCGAACATGGCGACATCGCAGCGGTCCTGGGTGACGTCCTCGATCAGCCTGGCGAAGGAACTGTCGACAAACTCGACAGCGACCCCCAGGTCCCGGGCGAAATCGCGCGCAAGGTCGATGTCCACACCGGCCAACTGCCCGGTTTTCGGATTGCGCCAGGTGATGCCGTAGTAGTCCGGCCAGACGCACACTTTCAGGGATTTGGTGGAGGTGATGCGTTCGAGGCGGCTGGCGCTGGTCTGGGCGCCTGCGGTGGCGGCGGCAAAGCCTGCCGCCGTGACCAGCAAGAGGCGTGCGAAGGTCGAAAATTTCATGCGCAATGTCCGCTTGTGTGTGGAAAATGGCAACCCGGGATGGGCGGGGTTCCCGAGCCGGCGATTATGACAAATTGAATTGGCCTGCCATACGTTGAAGAGGTCCGGCTTGACACTTCTTTCAACCGCCTGGCGGCGCGCGGCATGACCGGGGACCCTGGAGGCACATCGGTGCACAATGGCGGGCGCGGCGATCGTGCCGCCATCCCATGGAGAGACAAGACATGCAGCCCGAGAATTTCCCCATCGTCGATCATCGCGTCTACACCATTGCGCTACGCAAGATGCCGGAGTTTCTCGACATCTTCGACCGGCTCGGCTTGCCGGTGCTGGTGGAAACCCTCGGCAATCCGCTTGGCATGTATGTGAGTTACGTCGGTCAGCTCAACCAGTTCGTCCACCAGTGGGGCTATGTGAGCCTGGCCGACTACGAAGAGCGCAGCCGCAAGCGCGACGCCCACGAGGGCTTCAAGCCTTACCTGGCCGCCACCGAAAAACTGATCGTCGCGCAGGAAAACCGCCTCATCAAGCGCGTCGAACTCAAGTCCATGCCCAAGCGCTAGGGCCCGCTGGCGCTGCCGGCCGCTACGCGATGATCGCCAGCGTGGATGTGGCGGTCGCCACCAGCCGGTCCGGTGCGTCCGCGGGAAAGA
This sequence comes from Burkholderiales bacterium, assembly GCA_965279115.1. Lineage (GTDB taxonomy): Bacteria > Pseudomonadota > Gammaproteobacteria > Burkholderiales > JAEUOS01 > JAEUOS01. Next base: position 4,822,062 of record OZ257137.1, read on the forward strand.
CGCTGCCGCGGGTGAAGGCCAGGCGGCTGCCGCGGCGCGTGATCTCGCCCACCGCGACATAGTCGCCGCGCGGGGCCGCGCGCAGGAACGACACGTTCGCGTTGGCGGTGCTGCAGGTCTGGCCTTCCGGCAAGACCGCCAGCACCGCGAAGGCCATGGCAAAGTCGAGCATGGCGCTGATCGCGCCGCCCTGCAGTACGCCGGCGCCCTGCACGAAGATGCCGTCGGGGGAAAAGGCCAGGCGCACCACGCCGCCTTCGAGATCCACCGCCAGCACGCGGGTGCCGAGGGCTTTTGCGAAGGGATTGGCGTCGAAGGCGACGTGGACCCCGGTCTCGCGCGCGAAGCGCTGCAGGGCGATCTGGTCCGGATTGACGTGTTTGATCATGTCTGGGAGGTCGCGGCCGGCAGTCCGGGCGCGCCCGGTACGGGTTCGTGGCCATAGTGAACCGCCAGCCATATGGTGGGTCCGGTCGGGTCGGTCCATTGCACGCGGTGGCGTCGATGCATGGCGATATCGATGCAATCGCCGGGCCTGAGCGCTCGGTCCGCCCCCTCGTCCTCGAAACGCAGGCGCGCGGCGCCTGCCAGCAACAACACCCATTCGCCATGCGGCTGGTCGTACCAGAAGCCTTCCGGGCTGGCGTGCCCGTGCGAGACGATGCGCGAGACATGCAGCCCGGGGCGCGCGAGGAGGGCGGTGAAGGCCTCTTCAGCGCCGGCTTCGGGCAGGTTGTCGAACAGGTTGGTGGCGGCGCTCATCAGCCCTCGCAATGCGCGTTCAGCGCCAGGCCCAAACGGGTTGCTCGAGGTGCGCGACTGCCGTGCCGCGGCCGAGGATGGCCACTTCCATGAACTGGTAAAGCACCGCGGCGGTCGGGGCGTGGATGCGGGTGCCAAGCAAGGGGTAGCGGATCACCGGCCGATCGCTTTCCGGGATGGTGACAAACTCCGGCGAACCGGCCTGGGCGATATCGACCAGCGGCACGCGGAAAATGGCGGCCACCTCATCCGGATTGGCCTGCATCGGCGTGCCGGGTGCCGCCCATGCCACCAGCGGCGTGATGAGGTAACCGGAGCGGGTCGGGTAGTCGTCGAGTTGTCCGAGGATGGCGTCGGTGCCCAGCGCCATGCCGATTTCCTCGCGGGTTTCGCGCAGGGCCGCGTCGACATCGGATTCCCCCGCGTCGATGCGCCCGCCGGGAAACGCGAACTGGCCGGCATGGGCGTTGAGGTGGCTGGCGCGACGGGTCAATAGCACCGCCGGCCGACCGGCGTCGTCGGCCGTGACGATCACGCAAACGGCGGCGCGCTTCAGGGCGGCTTGCGATGGCGCACGCGCGGCGGCGGCGTGCCGTGCCAGGTTTCGCTCGACCGCGGCGCGCAGGTCGGCATCAAAGGCTTGCGGGTTCATGTATTGCGGATCCTGCCGGCACGGATATGCGGCGATTGCGCGTCGGAAGGCCCCGAGTTTACGTGAACCCGGCCTGCCGGCCGCTTCCGCGCAAGGCCGGCGGCGCCAAATCCGAGCCATTTTGACCGGCGATCTGTAGCAGAATGCATGCATGACCAACGCAGGCGACAACAGCAACCGGGTCACACCGGACGGCAGGCACGACGAAACCCGCGGCCTCGAATATCCATGCGGCGAGCCGCCGGCTGGCGGCGAAGTCCGCGAGGTCGCGCCCGGCTTGCTGTGGCTGCGCATGCCGCTGCCTTTCACGCTTGACCATATCAACGTATGGGCGATCGCCGATCATGATGCCTCCGGCCCGGGCTGGGCGATTGTCGATACCGGCACCCAGACGCCCGAGGCGCTGGCGGCCTGGCGGACCCTGATCGCGCCGGGCGGGCCGCTTGCGTCAACCCCGCAAGGTGCCAGGCTGACGCGCATTTTCGTCACGCACATGCACCCCGATCATGTCGGCATGGCGGGCTGGCTGGCGCGCAAGTTCCAGTGCCGCCTGTGGATGTCGCGGGTGGAGTACCTCACCTGCCGCACCCTTGCCGCCGACACCGGCCGCGAGGCCCCGGAGGCGGCGATCCGCTTTTATCGCCAGACCGGCTGGCCCGAAGAGGCGCTGGACCTGTATCGGGCCCGTTTCGGCGGGTTCGGGCGCTACATGCATATCCTGCCGGAAAGCTACCGCCGCCTCACCGACGGCGAGACCATCCGCATCGGCGCCCATGACTGGCGTGTGGTGGTCGGGCGCGGGCACTCGCCGGAACATGCCTGCCTGGTGTGCGATGCCATGCAGGTGATGATTTCCGGCGACCAGATCCTGCCGCATATCTCGTCCAACGTTTCGGTGTTCCCGACCGAACCCGATGCCGACCCGCTGGGCGACTGGCTGGCCTCGATCTCCAAACTGCGCGCAGGCCTTTCGGCCGACCTGCTGGTGTTGCCGGCGCACGGTCCGCCGTTTCGGGGGGTGCATGCGCGCCTGGACCGCCTCGCCGAGGGACACGAGAAAGGGCTGGTGCGCCTGCGCGCTGCGCTCGCCGAACCGCGGCGCGCGATCGACGTGTTCGGCGCCCTGTTTGCGCGGCCGATCGATGACTACGAGCATCTGCTGGGGCTGGCCACCGGCGAGAGCCTGGCGCACCTCAACTACCTGGTGGCGCGCGGCGAAGCTGTCGCCGAACTCGGCGGCGACGGCATTCGCCGCTATCGGCTCGCCTAGAGACTGCCGGCCACCAGCTTGCCGCCGTAGAGCACGCTGCGTGACAGCGCGCCGCCTGCGACCAGGTCCGCGCAATCCACTGCGTCGGTGATCAGCAGGTCGGCGCGCGCGCCTTCGCGCAATCCGTAGTCCGCCGCGATGCCCATCAGCTGCGCAGGGTTGATACTGGCCATGGTGAACGCGCGCGGCAGTTCATGCGAGCCCAGGTGCGCGGCCAGCAGGGTCCAGCGGGCGATCTCCAGCATGTCGCCCGATCCGGTGGGCACGAACGGGTCCTGGATGTTGTCCGAGCCGCAGGCCACCGTTACGCCCGCCGCGGCCAGTTCGTTCACGCGGGTGAGGCCACGCGGCGCCAAGCGGTCGACGTCGCGCCCCTGCAGGAACAGGTTGGCCGTCGGCAGGGTGATGACGCCGATACCCGCGTCGGCCAGGCCCTCGATAATCCGTTGTGCGGCGTCCGGCGCAAGGGCGGCCAGAGCGCAACTGTGGCTGGCGACAACGCGCCCCTGCATGCCGTGTGCCCGGGTGCGCTCGATCACTGCCTCGAAGTGCAGGTTGTTCACGTCGAGATGCTCGTCCAGGTGCAGGTCGATCGGCAGTCCGGTGCGTTCGGCTGCCGCGAACAGCAGGTCGAGAAAAGGGCCGTAGTCCGCGACCCGCGCCGGTGTGCCGCCGATGACGTCCGCGCCGGCGGCAATCGAGTTGTCCAGCCACTCGCGTGCCTTGTCCGATCCCGGCGATCCGCGCGACAGGAAGCCGACCACCTGCAGGCGGATGCGGTCACGCCATTTCTCGCGTACCTCGACCAGGGCTTCGATGCCGCGGCACTCGGTTTCCGGGTCGACATTGGCATGCGAGCGGATCGCCACCGTGCCACGGGCCGAGCAGGCGGCCAGCGTGCGCTCGGCGCGCGCCATGACATCCTCGCGGGTCATGGTGGTCGCATAGGCCTTGAATACCTCTACCGCACCCTCGAGATCGCCGCGCGGGTTGGGCACGCTGGCGATGGTGCGCGATTTGTCGATGTGCTGGTGGGCGTCGACCAGGCCGGGCACCACCAATTTGCCCTCCAGGTTGAGCGACCGCGGTCCGGTATTCGCGGCACCCGGGGCAAACAGGCGCTCGATGCGCCCGCTTACCCCCACCAGGATGTCACGCGGGACCGGAGGTTGATGTGCGTCGGGCTGGATGCGACCGCCGAGAAGGAGGAGGGGAGCAATGGTCATGAGCGGATTCGGTTTAGGGAGATGGGCAGGACCATCGGGGTACCTCGTTCCCCTGCGCAAGCTGCGTTAGGGCAACCCAATTGTCGCAAGCCTCGTGCCAGGAAGTTGGTGGTGAAAGTTTTTCTAAATCTTTGGGGTACGCGGCCGTTAAGGGGGAGTGGCCGGCCAAGCCGTCGTTGTAGCGCAGTTTCGCTGCTCGCGGCGGTTTCCGGCAAGCTGGAGCGGGGACTCCGCGGATTGGTCTGGAGGCGGCATGGCAAGAGTACTCGTGGTGGAAAGTGACGCGGCGATGCGCCGCCTGGTGACGCTGCATCTGGAGAGCGAAACCCATGACGTGATCACTGCCGAGGATGGCGCCGAGGGCCTGCACCTGGCGCTCGAATCCGTGCCGGACCTGATCGTCTCGGATTTCGCCATGCCGCGCGTTGACGGCATCGGCATGCTCACCGGTATCCGGGCGGATGTCCGCACCGCCGCCATTCCCTTCATCTTCCTCACCGACAGCGAGGACGACGAGCTGCGCGTCCGCTCGAAATCCCTGCGCGTGTCCGACTACCTGGTCAAGCCCTTCGACCGCGACCATCTGCTGCACGCGGTGAGCCGGCACATGCGCGCGCGCAAGGTCAGGCGCGCGCAGCCGCACACGGAAGCCGACCAGGCACCGGTGGACCACATGGCAACCATGGCGATGGCCCCGCAATATGTGGCGGCCGAGCCGTATCCGCAGACCAATGCGGCGGAGAACAACGAACGGGTGGTCGACGGCACGGTGTCGTTCTTCGCCATCCGCGATTTCGCGCGCATCGCCGAGACGCTCGGCGACGACTTGCAGCTCGAACTCATGAACGCGTTCCAGGAGAACGTGCGCGACGTCGTCTCGCGCAATTCCGGCTGGATCGTCAAGTCCATCGATGGCGGATTCATCGCCATGTTCGAGAACAGCGGTTCGAAGGTCGACCATGCCGAGCGCGCCATCAAGTCGGCGATCCTCTGCGTACTGGCCTTGAGCCGATTCGGCCCCTGGGTGGCCGAGCGCTTCAAGCGCCGCGACCTGCCTGCCCTGGCCGCCATCGTCGGTGTCCATTCGGGCCAGGTGTCGGTGTGCAGCCTTTCTGGCGGGCGTACCGGCGGGCGCACCGAGCGCACCATCATCGGCGATGCCGTCAACGTCGCTTCGCGACTGCAGACGCGCGCCGGCGAACTGGGCTGGGGCATCGTGTGCAGCGATGCCGTGCTGCGCCGGCTGGGGCCGCGCATCGAAGTGGGACGGCGTGGCCAGATCACAGTCAAGGGGCGCGCGAACCGGCTCGATATCGCCGAGATCACGGCGCTGCAACCCAGACCCGGGCGTGGCAACGACAAGGACGGGTTCTATGCCGGTGTCGCCGACGCGATCAGCGCCAACACCCGGCTTATCGAAGCACAGAACTCCATCCAGACCACCGACGTGAGCGTGGCTGTGCCGCAACCGGTACCCGAGCAGCCACCGCAGGCCCCCATCACGGTGGACGGCTATCGCATCCTGCGCAAGGTCGGCGAGGGCGGGGCCGCACAGGTGTATCTCGCCGAACATCCGTCGAGCGCAACCCAGCGCGTGCTCAAGCTGGTGCCGCTGGACGGCGGTGAAGACGGCGGCATGGTCAAGCGTTTCGTGCAGGAGTATTCGTTGCTGATGCAGATCACCCACCCCAACGTGGCGCGGGTGTACCAGCATGGTCATGAAGGCAGCCATGCCTACATGGCGATGGAATACTTTTCCGGCGGCGACCTGCGCGGCCTGATGCGCAAGGGCTGCGCGCCGGAAGCGGCAGTGGCGGCACTGGTGCAGGTGGCCGGCGGATTGGCTGCCGTTCACAAGACCGGCGTGGTGCATCGCGACCTCAAGCCGGACAACATCATGATCCGCGCCGACGGCAGCCTGGCGATCGCCGACTTCGGCATTGCCAAGCGGGTGGGCGACGTGCATGGCCCTACACGGCACGGTGACGTCATGGGCACGCCCTACTACCTGTCGCCGGAACAGGCGCTGGGACTGCAGGCGGACCACCGCGCCGACATCTACAGCCTGGGCGTGATGTTCTACGAGATGCTCGCCGCAAGGCGCGCCTATACCGCAGATACGGCCATGGGCCTCCTGCACCAGCATGCCCACAGCCCGGTGCCCATGCTCGAAGGCGCGCTGCTGCGCTACCAGCCGCTGATCGAGCGCATGATGTGCAAGCAGGTCGAGGGGCGTTTCGCCGACGCGGACGGGATTGTCGAATTCGCCCGCGCCTGCGGGTTCGTCTGACGCAAGCGGGCCGGGTCGACTTCGCGGGCGCGACTCAAGCGGGCAATGCAACGCCGGCGACGTGATGGGCGGCGACGTAGCCGAAGGTCATCGCAGGGCCCAGGGTGATGCCGCCGCTTGGATAGTGGCCGCCCATCACGCTGGACATGTCGTTGCCCGCTGCGTAAAGGCCAGGCAGGGGCGCGCCGCTGGCGCCCAGTACCCGGGCCGAGGCATCGCATTTGAGGCCCGCAAAGGTGCCCAGGCTGCCCGGTACTACCTTGACCGCGTAGTAAGGACCCCGCTCAAGCGGCGCGACACAAGGATTGGGCAGGTTCGCGGCATCGCCCTGGATGCGGTTGTAAGCGGTGTCGCCGCGCCCGAACTCCGGGTCGTGACCGGCGCGTGCGTCGTGGTTGAAGCGGGCAATGGTGTCGCGCAGGACCGTTGGGTCGATGCCGCATGATCGCGCCAGGCTTTCGGGCGAATCGCCCTTGCGCAAATAGCCGCTGTCGACCAGCCGGCCGAGCGGAAATGGGGCCGGCTTGGCGAAGCCCAGGCCGTAGCGGCGGATGAAGCGATGGTCGCAAACCAGCCAGGCTTGCACCGCTTCGCCCGGCGCAAGCGCGGCGTACAGGGCGGACATGAAGTCGTAATACGAGCCGGCTTCGTTGACAAAGCGCCGGCCGTGCCGGGTCACCGCGATCAGGCCGGGCTTGCCGCGCTCGATCAGGTGCGGGAAATGGCCAACCGATCCGTCATCCCGGGGTACCAGCGACACCGGTGCCCAGGCCCCCGCGGCTGCGAGACCCTGATCGACAGTGCCGCCCGCGGCTTCGCCGAGCCTGAGCCCCTCACCGGTATTCGAAGGCGGGGCCGCCGACTTGTGCTCCGTGCCGTTGGGTGCGTGGGCGAAGAGCTGCGCCTTGCGCAGGTCGTCGTGCGGGAAGCCGCCGCAGGCCAGCACCACGCCACGCCGGGCGCGCAGTATGACCTCGCCATTCGCGCTGGCGATCACCGCGCCGTCGATGCGTCCGTCGCTGCGGGTCAGCTGCTTGACCCTGTGGCCGACGCGCAGGTGCACACCGAGGTCGGCGGCCGACTTGAGCAGGCGCGCCACCAGGGCGTTGCCGCCCACCAGGTGCATGCCGCGCCCATGCAGCGCAACATCGCGGGCATGCCGGGCCAGGCGCCCGGCCACGTGCAGGAATGAGGGCCAGGAACGGGTGGCATTGAGAAAATGCCGCAGGTCGGCACCGGCCGCGATGCCCATCCCCCATGGCGAGGCGATGTCCAGCGGTTCGCGCAGCTGGCGCATCAGCGGGCCGAGTTGCCGCGCGTCAAACGGGGCGGCGCATACCGAGCGTCCCCCGGTGACAGCGCCCGGGCTGCCGCCGTGAAAATCCGGGATCAGGTTGCCATCGATGAACTGCAGGGCGGTTTTGGCCGCGAAGAACTCGACCATGCGCGCTCCGTTGGCCAGGAAGGCCTCGACGCGCTCTTGATCGTAGTGGGTCCCCAGCTCATGGCGCAGGTAGGTGCGTGGCGCCTGCGGATCTTCGTCGATGCCGGCGGCCAGGGCCAGCGGATTGCGGGGTATCCACATCCAGCCGCCCGACCACGCGGTGGTGCCGCCAAACTGCGCCTCCTTTTCGGCCACGACGACTTTCAGACCCAGTGTCGCCGCCGTGACCGCCGTCGAAAGCGCGCCCGCGCCCGAACCCGCGACGAGCAGGTCGCATTCAAGGGTGGGCGCGGATGGGTTCATGTGCTTGTCGCGATATTTGCCAGGGGGCTCATTGCGCCAGCGGGCCGGCTTCGAGCAGGAAGTCGACCATCAGTCGCGACACGGCGTTGAACATGCCCACGCCGGTCTGGGTGGCGCAGCCCGCCGCGCGCGCTGCTGCCAGCAGCGGGGTGATCTCGGGCACGGTGATGACGTCGCCCACGAACATGGCGCGGGACAGCCTGGCCGCGTCCACCGGCAGCGGGTCGCCCGTGCGCATGCCCGCGGGGGTGGCATTGACCACGATGTCGCAACCCGCGGGATCGGCGTCGCCCGCCCGAACCCGGCCGGCGTGACGTGTCTGCAGGCGGTCGACCAGGGCGTCGCGGCGGCCGGCGTCCCCGTCGTGAATGGCGAGGCTGGCCACGCCCGCGTCCAGCAGGGCCAGGGCGATTGCCGACCCGGCGCCGCCGGCGCCCGCCAGCAAGGCGCGCCTGCCCTCGGGCGCGCCGCCGGCTTCGCGCATGGCCGCCACAAAACCGAGGCCGTCGACCATGTCGCCGTGCCAGCTGCCATCGGGATTGCGGCGCATCACGTTGACCGCCCCGAGCAGATTGGCGCGGTCGGTCGCGCTGGCGCAGGCCGCATGGGCGGCGAACTTGTGCGGCACGGTGGCGATCAATCCGTCGAAATTGCGCGCTGCCGTGGCCCCACGCAGGAAAGTGTCCAGGTCCTGCGGCGCCACATGCGCGGGTATGACCACACAGTCGCGGCCACGCTGGTTCAGTGCGCGGGTGACGCCGGCGGGCGACTTCACCTGTGCGATCGGGTCGCCGAAAATGGCGATCACGCGGGTGGCGCCTGTGAGTTGCAGTTGGTTCATGCGCGGTTCAAGGGGTTTGCATCGTGCTCTTGCTGATGGACTGCAGCGCGCGGCGCGCCGCATGGCGCCCCGCGATGTAGCCGAACACCAGCCCGGGGCCGAGCGTGATGCCGGGGGCCGTATAGACCCCGCCCATCACCGAATGCAGGTCGGCACCGGCGGCGTACAGGCCGGGAATCGGTTGTTCCTCTGCATCAAGCACGCGCGCGTGCTCGTCGCCGGCCAGGCCGGTGGCGGCGCCGATGTCACCGGGATACAGGCGCAGGGCATAGAAGGGCGCGCTGCGGATCGGCCCCAGGCAGGGGTTCGGCCCCGGCCAGGCCGCATCGCCGTTGTGGCGCTGGTAGGCGGTGGTGCCGCGCTGGAAATCGGCGTCCACGCCGGTTTCGGCGTAGCTGTTCATGGCGGCGACGCTCTGCGCCAACCCGGTCGCATCGATGCCGAGTTTGGCTGCAAGTTCCGGCAGCGTGTCCGCGCGTGTCAGGTAGCCATCGGCCAGGAAGGGTTCGAGCCCCTTGCCGCCGGGGCGCACCATGCCCATGCCGTAGCGCTCCAGCGCCGCGGCGTCGCCTATCATGAAGGCCGGAATCGCCGGCACGCGCTTGTGTTCCTCCTGCATGGCCAGTGCGAACAGGTGGTATGAGGTGCTTTCATTGACGAAGCGGCGGCCCGCCTGGTTGACGGTCATCATGCCGGGCTTGCCGCGGTCCATCACGAAGTGCGGGAACACCGCCTGGCTGCCGTCCGCGCGCTTGCGCACCGACACCGGCGCCCAGAAGGAGTTCGACATCGCGCCCTCGGCGTAGTGCGCGCCGGCCGCACGTGCCAGTTGTTGCGCCTGCCCGGTGTGGCCGGGCGCTCCCGGGCACCAGTCGGGGTCGGTGCCCGGCAGCATGCTGTTTCGCAACAGCGGATGGCGATTGAAGCCGCCGCTGGCCAGAATCACGCCTCCCTTCACCTCTACGCTGCGTACGACATCGTCCTGCTTCAGGCGCACCGATGCGATACCGGCCTCGTCGCGCTCCATCCCTTCGAGCGCGGTGGCGAGGACGATGTCGACGTTATCGCGTTTGGCGAGCGACAGCAGCAGCCTGCCGGTCAGTGCGTTGCCCATCACCAGCCGCGTGCCGCGCGGCCAGGTGAGCCGGTCCATCGCATGCCGTGCCAGCAGTCTCAGGCCGTGCCGCAGCGAAGCGAAAGAGCGTGTCATGCGCAGCAGGTGAAAGATGTCGTTGCGGTCGACCATCATCCCGCCTAACACCGTGAATTCCGGAATCGGCGGGCGCAGGATCGCGAACAGCGGGCCCAGCAGGCGGCCGTCGAAGGGCAGGGGCTCCAGCGCCCGGCCCTTGAGGACGGACCCTTCCAGTTCGGACAGGTAGTCCGGATGCAGGGGATAGGCGCGGAACTTCAGGTCCGAATGGGCTTCGATGAAGTCGATCGCCCGCGGCCCGTTTTCCAGCAGCGCGCGGCGCAGGACTGCGGCGCTGCGTTCGCCAATGGCACGGGTGAGGAAAGCCTCCGCGGTCTCGATGGAGTCAGCCTGGCCGACATCGGCGGTATGGCGGGTGCCCGGCACCCAGGTGGTACCGGCGGACATGGCCGAGGTGCCGCCTGCCAATGGCGTGCTTTCGACCAGCAGGACCCGTGCGCCTTCCACGGCCGCGCACAGCGCGGCTCCCATGCCGGCGGCGCCGGCGCCGACGACAACCACGTCGTAGGCGCACTGCCGCTCCGGCAGGGATGAAAGCTTCACGGGGTCGCGCATGGGCCGGGCAATCTCGCCGGGAATTGAATTTCTGGAATTGTATTCCAGTTTCAGTTGCGCGTTGGAAAACCGAGCAAGGGAGGGGCGTGCCGTGGCGTGCGCTGCGCCTGGCCAACCGGCGCGCCGCGTGCACAAGCGCCAACGGCCGGCGGGTGCCGGCCATTCATCAGGACATTGGCGCCGGTGGCGCCGCTGCGGCGGCCTACTTCAGAACCGGCTGGCTTGCAAGGCTGGTGCGCGCCTTCAGCTTGGCTTGCGCCTCGGCCTTGTTCATGGCCGAAACCTTGCGGCCGAACGCCTCGCGCTCTTCCTTGCTCTTCTGGGCGGCCTTGATGCTGGCGATGCAACGCCAGCGCTTGCCGCTCTTGGAGACGACCAGGCGCATTTCCTCGCGAGGATGTTGGGTATGGCAGTGATAGCAGTAGACGGTACCGGAGGACATGTGAAGGCGTGAGCTTTGGTCTGGTGACGGGCTGGTGAGCGCTTCTTGTCTGGAGGCTGACACCGGGATTGCCGGTGATTGAATCCTCTCCAACATGACTCCCGGCCGGCAACCTGGCCGCGGGTTGGCGTTCAGGTGGGGCGGGGCGGCAAAAGCAGGCAGATTATACCGCAGATGCCACTTTGTGGCGTGAGGCGGCGGTCCCGCATTCGCGATCGCCGCCGCGTTGCATTCCTGCGCAAGTCAATGCGTGCCTTTTCGCCTTTCACAGGGCATACTTCGCGAGGCGGCGCAGTTGGAATCAATACCATCGGCTCCGTTGATTGAAAACGCGCGGCCGGATGGAATTGCCATGCGGCCGCATAAAACGACAGCGCGCATTGATGCGCGTGAACCCCGCCAGGAGGAGTACATGTTTGGTTTGGAAGGAAGGATTTCGTCCATTTGTGGTTGCCCGGTGCAGTCATCCGGGCTTGCCGATCCGGGACGGCGTACTTTTGTCGCCGGTGCGGCCGCCATGGGCGCGCTGGCCGCCAGCGGCTGCGCGACCACGCAAGGCGCCGGTCCGCATCGTATCGACGTGCATCATCACATTTCGCCACCGGCCTGGGTCACCGCGCTCAAGGCCGCCAAGCTGGATTCGCCGCCGGTCAACAACTGGACCCCGCAAAAGTCGATCGAGGATCTCGATCGCGGCGGCGTTGCCACCGCGATCACCTCGCCGACCCTGCCCGCCGCCGGCTTCCTCAATGCCGCCGACGCGGCGCGTGTGACGCGCGCCTCCAACGAGTACGCACGCAAGCTGGCGGACGAGTCCAAGGGGCGTTTTCGCATGTTCGCCATGCTGCCGATGCCGCATGTGGACGAGACGCTCAAGGAGATCGCCTATGCGATGGATGTGCTCAAGGCCGATGGCGTCGCCTTCATGACCAGCTACGGCAACAAATACCTGGGTGACGCGTCCTTCGCCCCGGTGATGGACGAACTGCATCGCCGCAAGGCCACCGCCTACACCCACCCGAACGACCCTGCATGCTGCGTCAACACCGGCAGCGGCATCGCACCGGTGATCATCGAGTACGGCACCGATACCACTCGCACCATCGCCAGCCTGGTGTTTTCCGGCACGGCGCGGCGCTGCAAGGACATCAACTTCATCTTCTCGCACGCCGGTGGCACGATCAGCGCGGTGACGGAACGATTCCTCGTTCAGATGAATCGTCCGCCCTATGCGCGTCCGGGTTTCGATGCAGATCGAGTGCTCTCCGAACTGCGCCAGTTCTACTACGACACCGCGCAGGCATCCAACCCGATTGCGATGGCATCGCTGACCAAGTTCATCCCGGTGTCAAACATTGTCTACGGCACCGACTACCCCTATCGGACGGCAGCAGAACACACCAAGGGCCTGGCGGAGGTTTTCAGTGGCGCCGACCTGCGCGCCATCGAACGGGAGAACGCCCTGCGCATCCTGCCGCGCATGCGCGGCGCCTGAGCCATCCACTCCAGTTGCAAACGTGGCGCCTGCGGGCGCCACGTTTGTTTCCGAACCCTCACTGTGCGGGGCAGCCATGCATTCCATGGACATCGAAACCCAGTTCAATCCGCGCAAGGCGGTGGCCAATGTCGAGGAACACGCCGCGCGCTTCGCGCGCCTCTCTGCGGCCGCACGCGAACGTCATCAACCGCTGCCGGATGTGCGCTACGGCAGCGGCCCGCTTGCAACCCTCGACGTGTTTCGCGCCGCGCGACCCGGGGCGCCGGTGCACGTGTTCCTGCACGGTGGCTATTGGCGCGGCCGCGACAAGAGTGACTGCAGTTACATCGCCGACGCCCTGGTGCCGCTTGGCATCACCACGGTGGTGATGAACTACGACCTCTGCCCGCAGGTGGAACTGCCGGCCATTGTCGAGCAGGTGCATGCCGGTCTTGCCTGGGTGCATGACCACGCGCGGGAATGGGGAGCGGACCCCTCCCGCTACACGGCCTCCGGACATTCGGCCGGTGCGCACCTGATTGCGGCCGCGCTGGCGCGCCATGGCGATGAAGCCACCCAAGCACCCGGCATGCCTTCTGCCGCGCTCCTCATCAGTGGCGTCTACGAACTGGAGCCGGTGCTGTCGATTTCGGTGAACAAGGAGATCCGCCTGCGGCCCGAACAGGTCGCGCCAATGAGCCCGATGCGCCAGGCGCCATGCCGGCCGGTACGCCTGAGCGTCGTCGTCGGGGGCGCCGAAACGCAGGGATTCATCGGCCAGTCCGAGTCATTCGTGCGGCACTGCGCGGATTCAGGTGCCGACGCTCGCCTTGTCAACCTAGCGGGTCGCGACCACTACACCATCATGCAATTGCTGGAGACGCCGCAGGGCGAACTCGCCAGGTGCATCGCGAGGGAGATGCGGCCAGCCTGATTCAGGTCACTTTTTCCAGCTTTTGCAGCGAGCGCATGCGCCACGGGACCACCTGGTCCGGGAACAATCGCGGGTATTCGGTGTAGCTGACCTCGCCCACGTAGATGTCGCCGCGCGAATCGACCGCCAGGCCGTGCGGGGCGACGAATTTGCCGGTTTCCAGCCCCGGCCCTGCCTCGCCGCCCAGGCGCGCAATCAGTTTTCCCTGCCCGTCGACGATCGACAGCCGCGGCCCGATGTTGGGCATGGCGCGGTTGACCGCCATGCCGGGGCCCAGTTCGCCGATGATGAATTGCGGCTTGGCGCCTTTGCAGCAGAACAGGCCGCAGGGGCGGTGCATGTTGACCCACTGGGTCTCATAGCGGCCCTTGTCGTCGAACACCTGGACGCGGTGGTTCTCGCGGTCAGCCACATAGACCCAGCCTTCCGGGTCGGTGGCGATGTTGTGCGCGATGTTGAACTGGCCCGGGTCGGTGCCCGGCTCGCCCCACGAGAACAGCAGCTTGCCGTCGGGTGAGAACTTGTGCACCCGCGCATTGCCGTAGCCGTCGCTGACGTAAATGTCGCCGTCGGGCGAAAGCGCGGTATGGGTGCAGCGGTGGAACGGGTCGCCGCTCATGTAGGGCGCCGGCTTGCCGGGCACGCCGATCTCCAGAAGCACCTTGCCATCGGTGGTGCACTTGCGCACGAAGTGCCCGCCGTCGTCGGTGCAGTAGAGGATGTCGTTGGCGTCGATATGCAAGCCGTGAGCGCGCGGAAACGTGCCTTCCCCCCAGGAGCGCAGGAAGTTGCCGTCGCGGTCGAACACGATCATCGGGTGCGCGCCACGATTGAACACGTACACCTGGTCGCGGCTGTCGACCGCCACGGCGGCCACGTCCTTGAGCTCCCAACCCTCCGGCAGTCTGGCCCAGTCCTCAACCACCCGATAGCGATGCTCGCCGCTGCCCAGAATTGCTGTCATCATCCGTCTCCTCGGTTTGCGCCGTCGTCGCGGCCTGCTAAAGGGGAGCGTAGCATGCCCCGCAGTTGGCGCAGTGCATCACTTACGCAAGGAGACCTGATGTCCGAATGCAGCGATCACGATCATCCGCCCGCTTTGCCGGGCGGCCTGGGCATTCCGCGCAGCGGCGCGTTCGACGGCCTCGCCTTCGAGAAGGCCATCGAGGACCTGCTGCGCGCCTGCGGTGTCGCGCCGGAAGGCTCGCACACCGGCATGACGCCGCGGCGGGTGCGCGAGCTGTGGGAAAAGCGCCTGCTGGGTGGCTATGCGATCGACCCGGCGGCGGTGCTGGGCAAGGGATTCGCCGATCCGCGTCAGGACATGGTGACCATCCGCGGCATCGCCATTCACGGCGTGTGCCCGCACCACCTGGTGCCGTTTCGCGGCGTGGCGCATGTGGCTTACATACCGGGGGGCAGGTTGCACGGCTTCGGGCGCATCGCGCGCCTGGTGGACGCCATCGGCCACCGCTTCACCTACCAGGAGTGGATGACCCGCGACATCGCCGAGGCCCTGGTGACGCATGGCGAGGCCAGGGGCGCGGCCTGTGTGATCGAAGCCGAGCAGCTGTGTCTGCTGCTTGGCGAGGACCGCCGCGGCGACGAGCGCGTGCGCACCCAGGCCTTTGCCGGCTGCTTCGAGGACAACCACGAGTTCCGCCAGGAATTCCTGCGTGCGGTGGAGGGCTGACCCTGATGAGACATCTGCTTTCCGCCCTCGCCTTGACAGTGATGCCGCTCGCGGCGCAAGCCGAGGATATCGGCAGCGTCAGCACTGCCTTCCAGCTGATCGGTCCGAACCACAAGGTAGTGGTTGAGGCCTACGACGACCCGGGTGTCGCTGGCGTCACCTGCTACGTCTCGCGGGCGCGCACCGGCGGCATCAAGGGCGGGCTGGGCCTGGCCGAAGACCGTGCCGAAGCCTCGATCGCATGCCGCCAGGTGGGGCCGATCAGCTTCGCCGCCGCCTTGCCGCAACAGGAAGAGGTGTTCAGCGAGCGCATGTCGGTGCTGTTCAAGAAGTTGCGCATCGTGCGCATGGTCGACACCCGGCGCAATGCGCTGGTGTACCTGACTTATTCCGACCGGCTCATCGACGGCAGTCCGCAGAACAGCGTGACGGCGGTGGCGGTGGAGCGCGGGCGACCGATCCCGGTGAAGTAGTCGCGCCCGGGCGTATGGGACCGAGACGCCGAATTGGGCTGTCTTTACCTTTCTTTTCGTCCCAAGCGAATCCCCGGCCATGGTGGACACTTGCGGCCTCTACGTGGACCGGAGGGCTCGCCATGGACGTGCGCGGGTTCAGTTTCGACGGCATCGCGCATATCGCGCTGTCGGGGAGTTTTGACGACAAGGCGACCCGGGCGTTTCGCCAGGCGTGCGACAGCGCCGTCACTTCCTCCTGTGATACCAAGGTCGAGGTCGACTTGAGCGAAGTTTCCTATATCGACAGCGCGGCACTTTCCATGCTGATCCTGCTGCGCGAAAAGGCCAATGCGGTGCGCAAGGCGGTGAGCTTGAGAACCCGTCCGGGTGCGGTGCGCGACGTGCTCGCCAACGCCCATTTCGAGAAGTTGTTCGCCTTCGAATAGCGCAGGACGATGTCTCGCGGTGCGTGCCGGGACGGCCGTGCCGTTTCCCGGGCGCTGCCCATCGCCATCGGGCGCTTGCCCGGCGAAACCATTCAACGACACTCCAGCTCCCATGCCTGGCGCCCCTTCGCATCGGCCGGCGGTACCTGTTTGCACGCTGATTCCCGAGGGGGAGGCGGGCGGACCGGTGCCTGCTGCTTCCCGGGCCACAACAGCGTGGGCAGGCGGCTCTCGATCGGCGCGTAGAGCGCCAGGCACAGGCCGGTCAGGCAGGCAAGCGCAACACCGCCGGCGACCAGCGGCATGCCGGGCAATATGCGGCGCATGACCAGTTCGATCAGCCAGCCGGCACCGGTCGTGCACAATGCGCCCAACAGCATGCCTCCCAGGGCCCAAAAGGCGGCAAGAATGAGCGGTGCCGCGGTGTCGGTGTTGAGCCCGGGCTGACGGAAGTAAAGGTGAAACCCGATCGCGGCGCCCATGAGCATGCCGGGCAGCGGCCACAACACCCGCGGCAGCCAGGCTGCCGCCGACGTACCACGGCCAGCGGCGCTTGTGCTGCGTTTTGATTCACCTGCAGGCATAAGGCACCATTTCCTTTGCAGCAAGCCCCGATTATGGGCTTGGACGATGCGAAAATCAGCCGTTGATTCAACGCCGTGCCCTGCGGATGCTAACCTGCTGCGGCCGGACTATTCCGGCCCGTTTTCAGCCGTTGCGAGTTGCCCGTGACGAGGAAAGGTGACATGACGCGCAAGACGCCCAAAGCCCTGAAATCCGCAGTCCGCAAGTCCGTTCCGGCGCGCCGTGGCGATCCGTTCAGGCGACTGGTCGACGCCGGCATCAAGCTGGCAACGCTGCGTACGCCCAAGGCGGTGCGGGATTTCCTGGTCAAGGAGGCGGCAAGGCTGTGTCGCGCGCAGCGGGTGTTGCTGGCGCTGGAAGAGGATGGCGCGGTGCAGGTCGCCGGCAGCAGGCTGCCGGCGGGCGAGGACGAGCAGGTTCTGCTTGCGGCCATCACTCCCTGGATGGATGAAGCCCGCCAGACAGGTGAGGCACGCCTGCGCCATGGCCCGGAGGGTGTGCTGCCGGAACACCAGCGTTCCTGCCTGGTGGTGCCGATGCTGGCGCAAAAGCGCCTGCTGGCGTTCCTGTACGCGGACATCGAAGGGGCTTTTGGCCGGTTCGGGGACGAGGATCGTGACTTGCTCGCGACGCTCGCGTCGCAGGCGGCCGTCGCGCTCGACAATGCCATCTGGAGCGAAGGCCTGCTGCATGAGGCGCGGGTCCGTACGCATGAATTGCAGGCGTCCCAGCGGAATCAGGCCAGAATCGCCGGCGAGAACGCGCGCCTGTCCAAGGAAATGCGGGAAGGCCTGGAGCGCCAGACGGCGACCACGGACATACTCAAGGTAATCGCGAGTTCACCTTCAGACGTACAGCCGGTGTTCGAGGCGATCGTCGGGTCGGCGATGCGCCTCCTGTTCTGCGACCGCGCGATGGTGCTGCGCTGTGACTCGGAAACCTACTTTCCGGTGGCCCTGGCCAACAGCGAAGGTTTCGCGATGGACCTGCGCCACCGCTCCGTGCGCATCGACCCGGCAGCGAACTTTCCGTCCCGTGTGATCACCAGCAAGACGGCGCTGCATATTCCGGACTGGACCGCCATCGACCTTCCGTCGCATGAGGTGGGTGTCTTCAAGATGCATGGACTCAAGACCTCGCTCATGTTGCCGATGCTGCGAGGGGATGAGTGCATCGGGGTGCTCGTGCTGTGGCGCGGGCAGGCCGGCGCGTTCGATGCCAGGGAGGTTTCGCTCGCCGAATCCTTCGTCGACCAGGCCGTGATCGCCATTGAGAACGTGCGCCTGTTCAACGAGACGCAGGAGGCGCTGGAACGACAGACCGCCTCGGCGGAAATCCTCAAGGTGATCGCCAGTTCGCCCTCGGACGTGCAGCCAGTGTTCGACGTGATCGTCAACACGTGCGTGAGCCTGATCTCGTGCGCGCGCGCGGTCGTGCTGACCAAGGAAGGTGAAGCCTTCAGGCGGGCAGCGGTGGCCAACGTCGGGGAAGCGGAAGCACGGCCGATGGGGCATTCCGCGGAACAGCTTGTGCCGATCAATCCTGAGGAAAACTTCCCGTCGCGGGTCTTCGCGAGCGGCCAGCTATTGCACATTCCTGACTGGAGCAAGGTCGAACTTCCGCCGCACGAAAAGATGGTTTTCGAGCGTACCGGCTGGCCTGCATCCGCCATGCTGCCCTTGATGCGCCGGGGCGAATGCATCGGCGTTCTTATTGTTTTCCGCGCCACGGCCGGTGCTTTTTCGGATCGGGAAATCGCCCTCCTGGAGTCCTTTGGTGATCAAGCCGTGATCGCCATCGAGAACGTGCGCCTGTTCAACGAGACGCAGGAGGCTCTGGAACGTCAGCAGGCGCTGGCCGCCGTGCTGGGGGTGATCAGCAAGTCGGTGTCGGATGCCCAACCGGTGTTCGACACCATATGCGCCAGCATGGCGCAGCTGTTGCCCGGCTCGGAACTTGCCATTGGTTCGGTCGGAGAGGATGGCCGGATCTACTGGCGTGCCGGCAGCGGGCCGCGGTCCGACGCGCTGCGCAGCCTGTTTCCCCGGCCGGCCATGGTGCGTGGCCTGGTGACCGGCGCGCCGTCGTACTGGCCCGACGTGTTGCATGGCCCGGGCGTGCCGGACGCCGTGCGTGCCGGTGCCGCCGCGATGGGCGGCAATGCCTCGATGCTCAGCGCGGCCATGGTGTCGCATGACCACGTCCTGGGCACCATCGCCGCGCTGCGCATGGACATGCGGCCGTTCACACCGCGCGAGATCGGCATGCTCAAGGTCTTTGCCGACCAGGCCGCCATCGCGGTCCAGAACGCGAAGATGTTCCGCGAAACCAACGAGGCGCTGGAGCGCCAGACCGCCACGGCCGAGATTTTGAAGGTGATCGCCAGCTCGCCGTCGGATGTGCAGCCGGTGTTCGACGGGATTGCCGAGCGCGCCAAGGCGCTATGCGGCGCCACTGTGGCCTTGGTCACGCGCTTCGACGGCGAGTGGGCGCACCTGGTGGCCTTCCGTGGCGTGTCGCGCGAAGGCGACGAAGCGATGCGCGGCGCCTTTCCGGTGCGGCCGACGAATGCTTCCCTGAGCGGCCGCGCCATCCGCGACCGCGTCCCGGTGGAGATCGCCGATGTGAGTCTCGATCCCGACTACGACCTCAAGGGCCCGGCGGCGCAGGCCGGCTACCGCAGCAATCTGGCCGTGCCGATGTTGAAGGACGGCCGCGTCATCGGGTCGATCGTCGTGGGCCGCCCGGAGCCGGGGCAGTTCCCGGAACGGCAGGTCAAGCTGCTGCAGACCTTTGCCGACCAGGCCGTCATCGCCATCGAGAACGTGCGCCTGTTCGAGTCCGAGCAGGCGCGCTCGCGCGAGCTCGAGGAGTCGCTTAGCTACCAGACCGCGACTTCCGATGTGCTCCGCGCGATCAGCCGCACCACCTTCGACGTGCAGGCGGTCAAGAGTTCGCTGGCCTCTTCCGCGGCGCGGCTGTGCCGTGCCGACGCTGCTTCGTACTTTCGCTTCGACGGCACGGCCTTCTACTGGGATGTCGGCGTCGGTATCAATCCCGCCTACGTGGAGATCGAGCGCAATGCGCGTATCGAACTGAATCGTGACACCTTGGTGGGTCGCGCCGGGGTCGAGCGCCGTACCGTGCACATCATCGATGCGATGGCCGACCCCGAATACGCGGTCAAGGACGAGGCCGAGGTCGGCGGCGTGCGCACCATGCTGGGCGTGCCGATGCTGCGCGAGGGCAGGCTGCTGGGCGTTTTCGCCATCGCCCGTCAGCGGGTCGAGGCCTTCAGCGAGCGGCAGATCGAGCTGGTGACGATGTTCGCCGACCAGGCCGTCATCGCCATCGAGAACGTGCGCCTGTTCAACGAGACGCAGGAAGCGCTCGAGCGGCAGACCGCGACGGCGGAAATACTGAAAGTCATCAGCGGTTCGGTCACCGATACCCAGCCGGTATTCGACGCAATCGTGAAGAGTTGCCAGCGGCTTTACAGCGGCAAGGCGGTCGGATTGGTGATGGCCAATGGAAACTTGCTCGAGAGCGTTGCATACGCCGACGCCGACCCCGATGGCAGCACAGGACCCGTCAAGCCATGGCCGCTGGATCACGGCAGCGGTTCCGGTGCGTGCGTTCTCGACGCTGCCGTGGTGAACGTGCCGAATGCCGAGGAATCAGCGACGCGATTCCCGCGCATGCGCGACCTGGCCATCGCGCTGGGCTACCAGTCCTGCTTGTTCGTGCCGCTGTTGCGGGGCGGCGGGGCGATCGGCTGCATTGCCATCCTGCGCGCCGCGACCGGCGCGTTCGATGAAGGCGAAGTGGCGCTGGCTCAGACCTTTGCCGATCAGGCAGTGATCGCGATCGAGAATGCACGACTGTTCAAGGAAACCAACGAGGCGCTGGAGCGCCAGACAGCGACGGCAGAAATACTCAAGGTTATCGCCGGTTCCCCTTCGGACGTGCAGCCGGTATTTGAGGCCATTGCAGCGAGTTCGAACCGCCTTCTCGGTGGTTTTTCGACGGCGGTGTTTCGCGTATTCGATGACCTGCTACACCTGATGGCATTCACGCCTACCAACGCGGAGGCCGACGCCATGCTCAAGGCACGGTACCCTCGACCGCTTGGTGCATCGTGGTCCGCGGACTTTCGCGACGGACGCGTCACGCAGATTCCCGATACGGAGGCAGAGCCGTCCGTGCGTGATCTGGCGCGTTCCCGTGGTTATCGCAGCATGCTGTTCTGTCCACTGCTGCACGAGGGCAAACCGATTGGCATGATCAGTGTGACCCGGCGTGAAACGGGGATTTTTGCTGACGCGCATGTCGCCCTGCTGCAGGCATTCGCCGACCAGGCCGTCATAGCGATCCATAACGTTCGACTGTTCCGCGAGACCCAGGAGGCGCTCGAGCAGCAGCGCGCTTCGGCCGAGGTCCTTAACGTCATCAGCAACTCGGTCGAGGACGCCGAGCCGGTGTTCAGGGCCATCGCTGCCGCATGCCAGCCCTTGTTCTCATCCGACCAGATCGTGGTGTCACTGATCGACGACGACGGCATGGTGCGCCATGCCCACATGACCACCTCGGGGAGCTTTTCGAAAGAACAAACCGACATGGCCTGGGAGGCGCTCAACGAGGGCTACCCCCGTCCGCTAAAGCAGTCCTATCAGTCCTACCCGATCAGGAAGCGCCAGGTCATCCACTACCCTGATATGGCCAATGGACCAGGCGTTCCGGACACGATGCGGTCGATCACGCAAAGGGTCGGCAACTTTTCGATGCTCATCGCGCCCATGTTGCGCGAGAACCGTGGCATCGGCACCATCCATCTGGTGCGAATTCCGCCGCGCCCCTTCAGCGACAAGGAGCAGGCGCTCCTCAAGACCTTTGCCGACCAGGCGGTGATCGCGATCCAGAACACGCGGCTGTTCAACGAGACCCGCGAGGCGCTGGAGCGGCAGACCGCGACCACCGAGGTCCTGCAGGTCATCAACGCCTCGCCGGGTGACCTGAACCCGGTTTTCGATGCCATCATCGAGCGGGCCACACGCATGTGCGGGGCCGATAGCGGTGCCCTCTGGCATGTCGATGGAGAGCTCGCCCATTACGGCGGGCACAGCAACAGCCCGCTGGGCTATATGGACGATCCGCGGATGCAAGGAGAGCATCCCTTGGCCTACCTGCTGGGCAGAAAAGCGGAACGCGGAGCCTACCTTCAAGTACCAGACATGCTGGCTACAAAGGGCTACCAAGAGGGCTATCCCTTCTTCGTCGCCAGCGCTGAAATCGGGCGCATTCGCACCTACCTCGGCGTGCCGTTGTTCGACGGGGCCGGCGCGGTGGCCGGCGTGTTCGCCCTCGTGCGGCACGAGGTGCGTCCGTTCAGTGAGGCGCAGATCGTATTGGTGCAGTCGTTCGCGGCGCAGGCGCAGATCGCGATGAAGAATGCGCGGCTCATGCAGGAAACCCGCGAGGCGCTGGAACAACAGACGGCGACCGCCGAGATCCTCAAGGTGATCAGCGGTTCGCCAACCGATGATATGCCGGTGTTCTGTGCAATCACGGCCAGCGCCGAGCGATTGTTCGCCGGACGCACCGTGTCCCTCGGGATCGTCGTCGGAGGCAATATGGTTTTCCTCGCATCGGGCGGAATGACGTTTCCTCTCGATCACCCGCGTCGTGTCATGCAGGTCGACCACGACAGCACGGTGGGCAGGGCGGTCCTGGACTGCAAGGTGTTTGAAGTCGCGGACACCATGGCGCCGGATGCCCCGCTGTTCGCGCAACAAAACGCCGGCAAGCTCGACTTTCGCGCCCTGGCCGCCGCGCCCCTGGTGCATGAAGGCAGGGGCATCGGCGTCATCGCCGTAACCTCAGCTTCGCCGGGCGCGATGTCGGACAAGGAAAAGCAGTTGCTGCAGACCTTTGCCGACCAGGCGGTGATCGCGATCCAGAACGCGCGGCTATTCAAGGAGACGCAAGAGGCGCTCGCGCATCAGACCGCTAGTGCCGACATCCTGCGTGTCATCAGCGGCTCGCCAACCGACGTTCAGCCGGTGTTCGATGCGATCGTCACCACCGCGGTCAAGCGCCTGGGCTGCGATATCGCTCTTGTGCAAATCGTGAACGGCGACACCTATTTGCCAAAGGCTATGGCGACGCCGGCCGGCCTGACGCCGGTACCGGGCACGCAGGTGATGCCGGTGGACCCGGAAGCGAACTTTCCTTCGCGGGCCATCGTTTCCAAGTCCATGCTACATGTGCGTGACTGGTCGGCGATCACGCTGCCACCCCATGAGCAGGTCCGGCACGAACAGCTTGGGCTCAACTCCGCGCTTTATTTGCCGTTGCTGCGCGGCGACGCCTGCCTCGGCCTCCTTTTGCTGGGTAGCAAGCGTTCCAACGCGTTCAACGACAAGGCGATTGCGCTGGCTGAATCGTTTCGCGACCAGGCGGTGATCGCCATCGAGAACACCCGGCTTTTCCGCGAAACCAGCGAGGCGCTGGAGCGGCAGACTGCCACGTCTGAAGTCTTGCAGGTGATCAGCAGTTCCATGGACGATACGCAGCCGGTGTTCGACGTTATTGCCGAGCGCGCGGCGCGGCTCACCGGCGCTTCCTACGGCATGGTGTTCACCTACGACGGCGACCTCATCCATGTGGCCAGTTCGTTCGGTGTCAATCCTGATGGGGTGGCCGCTACGCGCGCACTATTTCCGATGAAGCCGGGCAGCGGATCGATCACGGCGCGTGCCGTGCGAGACGGCGTCGTCGCAAGTTCGCACGACGTACTTGACATGCCGGACTCCGAATACCGGACCAAGCCCGTTGCGGTGAGCACAGGTTATCGCAGCGTGCTTTCAGTGCCGATGGTGCGCGACGGACAGACAGTGGGGGCGATCTCGGTCATGCGGCCGGAGGTGGGTGGATTCGCGGTAAATGAAATCGAGCTTCTGACGACTTTCGGCAGCCAGGCGGTGATCGCGATCCAGAATGCGCGGTTGTTCAACGAGACCACCGAGGCGCTGGAGCGGCAGACCGCGACCGCCGATATTCTCAAAGTCATCGCCAGTTCCCCGTCGGACGTGCAACCGGTGTTCGACGCCATTGCCGCAAGCTCGAATCGCTTGATGAACGGTTTTGCAACTTCGGCATTTCGTATTGTGGACGGCGATCTGCATCTGGTGGCCTTCACCCCTGTAAGTGAGTTGGCGGACGAAGTTTTGAAGGCGTCATTTCCGATGCACCTTTCCGACAATCCGGTAGGCGCGCGCATCGTCGAGGGCAAGGTAGTCCAGGTGACGGATATAGAGATGGATTGGGCATCGAGGCCCGACCTGCTTTTGATGGCTCGAAAGCGCGGCTTTCGCAGTGCGATATGGACCCCAATGATGCGCGAGGGCGTCGCGATCGGCATGATCAGCGTCACGCGCCGCGAACCCGGACCCTTCGCCGCGCATTCCGTCGCCTTGCTGCAAACCTTTGCCGACCAGGCTGCCATCGCCATCGAGAACGTGCGCCTGTTCAACGAAACGAAAGAGGCGCTGGAGCAGCAGATCGCCACCGCAGAGGTATTGCAGGTCATCAGCAATTCGGTGGCCGACAAGGCACCGGTTTTCGACAAGATCCTCGAGAAATGCCGCACCCTGTTCGATGGCCATGGAATGACCATCCAGTTGGTCGGAGAAGACGGACTGGTGCACTACGGTGCGGGTATTGGACTTGACCTCGCCCAGGTAAGGGTCTTGTATCCCATCCCGCTGGCCGGAAGCGCTCTCGAGATCGCGTTCCGCGATCGGCGTGTCGCGCACTTTCCGGATATCCTCAATGGCGTGGGCGTGCCCGTAGTGATGCGACAGATGTGGCAACAACGGGGCAAGAACGGCTCTCAGATGGTGGCGCCGATGTTCTGGGAAGGGCGCGGCATCGGCTCGATCAACGTCAACCGCGTTCCACCGCGGACATTCACCGCGAAGGAAATGAGCCTGCTAGAGACCTTCGCAAGCCAGGCCGTCATCGCAATCCAGAACGCAGGCTTGTTCAAAGAGGCGCAAGACGCCCGCGCCGCCGCCGAGGCCGCCAACGAAGCCAAGAGCGCGTTCCTGGCCACCATGAGCCACGAGATCCGCACGCCGATGAACGCCGTTATCGGCATGAGCGGCCTGCTGCTCGATACGCCGCTCAACGATGAGCAGCGCGACTATGCCGGCACCATCCGCGATTCCGGCGATGCGTTGCTCACGATCATCAACGACATCCTCGATTTCTCCAAGATCGAGGCCGGGCGCATGGATATCGAGATGCACCCGTTCGACCTGCGCGATTGTGTGGAGTCGGCGCTGGATCTGATCAGCACGCGCGCCACCGAAAAGCACCTCGATACGGCCTATGTGTTCGAAGGCGAGTTGCCCAGCGCCATCAATGGCGACCTGACCCGCCTGCGACAGGTGTTGCTGAACCTACTGGCCAACGCGGTCAAGTTCACCGAGAAGGGCGAGGTGGTGCTGACCGTGAGCGCAAAGCCGCTGGCGGGCGAGAACCTGGAACTGAACTTCGCCATCCGCGACACCGGCATCGGCCTGTCTGAAGAAGGTAAGGGGCGGCTGTTCCAGTCGTTCTCGCAGGCGGATTCCTCCACCACCCGCAAGTACGGCGGCACCGGCTTGGGCCTGGCCATTTCCAAGCGCCTGGCCGAACTGATGGGCGGCACCATGTGGGTGGAAAGCGCGGGCCTGGGCCATGGCTCGACCTTCCAGTTCACCATCCAGGTGCAGAAGGCCCACCTGCCGCCGACCCGCTCGCGCGACCTGGTGGGCGTGCAGGCGGAGCTGGCGGGAAAACGCATGCTGATCGTCGACGACAACGCCACCAATCGCCGCATCCTCGCGCTGCAGGCGGGCAAGTGGGGCATGACCGCGCGCGACACCGAATTCCCGCACCAGGCCCTGCAATGGATGGCCGAAGGCGAGCGCTTCGACGTGGGCATCCTCGACATGCACATGCCGCAGATGGATGGCCTGACCCTGGCGCGTTCCATCCACAAGGGCAACGCCGGGCTGCCGCTGGTGCTGTTCAGCTCGCTCGGCCGGCGGGAGGCGGATGACAACGACGGCGTCTTCAAGGCCTACCTGGCCAAGCCCTTGCGCCAGTCCCAGCTGTTCGACACGCTGGTGAGCCTCCTGGCCCGCGAGGTGGTCACCAGGACCGCTGCGGTCGCGCCGGCCAAGACCCAGATGGACCCGGAAATGGGCGTTCGCCACCCGCTGCGCATCCTGTTGGCGGAGGACAACCTGGTGAACCAGAAGCTTGCCACGCGGCTGCTGCAGCAAATGGGCTACCGCGCCGACATCGCCTCCAACGGGCTGGAAGCGGTGGAATCCGTCGGTCGCCAGGCCTATGACTTGGTGCTGATGGATGTGCAGATGCCGGAACTCGATGGCCTGGACGCCACGCGTCGCATCTGCGCCACCTGGCCACCCGGGAAACGGCCGCGCATCGTGGCGATGACGGCCAACGCCATGCAGGGCGACCGCGAAATGTGCCTCGCCGCCGGCATGGACGATTACATCACCAAGCCGATCCGCGTGAACGAACTGATCAATGCCCTGGGCAACGTGACCGCCCGCAAGGACCAATAATGAGCGAACCCGTCATCGACATGGCCGTCTACAACGAACTGGCCGACACCGCCGGCGCCGAATTCGCCGCCGAACTGGCCGGCACTTTCATGGAAGAGGCGCCCGGCATGCTGGCCGAATTGCGCGCCGCCCAGGCTGCAGGTACGGCGGATGCCTTCCGGCGCGCCGCGCATTCGCTCAAGACCAACAGCATCACCTTCGGCGCCACCCGCCTAGGTGCGCTGGCGCGCGAGGTCGAACTGGGCGGGTTGGTCACCGATGCGGCACCGGTGGATGCGCTTGAAGTGGAGTACCAGAAGGTGGCCGCCGCGCTCAAGGAGATCATCGGTGGCTGAACGCGGTGCCCGCCTGCTGGTGGCCGACGACAACAAGGTCAACCGGCTTCTGCTGGCGCGCAGCCTCGAACTGCAGGGACACAAGGTGGCCAGCGCCGAGAATGGCGTGCGCGCGCTGGAAATGCTGCGCGCCGAGGCCTTCGACCTGCTGCTCCTGGACATGGAAATGCCCGAGATGGACGGCTTCCAGGTGCTGGAGCACATGGTGGCGGACGCGCAGTTGCGTGACCTGCCGGTCATCGTCACCAGTTCGCTGGAAGGCGTGGCCCATGTGGTGCGCTGTCTGGAGCTGGGGGCCGACGACTTCCTGCAAAAGCCGGTCAACCCGGTCATTCTCAAGGCGCGCATCAATTCCAGCCTCGAAAAAAAGCGCCTGCGCGACCAGCAAAAGGACATGGTGCGCCGCTTCGCCACCTCCGCCGTGGCGGAGGACCTGCAGAAATCCGGCTTTGCCCTGGGTGGCAAACGGATTGCATGCACGGTGATGTTCTCCGACATCCGCGGCTTTACCTCGCTGTGCGAATCGCAGCCGCCGGAAGAAACCATCGACCTGCTCAACACCTACTATGCGCTGATGTTCGACGCCATCGCCGCGCACGGCGGGGTGGTCAACCAGATGATAGGTGACGGGTTGATGGCCATTTTCGGTGCGCCGCTGCCGCTGGCCGAACCCGCGCTGGCTGCGGTGCGCGTGGCGCTCGACATGATCGAGACCGTCGGCATGTTCAATGTCGAGCGCATGGCATTGGGCAAGGAGCCGATCCGCATCGGCATCGGCATCGCTTCCGGCGAGGTGGTGGCCGGGTATACCGGTACCGAGGAGCGCGCCACCTACACCTGCATCGGCGACACAGTAAACCTGGCGGCGCGCCTGGAGGCGCACACCAAGGCCGCCGGGCGTGACATCCTGATCGACGGCAGTACCCATGCGGCGCTCGACGCACGCGTGCCCACCCAGCCGGTGGGGGATGTGCAGTTCAAGGGCAAGGGGGCGGCAGTGCCGGTGTATTCGGTTTTGGCGCAGGCGCAGCGGTGAGGTGGTCGCGGGATTTGCCTTCGCCGGTTGGCAGTCGAAACAGTTAGAAATCAGGAGCCGGATATGAAAGTGCCGAAGAATGGCAAGACCGACAGGCTTGGCAAGGACGAGTACTACGAACAGCTTGGCGCCATGCAGCTCGAACTCAACGACGTGGCCCGCTGGCTGCAGCACACCGGTCACCGCATCGCGGTGGTAATCGAGGGCCGGGATACGGCGGGCAAGGGAGGGGTCATCTCCGCGATCGCCGAAACGCTCAATCCGCGCCAGTGCCGCACCGTGGCGCTTGCAAAGCCTTCGGAGCGCGAAGCAACCCAGTGGTATTTCCAGCGCTACGTGGCGCACCTCCCGGCGGCCGGCGAGATCGTGCTGTTCGACCGCAGCTGGTACAACCGCGCGGGTGTCGAGCGCGTGATGGGGTTTTGCACCGAAGCCCAAACCCGGGCATTCCTCAGGCAGGCGCCGGCATTCGAGAAGCTGCTGGTCGATGACGGCATCCTGCTGTTGAAGTACTGGCTCACGGTGGACCAGGCGCAGCAGGAAAAGCGCTTCACCGAGCGCCAGGCCGACCCGCTCAAGCGCTGGAAGCTCAGTTCCATCGATGTCAAGGCGCGCGAAAAGTATGCCGAGTACGGCCGGGCGCGCGATGCCATGCTCAAGGCCACGCACACCGAAAAGGCGCCCTGGACGCTGGTGGACTTCAACGACCAGCGCCGTGGCCGACTCACCATGATCCGCCACCTGCTCGACCAGATTCCCGAACGCAAGGTGCCCGAGGCGCTGGTGGAGTTTCCGCCGCTCGGACATGCGCCTTTGCGCGAGCGCTATGGCACGGCGCAGAAGCCGATCAAGGCGTTGAAATAAGGGCTGTGTCCGCCCTTCCAGCATCGAGAGCATCCGTCCTGCCTATGGAAACCCGCATGAACATCCTGACCATTCCGACACAACCCATCGCCGGTCAACGCCCCGGCACCTCCGGCCTGCGCAAGAAAGTGACGGTATTCCAGCAACCCGGCTACCTTGAAAACTTCGTGCAGGCCATCTTCGATTCCCTCGAAAACTTCGCCGGCCAGACGCTGGTGCTGGGCGGCGACGGGCGCTACTTCAACGACAGCGCCATCCAGACCATCCTGCGCATGGCGTCGGCCAACGGTTTCGGCCGGGTGCTGGTCGGGCAGCACGGCATCCTCTCGACCCCGGCGGCCAGTTGCGTGATCCGCGGCCGCGGCGCGTTCGGCGGGATCATCCTGTCGGCCAGCCACAATCCCGGCGGGCCGGATGGCGATTTCGGCATCAAGTACAACGCATCCAATGGCGGCCCGGCGGCCGAGAAGATCACCGAGGCCATCTACCAGCGCTCGCTCGCCATCGACCGCTATTTCAGCATCGCAGCGCCGGACATCGACCTGTCCACCCTCGGCTCGGTCACGCTTGGCGCCATGCAGGTCGAGGTGATCGACCCGGTGGCCGACTATGCGCAGCTGATGGAGCGCCTGTTCGACTTCGCTGCCATCGGCCGCCTGCTGGCCCGGCCGGATTTCTCGATCTGCTTCGATGCCATGCATGCCGTGACCGGGCCGTATGCCAATGAACTGCTGCTCGGGCGGCTCGGGGCGCGGGCGGGTTCGGTCATCAACGGCGTGCCATTGCCGGACTTTGGCGGCGGGCATCCCGACCCCAATCCCACCTATGCGGAAGAACTAATCGCGACCATGTTCGCCGCAGGCGGCTCGGCGCCTGATTTCGGCGCGGCGAGCGACGGCGACGGCGACCGCAACATGATCGTCGGGCGGCGCTTCATCGTCACCCCCAGCGACAGCCTGGCCGTCATCGCGGCGAATGCCCACCTGGTGCCCGGCTATGCCGCCGGACTCAAGGGTGTGGCGCGTTCCATGCCTACCAGTGCGGCGGTCGACCGGGTGGCTGCGGCACTCGGCGTCCCGTGTTTCGAGACGCCCACCGGCTGGAAGTTTTTCGGCAACCTGCTCGACGCCGGACGGGTCACCCTGTGCGGCGAGGAGAGTGCCGGCACCGGGTCCGACCATGTGCGCGAGAAGGACGGCCTGTGGGCGGTGCTGTTCTGGCTCAACATCCTTGCCGTGCGCGGCGAATCGGTCGAGGCGATCGTGCGCGACCACTGGCGGCGCCATGGCCGCAACTACTATTCGCGCCACGACTACGAAGGCGTCGACAGCGCCGCAGCGCAGGGGTTGATGGAGGCATTGCGCGCATCGCTGCCCAGCCTGCCGGGGCGTACCTTCGGCGCGGGCGTCGTTTCAAGCGCCGACGACTTCGCCTACACCGACCCGGTCGATGGTTCGGTCAGCACCGCACAAGGCGTGCGGGTGGGCTTTGCGGATGGTTCGCGTATCGTGTTTCGCCTCTCGGGCACTGGCACCGAAGGTGCCACCTTGCGGGTGTACCTGGAGCGCTTCGAGCCCGACCCGGCGCAACACGGCATCGAGACGCAGACCGCGCTGGCCGGGCTGATCGCCGCGGCGGACCAGTTGGCCGGTATACGCGAGCGCACCGGGCGCACCGCGCCGACGGTCATCACCTGAGGCGTTCGGACGGGGCGGCGCATCAGGCGCGCCCGATCCGTCCCGCGACCGCGCGCACCTTGCGCGGCGCGGCCATCCAGATGCTCAGGATGCCGAAGCAGCTTGCCGCCATCGCGATGGCGAATGAAGGACCATAGCTGCCGAAGCCGTCGTAGAGCGCGCCGGCGAGCCAGGGGCCCAATGCGCCGCCGACCAGACCGATGCCCATGATGGTGCCGAAGATGCTGCCGAAATGTCGGCCCTGGAATATCTCGGCAGGGATCGCACCCAGCACGGAGGTCAGGCCGTAGCCCAGAAAGCCCTGCACCGCCACCATGAACCACAGCAATGCCGGGCCGGGATACTGGCGCATCAGCAGCAGGGCGGCGTAGCACAGCACGAAGCCGGCGTTGCCGATCGCCCATACCCATTCGCGGCCCACCCGGTCGGACATGTGGCCCAGCGCGATCTGCCCGGGAATGGCGATGAAGCTCACGAAGCCCAGCGCCCAGGCCGCGTACATCGGCGAATAGCCGGCCTCGGTCAGGTAGCGGGTCTGGTGCACCTGCACCGCATACCAGGAGAACATCGCGCAGAAATACCCCGCGGCGATCCACCAGAAGCGGCGGGTGCGCAGCGCGCGGGCGAGCGTCCAGTCGATCGCCACCCAGGCCGGGTCGACGATGTTGGAGGGGGCTGCCGCCTTGGCGCCGGCGACGGCGGGCGCGGCGTCGCCGTCGGGCGCCAGGCCCATGTCTTCCGGGCGGCGCCGGATCAGGAGGTTGAGCGGCGCGAGCAGCACCAGCACCAGGATGCCCAGCGCGGTGGCCGCTGCGCGCCAGCCGCCGTGCGCGATCAGGCCTTGCAGCCAGGGCAACAGGATGATCGAGCCGATCCCGGCGCCGGAGTAGGCGATGCTCGCCGCAAGGCCGCGGCGCCTGACGAACCAGTTGGGCAGATACAGGCCCTGGCCGGTGTAGCCCAGGCACACGCTGCCGGCACCCACCAGCACACCCAGCGTCACGTAAAGGTGCCAGGGCTGGCTCACCCATGCCGCCAGCAACAGGCCCGCGCCGGTCAGGGCGACGCCGGCCTCGAGCATGATGAGCGGCCCATGGCGGTCCATCAGGCGACCCAGCAGCGGGCTCAGGCCCGCCGAAAGCAGGAAGCCGAACGAGAAGGCGCCGGCGGTCACGCCGCGTTCCCAGCCGAACTCGTCGAGGATGGGCGGGAACAGCAGCGAAAACGCGGTGCGCGCGTTGACCCCCACGCCCATGGTCACGAAGGCCACGGCGACGATGACCCAGCCGTAGAAGAACGGCAGGCGCATCGCCTTCATCCGGTCAGCGGTCCGCTGCCGCCAACACCTGCCGGCATCGGATGCGCCCTGCTATTCGGGCTTCATGTTGGTTTGCCTGACAACCTCGCGCCACTTGGCGATCTCGGCACGGATGAAGGCGCCGTACTCGTCCGGCGTGCCGCCCACCGGTTCGCTCGCGTCGGCGAGGATGCGGTTTTGCACTTCGGGTGTGGCAACCAGGCGCGCGACATCGGCCGATACCTTCTGGATGATCGCAGGCGGTGTCGCGGCGGGGGCCATGAAGCCGAACCAGGCGGTGATCTCGAACTTGTCCACGCCGGCCTCGATCATGGTCGGCACGTCGGGTGCAGACGGCGAGCGCTTGTTGCTGGTGATGGCGAGCGCGCGCAGGCTGCCCGCCTTGATGTGCGGCAGCACCACCGGCGCGTTGTGGAACATCAGCTCGAACTGCCCGCCGATGGCGTCGGTGGTCATTTGCGCGCTCGACTTGTAGGGGATGCCGGTCATCTGCAGGCCGGCCAGCATGTTGAGCAATTCGCCGGAGAGGTGCTGCGTGGTGCCCGGGCCCGCAGTGGCGTAGCGGATCTTGCCGCCGTCGCGCTTGGCGGCGGCGATCAGGTCGCGCACGCTCCTGAAAGGCAGGCCGGGATGAACCGTCAACAGGTTGGGTACCTTCACCACCAGGCTCACCGGCGCGAGGTCCTTGAGCGGGTCGTAGGGCAGTTTGCCGGCGAACAGCGTGACGTTCACGGCGATGGGGCCGATGGTGTTGTAGAGCAGGGTGTAGCCGTCACCCGGTGCCTTGGCGACGCGGTCGGTGCCGATGTTGCCGGAGGCGCCCACCACGTTCTCGATGGTGACCGTCTGGCCCCAGGATTCGGCGAGCTTGTTGCCCAGCAGGCGCACCATCGCATCCGGGGCGCTGCCGGGCGGCGCCGGCACGACGATCTTCACCGGGCGTTCCGGCCAGGCGCGGGTTTGCGCCTGCGCGGGGGAAAACGCAAACAGACAGGCGCCCAGAAGCGCGGTGAAAGTGGTGGCACCATGCGCTGCGCGCATCCATGGGTGAGGGTTGTTCATGCTGCTGTCTCCTGGTTGCTTTTGATTTTTCTGGCTGCGCCGCGCGCGAATCTGCCCGGCACGTCCACTTCCATGCCCAGCAGTATGAACGAGTTGCTCTTGCCGTGGCCATCGAGGTTGAGGCTGCCGTTGACGCCGCCTTCGAGCACGTCATCGATGACGAAGTTGAAGGCCGGCAACAGCGGCAGGTCATGGCGCGTGACGCGCGTGGCGCCGCGATGGGCATAGAGCCGCAACACCCGTTCTTCAGTCAACTGCCCGGCGAGTACTGCATAGGCGGCGGGGTCGTAGGGCATGATGCTCACGTTGAGGCGGTTGCCCTTGTCGCCGGCGCGGCCGTGCGCCACTTCGTGCAGGGGCAGGCGCACCAGTGTGTCGTTGTCCGGTGTCGGGTTCATTGGTCGATCTCCATGGCGCTGTGCACGGTGCAACCCGGCGCCAGGTCGGATGGCAGCATCAGGTAGGACTGGGTGCGGATGCGCGGGGTGGTGCGCCAGCGCACGCCGCCACCGCCGGCGGGTCCGCAGCAGTACATCGCCAGGGCTTCGCGGGCGGCCTGGTCGGCGTCGTCCTGGGTGCGTGCCGAGACCGCCAGGCGCACCCGGATGTCCTGCGCGTCGCCTGGTTGGTCGGCGCGCCACAGGCTGCCGGCGTCACCGGAATGCACGCTGGCCACGCCGATCAGGTCGACACGGGCCTCGACATCGAGCTTGCGGATTTTCAGGCGTTGCAGCAGCACCTCCCCGGCGGCGCGGGCGCGCGCCAGGCAGTTGGGGCCGGCGTAGGAGATCTCCCCCTCGCCCAGCCAGCCGCCGTCGAAGCACACGGTGGCCTTGATCTTCTGCGGCGCCGGGCCGCCTCGAAACCCGCTTACTTCCACACGATCAGGCCCGGCCTGGCACACCGTAACGCCGGAGAAATCCAGGGTGACGTCGGGAGTGATGTAGCGGTGCGGGTCATGGATTTCGTAGAGCAGTTGTTCCTTGACCACCTGCTCGTTGACCAGCCCGCCAGTGCGCAATGCCTTGGTGATGAAAAGGCGTCCGTCGGCGTGGACCTCGGCAATCGGAAAACCGATGTTGGCGGGATCGGGAATGTCCTTGTAGCCGGGGTCGTAGTAATAGCCGCCGGTGATCTGCGCGCCGCATTCCAGCAGGTGGCCGGCGGTGGCGCCGATGGCGAGCCTGTCCCAGTCGTCATACGCCCAGCCGAAGTGGTGGATCAGGGGCGCCAGCGCCAGCGAAGGGTCGCCGGTGCGCCCGGTGACCACCACCTGCGCGCCGGCCTTGAGCGCATCGACAATCGGCCGGGCCGACAGGTAGGCGTTGGCCGCGACCACTTCGCCGCCGCCCATGTCCAGGCCGGTGTCGGCCTCGTACACCTCGTGGGTGGCGGTATCGAGACGGTCACGCACGTCGTCGCCGTGGACCACGCCGATTTTCAGGTTCGGCAGGCCGAGCCGTTTCGCCAGTTTGGCAATCACCTTCGCCGCGCCGGGCGGGTTGGCGGCACCGAAGTTGCCGATGATGGGGATGCCGTTTTCCGCGCAGCGCACCAGGATGGGTTCGAGCAGGCGCTCGAGCATCGGTTCGTAGCCGCGTGTCGGGTCGCGGCGCTTTTCCAACTGCGCCAGCGCCACGGTACGTTCGCCGAGGGTTTCGAAAAACAGGGCAGCCGGGCCGCCCAGCTCGATGAGGGTATCGACCACCGGGCCGGGGGCGTCCACCCGGTCGCCGGAAAAGCCGGCGCAGTTGCCTACGCGGAAAAGGTCTTTCATTCGGGCGTCACCTCAGGGAAAGGCGTGACTATAGTTGAGCGCGGGTGGCACGCGCCGCCCGCGTCGATTCCCGCGGGCATGCCCGATTCAATGACGCGGCAGCACCGGCCAGTCGCCGGGAGGCGCTGTGACGTTGGTTTCCATCCAGAACAGTCCAAGCCGTGACATTGTCGCCAGGAAATCCTCGAATGCGACGGGCTTGCGCACATAGGCGTTGGCGCCCAGGGCATAGCTGCTTCTGACGTCGGCGTCTTCCCTGGATGTCGACAGAACCACCACAGGCAGCAGACGCGTGTGCGCCTGGGCGCGGATGCGACGCAACACATCCAGGCCCGAAACCTTGGGCAGCTTCAGGTCGAGAATGACGAGTTGCAGGGCGGCGGGCTTGGCGTCTGGTCCGAAAAGGTGATCCAGTGCCGCCGCGCCATCCTCTGCCACCAGGAGCGGGTTGAGGATATTCGCATTCTTGAAGGCGAGCAGCGCCAGGTCGATGTCATCGATCGAATCTTCCACCAGCAGGATCGTTCCCGGTTTCATGCTTTTTCTCCGTCTTCCGGAATGGTGATGTAGAAAGTGGCGCCGCGCCCGACCTCGGCCTCGCCGCGCACGCTGCCCCTGTGACGCTTGATGATGCGCGCGACCGTGGCGAGGCCGACGCCAGTGCCTTCGAAGTCACGGACGCTGTGCAGGCGCTGGAAGGGCTCGAACAGTTTGTCGGCGTATTCCATGTCGAATCCCGCGCCATTGTCGCGGATGAAGATCTCGAGTCCCGATTCCGCGCGGCGGGTTCCCAACTCGATGCGGGCCGGCATAGCGTCACGTGTGTACTTGAACGCGTTGCCCAGCATGTTCTCCAGCACCACCCGCATCAGGCCGGGGTCCGCGGTGACGTGGATTCCCGGTTGTATCGAGCAGATCAACTGCCTGCCTTCGGCGCGCTGCTGCAGCCCGGCCGCGATTTCGCCGGCCATTGACGACAGGTCGACCGCCGCAAGTTTGAGGTCTGCACGCGACACGCGGGAAAGGTCGAGCAGGTCATCGATCAAGGCTCCCATGCGCTGAACGCCATTGCGGATGCGCTCAAGGTGTCGCGAACCTTCCGGACCAAGCGCGGCTGCGTGGTTCAACTGCAGCAGGTTGCTGAATCCGTCGATGCCGCGCAACGGTGAGCGCAAGTCGTGGGAGACCGCATAGGAAAACGACTCGAGTTCCGCATTGGCGGCGGCCAGGTCCGCGGTTCGATCGGCCACCCGTTTTTCAAGGCTGGCGTTCAATTCGGCCAGGGTCAGTTGCGAACGAACCAACTCGGTATGCGTGGTTTCGATTTCGCGCATCATGCCGCCGGATGCCTCGGCAAGCATCGTCAGTTCATCCGATGCGCCCGCGTCGGCTTTGGCGAGCGCCTGTTTCACCGCATCGCCCGCTGCCTTCTCCGCGGCAAAGGCCACAGCCGCGGTCTCGAGCGCACTGATGCGTCGCGATTGTGTGGTGAGCCAGCGCCCCAGTACCAGCCACCCCAGCAGCGCGACCAGGCTCACCGTGGACATGACGATCAGCAGCAGGTCGGCCGTGGTCAGCGGCAGGCGCAGGCGGGTGGAAATTTCGAGTTCCGGGCCGCCACCTGCCTCGGTCCAAGGGAGTGTCCGGCCAAGGTCCAGCCTTTGGCCATCGCGCGTGCGGTCGGTGTCCAGATTGGCTACAGACTCGGCGACCGCCTGCCCCTGCCATTTGACCTTCATGCGGGTGTCGGGAAACGAATTGCGGCCGAGCAGGGCGTTGTCAAGCGGCGCGTACAGCAGCAGGCGACCCTTGCTGGTACCGATCAGGACAGGCAGACCGATGGCGCGATAGAGCGTGCGGTCCTGCGCGCCGAAAATCCACGCCGGCGAGACGTCGAGCGGATTCGGCAGGTCGAGATCCTGCTGTGAACGGGTTCGATAGCGCGCGACGACCTTGCCGTCGGTTCCCACCAGCACAACATGCGTGAACACGCTCGTTCCGCCGGCACTTGCGGCCAATGCGGTGAAGCGCGCCTGCAGCATACGCGGATCGGCGGTTTCGAGAATGCGATTGAACGTGATCTGGCTGCGCGTCGCGTCGGCTTGCACCTGCCAGTCCTGCTCGATGGCGCCGATGCGGGTATGAAAATGGCGCAACGCATGGTCGAGTTTTTCTTCCGCGGCCGATTCGTTGAAATGTTTCAGGAATGATGCGGCGCCAAGCGAGATGACGCACAGCACGAGGACGAGAATGCCGAGCGAGCGCATGGCCACCGCCCTGCGCAAGGATCCGGCGCGCGGGCCGGTCTTCGCCGCGACTAAGGTTTCCTGCCCGACCATCGGTCCACGATCATGCTGTCGATTGCGTAGCGCTGGGCCGCATTGTTGGCTGGGTCGATTGCGCGGAAGAAGACCTGGGTCTCGCGAAGCTGGGCCGAAGAGAATGCCCCGTCGCGGCTGTATTGGCGCGGATACTTGCGATAAACATCCAGGAAAGACTGCCGCTCGGCGTCGCGCAAGGCAAGCGCGTCGGCAATCCTGAGCGGCCCCTGTTCCGCCATCCAGCCCAGGGAACGCCGCACAAGCCGGACCATGCGCTCTGTCACGTCAGCGCGGGCTTCGACGCGGTCGCGTCTGCCGACAAGCGTCGCGCGCAGAAAGCCGGCGCCGGGTGTCCTGGCGGCGTCATCGGGGTTGCCCGTGCTGTAGAGTTCGAAGGCGAGTTTCTCGGCGGCCAGACGCGTGCCGAAGGGTTCGTCGCACATCGACGCGTCGACGGTGCGGCTGATGAAAGCGGAGGACTGGGTCTCCCAGTTCTGGCCAGCGGCAATGAAATTGACTTCCCCGGGGGCGACGCCGCGGCTGCGCAACACCAGGTCGAGCAGCAGGTGCGAGGTGGTCTTGGTCGCCAGCGAGTTGCTGTGGATGCCGATGGTGCGTCCCTTGAGGTCCTCGATGCGCCGGATGGTGTTGCGCAGGTCGGCTCGGACCACCAGCGTGTAGAGCGGCAAGTCGTCAAGCGCCGCCAGAGCGACAAGCATGGGCTGCCTGAGGTTGCTGTTCATGGCCGCAGGCAGGCCGAAGACAGCGAAGTCGGCATTCCCGGAATTGAGGTCCTGGATGGCGATACCGCCGCCATCCACGAACTTCAGGCGGACGGCAAGGCCCTCCGTCTTGTCCATGCCCATCCTGACCGCCAGTTCGAGCGGCAAGGATACCGAGCCGCCCGGGCCTGGCAGGCTTAGCGTCACTGCCAAGGGGGCATTGCCCTGCGCACGCAGGCTCGCCGGGATCGTGCCACCGAGGAGTGCTGCGGACAAACCCGTCAGGCAGCGCCGGCGAGCGATCACTTGCATTGTCTGGCGCCTGTCGGATTCAGTAAGGCTCATGGACCGTACGAGTGTCTGGAAGGAGGGCGGCACCGGTTGCGAAACATCATATCCCAACTCACTGGCCGGATCATGACAGATGCATGTGGCGCAGGACTTTCGGGGACCTTAATTCTTGGGATACGGCGCGATGCAGCATGTGTTGCCTGAAGTTTGGCGATAAAGTAGTGCGTTCAACGCCGGAGCGCGCGATTCACGCCGCCCGCCAGGGAGGAGACAATGATCAGAAAATGGCTGTGCCGCGCTGTTTCAGTTGGCACGCTCGCCGCCGCCGCCGGCGCGCAGGCGCAGGACTATCCGAGCGCGCCGATCCGCATCGTGGTGCCGTATGCGGCGGGCGGTATCGCCGACGTGTTGGCGCGCCTGGTGGCGGTGCGGCTCGAACCGCTGTGGAAGCAGTCGGTCGTGGTGGAGAACCGCGCCGGGGCCAATGGCACCATCGCCATGCAGTTCGTGGCGCAGGGCAGGCCGGATGGCCATACCCTGATGATAGGCAACACCGCCACGCAGGTGGTCAACCGCTTCCTGTACCGCAACCTGCCGTTCGACATCGAGCGCGCCTTTCAGCCGGTCGGGCTGATCGCCTCCACGCCGATGATGCTGGTGGTGGCGCCGTCCCACCCCGCCAACAGCGTGGCCGACCTGCTGGCGATGGCACGCGCGGAACCGGGCAAGCTCAACTTCGGTTCGGCCGGCAACGGCTCCTCCTCGCACCTGGGCCTGGCGATGCTCACCTCGCTGGGCAAGGTGCAGATCGCGCATGTGCCCTACAAGGGCACCTCGCAGATCGTGCCCGACCTGATGGGTGGGCGCCTGACCGGATACTTCGACGTGCCCGGTACCTCGCTCGGTGCGATCCGCGCCGGTACATTGAAGCCACTTGGCGTTGGCAGCAGCAAGCGCCTGGCGGCACTGCCCAACGT
The DNA here is from genome assembly GCA_965279115.1 of Burkholderiales bacterium. Lineage (GTDB taxonomy): Bacteria > Pseudomonadota > Gammaproteobacteria > Burkholderiales > JAEUOS01 > JAEUOS01. The sequence goes on from OZ257137.1 coordinate 4,860,691, forward strand.
GCCCACCATGGCCGAGACCCTGCCGGGTTTCGAGCTGTATTCCTGGCTGGGGCTGTTCGCGCCGGCCGGGGTGCCGCGCGAGCGCATCGACCGGCTCAACCGGGCCTTGCGCGGCATGCTCGAAGACCCGGCGCTCAACCGGCAACTGGTGGAGCAGGGCAACGAAGTGGCGCCGAACACGCCGGAGGAATTCGACGCCTTCATCCGCCGCGAAGCGGTGCGCATGGGCGAACTTCTCGCCGCCGCGGGCGTGCGCCCGGAATAGCACGTACGAGCATCATCCGCAAACGAACCGCTACCCACCATCCCAAGGAGCATTTCATGGCAAAGATCGGCCACCTGGCAATCGCCACGCAGGACCCTGAAAAGGCGCTCGAGTTCTACACCACGGCTTTCGAGTTTCGCGTGCTCAAGGCGCTCGACAACGAGCGCGCGCGCGGCTATTTCCTCACCGATGGGCACATCAACATCGCGTTGCTGAAGTTCAAGACCGACCAGCTCGGCAAGGGCATGGACTACGTGGGCCTGCATCATTTCGGCGTGTACACCGACGACACCGATGCCTGCGCCGACAAGGTCGAGGCGCTTGGCGGCGTGCCGTATGTGGATGAAATGGAGTTGAAACCGGTGATCGAAGCCAACTACCGCCGGCCTGACAAGTTCCGCGGTTACGAAGGCATCGTCTTCGACATCGCCGAGCGGCCCTGGCCCGCCACGGCATCCGAACCTGCCAAGCCGGAAACGGCAAAGGCCTGATCAAACACGATTCCGCATTCGTTCGGGCAGGAAATGGCCAGGGTCCTCGGGCAGCCCGTGCTGGTGGAAAACCGACCCGGGCGGGGCGGCAACGTCGGTGCGGACGTGTTGGCCACGTATCAATTGGGTTCGATGCTGGCGTTGCCAAAGCCCTTGAACCATGGTTCAAGGTCATCCTTCGAGGTGGACACCCGGGACGCATGTACTTCCACGCAATGGGTGCCGGCTGCGGCTGACATGAAATGCGCATGCAGTTGCACCGCGCCGCCCATCGGCACCGCGTAAATCGCCGCATAGGTGTTCGGGTTGACGCGCGCCTTGTAGATGCGGTTGGCCGGCGGCACATTTGGTCGCGAAGGCAGGCTTCCCAGGACTGAATTCGCGCAATCCAGCGGCGTCATCCCGGCGTCCCCCGTGGGGGTGAGGATAGAGATCGTGTAGGGCCCGTCGGAACCGAGAAAACGCAGGTGCGGCTGGGCACCCTGAAGCGGATGCGCCTCCATTTTCATCTGCGGCAACGCCGGGATGCTGATGCGGAATCCCGGCGACTGGACGGCGAACGCGAATCCCGCGGTTGCCACTGCGCGGATTGTGAACCCGGTTGGCGCAACTGCGGCAGGTGGTGCGTCGCAGTGGTACATATCCATGTAGACCATCCGCTTGACCTCGCCGCAAGCCACCTCGTAGCCATCGACGACGTGATAGTCGGGTTCTCCCGCTTGCAGCGGAGTGCGCTTGATCAGGCGATCGAGAATCTGCTGCCTTTGTTCGGGGCTTGTGTCCGGCGGCACCGCGGTGCGATTGCCGAAACTGCCCACGCGATTGAACGTCGGGTTGGAACCGTCCGGGCATGCGAGGCGGGAAAGGTATGCGCGTTGCCCCTGTGGCGAGCAGACTTCGATGGCGGACTGCTTGCTTTCGCCGGGTGACTCTCCCGTTTGCGCTAGGGCCGTACCGCCTAGTGCGACGCAGGCCATGATATGGCCGGTCAAGCGCTGCAGGTCGCGCAGTTTCATGAAATTCCCTCCGTTGCGTGGATTGACTGCCGTCATTCGCCGTGCCGGATTGCTATGGGACTTGCCCGGGCAAGGAATTTCATATACTGTATGGGAATACAGCTATTTTGGATTGCCCATGAGAGTCAAGCCCCTGTTTCCAGTCGAAACCGCCTTCATTGCCGTGGCGGTATTGGCGGATTGCGACTGTATCAAACGGGGCCGCGGATTGCCGATCCTGGCGTCCCGGCTTGAATGCAGTGCGCGGGAGATGCAAGGGTGAATGGGCGTGACCAAGACGCGGACAGCGATGTCCCGGTCCGGTTTTACCGGCCGACTGTAAAGGGCAGGGGCGCGCAGTTGTCGCCGCAGGTGCGTTTCGATGCCTTCAGCCGCGAGGAAGTCGATGACGGCTGGTCGCTGCCCGAGGAGCGGGACGAGGCGGGCGCGGGCGCGGCTGGATCGCCAATCCTGCCCAGGACCACGGTGACGGCGCAGCCGGCCAAATCCATCATTTCGCGCAACCAGTCGCCCGACCTGCCGTTCAACCAGTCGGTCAATCCGTATTACGGTTGCGAGCATGGCTGCGCCTACTGCTATGCCCGGCCCAGCTATGCGTATTGGGGGCTTTCACCGGGCCTGGATTTCGAAACCCGCATCTTCGCCAAGCCGAATGCCGCGGAGTTGCTGCAGGCAGCGCTGGCGCGTCCCGGCTATGTGTGCGAGACCCTTGCCATCGGCACCAACACTGATGCCTACCAGCCGGCGGAACGGGAATGGAAAATCACCCGCGGCCTGCTTGAGGTCTGCGCCGATTTCAACCAGCCGGTGGCGCTGATCACCAAGTCTTCGCTGGTCGAGCGCGACATCGACATCCTTGGGGCCCTGGCGGCCAGGGGGCTGGCCAAGGTCTACATTTCGGTACCCACCATGGACGCGGAGACCGCGCGCCTGCTCGAGCCGCGCGCAGCGGCGCCTTATCGGCGCATCGAGACCATCCGCACGCTGGCAGGCGCCGGCATTCCGGTAGGCGTGATGACCGCGCCGGTGATTCCCATGGTCAACGACAGCGGCATGGAGGCGGCGCTTGAAGCCGCGCGCGCCGCCGGCGCGACCGAAGCCGCCTACGTGCTGTTACGCCTCGCGCATGAATTGAAGGAGATTTTCCGCGACTGGCTGGACCGCCACATGCCGCTGCGCGCGGCCCATGTGATGAGCGTGATCCAGCAGATGCGTGGCGGGGAAGACAACGACTCGCGCTTCGGTGTGCGCATGAAGGGTGAGGGCATCTTCGCCGAGCTCATCGCCCAGCGCTTTGCCAAGGCCTGCGCGCGGCTGGGTTTCAACGAGCGGCATTACGATCTCGACATTTCCCGTTTCAGGGTGCCGGAGCGCGCCGTGCCCAAGCCGCGCAAGGCCCGGGTCGTGGAGGACGGACCGCAACTGGCCTTGTTCTGAAGCTTCCCGGATTGATCGCCGCTGCGCCAGAATTCGGCCAGTTTGGCAGGGTAGCCTAGGAGCATGAATAGATTCCGTCTTGAAGCCCGGTTTCGCATGGCGGTGCTGGCGCGCTCGCTTGCAGGTCGAGGCGTGCCGGTGATGCTGGCGGTCCTGATTGCCGGCTGTGCCACGCGTGCGCCGGTACCGCCGGTGGCGGTGGCTACACCTCCTGCGGCACATCAACCCTCGTCCAAGCCGCGCCCCAGGGTGGCCCTGGCGCTCGGGGGCGGCGCGGCGCGCGGTTTTGCGCACATTGGGGTCATCAAGGTGCTGGAGCAGCATGGCATCACCGTCGACATGGTGGCCGGCACCAGTGCGGGTAGCGTGGTGGGGGCGTTGTACGCGGCCGGCAACGACGGCTTCGCCCTGCAGCGCCTGGCCCTGACAATGGAAGAGGGCGTGATCGCCGACTGGTCGATTTCGGGCATCACGCGCGGCGTGCTCAAGGGCGAGTTGCTGGAAAACTGGATCAACGAGAGGGTGCGCGGTCGTGGTCTCGAGCGGCTCAACCGGCCTCTCGCCGTGGTGGCGACCGATCTCGCCAGCGGCGAGGCGGTGGTGTTTCGCAGCGGCAATACCGGCACTGCCGTGCACGCCTCCTCCGCGGTGCCGGGTGCGTTCAAGCCGGTGCGGATCGGCGCGCGCGACTATGTGGATGGCGGCCTGACCCACCCTGTGCCGGTGCGCGCGGCGCGCGCCATGGGGGCGGATATCGTCATCGCGGTGGATGTGTCGCAGCAGCCGAAGAACGGCAAGCCGGACGACATCGCAGGCATCCTCTTGCAAACCTTCTCGATCATGGGGCGCTCGATCGTGCAAAACGAGCTGAAAGAGGCGGATATCGTGATCCGCCCGCAATCGTCACAGGGCGGCACCGATTTTGCGGCCAGGCACGAGATCATCCTGGAAGGCGAGCGGGCGGCGCTGGCCGCCTTGCCGGCGTTGCGGGAGAAACTTGCCCGGTAATGGACGCAGGGGTGCGGGCGGCGGGGCCGGTGCCTCAAGCAGCCCCGGCGAGCACGGTTCCCCGGGATTCGAGCAGCTTGTCCACCGCTGATTCATAGATGCGATCGAACAGGGCCCGGTCTTCCGGCGCCGTGGCGTCGCGCAGGAAATGACAGAGATTGGCGGCCGCAGGCGGTGCGGTCGAGAGCCGCAGGTATTCGCGGCCAAGCGCGCCATTGCCGCCGGCGATGTCCTGCATGATGGCCAGGCTGAACAGGCCGATGCCTTCGATGGCGTTGAGCTTGCCGTTCCTCGCCATCTGCCCCAGCATCGCCGGGCCCAGCGCGGTGCGCGGCACCGGCCCGGGCGGCAGCGCACGCAAGTGCGCGAGGCAGGTGTCGAGGTAGGTTTCAAGCAGCGGGTCGCCGCGTTCGAAAACCATCAACGCATTGTTGATTCCCCTTGCCGGTGTGGTGGTGGCGTCGGCGTTGAGCTGAAGGAACAGCTCGCGGGCGAACCCATGGCCGATGCCCGCGGGAACGGCCAGATTGCGCGGGTCGAATACCAGCATGTCGGCATCGGCCCAGATCGCACGCGCGTAGCCTTCCGCCAGCTTGTTGCGCAGCCAGGCGAGCCGGCAGATGTCGGTGACGGCGTACAGGTTGCCGGCGCAACGCTCCCGCACCCAGGCCGGCGCCAGGGCGAAAAACGCGTCGTCCATGAATTCGTATTCCCAGCCCAGGCCCTGCGCCCAGGCGCGCACACTGGCCATGCTGGCGGCCATCCAGGCCGGCACGTCGTGCGTGCGATACGACTGCAGCAGGATGGTGTCGATGGACGGCCCCGCCGCTTGTTCAGTCCAGTTTGGGCGGCGCGTCGCGCAGGTACACCGGCAGGTCTGTCGTCGGCGGCCGGGCCGGTACCTGGAAGAACATGTCGGCAGCGAAGCCGCGGTGATAGGAGGTGTGAATGATGAGGTGCTGGATGATTTCGCCGCGCGTCATGGCACCGGCACCGCCGCCGACGAAGGTGAAGTTGATGGTTTCGTCGAGTTGCGCCGACGAGAGCGTGTCGCCCCACTCGATGAACCAGGCGTCAAAGGCCTGTTGCGCCGTCCACAGTTCCGCCAGCGGCGGATGGTCGGCGGTGTTGCGGGCGGTGTAGCCGTGCTCGCGGCCTTCCACGTGGGCGCGGAAGATCGAGTCGATCACGTAGTTGTGATTGAGCGTGTGGACGATGTTCTTGAACAGCGTGGGGCGGACCTTCACCGCCTCGCCTTCCGGCAGCGCGAACACCGAATCGAAAAAGACGCGGTTGGCCCAGGCGTTGTAGCGGGTCAGGGTGCGGGCGGTGCGGGTGGAAGACATTCGGGTAACTCCGGTTGGGGCCGCGAGCGGCCTCCGCATGAATCAGGCGCGGCCGCTGACCTCGCGCCGCACGATGGCCGCGCCTTCGACCATGGCGCGCATCTTGCCGTCGGCCACTTCGCGCGGCAGGTACTTCATGCCGCAGTCGGGGGCCACGATGATGTTCTCGGCCGGGGCAAAAGGCAGGGCGCGGCGAATGCGCAGCGCCACCACCTCGGGCAGCTCGATGTTCATATCCGAGAGGTCGATCACCCCGAGGATGATCTTCTTGTTGTCGAGCGTCTTGAGCACGCTGGTGTCAAGGTTGGACTGCGCGGTTTCCAGGGAAATCTGCTTGCAGCTGCAGTCATGCAATTCGGGCAGGAAAGAGTAGCCCGAGGGCCGCGCGTGGATCACCGCGGCGTAACCGAAGCAGATGTGCACGGCGGTGGTCCCGGTCACGCCTTCGAGGGCGCGGTTCAGGGCCTTGAGGCCGTACTCGCGTGCCTTTTCGGGACGGGCCTGCATGTAGGGCTCGTCGATCTGCACCACGTCCGCGCCGGCGGCGAACAGCGCCTTGATTTCCTCGTTCACGGCGGCGGCGTAATCCATGGCGGCCTCCGCATCGGTGGCGTAGAAGTCGTTTTGCGCCTGCTGGCTCATGGTGAACGGGCCGGGCACGGTGATCTTGGCCTGCGCGCCGGGCTTTCTCAGGCTGGCCTTGAGGAACTTAAGGTCGGCCACTTCGACGTCGCGCATGCGGCGGATCTTGCCGACCACGCGTGGCACAGGGTTGGGATGGCCGCTGCGGTCGAGTGCCGTGCCGGGGTTGTCGATGTCCACGCCTTCGAGCGCGGTGGCGAAGCGATTCGAGTAGCTTTCGCGGCGGATCTCGCCGTCGGTGATGATGTCCAGCCCGGCATCTTCCTGCGCCTTGATGGCCAGGCGGGTGGCGTCGTTCATCGCCTCTTCAAGATACTGCTCGGGAATGCGCCACAATTCCTTCGCCCTGGTGCGCGGCGGAAAGCGGCCGGCCAGCTTGTCGCGGTCGATCAGCCATTCGGGTTGGGGATAGCTGCCTACCAGGGTGGTGGGGAAAAGCATTCGGTCTCCGGGGGACTTGTTTTTTCGGGTTTCAGGTGCCAATGCGCTTGGCGCCGTTCCAGCGTCGCGCCCAATAGCGTTCGTTCAGGCTTTCGGTACGCACCACGCCACCGGCGGCCGGAGCATGGATGAACTTGTCGTCGCCGACAAACACGCCCACATGGGAAAACGGGCGGCGCATGGTGTTGAAGAACACCAGGTCGCCCGGCTCAAGGGTTTCGCGCGCGACCTCCTCGCCGTGGTTCCAGATTTCCCAGGCGCTGCGCGGCAGGCGCAGGTTGAGCACTTCCTGGTAGAGGTAACCGACAAAGCCGGAGCAATCGAAACCTGTGTCGGGCGAGCGGCCGCCGCGGTGGTAGCGGGTGCCCAGGAGGGCCATGGCGCGAAACAGGAGTTCACCGGCGCGCGTGGCGAAAGAGGGTGATTCTGCCGGCGCGGCGGCTCTGGCGTCCTCGGCGCGCACGACCCCGCCTGCAAATAGCAGGATGGCCGCGCCGCTGCCCAGAAGGTATCGGCGGCGGTTCATTGGCACGGGCAAGCGAGGATTCTCAATCGTGACACCGGCATGTCAACCTTGTGGCGGTGAAATGGCAACCGTGGATTTTACGGCAAAGGCCGGTTCCCCGGGCGGCTGCACAAGGTGCGAACCGGCGCTCCGGTGTTGGTCGGAACCCGCTAAGCTAACGCTTGTTCGTGGTCGAATATCGCTCGCCATCAAACTGTTGACATGAAGAGTCGTCGAACATTCCTGCGGCTTGCCGGTACTTGCGTATCGGCTTGGCCGCTCGTGGTTTCAGCGCAACAGCCTCAGAGAAGGCAGGTGCTCGGTTTTCTGCTCTCCGAAACCAGGGAGGGCCAGGAGAGCCGCCTGGCGGCATTGCGTGCCGGCTTGCAGGAGCGCGGTTATGTTGAAGGCAGGAATATCGTCATCGAACTGCGCGCCGCGGATGGTGACTATGCGCGGCTGCCGAAACTTGCGGAGGAACTCGCCCGGCTGAAGGTGGATGTCATGGTGGCATTCGGCTCCAAGGCCGTGCTCGCTGCCCGGCGTGCGGCGGGCGCGATTCCGATCGTGGCGCCGGTACTCGGCGATCCGGTGGCCATTGGCGTGACCAAGAGCCTCGCGCGACCGGACGGAAACGTCACCGGCTCCGCGATCCTGACGGTGGAGCTTTTTTCGAAGCACATTGAACTGCTCAAGGAAGTTGCACCCAAAACCTCGCGCGTGGCGGTGTTTGTCAATCCGGCCAATGCGACCGGTACCACCGAATCGATGCGCCAGGCGATGCACAAGGCCAAGCAGGCGCTTGGTGTTGATTTGCAGTTATTCGAATTGGGCTCGCCGCAGGATTTCGCGGGCGCATTTGCCACGATGGCCAAGGGACGGATTGATGCCCTGTATGTTTTGTCGGACACCTTGTTCCGCAAGCATGCAACCGAGATCGCGCAACAGGCGGCGCGGCAACGCCTGCCGTCGGTGGGCACACGGGAATTCGCTGACGCCGGCGGATTGGTGGGCTATGGCGCCAATGACTCCGAGATGTATGCCCGCGGCGCCTACTTCATCGACCGGATTCTGCGCGGCGCCAAGGTCGGCGAACTGCCGATCGAGCAGGCGACGCGGTTTGAACTGGTGCTCAACCGCAAGACGGCGCGTGCAATAAGTGTCAGTTTGCCGCAGGCATTGTTGCTGCGCGCCGATCGAGTGATCGAATGAAGCGTCGAACGCTGCTGCTGGGGATGCTGGCGGCGCCGGCGGCATGGGCCCAGCCGGTTCCCGGAAAACTTCGCCGCGTCGGCGTGCTCGCACCCAGCACGGCGGCCAGGGAGGCGATAACCCTGAAGCCGTTCTTCGATCGCATGGTCGAACTGGGCTGGGTTGAGGGGCGTACCTTGACCTACGATCGTGCGTTCGCAGACGACCAAATGGTCATGCTTCCCGGGTTGGCTGCTGATCTGGTTGCCCGCGAACCGGAACTTATCTTCGCGCCGCCCATGGTTGCCGCGATAGCCGCGGCAAAGGCCACACGCATGATCCCCATCGTTTTTGCCACCGGATCCGACCCGGTGCGTGCCGGCCTGGCGCAATCGCTGGCCCGACCCGGAGGAAACGTTACCGGTATTGTGAGTTTCTTTGATTCGATCGCACCCAAACGTTTGGAGTACCTTGGTGAGTTGTTGCCGTCCGCGAGGCGCGTGGCTGTTGTCGGAGACCATACCGACCCGCGTGCCAAGGACGAGACCAGGGCGCTGGTGGCAGCCGCGAAAGAAAGGGGGATCGACCTGATCCTCGAATTCGCTTCCACGCCGGACGAGCTCGAGAAAGCCCTTCTCCGGGCATTCGCAAAACGGCCGGAAGCCATGCTCTCGGTCTCGACGCTCGCCTCTAACCAGCGGGCAAAACTCATTGAGATGTCGATGCGACAGCGTGTGCCGGTAGTAGGACAGAGGGTCGAGTTCACGGAAGACGGCGCGGTGCTTTCGTTCAGCCCGTCATTGTTGTACCAGATGAGACGTGCGGCGGAGTTCGCTGATCGCATCCTGCGTGGCGCAAAGCCTGCGGATATCCCGATCGAACAGCCTACGGAGTTTCAGTTGAGCGTCAATCTCAAGTCGGCGCGCTTGCTTGGCATCAAGGTGCCCCAAACCATGCTGCTGCGGGCGGATCGGGTGATCGAATGAAGCAGCTTGAACTAGGTATGCCAGTGACTGCGGCCCGGCGCCGCCTGCTGATGGCCGCAACTGCCGGGACCCTCGCGATGTTTGCCGGCCAATCAAGGGGCCAGACACGGAAGCCGGGGCGCCCACTGAAGCTGGGCATGCTGATGCCGACCGCGGCGCCAATTGACGGGCAGAACGCGTCGACCATGATTCCGCTAGCCCTCGAACGGCTTGGTTATGTAGCGGGCCGTGACCTGGTCGTCGAACGGCGTTACGCGGAAGGCCGCTTCGAGAGGCTGGACGCGCTGGCCGGGGAACTGGTGCAAGCCGGGGCTGATGTCATTGTCCCCATTGCTTTGCCCGCGGTGCTGGCGGCGCGCCGCGCGACAACCACGATTCCCATCGTGTTCTATGGCAATTTCGATCCACTCGCCTCAGGCGTGGTCGCAAGCCTGGCGCGGCCGGGAGGAAACGTCACAGGTGTGCTGATCGCGCCCGACGGCACGTTGGCGGCCAAGCGGCTCGAACTGCTTGCCGAATTCTTGCCGAAGGCTAAACGGATCGCGTTTCTCGCTTCGGGCGACCGTTCTTCCATGGACCTGCAGGTTGGCGAGGCGCGCAAGGCCGCCGAAAAGCTGGGCATCGACATGCCGGTGGTACCTGTACGCAATGGGGACTACGAGGAGGCGTTTGCGAGCATTGTTGCGTTGAAGCCGAATGGCGTGTTCGTGGCCGGCAGTTCGTTTTTTTTGCGTGATCGGTCCACGATCATCGCTCTTGCCGCCAAATACCGCCTGCCCGCCACTTACGAATGGCGTGAGCATGTGGAGTCCGGCGGGTTGATGTCCTATGGCACGAGCCTGGCTGTCACGACCGCGCGTACGGCCGATTTCATCAACCGCATTTTCAAGGGTGCGAAGCCTGCCGACATGCCGGTGGAGCAGCCCACCGGCTTCGAGCTTTCGCTCAACATGAAGACCGCGCGCAGTCTGGGCCTCAAACCGGCGGCGGCGCTGTTGATGCGAGCACAAACGGTGATCGAATGAAACGTCGACTTCTACTACTGGGCATGCTGGCGGCACCGGCGGCATGGGCTCAGCCGGTTCCCGGAAAACTGCGTCGTGTCGGCGTGCTCGCGCCAAGTACGGATAAAAATGAGGCTGTAACCCTCAAGCCCTTCTTCGACCGGATGGCCGAACTGGGCTGGGTGGAAGGGCGCACCGTGGCCTACGATCGTGCCTACGCCGACGATCAGCATGACCGACTGGCATCGCTTGCGGAAGCTTTGGTAGCGCGCACTCCCGAAGTGATCTTTGCACCTCCGGCCCCGGCGGCAATTGCTGCCTCCAAGGCGACAAGTTCCATCCCCATCGCGTTCGGTACCGTTACCGATCCGGTTTCAGCCGGGTTGGTGACGAGCCTGGCGCGCCCGACGGGAAATGTCACCGGTATCAGCAACTATGGCGATTCGCTCGCACCCAAGCGCCTGGAAATCCTGCTTGAAGTAGTACCGAAAATCCGGCGTATCGGTCTGATTGCCGACCCATCGGACCCGACTACACGCGCCGATCAGGCCGCATTGGCGCCGATACTGGCTGCAACCGGGTTGTCGTTGGTCGTTGCCCTGGTCAAGGGACCTCAGGATATTGAACAAGGCCTGGAGTCGCTGGCTTCAAGGCGCATCGATGCGTTGCTGACCACTACTGCGCTTACTTTCAACCTGCGTGAAAAGGTCATGGCCTTCGCAGCGAAGCAGCGCTGGCCGGTCGTCGCGCATCGCCCGCCGATGGCTGACTCGGGCGCGCTTGCCGCTTATGGATCGGCCGCGGCCGGGCAACTGCGTCGCTCCGCCGATGTGGTCGACAAGCTGCTCAAAGGCAGGAGGCCGTCCGATATCCCCATCGAGCAGCCGACGGAGTTCGACACGATCATCAATTTGAAGGTGGCACGAGCGCTCGGACTGAAGATGCCTCAGTCTGTAATGGTGCGCGCCACCAGGGTGATCGAATGAAGCGCCGAATACTGCTCTTGGGCATGCTGGCGGCGCCGGCGGCATGGGCCCAGCCGGTCCCCGGAAAACTGCGCCGGGTGGGCGTGCTCGCACCCAGCACGGCGGCCAAGGAAGCGATAACCCTGAAACCGTTCTTCGACCGCATGGCCGAACTGGGCTGGGTTGAGGGGCGCACGGTGGCCTACGATCGTGCCTACGCCGATGACCTGCATGACCGGCTGGCATCGCTTGCAGAAGCATTGGTGGCGCGTGCTCCGGAAGTGATCTTCGCGCCACCGGCCACGGCGGCTGTCGCTGCGTCGAGGGCGACACGTTCGATCCCCATCGCGTTCGGTTCCGTCACGGACCCGGTCTCGGCCGGGCTGGTTTCCAGCCTGGCGCGCCCAACGGGAAATGTCACCGGGATCAGCAACTATGGCGATTCGCTTGCGCCCAAGCGCCTGGAGATCCTGCTTGAACTTGTGCCGAAAGTCCGGCGTATCGGCCTCATCGCGGACCCATCAGATCCGACTACCCGCGCCGATCAGGCCGCGCTGGCGCCGATACTGGCGGCAAGCGGGTTGTCGTTGGCCGTTGCCTTGGCAAAGGGGCCCCAGGATATTGAGCAAAGCCTGGAGTCGCTGGCTTCAAAGCGCATTGATGCATTGCTGACCACGACCTCGCTCACATTCAACCTGCGCGAACAGGTCATCGCGTTCGCCGCCAGGCAACGCTGGCCAGTCGTCGGGCATCGCCCGCCCATGGCCGATGCTGGCGCACTCGCCGCATACGCTTCGTCCTTGGCGGAACAACTGCGCCGCTCCGCCGATGTGGTCGACAAGCTGCTGAAAGGCAGAAAGCCATCTGATATCCCCATCGAACAGCCGACAATGTTTGACATGGTCATCAATCTGAAAGCGGCGCGAACTCTGGGGATCAAGGTGCCGCAGTCTGTAATGCTGCGGGCCACCAGGGTGATCGAATGAATCGGCGCCGCCGCTTAGTGGCCGCTCTCGCCGGACTTTCCGCAGCGCCTACCCTGGCCCTTGCGCAGCCGGCGGCGCGGGTATATCGATTCGGCTGGCTGGCTTCTTCCGCGCCACGCTCCGAGCCCTACCTGCGTGTATTTGAGCAAAGGCTGCGCGAGAACGGGTTTGTGGAAGGGCGAAACCTGGTCATCGAATACCGCAACGCAGAAGGAAATCTTGACCGGCTTCCCGCACTGGCGGGTGAACTTTCGCGCCTTTCATGCGATGCGTATTTTTCTGTCGGGGTCGAGGCCGGCCTGAAGGCCCTGGTTCAGGGGACCCGTACCACCCCCATCGTGGTGGCGGCGATTGACTACGATCCGGTGCGCGCGGGCTATGTGGCGCAGCTGGCACGGCCGGGCGGGCGGGTTACGGGCGTCACCTTCCTTCAGTCCGAACTGCCGGCCAAGCGACTCGAAATACTGGCGGAGGTGCTGCCGGGCATGAGACGTGTTGCCATCCTTGGCGACGTGGTTTCAGCCGGCCAGCTCGAGGTTGCGCAGGCAGCGGGGCGCCAGTTGGGACTGGACATGGCCGTTCACCAGTTTCGGCAAACGCCGTACCTGTACGAACAAGCCTTCGAAACGTTCGTCCGCGAACGCAGCCAGGCCGTCCTGGTGCTGGGCTCTTCGAACTTCGTGCCGGCCCGCAAGAGAATCACGGATCTCGCCCGCAAGCACCGCCTGCCAGCCATGTTCAACAATTCGGTCTGGGTGGAAGGCTTTGGAGGGTTTGCCTCCTATGGCCCGAACTTCAACGAACTGATGGTTCGTGTTGCTGACCAGCTTGCCAAGGTGCTGAGGGGCGCCCGCCCGGAGGAACTGCCCATGGAACAGCCGAACGTGGTGGAACTGGCGGTCAATCTCGCGACCGCGCGCGCCATCGGCGTCGCCATTCCTAAGTCGATCGCCGCTCGGGCGGATCGGGTGGTTGAATGAGCAATGCCGCCGATGCGCTGCGGCGTTCGCGCCCAATAGTGGCTTGCAGGTCCGGCCTGACTGCGTCGAAAGGACTATCCTCAGGTTTTGGCCAAGCGCATTTAGGGAACCAAGGAATGAAAGTTCGACGCCGCTTGCTGGCCGCCGCGCTCGCGTTGCCCTGGGGGCTGTCGGCTGCCATTGCCCGCGCACAGCCGAAAGTCTGGCGTATCGGCCTCATGCATGTGGGTGACGACCATGTACCGCCTTCGTACAAGCCGCTGCTCGAAGGCATGCGCGCCCTCGGATTCGAGGAGGGGCGCAACGTGCGCTATGACTTTCGCAACGCGAAGGATGATCCGGCCGCGGCGGCAGCGGCAGCGGCATTTGTTCGTGACCAGGTCGACCTCATCATCGCTTTCGACCATGAGGCCTGCCTGGCAGCGCATCGCGCGACCGCCACGCTGCCGATCGTGATGATCCACGCCGCCAACCCGGTCGCGGGCGGTTTCGCGAAAAGCCTCGCGCGTCCCGGATTGAACATGACCGGCTTCGCCGGCCGTCCGGAGTTGCCCGCCAAGGAAATGGAAATCCTCAAGGAGATCGCGCCGAAGTGGACCCGCGTGCTGTTGCTGTTCGATTCACGCGACCCGGCCTCGCTGGGGCAGCGGGAGGACGCGCGCATGGCTGCGAAAAGGCTCGGCGTCACGCTTCTCGAGCGCGACGTGCCGACCGATTCCGCGTCGGTGGCTCAGGTGTTTGCGCGGCTCAAGCGCGGCGATGCCGAGGCGGTGCTGTTTGCCTCCAACCCCTTGCGCCACCGCTTCCAGAGCCAGGTGTTCAGGCTAGCCAACGAGCTCGGCATGGCCATCGCGGCGAGCCGCAAGGACGTGGTGGAGCAGGGCGCGCTGTTTTCCTACAGTTACGAATTTGCCAAGATCGGCAACGCGGCGGCCTCGCGCTACGTGGCCCCGGTATTGCGTGGCACCAAACCGGGCGACTTGCCGATCGAGGAAGTGACCGAGTACGAACTGGTGGTCAACCGCGGCACGGCCAAGAAGCTTGGGCTGGTGGTGCCTTCGGCGGTCCTGTTGCGGGCCGAGCGGGTGATCGAATGAAACATCCCGTTCGCCGCTCGTTGCTGATCGCGGGTCTCGGCGGCCTGGTCCCGAGAGCGGGATTTGGTCAAACCGATCGCATGCGGGTGATCGGCTACATCACCCCGGCTGCGCAGGCGTCGTTGCGCGACGAGGTCTTCCGCAAGGGGCTGCGCGACCTCGGCTGGACGGAAGGGCGCAACCTGCGCATCGAGTACCGGCGCGGCGCCAACGAGGTGGGAAAGCTGCGCGCAATGGCCGACGAACTGGTGCGAATGAACGTGGACATGATCGTGGCGCAGTCCACGCCCGCGGTGCATGCGGCGCGGGATGCGGTGGCCGGCACGGCGGTTCCGCTGGTGGTGATTTCAGCCGATCCGCTGGGCAGTGGCGTGGTGTCGAATCTTCGGCGCCCCGGCGGCAATATCACCGGCGTTTCGATGATGATGCCGACTCTTGTACCCAAGCGTCTGGAATTGCTGCGGGAAGTCGTACCGAAGATCGCTGTAGTCGGATTTCTCGCCCATGGTGGCGACCCGGCCGTGCCGATCTTCACCCGCGAGGTGGAAGAGGCCGGAAAACAGCTTGGCATCCGTATCGTGGTGCATGTGTCGCCCGGGCCGGCGGCGCTCGAGCAGGCATTCGAGATCATGCACAAGGCAAAGGTGGAAGCGGTCATTGTGCAGCCCCTGTGGGTCAACACTCTGGGCCTGGGGCCGCGCATCGCCGAACTGGCCACGCGCCACCGCATGCTTTCGATCGGCGATGGCGACGGTTTCGCCGAACAGGGTGGCCTGATCTTCTACGGGCCGGATCCGCTTGCCATTTATGGCCGGCTGGCCACCTACGTGGACCGGATTCTGCGCGGAACCAAGCCCGGCGAGATTCCGGTGGAGCAGCCCAGCAAGTTCGAGCTGGCGGTCAACATGAAGACCGCGCGCACCCTGGGGCTCAAGTTTCCGCAAAGTGTTCTGGTGCGGGCCGACCGGGTGATCGAATGATTGCCGGGCCCGCTGGTTTGATGAAGAATCCAATACCGGACCTTCCACACCCAGACCACTGAGTGCGTCGCGACAAAGCGGATTCTTTCTGGGTTCGCAGCACAGATTCGCCTTCGGATCACACCAACCATCAACAGGAGATCGCAAATGAAAATCGAAACCATCGCCGTCCACGGCGGCTACAAGCCGGACCCCACCACCCACGCTGTGGCAGTGCCGATCTACCAGACGGTGGCGTACTCGTTCGACAACACGCAGCACGGCGCGGACCTGTTCGACCTCAAGGTGCCGGGCAACATCTACACCCGCATCATGAACCCGACCCAGGACGTGCTCGAGCAGCGCGTGGCCGCCATGGAGGGCGGCATCGCCGCGCTGGCGCTGTCTTCAGGGCAGGCAGCGGTGACCTATGCCATCCAGACCATCGCGGAGGCCGGCGACAACATCGTCGCATCTTCAGCCCTGTATGGCGGCACCTACAACCTGTTCGCCCACACGCTGCCGCAATTCGGCATCGAGACGAGGTTCGCCGACTACCGCGACCCGGATTCCTTCGCCAAGCTGATCGACGGCAAGACCAAGGCCGTGTTCGTGGAATCCATCGGCAATCCGCTCGGCAACATCACCGACTTCGCCCGGGTGGCCGAAGTCGCCCATAAGCACGGCGTGCCGCTGATCGTCGACAACACCGTGCCCAGCCCCTACCTGGTGCGCCCGTTCGAGCACGGCGCCGACATCGTGGTGCACTCGCTCACCAAATACCTGGGCGGGCACGGCAATTCGATCGGCGGCGCGATCGTCGATTCCGGCAAGTTCCCCTGGGCGGAGCACAAGGCCAAGTTCAAGCGCCTCAACGAGCCGGACGTCTCCTACCACGGCGTGGTCTATACCGAGGCCCTCGGACCGGCCGCCTACATCGGCCGCGCGCGCGTGGTGCCGCTGCGCAACATGGGCGCGGCGATCAGCCCCTTCAACGCGTTCCTGATCCTGCAGGGCATCGAAACCCTGCCGCTGCGCATGGACCGCATCTGCGCCAACACCGTGGCGGCGGCGCAATACCTGAAGGGCCATGCCAAGGTGAAGTGGGTCAACTACGCCGGCCTGCCGGAGCATCCCAGCCACGCACTGGCGCAAAAGTACATGGGCGGACGCGCCTCGGGCCTGTTCACCTTTGGCGTTGCCGGCGGCCGCGAAGGCGGCGCGCGCTTCCAGGATGCGCTGAAGCTCATCACCCGGCTGGTCAACATCGGCGATGCCAAATCGCTGGCCTGCCACCCGGCCTCCACCACCCACCGCCAGCTGTCCGCCGAGGAACTGGCCAAGGCTGGCGTCACCGAGGATACGGTGCGGCTTTCCATCGGCATCGAACACATCGACGACATCCGCGAAGACCTCGAGCAGGCGCTGGCGGCGGTATAGGCATCAGGGCACCGGCACGGGTGCCCTGATTGGCTACACTATCGAAAATTTCGTGAAGGCAGTCTGATGTCCGCTGCGGTACCGGTTTCTCCCGCCAAACCTGCCGATATCCGTCGCGGGCGCCTGTTTCGCCGCTATTTCCTGTTCATCATGGCGCTGGTGTGCGGCGCGCTGCTGGCCAGCGGCGGCATCAGCCTGTATGCGTCCTACCAGGAAAACCGCGCCGGGCTGGCACGCCTGCAGAAGGAAAAGGCGGTATCCGCCGCGGCGCGCATCGAGCAGTTCGTCAAGAGCATCGAGCAGCAGCTGACCTTTGCGGCCTTGCCGCAACTGGGCAGCGATGGCGCCGAACAGCGGCGCATCGAATTCCTCAAGCTCCTGCGGCAGGCGCCGGCGGTTACCGACATCACCCAGCTCGACAACAACGGGCAGGAAGTGCTGGCGGTATCGCGCCTTTCGATGGATACCGCCGGCGGCTCCAAGGATCGGTCGAAGGACCCGGCATTCACCAATGCCAAGCCCGGCAAGCCATGGTTCGGGCCGGTGTATTTCCGCAAGGAGACCGAACCCTATTTCACGGTGGGTTTGCGTGCCGGCGGCGGCGTCACGGTCGCGGAAGTCAACCTCAAGTTCGTCTGGGACGTGGTCTCGCGCATCCGCGTGGGCGAAAAGGGCAAGGCCTATGTGGTAGACAACCGGGGGCAACTGGTGGCCGACCCCGACATCGGCCTGGTGTTGCGCAAGACAGACCTTTCCTCCCTGGAGCAGGTCAAGGCGGCGCTGGGCGGCAAGGGCGAGGATGAACCTGCCCTGATGGCCCGGTCACTCGGTGGCGCAGAAGTGCTGACCGCATGGTCGGCCATCGAGACCCTCGGCTGGGAGGTTTTCGTGGAGCAGCCGGTCTCCGAGGTGTACGCGACGCTCAACGCGACGATCGTGCGCACCGGCCTGTTGCTTTTGGCCGGCCTGGTTGTATCCGCGGTTGTTTCCACCTTCCTTGCGCGCAGCATGGTGCGCCCGATCCGGATCCTGCAGGATGGCGCGCAGCGTATCGGCGCAGGCGAACTCGAGCAGCGCATCGAGGTTCGCACCAACGATGAACTTGAGTCGCTGGCCGAACAATTCAACCAGATGACCGTGCAACTGCAGGAATCGTATAGCGGTCTGGAGCGGAAGGTTGACGAACGCACCCGCGAGCTATCCCGAGCCCTGGAAAACCAGACCGCCACCGCCGAGATCCTGCGCGTGATCAGCGCCTCGCCGTCGGACGTGGCGCCGGTTTTCGAGGCGATCGTCAGGAACGCATTGCGGCTCCTCGACACCTCGTTCGCCTTTGTGCTGCTGCGTGACGGCGATGTGTATCGCTTCGGAGCCTTCACCGGAGACCTGCCTCCGGGCGCCGGCGAGTTGCCGGCCACTGTGCCGGTGGACCCGGACGGCAATTTCCCCTCGCGCGTGATGCTCGACAGGAAGACCCTGCACATTCCCGACTGGGACGCGATCACCCTGCCGCAACATGAGCAGGCCGTGCGGCGCATCCTCGGTGTACGGGCGACGCTGATGTTGCCGATGCTGCGTGACCAGACCTGCATCGGCACGCTCGCGGTCGGCCAGAAGGCGCCGCGCGTTTTCACTGAAGCCGAGATCGCGCTGCTGGGGTCGTTCGTCGATCAGGCGATGATCGGTATCGAGAACGTGCGCCTGTTCCGCGAGATCCAGGAGAAGAGCCACCAGCTCGAAATGGCCAACCAGCACAAGTCGGAGTTCCTGGCCAACATGAGCCACGAATTGCGCACGCCCCTGAACGCGGTGATCGGCTTCTCCGAGGTGTTGATCGAAGGCATGTTCGGCGAGATGAACGAGAAGCAGCTCGACTACGTGCAGGACATCCATTCCTCCGGCCGCCACCTGCTTTCGCTGATCAACGACATCCTCGACCTGTCCAAGATCGAGGCCGGGCGCATGGACCTGGAAGTGACCACGTTCAACCTGCCGGGTGCAGTCGACAACGCCGTCACCCTGGTACGCGAGCGCGCCCAGCGCCACGGCATTGAATTGCGCACCGAGGTGCTCGAATCGCTGGGCGACTACAGCGGCGACGAGCGCAAGTTCAAGCAGATCATGCTCAACCTCCTCTCGAACGCGGTCAAGTTCACCGGCGACGGTGGCAAGGTGACGGTCAAGGCGCATTTCGGCGCCGAGGGCATCGAGGTGTCGGTGGCCGACACCGGCATCGGCATCGCGCCGGAAGACCAGCCCAAGGTGTTCGAGGAGTTCGTGCAGGTGGGCAGCAACTACGCCACCAAGCGCGAGGGCACCGGACTGGGACTGCCGCTGGCCAAGCGCTTCGCGGAACTGCATGGCGGGCGCATGTGGCTGGAAAGCGAGCCGGGCGTGGGTTCAACCTTCTTTTTCAGTTTGCCAATCAGGGCGGGAGCAACGGCATGAGCAGGATCCTGATCGTCGAGGACAACGAGAAGAACATGAAGCTGCTGCGCGATGTGCTGGGCTTCAAGAAGCATGAGGTGCTCGAGGCGGTGGACGGCGAGACCGGCGTCACCATGGCCACCGAGCAGATGCCCGACCTGGTGTTGATGGACATCCAGTTGCCCGGCATCAACGGCGTGGAGGCGTTGCGGCAGTTGCGCGCCAACCCGGCCACGGCGAAGATCCCGGTCATCGCCGTCACCGCCTCGGTGATGGACCAGGACCGGCGCCAGATCATCGAGGCCGGTTTCGACGCTTTTGTGAGCAAGCCCGTCAATCTCAAGGAATTCATGGCGGCGGTGGATGCCGCCCTGGCGGGCAAGGCCGCATGAACACGCCGCCGCGCGTGCTGGTGGTCGACGACACGCCCGCCAACGTGAAGCTCTTGGCCGATGTCCTGACTTTCAAGGGGTTTCAGGTGGAAACAGCTGCTTCCGGGCGGGAAGGCCTGGAAAAGCTCGCCGCCAAGCCGCCGGACATCGTGCTGCTGGACATCATGATGCCCGGCATGAGCGGCTACGAGGTATGCAAGGAAATCCGCGCCAATCCGGCCACCGCGCTCCTGCCGGTGGTGCTGGTCACTTCGCTCGATCCGCAGGGAGAACGCATCAAGGGCATCGAGGCCGGTGCCGACGACTTTCTCACCAAGCCGATCAACCAGCCGGAACTGCTTGCCCGGGTGCGCTCTCTTTTGCGCATCAAGGAACTCACCGATCGTTCCGAGGCGCAGGCGCGCGAACTGGCCGAATGGAACGCCCGCCTTGAAGCGCGGGTGGCCGAGCAGATAGCGCAGCTCGACCACCTGGGCAAGCTGAAGAATTTCTTCTCCCCGGCGGTGGCCGACACCATCCTCGCCGCCGGCGGCGAGTCGCTCCTGGCCACGCACCGGCGCATGGTGACGGTGGTGTTTCTCGACCTGCGCGGCTTTACCGCTTTTACCGACGGCAACGAGCCCGAGGAAGTCATGCAGGTGCTGGGCGCCTACCATCGGGCGATGGGGGCGGCGGTCACCCGCTGGGGCGGCACGGTGGAGCATTTCGCCGGCGACGGCATCATGATCTTTTTCAACGACCCGGTGCCGATGCCGGACCCCACCGGCAGCGCGATTTCGATGGCGCTGGACATGCAGCGCGAGTTCGCGCCGATGGCCGCCGGGTGGTCCAGGCGCGGCATCGAACTGGGCCTGGGCATCGGCGTGGCGGAGGGTTACGCGACCCTGGGCGCGATCGGCTTCGAGGGACGCTGGGACTATGCCGCCATCGGCGCGGTGACAAACCTCGCCGCGCGCCTGTGCGGCGAG
Organism: Burkholderiales bacterium; assembly: GCA_965279115.1. GTDB lineage: Bacteria > Pseudomonadota > Gammaproteobacteria > Burkholderiales > JAEUOS01 > JAEUOS01. The sequence goes on from OZ257137.1 coordinate 4,881,237, forward strand.
GCGAAGGCCGGCCAGATCCTCATCGACCGGCGGGCGATGGCAAGCGCCGAAGCGGGCTTCAATTGCGAGCCGGCCGGCGACTTCCAGCTCAAGGGATTCGCCCGGCCGGTGCCGGCATTCCTGGTCATCGGCCGGAAAGAGGGCATGGCGCCTGCCTGAGCCAGCGTTCTCCGGGACGGGTTGGCGGTATGCTTTCCCTTTTGGACCACTTTGGGGGCGAGTCAGGGCGGTGTAAGACCGCAATCCTATCCTCGCGCCCAATCCCGGAGACGCAGCATGTCCGCCCCCGAAGTCGCACCCACCGCACCGCGCATCCTGATCGTCGATGATTCGCGCATCGTTCGCGCCACCATCGCGCGCCACATCACCCCGCGCTTTCCCGTCAGCGAAGCGATGGATGGCGAGGAGGCGTGGCGCCTGATCGAATCCGACGCCTCGATCCGCGCGGTGATATCCGATCTAGGCATGCCTTTGCTGGACGGCTACGGGCTGTTGGCGCGCATCCGCGGCGCTGCCGATGCGCGCGTCCGCGCCCTGCCGGTGATCATCATTTCAGGTGACGACGACGAGGCGCAGTTGAAGCGGGCGTCTTCCCTGGGTGCCACCGAATTCATCACCAAGGGCATCGGTGCGGTTGAGCTGGTCGCGCGTCTGGAGAACCTGACCGAGCTGACCGACGTGCGGGAAAAGCTCGACACCGCGCGGATCACCGCGGCCCAGACCGCCACCACCGATCCGCTGACACAGCTTGGAACGATGGCGCTTCTGGTCAAGCAGGGGGCGGCGCTGTTTTCCTATGCCCGCCGGCACCGTGTGCCGCTGGCGGTGGTGCGCATTTCGATTGATGACTTCATCGAAGTGCGCGGCAAGGTGGGCGAAAGCGTGGCCGACCAGATCCTCGTGGCGGTGGCGCGGCTCCTGGTGTCGCGCCTGCGCAAGGAGGACGTGATCGCGCGCATCGATGCCGCCGAGTTCGCGATCGCCGCACCGGCCGCCTCCGGGCTCGCGGCCGCCAAGTTCTCGCGCCGGCTCGCCGGCGATATCCGCAATGCGCGCATCACCTGGCAGGGTCGGAACCTTTCGATCAGTGCCTACATCGGCATCGCCGACAGCACGGTGGCCGCCACCAACAGTTTCGCGGACCTGCTGTCCCTGGCGGGGCGTCGCATGGAGCGCGCGCGCATGCTCGAGGGGGAGCGTGTGGTCGCCGAGGACGAGGCCAGCGCCGAAGCGGCCGCGCCGATGGCGCCTTCGATCGAAGACGCGATCGCCATGCTGGCCGAAGGGCGCGAGGCGGAATTGCGTGCCCATGCCTCCGAGCTGGCCCTGAAAATCTATCCGCTGGTCAAGTTCTGCGATGACCAGTTCACCGCCGCCGAACGCGCGCGCATCGAATTGGCGGCGACGCAAAAGCTCACCACGCTCAAGGAAGAGCTGGCCGCCACGCACAGGCTCAAGCCGATCGGGGAATAAGCGCCGGGAGTCCTGCCCGGATCCGTCAAACACACCAAAAAAGGGGAAGGGAACATGGACTACGCCGCATTTCACAAACGCTCGATCACTGACCGCGAAGGGTTCTGGGCCGAGGAGGCCAGGCTGATCGACTGGGAGACCGCGCCGTCGCAGGTGCTGGATTTCTCCCGCCCGCCATTCTCGAAATGGTTTGTCGGCGGCCGCACCAACCTGTGCCACAACGCGGTCGACCGCTGGCTGACCTGGAATGGCGGCGCCCTGGCCGACAAGCCGGCGCTGATCTACATATCCACCGAGACCGGGGAGGAGCGAACCTATACCTTCCGGGAGCTGCATGTGGAGGTCAATCGCACCGCCGCCATGCTGCAAAGCCTGGGAGTGGGGCGCGGCGACCGCGTGCTGATCTACATGCCGATGATCGCCGAAGCGGCCTTCGCGATGCTGGCCTGCGTGCGCATCGGCGCCATCCATTCGGTGGTGTTCGGCGGCTTCGCATCGCACTCGCTGGCCAACCGCATCGAGGATGCGTCGCCCAAGGTGATCGTGTCCGCGGATGCCGGTTCGCGTGTCGGCAAGGTGGTGCCCTACAAGGGCCTGCTGGACGAGGCGATCCGCCTGTCGGCGCACAAGCCTGCCAGGGTGCTGATGTTCAACCGCAAGCTGGCCGACATGCCCCTGGTCGAGGGCCGCGATGTCGACTGGTCGACGCTCGCCGCCGCGCACGCCGGGGCGAGCGTGCCATGCACCTGGCTGGAGTCCTCCGAGCCTTCCTACATCCTGTACACCAGCGGCACCACGGGCAGGCCCAAGGGTGTGCAGCGCGACACCGCCGGCTATGCCGTGGCGCTGGCCGCATCGATGCGCCACATCTACTGCGGCAAGCCGGGAGAGGTGTACTTCTCCACCTCGGACATCGGCTGGGTGGTGGGGCACTCCTACATCGTCTATGGGCCCTTGCTGGCCGGCATGGCGACCATCATGTACGAGGGAACGCCGGTGCGCCCCGATGCGGGGATCCTGTGGAAGATCGTCGAGCAGCACAAGGTATCGGTGATGTTTTCGGCGCCCACCGCCATCCGCGTCCTGAAGAAGCAGGACCCGGCCTACCTGACGAAATACGACCTTTCCTCACTCAAGGCCCTGTGGCTGGCCGGTGAACCACTGGATGAGCCGACCTCGCGCTGGATCAGTGACGCGCTCGGCCGGCCGGTGGTGGACAACTACTGGCAGACCGAAACCGGCTGGCCGATCCTCACCTATCCGCTGGGCATCGAGGACAAGCCGCGCAAGTTCGGCAGCCCGGGCTATCCGGTCTACGGATACGACGTGCGCCTCTTGCATGAGGTCACCGGCGAGGAAGTCGGCGTTGACGAAAAGGGCGTGGTGGCGGTGGTGCCGCCGCTGCCGCCGGGCTGCATGAGCACCGTCTGGGGTGACGACAAGCGTTTCGTCGAGACCTACTTCAGGAGCGTGCCCGGCCGCGAGGTGTATTCCACCTTCGACTGGGGCATCCGCGATGCCGATGGTTGCCATTTCATCCTCGGGCGCACCGACGACGTGATCAACGTCGCCGGGCACCGGCTCGGCACCCGGGAAATCGAGGAATCGATTTCCTCGCATCCGGGCATCGCCGAGGTGGCGGTGGTCGGCGTGGCCGACCAGTTGAAGGGGCAGGTGCCGGTGGGTTTCGCGGTGGCCAAGGACCCCGCCTCGGTTGCCACCCTGGAAGGGCGCATGAAGCTCGAGGGCGAGGTGATGAAGACCGTGGACAGCCAGCTGGGCGCCATAGCGCGGCCGAGCCGGGTGCATTTCGTCACCCTTTTGCCCAAGACGCGCTCGGGGAAGGTGCTCAGGCGTTCGATCCAGGCGATCTGCGAAGGGCGCGACCCGGGGGACCTCACCACCATCGAGGATCCGACGGCCTTGTCGCAGGTGCAGCAGGCGGTCACGCCGGGCTGAAGGCAGCAGTCGCGGGTGGCGTGATGCCGCCCGCGCTTTCAGGCGAGCCCGAGTTCCTTCTGTTCAAGGATGCGCAGCTTCTGGGTCGAGAAGCGCCGCGCGTCCACGCTGTCGATATCGAGGTTGAGCGCCTCGGGATGGCACCGTTCCATCCATGCATGGAAGCGGGCCGCGGTGGCGGTGAAATCAGGTGATTTCGACAGCCGCATGGCCGCGAGCAGGAGGTTCCACACCCACACCTTGGGCGCCTTGTGGGCCCGGGGCAGCAGTGAGCCGATGACCGCGTCATAGTTCTCCAGGGTCATGCAATAGTTGAGGTAGCCCGCCAGCGCGGTGTCATCAAGTTCGGCGGTGGTGACGTATGAGACTTCGACCGCCGCCGCGGCGCGGCGCAGCAGCTGCGCTTCCTCGCTGACCGATCTGGGCGCGGCATGCTGGGTTTCGTCGGGCCTGGGCGCGTCTGCCGGTACGCTGGCGGCCTGCGGCATCGCCACCTCGAGGGCCGCGACGCGGGCAAAGGCCCGGGCACGCTCGCCCAGGTCGATCAGCGGGCTCTTCTCGGGCAGGCTGTCGGTGACCGCGTCTATTTCGCCAGCCAGGCGCGGCAGGGCTTCGGCGGGGAAACGGATCCTTCCGACCTCGCGTTCGATGGTGCGGTTGAGCGCAGCCAGAAGCGGCAGGTCGCGGGCACGATTGGGGTCGCGCAGCACATACCGCAGGTCCAGGCGCAGCTCGGATCGCAATTCGTTTGGAAGGGGATATAGCAGTTCCGCCGCTTGTGTCGGCTGTACCGTGGGCGCCGGCCGATTTGCTAGTGCTTGCAAGACTTTCTCCAGGTGCGTTTGCCCGCAGTGCGGACTTCTTCACGGTGTTTAACGGCAGTGCCCGGGACAAACTTGAGGCTCGCGGGTCGCTGAGTGCGGTTATCATGCGCGCTGCGTTTTTCTCCTTTTCGCGACCTCGAGACCCCCATGAAGACCAGACCCGTATTGACCCACGAAGACCTGCGCAAGATCGCCGCCGGATGCGAGGCCGAAGCGCTCGCCAACCACTGGAACGTGACCTTCGCCATCGTCGACGACGGCGGCCACCTGCTGTGGTTGCAACGCCTGGACGGGGCTGCGCCGTCGTCGGCGGAGATCGGGCCGGCCAAGGCGCGCCTGGCCGCCCTGGGCCGGCGCGAAACCCGCGCCTACGAGGAGATGATCAACAACGGCCGGGTGTCGTTTCTTTCCGGGCTGTCGCAGGTGGGGCTGCGCGGCGCGGCGCTCGAGGGCGGCGTGCCCATCATGGTCGACGGCCAGTGCGTCGGCGCCGTCGGCGTGTCGGGCGTGAAGTCGGCCGAGGATGCGCAGATCGCGCAGGCCGGCATCAAGGCGCTGCTGGGCTAGCCGCGCTTGCGATTTGCGCTTCCAGGACCACCCGGTACAGCGGGTGGCCGGAGGCGGCGTACTTGCGCTCGAACGGCGTGAGCGGCCGGTCGGGCTCGAAGGACTCGATCGCGGCCGCGGTTCCGGTCAGGAGTTCGACGGCGTGGGCGAATTCCGCGGCGTAGATCCGCCAGTTGGTGCGGCATTCAATGCGTCCCCCCAGGGCGATCACGGTGGGAAACACCGGATGCGCCGGCCAGCGCCGCATCACCTGGCCGGGTTTGGGCCAGGGATTCGGATAAAGCAGGTATTGCGCCTTCGGGCGCACGTCCCCTTCGGCCATGAGCCGCCAGAAATCCACCATGTCGGCGCGCAACAACAGCACGTTGGCGTGCGTTCCGGTCTGTGCGAGGCCGCGCGCGAGCCGCTGCCCGGACTGATCGATGCCCACGACAAAAGCCTGCGGATGTTGCCTGGCAAGGATCAGGGTACTTTCGCCCGTACCGCAGGCGGCGTCGATCACCAGTGGCGCATGGCCATCCCAGGCCGCGAGAAAGGTGGCGAATGCGGCCCGGCTGTAGCCGGCCGCCGGCTTCCTGAAGGGGTGGGCGGCGTGTCGTGCCAGCAGGCGGGGCAGGTCATGGTGAGCGGCGCCTTGCCGGCTATGCACCGGTCGCGAGTTTCCCTGCACATGCGCTCCTGACAAGAACGGGGTGGCGCGATTATCGCCGCCGACAGGAAAAAAAAACCGCCCCGAAGGGCGGTTTCAAGGTGCTGCGAGGAGACAACTTGCAGAAAAAATTCAAGCGACAGGCCTCAGCCGTAGGCCGCCTTCTTCATCACGCCGGCGAGAATCCCGTAGGTTTCGGTCCACGCAGCCTTCACTTCTGGCGTGAACGCCGGGCCCAGACCCTGACCCAGAGTCCAGAGCAGCGCCGTGCCGACCGTGTCGTAGTGGCTCGCCGCCACGCCATAGTCCGCATGGCGTTTGCCCAGGGATTCAACTGCAGGAACGATGGTCTCAAGCCGGTCGAGCGCGTTGACCGCCGTGGCGATCATCTGCATCAGCAACCTGCCTTGTGCGGCCATGTCGCCCTTGAAGAGCGGCTTCAAGGCGGGGTCAAGTTCGAAAAGTCGGCCGTAGAACAGAGACGCAGCCGTGTCGGTGATGGGGACGACCTTGGCGAAAGAGTCGCGCACCAGTGCAACTTGCGAAGCGTCCATGGCGTGTTCCTTTTTGCGGTTTGTGGACGGGCGTCGCTCAGGCGGCCATCTTGCGCTGCTTTTGGTACAGGAATTCCAGCACTGCGGAACGGCAGTCGATGTAGGTGGGGTCATGCGCCAGCACCAGGCGGTCGCGCGGGCGCGGCAGGTCGATCTTGAGGATTTCCCCGATGGTGGCGGCCGGGCCGTTGGTCATCATGACGATGCGATCCGAAAGCAGCACCGCCTCGTCGACATCGTGTGTCACCATCAGCACCGTGCTGCCGGTTTCCGCAACGATGCGCATGAGCTCATCCTGTAGGTGGGCGCGTGTCAGTGCGTCGAGCGCGCCGAAGGGCTCGTCCATCAGGAGCATGTTGGGCTCCATCGCCAGTGCCCGGGCGATGCCGACGCGCTGTTTCATGCCACCGGAGATTTCGCCGGGCCGCTTGTATTCCGCATGCGACAAGCCCACCAGCTTGATTGCCGCATGCGTGCGTTCCTTCAACTGCGCACGGCTCTCGGTTTCGCCGAAGACGCGCTCCACGGCCAGATACACGTTGTCAAAGCAGGTGAGCCAGGGCAGCAGGGAGTGGTTCTGGAAAACCACTCCGCGGTCAGGTCCGGGGCCGGAGATCTCCTTTTCGGCGCACAGCAGCGATCCCGAAGTCGGTACCGTCAGGCCGGCCACCAGATTGAGCAGGGTCGACTTGCCGCAGCCCGAATGTCCGATCAGGGAGACGAACTCGCCCTGCGCGATGTCAAGGTCGATGGTCGACAGCGCCACGAAGGAGCCGTTGTCGGTGTCGAACACCATGCCGGCACCGGCGATCTGCAGGTAGCGTGACGGATCCTTGACATTGGCCGCACGCGGACGGGAGTTGATGGGAACCATGGCGTTCTCCTTACTTGTATTCGAAACGGCGCGCCAGCAGGATCAACGCGTTCTCAAGCAGCAGGCCGACAATGCCGACCACGAAGATCGCGATGATGATGTGCTGGACGTTCAGGTTGTTCCATTCATCCCATACCCAGAAGCCGATGCCTACGCCGCCGGTCAGCATTTCGGCGGCGACGATCACCAGCCAGGCCACGCCGATGGACAGGCGTACCCCGGTGAGCACGAAGGGCAGCACCGCAGGGAACAGGATCTTGGTGAAGATCTTCCACTCCGAGAGGTTGAGCACCTTGGCCACGTTCATGTAGTCGGTGGGGATCTGGCGAACCCCCATGGCGGTGTTGATGATCATGGGCCAGATGCTGGAGATGAAGATGGTCCAGATCGCCGCCGGATTGGCACCCTTGAACACCAGGAGGCCGATCGGCAGCCAGGCCAGCGGGGAGACCGGGCGCAGCATGCTGATGATCGGCGAGGTCATGTTGTCGAGGAACTTGAAGCGCCCGATCATGAAGCCCAGCGGGATGCCGATGACGGCCGCCATGCCGAAGCCCAGGCCGACCCGCTGCAGGCTGGAAAGGATGTTCCAGCCGATGCCCTGGTCGTTGGGCCCCTTGATGTAGAACGGGTCGGAGAAGATCTTCACCGCCGCATCCCACACCTTGGCCGGCCCGGGAATCTGGCCGCCGCTCTGGGCGATGATCTGCCAGATCAGGCAGAACAGGGCGATGCCTGCCACCGGGGCCAGCACACGGAGGGCGCGCTCGCGCTTGCGCGCGAGCCTGATGGCTTCGCTGATGACGGGCTTGGCCGGGATGGCAACCGGCGGGGCGGTGGTCTGGCTCATGGCGTTGGCAGGGTTCGCGGTCTTGTGGACGTCGGCCTTCGGCTTTTCGAAGGTTTCCTTGTTGGCGAGTACGGCGCTCATCGTCGGCTCCTTGTGGGTGGTGTCGATGGGCGTGTCACGCGGCCTTGATCTTGAATCCGGCGACGTATTTCTTCGGGTCCTTGCCATCCCAGACGACGCCGTCGATCCCCTTGTGGGTGCGCAGGTCGGATTTCGGTAGACTCACTTTGGCAGCAGTGGCAGCCTGCTTGTAGATGTCGATGCGGTTGACCTGCTTGGCCACTGCCGCGTAGTCCGGGTCGGTCTTGAGCAGGCCCCAGCGACGGTGCTGGGTCAGGAACCACATGCCGTCCGACAGGTAGGGGTAGTTCACCGAGCCGTCGTTGAAGAACTTCATGTAGTCCGGGTCGTCCCACTTCTTGCCGATGCCGTTGTCGTAGCGCCCCAGCATGCGCGCGACGATCACGTCCTTGTCGGTGTTCACGTAGGACTTGTCGGCGACGGTCTCGGCGGTTTTCTGCCGGTTGGACAAGGAGGCGTCGATCCACCTGCCGGCGTCAAGGATGGCGGCGGTCATGGCACGCGCGGTGTTGGGGTTTTTCTGCACCCATTCCGCACTGGTACCGAGCACCTTTTCCGGGTGGTCCTTCCAGATCGCCTGGGTGGTTTCGGCCGTGAAGCCGATGCCGTCGACGATGGCGCGGTTGTTCCACGGCTCGCCCACGCAGTAGCCGTCCATGTTGCCCACGCGCATGTTGGCCACCATTTGCGGGGGCGGCACCGTGATGGACTTGACGTCCTTTTGCGGGTCGATGCCATTGGCGGCCAGCCAATAGTAGATCCACATCGCATGGGTGCCGGTGGGGAAGGTATGGGCGAAGGTGTATTCGCGCTTTTCCTTGTCCATCAGTGCCTTGAGGGAAGCGCCGTCCTTGACCCCCTTTTCGTTGAGCTTTTTCGACAGTGTCACGGCCTGGCCGTTGTGGTTCAGGTTCATGAGCACTGCCATGTCCTTCTTGGGACCGCCGATGCCCATCTGCACCCCGTAGACCAGACCGTACAGGACATGGGCTGCATCGAGTTCGCCGTTGACCAGCTTGTCGCGCACCGAGGCCCACGAGGATTCCTTGCTTGGAATGATCTTGATGCCGTACTTCTTGTCGAACTCCATGACGTTCGCCATCACCACAGACGAACAGTCGGTGAGCGGGATGAAGCCGATCTTGACTTCCTTCTTTTCGGGAGCGTCGCTGCCCTGGGCGTAGACCGCACCGCGGATACCTGGCGTGAGCATGCCCATCAGCGCTGCGCCTGATACAAAGCCTGCGGAGCGAACGAAACTGCGGCGCGGCGCATCGGGCGCCTCGAGCGAAGTTTTTTCATGGGCAATGGCGCTCCCGGCGATTTCGGGATTGACTGGATCGGACATGGCACTTCCTTTCAACGGGCGGTTCAAAAAGGCGTCAGGTAGACCCCGGGGAGGCGCTTGATGCGCACTGCACGGAGAAGCGAACGTCCTTGTTCAGGGCCGAACCGCCGTTGGTCCGGTTTGCAACCAGTTGGACAAGTTCTTAGCAAGGCCTATGCCACGAGGTTCAGGCCTGGGTTTTCCGGGGGGCCGACCGGATTCCCGCGAGTGCGGCGGATTCCGGCGCGCGCCGTCCAGATTGAATGACATCGAAGTGCGTTGCAGGTGCGCTCCGCACTACTGCGGTGCAGCAAAAAATCAGCCGAGGATCTCTGCGGCCGCGATGACCTGGGCGGCGATCTCGCCCAGGCGTCGCTGCTTCTGCATGGCCAGGGAACGCAGCGATTTGAATGCCTCTTCTTCACTGAGACCCTTGTGCTTCATCAGGATCCCCTTGGCACGCTCGATGGCGGAACGTTCGGCAAGCTTCATGCGGGTTTCGTCGAGTTCGGCCACCAGCTTGCGGTGCTCGTCAAAGCGGGCAACCGCCACTTCGACGATGGACTTGATGCGCGAGGCGTCGAGCCCGTCCACGATGTAGGCCGATACGCCGGCACGCAGCGCATCGCGGATTCCCGCGCTGCTGTCGTCCTCGACGAACATGACGATCGGCCGTGGCGTGCCGCTGGTGGTGATGGCGATATGCTCGAGCGTGTCGCGTGTCGGGGAATCCTCGCCGATGATGATGACGTCTGGCTGCAGGCGTTCGACGGCGTCCGGCAGCTCAAGTGCGCTTGCCATATGCATCGCGCATTCATGGCCGCCCAGCGCGAGCCCACGAAGGACGGTTTGCGCGCGCTCCATGCTTTCGTCGACGATCAGGACTTTCATGTGGCGGATCCAGGTGTGCAGTGCATGCGCTTGTTGCCCAAGCGATGTCTCTTGCGTCGCAACAAGCATGCCATGCGAGGCGGGCGTTTCGCCTGCGCAACCCCGGCGCCCGGGAGGGGGGCTTGCAGATTTTTGCCCTTCCTGTATCATCCGCGCCAAAATTAAGTAAGTGTTTAATAAATAATTCGGCAGGCGGTATTTCACCCCCCCGTGTATGCCCGAGGTTGCGTGAGCAGTGCAACATGGGCCATGCTTATGCGTGCGGGGTGTGAGTGGCATCGAACGTGGTGGCAACGAACATTCCGGATCAACATCGAGAGGGACATCGAAGATGGCAGCAGTTCTGAATTTTCCGCAGATAAACAATCCCGCACCGGGCGACGTCGACCCGCTGGAAACCCAGGAATGGGTCGAGGCGCTGGAAGCGATCCTTTCGCGTGAGGGGCCGGAACGTGCGCACTTCATCCTCGAAGCCCTGATCGCCAAGGCGCGTCGCAGCGGCGCCTACCTGCCGTATAGCGCCAACACCGCGTACATCAACACCATCCCGCCCCACATGGAGGCCAAGAGCCCGGGCGACCATGCGCTTGAAGAGCGCATTCGCTCCATCACCCGCTGGAACGCCATGGTGACGGTGGCCAAGACCAACAAGGGCGAAGGCGACCTGGGCGGCCACATCGCCAGTTTCGCCTCGGTGGGCACGCTCTTCGGCATCGGCTTCAACCATTTCTGGCATGCGCCCACCGCCGAACATGGCGGCGACCTGATCTATTTCCAGGGACATTGCGCGCCGGGGGTCTATGCGCGCGCCTTCCTCGAGGGCCGTCTGACCGAGGCGGAGTTGCTCAACTTCCGCCGCGAGGTCGACGGCAAGGGCATTTCCTCCTACCCGCATCCCTGGCTGATGCCGGCGTTCTGGCAGTTCCCCACCGTTTCCATGGGCCTCGGACCGTTGCAGGCCATCTACCAGGCGCGCTTCCTGAAGTACCTGCATGCGCGCGGACTGGCCGACACCAGCAACCGCAAGGTGTGGGTGTTCTGCGGCGACGGCGAGATGGACGAGCCGGAGTCCCTCGGCGCCATCGGCATGGCGGTGCGCGAAAAGCTCGACAACCTGATCTTCGTGGTCAATTGCAACCTGCAGCGCCTTGACGGTCCGGTGCGCGGCAACGGCAAGATCATCCAGGAACTCGAGGCCGATTTCCGCGGCACCGGCTGGAACGTCATCAAGCTCATCTGGGGCTCCTACTGGGACCCGCTGCTTTCGCGCGACACCAACGGCCTGCTGCAAAAACGCATGGAGGAGGCGGTCGACGGCGAATACCAGAACTTCAAGGCCAATGACGGCGCCTATGTGCGCGAGCATTTCTTCGGCAAGTACCCTGAATTGAAGGAGATGGTCTCGCGCTTGTCGGATGATGACATCTGGCGCCTTAACCGCGGCGGCCATGACCCGCACAAGATCTACGCGGCCTACCATGCGGCCGTCAACCACAAGGGCCAGCCGACGGTGATCCTGGCCAAGACCATCAAGGGCTACGGCCTGGGCAAGCAGGGCCAGGCGAAGAACCCGACCCACCAGTTGAAGAAGCTCGACCTGGAGACCATCCGCGACTTCCGCGACCGCTTCAACATTCCGGTGCCGGATGCCAAGCTCGAGGAGCTGCCGTTCTACAAGCCCGCGGAAAGCGACCCGGTGATGCAGTACCTGCACGAGCGCCGTCGCGCGCTCGGGGGTTACCTGCCGCAGCGGCGCATGAAGGCGGCCGAAACCCTCTCGGTGCCGGGCCTGGAGGCGTTCGACGCGCAATTGAAGGCCACCGGCGATGGCCGCGAAGTGTCCACCACCATGGCCTTCGTGCGCATCCTCACGCAACTGGTGCGCGACAAGAACATCGGCAAGTATGTCGTGCCCATCGTGCCTGACGAGGCGCGCACCTTCGGCATGGAAGGCATGTTCCGGCAGCTCGGCATCTATTCCGCCGAGGGCCAGAAGTACACCCCGGTCGACAAGGACCAGGTCATGTACTACCGCGAGGACGCGGCCGGCCAGATCCTGGAAGAGGGCATCAACGAGGCGGGCGCGTTCAGTTCGTGGATGGCGGCCGCCACCTCGTACTCGAATTCCAACCGCATCATGATCCCGTTCTACATCTACTACTCGATGTTCGGGATGCAGCGGATCGGCGATCTCGCGTGGGCGGCGGGCGACCTGCGCTCGCGCGGCTTCCTGCTCGGCGCCACAGCCGGGCGTACCACGCTCAACGGCGAGGGGCTGCAGCACGAGGACGGCCATTCGCACCTGTTGAGCGCGACCATTCCCAACTGCGTCTCGTACGACCCCACCTACTCGTACGAACTCGCGGTGATCATCCAGGCAGGCTTGAAGCGCATGGTCGAAAACCAGGAGGATGTGTTCTATTACATCACCCTGATGAACGAGAACTACGAGCATCCGGAACTGCCCAAGGGCGTGGAAGCCGACATCCTCAAGGGGATGTACCAGTTCCGCAAGGCCCCCGCCAAGGCCAGGAACACGGTGCAGTTGCTCGGCTCCGGCACCATCTTCCGTGAAGTGCTGGCCGGTGCCGAACTGTTGCAGAACGACTGGGGCGTGGCCTCCGACATCTGGAGCTGCCCGTCGTTCACCGAACTGCGCCGCGACGGCATGGCGGCGGAGCGCTGGAACCTGCTCAACCCGACCGCCAAGGCGCGTGCTTCACATGTCGAGACGTGTCTTGCCAAGTCCAGTGGTCCGATCATCGCCGCCACCGACTACATGAAGGCGTTTGCCGACGGCATCCGGCCCTTCGTCCCGAAAGGCCGCAATTTCAAGGCACTGGGCACGGATGGATTCGGGCGCTCGGATACCCGCGAGAAGCTGCGCCATTTCTTCGAGGTGAACCGCTACTTCGTCGCGATCTCGGCCTTGAAGGCGCTTGCCGAAGACGGTGTGATCGAGGCCAAGGTCGTGGCCGAAGCCATCGCCAAGTACGGCATCGACCCTGCCAAGCCCGACCCGATGACGGTTTGACGCACAATGCACGGAACCGGCGGCGCCTGACCAGGGCGAGGCTGTTTCCGCGCCCGGAAATGCGCTGCCGGCCCAGGAGCCGGCGGCGGAGCAATCCTAGACATACCTACAAGAGACAATCATGGCATTGAAGGAAGTTTTCGTTCCCGACATCGGCGATTTCAAGGACGTGCCGATCATTGAAATGCTGGTCAAGGCCGGCGACACGGTCAAGGCCGAGGAATCGCTGTTCACCGTGGAGTCCGACAAGGCCACCATGGAGATTCCCGCCCCGATTTCCGGGCTGGTCAAGGAACTCAAGGTCAAGCTGGGCGATGTCGTCAACACCGGCATGCTGATCGCAGTGATCGACGAAGCCGGTGCCGGCGCGGCCCCCGCTGTTGCGAGCCCGCCCCCGGCGCCCGCTGCGGCGCCGGCCCCGGTGGTTTCGGCTCCTGCGCCGGCGCCCGCACCGGCAGCCCCGCCGGTGCAGAGCGCCGCGTCGCCGACCGCGACGCTCGCGCCAACCACCACGGCACCCGGCGAGCGCCCGCATGCCTCGCCCTCGGTGCGCAAGTTCGCGCGCGAACTCGGTGTCGATATCGCGCGGGTCTCCGGCAACGGGCCCAAGGGCCGCATCCTCCACGAGGACGTGCAGAACTTCGTCAAGCAGGTGATGGCTGGCGCGGCAGCGGCGCCTGCCGCCGCGCCGGCCGGCGTCGGTTCGGGCTTGAACCTCCTGCCCTGGCCCAAGGTCGACTTCGCCAAGTTCGGCCCGGTCGAATCGGTGCCGATGTCGCGCATCAAGAAGATTTCCGGGCAGAACCTGGCGCGCAACTGGGCGATGATCCCGCACGTCACGCAGCATGACGAGGCCGATGTCACCGACCTCGAGGCGTTCCGCAAGGACACCAACGCCGCGATGGCCAAAGAGGGCGTCAAGCTCACCATGCTGGCCTTCATCATCAAGGCCTCGGTGGCGGCGCTGAAGAAGTATCCGGACTTCAATTCCTCGCTCGACGGCGACAACCTGGTGGTCAAGAAGTACTGGAACATCGGCTTCGCCGCCGACACGCCCAACGGCCTGGTGGTCCCGGTGATCAAGGGTGCCGACCAGAAGGGCATCCTCGACATCGCCGCCGAAATGGGCACGCTGTCGGCGCAGGCGCGCGACGGCAAGTTGAAACCCGCCGACATGCAGGGTGCGACCTTCACCATCTCGTCACTGGGCGGCATCGGCGGTACGGCGTTCACCCCCATCATCAACGCGCCGGAGGTCGCCATCCTCGGCGTATCGAAGTCCTCGATCAAGCCGGTTTGGGATGGCAAGGCATTCGTCCCGCGCCTCTTGCTGCCGATGTCACTGTCCTACGACCACCGCGTCATCGACGGCGCCGCCGGCGCCCGCTTCACCGCCTATCTGGCGCAGCTGCTCACCGACATGCGGCGTACCCTCCTGTAGACGGGGAGGGCAATTGCAGTTGTGTAGCATTTTCCATGTCGAATTGACCGGCTTTGCCGGCGATTCGACATCCATTCAAGCCCGGAAAAAGTAGGTTTGCACTTTTTCCGGAACGGCATTTATGACCACAATCACGGTAGCAAAAAAGGGCGGCCAGATCGCCATCGCGGCGGACCGCCTCACCACTTTCGGCGACACCCGCATGTCGGCCCGCTACGAGGCCAACCCGAAGATTTTCAAGGTGCAGGACACCTGGGTCGGCATCGCCGGATCGAGCGCGCATCACAATGTGGTGGAGAACGCGTTCAAGAAGGTCGAAAATCCGAAGTTCGGCAACAAGACCGAGATCTTCGAGACCATGGTGCGCCTGCATCCGGCGCTCAAGGAGCATTTCTTCCTGAACCCCAAGGAAGAGGACGACGATCCCTATGAATCCTCCCAGTACGTGATGCTGCTGGCCAACGCCGGCGGCATCTATGGCGTGTATTCGTATCGCGAGGTGTTCGCCTTCGACCGTTTCTGGGCGATCGGCTCCGGGCGCGCCTTCGCCCTTGGCGCCATGTACGCGCGCTGGGATCATGCGAAGAGCGGACGCGAGATCGCGCTGGTCGGCGCGGAAGCCGGCTGCGAGTTTGACAAGAATTCCGCGGGGCCGATTTTGCTCCACACCATCAAGGCAAAGTGAACGGGTAGAACATCATGAGCGCGATTGAAATCAAGGTTCCCGACATCGGCGACTTCAAGGACGTGCCGGTCATCGAACTGCTGGTCAAGGTGGGTGATACGGTCGCCAAGGAGCAGTCGCTTCTCACCGTGGAGTCGGACAAGGCGACGATGGAAATTCCGTCACCGGAATCCGGCGTCATCACCGCGCTTTCGGTCAAGCTGGGCGATGTCGTCAACAGCGGCACGCTGATCGGCGCGATGGAAGTCGCCGGCGCCGGCACGGCCCCGGCCGCGCCCAAGGCGGCACCTCCGGCGCCGGCAGCCGCTGCTGCGGCAACTCCACCCGCACCCGCATCCGCAGCCGCTGCGCCGGCCGCTGCGGCCCATGCGCCCGTGCCCCCGGCAGCACCGGTACCGCAAGGCGACCTGCACGCCGAAGTCCTGGTGCTTGGCGCCGGCCCCGGCGGTTACACCGCCGCCTTCCGGTCGGCTGACCTGGGCAAGAAAGTGGTGATGATCGAGCGCTACTCCACGCTCGGCGGGGTGTGCCTGAACGTGGGCTGCATTCCTTCCAAGGCCTTGCTGCATGCGGCCAAGGTGATCACCGAGGCAGAGGAAATGGCGCACAACGGCGTGGTTTTCGGCAAGCCCGCGATCGATATCGACAAGCTGCGCGGCTGGAAGGAAAACGTCATCGGCAAGCTGACCAAGGGACTGGGCTCGATGGCCAAGGGGCGCAAGGTCACCGTGCTGGAAGGCGTCGGCAAATTCACGTCGCCCAACATGGTCGAGGTGGCCGGCAAGGACGGCGTCAAGCGCGTTTCGTTCGATCACTGCATCATCGCCGCCGGCTCGCAAGTGGCGAAGCTTCCCGGCTTCCCGTATGACGATCCGCGCCTGATCGACTCCACCGGTGCGCTCGAACTCAAGGACATTCCGCGCCGCCTGCTGGTAATCGGCGGTGGCATCATCGGGCTGGAAATGGCGTGCGTGTACGACGCGCTCGGCTCCAAGGTCACGGTCGTCGAGTTCGCCGACGGCCTGATTCCGGCCGCCGACCGCGACCTCGTCAAGCCATTGCAAAAGCGCATCGAAAAGCGCTACGAGGCGATCTACCTCAAGACCAAGGTGGCGAAGCTGGAAGCCAGGCCGGAGGGATTGCTTGCCACCTTCGAGGGGGCCGATGGCCAGAGCGCACCCACGCCCAGCCAGCAACTGTTCGACCGCGTGCTGCTCGCCGCCGGGCGCCGCCCCAACGGGCGCGAGATAGGGACCGAGGCGGCGGGGGTGTTCGTCAACGAGCGCGGCTGGATACCGGTGGACAAGCAGCAGCGCACCAACGTCCCGCACATCTTCGCCATCGGCGACATCTGTGGCGAGCCGATGCTGGCGCACAAGGCCACCTACGAGGCCAAGATCGCCGCCGAAACCATCGACGGCCACAAGGTCGGGTTTGATGCGCTGACCGTGCCTTCGGTGGCCTATACCGACCCCGAGATCGCGTGGTCAGGGCTCACCGAGACCCAGGCGAAGAAGGATGGCGTCGAATACAAGGCAGCCAGCTTCCCGTGGGCAGCCTCCGGGCGGGCGATTTCCATCGACCGCACCGAGGGCGTCACCAAGCTGATCTACGACCCGAAGACCAAGCGCATTCTCGGCGCCGGCATCGTCGGGCCGAATGCCGGCGAACTCATCGCCGAGATGACCCTGGCACTGGAAATGGGTTCCGACCTGGAGGACGTGGCGCTGACCATCCACCCGCATCCGACGCTCTCGGAAACACCGTTCTTCGCCGCCGAGGTGGCGCTGGGCACCATCACCGACATGATGCCGGCGAAGAAATAGCCATACCGAAACCGCGCAGTCGCGCGGCCGGCCGAGGCAGGGCGTGCCCGGCGGTTGCTAAACTGGGGCTTCCCAAAGTCAGTCGAGAAGCCGAGATGAGCAACCCCACCAGGAAGGAAATGTTCGACGCCGCGCTTGCCATCCGCAAGGAGGTGATGGGCGACGAGTATGTGAACCGCGCTTTTGCCGTCGAGGACGAGTTCACCAAGGACGTGCAGGAGTACCTGACCGTCCATTCCTGGGGCGGTAGCTGGGCGCGACGCGGCGCTGATGGTGAATTGACCTTGCCGAAGAAGACGCGTTCGTTTCTCAACCTGGCGATGCTGTGCGCGATGAACCGATCGCATGAACTTGAAATCCATGTGCGCGGCGCCATCAACAACGGGGTCACCAAGGAGGAGATGAAGGAAATTTTCCTGCATGTGGCCACCTATGCAGGCGCGCCGGCCCTGCTCGACGGCGTGCGGGTCGCGCGCAAGGTATGGGCCGAGCATGAGGCCAAGTCGAAGTGACTGGGCCGGCCGGCGCGCGTTCACCTGCGGGCTCGCCGCGCTGCCGTTCCTGTCTGCCCGACCGGCGATGAGCCAGCCGCCCCTGATCACGCGGGTGATTCCCGCCAGCGGCGAGCGCGTCCCGGTGGTCGGTCTGGGCACCTGGCAGGTGTTTGACGTCGCGCCCGGCAGCGCCGAGTACAAGGCCGCCGGCGAGACGCTCGCGGTGTTTGCGTCCGCCGGCGGCGCCGTCGTCGACTCATCGCCGATGTATGGCCGCTCCGAGGCCGTGCTCGGCGACCTGATGGTCGCCGGCGGGGTACGCGAGCGCCTTTTCGTGGCCACCAAGGTATGGACGCGCGGCCGTCGCGAAGGCGTTGACCAGATGAACGATTCAATGGCCAAGCTGCGGGTGGGCAAGCTCGACCTCATGCAGGTTCACAACCTGGTGGACACCGAGGCGCATCTGGGCACACTGGCCGGCTGGCGCAAGGAAGGGCGGGTGCGCCTGCTGGGCTTGACCCACTACCATGCCGGAGCGCATCGCGACCTCGAGGCTGCGCTGAAGAAGCATCGCGTCGATACCGTGCAGGTGAACTACTCGCTGGCTGAACCCGAGGCGGAAGCACGCCTGCTTGCTGCATGCCGCGACCTGGGCGCCGCCGTCATCGTCAACCGGCCGTTCGCGGAGGGCGCACTGTTCTCGCGCGTGCGCGACAAGTCCGTGCCGGAGTGGGCGCGCGCGGAGCTTGGCATCGAGTCCTGGGCGCAATTCTTCCTCAAGTGGATACTGGGTGCGCCGGAGGTGACGGTGGCGATTCCCGGCACGCGCAATCCCCGCCACATGGCCGACAACATGGCTGCGGCAAGGGGCAGGCTCCCCACTGCCGCCGAGCGCGACCGCATGCGCGCCGATTTCGTGGCCTTGTGAGCCCGCGCGCGCGGCTAGAATCGCGAGCGTGAAATCCGCCGCCGCCCCCAAGCAGGTGTCCTCGCGCGACAACCCGCTGTACAAGCGCCTGAAGGCGCTGGGTTCTTCCGCACAGGTGCGCAAGAAGGAAGGCCTGTCGGTGATCGACGGCGTGCACCTGGTGGAGGCCTGCCTTGCGAGCGGTCGCGCGCTCGAGTTCGTCGCAGTCAGCGAATCCGGCATGCGGCGGCCGGAAATTGCGCGGCTGGCCGCTGCGGCGGCAGTTGAAGTCACACAGTTCCCCGATGCCCTGTTCGAGGCGCTTTCGACGGTCGTGCATGGCGCCGGAATCGTCGCCGCCATGCGTACCCCGCGCGATGCGATGCCGGAGGCGATTGCCGGTGATTGCCTGTTGCTCGAGCATCTGCAGGATCCCGGCAACATGGGCAGCCTGTTGCGCAGCGCCGCTGCCGCCGGGGTCAGGCAGGTGTTCTGTTCCCCGCATACGGTGTATGCCTGGTCACCCAAGGTCCTGCGCGCCGGGCAGGGGGCGCATTTCGCGCTTGAGATCATCGAGGGTGTGGAGCTTGAACTGGTTGTCGCACGGCTCAGGGTGCCGTTGCTGGCGACCACCTCGCACGGCAGCCACAGCGTGTACGAGGCGGACCTCAGGAAGCCGGTGGGCTGGCTGTTCGGCAACGAGGGCGCGGGCGTATCGGATGCGCTCGCCGCGCACGCGACGCAGCAACTGTCCATTCCCATGCCGGGGGTTGCCGAGTCGCTCAACGTCGCCGCCGCGGGTGCGATCTGCATGTTCGAGGCGGTGCGCCAGCGTGCGGCAAAACCGAAAGGACGGACCCGATGAAGTGGCGAAGGACAGTGGTTCTTGCAGCCGCGGTTGCGGGGCTGTGGGGATGCGGGGCGATGCCCGGCAAGGAGACCGAGCCTGCGGCGCCGCCCGACATGCTGATATGGACCATGCGCCAGTACGCCGTGCGCGGTGAATTCGCCGAGACACAGCCACTGATCAAGGCGCGCAACTGGACCGGTCTGGCGGCCCTGGGGCGCAAGAAGCTTGAGCTCCAGCCCACCCGTGGTGAGTGGTGGCAGGTAGCGGGCTACGGTTACCTGCAGGCGGGCGACCTGTTGCAGGCGCGCGAATGCCTGGCGCGGGCCGCGCGCCTGCTGCCGGAAGAGGTCGGCATCATGAACCTCTATGCGGCCACGTTGATTCGACAGGGTGAATCGCGAGCCGCGGCACAGGCGGTCGATCGTGCCTTGCAGACCGATCCGACCTCGGGGGTGGCGTGGGTGTTGTCGGGCGATCTGCATTCCGCGGCAGGGAGAGTGCGGGAAGCACAGGCGGCTTACGAGCGCGCGGCCGAGATCGACAGCCGCGACGTGTTCGCGTGGATGGCGCTGGGCAACCTGGCGAAAAAGACCAACGATCGCACCTTGCTTGAGAGGGCGGTGGCGGCGCTGATGTCGATCTACCCGCCATTCGCCAAGGAACTGGGAACCCTCAAATGACAATCCGGCACCTTGCACAATCCCGAGGATGGGCGAACATGAGAATCTGCAAGTCAATCAGCGTCGCGGCCGCGGTGTTGTTGGCCGCTTCCGCCGCATGGGCGCAGGCGCCATATCCGTCGAAGCAGGTGGAACTGATCCTTCCCTATGCGGCCGGAGGCGGTGTGGATGCGATGGGTCGCGCCTTTGCGCGGGAAGCCTCGAAGATCGCCGGGTCGCCCTTCGTGCTGGTCAACCGCGACGGCGCCGCCGGCATGCTGGGTTTCGCGGCCCTTGCCAACGCCGCGCCTGATGGTTACACGCTGGTGTTCTCGCCGGCCTCGCCGCTGGTGATCTCGCCCTACGTTGCGCGCAGCATGCCCTTCAAGGTCGAGCGTATCGAGCCGGTGTGCCAGGTGTTCGAGAACGTGTTCTCGATTGCCGTGCGGCAGGACTCACCGATCAAGTCCATGGAAGACCTGGTTGCCCGAGCCCGCGCCAACCCGGGCAAGGTCTCCTACGGTCACGCGGGCGCCGGTTCCGCGCCGCACCTGTCGGTAGGCTCGATAGAGAAGGCGCTGGGCATCAAGTTCAACCAGATTCCCTATCGGGGCGATGGTCCGATGCTGCCGCAGCTTTTGGGAGGTGAACTTGATTTCGCCGCCCCTGCCATTTCTTCAATTGGCGGCAAGAACTTGCGCGTGCTCGCGGTGATGTCGGACAAGCGTCATCCCGGGGTACCGGATGCCCCGACGCTCAATCAGCTGGGTTATCCGCCGGTGGAGCCGGGATTGAACGGCGTGTATGCGTCCGTCGGCACCCCGAAAACGGTGGTCGACCAGGTGCAGGCCATCTGCCAGAAGGTGGTCGAGTCTGAGGACTTCCGCAAGGCCGCGCAAAGCCTGCAGCAGGCCCCCGCCTACTTGCCCGGTGCGCAATTCAAGGCGCGCCTGGAGCGGGTTTCGCGCACCCATGCCGAGCTGATCCCGGCCATGAACCTGGAGAAAAACTGATGGACCTGTCCACCCTGCGTTTTGTCGACATCTCGATGCCACTGGAAAACGGCGTCAAGAGCGACCCGGATATCTCGCGCCCGAAGATCGATTACATGAAGCACGACGAGTCGATCGCGCGCATCCAGACCTTTTTCCCCGACCTGAAAGCGGAGGAACTGCCGGATGCCGCCGGCTGGGCGGTCGAGAAGGTGCAGATCAGCACCCACAACGGTACGCATCTCGACGCGCCGTACCATTTCCATCCGACCATGAACCACGCCAGCGGCAAGCCGGAGCCCTCGTGGACCATCGACCAGGTGCCGCTGGAGTGGTGCTTCCGCCCGGCGGTCAAGCTCGACTTCCGGCATTTCGGCAATGGCTATGTCGCCACCGCGGCGGACGTTGAAGCGGAACTCGCGCGCGTCGGGCATTTGCTGAAGCCGCTCGACATCGTGGTCGTCAATACCGCGGCTGGCGCCATGTACGGGCGGGACGAGTATGTCAACACGGGTTGCGGCATGGGACGCGAAGCCACCCTATACCTGCTCGAGCGCGGTGTGCGCCTGACCGGCACCGACGCCTGGAGTTGGGATGCGCCCTTCGTCTACACCAAGGACAAGGTCGCGCAGACCGGTGACAAGTCGCTCATCTGGGAAGGCCACAAGGCCGGCCGCGACATCGGCTACTGTCACCTTGAAAAACTCTCCAATCTCGAGGCACTGCCCGCGACCGGTTTCATGATCAGCTGCTTTCCGGTCAAGGTGAAGGCGGCTTCCGCCGGCTGGACCCGGGCGGTGGCTATCTTCGGGCTATAGCGCAGGCACGGTGTTTGCACTTTCGTAGGGTTCGCCTTGCCGAATTGACCGGCTTTGCCGGCGATTCGGCACATGCATGAATCCGACAAAAGTAGGTTTGTACTTTTGTCGGAATGGTCAAAACACTCGGCGTTCGAGTTTGATCTCCTGCATCACCGTGGTGGCGATCTCCTCGATCGACTTGGTGGTCGAGGAAAGCCAGCGGATGCCCTCGCGGCGCATCAGCGATTCCGCGGCGTGCACCTCGTAGCGGCAGTTCTCCAGCGCGGCATACTTGCTGTTGGGGCGCCGTTCGTTGCGGATCTCCGACAGGCGTTCCGGTTGTATGGTCAGGCCGAACAGCTTGCCCTTGTAGGGCGCGAGCGTGGCCGGCAGGGTGTCGCGCTCGAAATCCTCGGGGATGAGCGGGTAGTTGGCGCAACGCAGGCCGAAGGTGAGCGCGAGATACAGGGAGGTCGGCGTCTTGCCGCTGCGCGAGACGCCGATCAGGATGACGTCGGCTTCGGCGAGGTTCTTGTCGGTCTGTCCGTCATCGTGTGCCAGGCTGAAGTTGATGGCCTCGATGCGGTTGGTGTACTCCTGCTGGTTCTGCGTGGCGCTGTGCGAGCGCCCGATGGTGTGGGTGGACTTGAGCCCCAGCTCCTTCTCCAGCGGCTTGATGAAGGTCTGGAACAGGTCCAGCACCAGCCCATTGGCCGCATGGATCACCTGGCTGGTTTCGCTGTTGACCAGGGTGTTGAATACGATGGGTTTCAAGCCGTCGTCCGCATGCGCGGCGTTGATGCGCAGCACGCACTTCTGCGCCTTTTCGACCGAATCGATGAAGGGCATGCGGGTAGCCTTGGTGGGCAGCCCCTCGAATTGCGTCAGCAGCGACTGGCCGAGCGTCTCGGCGGTGATGCCAGTGCCGTCGGAGATGAAGAACACGCTGCGCTTTGGGGCGTGGGAGTTGGGCATTGAGCTGGTTGCGTATCGATTGAACGGACAGGGTAAACCATCCTGTTGCTGCCCTGCAACAAAAAGACCGAGCGAGTACAATTTAAAACAGTATCGCTCATCGTTTTCAAAGGGGTTTTCCATGGCGCAAGCCGGCACCGCAGAGTACGTCATCGCTTTCGAACACCTGCGCAACAGCGATGTCGGCAAAGTGGGTGGCAAGAACGCCTCGCTGGGCGAAATGATCAGCCAGTTGTCGGGTACCGGCGTGCGGGTTCCCGGCGGCTTCGCCACCACTTCGCAGGCCTACCGTGACTTTCTCGAGCACAAGGGCCTGGCCGCGCGCATCGAAGCGCGCCTGAAAACCCTCGACGTGGCCGATGTCCGGGCCTTGGCCGATGCCGGCCGCGAGATCCGCCAGTGGATCGTCGACACACCGTTTCCCCCGGCGCTTGACGATGCCATCCACAAGGCCTTTGCCGACATGGAAGCGCAGTCCGGCGGTGCCGGCATTTCGGTTGCGGTGCGGTCCTCGGCCACGGCGGAGGACTTGCCGGATGCTTCGTTCGCCGGCCAGCAGGAGACCTTTCTCAACATCGTCGGCATCGAAAACGTGCTGCATGCGATGAAAGAGGTGTTCGCCTCCCTCTACAACGACCGTGCGATTTCCTATCGCGTTCACAAGGGCTTCACCCACGCCGAGGTGGCACTCTCGGCCGGCGTGCAGCGCATGGTGCGTTCCGACACCGGCGCCGCCGGCGTGATGTTCACCCTTGACACCGAGTCCGGCTTCCGTGACGTGGTGTTCATCACCTCGGCCTATGGCCTGGGCGAATCGGTGGTGCAGGGCGCGGTCAATCCGGACGAGTTCTATGTCCACAAGCCCATGCTCGCCGCCGGCAAGCCGGCGCTGATCCGCCGCGCCATCGGGTCCAAGCTTTCCAAGATGATCTTCGGCCCCAAGGCCGAGGCCGGCAAATCGACCGTCACGGTGGACGTGAGCCACGCCGAGCGCGACCGCTTCTCGATTTCGGACGCCGACGTGCTCGAACTGGCCAGGTATGCGGTCATCATCGAAAAGCACTATGGCCGCCCGATGGACATCGAATGGGGCAAGGATGGCGGCGACGGCAAGCTCTATATCCTGCAGGCGCGGCCCGAGACGGTCAAGTCGCAGGAAAAGCACGACACCCAGCAGCGCTTCGCGTTGAAGGGCAAGGGCACGGTGCTGGTGACCGGGCGCGCCATCGGCCAGAAGATCGGCGTGGGCCGTGTGCGCATTGTCGGTGACGCCACCGAGATGGACCTGGTGGAGGACGGCGACATCCTCGTCACCGACATGACCGACCCCAACTGGGAACCGGTCATGCAGCGCGCGTCGGCGATCGTCACCAATCGCGGCGGGCGCACCTGCCACGCCGCCATCATCGCGCGCGAGCTCGGCATCCCGGCGGTGGTGGGCTGCGGCAACGCCACCGACATTCTGAAGGACGGCATGGACGTCACCGTTTCCTGTGCGGAAGGCGACACCGGCAACATCTACGATGGCAAGATCGAAACCGAAATCTCCGAGGTGCGGCGCGGCGAAATGCCCAAGATCCCGGTGAAGATCGGCATGATCATCGGCAACCCGCAACTGGCCTTCGATTTCTGCCAGTTGCCTAACGACGGCGTGGCGCTGGCGCGGCTGGAATTCATCATCAACAGTTACATCGCCGTGCATCCGCGCGCCATTCTCGACTATCCGAAGGTGCCGGACGACCTGCGTCGCGCGATCGAATCGCTGTCGCGCGGCTATGCCAATCCGCGCGACTTCTTCGTCGAAAAGCTTGCCGAGGGTGTCTCCACCATAGCAGCGGCGTTCTGGCCCAAGCCGGTGATCGTGCGCCTTTCGGACTTCAAGTCCAACGAGTACAAGAAGCTCATCGGCGGCGGACTCTATGAACCCGACGAAGAGAACCCGATGCTGGGCTTCCGCGGCGCCGCGCGCTACATCGCGCCGGATTTTGCCGAGTGCTTCCGCATGGAATGCGAAGCCATGCACAAGGTGCGCGACGTCATGGGGCTCACCAACGTCGAGATCATGATTCCCTTCGTGCGCACGCTCACCGAGTGCAGGAAGGTCATCGACATTCTCGCCTCGCATGGTCTAAAGCGCGGCGAGAATGGTTTGCGCTTCATCATGATGTGCGAACTGCCCACCAACGTGATCCTGGCCGAGCAATACCTCGAGTATTTCGACGGCTTCTCGATCGGCTCCAACGACCTCACGCAGCTGACGCTTGGTCTGGATCGCGACTCGGGGCTGGTGGCAGGCTCGTTCGACGAACGCGACCCGGCGGTCAAGGCCATGCTGCACATGGCGATTGCCGCCTGCAAGAAGGCCGGCAAGTACGTCGGCATCTGCGGGCAGGGGCCGTCGGACTATCCCGACCTGGCGCAGTGGCTCAAGGAAGAGGGCATCACGGCGATGGGCCTGAACCCCGACACGGTGGTCGATACCTGGAACAAGCTGGCCAAGGCCGGTTAGGCGCATTTCGCAGACCAATAGAAAAGGGCCCGCGATTGCGGGCCCTTTGCATTGCCGGGGGCGTCAGCTGAACTGGAAGCGTGCCACCGACCCCAGCAGGTGGTCGGCCAGGCCTTGCAACTGGCGCGAAGTGTCGCGGTTGTTCGCCACCGCCGCCTGTCCTTGCGACGCCGAAGCCGCGATGCGCTCGGCATTGCGGGCGATCTGCTCGCTGGCCTGCAACTGCTCGCCGGTGGCATGCGCGAGCTCGCGCAGGCCTTCGGCGGCACGCTTGGCCTCCGATTGCAGGGTTTGCAGCGGCGCGATCAGGTTGGCAATGGTCGATACGCCGGAGTCGACGCGGGTCTTGACGTTCTCCAGCAGGTTGCCGGCACTGCCCATGTTGTCCTGTATCGATTCGATGGTCTTCTGGATGTCGGAAGTCGCCGTCGAGGTGCGTTCGGCAAGCTTGCGCACTTCGTCGGCCACCACCGCGAAGCCACGGCCCTGCTCGCCGGCGCGGGCCGCCTCGATGGCGGCATTGAGCGCCAGCAGGTTGGTCTGCTCGGCGATCTCGCGGATCAGCTTGACGACCGCGCCGATCTCGCCGGCCTGGCCTTGCAGGGCCTGCATCTGGCTGGCGAACTCGTCGACCGAGCGGTCGATCTCGCCGATTTCCTGCGAAACCCGGTTGCCCATTTCGAGGCCGGAGTCGGAGACCTTGGCGGTGGCTTCTACCACCTCGTGGGCCACCCGTGCGCTGTCGGACATCTGCGAGATGCTCACCGTGAGTTCCTGCACCGATGACGCGGTCGACGCCGCCGCGTCGTTTTGCATGGACGCGCTGCCCGCCAGGTCGTCTGCGGATTGCGCGAGCTGGTTGGCGGAGTCCGAGACGGCGCTCACGTCCTTGCGCATGTCGGAAATCAGGTCGCGCAGGTTGGTCTGCATGGTGCCGATGGCGGTGAGAAGCGCGCCGGTTTCATCATGATGCTTGACCGTGATCGTGGAGCGCAAATCGCCGGCGGCGACGCGCTCGGCCACCTCGACGGCCTGCTTCAGCGGTGTGGTGATGCTGCGGGTGAGCAACCACGCCACCACGGCGCCCAGCACCAGCGCGGCGCTCGCCAGGCCGATCAGCAGCATGCGCGCTCGATCCGTCGCAGCCTGCATTTCCGCCTCGCGGGCGGCGATCGCCTTGCGCGCGTATTGCTGCAGGGTATGGGTCGACGCGATATAGGTCTGCATGGCCGGCAACACCGAGGTTTCGGCCTGCTTCTGTGCTTCTTCCTTCTTGCCTTCCTTGAGCATCGCCAGGGTGGCGTCGAGGCGCTCCAGGTAGACCTTGCGCAGCGCCATGGTGTTGTCGACCAGCTTGCGGCCTTCGTCATTGGCGAGGGTGGCGAAGATCTCCTTCTGCAATTCGGTCACGCGCGCGCGCAGCGTGGCGGAATCGCCCAGGTTGAAGGCCTTGAAAATGTTGGTGGTCGTGGCGGCATCGCCGAATTTGACCGTCACCAGGTTGCGAGCGCCCGAAAGCGTGAGGATGTTGATCCACTCCTGGGTGTTGCGTTCCTGCGCCATCGATTCATTGGCGATGCGTTTGTATTCCGCTTCGAGGCTGCGCAGGCTCCACACCGCATAGGCGGTGGCGCCGGTGGTGATGGCCAGGATGACGCTGAGGCCTACCGCCAGGCGCCGTCCGATCGAATTGCTGAAGTGTTTCATCCCGATATTCCCGTTTGATGGCATGTTCGATGTGCATTGCGCGTGCGGGACTTTTAAAGCCCGGCACGGGCAGGCGACCCGATTCTGCCGCGCGGCAGGTTCGAGCCAGGCCGGGAACAAACGGTGATATACAGCGCTGCTGGGGCGATCGCAGGGCAGCCGCGCTCAGGTCGATTCCGCCAAACCCTTCTGGACCCCCGGCCGCGCCGCCAGCGCCGCCACCCAGCGCGACAGGTTCGCAAGGCCGCCTTCCTCCACCCAGGCGCGACGCTGGTTCACCACTGGAAAAAGCGCTAAGTCCGGCAACGCGCAGGTGCCACCGGAAAGGTACTCGGTCCTGGCCAATTGCGCGTCCGCCTCGCTGAACCAGCGCAGCAGGCGGCTTGACTTCACCACTTCCGAGAGCTTGCCGGTCTCGTCCGGCAGCACGTTCATGGCCACCTGGTTCATCACCGCGTTCCACACCGCGGCGTCGCTGCACGAATACATGAACCACTGCAAGGCGGCAATGCGCTCGCGGTCGTCCGCCGGCCACAGCTTGGGGGCCTTGCCCGCCACGTAGATCATCACCGCGCCGGACTGGCTCACGTTGATGGGCCCGCCGGGGCCGTCCGGGTCGACGATCGCGGGGATACGGCCGAACGGTGTGGCGGCAAGGAAATCGGCCGGGCGGTCGGGCAACGGCACCGAAAGGTTCACCTTGTGGACGCGGTAGGCAAGCCCGGATTCGGCCAGCGCGATGTTGGCGCGGATGCCGTTATGGGTACCGGCGGTGTATAGCTCGATCATGGGTTCTCCTGTTCCGTTCGGTTGGGTTGCGGCTGGCGGGTCTTGAAACGCTGTTCTTCCTGCAGGCGCAGCACGCGGCGCTGCACCTTGCCGGTGGTGGTCATGGGCAACTGCTCGATGAACTCGATTTCCTTGGGGTATTCGTAGGGCGCCAGCTGCCCGCGCACATGGGCCTGGATTTCGGCGATCAATTGCGGCGAAGGCGTCACCCCCGCCACCGGCACGACATAGGCCTTGACCAGCGCGCCGCGTTCCTCGTCCGGCTTGGGCACCACCGCGCAGTTGGCCACCGCCGGGTGCTTGAGCAGGCAGTTCTCCACCTCGGACGGGCCGATGCGGTAGCCGGCTGCCTTGAACATGTCGTCGGCACGTCCCTGGTACCACAGGTAACCGTCCGCATCCATGATGGCTTCGTCCCCGGTGCGGCACCAGTCGCCGGTGAACTTGGCGATGGTGGCGTCGTCGCGCCGCCAGTAGCCCAGGAAGAACACCGGGTCCGGATGGCCGTGGATGTCGAAGCGGTTCACCGCCACCTCGCCACTCTGGCCGCGCGGCACCTCATTGCCGGTGTCGTCGATCACCGCGACCCGGTGGCCGGGATAGGGGCGGCCGATCGAGCCCGGCTTGGCCGGCCACTTCTCATGGCTGTTGCCCACCAGGTAGTTCACCTCGGTCTGGCCGAACATCTCGTTGATGGTCACGCCCAGGCGCGTGCGCGCCCAGTTGAACACGGTTTCGCCGGCCGATTCGCCGGCGCTCATGATGGCGCGCAGCTTGAGCTTGTAACGCTGGCGCGGATGTTCCACCGCCTTCATCATCATCTTGAGCGCGGTGGGAAAGAGAAAGGCGTTGGTGACCTGGTGGCGCTCCATCAACGCATAGGCGCGCTCGGCGTCGAAGCGCCCGCCGGCTCCCCGCGCCATGCTGGCGACGATCGGGTGGCCGAAGTAAAGCGTCGGCAGCAGGGCGTCCATCAGCCCGCCGGTCCAGGCCCAGTCCGCCGGCGACCAGAACACGTCACCGTCTTGCGGAAACCAGTTCTGTGAAGCGACGAAACCCGGCAGGTTGCCGATCAGCACGCGCTGCGGCTTCAGGGCGCCCTTGGGCGGGCCGGTGGTACCGCTGGTGTAGATGAGCAGCGCCGGGTCCTCGGCGCGCGTTATCACGGCCGGGAAAGTCGCGGACGCCTTGGCAAGCAGGGTGCGATAGTCGAGAACGTCGGTCGCGCCACTGACCGGCTCCACCGTGATCACGCTGGCGAGCGCCACGCATTTGTCCCGCACCGGCGCCAGGTTGGCCCAGGACGCGCCATCCACCAGGGCCGCCACGGCCGCGCTGTCGGTCAGCCGGTATTCCAGCGCGTCCGGACCGAACAGCACCGACATGGGCATGGCCACCGCACCCATCTGGTAGCAGGCGACGTGGGCGACGATGGTTTCCGGCCCTTGCGGCAGCATGAGGGCCACGCGATCGCCGCGAACCACGCCGCGCGCGGCCAGCGCGTTGGACAGGCGGTTGGCATCGGCCTGCAGTTGCGCATAGGTGAAGCGGGTGATGCGGCCGCTGTCCTCTTCAAGAATCAGCGCGACGCGCCTGGCGTCGCCGGCCCACTTGGTGCAGCATTCCCAGCCGATATTGAAGGTTTCCGGCACATGCCAGCGGAAGTTGTTATAGAGTTCCCCGTACCTGTCCTTCGATGGCATATTCGTCTCCATGCCCAAGCCGCGTGAATTCCGCCGCATGATACGCCGCATGACCAGCGCGACGGCGCTGCTTGCGTTGGCAGGTTGCGCCGTGGTGGAGCAGGGCGGGCGGGTCACCTATTCGGCCATGCCGCTGGTGGGCGAAACCTACGACCGCGACGTCTACAACCGCGAGGGCACCAGTTTCTACAACCCGCGCTGGAGCTTCGATCCGGACAGCCATCCCGCGGTCAGGGCACCCGCCACCGCGATGTCGCCTGCCAGCCCATACCCGCCGGTTTCCACCCGCAGCGCGGCCGAGCAGCGGGCGGATGGCCAGGTAACGGGCGCCATCATCGGTGCGCTTCTCGGGGCGCAGGCGGGAAACCGTGCTGCCGGCGTCATCGCCGGCAGCGCCAGCGGCGCCTATATTGGTGGCAAGGTGGCCGACCCCTGCTCACCCGGCCCCAACCTGGGTACCGCCTGGGGCGCACTGGTCGGCGGGTGGTTCGGCAGCCTTTTCGGAGGTGGGCGCGGACGTGATTTCTGGACCGCGGTGGGCGCTGCCGGCGGGGCGGTGCGCGGCACCGAAATGGGGGCCGACGGCCGGCGCTGCCGCTAGGCGCGCCCGAGAGGGGAGAAACCGCTCGCGGGTGTAAAATGCTGCTTTGCGCAATCCGCCTGCCGCGTCGGCCCTCCGCCAGCGCGGCTTTTGTTTTTCATGAAGCCCAGCCGTTCCGAATTCGTGCCCGTCCGCGGGCTCAAATACCACGTTCGCCTGTGGGGCGACCCCGCCGCCCCCAAGCTGGTGATGGTGCACGGCTGGATGGACGTGTCGGCCTCGTTCCAGTTCCTGGTGGATTGTCTGAAGCGCGACTGGTTCGTGATCGCGCCGGACTGGCGTGGCTATGGCCTTTCCGACTGGCAGGGGAGCGATGCCTACTGGTTTGCCGACTATGTGGCCGATCTCGATTTCATCCTCCGCCACTACTCGCCGGATGCACCGGTGCACCTGATCGGCCATAGCCTGGGCGGTAACGTCGCCGGCCACTACGCCGGCGCGCGCCCGGAGCGCATCGCCACGCTTGTCAACCTTGAAGGCTTCGGCATGCGTCGCGGTGCCGCCGAAGAGGCGCCGGCGCGCTATCGCCGTTACATGGACGAACTGGGCAAGACACCGCGCCTGCGGTCTTACCCGAGTTTCGAGGCGCTGGCCGCACGCATGATGAAAGACAATCCGCGCCTGACCACCGCGCGCGCCGACTTTCTGGCCCGCCACTGGGGGGCGGAGCGGAACGGCGAGGTGGTGCTGCTGGCCGACCCGGCGCACAAGACCGTCAACGGTTATCTGCATCGCATCGATGAGGCGGCGGCATGCTGGTCGGCGATTACCGCGCCCACCCTGTGCGTCGACGCGCGCCAGTCGCAAATGCTCACCCGCTGGATCGATGCGGCCGAATACAAGGAAAGGCTCAGCCATTTCCGCTACCTGAGCACCGCCACCATCGAGGACGCCGGCCACATGCTGCAGCACGACCAGCCCGAAGCGCTGGCGCGGCTGATCGAGGACTTCATCGCACGGGCATGACGCCTGCGCGGAACATCCCATGAACGTCGACCTGCATTCCCACTCACTTGCCTCCGACGGCCTGCTTGCGCCGGCCGCGGTGGCGGCGCGCGCCCATGCCGGCGGCGTTACGGTCTGGGCGCTCACCGATCATGACGAGACCGGCGGCCTGGCCGAGGCGGCCGCCGCGTCAGCCGCATTGGGCATGCGCTTCGTGCCCGGCGTGGAAATTTCGGTCACCTGGCGGGCCGACGAAAACCACGCGGGCACCACCATCCACGTGGTGGGCCTGAACATCGACCCGGCCAATGCCGCGCTTGCGGCCGGCCTGGCTGGTATTCGCTCCGGGCGCGACGAGCGCGCCGAGCGCATGGCCTTCAGCCTGGAAGTCGCCGGCGTGCGCGGTGCGCTGGAAGGCGCGAAGCGTTACGCCATCAACCCCAAGCTGCTTTCGCGTACCCATTTCGCCCGCTACCTGGTCGAGGCCGGCAAGGTCAAGTCCACCCACCAGGCTTTCAACCACTACCTGACCGAAGGCAAGCCCGGCTATGTTCAGCATGCCTGGGCCAGTCTTGAGGACGCGATGGGCTGGATACAGGGGGCGGGCGGGGTGGCGGTGGTGGCCCATCCCGGACGTTACAAGCTCTCCACGCCGCAACTCAACCGGTTTTTCGACGAGTTCAAGGCCCTGGGGGGCGACGCCATCGAGGTGATGACCGGCAGCCACACCAGCGACCAGTACAACCACTTCGCCGAAACCTGCCGTTGCTTCGGTTTCCGCGCCTCGCGCGGGTCTGACTATCACGGCCCCGGCGAAAGCCGCGTCGATCCCGGCACGCTGCCGCCGTTGCCCGCCGATCTCACGCCCGTTTGGCACGGCTGGTAAGGTCATGGCCCAGTTCTTCGCCATTCATGCCACCCATCCGCAGGCACGCCTGGTCTCCCAGGCGGCCGAGGTGGTTCGCCGCGGCGGCGTGATCGTCTACCCGACGGACTCCTGCTACGCGCTCGGCTGCCATATCGGCGACAAGGACGCCGCGGAGCGCCTGCGGCGCATTCGCAAGGTGGACGAAACCCACCACTTCACGCTGGTGTGCCGCGACCTTTCCGAGATCGGCAATTTCGCCAAGGTGGACAATGCGCAGTACCGCTTGCTCAAGGCGGCGACGCCGGGCGCGTATACGTTCATCCTCGAAGCCACGCGCGAACTGCCGCGCCGTCTGGCTCACCCCAAGCGCCGTACCATCGGACTGCGCATTCCCGACCACGTCATCGCCCAGGCGCTGCTTGAGGAATTGGGCGAACCCCTGTTGTCGACCACGCTGTTGCTGCCCGGCATCGAGGACCCGCTCAACGACGCGGAAGAGATCCGCGACCTCCTCGCCAGGCAGGTCGACCTTGTGATCGACGGCGGGGCCTGCGGCCTGTCGCCCACCACGGTGGTGGACATGACCGACGAGGTGCCGCGGGTGGTGCGCGCCGGCGCCGGGTCGCTTGCCGACATCGGCCTCGCCGAAGCCTGAGGCGCACCGAGGCCGTTTGATAAACTGACCCCAGATGAATCCATCGCTGATCCAGGCCATTGCCTACGGCGCCATTCCGGTGCTGCTGGCCATCACGCTGCACGAAGTCGCGCACGGCTATGCCGCGAAGCACTACGGCGACCCGACGGCAGCCATGATGGGGCGCCTGAGCCTCAATCCGCTCAGGCATGTCGACCCGATCGGCACCATCGTCATGCCGCTCCTGCTGATCTTCCTGACCAGTGGCGCGTTCGTGTTCGGCTATGCCAAGCCGGTGCCGGTGGACAGCCGCAACCTGCGCCGGCCCAAGCAGGACATGCTGTGGGTGGCCTTCGCGGGCCCGGCTTCGAATCTGGTGATGGCACTGGTGTGGGGCATCTTCTCGCTGGTGCTGGGCGCCTCGGGCGTGAATGAACCTTTCTTCGTCAAGATGGCCCAGGTCGGCGTGCTGGTCAACCTGGTGATGGCGGCGCTCAACCTGTTTCCCATGCCGCCGCTCGACGGCGGGCGCATGCTGGTGGCGGTGCTGCCCTATCCGCAGGCGCGCGCCTTCTCGCGCATCGAACCCTACGGCTTTTTCGTCGTGCTGATCCTCGCCGCCACGCACATGCTCGAATACTGGATGCGCCCGGTGCTGGCGGTGATGGAGACCGGCCTGGGCTGGATCCTGCAGCCACTGGCCATGCTGATTTCCTAGAAGACCCCGCCACCATGTTTGCCCAACGCGTTCTCTCCGGCATGCGCCCCACCGGCGCGCTGCACTTAGGCCACTACCACGGCGTGCTCAAGAACTGGGCGCGCCTGCAGGACGAATACCCCTGCTTCTTTTTCGTCGCCGACTGGCATGCCCTGACCACGCATTACGACGATGTGCAGATCATCGGCCACAACACCCACGAGATGGTGATCGACTGGCTGGCCGCCGGCATCGACCCGGCCAAGGCGGTGCTGTTCGTGCAAAGCCAGGTGCCGCAGCATGCCGAACTGCACCTGCTGCTTTCGATGATGGCGCCGCTTTCCTGGCTGGAACGTGTGCCCACCTACAAGGACCAGCAGGAAAAGCTCTCCGAGAAGGACCTGACCACCTACGGCTTTCTCGGCTACCCGCTCCTGCAGGCCGCCGACATCCTGATCTACCGCGCCCAGCATGTGCCGGTGGGCGAGGACCAGGTGCCGCATGTGGAGTTCACGCGCGAGGTGGCGCGCCGCTTCAACCACCTGTATGGCAAGGAGCCGGGCTACGAACAGAAGGCGCAGGAGGCCGTCAAGAAGCTCGGCAGCAAGCATGCGCGCCGTTACAAGGAATTGCGCGACCGCTACCAGGAGCAGGGTGACCCGGGCGCCCTTGAAGCGGGGCGCACCTTGCTGGCCGAGTCGCCGAGCCTCTCGCAGGAAGACCGCGAGCGCCTCTCCGGCTATCTTGAAGGCGGCGGCAAGGTGATACTGGCCGAGCCGCAGGCACTGCTCACCGCGGCCTCGCGCATGCCGGGGCTGGACGGGCAGAAAATGTCCAAGTCCTACGGCAACACCATCGCGCTGCGGGAGGACGCCAAGTCGGTCGAGAAGAAGATCCGCACCATGCCCACCGACCCGGCGCGCATCCGCCGCACCGATGCGGGCAACCCCGACAAGTGCCCGGTGTGGGAATTGCACCAAGTCTACTCGACCGACGAGACGCGCGCCTGGGTGCGCCAGGGCTGCACCACCGCCGGCATCGGCTGCATCGAATGCAAGCAGCCGGTGATCGAGGCGGTGTTGCGCGAACAGGGCCCCATGATGGAACGCGCGCAGCAATACATAGACAAGCCGTCGCTGGTGACCGACATCCTTGAGGAAGGGCGGCGGAAGGCCGCCGTCCAGGCCGAAGAGACCATGTGCGACGTGCGCGAGGCCATGGGGCTGGGGCGCGCCAGGTAGGCACAGGACGCGCGGCCGCATGAAGCATCCGGCCGCAGGAAAACAATGAACAGCGAATCCACAGCTCCGAAAATCATCGTCCGCCCCTCCAAGGCGGGCGATGTGGCGGCCATCGCCGAGATTTATGGCTATCACGTCCTGAACGGTCTGGCCTCGTTCGAACTGATGGCGCCTTCGGTGGACGAAATCGCCAAGCGCCGCGCGGATGTGATCGGCCGCAAGTTTCCCTACCTGGTGGCGGAAGTCGACGGCAAGGTAGTGGGCTATGCCTACGCCAGCCTGTACCGTACCCGGCCGGCCTATCGCTTCACGCTGGAAGACTCGGTGTACATCCACAAGGACCACACCGGTCGCGGTGTCGGCCGTGCGCTGCTCGAGGCGCTGATCGAAGCGTGCGAGAAGACCGGCTGCCGGCAACTGGTGGCGGTGATCGGCGATTCGGCCAACAAGGGTTCCATCAGCCTGCATGCGGCCTGCGGCTTCAAGCGTACCGGTACCCTGAAGGCGGTGGGCTATAAGTTCGGGCGCTGGGTTGACAGCGTGATCATGCAGCTTGCCATCGGCGAAGGGTCCAGGACCCTGCCGCCGGACGGTAACGGCAGCAGGTAGTCCGCCGCCGGCATCGTGCGGCGGCATTGAAGTCCTGACGCCACGGGCATGCCGCCCGGGGTGTCCCATTTTCAAGAAGGTTGTGCCTCACCATGCTTTCCACCGCGAATATCAGCATCCAGTTCGGCGCCAAGCCGCTGTTCGAAAACGTCAGCGTCAAGTTCGCCGACGGCAACCGCTACGGCCTGATCGGCGCCAACGGCAGCGGCAAATCCACCTTCATGAAAATCCTCGGTGGTGACCTCGAGCAGAGCACCGGCGAGGTCATGCTCGGGCCGGGCGTGCGCCTGGGCAAATTGAAGCAGGACCAGTTCGCCTTCGAGGATGAGCGGGTGCTCGATGTGGTGATGCAGGGCCATGTGGAAATGTGGCAGGCCATGACCGAGCGCGACGCCATCTACGCCAATCCGGACGCCACCGACGACGACTACATGCACGCCGCCGAACTGGAGGCCAAGTACGCCGAATATGGCGGCTACGACGCCGAATCGCGCGCCGGCAGCCTGCTGCTCGGCGCCGGCATCGAGGAAAAATTCCACAAGGGCCCGATGCGCGAGGTTGCGCCAGGCTGGAAACTGCGCGTGCTGCTGGCCCAGGCCCTCTTCTCCAAGCCCGACGTGCTCCTGCTCGACGAGCCGACCAACAACCTGGACATCAACTCGATCCGCTGGCTGGAGGAGGTGTTGAACGCCTACGACAGCACCATGATCATCATCAGCCATGACCGCCACTTCCTCAACCAGGTGTGCACCCACATGGCCGACCTGGACTACAACCAGATCAAGATCTACCCCGGCAACTACGACGACTTCATGCTCGCCTCGACCCAGGCGCGCGCGCTGATCTCGGCGGCCAATGCCAAGACCAAGGAGAGGGTCGCCGAACTGCAGGAGTTCGTGCGGCGCTTCTCGGCCAACAAGTCCAAGGCGCGCCAGGCCACCTCGCGCCAGAAGCAGATCGAGAAGATCAAGGTCGAGGACATGAAGCCCTCGTCACGCCAGAACCCCTACATCCGCTTCGAGGAAGAGAAAAAGCTGTTCCGCCAGGCCCTGGTGGTGGAAGACCTGTCGTTCACCTACCCGGGTGCCGATACGCCGGTGCTGAAGAAAGCGAGCTTCTCCATCGATGCCGCCGACCGGGTGGCGGTGATCGGCGCCAACGGGGTGGGCAAGACGACCCTGATGCGCTGCCTGGCCGGCGACCTCACGCCCAGCACGGGCACACTCAAGTGGTCCGAGAATGCCAAGGTCGGCTACATGCCGCAGGACCCGGCCGCCGAGTTCGAGCGTGACATGGATCTGGCCACCTGGATGAGCTACTGGAAGGGCCCCAACGACGACGACCAGATCGTCCGCGCCACCCTCGGCCGCCTGCTCTTCACCGGCGACGACGGCAAGAAGTCGGTCAAGGTACTCTCCGGCGGCGAGAAGAACCGCATGCTCTACGGCAAGCTGATGCTCACCACGCCCAACGTGATGCTGATGGACGAGCCCACCAACCACATGGACATGGAGTCCATCGAGTCGCTGCAGATCGGCCTGGAAAAATACCCCGGCACGCTGGTGTTCGTATCCCACGACCGCGAATTCGTGAGTTCGCTGGCCAACCGCATCATCGAGATCAAGGCCGGCGGCGAGATCGTCGACTTCCACGGCAACTACGACGACTACCTGCACACCCAGGGCATCGAGGTCTGAGCGGGCGAACCGACACCTGCGAGGCCGCTTTCCTGTCCGTACCCTGACGGCGCGACGAATCCGCCGAATCGGAGTATGGTTTCACGGTCGTACCCCCATACCCGCCACCACCCGAAGGAGACGCGCATGATCAAGTCAGGCATCGACCAGGAAGCGATGATCAAGATGTTTTCCGAAGCCAGTGCCCGCCAGGGCGAGGCGCTTCGCCAGGCGGTGGGCGACGCCACGCTCAAGGCCCTGCAGGGGCGCGAGCTGACGCTGGCCAACATCAAGAGCGTGATCAAGACCGTGACCCAGGCCGCCTCGGCCGGCGCGGCGCAGAACCCGGCGCCGGCCATCGATGTCGAAGGCATGCTCACCAACGCCTTTGCCGGCATGGACGCGGCCCTCCTGCAGGCGGTGGAAGCCAACCGCAAGGCGCTCGAACAGTTCGTGGCGCAGGGCGTGGGCGTGCAGCAGACGCAAATGAAGGCGGCGCTGGCCAACCTGGAAAAGATGGAAGACACCTTCTTCTCCACCGTCTCCAAGGCGGCCGAATCCGTGAGCGGCCAGTTGAAGGGCCCATGGGAGCATGTGCTCTCGGCCATGAAAATGCAGGGCACCGCCACCGGCATGCAGGCCAACCAGACCGTCGAACAGGTGATGGCGCAGGCGCAAAAGGCCATGCGCGACAGCCGCGCCTCGTCCATGAAGGCCGCCCAGGCCATGATGGACAGCTACGCCGCGCTGGTCTCCGGGGTGCTGATCGGCATGTCCGAGGGCATCACCAAGGGCACCGGAAAGTCGCGCAAGTAATGGCAGAAGGCGGCAAGGCCGCAGCCCCGGACGCGGCGACCCTGCGCGACATCTCGCAGCGCACGCTGGAGCACTACAACCAGCGTGCGGTCGAGTTCCGCGCCGGCACCGCCGACCATGACGTCACGCAGAACATCGCCGCGCTGCTCGAGGCCATCGAGGCGCCGCCGCCCTGGCGCCTGCTCGATTTCGGCTGTGGCCCGGGGCGCGACCTGAAGGTGTTTGCCGCTCTCGGCCACGAGGCGGTGGGGCTGGACGGTTCGGCCGAGTTCGCCGAAATGGCGCGAAAGGACAGCGGCTGCGAGGTGCTGCAGCAGGACTTTCTGGCGCTGGACTTGCGCAAGGCGTTCTTCGACGGCGTGTACGCCAACGCGTCACTGTTCCATGTGCCAAGCGCCGAGTTGCCGCGCGTGTTGCGCGAACTGCACGCGGCCTTGAAGCCCGGCGGCGTGCTGTTCGCCTCCATCCCGCACGGCGACAACAGCGAAGGCTGGAACCGCGGGCGCTATGGGGTGTACCACGACCTCGAGTCCTGGCGCAGATACCTCACCGGCGCGGGCTTCGCGGAATTGCACCACTACTACCGGCCCGCCGGGTTGCCGCGTGAGCAGCAACCCTGGCTGGCGAGTGTCTGGCGAAAAGCGGCGTAAGTCTCAAGTCTGCCTGGTGGAGCGCCGACGCCGCACCATCAAGCCCATCAACCCCAGACCGGCAGCGAACATCGCGTAGCTGCCGGGCTCGGGCACGGCCGCTACGGTAAAGCTGCCGTCCTGCGCAAGGTGCGAAAAGTCCAGTTGCGTACGGTCGAAGCCGGTCACGTTGATACGGTCAGTGCCGAGTGATCCGGCGAAGGTGTTGAAGCTGAACAGGCGAAAGTTGCTGCCGGCGGCAGGCGCAAAGCCGTTGCCGAACACCACGCTCAGGCGTCCGTTGAAGGTGAGCTTGTTGACACCCACCAGCTGGTCGTACTGCGTGCCTGGCGTGGGCCCTAGAATCTCCATGGTCAGCACCGAGGTGGAGTCGAAGGTCACGTCGCCGCCATTGTGGTTGACGGTGGCGGGGCTGTTGCCGGGGCTGTAGCCGGCGTGAAAGGCTACATTGCCGGAAAAGCTGCCGGCGCCGTTGACGTCGTTGAAGAAAGTGAGGGTGCCGCCTGCGCCGCTGACCGCGCCGTTGTTGGTGAAGTTCCCGAGGATGCTGGCGTTGCCACTGAAAAAGAGGGACCTGCCGGGACCGAGCGTGCTGCCGTTGATGGCGGCGAGCCGACCCCCCGCACCGATGGAGGTCAGGCTGCCCAGCATCGCCCGGTCAGCCGCGTTGAGCGCGACCTGATTGGAGCCGACGTTGAGTGTGCCGTCGTAGGAAAAACCGCCGACCGCGCCTAGGTTTCCGAGCGACAGGGTGCCGCCTTCGGCGCGTATCGCATTGCCAGCGCCCCCCGCGATTGGCGCGTTGATCGTGCCGTAGCCGGAGAGATTGCCGATGCCCGTCATGTCGAGTGTCTGGCCTGGTGTGGCAGCGACAAGACCGCCGCCCAGCCGCAGGGAACCTGCCTGTAACGTTCCACCGGAAAGGAGAACGACGTTGCTGCCGACCGTGAGTCGGTTGTCGATCTTCAGTACCTGTCCGGCCAGCAGGTTGACCACACTGCCCAGGCCAGGCGCAGTGCCGCCCAGGCTGACGCCGTCAATGCCGGTGTAATTGAGCGTGCCTCCGGTCCAGTTGAACACGCCAGAGGCGGTCAGACTTTCGGTTCGCAGCACGCCGCCGGGCTTGAGGTTGAGCACGCCGAGGGCGCCGATTGCGACGGTCTTGCTGCTGACTGTGCCGCTGCTTTCGATGTTGAGCGTGCCGTCGCCACCAGCGCCGACGGAGAGGTTGCCCGAGTTGTTCCAGGTCGATCCGGTTCCTGTCACCGTCACGACGCCAGTGCCGCGGGAATCTTCACCGACGACGCCGGTGGCGCTCGATACCATTCCGCCGCTTTCGACGTTGAGCGTGCCTGTACTGGTGCTCCCGACGGACAGCATGAAGGAGGTTATCCAGGTTGACCCCGCACCGGTGACAGTGGCGATACCGGTCCCCACCAAGCCGAGGTAGCTGTGGGAGCTCGAGACTGTGCCACCACCTGCAATGTTGAGAGTACCGCGCGGGTCCGCGTTCCTTGTCCGAAACGCTTGATTCGCGACCTCCAGCGTTCCGGAAATCGTCCAGGAAGAGCCCGCACCGGTGATCGTGGCGATGCCGTCACTCCCATTTTCGTATCCGACAAGGCCGGATCGACTCGAAACTGAACCGCCACTTTCGATATTGAGGGTGCCCGCACCGGAGTACCCGACAACCAGTTCGGCGAAATTCACCCAGGAGGATCCCGCACCGCTGACCGTGGCGATTGCGTATCCCTGACCTCCGATGAAGCTGTTGGTACTCGATACCGTGCCACTACGCGTGATGTTGAGTGTGCCGCGACTGCGGCTCCCGCTCCCCACGTTGAGCGCTCCGGATATCGTCCAGGAAGAGCCTGCGCCGGTGATCGTGGCGATACCGTCACTCCCTGAGCTTTTTCCGACATGGGCGCCTGCGCTAGAAACCGTGCCGCCACTATCGATATTCAGTGTGCCCGCACCTGAGGCCCCGACAACTAGTCCGCCGAGATTCACCCAGGAGGATCCCACACCGGTGACCGTGGCGATACCGGATCCGATCTCTCCGAGGGTGCCACCGCCACTCGAGAGAGTGCCACCACGTGCAATGTCGAGCGTGCCTCGACTGCCGCCCCCGTTCCCGACCACTATTTCGCCGGAATTCGTCCAGGAAGACCCTGCGCCGGTGATCGTGGCGATGCCGTTGCCAGTCGACTGGAATCCGACGCTTGCCGACTTGCTAGTGACTGTCCCGGCGCTTTCGATGTTGAGCGTGCCGCTGCCGTGATTCCCGACCTTCAACTGCTCTGTAACGTTCCATCGAGTGTCAGCGCCCGACACCGTGACCGTGCCGGCGTTGACCGAGAAGCCCAACGTTCCACTCTGGCTTTTGAGAATACTCCCTGATCGGAGGAGCAAAGAGGCGGAGCCGGTAGTGCCGATTTCAAATGTGGCGTTGTCGATGACGACCTTGTTCTGGACGGTCAGTGGGCCGCCGGCAAGTGTCAACGCGCCATTGATGGTCAGGCCGGCGGTACCCCCATCCAATGTGCTGGGAGTTGCGCCGATGGTGATCGGCATGTTGATGGTCTGCCCCGCACTGCTGGCGTTGATGATGCCAAGCGAGCCGATCGTGATGGCATTGCCGCCCAATTGATAGGGGCCGGCACCCGCCAGGAAACGCAAGCCGGCCACTGACAGGTTGGCAAAGGTATTTCTGCTGGAAAGTGTCTGAACGAGCGTGAGGGGGCCGAATTGCAGCAGGTCGCCGTTCTTGGGCAGGTTCGCGTGGCCAGACCAGTTGGTACGCGAGAAAAGAAGTGGATTGGTTGGGTCGAGGAATTGCGCTGCCCAATCATTGGATAAACCGTCCACGAAGACCGCGGTGCCTGCGCTGCCGCCATCCCAGGTCAGCGTGGCGGCCGCGCCGATCGTCGGTGTCGTGCCCAGCGCAAGGACGGCCGCTAGCGCGGCGACGAGCGGCAGGCGTGTGGGCGGGCCGCGTTTGCAACCCTGGTTGCGGGCGGCGGTCGGGGCAGGCTTCTGGAACGGAACGTTCAGCATGGTCTGGCTTCCTTGTGCGCCGTGGTGCGCGCCGAAACGGGCAGCTGGGTGTGGCGGTTGGCTTGCCTTTCAATTCCCTGCACGGCAATCTCTGCGGCGGCATCCGGGCGTGCGGTGCGGCCTGTGTGCTTCCGGTTCTTTCGTGTCGGCTGAGGCGCCCTTCCCCTGAACACTAGAGGTGGGCGAGCCGCCGCACAATTGGACTTAAGCCTTAGGACGGTCCTAGGACCGCGGTCGGGACTGTGGGCGCTGGCGTGGCAGTGCTAGGATGCAGAGCCCGGTCGGTGCGCCCGTCCATGGCGACG
Organism: Burkholderiales bacterium; assembly: GCA_965279115.1. GTDB lineage: Bacteria > Pseudomonadota > Gammaproteobacteria > Burkholderiales > JAEUOS01 > JAEUOS01. The sequence goes on from OZ257137.1 coordinate 4,922,756, forward strand.
CGATTGCAGAGGTTGCAGATGAGCGTGACGATGAGCCCGACAGCGAATCCGCCCGGCTTTGGCAGCACCGGCTTGGTGCTGGCCGAGCAGGCCAATGCCCTGCAACGCAATGTGCCGGCCATGATGGTCGGCACCGGGATCGTTGCGTTGATCGTGGGGGTGCTCCTGCGTGATGCCGCGGCACCGCTTGTAGTGTGGGGCTGGTGCGGGCTACAGCTGGCTAATTGCATTTTCAACATCTGGGCAGGCAAACGGGTGGCGCGGCGGCCGGCCAGCCCGCGTAGTGCGCCACGGCGGCTACGCGCCGCAAGCATCGCCGCGACGTTTACCGGGCTCTTGTGGGGCGCCGGTGTTCTGCTTCTGTGGCCCGTGGAGCGCCTGGACCTGCAAATGCTGCTCATTTTCATGGCCGCCGGGATTACCGCCGGCGCCATACCTTCGCTCAATGCCTGGCTTCCCGCGTTTTTCGGATTTTTCGTTCCGTGCGCGGCGGGCGTGGTCGTGGCCGCGCTGTGGCATGGCGGGCTGCTTAACTACGTGATCGCGGCAGTGATCCTGGTCCATGGCATCACCAGCGCGCGCTTCGTGGCCGCGTTGAATGGCACGCTGATCGACTCGGTCCGTCGTCGCTACGAAGTCGCTGAGCTGGCCGCCGACCTCAAGCTGCAAAAAGAGCGCGCCGAGGAGGCCAGCCTCGCCAAGAGCCGCTTCCTCGCCGCGGCCAGCCACGACCTGCGCCAGCCGGTGCATGCGCTCACCCTGTTTGTCGGGGCGCTGGCGCAGCAGCCGCTTGGGACCGAGGCGCAGCGCCTCCTGGGCCATGTACGCGGCGCGGCCGACACCATGGGCGGCATGTTCAATGCGTTGCTCGACATGTCGCGCCTGGATGCCGGCATGGTGCAGCCCGAAGCGCGCGCATTCGACCTGCTGCCCATGCTGGAGCGCATCGCGGCCGATGAAGGTGGCCTGGCGCAGGCCAAGGGCCTGTATTTTCGACTCAACGCGAGTCCGCTGGCGGTGATGAGTGACCCCGTGCACGTGGAACGTATCCTGCGCAACCTGGCCGCCAACGCGGTGCGTTACACCGAAACGGGCGGCGTGCTGATCACCGCGCGTAGGCGCGGCTCGATGGTGGTGGTGCGCGTGATCGATACCGGCATCGGCATCCCGGCCGAGCGCCAGGAGGAGGTGTTCCAGGAGTTCGTGCAATTGCATAACCCCGAGCGTGACCGCAACAAGGGCCTGGGCCTGGGCCTGGCGATCGTGCGCCGCCTGGCCGGCTTGCTGGGCGCGTCGCTGACCCTGCGCTCGCGCCCCGGGCACGGAAGTGTCTTCACAGTGGCGTTGCCGCCGGCGCGCTCCGGTGTGGTGTCGCAATCCGCACCTGTTTCGATGGCGCAAACGGTGGATATCGCCGCCGGCGACCTGGTGCTGGTGGTCGACGATGACGCCGAAATCCGCGCCGGCATGCAGTCGCTCCTGGCGGGCTGGGGGTGCGCCGTGGTGGGGGCAGCCGGCAGCGATGACCTGATGCCGCAGCTGTTGACGCTGACAAGCGTGCCGCGCTTGATCATTAGCGACTACCGCCTGCGCGGCGAGGACACCGGCATCGCCGTCATCGAGCGCGTGCAGTCGGAATACAACGAGGAGATTCCGGCCATCCTCATCACCGGCGACACCGCTCCCGAGCGCCTGCGCGAGGCGCAGGCCAGCGGCTACACACTGCTGCACAAGCCGGTGGGGCCCCAGGCCCTGCGCGAGAAGATGCGATCCCTGCTCGCGGCGCAGGTCCGGGTCGCCTGAGACAGCTGGTCAGTCGGCCAGGCCGGCCTTGCGTGCGGCGATCACCGCCTGTGCGCGGTTGACCACCCCCAGCGCGCGGAAGATCGCGGTGACATGGGTCTTGACGGTTTTTTCCTGCATCCCCAACTGGCGGGCGATGTCCTTGTTGGGGCGGCCCTTGCACACCAGGTGCAATACCTCCAGCTGGCGCGCGGTGAGCGGGGCGGGCGCCTCAGGCACGACGGCAGGGGCGCTGGCCATGAGGGGCGGCACGTAGATCTCGCCCGCGAGCACCAGGCGCACCGCCGCCAGCATGGTGGCATGGCCGGCGGACTTGGGGCAGTAGCCGCGCGCGCCCGCCGCCAGTGCCGCACGCACATCGGCCGGGTCTTCGGATGCCGAGAGCATGATCACCGGCAGCGCGGGGTGGGCCTGGCGCAGTTGCACAACCGTGTCCAGCCCGGAAAGACCGTTGAGACGCAGGTCCACCAGCGCGCAGGCGAGGTCTGCGTTCTGCGCCGCCTGCGCCAGTCCGGCGGCGCCGTCGTCAGCCTCCAGCACGCTCACCCCCGCCTGCAGGTCTCTCAATACCGCCGCCACACCCTGGCGCAGCATGGGATGGTCGTCGATGATGAGAAATTTCATGGTGACGAATCCGGAGGGTGACGTGCTTTACGCCGCCTGCAAGGCCTCGAGCTCGGCCTGCTTTTCCAGCCACTCGGCCTCCGCCTGGTCGAGTTCCTTGGCGATATAGGCCTGGTCGAGCATCACGGTCTTGAGCTCTTCCTTACGCGCTTCTTCGTAGATTTCGGTGCCGGCGAGGATGGCGTCGACCGCGGCCTTTTTCGCCGTGAGCTTGGTGATCTGTTCTTCCAGGCGCTTGATGCGGGTTTCGACCGGTTTGACCAGGTTGGCGCGGCGCTGGCGTTCCTGCGCTTCGAGGCGCTTTTGCTCCTGGCGCGCGGCCGCCGACACCGGCGCGGCGGCAGGGGCGGCCTTGGGCTCGGGGGCTTTCCTGGTTTCCGCGATCAGAGCCTCGGCGCGCGCCGGCTTCGCGTCCGCCTTCGCCGGCTTGGCCTCCACCTTGCCCAGGCGGGTCTTGAAGAGCCAGTCGCGATAGTCGTCCAGGTCGCCGTCGAAGGGTTTCAGGCTGCCTTCGGCCACGATCATGAATTCGTCGGTGGTGGCACGCAGCAGGTGCCGGTCGTGCGACACCAGCACCAGCGTGCCTTCGAACTGCGCCAGCGCCACGGTGAGCGCCTCGCGGGTTTCCAGGTCGAGGTGGTTGGTCGGTTCGTCCAGCAGCAGCAGGTTGGGGCGTTGCCAGGCGATCAGCGCCAGCGCCAGGCGCGCCTTCTCGCCCCCTGAAAACGGCGCAATCGAACTGGTGACCATGTCGCCGGGGAAATTGAAGCCGCCCAGGAAGTTGCGCAACTCCTGCTCGCGTACCGTGGGCGCCAGCTTCACCATGTGCCACAAGGGCGATTCGTCATGGCGCAGCATTTCCACCTGGTGCTGGGCAAAATAGCCGATCACCAGGCCCTTGCCGAAGCGCGCCACGCCGTCCACCAGCGGCAGTTCTCCTGCAATGCTCTTGATGAGCGTGGACTTGCCCGCGCCGTTCACGCCCAGCAGGCCGATGCGCTGGCCCTGGGTGAGCGAGAACTTGATGTTGGAGATGATCACTTTCCTGTCGCCATCGTCCAGGGTGTAGCCGGCCTCGCCGTCTTCCATCACCAGCAGCGGGTTGGGGGTGGCCAGCGGGTCGCGGAACTCGAAGGAGAAGGGCGAGGAGGCATGCACCGGCGCCAGTTCTTCCATCTTGGCCAGCATTTTCATGCGGCTCTGCGCCTGCTTCGCCTTGCTGGCCTTGGCCTTGAAGCGGTCGATGAAGGACTGCAAATGGTCGCGCTCGCGCTGCTGCTTGGCGAACGTGGCGGCATCGAGCGAGAGCGCCATCGCGCGGGTGGTCTCGAACTGCGAATAGGTGCCGCCATAGCGCTTCAACTTTTTCTGGTCGATGTGCACGATCACGTTGACCACGCCGTCGAGGAAGTCGCGGTCGTGCGAGATGATGATCAGCGTTCCCGCATAGCGCTTGAGCCAGTCCTCCAGCCAGAGGATGGCGTCCAGGTCCAGGTGGTTGGTGGGTTCGTCGAGCAGCAGCAGGTCGGAAGGGCACATCAGCGCCTGGGCCAGGTTCAGGCGCATGCGCCAGCCGCCGGAAAAATGCGCCACCGCCTCCTGCATCTGCGCCGCCGAAAAGCCCAGGCCGTTCAGCAGCACCTCGGCGCGCGAGCGCACGGTGTAGGCGTCGGCATCCGCCAGAAGGCCATGCAGTTCGGCGATGCGATTGCCGTGGGCATGGTCGTCGTGGGCTTCGTCCTGTGCTTCCAGGGCGGCCAACTCGGCTTCCAGCGCGCGCAAGGTGGTGTCGCCGTCGATCACGTACTCCAGCGCCGGGCGGTCGAGCGCCGGCGTCTCCTGCGCCACATGGGCCATGCGCCAGCGCGAGGGAATGTCGATGCTGCCGCCATCAGGATGCAGGGTGCCCTGGAACATGGCGAACAGGGTGGACTTGCCGGCGCCGTTGGCGCCGATCAGGCCGACATGTTCACCCGGGTTCAAGGTGACGTCGGCTTTCTCGAACAGCGATTTGGTGCCTCGGGAGAGGCTCAAGGACTGCAGGCGGATCATGGGGGCTTACTTCCTGGCGGGTGCGCGCAGCGGGCTTTTTGCCTCGGCGACCCTGCTAAACTTGAATTTTATCGCGCTGCGGCATAAGGGGAGCCAGATGGCCCAGGTTACAGTCGTCATGAACCCGAAGGGGGGTGTCGGCAAGTCCACCCTGGCCACCAACCTCGCCGGCTATTACGCCAGCCGTGGTCACGCCGTGATGCTGGGCGACGTGGACAAGCAACAGTCCTCGCGCGAGTGGCTGAAACTGCGGCCTGAGCAGTGCGCACCGATCCGCTCCTGGGATATTGAAAAAGGCAAGACCGCCAAACCGCCCAAGGACGCCACCCACATCGTGCTGGACACGCCGGCCGGCATTTCCGAAAAGCTGCTGGAGCAGGTGATCGTCCCGGCGCACCGGGTGATCGTGCCGCTGCAGGCCTCGATGCTCGACATCCTCGCCACCAAGCATTTCCTGGCCGACCTGGCCGACGACAAGGCGGTACGCAGGAGCGACGCCCTGATCGGCGTGGTCGGCATGCGGGTGGACAGCCGCACCCGCGCCTTTGACGAACTGCAACGCTTTCTCGAAGGTCTCGGCCTGCCGGTACTGGGCTATATCCGCAACACGCAAAACTACGTGCAACTGGCCGCGCGCGGCCTGACGCTGTTCGACATCGCGCCCGGTCGGGTGCAGCAGGACCTCGAACAATGGGCGCCCATCCTCAAGTGGCTGGAGGATTAAGCCCGCAGGCCTGAAAACGGCAGTCCGCGCTGCCGTACTGTTCTTCTAGCGCCCCTTCGCCGCGCCCGGATACACCATCATCGCCAGCATTACGATCGGCAGCTTGATCAGGGCTTCCGGTCCGTGCGGCACGTCGCCATCGAAGGTGAGCGAATCGCCCGGCCCGAGGGTGAAGGTCTGGCTGCCGTGGCGATAGCGGATTTTTCCTTCGAGGATGTGGATGAACTCGATGCCTTCATGCTTGAAGGCCGGAAACACCTCGCTGGCGTCGTTGAGCGTCACCAGAAACGGTTCGAAGGGCTTCTGCGGCCCGCGGTGTGAATACAGGAGCCGGTAGGTATGGCCCTTCTTGGTGCCGCGCCGCACCACTTCCAGCCCGCCGTTCTTCGGCACGTACTGCACCTCGCCCTCGGGCGAATCGAAATCGCGCATCAGGTCGGCCACGCCCACGCCCAGGGAGCGCGCCAGCGACAGCAGGGTGTCGAGGCTGGCCGACACCTGTGCGTTCTCGATTTTCGACAGCATGCCGGGGCTCAATGCCGATTGGCGCGCCAGGTCGGCGATGGTCTGGCCGCGCTGGGTGCGCAGTTCATGCACGGTGGCGCCGATGTGGCGGTCGAGTGCCTTGGGCTGGGCGTCTTCCGCGACTGCGGGCGCGGCGGCGGAACTGAGGGTTGGCTTGGCAGATCTGGGCATGCGCGGTGAGCGGGTCAGCAGGCGGGTCGGATGGCGGGCACCATTTCAGGGCGTAGACCAAGTATAACCGCGGCCGTTTTGCGTGTTTCTTGTCAGGAAACAAAAAGTGCGTACAAGTATTGACACTGCCGGCACGCCTGCCTAGACTCGGGCCGATCTGTTGCATTTCGGAAGGTGTTTGTCATGCCGTGGCGCCTGTTGCGCTTCGCCCTCTCGTCGCGCCATCCCGAGCCGCGCATGTTCCGCCAGCATGCGTCGCTCAAGAAGGCCTACGATGTGGTCATCATCGGTGCCGGCGGGCACGGCCTGGCGGCGGCCTATTACCTGGCGCGCAACCATGGCATCAGCAACGTGGCGGTGCTGGAAAAGGGCTACATCGGCGGCGGCAACACCGGCCGCAACACCACCATCATCCGCTCCAACTACCTCACACCCGAAGGTGTGAAGTTCTACGACAAGAGCCTGGAGCTCTACGAAGACCTGTCGCAGGACTTCGACCTCAACCTGTTCTATTCCACCCGCGGCCACTACACCCTGGCGCATACCGATTCGTCCATGCGCACCATGCGCTGGCGCGCCGAGGTCAACAAGCACTACGGCGTCGACAGCGAGGTGGTCGACGCCAAGGCGGTGCAGGACGCCTGCCCGATGATGGACATCTCCTGCGACGGCCACGCCCCGATTCTCGGCGCGCTGTATCACGCGCCCGGCTCGATCGCCCGGCATGATGCGGTGGCCTGGGGCTACGGCCGCGGCGCCGACATGCGTGGGGTGGAAATCCACCAGCAGACCGAGGTGCTGGGCATCAAGGTCGAAGGCGGGCGGGTGCGCGGCGTCGAAACCAGCCGCGGCTTCATCGAAACCCCCAAGGTGCTGTGCGCGGTGGCCGGCTCCACGCCGCGCATGCTCGACATGGTGGGCCTGGACAGCCCGCTCTTCATCCATCCGCTGCAGGCGATGGTGAGCGAGCCGGTCAAACCCTGGCTCGATCCGATTCTTGTATCAGGCTCGCTGCACATCTATGTGAGCCAGACCGCGCGCGGCGAACTCGTGATGGGCGCCTCGCTCGACCCCTACGAGCTGCATTCGACCCGCTCGACCTTCGATTTCGTTGAATCGCTTTCGGCCCACATGCTCGACATGTTCCCTTTCCTGTCGGAGGTGAAGGTCAACCGCCAGTGGGCCGGCATGGCCGACATGACGCCGGATTTCGCGCCCATCATGGGCAAGACACCGGTGGAAGGCTTCTACCTCGATGCCGGCTGGGGTACCTGGGGCTTCAAGGCCACCCCGGTGGCGGGCTGGACCATGAGTTCCACTGTTGCCAATGACCGCAACCACGAACTGATCACCGGTTTCGGGCTCGACCGCTTTGCGCGCTATGCGCTGACGGGCGAGAAGGGTGCCGCCTCGGTGGGCCATTGAGGGCGTATTCATGAAAATCATGACCTGCCCGATCAACGGCCCGCGCCCGGTGAGCGAGTTCGCCTATGCAGGCACGGTGCGTGACATGCCCGACCCGGCCACCGCGAGCGACGCGCAGTGGACCGACTACGTGTTCAACCGCGGCGGCAAGGCCGGCATCAAGCGCGAGTGGTGGTACCACATCGCCTCGGGGGTATGGTTCATCGCCGAGCGCGACACCACCGCCGACCGCGTGGTGCGAACCTACCTGTATGGCAGGGAGGCGGCGTGAAGCGCCTGCCGCCGCAGCCTGGGGAGTGGATCGACCGCACCCTGCCGCTGGAATTCCGCTTCGAAGGGCGCGTGGTGCGCGGTTTTGTCGGCGACACCCTCACCAGTGCGCTGCTTGCTGCGGGCGAGACGGTGCTCGGCCGCAGCTTCAAGTACCACCGGCCGCGCGGCGTGCTTTCGCTCGCCAACCATGACGTCAACGCGCTGATGCAGGTGGCGCACAAGGGGCATTCGCGCCCCAATGTGCGGGCCGATGTGACGCCGCTCGCAGGCGGCGAGGTGGTCACCGCAGTCAACACCTTCGGCGGCCTGGCAGCCGACCGCGGGCGCTTTCTCGACATGCTCGGCGCTTTCCTGCCGGTGGGCTTCTACTACAAGGCCTTCCATTCCAAGCGCTGGTTCCCGCGCTGGGAGAGGATGTTCCGCTTCATGACCGGTCTGGGCCGGGTGGACCTGAGCGCGCCACGTAAACGTACCCCCAAGCGCTACGGCTTTTGCGATGTGCTGGTGGTGGGCGGCGGCCCGTCGGGGCTGGCGGCGGCGCTGGCGGCGGCCGAAGCGGGCGCCAAGGTGACGCTCATCGACGAAAACCCGCACCTGGGCGGCAGCGGCCTCTACGCGCTGGGCGGCGATGCGGCGCTGCGCACGCAGATGACGGAGATGGTCGCGGCGGTCGTGGCGCATGCCGGCATCGACGTCATGGCCGGGAGCTTCGCCAGCGGCTACTACGCCGACCACTGGGTGCCGATTGTCACGACGGATTGCATCGTCAAGATGCGCGCCGGCGCCGTGGTGGTGGCCACCGGCGCCTACGAGCAGCCGGCGGTGTTTCGTAACAACGACCTGCCGGGCGTGATGCTCGGTTCGGCCGCGCAGCGCCTGATTCACCGCCATGCCATCCAGCCCGGCGAGCGCGCGGTAGTCCTGGCCGGCAATGATGATGCCCTGCGGGTGGCGGCCGATCTCGCCTCGGCAGGTGTGGCGGTGGCCGCACTGGTCGACCTGCGCGCCGATGCCGGATATGCGGTGCCGGACGGCACACGGCTGTGTGCCGGCATGGCGGTGGTGGAAGCGCTGGCCGATGCGCGCGGGCAACTGCGCGGTGTGCGCATCGCGCCGGTGGATGCCGAAGGCAAGTGGAGCCCGTCGGCGGTTCAGGAGATCGCCTGTGACCTGCTGATCATGTCGGTCGGTTTCGCGCCGGCGCTGGCGCTGGCCTACCAGTCCGGTGCGCGCATGCGCTTCGATGAGCAGACCCAGCAGTTCGTGCCTGCCACGCTGCCAGCGGGCATGTTTGTCTGCGGCCGGGCCAATGGCATCCATACCCTCGCGCTTAAGCTGGCCGATGGCGCCGAGGCCGGCAAGGCGGCCGCCGCAGTGTCCAACGGGGCGACTGGTGTGGCGCGCAGCACCATGGTGGAGACCGCGCGGCCGTCGCATCCGTACCCGATCCTCGAGCATCCGCAGGGCCGCAATTTCGTCGATTTCGACGAGGACCTGCAGGTCAAGGACTTCCACAACGCGGCGCAGGAAGGCTACGACAACATCGAGCTGATGAAGCGCTTTTCCACCGTCGGCATGGGGCCTTCGCAAGGCAAGCATTCGAACATGAATGCGATCCGCATCCTGGCCAAGATCCGTGGCGAGCCGGTCGAGAAGGTCGGTACCACCACCTCGCGGCCGATGTTCCACCCGGTACCCATGGCGCACCTGGCCGGGCGGGCCTTTCAGGTGGAGCGCGCCACGCCGCTCGAGGCACGCCACGAGGCGCTGGGCGCCGTGTGGATGCCGGCCGGGCAGTGGCGCCGGCCCGAGTATTACGCCGTGCCCGGCGTGTCGCGTGAAGACGCCATCACCGCGGAAGTGGTGGCCGTGCGCGAGGCCGCCGGCCTGATCGACGTGGGCACGCTCGGCAAGATCGAGGTCTACGGGCCGGATGCGGCGCAGTTTCTGGAACGGGTATATACCGGGCGCTTTGCCAACCTCAAGGTCGGCATGACGCGCTACGGCCTGATGGTCGACGAGTCCGGCGTGATCATCGACGACGGCGTGATCGCGCGGCTCGGCGAGGAACACTTCTACTTCACCACCACCACCAGCGGCAGCGCCACGGTGTACCGCGAACTGGCGCGGCTCAATACCATGTGGGGCCTGAACGTCGGCATCACCAACCTGACCGGCCATCTGGCGGCGATGAACCTCGCCGGGCCGGCGGCGCGCCTGATCCTCAAGTCCGTGACCGATGCCAACCTGTCGGACGCGATGTTCCCCTACCTGGGCGCGCGCGAGTTCCGCGTGGCCGGCGTGGCGGCACGCCTGCTGCGCGTGGGTTTCGTGGGCGAACTGGGCTACGAGGTGCATGTGCCGGCCGACCAGGCCCAGCAGGTGTGGGACGCGCTGATGGCTGCCGGCAAGCCACACGGCCTGCGCGCCTTCGGCGTGGAGGCGCAACGCCTGTTGCGCCTCGAGAAGGGCCACGTGATCATCGGCCAGGACACCGACGGCCTCACCAACCCCTATGAAGCCGGCATGGCCTGGGCGGTGCGCGCCGACAAGCCCTACTTCGTGGGCCAGCGCTCGCTGCAGATTCTTGCAAAGCAGCCGATGCGGCAAAAGCTGGTCGGCATCGTGCTGGCGGACGACGCGGCCGGCGTGCCCAAGGAGTGCCACCTGGTGATCGAAAACGGTGCCCTCGCGGGACGGGTGACATCGATCGCGCATTCGCCCGCCTGCAAGCGGGTGGTCGGCATGGCACTGGTGGATCCGGCGCTGGCAGAGACGGGGCGCAGCTTGCGCATCCGCATCGAGGGCGCGCGCGAGATCGAGGCCATCGTCACCGACCTGCCTTTCTACGACAAGGACGGCGCGCGGCAGCGCATTGCCGATGGCGTTGACGCACCGGGAGCAGCGGCATGAGCGACTCGCCCGCAGAATCAGCGCCGGTATGGTTGAAGCGGGGGCCGGATCGTTTCCGCTTCGGCTTCAAGGGCGCGGGCGCGCCGGCCTGGTGTGCCGCGATGGGGCTGCCACTGCCTGCCGCACACAACACCTGGGCGGCGCTCGAAGGTGGCGGCCTGGTCGGTCGCCTGGCGTATACCGAGTTCTATGTCGAGCATGCGGACGAAGCGATGATCACGCGCCTGCGCGACACGCTCGGCCGTGGCGTGCAGGTGGAATCCGGGGGCGTGTATCCGGTGCATCGTTGCGACGCCACGCTGGTGCTCGGTGGCTCTTTGGCACAGGACGTGCTGCTGCAAACCTGCAACGTGAACTTCGCTGCGCTCGAGGTGGCGGCAATGCCGGTGATCATGACCCTGATGGTGGGGGTGGCGGTCACGGTGTTCCCGGCCATCGAAGGCGGGCAGACGGTTTACCGCATGGTGTGCGACCCGACGTTCGCGCCCTATCTCTGGCAGACGCTGGCCGGGATCGTGGCGGAATCCGGTGGCAGCGCGGGGGCGGCCTGATGGACGATTCACGCTTGCAGACCAACGCAACGAGTACGCACAGGGGACATTCATGACCAAAGAGCAGGCCCGCAAGTTCTTCAAGCAGCACGGCATCAAATTCATCCTCGCGCAGTTTGTGGACATTCACGGTGCCGCCAAGAGCAAGGCCGTGCCGGTCGAACACCTCGACATGGTGTTGACCGACGGCGCCGGCTTCGCGGGTTTCGCGATGTGGGGCTTCGGCATGGAACCCAACAGCCAGGACTACATGGCCGTGGGCGACCTCAGCACACTCGCGCCCATGCCGTGGATGCCCGGCTTCGCGCGCATGGCCTGCTACGGCCATGTGAAGGGCAAACCCTACGAGTACTGCTCGCGGGTGATGCTGAAGCGCAATCTCGATGCGCTCGCAAAAAAGGGCATGACGCTCTACACCGGCATCGAGCCGGAGTTCTTCCTGTTGAAGCGTGGCGCCGACGGTGCGCTCGCGCCGGTGGATGCCACCGATAACCTCGACAAGCCCTGCTACGACTACAAGGGCCTGTCGCGCCAGGCGGAGTTCCTCACCCGGGTGGTGGAAGGCGGGCGTGCCGGCGGCCTCGACATCTACCAGGTGGACCATGAGGACGGCAACGGCCAGTTCGAGATCAACTTCACCTATGCAGACGCGCTCACCTCCGCCGACAACCTGACTTTCTTCAAGATGGCCGCCAGCGAGATCGCGCACCAGATGGGCATGGTGGCGACCTTCATGCCCAAGCCGTTCTCGGACCGCACCGGCACCGGCGCGCATTTCCACATCTCGCTGGGCAACAGCAAGGTCAAGAACCTGTTCCACGACCCCAGGGACAAGCACGGCCTGGGTCTTTCGCAGACCGGCTACTGGTTCACCGGCGGGGTGTTGAAACATGCGCGCGCGCTGGCGGCGATCTGTGCGCCGACGGTCAACTCCTACAAGCGCCTGGTGGTGGGGCGTGCGCTCTCCGGCGCGACCTGGGCGCCAGCCTACGTGAGCTATGGCGACAACAACCGCACCGCCTGCGTGCGCATCCCCTACGGTCGTCTGGAGTTCCGCCTGCCGGACGGTGGTTGCAATCCGTACCTGGCCACGGCCGCGATTCTTGCCGCCGGCATGGACGGCATTGCCAACAAGATCGATCCCGGTGCGCCCAACAACGAGAATCTCTACACCTGGAGCCCGCAGCGGCTCAAGGAAAGCGGCATCGAGTTGTTGCCGCAGAACCTCGGCGAGGCGATCGCCGCGCTCGAAGGCGACACGGTCATCCGCGAGGCGCTTGGCGCCAACCTGTTCGATGAGTACGTCAATCTGAAGCGCATGGAATGGGTGGAGTACTCGCGCCATGTGTCGGTGTGGGAACAAAAGCGTTACCTGGAATTTTTCTAGCCGGTTGCACCGGCGGAGGTGGTGTCATGTGTGGAATCGTTGGGTTGCTGGTGAAGAAGCCGGCATTGCGGCCGCGGCTGGGCGAATTGATGATGCCCATGCTGATCGGCATGACCGAGCGCGGGCCGGACTCGGCCGGCATGGCGGTGTTCACCGAGCCGGTCGCGGATGGACTGCACAAGTTATCGCTTTATTCCGGCGAGGGCGCGGCTGGCGCCAGGTACGACTGGCCGGCCCTTGAGGCGAAGCTGCGCGCCGCCTGCGATCCGGCGTCACGCCTGTTCGCGAAGGTCAACCATGCCGTATTGGGCATCGCCAAACCGGTGGCCGAGGTCAAGGCCTGGCTCAAGGCCAACGCTGCGGGCGTGCAGGTGCTCTCTGCCGGCAGCGCCATCGACCTCTACAAGGACGTGGGACTGCCGGCCGACATCGCGCGGCGCTATGACTTCGGCGCGCTCGCCGGCACCCATCTGGTGGGGCATACCCGCATGGCCACCGAGTCGGCGGTGACTGTGGAGAACGCCCACCCCTACACGGCAGGGCTGGACTGGTGCCTGGTGCACAACGGTTCGCTCTCCAACCCCTACCAGCTGCGCCGCGAACTCGAACCGCTCGGCATCGAGTTTGATGGTGATTGCGACACCGAGGCGGCCTGCCGCTACCTCGAATGGCGCATGCGCGAAGGCGACGATCTCGAAGCCGCGCTGCATCGCGGCTTCGAAGCCTTCGACGGCTTCTTCACCTTCCTGATGGGCACGCGCGACAAGCTGGCGCTGGTGCGCGACCCCTTCGCCTGCAAGCCGGCCATCGTCGCCGAGACCGACGACTACGTGGCCATCGCCTCGGAGTTCCGCTCCCTTGCGCACCTGCCGGACGTGAAGCATGCGCAACTGTTCGAGCCCAAGCCCGAGCACATCTATTCATGGAGCATCTGACGATGAAGGTCGAGACGCCCGATTCCGTCGTGTTCGACCTGGCTTCCACGCCGGTGCGCGAACTCAACCAGTTTCTGCATGGCGACCTTTCCGGCGTCCGCCGGGTCCAGGTGGCCAACCCAGACGGAGCGCATTCCATCGCCGTGGGCATCGATGCGCCGGTCACGGTGGAGATCGACGGCCATGCCGGCTACTACGCGGCGGGTATGAACAAGCACGCCAATGTCACCGTCAGCGGCAACGCGGGGCCGGGCGTGGCCGAGAACATGATGTCGGGCACGGTGCGGGTCAAGGGCTTTGCCAGCGTGTCCGCCGGGGCTTCAGCCAACGGTGGCCTGCTGGTGATCGAGGGTGATGCGGGCCTTCGCTGCGGCATCTCGCTCAAGGGCGGCGACATCGTGGTGGGGGGCGATGTCGGCGCGTTCTCGGCCTTCATGGCACAGGCCGGGCGGCTGGTGGTGTGTGGTGACGCCGCAGAAAACCTCGGCGATTCGCTCTACGAAGCCGTGCTGTATGTCAAGGGCGAGGTCAAGTCGCTGGGCGCGGATGCGCAGTTCGAGCCCATGACCGAAGCCGATTTTTCCGCGGTGGGTGACCTGCTCGCCGCCGCCGGGTTGAAGCACGACGCGCGAACCTTCAAGCGTATCGCCTCGGCCAGGCAGCTGTACCACTGGAACGCCGACGCCAATCAGGAATACTAGCCATGAAGCTCCACGAAATTCCGGTGCACACGGTCGGGCGCGAGGAAAGCGCCACCTTCGATCGCAAGACCATCGATTACATCCAGCATGCGTCGGCGAGCGGCCTGTACGACATCCGCGGCCTGGGGGCCAAGCGCGCGGTACCGCATTTCGATGACCTGCTGTTTCTCGGCGCTTCCCTCTCGCGCTATCCGCTCGAGGGCTATCGCGAAAAATGCAGCAGCAAGACCGTGCTCGGCACCCGTTTCGCCAAGAAACCGATCGAGCTCGAAATGCCCATCACGATCGCCGGCATGAGCTTCGGCGCGCTGTCGGCCAACGTCAAGGAAGCACTCGGGCGCGCGGCCACCGAGGCCGGTACCTCCACCACCACCGGCGACGGCGGCATGACCCAGGAGGAACGCCAGTCCTCGAAGACGCTGGTGTACCAGTGCCTGCCGTCGCGCTACGGCTTCAATCCGGACGACGTGCGCAAGGCCGACGCCATCGAGGTGGTGATCGGGCAGGGTGCCAAGCCGGGCGGCGGCGGCATGCTGCTGGGCCAGAAGATCAATCCGCGCGTGGCGAGAATGCGCGTGCTGCCGGAGGGCGTGGACCAGCGCTCCGCGGCCCGCCATCCGGACTGGACCGGCCCGGACGACCTGACCATCAAGATCATCGAACTGCGCGAGATCACCGACTGGCGCGTGCCCATCTACGTGAAGGTGGGCGCCACCCGGGTGTTCAACGACGTGAAGCTGGCGGTGCATTCCGGCGCCGACGTGGTGGTGGTCGACGGCATGCAGGGCGGCACGGCCGCCACGCAAACCACCTTCATCGAGAACGTCGGCATTCCCACGCTGGCGGCGGTGCGCCAGGCGGTGGATGCACTGGAAGATCTCAACATGAAGGGCAAGGTGCAGCTCGTCGTCTCCGGCGGCATACGCACCGGCGCGGATGTGGCCAAGGCATTGGCCATGGGTGCGGATGCGGTGTCGATCGGGCAGGGCATCCTGTTCTCGCTGGGCTGCAACGCCGACACCTATGTGCAGGGCGGCAAGCACATCAGTGCGCTGGAGGATTACGCACGCCTGGGCACCGCGCCCGGCTATTGCCACCACTGCCATACCGGCCAGTGTCCCACCGGCGTGACCACCCAGGACGCGGTGCTCGAACAGCGCCTCGAACCCGCGGTGGGCGCGCAGCGGGTGCGCAACTACCTGAAGACCATGAACATGGAACTGACCACCATCGCGCGCGCCTGCGGCAAGCAGAACGTGCACCACCTGGAGCGCGAGGACCTGGTCGCGCTGACGGTGGAAGCGGCGGCAATGGCGGGTGTGCCGCTGGCCGGGACCAGCTGGGTGCCTGGCCGCTCCTAGCCCGGGAGGTGCGCGACCCGCCGGGTATCGCGTTCCGCGTGCCTAGTTGCGCGCCATGTCGAGCACGCTCGGCACGAACAGTTCCTCGGGCTTGACCAGCCGTGGCGAAATGCCCTGTTCGTGGTGGTAGCGCACGAAGGTTTCCAGCGCATGCTGGTTGGGCGCCAGCCCGTAGCTCCAGTAGTCATCGCCCATGAGCTTTTTCGTGGCCTCGAGTTCGGCCACGCCCCACGGCAGGGTGGCGGCGAAGTGGCCGATCTGCTGCAGTTCCGCGATGGCCAGTGCCTTGGCTTCGATGAAGGCCTTGTAGACACTCACCGGCAACCATGGGTGCTGTTCTACCAGCGCCTTGCGGATGCCCACCACATGCATCGGCGGGAACAGCCGGGTCCGTGCAAAGTAGTCCTGCTCGACGGCGCGATAGTCGGGAAACAGGCGTCCGACATTGGTGGCCCCGCGCGTATGGCACGAAGGGGCCTTGGCGCTGAACACCGCGTCGAGTGCGCCGGCTTCGAGCAGTTGCGAAAGGCTGGCATCGTCGGCGACCTGCTGCACCTCGATATTGGCCGGCAGGCTGATCGGCGAGCGCTCACGGCGCCCGGGTTGCTCCAGCCCGCCGCGGCGCCAGCGGATCTCGTGCGGGTGTACCCCGTACTCGTCCTTCAACATGCCGCGTATCCACACATTGGCGGTGATCTGGTATTCGGGAATGCCGACCTGTTTGCCGCGCAGGTCGGCGGGCGTGCGGATGCCGCGGTCGGTGCGGATGTAGATGCCGGAATGGCGGAAGGCGCGCGAGAGGAATGCCGGTACGGCCACGTACTTGTTGGTGCCGCGCGCGATGTTGAGGGTATGGCTGGAGAGCGACATTTCGCAGATGTCGAACTCCTGGCCCTGGAACACGCGGTGGAAGGTTTCCTCCGGTTCGAGTGCGATCGGCATGACGTTGCAGCCTTCGATGGCGACGCGCCCCTCGAAGATGGCGCGGGTGCGGTCGTAGTTGCAGCAGCCCAGGCTCAATTCAAGCGTTTTCATGAGCAGATCATTCCATCCTGATGTTGGCCTGCTTGGCGGCGGTGGCGTACTTTTGCGCGTCCTCGCGGATCAGCTTGATCATGTCGGCGGCACCGAGTGGCAGCGGTTCCAGGCCGGCGGCGTCGAAGCGGGTGCGCGTGTCGGCCATGCCGGCCACGCTACGGATGTCGTCCTCGAGTTTTTTCTGGATCGCCGGCGGCAGGCCGGCCGGCGCCATGAAGCCATAGTAGTTGTCGAGCGCATAGTTCTTCAGCTCGGGGATGCCGGATTCGCTGGCGGTCGGCACGTTGGGCAGGGCGGCGCTGCGCTTGCTGGAGAGCAGCGCGATCGGGCGAAGCGTTCCCGCCTTGGCAAAGCCGATCACCGCCGGGATGCTCGCCGCGACAATGTTCACCTGGCCCGCCAGGGTGTCGGTGACAGCCGGCGTGCAGCCCTTGTAGGGGATGTGCGTGCTTTCGAGCTTGAGCGCATGGACATAGATGGCCATGGCGAAATGATGCGGGCTCGCCACGTTGCAGCTGGCGTAGGGGATCTTGCCCGGTGAGGCTTTGATAAGGCTGGTGAGCTCGCGCAGGTTGGTGGCGGCCATCGACGGGTTGACTGCCAGCACCATCGGCGCCGAGGTCACCAGGCCCAGCGGGGTGAAATCCTTGGTGTAGTCGAATGCCAGCTTGGGGATCAGCACATGGTTGATGATGTGCGTGTTGGTGGCCAGGAGCAGGGTGTAGCCATCCGCCGGGGCGCGGAACACCGTTTCCGCGCCGATCGAGCCGCCTGCGCCAGGCCGGTTCTCGACCACAACGCCCTGACCCCACAAGGCGGCCAGCTTGTCGGCGAAGATGCGCGCGGTGGCATCGGCCGCGCCGCCCACGGTGAAGGTCACGATGATCCTGACCGGACGGGCAGGGAAATCCTGGGCATGGGCGAGGGCCAAGGGCAAAAGTGGCAGAACTGCCAGCAGCATCAGGCCGGTGCGGCGCAGGACTTTCAGGTACGACATCAGGGATCTCCGGGGAAATTGGGGGTTGGATGTGGCTCTCAGTCTACGGGGTCGGGCGTCGAATTCCATTGCACGGGTTGAATCCGCGAAGTTCGCCCACAGCTATTCGGCGAGGCCACATGCGCTGAAGCAAGGACGATACCGGTTGCTGCCGGTCATTGATCGTCGTGGTCATTCCGCAGCTTTTTGACTCTGGAAGCCGGGACGGGTGTGTTCGTCCCGACGCGGTCGCCTGCCCAACCACTGGATATCCATGAGAACCCGAAATTCGACTGCCCTGATGTGGGCCCAGGCCTGCGAGGTAGTGGAGCAGGCCGGGCGCATGCATCGCCAGTTCTTCCGTCTGGCAGCGCCGGCAGAGGCACAGGCGGTGTGGGAACCGCCCGCTGACGTATTCGAGGATGAAGCGGGGGTACTGGTGGTGGTTGCGCTCCCCGGTGTGCCGCAACGGGGGATCGAGCTTGCGCTTGTGCCGGGTGGGCTGGTTGTCCGGGCGGAGCGCCAGTTATCGATTGCGGACAGGCGTCGCTGGGTACGGCAGCTGGAAATTCCCTACGGGCGGTTCGAGCGGCGCATCGGCTTGCCGCCGGGGCCGTACGCAACGCTTGCGCACGAGTTGGTGGATGGTTGTCTGTTTGTAAGACTGAACAAGGCGGAGCCTATATGACGGAAAACATGATCCCCCCGGCCCAACCTCTGGGCGCCGATGCCGGCGTGCCTGTCGGCACCATTGCCACGCCGGGCGAGGCTTTGCAAAACGGCACGACGCGCCCCTTGCCGGAAGACGCGCTGATCATCCTGCCGGTACGCGAGGTGGTGCTGTTTCCCGGCGCGGTGATGCCGCTGCGGATAGGGCGCGAGCGCTCGCGCGCGGCCGCCATGGAAGCGGCACGCCTGCAACGTCCGCTCGGCGTGCTGCTGCAGAGCAAGCCCGAGGCGGACCTGCCGGTGCCCGACGACATGCATTGGGTAGGCACCAGCGCCAATGTGCTGCGCTACCTGACAGCACCCGATGGCACGCACCATGTGGTGTGCCAGGGCGCGCGGCGATTCCGTGTATTGCAGTTTCTGGACGGCTATCCGTTTGCGGTGGCGAAGGTGGAATACATCGCCGATTCGGAGTCGGTGGACGCCGACATCGAGGGGCGCGCCTTCAACCTGAAGCAGCGCGCCATCGAAATCCTGCAGTTGTTGCCGCAGGTGCCCGAGGAAGTCGTATCCGCGCTGCAGGGCGTGGAAGGCGCGGCACGATTGGCAGACTACATCGCCGGCCTGATGGACATCACGGTGGGGGAGAAGCAGAAGCTGCTCGAGATGTTCGACCTCAAGGCACGCCTGGACCGGCTGCTCGAACTGCTGTCGCATCGCATCGAGGTGCTCAAGGTCTCGCGCGACATCGACACCCGCACCCGCGAGTCGATTGATGGGCGCAACCGCCAGCACCTGCTGCGCGAGCAGATGCGTGCCATCCAGAAGGAACTCGGCGAGGACGACGAGGGCACGGCCGAGATTCCGGAACTCGAGAAAGCCATTGCCGCCGCGAACATGCCGGAAGAGGTGGAAAAGCAGGCGCGCAAGGAATTGAAACGCCTTGCGCGCATGCCGGACAGTTCAAGCGAATATTCGATGATCCGCACCTATCTTGACTGGCTGATCGAGCTGCCCTGGGCGGCCGGGCCGGCCGACGGGATCGATATCGCCGAGGCGCGCCGCATCCTCGATGCCGACCACTATGGCCTGGACAAGATCAAGAAGCGCATCCTCGAGTTCCTTGCCGTCCGGAAGCTTAATCCTTCGGGCAAGAGCCCGATCCTTTGCTTCGTGGGCCCGCCCGGAGTGGGCAAGACCTCGCTCGGCCAGAGCATCGCCAAGGCCACGGGACGCAAGTTCGTGCGTGTCAGCCTGGGTGGCGTGCACGATGAAGCGGAAATGCGCGGCCATCGCCGCACCTACGTGGGGGCCTTGCCCGGCACCATCATCCAGAACCTGCGCAAGGCCGGCACGCGCAACTGCGTGATGATGCTGGACGAGATCGACAAGCTGGGCGCCGGCGGCTTTCATGGCGACCCGGCCTCGGCCCTGCTGGAAGTGCTCGACCCGGAGCAGAACGCCACCTTCCGCGACAACTACCTGGGCGTGCCGTTCGACCTTTCGGGCGTGATGTTCGTATGCACCGCCAACGTCCTCGACACCATGCCGGGGCCGCTGCGCGACCGCATGGAGATCATCCAGCTTTCCGGTTACACCGCTCAGGAAAAGCTGCAGATCGCGCGCCGCTATCTGGTGGCGCGTCAGCTCGAGTCCAACGGCCTGAAGGCGGAGCAATGCGCCATCGGCGACGACGCCCTCCTGGCCATCATCGAGGACTACACGCGCGAAGCCGGGGTGCGCAACCTGGAACGCGAGATCGGCAAGGTGTTCCGCAATGTCGCGGTGCGCATTGCAGAGGGTAGCGCGGCCGCGGTGGTGGTGCTTCCCGGCGACCTGGCGGCCCTGCTCGGCGCGCAGCGCTACGAGGCTGATGTCGCCATGCGCGCCAGCCAGCCCGGCGTGGCCACCGGGCTGGCCTGGACGCCGGTGGGCGGTGACATCCTCTTCATCGAGGCCAGCCGCATGGCCGGCAACGGCCGCCTGATTCTCACCGGGCAACTGGGCGAGGTGATGAAGGAAAGCGCGCAGGCGGCGCTGTCGCTGGTGAAGGCGCGCGCATCCTCACTCGGCATATCGCCGGACGCGTTGCGCAAGTCCGACATCCATGTGCATGTCCCGGCCGGCGCCACGCCCAAGGACGGGCCGAGTGCCGGGGTGGCGATGTACCTGGCGCTGGCGTCGCTGTTGACCGGCCGGGCGGTGCGGCCAGAAGTGGCCATGACCGGCGAGATCAGCCTGCGCGGCCTGGTCCTGCCGATCGGTGGCGTCAAGGAGAAGGTCCTGGCGGCCATGCGCGCCGGCATCACCACCGTGATGCTGCCGGCGCGCAACAGGCGCGACCTGGAGGACATTCCGGCCGAAGCGCGCGACAAGATCCGCTTTGTCTGGCTGGAACGGGTCGAGGATGCGCTGGAGGTGGCGCTGGTGCCGGAAGAGATGGAAACCGCGCTGGCGTGAAGCGCGGACAGGGCCCGCCCGACCTTTCAGGTCATGCAGCCCTGGCGAACCCGTCCTGCACCACCTTCTCGTACGCGAGCAATCGCTGCACGCTGGCGCGCTGTTCCATGCGCTTCATGTGTGCCATGCAATTGCTGAAGCCGGAGACATCCGGCTTGAACAGCGATCCGCGGCGGAAACACCAGTAGAAATAGGCGTCGGCACAGGTGAAATGGTCGAAAAACCATTCACGTCCGGCGAGCATGCCCTCGGCGATGTCGTAGAGCTCGAACAGTGAATGCGAGCCGTGGGCGCGCACGTTGTCGGCCGTTTCGGGCAGGTCGCAATAGCGCTCGGGGCGCTGTTGCTGGGTGAGCTTGGGGTGGATGCCCGCCGCGCACCAGGCCATGACCGAAACCGCGCGCACATAGTCCATCGGGTCGGCTGGCATCAGCTGCGCCAGCGGGAACTGGCGCGCTATCCATATCTGGATGGCGACGTTCTCGGTGAGCACGTTGCCGTCGATGATGAGCGCCGGCACCTTGCCCTTGGGGTTCAGGCGCAGATACTCCGCTTCGTGGTGCTCGCCTTTGGCAAGGTTGACCGGCATGGTGTCGAAGTCCGCGCCGGCCTCGGTGAGCAATATGTAGGGCACCAGCGAGCATGCGATCGGGGCGTAGGTGAGTGTCAGTTTCATGGCTTGCTTGTCCGATCGCATGTTCGACTGCAGGTGTCAGGGGCTGATGCGCGCGAGCATCTTCTCGGGCGGCGGCTCGCCCCATTGCGAAACCAGCGCTTCCTCGGCGGAAAGCAGGTTGCACGGCGTGCTGGCGTTGAGTCGGTCGGTGTCGGCCCAATGCTCATGGATGCGGCCCCACGGGTCGGCCCAGTAGTCATAGACCTGGCTGCCCAGGAGGTGCCGGCCAATGCCCCACATGTGCTCGTACTTGTTCTTCCTGGCCAGGTGGGCATGGCCCATGAACACGTCGTCGATGTCCTGCACTTCGTAGGAAAAATGGTTCAGCCCCGCAACGTCGTTCTGCAGGCAGAAAAACACATGGTGGTCCACGTAGTCGTCGCCGCGGTCGAGCCGGTTGAACGAGCCGATCAGGTTGTCCTTCTCGCCTGCGTACACGTCGTCTGACCCGATCAGGCCCAGCGTGTCGCGGAACCAGGCCAGCGTTTCGCGCAGCTTGGGCGTACCAATCACCGCATGGCCGATGCGGTGCGGGCGTGACGGGCCGGCGGCGATGCGCATCACCTCGCCCTTGCGGTTGATGGGGTTGGCTGCGGAGTTGACGGCCTGGCGCGCCACCGGGATCGGCGCGACGCCCTGGCGGCCGTGGAACACCTCGATCTGGTAGCCGTTGGGCTCGGTGATGCGCACGCGCTGGCCGCCGCCGGGTTCGTCCACGTTCTCGATGCCGCTCGCACCGGGCAGTTTGGCGAGCTTCTGCAGGTCGGCCGCGTCACCGGCATGGAAGGCCATGCCGACAAAGGCGGGCGCGCCCTTGTGGGTGACATGCAGGTGCGCATCCGGCCCGGTGCCGCGCATGAAGAGCGCGTCGGCCGTGCGTGCGGCACGGGTCATGCCGAAATCGGTGAGGAACTCCTCCATCTGGTCCAGATCCGGCGCCTGCAGGCGACCGAACGCGAGGTCCCGTACTTTGATCAAAGCCATGTTGTCTCCAGGTGTGTTTTTCGAACCGTACGAATCAGCGCGCGACCGGCAGTACCGGCTGGCATGCGCATAGCAGACGCACTTTACCGAAAAGTCGCGCGGGTATGTCGAATGGGCCGGTGGCTTGGTTCCCGGTATCCGCATGACATACGCCGCCAAATACTCGCGCGGTAGCGCTCGTCGTGAACCTGATGTATCGTTCAATCCAGTCAAAACAGGCTTCGTCGGCACGGACCGCCGTGTTTTGATGCAATGGCAATTCTGAGAATGAGATCCAACCCTTCCTTCACGCGGTAGATTGACGGCGCCGATTAATTCAATCGTTGGACTGTATGAGACACCTACTCGTTCTCGCCATCGCAGCTTTTGCAAGTGCCGCGTTGGGGCAACCTCTGGAGAAGTGGGGGTATCCGGATGTCGGCGAGTTCACGAAAGCGACGCTGGTCTTGTGCTCGGAGCAGCGCGACTCGGTGATCCTTGCCACGCGCTATCGAAATGGCGGGCGTGCGAGAGAAGAGGTCCTTTCGCTCGTTCCGCCGAATTCGCAACTGCTCCAACTTCGCGTGGTAGAGGTGTATCGCGAGAACATCGAGGACGTCTACGCATTCCCGAACGTCGGCCTCTACAGTATGGTCGCGTTTCGTGCTGAAGTGTGCCGACGGGAAATCATGTCCGCGCGACGACTTGGACGATTTGAGACCGTGCACGAAAAGGTCACCGCTTGCGAATCGCGGCACGGGAAGGAACGGAGCAAAGAACTCCATTTCTGTGTAATAGACATCGTTGACGGCATGTGAGGGCGCGGCATGCGATCCAACATGTCGGTCGCGACCGACGTTCAGCGCCAATGCGACATTGGCCGAGCTTGCGCAAGCGAAGGCCGTCCTCGACGAGCTGCCCCAGAGTCAGGTCGTATGGGATTTTGAAGATCGACGGCTTCAACCACCCTGGGGAAGCAACATCGCCAGTACGATTACTTGCCTCGGCAACTATTTTGTATCGAGCACGGGGCGAGATGTGTTCGCTCTTCTCGTAGAGGCACTGGAGGCATCGATTGACGAGCATCTGGACGCCACGATCGGCTAACGCGGGCTTCGACCGGACCGCCGAGAAGCGGCGCTTCCCGGTACGCCGTCGGGCGGCCTCGCTATGAATGTCGGGAGCGATCGAATAACGATACTCAAGAAACTCCTTATCGCGTTCTTTGGCTGGCTATTGGTCCCGCCGCTGATAGGTATTGCGATTGTGTACGTCGCAAACATACATGACGCAACATTCTTCAGTTTGGGCTGTTTCGTTGGCGTGTTGGGGGCACTTGTTCATCCAGTAGTGATATATCGGCGAACTAAGGCATGAGCAAATCGTCAATCGGCAGTTTCTTGCTTTCGGCGCAACCTATGGGTTGCTGTTTACTCTTGCGCAGCCCACTTCGCGCACCTTGAACATGTTCGACTTCAAGAAGCTCTACGGAGACGAGTATCCGACTGCGGTGGTGATGGACGGTGTTCGGTTAGTACTGCGCCGGGAGCGTCGGTTCTCGCGCAGTTACCAATCAGATGAGCACAAGATGGGCACCGAGATTTCCCGTTTCATGGACGGGTCGGCTTCCATCACGGCTTCAGAGCTTCAGCGCGAGTGGCCGGGTTGGACAGACGACATGCGAGTGGACTTCTGCCAGGCGTCTTGTTGGTTGAACGGGCAGGCGGATTTTCCCGAGATGCTTCGTTTCGTCATGCAACATGGCGAGACACAGCAGTGGCGTGCCATCGCCTTGAGCGTTGCATCGCAGCTCCCGCGTGAAGAGGCGTTCGATACTCTTGTCCATGCATTGAGGAACACGGAGCTTGGGGATGCTTCCAACATCTCTCAGGCGATTGCCCATACGAAGCACCCGGATGCAGAGGCTACCCTTCGCAGCCATTTGGTGGCACTGTGGTCGCACCCTTCGCTTTGGCAGGACAATGATTTCATCAATTGGATAGGCTTTGAGGTGACGACGTGCATCGCACATCTCGTCGAATTGGGCGCACTACCTTCTGATTTCACCGAGCAGGTGCAGCGGCTTTCAGAGCATGTTTGTTCGGGCAACCGCGACTCATGTCGCAATTTCTTGTCGAGCCATTATTCTTGGCTCAAATGAGACCGACGACGATGACGTGGGCTAACCGTGCGTATATGGACTCCCCGCCAAAGTCCAGCGACTGATCGATTGGTTTGGCGGTAGGGACAAGCCTGCAGTCGTATATCCGGCATCTGAAGTGGGCTCGAAGTGGCCCGTGCCGACATGGAATCTGCGAACACCGTTGCGCCAATCGCTACGAGCGGCTGCCACGCCGTGAGGCGTTGAGCCGGCAGAGTTATCGGCGTCTGTCGGTGCGGGGGTGACCCTGGTTGCCATGATGGGCGATCAATCTCCGGGAAAGGCTGGATGGGGTGCTGCATGCTGCTCGGTGCAGACTTTTCCACGGCGCCGCGCGCCGCTCACATCAAGCACGGGCGTGCGGCGCGGTGGGAAAGTCGTGTTCATGAAGCTGGTTGAATCGTTGTCAGTGGATGTTGGATCAAGCTGGCATTTCAAACGACTGCCGGTTGGCCTTCTTTTCCAGGCGCACGGGTTGCCCATAAGGCGCCGCATCACGCAACGTGGCGTAACAGATGCGCGCCAGCTTGTTGGCCAGCGCGCAGGTTGCCTTGTTGTGGTTGGTTCGCCCCTGTACGTCAAGTGCCCAGGTCCGCAGGCCATCGATCGGCTTACCCGCATGGCGCGCCACATCAGCCGCGCGCAGTACGCTGCGGGCGCCATGGGTCAGCAGCATGCGCAAATAGCGGTCGCCCTTCTTGCTGATCCGTCCCAGGTGACGCGAGCTACCGGACGAGTGTTCCTTCGGCGTCAACCCGAACCACGAGGCGAAATGCCGCGCATCCTTGAAGTGCGCCACGCTGCCGGAGGTGGCGGCTACCATCGCCGTGGCGGTCAGCAAGCCGACGCCCGGAACGGTCAGCAGAGTCTTGCAAGGAGTGGAGGCACGCACCACGACCGCCAGCTCCCGCTCTAGTTGGGCGATCTGCGCCTCCAGCCGGTGAATTTCCTCCACCAGCAGGTTCATCGTCCCGCGAATCAAGGCCGGCACCGCCGAATGCGGATCGGCCAGCACCCGGCTGATCTGTTCAACCCCCAGCCGGCTACCGGCAGCGATTGAAACACCGAACTCCCGACAGAAGCCACGCAATGCATTGATACGCGCCGTGCGAGTGGACATCCACAACGAACGCGTCCGATGCAGGCCCTGCAAGGCCTGCTGCTCGACCGACTTGATCTTCACCGGCACGATATCGGAAGCACGCGCAGCCTCCAGCAGTGCCGCCGCATCCGCAGCATCGGTCTTGTTGCGTTTCACGTAGGCCCGGATATAGGCAGCCGGCAGAAGCCTGGCCTCGATGCCCTGGGCCGCCAGCCAGCGCGCCCAGTGATGGGCCGAGCCACAGGCTTCCATGATCACCAAGCTAACTGCCCGGTTGGCGAAGAAGCGTTCGAATTGGGTACGGGTGAGGCGATGGGTTTCGATGACCCGCCAGTTGCTGTCGGCAACGGCCACCTGGAAGACATGCTTTGCAAGATCGACAGCGACGGTAGTAGCATTCATATCGGACTCCCTTCGTAGTTGATAGTTGCTGACACCCCATCCCACAATGAGAGCCAGCTGGCACCATGATGCCCTTCAAAAACGGGGGGAGTCCATCCCATCACTGCAGCGAATCCGGCGGGAGCGCCGCGGTTGCGTTCGCGCGTCCCGTGCGCCGGGTCGCTGAGCTTGGGTCGTTAGAGGCCACGATGCAGCGAAACCCGTATGCCGCACCGGAAGCGGAGGTCAAAGATACGGACACCCAGAGCCGCTCCGGTGTCTATGTTGGATGCCTCGCACTCCTTCTTGGGCCCCCACTAGGTTTCGTTGTGGCCTATTTCTGGAGCAAATCGCAAGTTCACACATTGGGCTCTCATGTGGTCCAAGGCGAGGGGCGGGCCATGATCGTCATAGGTCATGCGGTTCTTGGAGCCATCATTGGAGGCATTGTCGTTCCGGCCATCGCATTAATCCACCGGAAGCTGACGGGCGGTTCTTACGAAAGAGAAGATGAGTTACGGAATGTGAGCATTGCTAATCCCATATTTCTGAGCGATTACTCGAAGAAATATGGACTCTCCGAGAGTGACGTGTTAGCTCTCGTGGCCTCCGGCGGTTTGCCAGGAAAGGAAATAGATGGACTGCTTGTCGTCGAAGACTGTTCGCCAATGCGCTAGAGACTCATGTTTCTTGATACCGGCGCGCTTTAACCGGCCAGTCGAGGCGGGCCTTTGCATGCGGGCCTCGCCCGCTTGCGTGGTCGCTCACTGGCAACGTTGAGGCTGTATAAAAAGTCTCCGCAGCAGTCCACCTCGCCCCACCTGAAGCGTTGATCAAGTAGTTGATCAACGGGGAATGCCGATGGCGCGATTCAAAGCAGTAGACCGAAGCCCGCGCTTCCTGCCGATCGATCTCGAAGCCCAGCTTATCCCCGGCAGTTTCGAACACGCACTGGACTACCTGGTCGATCACGAACTCGATCTGCAGCCGCTGCACGCCAAGTACTGCAATGACGCCACCGGCGCGCCGGCATACGAACCGAGCGTGCTCCTCAAGATCGTGCTGCTTGCCTACAGCCGAGGCATGATCTCCAGCCGACGCATCGAACGCGCCTGCCGCGAGAACGTCCTGTTCATGGCCTTGTCGGGTGATTCGGCCCCGCAGTTCACTACTCTCGCCAAATTCATCCGCGAGCTGGGCGACGACATCGGCAAACTCTTCACCCAGGTCCTCATGACCTGCGACGCCCAGGGCCTGATTGGCCGGCAGATGTTCGCCATCGACGGCGTAAAACTGCCTGGCAACGCCAGCAAGCGCCGTAGTGGCACCCACGCCGAACTGGCCAAGGACGCCGAACGGATGGAACAGGCCGTCAAGGCCATGGTGAAGGCCCACCGCAACCGCGATACGCAGGGCGAGGCGGCCGACAGCACTGGCGCCGAAGAGAAGCGCCGCGAGCGTCTGCAGCGTGAAGCCGCGCGGATCCGTGACTTCCTTGCCCGTGAAGAAGAGCGCAAATCAGCCAAGGGCAACATCCGCAAGAGCAACGTCACCGACAACGACAGCGCCAAGATGGCTACCTCCAAGGGCGTGTTGCAAGGGTTCACCGCCGTGGCCGCTGTAGACGACCGGCACCAGATCATCGTTGCCGCCCAGGCGCATGGCTCCGGCAGTGAACAAGACACCCTGCTACCGGTCGTCAAACAGACCGACGCGATCCGCACCGACCAGACGCTGGTGACCGCCGACGCCGGCTATCACTCGGAAGTCAACCTTGCCGCCCTCTATGAAGCTGGGGTACCGGCCTTGATCGCCGACCCGATGATGCGCAAGCGCGATGAGCGTTTCAAGGATCAGGCCAAGTACAAAGCGTTGGCCGACCCGCTTTACGACAAAGGGAAGGCCGCGCGCGAAGCCGACCAGACCAAGAAGTTTCGGCCCACGGACTTCACCTATGACGCGAAAGCCGGCACCTGCATGTGTCCGGCTGGCCAGTCCCTGTACAGCAACGGCACGCAATGCACTACCAACGGTCGTACCCACCACAAGTTCAGCGGCACCAAAGCGACATGCGGAGCATGCACACTCAGAGCCCAGTGCCTGCGGTACCCAGATCGCACGCCGGTGCGGCAAGTCGCGTTCTTCCACAAGAACCAGGCCTCGCCGCTACCGTTTACAGAGCGGATGAAGCAGGCCATCGATTCCCCGCGCGGGCGCAAGCTGTACGGACGCCGCATGGCGACGGTGGAGCCGGTGTTCGGCAACCTGCGCCATAACAAGGGATTGAACCGGTTCACGCTACGCGGGCAGAAGAAGGTGAACACGCAGTGGCACCTTTACTGTCTGGTGCACAACATCGAGAAGCTGGCACATCACGGATATGCGCAGTGAGCGCTACACCGAGGCGTGGTACCGCCCGAATAAGGCATCATCAGACCTGCTATTGCCACGCGGCGCGGGTTTCGGCACACTGGTGTGCGATGAACAACCTCGCTGAACGAGCCACGCTTCGCCAAGGGTCTGCCTTGCGCGAAATCGGGGTTTTTATTCAGCCTCGTTAGGCACCATTCGAGCGAAAGCTCCATACATCGGAGGAAATAGCATGCTCCAGCTTCGTCCCGATTGCGAGTGCTGCAATCTTGACCTGCCACCGGAGTCGGAAGAGGTGCGCATCTGCTCATTTGAATGCACCTTCTGCCTCGCCTGCGCGAGCGCTGTGCTCAAGGGCAAGTGTCCGAATTGCGGCGGTGAGTTGGTCGCCCGCCCGCGGAGGCCTGCCGAAAAGCTCGCCAGGTTTCCGGCCTCGACGGAGCGCGTGTTCAAGCCCCAGGGGTGCGCGAATCCTGCCTGACGACACGTTCGACCGGACCGTAAATCATGGTGGCGTGCCTCTCCAGCTTCTCGATGGCGGCATCAACGCCGAGCCAGACGATCCTGCAGACCGCTAAGCCGCGTCGCTTCGCATCGCTGTTGCCAGGCCGTTGATGGCCGTCGTCAGGCAGCGGGAAGAGCCCGTGGGCGCGACAACCAACCCCCGATATCGCCAGCCACCTGGTTCGCTAGAATCGACCCGGATTTAACGTATGAAGATGCCTGTGCGGGAAATCAGGCAGTTTTCAACAGTCTGCCAACCACTGAAAGCGACCCACCACCATGAGCGGCTTGTACTTTGATGAATTCTTCGTTGGCCAGGTGTTTGAACATCGGGTGCGCCGCACCGTGACCGAAATGGACAATGTCTTGTTCTCGGCCCTGACCCACAATCCCGCGGCCCTGCATATCGACGAGGAATACTGCAGGACCGAGACCGAGTTCGGGCAGCGCATCGTCAACAGCGCCTTCACGCTCGGCCTGATGGTCGGCATCTCGGTGGGCGACACCACGCTGGGCACCACGGTGGCCAATCTCGGCTGGAACGACGTGCGCTTTCCCAAGCCGCTGTTCCATGGCGACACGGTGCACGTGCGCACCACTGTCACGGAACTGCGCGAAAGCCGTTCCCGGCCGGATACCGGCATCACCACCTTTCTGCACGAGGCTTTCAACCAGAAAGACGAACTGGTCGCCACCTGCCTGCGCGCGGGGTTGATGAAGAAGAAGCCCAAGGCATAAGCCGTGAAGCCGCCCGCCGGAATCAAGGTCCTGCATTTCTCCAGGATGGTTCGCACGACACTCGCCGCCATTGCACTGGCAATGGCGCCTTGCATGACTTTCGCGCAGGAGGCCTGGCCATCGAAGACGATCACGATCGTCGTGCCTTTCGGGCCGGGCGCCGGCACCGACGTGATCACCCGCGTGATCGCCGAACAGATGGCCCGCAACATGAAGGCCGCCATCGTGGTGGACAACAAGGCGGGCGCGAGTGGCCAGATCGGCACCGAGTTCGTGGCCCGCGCCCAGCCGGACGGCTATACCCTGCTGGTGGGCACCAACTCCACGCATTCCGGCAACCCGTACCTCTTCAAGCAGTTGCGCTACGACCCGGTCAACGGCTTCGCGCCGATCGGGCGCCTGACCATCAACCCGCTGGCGTTCCTGGTGAGGCAGGAGTCACCGTTCAAGACCCCTGAAGACCTGATCCGCTTCGCTCGCGAGAATCCCGAGAAACTGGCCTACGGCTACGGCAACACCGGCGGCCAGGTGTCGGCGGCCATGCTGCTGAACATGGCGAAGATCAGGACGCTGCGGGTGCCCTACAAGACCACGCCGCAGGTATTCACGGACCTGATTGCCGGCCAGATCGACTTTACCTTCGTCGACGTGGCCGCCTCCAAGGGGCTGCTGGATGGCGGCAAGATCCGCGCGCTGGCCGTGACCAGCAACACGCGCTTCGATGTCGTGCCGAATGTGCCCGCGATGCGCGAAGTGCCGGGCCTGGAGGATTTCGCGCTGTTCGCCTGGCTGGGACTGATGGCGCCGGCCAACACGCCGCGGCCGATCATCAACCGCCTGAACGCGCAGTTGCGCACGGTGCTGGAAACGCCGGAGATCAAGCGGCGACTGGAACAGCAGACTGGGTCGATCGTGGAACCGACATCAGTCGAGGAGTTTGCCGCGTTCATGCGCGAGCAAAGTGCACTGTGGAAGCGGCGGATCGGCGAGGCGGGAATCCAGGCAGAGTGATCGGCTTGTCGCCGTTGTGAAGTTCGTCATGCTTGGCCATTGAAGGTCGGCGTCAGGATTGAAACAAGGAGCGAACCTAGATCATGATGCGCAAGATCCACAGGGTTGCGCTTGCTGCTTGTCTCAAGACCGCAACACAGGAGCTTGAGCCCAGGCTTTCCCTGGTCTCCACGGCTTGGGCTCGCGCCCTCGGTTCGGAGCGGCGATTCACTTTCTCCGCGCCCTGGAAAGCAGGCCTTGGCTTTGTGATCTTCGAGCCTTCGGCAACAGCGACAGACGACTATTTCACCGTAGACATCGCCTGGATCCGCGACGCATCCGCCATGGCGCCAGTGGCGCTTGGCGATGCACTGACCATTCCGGAAATTGCTCCATGGATAAAGCATACCGAGGTCGAAGTCCTCGCACGGGAGCGGTTTCGCCTTCGAATTGATGCCCTGTGGAAGACCAGTCCGAGCGAGTATCGCGGCTCATTCCGCTTCTCCACGGCAAGCTCGCGATATATCGAGCAACTGGCGCTCATCCGCGGCCTCACCGGCAAGCAACGCGAGGATCGCGCATTTGAACTGCTGCAGAACTGCATGGCAGAGGAAAAGAGCACCTCGGATGCTCAAGCGCTGTCCGAAGTCACGCCCGCCGCGCAGCTCGCCCTGCGGGCGATCAC
The DNA here is from genome assembly GCA_965279115.1 of Burkholderiales bacterium. GTDB lineage: Bacteria > Pseudomonadota > Gammaproteobacteria > Burkholderiales > JAEUOS01 > JAEUOS01. The sequence goes on from OZ257137.1 coordinate 4,953,914, forward strand.
GGAAGCTGCCATTCCGGCCTTCCGGCTTGCCGAAGAGCTGGCCAGTGCGGCAAAGTAACGCGTATCTCGAACGCTCAGCCTGATGATGACAAGCCCTTCCGATGTGCCGCCAAACCTCGCACAGCGCATCCTCGCTTCACCACCGGCACGGATATTGGTGCTGGGCTTCGTTCTGGTGATGATGATGGGCCTGAACACGGACGTCATGACCATCTACGCCGGCGAGCCGTTCAAGTCTGTGCGCCACGTCGTGGCATTGGCCATCGCCGGCTTCGCGGTGTATATCGGCTATTCACTCTTCATCGAACGGCGGGCCGTATCCGAATTGGCGTTGCCGGGCATGGGCCGCGAACTGGGGTTCGGTCTCATTGTCGGTGCGGGCCTGTACGCCGCTTGCGAACTTGTCCTGATGGTGCTCGGCATCTACCGTGTCGAGGGCTTGAACCCGTTGCGCTTCATGATCCCGGCCATCGCCATGGCGCTGAGTTCGGGTGTCTACGAGGAACTGCTGTTCCGTGGCGTGCTGTTCGGCTCGGTCGAAAGATGGTTTGGCAGTTGGGCCGCCCTGGTGGTGTCTTCGCTGGTATTCGGCCTGACCCACCTGATCAACCCGAGCGGCACGATCGAGGGCGCGCTGTTCATCGCGGTCGAGGCAGGCATCCTGCTGGCCGCGGCCTTCATGCTGACCCGCCGCCTGTGGTTGAGCATGGGCTTCCATGTGGCGTGGAACTACACGCAGTCGGCCATTTTCTCGAGTATCGTGTCAGGAAACGAGGCCTCGCAAGGATTGGTGAGATCCACCATCAAGGGCCCCGAGTGGCTGACCGGCGGCAGTTTCGGGGTCGAATCTTCCGTGCTTGCGCTGCTGCTTTGCACCAGTACCGGAATCGCCATGCTGATCATGGCAGTAAAGCGCGGAAAGATCGTGCCGCCTGCATGGAGGCGGGCGGCTTGATTGGGGCATTCGCAGGATCGTCACGGCTTGCTTTCAAACCAGGTCAGGTTTTGGCGCGGTCCAACGGTAGGTTCCGGGAGAACGAGAATCCATGATCACTGCATCGCATTGTCTGCTGATGGCGCAATACAACGAGTGGATGAACACCCGCATGTATGCCATGTGCGCCACGCTGCCTGACGCAGAGCTTCACGAGGACCGTGGCGCGTTTTTCAAGTCGATCTACGCGACCCTCAATCACATCGCATACGGCGATCTCGCGTTCATGTCGCGCTTCACGGGCAACCCCGGAATCGTCCCCGAACCCGGTGCAGACCTCTTTGGCGCGTTCGACATGCTAAGGGCGGAGCGCGCCGCACTGGATCAGAGAATCCTGGACTGGTCGGCATCGCTTTCCGCGGATTGGCTCGCCGAGTCGCTGACCTATACCAGCAAGATCGATGGCCGGACCCGCACGGTGCCCAAGTGGGTGCTGGTGACGCACATGTTCAACCACCAGACCCACCACCGCGGTCAGGTCACCACGCTGTTTTCACAAATGGGATTGGATGTCGGCACGACGGACATTCCGTTCATGTCGCAATTCCATGTTGACGCCTAGCCCATGTCCTGTCCGCAAATTCCTTTTCTCCTGCTCGGCGTCCTTGGCGCAAGCCTTGTCCAGGCACAGAACTCGACGCCGATGCAGCGGATTGGCAGCTTCGAGATAGACCGCACCGAGGTGACAATCGGCCAGTTCCAGCGTCATGTCGACGCCACCAGGACGGTGACAAGCGCCGAGCGTAATGGGGGAGGCAGCACGTACGAAGCGGGATGGGAGCAGCGCAAGGGTTGGACGTGGCGGGCACCCTATGGAAAGCTTGGTGCGGCTGACGAGCCTGCCGTGCATGTCACTTACGACGAGGCTGCCGCATTTTGCAAATGGGCCGGCAAGCGCCTGCCGACGGATGCGGAGTGGGGCGAGGCGGCCCATATCGAGCGGCGCCCCCAACCGACCGGTGGCTTCAGCACCGGTCGCAGTTATCGTTACCCGACTGGCGACAGCCCGGAAGGCGCCAATTGCCTGGGCGATTGCGGAAGCGTGAAAACCGTGGCGCATGCGGTCACCTCACGCGGTAAGGGGCATGCCGAAGCGGGCACCACGAAGCAGGGCGTCAACGGCTTGTACGACATGGGGGGCAACGTCTGGGAGTGGGTCAATAGCGGCAGCGGCGCCGAACAGCGCACGCGTGGCGGCTCCTGGTGGTACGGAGCGACCCAGATGCTGGATAGCCACGTGCAGGGCAAACCTCGCGATACTGCGGTGGTTTACATCGGCTTTCGCTGCGCGCGCGACGCGGCAAGGTGAGTTCGTGCATGCAGATCGGGTCTGCCTTGCACGCCGCCAGGCTTGCAGCGACGTTCAGGCCGTCTGCTGCAAGGTTGGCGCGCTGTCCTGCAGGGTGATGCGCCGCATGTCGCGCTTGTAGCGCTGGTCGTCGTAGCTGCGGCCGCGGTGCAGGGTGCAGCGGTTGTCCCAGATCACCAGGTCGTGCACGCGCCAGGTGTGGCTGTAGACGAACTGCCGTTGCGTGGCGTGCTCGGTGAGGTCGCGGATCAGCATCATCGCCTCAGGGCGCGGCATGCCGTGGATGGTGCCGATGTGCGAGGCGAGGAACAGCGACAGGCGGCCCGAGCCAGGATGGCGCCTTACCAGGCGCTGTGGCACCGGCGCGAAGCCGGCGCGCTCTTCCTCGGTGAAGGCGTCGAAGCCCAGCAGTGCGCGCGAGTAGATGAGCGAATGGTCGCAGACCATCGGTTTCAGGCGCGCCTGCATCTTCTCGGGCAGGGCGTCCCAGGCGGCGCGCATGTCGGCGAATTCGGTTTCGCCGCCTTCCGGCGGGATCACGCGCGCATGCAGCATCGAGTACTTGGCCGGGGTGGCCTTGAAGCTGGAGTCACTGTGCCAGAGCTGGTTTCCCAGGTTGAACATGCGCCGCCGGTCGTCGGCGGCCAGCAGGGTGTCGTCGACTTCCAGGTTGGAGATGTCGACCAGTTCGCGGTGTTTCAGGCGCTGCTTTTCCATGCCCACCTGCGCGGGCATGGGTTCGAGGGTACCCATCGCGCGGCCGAAGGCCATTTGCTGCTCGTCGTCGAGTCGTTGGTCGCGCAGCACCAGCACCGCGTATTGGTCCATGGCGCGGTCGAGGGCGGCGCACAGGTCGGCCGTGGGCGCTTCGCGCAGGTCCACACCGCGCACTTCCGCGGCGAACACGGGATGCAGCGCTCGCAGGTCGAGTTCCATGCCGGTCTCCTCCGGTACTTTTTCGACGATTCTATTGCAGCCCCGGGCACCTACTCCGGCTTGATGCCGCGTTCCTTGACCACCTTGGTGAGTTGCCGGATGTCGTTTGCCACCAGCGCGTCCAGTTCAGCGCCGCTGCCCGGCGCGATACGACCGGCCACGGCTTCGAAACGGTCGCGCACGGATTGCGACTTGAGCGCCTCCAGCGTGGCGTCGTGCAGTGCCTTCACGACGGCGTCCGGCGTGGCGCGCGGCACAAACAGGCCAATCCAGGTGTCCATGTCGTAGCCGGGGAAGCCGCCTTCGGCGATGGTCGGCACATTGGGCAGCGAGGGCAGGCGCTCCTTGGAGGTAAGCGCAATGGCCTTGAGCTTGCCCGCCTTCACATGCGGGATCAGGCCGGCCAGGGTGGAAAGGATGTAGGGCACCTGGTTGCCGAGCACGTCGGCCATGGCGGGGCCTGCGCCCTTGTAGGGGATGTGCACGAAATCCAGGCCCGAGAGCGATTCCAGGTAGGCCATGGCGAAGTGTCCGGGCGAGCCAACGCCGCCGCTGGCGTAGGCGCGCGCGCGCGGGTCGTTGCCCTTGGCTTGCTGCAGGAATTCCTGCAGGGTGGAGGCCGGTGCGCTGGGGTGCGCCGCCAGCAGTTGCGCCAGCGCGCCGATGAGGACGACGCCGCGCAGGTCACGCTCGGTGTCGAAGGGCAGCTTGGCGTAGAGCGCCTGGTTGATGGTGTGGTTGTTGAGCGTGAAGCTGATGGTGTAGCCATCCGGCGCGGATTTGGCCACGTGCTCGGTGGAAATCGCGCCGCCCGCGCCGGAGCGGTTCTCCACCACGACGGATTGCTTGAGGATCTCGCCCATGCGGGTGTTGATGGCGCGCGCGATGGTGTCGGCACCGCCGCCGGGGGCGAAGCCCACCACCATGCGGATCGGTCCCTTGGTGGGGAAGGGCTGTGCCGAGGCGGCGAGCGGTGCTGCCGCAAGGAGGGCGGCGAAGAGCAGCTTGAAGGTGGGTTTGCGCATGGTTTGTCTCCGTGGCTTTTGTTGATGTGGACGGTCTTTAAGTGCCGTTGAATTTGGGGGGGCGCTTTTCGGCGAAGGCGCGCTCGGCCTCCTTGTGGTCGGCGGAGAACCACAGCCGGGTGAAGGCCTCGCGTGCATGCGAGCGCAGCGCGGCGCCATCGCCGTCATCAGCCACCCGTAGTGCCTGCTTGATGGCGGCCAGCGAAAGGGGCGCGGTTTCCGCCAGGGTGGCCGCCAGCGCCACCGTCGTGGCCAGCGCTTCGCCTGGCGGCGCGACTTCATCAATGAGGCCGATGGCCTGCGCTTCATCGGCGGAAATGCGCGTGCCCTTCATGAGCATGCGGGTGGCGGCGCCGCGCCCGACCAGCGATATCAGGCGTCCCAGCCCGTCCCAGCCCGGCATGATCCCCAGGCGCGATTGCGGAAAGCCGATCTGCGCGCCGGAATCCATCACGCGCAGGTCGCAGGCCAGCGCCAGTTCCGCGCCGCCGCCGATGGCGTAGCCGTTGATCGCCGCGATCACCGGGCAGTGCAGCGCTTCGATGGCGTCGAGCAGGTTGCGGATCAGGTCGAACACCTCGTTCAAGGTATCGGCATCCTGCACCTTGGCATAGGCCTTGACGTCGCCGCCGGTGCAAAAGAAACGTGGCCCCTCGCCTGTGATGATGAGCGTGCGCAAGGCCTTGTCCGCCGCACAGCCCTGCACCAGCGCCGCCAGATCCACGGCCAGCGCGCGGTTGATGGCATTGCCGTCGCCCGGCCGGTTGAGCCGGGCGATCAGCACGTCACCTTGCCGCTCGGCCGTGACCAGCGCCTCAGGCATCGCGCTCTACCAGGTGCATGAGGATGCCGCCGGAGGCCTTGGGGTGGGGAAAGCCGATCATGGCGCGGCGCGAGCCGGGGCGGCCCTTGACGTCGATCATCGGCAGGCCGGCGCCGGCCATGCGGGCGAGCGTGGCGTCGATGTCGCCCACTTTCACCGCCACATGGTGCAGGCCGCGCCCGCGTGAGGCCACAAAGCGGGTGATCGCGCCCTGGTCCTGCCTGGTGGAACCTGAGTTGCCGTGCTCGATATGCGCGCCCTGGCGCGGGTCGAAGTTGGCGAGGAACTCGAATTCGCAGTCCCCGGCGGTGATGAAGGTGACGCGCAACCCACCCACCGGCTCCGGCGCGCGGGTGTGATAGACCACGCCATACTTGTCGGAGGTGAAGGACTCCACCGCCATCGAGACTTCCATGTCGGTCTGGCGGCTCTCCACTGCAAACCCGAAGCGGCCGCTGAAGATGCGCTCGTCCTCGCCCACGTCGGTGCTGGCGATGCCGATATGGTCGATACGTTCGAGCGGCCCGCCGGCATGCGGCGCAAGCGCGATGCGTTCGGTCAGCCGCACCCGCACTCCCGCAGTGTGCGCGCGGTCGAAGGCGACGGTGCGGCGTCCGGCCAGGCCTTCCGCACCTGTCGCGGTGAGGCCCGCTTTGGCAATGGCGGCGTCCAGGTCGTCAACCCCGAAGGCGATGTGATGCACGCCGGGCTTGGACTCGCCGTCAATCAGCGGGTGGCCCAGCGGCACCACCGCCAGCGCGCTCTTGCCCAGGCTGTAGACCGGGATCTCGCCCTGGGAGGAGGCAAGGTTGTTGCGTGGCAGGCCGAAGAACTCTTCATACACCCGGCAGGTGGCGGCGGGGTCGTTGGATGCAACGGCTACATAGGCGATCTGGTCGGCGAGCATGGCGGGGCTTTTCATTGAAGGCATTGCACGGTCTTGGAGGCGACGAGCGCGTCGATTTCGGCCTCGGCGATGCCGAAGTCGGCCAGCACCTGGCGTGAGTCTGCACCGAGTAGCGGCGGGGCGCTGCGCACCGAGCGGCCACCCATGCCGGCCATGCGTACCGGGTTGGCGATCAGGCGCAAGGGGCCCAGGGTCGGATGGTCAACTTCCTCGACCATGCCGGTTTCATTGACATGCTGGTCGGCGAACACCTGGTCGAGGGTGAAGATGGGGCCGGCGGGCAGGCCCAGCTTGACCAGTTCCAGCGTCCATTCCATCTTGCCGCGTGCGGCGAACTTCTCGTTGAGGCGCATTTTCACCGCGTCACGGTTGCGATGCCGCCCGGCGTTGTCGCGGAATTCCGGATCGGTGATCCAGTCTTCCATGCCGAGCAGCTTGCACAACTTGACCCACATGTCCTCGGTGGCGGCTGCCATGTTGAAGGGGCCGTCCTTGGCCTCGAACATGCCGTAGGGGCACACCACCGGATGGTCGTTGCCGGCCACGCCCGGCGTGTCACCCAATGAAAGCTGCCGCTGGCCCTGCACCGTGAGCAGGCCGATCAGGCCGGCCAGCAGCGAGGTTTCCACATGCTGGCCGCGCCCGGTGCCGAAGCGCTGCACCACGGCAGCCTGTACACCGATGGCGGCCCACATGCCGCCGACCACGTCGCCGATCGGGATGCCCACCCGCGTGGGGCCGGTTTCCTTTTGCCCGGTGAGGCTCATCAGGCCCGACATGCCCTGCGCGATCTGGTCCACGCCGGGCCAGCCGCCGTAGGGGCCGGTGGTGCCGAAGCCGGTGACCGATGCCATGATCAGGCGCGGGTTGCGCGCGGCCAATGTGGCGTAGTCCATCTTCATGTCGCCCATCACGCCGGGCTTGAAGTTCTCCACCAGGATGTCGGCGCTGTCGGCCATGCGGCGGATCAATTCAAGGCCGGCCGGGTCGCGGAAATTGACCACCAGGCTTTTCTTGTTGCGGTGGATGGATAGGTAGTAGACGCTGATGCCGTCCTGGAACGGCCCCCAGCCGCGCACCATTTCGCCATCCGGCGAGGGTTCGATCTTGATCACCTCGGCGCCCAGGTCGGCGAGGATGGTGGCGCAGAACGGGCCGGCCAGCGCGCGGGAGAGGTCCAGCACACGCAGGCCCGCCAGCGGCAGGGCGGGAGTTTTTGTCTCGTTGGTCATGGTCTTTGTTTTGTCGAGGTGCGCACGCGATGCGCGCGCCAGCCTAGTTTAAGTCAGGTTCCCGACCGGCACTTTGCACCCAGGCTGGATGATGAACATACACGATTGACACATGTGTCAACAGACCCTAGGATGGCTTTTCGACGGGTTGCACCGCCTGGGGCGCCGGACCGACCTTGCCTGAAAGGTGTCTCGTGGCGGCGGCCTGAATTCCGAACATACGAACCAGCAGAGGCCTTGGTGGCGGTTACCTACGAGCAGTTGATGCAGCTTGCCGCACGGGATGTCCCCTACGCCTATACCGAGCGCGACACCCTGCTCTACGCGGTAGGCATAGGCATGGGGCGCGACCCGTTCGATGATGTCGAGCTTGACTTCGTCTACGAGCGACGCGGGCGCCTGCGCACCGTGCCCAGCCAGGCGGTGACGGTGGCGCGCCAGAACCTGATCTACGACATCGGGATGTCGGTCGCGAAGATGCTGCACGGCGAGCAGACCCTGACGATTCACCAGCCCTTGCCGGTGCAGGCGGAACTACTGGCCGACCACAGGGTGCTGGAGGTCTATGACAAGGGTGCCGAGAAGGGTTCGCTCATCGAGATGGAGACACGCGTGCGCCTCAAGGACGGCGCGCCGCTTTTCGACATCCACAACCTGTATTTCGCGCGCGGGGATGGCGGCATCGGCGGTCCGCCCAGACAGCAGCGCCGGCCCGAACCCATGCCGCAACGCAAGCCCGATATGGTGCGTACGACACTGACCGAACCCTGGCAAGCATTGCTCTACCGCCTGACCGGCGATCGCAATGTGCAGCACGCCGACCCGGATATCGCGCGGGCCATGGGTTTCAAGGGGCCGATCCTGCATGGGTCATGCACGCTGGCGATCGCCTGCCGTGAAGTGCTGGCCGGTGTGTGCGGCTACGACCCCACGCGCATGCGCACTTTCGGCACCCGCTTTACCGCCGTGGTGTATCCCGGCGAGCGTATCGAGACCGACATCTGGGTCGACGGCGACGAGGTGTCCTTCCGCTGCCGTGTGCCGGATCGCGAGGCAGTGGTGCTGGACCATGGCCGCTGCAACATCGCGCCGCGCTGACCCTCGACCGATGGCCTGAGTTGCGTTGGGCGCGGCCAGGCAGGCACAAACTTTCCAGGAATCAAACGATGAGTGAGACACCGATCGTCAGCGAGCAACTCGGCGCGGTGCGCCGCCTCTGGCTGGCGCGCCCGCAGGCACGCAACGCGCAGAACCAGGCCATGCTCGACGCGCTCGATGCCGCGCTTGCGGACGCGCGCGATGACCCGGCCACCCACGTGGTGGTGCTGGCCGGACAGGGCGATCATTTCTCCGCCGGCCACGACCTCAAGGAGGCGGCGCAGTCGCGTGGCGCGATTGCGGTGGAAAAGCGCTATGCCTACGAGGAGGTGCGTTACTTCGAATACTGCATGCGCCTGCGCGACTTTCCCAAGCCGACCATCGCCCAGGTGCAGGGCGCGTGCGTGGCGGGCGGCTTCATGCTGGCCAACATGTGCGACCTGATTGTGGCGGCCGACGACGCCTACTTCAGCGACCCGGTGGGCCACACCATGGGCGCCGCCGCCACCGAGGTGCTGATCCATCCGTGGGTGATGAGCCTGCGCCAGGCCAAGGAACTATTGTTCACCGGCGGGCGGCTCACGGCCGAGCAGGCGCTTGCCGCCGGCATGGTCAACCGCGTGGCGCCGCGCGCCGAACTTGATGCCCAGACACTGGAACTCGCGCAGCGCATCGCCAAGTCGCCGCCGTTCGCGATGAAGCTCATCAAGCGGTCATTGAATCGCTCGCAGGACGTGCAGGGCATGCGCGAGGCGATGTCGGCGCATTTCGACTTGCACCAGTTGAGCCACGTCAGCGAGGAGTATCAGAGCACGGTGCGCGCCGGGTTGGCCGGCGCGATCCGCAAGAACCAGGGCTGACGCGGGCGCGTCAGGCAGGGCGGCGCAGCCGCCCCCTGGAACACCAGACTACTTCTTGCGGCCCTTCGCCAGGTTGCCGGCGATGCGCATGCGCAGCGCGTTCAGCTTGATGAAGCCACCGGCGTCGGCCTGGTTGTAGGCGCCACCGTCGTCGTCGAAGGTGGAGATCTTCATGTCGAAGAGCGAGTCGGAAGTGGACTCGCGGCCCACCACCATCATGGTGCCCTTGTATAGCTTCAGGCGCACCTTGCCGTTGACGGTTTTCTGCGAGTCGTCGATCAGCACCTGCAGGAGCTTGCGCTCGGGCGAGAACCAGTAGCCGTTGTAGATCAGGCGCGCATAGCGCGGCATCAGGTCGTCTTTGAGCGCCAGCACTTCGCGGTCCATGGTGATGGATTCCATCGCGCGGTGCGCCTTCCAGATGATGCTGCCGCCGGGCGTTTCATAACAGCCGCGAGACTTCATGCCCACATAGCGGTTCTCGACCATGTCGAGCCGGCCGATGCCGTGCTTGCCGCCGATGGTGTTCAAGCTGGCCAGCACGGTGGCGGGCGACATCTTCTTGCCATCGATGGCGACGATGTCGCCCTTGGCGAAGGTGAGTTCGATGATCTGCGGCTTGTTGGGCGCCTTTTCCGGCGACACGGTCAGGCGCCACATCGATTCTTCCGGGGCGAAGTTCGGGTCCTCGAGGATGCCGCCTTCATAGCTGATGTGCAGCAGGTTGGCATCCATCGAGTAGGGAGCACCGCCGCCCTTGCGCTTCTTGAAGTCGACCGGGATGCCGTGCTTGTCGGCATAGGCCAGCAGCTTTTCGCGCGACAGCAGGTCCCACTCGCGCCAGGGAGCGATCACCTTGACGTTGGGCATGAGCGCGTAGGCGCCGAGCTCGAAGCGCACCTGGTCGTTGCCCTTGCCGGTGGCGCCGTGCGAGATGGCGTCGGCTTTCACCTTGCGGGCGATGTCTATCATGCGCTTGGCGATGAGTGGCCGCGCGATCGAGGTGCCGAGCAGGTATTCGCCTTCATAAAGGGTGTTGGCGCGGAACATCGGGAACACGAAGTCGCGGACGAACTCTTCCTTCAGGTCGTCGATGAAGATGTTTTCCTTCTTGATGCCCATCTTCAGCGCCTTGGCGCGTGCCGGTGCCACTTCCTCGCCCTGGCCGATGTCGGCGGTGAAGGTCACCACTTCGCAGTGGTAGACGTCCTGCAGCCACTTCAGAATGACGGAGGTATCCAGTCCGCCCGAGTAGGCCAGGACCACTTTCTTGATCTTGTCAGTCATGTTGCTTCCACTTTTCCAAGTAACAGGTATTCCAGCAGGGCCTTCTGCACATGCAGGCGATTTTCCGCTTCGTCCCATACCACGCTGTGCGGCCCGTCGATGACTTCGGCCTCGACTTCCTCACCGCGGTGCGCAGGCAGGCAGTGCATGAACAGGGACTGCGGGTGCGCCACCTTCATCATGTCGGCGTCGACGCACCAGTCGGCAAAGGCTTTCTTGCGCGCCTCGTTCTCGGCCTCGAAACCCATGCTGGTCCACACGTCGGTGGTCACCAGATGCGCGCCGCGGGCGGCGTCCATGGGGTCGGCGAATTCCTCGAAATGGTCCGCGCCGAACAGACCCGCGCGCTCGGGTTCGACCTCGTAGCCGGGCGGGGTGGAGACGTGCACGTTGAAGTCCAGCACCTCGGCGGCCTGCAGCCAGGTGTTGCACATGTTGTTGGAGTCGCCGATCCAGGCAACCGTCTTGCCCTGGATGGTCCCGTGGTGCTCGATGAAGGTGAAGATGTCGGCCAGCACCTGGCAGGGATGATATTCGTTGGTCAGGCCGTTGATCACCGGTACCCGCGAATGGGCAGCGAAGCGCTCGATGATGTCCTGCTCGAAGGTGCGGATCATCACGACGTCGACCATGCGGCTGATCACCTGGGCAGCATCTTCCACCGGTTCGCCGCGGCCCAGTTGCGTGTCGCGGGTGGACAGGAAGATCGAGGAACCGCCCAGTTGCTGCATGCCGGCTTCGAAAGAGAGGCGGGTGCGGGTCGAGTTCTTCTCGAAGATCATCGCCAGATGACGGTCGAACAGCGGGTGGTAGGTCTCGAAGGCCTTGAATTTCGCCTTGAGCCAGGCCGAGCGCGCGAACAGGTGCGCGTACTCGCCGCTGGTGAAGTCCTTGAATTGCAGGAAGTGCCGGATCGCCATGGGGGCGCTGCTGCCACGCGCATGATGCAAGCGCATGACGGATAATCAAAAGTAATCTGCAATTATAGCCGAGGGCAGGGCCGAAAATGGTGCGTGAACCTGCGCGGCCCGCCTTGCAAACCGGAAACATGAGCAATCCAAAAGCAACCCGATGGATGGCCTTCAATGGCGACGCGGATGGCATTTGCGCCGCCCACCAGCTGCGCTTGGCCGGCTTTTCGCCGGACCGGGTGGTCACCGGCGTCAAGCGCGATATCGCGCTTCTCGACCGGGTCGATGCCGTGGCCGGCGACCATGTGGTGGTGGCCGACGTTTCGCTCGACAGCAACCGGGAAGGCCTGCAGCGCCTGCTGGCCACCGGTGTCAAGGTCGACTGGTACGACCATCATTTTGCCGGGGAAATTCTTGCCGACGCGCGCTTGACCGCGCATATCGACACCGATGCGGAAACCTGCAGCAGCCTGATCGTCGATGGCGTGTTGCAGGGGCGCTTTCGCAACTGGGCGGTGGCGGCGGCCTTCGGCGACAACCTGCATCGGGCGGCACGCGCGGCCGGCGCCGGCCTTGCCGAGCCACAGCTGGCATCCTTGTGCGAGCTTGGCGAATTGATCAACTACAACGCCTACGGCGAATCCGTGGAAGACCTCCATGAGGCGCCCGCCACGCTGTTTGGTCGCCTGGAGCCGTACCGGGACCCGCTTGAATTCATCACCGGCGACGAGTGCTTCAAGCGCCTGCGACAGGGTTTTGGCGAGGACATGGCGCAGGCGCGCGCACTGGCGCCGACGCATTCGTCGCATTGCGGCGCTGTCTTCATCCTGCCGCATGCAAAGTGGGCGCGGCGCGTCAATGGCGTGTTCGCCAACGAACTCGCACGCGAAGCGCCGACGCGGGCACACGCGATCCTGGTGGATACCGGCGCCACTTTCCTGGTGAGCGTACGGGCGCCGAAGGCGACCCCGCGTGGGGCAGACACCTTGTGCCGGGGATTTGCCACCGGGGGCGGCAGGGCGGCGGCGGCCGGCATCAATGCCTTGCCCGTGGCGGATCTGGAGAAGTTCCTCGCGGCCTTCGAATCCGCCTTCGGCCCGCCGCGCTGATCCGGCGAGCCGGGGCGCCTTACTTCGGCGATTCTGCCGCGAACATGACGTAAAACGCTAAAATCGCGCGTTTTTCGCTTAGACGGCAGCCGCCTCCCATAGGCGGCCAAGGACAAACCTCGGAGACCCAATCCATGATTTCACGTCGCAATTTCGTCAAGGGCGCGGCTGCTGCGGGCGTACTCGCGTTGCCGGGCGCATCCCACAGCCAGGGGGCCTGGCCAAACAAACCGGTGCGAGTGATCAACCCGTTTCCTGCCGGCGGTGGCACCGACGTGTTCCTGCGCCCGGTGGCGGCACGCCTGTCGCAGATCACCGGCCAGCAGTTCACGGTCGAAAATCTCGGCGGTGCCGGTGGCACGGTGGGCGCGGCCGCGGCGGCCAAGGCGGCACCGGACGGATACACCCTTTTTTGTGGTGCCGTGCATCACACCATCGCCGAATCCCTCTATACGCGCCTGCCTTACAGCCTGGAGCGCGACTTCATCCCCATCACGGTGCTGGCCTACATTCCCAATGTGCTGGTGGTGCATCCCAAGTACACCGAGATCAATTCCTTCGCCGACTTCCTGGCCTATGTGCGCAAGAACCCCGGCAAGCTCAATTTCGGCTCGGCCGGCAACGGCACCTCGCACCATCTCACGGTCGAATTGTTCAAGCAATTGACCAAGACCTTCATGACCCACATTCCGTACCGTGGCGCAGGCCCGATGATGCAGGACCTGCTGGCCGGCTCGGTGGACTTCGCCTTCGACGGCATGGGCACCTCGGCGGCGCAGATCAAGGCCGGCAAGCTCAAGGCGCTGGCGGTTACCTCCGCCAAGCGGGTGCCCGCCTTCCCCAACATTCCCACCATGGAAGAACTGGGCATCAAGGATTACCAGGCCACCACCTGGTATGCGATGTGGGCGGTGAAGGGGACGCCGCCGGAGGTGGTCAATCGCACCCAGCAGGAAATCGCCAAGATCATGCAGGAACCGGCCATCAAGGACTTCTGGTTCAACCAGGGTGCGGAACCGGGCGGCAATTCGCCGGCGGATTTCACCAGGTTCATCAGCTCCGAAATCGAAAAATGGGGCAAGGTGGTCAAGGCCTCCGGAGCGAAGATCGACCTGTGACCAATACCAGCCAACCCGTGCGCGTGGCCATCGACGGTCGCGTCGCCACTGTCACCCTGGCCACGCCGGGCAAGATGAACGCGCTTTCCGTGGCATCGTGGGAGGCCCTCAAGGCCGCCTTTGTGGACCTCTCTGCCAGCAAATCGGTGCGGGCCATCGTGGTGCGCGGCTCGGGCGGCAATTTCGCCGCCGGCGCCGACATCTCGGAATTCACCACGGTGCGCTCCAATGTCGAGCAGGGCACCCGCTACCACGAGGAAACCGTCAAGGGCGCGATCTTCGCCATCGCCGAATGCCCGATCCCGACGGTGGCCATGATCGAGGGCGCCTGCGTGGGCGGGGGCCTGGAGATCGCCTGCTCCTGCGACCTGCGCATCGCTGCGACGTCGTCGCGTTTCGGCGTGCCGATCAACAAGCTGGGCTTTCCGCTCGCGCATAGCGAGCTGCAGGCCATGCTGGGCCTGGTAGGCCGTGCCGTGGCGCTGGAGATCCTGCTGGAAGGCCGCGTGTTCGGGTCGGATGAGGCCTATCACAAGGGCCTGTTGACGCGCGTGGTGCCCGATGCCGACATCGAGGCCGAGGCCTATGCCTGCGCCGGGCGCATCGCCGCCGGCAGCCCGATGGCGGCACGCGCCAACAAGCGCTGGATCGCGCGGCTGTCGCCGGTGCAGGCGCCGCTTTCGGCGGAAGAAGTTCGCGAGCATTTCGCGTTTTTCGACAGTGCCGACTACCGAGTGGGCGTGCGCGCCTTCATCGACAAGACCAAACCCGAATTCCCTGAATCCTGAAGGATCACCATGCCCGGCCCGCTTTCGCATATCCGTGTTCTCGACCTCTCCCGTGTACTTGCCGGCCCCTGGGCCGGACAAAACCTCGCCGACATGGGGGCCGAGGTCATCAAGGTCGAACGGCCCGTCAAGGGCGACGACTCGCGTGCCTTCGGCCCGCCCTGGCTGAAGGATCCCGAAGGCAAGCCCACCAGCGAGGCCTCGTATTTCCTGGCGGCCAACCGCGGCAAGAAGTCGATCACCGCCAACCTTTCAAATCCTGAAGCGCAGGCCATGCTGCGCGAGCTGGCCAAGAGCTGCGACGTGGTGATCGAGAACTACAAGTTCGGCGACCTCACCCGCTACGGGCTGGGCTATGAGGACATGAAAGCCGTCAACCCGAAGATCATCTATTGCTCGGTCACCGGTTTCGGCCAGACCGGTCCGTGGCGCGAGCGTCCCGGCTACGACTTCATGGCCCAGGGCATGAGCGGCCTGATGAGCGTGACCGGCGAACCCGACGGCACCCCCGGCGCCGGGCCGATGCGCGTGGGCATCCCTATCATCGACATCCTGACCGGGATGTACGCCTCCATCGCCATATGCGCGGCGCTGGCGCACCGCGCGCAAACCGGCGTCGGCCAGCATCTTGACCTGGCGCTGCTCGACACCTCGATGGCCTTCCTGTCGATCCAGGGCATGACCTACCTCACCACCGGCGATGCCCCCGGGCGCATCGGCAACACCCATCCGAGCATCGTGCCCTACCAGGTGTTCCCGACCAAGGATGGCAGCGTCATCCTCGCCTGCGGCAACGACAACCTGTTCTCCAAGTTCTGCGAGGCGGCCGGATGCAAGCACCTGGTCACCGACGAGCGTTTCGCCAAGAACGCCGGGCGGGTGCAGAATCGCGCCATCCTGGTGCCGCTCCTGAACGACGTGTTCGCGCAGAAGACCACCAAGGAATGGGTGGCCATCCTCGAAGAGGCGGGCGTGCCCAATGGCCCGATCAACTCGATCGCCGAGGCCTTCGAGGAAGAGCAGGTCAAGGCGCGCGGCGTCAGGTTCGACCTGCCGCATCCGAAGGGCGGCACGGTGCCGATGATCTCGAGCCCGATGAAGTTCTCGGCCACTCCTCTGGCGCAGGACACGGCGCCGCCAACGCTGGGCCAGCATACCGAGTCCGTGCTTGCGGGCATTCTCGGCCTGGACGCAGCGGGCATCGCCAGGCTGCGCGAGGCGGGCGCGATCTAGCGGTGCCGGATTGCCGCGCTTCAGACTTCGAGCGCGGTGATCTGGTCGTACACGCGGTTAAGCCAGACCTTGACCCGCTGACGTTCCAGCATTCCGAGGCTGGCGCCACCCACGTCCGCAGGCTGGATCGCTGCCCAGAAGCTGGTGTTGCGCGCGTCGATCTTCTGCATGGTGGCATCCGCCAGGTGGCCGATCGATATGATGCGTGCGCCAAGCTGCTCGGCGCGGGCCTTTTCTCCTGACTCCTCGAGGATATCGAAGCGATCGCCGCGCAGGGCGTTTTGTACCAGCACGATCCTGATGCGGCCGCCGAAGGTGTCGAGCAGGTTGCGCAGCAGGTCCACCGAATCGCGACCGGCGTCCATGACGTGCCAATAGGTAATCGAGAGACCAACTTCCGGCGCCAGCTCGACCAGGCCGGAATCTTCGATCCAGCGGGTCAACGCATGCTGGGTCTGTGCGGCCAGGTCGACCAGTATGCGGTGATCGGGGTTTGCAGCCGCAGCTTCGACCACGCGGTCGAGGTTGTTGTAGTCGTCGATCACCAGTGGCGCGGCGTAGCCCGCATAGAAGCGCAGCAGCGCACCGTGCGACTTGTCGGAATCGTAGCCGGTGAAGGGCATGCCGCGGTCGATGAAATATTGCGCGAGGATGCGCGAGACGACGGATTTGCCGACACCGCCTTTTTCGCCGCCGATGAGATGCAGGTTGCTCATGCCATTGTGTTCCCTGGTTGGATTGTCAGGGCATTATCAAGCAATAACGAGGCCATTGCGGACGGGCGTGTCGGTCATGCGACTCCGGCATAATCCCGGCTCACTATCAGAGAGGGCGGTGAAGTGATGCGCGACAATTTCAGCAACAGCCAGGTAATCCGCAAGCCGGCGGTGGTGTCGAAGTCGGGCATCGTCGCGGCACAGCATTCGAAGGCTGCGGCGGTCGGCGCAAACGTGCTTGCCGCCGGTGGGGATTGCGTCGATGCGGTGGTGGCGACCTCGTTTGCGCTTGGCGCGGTGGAGCCCTGGATGAGCGGGGTGGGCGGCGGCGGCACCATGGTGCTGTACCGCGCGCGGGAAAAGCGCTTCGAAGTGATCGATTTCGGCATGCGCTCCCCGCTCGGCCTGAAACCCGAGGATTTCGCGCTTACCGGGCAAGGCGCGGCGTCCGACCTGTTTCCATGGCCGCGCGTCAAGGATGATCGCAACATCCATGGCCCGGCGTCGATCGCGGTGCCTGGCGTGGTGGCCGGCATGGAACTGGCGCATCAGCGGCATGCGAAGCTGCCCTGGCGCGACCTGCTGGCGCCGGCGGTTACGCTGGCGCGGGAAGGCTTGCTGGTGGACTGGTTCACCACCGAGATTGTCGCCACCGGAGCGGCCGACCTGAGGCGCTATCCGGCCAGCGCGGCAGCTTTCCTGATTGACGGCTTGCCGCCAGCGGCGATGTGGGGCATCAAAAGTGAGGTGCGGCTGCCGCAGGGCAGGCTTGCGGACACGCTGGCCGAACTCGCCGCGAGCGGGCCGCGTGATTTTTACGAAGGCGCGCTGGCGCGCAGTATCGCCGCCGACATCCACGCCGCGGGTGGGTACCTCTCGATGGCAGACCTGGCGGCCTATCGCGCCGCTCTGCGCGAGCCGCTGACAATCCCCTATCGTGGAGGACGCGTCATGGCGACGCCCGAGTTGACGGCCGGTCCTACGCTGGCGCATGCCTTGCGGTTGTTGAGCGCTTCGGCCGCGCTCGGCAAGGGAGACGCGCCGGATGCGGCAGCCTATGCCGACTACGCACTGGCGCTGCAGGAGGCCTATCGCGAGCGCCTCAAGGGCATGGGCGACGCCGACGGACGGCGCGCGCTGGGGGCCGAGCACCTGGCGCCGGCTTGCACCACGCACTTCAGCGTGGTGGATGCCGAAGGCAACATGGCCGCGGTGACGCAGACGCTGCTTTCGATTTTCGGCTCCAGGTTCACCCTGCCTTCGTCGGGCATCCTGATGAACAACGGCATCATGTGGTTCGATCCGGAGCAGGGCGGGCCCAACGCGCTCGCACCCGGACGCCGTTGCCTGACCAATTACACGCCGGTGATTGCCGAAGGGCGCGACGGCCGCATGCTGGCGGTCGGCGCTTCGGGCGGCCGGCGCATTCTCCCGGCGGTGATGCAATTGCTGTCACTCACGCTGGATTACGGCATGGACCTTGACACCGCCTTCCATACGCCGCGCATCGATGCCAGCGAGGGTGCGGTGGTGATAGGCGACGTGCGCATGGCGGAGGAAACCCGCAAGGCCTTGCGCGAACGCTTCGACTATGCCGAGGCGCGCGTGCAGACCATGCCGATGAAATTCGCCTGCCCTTCCGCGGTGGCGCGGGTGGAAGGCACGAACAGTGGCGCAACCGAGATTGCGCAGCCCTGGGCGGATGCGGTGACGTATTGAAGCTGCGGCGGCAACAGGAAAACGCGGACAGGCGCCGCACCAGGGGCGCGCCGGGGCGCCAGGAGAGTTGATATGAATGACCTGCTCAAGGGCGGCGAGGATTCCAATCGCAGCGCCAATCCAACCATCCATGAGGTGAGCGATCCGGCGCGCCGGATCGTGGTCAAGGGATCGCTTGCCGGTGCCCTTGCGGCCCTGTTCGGATCAATGGGCGCGCTTTCGCAGGCGGGCTGCGCTGCGCTGCCTGGTGGTGGTGGACGCATCGGGTTCAAGGGGATCGCCACCTCGGCGGCGGATACCCTTGTCGTGCCCGAAGGTTATCGTGCCGAGGTGCTCTACCGCTGGGGCGATGCGGTCGGCATCGCCGGCGACATGCCGGCGTTTCGCGCCGACGCGGGCAATACGGCGGCGGAGCAGGCGGCGCAGGCCGGCATGCACCACGATGGCATGCATTTCTTTCCATTGCCCGAATCTGCCAGCCGGCCCCGCGCGCTGCTGGTGATGAACCACGAGTACACCGACGAAGGTCTGTTGCACAGCGACGGATTTCGCAACTGGACGGCGGCCAAGACCGAGAAATCGCAGGCCGCGCACGGCGTTTCGGTGATCGAGATTGAACGTGGCGCGCAAGGCTGGCAGGTCGTGCGCCCTTCGCCGCATGCGCGGCGCATCACCGCCCGCACGCCTATGAGTGTGGCTGGGCCGGCGGCCGGGCATGCGATGCTGCGCACCGCCGCCGATCCTGCCGGCACGCGGGTGCTGGGCACGTACAACAATTGTGCGAGCGGAATGACGCCGTGGGGCACCTACCTCACCTGCGAGGAAAATTTCGCGTTCTACTTCCACGCCCCCGAAAAAGTGGACGCGCACCAGGCACGCTGGGGGCTGCGCGACAAGGCGCGCGGTGTCTTCCCCTGGGGGGACCATGACGAGCGTTTCGACGCGCGACGCCACCCCAACGAATTCAACCGCTTCGGCTGGGTCGTGGAATTCGACCCTTTCGACCCGCAATCGGTGCCGGTCAAGCGCACCGCGCTCGGCCGGGCCGCGCATGAAGGCGCGACCACCGTTCTGACCCGTGACGGCCGCGCGGTGGTGTACATGGGTGAGGACGCACGCTTCGAGTACATCTACAAGTTCGTCAGCCGCGACCGCATGCGGGAGGGGGGCTTCAAGGCCAACCGCGACCTGCTCGATCACGGCACGCTGTACGTCGCGCGTTTCGATGCCGACGGGCGCGGTGTGTGGCTGCCGCTGGCGCATGGTGCGGGCGGCCTTATGGCCGCGAACGGCTTTGCCGATCAGGGCGAAGTCGTGGTGAAGGCGCGCCAGGCGTCCGACCGGCTCGGCGGCACGAAAATGGACCGGCCGGAATGGATCGCCATCGATCCGCATTCGGGCGAGGTGTACTGCACCCTGACCAACAATCCCCAGCGCGGCCAGGAGCGGTTTCCGCCGGTCGATGCCGCCAATCCGCGCAGCAACAACGTGATGGGCCAGATCATCCGCTGGAAGGAAGGCGGGGACTTCGATGGCACCACGTTCACGTGGAATCACCTGGTGCTGGCCGGCGACCCGCAGAATGCGCGGGCCGAGGCGAAGGGCAACATCAAGGGCGACATTTTCGCCTGCCCGGACGGGCTCGCCTTCGACAGCCGTCGCGTGTTGTGGATACAGACCGACGCCCATGCCTCGCAGATGAACAAGGGTGAACTCGAGCGCATCGGCAACAACCAGATGCTGGCTTGCGATGTGGCCACCGGGGAGATCCGCCGCTTCATGACAGGCCCCGTCAATTGCGAGGTAACCGGCGCGGTACTGACGCCGGATTGCCGCGCGCTGTTCGTCAACATCCAGCATCCGGGCGAATTTCCCGGTGATCGCGCCGACCCGGCCAATCCGATGCGCTTTTCGAAATGGCCGGACGGCGCCGGGCGGCCGCGCAGTTCCACCGTGGTTATCACCCGAGTCGATGGCGGGGTGGTAGGGTCCTGAACAGCAGCTGGTTCAGTCAGAGACCAGCATGCCGCGGTAGACCGGCGTGACCACACCGCGCTTGCGGGTGTGGAAGCGGACCGGAACCGATTCGATGCGGCCGCGGTTGTTGTGCTGCACATGGAAGTGCAGGTGCGGCCCGCTCGATTGCCCGGTATTGCCCGAAAGCCCGAGCAGGCGGCCTGCCTCGATGCGTTCGTTGACGGCGATGTCGGGCGCGGCCCCCGACAGGTGGGCGTAGTCGGCCCAGGTGCCGTCGTCATGGAACACGCGCACGTAGTTGCCGCGATTGGCGACATCGCCGCGCGTTGCGGACTTCTCGAAGACCTCGATGACGATTCCGCCTCGGGCGGCCACGACAGGCGTGCCTTCCGGCATGACGATGTCGATCGCGTTGGCCGACGCGACATCGCCATGGGTGACGATCGGGCCACCCGGCGCCTGGGAGACCATGAAGGACAGACCGTCGCCGAACGGCAGCCGGTAGCGCGCATTCGGGTCGGGCCGGGCGTTCGGGTCGCCCAGCTTTGGCGCATAGCGAAACGCGAAGCGGTAGCCCTGGCTGCGGTTGGCGGCGTGCACGCGGGTGGCTTCCTGCATCTCGCCGGGTTGCAGCACCAGGCTGAAGGGAAAGCTGCGGGTTGAGGCGACATTGCTACCTTCGGTCAGCGAGAACGTCACCTCGACCGGGGCTTTGCCCGCATTGCGCGCCAGAAGGCGATGGCCGTCGGCCTCCTTGCGTGATTCGACCGTGACACCCAGGTTGTTCTGGGCGACCGCCCCATTCGCGGTCGCGGCAAGCAACGCCGCTGCCAGGAGTCTGCGCAAATCAGGCGCGCGCAGCACGCTCTGCCGCGAAGGCCACGAACCAGGTCAGGCTGCCGGGGTTGCTCATCGAGTCGCGATTGACCACCTTCTCGATCGGTTCGCCCAGCAGCAGGCGCTTGATCGGCACCTCCAGCTTTTTGCCGTTGAGGGTGCGCGGCACCTCCGGGATGGCGAACACGTCGTTGGGCACATGGCGGCCCGACAAGTCATTGCGGATACGCCCCTTGATGCGCTCCTTCAAGCCGTCATCCAGCGCGGCGCCAGGCTTCAGGACAATGAAGAGCGGCATCCAGGATTCGCGGCCGAGGTATTCGAGATCGACCACCAGGCTGTCCTGCACTTCGGCCACGTCCTCGACCACGCGATAGATCTCGGCCGAGCCCATGCGGATGCCGTAGCGGTTGATGGTGGAGTCGCTGCGCCCGTAGATGATGGCGCCGCCGCGCGGGGTGATCTTGAGCCAGTCGCCGTGGCGCCACACGCCCGGGTACATCTCGAAATAGCTTTCGCGGTAACGCTTGTCGTCGGTGTCGTTCCAGAAATAAAGGGGGAAGGACGGCATAGGCAGGGTGCAGACCAGTTCACCCACTTCGTCGATCAGCGACTTGCCGGCCTCATCGAACGCGTGCACGGCGACGCCCAGGCAGCGGCACTGCATTTCACCGGCGA
Organism: Burkholderiales bacterium; assembly: GCA_965279115.1. Classification (GTDB taxonomy): domain Bacteria; phylum Pseudomonadota; class Gammaproteobacteria; order Burkholderiales; family JAEUOS01; genus JAEUOS01. The sequence goes on from OZ257137.1 coordinate 4,975,471, forward strand.
ACTGCGGCAGGATCGGGCAGGCGCCCACAAAGGCGGCGCCCGGATCGGTACCCCCGGAGATCGAGGCCAGCAGCAGGTCCGAGTTGACATGCTCGTAGACCCATCGGTAGCCCTCAACCGGAAGCGGTGATCCGGAGGAGCACACGGTACGGATGCGCGATATGTCGCCGTGCTCGCGCGGTTCCACGCCTGACTTCAGGCACTGGGCGATGTACGCAGCGCTGGCGCCAAACACATCGGTATGGCTGCGTGCGGCGAACTTCCACAAGGTGCTCATGTCCGGATAGCCCGGGTTGCCGTCGTACTGCACGATGGTGCAGCCAGAGAGCATGGTGTTGCACAGCAGGTTCCAGATGATCCAGTTGGTCGAGGAGTACCAGAAAAAGCGGTCTCCCGGCGCCAGGTCGAGGTGCAAGTCGTTGTGCTTGATGCATTCGATAGTGGTGCCGCCATGGCCATGCACGATGGGCTTGGGCATACCGGTGGTGCCCGACGAATAGACCACCCAGAGCGGATGGTCGAAGGGCACCTGGGCGAATTCCAGCGGCCCCGGCGCTTGCATGGCCGCGTCCCAGGCCATGGCGTTGGGGAAGGAAGCGACATCGATGCCCTCATCGAGGTAAGGGACGATGATGGTCTTCTGCACCGAGGGCAGGGCCTCGAGGATCTCGCGCACGATGCCTGATCGGTCGAAGTCCCGGCCGCCGTAGCGGTAGCCGTCCACCGCAAGCAGCACCTTGGGTTCGATCTGGCGGAAGCGGTCGATTACCGACACATGCCCCATGTCCGGCGACGCGGAGGACCAGATCGCGCCCAGGCTCGCCACCGCAAGCAGGGCGACGATGGTCTGCGGGATGTTGGGCATGTAGGCCACCACCCGGTCGCCCTCGACCACGCCCATGGCCTTGAGGGTATTGGCGAGCGCCGCCACCCGCGCCTTGAGTTCGTTCCAGCTGATTTCGGTGTGGGGCTTCAACTCGGATTCGAAAATGATCGCCGGCCGGTCGGCGGCGGCATGACGCAAGGCGTGCTCCGCATAGTTGAGCCGCGCGCCTTCGAACCATACGGTGCGCGGCATGCTGCGCGCCTTCAACACCTGCTTGTAGGGCGTGGAGGCGCTTATCGCGTAGTACTCCCAGATGCTCTGCCAGAACGTTTCCAGTTCGTCGACCGACCATTGCCACAGGGCGTTGTAGTCGGCGAACTTGAGCCCGCGGGTTTGTTCCAGCCAGGCCGTGTAGGCGGTCAGGCGGGCACGCTTGAGGCGTTCCGGGGAGGGTTGCCAGAGCAGGGTTCCTTCGGTCACGTTTGTCATGTTGTCTTTGCGCGGTTGGGTGCGTCAGTGGATTCTATCGACTGCCGCGTCCGTCTACCTGCGGCAGGCTTTACACTCGCGATTCACCCAACCGGAAGCCCTACAATGCACTACGACACCGAAGCCAACAACCACGGCCTGCGCCACAACCCGTTCAAGGCGTTGGCGGTGCCGCGCCCGATCGGCTGGATAGGCACGACCAGCCGCGCCGGCGTCCACAATCTGGCGCCCTACAGCTTTTTCAACGCGGTCAGCGACCGTCCGCCGGTGGTGCTGTTCTCATCGGCCGGGCACAAGGACTCGCTGCGCAACGCGGTTGAAACCGGCGAGTTCACCTGCTCGATCGCCACCTATGATTTGCGCGAGCAGATGAACATGAGCTCCGCCCCGGTGGGCGAGGCGGTGGACGAATTCGCATTGGCTGGTCTCACGCCCGCGCCGTCCCGCCTGGTGCGCGCTCCCAGGGTGGCCGAGAGCCCGGCGGCGTTCGAATGCAAGACCTGGAAAACCGTCGAATTGCCGGCGCCGGATGCGGCGCACACGCACACGGTGGTGTTCGGCCTGGTCGTGGGCGTTTACATCAACGAGGCCATCATCCGCGACGGCATGGTCGATACCGGGCTGATGAAGCCCATCGCCCGGCTGGGATACATGGACTACGCCGTGGTCACGCCCGAATCGATGTTCAGTTTGAACCGGCCGCTGGTGGGGGCGGATGGGAAAACCGCGACTGTCGCAGCGGAGTGGGACGGGGTGTACCGCTAAGGCCGCACGCTCCGGGCGAACGTCAGGCCAGCACGCGCCCCAGCCAGGCGCGGATGTCGCCGATTTCCTCCAGGCACAGCGAGTGTTCCATCGGGTACTGATGCCATTCGATTGCGTAGCCCAGGCCTTCAAGTTGCGTTTTTGACTTGTCGGCCCGGTCGAGTACTACCACCGGGTCTTCAGTCCCGTGCGCCATGAAAATCGGTACATCGCGATTGGCCGGCGCGGCCTCGTCCGCCACGTGGGCGGCCAGCGGCAGGTAGCTGGAGAGAACCATCAAGCCGGCGAGGCGACTGGCGTGGCGCAATCCGGCCTGCAGCGTGACCGCGCCGCCTTGTGAAAACCCCGCCAGCACGATGCGGTTTTCGGGCGTACCCCGTGAAACCTCGCGCGCGATCAGGGCTTCGCATTCGGCCTGGCTCTGGCGCAGGCCGGCTTCGTCTTCCTGGCGCACCAGGTCCATCATCTTGATGTCGTACCAGGCGCGCATGCGCATGCCGTTGTTGATGGTGACAGGCCGCATCGGCGCGTGGGGAAACACGAAACGCACGCCGCCTGACAAGCCCGGCAGGGTATTGACGTCGAGTTCCTTCACCACCGGTACGAAGTCGTAGCCATCGGCACCCAGGCCATGCATCCAGATCACGCTGGCGGTCGGGGCGGTGCCGGTGGCGACTTCCACGCATTCGAGCAACTGGGTCATTTACGGCTTTCTGGTCAATGGCAGGGTGTCGCGTGCGCGCACGGCGGTCTTGGGGCGAAAGGCCTTGCAGACCGTCTCGTCGGTTTCGATGTACGGTCCGCCGATCAGGTCGATGCAGTAGGGCACGGCGGCAAAGATGCCGCCGGCGATGGATTTGCCGTCGCCATCCCGCAGGCCCTCAAGGGTTTCCTTGACGGCCTTGGGCTGGCCCGGCAGGTTGATGATGAGGGCGCCGGACTTCTTGTCCGGGTGAAAGCGGATCACCGCCACCTGGCGCGAGAGGATGGCGGTGGCCACGAAGCGCAGGCTGATCTGGCGCATCTGTTCGCCGAACCCGGGCATTTCCTTGTGCGCTACCGCCAGCGTGGCTTCGGGGGTGACATCGCGCAGCGCCGGGCCGGTGCCGCCGGTGGTGAGCACCAGGTCGCAGCGCTCGGTGTCGACCAGTTCGATGAGGGTTTTCTCGATGACAGCCTGCTCGTCCGGAATAAGGCGTTCCACACCTTCCCAGGCGGTGAGCAGCGCCGCGTCCAGCCAGGTCTTGAGGCCGGGCAGGCCTTCGTCCTTGTAAACACCGCTGCTGGCGCGGTCGCTGGCCGAAACCATCCCGACCCGCAAGGGGCGATCAAGCACGTTCACGTTCTTGTTTCCCCAGGTTATTTGGCGGCGGGGCAGTCGCCAATGCGCTTGCCGGCCATGGTCTGACTCATGCTCATGGTCTGGCCCTGCATCTTCATGGTCATGTCCATCTTGCCGCTGTAGCTGTCGGGGCCGGCGGTCATCTGGCCGGTGCCTTCCATGGGCACTTCTCCTGTGCAGCGCATTTTCCAGCTCACCGTGCTGCCGCTGGTCTTGTAGTCCAGTTGTTCGCACTTCATGTTGGCGTCCATCTTCGGCAGCGTGCCCTTGGGGTCTTCGAGCTGCTTGGCGGTAACGCAGGCGCGCGTGGAGATGGGCTTGCCGCCGGCCATGTTGCTGGTGAGGGTGGTCTCCCACAGGCCGGGGCGCATGCCGCCGGGCGGCGCGGCCATCGCGCAAGTTGCCGCAAGGGCGGTCGTGGCCAGGGCGACGCGAAGCAATCGTGTCGGATTCATTCGGGGGCTCCTTCTTCGGTGGGGTCGGCTTGTGTCGGCGCGTCGCGTGTGGCCATCGCGTCGCGGATCGCACGGTACAGCTCGCGATAGTCGCGCGGCGGCTTGCCCTCCCTGGTTTCCTTGCGGGCGTTGCGGATCAGCGTGCGGATGCGCGTGAGGTCCGCGCCGGCGTAGGTGCCGGCGAACTCGGTGAGCGTGCCGCTTTCGTTTTCGTCGAGCAAGCGCTCGCGCCAACGTTCTGCGAGATGCATGTCGGCCACCTCGGCGCGCGACGCGCCATTGAAGCGGTCGAGGGCTTCGCGCAGCGGTTCCGGGTCGACATCGCGCATGAGCCGGCCGATGAACTGCATCTGGCGGCGCGAGCCTTCGTGTGCTGTGATCGTCCGGTACGCCAGAAGCGCTTCGTGCAGGCGTTCGGGAAGGTTCAGCTGGAGAAGGCGATCTTTCGAAAGCGCGGCGAGCTCACGCCCCAGGACCTGCAGGCTGGTCATGTCGCGTTTCATCTGCGACTTGCTGGGTCGGGTGAAGACCGGTCCCGGTTCAGGCTGGGGGTCCACCAGAACGGTGCGGGTGCGCATCGGCTTTTGCCGCATGGGGTTTGCTGCCTGTCTTGGAATTCGCGGTTGGGGGCGGGTGCCTACGTATAATTATAGGTTCGCGCTCCGCTTTGCGCTCCTCACGAAAGTCTTCCCCTGATGTCAGCTGCCAAGTTTTCGTTCACTTCCGCCATGTTCAAGGACATTGCCGCGGACGGGCTCAAGCATGCGCGCAAACTTGGCGCCAGCGACGCCGAATTCGAGGTTTCCGAAGGCTACGGGCTGACGGTCACGGCGCGCATGGGCGAGGTGGAGAACATCGAGCACAACCGCGACAAGGGGGTGAGCGTCACGGTATACATGGGGCAGCGCAAGGGCAACGCCAGCAGTTCGGATTTTTCGCCCGCCGCCATCAAGGCGACCGTGGCTGCGGCCGTCGATATCGCCCGCTACACCGCCGAGGACGATTGCGCCGGCCTCGCCGATCCGGCGCTTTATGCACGCTCTCCCGTGGACCCGGACCTGCTCCACCCCTGGACCATCGGCGTTCCGGAGGCGATCGAACTTGCGAAGAAAGTCGAGGCCGCCGCCTTTGCGGTAAGCCCGATGATCCGCAATTCCGAAGGCGCCAGCATCTCGGCCCAGCACTCGCAATTCATCTATGCCAATTCGCGGGGCTTTTCCGGCGGCTATGCGGCGTCGCGCCACTATGTGTCGTGTTCGGTCATCGCGGCGAAGTCGGCACGCGCCAAGAACGCTATGCAGCGCGACGACTGGTACGTCTCGTCGCGAGACGCTGCCGATTTTTCCGGGCCCGCCCGCATCGGCGACTATGCCGCGCGGCGCGCATTGTCGCGACTGGGCGCCCGGCGTATTTCCACGCGCCAGTGCCCGGTGCTGTTCGAGGCGCCGGTGGCGATCGGCCTGGTCGGTTCCCTGGTGTCGGCTGTCAGCGGCGGGAGTCTTTACCGCAAGACCACCTTCCTGGTTGATTCGCTCGGCAAGCAGGTCTTCGCGCCCCATGTGCGAATCACCGAGGATCCAGGAGTGCCCAAGGGATTGGCGAGTGGTCCGTTCGATGACGAGGGTGTTGCCACACGCAAGCGCGATGTCGTCAGCGGGGGCGTGCTTCAAGGCTACTTCCTGTCCAGCTACTCGGCCCGCAAGCTCGGCATGCAGTCGACCGGCAATGCGGGCGGCTGCCACAACATGCTGTTGCATCCGACAGACAGCGCAGATTTCGAGGCCATGCTGACGAAACTTGGTACCGGGCTTCTGGTCACTGATCTGATGGGACAGGGCGTCAACTACGTGACGGGCGACTATTCCCGCGGCGCGGCCGGCTACTGGGTCGAGGGCGGGCGGATCGTGCACCCGGTGGAAGAGATCACGATCGCGGGCAATCTAAAGGACATGTACCTCGGTTTGGTCGCGGCAGGGTCCGACTTGCTCACCCGTGGCAGCATGACGGCCGGATCGGTGTTGATCGACCGCATGACGATCGCCGGTGACTGATCGGTGCCTGACACACGCCAATCCATGCGACGTATAGGGTTAACACTTGCTTGTGACCGGGGCAGCGGGAGCGTATTTTGCTGGGCTTGCTTCGCGCAGTCCGCGATGCAGGTATCAAGCCGTCTGGCGTATGTTAGCCGGCGAACTCGGTAGAATCCCGGGCGCGGCCGGCTGTCAAGCCGCGAACCGACCAAAAGCATAATTCGGAGGAGTAGGTCCGCCCATGAAGGCATTGCTAAAATTTTCGGCGGTGATCGACTGGATCAACGCCAAGCTTGGCCTGGCAGCCAATGCGTGCGTACTGCTTGCATGCATAGTGAGCGCGGTCAACGCGATGGTGCGTTACGCCTTCGATATCTCCTCGAACGCCTGGCTCGAATTGCAGTGGTACATGTTCGCCGTGATCGTGATGTTCGGTGCTTCATATACCCTGCAGCGCAACGAGCATGTACGGGTCGACGTGGTGTACATGAACCTCTCCGAGCGCAAGCAGGAATGGATCGACATCATCGGTACGCTGCTGTTCCTGCTGCCCGCCTGCGCGGTGATCGGCTGGTATTCCTGGCCGTTCTTCTACGAGTCATGGAAGGTGGGGGAAACCTCGTCAAACGCCGGCGGGCTGATCCGTTGGCCGGTGAAGTTCATCGTGCCTCTGGGATTCGGGCTCCTCTTCCTGCAGGGGATTTCGGAGATCATCAAGCGCATCGCGGCGCTCGAGGGTGAGAAGGTAGAACTGGTCAAGTACGAAAGGCCCGATCAATGATTCCGGTGGAGTACATGCCGCCCCTGATGTTCGCGGGGCTGGTGGTTTTCATGCTGTTCGGGTACGCGGTGGCGTTTTCGCTTGCCGCGGTGGGGCTGTTCTTCGGGTTCTTCGCCATCGAGTGGGGTTACTTCGACGCCGGTTTCCTGCAGGCCATTCCCGGGCGGATTTTCGGCAGCATCCTGTCCAACGACCTGCTGCTGGCGATTCCGTTCTTCACCTTCATGGGCACCATCCTGGAGCGCTGTGGACTGGCCGAGGACATGCTCGAATCCATGGGCCAGTTGTTCGGCACGGTGCGCGGTGGCCTCGGCTACTCGGTGATCATCGTCGGCTTCATCCTCGGCGCGGTTACCGGCACGGTGGCGGCGCAGGTGATCGCCATGACGCTGATTTCGCTACCGGTGATGATGCGCTACAACTACAACATGCGCTACGCGACCGGGGTGCTGGCGGCTTCGGGCACAATCACGCAGCTGGTACCTCCTTCGCTGGTGCTGGTGGTGCTGGCGGACCAACTCGGCAAGTCGGTCGGCGACATGTACCTCGGCGCATGGGGCCCTTCGCTGCTACAGGTTGGCCTGTTCGCGGCATACACCTTCGCGTTGTCCTTGGTCAAGCCCCACTATCTGCCGGCCATTCCGGCGGAAGACCTGACCTTGCGGGGCTGGCCGCTGTGGAAGAAGTGCCTGGCCGGTATTGTGCCATCCGCGGTGCTGATCTTCCTGGTGCTGGGCACCATGATGTTCGGTATCGCGACCCCCACCGAAGCGGGTGCCATGGGCGCTATCGGCGCCATCGTGCTGGCGGTGATCCGCGACAAGAATCTGGGCAAGCTGGGTGCGCGGGTGTTCCAGGTGGGCGTGGTGGCGTGTATCGCCGGCATCGTCGCCTACCAGATCCAGCCCAAGTCAGTGCCGTTCCAGATCGCCTTCGGCATTCTTTATCTCGCGGTCGCCTACCTGTGCGTCAAGGCGGCAATCATTCCCGATCTGCGGGGCCTGCTGCGGCAAGCCTATCAGGCCACTGCGCGCCTCACCGCGATGGTGGCGTTCATCCTGATCGGCTCGACCTGTTTCTCGATCGTCTTCCAGGGTGTGGACGGCAACACTTGGGTCGAGCACTGGTTGACTTCGCTGCCGGGCGGCGCCTATGGCTTCCTGTTGATCGTCAATCTGTTCGTGTTCTTCCTGGCGTTCTTCCTTGATTTCTTCGAGATCGCGTTCATCATCGTGCCCATGCTGGCGCCCGTGGCGCAGAAGGTACTGGCGCCGGTGGTTGGCGAAAGCGGCGCCCTGATCTGGTTTGGCGTGGTGCTTTGCGTGAACATGCAGACGTCCTTCATGCATCCGCCGTTCGGGTTCGCACTGTTCTACCTGCGCGGCGTGGCGCCCAAGGAGGTCAAGAGCTCCGACATCTACTGGGGGGCCGTGCCGTTCGTGATCCTGCAACTGGTCATGGTGGCGCTGGTGGTGGCCATGCCCAAGATGGTGACCGTGTTCCTCGACAAGGACCTGAAGATCGACCTCGACAAGGTGAAGATCGAACTGCCCACCGACAGTGGCGGCTCGGATTCTCCTTCCGGCGCTACCGACGAGGAAAAGGAGAAGAAGGACCAGGCCGACCAGGATCAGGCGGCCAGCGACATCCAGAAGGCCCTGGGTGGCCAGGAAGACAAGAAAGATGATGCGGCGGCTCCGCCCAAGTCTGATGAGGACAAGGCGGCCGCAGAGATCCAGAGGGCGCTGCAGGGCGGCGACGCGAAGAAGTAGGGCGGGGTGCCGCCTGCTGCCCGGAGCGGGGTGGCGTTTGTTTCACATGAGGGCCCGCCTTGTGCGGGCCCTTTGCTTGCGGTGAAACAGGCGGTGGCGCCAATACAAGGTCGCCGGCCGGCCGCGTCGGCATGGGCCAACAAAAAGGCCGCCACGAGGGCGGCCATTCAAGGGCGTATCGGACTCAGGACTTCTTGACCGACGTCATGAAATCATCGTAGTTGCGTTCCGCCACCCGGAACCACAGGATGGAGTCGGCCTGGAACTTGACCATGTCTTCATGGATCTTCTTGAAGGCCGGATTCTTGGCGTAGGTCTCGGCATACACCTCCTGGGCCGCCTTGTAGCAGGCTTCCATCACCGGCTTCGGATACGGGCGCAGTTGGGCGCCCGAGGAAACCAGCCGCTTGAGCGCCTGCGGGTTGCGGGCGTCGTACTTGGCCATCATGTCGACGTGCGCGTCGCCACATGCACTTTCGAGAATCGCCTGATACGACTTGGGCAGCGCTTCCCATGCCTTGATGCTCACATAGGCGGAGAGTTGCGCGCCGCCCTCCCACCAGCCCGGGTAGTAGTAGAACTTGGCGACCTTGGCGAAGCCGAGCTTTTCATCGTCGTAGGGGCCAACCCACTCGGCTGCGTCGATGGTGCCTTTTTCCAGGGCGGGGTAGATATCGCCACCAGCGATCTGCTGCGGCACCACGCCCAATTTGGTGAGTACCTGGCCGGCGAAGCCGCCGATGCGGAACTTCAAGCCCTTCAAGTCGGCCACGGTCTTGATTTCCTTGCGGAACCAGCCGCCCATCTGGGTTCCGGTGTTGCCGCAGGGAATGTTGTAGACGTTGTAAGGCTTGAAGAATTCGCGGGTGAGCTTCAGGCCATTGCCCTGGTGCATCCAGGCGGTCTGGGCGCGATAATTCGGGCCGAAGGGCACAGCGCCGTCAAGCGCGAACGTGGGGTCCTTGCCGAAGTAGTAATAGGAAATGGTGTGACCCATTTCGACAGTGCCGTTCTGCACGGCGTCAAGCACCTGCAGCCCCGGGACGATTTCGCCGGCCGAGAAGGAGCGGATCTGGAACTTGCCGTCCGTGGCGGCCGAAACCCGCTTGGCGACTTCGTCGCAGGCGCCGAACAGGGTGTCAAGGCTCTTGGGAAAGCTCGACGTCAGGCGCCACTTGACCTCAGGTTGACTTTGGGCAAATGCGGGGGCCGCGCCTGCTGCGAGCACGCCAGCCAAGCCGCCATGCCGGATGAAATCTCTTCGTTGCATTGCAATTGACTCCAGTGGACAAATCGGGGAAAGGCATGCCGCCTGCGTCGTCTCGACGACCGCCAGCGCGAAACACCATGTCAGCAAATTATATGTTCATGTGACCTCCCGGGTTTGACCCTGCTCAATCCGGTGCCGCCTGACAGGGGTCTGAAAACAAAAAGCCCCGTCGAAACGGGGCTTTTTGCGGGGGAAAACGTACCTGATGGAGATCAGCCTTTCTTGGCCGCCGCGCCTCCGCCACCCTGGCCGAGCGAGCCCATGAAACGGTCGAACGAGCCTTCGGCGACGTTGAACCACAACGCCTCTTCGGTACGATACTTGGACCACGGCTCGTACATCTTCTTGAATTCCGGGAACTTCTCCGACCATTCGGCGTATTGCTCGTTGGCGGCCTTGTAGGCGGCCATCAGGACATCACGCGGCATGACGCGAAGCTGCGCGCCACCGGCGACCAGCTTGCGCAGGGCAATGGGGTTCAAGTGGTCGTACTTCGCCATGGTCGTCACGTTCGATTCGTGGCAGGCCGTGGTGAATGCGTACTGGAATTCCTTGGGCAGCGATGCCCACGCCTTGTCGTTGACGATGAAGTGGCCCATGGAGTTACATTCCCACCAGCCCGGCGCGTAGTAGTACTTGGCAATTTTCTGGAAGCCGAGCTTTTCGTCATCGTGCGGACCGACCCATTCGGCCGCGTCGATGGTGCCTTTTTCAAGGGCCGGGTAAATGTCGCCGCCGGCGATTTGTTGCGGGGTCGCACCCATCTTCGCGAGGATCACGCCGCCCGGGCCGCCGATGCGCATCTTGAGGTTCTTGATGTCGGCCATCGACTTGATTTCCTTGCGGTACCAGCCGCCCATCTGGCAACCGGTGTTGTAGCCCGCGAATGCGACACAGTTGTACTTTTTGAGGAACTCGCCGTAGAGCTGCTCGCCGCCGCCGTAGTACCACCACGCGTTTTGCTGGCGGGTATTCAGGCCGAACGGAAGGCAGCTCGCAAAACCGAAAGCGGGGTCCTTGCCAAAGTAGTAATAGAGCGCGGTTTGGCCAACTTCAACCGTCGCGTTTTGCACCGCATCGAGCACCTGCAGGCCGGGCACGATTTCGCCGGCGGCGAAGGTGCGCAACTGGAACTTGTTGCCGGTCAATTCGGCTACCCGCTTGGAAACCTGTTCGTTGGCGCCGTAAAGCGTATCCAGGCTCTTGGGGAAGCTGGAGGTCATGCGCCACTTGATTTCCTGGCCTTGCGCAAATGCGGGTGCGGTCCCGGCAGCCAATACACCGGCAATGCCGCCATGTTTGATGAAGTCACGACGTTTCATGTTTTAAAGTCTCCTGAATTTGGGTATGGCTGGGAAGCCGCCGGATAACGCCTGCGGGACTATATCCAAGTCGAAACGTTGTCGCAATCGCCGTAACCCCTATGTTGCATTAGGGTTTTCGAGCATTCGCCATCCGCGCTGCGAGCTGCCGCAGGTGTGTCGGGGGGCCTGCGCAGGAACGCGCATGTGGCAATCCGGGCAGGGCAGCCGGATCGAAAAGCTGGTACCTTTACGGGATGCAGAATGCAACCGATATCGGTAATTTGAGGTTCGGGAAGTATCGTGCCGTCAAGGAGATCGGCCGCGGTGCGACTTCGTCGGTCTTTCTTGCGGAGGAAGACGCTGCAGGCGGCGGCTCGGACGCGTTCGGCCAGGACTGGAACAGCAATTCCGGCGCGCCGCGCCGCGTCGCGATCAAGGTGGTGGATTTCACCGATGACCGCAGCAAGCTGTCGCGCCGGTTTCGCAAGCTCTTCGCCACCGAGGCCGCGGTTACTGCCCAATTCGACCATCCGAACATCGCACGGGTGTTCGACTGGCATGTCGAGGACAAGCGTGCCTACCTGATCATGGAGCTGGTCGAAGGCACCGGCCTGGATCAGTTCGTGACCATGGACAAGCTGCTGCCGATGCATCGGGTGGTGGGCATCGTGTTCAAGGTCGCCATGGCGCTCGACTACGCGCATCGGCGCGGCATCGTGCACCGCGACATCAAGCCGGCCAACGTCATGCTGACCAAGGATGACGAGGTCAAGCTGATGGATTTCGGCCTCGCGCTCAACATCCGCAAGAACGTCAATATCGATTCGACGTTCATCAACGGCCTCGGTTCGCCTTCGTACATGAGCCCCGAGCAGATCAAGGGCTACACGCTGAACCACCAGACCGATCTGTATTCGCTCGGCGTGATGTTCTACCAGTTGCTCACCGGGCGCCTGCCGTTCCGCGGCCCCAACACTGCCGCTCTGGTCTACAAGATCATCAATACCGAAGCCGTCCCGGTCACGCAGCTCAACCCGGACCTGCCCGAGCTGACCAACAAGGTGATCGTCCGGGCGCTCGAGAAGGACCTGTATTCGCGCTACAGGCTCGGCGCCGACATGGCCAAGGACCTGTCGTCGGTAAGGTTCCAGATCCTCCAGGACGGGCAGGTGCTGCCGGATGAGACCAAGTGGAAGGCCGTGCGCGGACTGCCGCTCCTGGGCAAGCTCGATGATGTCGACGTCTGGGAACTGCTGCGACTTTCGGCCTGGCGCATCATGCCGCCGGCCACGGTCATCATGAAGGACGGCGATCCGGGCAAGTCGTTCGGATTCATCATCGAGGGCGAGGTTGAAGTCGAGAAGGGCGATCGTGCTCTTGCCAAGCTGACGCGCGGCGACATCGTCGGCGAAGTCGGATTTCTCCATAGCGAGGAGGGCAAGCGCACCGCGTCGGTCACCACCCTGAACCAGGTCACGTTCCTGGAGATCAATCCCGCCGCGTTCGCCTTCGCCACCGAGGAATTGGTGGCGGAGATCCGTCGTATCGCCATCGACGCGCTGGTCGGCAGGATCGGCGAGGCCAATCGTCTGGCCCGGCATTTTTCCCCGGCTGCGGTGCATCCTTCGCCACTCCCGGAAGGGGAGGTCGATGCGCCCGTCGCGGCGGCGGTGGTGCCGCGCGGACCGGTCGAAGCGCCTGGCTGGAGTGTTTTCGCCAAGCCGCAACGCGCGGGGCTGGCGGCGGCGATCGGAGAACCCGAAACGCCGCGGATTGCGGCGCCCACGATTGCGCCGGCAAAAGTGCCGGTCACTCCGGCGGCGCCGGCTTATGCCCCTGCCGCGGCGCCGGCGTTCGCGCAGACGCCAGCCGGTGCGCGGACTTCCACCGTTGTCGTGCAACCCTTGCCGGCATCGGCTGCGGCGGTGATCGCGCAGATGGCCCTGACACAGCATCCAAAGGCGGCGCCGGCGTTGCAGCCTTTCGAGCTCGGCCCTGACTCCGCAGGTGACGGTGTGCCCGCCCTGCCGGTGTCCGAATTGCCGGCGGATGCTGTCCTCACCACGGAATTGGGCGCGCATTTCGATTCGATGTCGGATTTGTCGACCACCGAGCTCGCGGGCGGCTTCGTGGCACGGCGCCACTCGACGACGACCGGCGATGTGGCGCCACCCCGCGACCAGCCTGCGTACGCCACCTCGGAAATGGCCCCTGACTTCGGCCAATTGCCGCGGATCGAAGAGCCGGAGGTGCTGGCACCTGACTTCGACATCCATGCGCGCACCGGGCGTGGACAGACACAGGCGCGCCAATCGGCGTATGCGGCGACCACCGATATGGCAGCGTCATTCGGCCAGCCGGACAGTCGTCCGGCGCCGGCGGCCCGCAACGCGGGCGGCGCGGCGCCGCGTTCCCTGATCCCCGCAACGCGGCCGATCGCCGATCAAAGCACGCAGGAATTGGCGGACCATTTTCTTGCGGCACCAGGCGGGGGGCGTGATGCCGATCCGATGGACCAGTTTGGAAAGGACATGTTCCCGCCGCTTTCACCCTCGGGCGCCGCCGGACATGATCGTTTCGGCGCTGACGAGCCTTACGAGTCCACGCAGATGCTTGATCCCGGCCAGTTCTCGGCGCCGTTGCCGCCGCTCGACGGCGGTTTTGGCGACGATGAACCATACGAGGCGACCCAGACGCTCGATGCGGGTGACTTTGGCATGCCGCAGTCGCCGTTTGATTCTGGTCCCCGCGCAGACCTGCCTTCGTCGGCGGGCTACGAAGTGACGGTGGAGTTTGGCGACGCCGCTCCGGATGAATTCGATCGCACCATGGAGATCGCGGGAGGCTTCCTGACGGCGCCTCCCGAGCCTGACGAGCCGCTCCCGGAGTTGTTCCCGCCGCTCAAGCGTTAGCATTCGCGGCGCGGATTCCATTCGGGCCATGCCACAGGCGGCCGCCCCCGATGCAGTGGTGGTTTTGACATTCATCAATGCCCGGATCGCGGGTCGCTTTTAACCTGTTGACAGTTGCAGATCCGCGGCAATGGCCAGTTCCCTGGGCGTGTCGGCGCGTCGCCACCCCGCAGCTAGGCGGGCCGCGAGATGTCACTTGTATCAACGACGCATCGCGAACGCGAAAACAGGATTTCAATGGGAAGCACGCACATCATTCCGCTGCATGCAGTGGAAGGCCAGATTCGACTCAAGACACGTGCCAAGGGGCGCCAACCCGATCCACAATCCGCGGCGGAAGTCGCCGCCGTGCTCGGCGGCGCGCCGCGTCGGCGCGACCTGCTCATCGAGCACCTGCATCGCATCCAGGACAGGTTCGGTCGACTCGCCGAGCGGCATCTGGTGGCACTGGCCTGGGAAATGAAGGTCGGCATGGCCGAAGTCTTCGAGGTCGCGACGTTCTATCATCATTTCGATGTGGTGCGCGATGCGGAGGCTGACGCGCCAGCGAAGCTGACAGTGCGAGTCTGCGAGTCGCTGTCCTGCGAGTTGGCGGGGGGGCGCGCGCTTCTCGAGCGCCTGCCACAATTGCTTGGCGCGAACGTCAGGGTGGTCGCCGCGCCATGTGTCGGGCGATGCGAGCAGGCGCCTGCGGTGGTGGTGGGACAAAATGCGCTGCCGCGCGCGACCCTGGCGTCAGTCAAGGCGGCGGTCACCGGTGGTGCGACGCGGCATCCCGTGGCGACGGACCGGACACGTTTCGACCCGGTGGATTTCGTGAACCCCGCGAAAACGCCTGGTCCGGCGGCACAGGCCGCTCCGGGCTATGCCGGATACGCGACCTATCGCAGGTCCGGGGGCTACGACCTGCTCGCCGAGTGCCTGGCCGGCAAGCGCGATGCCGAATCCCTGATTGCGGCCATGGAGCATTCCGGATTGCGCGGGCTCGGCGGCGCGGGCTTTCCCACCGGGCGCAAATGGCGCATCGTGCGGGCGGAGCCGGGGCCCAAGGTGATGGCGGTCAACATCGATGAAGGCGAGCCCGGCACGTTCAAGGACCGTACCTACCTCGAACGCGACCCGCACCGGTTCCTGGAGGGCATGCTGATCGCCGCTTGGGTCACGGGGGTCGGTTCGATCTACATCTACCTGCGCGACGAGTACCACGGTTGCCGTGCCATCCTCGAGAAGGAGATCGCGCGCCTAGCGGCCGATCCACCCTGCGCATTGCCGGCCATCGAACTGCGGCGTGGTGCCGGCGCCTATATCTGCGGGGAGGAGTCGGCGATGATCGAGTCGATCGAGGGCAAGCGCGGCGAGCCCAGGCTGCGGCCGCCCTATGTCGCGCAGGTAGGGTTGTTCGGCTACCCGACCCTCGAGCACAACTTCGAGACGGTTTACTGGGTGCGCGACATCCTTACCCGCGGCGCGGACTGGTTTGCCGGTTTCGGGCGCAACGGGCGCCGCGGGCTGCGCTCCTTCTCGGTGTCCGGCAGGGTGAAGCGGCCGGGCATGCACCTGGCACCGGCCGGGATCACGGTCCGCGAACTCATAGTCGAATACTGTGGGGGCATGCAGGATGGCCATTCGTTCCATGCCTACCTGCCGGGTGGCGCTTCCGGCGGCATCCTGCCGGCCAGCCTCGGGGATGTGCCGCTGGATTTCGATACGCTCCAGCCGCATGGTTGCTTCATCGGCTCGGCTGCGGTGATGATCCTGTCCGACAAGGACAGGGCACGCGACGCCGCGCTCAACGTGATGAATTTCTTCAAGCACGAGTCCTGTGGCCAGTGCACCCCGTGTCGGGTGGGCACGGCCAAGGCGGCCGCGCTCATGGCCGCGCCGAAGTGGGATCTCGACACGCTGGAGGACTTGAGCCAGGTGATGGGTGATGCGTCCATCTGCGGCCTGGGCCAGGCGGCGCCGAATCCGATCCGCTGTATCGCGAAATACTTTCCGCAAGAGGTCTAGAGCATGAACGCACCGCTGAAACTGGAAGTGCCCGCGAGTGTCGTCGCATTCAAGGTCAATGGCCGCGACGTCGAGGCCTTCGACGGCGAATCCATCCTCAACGCCGCCAAGCGCAACGGCGTGGACATTCCGCATCTTTGCTACAAGGAAGGCTACCGGGCCGATGGCAACTGCCGGGCATGCGTGGTCGAGATCAAGGGCGAGCGCGTGCTTGCCCCGTCGTGCTGCCGTGCCGCGACGCCAGGCATGGAGGTGACCACCAATTCGCCACGCGCCGAAAAGTCGCAGAAAATGGTGCTCGAACTGCTGCTTTCCGACATGCCGGACAAGCAGTACAAGCCTGACTCGGAACTCGATGCCTGGACCAGGAAGCTCGGCGTGACCGAAGCGCGCGAGTCCCTGAAGTCGGCGCCGCGCCTGAGTCCGAATCCCGACCTGTCGCACCCCGCGATCGCGGTCAACCTCGACGCATGCATCCAGTGCACCCGCTGCGTGCGCGCCTGTCGGGAGGAGCAGGTGAACGACGTGATCGGCTACGCCATGCGTGGCGATCATTCGAAGATCGTCTTCGACCTCGATGACGCGATGGGGGAATCGAGTTGCGTGGCCTGTGGCGAGTGCGTGCAGGCCTGCCCGACCGGGGCATTGATGCCGGCCAACAACGTTGGTCTGATCAAGCCGGACAAGAAGGTGGAGTCGGTATGTCCGTATTGCGGCGTGGGGTGCCAGCTTACCTACAACGTCAAGGACAACCGCATCCTTTCGGTGGAAGGCCGCGACGGTCCGGCCAACCACAGCCGGTTGTGCGTCAAGGGACGTTACGGCTTCGACTACGTGCATCACAAACAGCGCCTCACCAGGCCGCTGATCCGCCGCGCCGGCGCGCCCAAGAGCGGCGACTTCGTGATGGACCCGGCGCATCTGAGCGAGATATTCCGCGAAGCCAGCTGGGAGGAGGCGCTGGAGGTTGCCGCGGGCGGCCTCAAGGCGCTGCGTGATGCGCACGGCAAATACGCGCTCGCGGGTTTCGGGTCAGCCAAGGGCAGCAATGAGGAGGCCTATCTTTTTCAGAAGCTGGTACGCACCGGATTTGGCAGCAACAACGTCGATCACTGCACCAGGCTGTGTCACGCCTCGTCGGTGTCGGCGCTGCTCGAAGGCGTGGGTTCGGGTGCGGTGTCAAACCAGGTGTCGGACGTGCGCCATGCCGAGCTGGTGCTGGTGATTGGTGCCAATCCGACCTCCAACCATCCGGTGGCCGCGACCTGGATCAAGAACGCGGCAAAGAGCGGCACCAGGCTGGTGGTCGCCGATCCGCGCCGCAATGACCTGCATCGCAATGCGTGGCGCTACCTGCAGTTCAAGGCCGATACCGATGTTGCCCTGCTCAACGCGATGATGCACACCATCGTCGACGAAGGCCTGGTCAACGAATCCTTCGTGAAGGACCGCACCAGCGGTTACGAGGCATTGGCGCATAACGTCAAGGGATATGCGCCGGAGAAGATGGAAAGCATCTGCGGCATTCCCGCGGCCACCATCCGCGAGGTCGCGCGAGCCTTTGCCACCGCAAAGAGCGCGATGATCCTGTGGGGCATGGGCGTTTCCCAGCATATCCATGGCACCGACAACGCACGATGCCTGATCGCCCTGTGCATGATGACCGGCCAGATCGGGCGGCCCGGCACCGGCTTGCATCCCCTGCGCGGCCAGAACAACGTGCAGGGCGCTTCCGACGCCGGACTGATCCCGATGATGTATCCGGACTATCGCCGTGTCGACAATCCAGAAGCCAATGCGAAGTTCGAGAAACTCTGGAACACAAAGCTCGACACCAAGCCCGGCCTGACGGTGGTGGAGATCATGGGCAAGGCGATGGCGCCCGATACTGACCCGCAAAAGATCTGGGGCATGTACATCATGGGCGAAAACCCGGCGATGTCCGACCCCGACCTGCAGCATGCGCGCGAGGCGATGGCCAACCTGAAATGCCTGGTGGTGCAGGACATCTTCATGACCGAAACCGCCTATCTGGCGGACGTCGTCCTGCCTGCCTCGGC
This sequence comes from Burkholderiales bacterium, assembly GCA_965279115.1. Taxonomy (GTDB): domain Bacteria; phylum Pseudomonadota; class Gammaproteobacteria; order Burkholderiales; family JAEUOS01; genus JAEUOS01. The sequence continues at coordinate 4,993,490 of OZ257137.1, forward strand.
CTTTCCGGAAAAGACCGGCACCTTCAGCAATACCGACCGCATGGTCCAGCTCGGGCGCCGTGCGCTCGATTGCCCGGGGGATGCGCGGCAGGACCTGTGGATCATTCAGGAAATCGCGCGGCGCATCGGACTCGACTGGAATTATCAGGGAGAGGATAGCGGGGTCGCGCAGGTGTTTGATGAAATGCGCCACGCCATGCCCTCCATTGGCGGGATGACCTGGGACAGGCTCAATGCCGAATCGGGTCTTACTTATCCGCTTGAGGCCGAAGGCGATCCCGGTACGCCGGTGGTGTTCACCGAGCGTTTCCCGACGCCCACGGGCCGCGCCAAGCTGGTGCCTGCCGACCTGATCCCGGCGGCGGAACAACCGGATCGCGAGTATCCGTTCGTGCTCATCACCGGCAGGCAGCTGGAGCATTGGCATACGGGTTCCATGACGCGGCGCGCTTCGGTGCTGGACGTGATCGAGCCGTATGCAGTGGCCTTGATTCACCCGCTCGACCTTGAGAAGCTGGGGGCCGTGCCAGGCGACATCGTCACCGTCGAATCAAGACGCGGCAAGGTGGTTCTGCACGCCCGCGCCGAGGAAGGCACGCCGCGCGGCGGCGTCTTCCTGCCGTTCTGCTACTACGAGGCCGCGGCGAACCTGTTGACCAATCCGGCGCTCGATCCGTTCGGCAAGATCCCGGAGTTCAAGTATTGCGCAGTCAGGGTGAGCAAGGGTGGGTCACTGACACCCCTATCGAGCTACGGGGGCGGCAAGGCGATGGCGGCCGCGCGCTGACGGGCGGGTCCCCGCGCGTGGCGCCTTGATTCGCGGGGTGTGTCCGACAGGACGGCGCCGCGAATTTCCAAAAAGATGATTCAGGTCAAGTGCACGTCGAAGCATCGCCTCGTACACTGCGCCCGCTTCAACCTAACCAGAGGGGAAAGGGATATCAACATGTCCAGCGATACAACGACACCGGAACTGACCGACGGTTTTCACCTTGTCGTCGATGCGCTCAAGTGCAACGGCATCGACACCATCTTCGGCCTGGTCGGCATTCCCATCACCGACCTCGCCCGGCTGGCGCAGGCCGAAGGAATGCGCTTCATCGGGTTTCGCCATGAACAGCACGCCGGCAACGCCGCGGCGATCGCGGGCTATCTCACCCAGAAGCCCGGCATCTGCCTGACGGTGTCGGCGCCCGGCTTCCTCAATGGCCTGACCGCGCTCGCCAACGCGACCACCAACTGCTTCCCGATGATACTCATCAGCGGTTCGTCGGAACGCGAGATTGTCGACCTGCAACAGGGCGACTACGAGGAAATGGACCAGCTCAATGCGGCCAGGCCTTATGCCAAGGCCGCGTACCGCGTGCTGCATGCCGAAGACATCGGAATTGGCGTGGCGCGCGCGATTCGCGCCGCGGTTTCAGGCCGCCCGGGCGGCGTGTACCTGGACCTGCCTGCCAAGCTGCTCGCGCAGACGCTGGACGCCGAGCGCGGACGCAAGTCGCTGGTGAAGGTGGTCGATCCTGCGCCGCGCCAGATCCCCGCACCGGATGCGGTGGCACGCGCGATCGATGTGCTCAAGTCCGCCAAGCGGCCGTTGATCCTGCTCGGCAAGGGCGCCGCATACGCGCAGGCGGACGCCGCGATTCGGGCATTGGTCGAAAAATCGGGAATTCCCTACCTGCCGATGTCGATGGCCAAGGGCCTCCTGCCGGACAACCACCCGCAATCGGCATCGGCCGCGCGCTCCTATGTGCTTGCGGAAGCAGACGTGGTCATGCTCGTCGGTGCGCGCCTGAACTGGCTCTTGTCCCATGGCAAGGGCAAGACCTGGGGCGCACCGAATGCCAAGAAATTCGTACAGATCGACATCGCGCCAACCGAGATCGACAGCAATGTGGAAATCGCGGCGCCCGTCATCGGCGATATCGGTTCCTGCGTGTCCGCCCTGGTGTCAGCCATCGACGCCGGGTTCCCCAAGGTAGACGCTGCATGGACCGGCGCGATCAACGAGCGCAAGGAAAAGAACCTCGCCAAGATGGCTGCGACGCTCGACCTGAATCCGTCGCCGATGAATTTCCACAGCGCGCTCCGGGCGATCCGCGACGTGCTGCGCGACCGTCCCGACATTTACCTCGTCAACGAGGGCGCCAACACGCTCGATTTCGCGCGCTCCATCATCGACATGCAGGAGCCGCGCAAGCGCCTCGATTCCGGCACCTGGGGCATCATGGGCATCGGCATGGGCTTCTCCATTGGCGCCGCCGTCACCATGGGCAAGCAGGTGATCGCCGTCGAAGGCGACAGCGCCTTCGGCTTTTCCGGCATGGAAGTCGAAACCATCTGCCGATATGACTTGCCGGTATGCATCGTTGTCTTCAACAACAACGGTGTCTACAAGGGGACCGATGTCAATCCGACCGGCGGCAAGGATGTTGCGCCGACCGTTTTCGTCAAGGGCGCGCGCTATGACCGCATGATGGAGGCGTTTGGCGGCATCGGTCGTCATGCGACCACGCCTGCCGAGCTGACAGCTGCGCTCAAGGAAGCCATCGCCTCCGGCAAGCCCACGCTCATCAACGCCGTCATCGACGAGAAGGCGGGCACCGAAAGCGGACGCATCGGCAATCTCAATCCGCAAAGCGGCGCGAAGAAGAAGTGACCAATATGCCCGATCCGGGCGCAAGCGGTGAACGCGGTTTTTGCCTTGTGCGGGACGGGCTTGACCAACGTCAAGAATCCCGCACAAGGCCGAGTGCTTCTTGACATCTGTCAAGGTTCCGCGCCGGCGCGCAAACTAAATTTCATCGCACACAAGTTCACGCCCCCACAAGGGCCACGACGCAACAGCAGGCTAAACGAGGACCACAATGCCCAAATCCGATATCGAGATCGCACAGGCCGCAACCATGCAACGCATCGCGCAGGTGGCGCGCGAGAAGCTTGGCATCAGCGACGAACACCTCGTGCCCTATGGCCATCACAAGGCCAAGCTCTCACTCGAGTTCATTGAAACGCTCAAGGACCGCCCGAACGGCAAGCTGATCCTCGTCACCGCGATCAACCCGACCCCGGCCGGCGAAGGCAAGACCACAACGACAGTCGGCCTGGGGGACGCGTTGAACCACATCGGCAAGAAGGCGATCATCGCCCTGCGCGAACCTTCCCTCGGTCCGGTGTTCGGCGTCAAGGGTGGTGCTGCGGGCGGCGGCTATGCGCAGGTCGTGCCGATGGAAGACATCAACCTGCACTTCACCGGCGATTTTTCGGCCATCGCGCTGGCCAACAACCTGCTGGCAGCGGCCATCGACAACCACATCCACCACGGCAACGAACTGGGCATCGACATCCGTCGCATCCAGTGGAAGCGCGTGGTCGACATGAATGACCGTTCGCTGCGCGACATCACCATCGCGCTGGGCGGCACCGCCAACGGCTACCCGCGCGAGGACGGCTTCGACATCGTGGTGGCCTCCGAGGTGATGGCGATCTTCTGCCTGGCCACCTCGCTCAAGGACCTGAAGGAGCGTCTCGGCAACATCATCGTCGCCTATACCCGCGACCAGAAGCCGGTGCGCGCGCGCGACCTCAAGGTGCACGGGGCGATGACCGTGTTGCTCAAGGACGCGCTGGCGCCGAACCTGGTGCAGACCCTCGAAAACAATCCCGCGTTCATCCACGGTGGCCCGTTCGCCAACATCGCACACGGCTGCAATTCGGTGATCGCCACCCAGACCGCGCTCAAGCTGGCCGACTACGTGGTGACCGAAGCCGGTTTCGGCGCCGACCTGGGGGCCGAGAAGTTCGTCGACATCAAGTGCCGCAAGTCGGGCCTGCGTCCGAGCGCGGTGGTGATCGTCGCCACGGTGCGTGCGCTCAAGTACCACGGTGGCGTCGACCTCAAGGTGATCAATACCGAGAACCTCGCCGCTCTGGAGAAGGGCATTGCCAACCTCGAACGTCACGTGCACAACGTGACCAAGAACTACGGCATGCCGTGCGTGGTTTCGATCAACCATTTCATCCACGACACCGAGGCCGAGCACGCGCTCCTGCGCGACAAATTGTCCCGGCTGGGCGTGCCGGTGGTCTTGGCAAAGCACTGGGCGGACGGTGGCAAGGGGGCTGCGGAAGTCGCGCGTGAGGTTGTCAAGCTGTGCGAGATGCCGAACAACTTCTCCTTCGTCTACGAAGACAGCGATCCGCTGTGGGAGAAGATGAAGAAGATCACGTCCAAGATCTATGGGGCGGCCGACATCACCGCCGACAACAAGATCCGCAACCAGATCAAGAAGCTGCAGGAGGACGGTTACGGCCACTACCCGATCTGCGTGGCCAAGACGCAGTATTCATTTTCGACCGACGCTGCATTGCGTGGCGCCCCGAGCGGCCACGTCCTGAATATTCGCGAAGTTCGGCTGGCCGCCGGGGCGGAATTCATCGTCATGGTGTGTGGCGATGTAATGACCATGCCGGGCCTGCCCAAGGTGCCGTCGGCCGAGGTCATCGATCTGGATGACAACGGCAAGGTCGTTGGCCTGTTCTGAGGCGCGTGGGAATGTGAATTGCCGGCGGGCCTCATCGGGCAGGACACGCGGCTTGATGAGGGCTGCGGCCGGAGGTTTTGGTGCGTTGCGGAATTAAATGGCCGCATAGTTCGTGCAATCAAAAAAACAATACAATCCGGCGCTGTTTTTTTGAGCGCTAACCAAAGGAGAGTTGCAATGAATATTTCCAGACTGGTTCGGGCCGTGACCGCCTGTTTCGCCATGGTCGCCGCGTCCGCAGCGACGGCCGCGTGGGAGCCCACAAAGTCGGTCGAGTTTGTCGTGCCGGCAGGTACCGGCGGCGGTGCTGACCAGATGGCCCGTTTCATCCAGGGCATCGTGGCCAAGGGCAACCTGATGAAGCAACCCCTGATCGTGGTCAACAAGGGGGGCGGCGCCGGCGCCGAAGGTTTCCTTGAAGTCAAGGGCGCCAAGGGCGATCCGCACAAGATCATCATCACGCTGTCAAACCTCTTCACCACACCCATGGCCACCGGCGTGCCTTTCAACTGGAAGGACCTGACCCCTGTGTCCATGATGGCGCTTGACCAGTTCGTGTTGTGGGTCAATGCCGAATCGCCCTACAAGACCGCCAAGGAATACGTCGATGCGGTGAAGAAAGCGGGCCCCAACAAGTTCAAGATGGGCGGCACCGGTTCGCGCCAGGAAGACCAGATCATCACGGTGGCGATCGAAAAGCAGACCGGCGCCAAGTTCACCTACATTCCCTTCAAGGGGGGCGGTGACGTGGCGGTTCAACTGGTCGGCAAGCATATCGATTCGTCGGTGAACAACCCGATCGAAGCGGTCGCGCAGTGGCGCGGCGGCAAGCTGCGTCCGTTGTGCGTGTTCGATGACGAGCGCATGCCGTACAAGCAGAAGGTCACCGAGAACATGTCCTGGTACGACATCCCGCCCTGCAAACAGGCCGGCGTCGACGTCGACTACCTGATGTTGCGCGGCATCTTCATGCCCCCGGGCGTGACCGAGGATCAGAAAGTGTTCTATGTCGACCTGATGAAAAAGGTGCGCGCGACGCCCGAATGGAAGGACTTCATGGAGAAGGGCGCCTTCAACACGACTGCCCTGATGGGTGACGACTATCGGACCTGGGTCGGCAAGGAAGAGCAGCGCCACCAGCAGTTGATGAAGGAAGCAGGCTTCCTCGCCGGCTCCAAGTAGACACTGCGCGGGCCCCCGGTTCCGGCGCCTGACGGCCGGAACCGGTTTCCCCTGCGTGCACCCTGTCCAACCCTTGATGGACTACTGCCATGAATGACTCGTCCGAACGTTCGGCTGCATCGATCCGTACTCTCGAAATGGTTGTGGCCGTCCTGCTCTGCATGGGCGGCGCGCTGGTGATCTATGACAGCTTCCGCTTGGGCATCAAGTGGGCCGATGACGGGCCGCAGGCCGGCTATTTCCCGTTTTATATCGGCCTGATGCTGTGCCTGTCTTGCGTGGTGATATTCGTCAAGGCGTGGCGCAACGGGTCGCGCGCGAGCTTCGTGACCGTGCCGCAGATCAAGCTGGTGCTGTCGGTGCTCATTCCCACCGCCATATACACGGTGGTTATCGCCTGGCTCGGCATTTACGTGGCTTCGTTCCTGTTCATTGCGCTCTTCATGTGGCTGCTTGGCCACTACACGGCCTCGCGGGTCCTGCCCGTTTCGATCGGCGTGACGGTATTCTTTTTCCTGCTGTTTGAAGTCTGGTTCAAGGTGCCGCTTCCCAAGGGGCCGCTGGAAGCCGCACTGGGTTTGAACTAGGAGCGCCGCCATGGATGAAATATCGTCGCTGATGCATGGTTTCTCGGTGGCTTTGTCGCCGATGAACCTGGTCTACATGTTTGTCGGTGTGGTGCTCGGGGTGCTCATCGGCGTCCTGCCGGGCCTTGGGGGCGCCAACGGCGTCGCGATCCTGCTGCCGCTGACATTCACGATGGCCCAGACGCCGGGCGGTACGACCTCGGCGATCATCCTCCTGTCGTGCATTTACTGGGGGGCTTTGTTCGGCGGCGCCATTACTTCCATCCTGTTCAACATCCCGGGCGAACCGTGGTCGGTCGCGACCACCTTCGATGGCTACCCGCTGGCGCAAAAAGGCCGGGCAGGCGCCGCGCTTACCGCCGCGTTCACCTCTTCGTTCATCGGCGCGCTGGTCGCCGTCATTCTCATCACTTTCCTGTCGCCTTTTGTGGCCCGGTTTGCGCTCAAGTTCGGGCCTCCGGAGTATTTTTCGGTCTACCTGCTCACTTTTTGCGCCTTCATCGGCATGAGCAAGGGCAGTCCGTTCAAGACGATCGCCGCGATGATGCTGGGTTTCGGGCTTGCTGCGGTGGGCCTGGACAAGGTGACCGGGCAGCTGCGCCTGACCTTCGGCCATACCGAACTCCTCAAAGGTTTCGACTTTCTCATCGCCGTGATCGGCCTGTTCGGCATCGGCGAAATCCTCAAGACACTGGAAGAAGGGCTTGAATTCAAAGGCACCCAGGCGAAAATCAACGCGCGCGTGGTGCTTGAAACCTGGCGCGAGTTGCCGAAATACTGGCTGACGTCGATCCGCTCCTCGGCCATCGGATGCTTCATGGGGATCGTACCGGGCGGCGCGACGCCGGCTTCATTCATGGCCTATGGCGTGGCACAACGCATGAGCAGGAATGGCGCGGATTTCGGCAGCGCCGACAAACCGCAGGTGGAGGGCGTAGTCGCTCCGGAGACCGCGGCGCATGCCGCCGGCACCAGCGCGCTGCTGCCGATGCTGACCCTCGGCGTGCCCGGGTCGCCCACCGCCGCAGTGCTGCTTGGCGGTCTGCTCATCTGGGGGTTGCAGCCCGGTCCGCTGCTTTTCACGGAGCAGAAGGACTTTGTCTGGGGCCTGATCGCTTCGATGTACCTTGGCAACATTGCAGGGTTGATCGTCGTCCTTACCTGCGTGCCTTTTTTCGCGGCCATCCTGCGCATTCCCTTCGCCATCATCGCGCCTGTCATTCTCGTCATCTGCGCGATTGGCGCCTATACCGTCGCCGGCTCGATGTTCGACGTCTACATGATGGTCATTTTCGGTATCGCGGGCTACGTGTTCTCCAAGCTCAACTACCCGCTCGCGCCGCTGGTACTGGCGATCGTCCTTGGCGACCGTGCCGAAGAGTCGTTCCGCCAGTCGATGCTGGTGTCGCAGGGCGACATTTCGATCTTCTTCAGCAATGGCTTGGTGGGCGGCATGACCGTCCTGGCGCTGGGTTTGCTCGCGTGGCCGTTCCTTTCCGCGGTCCTGGCGAGAATCAAGGCGCGCTAGGCTCGCACGCGGCCCGCCGCCATACGGGGTGGCCGGCCTACTTGCGGGTCTTGACGCGGCTGAGCGTTTCCGGCGTGATGTTGAGGTAGGCCGCAAGTTCCTTTTTGGGAATGCGGTCTATCAGTTCCGGGTGCTTGCGCTCGAAGCGGGCCAGCCGTCCGGGCGCGTCGAGCAGATGCAGGGTGATGGTGTGTGCCATCACCTCGGACATCAAGCGCATGACTTCGTATTCGAAGACTTCCTTGACCTCGCTGTGGTGCGCGAGAAATTCAACCCATGCTTCCATGGGCAGGCGTGCCACGCGGCAATTGGTGAGCGCGACGATGCTGTAGGGCGTCGGGGTATCCAGGCGCCAGGCCGCGTAGCTGGTGTCCATGTCGGTCTCGGCGGCCAGGCGCAGGATCATCTCCTTGCCGTCGGAATTGCCGACCACACGCTTGAGAATGCCCTCGAGGATGAAGAACTGCTCCATGTCCTCGGAGCCCTGGGTCATAAGCAAGGCGCCTTTCGCATACTCCGCGATCTCGAGCTTCGGCTCGAGTTCATCCCAGTAGGGCGCGCCTAGCTTGCGCAGGGTGAGGTTCTGCCGAAGCTGTACGCGAATGCTGTTGCGCTGGGGGTGGGACGCGATGCTTGTCATGGCGACATTACTCGAATCAGGCCGGAGTGACCGATTCCCCGACTGAAGACGTGGAATTATATGCGACTCGTGCGGCTGCCAGCCGGGCGCCGCCTGGTGATGCGCAAAGCACGCCAGGGTGGCGATTTTGATATCCGTCAATGCTTCCGGCGTGGTGGAAAACTATATTGCGTGCCGGGACTGGATGGCCCGTTCTAGAATCACGCATCGCAACACAACCACTGGATCGAATCATGGAAGCACTCAAAGGCGTACGCATTCTCGACATGACCCACGTGCAGGCGGGCCCGACCTGTTCGCAACTGCTGGCCTGGATGGGGGCGGACGTGATCAAGTTCGAGCCTCCCCAGGGTGACGCCACGCGCGGACAGCTGCGCGATGTTCCCGGGGCTGACAGCCTGTACTTCACCATGCTCAATTGCAACAAGCGTTCGATCACGGTGAACATGAAGTCGGCGCAGGGCAAGGAAGTGTTTGTAGACCTGCTCAAGAAGTGCGACATCATGATGGAGAACTTCGGTCCCGGGGTGCTTGATCGCCTGGGCTTCACCTGGGAGAAGATCCACGAGATCAATCCCAAGCTGGTGATGGGGTCGATCAAGGGCTTCGGTTCCTCGGGGCCTTATGCCGAATTCAAGGCCTACGAAAACGTCGCGCAAGCCATGGGCGGCGCGATGAGCACGACCGGCGTGCCGGACGGTCCGCCCTTCGTGACCGGTGCGCAGATCGGCGATTCCGGCACCGGCCTGCACCTGGCCATCGGCCTGCTCGGGGCTTTGCACCAGGCCAACCGCACCGGACAGGGGCAGTACGTCGAGGTGGCGATGATGGACGGTGTGATGAACCTGTGCCGGGTGAAATTCCGCGACCATCAACGGCTCACGCACGGCCCGTTGCCCGAATACTCGGTGCCCACCTACACCGGCATGCACGACGTGCCGCGCGCCGGCAACGATTCCGGCGGCGGCCAGCTCGGCAACGCCATCCATTGCAAGCCGCATGGTGCGAACGACTGGATCTACGTCGTGGTGCAGGAGGCCGTCTGGGGCGCACTGGCCAAGCGCATCGGCCCCGATGTCGAGTTTCCGAACCTCGACACCGACCCGCAGTTCGCCACCATCGGCGAGCGGCGCAAGAACCAGCAGTTGATGTGGACGCTGATCAACCGGTTTGCCGAGAATTTCACCAAGCGCGAATTCATGGCGATCCTGAACGAACTCGACGTTCCATGCGGGCCGATCATGTCGACTCAGGATCTGGCCACCGACGAGCATGTGCGCGGTCGCGACATGTACGTCGAGCTCGATCATCCGCAGCGCGGCAAGTGGTGGAACGTCGGCATGCCGATCAAGCTTTCGGCATCGCCGGCGAAGATCGAGCGTTCGCCGCTTCTGGGTGAACATACCGACGAAGTCCTGACGCAGGTGCTGGGCTACGACGCCGCCCGGGTCGAGTCGCTCAAGACCGCCGGCGCCTTCAGCGCCCCGCCCAAGAAGGCCGGCTGATCCGCGCCAGGTAGGCACAAGCAATCGATGGGCACCGCTGCGTGCCCATTTTTTTGAATCGAGGAGACACGAAAATGAAAGTGGCAATCATCGGCCAGCAGGATTTCGGCAAGGCGGTTCTAGAGGCGCTGCTGGCGCGGGGCGACGAGGTCGCGGCGGTGTTCTGCGCACCTGAAAAGGAGGGCGCCCGCCCGGATGCGTTGCGGGTCGCCGCGCAGGAAAAGGGCCTGACCGTGCACCAGTTCAAGTCCCTCAAGGCGCCCGAGGCGGTCGAGGCGATGAAAGCCGCCAACGCAGATATCGGCATCATGGCCTACGTGCTGCAGTTCGCGCCGCAGGACTTCGTCAACATCCCGAAGCACGGCACCATCCAGTACCACCCGTCGCTGTTGCCGAAATACCGCGGTCCGTCCTCGATCTCGTGGCCGATCATCTGCGGCGAACGGGAAACCGGTCTCACCATCTTCCGCCCGACCGACGGGCTCGACGAAGGCGCGATCATCCTGCAGAAAACCACCCCGATCGGCCCCGACGACACGCTCGGTTCGGTGTACTTCGACCGCCTGTTCCCGATGGGGGTGGCGGCGATGATCGAGGCGGCCGACCTGGTGGTGGCCGGCAAGCACACCGAAACGATCCAGGACGAATCGCAGGCCACCTATGAAGGCTGGTGCCGGGACGCCGAATCGAAGATCAACTGGGCCAATCACTCGACCATCGTCTACAACCTGATCCGTGGTTGCAGCCCGGCGCCGGGCGCCTGGACCACCTTCAACGGCAGCAAACTGTGGGTCTATGAAGCGCGTCTGGAAAAGGTGGTGACCTTTGGCGCGGTCAAGGGCAAGATCGGCGAAGTGGTCGCCTGTGGTGACGGCAAGCTGGTGGTGACCTCGCAGAGCGGGCGCATTCACATACTCAAGGCCAAGCTGGGCGAGGGCAAGAAGGTGTCCGGCGACGCGCTCGGCATCGAGGCAGGCTCGTTCCTCGGGACCTGAGGAAGGTTGCGGGGGCGCTGCGACGCCGGCAGGCCGCCGTCGCCCCCGGGTGGTCAGGGGTGGGTCAACCCTGCTGAACCTGGCGCTTCCACAGCTCCCACGGCCGGCCGACGACGCCGCGATTGGTGGCCTCGGCGAGCTTTGCCTCCTCATCGTCGAGGTAGATGACTTCACCGCCCAGCGTGATGGCCCGTTGCTGCAGGTCGGCGTTCTTCTCCGTGTACACGGCGCGGTAGACCGCGACCGGGATCGACGGCCCGCAAGCCACGAAACCGTGGCCACGCATCAGGACCACGCCCTTCTCGCCCAGCTCGGCCGCCAGCGCGGCGCCATGGTCGCGATTGCGCACCAGCATATCGGTGCAGCCGAACTTGTGGCGGATGTCGAAAACGCGCGTTTCGCCGCTGAGAAAGCCGCTCATGTGATAGATCGGGCGCAGTCGCGCCGTCGAGGCCGCGAACGGGATCACTGACGGCGAATGGCTGTGGACGATCGCCTGCACGTCCGGCCGGGTGCGGTAGATTTCACCATGGATGAAGCGCTCCAGGTAGGGAGTGCGCGTGTCGTCCCCCACCGGATTGGAGTCGAGGTCGAACACCATGATGTCGTCGGCGCTTACCAGTTCCGGCGCTCGCGAGCACGACAACAGGTACCGGCCGGGGTCTTCCGGATGGCGGCTGCTGATGTGGCCGAATCCGTCCACCACGCCCTGCCGGGCCAGGATATGGTTGCCGACAACGACGTCGGCGATGGTCTGTGCGAGTGTGGCTGAGGTCATGGGGGATACTCTGAAACGGGGCTAGACGGAACTGAGCCGGACATTGGCCATGGTCAGGCGCTCGACCAGGATGGAAAGGAACGCGCGGTCGAAATGATGGCGGGTGGCATCCGACGCCGAAGACAGGGCCGCAGTGGGAATCTTGATGATCTTGGCGTCGGACATGGTGCTGACATCGGCGCCACGGCGCTTTTCCTCTGAAAGATAGGCCATCTCGCCAAAGCATTCGCCGACGTCGAGGATGTTGAGCAGCTTGTTTCGGCGGGTGACCTTGACCTGGCCCGCGGCCAGGATGCAGAAGGAGTCGCCTTCCTCGCCCTCTCGAAGGATGATCTGGCCGGGCGGCAGGGCTTCCCATTTGGAAAAACGCGCGACTTCCCAGATCTCCACATCGGTGAAGCCCTTGAAAAAGGGCAGGCCGCGCAGGGTATTGAACTTCTCGCTGTCTGCGAACTGCGTGTCCTCTTCCATGCTTTCGTTGCGGAATGCCTCCGCCAGGTCGAGCGAGAACTCGTCCCATTCCTTGTAGCGGTCGTCCAGGTCCTTGGCCATCGCCTTGCGGACAATCGCGTCGATGCTGCGCGGAATGCCTTCGCGCAGCGCGGAGGCCGGCGAAGGCTCGGTATTGACGATCTGGTAGATCATGGAGAAATTGTTGCTCGCCTGATACGGCAATTGCCCGGTGAGCATCTGGTACATCACCACGCCAAGCGAATAGATGTCGGTCTGGTGCGTCAGCGGATGTTCCTTGACCTGCTGCGGCGACATGTACGCCGGCGACCCTATGCCGGCCACCTGGGTTTCGTCCGCGCTGCCGGTGATGGCCGCGCCGAAGTCGGTGATCTTGACGTCGAAATCGCTGCCTTCGACCACCATGATGTTGGCGGGCTTGATGTCGCGGTGCGTCACGCCCACCTTGTGGGCGAAGTCGAGTGCCCGGGTGCACTTGAAGATGATTTCCACCACGGTCTGGACCGGCAGCAGGGCGGCCGGGTCGCAGTACTTCTCGAGCGTCGTGCCGTTGACGAACTCGACGACGATGTACTTCTCCTCTTCGTCGGTCACCGCATCGAAGATGGTGGCGATGTGCGGATGGGTCAGCTTGCCCGCCAGGGACGCCTCGGCGATGAAGAGTTTCTTGAAAAGGTGTCCGCGCTCCGCATCCTTGAGCGCTTCGGCATGGACCCGCTTGACCGCGACCTGGCGCTTGTTGAACGGGTCCTCGCACAGGTAGACGGCAGATGTCGCTCCCTCACCGAGCTTGCGGATGACCTGGTACTTGCCGATTTTTTCCATCTCGATGTCCGTCTGGCCTGTGATTGGTTTCGGGGTATCCCTCTACAGTCTACGCGAGGCGGGTTCGCGCGCGTGCGATCGCCTGCGCCACCTGCCCGGGTGCCGTGCCGCCGATATGGTTGCGGCTCGCCGTCGAGCCTTCAAGGGTGAGCACTTCACCGATGTCGGCTTCCACCAGCGGCGAGAACTCGCGCATCTCTTCCAGTGTCAGGTCGGCCAGGTCGACGCCGCGCCCTTCCGCGTGGCGTACCGCACGAGCCACGGCTTCATGGGCATCGCGGAACGGCAACCCTTTCTTCACGAGGTAGTCCGCAAGATCGGTGGCGGTGGAAAAGCCTTCCAGCGCGGCCGCACGCATGCGTTCGGGCCTGACCTTTATGGAGCCGATCATGTCGGCAAATATCGTCAAGGTATCACCCAGGGTATCGATGGTGTCGAACAGGGGCTCCTTGTCCTCCTGGTTGTCCTTGTTGTAGGCCAGCGGCTGACCCTTCATGAGGGTCAGCAGCCCCACCAGATGGCCCAGCACGCGTCCGGTCTTGCCGCGCGCAAGCTCGGGCACATCCGGGTTCTTTTTCTGCGGCATGATCGAGGAACCGGTGCAAAACCGGTCCGCCAGGGTGATGAAGCCGAACCGCGGGCTCATCCACAGGATCAGTTCTTCCGACAGGCGCGAAATGTGCACCATCGCCAGGGAGCAAGCGCCAGTGAATTCGATGGCGAAGTCGCGGTCCGACACCGCATCCAGCGAGTTCTCGCAGACGCCATCGAAGCCGAGGTCGCGTGCCACCGACTCACGGTCGATCGGATAGCTGGTACCCGCCAGCGCGGCGCTGCCGAGCGGCAGGCGGTTCATGCGGGCGCGGCAATCCACGAGGCGACCATGGTCGCGGTCGAACATCTCGAAATAGGCCAGCATGTGGTGTCCGAAAGTCACCGGCTGTGCCACCTGGAGGTGGGTAAAGCCGGGCATGATGGTCGCGGCATTGCGTTCCGCGACTTCCAGCAGCGAGCGCTGTACGCCCCGCAGGAGGCCGCACAGCCGGTCGATCTCGCCGCGCAAATGGAGCCTGATGTCGGTTGCGACCTGATCGTTGCGTGAACGCCCGGTATGCAGGCGCTTGCCGGCGTCGCCGACCAGGGCGGTGAGGCGCTTCTCGATGTTGAGGTGGACATCCTCGTCATCCACCGACCAGCGGAACTCGCCGCGTTCGACCTCGCCCCGGATCTGCGCCATTCCGGATTCGATGGCGGCGAGGTCGGAGGCTGCGATGATCCCTTGACGGGTCAGCATGCGCGCATGGGCAAGGGAACCCGTAATGTCGGCAAGCGCCAGGCGCTTGTCGAAATCCACCGAGGCGGTATAGCGTTTGACCAGTTCATCGACCGCTTCGCTGAAGCGGCCTGACCAGGCTTTGTTTTTGGGCGGGGTATCTGCCATACTTGAGCATTCCGCCGGAGTCGGCGTAACCATATGTTTTTATAAGAAAAGTTGCGAATTATACCGCGCCACGGCGAAGTGGCATTGCCGGATTTCTGCAATCTCGGCGTAATGCTGCGGGTCATCCTGCTGGTCAACGGCATGTTGGCTGCGGTGGTCGTTGTGCAAGGCCGCGCGGGCGGCACAAGCGCGCTGTTGCCGGCGTTCCTGTCCGCCGCGGCAAGGGTCGAACCGATCCTTATCGCCAGCCTCGCCCTGCTTTGCCCGTTGCGGCGCGCGTTGCGCCCGCTTGGCTACACCACCGGGGTCATCGCGATCGCCTTGCTCGAGGTGGTACTTTGCACAGGCATGCGCTGGGTGTTGCCGGGCGGCACCTCCGAGGGGCTTGAGCCGTTGCTGCATGATTGGTTGCTGACCCTCGCCTGCACTGGCGTCATCCTCTACTACTTCAACTTGCGGGGTCGTGCCTTTTCGCCCGCGCTGTCCGAAGCGAGGCTGGCGGCCCTGCAGGCACGCATTCGTCCGCACTTCCTGTTCAACAGCCTGACCGCGGTCTTGAGCCTGATCCGCAGCGAACCGCGCCGCGCCGAAGCTGCGCTCGAAGACCTCGCCGACCTGTTTCGCGTGCTGCTGCGCGAGCAGCGCCAGCTGGTGCCGCTGGCCGACGAGATCGACATCTGCCGCCGCTATCTCGATATCGAGACGCTGCGCCTGGGTGAGCGCCTCGCCGTCGACTGGCGCGTCGACGAGGCCGCTGTCGACACCGCCATGCCGCCGCTGATCCTTCAGCCACTGGTGGAAAACGCGGTCCACCATGGAATCGAGCCGTCATCCGGCCCGGGCGTAGTGAAGATTGACATCGCGCGCAAGGGCGCGCGCGTGGAAATCGAGATCGTCAATCCGAAGATTGAAGACGCGACCGGCATCGGCGGAAACGCACGCCCCGGAAACCACATGGCGCTCGATAATGTACGCGAGCGCCTGGCACTGCATTTCGACGTCGAGGCCCGCCTGGAAACAATCGCCGGCGCGGGCGAATACCGGGTGACGATCGTCGTGCCGTATCGCCGTTATGTCGAGCGCGCCGCAAAGGAGCCTGGCTGATGCTGAACATCATGATTGTCGACGATGAGGAGCCGGCGCGCCGCCGCATCCGTGACCTGTTGTCCGATCTTGCGGGCGAGGTGCCCCACACGGTGGTGGGCGAGGCCGTCAACGGGGTTGATGCCCTGGCACGGATCGCCGACCTGCGCGCCAACCTCGTGCTCGCCGACATGCAGATGCCGCGCATGAACGGCATCGAAATGGCGCAGCACCTGGCGCGCCTGGAGGCGCCGCCGGCGGTGATTTTCGTGACCGCGCATGACGAATACGCGGTCAAGGCCTTCGAGGTCAATGCCCTCGACTACCTGATGAAGCCGGTGCGGGCCACCCGCTTGTCGGCAGCCCTGCAAAAGGCGGCGGGACTGTTGCGCGGCCCCGCGGCCGAAACGCTGGCCAGGCTGAACCCGGAGGCGCGCCGCTACCTTTCCATCAGCGAGCGTGGCCGCCTCACCCTCGTACCGGTGGCCGACGTTGTCTACTTGCGGGCTGAACTCAAGTACATCACCGTGCGCACCGAGGCGCGCGAGTTCCTGCTCGAGGAATCCCTGACCCGGCTCGAGGAGGAATTCGCCGCCGCCTTCATCCGTGTCCACCGCAGCGCCCTGGTGGCGCGCGATCGCATCGCCGGGTTTGAAAAGGCCACGGTCGAACACGAAGACGAAAGCGAGGGAGGCACCCAGTGGCAGGTGCTGCTGCGCGGGGTGCCGGAGCGCGTGCCGGTCAGCCGGCGCCAGTGGGCGACCGTCAAGGAACTGGTGCGCCACAGCTAGGACGGTGGCGGCGCTGCCGCGACTGCTAAAATCGCTGGTTTCGCGCTTGTCGCGAGCACCCAAGTCATTAGCGTGACAAACCAGCGCCTGCTTGACCTGTACCGCCTGATGGCGCGCATTCGCGCCTTCGAAAATGCCGCCGAAATCGCCAGCCAGGGAGGTGTCGCCGCCTGGGGCCTGGCCACCTCCGGCAAGCCCGCGCTGGTGCGCGGTCCGCTGCACCTGTCCACCGGGCAGGAGGCGGTCGCCGCCGGTGTGTGCATGAACCTCGTACGCGAGGACAAGCTGACATCCACGCATCGCGGCCACGGCCACACACTGGCAAAAGGCGCCGACAGCACGAAGATGATGTGCGAACTTTTCGGCCGCGCGACCGGTTACAACAAGGGCAAGGGCGGGTCCATGCATATCGCCGACTTCTCGGTGGGCATGCTTGGTGCCAATGGGGTGGTGGCCGCCGGCATGCCGATCGCCACCGGCGCCGCGCACGCATTGAAGATCCGCAATCTGCCGCATGTGGTCGCCTGCTTTTTCGGGGACGGCGCGGCCAATCGCGGCCCCTTCCTCGAAAGCCTCAACTGGGCCAAGGTCTATGGTCTGCCGGTGCTCTTTGTCTGCGAGGACAACCGCATTTCCGCCACCACGCCGACCGCCCCGATGACCGCAGGCGAGGGCGTGTCCGCGCGCGCGGCCGCCCTTGGTATCGAATCGGTCAAGCTCGACGGCAACGATGTGGAAGCCGTGGATGCCGCCGCCCGGCGCCTGGTCGCCGAGGTGCGCGCCGGCGGCGGACCGCGCTTCCTGCATGCGGTGACCTACCGTTTCAAGGGCCATGTGTCCGTCGACCCCGGTACCTACCGCGACCCGAAGGAAGTGGAGGCCGCTTGGGCGTTCGATCCGCTGACCCTGGCCCGCCGAAAACTCGTGGATCGCGGCGTGACACCAGCTTCAGTCGACGCGATCGACCAGGACGCGAAGGCGGAGATCGACCATGCCCTGGCTGTGGCCGAAGCCGCGCCATGGCCCGATGCCGCGGCTGCCTTCGAAGACATCACCAACACTGGTGCGGGAGTGTGGAAATGAGCGCACCGCAGAAAATGACCTATGCGCAGGCGGCCTGCCTGGCGCTCTCGGAGGCCATGCGCGCCGACCCGACCATTGTGGCACTGGGCGAAGATCTCGGGCGTGGCGGCGTTTTCGGCCAGTACCGCGGCCTGCCACAGGAATTCGGGCCGGAACGCATCATCGATACGCCGATTTCGGAAGCCAACATCATGGGCGCCGCGGTCGGCATGGCCTTGACGGGCTTGAAGCCGGTGGTCGAGATGCGCGTGATCGACTTCGCGCTATGCGCCATGGATGAAATCGTCAACCAGGCGGCCAAGAACCGCTACATGTTCGGCGGGCAGGGGCGGGTGCCGCTGATCGCCCGCATGCCCATCGGCATCTGGTCGGCTTCGGCCGCGCAGCATTCGCAGTCGCTCGAGGCCTGGTTCGCACACATGCCCGGCCTCACTGTCGTGACCCCGGCACTGCCGCAGGACAACTATGGCCTGCTCAAGAGCGCGCTCGCCTCCGGCGACCCGGTGGTCTACATGGAGCACAAGGAGTTGTGGGGCGTCGAAGGCGAGGTGCAAGCCGGCGTCGATGTGCCGCTCGGCAAGGCCGCTGTGCTGCGGCAGGGGGGCGACCTCACCATCGTCACCTGGTCGCGCGGCGTTACCGTCGCGCTTGAAGCGGCTGCACTGCTTGCCGCCGAGGGCATTGCGGCGGAGGTGATCGACCTGCGCACCTTGTGGCCCTGGGACAAGGAGACGGTATACGCATCAGCCGGACGTACCGGCCGGCTGCTGGTCGTGCATGAGGCGGTGCAGGTGGCCGGGTTCGGTGCCGAGATCGCGGCTTCCGCCGCCGAGCAAATCGGTTGCAAGGTCAGGCGCCTGGGCGCACCGCGCATTCCGGTAGGGTATGCGCAGGTTCTGGAGGATGAGGCCCGCTTGACCGCAGCCAAGGTCGCCATGGCGGCGCGCGGGATGGTGGCCTGAATGTCCGATCCGATCGAACTGCCCGATGCACACGATCCGGGCACAGGTCCAAAGACCCGCGTGCCGCTCAAGATCGAGGACTGGATCGGCGCCCTGACGATGGGTGCCTTGTGCCTGATCACCTTTGTCAATGTGGTCGTGCGTTACCTGACTGACGAATCCTTTGCCTGGACCGAGGAAATCTCGATTTTCCTGATGGTGGTCATGACGCTGGTGGCCGGCGCCGCCGCGGTGGCACGCGACCGCCATATCCGCATTGAATTCTTCTTCGAGGGGGGTTCCGCGGCGCGACAACGCTGGCTGGCACTGCTTTCTGCGGCCGGCATCTGCGTGCTCTTCCTCGCGATGGCCGTATTGGGGGGACGCATGGCCTGGGACGAATTCCGCTTCGACGAGACCTCGCCGGGTATCGGTATCCCGAAGTGGATCTACACGGTCTGGCTGCCTATCCTTTCGCTCGCCATCGCGCTGCGCGCCTTCGGTGTGGTTGTCCGCAAGGCAGCCGGCAAATGATCGCCTGGTTGCTGTTCGGCGTTTTTCTGCTGCTGATGCTGGCCGGCGTGCCGATTGGTGTCGCGCTGGGCTTGGGCGGCCTGATCGCCATCGGCATTGCCAATGCAGATGCCCAGTGGTTCGGCCTGCTTGCCGTTCCACAGAATTTTTACGCCGGCATCGCAAAGTACCCACTGCTCGCCCTGCCGATGTTCGTGTTGGTCGGGTCGATTTTCGACCGCTCCGGTGTGGCGCGCGGATTGGTCAATTTCGCCATTGCGATCGTCGGGCGCGGCCCGGGCATGCTGCCACTGGTGGCGATCGCGGTTGCCATGTTCCTTGGCGGTATTTCCGGATCCGGGCCTGCCAATGCCGCCGCAGTTGGCGCCGTGATGATCGCCGCCATGACGCGTGCCGGCTATCCGCCGGCCTATTCGGCATCGATTGTCGGTGCTGCGGCTGCGACCGACATCCTGATCCCGCCCTCCATTGCCTTCATCGTCTACAGCGTGCTGGTGCCGGGCGCCTCGGTGCCGGCCCTGTTTGCGGCTGGCATGATTCCCGGCGTGCTGGCCGGCATAGCGCTGATCGTCCCCGCGGTCTGGCTGGCGCGTCGCCACAACATGGGGGCGCTGGAGGCCGAACTGCCGCGCCCGCCGTTCTGGAAGTCCCTGCGGGAAGCATCGTGGGGTCTGTTTGCGCCGTTTCTCATTCTCGGTGGCATGCGTGCCGGCTGGTTCACGCCGACCGAGGCGGCGGTGGTGGCGGTGATGTATGGCCTGTTTGTCGGGATGGTGGTCTATCGCAGCATCAAGGTGCGCGATCTCTTCTCCATTTTTGCCGAATCGGCCGAATTGTCTGCGATCATCCTGATCGTAGTGGCGCTCGCGGGCATCTTCGCGTATTCGCTTTCCACTCTTTCGGTGATCGATCCGCTGGTCGATGCGATTGTCAATTCCGGCCTGGGCGAGAAGGGTGTGCTGGCCCTTCTGATCGTGATGTTGCTGGTGGTCGGCATGCTGCTGGACGGTGTGTCCATTTTCCTGATCTTCGTGCCGCTCCTGGTGCCTATCGCGCAGC
The DNA here is from genome assembly GCA_965279115.1 of Burkholderiales bacterium. Lineage (GTDB taxonomy): Bacteria > Pseudomonadota > Gammaproteobacteria > Burkholderiales > JAEUOS01 > JAEUOS01. The sequence goes on from OZ257137.1 coordinate 5,013,480, forward strand.
ACTATCATTGGGACCTGGTGTGGTTCGGCGTGGTGCTGACGCTCAAGGTCGCGCTCGGTCAGTTCACACCGCCGCTTGCGGTGAATCTGATGGTCTCATGCAAGATCGCCGGGGTACGCATGGAGGACACCGTGCAATGGGTCGGTTGGCTGCTAGGCGCGATGTTCCTGGCCATGCTGATGGTGCTAATCTTTCCCGAACTGGCCCTGTGGCTGCCACGAAAGCTGGGGTATTGATTTTTGTGTAGTCAGCGTCCGGACAACCGCATGCCGTCTTCCCGAGGCAGGCAAGGAAGGCCGGACGGAATGTTTTATCAAAGGAGACATCCATCATGAAACGCAGGCATTTCATTCAAGGGGCGGTCGCCGCAGGCGGCGCGCTTGCCTTTCCCGCCATCGTCACCGGCCAGTCGCAATACAAGGCCGAGTACAAGCTTTCCACCGTGGTCGGCCCGGCATTCCCGTGGGGCAAGGGCGGCGAGATCTGGGCCAATCTGGTCAAGGAAAAGACCAGCGGCCGCATCAACATCAAGATGTATCCCGGTGTATCGCTGGTGCAGGGCGACCAGACCCGCGAGTTTTCCGCCATCCGCCAGGGCATCATCGACATGGCGATCGGTTCGACCATCAACTGGTCGCCGCAGATCAAGGAGCTCAACCTCTTTTCACTGCCGTTCCTGATGCCTGATTTCGCCGCCGTCGACGCGCTCACGCAAGGCGAGATCGGCAAGCGCATGTTCGCGATCCTGGACAAACAGGGTGTGGTACCGCTCGCATGGGGAGAAAACGGCTTCCGTGAGCTCACCAATTCCAAGCGTGAAGTACGTTCACCCGCTGATCTCAAGGGCATGAAGATCCGCATCGTCGGTTCGCCGCTGTTCAACGACACCTTCACCGATCTGGGAGCCAACCCGACCCAGATGAGCTGGGCCGACGCCCAGCCGGCGTTCGCCTCCGGCGCAGTGGACGGCCAGGAGAACCCGATGTCGATCTTCACGGCGGCCAAGCTGCACACCGTCGGCCACAAGTTCTGCACCCTGTGGGGCTATGTCTGCGACCCGCTGGCATTTGTGGTCAACAAGGAGGTGTGGGCGAGCTGGACGCCGGCCGATCGGGACGCGGTGCGTGCCGCCGCAGTCGAGGCTGCCAAGCAGGAGCTGGCGCTGGCGCGCAACGGCATCACCAAGGAAGACCAGTCGACCTACAAGCAGGTCGAGGGCTTTGGCGTGAAGATCACGCGCCTGACCCCTGCCGAACGCGAGCAGTTCGTCATCGCCACCCGCCGCGTTTACGCGCGCTGGAAGGCGCAGATCGGCAAGGACCTGGTGGATCTGGCCGAGCAGTCCATCGCCAAGCGCAAGGTCTAAAGCGGCAGGTGCCACCTGTCTGAAAGGGCCGCCCGCCAGGGCGGCCCTTTTTCGTTTTTGGAGGATTGCATGACAAGGCCTGTGCTTGCGGCGGAGTCGGTCACCGAGCTGGGTGCCGAGGTTCAGGGGGCGGTGCTGGTGGCCGGATCCCATGGCGGCTTGATCGCCTGCTCCCTTGGCGCCAGCGCCGGTGCACATGCGCTGGTACTCAATGACGCTGGCGTGGGCCTTGATGGTGCCGGCATTGCCGGGCTGGCGCAGCTCGACGCCATCGGCATGGCGGCGGCAACGGTTTCGTACCTGAGTGCGCGTATTGGCGATGGCAAGGACAGCCTGGCCCGTGGCGTGATCTCCCATTGCAACCGCGCGGCGGCGGACGCGGGCCTCGCCATCGGAATGCCGGTCCGCACGGCTGCCCTGTTGTTGCGCGATGCGCCGCCCCCGCACTCGATGCCCTTGCCCTATCCGGAAGGCCGCTGGCAGCTCGGGGCGCGGGGAGCCGCGGAAATCTGGGCCCTGGATTCGGTGGGCAAGCTGGTGCCCGAGGATGACGGAAGGATTCTCCTGATCGGCTCGCATGGTGGGCTGCATGGCGGGCGAACCGGTTCGGCACTCAACATTCATGACCGCCCGGTGGCGGCGCGTGCGGCCGCATTCAATGACGCGGGTGGTGGTATCGATGACGCGGGTTTCACCCGCCTGCCGGAACTGGATGCCCGCGGCGTCGCTGCTGTCACGGTGAGCGCGCAATCCGCGCGCATTGGCGACGGTCGATCGATGGTCGAGTCCGGGCTTGTTTCGCGCTGCAATCGCGAGGCGCTGCAAAGCGGGGCCAAAGTCGGCATGCGCTTGCGCGACTGGGTGGACGCGCTGTGAGGGACGCCGCGCGAAGCGGCCTGGGAAGCGGGGCGGCACGCTGGTACACTTGTCCCGTTTCGGTGCCTCGCAGCAGTTTCTTGTTGCGGGGTTAAACGGGAATCAGGATTCAGGTCCGGGCTGCGCGTCCGGATCTGGAAACCTGAGCTGCCCCCGCAACGGTAAGCGCTGCGGGCCTTCGGGCCCGTGAGGTAGGGATTGACACCACTGTTGGCGATGCGGTTTTTCGTCGGCGGGAAGGTTCCTGTGCCAAATGCGCCAGCCCGGAGACCGGCCGGACAAACGTGAGTGGCTGCGGGGATGCGGTCGAGCTGACGCCGGCCCTTGCATTTCCGGTTTCTCCCGGCCCGAACCCGACGCTGCTTTTCGCAAACTATCAGGCTTGCGGGGACGCGGGCCTGTGCGAGGAGAATGTCTTGTCACAGTTGTTTTCTCTGCGGCTGGCGCCGGTCGCGCTGGCCCTTGGTGCGTCGCTGGCATCATCCCAAACAGCCAATGCCGCGGACGTGGCGGTCGTAGTCGCCGCCGCTGGCGAGGCCCCCCAGGTCGTGGTCACCGCGTCGCGTTTCAATGAGGCATTCAACCCGGAACGGGCGGTAGGCACCTCGGTGATCAGCGCCGAGGACATCGCGCGCAGTGGCGCCACCAATGTGTACGATGCGTTGCGCAGCCTGGGCGGCATCCATACCAGATCCAATGGATTCGGCACCCCGGACGACACCATCGACATGCGCGGGTTCGGCGTTACCGGCGATCAGAACACCCTGGTTCTGGTCGATGGCATGCGCGTTTCGGAGCATGAACTGCAAAGCGCACGACTGTCCGCGCTGCCGCTCTCCAGTATCGAACGCATCGAAATCGTGCGTGGCGGAGGCGCCGTGCTGTATGGTTCCGGCGCAACCGGCGGAGTAATCAATGTCATTACCAAGGCCGCGCGCGCGGGTACCAGGTCAGTCAACGTTGGCGTGCTGACAGGCAGTTTCGGCACGACCGATATGCGCGCCGATGTCGGGCTTGCCGGGGCGGCGGTCGCATTCGACTTCGCCGCCAATCGCCTAACGACCGACAACTATCGGCTCAACAACGCGTCTGGCAAGGAGAACCAGTCGGGACGCCTGCGCTTTTTTGGCGATAACGGTGAAGTGGGGCTGCGCTTCGGCAGCGAGCGCCAGCACGCACAATTGCCGGGCGTTCGCAGCGCGGCACAGTTCATCACCGATCCGCGCGGCGCCAACACGCCCAATGACTGGGCCGATACCGACGCCAACCGGTATGTCGCCTACGGTGTCTACCGCTTCAGCACCGTCGAGATCGCGGCCGACGTGTTTCGGCGTGACAAGGTCGATCGCTTCTACAACGATTTCGGGGGCGGCGTTACCCAGTTCACGCGCAGCGGCACGAGTGTGGAAGGCGTGAGTCCGCGGGCGCGCATCGATACACCGCTCTTCGGCCTGGCGAACCAGCTGGTCGTCGGCTTCGACGGTTCGCGCTGGAAATACCGCAACCAGCAGGCCCTGCTCTTCGCCGGCATCGCAAGTGAAGCCGACCTCGGCACGGCCTCGCTCTCCTCCGATGAAACTGGCACGCAGGGCAATCGCGCATGGTATTTCAAGAACGATATCCAGGCCGGCGATGTGCGGGTGAGCTTTGGGGGGCGACGCGAAACGGTCGACTTGGATGCGCAGAACCCGCTTGGATTTCCGGCCCTGGCACGCACGCAACTGCATCGCAAGCTGCACGCGGAGGAGCTTGGCGCAGTATGGAGTTTCGCGCCGCGCTGGTTGCTGTCGGGACGCGTCGGCAACAGCTATCGCATCGGCAATATCGACGAGAACCGCAACCGCTTTCCCACCCCCGGCTTCCTGCTGCCGCAAACCTCGCGGGATACGGAGGTCGGCATTGCCTACGCGTCGCGCCCGGTGGACGCCGGAATCCGCCTGTTCCGTCATCGACTCGATAACGAAATCATGTTCGTCGCGGCACCGGCGCCGGTATTCGGCAACAACATCAACCTTTCGCCAACCCGCCGCGAGGGTATAGAAATCAATGCCAAGTGGCGGCCGAATCCGGACATCGATGTAAGCGCCTTTTACACCCGAGTGCGCGCGCGCTTTGTCAGCGGCACGTTTTTCGGCATTGATGTGACCGGCAGGGAGGTGCCGGTGGTGCCGACCCAACGCGCCACGCTTTCCGGCAACTGGCGCATCACGCCCAACGATGCGGTCAATCTCGGCTGGCAATACGTCGGCAGTCAAATCTACGACAACGACCAGCCCAACGCCCTCGGCGCGAGAATCCCGGCCTATTCGACCATCGACGCCAAATACACGCGCCGGATCGGCAATGTCGACATCAGCCTGATCGGCACCAACCTCGGCAATCTTGCCTATTACAGCTATGGCGTGATTCGCGCCGGCACCGCCGTGACCAGCGTATACCCGGAACGGCGGCGCGGCGTGTTCCTGATGGTGTCGGCGCGCTTTTGACGGATCGGATAGCGTGCTTCTGCCGCGTTGACAGGCCTGCGGACGGGCGATGCTATGACGCGGCGCCTTCGCCCATCTGCGACTGCAGGTAATTCTGCAGACCGACCTTGTCGATCAGGCCCAAATTGGTTTCCAGCCAGTCGATGTGCTCTTCCTCGGATTCAAGGATGTCCTCCAGCAGTTCGCGCGTGATGTAGTCGCCGACATGCTCACAGTGGGCGATCGCCTCCTTGAGCAGCGGGTGCGCCTCGTGCTCCAGCTTCAGGTCGCACTTGAATGCTTCCGGCACGTTCTCGCCGATGTAGAGCTTGCCCAGGTCCTGCAGGTTGGGAATGCCGTCGAGGAAGAGGATGCGTTCCATCAGCCTGTCCGCGTGCTTCATCTCGTCGACCGACTCGTGCATCTCGTGATCGGCAAGCTTCTTGAAGCCCCAGTTCTTGAACATCTTGGCGTGCAGGAAGTACTGGTTGATCGCGGTCAGCTCGTTGTAGAGCGCCTTGTTGAGGAACTGCAAAACCTTCTTGTCGCCCTTCATGTCCGATTTCCAATCCAGCAAAGATGACTTTCGAGTCTAGTGCTGCGGCGCAGCGGGGTCAAAGGGAAATTGGACGTGATGCTATATAACAAGAAGTATTCGCATTAGCCTTCGCGGATACCCGCAAATTGCGAATCTGCCGTGACCGTACGAGCGGCGTCGAATACTTGCTTGGCGTAGCAGGCGCAGCGCCCACATTGCTGCGCGACGCCCAATTTCGCGGCCATTTCCCGAAATGAGCCGCAGCCATCGGTCGCACAAACCTGAATCTGGCTATCGGTGACGGGGTTGCAAAGACAGACGATCATGATCCGGCTCAAGAAGGGCTTTGATGGAAGGGATGGTATCGAAAAAATCCCATTAACGCAATTGATACCCGTTCTCATTCGTGTTAAAGTTGTAACAAATGGCATCGCAAGTCTTGTATCTCCGAACCGATCCGGCCCGCTGGGCCGGATTTGGCATCACCATCGCAGTCCATGCGCTGATGCTGGCGTTCTTGCTCACCTATGCGCCGGCCCGGGATGCGCTCAAATCCATCGCTCCATTGATGGTGCAGTTGATCAAACCGGAATTGCAGGCGCCACCTGCGCCCAAGCCGGAACCGAAGGTCGACAAGCTCCCAAAGCCACTGTCGGCCAAGAATATCCAGCCGCGGCCCGAGCCTGAGACCCCGATCCTGGCGGCACAGGCGCCGGCGGCCACGGAGCCGGCCGTATCCGTTCCGCAGGATCCCAAGCCGCTTCCCCCGGTTGAAACGCGTGCTGCACCGCCCGCGCCGCCGGCGCTCCCGGCGGCTATCCTGCCACCCAATTTCAACGCCAACTATCTCGACAATCCCGCCCCGGTGTACCCACCGCTCGCCCGCCGCTTGGGTGAGGAGGGCAGGGTGTTGCTGCGGGTCTACGTCGAGGCCAGCGGGCTGCCGTCGAAAGTCGAGATCCGCACCTCCAGTGGTTCCGAGCGTTTGGACCAGGCAGCGCTGGAAGCAGTCAAGCGCTGGAAATTCGTGCCGGCCAAGCAGGGCGACACGGCGGTACCGGCCTTTGTAGTGGTTCCAATTTCATTCAGTCTGAGAGGATAGTCATGCAGGCAAGTCTGGGCTTCGGCCATTTTCTGGGGCAGGCCGACGCGGTCGCCAAGAGCATCTTGTTGCTCATGTTGGTGATGTCGGTCTCCACCTGGTACCTGATCATCACCAAGAGTATCCAGAATTTCCTGTCGCGGCGACGCAGCGGCGATTTCCTGAAGTTCTTCTGGGAAGCACCCGATCTCGGAGCGGTAGCCGCGCACCTGCGCGCACATCCGCCGGCCGAACCATTCGCCCATCTGGCGCATCACGGCCTGCGCGCCGCCGAACAGCACCGTACCCGCGGCGCCCAGCGGCTGGTGGAAGCCGGCAGTGCAGAGGATTTCCTCACCCGCTCATTGCGCCGTGCCATCGAGCAGACCACCGCCGGTGTCGAGTCCGGCCTCACCGTGCTGGCCTCGGTGGGCTCCGCCGCGCCGTTCGTCGGCCTGTTTGGCACCGTGTGGGGAATCTATCACGCGCTGCTCGCCATCGGCATGAGCGGGCAGGGCACGCTCGACCGTGTGGCCGGCCCGGTCGGCGAGGCGCTGATCATGACGGCCATCGGGCTGGCGGTGGCGATTCCGGCGGTGCTGGCCTACAACGCCTTCACGCGCCACAACCGCATCGTGCTTGCCGAACTCGACGGCTTCGCCCATGACGTGTTCGCCTTCATGTCCACCGGCCACCGGGCTGACGCCATCACACAGGTCGTGGTCCAGCGCGCTCCGACCGTCGTGCAGAAGGCGGCCTGATCATGGCGTTCGGCGGCTTCAACAAGCAAGGAAACAGCGCGCCGATGGCGGAGATCAACATGATCCCGCTGATCGACGTGATGCTGGTATTGCTGGTGATCTTCATCGTCACCGCGCCCCTGCTTACCCATGCGGTGAAGATCGACCTTCCCAAGGCGTCGTCCAGCCCCAACATCACCAAGCCGGACAACGTGCAGCTGGGCATCAAGGCCGACGGCCAGCTCTACTGGAATGGCGACGCCATTGACGAAGCGGGCCTGGAGGCACGCTTCGCCGCGTCCGCGAAGCTCGACCCGCAGCCGGAGATGCACATCCGCGCCGAGGGCGCCACCCAGTACGAGCGGGTCGCCAAGGTGATGTCGGCGGCGGCCAGGACCGGCCTGACCAAGATCGGGTTCGTCACGGATCCCGCGCAGAAATAGCCAGGGATCGCGCTTCATATTCAATTCAACTCGCATCACCCACGCAAGCCAGCCAGGTCATCCATGCCAAGCCAGCCAGCACCCAACAGTCAATCGCATTCAAGGGGAACATGGCATGGCATGCAATTCGGGAAACAGGTTTGTATTGAACGTATTGGGCGCGGCAATCGCGGCCGCCTTGCCGATGAAGGCCGCGGCGCAACAGGGCGAAACCGTCCTGCCGCAAGTCAAGGTCGAAGGCGCGCGCGACGAGCGGCGCGGCGACGGCTACCAGCCGGGTGTTACCAGCATCGGCAAGACGCCGCAATTGCTGCGCGACATCCCGCAATCGGTCACGATCGTGCCCGAGCAGTTGATCTTCGACCGCAACGCCGACACCTTCCGTGAAGCCCTGCGCAACGTGCCCGGGCTCACCTTCAACGCCGGCGAAGGCGGGCGCATCGGCGACAACATCACCCTGCGTGGCTACTCGGCGGTGGGCGACCTGTACCTGGACGGCATCCGCGATATCGCGCAATACAACCGCGAGACCTTCAACCTGACGCAGATCGAGGTCCTGCGTGGCTCCGCCTCGATGCTGTTCGGGCGCGGTTCCACCGGTGGAGTCATCAACCAGGTGAGCAAGACGCCTTTCCTGACCGATCGCGGCAGCCTGGCCATGACGCTCGGCAACAACGACTACAAGCGGGTGGTTCTGGACGCCAACAAGGTCACCGGCGAGAACCAGGCCATGCGCCTGAACGTCATGGGCACCGACACCGACAGCCTGCGCGATGCGCTCTCGGTCGGACAGCGCCGTTGGGGATTCGCGCCTTCATACAGCTGGGGCATTGGTACGCAGAACGAGTTCACCATTTCGTACTACCGCCTGAAGGACGACAACGTCCCCGACTTCGGCGTGCCGTTCTTCCAGGGTCGGCCGCTGAACGTGCCGGTCGAATCGTTCTACGGCCTGGCCACCAACTACGAACGCAACGACACCGAGTTCCTGACCGCGACCTACACCCACCGTTTCAGCAACGACACTTCTATCCGGAACGTGACGCGCCGCGCCAATTACACCCGCGACATGCGTGGCGTGGCGCCGCGCCTGGTCGGCAACCCGGCAAGCATCACCGCCGCCACTGGGATGAACCGGCAACTGCAGGCACGCGGTGGCGACGAGCAAACATGGACCAACCAGACCGACTTCAACACCAAGTTCAGCACCGGTGGCGTCAAGCACCAGTTCCTCGCCGGGATGGAGATGATGTACGAGCGGGCGGAACGCTGGAACTACACGCAAGCCCCGGGCAATCCCGCGACCACCGTCGGCAACCCGAACCCGTTCGTGGCCTTCACGCCCAACATGACGCGCAACGGCCAAGCGAGCTACAAGGGCAATTCCCTCGCCCTCTACGCCCAGGACGTGATGGAGATCGCGCAGGGCTGGAAGGTACTGGTCGGCGCGCGCTGGGACAGTTTCGGTGCCGACTACGACCGCCCGGCGCCGCTGGGCGACCTGTCGCAACGCCAGCGCACCTGGAGCTATCGCACCGGCCTGATCTACCAGCCCTCCACCACCAGTTCCTATTACGCGTCCTACGGCACCTCGTTCAATCCGTCGGCCGAGCTTTACCAGCTTGACGACCGTACCGCCAATACCGATCCCGAGAGCAGCCGCAATATCGAGTTTGGCGCCAAGTACGAACTCTTCGACGGTGGCCTGTCGCTGCGCGGCGCCTTGTTCCGCACCGAAAAGCTCAACGAGCGCAACACCGATCTGGCCAACCAGACGGTCGCGCTGCTATCCGGGCGGCGCCATACCGACGGGGTCGAGTTCGAATGGGCCGGCCGCATCAATCCGCAATGGGACGTGTTCGGCGCCGTCGCCTTCATGCGCGCCAGCATCGACGTCGCCTCCGGCCAGCAATTGGGCACGCTCGGCAAGCGCCCGATCAACACCCCCAGCCAGACCTGGAGTTTCTGGTCCACCTACAAGCTGGGCGATGGCTGGCGCGCCGGCGGCGGCGTCGAGGGTGTCGGCGACCGCTTCGGGGACCAGAACAACGCCAACATGGTACCGGGCTACTCGCGGGTCGACGGCCTGATCGAATATTCACAGCAGCGCTACACCGTCAAGCTCAACGTGCTGAACCTGCTGAACAAGAGCTACTACGAAGGCGTCTACCAGGGACACGTGGTGCCCGGCAACAAGCGCGCGGTGCAGCTGATGGTCGAACTCAAGTATTGAGAAAGGAAACCTCCCGATGCTCCTCACCATTCCACAGGTGCTCGCCAAGGACGAGGTGCGCCGGTTGCGGCAGCTGATCGACGCCGCCTCATGGGCCGACGGCAAGATCACCGCCGGCGCCCAATCGGCGCAGGAGAAGCGCAATCGCCAGTTGCCGGAGGAAGCTCCGGTGGCCGCCGAGGCGCGTGCGCTGGTGCTGGCGGGGCTGGCCAGGAGCGGGCTCTTCTTCACCGCAGCGCTGCCGCAGAAGGTCTATCCGCCGCTCTTCAACCGCTACGAGCCAGGCATGGATTTCGGGTCGCACATCGACAACTCGGTGCGCACCTTTGCGGCGACCGGCCAGCACGTGCGCACCGACATCTCGGCCACCCTGTTCCTGTCAGAGCCGCAGGACTACGAGGGCGGTGAACTGGTGGTCGAGGACACCTATGGAGCGCATAGCGTCAAGCTGCCTGCCGGAGACATGGTGCTCTACCCGGGCACCAGCGTGCACCATGTGCGGCCGGTGAGCCGGGGCGCGCGGGTGGGCTCATTCTTCTGGGTGCAAAGCATGATTCGCGACGACGCGAAACGCGCCCTGCTGTTCGACATGGATGGGGCCATCAGCAGCATGCGCCAGGCGCATGGCGACACCGCGCCGGTGATCGCGCTGACGGGGACTTATCACAACCTTGTCCGCATGTGGGCCGACGTGTGAATTTGCAGAATGGCGACGCCCTGGGTGGCCGCCGCGCCACTTCGCTCACGCATTCGGCTTGATATTGGCCACCTTCACAATCTGTGTCCACTTGGCGATTTCCGCCTCGATCCGCGCCCTGAATTCCGCCGGGTTGCTCCCGACCGGTGTGAAGCCCATCTCGATGAGCCGCGCGTGCAGCGGCCCGCCGCGTACCGCGCCCGAGGCGATGAAGCCCAACTTGTCCAGCAGGGCCTGCGGCACGCGCGCGGGTGCGATCAGCCCGAATAGCGGCGTCGCATCGACGGCCGGCAGTCCCGCCTCCGTCATGGTCGGCACGTTCGGCAACTGCGCCGCGCGGGTACTGCTGGTGACGGCGAAGCCGCGCACGGTGCCGGCGCGGATGTGCTCCACCATGGTTGGCACGGTCGTGAACGCGAAAGGAACATGGCCGGCGAGCAAATCATTGAGCACGGTCGCGCCACCCTTGTAAGGCACGTGGTTGATGTCGATGCCGGCGGCGACGCGAAACTGTTCGCCCGCCAGGTGCGGTGCGCTGCCGACACCGGCCGAGCCGAAGCTCAGCTTGCCGGGCTGCGCCTTGGCCAGCGCGATCAGCTCGCCGACTGTCGTGGCAGGCACCGACTTGTGCACGTTGAGTACCAGCGGCGCGGTGGCCATCAACGACAGCGGCGCGAAATCCTTCAGGGTGTCGTAAGGCAGCGCGCTTCCGAGCAGGGCGGGGTTGATCACGAAGGCGGTGTCGATGAAGCCGAGCGTCAAGCCGTCGGGCGCGGCGTCGGCGATCAGCTTGGTGCCGATCTGCGTGCCTGCGCCACCCTTGTTCTCGACGATGTGGTTTGCGCCGAGAGTGGTCTGCAAATGCTGCGCCATCATTCGGCCCAGCGCGTCGGTGGCGGCGCCGGGCGCATACGGCACGATGATGCGCACCGTGCCGGCCGCTTGCGCAAGTGCGCGGGCAGGAAGGCCCTGGCATGCGGCAAACGAGCAGGTTATGGCGCCGGCCAGGAATTCACGTCGGTCGAATGGTTGCATGATGCTCTCCTGTTTCGTGAGGGGGAAGGTCACTGGACCACACACGCGCTTGCAAGCAATCCGGGCTCCGGGTCGGCGCCCAAACCCGGCCGGTCGGGCAGGTCGAACGCGCCATCGCGCAACGGCACCGAATCGCGATACGGGACATGGCCCAGATCGCAGAAAATCCGCTCGACCACGACCTCGTCTGCGTGCGCTGCCAGCACATGCAGGGTTGCCAGATAGCCCGGCCCGAAGTAGGCCGCGTGCGGTGCGAGCTTCACGGTTGAACCCGCGCATTGCCGGGCGACCTGCCACAGCGCCGTCACGCCGCCACACTTGATGGCGCTCGGCTGCACATAGTTGGCCGATTGGGAGGACACCATACCGGAAAGCTCCTGCACGCTGCTGGCATTCTCGCCCGCGGCGGTTGGCACACCGGTTTGTTGCCCAAGCACCTCCAGGGCGCGGATGTCTTCCGGTGGCCAGAGCGGCTCCTCGATCCAGTGCAGATCGAGCGGGGCCATCCGGCGCACGGCTTGCGTCCCTTGTTCCAGATCCCAGGCGCAATTGACGTCCACCATCAAGGGCACGCCGGCGCCCATCACGCCACGCGCCGCCGCGACGGCGTCGAAGTCCTTCTCGTGCAGCTTCACCGCGCCATAGCCGGCGTCGAGCGATCGCGCGACGTTGCGCCGCACCGCTTCGGTGTCACCGTAGTACTGCAGCAGCGAAGAATAGGCGCGCAGGCGTGTGCGCTTCGCGCCGCCCAGCAACTGGTAGAGCGGCACGCCGGCCAGCTTGCCGCGGATATCCCATAGGGCGATATCCAGTCCGCTCAGCGCATGCACTACCGGGCCGGACCGGCCCATCAGGTGCAGCGCGCGTTGCAGCGACAGCATCAGCATGTCGTCGAGGGCGTCGCGCCCGATCGCCAGGGGCGCGACACGATGGCGGAAGATCGACGACAGGGCGTCGAGGTCGGCACCGTAAGACTCGCCCCAACCCACAATGCCGTTGTTCAGCTCAACCCGGATCCATCCGCTGTCAAGGGTGGTGCGAGGCTTGCCCGCAAATAGCGGGGCGGGGGCGCCGTGATTGAACGGCAGGCGCACCTGCAGGCAGGAGACGGATTTGATCTGGGTCGATGACATGGAGGAATGTGGCGGGTAGGGCGCGGGAACCTCGCGCGGTGTCTAGAGACGCCCGGTGGGCAGCCGCCGATGCCATACAGCAACTCGGCCGGTGTGACGCTGGACAGATTAGAGGGTTTCCGCGGCTTGCGCGCCCTGTAGGACCTGCTGCTGGAAGGCCAAATGGTAGCCATTGCAATCCTTGATACCGAACTCTCTGGAACCATAGTGCATGTCCTGAATTGGCCAAGCCACCGTCACCGTGTCCTTGACTAGAGCAAAGAAACCGTCTGCATCTGGAACCGTCAAGTAGATCGTGCCAGAGAACGCCGGCTGGCTTTGCCAGAGGTCCTGCACGGTGAAGATGAGTTTGCCGCCGTGCTTCTCTGCCGTGATTGTGCCGGCTGTGTCAGTCACATTGAAGCCGAGTACCGACCGATAGAAGGCGCGGGTCTCCTCCAAGCTGCTGCAACGCAAAAGAAGCGTGAGCGACATAAATGACTCTCCGTAGGTCCAACAAAAAATGTGTATCGAGCAGGCGCTTCATCCATGCTAACGCATCGACTTCGCAAGATGGCCGTCGCGATCCACGTCGGCTGTGGTTGCCGGTATTGGGTAGGGCGGCCGGCACGCCTACTCGTGACTGGGTCCGACTTGTCTGAATGCGAGGCGAGTCCAAGTCACACCGGCCGCACGATTGGAGGTCTGAATCGATCCGGTTTGCGCGTTCAGCACGGTTCTCAGCCCGTGCCTTCTCGCCGGTTCAACGGTCTCCTCACCCGACACTTGAAACATGCGCCGGCCAGCGGGGACCGGTCCGTGCCGCTCAAGCTTTCGAATCGGGGTGCGTCGGTGGCACGCCGAGGTGTTTCCGACATCACTGTCCCCCTTGCGCCCGCGGGCGCGATCGCAGAAAGGCCGCGCACGGGTCGGGGCGTTCGGCCGGCGCGGTGACGACCACGCGGGTATAGCGCGGATCCGCCGCATCCGCCGGTGCTTCGAGGTAGCCGACTGCCTGCACGCCGGTCGCCAAGGCCAGCCAGCGCGGTACGCCAATGTCGCGGCGCACGTGGCCGTTGCCGGCCAGCAGCACCGCGCCGCGCGTGCGATGCTCGTCGATTTTCAGGGCCATGTAGGCGTCGCGCGCGATCTGCGCGCGAGCCATCGCCGGCAGCAGCGCCGCCGGCAGCGCGCGGTCCAAACCCAGGCGGCGCATCTCGTCCATGCCGAACACGGCGGCGAAACCCTGTTGCGCCACCCGCATCAGGTCGGCCCGCGACAGGTTGGCGGCGACGATCGGCAGGTCGAAGCGCAGCGCGAGTTCGACAAACGGCTCGTAGAACGACCAGTTCCAGCCCTGTCCGCCGGGACGCGCCGGCGCTGGCGCGGCCAGTCCGATCAGGTGATCTGCGTCGCCGGGCTTCTCGCGTCGCGCGCGTTCGATCTGCGGTTGGCGTTCGCGGTCGAATTGTTCCATCAGCAGCGCCGGGCGATAGCGGCCGCTGCGGTCGCCTTCAAGTGCGGCGGTCAGCGCTTCAAGGCGCAAGCGGTGATGCAGCGGGTTGTCGTGGACTTCGCCCAGCAGCACAACTGGATGCGCACGCAATTCCGTCGCCGGATCGAGCGGCGTCGGGGCGGTCGCGCAGGCGGCGCAGAGCAGTGCCGCCGCCAGAGTGGCCGCGACCGATACGTGCAGACGGGTTGAGGGAGCGGGTTCGATCGTCCGCATCCTACCTTGGTTGCGTCATTCAGTTCGTCAGTTCGAACCGGACCGGAAACTCCACCCACGCCGCGACGGTCTGCGTGCCGTTCTTCGCCGGACGGTCACGGTGCCGGGCACGTCGGCCTGTTTGCGCTCGGTGCGCGTCGAACTGACGGTGACTTCCTTGAGTCGGTCGGCCGGTGCTGTTGCGCCGGAACAGCGGTCGCAAGGACGGATGCGATCAATCTGCAGGCGGGGGAAACCTCGCTTGGGACCTGGCTGACTTGCTGGCTTTGCGGTTAAGCGGTACTGCAGGTGTTTGCGGGGTGCTACGCGGTCAGAATCAGTTTTCCCTGCGCTGTGACGCGCAGACGGTAATCACGTTCGTTGTGCCGGATCAACACTTCCTGCGCGCCGCCGAACAGCTCGTCGCTGCGGATATGCGGCGTGGAGGTGGCGGACTTGGTGCCGGCCGGGGCCTGAGCGTGCGTCACTTCAGGCTTGCGGTCGTCGGTGGCCATTTGCCTGGCCCGCCTAGCGCCAGCCGGCGCGGTCGACGATGCGCTGCGCCAGCGGGGTGTTCTTGCCGAACACTGCCGGGCCGATCGGGTCCATCTTGAACCTGCCCAGCGAATCGAGTTCCGGATTCTTCAGTACCGCGGTCTTCACCACCGGCCATTCGTTGTTGCCGTTGGCGAAGTAGCCCTGCGCTTCGTCGCTTGCCAGGTATTCGAGGAACTTGACCGCCGCTTCCTTGTTGGGCGCGTTCTTCAGCATGGCGCCGCCGGCCACGTTGACGTGCGTGCCGTAGCTCGTCTGGTTGGGCCATATGAAGCCGACTTTCTTGACGATCTCCTGCTCGTCGGGCTTGGTGGATTTGAGCAGCCGCACCCAGTAGTAGGTGTTGGTCAATGCCACGCCGCACTCGCCGCTGGCGACAGCCTTGATCTGGTCGGTATCGCCGCCGGCGGGTTTGCGGGCGAAATTGGCCACCACGCCTTTCGCCCACGCCTCGGCCCTGGCTTCACCGTCGTGCTCGGTGACGGCCGCCACCAGGGACAACATGTAGGGATGCGAACCCGAGCGGGTGCATACCTTGCCCTTGAGCTTGGGGTCGGCAAGCGCCTCGTAGGAGGCGACGTCCTCGCGCTTGACCGTGACCTTGTTGTAGACGATCACCCGGGCGCGGGTGGAAAAGCCGAACCAGTTGCCATCGCGGTCGCGCAGTTCGGGAGGGATGCGGGCCTCCAGCAGCGCGGACTTCACCGGCGCGTACAAGCCCATCTGCTGGGCGTTCCAGAGGCGCGCCGCGTCCACCAGCAGCAATACATCCGCCGGGCTGTTGGCGCCTTCGGTTTTCAGACGCTCCAGCAATTGCTCGTCGCCGGCGTCGATGCGGTTGATGCGGATGCCGGTGGCCTTGGTGAAGTTGGCGTAGAGCGCCTCGTCAGTAGAGTAGTGGCGCGCCGAATAGAGGTTGAGAACCTTTTCCTGTGCGGCGGCTGGTAGCGCCGCGAGGGCGGACAGGGTGGCGGCGACGGCGAAGGCGAGACGGGCTGATTTCATGGCAGAGGGGGAGGAATAGAAGCGATATGCGAATTATTCTCATTACCATTGATCTTGTCAATGAGAAAGATTCCTATTTAATGCGCTGGATCAAAATTCCACTGACACTGTGGCCCGTGTGAAGCGTTCGATCACGTCCAGCAGTTCGTCGCTCGCGCGGGCCGCCATGGCTTCGTCGCCATCGGCGATCGCGCGCGCGACCGCGGCGTGCAGCCGCGCGGTCAGCGGCATGTCCGCCGCCTGGCGATAGTGCAGGAACCAGAAGCGCCGTGACAGCGAGCTCATCATGTCCATGGCACCGACGATGAACTCGTTGTGCGCGGCCGCCACGCAAAGGTCGTTGAACTCGCGGTCGGCGCGCATGAATGCCACCTCGTCGCTGGCCGCCGCGCACTTCTCCATGCGTTCCGCGAGCGCGGCGAACTGGCGGCGCTGGGCGGCATCCGAGCGTCGGGCGGCGCTGCGTGCGATGAGCCGCTCGACTTCGCGGCGCAATTCGAGCAAGCGGAGTTGCGCCTTGATATCGATTTCCGAGACCATCACGCCGCGCCGGGGCAGGATGCGCACCAGGCGTTCGCGTGCAAGCCGCTGCAGCGCCTCGCGGATCGGTGTGCGGCCGATGCCGAGCTGCTTGGAAAGCGTGGCCTCGGTCAGGACCGCACCCGGCGCCAGCTTGAGCGTGACGATCAGTTCCTCGATGTCGGTGTAGGCACGCTCTGCCAGGGACTGCATCGCGTCGCCTTCGAGGGACTCCTTGCGGGGGGCGGGCATCGTGACGGGTGTTCAGGTTCCGGGGCGGGCGGGGTTGACAAGCGGTGTGATTGATATTTTAATGATATATCAGGACCGTATCAACGGCCGGCGAGCAGTTGCCCGCACAGCAAGTCACCGAGGAGCGATCTCAAATGATGACCGAACGCCAGCGCAAGTTTCGCGAAAAATACAAGGCCGACATCAGCCCGTATTACAACGGTCTGGTGCATATCGCGGTGATGTATGGCGTGGGCATCACCGCCATCTGGTGGTCGGTCGGGCGCCTCACCAACGCCACCTGGGAATGGCTGCTGATCCTGCCGGTATTCATCGTCGGCAACTTCTTCGAGTGGTTCATGCACCGCTACGTGATGCACAGGCTGGTTGACGTGTTCGCCCTGCGCGCGATTTATGACCGCCATACCAGGCAGCACCATCAGTACTTCACCGACAACGATTCGACCATTGATACCACGCGCGAATTCCGCATCGTGTTCTTTCCGTGGCGCGTGCTGGCGGTGTTCGCCTCGATGGGCCTGGTGTTCGGCGGGATCGCCGGGTGGCTCATCAATCCGAATGCCGGCTACATCCTCTTCATCACCATGGTCGGGCAATACCTGATCTACGAAACCTTCCACTACTGCTGCCATGTGCACGAAAACGCGTTCGTGGCCAACATGCCCTTCATCAATACCATCCGGCGCCACCATACCGCGCATCACAACCAGGGCATCATGATGAAGTACAACATGAACCTGACATTTCCGATCGCCGACTGGTTCATGGGCACCAGTGACGTCAAGCGCAGCCTCATCGGCACGCTTTTCAACGGCTACAGCGACCGGCACGTACGCGAGGAACTCAAGCCGGTGATCGCGCGCTTCCGCCTCGAGTCGGCGCCGGTCACGCTCGACGGCCCGGTGTTGACGCCTGACGAAGACCGGCGCCTCGCCGGGGCCTGATCCCGCACCACTTTTATTTCCGGACGCCGCAGCCGGCAGCGAAACGCCGGACCGGGTACGATTTGGTTCGCCCTCGGCACGGATTCGGGCCACCACAACTGTGAACTTGCAATCAAAGGAGAACGATTGATGGAACGACGCAAATTCCTTACCGGTGCCGCCCTCGGCGCCGGTGCGACACTGGCGGCACCCGCCGTCCACGCCCAGTCCCCCACGGTCAAGTGGCGCATGACGGCGAGCTTCCCCAAGACGCTCGACACCTGCTACGGCTCGACCGACGAGATGTGCCGGCGCATCGGTGAACTCACCGACGGCAAGTTCGAAATCAAGCTGTTCGGCCCCGGCGAAATCGTGCCCGGCCTGCAGGTGATGGATGCCGTTTCGAACGGTACGGTCGAGGCGGGCCAGGCGTTCTCGTCGTTCTATTTCGGCAAGGATCCCGCCCTGATCTTCGATGCGGGGCTGGCGTTCGGGCTTAATCCGCGCCAGCAGGCGGCATGGATGTACTACGGCGGTGGCCTGCAGATGGTGCGCGAGCAGTTCGCCAAGCACAACTGCATTGCAATCCCGTGCGGCAACTTCGGCGTGCAGATGGGCGGCTGGTTCAGGAAGGAGATCAAGAGCGTTGCCGACCTGAAGGGCCTGAAGATGCGCATCGGCGGATTCGGCGGCCTGGCGCTGGCCAAGCTGGGCGTTGTGCCTCAGCAACTCGCCGCAGGTGACATATACCCGGCGCTCGAGCGCGGCACCATCGACGCGGCCGAATTCGTCGGCCCCTACGACGACGAAAAGCTTGGCCTGTCCAAGGTGACCAAGTACTACTACTCGCCGGGCTGGTGGGAAGGCAGCGCGCAGATGACCGCGCTGGTCGGCGTCAAGGCATGGGAGGCCCTGCCCAAGGCCTATCAGGTGGCCTTTGAAACCGCCGCTACCGAGCAATGGGTGCGCATGCTCGCCAACTACGACTCCAAGAACCCGGCGGCGCTGAAGCGCCTGGTAGGCGGCGGCGCGCAGTTGCGCTGGTTCCCCAAGGACGTGATGGAAGCGGCCTACAAGGTGACCAACGAGCTGCTCAATGAATACGCGCAGAAGAACGCTGACTTCGGCAAGATGTACGCCTCATGGTCCAAGTTCCGCGATGACCAATCGGCCTGGTGGCGCGTGGCCGACAACTTCCTCGACAACTACACCTTGCAGGCGCTGGCCCGCAAGAAGGCATAGTCGAACGCGATGCCGCTGCCGTCAGGCAGCGGTGCCGGGCGCACGGTTTCCGACCGCGCGCCCGTTTTTTTTGCCCGTCGCCAAGGCCGATTGCGACGCGCCCAATCCGGCGAGGTAGGTGTCGACAATGCGTGCGCCGTCCGTCTTGAGCGAGTGGTATTGCGGGTCCAGCAGCCAGTTGTTGATGAGCCCGTCGATCAGCGCCGACAGACCGATCGCGGCCCGGCGCGGATCCACATCGGCCGGCAGCAGCTTCGCCAGGACTGCGCGCGCGATGCCCAGCTCGATGCTGCCCAGGCATTGCTTGCGGCTTTCGATATGGCGCGTCTTGAGCGCCTCCATGTCGCCGACATACTCGCACTTGTGGCACATGATCTCGAATACCCGCTGGCATTGCGGGTCCGTGGCCGTGAGTTCCAGGACGTTGACGGCGCAACTGCGCACGAAGGCGAGCGGGTCGGCGATGGCGGCGTCACCCGCCTGGCGGGCCAGTTCTTCCATCGGCAGGGTGACGCGCGACATCATCGCGTCAAACAGCTCCGCCTTGTTGCGGAAGTGCCAATAGATCGCACCCCGCGTGACGCCGGCGGCATCCGCCAGGTCGGCGAGCGAGGTGCGTGCCACGCCGCGGTCGCTGAACAGGTGCTCTGCCGTGTCAAGGATGCGGGTGCGGGTTTCCTGGGCTTCTTCCTTGGTGCGCCGGACCATGATCGTCGTCTCCCGTTTTGTTTCGGGTTGCGGCAGAAGCCGCGTACATAACCCTGTTTGGAACGTGAGTTTACATACATTCACGAATGTATGTAATATACGCGGTCCGCGCCACAAGCGCCAATCCGCCATCCCCCCATCCTTACCCCAGGATCGCCATCATGCCGGCTCTCAACCCGTTCGCATCCTCCCGCTACCTGGTTTTGCTTGCTTCTGCGACTCTTGTTGCCTGTGGCCAGCCTGCGGGCGGTCCGCCGGGTGGATATCCGCCAGCCCCGGTATCGGTGATGACCGTGCAGCCCGCGGACTTGCCGGTGGAATACGAGTATGTCGGCCAGACCGCCGGTTCGCGCGAAGTGGAAATCCGCGCTCGCGTCACCGGGATCCTGATGAAGCGAAACTACGTCGAAGGCGCGCAGGTGAAGGCGGGACAATCGCTGTTCACGCTTGACCCCGCGCCCTACCTGACTGCCGCCGCCAAGGCCGAAGCCGATCTCGCAAGCGCCGAGGCACGCCTGGCGCAGTCCCAGCGGCAAGCGGTGCGCCTGAAGCCGCTGATCGAGGCGAAGGCAGTCAGTCAGAAGGACTATGACGATGCCGTTTCCGGCGAACAGGTCGCGCGTGCCGACATGAAGGGCGCACAGGCGCGCCTGAACGAGGCGCAACTCAACCTGCGTTATGCGCGGGTAGAGTCGCCTCTCAGCGGCCTGGCCAGCCGCTCGCTCAAGAGCGAGGGCGCCCTGGTATCGGGCCCCGATGTCCTTCTGACCATCGTTTCGCAGGTCAATCCCATCTTCATCAATTTCGGTATTCCCGACAATGACCAGGCCAAGCTGCGCAAGGACATCGAGAGCGGCGCCCTGACGCTGCCCGCGGGCGGCAAGTTCGAAGTGCAAGTGCGCCTGGGGGACGGTTCGGCCTTCGGCAAGACCGGCAAGCTCGATTTCTCGGACGTTCGCATCAATCCCGCCACCGGCATGAGCGATGCGCGCGCGGAGTTGCCCAACCCGGATACGCTGCTTCGGCCCGGCCAGTTCGTCAAGGTGCGCCTGACCGGCGCGGTGCGCAAGGGCGCGGTAAAGGTGCCGCAGCGCGCAGTGCTCGAAGGGCCTGCCGGAAAGTTCGTCTACGTGGTGTCGGCGGGCGACAAGGGAGGGGAGAAGGCCGATGCGCGACCGGTCGATGTGGGTGAATGGGCCGGCGATGCCTGGGTGATCCGTTCCGGACTCAAGGCGGGAGATCGCGTGATCACCGATGGCGTTATGAAGATCGGCCCGGGCGCGCCGGTGTCGGTGGCGGCGCCCGGCAGCGCGCCGCCCGGAGGGCCCGCGAGTTCAGGCAAGGACGCCGCGAAGGACGCACAGAAGCCGGAAGCGGCGAAGCCCGCCGAATCCAAACCGGCCGAAAAGAAGTAGGGGGCCGGCATGTTCTCCCGCTTCTTCATAGACCGCCCGATCTTCGCGGCGGTGTTGTCGATCTTCATCGTCCTGGCGGGCCTGGCGGCGGTGCGCGCGCTGCCGATCGCCCAGTATCCGGAAATCGCGCCGCCGGTGGTCACCGTGCAGGCGGTCTATCCCGGCGCCTCCGCCGACGTGCTCGAACAGACCGTGGCCGCGCCGCTGGAGAACCAGATCACCGGCGTCGAGAAGATGATCTTCATGAGCTCCACCTCGGCCTCCAATGGCGTGGTGCAGATCCAGGTCACCTTCGATATCGGCACCGACGTCGACCAGGCGGCGCTCAACGTCAACAATCGTGTCAAGCAGGTCGAGGCCCGTCTGCCGGCCGAAGTGCGCCGCCAGGGCGTCACGGTGGTGAAGGGGTCCTCGTCGTTCCTGCAGGTGCTGTCCTTCTACTCGCCGGACGGCACGCATGACGACCTGTTCACCAGCAACTACGTCACCCTGAACGTGCTCGACGCGATCAAGCGCGTGCCCGGTACCACCAACGTGCAGATCTTCGGCGCCAAGGACTACGCCATGCGTATCTGGGTACGCCTGGACAAGCTGGCCCAACTGAAGCTTTCCACGGCCGACCTCAGCCGCGCGATCAACGAGCAGAACGCCCAGTTCGCCGCCGGCAAGATCGGACAGGCGCCCACCGGCACGCCGCAGGAACTGGTCTATACGGTCACCACCAAGGGCCGCCTGTCGGAGCCGCGCGAGTTCGAGGAGATCATCGTGCGCGCCAATCCGGATGGCACCACGGTTCGCCTCGGCGACGTCGCCCGCGTGGAACTCGGCAGCAAGGACTACGACTTCATCGGCCGTACCAACAACAAGCCTTCCACCCTGATCGGCGTGTTCCTGCAGCCGGGCGCCAACGCGCTCGATGTGGCCACCGATGTGAAGAAGGCCGTGTCCGGTCTGTCGGAACGTTTCCCCCCCGGCCTGACCTATTCGATCCCCTACGACACCACGCGCTTTGTCGAGGTCTCGATCCGCGAGGTGGTCAAGACCCTCGCCGAAGCCATGCTGCTGGTGATCCTCGTGGTCTACCTGTTCCTGCAGAACTGGCGCGCCACGCTGATCCCCATCATTGCCGTGCCGGTTTCCCTGATCGGCACCTTCGCAGGGCTCCTGCTGCTCGGGTATTCGATCAACACCCTGACCTTGTTCGGCATGGTGCTGGCGATCGGTATCGTGGTCGATGATGCCATCGTCGTGCTGGAGAACGTCGAGCGCATCATGCACGAAGAGCACAAGTCGGCGCGCGAGGCGGCCATCAAGGCGATGACTGAGGTCACCGGCCCGGTGATCGCCATCGTGCTCACGCTGTGCGCGGTGTTCGTGCCGATCGCCTTCCTGGGCGGCCTCACCGGTGAATTGTTCCGCCAGTTCGCCATCACCATCTCGATCGCGGTGGTGATATCCGGCATCGTCGCGCTTACCCTCACGCCGGCCCTGTGCGTGCTGATCCTGAAGCGTGGAGAGCACAAGCCCGCGCGCTTCTTCGTGTGGTTCAACGACTGGTTTGGCCGCATTACCAACCACTACGCCGACAGCGTGATCTGGATGATCCGGCGCGGGCTGGTCGGCATCGTTCTGGTGGTGGGCATGTGGGGCATTACCGGGTTCCTGTGGAAGCACACGCCCGGCAGCCTGGTGCCGGACGAAGACCAGGGCTACTACATCGCCGCGGTGATCCTGCCGGACGGCGCGTCGCTCGCACGCACCGATGCGATCGTGCGCCAGGTCACCGACATCATCAAGTCCAACCCCGCCAATCGCGACGTGATCGCCTTCACCGGTTTCGACTTCCTCGGCGGCGGCTACCGCAACAACGCCGCGACCATTTTCGTCACCCAGACGCACTGGGACGAGCGCACAGTGGGTACCAAGCAACTGGTGGGCGAGTTTTTCATGAAGACCGGGGGCATCAAGGAAGGACTGGTGCTCGCCTTCGCACCGCCGCCGATCTTCGGCCTGGGCAATGCGGGCGGCTTCGAGCTGTACCTGCAGAACCGCGGCGAGGGCGGCGCCAAGCGGCTCGACGAGGTCAAGCAGCAGTTCCTGGCGCGTGCCGCGAAGGAACCGCAGCTGGGCATGATCAACACCTTCTGGCGCCCCAACACGCCGCAGCTGTATGTCGATGTCGACCGGGTCAAAGCCAAGGCGTTGGGTGTGCCGGTGGATGGCCTGTTCGACAGCCTGGCCGCTTCGATGGGCAGCTACTACGTCAACGACTTCAACAAGTTCGGTCGTACCTGGCAGGTGCTGATGTCGGCCGAGCCGCGTTTTCGCAAGTCGCCCGGCGACATCGGCAGCGCGTGGGTACGCTCATCGTCGGGGCCAAATGCGGGCGAGATGATTCCGCTGGCCTCATTGGCCACCGTGAAATTCTCGTCGGGCCCCGAGACCATGGACCGGTTCAACAACCTGCCGGCGGTCAAGCTGTTCGGCTCCGGTGCCCCGGGTGTGAGTTCCGGGCAGGCCATTGCCGCGGTCGAGCGTGTCGCCAAGGAGGTGTTGCCGCCGGACTTCAGCTACGACTGGGGCGGCGCTTCGTTCCAGGAAAAGCGCTCCACCGGCACTGCGGGTCTTGCCATCGGCATGGCGGTGGTGATGGTGTTCCTGATCCTCGCCGCCCAGTACGAAAAGTGGTCCCTCCCGCTCTCGGTGATGCTGGCCCTGCCATTCGGCATGTTCGGCGCACTGGCGGCGGTGTGGCTGCGCGGCATGAACAATGACGTGTATTTCCAGATCGGCCTGGTGACCCTGCTGGGGCTGGCGGCCAAGAACGCCATCCTGATCGTCGAATACGCGGTACTCAAGCACCATGAGGGCTTGTCAACGGCGGCTGCCGCCGCGGAGGCGGCAAGGCTGCGCTTCCGTCCCATCCTGATGACCTCGCTGGCCTTCATCCTCGGCGTGTTGCCGCTGGCCATTTCGTCCGGTGCCGGGGCTGGAGCGCGCCAGTCGGTGGGTACCGGTGTCATGGGTGGCATGCTCGCCGCGACCTTCCTGGCGATCTTCTTCATCCCCTTCTTTTTCAAGCTGATCGTCGACAGGAGCTGGCGCGAGAAACGCAGTGCTGCCGAGATACGTGCCGAGGCGTCCCATGCGAGGGAGCTGGCCTTGTCGTCTGTCGAGGTGCCGCACCATGTGCCGCGCGGCACCGGACCGGAGGGGCAAGCTCATGTTTAGGCGAATCCTCGTGGCCGGCCTTGCATTCGCTGCCGCGGCCTGCACCACCACCGGACCGGACTACAAGCGTCCGGAAATGGAGTTGCCTGCAGCCTGGGGAACAGCACCAGGTGGCGCGGTGGCGACGCCGGAAAAATGGTGGACCATCTTTCGCGATGACACACTTTCGACCCTGGTCGATACGGCACTGTCGGCCAATCGGGACCTGGTGGCCGCGGCGGCGCGCATCGATGCGTCCCGCGCCGGCGTGCGCGTGGCCGACGCGGATCGCTATCCGGCAGTCGGTGCGGGCGTCACGCGCTCGCGCACCCGCAGCACCCAGCGCGGCGCCGTGCCGCTGTTTCCCGGCATGCCCGTCGAATCCAACACCACGCGCGCAACCTTGTCTGCTTCCTACGAGACCGATTTCTGGGGCAAGTATGCGCGGGCCAGCGAGGCGGCACGTGCCGAGCTGGCGGGTAGCCAGGCCGGCCGTGACGCGATCCTGCTGACCCTGACCACCGATGTCGCCAAGGCGTATTTCTCGATCACCGCCCTGGATGCGCAGGAGCAGGTTGCACGGCGCACCCTGGCCACGCGCGACCAGCTGGTGGAGTTGCAGAAGAAGCGCTTCGAGGCGGGCGTGGCTTCCGAGTTCGAGTTGCGCCAGGTCGAGGCCGAACGCGATAACGCGCAGGCGTCGCTGACTGCCATTGTTCGGGAACGCGAGACCGACGATGCGCGCCTCATGGTATTGCTGGGACGCAGTCCGCGCGAGGTGTGGGAGAAGAAGGCCGTCGCGGCCTCCGGCGGTGCACCGGCGATTGCCGCGGCGGTCGTGGTTCCCGAGGGCCTGCCGTCACAGTTGCTGGAACGCCGCCCCGACATCCGCGAGGCCGAACAGCGCCTGATTGCGGCCAACGCGCGCATCGGCGCCGCGCGCGCGGCCTATTTTCCGGTCATCGGGCTGACCGGCTACATGGGTAGTGAAAGCGCCTCGCTGTCCAACCTGTTCAGTGGCCCGGCGCTGATCTGGCAGTTCGCCGCCAGCTTGACCGCGCCGATCTGGAATGCGGGCCGCCTGGATGCGCAGGTGGAGGTGGTCAGCGCGCGACAAAGGGAGGCCCTGGCCAATTACGAGAAGGCGGTGCAAAGCGCGTTTGCGGACGTACGTGTGGCCATTGCCGCGCATGAGGCGGCGCGGGAAACGATGCAGACCCAGGCCCGTCGCAGCGCCGCGCTGGCACAGGCCCTCAAGCTGGCGCGGCTGCGTTATGACAACGGGGTCTCCAGCCTGATCGATGTGCTTGATGCCGAGCGCAACCTGCTCGCGGCGGAGCTGGCGCGCGTGGACGCCATCGGCGCGCAACGCAGTGCCGTGGCCGACCTGGTCAAGGCCTTGGGCGGAGGCTGGAAGTCGGCTGGCGGGTAAGGAGGCGCTTGCAGGCAGCGTCGGCGGGCCGGCCGGCGTGCGTTGGCCGGGCCATCAGCCGGCGCCAACCATGCCGGAAGCGCGCTTTGCCAGGTCGCGCATGTCGGCAATCGCACCAAGCTGACCGAGCCATTCGAACAGGCCGTCGGCGTCGGCGCAGCCGCCGTGCCTGGCGCAATCGACAAACTTGCGCCGCACGTCGGCGCCCTCTACCGGCAGTCGCGCGTGCCCGCGCGCGTAGTGCACTTCACCACTGTCGATGTTCGATCCATCCCGCATGTGCGCGACCACCCGGTCGGCCGGCGCAAAAACCGGATCGTCAGTGCTGGCCTCGCTTTGCAGTCTGATTTCGGTTGTTTCGATCAGGCGCCTGACCGGAGGCGAAGATACGAATGCCTCGTCAAGTTCGGCGAAACCGGCCGCGCCGGCTGCGAGCGCGCCGGCTACCGCGAATTCCACGCTGTACTTGGCTTCAAGCGCGTTGCGCGGGCGATGATGCTTCGCCATCGCGGCCTGATGCGCGCCAATTGACACCACGATGCGCTCCACCTGCGCGCTTTCGAACCCGGGAGTCGCGGCGATGCCGAGCGCCGCGTCGATGATGCGATGGGTGGTGTAGCACATCGGGTATTTCTTGATCGACAGGCCGTCGGCGAGGATGCGCAAGTGGTCGGGCGAGCATCCGGGCGGGCCGTCGACGCGCACGCGACCGTGAGGCGATATGGTGCGCAGCAATCCCTTGGGGGACTCGAGGATATCCGGCGCCGCGGTCACGCCTGCTGCGGCCAGGCGCGCCGCCGCCACGCCGGCGCTCGATGCGCGGCCGGCATGCAATGCCTTGGTCTGGGTGCCGAAATTTCCCTGCAGGCCACCGCTCATGCTGGCGGCGATGCCCATCGCATTGGCACACTGCCCAGCGGGCAGCCGCATCAGGGTGGCCACGGCGGCGGCCGCTGCCACCGGCCCCAACAGGCCGGTGGGGTGCCAGCCGGTGGCGTGTAGCGAATCCGGTTCGCGCGCCGCGAGTTCAGCCAGCACCTCGAAGCCTGCCACGTAGGCCCGCAACAGTTCGCTGCCCGAGGCACCCTGGATTTCGGCGCAGGCGAGCAAGGCCGGCATCAGGATGGTGCTGGGGTGGCACCCGGCGGCGACGTCATCCATGGCGAACGCATGCGTCGCCGTGGCATTGATCATCGCCGCTGCTTCCGGCGCTGCTTTTTGCGTTTGCAGCAGCACGCTGCATGGTCCGCCATTGACCGCAGCGGACCGTACTGCGCCCACGATGGGTTCGTTGCGCGCAGCCAGCATCACCCCGAACGCGTCGATGATGCCCAATTGGGCGGTGGCCGCGGCGGCTTGCGGGATGTCCTCGAGCGAGGAGACGAGTTCGGCGAGTGCCGATGTCAGTCCGGTCATCCGGCCATCGTCCGGCAGACGGCTGCAAGCGATGGAACCGGGCGCGTGCATGCCGCCATGGTCATTCCGCGGTGATGCGGTTGTCGCGGATGATGCGGCCGTAGAGCTCGTGCTCCGTGCGCCCCAGCTTCGCCAGCGCCTCGGGACCATCCGCCGCGACCAGCAGGCCGGCGTCCGCGAGCTTGCCGCGGACCTCGTCGGCCTTGAGTGCCTTGGCCAGCTCGCCGGACAAGGTGCGGGTGATATCGGCCGGCAGGCCGCCGGGGCCGTAGAACCCCAGCCAGGTGGAAAGCTCGAAGTTGGGTATGGTTTCGGCAACCGTCGGGATATCCGGGGTTGCCGGAAAGCGTGCCAGTTCGCCGATGGCGAGAATCTTCAGGCGTTTGTCCGCCACGAAGGGACGGAACACCGAAAGGGTGGCGACGCCCATCTTGATGTGACCGGCGAGTAGATCGGTAAGCATGGGGCCGCCGCCCTTGTAAGGGACGTGGGTCACCTGCATTTGCGCGCGCTGCCCCAGGAGGATGCCGCCGATATGCTGGGGCGACCCGGTGCCGGCCGATCCGAATGTGAGGGCGCCCGGGTTTTTCCTGCCCCAGGCGATCAAGTCCGCCAGGTTCTGCACCGGCAAGCTGCCGCTTACCGCAATCGCCACGACGGCGTTGACACCGTTGGTCAGGGGTGTCAGGTCCTTCAGCGGGTCGAAGCCCATGTCCTTTTGCAGGTGCGGGTTGATGGTGATGATCGGTTGCGTGGCCATCAATATGCGATAGCCGTCGGGCGCCGACTTCGCCACGGAGGCCGCGCCGATGCTGCCGCCCGCGCCGGCTCGGTTTTCGATCACCACCGACTGTCCGAGCGCGGCTGACATCCGCGCCTGTATGGAACGCGCCACCTGTTCGGAAGAACCGCCGGGCGGGTAGGGCACCACGATGGTCACCGGACGCGCCGGAAAGGCCTGTGCGTATGTTCGCGCCGGCAGGGCGCCAAGTGCTGCTGCGCCCATTGCGGCGCCCAGCGTGCGGCGGCGGGTATTGTTCATGGTGGGTCTCCTTGGAATCGTGTTGTTGTAGACGACCGGGCTGGATCGGTCAATGCTCCCTTAGCCAGTTGCGCGGCACTGGCACCAGCATTTCGAGGGCGCGCTGGCCATAGGCCTTGCCTTGCGGGTCGATGCGCCGCGAGGCCATGCCGCCGCCGCCGAGCGCCTCGCCGATGACGAAATTTACCGCGTGCAGGCCGGGCGCGTCGAAGCGCTCGACCTTGCCCGCCACCGTGCCGGCGAAATGCGCGGCGATGCGTTCGGGTGTGAGCACCGCGCGCAGGTGGGAGAGGTAGTGCGGCTTGCGGCAGAAGATCGCGATATTGGAGGAATCCCCCTTGTCGCCGGAGCGGGCATGGGCCACGCGCAGGAGCGGGACTTCGACGCAATCCTCTCCGGTCGGCACAGGGTCGCATGATGCCAGGCCCGGGATCGCGCCCGGTTGTGCCGGCTGGCCGCCCGGAATCGCCACCGTGAACGGCGCGGCGTCGCCGATATGCACGGTCACGTCGAGCCGCGGCTTGTCGATAAAGAAAGTGTAAAGACGAATCACCGGTGAGGGCTTCGGGCGTCCGCCGATCAGGCCCGCCGTTCCCTGCGCAAACGACAGTCCGGCGGAGCCGATCTCGCGCGCGAACAGGCCCAGCGCCTTGGGGTCGGCATGTTCGACCACCATACGCAGCACCACTTCGCGTGCCTGGTGCGCGCGGGATCCCGCGCCATAGGAGGCTTCGGCGCCCAGCACTTCCACATGCACGGCGCTGAAGTCGGCGATCTTGCGTTCGCCAAATATCATCCTTGCGCGCGCCACCAGCGCTTCGGCGGTGCGTTCGGCCTTGCGGACGGCATCGAAGCCGACGATCGCGATCATGGCGACCGCCCGCGCGCCATCCTGGTAGGTGGCGGACACCTTGTACTGCGTGGTGGGAGCACGACCACGTGCGCCGCTCACCCTGATGCGGTCCGGGCCGACCTGCTCGAGCCTGACCTGCGAGAAGTCGGCTGTGACGTCCGGCAGCAGGTAGGCTGACGGATCACCCACTTCGTAGAGCACCTGCTCGGCTACCGTCGCATGGGTGATCATGCCGCCGGTATTGGCCGGTTTGGCAAGGATGAAACTGCCATCGGCTACGCATTCGGCGATCGGGTAGCCGATGTTGTGCCAGTCCGGCACCTGCTCCCAGTCGGTGAACACGCCGCCGGTGGTTTGCGGCCCACATTCCAGGATATGGCCGACCAGGCTGCCTGCGGCGAGTCGTTCATAGTCGTCCTGTGCCCAGCCGAACTCGTGCATCAGTATGCCCAACGCGGTAGCGCTGTCGACGCTGCGCCCGGTGATCACGATGTCCGCGCCCCTGGCCAGTGCGGCAGCGATGGGGAGCGCACCGAGATACGCGTTGGCGGTGAGCAGGCGGGCCGGCAAGGGCTCGCCGGATACCCATTCACGCACGCCCTCGCGGCGCAATGTGTCGAGCATCGGCATGACGTCATCGCCTTCGACCACCGCGATCTTCAGGTCGACGCCGGCTTCCTTGCAGGCGGCTTCGAGCGCGCGCTTGCAGGCCTGGGGATTGACGCCGCCGGCATTCGTGGCGACCTTGATGCCGCGCCTGGCCAGGGTGACCAGGTGCGGCTTGAGATACCCGACGAAATCCGGCGGGAAGCCGGCTTCCGGGTCTTTCAATTTGGCCCGCGCCAACAGCGACATGGTCACTTCGGCCAGGTAGTCCATCATCAGGTAGTCGACTTCGGCGGTGAGCAACTGGCCGATGGCCATCGGGCTGTCGCCCCAGGCGCCTGAGGCGCCGCCTATGCGTACGATCCGGTCACTCATTGCTTGGTCTCCACGGCCCAGCGCGGCGACCGCTTTTCGTTGAATGCCGCCAGTCCCTCGGTCGCGTCCGAAGTGCGCGAGGCCACCGTGATCTGGGTCTCGGCGAAAGCCAGCGCGTCATGGAATGCCATGGAGTCCATTGCCGCAATGGCGTACTTGCCGCGCTTGAGCGCCATCGGCGACATGCCCGATATGCGCTTTACAAGGGCTTCGACGCGGGCGTCCAGTTCCTCGAACGGAACCACTTCGTTGGCGATGCCGATTTCCTTCGCCCGCGCGGCATTGATCAGTTCGCCGGTGAGGCACAGTTCGTTGACATGGCGCGGATGGATCATGTGCCGCAGGTATACCAGCACCTGCATCGGGAATACGCCGACCTTCGCTTCCGGCAGGCCGAAGCGCGCATGGTCGGCCACGATCGCGAGGTCGGCCATGGCCATCAGGCCCATGCCTCCGGCGACGCAGTCGCCATTCACACGTGCGATCAAGGGAATGCCGATGTCGCGCACCACCCGTGCCAGGCGGCCGAAATCGGTGGTGGTCTCGTCACCGCCTTCGGTGAATACCCCGGTGCCGCGTGACAGGTCGGCGCCGGCGCAAAACGCCTTGCGGCCGGTGCCGGTGAGCACGATGGCGCGCAGCGAATTGTCCGCGTTGGCGCTACGGACCGCGGTTTCGATCCCGGCAATGACGTCCGGGTTGATGGCGTTGCGGCGCGCCTCGCGGTTGATGAAAATCCACAGCGCGTTGCCGCGCCGTTCGGAGAGGATGACATCGGTGGAGGGCGTGTCGCTCATGATCGGCGCTCAGTAGGATTTGGGCAAGCCGAGCTCGCGCTCGGAAATGAAGTTGAGGATCATCTCGCGCGATACCGGCGCCAGCTGGCAGGCGATCATTTCGCGGAAATAGCGCTCGACATGGAATTCGGCAGCGTAACCCATGCCGCCGTGGGTGCGGATG
The DNA here is from genome assembly GCA_965279115.1 of Burkholderiales bacterium. Classification (GTDB taxonomy): domain Bacteria; phylum Pseudomonadota; class Gammaproteobacteria; order Burkholderiales; family JAEUOS01; genus JAEUOS01. Next base: position 5,044,287 of record OZ257137.1, read on the forward strand.
GCGCGGTCGCAGGCATGAAAGCCGGCGTCGGCCGCCAGGTACTTGGCTGCGTTGGCCTGTGCGCCGCAGGGCTGGCCGGAATCGTACATCTCGGCGGCATGCAGGGTCATGAGTTCTGCGGCGTAGAGTTCCGACCAGCATTCGGCCAGCGGATGGGCGATCGACTGGTTCTTGCCGATCGGACGGCCGAACACCACACGCTCGTTGGCATACGTGGCCGCCTTGTCGAGCGCGCGCCGCCCCATGCCTATGACTTCGGCGGCGTTTAGGATGCGCTCCGGGTTGAGGCTGTCGAGGATGTAGCGAAAGCCCTTGCCCTCTTCGCCGATGCGATGCTCCACCGGCACTTCCAGGCCGTCATAGAACACCTGGTTGGAGTTGACCGCATGGCGTCCCATTTTCGGGATCTCCGTGATCTTCACGGATTTTGGGTTCAGGTCGGCGAAGAACAGGGTCAGTCCATTGGTAGGTTTGGCGCATTCCTCGATGGGGGTGGTGCGCGCCAGCAACACCACCTTCTGTGCCTGCTGCGCGGTGGAGGTCCAGATCTTCTGTCCATGCACGACGTAGCGGTCGCCCTTGCGGACCGCTCGGGTGGTGATTTTGGTCGTATCCAGGCCGGCATCCGGCTCGGTGACGCCGAAGCAGGCGCGGATATCGCCGCTGATTACCTTTGGCAGCCATTCCTTTTTCTGCGCCTCGCTGCCATGCTTGACGATCGAATGCAGACCGAAAATGTTGATATGGATGGTGGAGCAGGCAGCGAAGAAGCCTGCCGAGGCGCCCACCACTTGCATCATGATCGACGCTTCGGTCACGCCCAGACCGGCACCGCCGTACTCGACCGGCATGGCGATGCCCAGCCAGCCACCCTCGGCGATGGCCTTGGCGAATTCGAATGGAAAGGTATGGGTGCGGTCAAGGCGCGACCAGTAGTCGTCGTCGAAACGGTCGCAGATTTCGCGCATCGCTTCGCGCAGCGCCATGCGATCGGGGGTATTGGCCAGGGCTTCGAATCTCATGCGGGGGTCTCGCGGCGCACTGCGCCGTCCTGTGTGGTGGCGGCTTCGCCGCGTGGGTCATGCGGGGCAAAGCCCATGATATTTGCAAAACGCTCGCAATAGCGTGGCCAGGCCTCCGGGTTGAGCAGGCGCGGAGGGTGACCGCCATCGAGCGCAGCGATGATTTTCCGGGCCGCGCCCTCGGCGGCCTGGATGCGCGATTCGAACGTGGTGCCGCCGGTATGCGGCGTGGCGATCACATTGTCCAGCGCCAGCAAGGGGTGATCCGGCGACGGTGGTTCCACGTCCCACACATCCACGCCCGCGCCGGCGATCCGACTCTCCTGAAGCGCGGCGACCAGGGCGGCCTCGTCGTGGATGCCGCCACGCGCGGTGGTGATGAAAAAGGCGTCGCGCCGCATCATGGCGAACTGCGCCGCCCCGATCAGGCCGCGGGTTTCGGCATTGAGGGCGCAACACACCGAGACGTAGTCCGCTTCGCGCAGCAGGGTGTCGAGCGCCACCTGCTCGCAGCCGGCCGCGCCGATTTCCCCGGGCAAGCGGTGCGAGTCGCATACCAACACCCGCATGCCCAGCGCGGCGCGACACATCGCAGCCAGAATGCGTCCGACGTTGCCGAAACCGATGATGCCCAGTGTCTTGCCCTGTGTATTGCGGCCGATGTAGTCGCCGCGGACGATGCCGGGTGCGCGACGCATCCGCGCCACCGCCTCCGGCATGCGCTTGGCCAGGCCCAGCATCATGCCGAGAATGTGCTCGGCCACCGCCTGTGCGTTGCCGCCGCCGCTCTGGTTGACCGCGAGCACGCCGGCCCGGTTGCAGGCGGCGAGGTCCACGGTGTCGTAGCCCGCCCCGATGGTGGACACGATGAGCAGGTTTGGCGCGCGCGCCAGCAGCGCATCGTTGACGAGGTAGGCCGGCAACTGGTCGTTGATGCCCGAGGACACCTGGTAGGCATGGGCGGCGGCGATCACTGCCGTGGCCTCTTCCGCGGCGCTGGCATCGACCAGGCGGTCAAGCCGGAAATCGGCGCGTTCCGCCAGCACCTCGGCAAAGCGCGGGTGGCCGAACCAGTTGACGTAGAAGACGCGCTTGACGCGATTGGCGGGCATGCGTACATTATCCGAATGTCCGGACATTATAGCCAGTCATCGTCAAAGCGCCAGCGCGACGCGATGGCTTGCGGCGCGTTCCGGACGAGCCCGCCGGGGGACTCCGCGTGACCGGCAACGCCTTGCTGGGCGCCAGCACGCCGCGCTACGCCGTGGTGGCCCAGGCGCTGATGCGCGACATCGAGCGCGGCACCTTCAAGGTGGGGGAGATGCTGCCCACCGAGGCGGACATCTGCGAGAAATTCGGCGTGTCCCGCCACACGGCTAGGGAGGCGATCCGGCGTCTCAGTGATGCCGGGCTGGTCCGGCGCAGGGCGGGCGTCGGCACCACCGTGATGGCACGCACCGCCAGCGCGCGCTATACCGCCAGCGTCTCAGACCTCACCGAATTGTTTGTCTACAACCGCGAGGCGCGCCTGACCATTCTGGCCGAGGACTGGGTGAGCGTGCGCGGCGAACTGGCCGTGATTTTGCCGGGTACCGAGGGGCAGCGCTGGTATCGCTTTGTCGCCCAGCGCCATGTGGCCGGCGCGGCCGACCCGATCGTCTACACCGAGATCCTCGTGCATCCGGCCTTTGAAGGCATCCGTGAGCGCATGCGCGAACCGGATGCCATGGTCTACAAGCTCATCGAGGAGATGTATCGCGAGCAGGTGGTGGAACTGCGCCAGGAGATCAGCTGCCTCGCGATGCCGCGCAAGATCGCCAAGGTGCTGGGCGCGCGCGCCGGGTCACCGGCGCTGCGCGTGTTGCGCTACTACGTCGGCCAGCGCGACGCGCTGATGTCGGTATCCATCAACACCTATCCGCACGATCGCTTCAACCTCGGCACCCGCTGGCGGCTCGACTGGGACAAGAAACAATCCTAGGCGCCCGGCAAGCGACGATGGAAAATCTCAACCGAAAAGGTTCGAACCGCCATGGCAGGTCCGCTTCAAGGTGTTCGCGTACTCGACCTCACCACCGTGGTGATGGGGCCCTTCGCCACCCAGATCCTCGGTGATCTAGGCGCGGATGTCATCAAGGTGGAGTCGCCGGCAGGCGATTCCATGCGCAAGGTGGGGCCATACAGGCACGCGGGCATGGGCCCGTTGTTCCTGCAGGCCAATCGCAACAAGCGCAGCGTGGTGCTGGACCTGAAGAAGCCTGCGGACAAGGACGCCTTGCTGGCGCTGGTGCCGGATGCGGACGTGCTGGTCTACAACATCCGGCCGCAAGCCATGCGCCGCCTCGGGCTGGACTACGAAACGCTGTCGACCATCAATCCCGGCCTGATCGTGTGCGGCGCGTTCGGCTTTGGCGAAGGCGGGCCGTATGCCGGCCGCCCTGCCTACGACGATATCCTGCAAGCGGCGGCGGGCATTTCCTCGCTGTTCCAGCGCGTAAACGGCGTGCCGAGCTACGCGCCGATCAACATCTGCGACCGCACCGTGGGCATGTACCTCGCCACCAGCCTGATCGCGGCATTGTTCCATCGCGAGCGCACGGGGGAAGGGCAGTCCATCGAACTGCCGATGTTCGAGACCATGGCGCAGTTCGTAGTCAACGACCATATCGGCGGCGCGGTGTTCGAGCCACCGCTCGGACCGACCGGTTATACGCGGCTGCTGTCGACTCAACGCGGCCCGTACCCGACAAGTGACGGGCATTTGTGCGTGGTGGTTTATACCGATGACCACTGGAGAAAGTTCGGCGCAATGATCGGCATGCCCGATTTGCTGGTGCGCGACCCGCGCTTTGTGGACCTGCCCACGCGCACCATTCATTCGGAGGACATGGGAGCGTTCCTCGCGGCGCACATGCCGGCAAAGAGCTCGCGCGAATGGCTGGCACTGTTCGAGGCGGCGGATATCCCGGCCAGCAATGTCAATTCGATCGAGGATCTGTTCAATGATCCGCATCTGGACGCGGTGGGTTTCTGGGATGAGCGCGAACATCCTACCGAGGGGAAGTTGCGCGTGGCGCGCTTTCCCGGAAAGTGGTCCAAGACGCAGCCGGATATTCGCCGGCTCGCCCCAACGCTTGGCCAGCATTCGGACGAAGTTCTGATGGGAAAGCGGCGGTAGGAACGGAAGCGGGATAGCCCTGAATATGTTGCTCACTCTATGAATGTAGCGATTCAGATGCCTATCATGCGATGCCAATCCATGAGCCATCTTCGATGGTCGTTGATCTCGGTGCTTCTAGCTGCCTCGATGAGTGCGGCGTTTTCCGCAGAAAAGCAGTATCACTTGATTGTCAGGTTCGGCAGTCGATGCTGCGGAATAGACAGTGGAGCATGGAATGGTGTTGCCAAGCTTGTTGCAGAATTCGAGAAGCGTGGCGGGGCATCCATAGAACAGATCGTTTTGACCTCGGGGTTTGAGGGCGAACGCACACTTTGTCTTTCACTCGATCAACTCAAGTCGATCGAGCAAAGGCGTTTTGTTGATCGCGTACGCAAACTGATGGTAAGGTCAGATCGGGTGGAGGTTGAAACTGAGGCTCCATGTAACGAACGGGAACGGCACGTTCCGACCCCGCAAGACGAAGCGATAAGAGCGCAACTCGGTATAGGGAGTCCAAAGTAATCAGGGCAAGTCTTCGCTGTGCATCGACTTTGACAGTCCCCTCTTGACGGCGCTATTCAGGAGCGTGTCGAGCAAGCATGTAAGATGCATTGGGTAACGACTGCGACGAGGGCAAATATGGACTGGAAAACATATATCGCTTCAGACCCTGCAGTTATGCACGGCACAGTTTGCTTTCGCGGGACTCGGATACCTGTATCTGTTGTTCTGGACAATCTTGCCGCAGGTGAGACACTTGCATCGATCCTGGACGAATACCCTACGCTGAAGCCGGAGCATATTCCTGCTGCGATCGGCTACGCAGCTGATTTGGCCCGAGAACGGATCGTTCCAACACCTGTCTAAAGGGGGGCGATGGCGCTTCGATTCAAGCTTGATGAGAACCTTCCTCGGCGCGTGGAGCCTGAACTTCGAGCGCTAGGACATGACGTCGAAACCGCGCTCTCCGAGGGTCTTGCAGGCGCTCCCGATCCGGAACTGCTCGCTGCTTGCGTAGCGGAAGATCGCATTCTGGTCACGCTTGATCTTGATTTCTCGGACATCCGAGCGTACCCGCCGGGTAGCCATAGAGGAATTTGGGTATTGAGGCCGGCGTCCCAGGCTGCGGCAGCACTTGCCGGCCTGGTACTTGCGGGCATTCGGCTCTCGGCGGTAGAACGTACTGCGGGGCAGTTGTGGATCATTGATGAGAATCGCGTGCGCATCCGTGACTAAGCTTCCCCTCTCTACGGCTTCGGGGGCATTGCCGCCTTCAACCGCGTGATGGCTTCCGTGCGCTTGAGGCGCGTCGCGTAATCAAGCGCGGTGTTGCCGGCACGGTCTCGGATGTCAAGGCGCGGCTGGTGCTTGAGCAGCGCGTCGAGTTGCGGCAGCAGGTTCATGAAGGCGGCCCACATCAGGGGTGTTGAACCGGCGTGTGAGGGGTCGACGTCGGCGGTGTCGTTGATGTTGGCGCCGCCTGCGATCAGGATGTCGATCATGGCCGGATCACCGTTTCGGGTGTAATAGAAAATGGCCGACCAGCCATAGTCGTTCTTCAGGCGCGGGTCGGCGCGGTGCCGTAGCAGCAAGGTCGCCATTGGCGCACTGCGGGCCAGGATGAGCGGGGTGGACAGCTCGGCCAGCTCCGGCGTCTGCGCCTTGGCCAGGCCGCCCACGCGGGGCGCCGTGCCAGGCGCGAAGCGCACTCGAGCATTGACGTCGGCACGGGCATTGAGCAGCATTTCAGCGGCCTCGACGCGATCGGCCAGCGCCGCGGCTGCCAGTGGTGTCAGGCCGCGCGCATCGCGTGCTTCGATATCGGCGGGCCGGCTTGCCAGAAGTTGTTCGAGGCGCGCCAGGCACGGCGTTGCCGCCGCCTGGTGCAAGCTTGCCTCGTTGCAATTGGCTGCCGTGATGGGGTGACTTTTCGGCGTGTCGGGCGGTTGCGAACCTGGTATGGATCGCTCGCCGGCGGAGCGCGCGTTTTTCGGCCCCTCCGGGACGGGAGGCGTGGGGGCATTAGGCTTTGCCGTGACGACGCTGCCGGCGGCGCGATACAGGTTGCTCAGGATACCTGCCCCCAGCAGGAGTGCCGCGACCAGTGCAATGGCCCCCATCAGGCGCCATCGCGGCTGGCTCTCACCGGGCTGCCGCTGTACGCGCGCCGCTGCCGGTTTCCCCGGCAGGGCGGGACCCGCCATCCGGGTCGGATCGGTGAAGTCGCCGCTCGCGGCCAGGTCATCCGGTGTCTGTTCGTCCGCTGCGCGCGCATCAAGGCCGATCAGCAAAAAGAGGGACAGCAGGCCGCTGCCGACGGCGATTGTCCACAAAGCCCAGGTTGCGAGCGGCAGCGGAACGCGCGTCCAGCCCAGGGCGGCGCTGCCCGCCATGAACGCGATGCCGAGCAGCACCATCGCCGCGATGCCGGCAAGCACGACAGAACCGGATTGGCCGCGCCGCGGCGATGGCTTCATGTCAGGTACAGGGGATCACCGGCAGGGACCGGCAAGGCGATTATGCCGCCGCCCGGCGCTTCCCGCGAGGGGTTTTCTGTGCTTGCAGCGGCGTGGCAGGCAAGTCTGGCGTGCCGGCGGAGCCTTCGGGGTTGGGCAGCGCATCGACAATGCCGGCGCCTGCTTGCCCGAGCAGTTCGACCAGCCTGCCCTGATCGGAAGTGGCGAAGCGCTTGTGACTCATGATGAATCCCAGCGCTGCGGTCAACCGGTGTGCCTCGCTGGTCAAGGGAACCGCGATGCCGGTCTGGCCGGGGTCGAGTTCGCCGTGGGATACGCTGAAGCCGGCCGCGCGAATCGCCTTGAGTTCAACCAGCATGGACTCCCAATTCTGCGACAACGCGCTTGCCTGCGCCTCTTCAGCACTGTTCCGGTAGAGCTTGCGCAATTGCGCGCGCGGCAAGGCCGAAAGCATGGCCTTTGAAAGCATGCCGCGGTACAGGGGCAGGCGCCGGCCGCGCCCGTAGGACGCGCTCACGCCCTCGGTGCCGTGCTCCTGGTGGATGGTGACGATGCGCTCGCCGTACAGGGTACCCAGCACCACGTCGCAGCCGGTCTCGTCGGCCAGGGCGCGCATGCGGCGCTGGCAGGCAATGAGGAGGGGATCGCCGACGCGAATGCGGTAGTCGAGTTCGATCACCCGCGGGCCCAGCACATAGGTGCCGCCCACCGCGCGGCGCAGCAAACCGGCCTCATGCAGCTCGCGCACATAGCGATAGCCGGTGGGCAGCGAATAGCCGAGCCGCGAGGCAATGGCGTCCGCCGTCCACATCGAAGCGCCCTCGTCGAACAGGTCGAGGATGGCGAGCATGCGGGTCAGGCTGGTCATGTCGAAGCGACCTCGGCCGGAATATGCGGCAACAGGCGCGAAAGCGACTTCACCTCGTCCGCATCGCTGGCAGTCCCCAACACATACCGATCCGGCCGCACCAACGCCGCCGCAACGCCGTGTTCCGCCAGCCAGGCTGCGATGGCCGGATTCTGGTCGTCCACAAAAACGGTACTGCACTTGATCAGGCGGGCACGGGTCGTCGGGTCGAGGTCCGCCAGCAGCGTGCGTCTGGCGACGAGCGCGAAGTTGAGGCCGATGCTTGCATCAAGCAGGCGGCCGTCCGCCAAAGCGGGCTGCGGGAACGGTTGGCCGGCGCCATTGGCCGCGCCGCTGTGAAGTCCTGGCCCGAGGCCGGGTGCAGGGAATTCGAAGATCTCCGGGGCGCCTGCCTGGAACCGGCTGTCGCGTTCGGCGGCGACCGCAGGATCGGTGGTCTGGATCACGTCTCCCAGCTTCACGGCCAGCGCGATGAATTCCCGCACATGCGGTTCGCGTTCTGTTTCGTAGGTGTCGAGCAGGCTGTCAGGCGCGCGGCCGGTGAGCACCAGTTGCAGCTTCCACGCCAGGTTGGCGACATCGCGGATGCCCGCGCACAGGCCCTGGCCCAGGAAAGGCGGGGTCTGGTGGGCACTGTCGCCGGCGAGCAGCAGCCGTCCCTTGCGCCAGCCCTTTGCAATCACGGAATGGAAGGTATAGACCACCGCGCGCTCGATGTCGGCATCTTCCGGGCTGATCCAGCGCGACACCAGCTTCCACACGTTTTCCGGCTGTGCGATGGTTTCCGGGTCGTCGCCCGGCATGAGCATGATTTCCCAGCGGCGCCGGTTGCCGAGCACGTTGCAGTAAGTCGACGGACGCGAAGGGTTGCAGTACTGCACGGTGTGATCGGGCAGGCTGGCGTCGCGCTTCAACAGCGCGTCGAACACCACCCAGGGCTGGTGCAGGCCCAAGTCTTCCATCGGGCTGCCCATCAGGCGGCGCACCAGCGAGCGCGCGCCATCGCAGCCCACCACGTAGCGCGCGGCAATTTCCTGACGGCTGTCGTCCGCCAGATTGGTCACCGACAGGCGCACATCATCGGCGCCGGTCTCGATGGCGGTCACTTCGTGTCGGCGAAACACCTGCACAGAGGCAAAGCGCTTCACGCCCGCGCGCAGGATGGCCTCCAGTTCAGGCTGGTGGAAATAGTGGTTGTTCGCGCAACCATGCGGCCCGTGGAGTGCAGTGCCGCCGCGCACCAGCAGGGTTCGCCCGGACGCGTTCACGAACTCCATGCCCTTGACGCCGGGGCGCGAGACGGATTCGACCTCGGCCTTCAGGCCCATCGACTGGAACACACGCATGACTTCGCCATCGAAATGGATGGCACGGGGCAGTGGGTAGATCGCCGCCTCGCGCTCGAATACCGCCACCGAAAGTCCAGCCTGTCCAAGAAGGTTGGCCAAGCCCGCGCCGGCCGGCCCGTAGCCCACGATGGCGACATCGAAAACATCAGGCATGGATGCCGGCCTCCATCTTGCGCGTCATCTCTGCCACCCATTGCTCACGCGGCTGGAAGCGCGGCGCCGCGCGGGCGATGGCTTCCGATTGCGCCATGATTTGTTCTTCGCTTTGCTCCATGTCCACCGCGACACGCATGGGTTGCTCGCAGTACCAGGGCGTATCGAAGAAGCATTCGATGCGGGTGCCTTCGGGGTCGCGGAAATAGATCGAGATCGCGTTGCCATGGGTGGCCGGCAGGATCTCGGTGACGTCCTTTTCCGCCTTGAGCTTCGGGTACATGGCGCGCAGGAAAGCCAGGCCCGGCACCTTGAACGACATCTGGTTCACCAGGTTGAATTCCAGGTGCTCCGGGCGGCCGGTGGCCAGTACCACCTGATGGTGTTCATTCGGGTCGCGCGACATGAACACCAGGTCAACCTTGCCGCGCGGCGTGTCCAGGCTGCCACGGTCGGTGACGATGAAACCCATCACCCGCCTGTAGAAGTCCTCCATCTTCGCGATGTCGCGCACATAGATGCCGACGTGGCTGAACACGGGCCCGGCGCTGGTGAATGTATTCATGCTGTCTCCGTTTTGTGAATGTTCAGAATGCGAGAAACCATGCTATCGCAAAAACGCATCAAGGGCTAAGGATAATGAAATTCTCATTATTTGACAATAACGAAATAATAATTTATCTTCCGCGCACCATCAGTTGCGATGGAGCGCGGGCGGGTTCGTGCCTGCTGCCCAACCACAAGGAGCAGACAAATGAAGGTTTTGCATTTCGTAGGTGCAATCGCGGGTGCGCTTGCGCTCGGATCCCTGGCCACAAGCCAGGCACAGGACTATCCCAACAAGGTGGTGCGCATCATCGCCCCGTTCCCGCCGGGGTCCGGCCCGGACGTCAACGCGCGCGAGCTGGCGGCCAAACTTTCGGTTGCGATCGGCCAGTCGATTGTTGTCGACAATCGGCCCGGGGCGTCCGGCACCATCGGCACCGAGGCGGCCGCCAAGGCGGCGCCGGACGGATACACCCTCTACATCGGCGCCACCAGTGTCATGTCCATCGTGCCCTATGTGTACAGCAAGCTTCCGTTCAACGTGGAGCGCGACTTCGTGCCGATCAGCCTGTTGGGCGTGTTGCAGACCGGCCTCATCGCCAATGCAACGGTCCCGGCGGCAAATGCCCGCGACCTGATCGCGCTGGCCAAGGCCAGGCCTGGCAGCGTCAATGTCGCCAATCAGGGTATCGGCTCGTACTCGCACCTTTCAAGCGAATGGTTTGCCTTCGCGTCCGGTGCGCAGTTCAACCTGGTGCCCTACAACACCTCGAGCGTGTACGGCGACCTGGTCAGCGGCCAGGTGCAATTGATGTTCGACGGCCTGCCTGCGGCGGTGGGCAACATCAAGGCAGGCAAGCTGAAGCTTCTGGCCATTACCGGCCGCGCCCGCCATCCCACCTTTCCGGATGTGCAAACCTTCACCGAAGCCGGCCTCACTGACTACGAGCCGCTGGCATGGCAAGGCCTGTTCGCCCCGGCGGGTACGCCTCAGGCGATCATCGACAAGCTGGGAGCAGGCATGGGACAGGTGGGCCGAGCCGCCGATCTCGCCGAAAAGTGGCGCTCTTACGGCGGTGAGCTGGTGGGCAACACCCCCGAGCAGTTCGCGGCCTTTCTCAAGACCGACAGGGCACGCTGGAGCGCGGTGGTCAAACGCGCCAACGTCAAGCTCGACTGACCCCGGGTGGGCCAGAAAGAAAAAAAGGCCACGGCGTCGCCGTGGCCCTTTTTGTTTGCAGCGAGCTAAGGGGTTTTTGGCTAGCTGTTGACCTGCTGGATTCCCGCAAGCACCCATGAAGCCTTGGCCGAGGTGGGCTTCTCGAGATTCCACACCTCGCGGAACGACTCGGCCGGGCCATCGGCGGTTTCGCGGATCATGCCGGACAGATGCACGCTGGCCAGGGTGGTCTCGCCCTGTTCTTCCACGCCAAGCAGCTTGGCGTGCAGTTCCAGAACGTCGGTATGGGACTTCTCGGTGCGGTTCATCAGATCAAGCTTGACCTCGGCGAACATCTCCGGCGTCGTGAAGGTGCGGATGTCGCGCTCGTCGCCGGCATCCCAGGCGGCCTGCAGGCGCATGAAGTACATCTTGGCGATATGCAGGAAATCATCGGTGTCAAAGCCGGCCGGCACGGTCCAGGTACCACCGCCTGCGACTGCGGGTGCTACACCGCCCGACGCAAGGCTGCTACCCGCAACGCCGCTGCCGATGGCTGGAATACCACCCGGAAATGGTGCGGCCGGTGCTCCGGCGGGCGGCGACATTTCACGTGCCATGGCCGTGGGTTCGATGCGTCCGCCAAGCGGCGCGCCGTTGGCGGAAGCGGCGGCGGGATTGTTGCGGTTCTTGATCATGCGGTAGATAAAGAACGCCGCCATGACCAGGAGGCCGATCATCAAGAAGCTCATCATCGCCTCGGCAAAGGCGCCCGCCATGCCGAAGTGGGAGAGCAGCGCCGCGATGCCCAGGCCCGCCGCGATGCCTGCCAAGGGGCCAAGCCAGCGATTGCGTGCCGGTGCGGCCGCGCCGGCTGCTGCGCCGGCGGCCCCCGGTGCGGCTTGTTGCGGGGACGGGGCGGCTTGCTGTGCGGGCGCCGCAGCGGGTGCCTGCTTGCTGACGTTGTCCGATTGTTTGCCGACCGATTTGCCACCGCCCAGGCGGCGCGCGGCATCGACATCAGTGGAAATCGCTGCCAGCCCGATTCCGGCCATCAGGGCAGCGGCGAGCAGGCGGGTGGAAAAAAAGCGGATCATGGAGTGTCTCCGTTACGGATGGGTTGAAAACCTGTTGTTTGAACTGCCTGAAGCGGATATTGGGCCGCTCCTGCGAAAAATCCAGTACCCCTCGCTTGTTGGCCAAGCCGGGGTTCGACAACGAATTGCGGCAAAGGTTCTATGCGACAGCGCGAAGGCTTGCCTCAATCCGCCTTTGCGCCGACGTCCTTCGCCACTTTAGTCCATTTTGCGATCTCTGCCCGAATATGGCGTGCCAGATCATCCGGGCTGCCGCCAACCGGGTCCAGTCCGGCGCCGACCAGGCGCTCGCGCACATCGGGCATGGCCATGATCCGGGTCAGGGTTTCGTTGAGGCGGGTGGTGATCGCACCTGCCATGCCGGGCGGCCCGACCACCGCCTGCCAGGCGCCTGCCTCGAACCCCGGGTAGCCTGACTCGGCGATGGTCGGAATTTCCGGGTAGGTGGTCGAACGCTTCGCGCTGCCCACCGCCAGGGCACGCAGCTTGCCTGCCTTGACCTGCGGCATCAGATTGGCCTGGTCGCCGATCGCCAACTGAATCTGGCCTCCCAGCAGATCGGCAACCATCGGACCGCCGCCTTTGTAGGGCACATGCACCATGTCGATTCCGGCGCGCTGTTTGAGGAGTTCCGTGGCCAGGTGGGGGGCGCTGCCCGAACCCGCCGATCCGTAGGACAGCCTGGCCGGGTTGGCTTTGGCATGCGCCACCAGCTCGGCCACATTCCTGGCGGGTACCGAAGGATGTACGGTCACCACGTAGTTGACGTCGACCGTGTGCATGACCGGTGTGAAGTCGCGGGTCGGGTCGTACGGCATGCTGGCGTAAACCCCGACGTTCATCGCCAGGGCGGCGATATTGCCGACCAGCAAGGTGTAGCCGTCCGGCGGCGCCTTGGATACCAGTTCGGCGCCTATCATGCCGCCGGCTCCGCCGCGGTTTTCGATGACGACCGATTGCCCCAGTTGTTCCGCCAGACGGGTCTGCACGATGCGCGCATAGGCGTCCACGGCGCCGCCTGGAGGAAACGGCACCACCAGCCGCACCGGCCGCGCGGGCCAGGTTTGGGCCTGCAATTGGCCGGACAGACAAGCGGCGGCAAGGAATCCGAGCATCAAGCGAAAGGCGATGGCGCGCATGGGGAGTTTTCCGATTTGGTTTAGGCTTCTGCGGTTTGCCGATTTAGCCATGCCCATTCCATTCTGACAAGCCATGAAGATCGCCCGCATCGAGCCTTTCGCGTATCGCGCGCCCATTGTTGAACCGGTTGCCAATGCCTTTGGGAGCATGAACAACCGGCCGGCGCTGTTCGTGCGCGTTTGCGCCAGCGACGGCGCCTGGGGCTGGGGAGAGGTGTTCTGCAATTTCCCGCAGGTGGGGCTGGAGCACCGGGCGCGACTGGTTTCCAGCATTTTCGTACCGCTGCTTGAAAAGGGCGAGTTTGCCGACGCGGCCGGGTTGCGCCGGTTCATGGAGGAGCGTACCCGCCGCATGGCCATACAGTGCGGAGAGCCGGGTTCGTTCGCGCAGATCATCGGCGGGCTCGAGCAGGCCATGTGGGACATGGCCGCGCGCCGCGCCGGGTTGCCGTTGTGGCAGTTTCTGGACGACATCGGACGCGCGACCAATCGGGTGCGTGTCTATGCGTCGGGTATCGGGCCGCAGCGGGTGGCGGCCGTGGTCGAGGCAAAGCGCAAGGAGGGCTATCGCGCCTTCAAGCTCAAGGTCGGTTTCAGTCCGGCCGAGGACCGCGCGAACCTGGCTGCCATGCGTGCGTCAGCCGGTGAAGACGCCGATGTCATGGTCGACGCCAACCAGGCATGGATTCCCGACGGCGCGGCAGCGCGCATCTTCGCGCTCAAGGACCTGCGCCCGCTCTGGGTGGAAGAGCCGCTTGCCGCCGATGAGGACGCCGCGGAATGGCGTGCCCTGGCGCGCGACACCGGCGTGGCGCTGGCCGCCGGCGAGAACCTGCGCGGCGAATCGGTGTTTCGCCAGGCGATCGATGACGGTTACCTGCGTTTCGTGCAGCCGGACATCGGCAAATGGGGCGGGATCGGCGGCTGCCGCGCGGTGGCGAAGTATGCGCAGTCGCGCGGTCAGGTGTTCTGCCCGCATTGGCTGGCCGGCGGCATCGGGCTGGCCGGCTCCATGCATTTGCGCGCAGCGATGGGTGAAGGGGGCTTTGTCGAAGTCGATGCCAATCCCAACCCGCTGCGCGAAGAGGTGTGCGCCTTTCCCATCGATAACGGCATGGTCGAACTGACGCGCGCACCCGGGCTGGGCGTGGAGCCCAACCTGGCGCGGCTGGCGCGCTTTGCGGTGAAAATCTGAAGCGGCGCCGGCGGCCGCGGGCACGCCACACGGACACGCGCTGTTTTCGAGACAATGCGTGACCAGCGCCAAACACCACCAAAAGAAGAACAGGAACCTTAAATGAGCAACGAATTGCACTTCGCCACCGCCACCGAACTGGCGGCCATGATCCGCGGCAAGCAGGTTTCCGCCACCGAGGTCATGCAGGCGCACCTGAAGCAAATCGAAAAAGTCAATCCCAAGGTCAACGCCATCGTGACGCTCACGGCGGACGCGGCTCTGGCCGCGGCGAGGGCCGCGGATGCGAAACAGGCCAGGGGCGAGGCGCTCGGCGCGCTGCACGGCCTGCCGATTGCGCACAAGGACCTGTTCCTGACCAAGGGTATCCGCACCACGATGGGTTCGACCATCTTCAAGGACCAGGTGCCGGACCGCAGCATGCTGGTGGTTGATCGCAGCTGGGACGCCGGCGCCATTTGTGTCGGCAAGACCAACACGCCCGAATTCGGCGCCGGTTCGCAGACCTTCAACAAGCTGTTCGGCGCCACAAAGAATCCCTACGACCTGAGCAAGACCTGCGGCGGGTCGTCCGGCGGTGCGGGCGTGGTACTGGCCACCGGCATGGTGCCGCTGGCCGACGGCAGCGATCTCGGTGCCTCGCTGCGCAACCCCGGCAATTTCTGCAACGTGGTGGGCTTGCGTCCTTCTCCCGGGCGTGTGCCGACTTATCCCACCAAGCACCTGTGGGGCACGCTCTCGGTGGAAGGACCGATGGCGCGCACGGTGGAAGACACGGCACTGCTGCTCTCGGTGCAGGCCGGGCCGGACGATCGTGTGCCGATCGCCCTGATGGAGCCGGGCGCCTCGTTCGCCGGCAGCCTGAAGCGTGACTTCAAGGGTGTGCGGATTGGATTCTCGCCGGGCTTTGGCGGCCAGATCCCGGTCGACAAGCGGGTTCTGAAGGTGATCGCCGCGCAGGACAAGGTGTTCGAGTCACTGGGCTGCGTGCTGGAAGACGCGGTGCCGGATTTCTCCGGCGCGCACGAGGTGTTCCTGACCCTGCGCGGCCACCTTTTCGAGTTGAACAACGGTGCCTACCTCGACAATCACCGCGACCAACTGAAGGAAACCGTGATCTGGAACATCGAGGCCGGCCGCAAGCTCACCGCCTCCGACATCGCCCGCGCCGACATCGAGCGCGCGAAGATTTACGAGCGGGTTGCCAGGTACTTCGAGACCCATGAATACCTGGTCACGGTGGTCAACCAGGTGCCGCCGTTCCCGGTGGACCAGGAGTATGTGACCGAAATCAACGGCGAGAAGCTTCCCACCTACCTCGACTGGATGAAGAGCTGCTACTACATCACCATCACCGGCCACCCGGCGATCTCGGTGCCGGCCGGCTTTACCGACGACGGGCTGCCGGTGGGCATACAGATCGTCGGCCGGCGCAACGCTGACTTCGCGGTCCTGCAGCTGGCCCATGCGTTCGAGCAGGCCACCCTGATGTGGAAGCGCCGCCCTCTGCTGGCGCAATAGCAGGGAGCGAACCCGAAAGAAAGCAGAACGCCATGTCCGAATTGACCGTTCGCCGCCTGCATGTCGACCTGGAGCAACCGTTTGCGCGCCACTGGTGCGGCGGCGACGCGTTCCGAACCGCATTCTGCAATGCGTTGTCGATGAGCTTTCCGGTGGGTGAGCAGTTCTTCATCGACTCCGTGCGTGCCGGCCTGGCTGTCCTGCCCGAGGAAAAGCGGTCCCGCTTCGAAGCCGAGGCGCGCGGATTCATCGGCCAGGAGGCGACGCACCGGCGGATCCATTCACTGTTCAATGGCCATCTTGAAAAGCGGGGCCTGGACAACGCATGGGAGCGTCGCGGCATCAGCCGCTTTGGCGCCATGAAGGACCTCGATGCGCGCCACAAGCTGGGCATTACCGCCGCGACCGAGCACCTGACGGCGATTCTTTCCGAGTGGGCGCTGGCGCATCCCGAGGCGTGCAAAAGCGACGATGCGCGCCTGAACCTGATGTGGCAGTGGCATTTTTCGGAAGAACTGGAACACAAGTCCACCGCGATCGACCTGTACCGGGCCATTGGCGGGGATGACGTTTGGCGGGTACGCTACTTCCGCTCGATCACCAACTATTTTGTCGTCGACCTGATGCGCCAGACCTTCAGCAACCTGTGGCGCGACGGTACCTGGTGGAAGCCTTCCACCTGGATCTCGGGACTTTCATTCCTGTTCGGCAAGCGCGGCCTGGTGCGTGATCTTGCCGGGCCATGGAGGCAATACCTCCGACACGACTTTCATCCGGACCAGCTGCATTCCGACCTGTCGGAAAAATGGCTGGCCGCAAATCCATCCGCCTACTCGAGAGTGTCCCCATGAAAACCATCCATATTTCGCCCGAGCAAATGGCCGCGCGCGTGGCACGCTTCAGCCAGTTGAAGCCGCTGCCGGCACAAACCAACCCGGACATTCCGCAAGCCGCGGCCGATGAGATTTACGCGCGCAAACTGTTTTCCGTGATCGGGCTCGAAGGCGGTGCGGCAACGCCGATCAATTCCGGTGCGCCCATCATCGGCGCCGGTGGCATGACCATGGTCATCGCCAGTTGCCCGCCGGGGCAGGGGCCGTCGCTGCACGCCCATCGCAAGACCTTCGAGACCTTTACCGTACTCAAGGGGCGCTTCGAGATCAGCTGGAACGACAAGGGCGAAAACACCCTGGTGCTCGAGGAGTTCGACACCATCTCGGTGCCGCCGGAAGTCGCGCGCGCCTTCCGCAATGTGGGCGAGCGCGAAGGCCTCTTGCAGGTGCTGATCACCGGCGGGGTGCACGACATGCAGGACATCGCCTTCGCGCCCGCGGTGGCCGAGCGCATCGCGGCGATCAAGCCGCAGGCGCTGGAGGCATTCCAGAAGGCGGGGATGAGGTTCGACGCGGCAATGGCGGAAAATTGAATCGTTTCGCGGCCGGGAATCGGAACAGCGCTTTCGCACGCTCAGATTGAACTGGGAAGGCGCATTCCAACAATGACCCCGCTACCGTCCGGGCCGTTGCGCGCAGCCGCGCTACCGTGGTGAAACTCAGCCACCAGACGCACCACGTATAGTCCCAGCCCAAGATGGGGCTCGTTATCCGAGGATCCCTCGCGGAGCGAAATCATCGAGTCGAACAACCGCACCCGTTGAGGGTCATCTGTCGCATCCGGAAGCAACGGACCGGTGTTTTCGACCTCGATGGTGATGGAACCTTCGTAGCCACGCACGCTCACGATGATCGGCGTATGCAGCCTGCCGAAACTGACCGCATTGGCGGCCAGTTTGTCGAGCGCCTGGGCCAGCAGGTCGGGTGAACCGTCCACCCTCGCAGGAGTTTCCATGATGCGGGTCTCGAAGGCCATGTGCGGGTAGGCCGCGCGGTAGCCTTCGACGCAACCGGCAACCACTTCGCGGGCGTCGTATACGGTGCGTTCGCCCTCGCGCAGCGCATGCTCCAGGCGCCGTGCCTCGCTCAAACGGGTGATCAGCTTGTTGAGCCGTGCCAGGCCCTCCTCGGCCCGGCGCATGTACGCTCGGGCCTCGTCAGGCAGGTTCTGCATGGCCAGGTTGTCCAGCGATGAGCGCACCACGGCCACAGGCGTGCGGAACTCGTGGGTCAGCCGCGCGCCCATGTTCTCGAGGTAGTCGTGGTACTGCGCGAGGCGCTCCAGCAGTTGCGAAAAGCTGCGCGAGAGGTCGCCGATCTCGTCACTGGAGCGGCTGGCGGTGGTCAGTTCACGGACCCGGCCGTGCGCATCCACCGCCGACTCGGCCTCGTCGCGCAGGCGCCGCACCCGGCTGGCCAGGCGGCTGGCGAACAGCAGCATGATGGCGGCGACAATCACGAACACGGCAAGGGTGGCGGAGATCAGTTTTTCCAGTGCGCGCGCGGTGAAGCTCTGGATGGCGTTGGTGGTTTCCTCCACCACCACGGCGGCCACCACGTTGTCGCCGGCAAACACCGGATGCGCCGCCGAAAGGATGACCGCGCGGTCATCCGGCGTGTTGCGCCAGCGCGCCCCGGCGATGCCGGTCAGCGCGCGTTCCACCTCCGGGCCGCTGGTGATGGCGGTTTCCGGCAGGCTGTCGTCGAAGTCCTCGTTGGGGCGGGCGAGCAGGCGTTGGTACAAGGGGCGCAGCAGCGTCTCTTCCAGACGCTCCCACGCCGTGCTGGGCTTGTCTGGTGATGCGGCAGCGGCGTTTCCTCCCCGCAAGCTGCCTGCCAGGCCAAGCAATTGGCGTTTGCGATCCACGACCCAGATGCGGCTTTTGGCGCGGTTGAGCGAGGCGATGATGGCGTCGATCTCCTCGCTCGCCTGCACCGGGGTGGTGGGCTCTTCGACAGCAATCACGCGCTGGGAAGTCGCGGCAGGCGGCAGCTCGGCGGCAGGTGCAGGGGCGATGGCCCCGCCGGGTGACGGCGCGGGAGACGCCGGCGTGTCAGACGGACTCTGGCCGGGCGTCGCGGCGTTGGCGGTCGGGGATTCGCCGGCGTTTGCCGGCGCACCGGGAGCCGGCTGTCCCTGTGGGGCAACTGCGGCCGGTTCTGCGGATGTTGCGGGCTGCGGCGCCGGCGGACGAGGCAGCAGCCGCTTTATGGTTGGCCTGTCATTCAGGGCCGTGGCCACGGCGCGTGCTGCGGCCAGCAGGTTCTGCTCCTGCTGTTCACGCAGCAGGCCTTCCATTTCGCGCACGTAGCCCACGCCCACCAGCGGAATCGCCGCCAGCGAGACGGTCACCAGCAGCAACTTGGCCGTCAGGCCAACGCGCAAGCGGGGCATGGTCGTGGCAGGTGTCTACTCGCGCCAGCGATAGCCCATGCCGTACACCGTGTCGATGGCCTCGAAGGCCGGGTCGAGCGCGGCGAACTTGCGGCGTATGCGCTTGACATGCGAGGTGATGGTGCCGTCGTCGACCACGATCTTGGCATCGCCCATGAGCTGGTCACGGTTCTTCACGTGGCCGGGAAACTTGGCCAGCGCGTGCACCATCCAGAATTCGGTCAGCGTGAGGTCGATCTCCTTGCCGCGCCAAAGTGCCAGAAAGCGCTTCATGTCCAGGGTGAGCGGTCCGCGCTCGATCAATTCGTCTGCGGTCTGCGGTTCCTTCGCCAGGTCGGCACGGCGGAACAGCGCGGCGATGCGCGCCAGCAGGTGGGGCAGGGAAATGTCCTTGGTGAGGTAATCGTCCGCGCCCAGCCGCAATCCGGAGACCACGTCGAAGTCGGAGTCGCGCGCGGTCAGGAACAGGATGGGCAGGGTGGCGGACGCGGCGCGCAGTTCGCGGCACAGCGTGAAACCGCCATCGGGTTCCTGCCCCAGGCCGATGTCGATGATGGCCAGTTCCGGCAGGCGCACCTTGAAGGCGGCCGAGGCTTCCGGTCGCGTGGCAAAGGTCGTGACCTCGTAGCCGTGGCGCTTGATCGCCTCGGCGTAATTGGCGCGGATGGCGGCGTCGTCCTCCACCAGCGCGATGCGTTTTGCCATAGTGGATCACTTTCGAAAATCGGGTTGCGATGCGAGGTCAAGATAGCAGATGCCGTGGCCGGCTGCGGGGGCCGGGACGGGCTCGTCAGAATGTTGCCACTATTGGTCGGCGCTCGGCCGCAAGCCGCACGCTGCCGGTCAGCATGTGGGGTTGAAATGGCATCCTGACATCTAATCCGGAGTTGCCTGCCATGACCACCCATACAAGCCCGACCAGACGCGTCCATCTCGTGCGCGACATGCTGCAGGCGCTCGGACTGGCGGCGCTCGCAGGGCTGGGCACCGCACTTGCGTCCGGGCTGGTCGTGGTTTTCCTGGCCAGCGCCGCCGCCTGACGCGCACGCTGAAGCATCGCCAGACGGTCCGGCCGCGGGCCCTTTCCGCGCGCGGGCCCGCCCTCGACGGCGGTCTGGTGCAAAATCGCCGTGTTGCGGGTTGGCATGCGGGTGCGCATGCCGGTAGCCCGACCAGAAAAGGCGATAAGGCATGACCGAGTCTGAACAGGGGGCGGCGCCGGTGCGCAGCAAGGGCGCACGCCGTTTGTTGTGGGTGCTTGCGGTCGCAGCCGGGCTGGTGGCGCTGTATGCCGCCGCCGGCTTTGCGCTTCTGCCATGGCTGATCAAGACCCGCTTGCCCGAGATCACGCAGCGCGAGATCGGCCACCGTGCCAGTGTCGGCGAAGTGAAGTTCAATCCGTTCAAGCTGGTCTTCGAGGCCAGCGACGCGCGACTCGACGAGCCTGACGGCTCGCTGATTTTCGGTTTCAAGTCGCTTGATGTCGACCTTGAATGGTCGTCCCTTTTCCAGCGCACCTGGCGGCTGGCCAGTGTTCGGCTGGTGGCGCCACGGGCCAATCTGGGTATCTCGAAAGAGGGGGTTTTCAACCTGGCCGACCTGATTGCCGCGCTCAACCGCAATCCGCCAAAGGAACCGCAGCCGATGCCGCGCCTCCTGGTGGACCGTTTTGAACTCAGCGGAGGGCGTGTCGAATTCAACGACCGCCGCGCGGGCTACTCGAATGTCTTCACGCCGATCGAGTTTTCCGTCAGCGACTTTTCGACCTTGCCCGACCACAAGGGACCGTACAGCTTTTCCGCCAGCACCGCGCGCGGCGGGTCGATTCGCTGGAAGGGGCAAGCCTCGCTTGAGCCGATCGCGGGCAGCGGCGAGGTTGTACTGGATGCGCTTTCGCTTCCCGACCTGGCGATTTACGCCAAACCGTTGCTCGATGTGACGGTGGCATCCGGCAAACTCGGCGCGACGCTTCCGTATCGCTTTGCCTACACGGGCGGAAAACTGTCGTTTGACCTGGAGAAAGCGGCGCTCAAGGTCGCGGATGTAAATGCCCGACCCGGCCCGAGCGGGGCGCCGTCGGTGCAGGCGGCCCTGCTCGAGATCGACGGGGTGGACGCCAGCCTCGCCAGGCAATCATTTGCGGTACGCGGCATCAAGCTCGGCGGCCTTGCCATGCAGCCGGCCAGTGCCAAGGAGGCTGCCTTCAAGCTCGCCGCCGTCACGGTCGGCGACATCTCGGGAAATGCCGCCAGCGGCGAGGTCATGGTCGGATCGGTGAACTTGTCGGGTGGCAACCTGGCCATGCGACGCGATGCACGCGGGCAAATCGATTTGCTGGAGTTCCCGGTCGCAGCCAAGGCGCCGCTACCGGCCAGGGAGCAGGCCGCTGTGGCTCCAACCCCGGCAGCCAATCCGCCTGTCCCGGCAACGCCGGCCTGGAAGGTGGGGGTCAAGCAGGTCGGGCTGGACAATTTCTCGATCGCAATCAATGACCTGAGCGCACCCAAGCCGCTGCAAATGGAGATTGGCAAGGTGGCGCTCAATTTTGCCCTCGAAGTGGCGCAGGCTCCATCGGGGTTCAATACGGTCGTGAGCGGCGCCGAATTGTCCGCCCGGGAGATCGTCGCAAACGGCGGCTCCGAGGCCCCGGTCCGGATCGGGGAAATCGGGGCTGGCGGTGGCAAGCTGGATTTGTCCGCGGGTTCCCTGGTTTTCGAGCGTGCCTGGCTCAGGAAAGCCGATCTCAAGCTCGTCTTGGACGCGGGCGGGCGCCTGAACCTGCTGGACATGCTCCCGGGGCCGGGCAGTCCGCCGGCCACCCCCGCGAAGCCCGACACGGCGCCGTTCAAGGTAGGGGTGAAGAGCGTCGAGATTGCGGGTATCAATGCGGATTTCGAGGATCGCGGCAGCGGTATGCGGATCGGCGTGCAGGAGGCCGGCGCAAAGCTTTCCGGCGTGTCTTCCAACCTTTCCGATCCGCTCGATTTCGATGCGGGGCTGCGTTTGCGCGAAGGCGGTGAGGTACGGGCCAAGGGGCGCGTTGTGCCGTCCATGGCTTCGGTCGATGTCGCGGTGAAGGTCGACCGCCTCGCCCTGGCGCCCGTGCAACCGTTGATGGCGCGCCATGTCAAGCTGGTTCTGGCAAGCGGCAGCGTCAGCGCAGACGGCAAGCTTCAGGTCGGCGGCAAGGGCGGGCGGGTGCGCTATGCCGGCAATGTAGGACTCTCCGACCTGCTCCTCAATGAGGAAGGCGGCAAGCAGTTCGCGGCGCTCAAGGCGGGATCAGCCGAAGGTATCGCCTTTCAACTCGGGCCGGATTCGCTCGAGGTGCCGGAACTCAGGCTCGATGCGCTGCAGGCGCAGTTGCTCATCGATGCGGACGGCAGCCTGAATGCCACGCGTCTCCTGGTGCAGCCCGCAAAACCCGCGGCACCGCCTTCAGGGGCGACGGTCGTCCCCGCCGTTGCCGATCCCGCACCCGCCGCGCGGACGGAGGCCGCGTCTGCCGCAGCCGTCGCCGTACCTGCGGCGGCCCCGCCGGATCCGTTCCCGGTAGCCGTGCGCAGGTTGCGCATCAGCAACGCCAAACTCGACTTCGAGGACTTGAGCCTGCGGCCGCAGTTCGGCGCCAAGATCCACGATCTGAACGGAGTGGTCACCGGACTTTCGACCAGCCCTGCAACGCGCAGCCGGCTGGAACTCGATGGCCGTGTCGACGAATTCGGCCTGGCGCGTATTCGCGGCGAACTCAATCCGTTTTTTCCGCGCAACAACACCGCGGTCAACGTGGTGTTCCGCAACGTCGACATGACCACGGCCACGCCTTACGCGATGAAGTTCGCCGGTTACAAGATCGCCGCCGGCAAGATCTCGCTTGATCTCAACTACAAGGTGCGCAACAGCCAGCTGGAGGGCGACAACCAGGTGGTGATCGACCAGTTGACACTCGGTGAGCGGGTCGACAGCCCGGATGCGTTGAAGCTGCCGCTCGAACTGGCCATCGCCATCCTCAAGGACAGCAACGGCCGCATCGACCTTGGCCTGCCCGTGTCGGGCAGCCTGGATGACCCGCAGTTCAGCTATGGCGCGGTGATCTGGAAAGCGGTGGTCAATGTCCTTGCGCGGATCGTGACCGCCCCGTTCCGCGCGCTGGGGGCCTTGTTCGGCGGCGATGGAGCAAAGCTGGAGTCGATCGATTTCGATCCCGGCAGCGCCGCCATATTGCCGCCGGAGCGGGAAAAGCTGCGCCAGGTGGCGCAAGTGCTGGCCAAACGCGAGCAACTCAAGCTGGCCATTCCCGGTCAGTACAACGAGGAGGCGGACGCGCCGGTCCTGCGCGAAAGCGCAATGCGCCGGGAGATCCTGGGACGCGCGGGCATCAAGCTCGCGGAAGGCGAAGCGCCCGGACCGATCGATATCGGCGACAAGGCGCAACGCACGGCCCTGCGCGAGGCGTTCGGTGCACGCCATGGCGCCGCGGCGCTGGAAAAGCTGCAGGAGGAAATCGAGCAACGCGCCACAACCCCGCGCGCGGCCGATGCCGGGCCGCGACCTGAACCGGTGGCGGCCTGGCGGCGCGCCATTGGTGTGGTGCAGGGCGAGCCCAACCTGCGTTTTCCCGGCGCCTACTACAACACACTGGTGCAACGCCTGGCTGCCAGCCAGCCCCTGCCGCCCGATGCGCTGGCCAGCCTTGCCGGCGCCCGCGCGGCCGCCATCGCGGCGGCCTTGAAGGAGGCGGGCATCGATGCGGCGCGCATCACCCAGGCGGCTGCCGAGAAGACCGAGACCCGGGGAAAGCTGGTACCTCTCAAGCTGGGCCTGGCATCTCGCTAAGATTGCACCCAAGACCCTACAGGACCGACGAGAACGATGCGATCGAATCACGACATGGGCGGGCTGGCGGCAGGGCGGCTGGTGGCCCGCGAGCACGAATACGAGCCGTGGGAGAAGCGCGTCGATGCGCTGATGATGTTGCTCTCGTCGAAGCACCGGCAGTTGCTGACGGTCGACGAATTGCGCCGCAATATCGAGGCGCTTGGCGCCGATGCCTATGACCGGATGACGTATTACGAGCGCTGGATGCATGCGATCTGCCAGACCCTCATACAGCGTGGCGTCATCAATATCGACGAACTCGGCCGGCGCATGGAAGAAGTGCGCCAGGCCGGCGGACCCGGTGCGGCGGTGGGCCAATGAACCGCGCTGCCGGACTGCCAGGCATGTATGGCGTCGAGCCGGAAGGCGCCGCATTCCTGCCGGCGAAGTTCGCGCCTGGCGATCATGTGCGGGTGCGGGGCTCGATTGCGCCGGGGCATGTGCGCACGCCCTGGTATTGCCGCGGCAAGAGCGGCGTGGTCGAACGCTTGTGCGGGGCTTTCGCCAATCCCGAGGAACTGGCCTACGCCCGGCCGGGACTGCCTGCGCAGCCCCTGTATCGGGTGCGTTTCCGGGCACAAGATCTGTGGCCGGACTATCGCGAGAATCCGGCCGACATGGTCGAGATCGAGATCTACCAGCATTGGCTTGAAGCGGTGGGGGAGGGGTTGTGAACGAACCGCACGACCACGCCCACGGGCGCGATGACGAGGACTCGGTTTCGTACTACCGGACGATGGAAATCGCCGTGCGTTCGCTGCTCGTGGAAAAAGGCATCTTCACCAATGAAGATGTGCGGCGCACCGTGGAGGCGATGGACGGACGCAACTATTCGCGCGGAGCAAGGGTGGTGGCGCGCGCCTGGGAGGATGACGCGTACCGGGCCCGACTGCTCGACGACGGCGCATCCGCCGTCGAGGAACTCGGCATGCAGGTCGGGCCGCTCAAGCTGGTGGTCGTCGAGAACACGCCCGCGGTGCACAACGTGATCGTCTGCACCCTGTGTTCCTGCTATCCGCGCATGTTGCTGGGCCTGCCGCCCGACTGGTACAAGAGCCGCGAATACCGCTCGCGGGTGGTGCGCGAACCGCGCGCGGTGCTTGCCGAGTTCGGCACCACGCTGCCCGACGGCGTGGCCATTCGCGTGCATGACTCCACCGCCGACATGCGCTACATGGTGCTGCCGATGCGCCCGTCCGGCAGCGCAGGCGAATCGACGGCGCAACTTGAAGGGCGCATCTCCCGCGACGCGCTGGTGGGCACCGCGGTGATCGACCGTTGAGGGCCGGCGCGCGCCGTCAGGCCTGAGGCGCGTCGGTGGCCGGCATCGAACTGGCCGCCGCGTCGATCGCGGCCGCAACGTCCAGGCTGCGGTTGTAGACCGGCAATTCCGCCGCCGGAGGGCGATAGAACACCACCCGGCTTTCGCGCGATTCCTTGGCGCGATACATCGCACTGTCGGCATGGGCCAAGAGACCCTGCTGGTCTTGCGCGTCGACCGGATAGATGGCGATGCCGAATGACGCGGACACCGGCGTCCTTTCATCCAGGCCGGCGAACGGGGCACCGATCACACCCACCAGCTTTTGCGCCACTTCGGCGATCTCGCCATCGGTGCCGGTCTGTTCCAGCAGGACCACGAATTCGTCGCCGCCCATCCGCGCCAGCGTATCCGAGGAGCGCAGGCTGTTCTTGAGGCGCTTGGCGATTTCGATGAGCACCGCGTCGCCGGTGTGGTGACCCAGCAGGTCGTTGACTTTCTTGAAGCCATCGAGGTCGATGAACATGAGCGCCAGCCGCCAGTTGTTGCGTTTGGCACGCTGGATGGCGCGATCAAGCTCCGCGTTGAACGACAAGCGGTTGCGCAGTCCGGTGAGCGCGTCGTGGGTGGCGGCGTAGGTCAGGCGCGCTTCGGCTTCGCGCCTGAGCCAGAACAGCGCCAACTGGCTGCCCAGGGAGTGGGCCAGGTTCGCGATCATGGCGTCTGCCTGCTGGACATGCGGGCCGAGAAATTCGAGCACGCACACGACTTCGCCCTGGACCACCACCGGAAACGCGAAAGCCGAATGCAGGCCGGATTCGAGCGCCTGTTCGCGCCGGTTGTAGTCGATGTCCTGGGCAACGTCCATCGTGCTGGCCAGGGCCTGGGTGGTCCAGGCGCGGCTGATCAGGTCGTGGGCGCTGATCGGGAACCGATGCGCGCGCGAAGCTTGCGCCAGCGGCTGGGCCATTTCCTCGGACCAGGTCTCGCCGCACAACAGCGTGTTGTTGCGGGTGTCGCGCATCCAGCGGGCGCCGTATTGCCATCCCAGCGGGCGACAGACCGCTTCGAGAATGCCGGGCAGGGCCTCGGAGAGCCTGGCCGCGCCGGCGAGAACGCGCGTGACCGCGTCGCGGATCTCGAGCTGCATCTGGGTCTGGCGGATTTCCGTGTAGTCGCGGCTCGCGCCACGGTAGCCCATGAATCCGCCGTCATCCCCAAACACCGCCACACCGCTGATGCATGAGAATCGCAATGCGCCATTGCGGTCGATGCGGCCGACGACGAACTCGTGGAAAGTGCGCTTCTGATCCATGTCGTCGCGCAGCCGTGTCCATGCTTCCTGCGAGACACCCACGGCCGGATACTCCCACGGTGTGTGGCCGAGGAGATCGTCGAAATCGAACTTGCGGTCGCCATGATCCCGATACAGGATGCGCTTGTAACGATGCTGCGCATCGGTTTCCCAGAACACATCGCTTGCCGAGTAGATCATCTGCTGGAACACCTGCGTCCAGCCGTCGCGGATGGCGCGCGCCGTCGGAGTCGGCTCGCCGGCAAGCGTCAATGTGACGGGGCCGACACGCTGCAAGGATTCGAGTTCGGCCAGCCGCGCGCGGTTGCGCAGCAGCATCAACCCGAAGGCCACGGCGACCGCGGCGGCGAGGATGGCGAGAACGACTGTGGCCGACATCGGCGATGGAAGTCGGGTCAGGCGATGGTCACGCCGCCATCGGCGACGATGGTCTGCCCGGTGATGAACGCGCCGGCCGGCGCGGCGAGCATGACCGCGATGCCGGCGATATCGTCCGGGTCGCCCAGGCGACGCAGCGGGGTGGCGGATTCGCGGGCCGCGCGCGCCTTGTCGTCCTCCCAGAGGGCGCGTGCGAAATCCGTGCGAACCAGCCCCGGCAGGATCGCGTTGACGCGGATGTTGCTTGGGCCCCATTCGACCGCGAGGTTGCGTGCCAGGCCTGCATCGGCCGCCTTGGACACGCCATAGAGGCCGATCACGCCGTTGCCGCGCAGTGCGGCAATGGACGAAACGATGATGACCGCGCCGTCGCGCCGTTCGGCCATTTGCGGGATCACCATGTTGCACAGTTGCCAGACGCTGCGGATGTTGGTGCCCATGATCTTGTCGAACGCTTCGTCCGACGCCGATGCCGTGGGCCCGTATACCGGGTTGGTGGCCGCGTTGCACACCAGGATGTCGATGCGGCCATACGCCTCCATGGTCTTGTTGACCAGGTTTTCAAGTTCTTCCTTGCGCGCGACATTGCAGGGCACCGAGATCGAGGTCAGGCCGGCCGCATCGAACTCGGCCTTGACCTGCGCGCAGGCGTCGGCCTTGCGGCTGGAGATCACGACTTTCGCGCCGGCCATCGCCAGCTGGCGTGCGATGGCCTTGCCGATGCCCTTGGTGGAACCGGTGATGAGGGCGACTTTGCCTGCAAGATCGAACAACGGTGACGACATGGCCATTTGGGTGCGGGACAGGGTTGCGAATCGGGTAGCATACCGCACCCGCAACGTGCAAGGTGAAGGCTGATGGAGGCTCGGCAGGAAGCCCGGGAGGTACTCGATTTCTGGTTCGGCGCGCCGTCCTCCGGCGGGTTCGGTGCCGCGCGCAAGGAATGGTTTCGCAAGGACACGGCATTTGATGCCCTGATCGCGGACCGGTTCGCCGCGCTGCATGCGCGGCTGGAGGGTGGCGAATCAGCAGGCTGGGAAGACACACCGGCGTCACTGCTGGCGCGCATCGTGGTACTGGACCAGTTTTCGCGCAACATGTTCCGCGACACACCGCGCGCCTTCGCGAGCGACACGATTGCCCTGGACTGCGCCCGGCTGATGGTTGGTCGGGGCTGGGACATGGAACTGTTGCCGGTGCAGCGCATGTTCGTCTATTTGCCATACGAGCACAGCGAGAATTTGGCCGATCAGGAACGTTGCCTGGAACTCATGCAGCGGGTGGCGGTTGATCCGGCGCTGGCCGACATGCCGCAATGGGCCGAAAAGCATCGGGTCGTGATCGCCCGCTTCGGCAGGTTTCCGCATCGCAACGCGATCCTGGGACGCAGCAGCACGCAGGAGGAAATCGATTTCCTGCGCCAGCCCGGTTCATCATTTTGAGCGTGCCAGCGCCATTTTCCGGACCAGGTTCGGTGACGTCCCATGCAGGCGATGTGCCAGCGTCGCTTTGGGTGCGCCGATTCGCGCCCCTGATTCGTCCCGGCGGAACGATACTGGATCTGGCTGCCGGTGGCGGGCGTCATGCGGCCCTGCTGGCGGCGGCCTGCTTGCAGGTCGAGGCGGTCGACCGTGATCCGGCTTCGCTCGCGGCCCTGCGGGGCATCGCCGGTGTCAAGGTCACGGCGGCGGACCTTGAGGGCGGCGCGTGGCCATACAGCGGCAGGCTGTTTGACGGCATTGTCGTCACCAATTACCTCTGGCGCCCGTTGCTGGAGAATCTGGCGGCATCCTTGTCGCCGGGTGGGGTCCTGCTCTACGAGACCTTTCGAATCGGCAACGAGAAACTCGGCCGTCCGTCCAACCCGGATTTCCTTCTGCGACAGGGCGAATTGCTGGACTTCGCCCGCGCATCGGCCCTGGAGGTAGTCGCGTTCGAAAGCGGCCAAGTGGAACTGCCGCGCCCCGCGGTTGTCGAACGAATCTGCGCGCGGCGCCCCGGCGCGGGCGAGGTACCTGCCCCGCTTGCCGGACCTCTCGATCCCCGGCTGGCCGCGTAGCATTTTGCAACGCATTTGCCGCTTCGCAGGCGCGGGGCTGGGTATGCGCTGGGGTAGAATAACGGGTTGACGCAATGACCCCGCACGAGGCTTCACATGACCAGGTTCTCCGGCAGTATCGTGGCGATTGTCACGCCCATGAATGACGATGGTTCGCTCGACATCGCCGGCCTGAAGCGCCTGATCGACTGGCACGTGGCGGAAGGTACCGACGGCATCGTTATCGTCGGAACCACGGGCGAATCGCCCACCGTCGACCATGACGAACATCGGCTGCTGATCAAGACCACGGTCGAGCAGGCGGCCCGGCGTGTGCCCGTGATCGCCGGCACCGGTGCCAATTCCACCGCCGAGGCGATCGACCTGATGAAGTTCGCCAAATCCGTGGGCGCCGATGCCTGCCTGTCGGTGGTTCCGTACTACAACAAGCCGACCCAGGAAGGCCTGTACCGCCATTTCAAGGCGCAGGCCGACGCGTGCGATCTGCCGATGATCGTCTACAACGTGCCCGGGCGCACCGTTGCCGACATGAGCAACGACACGCTGTTGCGCCTGGCGCAGGTTCCGGGCATTGTCGGCCTCAAGGACGCCACCGACAATATCGAGCGCGCATCGGCCCTCATGCGTGAATTGAAACTCGCCGGGAAAGCCGATTTCGCGATGTTGTCCGGCTGTGACGGCACCGCCCTGGCCTTCACGCTGCTCGGCGGCCACGGCACCATCTCGGTTACCGCCAATGTCGCCCCCCGGTTGATGCACGAGATGATCGCGGCTGCGCGCAAGGGCGACTTGTCGAGTGCCCGCGAAATCAACAACCGCCTGCTACCCCTGCATCAGCGCCTGTTTCTCGAGGCCAATCCGATTCCCGTGAAATGGGCCCTGGCGCGAATGGGGCGCTGCGGGCATCACCTGAGATTGCCCATGACGCCGCTCCTGCAGGCCCACCATGCGGCCATCGAGTCGGCGCTGCGTGAAGCCGGCGCGCTTTGACGGGATGACGCACTTCATGAAGAGCCTTCGCAACCTGACACCCATTGCCGCCCTGGTGCTGCTTGGGGGCTGCAGCTGGACCGGCAACCTGCTCAAGGGCGACAAGGTCGACTACAAGAGCAAGGGGCAGGTCGAGGCCCCCGGTCTTGAAGTACCACCGGATCTAACGGCCCCGACGCGGGGGGGGCGATTCGCGGTCCCTGGTGAAGAAAACCGGCGCTCGGCGGTGACGGCGAGTGAACTCGCCCAGAAGGGTGCCAGCGCGCTGCCGGCCAATTCCCGTGTCCTTCCGGAAGTTTCGAACGCGCGCATCGAGCGGGCCGGTTCGCAACGCTGGATGGTGATCAAGGCGGCGCCGGATGCGCTGTGGCCGAACATCAAGGAGTTCTGGCAGGAGCTCGGTTTCATCATCGACATCGAGCGGCCGGAGTCGGGCGTGATGGAAACCGACTGGGCGGAGAATCGCGCCAAGATCGGGCAGGACTTCCTGCGCAATACCGTCGGGCGCCTTTTCGACAACCTCTATTCGACGCCGGAACGGGACAGATTCCGCACCCGGCTCGAGAAAAACGCTGCCGGCGAAACCGAGATCTACATCAGCCATCGCGGCATGATCGAGATCTAC
Organism: Burkholderiales bacterium; assembly: GCA_965279115.1. GTDB lineage: Bacteria > Pseudomonadota > Gammaproteobacteria > Burkholderiales > JAEUOS01 > JAEUOS01. The sequence goes on from OZ257137.1 coordinate 5,074,767, forward strand.
CGGACCGAAGGGCGCGACCAGACCGTTTGGCAGCCGCGTCCGGCGGACCCGGATCTGGAAGCCGATTTCCTGCGCCGCCTGATGGTGCGCCTGGGGACCGACGAATCGCGCGCGAAGCAAAGCATCGAAGCCGGGACACGTCCGGTGGAGCGTGCGCGCATCGTCCGGTCGGGGGGCGCCTCGATGGTGGAACTGGAGGAGACATTCGACCGCGCGTGGCGTCGTGTCGGTCTGGCGCTGGACCGGGTCGGGTTCACGGTCGAGGATCGCGACCGTGCCAAGGGCCTTTATTTCGTGCGCTATGCCGACACCGACGTGGCCAAGAAAAAGGATGATGGGTTCTTCTCGCGGGTGACCAACTGGTTCGACAAGGACAAGACGGTGGCCGCCGAGCAGTACCAGATCAAGGTGACCGACGGCAGCGCGATTACCCGGGTGGCCATCCTTTCAAAGGCTGGCGCGCCGGAAGAATCGCAAACCAGCCAGCGCATCCTCGGGCTTCTGCACGAACAACTCAAGTGATGGTGGCGTGCCTTTATCGGGCGCGCGGCGCTTGATCGGCATGCGCTTCGCCTGCCTTGGGTCCGGCAGCGAGGGAAACGGTCTGGTTGTCGAGGCATCCGGGGGCGCATCCACCACCCGGGTACTGCTCGATTGCGGGTTCGCGCTGAAGGACTTTGAGCGGCGCCTTGCCCGCCTGGAGATCGAACCCTCCAGCCTTTCCGCCATTGTCGTCACCCATGAGCACGGCGACCATATAGGCGGCGTCGAACGGGTGGCGCGAAAGCACGGGATACCGGTGTGGATGACCTACGGCACCTTCGTGGCGTCGCGCATTGGCGGTGTCGGAATGATAAAGTCCGCACTCGATATCGAAGTGAACCTGATCGATGCCCATGCGCCTTTTTGCATTGGTGACCTGGAGCTTCATCCGTTTCCGGTGCCGCATGACGCACGCGAGCCGGCGCAGTACGTTTTTTCCGACGGTGCACACCGGCTCGGTGTACTGACCGACCTGGGAGGCTCGACGCCGCATGTCGAGGCGATGCTCGCGCAGTGCGACGCCCTGGTGCTTGAATGCAACCATGACACGGCGATGCTGATGGGGGGCGCGTATCCGCCTTCACTCAAGGCGCGGGTGGGGGGCAGGTACGGGCATCTGGCGAACCAGGAGTCCGCGGCGCTGCTCGCCAGTGTGATGCATGCAGGCCTGCAGCACGTGCTGGCGGCGCACCTGAGCAGCCAGAACAACACGCCGGAACTGGCACGTGAAGCGCTCGCTGCGGTGCTTGGCTGTGACCCGGGCTGGGTCGGCCTCGCGGACCAGGAACTTGGTTTTGGCTGGCGCGATATCAGGTAACGACCCGGGCAGAGGCCCGTTCAGATGGGGCCTGATCGGGGTGGCGCGGGCGAAAAAAAACCGGGCTTGTGGCCCGGTTTTTTCTTGAGGCGGTTGAAGAATTACTTCTTCATCGCGTCCTTGGCTGCATCAACACCGGCCTTGACAGCTTCCTTGGCCGCGTCCTTGACAGCTTCCTTGGCGGCTTCAGCGGGCTTCGCAGCGTCAGCGGCCGGGGCGGGCGCGGGCGCAGCGGCCGGAGCGGCGGCGTCCTTCTTCTCGTCCGCTTTCGGGGCTTCAGCAGCGGGTGCCGGGGCAGGCGCCGGAGCCGGGGCCGGAGCGGCGGCGGGGGCCGGCGCGGGAGCAGGAGCGGGCTTCGGGGCTTCCTGACCGCAAGCGGCCAGGGTGGCAGCCATCACGGCTGCGAGGAGGAGGGATTTTTTCATTTGGACTTCCTTTGTGAAAAATGTTTTTGGATTGACTCTGAAAAGTCATTTTTTGGCGGGAGCAGTACATTCGCGAACTTCCGCGGAAAACTTTTAAGGCTCGCGAATGTTCTTCATCCGACAAACCCGAAATTATAGCGGAAATTGCAAAATCATGCCAACTTTCTGATGCGCCGCACCATCGTCAATGGCGCGGCACAACGTGAGCATTATTTCTGCGCGGCGGTGACGATGATCTCGACCAGATGCTTCGGCGTGGCCAGTTTGGCCTCGATGGTCGCGCGTGGCGGCGTTTGTCCCGCCACCACCCAGCCTTCCCAGGCCTTGTTGAGGTCGCCGAAATAGCGCATGTCGCTGATGATGACCTGCGCCATCAGGATGCGCGTCTTGTCGGTGCCGGCCTCCGCCAGCAGGCGGTCGATCGAGGCCAGCACCTGCTGGGTCTGGCCCATCATGTCCTGGCTCGTATCTTCCGCAACTTGTCCGGCAAGATAGACCGTGCCGTGATGGATGGCCATTTCCGAGAGGCGCGGACCGACGTGGAAGCGTTCGACTTTCATTTGATTCCTTTCTTTCGTTTCAGGGTTTCAACAGGAAATTGCGGACGATCGCGATTTGCGCTTCGTCCATGAACATGGGGGCATGGCCGACACCCGGCACCTCGGCGAGTGTCGCGAGCGGCCCGCGACGCGCCATCTCCTGATGGGTGGCGCGGTCGAGCAGGTCGGAGAACTCGCCACGCACCACCAGAGTGGGACATTTGACCGCTTCGTACAGAGGCCAAAGGTCGATATCGGTCGAGCCGGTTTGCTGCGCCTTGAGGGGCACGGCGATGGCAGGGTCGTAGTGCAGCCGGAAGCCGTCGCCATCACGCACCACGCTGGTTTCGGCGAGGCGCCGCCATTGGGCGTCGGTGGTCAGGCCGAACGGGGTGCTGACCGCGCGGATGTAGGCTTCGGCCGCGGCAAAGTCGGGAAACAGCGGCGCGTTGCCGATGTAGTCGGCGATGCGTTTCAAGGCCTCCGCCCGCAGCACCGGGCCGACGTCGTTGAGCACGAGGCGGGCAATCGGGGTCCCTGGTTGCGCGGCCAGCGCCATGCCGATCAGGCCGCCCATCGAGGTGCCGACCCAGTGCACGGTGCGTGCGTTCAGGCGTGCAAGCAAGGTGACCATGTCCGCCACATACTGCGGAATCTGGTAATGCATGGGGTCGAGCAGTCGCGTGCTGCGCCCGCGTCCGACGATATCCGGGCATACCACCCGATATTCGCCACTCAAGGCGCGGGCGAGATCATCGAAATCGCGGCCTACCCGCGCCAGCCCGTGTACGCACAACAGCACGAGCTCGTTGGCCGGGTCTCCCCACTCGGCATAAGCGACCCGATGCAGCCCGGCAGGCGAGAGGCACTGGACGTCAAGTTCGCGGCAGGCGGTCATGAAAATACGCTAGGGAAATCTGTGTGTCGACTGTCAAGGCGACGGATTGTACGTCGATCGCATCGATACAAATACCCACAGGTCACCACATCGCGCCGCGCGCGGTCACCGGCCACATATCGGCCACCAGTCCGGCGCGAACGCAGATGATCCAGTCATGCAGGTTGACGGTGGGGTCGATATGGCCCGGCAGCAGTCGCAGCTTGTCGCCCAATCGTGGCGCCTGAGCGCCCGGGGCCACCTCGATGACACCGTGTTCGTCGGAAGCGCCGCGGAACGTCAGGCCCGTCAGACGGGCGCCTGCGGAATTGGAGTGCACCACCGGCAGGCCGGAATCCACCGAGTGCGCCTTCAGGCCTGCGTCTACCACCACCCGGCCCGAAACGCCGCCGGACAAGGCGCCACCCAGGCTCATCACGCCTGCCAGCACGAACAGGCTGTGCTCGAACGGTGCGTCGCAGGCATTGCGGGCATAGTCGGCATCCATGAAGGCATAGGAGCCGGGCTGCAACTCGTTGTAGACGCCACTTTGCGCCTCCAGGTCGAAGGTGCCGGTGCCGGCGCCCGTCACTACCGGACATGCGATGCCGGCCGCCGTGATCAGTTCACGGGTCAGCAGCGCGGCGTCGGCCGCGGCACGAATCGCACCGGCACGTTCGGCGGGGCTGCGCAAGTGCTGGGCACGGCCGTGGTAGGCCTGCAGTCCGGCGAAGCGCAAGCCCGGTTGCGCTGCCACCTTCCTGGCAAGATCAAGGGCGGCAGCGCCGGGCGGAACCCCGCAGCGGCCCGCACCCACATCGATCTCGACATAGGCATCCAGCGTCACGCCTGCCGCGATGGCGGCCCTGCCCGCCGCAGCGACGTTGGTCGCGTCATCCACGCAGAATCCCAGCCGCGCGCGGCGCGCCAGTGCGGCCAGGCGCGCCAGCTTGGTCTCGCCCACCACCTCGTTGCTGACCAGTACGTCGCCTACGCCGCCATCGACCATGGCTTCGGCTTCGCTCACTTTCTGGCAGCAGACACCGACCGCCCCGAGCTGCAACTGGGCCAGCGCGACGGCGGGCGTCTTGTGCATCTTGGCGTGCGGGCGCAGCCGCATTCCGCGCTCGCTGGCGAAATCCGCCATGCGCTTGAGGTTGCGCTCGAACGCGTCGAGGTCCAGAACCAGGGCCGGGGTATCGATCTGGTCGACCGGGATTCCGCGGGTTGCGGGCGCCGGCCAAGGGTATCGGGATGATGGCATCAGGCTTGCTATGTGCGTTTTGCAATCGCATAGCCTACCGCAAAGCGTCGGACCGGCACTCCGGCCGCATGTGCGGGCGGTGCATCAGCTTCATGTAATCTTGCTGCGGCACACTGCGTGTCCGCCAACCTGGAGGGCAAGTGGAGAATTCGCTGGACCGATGGCTCAACGACGCTTACTGCGCAGGCAGCGCAGGGGTGAGGCGTTGGCTCGCGGGGATGGATGGCGACGCCGCGACTCGCGCGAAACTCGAGTTCGCCGCCGAGCAGTGGCTTGCCGCCATGCATCCCGACAATTTCCTGGCCACCAACCCGATGGCCATCCGCCGTGCCCTTGAAACCGGCGGGGCCAGCCTCTCCGAAGGTTTGCGCCTGATGTCATCGGACATGGCGCGCGGGCGGGTCAGCAATACCGACGAAGACGCATTCGAGGTCGGCAGGAATCTCGCCGTCACGCCAGGCGCGGTGGTGATGCGCAATCAGCTGGCCGAACTCATCCAGTATCGGCCAACCACACCCAGGGTGGGCGCGCGCCCGCTGCTGATCGTGCCACCATGCATCAACAAGTACTACATTCTCGACCTGCAGCAGGAGAATTCGTTCGTCGGCCATTGCCTTGCCGAGGGGCACACGGTGTTCATGGTGTCATGGCGCAATCCGGGGACCGCCGAGGCTGGCATCACATGGGATGACTACCTTCGGTTGGGCGTGGTCGACACCATTGCCGCGGTGCGCGCCATCAGCCGTAGCGCCACCGTCAACGCGTTGGGGTTTTGCGTGGGCGGCACCATTCTGGCCACGGCGCTGGCGGCACTGGCCGCACGCGGGGAACGGCCGGTCGCAAGCCTTACGCTCCTGGCGACACTGCTGGATTTTTCCGATTCCGGCCAGCTGGGCGTGTTCGTCGACCCCGCCACCGTCGCGTATCGTGAAGCTTCGCTGGCACGCGGCGGCATCCTGTCCGGCGCGGAACTCGCGGGTGCGTTTTCCTCGCTGCGCCCGCGCGACCTGGTCTGGAACTACGTCAGCAACGGCTACCTCAAGGGCGAGAAGCCGCCCGCCTTCGACCTGCTCTACTGGAACGCCGACAGTACCAACCTGCCTGGCCCGATGTATTGCTGGTACCTGCGCAACATGTACCTTGAGAACAACCTGCGCCAGCCGGGGCGCCTGCGCTCGCTCGGCGAGGCGGTCGATCTCGCGGCCATCGAGGTGCCGGCGTACATTGTCGCGACTCGCGAGGATCACATCGTGCCCTGGCGCGCGGCGTTCGAATCCACGCACCTGCTGGGCGGTGATACGCGCTTCGTGCTGGGCGCCTCCGGCCATATCGCCGGCATCATCAATCCGGCGCGCAAGAACCGCCGCAGCTACTGGCGCGCCGATGCGCCGTCCCGAACCCGCGCCGCCCAGGCCGACGCATGGCTCGCCTCGGCCACCGAGGTGCCGGGCAGCTGGTGGGGCGACTGGACTACCTGGCTTGGCGGCTACGCCGGTGGCAAGGTGGCCGCGCCGAAGCAGCCCGGCAACGCGAAATTTCCGCCGCTGGCGGCGGCGCCCGGCGAGTATGTCAAAGTACGCATCTAGTTCGCAGTGCACAGCATCAAAACCACAACCAAAGGAGCAATAGCATGGCCAAAGTCGCATACGTAACCGGTGGCATGGGCGGAATCGGAACCTCGCTCTGCCAGCGCCTGCACAAGGACGGCTTCACAGTGATCGCCGGCTGCGGCCCGAGCCGTGACTACAACAAGTGGATCGGCGAGCAGAAGGCCCTCGGCTACACGTTCTACGCTTCCGTCGGCAACGTTTCGGACTGGGATTCGACGGCCGAAGCCTTCAAGAAAGCCAAGGCCGAGCATGGCCCGATCGACGTGCTGGTCAACAACGCAGGCATCACCCGCGACGGGTCGTTCCGCAAGATGAGCAAAGCGGACTGGGACGCGGTGATGGACACCAACCTCAACTCCCTGTTCAACGTGACCAAGCAGGTGGTTGACGACATGTGCGATCGCGGCTTCGGGCGCATCATCAACATCTCTTCGGTCAATGGCCAGAAGGGCCAGTTCGGGCAGACCAACTATTCCACCGCCAAGGCTGCCATTCACGGTTTCACCATGGCCCTGGCACAGGAACTGGCGAGCAAGAACGTGACCGTCAATACGGTTTCACCCGGGTACGTCGGAACCGACATGGTGCGGGCGATCCGCCCGGATGTTCTCGAGAAGATCGTCAACACGATTCCCATCAAGCGTCTCGGCCAGCCCGAGGAAATCGCGTCCATTGTGGCCTGGATAGCGTCAGTGGAAGGTGGCTACGCGACCGGCGCCGACTTCTCGCTCAACGGCGGGTTGCACATGGGTTGAAGGTTGGTGGCATGGCGGGTGGCAAGGGCTGCCCGCCATGCCGAAGCGTGTAGAATCCGCCGTTCTTTGTGCAGTGCGCCATTGACTTGGCGCGTCGCATCACACGCATTGCCGCATGATCCTGTTCGATTCTCCTGCGTCTGCGGGAGCTTCAGCCCACGAGGTATACCGCCATGGCCGAAACCCGCATCATCAAGAAGTATCCGAACCGCCGCCTCTACGACACCCAGACCAGCACCTACATCACCATCACCGATGTGAAGCAACTGGTGCTCGACCAGGAGGATTTCAAGGTGGTCGATGCGAAGACCTCCGACGACCTCACGCGAGCGATCCTGATGCAGATCATCCTCGACGAGGAAGCCGGCGGCAAGCCGATGTTCTCGGCGCCGGTGCTCTCGAACATCATCCGTTTCTACGGGCACGCCATGCAGGGCATGATGGGCATGTACCTTGAAAAGAACATCCAGGCCTTCCTGGACATCCAGGAGAACATGGCCGAGCAGTCCAAGGCCCTTTTTGCCGCCAACGGCAAGCAGGGGGCACCGGCCGCTCCGAACCCGGATGCCTGGGCGCAGTTCATGAATTTCCAGGGGCCGATGATGCAGGGCATGATGAGCAACTACATCGAGCAAAGCAAGAACATGTTCCTGCAGATGCAGGACCAGTTCCAGAACCAGGCCAAGACCATGTTCAACGGCTTTCCCTTTCCGGGTGAAGGCGGCAAGAAGTAGGCGGCAGCGCCGGGCTTGCGCAAAGAGCGCCTCGCGGCGCTCTTTGCGTTTGCGCATCGGCCACCGATTCGGGCGAACCATCCATGAGCGTTGAAACCAAAGAGCATTCCGCCGCCCCCAGGGTGGGATTCGTTTCGCTCGGCTGCCCCAAGGCGCTGGTCGATTCCGAGCAGATCCTCACCCAGCTGCGCGCCGAGGGATACGGTGTTTCCCCGTCCTATGAGGGCGCCGACCTGGTGGTGGTCAATACCTGTGGATTCATCGACTCGGCCGTGCAGGAGTCGCTCGACGCGATCGGCGAGGCACTCGCGGAGAACGGCAAGGTCATCGTCACAGGCTGCCTTGGCGCCAAGGGTGATGTCGTGCAGAAGGCCCACCCGCGCGTGCTGGCCGTGACCGGGCCGCATGCCATGCAGGAGGTCATGAGTGCGGTGCACCTGCACCTTCCCCGGCCCCACGACCCGTTCGAGGACCTGGTGCCGCCGCAGGGGGTCAAGCTCACGCCCAAGCACTATGCCTACCTGAAGATCTCCGAAGGCTGCAACCATCGCTGCACGTTCTGCATCATTCCGTCGATGCGCGGCGACCTGGTCAGCCGCGATATCGGCCAGGTGTTGCGCGAGGCCGAGAACCTGGTCAAGTCGGGCGTGCGCGAGATCCTGGTGATTTCGCAGGACACCTCGGCCTATGGCGTGGACGTGAAATACCGCACCGGTTTCTGGAACGGCCGTCCCGTCAAGACGCGCATGCAGGACCTGGCCGTAGCCCTCGGTGAAATGGGCGTGTGGACACGCCTGCACTATGTATACCCCTACCCCAGCGTCGATGACGTGATCCCGCTGATGGCGGAAGGCAAGATACTGCCGTACATCGATGTGCCTTTCCAGCACGCCAGCCCGCGCATCCTCAAGCTGATGCAGCGGCCGGCGTCCGGCGAGCGCAATCTCGAGCGTATCGAAGCCTGGCGCACTACCTGCCCGGAACTGACCATCCGCTCGACCTTCATCGCCGGCTTTCCCGGCGAGACCGAGGCGGAGTTCAATGAGCTGCTGGAGTTTGTCGAGGCCGCGCAGATCGACCGTGCCGGATGCTTTGCGTACTCGCCGGTCGAGGGGGCGAAAGCCAACGACCTGCCCGATCCCCTGCCGCAGGCCGAGCGCGAGGCGCGCCGTGCCGAGTTCATGAAGGTGCAGGAGCGGGTTTCCAAAAAGCGCCTCGCGCGCAAGGTGGGAAAGACCGTCAAGGTGCTCATTGACACGGTCAACCAGGACGGCGCGGTCGCCCGTTCGAGCGCCGACGCGCCGGAGATCGATGGCAGCGTCTTCATCGACTGGCCCGAGCGGCGCGGTGACCAGGCCAGGCTCAAGGTTGGTGAATTTGTGAACGTGCGGGTCACCGGAAGCGATGCCCATGACTTGTGGGGGCGGCTCGCGGCACAGTAGCCGCGACCGGCTTGCCGTGAACGAACGCAGGATCGTCATTCCCGCAACCGAGTTCGAGATCAGCGCCATCCGCGCCGCGGGAGCGGGCGGGCAAAACATCAACAAGGTGTCCAACGCGGTGCACCTGCGCTTCGACATCCATGCGTCCTCGCTGCCTGACGACGTCAAGGCGCGGCTTCTGGCCGTCCCGGACCAGCGCATCACCGATGAGGGCGTGGTGGTCATCAAGGCGCAAACCGCGCGCAGCCTTGAAAAGAACCGCCAGGACGCGATCGAACGGCTGCACCAGATGGTGCAGGCGGTGGCGCTGCCGCCGCGCGTGCGGCGCGCCACCAAGGCCACGCGCGCATCCCAGGTCAGGCGCGTGGAATCCAAGGTCAAGCGCGGCCAGGTCAAGGCCTTGCGCGGAAAGGTGTCGGAATGAACCATGAACCTGATTCTTCGATCGACGCCGCGACCGCGGTCGCGGCGACGCGGCGCTGGCTGGAGCGCGCGGTCATCGGTCTCAACCTGTGTCCATTCGCCAAGGCCGTGCATGTAAAGGACCAGATTCGCTATGTCGTGAGCGAGGCGCGCGACACGGAGCAACTGCTGGGCGACCTCGCGCGCGAGCTGCAGTTCCTGGCCGATGCCGACCCCGAGACCTGCGACACGACGCTGCTCATCCATCCGCATGCGCTGAATGATTTCCTCGATTACAACGGCTTCCTTGACCTGGCCGACGCCGCGGTGGAGGAACTCGGTCTCGAAGGTGTCCTGCAGGTGGCGAGTTTCCATCCGGACTACCAGTTCGCCGATACTGAGCCCGGCGACGTCACCAACTGCACCAACCGGTCGCCCTACCCGACCTTGCACCTGTTGCGCGAGGACAGCATCGACCGTGCCGTGGAGGCGTTTCCGGAAGCCGGGCGCATCTACGAGACCAACATGCGCACGCTGCGCAAGCTCGGCGCGGCGGGATGGCAGGCACTGATGACCTCGGCCGATCCCGCCAGTCATTGAAAGGGGGGACAAGACATGTCAAACGACGCAAGCAGGGTCGCGTTCGTGACCGGCGCGGCACGCGGGATCGGATTGGCGGTGGCGGAGCGATTCGTGGCCGAGGGGTATCGGGTTGCGCTGGTGGATATCGACGCAAAGACGCTGGCCGCAAGCGCCGTGCGGCTCGCTGCACGCGGCGCGGTGCTGGCGGTCGAGGCCGACGTGGCCGATCCGGAGCAGGTTCGCGCCGCGGTGGAACGCGCGGTCGACGCCTTTGGCCGCATCGATGCGCTGGTCAACAACGCCGGTGTGGCCGTGTTCAAGCCGCTGCTTGAAACGACGTATGAGGAGTGGTCGCGGGTCATGGCGGTCAACCTCGACGGACCCTTCCTGTGCACCCAGGCCTGCGCCCGTGTGATGCTTCGCAACGGCGGCGGCAGCGTGGTCAACATCTGCTCGATCTCGGGTTTGCGCGCCAGTACCCTCCGGGTGGCCTATGGCACCAGCAAGGCGGCGCTCTCGCACCTGACCCGCCAGCAGGCCGCCGAGCTCGGCAACATGGGAATCCGTGTCAACGCCGTGGCGCCCGGTCCGGTCGATACCGAGATGGCCAAGCAGGTGCACACCGCCGATATCCGCGCCGATTATCACGATGCGATACCGCTCAACCGCTACGGGGCGGAATCCGAGATCGCCGCCGCGGTATGGTTCCTGTGCAGCGGCGCGGCCAGTTACGTCAACGGGCAGACGCTTGCGGTTGACGGCGGTTTCGACGCCACCGGTATCGGGTTGCCGAGCTTGCGGCGCTGAAGGCTTTCAGCGTGGCGGTCCAGCCTGCGCCGCGCGGGCGAAGCGATCGTCAGTCCCTTGCAACCCGGACATAACGCCCGTCGAACGCCTTGCCGCAGGACGCGGTCGCGGCCAGGAGGGCTTCGTCGCCGTTGAAGGCGATCTCGAAGCTGCAGTCCGCAGCGAGTAGGGCGTCATTACCCGGCAGCGTCGGGCGCACCCGCAAAGTGATGCCGGTGCCGGCCGTTGTCGAGGATCCGGGTGCGCTGCGTGCGGAGGCCTGCCAGGCCAGATAGGGCACCAGCAACACCAGGCCGCGCACCTCGGCCGCCTGCGGCGAGCGTGTGTCGACATCCACCTCGATTTGCGCAGTGCTCGCGCCGATCCCGCTGCGCTGGTAGCGGCCTTCCAGCCATAGCAGCGGATGGGTCAGCCAGTCATGGTGGGTGCGGTAGTCGTGCTTGAGCGCCTCGACGGTGCTTTCATACAGGCCGCGCGAGCGGCGCCACTGGATGTGACGTTCGCGGACCAGCCCATATTGCAGCGCTGAAAGTTCGCGAATGCGCTCGCCGTAGGCGTTCCACACCAGCTCGTCCAGGCGCGACAGTTCGGCGTCCGAGCAGATCAGTCGGTTGAGCTTGCTGCGGGCGCGGGTACAGTCGAAGCTGGCGGCGCATGCCAGCGTCGCGGAAGCCATCAGGGACAGCGCCAGTGCAGCCAGGCCAACGCGCCGCGTGGCACTCATGACGACATCAGCGCCTTGATCCGGGCCCGGTCCGGCCGGGCGATCACCCCGCGCTCGGTGATCAGCGCGCTCACCAACCTGGCCGGTGTCACATCGAATGCCGGATGGGCTGCGCGCATGCCGGGCGGTGACCATTGCAGCTTGCCGAAACCGGTGACCTCGGTTGCCGCGCGTTCCTCGATGGTGATGTCGGCGCCGCGCCGGGTGGCCGTGTCGATGGTCGAAACCGGGCATGCCACATAGAGCGGAATGCGATGTGCGCGCGCCAGCACGCCCAGGCCATAGGTGCCGATCTTGTTGGCGACATCGCCGTTGGCGGCGACGCGGTCGGCGCCCACGATCACCGCGTCGATCTCGCCGCGCTGCATGAAGTGCGCGGCCATGTTGTCGGTGATGAGCGTGCAGGGGATGCGTTCCTGCATGAGCTCCCAGGCGGTCAGGCGCGCACCCTGCAGGAAGGGCCGGGTTTCATCCACCCATACATGGCTGATCCGGCCGCGCCCCGCGCGAATCACGCCGAGTGCCGTGCCGTAGCCGGCGGTGGCCAGCGCCCCGGCATTGCAATGGGTCAGCACGCGGGCACCCTGCGGCAGCAGTGCAGCGCCGTGGTGTCCCATCGCGCGATTGGCGGCGACGTCCGCGGCATGCATGCGCCGGGCTTCGCGCTCCAGCGCCTTGTACAACTGCATGCCATCACGGGGCCGCGCCTCGATGAGCACGCGCAGGCGCTCCAGCGCCCAGAACAGGTTCACAGCGGTCGGCCGGCTGGCGGCCAGCACCGGGATGGCCTGCAGCAGGCGTTCGCGAGCGGCGGACGGCGCCAGGCGCCGATGGCGCGCCGCTTCGAGCACCATGCCGTAGGCGGCGGCGATACCGATGGCGGGCGCGCCGCGCACCACCATGCTGCGGATGGCCTCGGCCACGCCGGCGGCCCCGGAACGCGGCGCATAGCGCTTCCAGTCCACCTTGCGGGGCAGGGCGCGTTGGTCTATCAGTTCGAGTACCGGAGTGTCGCCGCCGGTCCAGCGCAGGGCAGAGGTTTCAGGCATTGTCGAGGTTCATGAAGGGCTGGAGCGCATTTTGCCAATGCGCGGCGGCCTCGACATGGTCGATGCCGCCGAAGGTTTCGATGATGGCCGCGCAGGCTTTCACGGCATCGCCGGTGCCGTCCACGCCCAGGTAGGCAGGATGATCGAACAGCGGTCTTTCGCCGCCGCCGGGTTCGATGCCAGCCACCGCTGCGCCCGCGCCAAGAAGCGCTTCGATCGCATCGGCGCGATCGTTCGCGCGGTCGATGACATGCACTTCGCCGGCACGCGGAAGCTCGGCCGCGACGCGGGCTTCGAAGCCCGCATACTCCAGCTCGGCTGCGCGCATCAGGTCCGGGCCAATGGTGGCGTAGCCGCCCAATGCCGCAGCCCGGGCCATGATGGCCGCGTCATGCGCGAACACGCGTGCCGTCATGTCGGCATGCCGCTTGGTCACCCCGAAGGCGATCATGCCGAATGTGCGATCGAGCACGATGCGCGGCGCGCAATCAACCGCAGTGGCGCCTGCCAGGTACGTGCGGTACTCCGCCGCGAATGCATCCATGTTGCCACCCAGCATCGGCACCCGTTTGGTCCAGATGGAATGGCCCGGTGTCGAAGGGCCTTGCATGGTTAGCCTCTCCAGATCGGCGCGGCGCGCGAAACCCGCGATGAACGCATTGAGCCGCCGGGTACCCACCAGCTTGCGCCCGGCGATACGGCAGGCGGCGCCGCGCAGGCGCGCGATCGCGACCAGGGTGTCAATGCAAGGCACGGCCGCGTCGGGTGAGGTTTGCGCTGCCGTGTCGCCCACATGCGGCGCACCTTGGGCTGCGAGGTAACGCTCGGCGCGATTCGCCAGATCGAGCATGGCGTCGTAGGCTTCGTGCGCGCTGCTTCCGCATGCCAGTGCCCCGTGATGGGCGAGCACCATCGCGCGCGGCCTGTGCGACTCGGCCTTGTGCCAGGCATCGACGCAGGCGCGCGCCAGTTCCAGGCCGGAGTGCCGGTAGGGCGCCAGCGGAATGCCCGCTCCGAAAGCCGCCCGCAGGTGGCGCGCGCAATCCCGGGTATTGGCAATGGACAATACCGCCGCCGCGTGGGTATGGATGACATGCGGGGCGTCGAGTCCCGCATGCATCAGGGTTTCGATGGAAGGGCGGGGCGCGTTTGCGCGCAGCACCAGCGGGGCCAGTGCGGCATACATCGCGCGATTGTCGGGTAGGTCCCTGTCAAGCAGCGCGCGTACCGGCTGCAGCGCCAGCGGGGTGTAGTCTTTTTCGGTCACACCGGCGAGGTCGGCGCCGCTGCCCTTGACATGCATGACCTCGCGGCCGTCTTGCCGAAACTTGACCGACGTGTTTCCGCCGCCGGCCAGCACCAGTTCCGGTTCCGCGCCTACCAGACGCGCGGCATACACGGCGTCGGCGAGTTCGGCGGCATGACCGGAGGGCGGTCTGGTCCAGCGGTTTTGCAGGGCGAAGGCCAAGCGAAGTGCCAGGGTCAGGGCAGGGCGACGATTATAATTCGCGGGTGAGCGCAACTTCAGACCTGCAACCGCCGCAGGTGATCATCGGGTCCTGGGACGCCTTGGGCGACCGGGCCCGCCAGGTACGCGAAGCGGTTTTCGTGATCGAGCAGGCGATTCCGGCGGAAGAGGAATGGGACCAGTGGGATGCGCATTCACTGCATGCGATCGCGATGGCGGCGGATGGGAAGGCGCTCGGTACGGGGCGCCTGTTGCCGGCGGAATTTGACCCTCAGGCGCCCGGCGCGGCGCACATCGGCCGCATGGCCGTGCTGTCCGCGGCACGTCGTCGCGGTACCGGAGGCGCGATCCTTGCGGGCCTGATGCGCGAGGCGCGGGCGCGGGGCTTTTCGGTCGCCGAATTGCACGCGCAGTCCTATGTGGCCGGTTTCTATGCGCGCCATGGCTTCGTCGCCACCGGCGCGGAGTTTCTTGAAGTCGGGATACCGCACGTGAAGATGCGCGCCTCGCTATAGAGTTCACCGACCTTGCAATTCATCGACAATCCCTGGTTCTACGCCGTCGCGATTCCCGCCGTCCTGTTGACAGGCGTATCAAAGGGAGGGTTCGCGGGGGCGTTCTCCGGACTCGCGGTGCCGATGCTGGCGCTGGTGATTTCACCGGTGCAGGCGGCGGGGGTGATGCTGCCGGTCCTGCTTCTGACCGACCTGTTCGGGCTGACGCAATTCTGGCGCCGCGCCAATGTCCCCGTCATCCTGACCATGATCGCCGGCGGCCTGGTCGGCACTGCGGTCGGCTGGGCCACATTCCGGGCGCTGGACGACAACGTGGTCCGGGTGCTGGTCGGGCTCATCGCCGTGGTCTACCCCCTGTCGCGCTGGATATTGCCGGTGTCTCCCGAACCGGCGGCGCCAAGCCGGGTGCGGGGCAACTTCTGGAGCACCATCGGTGGCTATACCAGTTTCATCGCCCACGCCGGCGGTCCGCCCTTGATGGTGTACCTGATGCCGCTGCGCATGGACCGGGCGGTCTTCGCTGCGACCAACGGGGTATTCTTCGCCTTCCTCAACGTCATCAAGCTGCCGCCTTACGCCATGCTGGGTCAACTCAACGCCGTCAACCTCGGCACCGCGGCCGTGCTCGTGCCGCTCATTCCGGTCGGCGTGAAGCTCGGCATGTGGCTGCAGGGCAAGTTCACCAACGAGCAGTTTTATCGTTTCGGCCAGGCCTGCATCTTCCTCACCGGCATGCGGCTCTTGTACGACGGCCTGCGCAATCTGGGAGCGTTCTAGTTGGCCGCAGCCACCGTGAGCGAAGGGCGGCGCGATGCGTCGGTGATGGCCATCATCGGGGTTGCCCACGCCTGCTCCCACTTCCTGCAACTGGCCATGCCGGCGGTTTTCCTGGCGATACGGCGTGATTGGGACATCTCGTTTACTTCGCTGGGCATGGCGGCCACGGTCTTCTATGTCACCTCGGGCATCTGCCAGACGCTGGCCGGCTTTGCAGTCGATCGTTTCGGCGCGCGCCGCATGCTCTATCTCGGGCTGGGCTTTTTTTCCGGCGCGGTCGGATTGATGGCCATCGCGCCCAATTTTCCGGTGCTGCTCGCCTGCATGGTGCTGGCAGGCATCGGCAACAGCATGTTTCACCCGGCCGACTACGGCATCCTCAACGCCAGCGTCACACCCAGGCGGCTGGGACCCGCCTTCAGCGTGCACGGCATCACCGGCAACATCGGCTGGGCGCTTGCGCCACCCCTGATGACCGCGTTTTCGCTCTGGTTCGGCGGCTGGCGCGGTGCATTGTTGGGCGCGGCCGCGCTCGGCTTCCTGACACTTGCCCTGGTGCACCTGCGTCGGGACCTGTTCGCGCCACTGCCGGAGGCCGACGTTCCGGCGACCCCGACCGCGCTACCGGCGGGTTCGCCGGCAGTGCTGCTTTCGCTTCCGATCCTCATGTGTTTCACGTTCTTCCTGCTGCTTGCGGCAGGTTTGATCGGCATCCAGACCTTCGGCATACCGACGCTCAACCAGAGTATGCACCTTTCGCAGGAACTCGCCGCCGTCGCCCTCACGATCTTTCTGGTCGCCAGCGGCGCGGGCGTCCTGGCGGGTGGCGTGGTCGCGGCCCATACCGTGCGCCACGAGCATGTCGCGGCCGCCGGCATGGCTGCGGGTGCCGCATTCCTGGTGGCGACGACAGTGGCGGGGCTGGCACCCTGGGCGATCCTGTTTTGCCTTTCCGCAGCAGGGTTTTTCTCCGGACTTACCAACCCCTCGCGCGACCTGATCGTGCGTGCCGCGGCGCCCAAGGGAAGCACGGGCAAGGTATACGGCTTCGTGTACTCGGGCCTGGACGCCGGTTCGGCGCTCGCGCCGCTGGCGTTTGGCTACCTGCTCGACCACGGGCAGGGCGCCGGCGTCTTCTATGGCGCAAGCATCGCCTGGGTCGCCACCATCGGCACCATCTACCTGATGAAGTCCGGGGCGAGTCCGCACAGCAAGGGTTGATTCAGGCCGGCTGGCTGCAGGCTGGCCGCGATTCAGGCTTAAAATGGATAGAGAAAAATCCATGATCAGGCCCTCGAACGGCTTGCCCCGCCATGAAAGTCACGTTCCATCAGCTTGAGGTGTTCGACTGTGTCGCACGCCGCCTTTCCTTCACCCGCGCTGCCGAGGAGCTGTCGCTTTCCCAGCCCACGGTGTCGGCCCAGATGCGCCAGCTTTCCGACGAGGTCGGTTTGCCGCTGTTCGAACAGATCGGCAAGACCATCAGCCTGACCGACGCCGGGCGCGAATTGCTGGCCGCCTCGCGCGGCGTGTTCGACACCTGGTCGCGCTTCGAGATGACCATTGCCGACATGCGCGGATTGAAGCGCGGCATGCTGCGCGTGGCGTGCGTGACCACGGCGAAGTATTTCGTGCCGGCCTTGCTCGGGCCGTTTTGCGCAAACTACCCGGAAGTGGAAATCCGCCTTGAAATCGCCAATCGGGAGACCCTGGTCGGCCGCCTGCGCAACAACCAGGATGACCTGTACATCATGATGTTGCCGCCCGAGGATCTCGACGTCGAGAAGACCTCGTTTCGCGACAATCCCCTGGTGGTGGTGGCCCCGGCCGGGCATGCGCTCGCCGGCCGGCCGGGCGTCGAACTCAAGCGCCTGCGCGATGAGCGCTTCGTCATGCGCGAATCCGGCGCAGGCACGCGCATTCGCGTTGACCGGTTCTTCAACGAGGCCGGCTTTGTGCCAAAAGTGCGCATGGAACTCTCCAGCAACGAGGCGATCAAGCATGCCGTCGCGGCCGGGCTCGGCATCAGCGTGCTCTCGCGCAACGCGCTCGACGTGGACCCGCTTCTGGACGGCCTCGCGGTCGTGGATGTCGAGGGGTTTCCGTTGGCGGACGACTGGTACTTTGTTTACCTGCGCGGCAAACGCCTGTCGGTGGTGGCGCGGGCGTTTTATGACCATGTGGTCGCCGAGGCGGCGCGGCTCAAGCGCTTGCCGGTAGGCATGCCCTTGCCCGAGCAGCGCCGCGTGTCGCGCGGCGAATGAATGCCGCGTACCGCCCTAGCGCGACGCAGTTATTGGATGATCGTTAAAAAACTATTGACAGGCATTAAACAAGTCAATAATATAAATACATCACTCAACGCGCGGTAGGCTTGTCCTGCGGCGCGGCAAGGGGAGTAGCTTCAAGAGCAGCACGTGCGCGTGCTGCCCTGCTGGTGATCCGTCAATACGGGCGTTCTTCAGGGGCGCCCCGGGTTACCAGGCAGGCCGCACCGGCCTGTGAGCGAGACCTTGGCGACCGGCAGGTCGGCAAGGGATTTCGCGTCCTCCCTTACGCCCTCCTGTTCGGTTCGCTGGTTTCTTCCTGGTTCCGGACGCGGTGAGGAGTGGTAGTGGACATTTTTTCAATGCAGTTCCTGTGGGCGCTGGGGGCAATCGTCCTCATCGACCTCGTGCTGGCTGGTGACAACGCCATCGTCATCGCGCTGGCGGCACGCAACCTCCCCAAGCACTTGCAGAAAAAGGCCATCGTCTGGGGTACGGTCGGCGCCATCGTCGTGCGTTCCGCGATGACCGTGGTGGTGGTCTGGCTGCTCAAGATCCCCGGCCTGCTCCTGGTTGGCGGCGCGCTTCTCTTGTGGATCGCCGTCAAGCTTCTCAAGCCAGCCGATGATGATGGCGGTGAGGGACATGGCGGCGCCACCAGTTTCTGGGGTGCGATGAAGACCATCGTCATTGCCGACGCCGTCATGGGCCTGGACAATGTGCTCGCCGTGGCCGGCGCTGCCCATGGCAGTTTCCTGCTGGTGGTGCTTGGCCTCCTGATCAGCATACCCATCGTGGTGTGGGGCAGCACCCTCATCCTCAAGTGGGTGGAGAAGTTCCCCGTGATCATGTACATCGGCGCCGCCGTCCTCGCCTGGACCGCAGCCAAGATGATGCTCAGCGAGCCCCTGGTCAAGGACTACATCGAGCCTTTCAAGGAGTATGGATGGTTGTTGCAGGTGGTTGTCATTGGTGCGGTGGTTGGCATCGGTTATCTCATGAATCGCAAATCCGAAGGGAGCAATGAAATGGGTTCACTCGCAATCGAAAACAGCAATGAACTTCAGGTCGTAGGTAGCACGACCGGCGACCGCAAGCCCGGCACCTTGGGCGGGATTCTCCTGCCGGTCAATGTCCAGCCGGAGTCGAGGGTCGCCGCCGAACATCTGGCGCGCGCACTGTCCGGCAGCGGGGCGCATGTGCACCTGCTGCACGTGACGCCGTTCATTCACAAGCATATCGGCCGGTTTCTTTCCGGTGAATCGAAAAGGCGTTTTGTCGAGCAACGGGCGGCCGGGTCGGTTGAGCCGGTGCGCAAGCTTCTGGAACTTGCCGGCGTCAAGACCACGGTGCATGTCAGCAGCGCACTGGATATCGCCGGGGAGGTGCTGGCGGTAGCCGAGCGCGAGAAGGTTTCCCGGATCGTGATGGGCGCCACCCGCAAGAGCACGCTGGTGCGTACGGTCACCAACTCGGTTACCGGCAGGGTTCTCGCCGGCGCGAAGGTTCCGGTCGAGGTGGTGGCGGGGCGCGAGGCTTCGCTCTGGCAGCGTGTGGGTGTGCCAGCGGGCGTGGGCCTGGCCATGGCCGCGCTGCTCATCGAACTGGACTGACCCCCGCCCCGGCGCAACGCCGGGGTTGCTTGACCTGCTGTAACTCCCCTGATCGCACCCGCGTTTCCGGCTCTGCCGGAAACGTCGGGGGAGTGTTGCCTGCGTTCGGGGCGGACGCATTTCAAGGGCGGGAAAACGATGCCCCTGGAAAGGCCCAAATGCTGGAACCAACGGCAACATGGCTAGTCAATAGAAAAAGATAAATGCTGTTCATTGAAATGGGTCAAAGAAGAGAATGAAAAAGCGTGCCGGATCGGAAGTGTTTTCAAGGTGGATCAAGGCCGGGCTGTGGGTCATGCTGACGGTCTTGCCGCCGGGCTTACATGCGCAAGTCTCAGGCGCCGGGCCGTCCGCGGGCGTGCCTTCGTTCAGCCTGGACGATCTGCTTGGGGTCGCGCGGCGCGACAACCTGGCCTTGCAGTCGGCGCGCGCCCTGGCGCTTGCGGCCAGGGCGGGCGTGGGCACCGCGCGCGCCTATCCCAACCCTGAGCTGGAGTTTCTCCATGCGAGTTTTCGTGCGCGTACGCCCGGCACCGTGGGCGGCAGCGGCACGACGCTGGGCGTTTCGCAGCGCATCGAAAACCCGGGTCTGCGTGGCGCGCGGGTAGAAGCTGCGACCGCCGGCGCGCAGGTCGCGGAAATCGGCATCTGGGTGGTCGAGAACGACCTGATGGCGGAAATCAAGACGCGCTTTTTCGAGACCTTGCGCCGCGAAGAGGACCTGGAGGCCAATCGCGAGGACCTGGCGCTTACCGAGCAGATCCGCGATCGTATCCGGGTGCGCGTGCGCACGGGTGAAGCGCCGCGTTTCGACCTGTTCCGTGCCGACAACGAGGTGGCACTGGCGACCAGGCAGGTCGGTCTTGGCATCGCCCGGGTGGCGGAGGCGAAGGCCCTGCTGCGGCAGGCGGTCGGCGCGGGACTTCCCGAGACTTTCAACCTGGCGGGCGACTTCTATCGCAAGACCCCGCAGGCGGACTACGCCTCGCTGCGTGATGCGGTATTGGCCGCCAACCCGGAACTCAAGCGCGCGCTTGCCGAGCGCGCGCGCGCCGAGAAGCAGGTGCGGGTGGAAGAAGCGCAGGTGGTGCCTTCGGTGTCGTTGCGGATCGTGCAGGAAACCGAACCCGAGATGCGCGCCTTGCGCGCCGGCGTCGCCCTTGGGGTGCCCTTGTGGGACCGCAGGCGCGGGCAGATAGACGAGGCGCGCGCACAGGCGATCCGCAGCCGTGCCGATTCCGACTTGCGACGCTTCGTGCTGGCGCAAAGCTTCGAGGCCGGCTGGCAGCAGTACCAGTCGGCCCTCAATTCAGTGCAGGCGCTCGAGGGTGGCATCCTGCAGCAGGCTCGCACCGTCGTCGATATCGCCGAGGCGGCCTACCGCTTTGGCGAGCGCGGCATCCTCGAATACCTCGATGCGCGTCGCCAGTTTCGCGCGGTGCGCTCCGATCTCATCTCGGCGCGATTTGAACTTCACGCGGCCAAGGCGGAACTTGAACGCCTGGCCGCCAGCGACATCAAGGGCGAATAGAAAATGAAACACTCCATATTTGTTCGTTATGCCATGGCGAGCGTCGTGCTGGGGCTCCTCGCCGCATGCGGCGAAAAGACCCCTGCTCCCGCGCCGCTCCCCGCCGCGAAGGACGCGAAGGCGCCCAAGGCCGCCGGCACGACGGCGCCGGCGGACCCGTCTTCCGTGCAGCTCTCCGGTGACCTCGCCGCGCTTGTGAAGCTCGGGCCGCTGCCGCAGATGGCGGTGGCCGAAACCCTGCGCATCGCGGGACGTCTGGAAGTCAATGCCTACAAGACCGCGCGCATCGGCGCGCCGGTGACCGGCCGTATCAGCGACATCCGTGCGGTGCATGGCCAGGAGGTCCGGCAGGGTGAGATGCTGGCCGAGATCAACAGCCAGGAAACCATCGCCGCGCAACTGGCCTTCCTGAAGGCCCATTCCGCCGAGCAGTTGCACTCGCGGGCGGTGGAGCGTGCGCAACTCCTGCTTTCCGCGGACGTGATCGGTTCCGCCGAGTTGCAGCGCAGGCAGGGGGAACTGGTGGTGGCGAAGGCCGAGAAGCGCGCCGCGGCCGACCAGTTGCGCGTGCTGGGGCTCTCCGGGCGGGCGGTTGAGCAACTGGAGACCACCGGCAAGCTGATCGCCGCCGCGCCCATCTCGACCACCCAGTCCGGCACGGTGATCGAGCGCAAGGTCGCGGTGGGGCAGGTGGTGCAGCCTTCCGATTCGCTTTTCGTGGTGTCCGACCTGAAGTCGGTGTGGGCGATCGCCGAGGTGCCGGAACAGGATGCCGATGCGGTCAGCCGCGGGCAGCGGGTGGAGATCGTCGTGCCATCGCTGGGCGATGAAAAAAGGGTCGGCAAGATCGTCTATGTGGCCGACGTCGTCAATCCCGAGACCCGCACCGTGCGCGTGGGCGTCGATCTTGACAACCCGGGCAAGATCCTCAAGCCCGCCATGCTGATCGGCATGCTGATCGAACGCAAGGTGGCCAACCGCGTGGTCGTCCCGGTGGCGGCGGTGGTGCGCGAGAACGATGCGGACCACCTGTTCCTGCAGACCGCGCCGGGCGCGGTGCGGCTGGTCCGCGCCAAGCTGGGCCCCGAGAAGAACGGCATGCGCGCCGTGCTGGAAACGCTGCCCGCCCACCAGGCGGTCGTGCTGGACGGTGCGTTCCATCTGAACAACGAGCGCCAGAAGCGCGCCCTTGAGAAGACGTGAGCCGCGCTAGCGGCGTGATGGGAAGAAAATGATTGAAGGCCTGATTCGCTGGTCCCTGCAGCAACGCATCCTGGTGGCCGTGCTTGCGCTGGCCATGCTGGTGGCGGGCGGGTTCGCCACCCGCAGCCTGTCGGTGGACGCCTTTCCCGATGTCACCAACGTGCAGGTCCAGGTGGCGACCGAGGCGCCCGGGCGCCCGCCCACGGAGGTGGAGCGCTTCGTCACCGTGCCCATCGAGATCGCCATGACCGGCCTGCCGGGCCTGACCGAGATGCGCTCGCTCAACCGCAACGGCATCTCCATCGTGACGCTGGTGTTCACCGACAAGACCGATGTATTTTTCGCGCGCAATCTGGTGCTGGAGCGCCTCATCGAGGTCAAGGGCAGCCTGCCGCCGGATGTCACGCCGGTGCTGGGTCCGGTCTCGACCGGGCTGGGGGAGGTGTTCCAGTACACGCTGGAACACCCGTCGGACCGTGGTCCCGACGGCAAGCTGCGCACGCTCACCCAGGCCGAGCTCACCGAGCGTCGCACCATCCAGGACTGGGTTGTCAGGCCGATGCTGCGCAGCGTGAACGGCGTGGCTGAAATCAACTCCCAGGGCGGATTCAGCAAGCAGTACCAGGTCCTGGTCAACCCCGACCGCATCCGCTACTACGGGCTTTCGGTCAAGGATGTCTACAGCGCGGTGGCGCGCAACAACGCCAACAGTTCCGGCGGCGTCCTGCCCTCGTTCGCCGAGCAGTTCCTGATCCGCGGCACCGGCCTGATCGGGTCGCTTGACGACATCCGCAACATCATGCTCAAGGAAGTGCGCGGCACCCCGGTGTACGTGAAGGACGTGGCCGAAGTGCGCTTCGGCGCCGAAGTCAGGCAAGGCGCGCTGATCAAGAACGGCGAGACCGAGGCCGCCGGCGGCATCATCCAGATGATCCGCGGCGGCAACGCGCGCGAGGTGGTCACGCGCATCAAGAACCGGGTGGCGGAGATCAACCAGAAGCAGATGCTGCCCGGCGGTTTGCAGATCGTGCCGTTCTACGACCGCACCGACCTGGTGGATTCCGCCATGGCCACGGTGGCCAAGGTGCTGGCCGAAGGCGTCATCCTGGTCGTCGTGATCCTCTTCATTTTCCTCGGGGACGTGCGCTCCTCCATCATCGTGGTGGCGACCCTGGTGCTCACGCCGCTCCTTACTTTCATGGTGATGAACCGGATCGGGCTGTCAGCCAACCTGATGTCGCTGGGCGGGCTGGCGATCGCCATCGGATTGATGGTCGACGGGGCGGTGGTGGTGGTCGAAAACGCCTTTGCGCGTCTCGGCGACCCCGCCAATGCGGGGCGCTCCAAGGCGCAGGTGATCCTGGAGGCCGCGCGCGAGGTCGGCAAGCCGGTGCTCTATGGCGTGGGCATCATCATCCTGGTGTTCCTGCCGCTGCTTTCGCTGCAGGGGATGGAAGGCAAGATGTTTGCGCCGCTGGCGCTGACCATCGCGATCGCGCTTTCGGTTTCACTTTTCCTTTCGTTCACCCTCACGCCCATGCTGTGCTCATACCTGCTCAAGGGCGGGGCCGAGCATGACACCTGGCTGTTGCGCAAGCTCAAGGCGCCCTACCTGGGGATGCTCGGCTATTGCATCGCCAATCCGAAGAAAGTCGTCACGGCATCCCTGGCCGCACTGGCCGGCAGCGTCGCGCTGGTGCCGCTCCTGGGCACGGCCTTCATACCGACCATGCAGGAAGGCTCGGTGACGCCGGTGATCGTGCGGGTACCCAAGATCTCGCTCGACGAATCCATCAAGATGGAAACCGAGGCCATGAAGGCCGTCATGAAGGTGCCGGAGGTCAGCATGGTGGTATCCCGGCTGGGTCGCGGTGAATCGGCCGCCGATCCCGGCCAGCCGCACGAATCCGACCCCATCGTGACGCTGAAGCCGCGCGGCGAGTGGCGCGACGGTCTGACCCAGGAAGACATCGCCAACGAGATACGCGACAAGCTCAAGAACCTGCCGGGTGTGGAACTGGCGATCAGCCAGCCAATCGCCGCGCGGGTCGATGAGATGGTGTCCGGTGTGCGCTCCCAGGTGGCGATCAAGCTTTTCGGCGACGACCTCGGGGTGCTCAAGGAGAAGGGCGACGCCATCGCGCGCGTGCTTTCCTCGATCGGCGGTTCAACCGACCTGCGGGTCGAGAAGGTGTCCGGCCAGGAGTACCTGACGGTGAAGATCGACCGTGCCGCCATCGCCCGCTTCGGCATCAATGTCGAGGACGTCAACGACATGATCGAGATCGCCATCAAGGGGCGTGACGCCACCCTGGTGTATGAAGGCGAGCGGCGCTACAACGCGGTGGTGCGCTTCCCGGAGGCGTATCGCAACAACATCGAGGCGATCTCGGGCATCCTGCTGACCGCCCCGTCGGGCGCGGTGGTGCCGCTCAAGGACCTGGCCGACATCACGCTGGCGGACGGTCCTGCGCAGGTGTCGCGTGAATCGGCCAAGCGGCGCCTGGTGATCGGCGCCAATGTGCAGGGGCGCGACCTGGGAGGTTTCGTGGCCGAGGCGCAGGCGCGCATCGCCGCCGAAGTGCCGTTGCCCGAAGGCTACTACCTGGCGTGGGGCGGCCAGTTCGAGAACATGGAACGCGCCATGAGCCGGCTGATGGTGATCATTCCCATCACCATCGGCGCGATTTTCTTCCTGCTGTTCATGCTGTTCGATTCGGCGCGCTATGCCACCCTGGTGATCACCGTACTGCCGCTGGCGGCCATCGGCGGCATCATCGGCCTGTTTGTCGGAGGCGAATACCTGAGCGTGCCGGCCGCGGTGGGATTCATCAACCTGTGGGGCATTGCCGTGCTGAACGGGGTGGTGCTGGTGAGCTTCATCCGCCAGTTGCGCGAGCAGGGCATGGAGCAGGCGCACGCCATCATCGAAGGCTGCACCCATCGCTTCCGGCCGGTGATGATGACCGCATCGGTGGCCATGTTGGCACTGATCCCGATGCTGTTTTCCACCGGACCGGGGTCGGAGGTGACGCGGCCGCTCGCGGTGGTGGTGATCGGCGGGCTGTTCTCGTCGACCGCGCTGACGCTGCTGGTGGTGCCGGTCCTGTACCGCTGGTTCGAGGCGCCGCAGCAGGAAAGCACCGCTTGAGCATTGATCCGGTCATCCCGTTCTTCCTTCTGGGCATCCTGGCCCGGCTGCTCAAGTCGGACCTGCGGCTGCCCGAGGCTTTGTACGAGGCCCTGTCGGTCTACCTGTTGCTGGCGCTCGGGCTCAAGGGCGGCGCGGAGCTGGCGAAGTACCCGCTGGCCGGTCTGTTGCCGCAGGTGGCCGCGGTGATTGTCCTGGGTGTCGCATTGCCGTTCGTCGCCTATGCGCTGCTGCGGCGGCTGGTCGGCCTCGACCGTCCCAACGCGGGTGCGATCGCCGCGCATTATGGTTCGGTGAGCGTGGTCACCTTCGCCGCCGGGGTGGCATGGCTGGAGGCGCGCGGCATCCCCTTCGAGCCCCACCTCGCTTTGTTCCTCGCCATCCTCGAGGTGCCCGGCATCGTGGTCGGGGTGCTGCTGGCGCGCGGGCTGCGGGCTGGCGCGGCGTTCGGTCCGATGCTGCGCGAAGTGCTGGTGGGCAAGAGTGTCCTGCTGCTTCTGGGCGGGCTGGCGATCGGCGCGATGCTGGGGCCGTCCGGGCTCAAGCCCACCGCACCGCTGTTCGTCGACCTGTTCAAGGGCGCGCTTTGCCTGTTCATGCTCGAGCTGGGGCTGGTGACCGGACGCCAGTTCTCGCAGTTGCGAAGGAGCGGCGCGCCCCTGGTGGTCTTCGCCGTCGCGGTGCCCCTGCTGTTCGGATTCGCGGGGGCCGCCCTGGGCAGCCTGATGGGTCTTTCCGTGGGCGGGTCCACGCTGCTCGGCACGCTCGCGGCCAGCGCCTCCTACATCGCCGCGCCCGCGGCGATGCGGGTGGCCGTGCCGGAGGCCAACCCGGGAATCTCCCTGCCGGTTGTTCTCGGCGTGACCTTTCCGTTCAATGTATTTTTCGGACTCGGGGTGTACCACGCGTACGCCGTCCACTTGGCGAGGTGAATCTTGGAAACGCCCTGGCATGCGCGCAAGCTGTTGACCATCATCGCCGAAGCCGCGCTGGAGCGCATGCTGGTGGCGGAAGTGCGCGACGCCGGCGCGGTCGGCTACACCATCGCCGAGGTGCGCGGCGGCGGGCACGGCGGGGAGAGGCGCGGCGAGTGGGAAGGCGAGCGGTCCATCGAGTTCCGCGTGGTGTGCGACGAAGCGACCGCCGGACGCATCGCCGACCGGGTGATGGCACGCTACGCGCAGGACTATTCGCTGGTGATGTACCTGTCCGACGTCGGCGTCAGGCGCGCGGAGCGCTTCAGCTGAGGCCGGGTCAACGGACCCGCGACATGGGCAGGATCGCGCGGAATGTACTGCCCTTGCCGACTTCACTCTCTATTTCAAGCCTTCCGCCGTGGCGGGCCAGCGCGTGCTTGACGATGGCAAGGCCCAGGCCGGTACCGCCGGTCTCGCGCGAGCGCGATTTGTCTACCCGATAAAACCGTTCGGTGATGCGCGGCAGATGTTCAGGGGCTATTCCCGGGCCGTTGTCCGTCACCGTGAAATGCGCCCCTTCGGGGTGCGGGCCGAACGAGATCATGATCGCGCCGCCTGACGGCGTGTGCCTGACCGCGTTCGAGGAGAGGTTGGCGAACGCGCTGCGCAGCTCGTCCTGGGAGCCCGTCAGTGTGAGGGGCGCGACATCGACATGAATGTTGTGCTTGCCGTCGGACAGGGCCCTGGCCTCGATCACGACTGCTTCGACCAGCAGGCTGGCCGGGAACTCGCCTTCCCGTTCGGGGCCGGCATGGGTCTCAAGGCGCGACAGGGTCAGCAGGTCCTCGATCAACCGTTCCATTCGTTGGGTCTGGTCAAGCATGATCGCTTCGATACGCTGGCGCTGGGCGGCCGGAATGTCGGGCTGATCAATCATCTGCTCCAGAAATCCGCCCACCACCGTGAGAGGCGTGCGCATCTCGTGTGAAACATTGGCGATGAAGTCGCGCCGTATGATTTCCACTCTTGTGAACGGCGTGATGTCGCGGGAAACGACCATGCGACGGCTTTCCTGGAATGGCAGCAGTTGCACCGATAGCGTGGTCTGGGCGACGGGATCGGAAAGCGTCAGCGGTTCGCTGAAGTCGGCCCGCATCAGGTATTCCGTGAACGAAGGCTGTCGCACCAGATTGAGAATCAGGAAACCGCGATCGCGCTTCAGGTCCAGCCCAAGATGCTTTTCAGCCGAGGGGTTGCACCATTCAATCAGGCCTCCACGGTCAAGGATGACGATGCCGTCGGGAAGGGCGCTGGTGGCGCCGATGAATCGGTTGAGCGTTTCAGTGACCTGGTCGCGCTCCTTGTCGTCGCGCCGACGGGCGCGCCGCAGGTCGGCAAACACGGTCGCCCAAGCGCCGTAGGCGGCGGGCAGTTCCACCGACGGCGCGGTGCCGTCAGGCCGTTCTATCCAGAGAGCGATTTTGCGCAGGTAGTAGAGATGCAGCGCGATCAGCGTGCCGAGACCCAGGAGCGCGACTGCCAGCGCCCACGTGAGGCCGAACGCGAAGTCCGTCAGGGCCGCGAAGAACCCGACCAGACCGAAGCGAAACCAGATCGGCGCCCAGAACCTGCTCAAGTGATGACGGGGGGAGGAAACTGTAATCCTCAATTATCCACGGTTGCGCGGCTCAAGCGATACCCGGCGCCGCGGACGGTCTGTACGAGCTCTTCCGCCGATTGCGCCGACAGCGCCTTGCGCAGTCGCAGGATATGGACATCCACCGTTCGTTCCTCGATGAAGGTGTGGTCGCCCCACACCTGATCCAGCAGTTGCGCGCGCGAAAAGACCCGCTCGGGATGCGCGGTGAGAAAACGCAACAGCTTGAATTCGGTTGCGCCCATCTCAAGCGACTTGCCGTTGACGCGCGCCTCGTGGCGGGCGGGGTCCACCGTCAGGGGGCCGTACACGATGGGCTCGTCGGCGTGCTCCGGAGCGCGCCGGCGCAACAGCGCGTTGACCCTCGCCACCAGTTCGCGTGGCGAAAAGGGCTTGGTCATGTAGTCGTCGGCGCCGGCATCCAGTCCGCTGATCTTGTCCGATTCTTCCGCCCGTGCGGTGAGCATGATGATGGGCATGCCCTTGGTGCGGGCATCGGTGCGCAATGCGCGGGCGAGCTGCACGCCGGATTCGCCGGGGAGCATCCAGTCGAGGATCATCAGGTCGGGAAGGGCGTTGCGCACGATATCGAGCGCGGTGGTCGCGTCCATCGCCCGCTTGATGTTGTAACCCTTGGGCGCGAGCGTGAATTCGAGCAGGTCGAGAATCGCGGGCTCGTCCTCGACCAGCAGGATGGTGGTGTCTATCGCCATGGGAACCGTTCTCCGGCTTTCAGCCAAGCGCCGTTTCTGGGCCCGAGCGGCTGGTGTGGCGCACGTCGGTGCCTTCTGCGACGAAGATCACGTATTCGGCGATGTTCTTGGCATGGTCGCCGATCCTCTCGATGGCCTTGGCGATCCAGATCACGTCCAGGGCGGTGGATATCGTGCGCGGATCCTCCATCATGAATGTGATGAGCTCGCGCAGCAGGCTGCGGAACTCGTTGTCGATCTGCCGGTCCTGCCGAACGATCCTCTCTGCGGCAACACTGTCGATGCGCGCGAAAGCGTCGAGCGCGTCCTTGAGCATGCCCAGCGCAATATTCGAGGCGACCGTGATGTCGGAAAAGCCGTTCAAGGGAGCGATGCCGCGCTCATGCATCTGCTGGGCGATGCGTGCGATCTTGGCGGCCTCGTCGCCGATGCGTTCCAGATCGGTCACTACCTTGACCACCGCCATTACCAGCCGCAGGTCGCCCGCGGTGGGCTGCCTGCGTGCGACCACGTGGGTGCAGCGCTCGTCCATGTCGACTTCAAGCGCGTTGACGCGTTCCTCGTTGGTGCGCACCTCAAGCATCAGGTCGGTTTTACCCTCCGCGTAGGCGCGCACCGCCTGGCGAAACTGCTGCTCGACCAGTCCGCCCATCTGCAGCATGCGGGTGCGGATCTCCTCGAGTTCCGTGTCGTACTGGGTGGAGATGTGGTCCTTGTTCATCGCAGTATCTTCCTGGCGCTTTAGCCGAACCGGCCGGTGATGTAGTCTTCGGTCTGCTTCATCTTCGGCTTGATGAAGATCTCGTCGGTGTCGCCGAATTCGATCAGGTCGCCCAGGTACATGTACGCGGTGTAGTCGGAGGCGCGCGCCGCCTGCTGCATGTTGTGCGTGACGATCACCACCGTATAGTCCTTCTTGAGCTCACCGATCAGTTCCTCGATGAATCCGGTCGAGATCGGGTCCAGCGCGGAGCAGGGCTCGTCCATCAGCAACACCTGCGGCTTGATGGCGATGGCGCGGGCGATGCAAAGGCGCTGCTGCTGCCCGCCCGAGAGCCCGTTGCCGGACTGGTTGAGCTTGTCCTTGACTTCCTTCCACAGCGCGGCCTTGCTCAGCGCCCATTCGACCCGCTCCTCCATGGCCGAGCGCGGCAGGTCCTCGAACAACTTCACGCCGAACGCGATGTTGTCGTAGATCGACATCGGAAACGGCGTCGGCTTCTGGAACACCATGCCCACCTGGGCGCGGATCAGGCCCACGTCACGCTTGGAGGTGAGCAGGTTCTCGCCGTCCATTACGATCTCGCCTTCGGCACGCTGTTCGGGATAGAGCTCGAACATGCGATTGAAGGTGCGCAGCAGGGTCGATTTTCCGCAGCCCGACGGGCCGATGAAGGCCGTGACGCGCTTCTCTGGAATGGTGAGCGACACATCCTTCAAGGCCCGGAAGCCGCCATAGAAGAAATTGAGCTTGTTGACGGTGATCTTGGCCGGCGGTACGGTTTTGTCGTTGGCGGTGTTCATGGCGTCACTGTTTCTTGGAAAGGATCAGTCGGGCGATGATGTTCAGGGCGAGCACGGCGGCGGTAATCAGGGCGGCGCCCCCCCACGCAAGGCGCTGCCAGTCTTCATACGGGCTCATCGCGAACTGGAAGATCACCACCGGCAGGTTGGCCATTGGCGCGTTCATGTTCGACGACCAGAACTGGTTGTTGAGCGCGGTGAAGAGCAGCGGGGCGGTTTCGCCGGAAATGCGCGCCACCGCCAGGAGTATGCCGGTCAGGATTCCCGCGCGCGCGGCGCGATAGCACACCATGGTGACCATCTTCCACATCGGGCAACCCAGCGCCACCGCCGCTTCGCGCAGTGAATTGGGCACCAGCTTCAACATGTCATCGGTGGTGCGCACCACCACCGGAATGACGATCAGCGAGAGCGCGAGCGAACCGGCCCAGCCGGAAAAATGCTTCACCTGCGCCACGTACACCGAGTAGACGAAAAGGCCGATGATGATCGAGGGCGCCGATAGCAGCATGTCGTTGAGAAAGCGCGTGGCGTTGGCCAGCCACGAGGCGCGGCCGTATTCCGCCAGGTAGGTTCCGGCCAGCACGCCGATCGGCGTGCCGATAATGGTGCCGGCGGTGACCATCACCAGGCTGCCGGCGATCGCATTGGCCAACCCGCCTCCCTTGGCGCCAGGCGGCGGCGTCATTTCGTAGAGGATGCTCGGACGCAGCGCGGCGGCGCCTTCCCACAGCAGGGTAAAGAGGATCCAGGCCAGCCAGACGAGGCCATAGATCAGCATCGAAAGCGACACCACCATCAAGATGGCGTTGCGCCGCTTCCTGCTTCGATAGATCGGATTCGACTCCGAAATCGGGTTGCCGGAGGACACTTGTGCGGAGCTCATGAGCGGGTCCCTTCCTGACGGGCCAGACGGGAGAGCATCAGTTTGGACAGGCCCAGCACGATGGTGGTGATGAGGAACAGGATCAGGCCCAGTTCGATGAGCGCGGCGGGATACAGGTCGCCGACTGCCTCGGTGAATTCATTGGCGAGCGCCGAGGCAATGCTGTTGCCGGGCGCAAACAGGGAGGGCGCGAGACGGTGCGCGTTGCCGATCACGAAGGTGACCGCCATGGTCTCCCCGAGGGCGCGCCCCAGACCCAGCATGACGCCGCCAACCACGCCTGCCTTGGTGTACGGCAGGACCACCTTCCACATCACCTCCCATGTGGTCGAACCCAGCCCGTAGGCGGATTCCTTCAGCAGGGGGGGGACGATCTCGAAAACATCGCGCATCACCGCGGTGATGAACGGAATCACCATGATGGAAAGGATCAGCCCGGCGGTGAACATGCCGATGCCGATCGGCGGCCCCTTGAAGATCAGCCCCAGCCCCGGGATTCCGCCCAGCACGGCGATCAGGGTGGGCTGCACATATTCCATGAACAGGGGGGCGAACACGAACAGGCCCCACATGCCGTAGATGATGGACGGGATGGCGGCCAGCAATTCGATGGCCGTGCCGAGTGGACGCTTGAGCCAATTGGGCGAAAGCTCGGTCAGGAACAGCGCGATGCCGAAGCTCACCGGCACACCGATGAGCATGGCGATCGCGGCGGTGACCAGGGTGCCATAGATCGGCACCAGGGCGCCGAACTCCTCTTTCACCGGGTCCCATTCGGCGGTGACGATGAACGCGGCCCCGAACTTGGTGATCGACGGCCAACTGCTGATCACCAGCGAGACCAGGATCGCCGCGAGCAGGCTGAACACCAGAATGGCGGCCAGTCGCGTGACGTTGTGGAAAATGATATCCGCGAGAGGATTGGAATCGACTCTTCGCGGTGCTTCCGGAGAGGGGTGGGCCATTGGCGCTTGGTCTGAATTGGACAACACGGAACTCATGATTGGCGATCCGGAAGTGTGCATGCTAGCGCCAGTTGCCGCGCGGGAGGCCCTGACGCAGTAAAACCGCCTGCCCCGACCGGGAGTCTGGTCGGGGCAGGCGAGGGCTTTCTGGGTCGTTTTATGCTTGTCGGGTTATTACCAGATCGGCTTGCCGGAGGCGTCCTTGATCTTGGCTTTCCATTCGGCCTGGATCTGCTTGATCACGGCTTCCGGCATCGGCACATAGTCGAGTTCGTCGGCCATCTTCGCGCCGTTCTTGAAGGCCCAGTCGAAGAACTTGAGGGCTTCGCGACCGGCGTCCGGCTTGTCCTGCTTGGCGTGCATCAGGATGAACGAGGCGCCCGTGATCGGCCAGGCATCCTTGCCGGCCTGCTCGGTGAGGATCACGCCCATGCCGGGGGTCTTCGCCCAGTCCGCGTTCACCGCCGCCGCCTTGAAGTTGTCGTCACCGGGCGGCACGAAATTGCCGTCCCGGTTCTTCAGGAAGCCGTAGTCGAGCTTGTTCTGCTTGGCATAGGCGTACTCCACATAACCGATCGAGCCATTGATCTTCTGCACGTAGTTGGCGACGCCTTCGTTGCCTTTGCCGCCCACGCCGGTGGGCCACTTGACCGCGGTGCCCTCACCGATGGCGGACTTGAAGTCCGGGCTCACCTTGGAGAGATAGTTGGTGAACAGGAAAGTGGTGCCGGAACCATCCGAGCGGTACACCACCGAAATATCGTCGGAGCCGATCTTGACGCCCGGATTCAATGCCACGATCGCCGGGTCGTTCCATTTCTTGATCTTGCCCAAGTAAATCTGGGCAACGATTTCGCCGGTCAGCTTGACTTCGCGCTGGCCCACGCCCTTCAGGTTGAACACGGGGACAACGCCACCCATGACCGCAGGAAACTGCACCAGGCCGTTCTTCTCCAGGTCTTCGCCCCGCATCGGGGCGTCGGATGCGCCGAAGTCGACCGTCTTGGCGGTGATCTGCTTGATGCCGCCGCCGGAGCCGATGGACTGATAATTCAGGCCGTTTCCGGTGGCCTTCTTGTAGGCGTCAGCCCACTTGGCATAGATCGGGTAAGGAAAGGTGGCGCCGGCGCCTGTAATGTCGGCGGCAATGGCGGAACCTGCGACGATACCGGCGGCTAGCACCCCGGTCAGTTTGAACAGCTTGAGCATTCAGCTTCCTTTCATTGGGTCAGAATATGGTTCCCCTGATTCGGACGCGACTTTATGACGGAAATATTTCATCGGTGTGACAAGGCGTCGGCCATTCATTCCGGTTTCAGGCCCTTGAAACGCGGTAATGCCAGCGTCATTTGCGGAGTCTAGTGTTCGCCGCGCCTGACTTTGGGTAGAAGAATCGCCCATGCAGACCAACAACAACCGGGACAACGCACAAATGAACCTCATCCTCTGGCGCCACGCGGAAGCCGAAGAAGGCGACATCAGCCTCGACCTGAAGCGCAACCTGACCCGCCGCGGGCACAAGCAGGCCGCCGCGATGGCCGAGTGGCTGCGCGTGCGCGCGCCGGAAGGCGCGGTTCTTCTCGCCAGCCGTGCGTTGCGCTCGCAACAGACCGCCGCGGCACTGACTAGCCGCTTCAAGGTCGTCGACGAACTCAATCCGGACCGGGGCGTCGAGGACTTGCTGGCGGCGGCCGAATGGCCCGAAGGCGGCGGTCAGTCAGGCTGCGTGATCGTCGTCGGGCACCAGCCCACGCTCGGGCGCACCGCGGCACTGCTGCTGGGCGGCGCGGAAGCCGACTGGACCATCAAGAAAGGGGCGATCTGGTGGTTCACCAACCGCGTGCGGGCGGGCGAGACCCAGACGGTCCTGCGCACCGTGCTCGCCGCCGAGCAGGTGATGTGAGCTTGTAACCGATTCTTCATCAATCCTTCATCCGGCCGTCATTGGCATGTTCTACCTTTCGGGCCGGCATGTGCCATGTCGAATCCAAAGGGATGATGATGAAGATTCTGGACTGGTTGACGCATCAGGATGGCTTGTCCTTCGTGCCGCACGCGCGACGGGAAGCCGAGGTTGCGCGATCCGAAGCCGGATACACACTGTCTTTCGCGACCAGCCCGGGCGAGATCGCCGAGGCACAGCGCCTGCGCTTCAAGGTGTTCGCCGAGGAAATGGGCGCAAGCCTGCCGGACCCCGAATCCGGCCTCGACCGCGATGTTTACGACGCCTTCTGCGAGCACCTGCTGGTGCGGGAGGAAAAGGAAGGCAAGGTCGTCGGCGCCTACCGCCTGCTGCCACCCGAGGCTGCGCGGCGCGTCGGGCGTTTTTATTCCGAATCCGAGTTCGACATCGCCCGCCTGGATATCCTGCGCAGCTCGACCGTCGAGGCGGGCCGCTCCTGTGTTCACTGGGAGCACCGCAACGGCACGGTGATCATGCTGCTGTGGTCAGGCATCACGCGCTTCATGAAGCGCTATGGCTACGAGCACCTGATCGGCTGCGCCAGCGTTTCGCTGCGCGACGGCGGCCATGCCGCCGCCAATCTCTACAAGAGCCTCGACGAGAAGCAGTTCACCGCGCCCGAATACCGGGTGTTTCCGAAACTGCCGCTGCCGGTGGAGAAACTTGCCAACGGCGGCGAAGTCGTGGCCCCGCCCCTCGTCAAGGGCTATTTGCGGATTGGCGCCAAGGTGGGCGGCGCGCCGGCATGGGATCCGGATTTCAATACCGCCGATCTCTTCATGCTGCTCAGCATGAAGCAGATGAACCCGCGCTACGCGCGGCATTTCAGTTAAGGCGCTGTATCAGGCCGGGGTGGGCGGGCAATGCCGCTTTACCTCGGTGACCAACCAATCCGGGTCATCGAGCGGCAAATCATGGCCGGCGCTCGGGTGAACCGCCAGATCTGCTTGCCAGGCCTGTGTCAGGGCGCGTGAGCATGAGGAATCGACCAGCCTGTCGCGCACCGAGGTGAGCACCAAAGTCGGCGCTGCGGGACGCTGCGGGGAGGCCGAGTACCGCGCGGCGGCGGCCAATTGACGCAAGGCATTGGCGAGGCGCACCGGGCGCTCGCGCGCCAGCACCGTCCAGGCAGCAAGCGCGGCGTGCCGATGCGCGGGGACATTGCTCACCACGCCCAAAATGGCCGCCTCGCGCGACTCCACTTTTGTGGCGGCATACGCGCGTGCGAGGGCGAGGTAGCTGGAAGGGCGCAGGCGCCGGTAGAAGCTGCTGAAAGGACGCATGCTGGTATTGACCAGCACCATGTGCGCAATTTCCCCGGGATGCTTCTGCGCCCAGGCGGTGGCGATCATGCCGCCCATCGACAGCGCCAGCAGGCGATAGGGCGCGGTCGCGCCGGTTGCCGCGACCATGGCGCGGCAATCCTCCATCATGGATTCGATGCTGCGCGGGCTGGTTTCCCCGTTGCGGGCTCCGTTGCCCGGAACGTCCGGGCAATGCACGTCGGCGCCGGGATAGGCCGCCTTCATGCGCAATGGAAAATCGCCCCAGTGGCGGGATTCCCGCACCAGGCCGCGCAGCAGCACCCACGCTGGCGTCTCAGCGTTGGCCATACCAGCGCGCGCGTGCGGCGCGATCATGGCGCTCACGTTCCGGCCCGACCGGCATCCAGTCGGCCCAGGCGCCGCCCATATGGGTCAGGAAATCCAGCCATGGCAGGTGTTGCCGCACCACTTGCTCACGCCGCGCCGGCGGCAGGGGATTGAAGAGTCCGAGGCGAGAAAACATCTGCCGCGGTTTTTCCAGCACCCAGCGCCAGGAACCCATTTCCAGTGTGAGCGGCAGGAAGGCGCCGCCACCCGCCGCCAGGGACATGCGGTAAAGATGGTCCCACAGGTCGCCGTGGGTGCTGTAGGTGGTGCTTTGCGGTTCAAACAGGTAGCCGTGCCGCGGGCACAACTGGTCTGTCAGGTCGGCCAGGGCATGAATTTCCGCGAGGTGCCGGATCGGCGCCGGCGTGTGCGCGTACGGAAACCAGATCCGATCGCGCAGGCCGAAGCCCGAGTGGCAATCCAGCGCCACGGCAAACCGGCGCCCGAGCATTTCGCGTTGCACCACGTCGCATACCGCGCGGCTTTCGGCTTCCATTTCCACTCCGCCGCGAAACCAGGGCAGGCGCGACGAGAGCCGGTGTCCGCCGACCATGAATGTCGCTTGCGCCGCGGCGTCCACCGGTGCATTGCGCATCAGGTCCACACCCGCGGGGTTGGCGCGTGTGGCCCGCAGCATGCCGCCCGGGTTGATCAGGGGCATGAATACCAGTCGCAGCGATTCAAGGCGCCGCTTCAATCCGGCATCGACCGCCAGTCGCTTGAAGACGTCGTCCAGGAAGTGCAACAGCACATGCGTGCCGATGCGCTCCAGTCCATGAATGCCGCCGAAAAAGCCCACGCACGGGGCATCGGCGTCCGGGTTGCCCATCGCGATACTGTAGACCGGCAGGCGCTCGCCGTCGCAGGCGACTTCGCACACAGTGCGTGCCGAGACCCCGACCGGCGCACCCTCGAGCATGCGTTCAAGGGTGGCCAGTTCGGTCACTACCGTTGCGGCACCACCGCCGGCGGCGCCGCGCATGGCGAGCGCCACGGCAGGTCCAAGTCCTTCAGGAGCCGATCAGTCCTTGCTCTTGCGTCGGCCCGCCTTGACCGGCGGCAGGGCTTTCAGGCGCGCCGCCAGATCGTCCATCGTGAGGGCGGCCAGGGCCTGCACACCGGCACGCAGGAGTTCGCTTTTCTTGACCTCGACGCCCGCCTTGAGGCACTGCGCCTTGAGCGCCTTGAGCAGGTCGTAGTCGGCCTGCGGCATGGTGAAGCCGTCGCGCACCACCTTGGCGTTCTGGACGACCGGCTTCGCGGCCGGATTCGGTTTGGCGGGCGCCTGTGCCGGTGGCTGCGGTGCGGGGGCGGGCGCGGTTGGCTTGCGCTGCGTTGCGGGTGCGGCCTTTTTCGCAGGTTTTTTGGATGCCGGCGCGGTTGCGACGGCTTTTCGTACGGGTTGTTTGGTTGCCATGATTAATGGTATAAACGGTTTAAATGGTTGCACAAGTTTATACGGTTCAAGGTCCCTTGCGCAAGCGTCGGGCCGTCGGACAGCTCCTCCGGGTGAAAAAAGCGACCATTCAGGCCTAAGGTTTACCGGGCCGATGCCGTAATGCAGGTGGTCATGATGTTCTTCCTACCCTTCGAGGCAGGATGTCCTTCCTGACCGGCTGCGCCAGCGCCCCCCCGCTGGCTGCGGCGTTGCCGGCCCCACGGGTTGTTCCTGCCGTGGGGCTGTTCTTTTTGCGGCGTGGCCGAGTGCGCGCCGTCGTTCGAGGGCGGAACTCGCGCGGCGGACGTTCAGCCCCGACTGACTGACCGCCGTGTCAACGAACTCGCCATCAGCGCGGCCAGCAGCAGCATGCCCCACTCCGGCAGGGTCGGCACATCCCCCGCGCCCTGGTACTTGACGTCCGCCGCGGCGATGGTGGCGTCGACCCACGCCGCATAGCCGGCGAGGGATTGGCCGCCGCCGGCGGTGCCAAAGGTGCTGGGCGTCGTCGGGCCGCCGATGATGGTCGCGGTGAAGGTATTCACCCCGGCCAATATCCAGCCGCTGCCGCCTGGTATGAACGCGGCGGATCCGGAATCCCCGCCGGCGACGCTGGATTCGACCCCATTGCCCAGGCCGGGGCCACCCATGTAGTTGGTCGCGCCGCCGCCGTCAAAATCCCAGTAGTAGACCTCCTGCAGGCCGGAGTTCTTCTCGTCCAGACGAAAATAATCCGCGTTGTTGCGGCCGATCCGCTTGACCGTCGCGCTGCCGCCTGTGCTGGTGCCGATGTTGCCGTTGCCGCTGGCGCCATAGCCCACCAGGAACAGGGTCTTGCCGGTCGTGAGCGCGCTGCGGTTGATTGCATACACCGGCACGCCCGCCGGAACTTCCTCTTCAAGCTCGATGATCGCCAGGTCGTTGTTCGGAACGGCGGGATTGAACCCGGCGAAGTCCGGATGCCCGTAGACGGCCACTGCGCCGATGTCGTGGCTCCGGTCGCTGCCGTAGTTGAGGACAAAGCGCACCGAGGCCGGCTTGGCGCCGGCGGCGACATGGCCGGCCGTAATCACGTAGCGGCGGCCGATCAGCGTGCCGGAGTAGGGCAAACCGTTGACCACCACGCTGCCGACGCCGGCCCAGGGAGAACTTGTCGTGTT
Source organism: Burkholderiales bacterium (assembly GCA_965279115.1). Lineage (GTDB taxonomy): Bacteria > Pseudomonadota > Gammaproteobacteria > Burkholderiales > JAEUOS01 > JAEUOS01. The sequence continues at coordinate 5,112,737 of OZ257137.1, forward strand.
GGGGTCGACCCGCGCGGCGGGTGTGTCGGGTGGCGCACCCGCCATGATTGCGAATGCCACATTTGAAAAGGCGGCGCTCGCCAGAAGCGTTGCCAAAAGGCCAGACGTGAAGGCGTTTCCACAGGCCGGCTTGGTGTCGCGTGCACGCATCCGCATCATTCTTCGTTCAACACTGGTCTGGCCTGTCAGCCTGATTTGATAGTCTTGCAGCGGCCTGTTTCCGGGATATGAACCGGTGCATGGCGCAGGGCCGCCAGGTTCATCGCCTTGTCATCCGGCGCGGGCATTCTGTGACGGCACGCACAGGTCGATTCCCCGCGGATGCCCCCGACCCCGACCCGGGCGTGCGCCTGGCGTGTCGCATGTTTTTCCTCCTCGCAAGCGACGCATCGGATTCGCGGGCCGTGATCGGCCCGCTTTTTTTTTGCTTTTAATCCATAATTCCAGTATAGTGGAAATATGGAAGACGAAGCCATCATCCGCGCCATGGCCGCCTTGGCCAATCCGGTGCGACTCAAGGTGTTCCGCGCCCTGGTGGTGGCGGGGCAGCAGGGCATGACCCCGGGCACCATGGCCGAGGCGCTGGATATTCCCGCCAACACGCTGTCCTTCCACCTGAAGGAACTGGCCGGCGCCGGTCTGGTTACCCAGGAGCGCGCCAGCCGCAACATCATCTACCGGGCCGCGTTCGAACACATGAACGCGGTGCTCGGGTATCTGACGCAGAACTGCTGCCAGGGCGCCGAGTGCGCCGTCACCGCGGGTCCGGTCGCATGTGATTGCTGATTGTCATCATCCTCAAACCAGGGAGCCCTCCATGAAACGATTCCATGTCCACGCGCACGTCGACAACCTTGCCGCCAGTATCGCCTTCTATTCGAAGATGTTCGCCGCCGAGCCCACCCGTGTCGAAAGCGACTACGCCAAGTGGATGCTCGATGACCCGCGCATCAACTTCGCCATCTCCACCCGTGGCAATACGCCCGGGGTCGACCACCTGGGTTTCCAGACCGACAGCGAGGAAGAACTGGCCGAACTGAAGGCTCGCGCCGAATCGGCCGACATGACCCTTCTGGACGAAGGCCAGACCACCTGCTGTTATGCGCGCAGCGACAAGCACTGGATCACCGACCCGCAGGGCATCGCGTGGGAGCATTTCCACACGCTCGAAAACATCCCGGTCTTCAGCGAATCGGCGCCGCGGGCGGCGGACGCGTCCCCCTGTTGCGCCACACCGTCGACGGTGGCTGCTGCGCCCGGAAAACCCATCGGCATCGCGGTGAAATCCGCGACGTCCTGCTGCTAGGAGAACAGCCATGTCCGCAAAAGTCCGCAATGTGCTGTTCGTCTGTACCGGCAACTCCGCGCGTTCCATCATCGCCGAAACCTTGCTCAACGCCATGGGGCGGGGCCAGTTCAAGGCCTTTTCGGCAGGCAGCCAGCCAAGGTGGCTGGTCCATCCTCTCACGCTCACCACGCTCAAGGGACTGCGCCTGCCGGTGGATGGACTGCGCAGCAAGCCGTGGACCGAGTTCGCCGGGCCTGGTGCTCCGGAGCTTGATTTCGTCTTCACCGTCTGCGACAACGCCGCAGGTGAAGTGTGCCCGGTGTGGCCCGGCCAGCCCATGACGGCGCATTGGGGCGTACCCGATCCCGCGGCGGTTGAAGGAAGCGACGACGACAAGGCAAAGGCGTTCAGCGATACCGCCATCATTCTCAAGCGCAGGATCGAGTTGATGCTGTCCCTGCCGCTGGACCGCCTGGACAACATGGCCATCCAGCGCGAGATCCGGGATATTGGAACCCGCTGAAGCATGTCCAATCCTGCCGCGACGACGCCCGCCGCTGCACCGCATGTCATCGCGCCGATGAGCCTGTTCGAACGCTATCTCACGGTATGGGTGTTCCTGTGCATCGTCGCCGGCATCGCGCTGGGCCAGATGATGCCCGGCGTTTTCCAGATGGTGGGCCGGATGGAAATCGCCCGGGTGAACCTGCCGGTCGGCCTGCTCATCTGGGTGATGATCATCCCGATGCTGCTGAAGGTGGACTTCGGCGCCTTGCACGAGGTGCGCCGGCACTGGCGCGGAATCGGCATCACGGTTTTCATCAACTGGGCGGTCAAGCCGTTTTCGATGGCGCTGCTGGGCTACATTTTTGTCCGTCATGTGTTCGCGGCGCATCTGCCTGCGGCCCAACTCGACAGCTACATCGCGGGACTGATCCTGCTGGCGGCCGCGCCGTGTACGGCGATGGTGTTCGTGTGGAGCCGCCTGAGCGGCGGCGACCCGCTTTTCACACTTTCCCAGGTGGCGCTCAACGACACCATCATGATTTTCGCTTTCGCGCCCATCGTGGCGCTGTTGCTGGGCCTCTCGTCGATCGCCGTGCCCTGGGACACGCTGGTCACCTCGGTGGTGCTCTACATCGTGATTCCGGTCGCCATTGCCCAACTCTGGCGCAAGTTATTGCTGGCCAAAGGACAAGTCGCGTTCGATGCGACGCTGGCGAAAATCGGCCCGCTTTCGATCGCGGCGCTGTTGGCCACGCTGGTGCTGCTGTTCGCCTTCCAGGGCGAGGCGATCCTCAGGCAACCGCTGGTGATCGCCATGCTGGCGGTACCCATCCTGATCCAGGTGGTCTTCAACGCCGGACTGGCGTACTGGCTGAACCGTCGCGCCGGCGAGGCGCACAGCATTGCCTGCCCGTCCGCCCTGATCGGTGCGTCGAATTTTTTCGAACTTGCCGTCGCGGCGGCCATCAGCCTGTTCGGTTTCGATTCGGGCGCGGCGCTCGCCACCGTGGTGGGGGTGCTCATTGAAGTGCCCGTCATGCTGCTGGTGGTGAAGGTGGTCAATTCCAGCCAGCGCTGGTATGAAGCGGGCCTCAAATGAGGCGTGATTCCCGGAGCATGATGGCGGCGCACGCCGCATCACTTGATGGTCGCTGAAGCCGCACTTCGCGATCATTCCCGCACCGAGGCGCTGGCGGTCGCGACAAGCCTGGCAGTGGACCCGCGGCTGGGGCTTTCGTCCGCCGAAGTGCGCCTGCGCCTCGCACAAGCCGGCCCCAACGCCTTGCGCACCGAAGCGCCAATGCCCGCCTGGCGGCATTTCCTGTCGCAATTCCAGGACCCGCTTGTGTACCTGCTGCTGCTGGCGGTGGCCGTTACCCTGGCCATCTGGAACCACGAGGGCCGGACCGGCTGGCCGATCGATGCCCTGGTCATCTTGGTCATCGTATGCCTGAATGCGGCGCTGGGCTTCTTTCAGGAGTCGCGCTCGCAAAAGGCGGCTGCCGCGTTGACCCGCATGACCGCCGCAACCTCGGCGGTTATGCGGGACGGGGTGCCGATGCGTGTGCCCGCCGTCGATCTGGTGCAGGGCGATGTGCTGCTGCTGGCGGAGGGGGATTGGGTCGGCGCCGATGCGCGCCTGCTGCAGGCCAGCAGCTTGCGTGTGCAGGAGGCGTCGCTCACCGGGGAAAGCGAGGCCGTCTTGAAGGACCCCGCCACGCTGCCCGGGCCGGCTCCGCTGGCCGAGCGGGTCAACATGGTGTTCAAGGGCACCGCGGTCGTGCAGGGGAGCGGCTCGGCAGTGGTCTGCGCCACCGGCATGGGCACCGAGATGGGGGCCATCGCCCACCTGCTCAACACGATTCCGGACGAGGCTACCCCCTTGCAGAAGGAGGTGCGCCAGATCGGCCGCACGCTGGGAATCGCCGTGCTGGCGATCGTCGCCGTGGTGGCGGCCGCGGCGCTGGCCACGAGCGATGTGAAGAGTGGCGCCGACGTGGTGACGATCTTGCTGCTGGGCGTATCGCTCGCCGTCGCCGCGGTTCCGGAGGGGCTGCCGGCGATCCTCTCGCTGGTGTTGGCGCTGGGCGTGCAACGCATGGCGCAGCGCAACGCGATCGTCAAGAAACTTTCGTCGGTCGAATCGCTGGGCTCGGCGTCGGTGATCTGCTCCGACAAGACCGGCACCCTGACCCGTTCGGAAATGACCATCGTGCGCGTGCAGACTGCCTCGGGCGGCATCAGCGTGGAAGGCGTGGGGTACTCGCCAGACGGGCGCATCCACCAGCAAGGCCGGGCGCTGGATGCCGGGGCCTTGCACAGCGAACTCGTCGTCATGCTCAGCGGCGGCAGCCTGGCCGGCAACGCCGACTTGCGGCAGGGGCCCGATGGCCACTGGGTGATACATGGCGACCCGACCGAGGCCGCCTTCCTGGTCGCCGAGCGCAAGCTGGGGGTACACGAGCGGCGAGCGCGGCGTTTCGAGCGGATCGGCGACATTCCGTTCACCTCATACCGCAAGATGATGTCCACCCTGGCGCTTGACCATGAGCACGCCGGCATGCGGGTCATCATCGCCAAGGGCGCGCCGGACGTGCTGCTGGAGCGCTGCAACCGCATCCGCGTGGGCATGGACGTGCTGCCCCTGACAGACGGGCGGCGCGACCGTGCGCTGGCCGACGTGGACGAAATGTCCGACGCGGCCTTGCGTACCCTCGCGGTGGCCTACCGACCCCTCGGGCCAGGCGAGGACGCGTCCGCAGGCGCGGCGCTGGAGCGCGACCTGATCTTTGTCGGCAGTGTCGGCATCATCGACCAGGCGCGTCCCGAAGCGGCACTCGCCATAAGGGAGGCGCAGCGCGCCGGCATCCGCGTCATCATGATCACCGGCGACCATCCGCGCACCGCAGCCAAGATCGCCGCCGATCTCGGCATCGCCGCTGGCGGCACCGCGGCGCTCACCGGTGCCGACCTGGACCGGCTCGACAAGCCGGGGCTGGCCGATGCGGTGCGCCGCACCTCCGTGTTCGCCAGGGTCGCGCCGGCGCACAAGCTCCTGATCGTGGATGCGCTGCGCGCCCAGGGCCAGGTGGTCGCCATGACCGGCGACGGCGTCAACGACGCGCCAGCGCTCAAGGCCGCCGATATCGGCGTCGCCATGGGCGTGACCGGGACCGAGGTCACCAAGGAGGCCGGCAAGATGATCCTCGCCGACGACAATTTCGCCACCATCGTCGCGGCGGTGCGCGAGGGCCGCAACATCCTCGACAACATCCGCAAGTTCCTGCGCTATCTGCTGTCATCCAACATGGGCGAGGTGCTGACGGTGTTCATCGCGGTATTGGGGGCGCGCGCGCTGGGCCTGACCGACGCCGGCGGCGCCGTGGTGCTGCCGCTGCTTGCCACGCAGATCCTGTGGATCAACCTCATCACCGATGCCGCACCGGCGCTGGCCATGGGTGTCGACCCGCCCGGCGCCGACGTCATGGACCGCCAGCCGCGCCGTCCCGACGAGCGCATCATCGACGCGCGCATGTGGTGGGGTGTCCTGCAAATGGGCGCCGTGATGGCTTTTTCCACCTTGCTGACGCTCGATCTGCTGCTGCCCGGCGGCTGGCTGGCCGGTGACCAGAGCCTGGAGACCGCGCGCACCGCCGCCTTCACGGTGCTGGTGCTGGCGCAGTTGTTCAATGCCTTCAACGCCCGTTCCGAAACCGCCAGTGCTCTTCGAGGGCTGTTCGACAACCGCTGGCTGTGGGCCGCGGTGGCGTTCGGACTGATCCTGCAGGTCGCGGTGGTGGAGTGGTCGTGGTTGAACACGGCATTCGGTACCGTGCCGCTGAGCTTGCAGCAGTGGGTGCTGTGTGTGGCCCTGGGCAGCGTCGTTCTGTGGGTTGGCGAACTGCGCAAGCTCTGGCTTCGTGGTATGGATGGGATGCGTAACCGGCCGCACCATGCCGTTGTACCCCGGGCCTGAACGCAAGCCGGTACCGAGAAACGGAAAGCCCGAGTGGAATTTGCCCTGCATTTGCTCAACGGAGGCGCCGGCAGCCTGGCCTCCTACCTGGCCGCGCATGTGCTGCTGTGCCTGCTGCCGGCGTTCTTCATTGCCGGCGCCATGGCCGCACTGATTCCCAAGGCCAGCATCACCCGCTGGCTGGGCCGCAACACCCCGGCATATGTGTCCTATCCCGCGGCGGCGGCGGCGGGGTCGCTGATCGCGGTTTGTTCATGCACCATCGTGCCGCTCTTCGCCGGCATCTACCGCAAGGGCGCGGGCATCGGTCCGGCGATTACCTTCCTGTTCTTCGCCCCGGCCGGCAACATCATGGCGCTTGCCTATACCGGCAGTGTCCTCGGGCCGGATTTCGCGGTGGCGCGCCTGGTGCTGTGCCTGCTGTTCGGCATCGGCATCGGCTTGCTGATGGCAATGATTTTCTGGCGCGACGACGCCAGCCATGACGTCCAGACCGACACCCTGTTCGCCGGGCAGGCCACGATTTCCCGCGCCGCGCTGGGTGTGCTGTTGGCGCTGGTCGCGGTATTGATCGCCGGCACCCTGAAATTGTGGCCGCTGACGGCAACCTTGTTTACTTTCGAGTTGCCGCTCGCCTGGGCGCAAGCCTGGCAGGCCACCTTGTTCGAGTGGGTGCCGTTCGACGCATCGAAGGGCGAGGAGGGCGTCAGTTTCCAGGGTTCCGTGCTGATCGTTCTGCTGCTCCTGGTCGCCGCGACCGCCTGGAAAGGGCTGGACAACATCATCGAAGGCGCGAATCGCTGGACCTGGGTGGCACTGGGACTGACCGCCGCCACCTTGCTGATGGCTTCGGTGCGACTCGCACCGAACCTGGGCGGATTGGAAGTGGGCCTCACCGGGCGCGCCGTCGCGGTTGCGCTGACCCAGTGGGCCGTGTGGCACTTCGCGCGCCAGTTGGACGGCGACGACTGGCGGTCCTGGCTGTGGGAGGCATGGCGCTTCGTGAAGCAGATCTTCGTGTTGCTGGTGGTGGGGGTTTTCCTGGTGGGCATGGTGCGCCAGGTGATCCGCCCGGAATGGATAGAAAGCCTGGCCGGCAGCAACACCTTGCCGGCCAATGCCGTGGCAGTGGGTTTCGGGGTATTCATGTACTTCCCGACGCTGGTCGAGGTGCCGGTAGCGCGCATGTTCCTGGATCTCGGCATGCACCCCGGCCCGCTGCTGGCGTACCTGATGGCCGACCCCGAACTCAGCCTGCAAAGCATGTTGATGGTGGCCGCGGTGATCGGCCGCAAGAAAACCGCGGCCTACGTGGGCCTGGTGGCACTGTTCAGCATGAGCGCCGGCCTGCTGTACGGCGCCTGGAAAGACGGGCTCGGCTGGGGCAACCTCACCCTGGTGCTGGGCGCGCTGCTGGTCGTGTTGTCGGGTGGATTGGCGTTCTTGAGGCGGCGCCAATCCGCAGCCCCTGCCTAGCCATTCACCTCGTACTCGCAAGGAGAGAAACCATGTTGACCGTGAAGATCCTCGGTTCAGGCTGTGCCAATTGCAAGAAGCTCGAAGCTGTCGCGCGCGAGGCGGCCGCCTCCGCCAACCTGGAGGCCGATTTTGTCAAAGTCACCGACGTGAAGCAGATCATCAGCTACGATCTGCTTTCGACGCCGGGCCTGGTGGTCAACGAAAAGCTCGTCAGCAGCGGCCGCATTCCGACCGTGGCCGAAGTGCAGGGCTGGCTGCGGGCTTGACTCGGGCACGCGAATATCGAAGCTCAAGACATAGGCAAGGACAGGTATGAAAGTAGGCATCAATGGCATGGGGCGCATCGGCCGCCTCGCACTGCGGGCCGCGATGGGCGCGGCGGAGCGTCAGCCGGACGACCCGCGCGCCGGCAACCGGCTCGACGTCGTGCACGTCAACGAGATCAAGGGCGGTGCGGCTGCTACCGCGCACCTGCTGGCATTCGATTCGGTGCAGGGCAAATGGCGCGCCGACATTCTCGCGAAGGGCGAGGGCGCGGTCCTGATCGACGGCAAGAAGCTCGGATTTACCGCACATGCCGCGCCGGCCGAGATTCCGTGGGGCGACCTCGGGGTGGACTTGGTGCTTGAGTGCACCGGCAAGTTCCTGACGCCCGAGACCATTCAAGGGCACCTGGAGCGCGGCGCGAAGCGTGTGATCGTGGCTGCGCCGGTCAAGGTGGGCGACGTGCTCAACATCGTGGTGGGCGTCAACCACCACCTGTACGACCCGGCGCGCGACCGCATCGTCACCGCCGCGTCCTGCACCACCAATTGCCTGGCGCCGGTGGTCAAGGTGGTGCACGAGAACATCGGCATCCGCCACGGCCAGATCACCACCATCCACGACCCCACCAATACCAACCTCATGGTCGATGCGCCGCACAAGGACCTGCGCCGCGCCCGCAGCGCCATGCAAAGCCTGGCGCCCACCACCACCGGCAGCGCCACTGCGATCGCGCTTATCTATCCGGAACTCAAGGGCAAGTTGAACGGCCATGCGGTGCGCGCGCCGGTGCTCAACGCGTCGCTCACTGATTGCGTGTTTGAACTGCAGCGCGCCACCACGGTGGAGGAGGTCAACGGCCTTTTCGAGGCGGCCGCGAAAGGACCGCTCGCAGGCATTCTCGGGTACGAGACGCGCCCCCTGGTCAGTGCGGACTACGCGCGCGACACCCGCAGCTCGATCGTCGACGCGCTCTCCACCATGGTCACCGACGGTACGCTTCTCAAGGTGTACGCCTGGTACGACAACGAGATGGGCTACTCCTGCCGCATGGTTGACCTGGCCTGCCATATGGCAGAGGCTGGTCTCTGACATGGCGGGCTCCGTCAGCGGCGTTGCGGCGGCCAGCCACGCAGTGCGCAATTACGCGATCGTCACGGCGGCCTATTGGGGCTTCACGCTCACCGACGGCGCCTTGCGCATGCTGGTGCTGCTGCACTTCTACAAGCTGGGCTATTCGCCTTTCACGCTGTCGTTCCTGTTCCTGCTGTACGAGGCGGCGGGGGTGCTGGCCAACCTGATCGGCGGCTGGCTGGCCACCCGCTTCGGCATCGCGCGCATGCTGACGGTGGGGCTGGTGACGCAGATCACCGGCTTCACATTGCTTTCCATGCTCGACCCCGCCTGGACGGCCGCCATGTCGGTCGCCTGGGTGGTGCTGGCGCAGGGCATCTGCGGGGTCGCCAAGGACCTCACCAAGACCGCCAGCAAGTCCGCCATCAAGATCACCCAGGCCGAAGCAAAGAACCAGGGCGGCGGCCAGTTGTTCAAGTGGGTGGCCTGGTTCACCGGCAGCAAGAACGCCATGAAGGGCTTCGGCTTCTTTCTGGGCGGCGTGCTGCTGCAGGGGCTGGGTTTCCAGGGCTCACTGTGGGCCATGGCCGCGTTGCTGGGGCTGGTTCTGCTGGGCGTGGTGGCAAGCCTGCCGCCCATGATGGGCAAGGCCAAGGCGTCTAAATCGGCGAAGGAATTGTTTGCCAAGAACCCCGGCATCAATGCGCTGGCGGCGGCGCGCGTGGTGCTGTTCGGCGCGCGGGATGTCTGGTTCGTGGTGGGGGTACCGGTGTTCCTGTACTCGGTGGGCTGGAACTTCACCATGGTGGGCGGCTTCCTGGCCGCCTGGACCATCGGCTACGGGCTGGTGCAGGCTCTGGCGCCGCAGATCGTCAGGCGCAGCGAGGACGGGCTCAGCCGCGAAGTGCCTGCCGCACGCTGGTGGTCCCTGATCCTGGCGCTGATCCCGGTGGCCATCGCGCTTGCGGTGTGGTTCAAGCTGGACCACCTGCAGTGGTGGGTGGTGGCGGGCTTGAGCGTGTTCGGCTTCGCCTTCGCGGTGAATTCGTCAGTGCACAGTTACCTGATACTTGCCTACGCCGGGTCAGAAAAGGCGGCCGAGGATGTCGGCTTCTACTATGCGGCGAATGCGCTGGGACGCTTCTTCGGTACCCTGATGTCGGGCTTGCTCTACCAGTGGGGTGGCCTTCTTTACGCGCTGATCGGTTCGGCAACCATGTTGACGATCTGCTGGCTCGCCACCTTGAGGTTGCCTATGCACCGCTCCGCCGCGTCAGCAGGTATGCCGGTCTAGGCGCACGGCCGGGTAAACGGCGTTCTCACTGCCTGCAGGGTGACATGCTCGATGGCGAAGCGATCGTGCAGCTGCCGGGTCGCATCCTCCAGGAAGGCGTCGTCGGGGGCATTACCCGGCATCACCAGGTGGGCCGTCAGGGCGATCTCGGAAGTGCCCATGGCCCACACATGCAGGTCGTGTACCCGCGCCACGCCGGGCAGCGCCAGCAGTAGCGCCTCCACCTCGCGCAGGTTCACGCTTTCGGGCACACCGTCGAACAGCAGGTGTACCGACTGCTTGAGCAGGCTGAAGGTGCCGGCCACGATGATGATGGCGATCGCCAGGCTCATCACCGGGTCGATCCAGTTCCAGCCGAACCACAGCGCCAGGCCGCCCGCCAGCACCACGCCGGCGGATACCAGCGCATCGGCCGCCATGTGCAGGAAGGCGCCGCGAATGTTGATGTCGTGCTCGCCGCCGCGCATGAACAGCAGGGCCGTGGCGCCATTGACTACGATGCCGATCCCCGCCACCACCATGATGGTGATGCCCTCGATGGCTTGCGGCGAAGCCAGCCTGTGCACCGCCTCCCACGCCAGCGAGCCCATCGCCACCAGCAGCAGCACCGCATTGATGAAGGCGGCGAGAATGCTTGCGCGTTTCCAGCCGTAGGTGTGGCGCGCGTCGGGCCGCAGCCGCCCGGCCAGGACGCCGCCCCACGCCAGCACCAAGCCGGCCACATCCGATAGGTTATGGCCCGCATCGGCCAGCAGCGCCAGCGAATCGATTTTCCAGCCGTAAAAGGCCTCGATCGCAACGAATGCGATGTTGAGCGCAATGCCGATGCCGAACGCGCCGTTGAAACCGGCGGGCGCGTGCCCGTGGCCGTGGTCGTGACCGTGTCTGTGATGGTGGCCTGCACTCATGGCTTGTTTATCTGTCGGGACGCCACATCATGCCCCAAATTCCGGGTCCCTCCCATATGAAGCGCCTTGAAAGCCCCGCACATCATGCGGGATATTCAATGCCGTGCCGGCCTGACCGCATGGCTTGTCATCACGGCGGCATATCCGGCAGGCATCCTCGGGGGTTTCCCGGGCCGTTGCATATGACCGATGCGCCATGCGACACCTCGCCTGCAACCGGCGAGCGCACGCAAAGTCGTGGTGAGGAAATCGCCAACAGCGTCAGCCACGGCGTTGCCCTGCTGGCGGCCGTTGCAGGGGTGCCGTACCTGTTTGTCCACGCGCGCCCACCGGAAATGGCCAGTCTCATAGGCGTCGCCGTTTTCGCGGCCACCATGGTGTTGCTCTACCTCTGCTCCACCCTTTACCACGCGGCGCCGGCCGGGCGCGCCAAGCGCATCCTGCTGCGCTTCGACCTGGGCGCCATCTACTTCTTCATCGCCGGCAGCTACACCCCGTTCGCCTTGGGTGCCGTGGGTGGAACATCCGGTTGGGTGATGTTCGGCCTGGTATGGGTGCTCGCATTTGCAGGCGCCGGGCTCAAGGCATTCGATCGCCTTTCGCACCCGTGGCTTTCCACCGGGCTGTATCTGGTGATGGGCTGGCTGGTGCTGTTCGCCGCCGTACCGCTCATCGGGCACCTGCCGCACGCCGCGGTGGTGCTGCTGGTCGCGGGCGGCCTTGCCTATTCGGCAGGCGTTGTGTTCTTCATGCTCGACGCAAGGCTTCGTTACGCGCATGCGGTTTGGCACTGCTTTGTCGCCGGTGGCACCGGTTGCCACTTCTTTGCCGTGCTGGGATATGCCGGCTGAAGAAGAACCCGGGACGAAAAAGGCGCCGGCGGGCGCATGGCCGGCCGGCGCAAACACAGAGGAAATGGTGCGGGGGTCTTAGGCGGCCTTGCGACGGCGCGCGACGCCGCCTATCACGGTCAGGCCGGCGAGCAGCAGGGCGTAGGTTTCGGGTTCGGGCACCGGCGCATAGACAAATAGTGACGAAGCGATTTGGCTGTTGCCGAAGTCGCCATTGTCGGAAACCACATAGATGTAGCCCCGGTCGTCCATCGTGATGCCCTCAATCTGCGAGGTTCCGCTTGGCAGGGCCATTGAACTGACCACTACACCCGCCCGCGTCACTTCCTTGAGGCCACCCGCATTGGTCAGGACCAGAAGGTTATTCGATGCTGCGCCGGCAAAGCCGGCGACGTTGGACAGTGCGTAGACGTCACTCAAGTCGGCAAAACCGATGTTGGCCGGCGGAAAAAGCGCAGTGGCGTTGATGGTGCTCGACGAACCGTTGGTGGCTGATCCGCCAGTGCCTGAGAACGTGATCGCGGTCTGGAAGATGTTCTGGGCGGCACCGCTGCCGGCGGCCTGGTTGACCAGAATGTAGCTGCTGGTCGATGCGTCGTAGGTGACACCTTCCAGGCCGCTGTTGCCCACGTTGGTGCCCAGTTTCACTGTGGAGGTACTGGCGCGGGTCAGCGTGGTTCCTGCCGCATAGTCGAAGCGCACCGCGTTGCGCTTGCGCTCTTCGACCATCACGAAGCTGCTGCCACCCACCCAGGTCAAGCCTTCCGGGTCATCAAACTCGACGCCGATACGCGAAGGGCCGGTCGCAAGTCCCAACGCCATCGAGTCGATGACCGCACCTGTCAAGCTGGTCTGCTGGACATATTGACCGCCATCGCCGACGATGAAGAGCGTGTTGGTGCTGCGATTCCAGGTCACCGCGGACGCTTCGTATTGAATCGCCACGCCCGGCGCCTGGATGGGCAGCGCGTAGGTTCCGACGCTTACATAGTTTGTGAGGCCTGCCCATTGGGCGTTGGCAGAATAGCTGACGGCTGCGACCACCGCGGCGAAGCTCGCCTTGAGCGAAAAATAGTTCAACACACATCCCCTTGGCATGTATAAGTGAAATGAGCCATCGTTTCGGCGTTCTGGTTCGATTCGAACGTGAACGCTACGACCGGGACGTAAGGTACGTTCCCCGCGTGACATCCAATGCATATGCCGGTGGCATTGGCGTAGTCCGAATGGACTGCGTTCTGCTCCGGCGCACGATGCAGGTTGGACAAAGCTGGAGGTGCCGGCTCGCGTCCGGACGATGGCTGAAAACAGCGGTTTCTCACCTCGCCTTCGCCGTCCGCGCCAGGCGGCCAGCGCAGGCCAGCGCCAGCGCGAGCAAGGCCCAGCCGGGCAGCGGCACGTCGCCTTCCCCTCCAGGCGCTGGTTCGGCGTAGTCGATGGTCAGCCGCGGCCGCAGAAAGGCGGTCGGGTTTTCACGGCTGGAAAACGCCTTGACTGACGGAACCGTACTGTCGGACAGCAGGATCCAACCAAAATTGCTGGCCGGTGTGTTCAGCCAACCCTGGACGTCGGCGGCCAACCCTGTGGAAGTCCACACATAGTCGATTTCATCGAAACCAACCTGGGAGCTGGCGCTCGCCACCGGGTTGAAATCCCCGCCCGGCAGGGTCCATAGCTGAGTCGTGCCGAAGAAGCGCGCAATCCAGGTTGCATCTCCCGGCGTGGCGGCGGTGCCGCCGCCGCCGAACTGGCTGGAAATGCCTTCGCCCCAGGCGGAGGTCATTCGGTGCATGTGAATTGGAAAAGTGGCGACCCGCGTGCGTTCAAGACGCAGGGTCAGCGTGGTACTGGTGATGGTGGCGCCAGCGGGGACGCTCGACAGGTCGAAGCGCAGCAGGGCGCGGCGCATGGAATTTCCGGCATTGACGCCGGTTCGGCCCGCATAGATGAGCGAGGCGGCGCCGTTGGCCAATGCGCCGGCGGGATCTTCAATAAGGGTGGCATCGGCCACCGGATTGAGCACGACTTGCGCAGCCATGCATGGCATGCATGCCGTGCCCCATAGCAAGAGGGAAATCAGGATCAATTTCATCGCATCACCACACCCCAAAAAAAGAATGCCGCGCATTCGCGCGGCATTCGGTGCTTCCAGTCCGCGAAGCGCAGGTGCATGAAGCACCCGCACTTCATGGTCAAAGGCCGCGAGTTTCAGGCCTTCTTGTTGCGACGACGACGTACGATCGAACCCACCAGGCCCAGACCGGCCAGCAGCATGGCGTAGGTCTCGGGTTCCGGCACGGCGGTGATCATGATGGTGCGGTCCACGCCACTGCTCGGGTGCTGGATGTTGACAAACGCCTTGTTGGGGTCGTTGATGTCGAAGTACAGGCCGGTCATCTCCGAACCTTGGGTGCGGTTGGAAACCCAGCGGCCGATGCCTTCGCCAGCGTCAAGCAGGTCGCCGTCCTTGTTGATGTCCTTGGCGAACCAGATGTCGTTGTCGATGCCACCGTCGCGGTCTTCGATGATGTAGATGTTGCCGGCAGCGTCGATGGCCAGGTTGTCGGCGTTGCGCAGACCGCCGCCGACGGCCAGGCCGGTGGCCAGGTCGATGGTCGAAGAGTCCGCGAAAAGTTTGACCTCGCCGGTGGCGACATTGAGGTTGTATACGCGGCTGCGGCCATCCGCGGTGTTGGCGTTGGTGTCTGAATCCGTGGTCGCGAAGTAAATGCGCTGCGTGGAACCCACGGTCTGGATTTCCAGGTCTTCCGGACGGTTGTATCCGGTGCCTGCAACCAGGCCGAGTGCCGCCCGGCCATCGAGGGCGAAGTTGCCGCCGCCCAGGTTGGTCATGGCGCTGAAAGTCGCAGCGTTGGCGGTGCCGGTGGTGGTGGTGATGGCTTCCCAGGTGGCCGCGCCGGTGATGGCCGGGCCGTTGTTGCCTTCGAACTGGCCGCCCGCGCCAACCTTCAGCACGAAGGTCTGACCCTTGTTGAAATACTGGTCGCCGGTGGTTGCATTCGGAGTTGCCGACACGTACTTGTAGATGCCGCCGCCGTTGAGTTCGTCCACGAAGTACATCGACTTCGCGCTGTCGAAGGCCAGGCCTTCATGCGAGACACGCGGGATTACGTTGCGTTGAACGAAGTTGCCGCCGTTGGCGACAGCCGTGGTCGGGTTGGTCACTTCGAACAGGCGGCCTTTCGGTGTGCTGCCGCCACCCACCGTCCAGGACTCTTCACCGGTCAGATAGCTGCCCCACGGGGTCCAGCGCGAAGCGTCACCGGAGACGAAACCTTGCGTGCCCGGAGCCACGATGGTGACGGTGCGGGTGTTGTAGTTGGGGTTTTGCAGGTCGATGCGCATCACGCCCCCGGTGCCGGTTTCGAACGGCATGAACAGGTAGCGGCCGGCGTCCGGGCCGGTGCGGTTGGTGTCGATCATGTCCCAGTTGCCGGAATTGGAACCGGGCACCAGCAGGTTCTGCGTCGCGCGGTCGGCGATTGTGACTTGACTGAAGTTCGGGCTCGAGAGCGTCAGCGGGGAGGCTTCCAGCGGGCTGTTGACGGGGATCGGGCCGGCCGAAGCGGGCAGCGGGGTGAAGTTGCTGAACAGCGTTTGCGCCTGGGCCTGGCTGGCCAGAGCAAGCGCCACCGCGAGGCAGAGCTTGTTCAAATGCAGTTTCATGGAATTTCCTCCGGGTTTTGAAACGTACTGCGGGTGGGTAAAGAAAGGTCGGCGAGCTTGAAGCCACGCGGCTGGTGCATGCGGGCTTGGCAGGAGTATCAGTTCGGCTTGTGTCCCTGCGATTTATGTGACGTAGTCCGTTCGGCTCATGGATAGGGGCGCCGATGCCCTGTTCGGCACGCATCCGCGCGCCATTTGTACTGCGGGGCGCGGCCCACCGGCTTGAAACATGCCCGTCACATCAGGAGCCTAGACTCCGACGGTTTCGGCTAGTCCCGCCGTTTCCGGGGCAACCTGCCAAACACCATCGGACCGTCCAATCATGAAAACTTCCCTCAACTGCAGCGCTGCGCGCCCGCTCGCCGTAATCGTCGCCTGCCTCTTGGTGGCCGCTTGCGGCAAGTCCGCCCCCGATGCCAAGCCCGCCTCACAGGTGGCCGTCAAGGTTAACGACGTGGAAATCACCGTGCACCAGTTGAACCAGGTGCTCTCGCGTGCCGGCGCGCTTTCTCCTGAGCAATCCAAAGTGGCCAGCCGGCGCGCGCTCGACCAGCTTGTCGATCAGCAGTTGCTGGTGCAAAAGGCCACCGAGGCCAAGCTCGACCGCAGTCCGGAAGTCATGGCGGCGCTGGACGCCTCGCGCCGCCAGATCCTCGCCCAGGCCTACATGGAAAAGGCGGTCGCAGGCGCCGTGGCCAAGCCCGGCACCGACGAAGTGCGCAAGTTCTACGACGAGCGTCCCGAGTTGTTCGCCGAGCGGCGCATCTATCGCCTGCAGGAGCTGGCCGCCAATGTGGGGGCCGACAAGCTGCCGGCGCTGGCCGAACTGATCGGCAAGACCAAAAACCTCAATGACATCGTCGCCTTCCTGCGCGCCAACGACATCAAGTTCAACGCCAACTCGGCGGTCCGGCCGGCCGAGCAGTTGCCGCTCGACACGCTGCCCATGCTGGCGAAGATGAAAGATGGCGAGATCGCCGCCATGCGCAACAGCGGGCGTTTCACCATCGTGCAGCGCGTTTCCGCGGCGTTGACCCCCTTGAGCATCGAGGAGGCCACGCCGTACATCGAGCAGTTCATCGCCACTCAGCGGCGCAACGAACTCGCCAGCACGGAGTTGAAGCAACTGCGGCAAAGCGCGAAGGTGGAATTCGTCGGTGAATTCGCGCAGCAGGCGGCCCCCGCGACCGCCACCGCCGTGCCGGCCGGTGCAGTCACGCCGGCGGCCGCCGGCAGCGTGCCCGCCCAGGCGGCTGCGTCCAAGCCCGCGGCGAGCAGCATGGATGCCGCGATCGAAAAAGGCCTCAAGGGACTCAAGTAGCCGGCGCCCCGCGATGTGCTGGAGGGCTGACGTCGCCTTCATGGGCAAGCTGTTGCGCGGCGCATGCTCGCTGGTCGCGGCGCTGCTGCTGGTCGCCCCGGGTGCCGCGGCGGGGATTTCCGCCTACGAAGACGCCGAGGGCGGCTGGTTCCTCACCGACGCGCCTGATGCGCCCGGCTTCAGGCTGTTGTTCACGCTGTCTGAACTTGGCGCGCGCACCATGCCGCCGGCGCAAGCCTCCGTGGGCGCCTGCGGGGATGCATCGCGGGGCATGCCGGCATGGCATGCCCAGGTCGACCCGCTTGCCGCAGGGCTCGGGCTCGACCCCAACCTGATCCGTGCGGTGATCTGGGCCGAGTCGCGCTGCAATCCGCGCGCGCTCTCGCCCAAGGGGGCCCAGGGGCTCATGCAGTTGATGCCCGCCACCGCACGCGAGTACGGCGTGCGCGATGCCTACGACCCGGCGCAGAACATCGCCGCCGGCGCGCGCTACCTGCGCGACCTGCTGACGCTCTTTTCCGGCAATCTCGAACTTGCGCTCGCCGCCTACAACGCCGGGCCGCGCAATGTGATGGCCGCGCGCATGCAGATTCCGCCGTTTCGCGAGACGCGTGCCTACGTCCCGGCGGTGCTGGGTCGCCTTGCCATGCTGCGGGCCCGCGCCGGCTGATCGGAATGCCGCATGGCAGCGATGGCATGGTCGCAAGACCGTGCGCCATTTGCATTCAAGTTCACTCGGGCACCGGGATTAAACGTGCCGGTCATATCCCGCAACTAGACTGGCCAGCAGACCTGATTGCTGGCGCAGCGTCACCTCGCCCGCAGCAAGCCGTTCGACATGAATGACGAAAGAATGACATTAAGGTCACTCTGATTAGCCCGAAAGGGCTAATCACGCAGGTGCCAATCGGACTACGGTTCGTGGGTCGTTCGCTTCATCACAGTGTCACGTGAAGTTCATAACCTCGTTTATTTTCGGCGTTCCCAGGCGCCTTGGCCTGTGCGACAGCCGCAGCCTTTGCGCTGGCGCCGCAAATCTCTCGACGCACATAATGAATCTCGAAGCAATCGGCAGGGTGATGCACAAGCGTGCGCGTCAACGCGGCTTCACCCTGCTTGAGCTGCTGGTGGTGATGGTCATCATCGGCCTTCTGGCCGGCTACGTCGGCCCGCGCCTGTTTTCGCAGATCGGCAAGTCCGAAACCAAGGCGGCCAAGGCACAGATCGTCTCGCTTGAATCGGCGCTTGACCAGTACCGGCTCGACACCGGCCGCTACCCCAGCACCGAACAGGGCCTCGCCGCGTTGATGGCCAAGCCCGCCAACGAGAACCGCTGGGCCGGACCCTACCTGCGCAAGAGCATCCCCGACGACCCCTGGGGCAAGCCCTACATCTACAAGCAGCCCGGCGAGCATGGCGAATTCGACCTGTTCTCCTACGGCAAGGACGGCGCGCCGGGCGGCACTGGCGACGCCGCCGACGTCGTCAACTGGTAGGGCCGGCCGATGCGATTCAAGGCCAGGGTGGTCCAGCCGGGCGGTGCCATCGCGGTGGTCGAGGTCAGCGCCGGCGACGCGCGTGAAGCCGCGGCGCGGATTGCTGCCGACGGCCTCGGCCTGCTCTCGCTGGCCAGGGCCGGCGGGCTGGCGGGAAAGGGCGAGGGCAAGTTTCCGCTCACCCAGTTCGCCCAGGAGTTGCGTTCGCTTCTTGATTCCGGCGTGGCCCTGATCGAGGCGGTGCAGACGCTGGCTGAAAAGGAGCCGCGCGCGGCCACCCGCCAGGTGTTCGACCGGCTCGCCGCGACGCTGGCGGAAGGGCGCACCTTTTCCGCCGCGCTGGAAGCCGACCCGGGTGCGTTTCCCGCGCTGTTCGTCGCCACCGTGCGCGCCAGCGAGCGCACCGGCGACATCGGCGAGGCGCTGGCGCGCTTCGTCGCCTACCGGCAGCAGCAGGAACTGGTGCGTTCACGCCTGATCAATGCGTCGATCTACCCGGTGCTGCTGCTGGGCGTGGGCAGCCTGGTGATCCTGTTCCTCCTGTCCTACGTGGTGCCGCGCTTTTCCAAGGTGTACGCCGACATCGGCGGCGACCTGCCCCTGATGTCGCAGTGGCTGCTGGCCGCCGGCACCGCGCTGGACCAGCACATGCTCGCTTTCGCCATTGGCGGCGCGGCCGGCATCGCCGCCCTGGTGCTGCTGGCGCGCACGCCGGCGGTGGCGGCCTGGTTCGGCGCCACCCTGTGGAAAGTGAAGTTCATCGCCGAGCGCATGCTCACCTACCAGCTGGCGCGCTTTTTTCGCACCACCGGCATGCTGGTGCGCGGCGGCGTGCCGGTGGTCACCGCACTGGCCATGTCCGAAGGCCTGTTGCAGGCCCACCTGCGGCCGGCATTGCGCGAGGCGGTCACCAGGGTGCGCGAGGGCCAGCCGCTTTCGGGCGCGCTGGAAAACCAGCGCCTGACCACCCCGGTGATCCAGCGCATGTTGCGCGTGGGCGAAAAGACCGGCGAACTCGGCGGCATGATGGAGCGCATCGCGGTGTTCTACGACGCCGAGGCCGAGCGCGCCGCCGAATGGCTCACGCGCCTGTTCAGCCCGCTCCTGATGCTGGCCATGGGCCTTCTCATCGGCACGGTGGTGGTGCTCATGTACCTGCCGATCTTCCAGCTGGCGGAGCAGGTGCGATGAACGCGCCGGCCGAGCTGCCGCGCGGCGCCATGCCCGCGGCGCAATTCGAGGCCGCATTGGCCGCCGCGCGCGCGCGCGCCGCCGGACGCTCCGTCACCGCCTGCCTGGAGGAACAGCTCGGCCTCGACCCGGCCGCCTTCATCGCCGCGCTGGCCGACTACACCGGCATTGCGGCGATGACGGTGGCCGGCATCGAACGCTATGCGCCGGCCTTCGACCTGCTGCCGTTCGCCGACGCGCAGGCGCGCGAGCTGCTCCTGCTGCGCGATGGCGCGCACCTGCTGGCGGTGACCGCCGACCCCTTCAACCACACCCGCCGCGCCTGGCTGACCGAGCGCGCCGGCGGCCCGCTGGAATGGCGCATCGCGCATTTCACCGAAATCGCCGCCTGGCTGGGCCGCCACGAAAAGGACCTGAAGGCGATGGACAGCCTCTTGAGCCTGGGCGGCGCCACGCGTGACGAGGCTGGCGTCGAGGACCTGTCGCTGGCGGCGATCAACGCGCATGCCTCGCCGGTGGTCAAGCTGGTCGATTCCACGCTCTACGACGCGCTTTCCGCGGGCGCCTCCGACATCCATCTCGAATGCGGGCCCGACGGCATGCACATCAAGTACCGCCTTGACGGGGTGCTGTCCGCAGTGGGCAGCGCCGCCGGGACCGAGATGGCCGAGCAGGTGATCTCGCGCATCAAGGTGATGGCCGAACTCGACATCGCCGAGCGGCGCGTGCCGCAGGACGGCCGCTTCAAGGTGAAGAAGGGCGGCCGCGAGATCGACTTTCGCGTCTCCATCATGCCCAGCGTGTTCGGCGAGGACGCGGTGCTGCGCATTCTCGACAAGCAGGGCCTGGCCGAAGCCAACCGCGGCATCACCCTGACCAGCCTGGGCTTCACCGGCCGCGACCGCGAGGTGATCCGCGACCTGGCCAGCGCCCCCTACGGCATGCTGCTGGTCACCGGGCCCACCGGCAGCGGCAAGACCACCACCCTGTATGCGGCCATCGGCGAGGTCAACGACGGCGCACACAAGTTCATCACCATCGAGGACCCGGTCGAATACCAGTTGCCCGGGGTGGTGCAGATACCGGTGAACGAGAAGAAGGGCCTCACCTTCGCGCGCGGCCTGCGTTCCATATTGCGTCACGACCCGGACCGCATCATGGTGGGCGAGATCCGTGACACCGAGACCGCGCAGATCGCGGTGCAATCCGCGCTCACCGGCCACCTGGTGTTCACCACCGTGCATGCCAACAGCGTGTTCGACGTGATCGGCCGCTTCCTGCACATGGGGGTGGACCCGTACAGCTTCGTGTCGGCGCTGAACGGCATCCTGGCCCAGCGCCTGATGCGCATCAACTGTCCGCAGTGCAGCGTGGCGGTGGTGCCGGAACCCGAGCAACTGGCGCGCTCCGGGCTGGACGCGGCGGAGGTCGCCGGTTTCGATTTCCGCGCCGGCGCCGGCTGTGCGCATTGCCGCGGCACCGGCTATCGCGGGCGCCGCGCCGTCACCGAGATCCTGGTGCTCGACGACAAGCTGCGCGAGCTGATCATCGCCCGCGAACCGGTGCGTGTGCTCAAGGAGGCGGCGCGCGCGCGCGGCACCCGCACCCTGCGCGAAGCCGGGGTGGCGCTGGTGAAAAGCGGCGACACTTCGCTGGCCGAACTCAACCGCGTCACGCTGGTCGGATAAGGCCGGCGATGCGCATTCCCTTCATGCCTCCGGCGCTCGACCTGCAATGCATGGCCGACGAGGTGGTGGCGCTGGCCGGGCAGGGCCGCACCCGGCTGCGCATGCGGCCGGCGCCGCGCGCCGCCGGCGCACCGGCCTGGGGCGCGATGCTTGAGGCGCTGAAACAACTGCTGGCCGTCGACCTGGGCGGCGCGCGGCGTGCGCGGGTGCTTCTGGCAGACCGCTTTGTGCGCTACTGCCTGGTGCCGCGCGAGGCCGGCCTTGCGCGCAACGACGAAATCGCCGCCTGGGCGCGCCATGCCTTTCGCGCCGAGTATGGCGCGGTGGTCGACACCTGGCGGGTGAGCGTCGATATCGACGCCGCAGGCACCAGCGTGGCCGCGCTCATCGAGCCTGAACTCCTGCACGGCATCGAGCAGGTCTGCGCCTCGGCGGGTCTGCGGCTGGCTTCGCTGGCGCCGCACTTCGGCGCGGCGCAGGCCGGCCTCGCGGCGCGCATTCGCGAGCGCGACACCTGGTTCGCCGTGCTCGAAGCCGGCCATCTTGCCGCCGCCCTGCGCGCCGATGGCACCTGGCGGCATTTCGTCACCGCGCGCCTGGGTGATTCGGACGGCGTGCCCGACATCGCCGCGATCCTCGCGGAACTGGCGGCGCAGTCGCTTGGGGTGGCCGCCGCGCGCGCGGTGCGCACCCTGCACCTGGCGGTTCCGCCGCCGGCCGCCGCGCCGGCGCACGCGCCGGGCTGGACCCTCAAGCGCTGGGTCGACCCCTGTGCCCTGGCGGGCTGAAGCAAATGCGCGCGCTCAATCTCGATTTCATCCACACCCGTCGCCCGACCAGCCTGGTGGGGCTGGCGCTGTTTGCCGCGGGCGCGCTCACCGCCGGGGCACTGGCGCTGGAGGCGCAGGAGGCACGCGAAACCCTTGATGATCTGGTTGCGCAAAGCGCGCAGATGGAGCGCCGCCTGCGCGCGCAGCGCGCCCTGTCCGCACCCGCGGCCGCGCCGCTGCCCGAGGAGGCGCGCGCCATGCGCGAGGCCAACCAGGTGATCGCGCGGCTGCACGCCCCCTGGCCGCGCCTGCTCGGCGACACCGCGGCGGCGGCGGGCAAGGAAGTCGCGCTCACCGGACTGAACCCGGACACCCAGAGCCGCAGTGTGCGCATCGCCGGCGAGGCGCCCGACCTCGCGGCGGTGTACGCGTTTGTCGAACGCCTGCAGGCGCGCCCGGGCTTCGTGCATGTGCACCTGGCGCAGCATCAGGTCGCGCGCGACGCCGGTGCCGGGCCGCGCGTCGGTTTCGTGGTGGTGGCGCAGTGGAGCGGGCCGGCATGAGCCGCGCCGCCGCTCCCGGCCGCCTGGCCATCTATGCTGCTGGCGTGGCGCCGGCATTGCGCGCCTTTGTGCGCGACATCGGCCTCCTGGGCATCTTGGGCCTCGTGCTGCTGGCGGCCGCCGGCCCGGCCTGGTGGCTGCTGGTGCGCGCGCCGCAACGCGAGGCCGCCGAGATCAAGTCCGACCTGGCGCGCCTGCGCGCGCGCCGCCTGGTGGCCGCCGAGCGGGTGGTCGCGGTGCCGCCGGCGCAGCAGATCGAGCGCTTTCGCGCCGCCTTTCCCGACGCCGCCACGACTCCCGCGGCGCTGGCGCAGATCAGCCGCCTGGCCGCGGCCAACAAGGTGGCGCTCGCCAGCGGCGACTACCGGCTTGCCGAGGAACGCGCGCTCGGCATGGCGCGCTACGAGGTGCGCTATCCGGTCAAGGGCGCCTGGCGCGATGTTTTCACCCTGCTGGCGGCGCTGCTCAACGAGATGCCGGCCCTGGCGCTCGATGAGGTGGTGTTCAAGCGCGAGTCGCGCAACGCGGCGGACGTCGAGGCGCAGTTGCGGCTTTCGCTTTACTTCATCGACACGGCGGCCACGCCCGGCTACCGAATCAAGCCGCCTGGCGGGACGGTGCCCGCGGCCGCAACGTCGCCTGCCGCCACTGCCGCGCCGGCGGCGCGGCGCGGAGGCAGCGATGGCTGAGGCACGCCAGCGCCTGCTGTGGGTTGCCGCCGCCGTCACCGTGGTGGGGGTGATCGTCGCTGCCCGGGTCGAGGACGAGCCGGAGCCGCCCGCGCGCGATGCGCGCCGCGCGGCCGCGGGCATGGCCGGGGCGGGCATCGAGCGCGCCGCGCGCCCGGTCGGCGCCGCGCGTGCCGGCCTGCCCGACGCGGCGCCGCCGGCGATCGGCGAGATGACACGCTCTTCGTTCGACGCCGCGGTGGCCGAACGCATCGCCCAGGCATGGGAGCCGGCACCGCCGCCCGCGCCTACCCCCAGCGAGCGCGCCGCGCAGAAGGCGGCACTGGCCGTCAAGCCGCCGCCGCCGCAGGCGCCGGCCTTGCCGTTCCGCGTGATCGGCCGTTTCAACGACGGCGCCACCAGCGCGGCCATTGTGCTGTCCGGCCAGGCGGTGCATGTACTGCGCCGCGGCGACGTGGTCGAGCGCAATTACCGCGTCGAAGATGTGAACGAAAAGGAAGCCACCCTCATGTACCTGCCGTTGAAGATCTCCCAGAAGCTCGACCTGGGAGCGGCGCGATGAATCGCCTGCGCGCCCTGTTGCTGCTGCTGTGCCTGGCGCTGTCCGGATGCGCCAGCCAGGCCTACCTGGAAGGCCGCGAACTGATCACCATGGGCCGCTTCGAGGAGGGCCTGGCGCGGGTGCAGGAGGCGGCGCGCGCCGAGCCCGACAAGCGCGAATACCGCACCTACCTGCTGCGCCAGCGCGAACTGGCGCTGGCGCAGTTGTTCGCCGAGGCCGACGCCGCGCGCGCGGCCGGGCGCCGCGAGGTCGCGGAAGCGTTTTTCAGGCGCGCCGACGCGATCGATCCGGGCAACGTGCGCGCGCGCCAGGGGCTCGAGGAGCTCGCCGCCTCGCGCCGACTGGCGGGCAGCGTGCGCGAGGCCGACGAGCTGCACCGCAAGGGCGACGTGGCGCGCGCCGAGGCGAAGGCGCGCGCGGTGCTGGCGGAAAGCCCGCAGCACCCCGAGGCGCGCGCGCTCTTGCACCGCATCGAGGAAAAGCGCGCCGCCGATGTCGCCCCCGGCGGAGTCAATTCGCCGTTCTCGCGGCCGATCACGCTGGAATTCCGCGACGCGCCGGTGCGCTCCGTGTTCGAGACCATGTCGCGCCTGGCCGGCATCAACTTCGTGTTCGACCGCGACGTGCGCCAGGACCTGCGCGTGACCATCTTCGTGCGCAACACCTCGATCGACGAGGTGATGCGCCTGATCCTTTCGACCAACCAGCTCGAGCGCAAGCTGCTCAACGAGCATTCGGTGCTGATCTACCCCAACACCCCGGCGAAGGTCCGCGAGCATGCCGAGCTGGCGCTGCGCACCTTCTACCTCACCAACATCGACACCAAGCAGGCGCAGACCATGATCCGCGCGCTGGCCAAGACGCGCGACCTGTACGCTGACGACAAGCTGAACGCCATCATCGTGCGCGACACGCCCGACGCGATCCGCCTGGTCGAGAAGCTGATCGCCTCGATCGACCTGCCCGAGCCCGAGGTGATGCTTGAGATCGAGGTGATGGAGATCGCCAGCGGGCGGGTGCAGGAGATCGGCATCCGCTGGCCCAACCAGGTGCAGTACGGGCAGATCGGCGTGACCGGCCAGGTGAGCGCGCGCGGACCTTTCGACGCCTTCACCACCAGCGTGGCCAACCCTGTGGCGGTGGCCAACCTGCGCGCCGACGTCACCGCCACCAACACCCTGGCCAACCCGCGCATCCGTGTGCGCAACCGCGAAAAAGCCAAGGTGCACATCGGCGACAAGCTGCCGGTGTTCACCACCACCTCCACCGCCAATGTGGGCGTGTCGGCCTCGGTGAGTTACCTCGATGTCGGCTTGAAGCTCGACATCGAGCCGCAGGTGTATCTGGACAACGAAGTCGCCATGAAGGTGGCGCTGGAGGTGAGCACCCTGGCCAAGGAAGTGGCCGGGCCGGCCGGCTCGATCGCCTACCAGGTGGGCACGCGCCTGACCAACACGGTGCTGCGCCTGAAGGACGGCGAGACCCAGATCCTGGCCGGCCTGATCAACGACGAGGACCGCTCCACCGGCAGCCGGGTGCCCGGCCTGGGCGACATCCCCATCATCGGGCGCCTGTTCGGCAGCCAGCAGGACACCCGCAACAAGACCGAGATCGTGCTGCTGATCACCCCGCGCGTGCTGCGCAACCTGGTGCCGCCGCAGGCGCTCTCCGCCACCATGGCCGCCGGCACCGAGGCGCAGGTGGGGGCGCAGCCCCTGCGCCTGACCACCACGCAGCCGCGCTCGCTGGCGCTGGCCTCGGCCGGTCCGGCCGGGCCTGGCGCGCCTGCAAGCGCGGCCGGGCGACCCGGGGTGCGGCCACGTGGCGCTGCACCCGGTGTCTCCGGAAACGAGGTTCCCGCGGGGGATGCGCCGGCGCAGGACGCCGGCCCGGCAGCGCCACCGCCCGAAGTCGCCGCCGCGCCGCCACCGGCCGGTGGCCCGCCGCTCACCCTGACCCTCGCCGTCAACGGCGAAATGATCAGCGGGCGCGAGATCGGCGTCTCCGTCGGGGCCAGCGCCGGCGCCGCGCCGCGCGCCATGCAGGTGGACCTGGCCTTCGATGCGGCCGTGCTTGAGCCGATCGGCGCCGCCACCGACGGCCCTGGCCGCGCCACCCTGACGGTGCAGCCGCCGGCGCCCGGCGGGGTAGTGCGCTTTCGCGTGATCGGCGCTGCCGGGGCGACGGCAAGCGTCGGCATCGCCGGGGTGCGTTTCAACGACGGCGGCAGCAGCGACTTCCTCGCGCCGCCGCCGCTGGCCTTGCAGGTGCGCCAGTGAGAGTTGCGGCGCGCGGCTTCACGCTCATCGAGCTGATGGTCACGCTCGCCATCGTGGGCATTCTCGCGGCGGGCCTGTTTCCATTGGCCGAACTGGACCGGCGCCGCGAGCGCGAGCAGGAGTTGCGCCAGTCGCTGCGCGAGATCCGCGCCGCCATCGACGCCTACAAGCGCGCCGCCGACGAGGGCCGCGTGGCCAAGGCGGCCGACGCCAGCGGCTACCCGCCGCGCCTGGAGGTGCTGGTCGAGGGCGTGGCCGACGCCAAGAGCGCCGAGCCGAAGCGCATCTTCTTCATGCGCCGCCTGCCGGCCGACCCGTTCGCACCGGACTTTGCGCGCGCCGGCGCGCGTGCCGACGCGCGCGCGGCGGCAGCCAGCTGGGGGCGGCGCAGCTATGCCAGCCCGCCCGATGCGCCCGCCGAGGGCGCCGACGTGTTCGACGTGTATTCGCTGGCCGAGGGCACGGGCCTGAATGGCCTGGCCTACCGCCAATGGTGATGATGCCTTCGGCCACCCTGCGCCAGCGCGGCTTCACGCTGCTGGAACTCATCGTCGTGATGAGCATCGTGGCGCTATTGGCCAGCCTGGCCGCACCGCGCTATTTCGACAGCGTCGAGCGCGCGCGCGAGCGGGTGCTGATGCAAAACCTCAACCTGTTGCGCGACGCGATCGACAAGTTCCACGCCGACAGCGGCGCCTATCCCGCCTCCCTGTCCGAACTGGTGACGCGGCGCTACGTGCGCAAGCTGCCGGACGACCCGGTCACCGGCAGCGCCACCACCTGGGTGGTGCTGGCGCCGCCCGCGGCCAGCGGGCTGGCCGGGGTGTACGACGTGAAGAGCGGCGCGCCGGGCAATGCGCTGGACGGGAGCCCCTATGGCGCATGGTGATGTCGTGGGACGGCACCGTGCAGCGCGCGCGCGCGTGCGCGGCTTCGCCTACCTGTGGTTGCTGTTCTTCGTGGCCGCGATGGGGGCCTCGTTGGCCGCCGGCGGGGTGGTGTGGGAGGTACGGGTGCGACGCGAGAAGGAAGCCGATCTTCTGTTCATGGGCGCGGAAATCCGTCGCGCGATCGCGGAATACCACAGGCTGACGCCGCAGGCGGCGAAGGAATTGCCGGTGACGCTTGAAGACCTGGTGGACGACAAACGCGGCCCGTCGGTGCGGCGCCACTTGCGGCGCGTGTATGCCGACCCACTCACCGGTCGTGCGGAGTGGGGGCAGGTGAAGGTGCAGGGGCGTTTGATCGGCGTCTATAGCCTCGCCAGAGGCGTGCCGGTACGGCAGGGCGGCTTTGCTGAAGAAGACATCGGATTCAGCGGGGCGCGCGCCTATGCGGATTGGCGCTTTGTGGCCCAGGTGCCGATGCCGGCGACGCCGCAGGCATCCGCGCGGGGCGCAGCGCCGGCGGATCAGGCGGTGCCGCCTGCTACTGCGCCTCCGACACCGCTTGCGGAACCGGCGCCCGCTTCGCCAGGAACGTCGCTCCTGCGCGAGGATGCGATCAGATAAGGATGAGATGATGAGATTGTTTTCATGGTTCGAATGGCGAGTCTGGACCCTGCCGGGGCTCTTGGCCCGGTGCGGCATTTGCGGCCTGGTCTCACTGCTGGTCGGCCCGGCGCTGGCGCATGGCGAACGCGAGGAGGGCGCATGGTTGCTGGACGGTGAACCGGCCCGTCCCATGCTGCGTGCCGGGGCGCGGCCCGCCTGGGTGGACTACAGCGCCATTGGTGCGGGTGGCAATGCGCCCCTGCTGGTCGAATCGGAAGCGGCCGCGCGGGCCCTCATAGCTGCGGTGAAGTCGGGCGACACTGAAGTCGTGCGCCAGGCGCTGGCCAGCCATGGCCGCCCAGGCGCGCGCCTGCTCGACGGCGAAACGCCGCTCGCCAGCGCGGTGCGCCAGGGACGGCTTGAAATCGCGCGGGTGCTGCTCGAACGTGGTGCGGACCCGAACACGCGCGACGCGCTGGGCCAGACGCCCCTGATGCTTGCGGTACTCGGGCGGGATCGCTGGCTGGTGCGCCTGCTGCTGCGTTTCCAGGCGAACCCCGACCTGCGCGACGCCGCGGGCTCGGCGCCGCTGCTGGTGGCGCTGCGCACCGCGCAGGATCCGATCGCGGTTGAACTGGTGGCGGGCGGCGCCGACGTATTCGTCGTGAACGCGGACGGCGTGACGGCGCTCAATTTCGCGATCGTCGAGGATCGCGAGGCCGTGGTCGAGGCCATGCTGCGCGCCGGCGTCGCCATCAACGCGCCCGACGAGGAAGGACGCACCGCGCTCTACTGGGCGGTGTTCTTCAAGCGCCTGGGGATCGCCAGGCGCCTGCTGGCGGCCGATGCCCGCTTCGAGGCGCGCGTCCTCGATCTGCCCGAGGGGCTCAGATGAGGTGCGGACAACATTCCGCGCATGCGGGTGAACCATGAACGTGTCGGCTGAACTCGAGGGCCTGACCGCGCTCACGCAGACTGAAACCGAACAGTTGCTGTTCACCATACAGTCCTCCCTGACGATCCGGCGCCGCTACCAGTTCTACATCTGGGCGCAGAGCCGGCTCAATGCCATGGTGCCGCATGACCTGCTGGTATGCGCGCACCAGGAGCCGCAGCGCCGCGGCCTGAGTTTCGACTGCTTTCCGATGTTTCCCGTGCCGCGCGAGGCGATGGACCAACTCTATGAACCCGCCACCGGCCTGATGACGCGTGTGATTGACTGCTGGAACAGCGCCGAGCGCACGCCATGCACCGGCGAGGCACATGGCGGCCGCCCGCGCGACGCTTCGCTCGAGGCCGCGCTCGAGCAGGCGGGCATGAGCGATTTTGTCGCCCACGGCATGCCGTCACCGCACGACCTGCTGGGCATCGAGACCTTTTTCTGCTTCGTCCAGGCGGGCGCGCAAATGGTGCCCGCCCATGTCAAGCGCGACGACAAACCGCTCACCGTGCGCCACAGCTTCATCGTCGAACTGCTGTTGCCGTATCTGCACGCCACCTACCAGCGCATCGTCTCGGCCGAGCGCTCGCGCGAGGCGCCGCGTCCCGAGAGTCCGCCGGCCGACCTGATCATCACCCATCGCGAGATCGAGATCCTCGGCTGGGTGCGCGAGGGCAAGAGCAACCAGGAGATCGGCAACCAGCTCTCGATCAGCCCGCTGACGGTGAAAAACCATGTGCAGAAGATCCTCCGCAAGCTCGGCGCCTCCAACCGCGCCCAGGCCGTGTCGATAGCGATGAGTTCGGGCCTGATCGCGAACTCGGCCAATGGGGGCTGACACCAACGCCGCAGATGACACGCGCCGTTGCCAAACGCGGCGCGCATGATCCGTTCGGATCATGCAAAGACCTTCCCCGGTTGCGGATTGATCTCCAGGGTCGGGGTTGGACGCCCAAAGCCCCTGCTTTCGGATCACGCATGAGGCAAACGGACTACGTGAAGTGCCATCCGCGATTCAACGTGGTTTAACACACGATCACTAAAGTCGCCCCTGTAAACGAAAACGGGTGGTGCAGTCGCTGGATCAGGCCGCGCGGACCCTCGCTCTTTGTCGGATCAGTGCGACGCATGTCATGTGCGCCGCACTCCTCCCGATGCCGTTCCCGCACCGAGCAGTAGATGCCGGCGGTAGGAAAGGTTGTCAGGTGGTTCAGGCTTTTCGCAACACGGGCATCTTCCACCGGCTTTGCCGGCAACTTTGCAGGAGTATTCAATGACATTCAATCTCAAAACGCTCGCAGTCGCCGTGGGTATGGCGCTGGTGGCGGGGCAGGCATCGGCGGCCATCCGCCTGCCGGGCGATGCCAGCGGCAACGGCAGCGAACTTTTCGCGGTGGTCTACGACACCGAGTCCAAGTCGTCCTACATGAAGGACCTCGGCATCGAATTCCAGAACTTCCTGGCACAGCCTTCGGTGGCGGCCGGTTCCGGTGTCACCGCCCAAAATACCAGGCTCACTTTCACCATCGACGCATCGGACGCCGCCTGGGCGGGCTTCCTCAACACCACCGACGGCACCCCGACCCTGCGCTTCATGGTCGCCGGCGCCGACAGCACCGGCACCGCCGTCGGCGGCAATCGCTACATGGGCACCGGCGCCACCAACCCGTTTGCCGGCCGGACGAACCAGCAGGTCTCCGCCTATGGCAACGCAGCGATCAACTACCTCGCCTACAACCAGAATCGCGGTACGCACAGTTCCGCGACGCCGGTGTCGGAAAACGGGTCGAGCTTCTCGGTCGACACCGAAGCCGGCAACTTCGGCAAGTCCGGCATGATGACGCCCAACTGGAACGGGGCAGCCCCCGGCAACCTGACCGGCGCGCTCGGCGATTCGCTGAACTTCTACTTCACCCAGCGTTCCTCGACCAGCAACACCGCCGTCGCGTTCACCGACGTGTA
Organism: Burkholderiales bacterium; assembly: GCA_965279115.1. Lineage (GTDB taxonomy): Bacteria > Pseudomonadota > Gammaproteobacteria > Burkholderiales > JAEUOS01 > JAEUOS01. The sequence goes on from OZ257137.1 coordinate 5,143,019, forward strand.
CGACAACTCGGTCGGCCCGGCCAAATGGAGCTTCAGCCAGTCCGGCGAAACCTATTCGCTGGTCTATGCGGCTCCGGTTCCGGAACCCGAAAGCTGGGCGCTGATGCTGGCCGGCATGGCCCTCCTGGGCGGCATCGCCCGTCGTCGCGCCAAGTAAGCCCTTAGCTTGATCGATCGGGCCGGGCGGTCCATTGTGGTTTCCGCCCGGCGCACACTTCAAAGGAAATGAAATGAAACTCACAGCTCTGTCGGGCGCGCTGTTGCTCGCCTTCGCCGCGCCGTCGGCCTTCGCACTGGACCCCGCCACCACCGGCGCCGCCACCACCGTCAAGATCTATGCCTCCGGTGCGTCCGCGCAACTCAACACCATCCAGGGTGTGTTCAACAGCATGTGCGTTGCCGGCACGCGCGATACCTACACCAACTCCACCAACGTCATCGGCGTCTCCTGCACCATCGCTACCGGGGTGTCCCAGCTGGCCGGCAAGAACGTCTTCTTCGGCTACAACGCCGACGGCGGCTCCGGCAACGGCGTGTACCCGATCGCCAAGACGGTCACGGCCGGCGGTACCATCAGCACCGATGCGGCCGCCAAGCGTCCGCAGATCATCAACCCGGCCGCATGCACCGCAACGACGGCCAACAACTACGCCTGCGCCGCGGGCACCCTGGGCAACCGCTTCTCCGACACCGGCATTTCCGACGTCGAACCGGCGCTGTTCAAGGCCGAGGAGAACAAGCCCTCCGCATTCTCCACCACCGTGCTCGAGGACTTCGAACTGGCCAACCTTGATGTAGGCAGCCAGAACCAGGTCATCATGGGCATCGCGGTGACCAACAACCTGTACAACGACCTGGCCACCGCACAGGGGCTTTCCACCGGTGCGGGCCAAGTGCCTTCGCTGCCGCGTTCGTTGATCGCCTCCCTGCTGTCGGGTGGGCTGGCCTCACCGGCCGACGGCCAGGGCTGGCAGGCCCTGTTCACGCCGGGCAGCCTGCCCGCCGACGACACCGCCGCCAAAGCCCAGGTCAACATTGGCCGGCGCGTCAACGGTTCGGGCACCCAGGCTGCGGCCAATGCCTTCTTCCTCAACTACGGTTGCTCGCCGTCGTCGAACACGGTACCGCTCAAGGCATCCGACAGCAGTGCGGGCGCAATCGTAATCAATGAAGGCAGCGGCACCGGCAACGTCATCACCTTCCTCAACGGCATCCCGGCAACGCAGTACGGCATTGGCCTCATCTCCAAGGAAAATGCTCCCGCCGTAGGCGCCAACTGGAAGCACATCGCCATCGACGGCGTCGCGCCGAGCCGCGACAATGTCAAGAACGGCAAATACGAGTACGCCGTCGAGCAGACCATGCAGTGGAACACCGCCTACCTGCTGGGCACCCTGCGCACGACGGAGTACCCGCTGCCGGCCGGCGTGACCGCGGCCAACCTGGAGGATTTCCTCAAGACCTTCCGGACCCGTGCCGGATCGCCGCTGGTGCTCGACTCCATCGCGTCGGCTGCCACCAAGGAAGGCACCGCTGCCTTGATCAACGACACCGAAGGCTACATCTACGCCGATACCGACACCTCGGATAAGGGCAAGGCGAATGCGAAGTTCGTCTCGCGCATGACCCGCGGCGGCAATACCTGCCAGCCGTTCGTCTGGAGCAAGTAAGCCGCTTCCAGGTTCGCTGCTGCAATCCGACCCCGCCGCAAGGCGGGGTTTTTCTTTTTTCAATCAGGGCCTTGCATTCACCCATGAGCCGTTCGGCTCATGGGTGAAAAATGCCTTTGTCATCCCGTTTGCCCATACTCCGAACGATGCCCCGCCGCTGTTTTTGCAGGCTTGTCATGGCCTTGTTCTCCCTGCTATCCCTCCTTGTGGGCGCCGGCTTCGCGCATGCGCAGGGGGCCGCCGATCGCTTCGACATCCTTGAGTTCGAGGTCGAAGGCAACTCCGTGCTACCGGTACAGGCCATCGAGCGCGCGGTCACCCGCTTTCTTGGCGAAGGCAAGTCGGTAAAGGACGTCGAGACCGCCCGTGAGGCACTCGAGAAGGCCTACCAGGACGCCGGCTTCCTGTCGACGTTTGTCGATATACCGGAGCAGAAGATCGCCGATGGCGTGGTGGTCCTGCGGGTCACCGAAGGCCGGGTGGCGCGCTTGCGTGTGGTCGGGTCGCGCTATTACTCGCAGGGCATGCTCAAGGACAAAGTCCCGGCCCTCGCCGAAGGCGAGGTCCCGTATTTTCCGGATGTGCAGGTGCAACTTGCGCAGCTCAACCGCACGGAGGACCGGCAGGTCACGCCGGTGCTGCGCGCCGGGAACGCACCCGGCACGGTCGAGGCGGACCTCAAGGTGGACGACCGCCTGCCGTTGCACGGCTCGCTGGAACTGACCGACCGCTACAGTTTCGACACCTCGCGGCCGCGCCTGGCGGCAACATTGCGCTACGCCAATCTCTGGCAACGCGACCACAGCGCGTCGCTCACCTACCTGACCTCGCCCGCCGAGCCCTCGCAGGTGAAGGTGTTCTCCGGCACCTATGTCATGCCGGTCGGCCGCGGCAACGCGGTGCTGGCGCTGTACGGGGTGAAGTCCGACAGCAATGTCACCTCGCTGGGCACCACCAACATTCTTGGTCGCGGCGAGATCTTCGGGGCGCGCTACATCCTGCCGCTGCCCGCGCGCGGCGCCTATACCCACAATCTCACCCTGGGTGTGGATGCCAAGCACTTCCGCGAGAGCATCCTGTTCGGCGCCGACACCACCAACACGCCGATCCGCTACCTGCCCTTCAGCGCGGCCTATGGCGGCCGTTTGGCCGGCGATGGGGCCGTCACCCAGTTCACACTGACCTCCAACGTCCATTTCCGTCGCCTCGGCGACGAGGACATCGAGTGCTCGGGCCAGCGCATCAGCGCGTTCGCCTGCAAGCGTTTCGGCGCCGACGCCAGTTATTTCTACCTGCGCGCCGAGGTGAGCCGCATTCAGCCGTTGCCGGGCAACTGGGCGCTGTTTGTGCGCATGGCCGGTCAGCATGCCAGCCAGCCCCTGATCAGCAACGAGCAGTTCGGCGCCGGTGGCGCCGAGAGCGTACGTGGCTATACCGAGTTTGAAAGGGTCGGCGACCGCGGCGTGTCGGGTTCACTTGAACTGCGCACGCCCAACCTGGCGGATGCAAAAGCGGGTGGAATCAGCGACGCGGTGTTGTCGGCGTTCATCGACGGCGCCGCGCTCGACCTGTTGCGCCCGACCGCCGGCCAGGCATTCAAGTTCCATCTCGCCTCCGCCGGTTTTGGCCTGCGCATGAAGGCCTGGGGCGGGTTCAGTGCCGCCCTCGACCTCGCCTGGCCGCTGCGCGACGGTGCGCGCAGCAATACCCGCAGCCCGCGCGCCCATCTGCGGCTTGCCTACGATTTCTGACCCGCGCGACCAACCAGACGAACTATCCATCATGACCAGACGCCCGATCTCGATACCCGTCGAACGCCTTGCCGGCAGCGCCCAAGCCATGCCGCGCGTGCGCCGGATGGTGCTGGCGCTGGCCGGATTGTTCAGCGGCTTTTGCGCCGGGACGGTGGGCGCGGCGCCGCCGTTGGCCGCTGGCACCGTGCCGGTACCGATCCAGGCCGGCAATCCGCTCGCGCCCGCGGGCGCGGTATGGAACGCCAGCGGCAGCACGCTGGTCAGCACGCCCACCGCCAGCGGTGTCAGCCAGGTCATCAACCAGAGCGTCGCCGCGTCCATCTACAACTGGCAGACCTTCAACATCGCCAACGGCAGCAGCGTGCACTTCAATATGCAGACCGGCAGCGCCGGGCGTGCGCTCAACCGGGTGTGGGACCCGGCGGCCAATCCGAGCATCATCCAGGGCAGCCTCACCTCGAACGGGCAGGTCTACCTGCTCAACCAGAACGGCATCCTGTTCGACGGCACTGCCCAGGTGAACACCGGCGCGCTGGTGGCCGCCGCGCTGGGCATGAGCGACAACGAGTTCCTGAAGGGGCTGCCGTCGCTTGCCACTCGTGACCCGGCGTTCAGTTTCAGCGGGAGCGACATCAACCGTTCCACGGTGGTGGTGGAGGGCGGCGCCAACTTGCGTACGCCGTCCGGCGGGCGGGTCATGCTGCTGGCGGCCAAACAGGTGGAAAACCGCGGCACCATCTCCACGCCGGATGGCCAGGCCATCCTCGCCGCCGGCCCGCAGGTCTACATCGCCGCTCCGGAAGACGCCAACCTGCGCGGCCTGCTCATCGAGGTGGGCAGTGCCGGCGACCCTGCCAAGGGCGCCGCCACCAATGCCGGCGTGATCGAAAGCGCGCGTGGCAACACCTCCATCGTCGGCTACTTCGTCAACCAGAACGGGCGCGTCTCCGCCACCACCAGCGTCACCGCCAACGGTTCGATCTACCTGCGCGCGCGGGATTCGGTCGATCCCCCCCCCACCACCGACGGCGTGCCGCCGCCCAAGCGCGCCTTGCGCGGCGGCGAACTGGTGCTTGGTGCCGGCAGCGTCACCGAAGTGACCGCCGACAGTGGGCCTGGCACCATCAAGGACAGCCAGAGCTTCAACCGCTCGGTGGTCGATCTCTCCGGCGCCCTGGTGCATCTGAAGGGCGGCGCGCAGGTCAATGCACCGGGTGGCGACATCACGGTACAGGCACGGCTCAACCCGGGGGGTGTCACCGGCACGTCGCTCGACGGCATCGCGTCCAACAGCGCGCGCCTGGTCGTCGAGAAGGGCGCGGTCATCGATGCGGCCGGCCTGCGCGACGTGGGCGTGGCGATGGAGCGCAATGTTGTCACCACCGAGATCCTAGGCGCCAGCGATTTCGCGGATGCGCCCCTGCAGCGCAACGGCGTGCTCTATCGCAAGCGTGTGTCCTTCGATGCGCGCAAGCCCGTGCCGATACTCGGTGACACCGCCAAGTACAGGAACGAAGCCATCCAGCGCGGTGCCGCGGAGAAGTTGTCCACCGGTGGCAGCATCACCCTGGTGTCCGAAGGGCTGGCGGCGCTCGAGGGCGGATCGACCCTGGACGTCTCGGGCGGCTCGATCCGCTACGCCGACGGCACCGTCACCACCACGATGCTCACATCCCAGGGCCGGCTCTACGACATCAACAGCGCCGCCAAGGACATCGTCTACGACGGCATCGCCGGGTCCTTCACGCAGACCTCCAACCGCTTCGGCGTGACCGAAACGTTCGGTACCGGAACACAGGGCAGGTTCGAGCGCGGCTATGCCGAAGGCAATCGCGCCGGCAGTATCGCGCTGGCGGCGCGCACTCTGTCCACCGACGCCACCCTGAAGGGCGAGGTGGTGGCGGGGCCGCTACAGCGCGACGCCAGTACCCGGCCTGCCGGTGGCAGCCTCACCGTCGGCGAAGGCGCGCGCCTGTCGCAGGCCCTGCCGGACCTGGTGGGCGGCGACCTGCGGATCGCGGCAAGCGGCAGCGCACTCGACGCCGGCTTCTGGAGCGTGCCCGGCACGGCGCCGGCAACGGTGGGCGGGGTCGGCGTCGGCGAAACCGTACTGGGTGCGGACATGTTGCGCAGCGGCGGCTTTTCCACGCTCGGACTCTATTCCTCCGGCACGTTGCGCCAGGATCGCGGCGCGGATATCTCGCTCAATCCGGGGGGGACCCTGCGCATGGGCGCGGCGGCGATCACCCTGGCCGGCAATACGCGTGTCCAGGGCGGGACGGTCGACCTGACCGCCAAATCCACCGGTGGCCCGGCGGCGCAGCTGGCGGGTGACATTGCCGTCTCAGGCCGCATCGATGTGGCCGGTGGGTGGGTCAACGACAGTGCGCTTGCCACGGCGGGCGTCGCGCAGACCGCGCCGGTGGTGGTCAATGGAGGCAAGGTGGCCTTCAAGAGCGAGCAGGGGGTGCTGCTGGAGAGCGGGTCGTCCATCGACGTGTCGGCCGGTGCGCGCCTTGGCAATGACAACCGCTTGTCGGCCGGTAGCGCCGGCGGCATCTCGGTGCTGAGCAATGCCTCGCGCGCGGCCGACAGCCGCGCCCTTGGCGTGGCCGCGCCCGGCAGCCTGGTCCTGCCCACGGGGCGCGTGCAACTCGACGGCAGCCTGCGCGGGGCGGGTTTCAGCAAGGGCGGCAGCCTTACCGTGGTGGCGCCCAAAGTGCGCGTTGGCGGCCTCGCTGAAGCCGACGAACTGGGCCTGGGCAGCGGGCTTTTTACCGCCGGGGGTTTCTCCGACCTGACCCTGGTCGGCATCGACGGCCTGACCGTGGCCGCCGGCACGCAGGTGACGCCGCGCACCCAGAGCCTCGCCATGAACGGCTTCTACGCCGACAAGCCCACCGGCAGCGATCTTGGAGCCTTCACGCGCATGACCACGCTGCCGGATGCCTCGCGCGCGGCGGTGAATCTCAAGCTGGGCGCAACGGGCTCGCAGAACGGCCGCGTCGTCATTGAGGGTGGCGCCGCCATCAATGCCGATGCCGGCGCCAGTGTCACCCTGGCCGGCGGGCGCCAGGTCACCATCGACGGCAGCGTCAGCGCGCCGGCCGGGAAGGTGAACATCGCGCTCCAGGCCGACGATTCCAGCCTGCTGTTCGACGCGGGGCGGAGCCTCTGGTTCGGCTCCAGCAGCAGCGTGTCCGTGGCGGGTGCGTTCAAATCCTCGGCCACGCCGGGCAACGGGCTGGTCCGCGGCGAGGTGCTCGATGGCGGCAGCATCAACATCAATGCGGTCAACGACAAGGACATCAGCGCTTTCGTGGTGGCGCGCGAGGGCGCGCGCTTCGACCTGCGCGGCGCGGCGGCCACGCTCGACCTGCCGTCGCAAACCGGCGGCACCGGGAGCGTGCCCGTGCCCACACTGGTTGGCAGCAAGGGCGGCAGCCTGACAATCAACGCGATCGACGGCGTGCTGTTCGACGCCCGCATCGAGGCCGCTGGCGGGGGCTCCACGGCAGCCGGCGGGCGCTTGAACGTCAGTCTCGCCGGGCTTGCCCAGGCACTGGCCGACGGCTCGGTCACCAACGCGCAACGCGTGCCGGGCAACAGCCTCTCGATTGCGCTTTCGCGCGACAGCACCGCCACACCGCCAGCACTCGTTGCCGGCGCGGCGATCGATCGCGCCACCCTCGGCGGCACGGCGCGCTTGCGCGCCGACAGGCTTGCCGCGGCCAGCTTGTCCGAACTCACCCTGGGTGCGGAGAACATCATTCGCGCCGATGAGTCGATGACGCTTTCGGCGCAGCGCAGCGTGACGCTCGACGCGCCCGTGGTTTCGGCCGGGTCCGCTGCGCGCCTGACGGTCAGCGCGCCCTACGCAAGTATCGGCAACACTGGCCGGAACGCAGCCAACCTGCCGGCGGCAAGCGGCGGCAGCGGCACACTTGAGGTCAATGCGCAGTTGGTGGACCTGGAAGGCAAGGTCGCGCTGGCGGGAATAGGCAATGCCAGCTTCAACAGCGGTGGCGACATCCGCTTCAAGGGTGTGGCCCTGGAAACCGATCCGGATGGTACCGCCAGGCGCCTGCAGGGCCAGCTCAACGTCGCCGGGAATGTGGCGTTCGTGTCGGCGCAAGCCTATCCGGCCACCCATTCGAACTTTCGCGTCAATGCGTCAGGCGATGTGAGCTTCGCCGGCAACGGCAAGACGGCCGCGAGTCCGCTTTCGGCCGGTGGTCGTCTGGCGGTTCAGGCCGCCAACATCGATATCGGCGGGACCGTGCGTGCGCCGCTGGGAAGCATCGCCCTCAACGCGCAAGAGAATCTGGACCTGCGTGCCGGCAGTCTCGTGACGGTATCGGGCAAGGATCTGCTGGTGCCCTACGGGCGCACCGAAAACGCCCTGCAATGGGTCTACGCCGCCGGCGCCGGGCGCGACACGCAGATCCTCACCACGCCCGCGTCCAAGGGCATCGAACTGCAAGGTCGCAGCGTGAATCTGGCGGCCGGCTCGACCCTGGACCTGGCCGGCGGCGGCGATGTGCTGGCGACCGAATTCGTGCCGGGTACCGGTGGCAGCAATGACATCCTGCTAGGCAAGGGCATAGGACCCGACGGCAAGGCGGCCGAGATCTACGCCATCCTGCCCTCACTGGGCCAGGCGCGCGCACCCTGGGACGCGCAAATCGCCAATGAAAGCAGCGCTGTCGCGGCGGCCAGCGACGTCAAGCCCGGCGATACCCTCACTCTCGGCGCGGGCAGCGGTGTCCCGGCCGGGACCTATACGCTGCTGCCGGCGCGTTACGCCTTGCTGCCCGGCGCCTACGCGGTGCGGCGCGTGGCGGGCTTCCAGGACACCCAGCTCGGCCGCTCTGCCACGGCGGCCGACGGCACCACCGTGGTCGCCGGCTACCTGGGTGTGTCCGATACCGCGCTGCGTGACGCACGAACCTCCGGCTGGGCAGTGACCCCGGCGGCGACCCTGCGCACCCAGGCGGAATACCGCGAAACCCGCGGCGACAGCTTTTTCGCGAATCTCGCGCGCAGTCAGGACACGGTCGTACCGCGGCTGGCGCAGGACGCCGGTTCGCTTGCCGTGACCGCCGGCCAGACCCTTGCGCTCGACGGCACGCTGGACTTCGCGACCGGCGCCGGCGCGCGCGGGGGCGTACTCGACATCGCATCGGCGAAGATCGCCGTTACCGACGGCGCGCCCGGTCCGGGCGGATTTCTCACCTTGTCGACGGCATCGCTCAACGCCTCGGGCATCGAGAGCCTGCTGCTGGGCGGTCGGCGCAACGCGTCAACCGTGACGGCAAGCGATGTTCTCGTCGACAGCGCGTCGACACCACTGACCCTGCCGGATGTGGTGCTGGCCGCCACCAGCCGCGTCGAGGTGCGGGACGGCAGTGCCATCGTCGCCCGGCCGCTGGCGCGCGCCGCCGATGCGATCACGATATCCGGCGACGGCGCGCTCCTGCGCGTGGCGGGCAACGATGTCGCGCCGGTGGTCCGCAGCGGCGTCACCCGGGCCACCGGCACGCTCGCGGTCGGCGCCAATACGCGTCTCGGACGTGCGGCGGATGACCACACGACGCCGGCGACCCTGGTGCTGGACGGCACCTTCGATACCACCATCGGCGCCACCGCGGCCATCGACGCCGGCCGGGTGAGCCTGGCAGGCAGCCGGATTTCTGCCGGCACGGTTCCGGCAGGAACCACCGGCGTGGTGCTCGGCCCGGAGCTGCTTGCGCAGTTGGCGGCCACCCGCGACCTGACCCTGCGCAGCTACAGCGGCATCGATTTCCATGGCAGCACCACCCTCGGCAGCACCGACCTGGCAAGCCTCACTCTGGACGCACCGGGGCTGGTGTCGCGCGGCGGCGGCACCGATACCGTCAATGTCAGGGCCGGGCAGATCACCCTGACCAACACGACCGGGCTTGCCAACGCGGACACGCCGGTGGCCGGAGGCGCGCTCAATATCAGCAGCGGCGGCAACATCGTCATCGGCGAAGGCAGCAAGGCGTTGCGCGGTTTCGGCGCCGCCACGCTGGCGGCCGCTGGTGACGTGCGTCTGGTCAACGCCCAGGGCGGGTCCGGCAGCCTTGCCGTCGGCGGCGCCGGTACGGCCGCGGCGACGCTGGCTATCGAGAGTGCGCGCATCAGCGGAGCCACGGGCGCGGTGCAGTCGATCAGCGCCACCGGGGCGATCGACATCCGTGCCGCCGCCGGTGCGCCGCAGGCCGCGCCCGAGGGTGCAGGCGCAAGCCTTTCGGTGTCCGGCAGCCGCATTCGCCAGGCCGGACATATCGACCTGCCGGCCGGTAACATCTCACTGAAGGCCACCGGCAGCAGCACGTCCGACGGCGTGGAACTGGCCGCCGGGTCGGTGACGCGGGCGGCCGGGGTGGCCGCCATGTTCGATGGCCTGGCGCGTTTTGTCGGCGCCGGGCGAATCGAACTTGCCAGCAATTCCGGCAACGTCGTGCAGGCGGCAGGCGCGCGGCTGGATGTGTCGGGCGCGCGTTCGGGCGACGTCGGCGGCGCAGCAGGGCAAATCAGCGCCAGCACCGTCAATGGCACCGTGCTGCTGGGCGGCGTCGTCGACGGCACGGCCGCCACGGGCGCACGCGGCGCACGCGCGGGCATCGATGCGCGCAGCCTGGACAATCTCGACGCGCTCAACGGCGCGCTCAATGGAGGCGGCTTCAGCGAGGAGCGGATCTTCCGCGCCCGCACCGGCGACATCACCCAGGGTGCCGCGGCGGCGGCCAGCCGCAACGTGACCCTGGCTGCCGACGCGGGCAGGATCGTAATCAACGGTGCGGTCGGCGGGGTATTCGACAAGGCGGGCGACGTGCGCATCAGCGCGCGCGACGGCGTGCAGGTGGGGTCAGGTGCCGCGATCCGGGCGGTCGCCAGCGGCGCCGGCAACGCCGGTGGCGATGTTTTCATTTCCACCACTGCAGGCACGGTCGGCAATCTCGATCTCGCCGGCGGCAGCATAGCCACCGGCGGCGGGCAGGGCGCCGGCGCGGGCGATGTATGGCTGCGCGCGGCGCGCAGCGGCAGCGGCGCCGGCAACGAAGTGAGCACCGTCGCGGCCATCGGCAGCACGGTCAGCGGCGCGTCACGCGTGATCGTGGAAGGCGTGCAGACTTACGATTTCGGCAGCGCCAACGTGACGCTTCGCAACACCAACAACGCGCGCGCGGCCACCACGCTGGACATCGGCACCGGTGCCACACCGGCGGCCGGCACGGTGCTGGGCGACGCGCGCAGTTTCATGGGCGCCGCCACGGCGATCCAGGACCGGCTGCGCGGTGCCAATGCCGTGGCGGTGGAACTGCGCCCCGGTGTCGAGGTGCGCACCGGCGGCGACATCACCGTCGGCAGCGCCGCCGGCAGTGGCGCGGCCACGCCGATCAACCTGTACGCCGCCACCCGTCCGGAAACGCGCGGCGGCGCGCTCACCTTGCGAGCTGGCGGCAATGTCAATGTCGCCAACACGATATCCGACGGCTTCAACGGCACCGCGACCACCAGCGTGCTGCAAATTGGTGATGGCAGCGGGCAAAGCAGCGTGCCGACCTGGGGCTATCGCATCACCGGTGGCGCGGACCTGGCGGCGGCCAATCCCGCCCAGACCGGCGCGTCTGCCAGTGGCGACGTGGTCATCGGCCGCAGCGCCGGCGTCACCGACGTGCTGTTGCGCACCGCCACCGGCGACATCGAGATCAATGCCGCGCGCAACGTGCAATTGCTCAATGCCAGCGCGACGGTCTACACCACTGGCGCCGGCACGTCGCTGGCGAATGTCAACAACGTGACCAATCCGGTGGGCAACAGCTTCGCCACCGGCGGCGGCGAGATCCGCATCGCCGCGGGGAACGATGTCGCGGGCGCCGCCAGCAACCAGATGGTCAGCAACTGGCTGTATCGCCGCCAGTCCACGGCGGCGGTCAACCCGCAGACGGCGTGGTGGGCGCGCTATGACAATTTCCGCCAGGGCGTGGCCACTTTCGGCGGTGGCGACGTCAGCGTTACGGCCGGCAACGATGTGCGCAACCTGTCGGCCGCGGCGGCCACCAGTGCGCGGCTTCCGGGCACCCCAGCCGGTACCGAAACACTCGTGGTGCAGGGCGGCGGTGACGTCACCGTGCGTGCCGGCCGCGACATTGGCAGCGGGGTGTACCACGTCGGGCGCGGCAGCGGGACGCTAGAGGCAGGCCGCGACATCACATCCGCGCGTACCCAGGGGACCGCCCAGGTCTATCCGGTGCTTTCATTGCAGGACGGTGGCTTCGAGGTCAGCGCCGGGCGCGACCTGCGCATCGATGGCGTGTTCAATCCCACCGCCCTGGTGCAGGCCACCAACAACGCCGGCACCTCATCGACCCGGGTGGCGTTCTCCACCTATGGCGAGAACGCCGCGGTAAGCCTGTCGAGCGTCAGCGGCGCACTCGCTGTGCGCAACGCTGCCGACATCCTGCGCCAGGTGGCCAGCTCGACGACCTCCGGCGTGGCGGGCCTGCCGATCAATGCCGTCGGCGACTCGCTGGGCAGCAGTGCCTTCACGCTGTACCCTGGTTCGCTGTCGGCCACCGCATTGACCGGTAACTTGGCCATCGGCCAGACCAGCATGATGCCGGCGCCACAAGGAAAACTGAACCTGCTGGCGGGCGGCAGTGTGAGCGCCTCGCAAGGCGTGGTGATGGCCGACAACGCCCTGTCGGCAGTCCGCACCGCGTCCAACGCGACGGCGGGCAGCCTGGCACGCCTGATCCAGCCGCGCATCGCCGCCGGCCATGATCCCGACCTGCTGCACGACAATGACCCGCTGCCGGTTCGCATCGTCGCGTCGGGTGGCGACATCAGCGGTGTGTTCAACCTGCCCAAGGCGGCGCACCTGATCGCCGGGCGCGACATCCGCACCCTCACGCTCTTCGGCCAGAATCTCGCCGCATCCGATACCACCGTGCTGCGCGCCGGGCGCGATTTCGACGCCAGCCAGGGCGGCCTGGTGGAGATCGGCGGGCCGGGCCAGGTGGTGCTGCAGGCGGGGCGCAACGTGGACCTCGGCGTCTCCTCCGGTCTGCTCACGCGTGGCAACCTGATCAACCCCTATCTGCCCGAAGCCGGCGCCGGACTTACCGTCATTGCCGGAGTCGGTGCGGCTCCCGACTACGCCGGCGCGGCAGCGCGCTACCTGCCGCAGTACGGCGCGCTCGCCGCGACCCTGCTGCGGCTTGGCGAAGCCAACAGCGCGCGTTACCTGCCGGAAATCACCCAGTACATGCGCACCCGCAGCAAGGCCGATACAGGGCTGGACGCGCAGGGTGCGCTGCGCAAGTTCCTGGCGCTTGATGCCGGCTCGCAACAGGTCCTGATCGAGCGTCTGGCCGCGCGCGACGACTTCATCGCGACCCTGCCGGTGTTCACCTCGCTTCTCGCGGACTACCGTGCGGCGCCGGCGCAGACCGAAGCGACAGCGCGCGCGGCCTTCGCGGCGTTGCCGCAGCAGCAACAGCAGCCCCTGCTCAATCGCATCCTCGGTGCCGAACTCACCATCGCCGGCACCACCGCGGCGCGCGCCGGTGCCGACACCGTCGCGCGCGACGCCGCCTATGTGCGCGGTAGCGAGGCCATCGCCACCTTCTTTCCCGGCGCTTCCTACAAGGGCGATCTCCTGATGTACTCCAGCCAGATCAAGACCGAGCGCGGCGGCGACATCAACCTGTTCGTGCCGGGCGGCCTGGCCAATGCCGGCTTGCCCGTGCCTTCCACCGGCAAGGGCGCCAACGAACTCGGCATCGTCACTGTGGGCGGCGGCGATATCAACGCGATGGTGAGGAACGACTTCCTGGTCAACCAGTCGCGCGTGTTCACGCTCGCGGGCGGCAACATCCTGATCTGGTCCGCCGAGGGCAACATCGATGCCGGCCGCGGTGCGAAGACGGCTTCGAGCGCGCCACCGCCGCGCATCTTCATCGATTCTTCCGGCAACGTGCAGACCGACATTTCCGGCTCGGTATCCGGCAGCGGCATCGGCACACTGCAGACCCGCGCCAATACGCCCGCCAGCGACGTGACTCTGGCGGCGCCAAAAGGCGAGATCAACGCCGGTGACGCCGGTATCCGCTCCACCGGCAATTTCGACGGTGCCACGCCGCGCTTCGTGGGCGCCGACAACGTGCAGGTCAAGGGTGATTCCGCCGGCGTGCCGCCGCCAGCCAGTGTCGGCGGCAACGCCAGCGCTTCGCTCGCCTCTCCCGGCGGAGACGCGTCGCGCAGCGCTGCCGAGCAGGCGAGCGCCGCCACGCAGACCCGGACACCGGAAGCGCGCCAGGGCATCACCAACAATCTGTTCCTGGGCTTCGGCGAATGACGAAACCCTGTCACATCCATGAAAAGCGCGCTGCGTACCCTAGCGCCCTTCGCCGCGGGGCATTGCGGCTGACCAAAGCACTCGTGCCGTGCGCAGGTGCTTGCGCAGGCGCAACCCGGGATCGCCGGGTGCGATCTTCAATTCCAATGGTAAAGACCATGATTTCCTTGATTTCCCGGATCGCAATTTGCTGTTTCCTTGGCTTGGCGACGCTTGCGGCCCACGCCGCCGACTGGGCCCACAAGCAAAAAATCACCCTCGACGCCACGGCGGCCGCCGGCAATCTCGCACAGGGGGCCACCAGCGTGCCCATCGCGGTGCGCCTGCACAGCGGCAACTTCACCTTTGCCGAAGCCAAGCCGGACGGCAGCGACATCCGCTTCATGTCGGCCGACGGCAAGCTGCCGCTCAAGTTCCATATCGAGCAGTACGACGCCGCCAACGAGTTGGGGGTCGCCTGGGTGCTGGTGCCGAAGATCACGCCCAACGCCAAGACCGACAGCTTCGTCATGGAGTGGGGCAACCCCGCCGCGCCGCCTACCGGCGACGCCAAGGGTACCTACGACGCCAGCCAGATCTTCGTGCTGCACTTCTCCGACAAGGAAGGCGTGCGCGACGCCACAGGCAACGCGAACAACGCGCAGAGCGCCACGGCCAAACCGGTCGCAGCGGGTCCGATGGGCGGCGCGCTGGTGTTCACCGGGACGGAATCGATCACGCTGCCGGCCTCGCAGTCCTTGCGCGTGACGGCCGCCAACGGCTTCACCTTCTCGGCCTGGGTCAAGCCGGTGGCCGCGCCGGAAGGCAACCTCATGGTGTTGGGCAGCGGCGCGCAGGCGCTCACCGTCGGATTCTCCGGCGGCAACCTCGCGGCGTCCGCGGGCGCGTCCAGGGCGGCCGCCACCACCGCGCTCAAGCCCGGGGTGTGGCAAAACGTGGCCGTATCGGTCGCGGCCGGCAAGGTCACCTTCTACATCGATGGCGCGGCGGCCGGCACGGCCGACCTCGCGCTGGCCGACACCGCCGGCGCGGCGGTCATCGGCGAAGGCTTCAAGGGCGAAATCGACGAGGTGGGCCTCTCCGGCGTGGCGCGCGCGGCCGACTACATCCGCGCGCGCGCCGTCGCCGAGATGGCCGAGTCGCCGCTGGTGGTGGCCAACGAGGCGGGCGGCGGCGAGGAGGCCTCCTACATGGGCATCCTGCTGGGCGCGCTCACGGTCGACGGCTGGATCGTCATCGGCATCCTGGCGGTGATGTTCGTCATCAGCGTGTGGGTGATGATCTCCAAGACCAGCTTCATCCTCAAGGCGCAAAAGGGCAACGACTTCTTCGTCAGGCGCTTCCGCGAGAAGTCGGCGCAGCTGCTCACCCCGGGCGATCCGGAAGCCGCGGCGCTTGCCAACGACAAGGCGGTCCGGCATTCGCCGATCTACCGCATCTACGCCATCGGCCTTACCGAAATCGCCCATCGTTTCGAGCACCAGGCGCGCGAGGGCAAGAACCGCAGCCTTTCGCTGGCCGCGCTGGAAGCCATCCGCGCCTCGATGGATGCCGGCATCGTGCGCGAAGGGCAGCGCCTGAACAGCCAGATCGTGCTGCTTACCATCGCCATTGCCGGTGGTCCGTTCCTGGGCCTGCTGGGCACGGTGGTGGGCGTGATGATCACCTTTGCGGCCATCGCCGCGGCGGGGGACGTCAACGTCAACTCCATCGCGCCCGGCATCGCGGCGGCGCTGGTGGCCACCGTCGCCGGCCTGGGCGTGGCGATCCCGGCACTGTTCGGCTACAACTGGCTGGCCTCGAAGATCAAGGAAGTCACGTCCGACATTCTGGTGTTCTCCGACGAGTTCCGCACCAAGTCGGCCGAGCTCTACGAACCCTAGGAACGGCGCGGATCATGCAAGTTCAGGCGGAAAACCAGGCCTACGACGAGATCAACGTCACGCCCATGCTGGACCTGGCCTATGTGCTGCTGGTGATTTTCATCATCATGACCACGGCCTCTGTGCAGGGTGTGCGGGTGGAGTTGCCCAAGACCAAGACCACCGCCAGCCTGGCCAAGGCGGGCACCCGTGCAGTCACCGTGTCCGAGCGTGGCGACCTGTTCCTCGATGCCTACCCCATGACCATGGAGTCGCTGGAAGCGCGGCTGGGCCAGTTGAAGGCCGGCAATCCGGGCCTGCCGATCGTCGTCAAGGGCGATGGCCGGGTGCAGTACGGCAAGGTGATGGAGGTGCTGGAGATGATGAAGCGGCTCGACATCGTCGATGTGGGCCTGGTCACCGTAAGGGCGAAATGACATGCAGGTACAAGCCGAAACCAAACCTTACGACAGCATCAACGTCACGCCCATGCTTGACCTGGCCTACGTGCTGCTGGTGATCTTCATCCTCATGACCACCGCCTCGGTGCAGGGCCTCACCATCAACCTGCCCAAGCCCAGCAACAAGCCCTCGACGGTCAAGAAGGAATTGCGCATCGTGCAGGTGATGCCGGGCGGGCGCCTGTTGTTGAACGGCGCGTCGGTCACCATGGGCGAACTGGAGTCGCTGCTCACCGCCGTGCACAGCCGCGCGCCCGACATGTCGCTGGTGATCAAGGGCGACCCGCAGGCGGAGTACGCGCGGGTGGTGGAAGTCATCGACCTGGCGGGGCGGCTCAACATCTCCAACCTGGGTCTCGCCACGGCGAAGATCGGCACCTGACATGGCCACAGAGCAACGTGTCAAGGATTATCGCGACCTGCTGATCGCGGGCGTGGTCATTCTTGCGCTTGCGCTGGTGGGCGGCGGCGTTTACTACTTCATGAACCTGAAGAGCTCGGGCGGGCCGAAAAAGCCGCCCAAGATCTCGCTCATTCCCACCACGCCGCCCCCTCCGCCGCCGCCGCCCAAGGAGGAAAAGCGTCCCGAGCCTCCCAAGGAGCAGAAGGAGGTGAAGATGGAGCAGGTGGAGCAGAAGAACGAGCCGCCACCCGACCAGAGCCTGAAGATGGAAGGCGCCGCCGGTGAAGGGCCGAGCGTGTTCGGCGGCGGCAAGGTTGTCAATGAGGACATGGGCAAGATCGGCGAGCCGGGGGCCGCGACGGGCGGACCGGCGACCAGCGGTTCCAACCGCATGCAGTTCGCCATGTTCACCAACAACGCGCAGCAGCTGCTGCACGACGAGATCAAGAAAAGGCTTGGAGCAAAGAGCCGCAATCGCGACTTCCGTGCCAACTACAAGATCTGGCTCGAGACCGACGGCAGCATCAAGCGTTTCGAATTGACGCCCACCGGCATCAGTGATGTCGACGAAGAATTGCGCACCGCACTGGCGGAGGTGCGCGCCTTGCGCTTGTCACCGCCGGCGGACATGCCGCAACCGCTTCGATTTCTTTTCACCTCGCGTGCATCCGGCTGATGGCCTGCATCGCTTCCGCCACCGACCAAGACCATGAACAGAATCCCATACTTCAGAACCACGCTCGCAGTCGCGACACTCGCTGCGGCGACCTTGGCGGGTCACGTCTACGCCGGCGAACGCGAAGATCTGGAGCAGTTGCGCAGCACTACACTGATGCTGATACAGGCGCTGGTCGAGCAGGGGCTGCTCAGCCGCGAAAAAGCGGCGGAACTGGTGAAGAAAGCCGAGGCGCGCTCGGTTCCCGACAACACGCCACAGGCCACCCGGATCGGTCCCGATGGCAAACCGGTGGTACGCATCCCCTATGTTTCGGAAACCGTCAAGGGCGAAATCCGGGAGCAGATCAAGCAGGAAGTGCTGGCCCAGGCTAAGCAGGAACGTTGGGGCGACCCGGGGGCATTGCCGGACTGGATCGAACGCATCCGCTTTGAAGGCGACATCCGGTTGCGCATGCAAAGCGATCTGTTCGACCGCAGCAACACGCCGGCGGCGTTTTATCAGGCGCAGGGCGCCGCCGGCAACCCGATCTATGCCCCGGACCTGGTCAATACGACCGAGGATCGCCACCGCTTCACGCTGCGGGCGCGCTTTGGCATGCTGGCGAAGGTCGGCGAGTCGGTTTCCGGTGGTATCCGGATCGCAACCGGAAGCCTGACCAGTCCGGCTTCCACGTCCCAGACCCTGGGTGGCGGCAACAACAACTTCAACCGCTATACGGTCGGCCTGGATCGCGCCTATCTGCGCTGGGAACCGACGCGCTGGCTTTCGATCGATGGCGGGCGCATGCCCAATCCCTTTTTCTCCACCGACCTGATGTGGGCGGACGACCTCGCGTTCGACGGGGTGGCGGGCACGATAAAGCCGCGCATTTCCGACAATTTCGTCGCCTTCGCGACCATCGGCGCGTTTCCCTTGCAGGAACTGGAAGCGAGCCGCACGGACCGGTGGCTGACGGGGGTCCAGATCGGCGCGGAGTGGGCCTTGAACACGGAGACGCGCCTGAAGGTGGGTCTCACCCAGTATGCCTTTCGCTCGTTCGAAGGCACTCGCGAGGCCAGCGGCAGTTTGGGCACCACCCTGTACGGTATCAGCGAGTACCGCCGCAACATGCGGCAGAAGGGAAATACGCTGGTCAACATCGCCGATCCGCTGGCCGCCGCACCCAACAATGTCCTTCTTGGCCTGGCCTCGCGCTTTCGCCCGCTCAACCTGACCGCCTCGATGGAGTTCGCGCAGTTCGACCCGGTCATCGTCAACCTGACGGCGGACTTCGTCAAGAATATCGGGTTCGACCGTGCGGAGATCCGCAACCGCGCGGGTATCGATCTGGAACCCAAGACCACCGGCTACCAATACAGGCTGCAGGTCGGGCAGCGGGCGATTCGCAACCGGGGCGACTGGCAGGCGTTCGGCGCATACCGCGTCCTGGAAAGGGACGCCGTGATAGACGGCTTTACCGACACCACCTGGAACCTCGGCGGCACCAACTACAAGGGCTGGAGCGTCGGTGCCAGTTATGGCATCGACCGCAACGCCTGGATGTCGCTGCGCTGGACCAGCACCAAGGCCATCACTTACACGGGGGGGCCATGGGCACCATTCAATGTCGATGTGCTGCAGGTCGAACTCAACGGCAGGTTCTAGAGGCCATGCGGTCGTCGATCAGCACTCTGTTTCGCCGCGCCGTTCTGGCGGCCTGCGTCGGCGCGGTGATCTCCGTCACGTTCGCCTGCCCGGCGACCGCTCAGGAGGACAAGAAGGGTTCCCGCGAACGGGAGGCGGCGCGCCGCGCGCAGCAGGCGCAGCAGGCCCTGCGCAAGGCCGAAGAAGAGAAGGCGGCGCTGGCGCGCGAAAAGGCGGAGCTCGAAGACAAGGTGAAGGCGGCCAACGCCAGGATCGAAACCGCGGAGAAGACCGCCCGCAGTCTGCAGGGCGCCGTGGCGCGCGCCCGCAAGCTGGAAGAAGAACTCAAGCGCGAAAAGGAGGCGGGCGCGGCTCTGCAGGCAAAGCTCGCCGATGCCGGCCAGCGCATCGCCGCCGCCGGGGTGCAGCAGACCGAGTCCTTGCGCACCCTTGCCTCGCGGGATTCGCAATTAAAACAGTTGCAGGCGACCCTCTTGCAGGCGCGCACGCAGGCGACGACCGAACTCGGCGTGTGCGATGCCAAGAATGCCAAGCTGGTCGCCTACAGCGGGGACTTGCTGCGCCTGTATCGTGACAAGACCGCGTTCGAATCGATTGCGCAGGCGGAGCCGCTCACGGGCCTGAAGTCGGTGGCCATCGAGAACATCATCGAGGAATATCGCGGCAAGATCGACAGCCAGAAGGCCGGCGTTCGATGACAGGCGAAGCGCTTGCGTTGACCCGCTGCGCATTGGCGCGAACTCGCGGGGGCTGAGCGATGGGACGGGACGCCGATGGCATATGGCGCGCGGACCTGGTTGACGCCGACCCGCCGGATTGGCCTGCGGCTTGGGCCGGCGTGGTGTTCGCGGGGGCGCTGACGGCGGGGCTGTTCGCCCAGGGCAGCGGGGCGGCGGATGCGGTGTTCCTGGCGCTTGCCTGTGTCGGTCTGGCTTGCAGTCTTGTCCTGGGTACGCCCGGCGCCGCGCGCGGTGCGCACTGGCGCCGCCTCAATCCCCTTGACTGGTGTGTCGCCGGCGCGGCCGCCTGGATGATCCTGCAGGCGCTCACTGTCCATCCCTCGCCGCATCGCGGCGCGCACGCGTTTTTGGTGCTGGGCGGCGCCTGTGGCGCCTATTTCGCCGGAAGGCTGTTCGCGTCACGCCCGGTCATGGCCCGCATCGTCCTGCCGCTGACCATCACCGTTGCCGGCGTGTTCGCGCTGGTCACGTTGTGGATCTATTTCTTCATGCAGTCTAAATCGTCCGGTCTGTTCCAGGATATCAACAACTACGCGGCATACATGGCATTGAGCGGATTCGCCCTATGTGCATACATGGCAGCAAGTCCGTCTTGTCGGTTGCCGGGGTGGCGAAGGCGCTTCGGGATTGGCACTCTGTTCCTGCTGGCGGCCGCCGCGGTCGGAACCGGGAGTCGTGGTGCGTTCCTGGGTGCCGCCGCCGGTATTGCAATGGTATTGGTCATCGCGGGCCGAAACGGAACATGGCGTCGCGAAATCGGTATCGTGATCGCGGCGCTGGCCGGACTTGGCGCCATCGCCATACTTTTTTCCGCGGCCGGAGCCCTGGGCAAGGGTTTCGAGGGCACCTTGTTCGGCCGTATCCATGACGCAGGGTTCAGCATCGGCGGGCAGTTCAGGGGGCGCAGCGAGATATGGCACGGCGCCCTCGCATTGCTTGCGGACGCACCATGGCATGGCATCGGCATGGGCACCTGGTACCTGCGCTATCCGGTTTTTCGCCTGCCCGCCGATGCGTCCACCGGGTTCCACGCCCACAACGACTATCTTGAACTGGCGACCGAAGGCGGCTGGCCGCTGCTGCTGATCATGCTGGCGGCGGCGTACTGTCTGGTGCGCCTGGCAGTCGCCTGCAGGCGACTGCCGGCCGGGCCGGACGGCGCGGCTTTGTCCATGACCTTCCTGGTGGCCGGCATTGTCGCCATGCTGGTCCACAGCGCGCTCAACTTCAATCTCTACGTGATGCCACTGCCCTGGCTGCTCGCATTCATCGTGGCGCAATTGGTCAACGCAGCAGAACCCAAAGTCGCCGTGTCCGCGACCTCCGCTATGCCCGGGCGCGGACTGCCGGGTGCAGGTGTCGCCACTCTCGCCGGTGCCGGCATCATGGTCATCGCTGCCGCGTTCGCCGTTTGCAACATGCAAGGCGTGTTGTACGAGGAACGCGGGCGCGCGGCGTTCGTTGCAAGGGATTTTTCCGCAAGCACCGCCAATCTTGCCGTCGCCCAGGCATGGTCGCCGTTCAACGACGTGGTCACCATCACCCGCGCCGACTTGCTGTTCAAGCAGGCGGTCGGAGCCGCGCCGACGGAGCGTCGCCAAATGCTTGACGAGGTCACGGCGCTTCTCGACCGTGCGGACGCGTTCAATCCGTTCGCACCATACACGCCCTTGCTGCGCGGACACATCGTGCTGATCGACTCCCGGGGGCCGGCGCTCCTCCGCGTCCCGACCGTCGAGGCGCTGTATCGCCGGGCCATCGCACGGGATCCTTACCATACCGAGGCGATTTACTCCCTGGCGCGGCTGTTGATGGACGCCGGGCGCGATTCCGAAGCAGCGGGCGTCATGCGAGCAGCCCCCTTGACCTATCGCGGCGTGCCGGTCGACGAGAACGCCCATTTCAACCTGGCCGCCCACGCGTACGCCAGAGCCGGCATGAAGGAAGAAGGCCTCAAGGCAGCACAGCGCGCCGCCGCCGCCCGCACGGACGGCCGCGGCGAGGCATACGTCACCGCCTACCGACGCAAGTACGGTATCGAGTGACGCCCGGTTCGAGGCGCGGTGGACAGCGCCGCACCGCCGGCAACCGCCGCGGCGCCCAGCACCAGGCCGAGTGCGACGCTTCCGCCATTCAGGAGGAATTTTCCGATCGGGGTCGCCAGCGTGTTCTCGCCGGGAGCGAAAGCGTTGACCGGCAGGTCATGAAAATACAACCAAAGCGACAGGGGAAGTCCGGCAAGGAACCACAGGCCTATCATCATGATGCCCAGGACCATGCGGGCCAGCAGGGCGCGAAGACAGTGTGCGGGATAGCCGAGCAGGATTGCGATGATCGCCGCCGCAGGCTGCAACAACACACCGACCGCGGTTGCGCTCGTAAGCGCGGTTCCCGACTGCATGACGATAGGCGCGGTCGGGGTCGGAATGAAAAACAAGCGCGTCACGGTGGCCCGGCCAAGCAAGGACAGGTCGCTGACCATTCCACCATGGCCGGCGCGGTAAGTCAGCGTGAATTCGATCCGGTATCGTGTGTCAAGCCACTGCACCACGGTCTCCAGATACGGAATCAGCAATTCAAGCAGCAACGGTCCGGCGCGCATCGCGAGCCAGATCGCGGCGCCGCAAGCAAGCGCCGTGCGCGCCGCGAGTTCAAGCGGCGGCGTGTTGACGAGGCCGGCTGATTCGGAGGCAGGCATGGAAATACAGTCCGACAGCCGCCACCAGCAGGACCGGCAATATGGTGGTGTGCAGCAACTCGAACAGGCTGCGGTCGTTCCTGAAGGCGTGGAACAGCGCGATGATGCGCGCCTGGTTCAGAACGAAGGCCACAGCGAGCCCGAACACGAGCCCGAGCGCGCGCCTTTGCCACGGCAGCGCCGCCGCCGCGAACGCGGCGATGAGCAGAAAGTAGATATCGGTGCCTTCGCAACCGTTGGCGATATTGATTCCACCGCCCGGCGCGACGATCCGCGCTGCGACGGCGCGTGCGCCGATTTCCGGCTGCAGCGCGTTGATCAGCTGCGCCGCCGGCTTGCTGCCGGTGTCGACGAGGAAGAATCGTTCCACCGCCGTGCCGGCACTGCCCGCGTACAGGCCTTGCAGCGCCACGTAGCCCAGCACGAACATGACAACCCGCACCCAGCCCGGCAACGGCCGCGCCGGTTCCCCGCCGGGCTGGTAGCCATCCGGCATGTAGGGGACGCCGGTCTCAGAGCGGGGGAGTTCCATCCGGTGCTCAATCTCGCATGCCGGACGCGCTGATACGGCCGGCGCATCTGATCCTCAAAAGGGGCTGGTGCCACGAAGGCATGCGGTATCCGCCGGGGGTGCGCGCTGCGGTGAATCGGGACGGCGAGTCTGGGTGAATCAACTGGAGTCTAGCCACCGAATGTTCCATTCTCATGACCGGCCACGGCCACGCCATGGTCCCTTCGGGCCATGCGGGGAACCGCTTGCGCGGCGCGGCCTGTCAAGACCCTGCAATGCGCGTCCGGTAGATTCGCATCGCATGGGAACAGCTGTCGCCGGAATCGCATTGCCCGGGTCCGGGCCGTGGCCGTTGCGCGCCAACCGGCCAGGAACGGTCGCGCCCGTCGCTGGCGCCGACCCGGCTCGCGAACCCGCCCGCAGGATCGAGCGCCTGCGCGCCGCGGTGGTGGCGGACCCGGCCAACCCGCGCCTGCTGCGCGATCTCGCCGGCGCCCTGCGCGCGGGCGGTCATTTCAGCGAATCCATCGAGGCGATCCGCCGCGCGGTGGCGTGCGGGCGCGCCGGCCTCGACCTGCTGGTGGAACTGGGCGCGACCCAGTTCATGGCCGGCGCGTCCGAGGCGGCGCTGCACACTTGCGCGCGTGCGCTGTCGATCGCCCCGGATTGCGCGCCGGCCTGGTCGCTGCGCGGCAATATCCTGCTGGTGCTGGGGCGCGCCGACGAAGCGCTGGCCGCGCACTGTCGCGCCACCGAGATCAGCCCGCGCAGCGCGCGCGGCTGGCTGCATCGCGGCTTTCACCTGTTGCGCTGCGGCCGCCCGGCTGAGGCACGTCGCTGCCTGGCGCGGGCGGTGGCCTGGGATCCCTGCCTGGCGGTCGCGTGGATGCGCCAGGGTGACGCGCTGGTCGCGCTGGGACGCTACCGTATCGCGCTCGAAAGCTATACGCGCGCCATCGAACTCGATGCCGGTCTGGCGCGCGCCGCGTTGGGCATGGCACGCGCGCAGGCGCGGCTTGCCGCGCAACCCCTGCCGCAGCGTCGCGCGGCAGGCAGCTAGCCAGGGGGTGCGCATGCAGGACCTCCATTCCCGTCGCAGCCCTGCACCCGGCCATGACGAGCGGTCGCAGGAGTTCCCGTCCGCCGAGGGCGTACCGGGCCCGCGTGAACGCTATTGGCGCCTGTTCATCTGGATCGCGACCATGGTCCTGCTCGGCGCCGCGCTGTCCCTGCTCAGCAGGCCCTGAGTTGCGCGGTTGGCCGGCGCGGCGGTAGCGGGCGTCAAGGCGCGACCAGCACCTGCACCACGCGCGCCATGGCGCGCTCGTAGATTTCGTCCACCGGCATGCGGCCACGCGCGGTGGGCCGCGGCGTGGCGCCCAGGCCGTGCTCGCGCAGCACTGAAGGCATGGCGATGCGCGCTTCGCCTGCCTGATCCGGCACCACCACGCCCACCAGCGTGCCGTTGCTGTCGAACACCGCCCCGCCACGCATGCCGTCGCTGACCGCGATGCCAAGCGCATAGTGCCCGGGCACGCCGGCAGGCATGCCGAGAAAGCCGGCGCGCAGCAGCGGCCAGGCGCTGTCGCGTGTGCCGCGCGCCGCGTAGCCGACCACGAAGGCGGGTGATCCCGGGAAGGGATTGCGCTCCGGCAGGGTGTCTTGGTCCGCTGCGGACGGCAGGGGCGCATCCAGGCGCAGCCGCAGGAGGCCGGCAGGGTGGTCGGTACGCATGATGGCGGCCGAGCTGATCCGGCCAAGGCCGTCACGCACCCAGGCGCGGCTGGCGCCGCCGATCGCCGTGGCAGGGGCCAGCGCGATCTTGCCGTCTTCGATCAGCACCGCGCTTGCCACCACCTGCGCCGTCGCCGGCAGCATGCCTGCGGCAGGGCTGGCCGGCCCGAAAGGGCCCGGCGCGCCGGGCGGTGCTACCGGCTTGCCGGCGTCGCGGCGCGCCAGGCGCTCGCGCAGGGCGATGAGGCCGGCGTCGCCGGGGTGGTGGGCCAGCGCGCGTGCCAGGGTGTCGTCGGCCACCCGCGCTTGTCCGCCCAAGTACAGGAGCCAGGCATACAGGGCCGCTCCGACGCTGTCTTCCGGATGCACGCCGGCGGTGTGGGCGGCGAAGGCCAGGGCGCGCCGGTAGGCGCCCGCCTGCATCATCGCGCGCACCTGGCCGATCTCGGCGTCGGCTTCATGGGCCAGGTTGCCGGCGCGTTCGAACAGTTCCTCGGCGGCGCCGGCCTGTCCGGCGGCGAGCGCGGCATGGCCTTCCCGCACCAGTTGCAGCCGCTGGATTTCGCTCGCCTTGTCGGCGGCGGCGGGGCGCGCTCCGGCCTGATGCGGCTGGTGTGCCGCCAGCGGTGTTGCAAGCAGGGCTGCCAGAACAAAGGTCAGTGGAATACGCATGGATCGGTGCGGGCTGGTTCGTCGGGTTGAAATGAAAAAGCCCGCCGCATCGCGCGGCGGGCCAGGGTTCGGGAGTCGCGGCACTCCCGGCGGGGAAACTACTGCCGCGTGATGCGCGGGCGCTGCGTGGTGGTCGCGTTGATGTCGAACGGTGCCTTGGCCGGTATGGCAGTGGCGTTGAAGCCCGCGAGGTAGGCCGACAGGGCGTCGATGTCCTGCGCGCCGCCCAGGATGTCGGTGCCGTTGATCAGCGTGGTGAAGCCGTCGCCGCCGGTGGCCAGGAAGTTGTTGACCGTCACCCGGTAGGTCTTGAGCGGGTCGTTGAGCGTGCCGGCGGCGCTGACGATCTGGTCGGTCACCACGCCGGTGTTGACGTCCACCAGGCGCATGTCCTTGATGCGGGTGCCGCAGGTGCCGGCGGAGTTCCAGGTGTACTTGAAGCCCGCCGAGGGGATCAGGATGCGCTGCGAGCCCTGGCCCAGGCAGCCGACGAACTGCTGCTCCAGCAGGTCCTTGAGCTGCTGCGCGGTGAGCGTCATGGTGACCAGGCTGTTGCCGAAGGGCTGCACCGTGAAGGCCTCGCCGTAGGTGACATTGCCGTCGCCTTCGCCCACGTTCTGGGTGAAGGTGAAGCCCGGATTGCGCACGCCGCCCGGGTTCATGAAGGCGATCACCGCCTCGCCGAAGCCGGCCGGCCGGGTCGCGGCCAGTTGCGAATCGGCGATCAGTTCACCGCCCGGCATGTTGCCGGCCGAGTCAGCGCTGTTGGGGAGCGCGCTGGTGATCGAGCCGATCACCTGGTTGGCGATCGGCGACACCAGGCCGTTGTAGCCGGCCATGATCGAGGCCACCTGGGCGTTCGGCGTCACCGCCGGGTCGACGCGCGAGACCAGCCGGTTCACCGGGCTCACATCGACGATGTCACGGGTGTTGGGGTTGATGGTGACGTCGATGTCGGAGAGGATGCGGCCGAAGGCGCTGGCACTGGTCACCGGCACCAGCCGTCCCGAAGCATTGGGCATGCCGGCCACGCGCGGGGTGAACACCGGTGCGCTCGTTGTACCTGTCACGTCGATGGTGTTCTTCGAGCAGTTGTAGGCGGCGTGGGTATGGCCGCTCACCACCAGGTCGACCGCGTTGTCGAGCCGCGCGATCACCTTGGCGATGTCGGAATCGACAATGCCGTTCTTCAAGTCGCCGGTGCAGCCATTGATGCCGCCCAGGTTGGAGCCGGTCTGGAAACCGCCCTGGTGCACCAGCACGACGATGGCCTCGATGCCCTGGGCGCGCAGGCGCGGGACCAGCGCGTTGACGGTGTCGGCCTCGTCCTTGAACTCCAGGCCGGCCACGCCGGTGGGGGTGACCACGCCGGGCGTGCCCTTGAAGGTCATGCCGATGAAGGCAACGCGCACGCCGTTGAAGGTCTTGATGCCGTAGGGCGCGAGCAGGGTGCGGCCGCTGGCCTTGGAAATCACGTTGGCCGACAGCCACTTGAATTTCGCGCCTTCGAAGGGCACCGGGGTGCCGACGACGGCGCCCTTGCAGCTGTTCGGGTCGATGGCGCCGCTGGTCATCTTGCAACCGCCGTTCTGCAGGCGCAGCAACTCCGCCGAGCCCTTGTCGAACTCATGGTTGCCGACGGCGTTGAACTCAAGGCCGATCCGGTTCAGGGTTTCGATGGCCGGCTCGTCGAAGAACAAGGCCGAGATCAGCGGCGAGGCGCCGATGAAGTCGCCCGCGCCCACCACCACGTTGAGCGGGTTCTGCTGCTTGAGCTTGGCCACATGGCCGGCCAGGTAGTCGGCACCGCCGACGGCCGGACGTTGCGCCGCCGGGATGGACAGGTTGTCGCCGAAGGTGCCGGGCGACTGCAGGGTGCCGTGGTAGTCGTTGAAGCCGATGATCTTGACGGTGAAGTTGGGCTTGACGGGGGCCTGGGCGGCGGCAGTTGCCGGCAGGGCGGTGGCGATGCCGAGCGCGAGCGCGCAAGCGGCCGTAAGGAACAGTTTTTTCACGGAAATCCTTTCGGGTGTCAGGTGCGGCGGCGCATGATCGAGCCGAGCAGGGCGAAGCCGGCGATGAACATCGCCCAGGTGCCCGGCTCGGGCACGGCGGTGATCATCAGCGCGCCGGAGGTGACGTTCAGCGGCGCGCCGCCGCCGGCGGCCTGCAGCAGGTCGCCGGTCACGGCGTAGGTGCCCGGCGCGAGCAGGGTGGCCAGGCGGCTGTAGCGCGTGTCGTTCCAGGCGGCGTCGAAATCGCCGGTCAGGTCCGGAAAGGAGTCGGTGGCCGCGCCGGTCTGGAAGGTGGTGGCGCCGCTGCCGTTGTTGACGATCACGTTGAAACGGTCACCGGCGTGGCCGGCGTCGATCACCCGCAGCCAGGCTGCGCTGGCGAGCGTGAAGGTGAAGGTCTGGGTGTCGCCGGCGTCGTCGATCCATTCGGTCGGGCGGGTCGGTGAGGTGGCGATGAAATCGTCGATCGCGAACTGGTACCACTGGTCGCTCTGGGCGACGGCCGTGGTGGCGGCCTGCGCGCCGAACGTGGCGGCCAGCGCGAGCGCGGCGCTCGCCGCGAGTGTTGCCAACTTGAACATGAGCATCCCCTGAGTCTTGCGCGCGCCGGGTATCGGTCGCGTCAGGGGCCAAGTGTCGGCATCCGCGGCCGCCGCATCAATCGCGCTGGCGTGACGCGCTACGGGGGAATATGTGAGCCGATCGGATCATCGGCACTGCCGTTCGGCGTGCCGGCGCATGAAGTGTCATGCGCGGTGGTCCTTGAATAGGCCGTTCGGACCAGCATGGATTGCGCGGTCATCAGGCACTCAAGAAAAGCCTGGAGGCGTATCAGCCCGGCCATCGCCGTTCGGCGATGTCAAATACTTGCGCGACACTCGCGCCTGGCGGTGCTCAGGCTGCCGCTGGGCGCCGTCCCGCTCCAGCGGTACGGGCCGGGTGTCTCAGGCCGCACGCGTCCCGCAAAGGCGCTCGGCCGTCACCATGAAGTCGTACAGGTTTGAATAGGGCGGGCACCGGCCCTTGTGTACCGAGGGGCCGATCGGCAGCCACTCGTCACCGCTGCCCGGCACCTCGAGCACGCCGAGCTCTTCCTTGCGGTCCCAGCTCAGCCGGAAACGGGTGTGGGTGTGCCCCTCGAACACGGCAACCAGGCGGCGCGGCTTGGTCTCATCACTGCGCTCTTCCGCGAGCAGCGCGGCGCCGCAATCTCGCACCAGTTCACGCAACAACGCATAAGAACGCATGTTCATCCTTCCGCCGGACTTTCACTTTCGTCGCCCTCACTGTGCACCATTATCGCGCGCGGCAGGACGAAAAGATCGCCGATAAGCTGATTCACGGAATATTTCTCGCGAGGGGGCATTTTAACGCTCACGTCACATTCGCCTGCTAATCATGGGTCTGGTGGCGGCCGACATGGTCGCGTCGGTGACGCAGCCTGCAAGGCGGATTGAATGGGGAAGAAGCGGTGCCGGCATCTGGATTTCGAAACAACGCGGGACTGGCGCTCGGCTGCGCGCTTTTGCCAGGCCTGGTGGTGGCCGGCTTGATCGCACCCAGGGACGGCACGTTCTGGGCCCACCTGCTTTTCTACTGGGCGCCGCAGGGTTGTGCGGCGGGGCTGGTTTGCATCATGTTCGGCGCGCCGCGCTGGCCCGTTGTGGCGGGCATCGCCATCGGGCTCACCGGTTATCTCGCGGCGTTCGCGGGCCTGGTCGCACTGTGGCGCCCGGAAGCCGCCGACGCGTGGCTGGCCTACTACTATGCCGTGCCCGGGGCCTGCGCAGGCGCCGTGGCGGCAGCGGTCTGGCCGGGCGAGGGCACGATGCAGGGCCGGCGGTCGGTCGTCGTGACGTCTGCCGTGTTTGCGATCGTTGGCGCCGCGTCCAGCCTGGCGATCTTCTGGGTGATGATCGGCTAGGCAAGGCGGCGCGCGGGATGTGCGCCTGCCGTCCGGCGTTTAGTGGAAGCGGAAATAGCAACCGGCAAGGCCTTGTTTTCCATGGACGCGACGAACCGTTTTCGAGCCATCGTTGCGCATGGTTCGAAACCGCGCCTTCCTCGCCGCGCTGGTGTTGAGTTGTGCGTCAACCCTTGCGTGGAGCCTGGACCTTCGGGAACTCCTCCCGCAGGTCGTCGAGAAGACGCGTGCCCGGGATTTCAAGGTCAGGTTCGCCGAAACCAACAACGCCATCCAGACGCCTGCATTGTCGGCACGATACGCGGGCGGCGAATGCCAGATCACCGCGCTTACGGGCGCGAAGTTCTTCGAAGATGTGCTCGCCGAACATGATCCCGACGACCGGCAGGCCGTTCTTGAAGCCTTTCTCGCTCACGAGATCGGCCATTGCGAGGAACGCCACCGCAACAATTCCAACAGCGAGCCCCGGCAACGTGCGCCGGAGGCATTGTCAGCACCAGCGCCGCGTTTGGTCGCCTGGCGCGAAGCGAACGGCGCGTTGATGCTGCGTCCCTTGCCCTACGCCGACTTGTGGTCGGAGACTCTGGCCGATGCCTACATGGGTGCTTACCTGCAGCGCTGGCACCCGCAGCGCGCGCAGCGGGTGATGACCGTTCTGTTGAACCGGCGCGCACGCCTGGCCCACATCGACCCGGGGCACAACTCCGCCAGGTTCCTCACCGCCGAGGCGATGGAGGTGAGTCCGGATGAATCGCTGCTCTCGGCCGCGACCCGGATCCGCGCCCACGGCTTTTCCCGCGCCCTGGCGCGCTGAGCGCGCCTCTCAAGCACTGCAGTTGGCGGGCGCAAAAAAGGGCTCCCGCAGGAGCCCTTCCGACCGTTCGCATGTGGTCAGGACCCGATGCGACGGGTCCGTTGCTGCCTTCAGTCGAGGCCCATGCAGTTGGCGTAGTAGGTGACGGTCGCCGGCCAGTCGGAGAACACGCCCAGCACCTTGACGTCCTTGGCCAGCACATGCAGCGCCTTGTACATGTCGCTGTCCTTCTTGATGGCCTTGCCGGTCGAATCGAAGTCGTAGTAGAAGCCCGCCTTCGAGGCGCCCAGGCGCAGGTCGGCACGCTCAAAGGTCCAGGTGATGATTTCGAAGCCCATCGCCTTGAGGTCCTTGGCCAGCTTTGACGGCACCACGCGGTTGTTGGCATCCACTGCCAGCAGCGCGGGCATCGCCGGGGCGATGACGCGCACGCCGCGATTCTTGAGCATCTTGAAGAATTCCATCCGGTCCATGGTGTTGTACGGGGCCTGGATGATGATGTCGTTGACCGGGTCGGTGGAGTTGAAGTCGAGCAGATAGACCGCCTGCTTGCCATACCTGGTGTGGTCGACCCAATACAGCACGTCTTCCACATTGAACGACTGCGCCCATGCCTCGCGCGGCTTGACGCCTTCATCGGCCAGCACGTCGGCGAAGGCCTGCGCGTAGTTCTGCTGCGGCGTCCGGTGCGTGGGGTGCTTGAACACTTCGTCGATGCGCTTCTTGCCGGTGGCCGGGTCGATCACGCTTTCTTTCAGTTCCGGCGTGTGCTTGACACCGTTGCGCTCGTTCAATTCGATGCTCTCGCGCAGGGTCATGAGGGTGCCGCGACCGGTGTTTACATCGGTGCGCCACGACGCGGTGCCGCCCTGGTATTCGGCCGCGGTGCGCGCGTTGGGGTTGGAGGCGTCCATCTTGCCGGTGAGCGACTTGAACTCGGCGAGCGTCAGGTCGGAAGCGCGGCATTCGGCGCTGGCGGCGGTGAGGCGGTTGCCGCTTGCATCAAATGTGGCGGGCGTGAAGGGCTTGGTGCACTTGGAGGCCAGCGGCGTCACAAGAATGTTGGTGGTGGTGTGCAGGTCGTTTTCGGCATGTCGGCAAACCAGCGCGCCATCCTTTGTGAAGGTGACGTCGCACTCGACGATGCCGGCGCCCATGCGTGCGGCGGCCTGGTAGGACTCCTTGGTGTGCTCGGCGAACTGCAGGGCCGCGCCACGATGGCCGATCGAGAAGTCGCTGCGGCGGAACGGACCTTCCTTGCAGGACATGAGCTTGTCCTTCAACGGGCCGGCGTCCATGCCGTCGACCAGATAGAAGGGACGTGGCCCGAGCTGGATGTTGCCATCGTCACGGTCCTGATGGGCGTACGCGAGGGCGGGTAGAAGGCTTGCCGTGGCTGCGATGGCGAGCACTGAGAGTGACAGACGCATGTGGTTTCCTCCGGGATGCGGGTGCTGGGTGGGTGCTGCGGGATGATGGCGAATGGACGGCTGATCCGCCAGCGCGCGAAGATAGGGAGCCCGCGTGACCCGGTCATGACGTCGGCATGCGTCTTTCGGCTCATAGCTGCGAATGCCTGCTCGCAACGGCCGCCGTCGTCCGACGTGGTTGTCATGCGTGTTCAGCCCGGACCGGTACGGGTTCGAATCTTGCGATACCGGCCAGGTCACATGATTGTCAAGTCGGCGGTGGACACTAGTCAGGCGCGGCAGCGCCGTCAGCCAGCGAGTCGAGCGAGGGACGGGCGCAATTGGAACGGAGCCGGACATGAGCAAGCAGCAACCATGGGATGAAACCGCATGCGGCGCACTGGTCGACGAACTCTGGCGGGTTCGCGAGAAGATGCTCGCCGACGAGGCCGCGTTCGCTCCCTGGCTGGCGGGTATCGACAAGAAGCACCTGGCGAGCGCGCGCAACCTGGTGCACTACCTGGCGCTGCGCCGCACCGATCGGCGCGCCTTGCAGGAAGAACTGGCGCGGCTGGGCGTTTCGTCGCTCGGACGGGCGGAATCGCACGTGCTGGCCAATCTGGACAAGGTGCTTGGCATCCTGCACCGCCTGGCGGGCAGGCCCTGGCAGGCCCGTTCCGGCGACGAGCCGGTCGGCATCCACAGCAGCCGGCGCCTGGTGGATCGCCGCACGCTTGCGTTGTTGGGTGCCGCGCCGCGTGGCAGGGCGGTGCGCATCATGGTTACCATGCCTGCGGAAGCGGCGCATGATTTCGAAGCGGTGCGCCGGATGGTGGCCGCGGGCATGGATGTCGCGCGCATCAATTGCGCCCACGATGGCCCGGCCGAATGGGAGGCGATGGCGGCGCATGTGCGTCGCGCCGCCAAGGCGGAAGGCCGCGCGGTGCGGGTGCTGATGGATCTGGGCGGGCCGAAACTGCGTACCGGGACGATGCCACCCGGCCCGAGCGTCCTCAAGCTGCGCCCGCAGCGCGATGAACTCGGCAACGTGGTCGCCGCGGCGACCTTGCTCCTGCATCCGGCCGGCCGGCCACCGGCGCTGGCGGCGCACCCCTGTATTGGCGTCGAGCCCGCATGGCTGGAAAGGGTGAACGCGGGCCAACGCCTTTACTTCACCGACGCGCGCGGCGCTTCGCGCCGCCTGAAGGTGGTGGGCGGTGACCAGCACGGGTTGCTGGCCGAAACCGACCAGACCGCCTACCTGGTGCCCGAGACCCAACTGGAACATGGGCGACAGGCGGGCGGCGCCACGACCTCTCTTGCCGACTTTCCGGTGCGGCCCGGCTTTGTCCTGCTCAAATGTGGCGACCGGGTCCGGCTTGTCGCCGAAGGCGCCGAACCGGCCGGCGTGGCAAGCCGCACTGGCAAGCGCGGCAAACCGGCGACGACCATCACCTGCACCTTGCCGGCCGTGTTCGCCCAGGTGGCACCGGGCGAACGCATCTGGTTTGACGATGGCCGTATCGGCGGGGTGATCCGTCGCGCCGGCCGGCGCGGCATGGAGGTGGAGATCACCCATGCGCTGGGCGAAGGGCAGAAGCTGGCGGGCGACAAGGGCATCAACCTTCCAGACAGCGCGCTCGACCTGCCCGCGCTGACCGGGAAGGACATCGCCGACCTGGAAACCGTCGCGCGGATCGCCGACATGGTGGGGCTTTCGTTCGTGCAGCGCGGCGCCGATCTCGCCGCCTTGCGCGCCCACCTGAAGAGGCTGCGCAAGCCCGGGCTCGGCATCATCCTGAAGATAGAGACGCGCCGGGCGTTCGAGAATCTTCCCGAACTGCTGTTCGCCGCCATGGCCGGCAAGGCCGCCGGGGTGATGATCGCGCGCGGCGACCTGGCGGTGGAATGCGGCTACGAGCGCCTGGCCGAAGTGCAGGAAGAAATCCTCTGGGCCACCGAGGCGGCGCATTTGCCGGTGATCTGGGCCACCCAGGTGCTCGACACCCTGGCCCGCACCGGCACACCGTCGCGTGCCGAGATCACCGACGCCGCCATGGGCGAGCGCGCCGAATGCGTGATGCTCAACAAGGGGCCCTACATCGACGACGCCGTGCGCATGCTCGACGACATCCTGCGGCGCATGCAGGCCCACCAGAGCAAGAAACGGCCGTTGTTGCGTGCCTTGAAGTCGTGGGGCAAGCCAGGCGATCCGCCGCCCTATTGATCCCGCAAGCGTCGAGGATCGATGCCGTCGGCGCCCGGCTCGAACCCCATCCGCGCCAGATGCGCCTCGGCCTCGACCACCATGCCGTGTGTCGCGCGACCGCCGAAGTGGTCGATGGCGTTCTTCTCAAGGATGTCGCGCAGAGCCAGGAGGCCGCGCAATTCGCGCCAGGCCCGCGCATCGCTCCCGCCTGGTTGATCAAGATGGCGCCCGATGGTCCTCTGCAGGTCCGCGTGATTGTCGAAATCCACGCCCAGCGCAATCGCGAGCCGCGCAATGCGGCTGCTCAGCATTTCGAAGTCGGTGCCGACGCGTTCAATCGTCTGGCCCTGCGGGTCGGGTGAATCCTCGTCCTGCTTCGACATCTTCCCTCCTGCCGCCTGGCCGGCAAGCGGGCCCGCGGTCGATACCATGTTCGGTGGCGCATGTTTCCCCTTCGTGAAACGCCGGTTGATCTGCATCAAATCACCGCTCTCCCGGCGGCTGCCGTGTAACGAATGTGTCATACACCGCTTCCAAACTGGACTTCCGATACCTGCGTCCTTCCGACGCGCAAGGCGATCATGGACAAATCCGCCGCAGTCGAGTCCATGGGGCAGCAGAAGCTGTTGCTGCCGAGCCGGATTCGCGCGTCCCTCGCGGCGAACGACCGGCTCAAGCTGTACCTGACCGTGCTGCAGGCGGCAGCGGACCACGCCGCCGCGCCCGAGCACGTGCCCGTTGACCTGACCGGCGAATTCGTCCAGGCGAATCTGCACGACGCCTGGATTCGCGAACTTCCCCTGACGACCACCCGCGTGAACGATGCTTTCGTCGTGCCCGGCCTGCCCCGGCTCGTGGCCCGTTTGCGCGAAGACCTGGTCGTCATGGCCGGACCGATTGTCGAATCGTCACCTGCCGGTACACCCATGCGCCAGCGCTTGCAGCACTGGGATGCGGAACTGGCCGCGTTGTCGAACCCGGAACTATCGCCGGGACAATTGCGGGCGCTGGTTCACGGCAATCGACGCGCGGGCGACAGCCTGCACATCGTGATCATGGACCTGCACAAGGCGCTCAACCGCCTTGCAGCCACGGTCGCGGACGAGCGCCTGCATGGCGCGCATGTGTGGCAGATCTGCAATGACGACCGTCCACGCATTGCGGCGTTCATGCGTGGGTTGAACCGTACCCGCGGATTGAAGTTCGATCACCCCGGCCTGGAAACCGCAGCCACCCGGGACGGCGGACGATTGCTTCTGCAGAACGACATTGGCACCAATGACGCCCATGTGCTCGTCATACAGGTCGAGGAATTGACGGCTACACTGACTTACTCGGATCTGCACAAGCAGCGGTTCGCCTTTTTCCGGGACATGCTGGTGGAGATCGGCGCGATCTGGTCGGCCCCCGAGTTGCGCACCACCGCCGGCCTGAACGCGGGCGAAGCCTATCACCTCGGGACGGCGACGTTCAGGACCAGCGGCGAGGATGAACTCCGCCGCGCGCTCGAAGGGATAGGCGCGCGCATCGTCTACCTCATCGACTGGAATCGCGCCCGCAAGAAATTGCTGGCCTTCGTCGACAAGCGCGCCGCCGTCGAGGTACTCGGCGAAGCGGCGCGCCGCGAAGCGGGCCATATGGGCTGGCTAAACGCCGGCGGGGAACGCCTGCTCTGGGACGCCATGGCGGCGCAGGGCGCCGAAGCATTCCGTCTGGGCGACCGCCTGGACGACGCCATAGGTGCCGCAGGCGCGCGGGCATTCCTGATCGATACGATGATGCTTGCCTCGACCGCCTTGCGCCGCAGCCAGCCGGTCGCCCTGATCGCCGACGAGACCCGCATGCTGCTGACACGTCACATGCGCCGGCGCGGCGACGAATTCGAATTGCTTGCCGAGCATGCCGCGTATTGCCATACGCTGGCTGGCGCCGTGAGCGACGCGCTAGCGCGCGGGATGCTTCACGAGACCGGGCGCATGGGCGTACTCGCGGGACGTGCCAAGGCGTGGGAGCGCCAGGCAGATGAACTTGTCATGCAATCGCGCGAGCGCGCCGACAGGCAGCCACAGTGGCGACCGCTGGCCCGGCTGATCGAGGTGTCGGACGACGTCGCCGACGCGTTGGAGGAAGCCATGTTCTTGCTCGACCTGGCCGTCGCGGGCGGACACGCCGGCTGGAACGAGCAAGTCGTTCACACCATGTTGGCGCTGGCCAACGCGGTGCGGGGCGCCACCCAGGACCATATCAAGGCGCTGGCGGTCGCGCGCACCCTTGGCGACACCAGCGACAGTACCGACCATGACGAATTTCTGGCGGCGACGTGGCGTGTGTTGCAGGCCGAGAAGCATTGCGACGACCTCCTGCGGCTGAGCCGGCGCGCCCTGCTTGGCAGCGGCCTGGAGGCCGGCGCGCTCATGGTGGCAACCGAAATTGCCGCCGCACTCGAGATGGCCGCCGACAAGCTCCTCGGACTCGTGCACGGCTTGCGCGAACGGGTTTTCAGCCACGCCGGAGCCTTCAAATGAATGTACCGCCCCCAGACCATCCGGCGTTCGATGCGGCCTTCATGATCGGTTGCGACGCCCTCGGCGGGGTGGCGCCGCCCGAGCAGATCGGATTCAAGGCCCACAATCTGGCACGGATGGCGGCCCTGGGCTTGCCGGTGCCGCCCGCCTTCGTACTGGGCACACGCTGGTGCGCCAGGCAGTCCGAGCTCTGTTCTTCCATGTGGCGCAACGGGCTCAACGCCCTCGAGCGAAAAACCGGACTGCAGTTCGGGGATGCGCGGCGACCGCTGTTGCTTTCAGTCCGGTCCGGTGCTCCGGTTTCGATGCCGGGAATGATGGAGTCGCTGCTCAATATCGGCCTGTGCGACACCACTTTGCCCGGCATGGTGCGACTGACCGGAAACCCGCGTCTCGCGTGGGATTCGTATCGGCGGCTCATTGCCAGCTACGGCGAGATCGTGCGCGGCATCTCCGCGGAAGCGTTTGCGGTGGATCGCGCGAGCCTGCCTGAAAGCGACGACAGCGCGCTCGACTTCGCCCAATTGCGCAAACTCGCCGAAGCCCATCTTCTGACCTTTCGGCGCGAATGCGGCAAGGCCTTTCCGCAGGATCCCGCCACCCAGCTGGCGGAGGCGATTGTGGCGGTCTATGCCTCCTGGCACTCGCCCAAAGCCTGCGAATACCGGAAGATGCGCCAGATCGCCGACCGGCCAGGTACCGCGGTTACAGTGCAGCGGATGGTGTTTGGCAACGCCGGGGGCATATCCGGCGCCGGCGTCGGATTCAGCCGTGACCCGAGTAGCGGGGCGCCCGCTCCTTGGGTGGACTTCATGTTCGACGCCCAGGGCGAAGACGTGGTCTCGGGGCGGCGCAATGCTGCCGGCCAGCCCGAATTGGCGACGGTGGCTCCGCGCGTCTGGGCGGAACTCGTCGAGGCCGGAAACCAGCTCGAAAACGCGTTTGGCGATATGCAGGACTTCGAATTCACCGTCGAGGACGGCCAGCTGTTCCTCCTGCAGACACGCAACGGCAAGCGCACGCCACAGGCGGCGGCGCGCATCGCCCTCGACCTGTGCGAAAGCGGGGTCATTGACGCGCGGGAGGCCTTGCGGCGCACCGCCGGATTGGACGAAGCCGCACTGGCCGTCACGCGGCTCGCGTCGGACGATGGCCGGCCGGATGTTCCGTTGGCCATGGCCAACAGTGCGAGCAACGGCATCGCGACCGGGGAGGTCGCCCTGGACGAGGCGCACGCGAAACGCAGGCATGATGCCGGGGCGCGTGTCATCCTGGTGCGGCGCGACGCGGAAACGGCGGATATCGCAGCGCTCGACATCGCTGCCGGCATGCTGACCCGACACGGCGCGCGCACCTCGCATGCGGCAGTGGTGGCCCGTTCGCTCGGAAAGGTCTGCCTGGTCGGATGCGAATCGATGCACATCGACCTTGAGGCGCGTCGCGCGACATTCGGCGGCAAGGCCGTCGCCGAAGGGGAACTCCTGACTATCGACGGCAATACCGGTCAGGTCCATCGCGGCGCACTGCGGGCCATCGCCGAGGTTCCGGAAGGCCTGCTCGACCGGCTGTACACACTTCGTGTGACACAAGAGGCGGCCCAAAAATGACCCATCCCCCTGAAACCCATCCGGTCGCATCACCGATCCTCCGCCAGACGCCGCCTTCAGCCGAGGAGCGGCACGCCATGATCGCCGAAGCAGCCTATTTCTTCGCGTTGCGGCGCGGTTTCGCGGCCGGCCACGAAATCGAGGACTGGCTCGCCGCCGAGCGCGAGATCAGGCGCCGTTTCCCCTGAGCATTGATTCCCCGCGTGATCGCGGAACGCAGGTCAGACAGGACACATCAACATGCCGCCCGGGACCGTTTTCACAATCGACATCAATCCGCAGATTCCGCCCCGCCTGGCACGGCTGGAGGAACTGGCCGACAACCTCTGGTACAGCTGGGACCGCCCGGCACGCGAGCTTTTTGCGCGCCTGAATCCGCAGTTGTGGGCCAGCGCGCGCCATAGTCCGAAGGCGTTCCTGAAGCGCGTCGATGAGCGCGTGCTCAAGGATGCGGCCGAGGATCCGGTGTTCCTGACGAACTACAACCGCATTCTCGCGGCCTATGACTCCTATCATTCGGAGCCGGTGCGCCACAACGGTTCCGAGTGGCTGCGCCCGGGCGACCTGGTCGCCTACTTCTGCGCGGAGTTCGGCTTCCATGAAAGCCTGCCGATCTACTCCGGCGGCCTGGGCATTCTTGCCGGCGACCACTGCAAGGCGGCCAGCGACATGGGCCTGCCGTTTGTCGGTGTCGGCCTCCTGTACCGCCAGGGCTACTTCCATCAGACCATCGACGCGGCGGGCCAGCAGATCGCCACCTACTTCGACTCCGATTTCGACGACCTGCCGGTTCGCCCGGTACGCGACGCCAACGGGGCGGAAGTGATGGTCAAGGTTGACCTGCCGGGCCGCCCGGTCACCCTCAGGCTTTGGCAGGCGCGCGTCGGGCACATCTCGCTGTATCTTCTGGACGCCGACGTGGCGGCCAATTCCGCCAGCGACCGCCGCATCACCCATCAGCTCTACGGCGGTGACCGAACCACCCGCATCGAACAGGAGATCGTTCTGGGAGTGGGCGGCGCGCGCGCCCTGGCCGCGCTTGGTCTGGCGCCGACGGTATGGCACATCAATGAAGGCCATGCCGCCTTCCTGGTGCTGGAAAGGGTGCGCATGCTGGTGGCGGGCGGCGTTTCGTTCGCCGCCGCGCTCGAGGCCACGGCGGCGAACCTGGTTTTCACCACGCATACGGCGGTACCGGCCGGGCACGATCATTTCCCCGAGGACATGATCGGCCACTATTTCGGCGCCTGGTGCCGCGAGGTCGGCGTCGACCTTGGCGCGCTGATGGCGCTGGGCCGCACGCCTGCCGGACC
Organism: Burkholderiales bacterium; assembly: GCA_965279115.1. Lineage (GTDB taxonomy): Bacteria > Pseudomonadota > Gammaproteobacteria > Burkholderiales > JAEUOS01 > JAEUOS01. Next base: position 5,182,053 of record OZ257137.1, read on the forward strand.
GGAGTTCAACATGACGGCACTGGCGGTGCGCGGCTCGCGTTTCCAGAACGGCGTATCGCGCATTCACGGTGAAGTGTCGGCCGGCATGTTGCGCGACCTCTGGCCGCAAATAGAACCGGCCGAAAATCCGATCACCCACGTCACCAATGGCGTGCACGTACCGACCTTTCTTTCGCCGGACTGGGTGGACGCTTTTGAACGCTTCCTCGGCGTCGGCTGGACCCAGACGATGCACGACCGCGACTGGTGGCGGCGTCTCGAACATGTTCCGGACCAGATATTCTGGTCGATCCACCAGTACCTCAAGGCGCGCATGCTGCATCTGGTGCGGCATCGGATCGAGTCGCAGCATGCGCGCAACCACGGCAGCGAAGCGCACCTCGACAGGATGCTGCGCCTGGCGGATCCGAACGACCCGAACGTCCTGACCATCGGCTTCGGGCGCCGCTTCGCCACCTACAAGCGGGCTTCGTTGCTGTTCGAGAACCTCGACTGGCTGCGCCGGATTTCCAGCGACCCGACGCGCCCGGTACTGTTCATCTTCACCGGCAAGGCGCATCCGGCGGACGGTCCGGGGCAGGACCTGATCCGCCAGGTGACGCAAGTGTCACGCATGCCCGAGTTCGAGGGGCGCATCCTGTTCGTGGAGAACTACGACTTGCGCCTGGCGCGCCGCCTGGTGGCCGGTGTCGATGTCTGGCTCAACAATCCGGTGTATCCGCTGGAAGCGTCCGGCACGTCCGGAATGAAGGCGGGCATCAACGGGGTGATCAACCTCTCAGTGCTTGACGGATGGTGGGGGGAAGGTTACGAGCGCGGCAACGGTTGGGCCATCAAGCCGGTGAAGGACGCCCGGGACGAGGAGTCGCGCAACCACGAGGAGGCCCGCGCACTCTATGAACTGCTCCAGGACCAGATCATTCCGCTGTACTACAGCCGCGGTGGCATGGGCTATTCGCCGGAGTGGATACGCATGGCCAAGCGCTCCATGGCCACCATCCTGCCGCGCTTCTCGGCCGCGCGCATGGTCGGCGACTACCTCGCCAGGTTCTACCTGCGTGCCGCGCGCCAGGGCGCGCGCTATGCCGAAGGCGGGCACCGCGCCGCACAGACGGTGGCCGACTGGAAGGCGCGGGTTCGAGCCGCCTGGCCGGGGGTCGGCCTGCGCAGGCTGGACCTTCCGCAAAACCGCATCCGCTTCGGCGAATCGGTCATCGTCGAAGTCGCGGTCCGATTGAATGGCTTGTCGCCATCTGACGTGAAGGTGGAAGTCGTGTTCGCCAGCGCCGCAAGCGACAGCAACGCCGCAACGGCAGCAACCGCGAACCTGCTTGCCAATGGCACTACCACGCCGGCCGGCGAACATTGTTTCGCGCTGGCGCTGGCGCCGGACGCCTGCGGGCGGATCGACTACCGGATCCGCTGCTACCCGAATCACGAGGCGCTCACGCATCGCTTCGAAGTCGGGCTGATGGCCTGGATCTAGCGCGGACACGCGCTCCGGCGGCCCGGCGCCGGATTGGCATTCATGAGACGGCCTGTCCGGGCCAGGTCCAGGCGTTGATCTCGTCCCGGTCGGTGCCGTGTTCAAAGGCGTAGCGCATGTGGTCGAGAATGGCGTTCTTCATCCTCTCCTTGGCATGCGCGCCGGCAGAGCGCAGGCGCGGGACGCGGTCGATGACATCGATGACCAGGTTGTAGCGGTCCACCTGGTTCTTGATGGCCAGTTCGAGGGGCGTGTTGATGTTGCCCTTTTCCTTGTAGCCGCGCACATGGATGCGCGCCTGGTGGGTGCGTCGGTAGGTGAGCTTGTGGATCAGCCATGGATAGCCGTGGAAGTTGAATACCACCGGCTTGTCGGGCGTGAACAGGCTGTCGAAATCGACATCTGACAGGCCGTGCGGATGCTCCTCCGGCGGCACCAGCCTGAACAGGTCCACCACGTTGACGAAGCGCACGCGCAAGTCGGGAAACTCGCGATTGAGGATCTCGGTGGCGGCCAGCGATTCGCGCGTGGGCACATCGCCGCAACAGGCCATCACCACGTCGGGTTCGTCGGGCAGCGCGCCGCGGTCGTCGTTGCTGGCCCAATCCCAGATGCCGATGCCCTTGGCGACATGCCGGGCAGCGTCCTCGATGCCGAGGTATTGCAGGTGTTTCTGCTTGTCGGCCACGATCACGTTGATGCAGTTGGTGCTGGCCAGGCAACCCGCGACCACCGCGAGCAGGCAATTGGCGTCGGGCGGCAGGTAGGCCCGCACCACTGTCGGGCTCTTGTTGGTGACGATGTCGAGGAAGCCCGGGTCCTGGTGCGAAAAGCCGTTGTGGTCCTGGCGCCAGACGGTCGACGAAAGGAGGATGTTCTCGGACGCCACCGGCGGACGCCAGCGCACATGGTGGGTGGAGATGTCCAGCCATTTCGCATGCTGGTTGAACATCGAGTCGATCACGTGGGCGAACGCCTCGTAGGTGTGGAAGAAGCCGTGGCGGCCGGTCAGCAGGTAGCCTTCAAGCCAGCCCATCAGGTTGTGCTCCGACAGCACTTCCATCACGCGGCCGTCGGCGGCGAGTTCACCGCCGATGGCGTCGGATGGCAGCATCTCGGCCATCCAGGTCTTCTTGCTCACCTCATAGATCGCCTGCAGGCGGTTGGACGCGGTCTCGTCCGGGCCGAACACGCGGAAGGTGGTCATGTTCTGGCGCATGACGTCGCGCAGGTAGTCGCCGAGCGGGCGGGTGTTCTCGGCCTGCGTCGCGCCCGCGGCCGCGACCTGCACCGCATATTCCCGATAGTCGGGCAGGCGCAGGTCCTGGCGCAACATGCCGCCATTGGCATGCGGGTTGGCGCTCATGCGCCGGATTCCCCTGGGCGCGAGTGAGCGGATTTCGGGAAGCAGCCGGCCTGCGGCGTCGAACAGTTCTTCCGGCCGGTAGCTGCGCATCCAGTCTTCGAGCTGTTTGAGCCGCACCGGGTCTTGCCTGACTTCCGCAAGGGGCACCTGATGCGAGCGCCAGTTGCCCTCCACCGGCTTGCCGTCCACGCTTGCGGGACCGGTCCAGCCTTTGGGCGAGCGCAGCACGATCATCGGCCAGCGCGGCCGCAACGGTACGCCGCCGGCACGCGCGGCTGCCTGGATGCTGCGGATCGACGCGCATGCGTCATCGAGCGCAGCAGCCATCTTGCGGTGCATGTCGGCAGGGTCGCTGCCCTCGACGAACAGCGGGCGGTAACCGTAACCGGTGAACAAGGCCTCCAGTTCGGCATGCGGAATGCGCGACAGGATGGTCGGGTTGGCGATCTTGTAGCCGTTCAGGTGCAGGATCGGCAGCACCGCGCCGTCGCGCGCCGGATTGATGAACTTGTTGGAATGCCAGGCGGTCGCCAGCGGCCCGGTTTCGGCCTCGCCGTCGCCGACCACTGCCGCGACGATCAGGTCGGGGTTGTCGAGCGCCGCGCCATAGGCATGCGACAGGCTGTAGCCGAGTTCGCCGCCTTCGTGGATGGACCCGGGCGTCTCCGGCGTCATGTGGCTGCCGATATGCCCGGGAAACGAGAACTGCTTGAAGAACTTTCGCAGCCCTTCAGCATCTTCGCTGCGGTCGGGATAAATTTCCGAGTATGTGCCCTCGATGTAGGTCGGGCCGAGCACGCCCGGCGCACCGTGCCCGGGGCCGGCCACGAAAATCATGTTCAGGTCATCCCGCACGATGAGGCGGTTCAGGTGGCCGTAGATGAACGACAGGCCCGGGCTTGAACCCCAGTGGCCGAGCAGGCGCGGCTTGATGTGTTCCGGTGCGAGCGGCTGGGCGAGCAAGGGGTTGGCCTGAAGGTAGATCATGCCTACCGAAAGGTAGTTGCAGGCCCGCCACCACAGATCGAGACGGGCGATCTCCGTGTCGGAAATGGCCGGCGGCAATGCGTGTGACTCGTACATGTTGCGTACCTCGGTGTTAAGGCGTTGGTTATGGTTCAGGGACTGGGGCCGCGCGCGGTCGCCACCACCGCGGCCAGCATGCGATCAAAGGCGGTCGAAAACAGATGCAGGCCATCGACGAGAAGTTCGTCGGTGACTTTCGGGAAATCGACGCCGGCGGCTGCAATTGCATCCATCACTTCAAGTGATGCGGCAGGTTCGGAAAGGCTGGCGCGCACCCGACCATGGTCGCGAAACGCCGTCAGGGTCGGCAGCGGCAGCGTGTTGACAGTCTCCGGTCCGACCAGTTCCTCGACATAGACGACGTCGCGATAGGCGGGATTCTTGGTGCCGGTGCTGGCCCACAGCAGGCGTTGCGGCTGCGCACCTTGCTTTTCGAGCTGGCGCCAGCGCGTGCTGGCGCGCAAGGCACGAAACTGGTCATAGGCAAGACGCGCGTTGGCGATCGCCGCCTGGCCACGCAGCGCCGCCAGGCCGGCTTGTGCGCCCGGGGAGGCGCGGCGCAACAAGTCGTCGATGCGCGCGTCGACTGCGGTATCGATGCGGCTTACGAAAAAGCTTGCCACGCTGGCGATGCCCCGGATCTCTTGCCCCGACGCCAACCGGCGCTCCAGTCCGCGCCAATGGGCGTCTGCCGCTGCATCGTAGGCGTCGCACGCGAACAGCAGGGTCACGTTGACATTGATGCCGGCGGCGATCACCTCCTCGACAGCTTCGATGCCGGCGGGCGTGCCTGGAACCTTGATCATCGCGTTGGGCCGATCGATCCGTGCCCACAGGCGTTGCGCTTCGGCAACCGTTGCCATGCGGTCATGTGCCCAGACCGGCGCGAGTTCCAGACTCACAAAGCCATCTCGCCCCCCCGATTCGCTGTACACCGGCGCGAGCGCATCCGCGGCGGCGCGAACATCCTCGATGGCGAGGGTCTCATATATGGCCTCCGCGGCCACGCCGGATGCGCCCAGCCTGGCGATGTCGGCGACGTACGCTTCGCCGGCGAAGGCCTTCTCGAAGATGGCCGGGTTGGATGTCAGACCACGGATGCCGTCTTCCTGAATCAGGCGTGCGAGCGAACCGGAGCTGATCAGGTCGCGGTCGATGAAGTCGAGCCAGGGCGATTGACCGAAGTCGCCCAATGCGATCAGTGGATTCATCCCTTCACCCCCGTAGCCCTCGATTGCGGCAGTTCACGCCTGCCTGCCGTCCTCGAACCAAGCATGGCGAGTGCCAACAATGGCGCAGCGTCATGACAGGGAGATTACGGCGCGAGCGGCGCGTCAGGGAATCTGCCGTGCTTCGAAGTCTTGTGGCGCGGAAACCTGCGACCTCGACACGAGTGAGTATCGTTCTCGTGTCGCCATCCCGCAGCCTGAGGTCAGGTTGCCGGACTAACGTCAGCTTCGCGCAACCGTTTGCTTTTTCGCGATCGATCGGACCAGAAGGGCTTTGATCGCCGGAATTTCCGCGCCGCGAGTGTGATCCCGCCGAACGCGGATGTCTGGCTTTCCGCAAGGGCGGCATCCATGATCGGGAGCATCGCGGAGATAGCGCTGGTGCGACCCGCAGCCAGAGTACGGACCAGTTGCCGCGCGGTCGTGATGTCCTGCAGCCGCCCGAGTACCGACTGCAATTCGGTGATCGACCTGAGGTATTCCTTCGCTTCGTTCTCGGCATGCCCGGGCGCGATCATCTCGCCCAGGTAGCGCAGCTTCTTGATTTCGATTCTGAGCCTGTGAAGCTTTTCGGGTTCTTCCTGATCGGGTCGGCGCGCCCACCGACGCGCGCGTGTTGAGCGACGACTCATGGATTCAGCCACCATGGCGCTGATACTGCCACGGCCGGCGACGCCTATCCCCTGTGGCGGCAAGGTGAGGATCGCTACAGCGTGGGCGGTCAACAGCCTGAAGCGCGCGCTGCCCAAGGCGGCGCGCAGCGCCCGGCGGCGCACCGATCGCATTCGCGAAATGCTTCGTCGCAGCTCGGCCGCGGCCGATGGCGGCAGGCCGGCCACCGCGACCGGAAGCATCTCGGCGGTGAATACGTCGAGGTCCCGGACCTCTCCCAGCACGCCGGCGATCCAGCGCAATTCATCCTGGACCGCGCGTCGGCCAGGAACGGAACGAGCGGCATCGAAGTCCATCAGCACGCCGTACAGGCAACGCAAGCGGCGCAAGCCCACCCGCAATTGGTGCACGTACTCGGGCGCGTCGCTGGACAGGGCGCCACGGGCGTTGGCCTGCAGTTGCCGGAGCCAGTCCCGACCCAGGGCTGCGAGGGTAGACCGCGTTTGCAGGTCGGCACGGCCAGGGCGGCGGCCCGCGCTCGGCGCAGCACGATCGGCTTTCGTGCCAGTTCGCGGCTTGGCAGACCGCTTGGCGGAAGCCGGGATCGGTTCCCGGGCTTTTGGAGTGGCGCGAACCCTCGACGCCGGAGCCTTGGAGACGATAGCAGCCAGATCTCTCAATCGCATACGATCGGTCGGTAGCGCATTCATGTATTCGCCAATCGGTTCAGGGCCAGTCCGCCGCTCGCTTCGCTTCAGATCAGTCCCCCGGCCCATCAGGCGTTCAGGCACCACCATTGGCAACGGGGCTCAGCCTGCGGATTATGCGCCAGGTCGGGGTCGTGCGTTCGAATCCGCACAGATGGAAGTTTGGCCGCCACGTATGTTCGCTGCATGTTGGGTGCCAGAAGATTCCGGTGGTGGAAGATGATCGTGCTTGCCGTGGTGGGCCTGATGGTTTGCGGCGTTGCCATTGTGACGATCGTCGTCGAGCGGGAAGCAGAGTACGCGATCCAGTCGTTGGGCGGCGCGGGCAAGCTCAAAGCCCTGATCCTGTATCACCCCAGCCGTGACGCCCATTTCACGGATGATCTCTCGCTGGCGATTGCGGAAGGCTTGAAATCCGCGGTGTATTCGGTCGACCGTGCGACCCTGACCGGCGCTACTCCCGGTCAACCAGAGGGCTATCGCCTGCTGGTTGTCGTGAGCAACACCTTTTTCTGGACGTCCGACCTGCCGACCCTGCGGTGTCTGAAACGCGCCAGGCTCGATCGCATCCCGACGGTTGGCGTGATCGCTGGAGGCGGGGCGACAACCCGATCCCGACAAATGCTGGAACGCGCGTTGTCAGGCAGCGGTGCCAGATTGATCGGAATGCGAGCTTTCTGGATCTCGAGACCGAACGATGAGCATCGCACGACCGAGCCCAATCGCGAGGTCGCCCTGCAACTCGCCCGACAACTCGGATTCGCGGCGGGAACGGAAGAAATCACGCGACTTTCGCTCCCGGCGAGTCGTTGAGCCAGGCCCGGGTAGGTGCCTGGCGTTTCGATGTGAATGGTCGTGTCTTCAGACAAGCAAACCTGCCGTGGTCATGTGCATGACTATGCTCATGATCGCAATGCTTGTCCTGGCGACGATATCGGCGGTGTTGGCTTGGCTGCGACCGCGATCCACGGCTGCCATCGTCGATGCCACGGGCAAGCCATTGCCGGGCAGTATCGCCATCCTTGAGTACGTGTGGCTGGGGGGCGTGGAGCAGGGCCTTCTCATCCGTGCAGACAACATCGCCAATCCGGTCCTTTTGTACCTGCATGGAGGCCCCGGCACCTCCGAGCTGGGCATGGTGCGCATGCACAACATGCCGGTTCTCGAGAAGCACTACACCGTGGCGGTATGGGACCAGCGCGGCGCCGGGTTGTCATACGCGGCGCGCGAGCCCGAGTCCGGCATGAACGTCGAACAATTCATCGCGGATGCGCACGAGCTGACGCTACTGCTTTGCAGGCGATTCCATCAGCCCAGGATCTACCTGGTCGGCCATTCCTGGGGAAGTCTTCTTGGCGTACTGACCGTGCAGCGCCATCCCGAGCTGTATCACGCCTACGTCGGTGTCGGCCAGGTGGTGGACATGCGGGAAGGCGAACGCATCTCGTACGAGTGGACCCTTGCGCAGGCCGGGAAGGCGGGCGACCGGCGCTCGGTTGCAAGGCTCCGGGCGATCGGCCCGCCACCCTATGCGGGGGAACTGCTGCGCAAACTGATGACGCAGCGTCGGATCCTTGCCAGGTACGGCGGCGAGGTCCACGGCAGCCCGCGCGGCGGCTTGCCCACCGTTCTGCGCGGACTGCTTGGTTCAAGCGAGTACAGCTGGGCGGACAGGATCAACGTTTTCCGCGGCATCTTCGCCAACATGCGCCTGATGTGGCCCAAGATTGCCGCGATTGACTTGAGGGTGCGGGCGCCCGAAATCAGGGTGCCGGTGTACTTCCTGGAGGGACGCTACGACTACGAGGCGCCGGCGGTGCTCGCTGAGCGCTACTTGCAGCAACTCAGGGCGCCGCGCAAGGAACTGATCTGGTTTGAGCGGTCGGCGCATTTCGTCAACACCGAGGAAGCGGCCGCATTCAATCGGTTCTTCGTTGAGCGTCTACTACGGGAGACCCTTTCCGATCCGTGTCACCCGCGCCCCAAGCCCGTGCCGAGCCAAGGGCGTATTGACGCCGATCCATGAACGCCAGCGGATTGCCTACCCGTCACGCCAAGCGTCTGTCGCAGTATCGGAAGGGCCATGTCCGAATCCCAGAACACGGCCGGTGCCACGGTCGCTATGCAACGCGTTTGCGCCGGCTGAGGAATGCAACCAACGCGAAGCCACCAATCATCATCGTGTGCGGGTCCATGACAGGTTTTTCAGGCTTGGATGCGCCCATCCGGTAGCGGCACGTAGCCGACTTTGGTCACGTACTTCGTGCTGTGGAGCGCCAGGCTGTCAAACGCGACGGGCACCTCAGGGTACGGTATTCGAGTACCCGGGTCGAGCACCGCCCGGGACTCTATTGCGGGCGTCAGGGCTTATGAAACCAATATTTCATATTCGTGACATGCTGGAAGAGGCTCTGAGTGGCGTACCCGCAGGGCTGGTGATACGGCACTGCATTCCAACCTGTGCCGTCGGGACCGCTGCTCCCGATCCGGGATGCTCATTGTCATGGCAGCGTCACGATCCGGACACATTTCCCGGTTAGGTTCCGTTCGCCGCGTTGAATTGCCTCGGCGCAACCGGACTGCGTTACGGAGCGACGAAAGCCATCACGATGCTGCACCTTCCATTTCAGCCGCGATACGCGGCGTTGACCGCGTCGGTGTTCGCCGCCGCGTTGTGCCTCGCGCTGACCGTCGTATGGTCCGGCTTCTGGGTGCTGTTTGGGCTCGCCATGGCACTGTGCCTGCTCGGGTTCCACGACGTGATGCAAACGCGCCACAGCATCCTGCGCAATTACCCGATCGCGGCCCATTTCCGCTTTCTGCTGGAGAAGGTGCGGCCGGAAATCCGCCAGTATTTTCTCGAAGACGACACCCACGGTACCCCATTCCCGCGCAAGAAGCGCGCCGTGGTCTACCAGCGCGCCAAGGGCCAACTCGACAAGGTGCCTTTCGGTACCCTTCTGGACGTGTACGAGCCCGCTTTCGAGTGGCTCAATCATTCGATCGCGGCGACCGAGCCGTCACGCGAGCCCTTCAGGGTCATGGTCGGCGGGCCCGAATGCACGCACCCCTATTCCGCTTCGGTGTTCAACATCTCCGCCATGAGCTTTGGTGCACTTAGCGCCAACGCCATCCGCGCTCTCAATCTCGGCGCCAAGCTGGGTGGCTTCGCCCACGACACCGGGGAGGGTGGCCTGAGCGTGCACCATCAGGCGCATGGCGGGGATTTGATTTGGGAGATCGGTAGCGGCTATTTCGGTTGCCGCGAGGACGACGGCAGCTTCTCGCCAGAGCGTTTTGCGGCGACTGCCGCGCTCGACCAGGTCAAGATGGTCGAAGTGAAACTCTCGCAAGGTGCGAAGCCGGGGCATGGCGGGGTGCTGCCGGGCGCGAAGGTGTCGGCCGAGATCGCGCAAGCTCGCGGCGTGCCTGTCGGTACCGATTGCATTTCTCCGCCACGGCATAGCGCCTTCTCGACACCCATCGAGTTGTTGCGCTTCGTTGCCGAATTGCGCCGGCTTTCCGGAGGCAAGCCGGCGGGATTCAAGCTGTGCATTGGGCATCCGTGGGAGTTTCTCGCCATTTGCAAGGCAATGCTCGAGACCGGCATCGCACCGGACTTCATCGTCGTCGACGGTACCGAAGGCGGCACTGGGGCGGCGCCGCTGGAATTTGTCGACCACATCGGCATGCCGCTGCGCGACGGGCTCTCATTTGTGCACAACGCACTGGTCGGCATCGGCTTGCGCGACCGGATCCGCATCGGCGCCGCCGGCAAAGTCACGTCGGCATTCGATATCGCACGACTGATGGCGCTCGGTGCGGACTGGTGCAACGCGGCGCGCGGATTCATGTTCGCCCTGGGCTGCATCCAGTCCCAATCCTGCCATACCGACAAGTGCCCGACTGGCGTTGCGACGCAGGATCCGGTGCGCCAGCGCGCACTGGTGGTCGAAGACAAGGTCGAGCGCGTGCGGCGCTTTCACGAGTCGACCATGAAGGCGCTCGCCGAAGTGATCGCGGCGGCGGGCCTCTCTCACCCGGCCCAGCTGCGGGTTGAGCACCTGTGGCGCCGTGTTGCCTCCGACCGGGTGGAAAGTTTCGCGCGCATCTACCCGCCGCTCGGGCACGGCGCGCTGCTCGGAGCGATCGATGACCCGCGCTACGCCGCAGCATGGGAACTCGCACAGGCCGGCAGCTTCGCCCCGGTCGCGCCCCAAGGGGTCTGATCACCGACGTACCATGCCGCCCTACCGGGAGTCCCCCGGGGTGCCGGTGGCTGGTTCCTGTGGCACACGGCCCAGGCTTCTGATTCGTTCCAGCAACGGTTGCTTTTCGGCATCCAGTTCGGCCGAGCGCGCCAGGATTGCGTCAAGGCGTCGACTGAGCGCCGCGTCCCGCTGATTTGCCATGCGCTGGGACGCCGCCCGTTCATCGAAATTCACAGGGTCTGGCGAGCGCTCCTGTGCGGTTGCTAACACTCGGGCGTTCGACTTGATCACCTCGTGCAGCGCCATCACCTGATCGAGGTCAGCCCGGATTTCCGAATTTATCACCGCCAGCAAGACCTGCAATCGACGCATTTCCGCATTGGCGTCCGGACTCTGGGCGGAGGAATGGGGGCACAGGGCCACTAAGAATGTGGCAGCAAGTCCCGCAAGGAGGCGAATCGGCATTTGGACATTCTCTGGTGTGACATCGACGAGCCCGCCAATTGCAACGAGCGACCGTCATAAGGAATCCTGGCCGGTTTTCGTTTCGTGTTGATTGGCCATCCGGGAGCCGCGCATGCCGTGGCATTTGCTGCGCGGGAATCAGGGCCGTGCACAACCCCCTTGATACGCTCCGGCGGCGTTTTCGTATGTTCGCCATTCAACATTGCGGAGACATGGCGCGAGGCGGATCGCCTGCCATTTCCAGGAATTCGGGCGATATAGCAACTCGGGGTGCGACCGGGAGCGTAGTCTGATTCGGCTTGTCGGTAGTTTCGAGAATCGCCCATGGATCCCGCGCAAAGCTGCCACCAGGAGTTGCTATTTCACATGCGCCATGTTTATATTACTGAATGATGACAGTCGAGATCGCATATTGGTGGGGCCTGCTCTGCGTGGTCAGCGCGGTCAATGTCGCCGGCTGGCTGATGTCAGCGGTGATCCTGGAGCGCCGGCAGGGCATGCTGTCCGCCAATGCGCGCGCATTGCGCCGGCCGCAGGTCCTGCTTTCCGCCGGTTATGTCTTCGGCTGTGCTTTTCGTTCCATATTGCCGGTCTACGATGTGCCGCGCATTTGCCTGTTCGACACCTGGTTGTCCAGCGTGATCGTCGGCCGTTCGGTGGCGACCTTCGCCGAGTTGTGCTTCGTTGCCCAATGGGCGCTGATGATGCGCGAAATCTCCCGCGCGACCGGCAGCCGGGTCGGCCGCGTCACTTCAATCGTGGTGGTGCCGCTGATCGCGATCGCGGAAACCTTCTCCTGGTATTCGGTGCTGACCACCTCGAACCTCGGCCATGTGATCGAAGAGTCGATATGGGGATTGTGCGCGGTGTTGCTGGTCGCAAGCCTGGTGGCGATCTGGCCGCGCTGCGACGCGGCGGTTCGAGCGCTGCTTGTGGTCTCCTGCGCAATTGGCGTGGCCTACATCGGATTCATGTTCATGGTCGATGTTCCGATGTACTGGTCGCGCTGGATCGCCGATGAATCCACCGGACGCCTGTACATGAGCCTCACGGACGGCCTGGCTGATGCTTCGCGGCGCTGGGTTGTCTCGCACCGCTGGGAAGACTGGCAGCATGAGGTCACCTGGATGACGCTGTATTTCAGCGTCGCCGTGTGGCTGAGCATCGGTCTCATCCACGCCCCGGTTCTGCAGCATCGAATCATTGCCGGCGCGGGCAAGCCCCGGTTTCACTGAGCAGCATCGCGCGTGATCGCGCGCCCATGACGGGCAACTCTCAGAGCAGCACGCAGGCCCAGACGACAACCACATTGAGCAAAGCGATCAGCACCGCCGCGCTGCCGATGTCCTTGGCGCGCTTGGCGAGATGGTGTTGATCGAAGGAAGTGCGGTCGACGGCTGCCTCTACCGCGGAGTTCAGCAGCTCCACGATGAGGACCAGCAGGACACTGGCGATCAGCGCCGCGCGCGACAGTCCCTCGGGTCCGAGGAAGAGCGCCGCCGGCACCAATAGCAGCGCCAGCCATACCTCCTGGCGAAACGCGGCTTCATGTCGATACGCGGCCTGCAATCCGGCGATCGAATAGTGCAGCGCGTTCCACAGTCGAATTAGGCCCGTCTTTCCCTTGAAAGGACTTTCCATGTCGATCGGATCTCATGGTGACATCCCCCGATATTAAATGAAGCGCGCGGACCGGGCCGCGGTTTATGACATGAGGAATCGAGCTCGCGCCGGCCGACAAAGATGATCGCCGGGCGGCAGGGAAGGTGACCCGCACGCGGCGAGCGCGCATTTCAGGAAGTCCGTGGCGATTCGGTGATGGCGCCGCCGTCCGTATTCGCCAGCGCCCAGCTGGTCAGTCCCAGGGTGGTCGCGTTCAGCAGATGCCAGGCGAAGTGCGTGCCCCAGGGCCAGGCACCGCAAAGCGGAAGATCAAGCTGGCGCAGGCATAGGCTGACCGCGAACACCGCTGCCGCGCCAGCCAGATGGCGGGCCAGCGCCAGGCGACGCCAGGCGCTGTGCGCGAGCAGGAGCAGCAGCACCGTCCACGCGCCAAGGTAACCGCCGGCCGCGCCCGCGCCAGTGAAGGCGGGTTCCCCGACCAGCACTGCCGCCCGCTCCCATGTGAGGGCGGCCAGCCGGCTGACCAGCGCAAAGGCCAACACGCCCAGCCATGCGCGCGGCCACGGCACGGCCAGCACGCGATGCGCGTAAACGGCCACGTAAAAATGCAGATACATCGCGATGAACAACACATCCAGCGCGCCCGCCCAGCGGGTCGCAAAGGTGTGAAAGGCGAAGCTGCCGGCACCAATCAGCAACTGCAGCGTCAGCAAGGTGCTGATGTCCCAGCGCCGCGTTTCCACCGATGCCGGTGTCGTCCCTTCCGCGCTGACGCCAATGCCGTCGACAAGTGGGCGCAGGCCAGGCCGGATTGGCCCATGAGCGGCTACGAGTTGCGCCTGCCAACCCCGCCACACCAGCCATGCGGACAGCCAGAACGCCAGGTTGGAGATGGCGTTGAGCGGCTCATCCCAGAAACCGGGCTCCAGCCGCTCGCAATAGGCGTCAACGCTGGCATTCCAGTTCATTGCGTGGCGCTGCCAACTGCCAGCAAGGGCCGGCTCGAATGCTCGCGAAACCGGCCTCTTGCGAGGGCAGCTAAGCCAGGCGCTTGCGCCGGCCGATGAACGTGATCAACGCGAGGCCGCCCAACATCATCGCCAGCGTGTCCGGCTCGGGCACCGCCGAGATCGAAATGTTGTTGAGCCCGATGATCTGGTCGGGCGACGTTTGCGTAGCGTTGTCGTCCACCCAGCGCAGGGTGAAGTTGGCGCCATTGGCAACCGAGGCGGAAAAGTTGATACTGCCGCTGGTGCTGGTGATGCCCACCGTGTTGGGCACGGTGATGATGGTGGGGTTCAGGGCCGAGACGTTGGTCCAGGACGTACCGCCGTTGAGGCTGTAGAACAGCCAGTATCCGGGCAGTTGGTTCGCCGTGCTCACGGCGTTAAATCGCACCGTATCAAAACTCAACGACACGCCGGCCAACGAAGCGCCGGTATTGTTGGTCAGCAGGAGATCCAAGGCGGCGCCGCTGACGGTGGTGGGGGAGGTGGCGAGCACGCGGTCGGACGTCGCCGATGGCAGACGTGCGGCGTTATAGCCTTTGTTGTTGGTCGCCGTGGGTGCGCTTGTGGCCGTCAGCGGCGTTGCGGCGGCGACCATCGAAGCCACACTGTTCGCGCCGTTGGCGGTGATGCTGCTCGTCCAGGTGTTGTTGGCTGTTCCGCTGTTGCCGGTGAGGACGCTCCAGCCGGCGGGGGGCGCGGTGCCGCTCGTCCCCATGCTGTCGAAGTTTTCGGTGTAGCCGGCGCCCGTGAGACTGACGGCGTTGGCGAATGGTGCGGTCGAGGCAAGCAGCACGGCGAGCAGGCCACCGGCAATGCGGGCATGGGTCATGGGGCGATCTCCTGAAGGGGCGTGGGCAAGGGGCAAATCCCGAAAATGCAGCACCAAACTTACGCGCCGATGGTGACGCCGTGATGTTCGGAGATGCCGGCCGCATAGTCCGTTCGCATCCCTGGCTTGGCGCCGCGATCCGGGCTCGAACCCGGGGCCCGCAGATCGGGATGGAAGGTGCTTCGTCGCAGCGCCTATCGCCGTGCCGACAAGCCGCTTTCACGCCTGCGCGCGAACATCCCGACGACGCCGAAACCGGCGAGCATCAATACGTAGATACCGGGCTCCGGGACCGGCAGTGGGGACTCCGCCACCGCATGCGAGACATAGTCGAAGCCGTTTCCGTCAATGGCGTAATCGGTATCGATGTAACCGCCCGATAGTCCTTCGATGCCAATCGTCTTCTCTGTTCCCGTCCATGGATCGATGATCTTCATGCTGCCCAGGTTCGTAACGTCATCGAATGTGATGCCGGTCAGCGTGATGTAGTGCTGGTTGGCGCCATTTGCCATGAACAATTCGACGTCCTGCCCCTTGCGCAACTGGTCGGCGATCCAGTCCAGGGTGGGCTTGGTATTGTCAATGACGTCGGCGGGTTTGGGTGACGGATTTTTCAGGTTCGGGGTCGCCGCTTGATCGGAACGCCACGCAAAGTTCATCTGCGCCTCGACCACCGTGGTGCCCGGCGCGCGATCCTTGAAGTAGTTGATCTTCCCCATGATGAAGTCCTCGATCAGGGTGCCACTGGGTGTCGCGCCGCAACTGGCGCCGGCGCACCCGCCCATGTAGGCCGCGCCCAGGGAGTTGGCGACGCCCACGAGGTCGAACCCGCCGCCTATCCTGGTTGGTACCAGGGTGTTGGCACCGCTGTAGATGTCCGGATAGCGTTGTTGCAGGTACAGGAAGGAATTTGCGGCCGCGGTGGGACCGCAATTGACCTGCGGGCAATTCGTATCGGCCTGGTTGAGATGTCCGAACAACGACGCATCCAGTTCAACCTTGATTTCCTTGGCGGAGGCCGGCTGCGGCACGGCCGCGAATGCCAATAGCAGCACAGCGGCGGAGAATGCATAAAGGTTTCCCAATAGCTTGCGCAACATTCGAACCTCCTGAAGGGCGATCCGGACCTCACGGTCCGACGAGAATCGATAGGGCGATCTCTCCTGGCGAAATGCTGCTTCATTCTTCCGTCGCGATGACCGCGCGAACGCGGATCGGATCGCCTATGGAACGTGGAATCGTAATCCGCATCCTTCCACCCAAGCAGCGTATTCCGGCAGCGTTACACACGATTGAAGGAAATTTTCACCGCGATGTGCCTTTCGGACGTTTCAGGTGCTCCATAAGGACCACTTACCTTCGCGCAGGAACTCGACTTGCGACCCGCAATCCTGCTCGAAAGGGGAAAAGTGCCTCCCTTACCGGCGCGGGACATGACAGCCGGACGTGGATGGATTTTTCACGTCAGTCGTATTCGTCCCAGTCCTCGATCTCGATCGGCTGATCGCCGGCCAGGTCCCACACGAAGGTGAAGCACTGCACCTCGACCCACTGCTTGAATAGCCTCAGGTCGCGGTCCTGCGGCCAGGCGGACTCGTCCGTGTACCAGGAGTGCAGCAGGTGCTCGAACAGGCCGCGCCAGCGCTTGAAGACCCATTTCTCAACATCTTCCGGCACTTCGCCGGCCTTCTCCGGCACCAGGTAGACCTCCGGGTCGCGGCGCAGGTCGGGCAAGGTGAGCGTGGCGCTGCTGTCCTCGTCAGTGGCGAGTAGCCAGTCGAGGAAGAGCTGCTTGGGCAGCAGGATCACTAGGCGGCGATTGACGGTGAAGTGGGGGCGGGAGTCCATGGCGCAGGAGGCGTTGTTGAAGCGGAATCGTACTCCGCATGCTGCAGATCGGTGTGCACGATTTTCACCAGTCGCACCGTTCACGACCCGCGCCAAGTTGCGATTGTGACAATACAGTGACGATTCAATGACAAGATCGAAAAAATAATTACTTGAATCAAAAAAGGCAAATCACGATCGCGTCGCATAGTCCGTTCGGATCATGCATGGCGCTCCTCATACGTACGGTAGCGCACCAAAATGGAATTGACGAGAAGAGGGCAATTTTCTTACTAAATCAAATTGCCGCGCTGCCGTAAAAATGGCTGCCAAGCGTCAGTACCGGGGCCCGTGGGGGTTCGTGAATTTTCTGGAACGGGCGCGGCGATTTCGGCCTCCTCCGATTTTCAAACCTCCGACTAATGGACACACCATGAATCTGAACGACTTGCCGCTAACAGCAGCCTTGCGTATGACGGAAATTGCGACCGCGCGCATTGCCGAAGACCTTCTCATCCAGGTGCCAACATTGACACCGGCCGATACAAACGCGCAGGCACGCGCTGTGTTCACAGACAATTCGCATGTCGCGAGCATCCCGGTGCTCGTCGATGCGACGCCGGTTGGTCTGATCACGCGCGACGAGTTCCTGAGTCTGATGGCGCGGCCGTTCGCTCCTGAACTGTTCAACCGAAAGAGCTGTACCCACTTCATGGATGCAAGGCCGCTTGTCGTCGAGGTGTCGCTCCAGATCTCCGAGCTGAGCGCGCGCGCTGTCGACGCCGGCGGGAAAGCGCTCAAGGACGGCTTCATCCTCACCCGCGATGGCGTCTACGTCGGCATCGGCAAGGGCTTCGATCTTGTCAAGGCGCTCTCTGACCTGCAGATAGAGAAAAACCTGCAACTCACGGAAAGCATCAACTACGCCAGGCAGAAGACCATCGACATCCAGACCATGCTGCAGAACATGCCGCAGGGCATCCTGACCATCTCTGCCGGCAACAAGGTGCATCCGGAATATTCCGCGTACCTCGAGACCATCCTGGAAACAGGGGACATTGCGGGGCGCGATGTCATGGAGCTGGTGTTCAAGGACTCCAACCTCGGCGCGGATGCGCTTTCGCAGATCGAGGCGGTCGGCGGCGCCTGTGTCGGCGAGGACCTGATGAACTTCGAGTTCAACGAGCACCTGCTGGTGGGCGAGATCGAGAAAACCATGCCCGACGGGCGCAAGAAGGTGCTGGACCTGAACTGGTCGCCGATCACCGATGATGCGGGCAACATCGTGCGCCTGATGCTGTGCGTGCGCGACGTCACCGAACTGCGCGCGCTGGCCGCCGAGGCCGGCAAGCAGAGGGCGGAACTCGAGATCATTGGCGAGATCCTCGCGGTGACGCAGGAAAAATTCCATGAGTTCACCGAGTCGGCGATCCGCTTCATCGACGAGAACGAGGTGATCATCCGCCAGCATACCGATCACGATCCCGCGGCGGTATCGCACCTGTTCCGCAACATGCACACCATCAAGGGCAACGCCCGCACCTACGGGCTGCGCCATCTCACCGACACGCTGCACAAGGCGGAGCAGACTTATGACGAGCTGCGCAAGCCGCGCCCGGACATCGCCTGGGACCAGGATTCCCTGCTCGCCGAGCTCGCGGACGTGAAGGCCGCGGTGGAACGCTACGCACGCGTCAATGACGTGAGCCTCGGGCGGCGCGGTCCGGGCCGGCGCGCCAGCATCGAACGCTTCCTCATGGTCGACAAGGAACACATCCAGGACACCCTGCGCCGTCTCGAGGCCGTCAACACCGGAAACATCCATGAACTGCTGGCCGCGCGCAACGCGGTGCGCAACGTGTTGCGCCTGCTCGGCACCGAGCCGATCTCGAAGATCCTCGACGGTGTCCTGTCGTCGGTACCCTCGCTGGCACAGGAACTCGGCAAGGTTGCGCCGATGGTCGATATCGAGGACAACGGCTATGTCCTGCGCAGCCAGATCGGCGCGACGCTGAAGAACGTATTCACGCACCTGATCCGCAATTCGGTCGATCACGGCCTCGAGACAGCCGCAGAGCGCCAGGCTGCCAACAAGCCCGCCGCCGGCACGCTCACGTTGCATCTTTCGGTCGACGGCCCGATGTTGCGTATCGGCCTGAAAGACGACGGCCGCGGGCTGGCACTTGCGAAGATCCACGCGCGCGCCGTCGAAAGCGGCAAGGCCGAGGCGGGCGCGAAGCTTTCCGACGAGAGTATCGCCGACCTGGTGTTCCTGCCCGGGCTCTCCACCGCCAGCAGCATCTCCGAAGTGTCGGGGCGTGGCGTCGGCATGGACGCGGCCATCAATTTCATTCGCGCCGAGCAGGGTTCGATCAAGATCCACTTCACCGACGACGCCGTCGGCGCGCCGTTCCGCCAGTTCGAGACGGTCGTGTATCTGCCGTTGCGGTTCGTGGAACACCTGGAAGCGCCCCTTTCGGCCGAACCGGCCGTGACGCAGCGCCTGATCACGCAAGCCGCTGCGGCGGCCTGAGCGCCAACCATGCAGAGCGAGGTAGTCAAATGAAAGATGAATCCATACTGTTGAGCAAGGTGCTGGTCCTGGACAGCGAGGCCGAGGATTCAGGAATCCTGAAAGCCCTGTGCGAGGAAAACGCGCTGGTGGCGATCCGCCCGCAACGCGCCGGGCGCGCGAGCGTGATGGAGATCCTGGGCTCGAACATCGACCTGGGCGGGATCATGATCCATGACAATTTCGGCGGTCCTCTGCATGGCATCCCGCTGGCCCGCGCCATCCGCGGCCTGCGCCCGGAGCTGCCGATCTTCCTGCGCCGCGACCAGCGTCCGGACCTGGAGGATCTGGGGGGAGCGGACGCATCGATGTTCCGCTGCGTCTACACCTTCGCCGACCTCGCGGTATTGCAGGCGTCGCTGGACGCTTCGATCTTCAACCGCATCTATCCCACCACGCTGGTGCGCGGCATCACCGAAATGACGCGCGCTTCATTGACGTCGCTGTTCCACGATTGCGAAGTGACGGTCGAGGCTCCCTACCTGGTCAAGGACCGGCTGGTGTATGGCGAGGTGTTCACCCTGATTTCCCTGGAAAGCAGCTGGTGCCGTGGTTACATGATGTTGCAGGCCTCGGAAGACGAGTTGCTGAGCCTGATGCCGGACGCCGGCGGCGGCCAGCGGCTGGATGCGATCGCGCTGCGCGAGCTCAACAGCATGCTGGGCGAGGCCACCAACATGATCTGGGGCGCCTTCAAGAATCGCTATCTGGGCGGGGGCAAGCCCGGCGAGAACGCGCATATCCAGGTACCGATCATCGTCAATCACCAGCAGCGCTTCATTTCGTTCGGGTCCGAAGATCCGCAATTGAGCCTGCGCTACACGTTGCGCAACCGGCTCCATGCAGGACGCGCGCCGGTTTCGATCTATCAGCGATTCATCTTCAACCTCAACTGGGCGCCCGAGGAAATGACCGAGACCAGCGCCGTCGAGTCGGTATTCGAATCCGGCGAACTCGAAGTGTTCTGAGAACCCACCCATTCAGCCCGATTTTCAACTCAAGGAGATTCAAAATGGCACAAGTACTCGTGGTAGACGATTCCGGCACGGTCCGCAATGAAGTCTGCGAATTCCTCAAGGCCAACGGCCTCACCGTGACGCCCGCGGTGGATGGCAAGGACGGCCTGGACAAGCTCAGGGCGGATCCGTCCATCAAGCTGGTGGTCAGCGACGTCAACATGCCCAACATGGACGGATTGACGATGGTCGAGAAAATCCGTGGCGAGCTCAAGAACAGCACCGCCAACATCATCATGCTCACCACCGAAAACAGCCCCTCCATGAAGGAGCGCGGCAAGGCCGCCGGCATCAAGGGCTGGATCGTCAAGCCGTTCAATGGCCCGTCGGTGATCGCTTCCCTGAAGAAACTCGCGGCCTAGCCTGTCGCGGCGGTTGTTGCAGGGGGGGTCCGCCGCCGTCACCAGGCGGGCGGACGAGCTTTCCGGTAGGCCAATGTTGGAGCTTCAAATGGAGTTACTGATTGGATTAGGCGTCGGACTTTTGCTGTGCGGCGCAATCATGCAGTACCGCTTGTCGGCCGTGCGCCGTGCAGGTGATGACGCATTGGCGGAGCGCGACGGCCGAATCGCCGAGTTGTCCGCGCGCCCTGAGGTCGAGGCGGTCTCCGCCGAGCGGGCCCGCCAGGAAGCGCGCATCGCCGAACTGGAGGCGGTGCTGCACGAGCAATCGTGCCGGCATGCCGATGCCATCGCCGCGGGCGAAGCCGCGGCGGCGGCCGCCTTCGAGGAAGGCACTTCCCGCGCGGGAGCGGATGCGCGCGCCAGTCTGGAGGTCCTGCGCAACCGCCTGCAAACGGATCACGCCCGGTTGTCCGGCGAAGCAGGTTCGCTGATGGGCATCGTCGATACCGTGGTCAGGTGGCATGACGAAATGCAGTTCATCCTCGCCAACAACCAGGAAGTCAAGCGCCAGAACCAGAGGTTCGAGGGCGTGGTGCGGCAGATCGGCTTGCTCGCCTTGAACGCATCGATCGAAGCCGCGCGGGCGGGGGAGGCCGGGCGCGGCTTCGCCGTCGTCGCCGAAAGCGTGCGCAAGCTTGCCGCGCAATCGGAGGAACTCGCCGGTGAGTTCCGCGACATCCTGGACAAGAACGACCTGCTGACCACCACCACGTTCCAGGACCTGCAGGCGAGCAGCAACATGATCCGCACCGCGCTGTTCGGGCTCAACGCGGTGAGCGACAAGTTCCGGGAGACCCTGTCGGAGGCGAACGTCACATGACGATTTCGCCAGCGGCCTGCGCGTCGATAGACCGGCTGTTCGAGCAGACCATACGCGATTGCTGCCTCGTGGATGAAGGCGACCAATGTACGGTGATTCAGCGCGAATCCCCGCAGATATCGGACGACCGTGGCACCGTCAGGCGTGTCGCCGCATGCAGCATTTCGGCCTACGGGTTCAGGATCGTCATCCTCTACGAGTTCAGCGACGACGCGGCGACGGCGTGCTTTCTGCGCCGCAAGTTCCGCATCGCCGAGACGGAGCCCGATACGGGTTTCCTCTCGGACGCCTGCGCGGAGTTCATCAACATGTCGGTCGGCGCGGCGAAGGGCGTGCTCACGACGGCCGTGCCCATCCTGGGGATGTCGACACCATACTTCCTCGAGCATCGCGGCCGGCGGCATCTCGCATCATTGAAGCCGGCGCACAGCCGTTCGCTCGATGTCATGACGGGCGACGGCTGCCGCTTCGATGTGAGCTATTGCGTGTGTGTCGGCCGAAAGTCCAGTGTGGACTTCAACATCGACGTCCGTCCGCGGGAGTTAGAGCAGGCAGGGGAGATGGAGCTCTTCTAGCGCGGACAGGCCTGTCGACCGGGCCCGCGCCGGACCCTCATGTGCGGCGGCGAAAGCGCACCCATCCTTCGCTTCCGGCAAGATGGATCTTGTCGATCCGGAAGCCGGCGGCATGCCAGGACATCGTCCAGGGCCGGGCCGCGGTGCTGCGCTGATTCGCCCAGAAGGCCTGGTGTTTAAAGGCCGACGCAGGCAGGGCAATGCCGACATGTTCTGGAAAGTCGGCAAGCCGCAGGGTGGTTTCCGTCAGCCTGATCTTCGCCAGGTAGTCGTAGAGCGGACGGTACTTCCCGCGCGGGCGCGAGGGCAGGTTCGCAGCGGCCACCAGCCGGGCTTCGACGGGTAAGTCGGTATTGAGCGGCACCCAGCTCGGCCAGCCCGATCTCTGCAGGGTCGTGTACGCGTTGACGGAGTGCCCGTCACCGTCGGCGCGCTGCGCCGGTGACGTGCGAGTGGATGGTTGCATGGTCCTCCCCGGGCCGCCAGAGGCGATTGTTGTAGTCGCAGGATGCTAGCGGTCGATTCATACGGATTGATGACAGCAACATGATCGCCTTGTGCCCAGGGCTTGTGTGGAAGGTGATTGAAATCCCGCGGGGCGGGCCCATGTAGGCGTTTCCGGCGATGCGAATCGTCTCCGACATTGCCGCATGCTTCTTCTTTCCCTTTGGGTTGCCGCCATCGCGACCGCGATCTGGCTGCTGCGCGAGCCCTTGCGGATCGAGCACAGGCGCCGGCGGGTGCGGCGCCAGCCGTTCCCGGCGGAATGGCGCGCCATCCTGCGGCGGCGTGTGCCCTACGTGGCCTCGATGCCGGCGGACCTGCAACTCCAGCTCAAGAAGCACATCCAGGTGTTCCTGGCGGAGAAGACGTTCACCGGTTGCGCCGGCCTGGTGGTCAACGATGAAATGCGCGTCACCATCGCAGCGCAGGCCTGCCTTTTGATCCTGAACCGGCGCGCCGGGTACTTCGAAAGCCTGCGCGAGATCCTCGTATACCCGGATGCGTTCATCGTCGGCAAGACGCACGCGGACCACGCCGGCGTTGCGCACGAGCGCCGCGACGTGCTGGCCGGGGAATCCTGGTCGCGCGGGCAGGTGGTGCTGTCGTGGAACGACGCGGCCGAGGGCGCGCGGATCGCAAACGATGGCCGCAATGTCGTGATCCACGAGTTCGCCCACCAGCTTGACCAGGAGAACGGCCCCGCGAATGGCGCGCCGCGCATTGCCGGCAGGGCGCGCCGCGCGCGCTGGGCGGAGGTGATGGGGCGGGAGTTCGCGCTGTTGCAACAGCGTGCGCGCGAAGGGCGGCCATCGCTTCTCGACACCTATGGCGCGAGCGACCCGGCGGAGTTCTTCGCCGTCGCCTCGGAAGCCTTCTTCGAGCAGCCGTCCCGCCTGGCGGCGGAACACGCCGAACTCTACGCACAGCTGGCTGCGTTCTACAAGGTCGACCCCTTGAGCTGGTAGCGGAGTGCGCAGTGCCCGCTCGCCCGAGATGCCTTTCGGACTACGAAGGGCCGCCATGCCGTCATCGTCGGGTCATCGCCAGTCGATACCTTCCGTTCGCCCGCGCGCTCGCGCAGGTGCCGGCGCATGGGCATAGTCCAGCGTCGGCTTTGAACCGGCAACCATTCAGGGGAACAATCAAGGTGAAGAACTTCAAGCACGCCGGCGCGCTGTTGCGCCATGCCGCCCATGCGGTCGCGGTCCTCGCGCTCGCCATGTCGACGGCCGGCATCGCCAATGCGCACGACGACGATGACCATGACGATCACGACGAGGGCAAGTACAGCATCGGCCTGTGGGGCGACCTGCCCTACGACACCGCCGGTTCCAACGTCCAGACCACCATCGGCGTTCCCAACCTCATCGCCGACATGAACGCGCAGAAACTGAAGTTCACCGTGCATGACGGCGACCTAAAGGCCGGCAGCTATCCGGTGTGCAACGATGCCCTGTATCAGCGCTCGCTCGACTTCTTCAGCATGCTGCGTGCGCCGGCCATGTTCACGCCCGGCGACAACGACTGGACCGATTGCGACCGGCCTGCCAACGGCGGCTTCAATTCGCGCGAGCGCTTGGACCATGAGCGCGCGGTGTTCTTCGCGACGCCGTACTCGCTGGGCCAACGCAAGCTCCGGCAGGAAGTGCAGAACGAGGCGGCCTGCCTCGGTGCGGGCGGCAATCTGGTGCCGTGCGTCGAGAATCGCCGCTGGACGGTTGGCAATGTCGTCTACGTGACACTCAACGTGCCAGGCTCCTGCAACAACCTGTGCGACACGGCCCCCGACGCCGCGGAATTCAACGCCCGCAATGCGGCCAACATCAAGTGGATGCGCGAAACCTTCACCCGCGCCAAGGCCCGCAACGCCGCCGCGGTGATGGTGATCGCCCAGGCCAATCCGGGCTGGGACCTTTCGGATCCGACCCGTGCGCCGCTGCGCGACCCGAAGACCCTCGCTGAAGCCAACCCGGCGACGGACGGCTACAAGGATTACCTGCTGGCCCTGCGCGACGAGGTGGTCGCCTTCCGCAAGCCGGTGGCCTATGTGCACGGTGACTCGCACTACTTCCGCATCGACAAGCCGCTGCTCAACGCCAGCGGCCTGCGCCTGGAGAACTTCACCCGCGTGGAAACCTTCGGCAACGCCGCCGGTACCAACAACGACGTGCAGTGGATCAAGGTGAACGTGGATTCCCGCAGCCGCGAGGTGTTTTCGTACCAGCCGATGATCGTCCCGGGCAACCGGGTCGCGGTCCCGGCGCCCTGAAGCCGCGGCGCCTTCCCCGCGTGCATCGCGGGGAAGCGCGGAGTTTCCCGCGCCTGGATGCATCCCGGCGGGAATGCAGGTTGAATTGTGCGAAAGGCCCGGCGCAACGCCGGGCCTTTTTGCATGGTGCCGGGAGGTTTGCGGCTAGGGGGCCCGGGGCGTCCCCGTTGCGGCTTGCACCGCATGGCGTGCTTCGAAGGCCTTCAGCACATGGTAAGTGGCCCAGCCGATCAGGGCCGACCCAAGCAGGAAACTGCCATAGGCCACTGGCCAGCTGATGTTGAAGTCCTTGGTCATCATCGAGAATTCGGACATGCCGCCTATGCCGGCGAGTATGTTGATCGGCATGAACACGATGCTGATGCTGGTGAGTTTCGATACCCGCTTGTTCTGGTTGATGTTGATGAAGCCGACCGTGGCGTCCATCAGGAAGTTGATCTTGCCGAACAGGAAGTTGGTGTGGCCGTCGAGGGATTCGATGTCGCGCAGGATCTGGCGGGTCTCTTCCTGTTGCGAGGCGGAAAGCGTCTTGCTGCGCAGCAGAAACGAGAGAGCGCGACGGGTGTCGAGCACGTTGCGGCGGATGCGGCCGTTGCGGTCTTCGCTGCGCGCGATCTCGGCGAGCACTTGCGCAGCGGCGTCGTCGGAGAGGTCCGGGTTGAGCACTTTCCTGCCGACGCTTTCGAGGGCGGCGTAGATTTCCTCGAGGATGTCGGCCGAGTATTCGGCGTCCGCGGCAAAGAGGTCCAGCAACACGTCCTTGCCGTCGGTGACGTAGCCCGGCTGGCTGCCGGCGCGCAGGCGTTGCAGCCGGAATACCGGCAATTCTTCCTGCCGCACTGAAAACAGGGTGTTGCCGTGAAGGACGAAGGCCACCGCGACGTTCTGCGCGGCACTCTCGTTGCCGAG
This sequence comes from Burkholderiales bacterium, assembly GCA_965279115.1. Lineage (GTDB taxonomy): Bacteria > Pseudomonadota > Gammaproteobacteria > Burkholderiales > JAEUOS01 > JAEUOS01. The sequence goes on from OZ257137.1 coordinate 5,207,513, forward strand.
CAGGAAATTCGAATTCAGGTGGATGTCGCCATTGTCGGCGACGTAAAAGCGCGCGCTTGCCTCAAGGTCGGTGAGATTGTCCGGGTTCGGCAGGTCGAGGCCGAAATGCCCGCCCGTCCAGGAGCGCATTTCGGCCGAAGGCGCCACCATGTCCACCCAGATGGGCGCCAGGCCGGCGAGGTCGGCGCGGTGGGCGATGCGTACCTCGCGCAGGCGTCCATCCTGAAGATCGAAGGCGTTCACAGCGATCTTCGCGCTCTGGTGCGCGGATCCATTGACAAGTTCTTCGCGCACCGCATCGGCCAGCAGCAGCAGGATGGCGTCGAGCCGGTCCTCGGCGATCTGTTCCCATGCGAGCAGGCGGTCCTCGGTCGCCAGCGCCTCGAGGATGCGCGCGGCATCCACGGGGTCGAGGCGCTTGAAGAGGGCGGCCAGTTCCCCCAGGTTCTGCTTGTGGACGATGTTCTCGACCAGCTTGTGCTTCGGGCTCTGCTGGCGGTTGACAAGATTTTCCACCAGCCGGTGCCGCGAAAGCAGGCGTTGCACCTCGGTCAGGTGCTCGGAGAGGCGGTCGAAATTTGTGGATGGCATGGACTGCGGACTTTCCGGCGTGTGTCGCCGCGGGGTGGAAGGCAGGCTTGCAGGGGTTTGTGACAACGGCGTGAAAAGCGAAGGAGATGCAAGGCGAAAAAAAGCCGCCCGAAGGGGCGGCGCGCCGAACGTCCCGGATGATGCGGCTGCCGAGTGGCCGGCCGCTGGCATCAAGCCTGGACCGCTTGCTCCATTTCGCGCTGCGGCTTGGCGGCCACCACGCCGTTCCGCGCACCGATCCCGGAACGCAGGGCGAACAGCACGCGCCAGATCGTACCTTCGGAAAAGGAGGCGCCTTTTTCGCCACGACCGCAGCGATAGGTCCAGCGCTCCCGCGTGTCGTCCCAGTGCGCGGTGATGGAACCTGTTTCGCAAGGCACACCATTTTCGCCGCCACACAGGCAGGGCAGGTCGCTGGTGTCCATTGGTTTGGTTTGCATGTTCATGTCCTCTGTCTTCAACTCTTGTTTCGCTTGCGATCTTGCAACTTTCGCGCCGGCGCGTGCGGCACATTCATCTTGTATGGCAGCACAATTTTACCGCGGCGCAGCATGGCGCGTGCGAGTCCACGGCAAATTTCAAGGAGAACCGCCGCGGTGCCTGCAATCAGTCGTTGCCGGCCGTTCAAATATTAATAAAAGAGATTAAGAAAACTATGCAAGTATCCGAATAAAAAAGGGAATTAATCACACGAAGTGCGCCTGTGGCCGCATTGATGTTCTGGCGCGCACTCGAAATTCGCGCGCCTTTGCCGTTCGAAGCGAATTTTTGCGGTTTGTCACACGACTGTCGCATTTTTGTCATATCGTCACGCGGTCATTTTTTTGACATGTGCAACGTTTAACTTCAGCGAACGATTAGGGTTCCCCATGGCTATCGATTTCCAAGATGTGAATGAAAACCTGCGCCGCATCGTCATTTCGGAGCGTCTGGATGTCGCCGGCACGGACGCCATCTCCACCAAGTTCGCCGCTTTGGCAGCGGGTTCGGCCAAGCGTGTACTGGTCGACCTGACCGGCGTGACGTTCCTCGCCTCCATGGGCATCCGCGCGCTTGTCACCAACGCCAAGGCGCAGCATCAGCGGGGTGGGCGCATGGTTCTTTTCGTCGGCGCCAATTCCGGCGTCGCCAAGACGCTTGCCACCACCGGCATCGACGCGCTGATTCCCATGTTCACCGACGCCGCCGAAGCCGAAAAGGCCGTGCTGGCCTGAGCCATGATGGCGGACCCGGTAGCCGAGTGGACGGCGGAACTGGCGATTCGCGCGGACAGCGCGGAGTCCCGCCGCGCCTCGAACTGGCTGCGTGCCACCGGAGAGGCGCATGGCGTGCCCGAGGATTGCCTGGCCCGCCTGGACCATTGCATGGATGAGGCGCTCGCCAACGTGTTCGCCCACGGCGGCCCGGACGCGCGTGAATCCGACATCGCCATCTGCCTGGAAGTGCGCTGGGATGCCGGATTGAAGGTGGCCGCCGTCAACATCAGCGACTCGGGGGTCGCGTTCGACCCGACCAGCGTGCCGGCGGCGGCGCGACCGGGGTCGCTGGCCGAGGCCCAGCCTGGCGGGCTCGGCATACCCATGATGCGCAGCTATGCCGACCGTATTGGCTATACTCGTTCCGGGGAACGTAACCATCTTACGTTCATGGTGACCTGGTAACGGGAGACGTAGTGGACTTGAGCGCCTGCCGGCGTGTTCGTTTCAAGCGTGCGCCGAGTCGCCGCCTTGCTGAAGCCCTGACCGAACTGGAACGTCGCGCCCAAGGTGCCGAGCGGCGCGTGGCCAGCCTCGCGTGGATCACGCTGTTTCGCGGCGCCGAAGAAGCCGCGATCATGGAGGCCCTGAGCGAATGCGAGGTGCTGGTGCTGCCCGCCGGCACCGCCCTGCTCAAGCCGGGCGAGCCCAACGATACGGTCTATGTCCTGCTTTCCGGTCAGTTGGCGGCGATCCTGGACCCGGCGCTGCCGGCAGAGGCGGGCATTCCGATCCGCCCGGGCGAGAGTGTCGGCGAGCTCTCCGCGATAGACGGGCAGGCGGTTTCGGCGCTGGTCATCGCGCTGACCGACGCGCGCCTCCTGGTCTTGCCGCGCGATCTATTCTGGCAGCGGCTCAACGTGATTCCCGCGGTGGCGCGCAACCTGCTGGCCGAACTCGCCAAGCGCATGCGTCGCAGCAACGAGGTCATGCTTGGTGTGCAACGCAAGCAGCTTGAGCTGGAGTTCCTGCGCCAGGAACTTGAAACCGCGCGGCAACTGCAGTCCTCCATGCTGCCGCTGCGCCGGCCGATGTTTCCCGACCGCCAGGACATCGAGATCGCGGCGACCATGGAACCCGCCTCGGCGGTGGGCGGCGACCTGTTCGACGCGTTCTTCATCGATGACTCAACCCTGTTTTTCTGCATCGGCGACGTGTCGGGGCATGGCGTTCCGGCCGCGCTCTTCATGGCGCGCAGCATCGGCCTGTTGCGCATCGCCGCGATGAGTTCACGGCGCCCGGACCGGGTTCTGCAGCGCGTCAACGAGCAACTCTGCGCCGGCAACGACGCCAACATGTTCGTCACGCTGTTCTGCGGCGTGCTCGACGTGAACTCCGGCCGTCTGGTCTACACCAATGGCGGCCATTGCGCGCCGCTGCTGGTGAAAGGCGGGGAAGCCACGGTGCTGCCCATCCCGAAGGGGGCGCTGATCGGCGCCATACCGGGGTTGCGCTACGTGGCCAAGGAGATGGTGCTCCCGGCGGGTGCCACGCTGGTGTGTTTCACCGACGGCGTGTCCGAAGCCTGCAATGCCGCCGAGGAAGAGTTCTCCGAAGAGCGTCTGCGTGCCATGCTCGGCGCCTTGTCGGCCGACACGCCCGCGGAGATGCTCGATGCGGTGCGCGCCGCCGTGGCGCACTTCAGCGACAACGCCCCGCTGATGGACGACTGCACCCTTCTCGCCGTACGCCGGCCGATCGATACTCCGGTTCCGCCGCAGCCGGCCTGATCACGCACCGATTTCCGTGGCCAGGACGCCGGATAGTGCCTGTCACGCGGCGTTAACACGACGTCGCTAACATTTAAGGTTTGGCTGGGACAGGGGATGCATTCGCAATATGGTCGGTGACTTCGGCAAGAGCGATACAGGCATTGCTTTCCTGCGCATCGCGATGCGCCTTGCGCTGGTGATGGTATTGGCCATGCTGTCGGCCTGCTCGGCGCGCCAGATCATTACCAACAGCGTGGCCGATGAACTTGCCGGGCAAGGGCAGGCGGCCGAGGAAGACCTGCAACTGGCGCGCGAGGCCAGTGCGTTCTACCTGAAACTCTCCGAATCGGTGTTGCGGAACACGCCCGGCCATCTTCCCCTGGCCGAGGCGGTGGCGGGAGGATTCACCCAGTACGCCTACGCGTTTGTCGCCACCGACGCCGAACGCCTTGAACCAAGGGATGCCAAGGCGGCGCAACATCTGCGCGAACGTGCCGCGCGCTTGTACATGCGCGGCCACCAGCATGCCCGCCGCGCGCTGGAACAGCGCAAGCCCGGCTTGTTCAAGTCGCTTGTATCGCCTGACCGGACGCGCTGGCCCATCCTCGAGAAAAGCGAAGTGGGTGTCGCGTATTGGGCCGCGGCATCGCTCGGCGGCTACATCTCATTGTCCAAGGACAATCCCGATGCCGTCGCCGACTTGCCCGTCGCAGTGCGCCTGGCAACCATCGCATGGGAACTTGATCCCGGGCACGGCGAGGGCGCGCTCGCAAGCCTGATGGGGACTTTCGAGGCCGCCCGGCCGGGCGGCACGCCCGTGCGCGCGGCCGCGTACTTCGACCAGGGCATCGCCGCCGGCGCCGGCAACAACGCGGGCGCATTCGTGGCCAAGGCCGAAGGCGTCGCGCTGCCTGCGCAGGACCGGCCTGCGTTCGAAGCCCTGTTGCGGCAGGCCCTGGGCGCCGCAAAGCTGCGTCGCGACCTGCAGAACGAAGTCATGCGCGAGCGGGCGCAATGGCTGCTCGACTCCGCCGGCGACCTGTTCTGAAACTCCTTTCCACTCTATACGGGCCCCCGAACATGACCACGACCGGCAATGCGCTGGCTGCACGCAGGACCTTTCTTGGCGGCATGCTTGCGCTGGCCGCCGGGCACGCCCCGGCAGCGGAAAAGCAAATGCGGATCGGCAGCCTGGTGCCCAAGAATTCCCTCTATCATCGGCAACTGCTGGAAATCGGCGAGGTTTGGCGCAACGGCCAGGGCGCCGGCGCGAAGTACCTGGTGTTCACCGACGGCAGCCAGGGTGGTGAGGCGGAGCTGGCGCGGCGCATGCGTATCGGGCAGTTGCAGGGCGCCCTGATCTCGGTGGTGGGCTTGCGCGAGATCGAACCTTCGATCGCGGCGATGCAAAACATGCCGCTGCTGTTCCGCAGTTGGGAGGAAGTGGATTTCGTGCGCGAGAAAATGCGCGCCTCGGTCGAGAAGAAGTTCCTCGACAAGGGCTTCGTGGTGCTCGCCTGGGGCGATGCGGGATGGGTGCGTTTTTTCTCCAGGGAAGCGGCGTTCCGGCCGGACGACTACAAGCGCATGAAGTTCTTTGCCTGGGGTTCCGAAGCCGAGCAGCAGAGCATCATGAAGAGCCTGGGCTACACGCCGGTGCCGCTTGAAACCGCCGATATCCTGCCCGCCATCCAGACCGGCATGATCAGCGTGGTCCCGTCGACGCCGTATTTCGCGCTCGCCAGCCAGATCTACAACACCGCCGGCAACATGCTCGAGATCAACTGGGCGCCGATCGTCGGCGCGATGGTGGTCACACGCAAGGCCTGGGACGAAATGGCGCCCGCCTTGCAGGAGGCGATGCGCGCGGCCGGCGAAAAGGCGGGTGTGCAACTGCGTGCCAAGGCGCGCCAGGAAGTCGACGAGGCGGTCGATGCGATGAAGAAGCGCGGCCTGGTGGTCAACCGTCCGAACGCTGAACAGATGCGCGAGTGGAACGAACTTGCCGAAAAGCTCTATCCGCGCATCCGCGGCACGATGGTCCCGGCCGACACCTTCGACGAGGTGATGGCGCACCTGAAGGCATATCGCGCCGGGCGGGGCCGCTAGCCTTGTCGTCTTCGGCAGAGGGGGCGCGGCGACTGGCGGGACGGCTCGACGAGACCATCGCGGGCGCCGCGCTGGTGCTGATGGCGGTGGTGCCGCTGCTGGAAATCGTCATGCGGCCCGCCTTCGGCAGGGGGGTCGACAACAGCGCGGTGCTGGTGCAGCACCTGGGGCTGGTGCTGGCCATGTTCGGCGCGGTGGCGGCGGAACGCCACGGCCACCTCACCACCCTGGGCAACGGCCTGGCCGGGCTGGGAGGCGCCGCCTTCCAGAACGCGCTGCAGGGGTTCGCCCGCGCTGGCGCGGCAGTGGTTTGCGGGCTGCTGTTGCAGGCGAGCATGCGCTTTGTCGCCAGCGAAATGCAGGCCGCGCACCCGCTGGCCTACGGTGTGCCGGTATGGTGGGTGCAGGCGGCGATGCCGGCGGGGTTTCTCCTGCTCGGCGCGCGCCTGGGCGCGCGCTGCGCGATGTCGTTGCCGGGGCAGGTGGTCTGCGCCCTTGCGTTTCCCGCCGCCGGTTTCGCGCTTGCGGCGGCGCTCGAGAGCAGCGCTTTGCCGTTGTGGCCGGCGGCGGCCTTCCTGCTGGCGCTGCTGCTGGCCGGTGCGCCGATCTTCGCGGTGCTGGGCGGGCTGGCGCTGGCGCTCTTCTGGAGCGAGGGACAACCGCTGGCCTCGGTGCCGCTCTCGCATTACCAGATCACCGTCAATCCCTCGTTGCCGGCGCTGCCGCTGTTCACCCTCGCCGGCCTGGTGTTCGCGCGCACCGGCGCCGCCGGGCGGCTGGGCGCGGTGTTCGTCGCATTGTTCGGTGGCGGCGTCACCGGTACCGTGGTGGCGGCCGCGGTGCTGTGCTCGTTTTTCACCGCTTTCACCGGCGGCAGTGGCGTCACCATCCTGGCGCTGGGCGGGCTGCTGCTGCCGCTGCTTGCCAATGCCGGCTATCCGGAGCGGCGCGGCATCGGGCTGGTCACCAGCGCCAGCGCGCTGGGGGTGCTGCTGGCGCCTTCGGTGCCGCTGATCATGTATGCGGTGATCGCGCGGGTGCCGATCAACAGCATGTTCCTGGCCGGGGTGGTACCGGCGATGGTGATGGTGCTGTTCCTGCTGGTCGCCGGTGGCTTCCTGCGCCGCGGCGCGAATCCGGGCGCAGCGCCGGCCACCCGGCCGGATTTCAGCGCCGCGCTGCGCGCCGGCTGGAACGCCAAGTGGGAGATCCTGGCGCCGCTGGTGGCCATCGGGTCGCTGGTGAGCGGGCTGGCCACACCCACCGAGAGCGCGGCGCTGACCGCGGCCTATGCGGTGCTGACCCAGGCGTTCGCCCATCGCGAGCTTGATTGGCAGCGCCTGGGCAAGTGCCTGGCCGACTGCACCCAGGTGATCGGCGGCGTGATGCTGATCCTCGGCATGGCGCTCGGCCTGACCAACTACCTGGTCGATGCAGGCATTCCCGACCTCGCGGTGGAATGGGTGCAACGCGTCATCCCGGACCGCCTGGTGTTCCTGCTCGCGCTGTGCGCCTTCCTGTTCGTGGCGGGAGCGCTGATGGAGATTTTCGCGGCCATCGTGGTGCTGGTGCCGCTCTTGCTGCCGGTGGCGAAAAGCTATGGCATCGACCCGGTGCACTTCGGCATCATTTTCCTGGCGGCGATGGAAATGGGCTTCCTGTGCCCGCCTGCCGGCATGAACATCTATTTCGCCTCGGCGATGTTCGGCAAGCCGGTGCGCTTCATCGCCATGGCGGTGCTGCCGGGACTATGCGCGATCTTCCTCGGCACGCTGGCCATCGCGCTGTGGCCGGCGCTGTCGACCTGGTTGCCCTCGCTATTGCTTGGCCTCAAGCCCTAATTGTGACCAGGGCATGCAGGCCCCGTGACGGGCGCCAGCGGAACCACGATCCGGTCCGCTGCGCCCGACAACGCGACCTTCAGGCCGCCTGCTTGCGGCGGCGTGCCACCGCGCCCACCAGCGCGAGCCCGGCCAGCATCAACGCATAGCTCTCGGGTTCCGGAACGGCGGCAACCCGGTAGGCAAGCACCATGGTGTCGTTCTGCAGGAGGGCGTCGTAGTCCTGCAACACCCCGTTGGCGCCCAGCAGCTTGCCGGTTTGCGACTGGAAGTCGTTGTCATTGCCGACGAACAGGAAATACTGGCCGCTGCCGTCGCCGATCGGTACCAGACCGAGCGCTTCCCACTTTTCGGAAAGCGTGTTCGCGTCGCCATTGTTGGCGGCAAGGTTGATGCCGAACTTCGCCAGGTCGCCCGCGGGAAGCGTCCCCAGCATGTTGAGGGCCTCCTTCCATTCGATGGCGGTGATGCTCGCGTTGAGCACGCCGCCTGTTGCGATCTTGCTTCCCTCGCCACCGAAGCTGCCGGCGATATTCGTCGCATTCGACAGGTCGGCCAGCAGCACCGACTTGAACACCGCCGAGTTGTTGTCGGCGCCGCGGCCGTTGCCGTCGCGCGACAGGATCAGCAGCTGGTGGTCGTTCAAGGCGATGATCGCGCTCTGCGCGGCCGTGCGATTCACCCCTGAGGCGTCGCCGTTGTCATCGACGCGCGGCAACTGGATGACGTACTCGCGCACCGGGGCCGAAGGCGTGTCGGTGGCGGAAACGTCGAACACCGCAAGACGGGTGTTGGAGCGGCCCTGGTTGCCGCTGCCGGAATCCTGGATGGTGGCGCTCTGCAACAAGGCGAACACCGTTTTTCCGTCCGGGCTTTGCGCGATGCCTTCCATTCCCTGGTTGATGCGCCGGCCGTTGCTGGGCGGGTCGGCGGCGAAGTTCACAGTGCCGAGCGGGGAATGCGGCACCAGCGCCTGCGGCAGTTGCAGTTGGCCGACCAGTTGCTTGTTGGCGTCGAAGCGGTAGATATAGGCGCCGTATTCGTCGCCCACCCAGCCGGTGCCGGCCTTGCCGGCGCGGTTGTCTAGGATCAGGCCCTCGGCGTCCAGCGTGAGGCGGTTGCTGAAGCTGCTGCTGCCGCTGGTAGTTGGGTTGGCATGCGTCGGCACGGTGGTGCCGAACAGGTTTGTGGTACCCGTCGCGAGCAGGCCGGTGGTATAGACCGGCGCGGTCAGCGGGTTGTTGTCATGGTCGTAGGTGAAGCGTGTCGACCCGGTGAAGGTCATGGCGATCTGGTTTTGCGACGGTGCGGGCGCGGCGGCCGTATAGGGCGCGAAGGTGAAACTGAAAGTGTTGATGCGGGCCGCGTAGTTGGAGAAAGTAGTCCCGCTGTTGTAGCCGCGATCAGGCAGGAAGTTGAAGGTGCCGCTGTAGGTTCCGTTGCCGTTGTTGGTGAAACCGGTGATCTGCATGTCGGAGATCGAACCCAGGGTTTCACCAGTAGCCGCGTCGATGCTGTTGCCCGCCACCCGCCCCACGCCCTGCAGGCCGAGATTTACAAACGTGGTTCCACCCAGGGTGACGCCACCTGCGGGCCAGGCGCCGGTATTGGCGGTCAACACATCGCGGTTCGACGACGTGTACTGGGCCGATGCCGCGCCGGACAGGGCCAGTGCAACCGCCAGGGCGATCGCTTTGAGTGCCGGCAGGCGGCACGACTGCATGTTGGGGCTTGTTTTCACGACTTCTCCAGGAATTTGATGTGATGGGGCGAGCAAGCGTCGCCTGCTTCACATAGTGTGGTTGGCGAGTGTTTCAGTTTTGTTACATCGCTTGATGGCGGGCACATTCGCCGCAAGCGGAGGGCGTGCCTGTCACGCCGATGTAAATTGCGGACAGCACACTTGAGGCTGAACGGCGCCGGAAACCTGCTGCACGCGGCGCGGAACCACAGGGGGCAGGGATGCTGCTACAGGTGCTTTACTCCAGCATGGCAACCGAACATCTCGATGCGCAAGCCATGCGCCGGCTTCTCGCACATGCGCGCGAGCGCAACGCCGCGCGCGGCATTTCCGGCGTCTTGATCTACTACCCGTGCAGCGGCGAGATCGTCCAGGTACTCGAGGGGCCGAAGCCGGCCGTCCACGCCCTGCTGGCGCGTTTGCGCGCCGATCCGCGGCACCAGCGGGTGGTGGTGCATTTCGAGGCGGAGATCCGCGAGCGCGATCTCGGCAAGTGGCCGATGGGCTTCCTGTCCGCCTCGCCCGAAGCGGACGAGGCGGATAGCGACACGCAACGGGAAATCACGCTCGGCGCGCGCCTGAAGCAGTTCATTCGCGGGGCCGCGCCCTCCGGCGCGACGTTGCATTGAACGACGCCGCCGAGTCAGAAACCGCCCGGCGCAGGCCATGGCCGGAGTCGCTCGCCGCCGCCGTGGAGATGCTGCGCGACCATGTGCCGCAGGCCGAACAGCAGCGCATCGCGAAGCTGCGGCGCGACGCCCTGCTTGAACTGCATTTCGACCTGGGCGCCTGGATACGCTGCAGTTTCGGCCTGACGACCGGAAACGACGAATTGCTTGTCGCCGCCGGCAGCGGCGACCCGGCCGACGCATGCGATGCGATCATCGAGGCGTTCTGGGACGCGCTACGCGAGGACGCGCTCCGCGGCGCCGGCCGGCATGACAGCCTGCGCGGTGGCGGGAGCCGGTGAAAGGCGCCTTCATGCCGGACGCAGAGTGACTCTGGCGCCGGCGGCGGGTGCGATCAGTTGGTCTGAAACTCCCGTGCCCACCTGGCGATGCGGGCATCGGTCAGCGGCGCGATGGCCGGGTCATCGTCGATTTCGAGCATCTCGTCGAACTCATCGATGATCCGGTGGTCCGGAGGGTTCTCCGGCGTCATGGATTGAGTCTGGTTCTGCGATCGGGACATGTGTTCTCCTTGTGGCGGTTGGGACATTTCACATGGATGAATCGCATGCTAGCCGGCCAATTTTTCAGGACTATGACGCGGGCATAATGTCGGGCGCGCCAACCAGCGTTGGCGATGCCCCATCTGCGTAGCGCGGGCAACACAGGTCTTGCCCGCCGCACTCGCCAGGGGCCCGGCATTGCACCGCGCCCCTGGCAATGGGTGCCACCGATCAGGCCGTGGCGCCCTTGCGGCGCGCGGCGGCGCCAAGCAGGGCGAGGCCCGCCAGCATGAGCGCATAGGTTTCAGGTTCCGGCACCGGGTTGACCTGCAGGGCCACGAATTGCGTGAACTGGGTGCCGCTGAAATTGTTGTCCGACGCCAGGATCACGGTCTGCTTGCCGAGGTACTGCGGCCCGAAGGTGATGCCTTCTATGTTGTCGAGCGCCAGCGGGCTGTTGTCGTCGTTGCGCAGGTCCGACAGGTCGAGCAGCAGGGTTTTCTGCACCGCCTGGACAGATTGGCCGACGATTGATTCCATGCCCGAAACGTCGGTGGCGTTGCGCGCGTCCACATGGAACAGGCGGATGGTATTGCCGGTGTTAGGCGTGCCCGGGGTCACCACACCAACCGAGAATGAGCGCTCGATGGCGATGAACTGGCGGTCGCCTACGGCCACCATGTCGGTCAGGCCGTTGGTGGCGAACCCGTTGGCGGGATTGGGGGCCAGTACCACCGGTGCGACGTCGTAGATGTACTCCGCGCCCGATAGGCCGGTGGCGACGTTGAACGAGAGGATGCGCGAGCGCGACCCGTTGAGCGCCGTGGCGGGCAGGCTGTCCTGGGCCAACGCGTTTTCGGTGGCGGTGTAGAGGGTCTTGCCGTCGGTCGAGAGCGCCATGGTTTCGAAGGCGAGGTTGTTATAGATGCCCTTGTCGCCGGCAGTCACGCCGCCATTGGTTCCCGACGGGTTGAAACGGGTCGGCACGCTGAAGTCGCGCACATGGGTGCCGTTGAGGTTCATCTCGCGCACGGTCGGATTCTGAAAGCCCGTGCCGCTGCGCTGGCCCTCGTTGCTCCAGTAGAGCGTGCCGGTGGCGGGGTTGAAGCGCATGCCTTCAGGGTCCACCGTGTTGACCGCGAAGGGCGCGCCGCCGGGGGTCTGGATGGTGGTCACGCTGTTGAACGTGACGCCGGCCGCGCCGGGCGTGGCGGAGCGCTGGAACTGGGCCAGGTCGAGGCTCAGGTCGTAGTAGCGCGCCGGGTTGAGGCTGCTGCGGTCGTCGCTGATGGCGACATAGCGGCCGGTGGCGGCAACGTAGTCGATGCCGGAGAGGCCGCCCACGGTGGTGCCGGAGAACAGCGTGCCCGAGGGCACGATCTGCTGGCCAAGGTAGCTCAACGATAAATCTGCCGCCGCGGCGGGTGCTGCCAGCAGGGCGCCGGCGGCCAGCGCGAATGCGCCGCCGAAGTTGTTGACGGTTGTCACGAAATCCTCCTGGGGTTGGGTCGGGGAAACACTACGGCTACGAGCCCGGTTATAGGCGAGTGCTGTGTCATGCCGGTGTAGTGGGGATGGTGTCTCCATGGTCCGTCCGGCTTACCTGACAGACCTTATGGCGGATACCGATGTAATGGCGGCGTCAAGCGGCAGTGGTTCACTTGCGAATTTGTCGGGCGGGAGGGATTTCCATGAAATTCGCAAGCAGGCTAATGGCGGGTCTGGTGATCTTGATTGCTCTCGGCATAGGCTCCGCGCAGGCTGCGGACACCACGCTGAGCGTGACCGCCGCGCAGGACACCAGCATTTATTTCGGGACGCCGGATGCACCCACACGGGCTGATGGCGCGGGCGATTTCCTGTGGCTTTCGGTCACGGCCGAGGGGCTTGGCAGGCGCCTGTTGCTCAAGTTCGATGTGTCGGCGATCCCGGCAGGATCGGTGGTCAAGCAGGCCACGCTGACACTGTATGAATCAATGTCCCGCGACAATCATGATGTATCGGTGCACCGCCTGCTGGCTGCATGGGGCGAGGGCGCGTCCAATGCCGGGGGTTCCGGTGCCGGCGCGCCGGCGATGGCGGGGGATGCCACCTGGTTGCATCGCTTTTTCCCCGCGACCTTCTGGGGGACCGCAGGGGGCGACTTCGATCCGGTGGCCAGCGCGGTGCGTCTGGTGGATTTTCCGAACACCTACTATTCATGGTCGGCTGCGTTGCCGGGCGCCGGTGGCCCGGTCCCGCGGCTGGTGCAGGACGTCCAGGTCTGGGTGGACGCGCCTTCCGCCAACCATGGCTGGATCCTGATCGGCAAGGAAACCGGGGAAAAGAACGCCAAGCGTTTTGAGAGCCGCAACACCCCTGTAGTCGAGGCCAGGCCGCGCCTCACGGTGGTGTACGCACCCGGTCCGGTGGCCGACGACGGGGAGGTGCCGCTGCCGGTGTGGGCTGTGGCGCTGCTTGCCGCTGCCCTGGCTGGGCGCTTGATGAGCCGTTCGGCTCATGGCTGATTGTGGCCGCACTCATTGGCGCGTCACATTGAAAGCGGATAGTGGGGGGCGTCCGGGTGACGAACTGAGCGCCCTAGTGTGATGCCATGTTTTTGTTGTAGATCCCAGTGCATTTTCCAATTTTCCCGCCGTTTCCCAGGAGACTTTCAAATGAAGGGTAATTCGCATCCCACCAACGACGTGTCGTTGAACCCCTCGACGACGCCGTCGATCCACGACGTCATCGGCGCTGTCGACAAGGGCCGCCGTCAGTTCATCATCAAGAGCGGCGTGAGCGCGGCCGCACTCGCCTCCGCCGGCGGCCTGACCCTCGGCGGCCTGGTGTCCACGGTCCACGCGGTTGTTCCGGCCTTGGGCGCGCCGATCGGCTTTACCGGCGTTCCGGCGAGCACAACGCTTTTTGGGGCACCTTTGAAGACCGCGCAGGACTATGACTGGTTCACGGTACCGTCCGGCTACACCGCACAAGTCTTCGTCGCCTGGGGCGACCCGATCATGCCCGGTGGCCTCGCTTTCGCAGGCAATGCCTCCGAATCGGCAGCGGACCAGCTCAAGCAGTTCGGCATGCACAACGACGGCATGAATTTCTTCCCGATGACCGGGCCGGACGGCAAGCCCGTCAACGACCGCGGCCTGCTGTGCGTGAACAACGAATACACCCATGAGGAGATCCTGTTTTCGGACGGCCAGGTTGGCGCATCAGGCTACTCGATTGGCAAGACCCGCAAGTCGCAGGCGGCGCATGGCGTCTCGGTGGTCGAGGCGCGTCGAGTTGCCGGCAAATGGACGGTGAACAAGAACTCTCCCTACGGACGTCGCATCACCTCGAATACGCCGATGGTGGTGTCCGGCCCGGCGGCCGGCCATGCTTTGATGAAGTCCAAGGAATTCACGATTACCGATGCCGGCAGCACCGCGACCGGCAACACGACCAACGGCCTCACCGCCGTCGGCACGGTCAACAACTGCGCGCACGGCATCACGCCCTGGGGCACCTACCTCACCTGCGAGGAAAACTTCAACGGCAATTTCGGCGGCACTGGCGCGGTCAGCACTTCGGCCGCCACGGAAATCGGCAAGCTGAATCGCCGCTACGGGCTCTCGGCCGCCGGGTTCGGCTATCGCTGGCATACCACCGACCCGCGCTGGGACCTCACCACCAACCCGAACGAGCCGCACCTGTTTGGCTGGGTGGTCGAGATCGATCCGTTCAACCCGCGCAGCGTACCGGTCAAGCGCACCGCGCTGGGGCGTTTCAAGCATGAAAGCGCGCAGTACGTGGTGGACAAGGCCAACAATGTCGCCATGTACATGGGCGACGACGAGCGCAATGAATACATCTACAAGTTTGTCTGCGCCGGCAAGTTCAACCCGACCAACCGCGCGGCCAACCGCAACCTGCTCGACAGCGGCGTGTTGTACGTGGCGAGATTCGATGCTGACCTCACCGGTGACTGGATTCCGTTGCTGCCCGGCACTATCGGCCTGAACGGTGTCGCATTGCGCGACAACCCGAATTTCTCCGGTGCCAATGACGCCGAAGTCCTGGCGAAGATCCTCATCAAGACCCGCATGGCGGCTGACGCGGTGGGCGCGACGATGATGGACCGCCCCGAGTGGACCGGCGCGCGTCCGCGCATCAACGGCTACCAGGAGATCGAGGTCTATTGCACGCTGACCAACAACAACCGTCGCGGTACCTTGCCCGCGTCTTCCAACCTCGCCGATGGTTCCACTTCTGCCGGCGGTGCCCGTCCGCCGGTGGATACCGCCAACCCGCGTGAGGACAACGTCTACGGCCACATCATCCGCTGGCGAGAAGATGGCCAGTTGGCGACGGCCGTGTCTTTCAGCTGGGACCTGTTCGTCCAGGCGGGTGACACCGCGACCGCCAAAGCAGCCAAGCCCACCAACGACTACAAGGGCAATATCGTTGACGCGCCGAATGGCACTGCCGACTATGGCGCGCCGGACGGGCTGTGGTTCGACCAGTTCGGCCGCCTGTGGGTGCAAACCGACCAGGTCGGCGACGCAACGGGCGACTGGGTCAATATCGGCCGGAACGTGATGGTATGCGCAGATCCGGGCACGGGCGAGACACGCCGCTTCCTGACTTCGCCCAACAAGTGCGAAGTCACCGGCGTGACGATGACGCCCGACGGCAAGACCATGTTTGTGGGCGTCCAGCATCCGGGCGAGGACTCCCTTGCGGCAAATCCGACCGCGTTCTCGAACTGGCCGCAAGGTCAATGGGCGGTGGAATCTGACGGCTTAACCGGGTTGCCGAACGGCCGGCCGCGTTCCTCGGTGGTGGTGATCACCAAGGACGATGGCGGCATCATCGGTACCTGATCCAGTCAATCTCAATCACACAGGAAATCATCATCATGAAACTTCGTCTCCTCGCCGCGGTCGCCGCGGCTCTGGCGATCAGCGCCGCTCCGGCGCACGCGACCCTGATCAACAATGCGGCTTCGATCGCAGCGCCCGCCAACGTCATCGACTTCGAAAGCTTTGACGGTCTGCTCACGACCGGTCCCTTGGCGGTGGCAGCCAATGTCACCTTCACCGGTGACGCAGGCTCGGAACTGGGCGCCAATAACCGTACCCTGGGCATGAACGGCGCCTGGGGCGTCGGCAACTACTTCGCGGCGACCGGCTTCGTCGGCGAACTGCGCTTCACCTTCGCCGGCTTGTCCAGTGGTGCCGGCGCGCTGGTGAACCACTACGCGGACGGCGTCCTGCCGTTCAACATGGTGGTGTCGGCCTACGGCGCCAACAACCAGATCATCGAAACGCACTCGGTGACCGTCAGCACCGCCTTCGACAGCTACAACGAAGGCAAGTTCGTCGGCATCACCCGCAATACCGCGGACATCAGCTCGATCTCGTTCAAGGGGGCTGGTTTGGTGGTCGACAATGTCACCTTCACAACACCGGTACCCGAGCCGGAAAGCTACGCGATGATGCTTGCCGGTTTGGTACTGTTGGGAGCACTCAAGCGCCGCCGCGGTTGATCGCGAACCGCCGTACCAATCAGAACGCCGCCCGCAAGGGCGGCGTTTTCGTTCCGGGGCGCTACCCAATCGAATTCACCGGTGTTTTCTTGGGCCGCTTGTGGATGTCAGGGTTTCGCACGCAACGAAGGCATGTGGAGTACGGCAGCCCTGCCGTTCAGCCTATTGATTTTTGGTGATGTTTAAGCAAATTGTCACATTTGCCGCGCACTCTCGCGCCCGCATCCCACCAAATATGGAGTAATGCATCGTGCCCGACCCCACCAAAACCCATGCAAATGCGATGGATGACGCCATCGTCAATCCCTCGACAAATCCTTCCTTCGCCGACGTACTGGCCCGGCTGGAATCGCGCAGGCGCTTCATGAAGGCCGGCGGGGGCGCAGCCACGCTTGCCTTTCTGGGCGGATGCGCCAGCACGCCGGCAGGTTCCGGGTTGACGCGGCGCGCCGTCACGCTGGGGTTCAGCCCCGTATCCAACCTCGGCAACGACACTGTGGTCGTGCCGCCGGGCTACCGGGTACAAGTGCTCTATGCATGGGGCGACCCTATCGGCAAGCCAGGCCTGCCAGCCGGCCAACCGGCGTGGTCGGGTGACGCCACCGAGACCGCGGCCGAGCAGGAACTGCAGGCCGGTGCGCACCATGACGGCATGCATTTCTTTCCACTGTCGGCCGCTGGCGTGGTCGATGACGCGTCGAACCGGCGCGGCCTGTTGGTAATGAACCACGAGTACGTCGACCAGGGCCTGCTGTTCAACGACGGCATGGCCAACTGGAACCTGGCCAAGGTGCGCAAGTCGCAGGCCGCGCACGGCGTTTCGGTCATCGAGGTGGTAGCGGGCGATGCGGGCTGGCAAGTGGTGCGGCCGTCGCGATACGCGCGCCGCATCACCGGCTATACGCCGATGCGCTTTAGCGGACCCGCGGTGGGCAACACCGGACCGGCAGGCCGCGGCACGCTCAACAACTGCGCCAACGGCTATACGCCATGGGGCACCTACCTCACCTGCGAGGAAAATTTCAATGGCTACTTCGGCGCAGCCGTAACCGACGCGTCCGGCAAGGTGACCAACGACGCGAGCTACAAGCCGACCGCGCTTGACGCCCGTTACGGCCTGAACGGCGCAGGCTCTGGCTACAACTGGCATCACCACGAGGCGCGCTTCAACCTGGCCACGACCGAAGGCACGCGTGAGGCCACACACTTTGGCTGGGTGGTGGAGATCGATCCGGCGAACCCGGACGCCGTGCCGGTCAAGCGCACCGCTTTGGGCCGCATCAAGCATGAAGGGGCGGAAACTACCATCGCCGCCGACGGCAGGGTGGTGCTCTACATGGGCGACGACCAGGCCAATGAATACATCTACAAGTTCGTCAGCCGCGGGAAGTACAACGCCCGGGATCGCGCCGCAAATCGCGACCTGCTGGATCAGGGCACGCTGTACGTGGCGCGCTTCGATGCCGGCCCAACCGTGGGCGACCGCATGGGCACCGGCGTCTGGTTGCCGCTGACCCGCGACAACCCGGCGATCGCGCGCGAATTCGCGACCCTGGGCGACATGCTGGTCAATACCCGCCGCGCCGCCGACTTGGCCGGCGCCACGAAAATGGACCGCCCGGAATGGGTCGCCGCCAACCCTACGGCGAAAGGCGAGGTGTATTGCGCGTTGACCAACAATGCCACTCGCGGTGTCGGCAACGGCCCGGCGGTGGACGAAGCCAATCCGCGCGCCAACAACCGCTATGGCCACATCATCCGCTGGCGCGAGGCGGGTGGCGACACCGCCGCGACGACTTTCGAGTGGGATGTTTTCGTCATGGGCGGCGACCCGACCATTGCGGCCAACACCGCCGCGAACGGGCAGGCAGGCAGCGCCAACCTCAATCGCGACAATTTCTTCGGTAGTCCGGACGGGTTGTGGTTTGACAAGGCAGGGCGCTTGTGGATTCAGACCGACATCTCCACCGGTGCACTGGGGCGGGGCACAGACGCCGGCGGCTACGTCAACATGCCCAATAACATGATGTTGGCGGCCAATACGGTCACCGGCGAAATCAAGAGATTCCTTACCGGTCCCAAGGGATGCGAGGTCACCGGTGTAGCCGAAACCCCCGATGGCCGGACCATGTTCATCAACATCCAGCATCCCGGCGAGGGCGCGGGGGAGCGCAGCAACCCGGCCGACAAGGAGTACCCGATCAAGTGGAGTACTTGGCCAGGCAACCAGGGACACGGTTTCGGCGCCTCCGCGCCACAGGCGAAGCGGCGGCCACGCTCGGCGACCGTGGTGATTTCCCGCGTAGATGGCGGGTTGATCGGGGCTTAATTCGAAGGCATGGCCGCCCGGCAGCCGGCAACTGTCCGGAAAATGCCTGGTTGCCCTGATTGCATGCATCGACTAGTCCGATTGGGCTATTGCGACGGCAAGTCCTGCGGTTGGGGTTGTAACGCGCGATCACTATCTTCGGGTTGTTCAGGGGCGGAATCGGCCGACCCCATCAACCTTGGAGAGACCGCATGAAAAAGAAACTAGTGGCCGGCCTGATCGCCGCCTGCGCATCATTCAATGTCTTCGCTCTTGGCACCGGCGACTTGGCCTTCACCTCGTTCAATTCTGATGAGGACGGGTTTTCGATCGTCACTTTCGCCAACATCGCCGCCAACACGACGATCTACTTCCGTGACGATGAATGGAACGGTACGTCCTTCAACACCGGAGAAGGCACGCATGCTTGGAATACCGGCGCTGGCGTGATTGCCGCCGGGACGGTTGTGCGCTTCACCAAGGTGGACCAGGCGACCCGTGCCGCCTCCATTGGCAGCCTCACCAGTAGCGGCGACACCGGCCTGAACGCAACCAGCGAAACGGTGTACGCGTATATCGGAACCAACGCCAACAGCCCGACAACCTTCCTCGCGGGGGTTTCGTCCGAGGGTGCCACCAACCTGACGCCTGCGGGCCTGGTCGGCGGCACGAGCGCCGTGATCGTCACCAACAGCACGGACTATGCAAACTACACCGGGATCCGTAGCGGGCAGACCACGTTCGCCGCCTATGCGCCGATTGTGAACAACGCGGCCAACTGGAACATCGTCGTCGGCGGTGACAACGCCACAGCGGTTCCGGATACCACCGCCTTCAGCATCACCCCGGTTCCCGAAGCCGACACCTGGGCGATGCTGCTTGCCGGCCTTGGCTTGATCGGTTTCATCGGCCGCCGTCGCGCCTGAAAGTCAGACTGTCCAGCCGTGCTCCGCCCGCGGAGCACGGCCTCCTTAGATTCCCACCAAGGGACGTCCGGCCGATGCACTGGCGCGGGTGGCCTTTCGTTTCAATTCCGAGAGCCATCCTGATGTCCCGCCAATTGCACCGATTCCTGCTGATCGCCTTGTTGTGGTTGACATCTGCTTGCGGACTCGCAAGTGCCAGCACCTCAGGCGTTGTCATCAGCCAGGTCTACGGCGGGAACGGCAACGCCTACGCCAGCGACTACGTGGAACTGTTCAACGCCGGCACGGCGGCGGTGAACATCACCAGCTGGTCGGTGCAGTATGCGAGCGCAAGCGGGTCCGGCAACTTCGCCAGCAATGGCGTGACCACGCTTTCCGGTACCCTGCAGCCGGGCCAGTATTACCTGGTGAAGCTCACCACCACATCCGGGCCGGCGTTGCCGGCCGCGGACGCCACCGGCACCAGCAACCTTTCCGGGACCGCCGGCAAGGTGGCGCTGGTCAACAACAGCACCGGCCTGGCTTGCAACGGCTCCACCGGCCAGCCCTGCGATGCCGGCCAGCTGGCGCAGATAGTCGACCTGGTAGGTTACGGCGGCACGGCCAATTTCTTCGAGGGCGCTGCCGCGCCCGCGCCGGCTGCGGCGACCGCCCTGTTGCGCGGCATGGCCGGCTGCACGGACACCAACCAGAACAGCGCCGACTTCACCGTCGGCACGCCGGCGCCGCGCAATAGCGCGACGCCGCTCAACCCCTGTGGCGGCGTCGCGGGCATCGTGCCGATGTGCCCGGCGACGCTTTCGGTGGCCACCGGCACTCCCTTCAGCGCGACACTGACCGCTTCGGATGCCGACAGCATCGTCAACAACGCGGTCTTCCTCTCCGGCAATGTGGCGGGCATGAGCCTGCTGTCTTTCGCGACCGCACCGGCGACCGGCGGCACGGCGAGCGTCAATTTCAGCCTTTCTGCCGGCGTCGCTTCCGGCAACTACCCGGTCGCGGTACGCTTTTCCAACAACGATAGCCAGACGGCGACTTGCACGATCAATGTCGCAGTCGCGGTCCCCGGCGCCTGGACGCCGATTTACCAGATCCAGGGCAGCGGTCCGACCAGTGCGCTGACCGGTGTGCGCACCACGCGCGGCGTGGTGACCAAGGTCAACAACAACGGGTATTACCTGCAGGACCCGGTCGGCGACGGCGACCCGGCCACCTCCGACGGCATTTTCGTCTTCACCAGCAATGCGCCTTCGGTCACCCCGGGGCAACTGGTGCAGATCACCGGCACGGTGAGCGAGTTCAATACCGGCGCGGCGTCCAATCCCGTAACGTTGGCCAACACGCTAACCGAGTTCAGCAATGTCACCTCGACCGTCTTGGTCGGCACCGGCACGATCACGCCCACGCCGATCACGCTGCCGGTCATGACCGCAGGCGACCTCGAGCGCTACGAGGGCATGCTGGTGCAGATCACCAGCCCGCTGACGGCGTCGCAAAACTATTTCCAGGGTCGCTACGGGCAGGTGACGCTGTCGGCCGGCGGCCGGCTGTACAAGCCGACCAACCTGCATCGCCCCGGCACCGCGCAGGCGCTGGCGCTGGCCGACCAGAACGCGCGCAGCAGCATCATGCTCGACGACGGTACCAGTGCGCAAAACGCCAATCCGACGCCCTACATTGGCGCCGACAACACCCTGCGCGCCGGCGACATCCTGCCCACCGGCATCACCGGGGTGATCGACTACGGGCTGGCCACCAACGACAACGCGGGCATCGCGATGTACCGCATCCATCCGACGGAGCCGCCGGTGTTCACGCGCGCCAATCCGCGCACGGCGACGCCGCCGGCCGTGGGCGGCAATGTCAAGGTGGCGAGTTTCAACGTGCTGAATTTTTTCACCACGTTCACCAACGGCAATACTGCCGATGGCCTGACCGGCCAGGGTTGCTCGCTGGGCGCATCGGTCGCGGCAGCCAACTGTCGCGGGGCGGATGACTTGAGCGAGTTCAACCGCCAGCGCGCCAAGATCGTCGCCGCGATGGCCGCGATCAACGCGGACGTTTTCGGCCTGATGGAGATCCAGAACAACGGCAACACCGCGGCGCAAAACCTGGTTGATGCGCTCAATGCCGCGGTCGGCGCGGGCACCTATGCCGTGGTGCCGCTGCCGCCGAGTACCGGGACCGACGCGATCCGGGTGGCGATGATCTACAAACCCGGCACCCTGGCCTTGGCGGGCGCGTCCTTAAGCGACGCAGACCCGATCCACAATCGCCCGCCGCTGGCGCGCACGTTCTCGCTGTTGGCCAACGGAGAAAAATTCAGCGTCATCGTCAACCATTTCAAGTCCAAGGGTAGCTGCCCGAGCGACAACAGTGCCGACGAAGACCAGGGCGACGGGCAGGGCTGCTGGAACGCCCGCCGCCGCCTGCAATCGACCGCGTTGCTGACGTTCGTCAATACCGTTAAGTCCGCTGCCGGCGACAACGACGTGATCGTTATCGGCGATCTCAATGCCTACGGCAAGGAAGACCCGATATTCGACCTGGTGACTGGCGGGCTGGTCGACCAGAGCGAACGCTTCAGCGCCGCACCGTATTCGTACGTCTTCGACGGCGAAGCTGGACACCTTGATCACGCCCTGGCGAGCGCAAGCCTGTCGGCGCAAATCGCCAGTGCGCAGCACTGGCATATCAACGCCGATGAGCCCTCGATCATCGATTACAACCTCGAGTTCAAGCAGCCCGCCTGCGGCACCTGCGGGCCGGACTACTACGCTGCCTCGCCATATCGTGCCTCGGACCATGACCCGGTGCTCATCGGCATCAACCTGCAGCCGCCGTCCGCGGCGCAAGTGATCCTGTTCGACGTGTTGGCAAACCGGCGCCTTGACCAGTCGCCGTTCACGCTCGTGGCCTCCGCTTCATCGGGGCTGGTGGTGACTTTCAGCTCACTGACCCCCACGGTGTGCGGTGTGTCCGGCACCACGGTCAGCCTTGCCGCGGTAGGGATTTGCACGGTTGCGGCTAACCAGGCAGGCAATGCCGCGTTCACGCCCGCCCCGCAGGTCACTCGATCGTTCAACGTCACGGCCGTTGGCCTGACGCAGACGATCACGTTCGCGGCGATCGCGCCGCAACAGACCGGCGCCACGCTGACCTTGGCGCCGACCGCCAGTTCCAACCTGCCGGTCACGATCTCGAGTATGACCCCGGCAATTTGTACCGTCAGCACGCTGACGGTGTCGGTTGGCAATGTCGCAGGCACCTGCACCCTGCAGGCGGCGCAACCCGGAGACACCGCTTACCAGCCGGCGGTTTCGGTCACCCAATCCTTCTCGGTCAATGCACCGACCGGCGGCGGGGATGACAGCGGCGACGTGCCGCTGCCGGCCTGGGCGCTGGCCTTGCTTGCCGCGGGATTGGCGCGCGGGCTGGTTGGTCGGCGGCGCGCCCGCGCTGCGCATTGAACGCCAGGCACCGCCTCAACCGGCCCCGCATATCCTGACCTACCTTGCGGTCGGCAATAATGGGCCGGCGGGCAACAACATCGCCAGTGGCAAGCCCGGCCGATCGGCCGAAGGCGTGAGCGATAGCGTTCAACCGGAATTCAATCCTTAATCAATCGGTCACGAAAACGTCGCAAAATCGCAACCGGCGTGTTACCAATGAAGTGTCTAACCCTCCAGGAGGATGGATGAACGGATTCTTGAAAGCCCTTGCAGTCCAGCGTTGGGATGATCACCGCTACTATCATCACAGCCGCATGAACCAGACCCTGCACCTGATCAGCGCGATCAGTTTCGTCTGTGCCTACGCCTTCCTGTTTTTCGACCCGGTTGTGTCAGCCTACATCGCATGGCTGGTGTCCATGACCAGCCGGCAGGCCGGCCATTTCTTCTTCGAGCCCAAGGGCTACGACGAAGTCAACCAGGCCACCCATGAACACAAGGAAGAGATCAAGGTCGGCTACAACCTGCGTCGCAAGGTGGTGCTGCTGTCGATCTGGGCCCTGGTGCCGGTGGTCCTGTGGCTGTCGCCGACCTTCGGCGGCCTGATCAAGTCGGACGGGCTGTGGCATGACACCGGGCTGATGTGGCTGGCGCTTGGCGTCGGCGGGCTGCTGTTCCGCACCGTGCACCTGTTTCTGCTCAAGGACGTCCAGACCGGGCTGGTCTGGATGACCAAGATCCTTACCGATCCGTTTCACGACATCCTGTTGTATTACCGCGCGCCGCTCTACCTGCTGCGCGGCGAATGGATCGACCCGATGCACGCCCGTCACCATCACGGGTGAGCGGCAAGCCCCTCCGCAGCGCCTCAGGCCCGTCGGCCGACGAGGCGCTGCAGCAGTTCCCGCGTCAGGCGGCGCTTGATGGTCTTGTTGGTGGTCTCGGGCGCCGTCCACCACCATCCACCCGAATGCATGGCGCGGGCGGCCGCGACGAAGCGGTCAGCCACCGCATCGAATTCGGCCTGCCCGTAGTTCAGGCTGAAGATCAGGCGTCCGCTGCCGACCCACGAAAGGGCAAGCCCTTCGGCGCGCAGGTAGTACTGCAACATCCAGTTGTAGCGCGACGGGCAGGTGTAGAGCACGGTCCAGATGGTCGAGAGGTTGGCCACGCGCACCGGAAGGCCTTCGCCGGCAAGCCTGTCATTGAGCGCCTCAGCGCGGCGGTTCCAGGTGTCGTCAAGGCCGTGGTAGGCAGCCAGGACTTCGGGGGTCTCCATGGCCTTGAGGAACTCATGCATCGAGGCCATCACATAGGGGTGCGCATTGAAGGTGCCGCGCGCGAAGCAGATGTCGGCCGGCCGGTCGTCGCGGAAGCGTTTCATCAGGGCCGCGCGGCCGCACACCACGCCGACCGGCAATCCGCCGCCGAGCGTCTTGCCGTAGGTGACCATGTCGGCCCTGACGCCGAAATATTCCTGGGCGCCGCCGGGCGCCAGGCGGAAGCCGACGAACACCTCGTCGAAAATAAGCGCGATGCCGCGTGCGTCACAGATCTGGCGCAGTTCGATCAGCCACTTGGTGTATGCGAGCTTATCAAAGCCGGCGCGGCGCCCGTTGCCGATCAGCGAGGAATCGCCGGGCGCGCCGGCGTTGGGGTGCAGGGCCTGCAAGGGGTTGATCAGCACGCAGGCGATGTCGCGCCGTTTGCGCAGTACGCGCAGCGAATCGGCGTCCATGTCCTTCAAGGTGTAGGTTTCGTGTGCCGGCACCGGATTGCCTACGCCGGGCTGCACGTCGCCCCACCAGCCGTGATAGGCGCCGCAGAAGCGCACCAGGTGGGTTCGCCCGGTGTGGTAGCGCGCCAGCCGCACCGCCTGCATCACCGCCTCGGTGCCCGACATGTGGAAGGAAACCTCGTCCAGGCCCGAGATCTCGCGCAGCCGGCGCACGTTGTAGGCCACCACCGGGTGATAGGCGCCCAGCACGGGGCCGAGCGCGCGCACCAGGTCGCTGCCCTGGTCGATGCAGTCCTTGTAGAAGTCGTAGCCGAAGACGTTGACGCCGTACGACCCGGTCAGGTCATAGAAGCGGTTGCCATCCAGGTCGGTCAGGGTCACCCCGTGCGAGGCGCGCATGAACGACCCGGTGCGCAGGTGACGCTTTACATAGCGGCTGTACTGGAACGGCACGCGATAGGCGGAGGTGAACTGCAGGTCGGAGATCGACGCTTCGACCTCGTCGCTCATTTCCACCGAGGCGCTGAAGCGTTCGCGGAAGGTGGCCGCGAGGCGCTTGAACGCGGCGCGCCTTTGCTCGGCGATGTCGTCGGGCGCGCCATCGGTGGCGAAGAATTCGGCTTCGTCGAATTCGTAGAACGGCAGCAAGCGCGCCACCCGGCGCGCCATGCGGGAATGGCCGGCCAGGGAGGGATGCTTGGCCCTGGAAAGCTCCAGCCGGGTGTTGAGTTTGCCGAGCGAGGCGGCGGCGGCCGCCAGGCCAAGCGTGTAGAGGGCGAGGGTGGTGGCTTCGATGTCCATGCTTCGGCGGTTTACGCCGAATGCACTACAGGAATATGAACATGAAAAATTTCGTCGCCCGCCTGATGGCGTGGGAGGATCTCAACTTCCTCCTGACCAATCGCATTCCGCGTCGCTGGGCCACCATTTTCATGGGCTGGTTCGCGCGTATCGAGCAACCGCTGGTGCGCGACGCCTCGATCGCGGTGTGGCGCTTTTTCTCCGGGCTTGATCTTTCCGACGCCAGGAAGCAGCACTTCACCTCGATGCATGACTGCTTCACCCGCGAGTTGCGTGTCGGGGCGCGCAGCGTGGATGCGGATCCCGACGTATTGGCCAGCCCGAGCGATGCGATCGTCGGCGCCTGCGGCCGGGTCCGGGCCGGCATGCTGATCCAGGCCAAGGGATTCCCGTATCGCATTGAAGACCTGATTCCGGACGCTGCGCTGGCGGCGGGCTTTCGCGACGGCACCTACGTGACCCTGCGGCTCACCGCGGCGATGTACCACCGCTTTCACGCGCCGCATGACGCCACGCTGGGCACCGCCACCTACATTTCGGGCGACACCTGGAACGTCAACCCGGTGGCCTTGAAGCGCGTCGAGCGCCTCTACTGCCGCAACGAGCGCGTGGTTTTGCCGCTGGTGCTCGCGCGCAACGGCGACACCATCGCGCTGGTGCCGGTGGCCGCCATCCTGGTGGCCGGGATCCGCCTGCATTGCGCGGACGTGCTCATGAACCTGCGCTATCGCGGCGCCAACCGGATTGCCTGCAATGCACGGGTTGCCAAGGGCGAGGAACTCGGCTGGTTCGAACACGGGTCCACCATCATCGTGTTCGCGCCGCCAGGATACGCACTGTGCGACGGCATCGAGGAAGGTGCGCAGATCCGCATGGGCCGCGCGCTGATGCGCCTGCCGGAGCGGCAGCACGCGTGAGGCGGCCTCAGGCCGCCAGCGCCACCGGCGTCACCACCGCGAAGTTGAACGGCCGCGCGTCGCCCAGTTCCTGCCAGGCCTTGACTTCCTGCTCCAGCGAGTACGTCGTCAGCGGGTTGGCCGCAAGCCAGGCCTCGTCGCAGGCAAGACGCAGGCGCTTGCCCTCAAGGCTCAGTTGCAGGTGCGGCATGGCGAGTTTCTGGCGGCTGCGATAGATCAGTGCCGCCAGGCGCAGGCATGCCGCGGCCAGCCACCAGGCCTTCGGCATGGTTTCGCGCGCCAGCTTGGGCAGCTTGCCGGCGTGGCCCAGGATCAGCAGCGAAAGACGCCTTTGTTCGTCGCGCGAGAACCCGGGCATGTCGGCGTTGGCCACGATATAGGCGGAATGCTTGTGGTAGCCGTTGTGGGCGATGGTCAGCCCCACTTCATGCAGGCGCGCCGCCCATTCGACAAAGCGCAGCATGTCGTCCGGCGCGTTGTCGATCTGCGGGATGCAGTCCCGCGCGAGTGTGCATGCCAGCGCGGCGATGCGTTGCGCCTGGCCCAGATCGGTGCGGTAGCGGATCTCGAACTGCGTCACCGTGTCTTCGCGCTTGTCGTGTGCCGCTTCAGGCAGGGCAAGGCGATTGAGCAGGTCGTAGAGGACGCCCAGGCGCAGCGAGTTGTCGGCCACCTGCATCCTGTCGATGGCCAGTTCGTCGAACACCGCCGACAGGATCGCAAAGCCGCCCGGCAGATTGATGGCGCGCTCGCGCTTCAGGCTGGGGAAATCGATGTCATCGATGCTGCCGGCGGCCAGCAGGCGTTTTTTAAGCCAGCGCATGCCTTGCGCCGTGATGCTGCCGTCGCCGCCGTTGTGCTCGGCAAGGATGCGCGCTATCGTGCGCGCGGTGCCGGATGAGGCGATGGCGGTGGTCCAGCCGCTGCGCATGATGGCCGCCGATATCACCTGGATTTCGCGCCGCGCGGCCAGTTCGGCCTGCTTCATGGTGAATTCGTCGATGAACCCGCCCGGGAAATGACCGAGGGTGGAGTTGATCGAACCCATGTACAGGCTTTCCATCAACTCCGGCTCGAAGCCTGTGCCGACCGAAAATTCGGTCGAACCGCCGCCGATATCGACCACCAGGCGCCGGTCCTCGTTTGCCGGCACGCTATGGGCGACGCCGGAGAAGATCAGGCGCGCCTCCTCGCGGCCGGCGATCACCTCGATGGGAAAGCCGAGTATCTTCTCGCCTTCGGCGATAAAGGCCTGCGCGTTGCGGGCCACCCGCAATGTGTTGGTGGCGACCACCCGCACATGGGTTTTCGGGAATCCGGCCAGGCGCTGGGCGAAGCGGGCGAGGGCGTCCAGGCCGCGGGTCTGCGATTCGGCGTCGAGATGCTTGTCTTCGCGCAGTCCGGCGGCCAGACGGACGTTGCTGCGCAGGGAATCCTGGACGTAGATGTGGCCGCCTTCGGCGCGGCCGATTTCGAGGCGGAAACTGTTGGAACCGAGATCGATTGAAGCAACTTGCAGTTGCTGGGATGGATTTGCACTCAGTGGCAAGATCTGGTCACCCGAGGTGGCACGGGCCTGCAGGAATGCAGCTCGTGAAGTCCGCAGAATCAGCTTTGGTCAGAAAAAACTCAAACCGATCATACAGTTGTGATGTGACGGATATGTGACAGCCGGCACGGCGGCCCGATGTCCGGGGTGTGGTTTACTTCCCGACAAGCAACGATGTCATCAGTCTGTCACTATTCGAGTCAAGTATGCGCGCGATGGAACCCAAAATCAAAACCGCCCCGAATCTGCCATTGATCAACCGCGAATTGGGGATACTGGCCTTCAATGAGCGGGTGCTGGCCCAGGCGGCCGACGAATCGAACCCCTTGCTCGAACGCCTGCGGTTCGTATGCATCGTCAGTTCCAACCTGGACGAGTTTTTCGAGGTTCGCTTTGCCGGGCTGGTTGAGCAGACCATCAGCGATCCGATGCATCGCGAGGCCGACGGGATGCCGGTGGGCGAAGTCATGTCCGCGGTGCAGGCGCGCGTGCGCACACTGGTCGGGCGCCAGTACGAATTGCTCAACAAGGCGATCCTGCCCGCGATGGAGAAGGCAGGGGTCAATTTCATGTACCGCCCCAACTGGACACCGCAACTCGACACCTGGGGGCGTCGCTATTTCGAGGAACAGATCTTTCCGGTCCTGACGCCGATCGGGCTGGACCCTGCGCACCCGTTTCCCCGCGTGCTCAACAAGTCGCTGAATGTCGCGGTGGAACTCGAGGGGCGGGATGCGTTCGGGCGGGATGCCAAGCTTGCGATCGTGCAGGCACCGCGCATCCTTCCCCGGCTGATCGCGCTACCCGCCGAACTGTTTGGTCAGAACGCCTTCATCCTCTTGTCGACGCTGCTCATGCGCTATGTGGATGAGTTGTTTCCCGGCATCGCGGTAAAGGGATGCCATGCGTTCCGCGTCACCCGCAACAGCGACCTGTTCGTTGACGAGGAGGAGATGACCAACCTCAAGCAGGCGTTGCAGGGCGAGTTGCCGCAGCGTCATTTCGGCGATGCGGTGCGGCTGGAGGTGGGCACCGATTGTCCGCCCGGTGTGGTGGAGTACCTGTTGCAGCAGTTCGATCTGCAGGACGCGGACCTGTTCCGTGCCGATGGACCGGTGAACCTGGCGCGACTCATGCAGCTTGCCGACGCGGTGGATCGCCCGGACCTCAAGTTCCCGCTGTTCCAACCGGTGCATCCGGTGCAGTTTTCGGATGCCACTTCGATGTTCGCCGCCATCTCGGAAGGTGACATCCTCCTGCACCATCCGTTCGAGTCGTTCGATCCGGTGATCGAGTTTCTGCGGGCGGCCGCGACCGAGCCTTCGGTGATCGCGATCAAGCAGACCATCTACCGGACCGGCGCGGAATCCGAATTGATGGAACTGCTGGTGAAGGCGGCCAAGAGCGGCAAGGAAGTCACGGTCGTTGTGGAACTCATGGCGCGGTTCGACGAGGAAACCAACCTCAACTGGGCCGCCAAACTGGAAGAGGTGGGAGCGCATGTGGTGTATGGCGTGGTTGGCCACAAGACCCACGCCAAGATGCTGCTTGTGGTCAGGCGCGAAGGCGGGCGTCTGAAGCGCTATGCGCACATGGGCACCGGCAACTACCACCCGCGCACCGCCCGGCTGTACACCGATTTCGGCCTGCTCACCGCCAATGATTCGCTGACCGGGGACATGAACGAGGTGTTCCGCCAGCTGACCGGGCTGTCCAAGGCGCGCAAGCTGGAGCACTTGTGGCAATCACCGTTTTCGCTTCACGAGAACGTGATGAAGGCGATCCATCACGAGACGGCGCTTGCCAAGGCGGGTTCGAAGGCGCGGATCGTCGCCAAGATGAACGCGTTGCTTGAGCCGAAGGTCATCGAGGCCTTGTATGCCGCCTCCCGTGCCGGCGTGAAGGTCGACCTCATCGTCCGTGGCGCCTGCGCGTTGATACCCGGGCTGCCCGGCGTGTCCGAAAACATTCGGGTCGTGTCGGCGGTTGGACGTTTCCTTGAGCACAGCCGGGTCTTCATGTTTCACAACGACGGTCAGACACGCCTGTATCTGTCGAGCGCGGACTGGATGGATCGCAACTTTTTCCGTCGCGTCGAAGTATGTTTCCCGGTACTCGACGTCGCGCTCGCCAAGCGGGTGTATGACGTGGGACTCGCACCTTACCTGCGGCGCGACGCGGGCGTGTGGGAACTGGGCCAGGATGGCAACTACACGCGCAGGCCCAGCGCAAACCCGGTGCAAAAGCGCCTGCTCGACCAGCTCGCCGGCCCCAAGTCGCCAGTCGCCAAGGTAAGCCTGCGCGGGATGCGCAAGACGTTGAAGCGTCGCCGCACGTAGCGGTCTGCTTTGTTTGTCACGTGAACGTCACCGGACGTTCACGATGATGAAACCTCGCGTGTGTCTAATCGGTTGAACGCATCCAGACCAGACCACGCGTGCGACCCTCCGACCTGCCAGCCGACATCACCCCCCCTTATCGCACGATCTGGATATCCGATATCCATCTTGGCACCGCCGGCTGCAAGGCCGAATACCTGCTCCAATTCCTCAGGGACCACGAGTCCGAGACGCTCTACCTGGTAGGCGACATCGTTGACGCCTGGCGCCTGAAAAAGTCCTGGTACTGGCCGCAGGCCCACAACGACGTGGTGCAAAAACTGTTGCGCAAGGCGCGCAAGGGCACCCGCGTGGTGTATGTGCCGGGCAATCACGACGAGCCCCTGCGCGACTACCTGAACCTCAATTTCGGCGGCGTGGAAGTGGTCGACGATGTGGTCCATGTCACCGCCGACGGTCGCCGCCTGCTGGTGATCCACGGCGATTTGTTCGATGGCGTGATCCGCCACGCCAAGTGGCTGGCCTATCTGGGGGATTCGCTCTACACCGTGATCCTGCACTTCAATCACTGGTTCAACCACCTGCGCGTGCGTCTCGGCTTTCCCTACTGGTCCTTGTCCCAGTACCTCAAGCACAAGGTGAAAAACGCGGTGAGTTTCATCTCGGATTTCGAGCATGCGCTGGCCAACGAGGCGCGCCGGCGCGGACTCGACGGCGTGGTGTGCGGGCATATCCACAAGGCGGAGATCCGCGACATCGATGGCGTCCTGTACTGCAACGATGGTGACTGGGTGGAAAGCCTCACCGCCCTGGTGGAAACCCATGCCGGCGAACTGAAGATCGTCGAATGGGGCGGTCGCAACCTGCCGGCAGCCAGGAACGATATCGAAGCGCCGCAAGGCGTTCCGCAGGAGGTACCCGCATGAGGATCGTCATCGTCACCGATGCGGCACCGCCGCAGGTCAACGGGGTCGTGATCACCCTGGGCACGCTCGCGCGTGAACTCGGCCATCTCGGGCACGAAGTGCACATGGTGACCCCGGCGAGTTTCCGCACCATGCCGTGTCCTACCTACCCCGAGATCCGGCTGGCCTTGTTTCCCGGTGCGGGGGTGCGGCGCGCCCTTGAGACACTGGCGCCTGAAGCGATCCATATCGCCACCGAGGGGCCGCTGGGCATCGCCGCCCGGCGCATCTGCGTGCGGCGCGGCTGGCCGTTCACGACCTCATACCACACCCGCTACCCCGAGTACGTGCGCGCCCGCGCGCCGGTGCCCAAGGCCATCACCTATGCGTGGCTGCGGCGCTTCCACTCCCGCGCGGCACGCGTGATGGTGCCCACGGAAACCATCCGCCAGGACCTGGTGGCGCAGGGCTTTGCGAACACGGTGATCTGGCCGCGCGGCGTGGACGTCGAGCGCTTTGTTCCGGAGGGGCCTTGCGCGACGCATCCCGACATGCCCCGGCCGGTGTTCGCCTACGTGGGCCGGGTGGCGGTGGAGAAGAACCTGACGGCCTTCCTGCGCCTGCAATTGCCGGGCAGCAAATGGGTGGTGGGCGGCGGGCCGCAGCTGGCCGCACTCAAGCGCGAGTTCCCGGCAGTGCATTTCGCCGGCGCGGTGGACCACCAGGACCTGCCCGCGTACTACCGCTGCGCCGATGCTTTCGTTTTTCCCAGCCTGACCGACACCTTTGGCCTGGTGTTGCTGGAGGCGCTGGCATGCGGTGTACCGGTGGCGGCATTTCCGGTGGCCGGGCCGGCCGACGTGGTGGGCGCAAGCGGTTCAGGCGTGCTTGACCATGACCTCAGGCGCGCCGCCCTCGGTGCACTGGAGGTGCCGCGCGCGGCCGCCCGTGCGCATGCGCTGACATTCTCGTGGGAACGCGTCGCCAGGGTGTTCCTCGGCCACCTCGCGCCGTTTCGGGCGGTCGCAGCCTGACGCACGCGCGCGTGCGCCTGGGGAGGCGGCGTGCACCATAAAGAGGCGTGGCTGATTCTTTCGCGGCGTGCGGAGAACACGAAATAACATCGATTAATCATGGGCTTGCAACGGCAGGCAGGGATGGCATGCGGCTTGCGAAACACCGTCTTGTATACATGATGGGCTTTTGCGGCAACCACGATGCTGATTCCGGAACTTCTCGCCCTTTACCGGGCGGGCGCCACGACACCGCAAACGGTGGTGCGCGAATGCCTTGCCCGCCTGGCCGACAAGGGGCCGGATTGCGCCTGGATATCCCGCGTAGCGCCCGAGGCCTTGCTGGCCGAGGCCGCGGAACTTGAGAAACGCTTTGCCGCCGCCGGCTTCGACTGGGCGCGTTTTCCTCTCTACGGCATTCCGTTCGCGATCAAGGACAACATCGATGCCCGCAACCTGCCGACCACGGCCGGTTGCCCGGCGTTCGCCTACCAGCCCTCTGAAGATGCCGAGGTGGTCAGGCGCCTGCGCGCCGCCGGTGCGCTCCTGATAGGCAAGACCAATCTCGACCAGTTCGCCACCGGCCTGGTCGGCACGCGCTCCCCTTATGGCGCCGTTCCCAACAGCTTCAACCCTGACTATGTCTCGGGCGGTTCCTCCTCCGGCTCCGCTTCGGTGGTGGCGCGCGGCCTGGTGGCGTTTTCGCTGGGCACCGATACCGCCGGGTCGGGGCGGGTGCCGGCCGGGTTCAACAATATCGTCGGTTTGAAGCCGACGCGAGGTGCGATCTCCGCGCGCGGCCTGGT
The DNA here is from genome assembly GCA_965279115.1 of Burkholderiales bacterium. Lineage (GTDB taxonomy): Bacteria > Pseudomonadota > Gammaproteobacteria > Burkholderiales > JAEUOS01 > JAEUOS01. The sequence continues at coordinate 5,240,212 of OZ257137.1, forward strand.
GCCGGCCTGCCGCACGCTCGACTGCGTCTCGATTTTCGCCCTCACCGCCGCGGACGCGCAGGCGGTGCTGGCGGTCGCCGCTGGCTACGACGCGGCCGATGCCTACTCGCGCGCTCCTGGCACGCTCGTGGCCTTGCCGCAGACCCTGCGCATCGGTGTGCCGCGCGCGCCGGAATTCTTTGGCGACACGCTCCAGGCCCGCGCGTACGAAAAGGCGCTCGCCCACGCGCGCGCGCACGGTGCCAGCATTGTCGAAATTGATTTTGACGCGCTGGCTGAAACCGCGGCGCTTCTTTACCAGGGCCCATGGGTGGCCGAGCGTCACGCCGCCATCGAGGCCTGGATGCGCGAGCGTCCCGAGGAGATCGATGCGACCGTGCGCACGGTGATCGGCCAGGCCGCGAAGTATTCCGCCACCGACGCCTTCAAGGCCCACTACCGGCTGGAGGAACTGCGTCGCGCGGTCGCGCCGATGTGGGCGGATATCGATGTGCTGATGGTGCCGACTGCGCCGACCATTTACACCATCGCCGAGGTCAATGCCGATCCGGTGGCGAAGAACAGCCACCTGGGTACCTATACCAACTTCGTCAACTTCCTCGACATGAGCGCGGTGGCCATTCCGGCGTCAATGCGCGAGGACGGCCTGCCGTTCGGGGTCACGTTCATTGCGCCTGCCTGGGCTGATGCGGCCTTGTGCGAACTGGCGCAGCGCTGGCAGGCCTCGAACGGCTTGTCCCTCGGGGTCACCGGAATCGCGTTGCCGGAAGGCGATTCGTCCGGGCCGAAGGCGGGGCCTGGCGCGGGACAGGTGCGCGTGGCCGTGGTGGGAGCGCACCTGACCGGCATGCCGCTCAACCATCAGTTGACCAGCCGCGGCGCCAGGCGTGTGCGCGAGGCGTGTTCCGCACCGGCCTACCGCCTGTTCGCATTGCCCGGCACCACGCCGCCCAAGCCCGGCTTGAAGCGGGTCGGGCAGGGCGGTGCTGCCATCGTGCTGGAACTGTGGGACATGCCGCTGGCCAACTTCGGCGGCTTCGTCTGTGAAGTGCCGGCGCCGCTGGCGATCGGTACGGTCGAACTCGACGACGGCACCTGGACCAAGGGCTTTGTCTGCGAGCCGCTGGCGCTCGAGGGCGCGACCGACATTACCCATTTTGGCGGCTGGCGCGCCTACATCGCCAGCCGCAGCTGACGTTTTTTTCATCCACTTCAACATCCACGACCTGCCAAGGAGCATCAAATGAAGCGACGCAAATTCCTGCAAACCGGCGCGATCGGCGCCGCGTCTGCCGCCGCACCGGCGCTGTGGACGGCTGCCGCAATCGCACAGGGGCGCCCCAAGGACGTCCTGGTGGTGGCTAACGAGTTCGGTCCCAATTCGCTCGACATCCACACCGTGGGTGCCAACCGGCCCAGCTATTCGGTGTCGTGGATGTGCTACGACCGCCTGATGACCTTCGGCAAGAAGAAGCTGCCCGACGGCCAGGTGATGTATGACTACACCAAGCTCGAGCCGGAACTGGCCGAGTCCTGGAAGATCGCGCCGGACGGCAATTCCGTCACCTTCAAGTTGCGCAAGGGGGCCAAATTCCATGACGGCACACCGATCACCGCCAAGGATGTCAAGTGGTCCTTCGACCGCGCGGTGACGGTGGGCGGCTTCCCGACTTTCCAGATGAAGGCCGGCTCGCTCGAGGACCCCAAGCAATTCGTCGTCGTCGACGATCTCACCTTCCGCATCGACTTCGTGCGGCGCGACAAGATGACCATGAACGACATTGCCGTGCCGGTGCCGGGCATCTACAACTCCGAACTGGTCAAGAAGAACGCCACGCCGCAGGACCCGTGGGGCCTGAACTGGACCAAAAGCAACATCGCCGGCGGCGGCGCCTTCAAGGTGGAGTCGTGGAAGCCGGGCCAGGAGATCATCTTCACCCGCAACGACGACTGGAAGAACGGCCCCTTGCCGGCCTTGAAGCGCGTGATCCAGCGCGACGTGCCGAACGCCGGCAACCGCCGCGCGCTCCTGGTCAAGGGCGACATCGACATGACCTACAGCCTGCCGCCCAAGGACTTTTCCGAAGTGGCCAAGGAAGGCGGCAACATCAAGGTCAATTCCATGCCGATCGAGAACTCGATCTGGTACCTGGGAATGCTCACCACCAAGCCGCCGTTCAACAACCCCAAGGTGCGCCAGGCGATCGCCTGGGCCGTGCCCTACGACAAACTCTACGAATCCGCACTTTATGGCCGCGGTGCCAAGATGTACGGTGCCGCCTCCAACGACGTGAAGACCATCGCCTGGCCGCAGCCCACCGGCTACAAGAACGACATTGCCAAGGCCAAGGCCCTGCTCAAGGAGGCCGGCTTCGAGAACGGCTTCGAGACCACGCTGTCGTTCGACCTGGGCAACGGCACGGTGTCCGAGCCCATGGCCATCCTGATCCAGGAAAGCCTGGCGTCCATCGGCATCAAGACCACCATCAACAAGGTGCCGGGTGCCAACTGGCGCGCGCAGCTGCTCAAGAAGGACATGCCGCTCATCGTCAACCGCTTCGGCGGCTGGCTCAATTATCCGGAGTACTTCTTCTACTGGTGCTATCACAGCCAGGACGCGGTGTTCAACACCATGAGCTACAAGAACCCGGCACTGGACAAGATGATCATGAACGCCAAGTTCGCCGAGAGCAAGCCGATCTACGACGGCGAGGTCAAGGCCATGCTCAAGCTGGCCTACGAGGAAGTACCGCGGGTGCCGCTGTTCCAGCCGCTCATGGATGTGGCGATGCAGAAAAACGTGCAGGGCTACATGTACTGGTTCCATCTCGAGCCGGACTACCGGTCGATCTCCAAGACCTGAAGGCACGCGCCATGACCAAGAATGAGATGTCCAGTTATATCGTTGCCACCGCCGCGGCGCTGGAGCTGCCGATCGCGCCCGAGCACATGCCCGGTGTCGTGGTGAACTTCGAGCGCCTTGCCGGCATCGCCGCCCAGGTCAATGCGTTCAAGCTGGCGCCGGAAGACGAGCCGGCGCCGGTGTGGCGCCCATGAGCGGCCTGCACGAGCTGACCGCACTGGAAGCGGCGGCAAAGGTCCGATCCGGCGAGGTGACTGCGGTGGCCGTGGCGGAAGCAGCGCTGGCGCGCATCGCGTCGGCGGATGGCAAGGTCAATGCCTTTACCGAGGTCACGCGTGAGCGGGCGCTGGCCGAGGCGGCAGCCGTCGATGCGGCGCGCGCAGCCGGCCAGACCCTGCCGCCGCTGGCAGGTGTTCCGTATGCCGTCAAGAACCTGTTCGATGTGCAGGGCCTCACCACCCTGGCCGGCTCGAAAATCAACCGCGACCTGCCGCCGGCCGCAGCCGATTGCACGCTGGTCACGCAGATGAAGGCGGCCGGCGCAGTGCTGGTGGGCGCGCTCAACATGGACGAGTACGCCTTCGGATTCACCACCGAGAACACGCATTACGGGCCGTGCCGCAATCCGCACGACCTGACGCGCATCGCCGGCGGTTCGTCCGGTGGCTCGGGGGCTGCGGTGGCGGCCGGCATGGTGCCGCTGACGCTGGGTACCGATACCAACGGGTCGATCCGCGTGCCGTCCTCGCTGTGCGGCATATTCGGCATCAAGCCCACCTACGGGCGCCTGTCGCGCAAGGGCTCTTATCCGTTCACTGGCAGCTTTGATCATGTCGGGCCGTTTGCACGCAGTGCGCTGGACCTGGCGGCGGTGTACGACGCCCTGCAATGCATCGACCGCGGCGACCCGGCGCAATCGGCCGCGGCGGTGGAACCGGCCTCCGCCGCGCTCGCCAAGGGCATCGACGGGTTGCGCATTGCGATCGCCGGTGACTACTTCGAAACCAACGCCACGCCGGGCGCCCTGAAGGCGCGCGACATCGTGGCCCAGGCGCTGGGCGCCTCCCGTAAGGTGAGCCTGCCGCAGGCGCAACTCGCACGGGGCGCTGCATTCGTGATCACGGCGGTGGAGGGCAGCCAGTTGCACCTGCCGGATCTGCGCTCGCGGCCGAATGACTTCGAACCGCTGATTCGTGACCGCTTCATCGCCAACGCCTTGGCGCCGGCTGCCTGGTACTTGCAGGCACAGCGCTTTCGCAAATGGTTCTACGACCAGGTCATGCGCGTGTTCGACGAGGTCGACATCATCCTCGCGCCGGCCACGCCCACCCATGCCACGCCGATCGGCGCGGAAACCTTCGATCTCAACGGCGTGCAGGTGCCGTCACGGCCCTCGATGGGCCTGCTGACCCAGCCGCTCTCGTTCATCGGCCTGCCGATCGTGGCCGTGCCAGTGCCGCAGGCCGGCCAGTTGCCGATCGGCGTGCAGGTCATCGCCCGGCCTTGGCATGAGGCGGATGCCTTGCGGGTCGCGGCCTGGCTGGAAGCGCGCGGTGTTGCACAATCGCCGGTCGTCAACCCCGTTTAAGGAATCGTCATGCTTGAAATCAACATCCCCGAAGTCGTCGCCGAAGTGACCGCGGCCTTCCAGCGCTATGAAGTCGCGCTCAACACCAACGATGTGGCGGTGCTGGACGAACTGTTCTGGAAAAGCCCGCTCACCCTGCGCTACGGCATGGGCGAGAACCTCTACGGCTACGACCAGATCGCGGCCTTCCGCTCGGCGCGCTCGCCGGCCGGGCTGGCGCGCACCATCAGCGGCACCCTGATCACCACCTATGGACGCGACATGGCCACTGCCAACACCATGTTCGAGCGCGAAACCGTGCCGGGCAAGCTGGGCCGCCAGAGCCAGACGTGGATGCGTACCGCCGAAGGCTGGCGCGTGGTTTCCGCGCATGTCAGCCTGATCCCCAAGCCTGCATGATCCGCGTCATCGCCCTGCGCCTGATCGGCGCGATTCCCAACCTGATCGGCGTGGTGGTGGTCACCTTCCTGCTGACGCGGGCCTTGCCCGGCGACCCGGCGGCGTTTTTTGCCGGCGCCGCCGCCACGCCGGAGGCGGTCGAACAGATCCGCGAAAAGCTCGGCCTGAACAAGACCCTGGTCGAACAGTTCGGGCTGTACCTGCGGGATCTCGCGCATGGCGATTTCGGGCAAAGCCTGTCCACCGGCCAGCCGGTGCTGACCGAACTGGTGCAGCGCCTGCCGGCCTCGCTGGAACTTACCTTCTTTGCGCTGCTCCTGGCCACCGTGATCGCCTTGCCGCTGGGCATCATGGCGGCGACCCGCCCTGGCTCATGGATCGATCACCTGTGCCGACTGATCACCACCGCCGGCGTATCGCTGCCGACCTTTTTTACCGGCCTCTTGCTGGCCTACGTGTTCTATTTCCTGCTTGGCATCGCACCTTCGCCCCTGGGCCGCCTCGACCCGGTGTTTTCGCCGCCGAAAGCGGTGACCGGCATGTACCTGATCGACAGCCTGCTGGCAGGCGAGGGCGCCCTGTTTCGCGCCTGCCTGGCGCAACTGGTGTTGCCCGCCATCACCATGGGGTTGTTTGTGCTGGCGCCGCTGGCGCGCATGACGCGCGCCTCCATGCTGGGCGTGCTGTCCTCGGACTTCATCCGCACCGCGCGGGCGTCCGGACTTTCGCCCTCTACCGTGCTGTACACCTACGCCTTCCGCAACGCCTTGCTTCCGGTGGTTACCACCCTGGGCATGGTGTTCTCGTTCCTGCTGGGCTCCAACGTGCTGGTGGAAAAAGTGTTCGCCTGGCCCGGCATCGGCTCCTACGCGATCGAGTCGCTCACCGCCTCGGACTACGCGCCCATCCAGGGCTTCGTGCTCACCATGGGCGTGCTATACGTGCTGCTCAACCTGACGATCGACCTGGTTTACGGCCTGATCGACCCGCGTGTCGGGCTGGAGGCGTGATGAGCGCTCTCGCCCGGCCGCCCGAAGGGAGCGCCGAATCGTTAAATGCGCCTCCCTCGGGGAGGATGTCACGCAGTGACTGGAGGCTCGTTCAATGAGCGCCACCCTGCGGCACATCCGCTATGTACTCTCCGAAAACCTGGTGACGCTCGGCGCGTTCGCGCTCTTCACCGCGTTTGTCCTGCTGGCGGTGTTCGGCCCCTTCATCGCGCCCTACGACCCGCTGGCCACTGACACCGCGCGGGCCATGCAGCCGCCTTCGCTGGCGCACTGGTTCGGCACCGATTCCCTTGGGCGCGACATCCTCTCGCGAATCATCGTCGCCACCCGGCTTGATTTCGGCATCGCGGTGGCGGCAGTGGCGCTGTCGTTCGTGTTCGGCATCACGCTGGGCCTCGCCGCCGGATTTTTCGGTGGCTGGTGGGACCGCATCATCCTGCGCCTGGCCGATACCATCATGGCCTTCCCGCTGTTCGTGCTGGCAATGGGCATCGTCGCCGCGCTGGGCAATTCGGTCGCCAACATCGTCTATGCGACCGCCATCATCAACCTGCCGTTCTACATCCGGGTGGCGCGCGCCGAGGCCAATGTGCGGCGCAATGCGGGATTCGTCGAGGCAGCCCGCCTGGCCGGCAATGGCGACTGGCGCATCCTGTCGCACCACATTTTTCCCAACATCCTGCCGCCGGCCATGGTGCAGGTGTCGCTCAACATGGGCTGGGCCATCCTCAACGCGGCGGGGCTTTCATTCATCGGCCTGGGTGTGCGGCCGCCGATTCCCGAGTGGGGCATCATGGTCGCCGAAGGCGCCACCTACATCATCTCCGGCGAATGGTGGGTGGCGTTCTTCCCCGGCATGGTGCTGATGCTGGCGGTGTTCTGCTTCAACCTGCTGGGGGATGGTTTGCGCGACATCATCGATCCGAGGCGTCGCACATGAGCAACGAGATACCGCTGCTCAAGGTCGAGAATTTCGGGCTGGAATTCCGCACCCGCTCCGGCGTGGTCCATGCACTGCAAGGGCTCAACCTGGCCATCCGCAAGGGCGAGACCGTCGGCCTGGTGGGGGAGAGCGGCTCCGGCAAGTCGGTGCTGTCCTTCGCCATGCTGGGCATCTCGGACGCGGCAGCCCGGGTGACCGGCGGCTCGGCGCTGTTCGGCGGCCTGGACCTGCTCAAGGCGCGCGAGTCGGAACTGGCCGAGATCCGCGGCCGCGAGATCTCGATGATCTTCCAGAATCCGCGCACTGCCCTGAACCCGATCCGCCGCGTTGGCGCGCAGATTGAAGACGTGTTGAAGCGCCACGCGGCGGTGCGCTCCGCCGATCTGCGCGCGCGCGCCGTCGAGGCGTTGCGTTCGGTCAACATTCCCGATCCGGAGCGCCGGTACTCCGCCTATCCGTTCGAACTCTCCGGTGGCATGTGCCAGCGCGTGATGATCGCCCTGGCGCTGGCCTGCGGGCCCTCGCTCCTGATCGCCGACGAACCCACCACCGGCCTGGATGTCACGACCCAGGCCGGCATCATGGACCTGATCGCCGAGCGTGCGCGCGCCTCGGGGATGGCGACGCTATTCATCACCCACGACCTCGGGCTGGCGGCGGAGCATTGCGACCGCATCATCGTCATGCATGCCGGTCACATCGTGGAAGCGGCGCCGCGCGCGGCGTTGTTCGCCGCGCCACGCCACCCTTATACCGCGCAACTGATCCGCGCCACGCCGGCGGCGGATTCGGTGCTCGAGGGCTTGAGTTCGATCCCCGGCAACCTGCCGGACCTGCGGCGCAACGATTTGCCGGCGTGCCGGTTTCGTGAACGCTGCGAACGCGGCAGCAGCGCCTGCGATGCGCCTTTGCCGCGCATCGATGCCGAGGCGGCCTCCGGCGTGGCGTGCTGGCATCCGCTCGCGGCCATGGCGGAGGCGGCATGAGCGGCGTGCTGCTGGAAACGGTCGGCCTGTCGCGCCGTTTCGCGGTTGGCAAGCGCATCGCGGCGCTCAAGCGCACCGCGATGCTGCATGCCGTCGATGATGTCAACCTGCGCATCCATGCCGGCGAATCGGTCGGCCTGGTGGGCGAATCCGGGTGCGGAAAGTCCACGCTGGTACGCCTGGTCAGCCGGCTCCTGGACGCAAGCGAGGGTGCGATCGTGTTTCGCGAGCGTGATATCGGCGCCGTGCCGGCGGCGCAGTTCGCGGCGCATCCCGAGCGGGCGAAGATCCAGATGGTGTTCCAGGATCCGACCGACAGCCTCAATCCCCGCTACAGCGCGGCCGACACCATTGCCGAGCCGATGCGCTTGCTGAAAGGCGCGCGCGGCGACCTTGCCGCGGCGGTGCGCGGGCTCGCCAACGCGGTGGGCCTCGCGCCGGAGTTGCTGTCACGCTTCCCGCACCAGCTTTCCGGCGGGCAAAAGGCGCGCGTGGGCATCGCACGGGCGCTGGCATCGGAACCGGACCTCTTGATCCTCGACGAACCCACGTCGGCATTGGACGTGTCGGTGCAGGCCATCATCCTGCAACTGCTGGCGCGCTTGCGCCGCGAGCGCGGCCTTGCCTATCTGTTTGTTTCGCACGACCTCAACGTCGTGCGCCTGCTGTGCGACAGGGTCGTTGTGATGTACCTGGGCAGGGTGGTGGAGTCCGGTCCGGCCGGGGAGGTGTTCGCCAATCCGCGCCATCCCTACACGCGCGCGCTGGTATCGGCGATCCCGGGCGGGGCGGCCAATCTCGCCGGCGGGCGCATCCGGCTTTCCGGCGAGGTGCGCAGTCCCATCGACCCCGACCCCGCGGTTTGCCGGTTCTATGGCCGGTGCGGCCAGGGCGCCGCCAGATGCGCTGCCGAGATGCCGCTCCTGCGCGAGGCTTCCGGCGCGCACGCCGTGGCATGCCACTTTGCGTGAAAATGGCGTCATGAGCGAAATTCGACCCATCATCGCACGCAAGGCCGCCCGTGCCCCCCGCGGACCCGCACCGGTTGCCCCGGTGGAGCGGGTGGCCGGCCTCGCCGTGCGCGTTTACGAGGGCATCAAGGCGGAAATCTTCGACTTTCACCTGATGCCCGGAGACCGCTTCACCGAAGCCGAGGTCGCCACGCGCATGCAGGTGAGCCGCACGCCGGTCCGGGAGGCGCTTTACCGCCTGGAGTCCGAGGGCTACCTGGAAGTGATGTTCCGCAGCGGCTGGCGCGTCAAGCCGTTCGATTTCCGCATGTTCGAGAATCTCTACGACGTGCGGGTCGTGCTTGAAGCCGCGGCGGTCAAGCGCCTGTGCGAGATGACCGAGCGGCCCTCCCTGGATGAGCTGAAGGCGGTCTGGCTGGTGCCGGCGGGCGAGCGCCTCGCCGATGGCCGCGCCGTGGCGTCCGCCGACGAGGACTTCCACGCCACCCTGGTGGCAGCGACCGGCAATGACGAGATGGCGCGCATTCATCGCGAGTTGACCGAGCGCATCCGCATCATCAGGCGGCTGGATTTCACCAAGGAACAGCGCGTCGACATGACTTACCAGGAACACGCCAAGATCCTGCGGGCGGTATTGCAGCGCCGCGTCGATCAGGCGCAGTTGCTGCTGCGTTCTCACATCGAGGAGAGCAAGTCGGAAGTGCGCAAGATCACCTTGCACATGTTGCACGCCGCCCGGGCGGCAGCCGCCTGATCGGCGCTTTCGGCGACGGGGCAGAAAATGCTCCCGTCCTATGCCATTGACATCGATTCCGGTGGATAATCGCCGTTTTACGCAGGCGGTGCCGCAGGACGGATGTTGTCCAACCACTGGTTACAAGGCGCATCGATACAGGTCCGGCTGATGGTGCTGACGCTGGCGGTCGCGTTTCCGCTCGCCAGCCTGATCCTTTTCGGTGCGCTGCGCGCCCACCAGCAGAACGAAACCGAGGCGCTTGAACGGGTGGCGGCGCACGCGCGCCTGACTGCTGCCTTTGTTGACGACCAGGTCGTCAAGGTCGACGCGATTCTGGCTTCGCTCGGGTCCGCGCTGACGGTCCGCCCGGAAGACGCGGCGCGCTCGCAGACGGTGATGTCCGCGTTGCGGGCGCAGCTTCATCCGGCGTTTGGCGCCTTCCGGTTGAGCGACACCACCGGCGGCCTTGTCGCCGGCGTCAATGGCGCGAACGGCTCGATCGCCGACCGCCGCTATTTCCAGCGGGCGCTGGCGTCCAGCGGGCTTGCCGTGGGCGAGGCCACACGGTCCTTCAACGGCAGCGAATGGACCCTCGGGCTCGCGCGCCGCATCATCGGTGAACACGGCGCGCCTGCCGGGGTGGTATCGATCACCACGCGGCTGTCCGGGTTGCAGGGCATGCTCGACGCGAACGGCTTGCCCGATGGCGCGGTCATCACCCTGATCGACGAGCAAGGGGTCGTGCTCGCGCACACGCGTGAATTCGCCACCTGGGTGGGCCGCAAGCTCGACGACACGGCCGAGTTCGCCAGTGCCAGCAATGTGCGTTCCGCGTCCATCCGTACCTCCGCGGACGGCGGCGAATGGTTGTCGGCGGTCGCGAGCCTGACCGCGGCGCCGTGGCGTGTGCACGTGAGCATTCCGGCCAGCGAGGCCCTGGGCGCGGCACGCCACCAGACCCGCTGGATGCTGGGCCTTACGCTGGCTTTGCTGGCTTTCTCGTTCTGGCTGGCGTGGCGGGTGGGACGTGGCATGGCCGCGCCTCTCAGGGCCCTGGCGGGGGATGCGCGGCGCCTCGGTGACGGCGATACCGCGCATCGCAGCGTCGTATCGGCCGGCGGCGAGATGGGCGATCTCGCCGGCGCCATCAACCGGCTTGCCGATCAGTCGGTGGCGCGGCTGGAAACGCTGCGCGACGGCGAGGCGAAGTTTCGCGCCATGGTCGAGGCCTCGCCGGTGGGCATCTTCCTTTCCCGGCTGGACGGCAACACGATCTACACCAATCCGGCCTACCTGCGCATTCTCGGCCTCTCGGCCGGCGAGGCGCGCGACTTGGGGTGGATCCGCGCGATCCACCCCGAAGACCGCGATACGGTCGCCTCCGCCTGGCACAAGTCGATCGTGTCCGGCAACCCCTACCACGGCCACGGCCGTTACCTGCATGGCGACGGCAAGGTCGTCTGGTGGCAGGTCCGCACCGCCGAGGTCCAGGTCGGGGAAAAGCTGGTGGGCCTGGTGGGCATGGTTGAGGACGTCACCGAGGTGCGCGAAGCCCAGGCCGCGCTGGCCGACAGCGAACGGCGCTACCGCGCGATGTTCGCGTCCAATCCCCAGCCGATGTGGGTGTACGACGTGGAAACCCTGCGCTTTCTCGATGTCAACGACGCCGCGGTCGCCCACTACGGCTACAGCCGCGATGAATTTCGCGCGATGAGCGTGATGGACATCCGGCCCGAGGATGAGCGCATGCAATACGAGCGCCCCGGGATGCCGGCGTCGATCGGGACCATCATGCAGGGCGTGCGCCGGCATATGCGCAAGAACGGCCACCGCATCGAGGTCGAGGTTTCATCGCACGACCTGATGTTCAAGGGGCGGCGCGCGGTCCATGTCCTGGTCAATGACGTGACCGAGCGTTCCCGGGTCGAGCGCGAGATTCTCAGCCTCAACGCCGAACTCGAGGAGAGGGTCACCGAGCGCACTGCCGAACTGACGGTGGCCAACAACGAGCTCGAGGCATTCACCTATTCGGTCGCCCACGACCTGCGTGCGCCCCTGCGCGGGATCGACGGCTTTTCGGCGCTTCTGGTCGAGCACGGGCGCAGCAAGCTTGACCGCGAAAGTTCCCTGTATGTCGAACGTATCCGCGATGCCAGCCAGCGCATGGGGGCGATGATCTCGGACCTGCTCGATCTGTCGAGGGTTTCGCGCAGCGAGCTCTTCAAGCTTTCGGTGGATCTCTCCGGGATGGCGCGCCAGATCGCCGACGAACTGCTGCGCGTCAATCCCGGCAGGCAGGTCGAGTTCCGCATCGCGGCCAATCTGAGCGCGCGCGGGGATCCCGGACTGATCAGGCTGGTGCTCGACAACCTGATCGGCAACGCATGGAAGTACAGCAGTGATGTCCCGGCGCCGGTCATCGAGTTCGGCTCGACGCAGGGTGCGGGCGGGCGAACCGAGTTTTTTGTGCGTGACAACGGTGTCGGCTTCGACATGCAGTACGCCGGCAAGCTGTTTTCGGTGTTTCAGCGCCTGCACTCGGCGCAGAAGTATGAAGGTACCGGCATCGGCCTGGCGACGGTCAAGCGGATTGTCGAACGCCATGGCGGAGGGGTGAGCGGCGAGGGCGAACTGGGCCGCGGGGCGACTTTCCGCTTTTGGCTGCCTTGAGGCTGGCTGCCTCGTCCTGGCAGCCGGGAGGGGGTTTCAGGGGGCTGACTGTACCGCCGTTTCCTGCCATTCGCCGCGCCGCTTGCCGGTGCTTCCGAGCACGACGCGAAACTTGAGGGGCAGGAACACGTTGCTGTAGTCCGGCTCAAGGGTGTTGTCGGCAAGGCATCCCGGACACTGGGCGACCCAGGTTCCGCCGAAAAGGCGGGGTGTAGCGAGGGGGGCGGTGTCGCAGGTCGCGCAATGAAGTATTTGCATCAGACTCTCCCTGGCCGGCAGGCGGCACATGCCGCGCGTGTTGAATCGATTATGTGTCGGTCGCGCGAACACCGGTGTGCGAATTCGCACGTTTCACATGAATTTACGAACCGCGCTGCCACTTTCTTGAGACCTATCCATGCTGCGTCGCATCAGCCGGGCGGCCGCCGCGTGCAATGAACTTGGCATGCCGGCCGCGGTTGCGCGCGCCAGTCCGCAAGGGGACACGCCGCCTGCGCCTAAAATGCGGGGGCACATGTCACAGCACGATCAAAACGGCGTCGGTGAGACAGGCCGATCAACCCCGGGTTTCGCGCGCCTGAGCCGGCGATTCGCGCGCCTCAATCCGACACTGCGCGGCATGCTGTGGGCGGTCGCCGCCGGCCTGATCTTCTCGCACCTGAACGCGCTGTTGCGGGTGCTGTCGATCCAGCTTGATCCGTTCCAGACGCAATTCCTGCGCTACCTGATGGGCTGCCTGGTGATGCTGCCGCTGGTGCTGCGCAGCGGCCTGGCGGCATACTGGCCCAAGCGGCCGGCAGGCCAGTTCGCGCGCGGATTTGTCCATGCCCTGGGCCTGTGGTTGTGGTTTGCGGCACTGCCGCATGTGCCGATGGCCGACATGACGGCATTGGGATTTACAGGGCCCATCTTCATCATGATCGGCGCCTACCTGTTTTTTCGCGAGAAGATGCGCTGGGACCGCTGGGTCGCCGCCCTGATCGGGTTTTCCGGCGTGCTGGTGGTGCTCGCCCCCAAGTTGACCGGAAGCGGCGGCCACTACCAGTTGATCATGCTGGCGTCCTCGCCCGTTTTCGCCGCTTCATTCCTGCTGACAAAGTCGCTTACCCGCAATGAAAGCACCGGTGTGATCGTCGTCTGGCAGGCGATTTCGGTTGCGATATTCAGCCTGCCGCTGGCGCTCCTGCATTGGCATCCGGTATCGGTCCTGCAATGGCTTGGCTTCGTCGTCTGCGGCGTGCTCGGCAGCGTCGGACACTACTGCCTGACCAGGTCGTTTCACGTCGCGGACATTTCGTCGACGCAATCGGTCAAGTTTCTCGACCTGGTGTGGGCGTCTGTCATCGGCTGGATCATCTTCTCGGATTCGCCCAGCCTGACCACGCTGGCCGGTGGCGTGGTGATCGCGATATCGACGATCTGGATCGCGCGGCGCGAGGCGCGCGAGCGTTCGCTGCAGACGTCTCGCTAGTGCCGGTTGGCAGAGGCGATTTTCCGGGCTGCTAGTCCTGACCGGTTTCCTCGGTGACCAGCAGGCGCGCCTGGGTCGCCGGGATGTTGAGCAGGTTGCCAAGCGCGGCGTAGTCGTCCGGAAGTGCCGGATTGTCCCAGCCGTTGGCCGAGTGGCGCGCGAGCGCGACCGCCAGGTTGACGTTGCGCACCTTGGCGTCCACCGCCGCGTGCTCGTCGACGATGCGCACCAGGAGCTCCGGCAGACGCCAGCGCGTCAGCAGGTCGTGCTCCAACTCGTTGATTTCGATGTTGAGCACCGCGCGTTGCGCCTCGCTGCTGCGCATGCCGGGATTGGCGTCGAGTTCGTTCTGGATGCGCAGCGCCAGTCCGGGCGCCTCGCACCAGATCAGCATTTCCGCGAAGTCGTGCAGCAGGGCGGCCGTCGCGATCACTTCGGCGTCCAGGTCGTTGCGCCTGACCGCCCAGTCGAAGGCATATTCGGAGGCCCGCTGCGCGCGCCTGAGCACGGTGTTCAGGCCGCTGAACAGGTTTTGCGTCATGCCCGGCGGCGGTGCCACCGACCGCACCTGCGCGAACGCGCGGAAGAAGGGGGGTATGCCCATCATCACGATGCAGCCGGTCACGCTCTCGACATCGGTCAACTGGGAACCGCGCCGCAAGGTCGCGAGATGGCGATACAGCTTGACGCACATCAGCGGGTCGCGCATGACGATGTCGGCGATCCCTTGCGCATCCGCGTTTTCCTCGTCGGCCGCCAACGCCGCCAGCGCAGCGACCGTTTCGGGCAGGACCGGGATGTCCACCCGCGACAAATGCGCGGACCATGCGGCGAGGTCGCGCAAGGGGGCGTTGAGTGATCCGGGGCTGTTCATGGTCGGGACGGAATGTCGTGTCTCAAGTTAACGGCCCGACGCGGCAACACTGAAGTGATTCCCGTCCTGCGGCGCAACATGGCGGGGGGGCCCATGCCGGGGCGCTTTCGGTCGCAGCCTGTCTTGCGAACGCGTCCGCTTACCGCTTACCGCTTGCCGCCGATGGCGACGACCACCTTGCCGGTGGCTTCGCGCGCACGGATCAGGCGCATGGCTTCGCGGTACTCCTCCAGCGGCAAGACGTGGGAGACATGCGGTCGCAGCGCGCCCGCGACGGTCCAGTCGAACAGGTCGCGCAACATGGCGCGCATCTGCGGCTCGTAGCGGGCGCGTTCGTCGGTGGGGCCCCAGCCATAGTAAAAGCCCATGTTGTGGCCGAGCACCGCGACGTTCTTCACCAGCAGCAGGTTGGCCGGCGCCTGCGGGATTCGTCCACCCGCGAAGCCCACGCTGACAAGGCGTCCGAAAGGCCGCAGCGTGCGGATGATGGCATCGAACGCATCGCCACCCACCATGTCGATGGCCACATCGACGCCGCGCCCGTCGGTGGCCGCCATCACGTCATCGCGCAGGCTGGCATAGCCGACCGCGGCATGCGCACCATGCGCCATGGCAAAGGCCTGCTTTGCGGGCGTGCTGGCCACCGCGACGACGCGGGCGCCGAGATGGCGCGCGATCTCCACGCTGGCCACTCCCACCGCGCCCGCCGCGCCGGTGACGAGCACCGTCTCGCCGGGCGCGACGCCGGCGCGCCAGCGCAATGCCCCGTAAGCGGTGCCATAGGCATTCGGAAGGTGAATGGCCGGGATGAGTTGCAGCGATTCGCCGTGCCCGGCCGGCAAGGGATAGACGGTTTCCGCGCGCATGACCACCTGCTCGGCCAGTCCGCCCCAGTCGGGAATGGCCAGCACGCGGTCGCCGGGCCTGACCGCGGTCACGCCCGCCGCTGTCTCGATGACGGTGCCGGCGACTTCGGTGCCGGGCGTAAACGGCATCGGATAGGCGCGCTGGTACTTGCCGGCCACCTGCAGGCTCATGGCGAAACTGACACTGGCGTAGTCGACGGCGATGCGCACGCCGCCCGCCACCATCGGAGGCGGCGCGATGTCCTCGATGGTCAATTCATTCCAGTCGCAGGACTGACGACAAACAAGGGCGCGCATGGGCTTCAATCCCCGTACTGTCGCGCCGCGCCGGACGCGCACAACGCATCGATTTCGTCCGCCGTCATTCCGGCCTCTGCCAGCACGGCACGGGTGTGTTCGCCCAGGCGGGGTGCTGCCCCGACAATGCGGCCGGCCGCCGGCATGTGCGGTACATCGACCGGGCCGTAGGGTGGCTGGTCGACCCGGGTGAAATAACCCATCGCCTGCATCTGCGGATCTTCGCGCAAGCGCCGGTAGTCGTTTACCGGGCTTACCAGTACGTCGGCGGCCTCCAGCACGGCCTGCCAGTGACCCATGCTGGCGCCCGCGAGGGTGATGCCGAGTTCGCCGTTGATCTCGCGCAGGTGGTTCTTGCGCACGTCGTTGTCGGCAAAACGCGGATCATCCAGCCAGTCCGGCCTGCCGACGGCGCGTGCGAGTCGCCCGAACATCGCCGCATTCATGCATGCGACGACAATGTGGCCGTCGGCGCAGCGAAATTCACCGGCGGGCGCGAATATCGCCGTTTTCACGCCGGTGTCCGGAAACAGCAGGGCATCGATGAAGGGGCCGGCCTGGAAGGCCGCGCAGCACTCCGCCAGCGACAACTGCAGATGCGCGCCGGGTGCACCGCGTTCACGGGCAAACAGGGCCGCGCTGATCGCCTGCGCGGCGTAAAGCGCGCTGATGTTGTCCGGCACATACAGGCCGATGCGCTTGGGCGTGCCGTCCGCCAGTGCGTTGGCCGCGGCCATGCCGGAAAACGCCTGCGCGACCGAGTCGGTCGCCGGTTTGGACATCCACGGGCCAAGCGTGCCGAAGCCCGTGATGGAACAATAGACGATGCGCGGGTTGATCTCCCGCAAGGCCGCATAGCCGAGCCCCAGGCGGTCCATCACGCCGGTGCGGAAGTTCTCGACAAATACGTCGGCGCGCGCAACCAGGCGCAGCACCGCGTCGCGGCCGCCCTGCGTCGCCGCGTCAATCGCCGCACCGCGCTTGTTGAAATTGCCCGACAGCAGATTGGCCGACATTGCCTCGCTGCTCTTGCCGGTGCCGCGGATCCAGTCACCAGCAAGCGGTTCAACCTTGACGACATCGGCGCCCTGGCGGGCCAGGATCGCCGCGCATACCGGCCCGGCGATGCCCTGGGAAAGATCGAGGACGCGCACGCCGGCCAGCGGGAGCGTCACGGCGCAGGGTCCTTGACAAACAGCGTCTGGAGCGGATGCGGTCCGTTCTGGCGACTCCAGTGGCCGTGGATGGTGGCGTCGAATGTCGCCCCGGCCGGCAACGTGTCGGCCGAGTAGAAATGCTCGCCCGGCCCGAACACCCGTGTGCTGCCATCCTGCAGGCCGATCTCCATGCGACCGGAAAGGATGAACACCCATTGTGGTGCGGGGGTGCAATGGAACTGGCTGCGAAACCCGATCGGGCTCATGCGCAACTGGTAGCCCGCGGACGGGAAGACCTGCGACAGCATCGCCTGCGGCGTTCCTTCGCCGAGCGCCACATGCTCCTCGCGAAAGCGCGCGCGGCCGTCCCGGTCGGTGAACAGCACAACCCTGGTGAAAGTGGACATGGTGCGGTTCTCCTAGAAGCGCCCGGCCTGGAAGTCGGTGATCGCCTGGCGAATCTCGTCGGCCGTGTTCATCACGAACGGGCCGTACTGCACGATCGGCTCCTTGAGCGGCCGGCCCGCGAGCAGGATGAACCTGCCGGGCGACGCGCCCGAAGCCGCCAGCACGCGTGCGCCGTCCGCGAGCACCGCGAGATGGGTTTCGCGAACCGTGGTGGCGGGTTCGCCAAAGCCGATTTCGCCTTCGAAGACGTAGGCGAAGGCGGTGTGCCCGGCCGGAACTGGGTAGGAAAAGCGGCTGTTGGCCGGCAGTGTGACATCCAGGTAGGTCGGTTCGGTGGCGATCCCGCTGACTGGGCCGTTGGCACCTCCCAGGCTGCCGGCGATGATCTTGACGCTGGCGCCACCGTTGTCGGTCACCACCGGCACGTCCGTTGCGGGTATGTCCTGGTAGCGCGGGGCGCACATCTTGTCGGTCGCCGGCAGGTTGACCCAGAGCTGAAAGCCCGCCATGCGGCCGGACTCCTGCAGCGGCATCTCCGAATGGACGATGCCGCGGCCGGCCGTCATCCACTGCACGCTGCCGGGCCCGAGGTCGCCGGAATTGCCCTTGTTGTCCTTGTGCTGCATGCGTCCGGCAAGCATGTAGGTGACGGTTTCGAAGCCGCGGTGGGGATGGTCGGGGAAGCCGGCGATGTAGTCCCCGGCCTTGTCGCTGCCGAACGCGTCAAGCATGAGGAAGGGATCGAGGTTCTGCAACTGCGGCTGGCCGATCACCCGCAGCATCTTGACGCCGGCCCCGTCACTGGTGGGCATGCCGCGCACCACGCGGGTAACGCGTCGTGCCGGGCTGTCGACGATGGCATTCATGTTGGGCTCGCTTTCATTGGTCGATGCGCCGATATGGCGCCAGACCGCATGATATTCAAGCCCGCGCGATTGCGCCGGCGGGCCGCGGGTTCAGGCCGCGGCGCGTGCGGCGATTTCGCGGCTTTCCACGGCGCGCAATGCGTCCTTGCGCACTCCGTAGAAGAGTTCGCCGGCTGCCGCTGCGGGGGAACTGGGGATCAGGTCGGGATGATTGTCCCGGGCCCAATCCAGGAAGGCGGCCCGCAGATCGTCGAAGCGCGGGTCGCGCAGCGCTTCGGCCAGCTCGAGCAGGCGGGCCCACGCCCACGCGCGCGGCTGTTCAGCGACCCGTTCGACAAGCATGGAGACCACGCGCTCGTGGTCGCCGTTGAGGATGCAGAGATCGACGTAACCCGACATGTCCTCGTCGGACAATTCGTGTGTAGACAGGCTCACCGATTCGATCAGGTTGGCGCTTTTCTCCAGATAGCGGCGCTGGTCCACCGCGGTCATGGATTTCGAGTTCTCCATGACGCTGGTGAAATTGCGCGGCGAGACGCCGGTCGGGCCTTGTGGCGCGGCGGGCATGTGCGGTTCCGCCAGGTCGCCTTCGACGTCGCGGGCGGAACGCACCTGCGGCGCAGGCTTCTTGTTGGCGATCAGCGCGCGGATGCGCGCGACCTCAGCCTCCTGTTCAGCCTGCGGGATGGGCGGCAGCCGAATGCCGATGTCCTTGCCGTCGAGCAGTGCGGAGGTGGGAACCGGACCGGTGAATACCGTGTTCACCAGGCCCGGGACGGCGGTCATGATTTCCACCAGCGGGCTGCGCGAAGGCACGCGGTGGCGCACGCTGAGCAGTTCACGCACCAGCGGCAGCATCGCGTCGTACGGAACGCGAATGCGCTCCTGGTTGCGCTTGATGGTGACCTCGAGATTTGCCACATTGGGCAACGCCAGCCGGGCGTCGGGCAGGCGCAGGATGGCCTTCAGGTCGAGCAGGTAGAGGTTGCGCTTTTGCGGATTGAGTGAGAAAACGCACTCGATCGGGCGCTCGGCGCTTTCCTGGCGGCCGCCGATGAACTTTTTCAGGACGTTGAGGAGCGGGTTCTTGCGCAACGGGCTATCCGGCATGGGCTTCGGGCGATCAGCGACAGGTGTTTTCAGAAAAGGGTGACTTCGCCATCGAGGGTGGCGGCTTCCTGCAGGTCGCCGGAGGCGGCCAGGGTCTCGAAACTGCACACCCTGTTGCGTCCGTTGCGCTTGGCGAAGTAGAGCGCCTCGTCGGCACGGCCGACCGCCACCGAGGGCATGTCGGCGAGACGGATGCGGGTATAGCCCAGGCTTGCGGTGACGCGACCCACCTGGGGAAATTCGTAGCGCTCGATCGAGGCACGAAAGCGTTCCAGCACGGCGGCCGCGCCGGCGGCGTTGCAGGGCGAGAGCACGATCACGAATTCTTCGCCGCCAAAACGGAACAGCCGGTCTTCCATGCGGAAGCCGCGCATCATCAGGCGTGCCAGCAGGATCAGGACCTCGTCGCCGTAGAGGTGGCCGAAGCGGTCGTTGATGCTCTTGAAATGGTCGATGTCGACCACCGCCAGCCAATGGTGTTCTCCGGGACGCGCCGCGCGCCGGTCATCGCCGAAAGCGCCGGGGTTCTCATGGGCCGCGCGCTGCATCTGCAGCACGCGGTTGATGCGCGCCTCGAACGTCTTGCGGTTGAACAGGCCGGTCAGGGTGTCGCACTCGGCGTCATTGATCAGGTTGACGTGGTTCTGGTAGACCTTCAGGAAAGTACTGATCCACCACGGGCGCCGGGAGGCGGGACTGGCGTAACGCAACGTGACCACGCCGGCCAGGCCGCGCGAATCGAACAGGCTGTGCGCGACGATCTGCGGGGCGGCCATCACGGAATCGGCCATCGGTGTGGCGCCGGTGAGGGCGATGACGGCTTGCTGCAATATGGCCTCGGCCACCGGCCAGGGCTCCTCCGGGTCGACAGGGCGCGGCTGGCAGTCCCGTCCGATCACCAGAACCGGCTCAATATGCTCCTCGACGCGGCCGTGCAGGGTGATCTCCTCGGCGCCGCACAGATCGGCGAGGATGCGCAGCATCGTCAACTGCATGCGGTCGCGGTCGCGCTCCTCGCTCAGGTGTTCGATGGCACCCAACACGACCAACGCGCTTTCCGGCACGCCAATGGACATCGTCGCGTCAAGCGGCAATGCGTCGGACGCCGGCGCGGCGGCGGAGGATTGGGTGGCGATCACGGGGAATGGATTCACAAAGTCTGTTGGGCGTATAACGGCGATGCAGCGGCAAAACTGAAGTTTCCGCCGCCTGTCGCCAGGTCGGCCGCGAAAATCCCAGTATCATCAAGGACTTCCCGACGGTGCCTGGCGCCGGTCGATCCGCCTGTCCCCGTCATTTTTCGCCCTTGACCTCCAAACCCATCCCGCGCTGGCTCGGGGTTGTCCTGATGCTGGGGATAGCCACCACTTTTGGCAGCAACCACGTCGCCGCGCGCATCGCCTTTGATCACGGCGCCAATGTCACCACGGCGGTGGTGTTTCGTTCCGTCGGAACCGCCCTCGCGGTGTTCGCGCTGCTCGTCGCCAATGGCGTGTCGTTCCGGTTGCCTGGGGCCACCAGGGGGCGCGCCATGGTCATTGGTGTGGCTCTGGCGATCCAGAGCGTGTGCATCTACTCGGCCGTGGCGCGCATCCCGGTGGCGCTGGCGCTGCTGGTTTTCAACACCTTTCCGCTGCTCTTGTCCCTGATGTCATGGGCTGCCGGTGCCGAGCGGCCGACCCGGCGCATGCTGGTGATGATGCCGGTCGCGCTGGCCGGCCTGGCACTGGCACTGGACGCTGGTGGATGGAGCGGCCGCAATGCCGCGGGCTTTGCCGGGCGCTGGGCGGAAATCGGCGTCGGGGTCTCCTTCGCGCTCGGTGCCGGGCTCGCATTCGCGACGGCACTTTTTCTCACCACCCGCTGGCTGGCCGACGTCGACGGACGCATGCGCAGCTTTCTCACCATGGGCACGGTCGGCGTGCTCGCGTTCGCCGCGGGCATGGCCACCGACAGCTTCGTGCTGCCGCGCGACGCCACCGGCTGGCTGGGAATCGCGCTCCTGACGGTGTTCTACTGCATCTCGATCACGTCGCTGTTCGTGCTCCTGCCGCGCCTGGGCGCTGTAAACAACGCGGCCCTGATGAATTTCGAGCCGGTGGCGGTGCTTTTTCTCGCCTGGGCGGTTCTCGACCAGGTGGTGGCGCCACTGCAGATCGCCGGCGCGGCGATCGTGATCGGCGCGATTGTCGCCATGGCCACCGGCAAGCGATAGCGCCGTGGACACGTTCGGCCGCGCCTGCAGGCATCATCACTGAACTGATCGCAAGGAGACCACACCATGCCCGCCAACCCCATCGATGGATTCGTCGTCGACCGCTCGGCCATCCGCTATATCGGTGAAGGCCTGCAGCGTCCGGAATGCATACTTGCGGAACCCGACGGCACCCTGTGGAGCGCGGACGCGCGCGGCGGGGTCATGAAGCTGCGCCACGATGGCACCCAGACCTTCATCGGCCAGCGGGCCAGCGACCGCTTCGGCACGGCGCGGGACGCATCGGCGCAGGATCTCGAATCCAAGTTCACCCAGGGCACCTTGCCCAATGGTCTGGCCTTTGCCGCCAACGGCGATATCCTGATTTCCAATTTCGGCACCGACCTGCTCGAGGTGATGACGCGCGACGGCGCCACCCGCACGCTGTTCGACCAGATCGACGGAAAGCCGATCGGCAAGGTCAATTTCGTCCTGCGCGACTCGCAGGACCGCACCTGGATCACCATCTCCACCCGCGTCAATCCGTGGACCACGGCTGCCGCCAGCCGGGTGCGCGACGGCTACATCGCCGTGGTGGACGACAAGGGCATCCGCGTGGTCGCCGACGGCTTCTGCTTCACCAACGAGATCCGCATGGACGCGAAGGAGGAGTGGCTGTACATCGTCGAGACGACCGGGCCGCATATCACGCGCATGCGCGTGGGCGCCGACGCGAGCCTCTCCGGTCGCGAGATCTTCGGGCCGGCCAACCTGGGCGGATATCCGGACGGCATCGCCTTCGACGCTTTTGGCAACCTCTGGTGCACGCTGGTGATGATCGACCAGGTCATCGCGCTCACGCCGCAAGGCGACAAGCGGCTGCTGCTCGACGACTCGACGCCGGCGACCCTCAAGGCCTTCCGGGAGGCGATGGAAGGTCAGGCCGTGACAAGCGAACTGATGATCGCCACCCGCGGCACCATCGCCCCATGGATGGCGTCGATCACTTTCGGCGGCGCGGACTTGAGGACGGTATACATCGGCAGCCTGATGGGTACCCGGATTCCCTATTTCACCGCGCCGGTGGCGGGACTGCCGATGGTGCACTGGAAATGACGCCCGGGACAACGCCTGCGCGCGCCTTGCTCGCTGCCGCGTTGTTCGCGGCGGCGGCCGCCTCCTGGGCCGCCAACATCGTCGCCGGGCCGATGGCCGGCCACCGGGACGCGCGTTCCACGCTGATCTGGCTGCAGGCCGATGGTGCTGCCGCCGCGCGCATCGAATACTGGGAAGAGGCCGACGACAAGCGGCGCCGCGCCACCGAACCGGTGCGCCTGAGCGCGGCGACCGATTTCTCGGCGCAGGTCGCCATCAGCGGACTCGCCCCGGGCACCACCTATCGCTATCGCGTGCTCCTCGACGGCCGTGAAGCGCGCATCGCCCAACCGCTGCAGTTCCGCACCGAAGCCCTGTGGATGTGGCAGAAGCATTCGTATATCGCCGCCCAGGGGCACGTGCCGCGCGACTTCCGCGTGGCCTTCGGCAGCTGCACCTACGTGAACGATCCGCCCTTCGACCGTTCGACGCGGCCCGCGGGGCCCTATGGGGGCGGGTACGGAATATTCGACAGCATCGCCGGCAGGAAGCCGGACATCATGCTCTGGCTGGGCGACAACACCTACCTGCGCGATGCCGATGTCGGGAGTCCCGCGGGCATCGCGCAGCGCTATCGCCATGACCGCGCGCTGCCCGAACTGCAGAACCTCCTGCGCACCGGCAACCACTACGCCATCTGGGACGACCATGATTTCGGCCCCAACGACGCCAACAGCAGCTTCACCTACAAGGCCGATTCGCTGGAGATATTCCAGCGCTACTGGCCCAACGGAGCCGGCGGGCAACCGGGCGTGCCGGGCATTTTCAGGGTGGTGAGCCACTATGACGCCGACTTCTTCCTGCTCGACGGCCGCTTCAACCGGGATGCCGATGCCGCGCAAGGCCTGCCCGGCAAGGCGCTCTTTGGCGCCGCCCAGATCCGCTGGCTGAAGAATGCGCTGCTCGCCTCGACCGCGAGTTTCCGCATCATCGTCGCCGGCAACCAGATGCTCAAGGCGGTGCCGCCGCGCATCGAAGGCTGGAGCAACTTCCCTGATGAGCGGCGCGACTTCCTGGAATGGCTGGCCGACAATCGCGTGCCCGGCGTGCTGTTCCTGTCCGGCGACCGCCATCACACGGTGCTCTCCAGGCTGGCGCGCGAAAACGCCTATCCGCTCCACGACTTCACCTGTTCGCCGCTGACCGCCGGCGTGCATGCGCCGCTGCGCGGCGAGGACATGGGCCTGGCGGAAGAGGGCACCCTTGCGGCCAAGCGCAACTTCTGCACGCTCGATTTCAGCGGCACCTGGGCCGACCGCGTTTTGACACTGCGCTCCCTGGACGCGGCCGGCAACGAATTGTGGAAGCGCGACCTGTCCGTCCGCGAACTGCGCTACGGGAATTAGCCGGGTGCGGCAGCGCCCGCGCCGGGTGGCGCGCTTCGCCTTTGGTGTAAAATTCAAATTTCCGAAGACGTCAGCACATGACCAAATACGTTTTCGTTACCGGCGGCGTGGTTTCTTCCCTGGGGAAGGGTATCGCAGCCGCGTCCCTTGCGGCTATCCTCGAGTCGCGCGGCATCAAGGTAACCAACCTCAAGCTGGACCCCTACATCAACGTCGATCCGGGCACCATGAGCCCGTTTCAGCACGGCGAGGTGTATGTCACCGAAGACGGCGCCGAAACCGACCTTGACCTGGGCCATTACGAGCGCTTCTCGTCGGCGCGCATGCGTCGCTTCAACAACTTCACCACCGGCCAGATCTACGAGTCGGTGATCAAGAAGGAGCGCCGCGGCGAATACCTCGGGCGCACCGTGCAGGTGATCCCGCACATCACCGACGAGATCAAGGCTTTCATCCGCAAGGGCGCGGGCGAAGGCACGCCCCAGGAAGCCGAAGTCGCGATCGTCGAGGTGGGCGGGACGGTGGGCGACATCGAGTCGCTGCCTTTCCTTGAGGCGATCCGGCAGATGGGCCTGGAGATGCAGCGTTCCGACACCTGCTACATCCACCTGACCCTGGTGCCCTATATCGCCTCGGCCGGCGAGATCAAGACCAAGCCGACCCAACATTCGGTCAAGGAATTGCGCGAGATCGGCATCCAGGCCGACGCGCTTTTGTGCCGCTCCGACCGCGCCATTCCGGAAGAAGAACGCAAGAAGATCGCGCTTTTCTGCAACGTGGCCGCGCGCGCGGTGGTGTCGGTGTGGGACGCCGACTCCATCTACAAGGTGCCGGCCATGCTGCACGAGCAGATGTTGGACGAGATCGTCTGCCACAAGCTCGACATCGTAGCCAAGCCGGCGGATCTGTCGCAATGGCGCCGCCTGATAGACGCGCTGGAGCATCCGCGCGAGACCGTGGTGGTGGCCATGGTGGGCAAGTATGTCGACCTCACCGACTCCTACAAGTCCTTGAACGAGGCGCTGATCCACGCCGGCATCCATACCCATTCGAAGGTCGAGATCCGTTACGTCGATTCCGAGGCGCTCGGTGACGCCGACGCGTCCGGCGTCGCCAGCGCGCTTGCCGGGGTGGATGCCGTGCTGGTGCCGGGGGGATTCGGCGTGCGCGGCGTGGAAGGCAAGATCAAGGCGATCCGCCATGCGCGCGAAAACCTGATTCCCTATCTTGGCATTTGCCTGGGCATGCAACTGGCCGTCATCGAGTACGCGCGCCACAAGGCGGGCCTGGCGGGCGCCAACAGCACCGAATTCGATCCCGACACGCCGCATCCGGTGGTGGCCCTCATCACCGAATGGAAGGACAGCGATGGCCGCATCGAGCGCCGCACGGCGTCCTCGGACATGGGCGGCACCATGCGCCTGGGTTCGCAACCGGCCGATCTCGTGCCCGGCACCCTGGCCGCCAGGATCTATGGCGGGGCCATCGTGCAGGAACGCCATCGCCATCGTTACGAGGTCAACAACCACTACCTGCCGCAGATCGAAGCGGCGGGGCTGACCGTCTCGGCGCGCGCCAAGGCGGCGTCCACCGGCGAGGCACTTTGCGAACTGATCGAACTGGCCGACCATCCCTGGTTCGTCGGTTGCCAGTTCCACCCGGAGTTCTCCTCCACGCCGCGCGCCGGGCACCCGCTGTTCACGGCCTACATCGAGGCAGCCTTGGCGGCCAAGGCACGCTCGAAGGTGCAGCCGCTCGGACAGGCGGCCTGAACGCCATGCAACTGTGCGGCTTTCAGGCGGGCTTGAACCACCCACTGTTCCTGATCGCGGGGCCGTGCGTGATCGAGTCGCGCGAGATGGCGCTCGATACCGCCGGGCATTTGAAGGAAATCACCGGCATCCTCGGGCTGCCGTTCATCTTCAAATCATCCTACGACAAGGCCAACCGCAGTTCCGGCAAGTCGTTTCGCGGCCTGGGCATGGAACGCGGGCTGGCCATCCTGGCCGAAGTGAAAGCGAAGATCGGCGTGCCGGTGTTGACCGACATCCACGACATTCCCGAGATACCCGATGTCGCCGCGGTGGTCGACGTATTGCAGACACCGGCCTTCCTGTGCCGCCAGACCGACTTCATCGCCGCCGCTGCGGCGGCAGGCAAGCCGGTCAACATCAAGAAGGGCCAGTTCCTGTCGCCGTGGGAAATGAAGAACGTGGTCGACAAGGCGCGTTCCGCGGCTCGCGCGGCACATCCCGGGGCGCCCGACAACATCATGGTGTGCGAGCGCGGCGCGTCCTTCGGCTACAACAACCTGGTCTCCGACATGCGCTCCCTGGCGGTGATGCGCGAGTCGGGCTGCCCGGTGGTGTTCGACGCCACCCACTCCGTGCAGCAGCCCGGCGGCATGGGCGACCGCTCCGGCGGGCAGCGCGAGTTCGTGCCGGTGCTGGCGCGCGCGGCGGTGGCCGCCGGCGTGGCGGGGGTGTTCATGGAAACCCATCCCGATCCGGACAGCGCGCTGTCGGACGGGCCCAATGCCTGGCCGCTCAAGCGCATGCGCGAGCTGCTTGAAACACTGATGGATATCGACGCCGCGACCAAGAGGCGCGGTTTCGCCGAACTCGACCTGTAGGAACGCAGGCGGTGCGGCGCAACAAACGCAATCTCGAGAGGAAATAGACCATGAGCGCAATCGTAGACATCATCGGCCGCGAGGTCATCGACAGCCGCGGCAATCCCACCGTCGAGTGCGATGTGCTGCTCGAATCCGGTTCGATGGGGCGTGCCGCCGTGCCATCCGGCGCCTCGACCGGCTCGCGCGAGGCCATCGAGCTGCGCGACGGCGACCGCGACCGCTATTTCGGCAAGGGCGTGCTCAAGGCGGTGGAGAACATCAACACCGAGATCGCAGAGGCGGTCGCCGGGCTCGACGCCAACGAGCAGGCCTTCCTCGACCGCACCCTGATCGAGCTTGACGGAACCGAGAACAAGGCTCGCCTGGGCGCGAACGCCATGCTTGCCGTTTCAATGGCGACGGCCAAGGCCGCCGCCGAGGAAACCGGCCTGCCGCTCTACCGCTACCTGGGCGGGTCCGGCGCGATGCAGCTACCGGTGCCGATGATGAACGTGATCAACGGCGGCGCGCATGCCGACAACAACCTCGACCTGCAGGAGTTCATGATCATCCCTGTGGGCGCGCCCACCTTCCGCGAGGCGGTGCGCTACGGCGCGCAGGTGTTCCATACCTTGAAAAAGATTCTCCACGACCGCAAGCTCACCACCGCGGTCGGGGACGAGGGCGGTTTCGCGCCGTCGGTGGAAAACCATGAGGCGGCCATCAAGCTGATCATCGAGGCGATCGAGAAGTCCGGCTTCGAACCCGGCAGCGAAATCGCCCTCGGCCTGGACTGCGCGGCCAGCGAGTTCTACAAGGACGGCAAGTACCATCTTGAAGGCGACGGGCTTGTCCTCTCGGCCGGGCAGTTCACCGACTACCTGGCCAGCTGGTGTGACAAGTACCCCATCCTTTCCATCGAGGACGGCATGGCCGAAGGCGACTGGGACGGCTGGAAACTCCTCACCGACCGGCTCGGCAAGAAGGTGCAGATCGTCGGCGACGACCTGTTCGTCACCAATCCCAAGATCCTGCGTGAAGGCATTGCCAAGGGCATCGCCAACTCGATTCTCATCAAGGTCAACCAGATCGGCACGCTCACCGAGACCTTCGCGGCCATCGAGATGGCCAAGCGCGCGGGTTACACCGCGGTGGTGTCGCACCGCTCGGGCGAGACCGAGGACTCGACCATCGCCGACATCGCCGTGGGCACGAACGCGCTGCAGATCAAGACCGGCTCGATGAGCCGCAGCGACCGCATCGCCAAGTACAACCAGTTGCTGCGCATCGAGGAAGACCTGGGTGAAGTGGCCAGCTACCCCGGCCGCGCGGCGTTCTACAACCTCAGGTAGCGCCCGGATGACCGGCGCGGACGATTCGGCAGGACGCCCATGAGCCGCGTCCTCACGATCGCCTTCGCCGGCCTGATCCTGCTGCTCCAGTACCCGCTGTGGCTGGGCAAGGGTGGCTGGATGCGGGTATGGGACCTGGACCGGCAACTGGGCGCGCAGCAGAAGGTCAATGATGACCTGCAGAAGCGCAACAACGGTCTGGAAGCCGAGGTGCGCGACCTCAAGAACGGCCTTGGCGCCATCGAGGAGCGCGCCCGTTTCGAGTTGGGCATGATCAAGGAAGACGAGATCTTCTTCCAGGTTCTCGAGGCGCCCGGCGTCCCGGTGCCGCCCAGGGCCGCTCCCAAGTAGCCGGTTCGGACCGCTCGCGTCCGCAACCCCGGCCCAGACGCAACCATGCCAGAACCTCGTCCGAATTCCCCATCGTCCGCCCGGCAGGAGGAGGGTGACGCCAAGCCGCCGTCCGCCGCACCGGTACCTTCGCCGCTGGCGCCGTTCGAAAGCCCGGTCTACCTGATGCTGTGGACCACCTGGCTGATCGCCAACATCTGCATGTGGATGAACGACGTGGCGGCAGCCTGGCTGATGACCACACTGACCACCAAGCCGATCTGGGTGGCGCTGGTGCAAACCTGCGCCACTTTGCCGGTGTTCCTGCTGGGGCTCCCCAGCGGGGCGCTGGCCGACAGCATTGACCGCCGCCGCTATCTTCTGGTCACGCAATTCTGGATCGCGGCGGTGGCCGTGCTCATTTGCGTCGCGATACTCGCCGGCGGCATGTCGCCGCCGTTGCTGCTGGCGCTGACCTTTGCCAACGGCATCGGGCTGGCGATGCGCTGGCCGGTGTTCTCCGCGGTGGTGCCGGAGGTGGTGCCGCGTTCGCAGCTTCCCGCGGCCCTGGCCTTGAACGGCATTTCCACCAACGCCTCGCGCATCATCGGCCCGCTGGTCGCCGGCGCCATCATCGCCACCGCCGGCAGCGCCTGGGTGTTCGTGCTCAATGCCGTCATGTCGCTGGTGTCGGCGGTGATCATCCTGCGCTGGAAGCGCGTGCATGTGGCCAGCCCGCTGGGGCGCGAGCCGCTGCTCTCCGGCATGCGCGTGGGCCTGCAGTTTGTCAGCCAGTCGAGCCGCCTGAAAGCGGTGTATGTGCGCATCGCCCTGTTCTTCTTTCATTCCACCGGCCTTCTGGCGCTGCTGCCGCTGGTGGCGCACGACCTGCATGGGCACAGCGCGGGAACCTACACCTTGCTGCTGGCTTCGATGGGCACGGGGGCGATCATCGCGGCGCTGTTCCTGCCGCGGCTGCGGCGCGTCTTTTCGCGCGACGGACTGGTGTTGACCGGCACGCTCATGCAGGCGCTGGCGACGGCCGTGGTCGCTTTCGCGCCCAACGTGTATGTGGCGGTGACGGCGATGTTCCTCGCCGGTGCGGCGTGGATCTCCACCGCCAATTCGCTGTCGGTCTCGGCGCAGTTCGCGCTGCCCGACTGGGTGCGCGCGCGGGGCATGTCGATCTACCAGATGGCCATCATGGGCGGCAGCGCCGCCGGGGCGGCCGTATGGGGGCAGGTGGCGACCTTCGCTTCGGTGCAGACCAGCCTGGCGGCGGCCGCCGTGAGCGGCGCGATCTGCATGCTCATCGCCAGCGCGGTGCTGGTCGATCGCAGCATCGAGGAAGACCTGTCCCCCTCCAGCGTGCTCAAGGCGCCGGTCGCGGACGCGCCGGCCGAGGACGGGCAGATCATCGTGCACATCGAATACCGCATCGATCCCGCGCGCGCCGCGGAGTTTCGCGCCCTGATGCAGGAGTCGCGCCGCAGCCGCTTGAGGCAGGGCGCGCTGGGCTGGGAGTTGCTGCATGATGTCCACGACCCGGCGCGCTATGTCGAGCAGGTGATCGACGAGAACTGGACCGAGCATCTGCGCCGCTTCGACCGCGTGACCGCCGCCGACATCAGCTTGCGCGAACGAAAGCTGGCATTTCACACCGGCGAATCCCCGCCGGTGGTCACGCGCAGCGTGATCGATCCAACCATGCGCGGTTGAGGATTTTCACGCAATAAAGAACACAGCCGGCTTCTTTCATCGGCGAAAGGGATTTCAGCACCGTGGCCCGTAACACCGAGCAGGCCGCCGGCATGGAAATCCGCAAACCCTAGGCGGTCTTGATCGCCCGTCCGCCCGACGACGACTCGGCGATCGCATCGATCAGGCGGTGCAGCTGCACCGCGATGTCAAAGTCGGGGAGGGGATTGTGCCCGGTGCGGATCGCGCGGGCGAAGCCGCGGTACATCTGGAACACGTTGAAGGGCTCGCCGCTGCCCAGACCTGCCGGCGCATCGGCCAGGTCCGCCGGCAAAGGCAGCGCTTCGAGCGAGTTCGCGCCGCGCGCGCCGTGCAGCTACAGTTCGCACAACTGCGGCGAGTCCGCCCCGTATGCCACCAGCGTGCCTTCGCGACCGTACACCTCCATGCGATAGCCGCTGCCCGCCCAGGGAACGGTCGCCACATGCAACGAGGCCACGCCGCCGCCGGCGAGCAGGCCGCTGACCAGCACATTGTCGGGCGAATTCACTTCCACCTGCCTGCCGGTATCGGTCTCCAGCCACTGGTGCACCTGGGTGGAAACCACGCACGCCACCTGGCTGAACTCACCGGCCACGAAGCGCAGTGCGTCGATGGTGTGGCCGCCGGGGATGGTGAGGGTGTTCGCGCCCAGGCTGGCGTCGCGCTGCCAGCTGCGCGACGCAGGGCGTTGCAATATGCCTTCGCGCATCAGGTGCGCGCGGCATGATGTGACTTCGCCCAGGTACCCGCTCGCGATCAGGTGCTTCATCTGCACCAGCGCAGGGTTGGCGCGAGACTGCAGGCCCACCGCCGTCTGCAGGCCTTTCGCGCGCGCCAGCGTGGCCAGTTCGAAGGCTTCCGCGCTGTTCTTGCCCAGCGGCCATTCGGTGTACACATGCTTGCCCGCCGAAAGCGCGGCCAGGGTGAGCGCGTGGTGGTGCGGCACTTTCACCACCACCGCCACCGCGTCGACCTCGGGGCAGTTCACCAGGGCATCCACATCATGGAAGGCCAGCCTGGCGCCATGTTTTTTTCGCGCCGCCTCCGCGGTCTCCGGCCGGGTGGTGCAAACGGCGGTGAGTTCGAAGTCCGGCGAGAGGGCCAGGGCGGGCAGATGCGCGCGTCCGGCCCAAGGCCCTGCGCCGATCAATCCCAGACGAATCCTGTTTGCCATGCTGCCACTCCTTGCCGTAGATGGAGGCCCATTATTCCAGATGCCCAATGGCGGGTACTATCGGGCCTTGCCAACGCAGAAAAGACAAAGCCAGCGCATGCCCAAGGAAGTCAAGGTAAAACCCCGCCGCGCCGTTGTCGCCACCGTCCATGTGCCCGGCGTGAGCGACATCGAGCTTGCATCGTCATTGACCGAATTGCGCGAACTCGCCAAGACCCTCGGTTACGAAGTGGTGCAAACCTTCGTCCAGAAACGCGCCAACTTCGATTCGACCGCCTATCTCGGCACCGGCAAGCGCGAGGAAATCCGCCGCTTCGTACAAGGCGAGCCGCTTGAAGGCGAGGAAGATGGGGAGCACGACGAAGCCGCGCCCGCACTGGCCAAACGGCGCACCGGTGTCGGCCGCGCCGCCGCCAAGACCGCCCGCCACGGCCTGGCCGCGGCGAAAGAGGAAGCCAAGCAAGCCGCGCTGCTGGCGGCGGCCGATGAGGACAAGCACCGCGCCGACGTGGTGCTGATCGACCACGAAATATCGCCCTCGCAGGCACGCAACCTCGAGGACGCGCTGGGCTGCGAGGTGATGGACCGCACCATGGTGATCCTGGAGATTTTCCATCGCCATGCCCGTACCAACGCGGCGCGGGCGCAGGTGGAGATCGCCCGCCTGGGCTACCTGGCGCCGCGCCTGCGCGAGGCGGCCAAGCTTGCCGGGCCGCAGGGCCGGCAGCGCAGCGGTGTGGGCGGGCGCGGTGCCGGTGAAGGCGCGGGGGAGGCCGACCGGCGCAAGATCCGCGACCGCATCGCCGAACTGAAGCTGGAAATCGCCGCCATGGACGTGGAGCGTCAGACCCAGCGCGCGCGCCGCCAGGAGCGCCAGAGCCTGGCGCGGGTGGCGCTGGTGGGCTACACCAATGCCGGCAAATCGACACTGATGCGCGCGCTCACCGGCAGCGAGGTGCTGGTGGAGAACAAGCTCTTCGCCACACTCGACACCACGGTACGCACCCTGCATCCGGAAATCGTCCCGCGCGTGCTGGTGAGCGATACCGTGGGCTTCATCAAGAACCTGCCGCACGACCTGGTGGCCTCGTTCAAGTCGACGCTCGAAGAAGCGGCCGAGGCCTCGCTGTTGTTGCATGTGATCGACGCCAGCGACCCCGGTTACGAGCGCCAGATCTATGTCACCGACGATGTATTGAAGGAAATCGGCGCCGACCGCGTGCCGCGCATCCGGGTGTTCAACAAGGTCGACGGGGTGGGTGACGTCAAGGAACAGAAGGCCTGCGAAAAGGTGCTGCGCGCCAAGTACCCCAAGTGCGTCGTGATGAGCGCGTTGCGCCCGGCCGATGTGGCCAAACTGCACAAGGCCATTGCCGCGTTCTTCCAGAAGGGACTGGTCAAGGCCGAGTTGCGGCTGCCCTGGTCGGCCCAGCAGTCGCGCGGCGAGATTTTCGCCAACTGCGAAGTGCTGGAGGAAACCGCCGACGAGGAAGGCGCGATCTTTCGCGTGCGCGGGGAACCCGAAACCATCAGGAGCCTGAAGGAGCGGTTCGGCAAGCCCTGAGGCCGGGTTATTTCCTGATCGTCAGCTCATCGTGAATGCTGTGCACGCCGTCGGCGGCGCGCGCGATCCTGATGGCGCTGTCGATCTGTGACTGGTTGTCGAGCACGCCGGTAAGCCGGACATCCCCTTTGAGCGTCACCACGCTGATGCCGGCGCCATTGAATCCCGTATCACGCATCAATGCGGTCTTGACGTTGCTGGTGACGTCGCCATCAGCGGTTTCACTGGTGGTGCTCGAAGCCGGGGCGGGCGTTGGCGTCGTGGCGGCGGTCGGCTCGGGTTTGCTGCAACCGGTCAGACAGATTGCAACAATGGCCGCGGAAACACCCGTGCGAAACAATGCGGTTG
Organism: Burkholderiales bacterium; assembly: GCA_965279115.1. GTDB lineage: Bacteria > Pseudomonadota > Gammaproteobacteria > Burkholderiales > JAEUOS01 > JAEUOS01. The sequence continues at coordinate 5,273,244 of OZ257137.1, forward strand.
GCATTCTCATTTGAAATACCTTTTCTGGTGAATGGAAGGGGCACGCTAGGCCAGCGCCGGCGCGAAGCGCGGCGTCTCGAACAGCGGCATCCGGGGCGCGACGGGCTCCTGCCATGGCATCAGACGGTCAAATTCATTCCTGACCACCATGTAGCACTCGCAGGTCCGTTCCTCGAGGGCGGCGCGGTCGAGCACGGTGATTTGTCCGCGCCTGTACTCGATGACGCCGTCGCGCTGCAGTGATCCGGCGGCCTCGGTGATGCCCTCGCGTCGCACACCTATCATGCTGGCGATCGACTCCTGCGTCACATTCATCTGATTCGAGGGAAGACGATCAAGCGTTTGCAGCAACCACTTGCACAATTGCTCATCCACCGAATGGCGCCGGTTGCACACCGCGGTCTGCGCGATTTCGGTGAGGCTGGCTTGCACGTAGCGCAGCAGCAGGCGCATCAGCTGCCCGCCCTTGCCGAATTCCCGCAACAGCAGGCCGGCCTGCATCCGGTATCCGAATGCCGGCGCAGCTGGCGATCGCCCGATTCGGGGAAGTCTTGCTCCCCATGATGGCGAATGCGCCTATCATGCCCTCGTTTCCGATCATCGCGATGGCGGACGAATTGCCCGCTTCAGTCACATATGTCCTTGAAACAATGGCGGTAGTGGGAAAGTAGACGTTTTCGATGGCCTGGCCGGGTTCGTACAATACCGCGCCAGAAGGGATCGAGACTGGCTCCAGGACGTGTTCCAGCCTTTCGAGCTCTGTGCGGGGCAATGCAGCCAGGAGGCGGTTGTTCGATAGCCTGTTCCGCGGCGTCAGGCCGGACAGGATCCTTGAAATGGTTGTCGCACGCACTTTTCGTCCCCTCGGACACCCCTGATGAAATCACGATAGTCGAATAACCCTACTTTGGTTGTGCGTTGCCGCACATTGTCTGGATGGTTTTCGGCACAGCTGTGTTCAAATGCGCCGGGATCGCCGCAAAACCAGCCGCGGGCAGGGATGCCTAGGGGCCTTTATGGGAGCACGACATGAATGCCAGGACGTTTGAATCCTTTGAAGCCGAAGCCCGCGCCGCCGGCTTCGACGAGGCGCTGGTGCGCGAATGGGCGCCCGACGCTGTCGCTGCAACACATACCCATCCGTTCGATGTGCAGGCAGTAGTGACACGAGGGGAAATGTGGCTCTCCTGCGGCGACGAGACGCGCCACCTGAAGGCTGGGGACACGTTCACGCTGGGCCGTGACATACCGCATGCGGAGAAATACGGCCCGCAGGGCGCCACATTCTGGGTCGCGCGCCGTAGTTCCTGAGGGTGAATACCCTTGCGATCCACCAGCACGCACGAGGAGGCCAGCCATGTTGAATCTTGAAAAGGCGATCGAGGCCCATGCGAACTGAAAGGCTGCGCTCGTCGACGCTGTTGCCAGAAGGGAAAGTATCGACGCGACAGCCATTGCGCGCGATGACCAATGCGAGCTTGGCAAATGGCTGCGCGGTTCAGGCGAGTCCGAAGCGGCCGGAAGCCACTCGTTCTATGTATGCCGGCAAAGGCATACGGAGTTTCACAGCGTCGCAGGGAAGGTGGCGGAAGCGATCCTTGCCGGTCAATTCGAGCTTGCGGCCTCGTTCCTCGAATCGGATCAGGCCTACAGCAAGGCGTCTACCAGAGTCGTCGCGGCGATCATTGAACTCAAGCGGGAACTCGCGTTGCGGGGCTAGATCGCCGTAGCGCCGTTCGCCCCCTTGCACGACAACGAGAGACAGGCCATGCAGCCCACCAAGATCGACATCTACAACCACGTCATGCCGCTGGCCTACCTGGAGCTTGTCAAGCAGCACGGCAAGGAGCCCGGCATGATCAAGCGCATGAGCAACCTGCGCATGCTGTGGGACATCGAGGCCCGCGTGGCCATGCTGGACCAGTGGCCGGAGGTGCAGCAGGTGCTGACATTGGCCGTGCCTTCGCCGGAGTTGCTCGGCGGCCCCGACGTGTCGCCCGGGTTCGCTCGGGTGGCCAACGATGGCCTGGCCGAGATGTGCCGCAAGTGGCCGCACAAGTTCCCGGCCTTCGTGGCCTCGCTGCCGATGAACAATCCGGCCGCCGCGCTGGAGGAGATGGACCGCGCGGTGGAACAACTCGGGGCACGCGGCATCCAGGTGCTGACCAACGTGAACACGCGGCCGCTGGACGACCCGGACTTCTTCGCCGTGTTCGAGCGCATCACCCGCAAGCACAAGCTGCCGGTATGGATGCACCCGGCGCGCCCGGCCAGCCGTGCCGACTATCCTGGTGAGGACAAATCGAAGTACGAGATCTGGCAGGTGCTGGGCTGGCCCTTCGAAAGCAGTGTGGCGATGGCGCGCATGGTGTTCTCGGGCCTGCTGGACAAATTGCCCGACCTGCGACTCATCACCCATCATTGCGGCGGCATGATCCCGTACTTCGCGGGACGTGCCGAAACCCTGTGGGCCCAGCTGGGCAGCCGCAGCGCCGACACATCCGAATCGCAGGTGCTTGCGAACCTGCAAAAGGCGCCCATCGAGTACTTCAAGATGTTCTATGGCGACACCGTGCTGGGAGGCTCCGCGTCGGCGCTGCGCTGCGGGCTGGATTTCTTCGGTGCAGACAAGGTGGTGTTCGCCAGCGACTGCCCGTTCGATCCGGAGGAAGGCCCGATGTTCATCCGTGAAGGCATCCGCTCGATCGAGGCATTGAAGTTGCCGGAAGGCGACAAGCGCAAGATTTACTTCGGCAATGCGATCGGCCTGCTGGGCTTTCCGCATCCCGCGGACAAATAGGCGACGCGCGACTCGACTGCCGTACCCAGGGCGCCGGGCGCAGGTCCTGCCGGGTCAGTCGCTGCTGATGTTGCTGGCGCGGATGACCGCGCCGAATTTTTCGTAGTCGGCCTCGATGAACTTGCGGAACTCTTCCGCACTGCCGGCGAGTGGCGCCATGGCCAGGGTTTCAAGGCGCTGCCGGATGTTGGGCAGGTCCAGCACCTTGCGCAGATCCTGGTTCAGGCGGCGCAGCACGGCTGCGTTCAGTCCCGCCGGCGCAAGCACGCCCAGCCAGCCTTGCACGTCGAAGCCCGCCACGCCGGCTTCGCTGACGGTGGGCACGTCGGGCAGCAGCGTCGCGCGGCGATGCTCGACGCGGCGAGAAAGCGCAGTTGCCCCGAACGCACGAACCCCAGCGCGGCCGGCGGCGTGTCGAACATCACGTCTAGGCGGCCGGCCAGCAGGTCGGTGTAGGCCGGCGCGGCGCCCTTGTAGGGGATGTGCGTGATGTCGACCTCGGCGCGCTTCTTGAAAAGCTCCATCGTCAGGTGCGCCAGCGAACCCGTGCCACCGGTGCCGTAGCTGAGCTTGCCGGGGGCCTTGCGTGCGGCGGCGATCACGTCCTGCACCGACTTGTACGGCGCGCCGGCGGCGACGACCAGCATCTGCGGCACGCCCGCCACATTGACCACCGCGGTCATGTCGCGGCGCGGGTCGTAGCCTGCGGTCTTCGAAACCTGCGGCGCCACCACGATGGGGCCGCTGGATCCCATCAGCAGCGTATGGCCGTCCGGCGCGGCGCGCACCACCGCGAGGCTGCCCACCGCGCCGCCGGCGCCACCCTTGTTCTCGACCAGGACCGGCTTGCCCCACAATTTGGTCAACTCGTCGGCCAGCATGCGAGCCAGGATGTCGGCCGACTGCCCTGCGGCGAAAGGCACCACGAATGTGACCGGGCGGGTCGGGTAGTCGGCGTCGCTACCCTGGGCCCAGGCGCATCCCGGCGCCGCCAAAACAGCGCCAAGCGACTTGATGAATCTGCGGCGGTTTTGCATGGTTCGTTCCTTTGGTTGCGATCGGAAGTGCCGCGGCGCCCGCCGCGTGTGTCTGACGGTGGCAAAGCATATCGCGCCGTACGGGCGGACCGGTTGATGCCGGCTATCCAGTTGCCGAATTGTCGTCCCGACCGTCATAGGCGATGCGCGCCAGGGCGTCGCGGGTGGAGGCCATTTTCGCGGCACCGACCAGCGCGTCATATTCGCCTTCCACCTCGGTGATGGCGCGATGCATCTCGAGCAGGTAGTGGACCCCGGCCTCAGTGAACGAAACCAGGAAGGCGCGGCCGTCGGCGGCGTCGGTCTCGCGCTTGAGGAGCCCGGCTTCCTCGAGTTCCCTGACCTGCCGGCCGACCGCCTGCTTGCTGATGCCCAGGCGCCGCGCCAGCTCGGTGCTGCGGGTGCCTTCAAGGTCGATGAAGGGCAACAATGCGCCGCGCGCTTGCAGGAGGGCGGTGTCAGTGCTGTCGGCCAGCTTCGCCGCCAGACGCTCGAGAAAATCGCGGCGCGCCATCAGCAACAGCCGTCCGATGCCGGAGCGACGCGATTGCTTCAGTGACGCCATTTCGGCTTTGCTCAACATCGGCCGAATATAACAAGGGCGGTGTGATTGGTAAATGAAGTTGACTATTCCTGTTTTGGTCGCCAGAATTGCCGCCAACAGAGATGGCCGCATCCGGTTGTCGGGCCAATCGGCAGACCTGCAATACGGGACAGCGGCCCGAACGGAGACAAGATGACCATCAAAGTCGTTCGCGCGTTGGCAGCTTTCGCCTTCAGTCTGGCTGGGTGCCTTGCAGGCGGCCAGGCCGCGCTGGCGCAGACCTATCCCGCCCAGACCATCCGCATCGTGGTGCCGTATCCGCCGGGCGGAAGCACGGACTTGGTGGCGCGCCAGTTCGCCGAGCACCTGGGGCGCGAGGTCGGACAGTCAGTGGTCATCGACAACCGCCCGGGCGCCGCCACCAACATCGGCGCCGAGGCAGTCGCGCGTGCAAAGCCGGATGGCTATACCCTGCTCTTCGCCGGGGTGGGGCAGGTGCTCAATCCGATCTTCGGGCCGGTGCCTGCTTTTGACCTTTTAACCTCGCTCGAGACGGTGAGCCTGGTATCGCGCATTCCCTTCATTGTGGCGGCCAATCGCAACGTCGCTTTCAATTCACCGCGCGAACTGATCGCCGCGGCAAAGGCCGCGCCAGGCAAGCATTCGATTTCGAGCGCGCAACTGGACGTGTATGTCGAGCTCCTCAAGAGCCGGGGTGAATTCAACATCCTGCACGTGCCCTACAAGGGGGGCGCCCCGGCCACCACGGACGCGATTTCCGGGCAGGTGGACATGGTGTACGCGCTGGTGCCGGTGCTGTTGCCGCATATCCAGAGCGGCAAGCTCAAGGCGCTGGGCGTGACCTCAGGCAAGCGCATCGGCGCGTTGCCGACCACACCCACGTTTGTGGAGTCGGGAATCGACTACGACGTCGCCATCTGGTACGGGCTGCTCACGACCGCCGGCACGCCCCGGGCGGCGACCGCGCGCCTGGCGCAGGCGACCCAGAAGATCGTCGGCAATGCGGAATTCGCGCAAAAGATGCGCGCCGGCGGCGCCGAACCGGTGGCCAGCACCCCGGAGGATTTCCTGCGCGAGATCAAGGCAGAGACGGCGTTCTGGCAGAAGGTGGCCACAGCGATGCCGAACCTGGTCTCAGGCAGCGGCCCTGCCAAGTAGCGAAAGTCGAGATTGCAGCAGATGTCATCCGCCCAACCAGCCCGCTGAACAAGGAGCGCGACCATGAAGCAGGAAGCCATGCGGTATGAAACCATCCAGGTTGCGCCACTGACCCCCAACATCGGCGCGGAAATCGGCGGCATAGACCTGGCGATTCCGCTTTCGGAGCAGCAATTCAACGAAATACACCAGGCGCTGATGCGCCACCTGGTGATCTTTTTCCGCGACCAGAAACTGACCACCGACCAGCACAAGGCCTTCGGGCGGCGCTTCGGCGAACTGCACATCCATCCGGTGGTGGGCATGCGCGAACATCCGGAGGTCATCGAGATCATGGCCGACGAAAACTCCACCTACATCGCCGGCGAGGTATGGCATGCGGACGTGACCTGCGATCCGGAGCCGCCGATGGGGTCCATCCTCTACATCCACACCACGCCCGACAACGGCGGCGGTGACACCCTGTTCGCCAACATGTACCGCGCCTACGAGACCCTTTCGGAGCCGGTGCGGCGCATTATCGACGGGCTCAGCGCCGTGCATGACGGCGAGCGTGTCTATCGCGTCCGGCAGGGGCGCACGGAAAATCGCGACTATCCGCGCTCCGAGCATCCGGTGGTGCGCACCCATCCGGTCACCGGGCGCAAGGCGCTTTATGTCAACCGCAATTTCACCTCGCACATCACCGGGATGTCGCGGCTGGAAAGCGACGCGCTGCTCGGGATGCTATACAGCCATTCGGAGCGGGACGACATGAAGTGCCGCTTCAAGTGGCGGCCCAACTCGATCGCATTCTGGGACAACCGCTGCGCGATGCACCAGGCGATGTGGGACTACTACCCGCAAAAGCGTTACGGGCAGCGCGTCACGATCGCGGGTGAAAAGCCATACTGAGCGCCGCTCTGCGCACCGCGGCGCGCCCTCGGCGAGACGGGAATTTGGGCAACAATACGGCCGAAGTCCCAGCCGAGGAGAGAACATGCAGTCCATGACCGTGCGCGCGCTTCGCGTGTCGACCTTGTTTGCCGGTGTGGTGTTGGCGTTGATGTCGCCGCACGCATTCAGCCAGGGGGCCGGCGCATGGCCCAACCGCCCCGTCACCATCGTGTCGCCCTACAACCCGGGCGGCACCAACGATGTGCCCGCGCGCATTCTCGCCGACGGTTACCAGCGCATTTTCGGGCAGAGCTTCATCGTCAAGAACGTGCCGGGCGCCGCCGGCATCGTCGGCTCCAACCAGGTGATGACAGCCCCGGCGGACGGCTACACGCTGCTGTCGACCAACAACGGCGCGATGGTGGTACAGGCGGTGCTCAAGAGCCCGCCGCCCTATGACCCGGTGAAGAGCTTCACACCGATCGCCAAGGCGGTGGACGCCTATGCGTTTGTCGGCGTGACCGGTGACCTGCCTGCCAAGTCGGTGGGGGACCTGATTGCGCTGGCCAAGCAATCGCCCGGGCAGCTCAACTTCAGTTCGGCCGGCATCGGTTCCTACGGTCATTTCCTGGGCGAGTACTTCAAGCTGCTCACCGGCACCGACATCGTCCACATACCAGGCAAGGGCAGCGCGGCGGCCGTGATGGAACTCAAGGCCGGGCGCATCCAGGTGATGTTCGACCCGCTGGTGTTGCCGCAAGCCGCGGACGGGCGCATCAGGGTGCTGGCGGTGGTGGGCAAGTCGCGCCTGCCAAACTTGCCGCAGATTCCCACCATGAAGGAAGCCGGCGGGCCGGACATCGGGCTGACCGGCTGGTTCGGCTTGTTCGGCCCCGCCAACCTGCCGCAGGAAGTAGTGAGCAAGCTGGAAGCGGCCACCGAGAAAGTGCTCGCCGATCCGGACACCCGCAAGAAACTGCAGGACCTGGGCATTCCCGTGAACGTGCTGGTCGGCCAGCAGTTCCGTGCCCGGGTGGAGGAGGACTACAAGCTGCTTTCCGACGTGAAGACGCGGGCGAAGATGTCGGTCGAGTAAGGCCGAAAGGCCCGTTTCCCGACACGGCACGCGGCAGCGGCGTGTCGGTTGCCGAACCGACGCGGGGTTCTGTCTTCGCCAGACTCGCGCGATGGAACCCTCCGCCACGCGCACCGAAACCGACAGCTTCGGCCCGATTGAAGTGCCTGCCGAGGCCTTGTGGGGAGCCCAGACCGAACGCAGCCGGCGCTTTTTCGCCATCGGCGACCAGCGCATGCCTGTCGCGATCGTCCATGCCCTGGCCGGGATCAAGCGCGCGGCGGCCGAGGTCAATCATGAGCTGGGGTTGCTGGAAGCGCACAAGGCGGATGCGATCGGCGCGGCTGCGGCGCGGGTGGCCGCGGGCGAGTTCGACCGCGAGTTTCCGCTCTCGGTCTGGCAGACCGGTTCCGGCACCCAGACCAACATGAATGTCAACGAGGTCATCGCCAAGCTCGCTTCACGGGCATTGGCCGCCACGCAAGTCGGCGCATGCTCGATCCACCCGAACGACGATGTCAACCGCGGGCAGTCATCGAACGACGTTTTTCCGACCGCCATGCATGTCGCGGCGATCCTGGCAGTAGTGCCGCTCCTGGCAGCCCTGGCGTCGCTGCGCGCAGCGCTGGTGCGAAAGTCCCTGGCGTTCCGCGACATCGTCAAGGTAGGCCGCACCCACCTGCAGGACGCCACGCCGGTCACGCTCGGGCAGGAGTTCGGCGGCTACGAGGCGCAACTGGCGATCGCCGAGTCCGCATTGCGCCAGTCATTGCCCGCGGTGCACGCGTTGGCCATCGGCGGCACGGCGGTCGGCACTGGAATGAACACCCATGCGGAATTCGGCACCCGGGTAGCGTCGCGGCTGGCCAGCCGGCTCGGGCACCCGTTCGCGGTAGCGAACAACCTGTTCGCGGCAATGGCGGGCCATGAGGCGCTGGTGGGCCTGCACGGCGCACTGCGCATGCTTGCCATCGCCCTTACGAAGATCGCCAACGACATCCGCCTGATGGGCAGCGGGCCGCGTGCGGGACTGGGCGAACTGAAACTGCCGGCCAACGAGCCCGGCAGCTCCATCATGCCGGGCAAGGTCAACCCGACCCAGGTCGAGGCGCTGACCATGGTGTGCGCGCAGGTGATGGGGCATGACGTGGCCATCGGCATCGCGGCAGCCCAGGGGCAGCTCGAGCTCAACGTCTACAAGCCGTTGATCGCCCATGACGTCCTGGACAGCCTGACCTTGTTGTCAGATGCGATGCGGAGCTTCGCCGTGCACTGCGTTGATGGAATCGCTGCTGATACGCAGCGGACCAGCGAGCTGCTGGCCCGGTCGCTGATGCTGGTCACCGCGCTGGTACCGCATATCGGCTACGACCGCGCCGCCGCGATCGCCCGTAGCGCCAGTGCCGGAGGAATCAGCCTGCGTGAGGCGGCGATCGCGTCCGGCAGTGTCAGTGCGGATGAATTCGACGCGTGGGTACGTCCCGGCGCCATGTTGGCGCCCTCAGTTTCCTGAGCGACGGGCAGTCATGTCCGCGCCGGCCGGACTGTCCGAAACGTAGTGCTCGGTGCGCGACTCGGGGATGATTTGCGGCCGCAACATGCGCGCTCCCGCGGCGGCTTCGGCGCTCATGGCGAAGCGGGTTTCAAGCTTCTGGCCGGTTTCGGGGTCTATATGGGTGTAGCGGTGCTTGATCAGTAACCTCATGGCCTGGCTCCGGTGCATGCGTCGAAATGTGCAACCACGACAGTTGACCGCAGCCCCGATCTCGCGTCCGTGCGCTGGATCACGTGCCTTCGCACTTCTTCATTTGCGAAGTTGCCGGGAAAGTTCGTGGCCCGGCTATTGCGCCTGCTGCGGTGCCGGCGTCGTCGCGAGGTTGTCTGCCAGGCGCTGCAACGTCGCGCAGAAGTTCGCGACATCGACGGTCTTGACGATCAGTTCGCGGACGCCGGCCTCCTTGGCATGGGATAGCAGAGTCTCATCAATGAAGCCCGAGACGATGGCCACCGGCAGGTCGGCGCGAATCCCGCGCACGGCGCGCGCGACATCCAGGCCGGACAGGTAGGGCATGTTGTAGTCGGTCACCACCAGAGCGAAGGCCGCGGGATCGCAGCGCAACAAGTCAATGGCGGCGCTTGCATCGGTAAAGCCGCTGACGACGAAGTTGCGGCGTTCCAGCAGGCGCGTCACCAGCAGCACCATCCCGTCATCGTCGTCGATGTAAAGCAGGCGCCGTCCCGCGCCGTCGGTGCGTACCGCGCCCGCACTGCCGTCCATCCCGGCCCTCAGCGACGGATGGGTTCGGGCCGGCGCGGCCGGGAGATAGATGGTGAAGGTGCTGCCTTTCGCCGGCTCGCTGGCGACCATGATCGCGCCTTCGTGGGCATGCACGATGCCGCGCACCACCGCCAAGCCCAGGCCGGTGCCTTCGCCAATCGGCTTGGTGGTGAAAAAGGGTTCGAATATCCGCGCCAGGGTGGCTTCATCCATGCCCGGCCCGCCATCCTTGATGGTCAATCGCACGGTAAGGTCCGGGCGCGACAAGTGCATCGCGCGCAGCGCCGGCGAGGTCTTGGCAAACACGGCGTCCAGGATCACGGTGTCGAGGCGGATATCGATCGTTTGCAGGGCGGATCCCGCGGCCTGCATGGCATTGGTGCCAAGGTTGAGCAGCGCCTGCTCGATCTGGGTTGCATCCGCGAGCACTTCCGGGACGTTGGCATCGCAGCCAACGCTGATCTGCACGCGCGCCGGGTAGGTGGCGCGCATCAGGCGCACCGATTCCTCGATGACCGGTTGCAGGGAGATGCGCTTGCGCTCCATCGGCTGGCGGCGACTGAAGGAGAGGATCTGCTGCACCAGGTCGCGCGCCCGGCGCGCGGCCCGGCGGATTTCCTCGATGCTTTTTTGCGCCACGGGGTTGCCGGCGGTGTCGTCGATGGCCAGGTCGACATTGCCGAGAATGGTGGCGATGATGTTGTTGAAGTCATGGGCGATGCCTCCCGCCAGGGTGCCGATGGCTTCCATCTTCTGCGACTCGCGCAGTTGCCCCTCCAGCGAAAGCCGCAGCGCTTCGGCATGCTTGTTTTCCGTGATGTCGCGGGCGATTTTCGATGCGCCGACCACCGTGCCATTTTTGTCCAGGATCGGCGAGATCGTGGCGGAAACGTCGATCAGGCGCCCGTCGCGGTGCCGGCGAACGGTCTCGAAGTGCTCGACCCGTTCCCCGCGGGTCAGGCGCGCGAGGATGATGGCCTCCTCGTCCGGGCGGTCCACCGGGATGATGAATGACATGGTCATTCCGATGGCCTCGACGGCCGTGTAGCCGAACAGCTTCTCCGCACCCGGGTTCCAGCTCTTGATGACGCCGGCGAGCGATTTGGAAATGATGGCGTCCTCGCTCGCCTCGACAATCGCCTTGAACTCGCGCAGCACCAGGGCGGCTTCGTGATGTGCGGTGATGTCGCGGATGTTGCACTGGATGACCTTGACGCCTTCGCAGTCGTAGGAATTGCTCACGAACTCGACCGCAATCTACTTTCCGGCCTGGGTCTTGAGCGGCAGGTCTTCGTAGCGCACGTAGCCCTTGTCCTGCAGGACCGCGAACATCTCCTTGCTTTGCGCGATGTCCGCGAAGGCACCCACCTCCCACAGCTTCTTGCCGAGGAATTCGCTGTGCGAGTAGCCTAGCATTTCCACCAGGTAGGGGTTGACGTCCTCGATCTGCGCCGTCTCCGCGTTCAACAGCAGGATGCCGTCGCGTGCGGTTTCGAACAGGCGGCGATAGCGGGCCTCCGAAACCCGCAACGCCTCACGCGCCTGCTGGTCGGATGGGTCGGGAGGAACAGACATTTGCAGGCAAGCATCGGCCCGTGCGGCCGCGAGGTCTGTGCGATTCCGAACATTCAAGTTGGATTCCCCGGGCGATCGGTGCCGCATCAAGGGATGCGTTCGCGTGCGCTACCGCACAGCCGGGGCATGTGTCGCAGCGGTAGCTTGTAAAGCTGCACGTGGCGTTGCCTTGCCATTTGTGTCTGGCAATCATTCGGGAGAACGTCGGCATGGCAGTGAACACGGAAAAAGTCGCCGCACTTATGCACCAGTTGCTGGTTGAACTCGGCGAGGACCCGCTGCGCGAAGGCTTGCAGAAGACGCCCGACAGGGTCGCCAAGGCCTACGACTTCCTCACCTCAGGCTATCGCACCGACCTCACAACCTTGATCAACGGCGCGATATTCACGCAGAAGACCAACAGCATGGTCATCGTCAAGAACATCGAGGTGTACAGCCTGTGCGAGCACCACATGCTGCCGTTTTTCGGCCGCTGCCACATCGGCTACATACCCACCGGCCGGGTGTTCGGCGTGAGCAAGCTGGCCCGCGTGGTCGACATGTATGCGCGGCGCCTGCAGTTGCAGGAACGCCTCACCGAGCAGATCTCGCAGGCGGTGATGGAAACCATCGGCGCGCAGGGCGTCGGGGTGATGATCGAGGCGCGGCACCTGTGCATGATGATGCGCGGCGTAGAAAAGCAGAACTCGGTGATGATCACCTCGTCGGTGGCTGGCAGCTTTCACGACTCCGCCGCGACCCGCGAGGAGTTTCTCGGCCTGATCGGCAATCGTTCTTCATGAAGCGCGGGCCGACCCACGCAATCAACCTGGAGGCGGAATGACGAAAATCCGCACCGGTCAGGCCCCTGCGGCGCTGACGAGCGCCGCATTCCACGAGCGCTTCATGGGACGCTTCTACGATCCGGCCTATGCGGTTGAAAGCGAGGCCATCGCGCGGCTTGAGCAGATCGCCTGGGAGGCAATGCAGGAAGGGCGCAAGGCGCCGATTACCCGGCAGGCCGGGCCCGGCTTCGCCGACCCGAACTACGAGGTGTCGGTGCAATGGCTGGACACCCGCTACCGGCTGACGGCGGCGCAGAGGCGCTGGGAAAACCCTGCCACGCCCTCACGCGTGTTGCTGGTGTGCGGCAGTGCGCGCAACGACGGCACCTGCCCGGGCGAGATCTCCAAGACCTGGCGGCTGACGGAGATCGCAAAGCATGTCGTCACCGGCCTGGGCATGGAAGCCGACGTGCTTGACCTGAGCCTCACGACCTCCGAGTACCGCCGCACCATCCAGCCCTGCAAGGGCTGCGTCTCGAGCGCCATGCCGTTGTGCCACTGGCCCTGCAGTTGCTACCCGAACCACGCGCTCGACCAGGCCGACGACTGGATGGCCGAAATCTACGAGCGCTGGGTCGCAGCCCATGCGGTGATCATCCTGGCGCCGACCTACTGGTACCAGTCGCCCAGCCCGCTTAAGCTGATGATCGACCGGATGGTGTGCGCCGATGGCGGCAATCCCGATCCGACCACCACCCACGGCAAGCACCTGGCCGAAGCCAAGCGGCTTGAGGAAAAGGGATGGGATTTTCCCAAGCACGTTGCCGGCCGTGCCTTCGGCGTGGTGGTGCATGGGGATGTGGCCGGGGTGGAAGGGCACCGCCGCAGCCTCACCGACTGGCTTGAATGGATGGGCATGATCAATGCCGGCGCACCCGCCGGGCTGGACCGCTACATCGGCTACTACGGGGCCTACTGCGACAGCCATGCCGCGCTGGACCAGGACCTCGCCGTGCAGGAAGAGGTGCGCAACGTCGCGCGCAGCGTGGCCGCGGCGGTCAGGGAATTGCGGGCCGGCGGCCTGCACCGGCGCGACGCGAACATCAAATGGCCGCGCCCGAAATGACACCTGCCTCCCGCTGCATGAATCCGCAGCCGTCGCGGCAGGTCCGGCGGGTCCGGAAACGCTTCTGGCTGGCCTGCCTGGCGATGGCCCTGGCGGCGTGCCCGGCCCTGTCACAGGAGGGCGGTGTCAGCGTCAGGAAACCATCGCAGTTGAGCAAACTCGTACCTGCCGCCGACCTGGAAAAAGCCGCCGCGCAACAGTACGAAAAGCTCAAGCAGGATGCCCGTGCCAAGGGGATCCTTGCCGGCGCCGGCGATCCCGAGTTGCTGCGGGTGCGGGCGGTGGCGCAGCGGATCATGCCCTTCGCCGCCAAGTGGAATCCGCGCGCCGCTGAATGGAAATGGGAAATCAACCTCCTGCGCAGTCCGGAGACCAACGCTTTTTGCATGCCCGGCGGAAAGATCGCCTTTTATTCAGGCATTGTCGAAAAGCTGAAATTGAGCGATGACGAGATCGGCATCGTGATGGGCCATGAGATGAGTCACGCCTTGCGCGAGCACTCCCGTGCACAGGTGGCGCAGCAGACGGCCAGCAGCCTGGGCGCCAGCCTGTTGTCGAAGCTGCTTGGTCTGGGCGATACCGGCAATGCCGTTCTCGGCGCTTCGGTCAACCTGCTCGGGCTGCGCTTCTCGCGCGACGACGAGACCGAGGCCGACGCTGTCGGCCTGGAACTGGCCGCGCGCGCCGGCTACGATCCGCGCGCCGGCGTGACACTGTGGCAGAAGATGCAGGCGGCACGCCAGGGCGGGGCGCCGCCGCAATGGATGTCTTCCCACCCCGCAGACGACAACCGGGTCGAGGAGATCCGCCGGCACCTGCCGGAGGTGATGCCTCTTTACGAGCAAGCACGGCGCCGCTGAGCGGGGCGCGAGCCCCACGTCAGGCCGCAGACGGGGTCAGGCGCTTGCCTGGTCCCGGGCAGGCATCATCGACCGTTCCACTGGCGCGGCGCGTTCACGGCCTTGATGTTGGGGTAGCAGTCGCATGCCGAAGCTTGCAGTGCAGCCGTATTGAGCAGACGCACGTTGCCGCGCGAATAGGCGATCAGGCCGCGACCCTGCAGGCTGCTGGCCGCGGCCGTCACACCCACGCGCCGCACACCCAGCATGTAGGCGAGAAACTCCTGGGTAAAGCGAAGGTCATGCGATGCGGCGCGGTTATGGGCGCTGAGCAGCCAGCGCGCCAGGCGCGCCTCGACGGTATGAAACCGGTTGCAGACGGCGGTTTGCGCGACCTGGCCCATCAACGCATGGGTGAAATGGTGAAGAGCGGGGTTCCATGACCCGTGGTCCCTGAATTCCTTGAGCATGCGCGATGCGGCGATGCGGCTTGCGCTGCCGGCCACCTGAACCACGCTGCGGAATTGCGAGACGTTCAGGCCGAACGCAGTCGCGCCGCCGACCACGCCCTCACGGGCGACAGTGGCCACCTCGGCTGCCTTGCCCGAACCATCCACGCCAAGCAGTGAAATCACGCTGTCATGGGGGAAATAGACATGCTGGATCGGGGCGCCGGGTTCGTGCAGCACCTGGCCGAACGCAAGATCCACGTTTTCAATGTGCGGCTTGAGCCGCAAGGCGTTCGGGCTTGAAAGACCGGCAAGCAGGCGATTCTTGAGGGACGTCCGGTCGGTGGCTGGCATGACTTCGCGATTGAGTGCCGCCGGCCCCGCAGAATCGATTCCTGCGGGCGATGGCACGGCTTTCGCGGAGTATAAAGACTTATATAAAACAATAACTTATGTTCGTTTTCGGACATACGGACGAGGTCAATGCCGGGGCTGCCGGCACTGTTTCGGGTGGTTGCGTTCGGTAGCGTACAGACCAAATCCGGTGGTCCACAGGCCGATTTTTCGGACCCCGCCAGGAAGGGGCCGGCCCATTGGTTGACCTCGGGCCGCCCGATGGTGCAGGATTCGCCCGGCCTGAACCTTCGCAATCGAGCAAACAATGACGACGCGCCTGCACAGCGCCCACTGGGGCGTGTTTACCGCCGAATGGCAGGAGGGGGCCTTGCGCGTCGCGCCGTACCCGAGCGACCCCGACCCCAGCCCGATCATTCAGAACATCACCACCGCGCTCATACATCGGGCGCGGGTCGCCGCACCGATGGTGCGCCGTGGCTGGCTGGAGCGCGGCCCGGGCGCTGACCGCACCCGCGGCCAGGATACTTTCGTGCGCATGCCGTGGGACGAGGTGCTCGAGCGCCTGGCTGCGGAACTGAAACGCGTATCGACCCAGTACGGCAATGGCGCCATCTTCGGTGGTTCATATGGCTGGGCCAGCGCAGGGCGCTTTCATCATGCGCCGGGGCAGGTGCACCGCTTCCTGAACACCACGCTGGGCGGCTATGTGCGCAGCGTGCATTCCTACAGTGCCGGCGCGGCCGAGGTGATCCTGCCGCACGTGCTGGGCCCGCTGGAAAAGGTGGCCCGGCGCAATGTCACCTGGGAGCAGGTGGCGGAGCACAGCGATGTGGTGCTGGCCTTTGGCGGCATGGCGCTCAAGAACTCGCAATCCGCCGCCGGTGGCATCAGCGTGCATGTGGAGCGTGATTCGATGCGCCGCGCCGCGCTACGGGGCTGCCGCTTTGTCTGCATCAGCCCGATCCGCTCCGACCTGCCGGATGAAGCCAAGGCCGAATGGCTGGCGCCGGTGCCGGCTACCGATACCGCGCTCATGCTGGCCATGGTGCATGTGCTGGTGAGCGAGAACCTGCACGACCGCGCCTTCATCGAGCGCTATTGCGCAGGCTGGGCAACGTTCGAAGACTACCTGCTGGGCCGCGCCGACGGCACGCCCAAGACGCCGGACTGGGCCGCGCCGATCTGTGGCCTGCCGGCGGCGCAGATCGCCGGGCTGGCCCGCTCGCTGGTGGGCAAACGCGTGCTGGTGGTGATCTCGCATTCGCTGCAGCGCTCCCTGCACGGCGAACAGCCGGCCTGGATGGGGGTGGTGCTTGCTGCCGCGCTGGGGCAACTTGGGCTGCCTGGCGGCGGCTACAACTACGCGCTCGGCACGCTCGGCCACTACGGCCGCCGCAACAACCTGGCCGCGCCGGCCTCGCTGGAGCAGGGCATCAACGGCGTGAAGGCTTTCATCCCGGTGGCGCGCATCACCGACATGTTGTTGAAGCCCGGCCAGAGCTTCGACTACAACGGCACGCGCTACGAATACCCGCACATCCGCCTGGCCTACTGGGCCGGCGGCAACCCGTTTCACCACCATCAGGACTTGAACCGCCTGGCCGAAGGCTTCCGCGCGCTGGAAACGCTTGTCGTGCACGAAAGCGCCTGGACGGCGACGGCAAGATTCGCCGACATCGTGCTGCCGGCCACGCTTACGGTGGAGCGGGACGACATCGGCGCCAACCCGACCGACCCAGTGATGGTGGCCATGCGCCGCATCGTGGCACCGCACGGCGAAGCGCGCGACGACTACGCCATTTTTTGCGAACTGGCCCGGCGCCTGGGCAAGCTGGAACAGTTCAGCGAAGGCAGGAGCGCGCTCGAAGGCGTGCAGGACCTGTACGAACGCACCCGCAAGGCCTGGCAGCAGCAGGATGTGCAGTTGCCCGATTTCGACACCTTCTGGGCACAGGGCGAACTCACGCTCCGGCAATCCGAAGACGACGGCGGCATGCTGCGTGCCTTCCGTAGCGACCCGGACAAGAACCCGCTGCCCACCCCGAGCGGCAAGGTGCAGGTGTCGTCAGAGCGCGTCGCCGGGTTCGGCTATACCGACTGCCCCGGTCACCCGGCCTGGCTGCCGCCGGCCGATGTGCCGACCCAGCAGTACCCGCTGCACCTGGTGGCCAACCAGCCGGTGGGGCGCCTGCACAGCCAACTCGATTTCGGCGCCTACAGCCAATCACTCAAGCTGCACGGGCGCGAGGTGTGCACCATGCATCCGGATGCGGCGGCCAGCCGTGGCATCAGTGATGGCGACATAGTGCGGCTCTTCAACGAGCGTGGTGCCTGCCTGGCGGCGGTGCGCTTGTCGGCAGGCATGCGCGAAGACGTGGTACAGCTGCCCACCGGCGCCTGGTTCGACCCGGTCGACGATGGTCAAGGGCGCATGATGTGTGTGCACGGCAACCCGAATGTGCTCACACGCGACGTCGGCACGTCGTCGCTGGCGCAGGGGTGTACGGGGCAACTGACAGTGGTGCAGGTGGAGCGTTACGAAGGGGCGTTGCCGCCGATCCGGGCCTATGATCCACCGTCGTCCGTATAGGCGGATGCAATAGGTCGAAGCACCAATTCGCACCTCTCACTAAAGCGGACGTTGATGGTCTCTAACCGACCCGAAACGGCTGCAGGCGAACGTCGGTTTGAAGTTTGAGAAACGCTGGAATGTGGCCCAGAAGAACGACGAGAAGTCCTGATGGTGCCCGGTATATGAAGTTCGGTGAACGAGGGCAAGGCCGCGACGATTTAATGGTTCCTGGCAACACGGAAACCGTCGTTGCTGTACCGGCGCGCAGTGGGGCCCCCATAGCGGAACGCGGAGCGCAGATACCGTGAACTGCTGCCCCATGAACCACCGCGCACCACGCGCAGGGAACAGTCGCCTGCAGTCCATGCGCTGCCGTCGCCCGGGGCGCGGGCGTAATTGCTGTTCCAGCAGTCTTCGGTCCACTCCCACACATTGCCGTGCATGTCGTGAAGGCCAAAGGCGTTCGCCGCTTTCTTGCCTACCGGGTGGGTTTGATGGTCCGCATTGCCAAGAAACCAGGCGTAGCGGCGGAGTTCGTTTTCAGTATCGCCGAACGAATAATTCGTTTGACTCCCTGCCCGAGCCGCATATTCCCACTCGGCCTCCGAGGGCAAGCGTTATTTCTTTCCGGTCTTTTCACTGAGCTTCCCGACGAACGCCTGTGCGTCCTCCCAAGAAACCTGCTCGACGGGCAATGTGCGCCCTTCGAAACGACTCGGCTGGGTCCCCATCACGGCATTCCACTGGGCCTGCGTGACCTCGAACCTGCCGAGAGAAAACGTCTTGATTGACACCGTGTGTTGAGGTTGTTCATCAGCAGGCGTCGAACCGACCACCGGGTCAGCCTTTGAGCCCATCAGAAAAGTTCCAGCGGCAATCACCACCATCTCGGGACAGTCGTCACAATCGCGATACACCGTGCCTGCCACACTCCCGCGCTGGTCGCCCGCGGCAGTTCCCCGCGCTTGCCCCGTCGCCGGCGGCCGGGCAGTAGCAAGCGCCCCATTGACCGCCTTTGTCTGCGCTGCCTGCTGCTCGTCGCTGTACAAGATATAACCGAAATACCCGCCACCCAAGGCCAGGCCAATCAGCAGCGCCAGCAGCACCCCCCATTTCAGGGCAGGCCTTGCTGTTGCCTTCACTTCTCCGGCGGCGGCTGCCTTCGGGCTTGCTGTGGTCATCTCAGGCCGCGCGGGCACATGCAGTTGAGGCGTCCGCTCCGTCGCACTGGAACTTTCCTGAAGGACCCGGCTGCAAGTCCTGCAAAACTTCGCGTCGTTCGCATTCTCGGTGCCGCATGACGTGCAGAGCATGGATGTATGCCTCGTTAGTACCAGCCGGACGACCCGAGCGTCTCTGTCGGGCCATTCCTGACCCCAAGGAGTCATACGAATCTCACCAGACCTGCCGCCCGGACCAGCTATTCGATCACTTTGTCCGCCATGACAAGCAAGGACTGCGGAATCTTCAGACCCAGGGCTTTTGTGGTCTTGCCGTTGATGATCAATTCGAACTTCGTGGGTTGCTCGACGGGTAGGTCGGCGGGCTTTGCGCCTTTGAAAATCTTGTCGACGTAGGTGGCGATGCGCCGGTAATTCTCGGCGAAGCTTGCACCGTAGCTCATCATTACCCCTGCTTCCGCGTATTCCCGATACCCGCTGATTGATGGCATGCGGTGCTGCGCTGCCAATTCCGCGATCTGCCGCGCCTGTTGGACAAACAAACCAGTGCTTATCACGATGACAGCCCCGACCTTGTCGTTTTTCATCAAGGTAAACGCCTTTTCAATTTCCTCCGGGCTGCGAACCTCGTACGGTTGAACAGTAACTTTGGCTACAGACGCAGCGGCCCGCATGTTGCTCAGTACTTTCGGGGACGAGGAACCATCGAGTAGAACGCCGACTCGCGACAACCTAGGCACTATGCCAACCAGCATTTCGAGATACTTGGGGCTGATGTCGTCAGTGATGTTGGAAAGCCCGGTGATGTTGCCTCCAGGCCGCGCCAAACTCGCTACAAAGCCTGCGCCCACCGGGTCGGTGCCGTTGCCTATGACAATGGGAATAGTTGAGGTCACCTTCTGCGCAGCGGCGACAGCCGCGTTGCCTGCCGTCACGATGAGGTCTACGTTGAGCCGCACCAATTCCGAGGCCAGACCTGGCAGGCGCTCAAATTTCCCTTCGGCAGAGCGCCATTCGATCACCAGATTCTTCCCGTCGACATAGCCTAATTCGCGCATTCTTTGTCGGAATGGTCCGTAAAAGTAGTCCGAATCCGCAAAGTTCACTTTGCGCAGCGTCAGAAAGCCAACGTGCCAGACCCTATCTCGCTGGGCGAATGAGCCGAATGGTGCTGCAAGCGTACTTGCGCCAAGTGCAATAGCCAGTTTGCGACGCGTATTCAATTATTCGAAGACCTCGGTGGCTTGCAGCAGCAACGGCGTGGGAAGTGTGACACCGAGGGCCGCCGCCGTTTTCTTGTTCACGGCCATATGGAACTTGGTTGGTTGCTCGACTGGAAGGTCGGCAGGCTTGGCGCCCTTCAATATCCTGTCTACGTAGCGGGACGAGCGCCGAAACACGTCCTCGATATTTGGGCCGTAGCACATCAAAGCGCCGCCTTGCACTGCATCGACATAGGGAAACAGCGTCGAAATCTTGCCCCGCAAGGCGATGGCGGCAATATTCTTGCCGTCGGACCGGAAGAGCGCTCCGGTGGAGACAATCAATGCCTCGGCGCGGTCGCCGCGCATGCGCGTGAGCGCATTCTGGATCTCATCCAAAGATCCGGCTTCGTAGCGAGATAACTGTACGCCGAGAACATTGGCCGCGGCCTGCATCGCGCCGAAGTAAGCACCATGAACCGTGCCGGGTGACACCAGCACCGCCACCCGGGTGGGCCTGGGCGACAGTGAGCGCAGCAGTTCGAGTTGCTTGCCACCAAGGTCTACGGCTTGCAGCGACATCCCGGTCATATTGCCGCCGGGGCGCGCCAGGCTCTGCACATAGCCGCTTTTCACTGGATCGATAGCTCCGCCAAAAACGATGGGGATGGTACTTGTGGCTTTCTTGACCGCATCGATTCCCACCGTAGTGGTCACCCAAATCACGGCTGGCTTGAGTTTGACCAATTCCTCGGCCAATGCTGGCAGGCGTTCTGGTCTGTTGTCCGCGGAACGCACCTCAAGGACGTAGGTCTTGCCCTCGACATGGCCTAGCTCACGCATGCCCTGCCGGAAAGGGCCGATCTCAGTCTCGTTGTCCAGCGGTAGATACTTCAGCAATCCAATACGCACAGGTTGCGCAGGCGTTTGGGCGAACGTCTTGAAAGGCGCGGCCACGATTGCACTGGCAGCAATGACAGTAGCTCGACGACGATGCGCATCCATTGCCTTACCTTTCCCTCCCCGTATCTTGGCGATTATGCCAAATTGATGTCAGGGGCCGCCGGACGGGAGAGTGCGGGCGAGATCTAGTCGTCAGATTTGACTTTTGCGACCTGCGAGTACTCGCGATGCGACACAGCAATCAGTGACCGGAACTGGCCGATAGCGGGTCTGCAAAATGATTAAAAGCGGACGGTCGTCCATTGCATCGTGACTTCGAAACAATTGGCATTCGCGCGCATTCCCGGCTACTGATCATCTGCCGTTGCCAACGTGTTGGCGGCGAAATCATCTGAATCATTGCCGTTGGCAAGGCGTCATCGCGTGAAAGCGTGCCTTTCGAGAATCCTGAGATAAAAGCCGAAAGCGCTTTTTTCAAATCTCAAGGTGGCAGTTTGTCCCCGTCACTGCGGCGGCACCTCATACCCTGTAAGGCCGCTGGATATTCCGTTAGCCAGAGTCTCTCGCGTTATCATGGGTGCGTGACACTCAAGAAAGCAGCACAGCGCGCCGCACGCAGGCGGCGGGAGCAGGCGGGGGCACCGCCGCATGCTGTAGCCCACCACAAGCGCGGCATTGCGCTGCGGTTTGCGAAGGCCCGTGCTGCTGGAACGGGCGCGTTCGTCGCATTTCTCGCCGTCTTGGGCCCCGGCTTGCTGGCCGGTTTGTCCGACGACGATCCGGCCGGCATCACGACCTACTCGGTGCTTGGCGCCGATCACGGCTACCGGCTGCTCTGGATCATTCCTGCCTCCACGATCCTGCTGGTGCAGTTTCATCTGATGGCGGTTCGCATCGGCGCCGCCACCGGACGCGGGTTCGTCGGCATCATTCGCGAAAAATGGGGCAAGGGCGCCGCCTATGCCGCGATCATCGGCCTGCTGTTCGCGAACTTCGGGACGATTTGCGCCGAGTACGCCGGCATCTCGGCGGCAGGCTCGCTGATCGGCATTCCGTCGTGGGTCAGCGCTCCCTTGGCTGGCGTGCTGATTTCGCTTGTCGTGGTGCTCGGTTCATTTCATCGCGTGGAGCACGTGCTGCTGGTGGTTTCGTCCACGCTGGCGCTCTACATCGTCGACGGCTTCCTGGCCGCTCCCGACTGGTCGATGGTGCTGAGCGGCTCGCTGATACCGCGCATGCCGCTGAACGCGGCAGGCTGGGTGGCGGTAGCAGCAGCCCTGGGGACGACGCTGGCGCCATGGGGGCTGGCGTTCATCCAGTCCTACGCGATCGACAAGAAGATCACGCTTGCAACCCTGAAGTTCGCGCGTGTGGACGTGATCATCGGTTCGTTGCTCACCGGGGTGATTGGCCTGGCGATTGCCGTGGCGTGCGCAGCTACACTGAACAAGGCGGGCGTACATATCACCGACGCAGGTGACGTCGCGATTGCGTTGCGACCACTGGCTGGTTCATTCGCGACCGTGCTGTTCGGCGCGGGCTTGCTCGGCGCATCGCTGCTTGCGGCCGCGATCGTACCGATCGCCACGGCATACTCGATCGCCGAAGGCGTGGGCGAGCCGGCGTCACTCGATCTCGATTCGCACCACTTCCAGTGGTTCTATGCCGCATTCGTCGGGTTGACGGTGGCCGCGGTGAGCATCGTTTCGCTGCCCGGGCTGCCGCTGATTCCGCTGATCTATTCCAGCCAGGTGGTCAACGCCGTGCTGCTGCCACTGCACGTGGTGGCGCTTCAGGTTCTGGCCGCAAGCCCGGCGATCATGGGCGATGCATGCTCGACTTCAGGCGAACGCTTCGCAGGCTGGATCAGCATCGTCCTCATCATCGCCTGTGACGGGGCATTGGCGTGGAGCTGGTTCGCGGGTTGAGGGCGCCGCGTTCCCGGCGCAGGTGGCGGTCAACTGAACGAAGTTCAGGTGGAGCGGCACGAGGAGAAGTCGCCGACGAATCGGGCAAATGATCCGTCGCAAGCGGAGTGAATGATTCCGCGATGAGTCCTTGCACGATTCTTGACCCCGCATTAATTTTCAATACAATGTATGTATGATTAGGTTTGAGTGGCATCCGGGAAAGGCGGCGGCGAACCTGAAAAAGCATCAGGTCTCGTTCGTGGAAGCGCAAACCGTTTTCTACGACGATTTCGCCGTTCAGTTTTTCGACGAAGAGCACTCTGGCGAGGAGGAGCGCTTCATCATGCTTGGCATGAGCGTTCATTCGAGACTTCTAATCGTTTGCCATTGCGAACGCGGGGACGGTGAAATCATTCGGATCATTTCAGCCCGCAAGGCGTCAAAGCGTGAAAGCGCCTTTTATCAAGGACCCTGACATGAAAGCGGAATACGACTTTTCAAAGCTGAAGGCTCGCAAGAATCCCTACGCTTCCAAGCTCAAGAAGCCTGTCACCATGCGTCTGTCGGAAGACGTAGTGACTTATTTCAAGGGCATGGCTGAAGAGGCGGGCGTTCCGTATCAAAGCCTCATCAACTTGTACTTGCGGGATTGCCTGGCCAACAATCGCAAGGTCCAGATCAACTGGCCAAAAGCGGCTTGATTGGCATTTCTGGCTCTACTGCGGCGGCAACAACCGCCCCCGCACCAGAAGCACCAGCGTGCGCACCGCCAGAAGCGCGATCACCACACTCGCAATCGCCACGGCCGCCAGCCCCACCTGTGGTGACCAGTTGCCGCGCCGCACCGCCTCGACAGTCGCGCCGGCCATGGCGGCCAGCGGAAACGAGAAGGACCAGAACCCCGCATTGAACGGCACCGCAGTCCAGTAACGCCAGCGCGTCAGCACCGCGAAGAGTGGGCCGCTGGCGATGCCCAGGCACACCATCAAGACCTCCGCCGGTAGGGCAGGCCAAAGCGTCGCTACCGCCAGCGAGCCCACAGCCGCCGGGGCGATCTCCAGGCCCAGGGTCGGTCGCAAGGCCACCGGCAGCGGCCCGCTGAACAGGCGATGCAGGATGCGGATTTCCAGCAACGCCCAGGCGCCCATGCCCATGCCGAACAGCAGTGCGGCCCATCCCGGCTGTTGCAGGGCGCCCAGCGCCATGGCGCCGACGAAGCCGCCGGCCACGGTGGGCAGGTAGAGGGCGGGGGTTACCAGTTCCGGCGGCATCTGGCCGGTGGAAAGTTTCGCCACCACTTGCCATGCCAGTGCGCCTTCCACGACCAGCGCGACCACGGTCACGGCATACCAGATCTCGACGGGGTCGGGAAAGATCGGTGCGAGCAGTGCCACGATCAGCAGCAGGCTCACCGGCCACAGCGCCAGCAGCGCGCCTTGCACCGGGTGCCCCCATTCCTGCCGAGCCACATTCAAGTGCAGGGCGAGCTTGGCCAGCCAAAGCGAGGTGAGAATCAACAGCAGTGCAAGGCCGGAGCCGAAGAGGTACAACGAGACCGGGTTGCCGATGGTGTGGCCCAGTGGCACGAGGCGCTGCCATGCACCGGACAAGCCCATGATGCCCAATGGAATGGCGAACAGGCCCGGGTGTAGCCGGGCCAGCCATGGGCGTGTCAGCGGCGGGGGAGGTGTGGGTTTCAAATGGGCGCTCGCGGCGGGCGCAGAAGCCCCCGCCGCTTCAGGCCGCGACTATTCCGGGTCGACCCCGGCGTCCTTGAGGATCTTGCCCATCACCGGCGATTCGGCCTTGATGATTTCCATCACACGCGCCGGCGTGCTGTGGGCGGTGGCGATGCCGAGCTTGGAGTAGGTCTCGCGCACGTCAGGCAGCGCCATCACCTTGGCCAGATCGGCGTTGATGCGATTGACCACCTCGGCCGGCGTGCCCTTGGGCGCGGCCAGCGCCCACCAGATGCTGGCGTTGAAACCGGGGATGCCGGCTTCGATCATCGTCGGCACGTCCGGCAGCACGGCCGAGCGGGTCGGGCTGGTCACGGCGATGGCGCGCAGCTTGCCCGCCTGGATTTGCGGCATGGCGGGCACCATGTCGGCAAACACCATCTGGATCTGCCCGGCCACTGCGTCGGTGACGGCCTGGATGGTGCCCTTGTAGGGGATGTGCACGATGTTCACGCCGGTGGCGGCCTTGTACATCTCGCCGCTGATGTGCGACTGGATGCCCTTGCCGCCGGAGCCGAAGTTGAGCGTGCCGGGCTTGGACTTGGCCAGCGCCGTCAGTTCCGCCAGCGTCTTCACCGGGATGGAGGGGTGCACCACCAGCACCTGGCCGGCGGTGGCCACCAGGGAGATGTAGGCGAAGTCGTTGTTCGGGTCGAAGCCCAGGCGCTTGTACAGGAAAGGGTTGGTCACCGCCGTGCTGCTGTTGGAAAGCAGCAGGGTGTAGCCGTCGGGCGCGGCCTTTGCCGCGAGTTCATGCCCGATGTTGCCGCCGGCGCCGGGCCGGTTGTCCACCGCGACGGTCTGGCCGAGCGATTCGGAAAGCTTTTGCGCCAACAGGCGCGACAGCACATCGCTGGAGCCACCCGGCGGGAAGGGGGTGATCAGCTTGATCGGGCGGTTCGGCCAGGCGGTCTGCGCCATCGCGGGCGCGGCGCAAATGGCGCCGATCGCGGCGGCGAGAAGCGCGCGACGCAGGCGTGAAGTTACGGCTTGGGGCATTACTTGGTCTCCTGTATGGGCCCCGGATCATCAATGGTCGTCCGGGTTGCTGGGATTGCGAGCGGCTTCGGGCCGGATGCGCAGTCTAGCGGGTTCGCGCGCCGGATGGCAGGGGCAGCGCGGTCTGGTACTTCACCTGCTTCAACGCAAACGAAGAGCGGATGTTGGCGATACCCGGAATCTTGGTGAGATGGTCGACGATGAAGCGTTCCAGCGCCTGGATGTCGGGCACCACCACACGCAGCAGGTAGTCGGAATCCCCGGTCATGAGGTAGCACTCCATCACCTCCGGGCGTTTCTGGATGGCGGCTTCAAATCCCCCGAGCTGTTTTTCCACCTGCTTTTCCAGCGTTACCTGGATGAACACGCTCACCGTCAAACCGATCCTGAGCGGGTTCAGGAGGGTGACGTACTTGTCGATGTAGCCGCCGGCTTCCAGTTCGCGCACCCGCGCAAGACAGGGCGAGGGCGAGAGGTTCACCGCCTCGGCCAGCTTCACGTTGGAGACGCGTGCGTCGCCCTGGAGGCGCTCCAGGATTTGCCAGTCGGTGGCGTCGAGGTCTGTGGACGGCATGATTGATCGAAAAAGTGTCGTATAGCGGCATTTTATGCTGTTCAGCGGTGGTTCGGCCACTGGAATAGGCACAACCCGCAGGGCGGGCGGCGGTAGCATCACGCATCGTCCGCACCTCACGCAATGTGCTTCCATGACCGACCACTCCGAAATCAGCGAACTGCTCCGCCAGGCGATTGCCGCCGACCTTGACCCGGTTGAAACCCGCGAATGGATAGAGGCGCTGGCGGCGGTGGTCGCAAGCGAAGGTGAGGGCCGCGCCCAATACCTGTTGAAGCGCCTCACCGAGGCGGCACGCGGCATGGGCGTGGACGCACCGCGCGGCCTCAACACGCCGTACCGCAATACCATCCCGCTGGAAAAGCAGGCGCCGTTTCCCGGCGACCTGTCGCTGGAAAACCGCCTCACCGCCATCGTGCGCTGGAACGCGCTGGCCATGGTGGTGCGTGCCAACCGCGCCTCGTCCGAACTGGGTGGCCACATCGCCAGCTACGCGTCGGCGGCCGATCTGTTCGAGGTGGGTTTCAACCACTTTTTCCGCGGCAACGACGCGCCCGACGGCGGCGACCTGGTGTACTTCCAGCCGCATTCGGCGCCCGGCGTGTACGCGCGCGCCTTCCTCGAAGGGCGCCTGGGCGAGGCGCAGTTGTCCAACTACCGGCGCGAACTTGAGTCGGGCGGCGGTCTTTCCTCCTACCCGCACCCCTGGCTGATGCCGGATTTCTGGCAGTTCCCCACCGGTTCCATGGGCCTGGGGCCTATCCAGGCCATCTACCAGGCGCGCTTCATGCGCTACCTCGAACACCGCGGCGTCAAGGGCGCGGGTTCGCGCAAGGTGTGGGCCTTTGTCGGCGATGGCGAGATGGACGAGCCTGAGTCACTGGCCGCGCTTTCGCTGGCTGCCCGCGAGGGGCTGGACAACCTGGTGTTCGTGGTCAATTGCAACCTGCAGCGGCTTGACGGCCCGGTGCGCGGCAATGGTTCCATCATCCAGGAACTCGAGGGCCTTTTTGCCGGCGCGGGCTGGAACGTCATCAAGCTTTTGTGGGGTTCCAACTGGGACGCGCTGTTCGCGCGCGACCATGCCGGCGCGCTGGTGCAGCGCCTGCATGAAACCGTCGATGGCGAGTTCCAGAAATACTCCGCCACCGACGGCAAGTTCAACCGCGAGCAGTTCTTCAACAAGTACCCGGAAGTGCGCGCGCTGGTGGCCCACATGAGCGATGCCGATATCGACGCGTTGCGTCGCGGCGGCCACGATCCGGTGAAGATCCATGCCGCGTACCACGCCGCGGCCCAGCATCGCGGTACGCCGACGGTGATCCTCGCCAAGACCATGAAGGGCTTCGGCATGGGCTCGGCCGGCCAGGCGAAGATGACCACGCACCAGCAGAAAAAGCTCGATGACGCGGCGCTGCTGGCCTTCCGCGACCGCTTCGCGCTGCCGCTCTCCGACGAGGAGGTCAAGGCAGTCACTTTCTACCGCCCGGCGCCCGACAGCGCGGAGATGAAGTACCTGATGGCGCGCCGTGCCAGCCTGGGTGGCCCCTTGCCGGCCCGCCGCGGCCAGGCGCCGGCGCTTGTGGCGCCGCAGGCCAATGTGTTCGCCAAGTTCGCCGTCGATGCCGCCGCCGGCGCCACCGGGGCGGGCAGCGAGGCCGGGGCAGCCGCGTCCGACATGTCCTCCACCATGGCCTTCGTGCGCATGCTCACCAGCCTGACGCGTGACAAGGTGGTGGGCAAGCGTGTGGTGCCCATCGTCGCGGACGAGGCGCGCACCTTCGGCATGCAGGCGATGTTCCGCGGCATCGGCATCTATTCGCCCAACGGCCAGGCCTACGAGCCGGAAGACGCCGACGAGCTGCTGTACTACAAGGAGGCGCGCGACGGCCAGATCCTCGAGGAAGGCATCACCGAGGCAGGCGCCATGTCGTCATGGATCGCCGCGGCCACCAGCTATGCCAATCACGGCACGCCGATGCTGCCGTTCTACATCTACTACTCGATGTTCGGCTTCCAGCGCGTGGCCGACCTGATCTGGGCGGCGGCCGACCAGCGCTCGCGCGGCTTTCTCGTCGGCGCGACTTCCGGGCGCACCACGCTCGCCGGCGAGGGCCTGCAGCACCAGGACGGCAGCAGCCACCTGGTGGCGTCCACCGTGCCCAACTGCCGCGCCTACGACCCCTGCTATGCCCACGAGGTGGCGATCATCATCGAGGAGGGCATGCGCGCCATGCTCGAGCGCGGCGAGGACGTCTTCTATTACCTCACCGTCACCAACGAGAACACGGCGCAGGAGCGCTACGACCCGGCCATGCGCGAAGGCATCGTGCGCGGCATGTACAAGCTCGATGCGGCGCGCGGCGCGGCAAAGGTACGCTTGCTCGGCAGTGCCGCCATGCTGCCCGAGGTGCGCCGCGCGGCCACCCTGTTGCGCGAGGACTTCGGCATCGAATCCGAGGTGTTCTCGGTGACCAGTTTCGGGCAGTTGCAGCGTGAGGGCATGGCCGCCGAACGCTCGCGCCTGCGTGCGCTGGTGGCCGGTGACAGGGAATCCGGCGCCAAGACCTGGGTCGAGCAGTGCCTGGGTGACTCGCAGGCGCCGGTCATCGCCGCCACCGACTATGTGCGCGCCGTGCCGGAACTGATCCGCGCGCAGATCGGTACGCGCTATGTGACGCTCGGCACCGACGGCTTCGGGCGCAGCGACACGCGCGTCGCGCTGCGACGTTTTTTCGAGGTCGACAGTCACCAGGTGGTGCTGGCGGCACTGGCCGCGCTGGTGGCCGAGGGCGGGGCGGAAGCGGCGCTGGTGGGTCGGGCGGCGCGCCGTTACGGGATCACCCTCGACGAAGCCGCGCCCTGGGAGCGTTGAGCGCGCGGTTCGCGCCGGTGCCCGGCGTGTGACCACAGGGACGTTTCCGGGCTAGAATCATTGTTTGGCCCGAGCCGCGACGGATTGCGGTGCCGGGTTCGCAATTTCCGCACGCATTTCCCACCGAATTCACCTGAAATACCCCATGCAACCCACACGCAGAGAAGACTTGCGCCTGATCCAGGGCCAGGGGCGCTACGCCTCCGACTGGAACATGGCGGGTCAGTTGTTCGCGGCCGTGCTGCGCTCGCCGCATGCCGCCGCCCGCATCGTCCGCATTGACACCGCTGCCGCGCTGGCTGCGCCCGGCGTCAAGGCAGTGCTCACCCATGCCGACGCCGAGCGCGCCGGATTCAAATCCGTGGTGGGCGGTGTGGCCCTGAAGGACCGCAACGGCCAGCCGATGAAAAAGCCGTATTACCCGGTGCTGGCCAAGGACAGTGTGGCCTATGTCGGCCAGGCGGTCGCTTTCGTGGTGGCCGAATCCACCTCCGCCGCCCAGGACGCCACCGAACTCATCGAGGTGGAGTACGAGGAGCGGCCCTCGGTGGTCGACTTCGCCGATGCCATCGCCGCCGGCGCGCCGCGCGTGCATGCCGACATCGAAGGCAACATCGCCTATGTGCATGAGCACGGCGACGCGGCCGCGGTCGAGGCGGCCTTCGCCAAGGCGCATCGCACCACCAAACTCAAGGTCGACAGCCAGCGCCTGGTGTGCAACCCGATGGAGCCGCGTGCCTGCCTGGCGGCCTTCGACGCCGGCACCGGCCGCTACACCCTGCATGCCCCCTCGCAGGGCCTGATCGGCGCGCGTACCCACATCGAGCAGATCACCGGCCTGCCGGCCAAGGACGTCGACCTGATCGTCGAGGACGTCGGCGGCAGCTTCGGCATTCGCGGCACGCCGTATCCCGAATACTTCATGGCCATGCTGGCGGCCAAAACGCTGGGCAAGCCTGTCAAGTGGGTCGGCACCCGCAGCGATACCTTCCTTTCCGACTATCACGGCCGGGCGCTGGCTCTGTGCGGCGAAGTCGCGCTGGACGAGTCCGGCAAGTTCCTCGCCTTCCGCTGGAACGACGAAATCAATCTCGGTGCCTACGCCGGGCCGTTCGGCGCCTTCATCGGCACGCAGAACGTCTCGATCACCTCGCATGGCGTGTACGCCGTGCCGGCGGTGTATGTGCGCTCGACCCTGGCCTACACCAACACCACGCCGATCTCCGCCTATCGTGGTGCCGGGCGCCCGGACATCGCCTACGCCATCGAGCGCCTGGTCGACCAGGCGGCTTTCGAGCACGGCTTCGATCCGCTGGAGCTGCGCCGCCGCAACTTCATCACGCCGGCGCAAATGCCTTTCAAGACCGCCACCGGGCCCACTTATGACAGTGGCGACTTTCCGGCCGTGATGGAGCATGCGCTCAAGGCCTCCGACTGGGCCGGTTTCCCCGCTCGCCGCAAGGAAAGCGAAGCACGCGGCAAGCTGCGTGGCATAGGTCTGGCCTCATACCTGGAAGCCGCCGGTGCCGGCACCTTCAACAAGGACCAGACAGCCGCGCGCGTCGGTGACGACGGCCGCATCACCATCTTCTGCATGGCCGGCGGTTCCGGCCAGGGCCACGAGACCACCTTCGTCGGCGTGTTCGCCGACGAACTCGGTGTCGAGCAGGGCGCGATCGAATACCGCGCCAGCGACCTGGCCGCGGCAGACCTGATCGGCAACGGCACCGGCGGTTCGCGCACCGCCGCCGGCCAGGGCAGCGCGTTCAAGGCGCTGGCCCGCGCGCTGATCGAAAAGGCCAAGCCGCTCGCCAGCACGCTCCTGGGCGGCGATGCCGAATACGCCAACGGACGCTTTACCGCCGGCGGCAAGTCGGTGGGCTTGATCGACATGGCGCGCAAGATGACACGCGGCGCCGACGGCAAGCATCCCCTGGATTGCGACGCCGAGGCCTCGTCCCCCGCGACCTTTCCGAATGGCTGCCACGTGGCCGAGATCGAGATCGATCCCGACACCGGCGTCACCGAGATCATCCGCTACACCTCCATCGACGACCTCGGCAACGTGCTGCAGCCGATGCTGGTCGAAGGCCAGGTACATGGCGGTGTGGCGCAGGGCTGGGGCCAGGTGTTCGGCGAGCATGCGGTGTACGACCGCGAGTCCGGGCAGTTCCTGACGGCCAGCTTCATGGACTACGCCATGCCGCGCGCCGGCTGGCTGAAGGGCACCTTCACCCGCGAAAGCCACCCGGTACCCACCGCCACCAACCTGATGGGCGCCAAGGGCGTGGGAGAATCCGGCTGCTCGGGTTCGCTGCCTGCGCTGATGAATGCGCTGATGAATGCTGTTCGCCCGGCAGGCGTGAAGGATCTGCAGATGCCGGTCACACCGGTTGTGATGTGGCGCACCTTGAACCAGACCGCGCGCAAGGCGGCCTGAATTACCTGAACTGAGCCGAGACCTGAGGAGAAACGATGTACGCATTTGAATACCTGCGCGCCGGCAGCCTGGCGGAAGCCGGCGAGTTGCTGGCCAAGAACCCGGAGGCCAAGATCCTGGCCGGCGGGCAGACCTTCATCCCCACGCTCAAGGCACGCCTGGCGCAGCCGACCCATGTGGTCGACGTGGCCCGTATCAAGGACCTGGCCGGCATCACCGTCACGGCCGATGCCGTCACCATCGGCGCGATGACGCGCCATGTGGAAGTGGCCAACTCGGCCGAGGTCGGGAAGGCGATTCCCGCACTGGCCGCGCTGGCGCTGGAAATCGGCGACCAGCAGGTGCGCAACCGCGGCACCCTCGGCGGCTCGGTGGCCAACAACGACCCGGCGGCCGATTACCCCGCGGCAGTGCTGGCGCTTGGCGCCACCATCATCACGACCAAACGTGAAATCGCCGCCGACGACTTTTTCCAGGGCATGTTCGCCACCGCGCTGGGCGAGGGCGAAATCATCAAGGCGATCCGCTTCCCGATCCCGAAACGCGCTGCCTATTCCAAGTTCCACCATCCGGCCTCGGGCTATGCGATGGCAGGGTCCTTCGTGGCCGACACCGCCAAGGGCGTGCGCGTGGCCATCACCGGCGCGGGCGCCTCGGGCGTGTTCCGCTGGAGCGACGCCGAAGCCGCGCTCGCCAAGAGTTTCGCCGCGGCCTCGCTCGCCGGCCTCAAGGTCGACGACGGCAACTGCATCGCCGACCTGCACGCAGGCTCCGACTATCGCGCGCACCTGGCCGCTGTCATGACCAGGCGCGCCGTCCAGACCATCACCGGCTGAACATCACGCCGACAATCACGCTGAACTTCACGCTGACAATCACGGATTGCACATGACCAAGATCGCATTCACCATCAACGGCAAGCAGGTTTCCACCGACGTAGAAGGCCGCACCCTTCTGGTCGACCTGATCCGCGACGAACTCAAGCTCACCGGCACCCACGTCGGCTGCGACACCAGCCAGTGCGGCTGCTGCACCATCCAGCTCGATGGCGACATGGTCAAGTCCTGCGCCATGCTGGCCGCGCAGGCCGACGGTGCCAACATCGTCACCATCGAGGGCCTCGCCGATGGCGACAAGCTGCACGCGGTGCAGCAGGCCTTCACCGAGTGCCACGGCCTGCAGTGCGGCTTCTGCACCCCGGGCATGATCATGGCCTCGGTGGGCATCTTGAAGGCCAACCCGAACCCGAGCGACGAAGAGATCGTCAAGGGCCTGGAAGGCAACCTGTGCCGTTGCACCGGCTACGTGAACATCATCAAGTCGGTCAAGCGCGCGGCGGAGTTGATGAAGGCCTGATCGTCTGCGCAGTGTGGTCGCCCAAGGGCGGCCATGAATGAAAAACGCGCCTGACGGCGCGTTTTTCATTCTGGGATTGGTGCTTCGAGTCCGTTGTTACTCGCCCTTGATCCCCGCGGCACGGATGATCGGCCACCACTTGTCGATCTCCGCCTTGTGATACGACCCCAGCGCCTCCGGCGTCTGCTGCTCGCGCGGCGGCAGTTCCTGGCCCATGTCACCCAGTCGCTTGCGCACCGCCGGGTCGGCCAGCGATTCGACAGCCGCGGCGTTGAGCCTGGCCAGCACCTCGCGCGGCGCGCCGCGCGGCAGCCACAGGCCGTGCCAGATGGCGATGTAGAGGCCTGGCAATCCGGCTTCATCCACGGTGGGAATGTCCGGCGCCGCCGGCAGTCGTGTTTTCGCGGTGACGGCATAGGCGCGCAGCTTGCCGGCGCGCGCATGCGGCAGCGAGTTGGAGGCCTGGTCGAACATGATGTCGATGTGGCCGGCCATCAGGTCCAGGAGTGCCGGGCCGGTGCCCTTGTAGGGGATGAACTGCAGCTTGGCGCCGGTGCTGTTCTGGAAATAGATGCCGGTGACGTGGGAGGCCGCGCCCAGGCCCGCGGTACCGGCGGTGACCTTGCCGGAATTGGCCTTCACCCAGGCCACCAGCTCGTTCAGGTCCTTGGCCGGCACGGCGTTCTTCGACACCACCAGCTGCGGGTTGCTGGCGATCAGCGCGACCGGATCGAAGTCCTTTTGCAGGTCGTACTGCAAGGGATAGATGGCACCGTTGACCACATGGGTGCTCCAGTGGCCGATGCCGACGGTGTAGCCGTCCGGGGTGGCGCGCGCCACGCGGCCCACGCCGATCGAGCCGGCGGCGCCGACCGTGTTTTCCACCACCATGGTGCCACCCATGGCGCGCCCCATGCGCTCGGCCATGATGCGCGCCAGCGTGTCGGTCGGGCCGCCGGCGGAGAATGGCACAACCATCACGACCGGTCGGGCCGGATAAGCCTGCGCGTGCACCCCGGCAGGGGCGGCGAAAGCAACGGATGCGGCGAGTGCGGCCAGCAGTGGTTTCATGCATGTCTCCTTGCGGTGGCGGGCTTGTCTGCCCGGGCGGCCTGTGCGGCTCTCGCGGGGATTGTAAGGCCGCCGCGGTCACGCGCGGCGCCGCTCAGTCGTGGCCGGGCAGTGCCGTTGCGGCAGGCGGTGCCGGCAGCGGCGCGTCTTCCTTGA
Source organism: Burkholderiales bacterium (assembly GCA_965279115.1). Taxonomy (GTDB): domain Bacteria; phylum Pseudomonadota; class Gammaproteobacteria; order Burkholderiales; family JAEUOS01; genus JAEUOS01. Next base: position 5,307,121 of record OZ257137.1, read on the forward strand.
GATCCACGCCGGAGAGGCGCAGGCGGCGCGACTCGCTCATCAGGTAGTGAAGTTTGGCCGCCGCGCCCACATACGAAAGTCCGTCAGGCTCGCGGATATTGGACACGCAGTTGCGCTCGGCATTGCTGCGGCCGCGCTGCGGCGCCCATGTGAGGTAGGCGCCGAGGCTGTCGGGCGAGGAGAGCCCGGGGCGCTCGCCGATCAGGATGATCGCAAGCTTCGCGCCGAGGGCCTGGCCGATGTCGTCGGCGATCGCCACGCGGCCCTGCGACACCACGCAAATCGGCGCGATTGACCAGCCTTCCACTTTCAGTCGCGGCAACAAGGTGGCCAGCAGGGGCGCGGCGTGGCGTTCGACCGCCAGTGCCGAGAGACCGTCGGCAACAACAAAGGCAGCATCAAATTGCGTGACCGGTGCCGGACGTGCGGCCAGCATGGCTGCGGACGCGGCGCTCAACGTGCGGCCCAGATCAGGGCGCGCAATAAAGCTGTTGCGGTCGACGGCGGCGCTTTCCAGGTGCAAGATCTCCGGTGTCAGGAAGGACAGCGCACTACGTAGCGCTGCCTTGTCTAAGGGACGCAGCACGGCGTCGCGGGCACGCGCATGCGACAACTGGAACTCAAGCAGCGGCCGCGTCGGCAGGCTGCCGCCGGCGCGGCCCAGACCGATGCGTGCCTGGGTGAAGCGTGACAGCGCGCGCCACGGGTCGGGCTTGGTATCGGATTCGGCCCGGGGTGTCAGAGCATCGTTGTCGCTCATTGCTTTGCCGCCAGACGAAGGAGCGCATGGCCGGCGTCCGCAGGGGCCAGCCGCGTCGGGTCGGAGAAGACTTTGGCGGATGCGAGCCAGGCCTCGAACTCGGGCGCAGGCTTCAGGTTCTGCGACTGCCGCAGGTACAGCACGTCGTGAAACGAGGTGCTCTGGTAGTTGAGCATGATGTCGTCCGCGCCCGGCACACCCATGATGAAGTTGACGCCGGCATTGCCCAGGAGCGTGAGCAGCACGTCCATGTCGTCCTGGTCGGCGTCCGCGTGGTTGGTGTAGCAGACGTCGATGCCCATCGGCAGGCCAAGCAGCTTGCCGCAGAAATGGTCCTCGATGCCGGCGCGGATGATCTCGCGGCCGTTCAGGTATTCCGGTCCGATGAAGCCGACCACGCTGTTGACCAGGAAGGGCTTGAAGGTGCGCGCCAGGCCGTAGGCGCGCGCCTCGATGGTCTGCTGGTCGACGCCGTGGTGCGCGTTGGCCGACAGCGCGCTGCCCTGTCCGGTTTCGAAATACATCACGTTGTTGCCCACGCTGCCGCGCTTGAGCGCACGCGCCGCGTCATTGGCCTCGGCGAGCAGCGCGGCCGTCACGCCAAAACTCGCATTGGTGGCCTCGGTGCCGCCGATGGACTGGAACACCAGGTCCACCGGCGCGCCGCGCCGCATTGCCTCGAGCGTGGTGGTCACATGGGTGAGCACACAGGATTGCGTCGGGATGGCGTAGCCGCGGATGACCTCGTCGAGCATGTGCAGCAGGTGCGTCACCTGCGCGAGGTTGTCGGTGGCAGGGTTGATGCCGATCACCGCGTCGCCCGAGCCGTACATCAGGCCATCGACAATCGATGCGGCGATGCCCTTTTCGTCATCCGTCGGGTGGTTGGGTTGCAGGCGGCTGGCGAGCCGCCCGGGCAGGCCGAGCGTAGTGCGGAAGCGCGAGGTGACGCGCGCCTTTTGCGCCACCAGCACCATGTCCTGGATGCGCATGATCTTGGACACGGCCGCCGCCATTTCCGGCGTGATGCCGGGGGCGATGGCGGCAAGCGTCGCAGCATCGGTTTCATAGGCCAGCAACCAGTTGCGGAAATCGCCGACCGTGAGGTGGGCGACGGCGGCAAAGGCGGCGGCGTCGTGCGTGTCGATGATGAGGCGGGTGACCTCATCAGCCTCGTAAGGCACCACCGCCTCAGACAGGAAGGTCTTGAGAGGCAATTCCGCCAGCGCCATCTGGGCCGCCACCCGTTCTTCCGCACTGGTCGCGGCGATGCCCGCCAGGCGGTCGCCGCTGCGCGCCGGGGTGGCCCGCGCGAGCAGGGTCTTGAGGTCGGCGAAGCGGTGGACAACGCTGCCGACCGTGTGGGCAAAGCCGCTCACCGGTGCACCTCCCGCCGCGTTCGCCCGGTGCGAATCAGCCCTTGGCGAGGAACATCGTGACACCGGCCACCGCGGCCAACAGAACGGCCAGGTACATCATGACGCCGCCTGCGCCCATGCCTTCGCTGCTGCCCGCGGGCTGGCCGGCATGGCCGTGGTCGGCATGCGCTGCTGCTGCCTCGGCCGGCGCTTCGGCAGCCGGGTTGCGACGCTTCAATTCGGCATTGAACTTGGTGAAAAACTCATCGGCGAGTTTCTTCGAGGCGGCATCCACCAGGCGGGAGCCGATCTGCGCCAGTTTGCCGCCTACATTGGCTTGCGCGGCGTAATCCAGGCGGGTGGCGTTCGCGCCTTCCGCCGTGAGTGTGACCTTGGCTTCACCCTTGCCGAAACCGGCGGCGCCGCCCTGGCCGTCGAAGCGGATCTTGTACGAGTTGGGGGCCACCACGTCGGAGAGTGTCAATTTTGCCTTGAACTTGGCCTTGACCGGGCCGATCGCCGCGGTGACGGCAGCGCTGAATTCGGACTCCGAGGTGCGGGTCAGCTCATCGCAACCGGTGATGGAGGCCTTGAGGATTTCGGGGTCGTTGAGGGCGTCCCAGGCGATCTGTTGGGAAACAGGGAGGGTTTGCGAACCGGTCAGTTCCATCTGGATTGTTCTTTTCGACGAGCGGGAAGGGAGTCCGGATTGTACCGGCCTGCCAAAAGCGGACCGCTGTCAACACTTGAGGATCGGCATGCCGCGCCATCCCGGCGCGGGCGCGCCGCGGCATTACGTCACCGACTGGCGGCGAAAAGGCAGTATTCGGGCGCCGCGAACGGCCGCACTGGTATGCGCGGCGGCAATCGCGGCTGCTGCTGCGGCGGCGCTTGATTCGTGGTCGACAATCGCGCCGAGCGTGCGCAGTTCCTCGTCAAGGGTGAAACGCGCCAGGGCGCGGATGGCGCTGGCGTACTCCGGGTCGACTTTCAGGCGCGCCGTGTCGATGCTGCAACCCGCGTGGCGCTCGGCGCGCTTGTGCATCAACCTGAACAACATGCGACGGGATAACGCTGCGATCATTTTGCTGCCCCCGGACAAGACTCCATGGACTCATGCTAGTCCAGCGTGCGCGGGGACGGAAGGAGGAAAAGGCCGGAAATCGGCGTCCGGAATTCCTATTCCCGTGTAGGAATTTGCCTTACACCAGCACCTGTCCGGTCTGTCAGGCCTGGTGCAGCAGGGCGATGAATGTGAGCCCGATGGCGCTGTAGAACATGAAGGCGGACTCGCGGCCGTTCCAGTCCTTCGACTGCCAACTGGCAAACCACTGTCCGCCGATGATCATGAAGCCACCGAACCAGAGTGCGAAACCCAGGCCCAGTCCCGCGAAGGCCACCGACTTGGCCGCGTGAAAGTCCGCAAGGGGCGCGTCAATCGCCATTCCGAGCGCAATGGCGCCAGCGAAGCACAAAATCGCCGTGGCGCCTTCGGTGGCGACGATCAAGCCAAAAAACAAGCGATGCAGCCACGGCGATTCAATCGCCCGCGACTTCAAGCGGCTGTCCGGAAAGACGGTGTCCATGCGCATCAGGTGCTGCACGAAGCGCAGGTTGCTTTGCGGGTCGCGCAGGTTGTTGAGCGTCACCAGGCCGGCGAAGGCGCCGATGAGAAAGACAAACAGGATCTGGCACAGGCGGATGGTGATCATGGCGGAAGGTGGCAAGAGGGATTGACGGGAAATGCGCTTTTCTGTACTCTGTATACCGAATTCTGAATTGACTTGACAGCGGCCAGCTCGCCAGTGGCGAAATTTCGCACGGGCTGCCTAAGTTTGCGTTCGCAGGAATCACGCCATCCCATGTCATTGACCCAACTGCATGCAGCCCCCGACCTGGTGGACCAGGTTTATGGTTCCCTGATGGCTGCCATCAGTCGCGGTGACCTGGCGCCGGGGCATCGCCTTACCCAGGAGGAACTGGCGGAAAAGCTGGCGGTGTCGCGCCAGCCGGTGCTGCAGGCCCTGCGGCTGCTCAAGAAGGACGGCTTTGTCGTCGATGCGCCGGCCAAGTCCGGCGCTGCCGGTGGTGCGCGCGGGCTGATGGTGGCGCCGCTGGACGGCGCGATGATTGCGCGCCTGTATCAGGTGCGTTCGGTCCTGGACGGTCTCGCGGCGCGCCTGGCCGCCGATGCGCGCGCGGTCGTTCCGTCGGCCTTGATGCAGCGTGGTCGCAGCGCCGCCGCTGGCGACGATGTCGGCGCGCTGATCGACGCCGACGCCGAATTCCACAATTTCATCTATGCCGCCTCCGGCAATCCGCTTATCGCCGAAAGCGCGGGGCGCCACTGGCAACATATCCGTCGCGCCATGGGCGCGGTGCTGCAAAGCACCGGCGCGCGCGGGGCCATCTGGAACGAGCATGAGACCATCGCCGCGGCCATCGCCGCCGGTGATGCCACGCGTGCCGAGCGCCTGGCGCGCGAGCATTGCGAGGCCGCCGGGGCCAACCTGGCCGTTCGCGTTGACCACTATACCGCCACGGCGTCCTGAGGCGCCGCAGCACACCACGACCACCAAAGGGATATCAAAGGAGACCCCCATGAAGCTGACCCCGGAACAACTTGCGCAATTCGACCGCGACGGCTACCTGTTCTTCCCCTCCCTCTTCACGCCGGAGGAAATCAAGCGCCTGGCCGACGAGGTGCCCGGCATCTATGCCCAGCGCCGCCCGGAGAACGTGCGTGAGAGAACCGGCGATGTCGTGCGCACCAATTTCGCCGCCCACATGTACAACGACATGTATGCCCGCCTGGCTCGGCATCCGCGCATGGTCGAACCGGTGCAGCAGATCTTCGGCGAAGAGCTCTACATGCACCAGTTCAAGATCAACGGCAAGATGGCTTTCGACGGTGATGTGTGGCAGTGGCACCAGGACTACGGTACCTGGCTGAACGACGACCAGATGCCCGAGGCGCGCGCCATGAACGTGGCCATCTTCCTGGACGACACCAACGAATTCAACGGCCCCTTGATGTTCATCCCCGGCAGCCACAAGCAGGGTGTGCTCGACGCCGGGCATGACACCTCGACCACCAGCTACCCGCTGTGGACCATCAACAACAGCAACATCGCCGAGATGGTGGCCAAGGCCGGCGGCCTCAAGGGTGGCATCGTCTCGCCCAAGGGCCCGCCCGGGTCGATGATCATCTTCCACGGCTGCCTGGTGCATGCCTCGACTTCCAACCTTTCGCCGTGGAACCGGGTCAACGTGTACCTCTCGCTGTGCGCGGTGTCCAACCATATCCGCCGCTTCAAGCGCCCGGGCTACATCGCGCACCGCCAGTTCGACGCCATCAAGTGCCTGCCGGACGACTGCCTGCTCAAGGACTACCCGGTGGAGACGCCGTGGAAGAACGGCACGCCGGCCGAGGAGTTGACGGGGCTCCTGAAAGAGGCCGCCTAGCATGACGCCCTCACGCTCACTTCGTTCACATCCCACGGCCGGCTTGGTACAGCCGGCCGGTTTCGGCAGTGCGGAGCGGTGCTCCGCGAAACCCTGCCTACACCCCCCCGAGGGGGCGGCTCAGTCCTTCGGGACGGCCCTTCAGGACTGACCATGAACCTGTACGCAAAACTCTTGAAGCGCCAGGCCGAAGGCAAGCCGGTGCGTATCGGCCTGATCGGCGCCGGCAAGTTCGGCTCGATGTACCTGGCACAGATCCCGAAAACGCCCGGTGTGCACCTGGTGGGCATCGCTGACCTGAACCCGGCCGGCGCGCGCGCCAATCTCGAGCGGGTGGGCTGGTCGGCGGCGCAGTCGTCTGCCACCTCGTTCGAGGATGCCATTGCCAAGGGCAACACCTTCGTTACCGACAACTGGGAAGCATTGGTCAGGCATCCGCAGGTGGAGATCATCGTCGAGTGCACCGGCAACCCGGTCGCGGCGGTGGAGCACATCCTCGCGGCGTTCAATCACGGCAAGCACGTGGTCAATGTGACGGTGGAGGCCGACGCGTTCTGCGGCCCCCTGCTGGCGCAAAAGGCAGCCGCAGCCGGCGTGGTCTACAGCCTCGCCTATGGTGATCAGCCCGCGCTGATCTGCGACCTGGTCGACTGGGCGCGTGCTGCCGGGTTTTCGGTGGTGGCGGCCGGCCGCGGCCACAAGTGGCTGCCGCATTTCTCCGAATCGACGCCGGAGACGGTGTGGGGCCACTACGGCCTTTCACCCGAGACGGCGAAGATCGGCGGGCTCAACCCGAAGATGTTCAACTCCTTCCTCGACGGCTCCAAGCCTTCCATCGAGAGCACCGCGGTATGCAATGCCACGGGCCTCATCGCACCGCCCGACGGCCTGTTGTATCCGCCGGCGTCGGTCGATGACATCCCGTTTGTCTGCCGGCCCATCGCCGAAGGCGGCGTGCTGCACAGCAAGGGGCAGGTGGAGGTGATCTCGTCGCTGGAAAAGGACGGGCGGGTGATTCCGTATGACATCCGCTTCGGCGTGTTCGTGGTTTTCGAGGGCGAGACGGAGTACATCCGCAACTGCTTCAAGGAGTACATGGTGCGCACCGACCCGACGGGGCGTTACGCATGCCTGTACAAGCGCTGGCACCTGATCGGACTGGAAGTCGGCATCTCGGTGGCCTCCGTCGCGGTGCGCGGCGAGTCCACGGGCGCGGCCACCTGCTGGAACGCCGACGTGGTGGCCACCGCCAAGCGTGACCTGAAGCCCGGCGAGATGCTCGACGGCGAAGGCGGCTACACCGTGTGGGGCAAGCTGTTCCAGGCGGAGAAATCGCACGGAATGGGCGGCCTGCCGCTGGGCCTGGCGCATGATGTGAAAGTCGTGCGCCCAGTCAAGAAGGGCCAGAGCCTCAGCTGGGCCGACGTGGCTATCGACGAGGGTCTGCCGGCTTACAAGGTGCGGCGCGAAATGGAAGCCCTGTTCGCACCCAAGCTGAAGAAGGCGGCCTGAGCGCAGCGGCCGCGCAGTCCCGCAAAGCGGCCGGACCTTGTGTCCGGCCGCGTCTTTTCAAGAATCCCGTTTTCTCCCTCCGACCATGTCTCCCGCCACCGAACGCCTGATTGCCATCATCGCGCCGGTGTTCATCGTCATCCTGATCGGCTGGTTGATGGCGGGGTCCAGGCGCGAGGACCGGCCGCACCTGGCGGACGTGAACAAGCTCAACATGGACTTGTTCTGCCCGGCGCTGATCTTCATGGCGCTATCGGCCAAGGATTTCAACGTGGTGGCTGCCGCACCGCTGGCGCTGGCCAGCCTGGTGGTGGTGATCGGTTCGGGGCTGCTCGCCTGGGCGGTGGCGCGCGCGGCCCTGGTGGATGCGCGCACCTTCGTGCCTTCAATGATGTTCAACAACTGCGGCAACATGGGCCTTCCGCTGGCCTACCTGACGTTTGGCGAGCAGGGCCTGGCCATGATGGTGGTGCTGTTCGTCACCTCCAATTTCCTGATGTTCACCTTCGGCACGCGCTTCGTGCGTGGCGACATGAACTGGAGCGAGGCGATTCTCAATCCGATGGTGCTCGCCACCATCGCAGGCACGACCTGCGGCGTGCTCAAGGTGAGCTTCCCGGCCTGGCTGGTCCCGGCGCTCAAGATGCTGGGGGACGTTTCCATTCCGCTGATGCTGTTCTCGCTTGGCGTGCGCATGCGCGACCTGAGCTTTCGCGACTGGCACCTGCCGGTGCTGGGGGCGATCGTGTGCCCGGTGAGCGGTCTCATGATCGCACCGTTCCTGGGGCACCCGCTGGGGCTGACCGACATGCAGGCCGACGTGCTGCTGCTGTTCGCGTCGTTGCCGCCGGCGGTGCTCAATTTCCTTTTGGCGGAGCGCTACCAGCGCGAGCCGCAGCAGGTGGCATCCATCGTGCTGATCGGCAACCTTGCCAGCATCGTGTTCGTTCCGCTGGCACTGGCCTGGGCACTGCACCGCTAAAGACCTGCGGCCTTGTTGGCGCACGTGCTTTGGCCCATCATCCTGTCTTCAACAACAAAAGGACCCATCATGGCAAAGGAAAATCCCAAGGCATTGGTATTCGACGTATTCGGCACCTGCGTGGACTGGCGCGGCAGCATCATTCGCGAAGGGCAGTCACTGAACGCCGAGCGCGGCTGGAAGATCGACTGGGAAGGCCTGGTCGATGCGTGGCGCGGCGCCTACCAGCCCAACATGCAGAAGGTGAGGAGCGGCGCACTTCCGTGGACCTACCTGGACGACCTGCACTTGATGGCGCTCAAGTCGCTATTGCCCGCCTACCTGAACGGGACGCCAAAAAAGGCCATCAAGGCGGCTGACCTGCAACTCATCAACACCATGTGGCACCGCCTCAAGGCATGGCCTGACGCGGTCGGCGGCTTGAAGCGCCTCAAGACGCATCACATCATAGGCACCATGTCCAACGGCAATGTGGCGCTGCTGACCAACATGGCCAAGTTCGCCGGCCTGCCCTGGGACCTGGTGTTCTCAGCCGAGTGGGTGCAGCACTACAAACCGGACCGCCAGACCTATCTTTCCGCGCCGTACTACCTGGACCTGAAGCCTTCGGAAGTGATGCTGGTGGCGGCCCACAAGAACGACCTCGACGGCGCGAAAAAGGCCGGCCTCATGACCTGCTTTGTGCCACGCCCGATGGAGTTCGGACGGGCCGTGCGCGATTCGGGCAAGTACGACGCCGGCTACGAAAAGCGCTTCGACTTCAACGTGCGCGATTTCGGCGAACTGGCGGGCGCGCTGGGATGCTGACCCGCGAGCTGTTTCGCGAGGATGCCTACCTGCGCGAGGCGCAGTCGGAGGTGCTGGCTGCGGATGCAGGCGGCATCATCTTGGCCGAAACCGTGTTCTACGCAATGGGCGGCGGGCAACCGGGCGACACCGGAACCATCGCCTGGGAAGGCGGCGTGACATCGGTGACCGACACGCGGCGCAGCGCCGACGGCGCGACCATCGTGCACTGCGTGCCACCGGGCGCTGCCTTGCCCGCCCCCGGCACCCTGGTTCGCATGTCGGTTGTCTGGGAACGCCGGCATCTGCTCATGCGCATGCATACCTGCCTGCATGTGCTCACGGCCGTGGTGCCTGGTCCTGTGAACGGCGGCAGCGTACGCGAGGACTCGGGCCGGCTTGACTTCGATCTCCAGGGCGAGCGCCTGGACAAGGGCGAAATCGAAGTGCGCCTCAACGAACTCATCCGCAAGGGGGCTGCAGTACACACGGAATGGGTCACCCATGAGGAACTGCTTGCGCGACCGGAACTGGTCAAGACCATGTCGGTGAAGCCGCCGGTGGGCGCAGGGCGGGTTCGCCTGCTGCGCATCGACGGCATCGACCTGCAGGCCTGCGGGGGCACGCATGTGGCCGACATTGCCGAAATCGGCCCGGTGGTGGTGACAAAAATCGAAAGCAAGGGCCGGCAAAACCGGCGAGTCAGTATCGCCTTTGCCTGAGGGCAGTGCTTTGGTGCTGCGATTTTCGCGGCTGTACCGCGCAGGCGCCGTTCGCGCGTAAACACGCTGAGCGCCGGTTGGCGATCGCGGGGAGCACCTTGGCAGGTCAAACCAACGCCGGCTACTGACGCGGACGAAGCCTCGCTTCGTGGTCCGCGAAGGTCCGCGAGCGTAATCCTGCGCTCTTGCCACTGGTGTGCCTGCCCGGAATGATCGAAAACGCCGGGGAAAACCCTTGATGTTCCGCGAATCGATGTGCGGTACCGGACATAGCATTCCAACTGGGCTTTTGGGCAAATCGGAACTCGTGATCGGAGAAGGAGAAGCCGGGCAGGGTTCGTTCGCCACATATGTGCCGGACTTCAGCGCTCGCGATTCGTGCCGTTAAGAGCGGCAGGACCCCCTCAATTCCCGGAAAGGACTTCAACATGAACCATCTGATTCGCAGTTTCACCAGACTTCTAGCCGTGTGTGCCACTGCAATTGCGGTGTCGCCTGCGCTGGCCACTGAAACGCCCAGCGCGCTGCAGGGCGCCAAACTCGTCACCGCCGACGCCGTCAAGAAGCTGCTTGACCAGGGTGTGGCAGTTATCGATACGCGCGTCGCCAACGAATTCGCCGAGGGCCACATCAAGGGCGCGAAGAGCGTTCCCTACAAGGAAAAAAGCACCAAGGCGGCCGATTTTGACGCCGCGCAGGATAGCTTCGACCTGTCGAAACTGCCTGCCGACAAGGCCGCTCCCGTGGTGATGTACTGCAATGCCGGCGAATGCTGGAAAAGCTACAAGGCCAGCGTGGTGGCCATGAAGGCCGGCTACAAGAACATCCACTGGATGCGCGGCGGCCTGCCCGAGTGGAAGGCCAAGAGTTTTCCGGTCGAGTAGGCGAGTCAGCGGGGGCGCCAGGCGGCGCCCCTTTTTGTTTATTTGAGGGGTTTTCATGCGTAAATCGATTTCACTGCGGGCAACCCTGTGGGGCCTGGCGGCGGTCAGCATCATCATTCTTTCAGTCTTTGCCGGCACCTTGTACTGGTCGGCACAGCGTGGCGCGAGCGCGCTCGAAGCGGTGTACGAGCAGCAGGTGCAGCCGGCCCTTGCGCTGGGCAAGATCGATTCCACGCTCAAGGACGTGCGCTTCCGTATTGCCGGGGTGCTGCTCGACCAGATGCCGGTGACAGGGTCGTTGAACCACGCGAAAGAGGCACGCGCTGAAATCGATCGGCAATGGCGCCAGTTCGAGGCCCGGGATGGCGCCGGTGCGGCGCGCAGCGCGGAGTATCGCGAGCTTGCGTCCAAGGTCGGCAAAGGCGTGACTGCCCTGCCGGCGATACTGGACAAGATCGCAGCCGCCTACCAGAAGAACGACAAGAAGGCACTTGAAGCCATTCTCGAGGACGATTGGCCGCTGGTGCATGCCGGACTGGTCAAGCCTTTGCAACAACTCCTGCCTACCGTCGAGGCCGCCGTCGCGGCGGAGTACCAGAGCGGCATGCGGCGGGCCACCCAGTTGACGACCATCGCCGCTGTTCTGGCCGCATGCGGCACGCTTCTGATGCTCGCCGCCTGCGCGCTGGTGGGCCGCCGCCTGCGTACCGGCGTCGACGACATGCGCTCCGCGCTTGAAAAGGTGGCGCATGGCGACTTGAGCGCGCGCGCCCATGGCCGCGGCGCCAGCGAATTCCGCATCATGGCCGATGCGCTCAACGAAACGCTTGACCGCCTGCGCGAGGTGATCCAGAGCGTGCAGGGCGCGGCGCGCGATGTCGCCGCCAGTTCCACGTCGCTCTCGTCCGAAGCGGTGCAGGCGCGCTCGCGCGCCGCATCGCAGACCGACGAGATGCTGAGCGTCGGCGCGGCGGTGGAGCAATCGGCGACAGCCGTCAACGAAATGTCGCAAACGGCGGCCGGTGTCGCGCAGGCGGCACAGCAGGCGCGCAGCGTGAGCACGGCGGGGCGCGAGAACATGGCCAGCGCGCTGGCGGCAAACGAACGGGTGCTCGAATCCATGAGCCGTTCGCAGGAGACCTTCTCGCGTCTTTCCAGCGCGGTGGAGCGGGTCGTGGCGATCACCGGCGTGATCAAGGAAATCGCCAGCAAGACCAACCTGCTGGCCCTGAACGCGGCTATCGAGGCAGCGCGCGCCGGGGAGCACGGGCGCGGGTTCGCGGTGGTTTCCGATGAAGTGCGCAAGCTGGCCGAAAGCACCACCCGAAGCATCGCCGACATCGATCACGTGGCCGAGGAAATCCGCTCCGCGTTGTCTGGGTCGATCGACGCCTTCTCTCAGGTGCGCCGCGAAGCCAGCGATGGCATGGAACTGCAAAAGCGCACCGACGATACCTTGGTGGAGATTACGCAGGCTTCGGACCGGTTATCGCAGATGGCGGCCGAGATCGCCAATGGCGTTCGTGAGCAGTCGAGCTCGATGGAATTGATTGCGCGCAATGTGGAAACGCTCAACCAATTGGGCGAACAAGGGCTGGCGACCATCGGCAGCGTGGAAACAGCGTCGCAACGCATCGACGCGATGGCCAGGACGCTCGAGACTGCCGCATCGCGCTTCCGACTCGCCGCCTGACGGCAATTTTCAGACGTACCGTATTGCTGAAAAGAAAATAGGCAAGGCTGCGGAAAGCAAGAAGTGACGCGCCGTTAAAACCACGCTGTCAGTCGGCGCTGCCCAACCAGGGTCCTACCAGCGCCGCCACGGCCGATAGAACGGGTCATAGTAGTAGCCACGCCCCCAGCCGATCCCGTAGCGCGGCCCCCACGGACCGTGGCTATAGCCCCAGTTCCAGGAATCGTACTGATGTTGCAGTGCAAGGCGGCGCTGGCGCTCCTGTTCCAGCTGGGCGGCGGCTTGTGCGTCGCGGTCGGCCAGCTGGGTGGTGAGGGTGGCCTGGCGCGCCTTTTCCTGGACTTCGGCCAGGTAGTCGATCACTGTCTGGTCCACGCCCTGGCGCGACAGGTCGACGATTTGCGCGCTGGTCAGCACATGGATGGTGCCGGTGTCCTTGAGCCGGGCAATGATTGTTTCCGCGCTCTGGCCGGTTTTGGTGCGGGCGATGATCTCTTCCAGCCCTACCGCCGGCTTTGCCACCGGCCTGACCCGCGCCAATTCTTCTGGCGAAAGGCGCTGCACGCTGCCTGGCTGCGGCCCATTGGAGGCGCAAGCCGCCAGCATCAGCAGCAGGGTTGAAAGCGTGGCAGTGCGAAGTGCGCGCATGGCGGTTTCCTGAAACGTAAGCGGGGGCTACCGATCCTTAACGCTTTGACCGCAGGATGGTGCACATGTTCCCGTGGCAGGAAGGTCAGGGTTGCCCGGTATCCGGGTTTTCCTTGAATGGACTGTGTTCGTTCAGTTCGTTGACATAGCGGTGGATGCCGGCGGTTTCGCGCTTGAGGAAGGTTTCCACCGCATCGGCGAATTGTGGCTGCTTGAGCCAGTGGAATGAGCGGGTCTCCACCGGCAAAAAGCCGCGCGCCAGCTTGTGCTCGCCCTGCGCGCCGCCCTCGAAGGTGGCGATCCCTTCACGGATGCAGAATTCCAGCGGCTGGTAGTAGCAGGTCTCGAAATGCAGCCCCGAGGCAAAGCCCAGCGCGCCCCAGTAGCGCCCGTAGAGGGTCTTGCTGTCGTGAATGCACAGGGACGCGCACATGTCCTGGCCATCCTTGCTGCCAACCACCAGCAGCAGGTGTTGCGCCATGGTGGCGCCGATGCGCTCGAAGAACGCCAGGTTGAGGTAGGGCGTGGAATGGTGCTCGCGATAGGTCTTGCTGTAGCAGCGGGTCCAGAAGCGCCATAGTTCAGGCGTGATGTCCTCACCTTCGACCCAGCGATAGGTGATGCCGGCGTCGCGCACGCGACGGCGTTCCTGCTTGATTTTCTTGCGTTTGTCGTGCGACATGGTTGCCAGAAACGCGTCGAAATCGGCGTATTCGCGGTTCTGCCAGTGGAATTGCACGGTATTGCGCGCCATCATGCCGGCATGTCGCATGCTCCGCTCCTCGCGTTCCTCGGGAAACAGGATGTGCAGGGAGGACACTTCGGCGCTGCCGGCCACTTCCAGCGCCGCTTCAAGCAGTGCAGTACGGGTGTCTTCGTGAGCGGCCAAGAGGCGCGGGGTGGTGCAGGGTGTGAACGGGATGGCCGACAGCAGCTTGGGGTAGTAGTCCAGGCCATGGCGCTGGTAGGCGTCGGCCCAGGCCCAGTCGAACACGTATTCGCCGTAGGAATGCATCTTCACGTACAGCGGCATGGCACCGGCGAGCCGGTCGCCGTCCCACAGGGTGATGTACTGCGGCGTCCAGCCCGACTTTTCGCTGGCGCAGCCGGTTTCATGCATGGCATGCAGAAACGCGTGCGACAACAGCGGGTGGCCGTGGCCGAGCGCGTCCCATTGCGCGGGATCGACGTCGCGCAGGGTCTCGAGGATTTTCAACGTGGGTGGTGCCAAGGGAGATGGGTGCGATAATTCGGCGATGGATTGGTAGTTTGCTGTTTTTCTTGTTGTTGTCCGGTATTTCTCTCCCAATTTTCGATTCTAGCGTCATGCCCGCCAAGGTAGCCATCGCGCAACTCAATTTCACCGTCGGTGACCTGGCCGGCAACCGCCGGCGCATCGCCGACGCCGCACGTACCGCCCACGCGCAGGGTGCCGCAGTGCTGCTTACCCCTGAACTGGCGTTGACTGGCTATCCGCCGGAAGACCTGGTGATGCGGCGCGCCTTCATGGAGGCGACCATGACGCAGTTGCATGAGCTGGCAGCCGAACTGGCGCCGCTCACCGGCCTGCGCGTGGTGGTGGGGCACCCCTCAGGCGGCGACGACCGCACCCGCTCGATCACCATCCAGCAGCGCCACAACGCGGCCTCGGTGCTGGGGGACGGCCGGGTCCTGGCCACCTATGCCAAGCGCGAGTTGCCCAATTACCAGGTATTCGACGAAAAGCGCTATTTCACGCCGGGACGCGAGGCGCTGGTGTTCGAGGCCGGCGGCGTGCGCTTTGGCCTCCTGATCTGCGAAGACGCATGGTTCCCCACCCCGGCAGCGGAAGCCCGGGCGGCCGGCGCCGAGGCGCTTTTGGTAATCAATGCCTCGCCCTTCCACATGGGCAAGACCGGCGAGCGGGTCGAATGGATGCGCCGGCGCGTGGCTGAAACCGGCCTGCCGCTGGTGTTCGCCCACAACGTGGGCGGGCAGGACGAGATCGTCTTCGACGGCACCTCTTTCGCGCTTGATGCCAAGGGAGAGTTGCGGGCCCGCCTGCCAATGTTCGAGGAATGTGTGGCTGCGGTCACGCTGTCCGGCGGGGATGTCTCCGGCGGCAGCATCGCGCCGGAACCCTCGGTGGAGGCGCAGGTTTACGAGGCGCTCAAGATGGGCGTGCGTGACTACATCGGCAAGAACGGCTTTCCCGGCGCCATCATCGGTTTGTCGGGCGGCGTCGATTCGGCCTTGACGCTGGCGATTGCCTGCGACGCGCTGGGTGCGGACAAAGTACGCGCGGTGATGATGCCCTCGCAATACACCGCCGACATTTCGTGGATCGATTCGCGCGACATGGTCGAGCGCCTGGGTGTGCGTTACGACGAAATCGCCATCAAGCCGATGTACGACGCCTTCGAGGGCGCGCTGGCCCGCGATTTCGAGGGTCTGAAACCCGACACCACCGAGGAAAACCTGCAGGCGCGCATCCGCGGCACGCTCCTCATGGCACTTTCAAACAAGCATGGCGCCATCGTGCTGACCACCGGCAACAAGAGCGAAATGGCGGTGGGCTATTGCACCCTTTACGGCGACATGGCCGGCGGTTTTGCCGTCATCAAGGATATCGCCAAGACGCTGGTGTATCGCCTGTGCACCTATCGCAACTCGATTTCGCCGGTGATCCCGGAGCGCATCATCACCCGGGCGCCGTCGGCCGAGTTGCGCCCCGACCAGACCGACCAGGACAGCCTGCCCGCCTACGAAGTGCTCGACGCCATCCTGGCCCTCTATGTGGAAGAGGACCAGAGCATCGCCGCGATCATCGCGCGCGGCTACGCCAGGGAGGATGTCGAGAAGGTGGTGCGCCTGATCCGCATTTCCGAATACAAGCGCCGCCAGTCGCCGGTGGGCGTGCGGGTGACGCACCGTGCTTTCGGGCGTGACTGGCGCATGCCGATCGTCAACCGCTTTCGCGACTGACCACGGGTCAGCCGGGATGGCTTGTTATACTCATCGCAGGTATTTCCACACAGGAGACGGGCATGAAAAAAATCGAAGCGGTGATCAAACCGTTCAAGCTGGATGAAGTGCGCGAGGCGCTGTCCGAGGTTGGCGTGACCGGGCTTACCGTCACCGAGGTCAAGGGTTTCGGGCGGCAGAAGGGCCATACCGAGCTTTATCGTGGCGCGGAGTACGTGGTCGATTTCCTGCCCAAGGTGAAGGTTGAGGTGGTGGTGGCCGACAAGGACATGCAGGGCGTGCTCGACGCCATCATCAAGGCGGCGCGTACCGGCAAGATCGGCGACGGCAAGATATTCGTGTCGGGCTGCGAGCACGTGTTGCGCATTCGCACGGGTGAGACCGGGGAGTCGGCGGTCTGAAGCCGCGCCCGATTCCGTCAAGAAGGCCCCGCGGTGCGGGGCTTTTTTTCGCCCGTTACACCGACTTGCGCTGGGCCGCTGCCGGCAACGCATCCACCCGGGCGAACTCTCCGCGGGTGAAAAGCGCCGGGTCTGCCGCGTAGTCGCGCATCATGCCCAGCGCATCGGCACCCCAGAACAGTTCACCGTTATAGTCAAAGGTGGGCACGCCGTAGACGCCGCGGGCGATGGCGCGCTCGGTATTCGCGATCAGCGCAGCCTTCACCGCTGGGTCGGCGAGGGCGGCAGCCGGATCTGCAACGCCGAGTTCCGCCGCCAGTGCGGCAAAGACGGTCGGCGCGTTGACGTCCTCGCCGCGCTCCCAGATGCAGCGGAATACCACATCGGCGTTTTCCCGCGTCGCACCGGCGGCCACCAGGAGACGCAGCACATGCAATGGATTGAACGGATGTGCAGGCGGAAAGCGCATGGGAATTCCCGCCTCGCGCGCCAGCCAAACGCACATGCGGTAGGTCTGGCGGCGCTTTTCGGGGATCTCCGCCGGACCCTTGTGGCCATGTGCCTTGAGAAGGCCGGCAAACAGGATGGGCACGTATTCGACCGCGGTGCGATCGGGCAACCTGTCGAACTGCCTGAAATGCAGGTAGGCGAACGGTGATATGGGGTCGAAGTACCAGGCCGCGCGCATGGCTAGAGGCCGATGGTGGTGGCGCTGACAGCGGGTGAACTGTGCTCCCAGATGGCGTTGAAGCGGTTCAGCCACTCGCGGGTTTCGATCGGGTCGTCCAGATACACCGAGCCCTTGGGATGGTCGTGGTGGCGGCGGCGCAGGCAGTGGGCGTCGTCGCCCACCACCAGCACGTCCTCGAGGTTGCGGATTTCCTCATTGGTCTGGTGGATGGCGATGGCATGGCTGAACTGGCGCAACAGGCGCATCAGGCGTGGTGAACGTTGCGCGATGACCGCGGTGTCGTGCACCACGATCTGCAGGCGGTTGGTGCGGCGCTTGTGCAGGAAGGTGCGCAGCTGTTCCTCGCGGGCCACGCCGTTCATGCCGAAGTCGGCCAGGTTGTGGTCGAACATGCGCAGGGTCTTGCCGGTCTTGCCGAGCAATTCGTCAAAGGCTTCGGCGAATTCCTTTTTGGTGGCGATCAAGCGGCGTTGCGGCTTGCCCTCCACGACCACGGGTGTGGGCGGCGGTTCCGGCGGCGGTGTCCAGTGGGTGAAGTCGAGATCGTTGTTGTCGGGTTTGCTCATGCCAGTGCTCCGATATGCAGCCAGCCATCCACATACCAAGAATAAAGCAATTCGGATGCCGCTTCATTCGTGATGATCGAAGGTGGCATGCTGCGCGCGTCCGCCAGCCGTTTGAGCACGGCGGGCGCCGGATGCGCCGCGACCGGCTCGCCGTTAATGAAAAGCTTGCCGCCATGGTGCAGCATGCGGGTCTTGCCATCCAGGCGCAGACCCTGTTTCTGCATCCCACGCAAGAAGGCGGATTGCGTGACAGGTCGCGCGGGCGGATCGAAAAACACGTTGGGCTTGGGTTCGCTCAGGTAGCGCCCGAGAAACGCCGCAACGTTCGCGCGCGTGGGCTGCACCTTGCCGATCAGCTTGAGCGCGCGGTCGAGGTAATCTTCAGGAATCGCCGCGGCCGCGCGCGCGGGCGTCAAGCCGGGGTCCGCATACATGCCATGGCGCTCGATGGTATCGGCCAGGTATTCGAGGAAGCCGCGCGTCAGTTCCCCGGCCGAAGGGGCGCGAAAGCCGATCGAGTAGGTCATGCATTCGCCGACGGCCACGCCGTCGTGCGCGCAACCCGGTGGCAGGTAAAGCATGTCGCCCGGTTCCAGCACCCACTCATGCTCAGGCTCAAAGTTGCGCAGTATCTTCAAGGGCGCCTCCGGCAGGAGCTCGCGGTCGCGCTGCATCGAAACACGCCAGCGCCGCTGGCCGGCGGCCTGCAGCAGGAACACGTCGTACGAATCGAAATGCGGCCCGACCCCGCCCCCGTCGCTGGCCCAGGAGATCATCAGGTCGTCCAGGCGCGCGGCGGGAACGAACGAAAAGCGGTTCAGCAGTGCATCGGCGCCGGAATGGTGCAAATTGACGCCTTGCACCAGCAGGGTCCACGGATGCGGGGCTGCGCGCCGCAGCGCACCGGACGAGAAGGGCCCTTGCTCCAGCAGCCATTGCCTGCCCTTGCGCGTAATGCGCCGGCTTTCCACCTCGTCTTGTCCCGCCAGGGCAAACAAATCGCCTTTTGAAACAACAGGCTCGAAGCCAGGCATCGCGTTGCGTATGAGGAGCGGCTTCTTGTGCCAGTACTTCGCCAGAAAGTCATCTGTCGAATAGCCGCCCAAAAGCTGCGAAATATCGCTTGGCAATTTGTTTTTCATCTGCCTATTATAGAAACTCGAATCGAGCAATTCCCCGGGAGTCGCAAACAGATAACCTTGAAGCAGCATTCCATCGCGTGCCGGATTTCCGGTTCGGGTTTGCTGCAGGAGAACCACCATGCTGAACGCAGGTCAGTCCGCCCCGGAATTCCGTCTCGCCGATTCCGACATGTCGCTGGTTGATTTTCGCGAACTGCGCGGCAAGCGCAACGTGGTGCTGTATTTCTACGACAAGGACAATCTGCCCGGCAGCACGATGGAAGCCATCGAGTTCTCCGATCTCGACGACGATTTCCGCCGCTGCAACTGCATCGTGCTGGGTGTTTCACCCGACGACTGGATGAGCCATGCAGAGTTTCGCGACAAGCATGGACTCACCGTGACCCTGCTCTCCGACCCCGAGTGCGAGGTTTGTCGCAGCTACGACGTGGTCAAGCCCGGCGCGCCGCCGAGCGGGCACCCCGAGCGCCCGCACGTGCTGCGCTCCACCTTCGTGATCGACCGCCATGGCAAGGTGCGCCATGCGCTCTACGGGGTGAGTCCCAAGGGCCACGCCTTCGAGGTGCTTAATCTGGTAAAAACGCTGCCTCACTAAAGCGCAACCAGAAAGTCACTCATGAAGATCGGCCACGATTCGGTGGTATCCATTTCCTACACCCTGTTCGACGCACAAGGCGAATCGATCGAAAAGACCGACGAACCCATCGTCTACCTGCACGGCGGCTACGGCAACATCTTCCCGCTGATCGAGCAGGCTCTGCAAGGCAAGGGCGCCGGCGACACCGTGGTGGTCAAGCTCGAGCCGGAAGACGCCTTCGGCGACTACGACGAGCAATTGCTACGCGTCGAGGAACGCAACCTGTTTCCCGAGGTGCTGGAAGTCGGCATGCAGTTCGAAGGCATTCCGGGCGAAGACAGCGGCGAGGATGCCGAAATCTTTACCGTGACCGACATCGCCGACGGCAAGGTGGTGCTCGATGCCAACCATCCGCTGGCCGGCATGGCGCTGGTGTTCGACTGCAAGGTCACAGACGTGCGCGCCGCCACGGCCGAGGAGATCGCCCATCGCCACGTGCACGGCGCGGGCGGGCACCAGCACTAGCCAGGCTCAGGGCTGACGGTTGTAGCGGTTCGCCTTGAAGCGGAACACCGCCGGGTCGTTGGCTTCCACGATCACTTTCACCCAGCCCAGCCCGGGCGAGCCGAAGGTCTCCAGCCGCGTCACGTTGGCGACCGGCACGCCCTTTTCGTCCTTGACGGGTTTGTCAATGCGATACGAGTGGGTGTCGCCGTGCACGATGACAACCGGCTTGCCGAACGCCAGCGCTTCGCGCGCCAGCTGGGTGCGGAACTCGGCGTAGCCGTCGCGATGGCCGGCGCGTGCGGCGAACTTCGGGCCTTCCTCCCCTTCGAAATCAGGATTGGCCTGGACGATCACCATCACGCCGCGCAGGCCGGCGCCGCGGGCGTGTGCAAAGCCTGCTTCCAGCCAGGCGGTGTTGGCGGCGAGCCTGGCCAGGAACTCGCGATTGTCGCCGCGGTTCTTCCAGTTGTTGTTGCTGCCGGGAATGTTGAGGCCTACGATCAGCGTGCCCTCGAATTCCCAGCGCACGTTCTCGCGCCAGGCGGCCAATTGCGGCTGAAGGTCGCCCTGGCGGGTGAGCTTGATGCGCCGCCGCCCCAGGCTTTCGTCACCGGCGAAGAAAAGCTCGCGCAGCTTGCCCAGGCGCTCTTCGGGATCGAAGCGCCCGTTGTTCGGGCGGTGGCAGTCGGTCCACTCGTTGTCGCCGGGTATCAGAATGAAAGGATGGCGCGAATAGTCGAAGTCGGTGCGGCGCGCGATCAGGCGGGCATCGTCGCATTCCTCGCCGCCGGACTTGATGTCGCCATCGTGCACCACGAAGGCGATGGAATCGTCACGGCCGATTTCGTCGATGATCTGGCGCATCGGTCCGATTTCGGCGTCGCCATAGGGCATGTCGCCGATGAGCGCGAAGCTGCCGGCCAATGCCGGGGCGCACACCGACAACAGGCCGGCAAGCACCATGTGGCGGATTGCGCTGTGACAGCTGTTGCGAAAGTTCATTGGGTTGATCCGTCTGCCATGCGCTTGAGCTCGTACACCAGGTCGAGCGCGGCGCGCGGCGTGAGTTCGTCGGGTTTCAGATCCGCCAGCAGTGCAAGCGCGGGGGGCAGGGCGGGTTCCGGTGGCGATGGTGTGGACGCGGGCGGTCCGGCGGCGAAGAGGTCGAGTTGTGGACGCGTCATGCGCGCCGCCTGGTCTTCCAGGTCGGTCAAGTGGCGCCGCGCGGCGCGGATCACCGGCGCGGGCACGCCGGCCAGTTGCGCGACCTGCAGGCCGTAGCTCTGGCTGGCCGGGCCTTCTTGCACCTCATGCAGGAACACCACGCCGCCTTCGTGCTCGGCCGCCGCGAGGTGCACGTTGGCCACCTCCGGATATTCGCGGTCGAGCTGGGTGAGCTCGAAGTAGTGGGTTGCAAACAAGGTCAGGCTGCGATTGGTCTCGATCAGCCGGCGCGCGATCGCCCAGGCGAGCGCCAGGCCGTCAAAGGTGGAGGTGCCGCGCCCGACCTCGTCCATCAGTACCAGGCTTGACGGCGTTGCGGCGTTGAGGATGGCGGCCGATTCGGTCATTTCCACCATGAACGTGGAGCGGCCCTGCGCCAGGTCGTCGGCCGCGCCGATGCGGGTGAAGATTCGGTCGATCGGTCCGAACCTTGCGCGCTTGGCAGGCACGAAGCTGCCTGCGTAGGCCAGCAGGGTCAAGAGCGCCACCTGGCGCATGTAGGTCGACTTGCCGCCCATGTTGGGGCCGGTGATGAGCAGCAGGCGGCGTGATGGCGAAAGCCGTACGTCGTTGGGCACGAAATCGGCCACCTGTTGTGCCACCACCGGATGGCGGCCGGCGTCGATCTCGATTCCCGGCGCGTCATCGAGCAACGGTGCCACCCAGTCCAGCACATAGGCACGCTCGGCCAGGCAACACAGCGCGTCGGCACGTGCTACCGCGCGCGCGGCGCGTTGCAGGGCGCCGACATGCGGTTTCAGGTCTTCAAGCAGTTTTTCATACAAGGCCTTTTCGCGTGCCAGCGCGCGCGACTCGGCGGAAAGCGCGCGGTCCTCGAAGGCCTTGAGTTCCGGGGTGATGTAGCGCTCGGCGTTCTTCAGGGTCTGGCGACGGCGGTAGTCGTCCGGCACCTTGCTGCCATGGCTGTTGGTGACCTCGATGTAGTAGCCGTGTACCCGGTTGTACTCGACCCGCAGGTTGGGGATGCCGGTGCGCTCGCGTTCGCGGGCTTCCAGCGCCACCAGGAATTCGCCGGCGTTGGTGGTGAGGCCGCGCAATTCATCGAGCTCGCTGTCGAAGCCGGCGGCGATGATGCCGCCGTCAATCACCCGTGCGGCGGGCTCGGCATGCAACGCCGCAGCCAGCAGCGCCGGCAGGTCCGCCGGTAGCGCGAGGTCGCGGATGATTTCGTCAAACAGTGCCTCGCCCACGGGCAGGGTGGCGCCGATGCCGGGCAGGGCGGCCAGCGATTCGCGCAGGCCTGCCAGTTCGCGCGGCCGTACCGATGCCAGCGCCACCCGCGCGGCGATGCGTTCGATGTCGGACACCGCCCGCAACCGGTCGCGCGGGGTATCGAATCCGCGCCCTTCGACCAGCAAGGCGGCCACCGCCTGCTGGCGCGCGCGCGCGATGCGGGCGTCACGACGCGGGTGATGCAGCCAGCGCGCCAGGGTGCGGCTACCCATCGAGGTGACGCAGGAATCGAGGGTCGCGAACAGTGTGGGCGAAGGCGCGCCGCGCAGGGTTTCGGTGATTTCCAGGTTGCGCCGGGTCACCGCGTCGAGCGTCAGGTATTCGTCGCCCGATTCTGCGGACATGCCCTGCACGTGCGCCAAGGCCTGTCCCTGAGTCGCTTGCGCGTAGCGCAGGAGCGCACCCGCGGCTCCCAGGGCCAGCGACATTCCGGCGCAACCGTAGCCATCCAGCGTGGCGACACCGAACTGCCCAAGCAACAGCTTTTCGCCGGCGCGCACGTCGAAGTGCCAGTCATTCTGCACGGTGCGGGTGAGGTTTTCACCCAGCGTCGCACCCAGGGCGAAGGCCGCGCCGTCGGGTACCAGCAATTCGGCCGGGCGCAGGCGTTCCAGTTCCTGTGCCAGGCGCGCCGGCGGGATCTCCGTCACCGTGAGTTCACCGGCGGCGACACTCAGCCATGCCAGGCCATAGGCGCGCACGGTCGCGCCTTGCCCCGCGGTGCGCACATTGGCCCCCTGGCCCAGCCTGTCAGGCAGGATGGCCATCAACAGTGCATCGGATTTTTCCGGCAGCAGCGCCTGGTCGGTGATGGTGCCCGGCGTGACCACCCGCATCACCTTGCGCTCCACCGGGCCCTTGGACGTGGCCGGGTCGCCGATCTGTTCGCAGATGGCGACCGATTCGCCCATTTTCACCAGGCGGGCGAGATATTGCTCGACCGAGTGCACCGGCACGCCCGCCATCTTCACCGGCATGCCGGCCGACATGCCGCGCGAGGTCAGGGTGATGCCGAGCAGGCGCGCGGCCTTTTCGGCGTCGTCGTAGAAAAGCTCGTAGAAATCGCCCATCCTGTAGAACACAAGCGTGGTCGGGTGGTCGGCCTTGATGGCGAGGTACTGGGCCATCATGGGCGTGTGGCCGGGCGCCACCACCGACAGCGCGGGAGGGGATTTCATGCGCGCATTCTAGACGCAGGCACCGCTCCCGCCGGTGCCGTGTCAGGCAGCCTTACCAGCGCACCTCGAAGCGGCATGCATCGCCGCCAGCGGCCTCGCAGGCGGTCTCGATGACCTTGGCTTTCGGGTGTACCAGTTCGCGGAACAGGCGCTCGAAAGTGGCGGCGTAGTAGTCGCATACCGGCACCGGTGAACTCGTTCCGCGGCACAAGGGGTTGCCGACGATCGCCAGCCGCGAAGGGTTGCCGGCGCTGGCGGTAAAGCGGCCGCTGCCCGCGAAGGTCCACGCATTGCGGCGGATCGCGGAGAGCAGCACATGCGCGGCCAACCGGGCGGGCAGGCGCTTGAGCAGCCATTGGACCGGCTTCGGAATGCGTCTTGCCAGCAGGTAGTCCGCGGTGCGCATGCCCGCCTCCCGGCTGACCTTTGCCGCATGTTCTCCGCCGAGCGCTTCACGCAAATGCTGGTGCAGGCGCGCGACTTCGTTTTCGTCGACCATGTCGCGCGGTTCCACCGCGAGATAGCCGGCCAGGCCTGCGCAGGCGAAAAGCGCCGTCGTGGCGTTCTCACCAAGATCGGCGCGCAGCACCTCGGCCACGCGCGTGATCGCGTTGGGGCCGATGCGCGCCGCGTGCATGTCAGTTCACCGCTTCCGCAACGGCGGGTTGCTCGTCCTCAAGCTGTTCGGTGCCGCCGCCGCAAGCCTTGAACGCGGCGGCCTGCTGCTTTTGCGCGGCCCGTGCGGCCTTGCGTTCCATTTTGCGGAAATGCATGGTCGACCAGATCGCGTCATCGGAAGCGGCCGCGATGGTGGCTTCCTTGCTGCGGTTGGTGTCGAAGCCGAAGTCGACGTTCTTCTTCGATTGCGGGCCCCAGTAGCCCACCCGGCCCAGGTCGTAGAACTTGCGCTCGAAGCCGCTCTTGAGGAAGGCCTTGAGGCAGCCCAGCATGTACTTGCGCTTGACCTTGTCGCGGATCCACGGGTATTCGAGGAACGACTTGCGCATGTAGAAGCGCCGGTAGTTGTTCATCACGCGATCGAGCAGTTCGGTGCGCTCCATCGCGTCGGGCTTCATGATCGGGGTGACGAAGTTGTATTTTTCGAAGTCGTAAACCTCGACCTTGTCGCCCAGTTCCTTGAACAGGTCGGAGAACGGCCAGGGCGTGTACATCGCCCAGTTGGCCATGTCGGGTTTCCAGTCCAGCGCCATGCGATAGGTTTCCTCCAGCGTCTCGGCGGTCTCGTTTTCGAGCCCGACGATGAACTGCGCCTCGGCGACGATGCCGTTGTCGCGCAGCAGCTGGATCGCCTTCTTGTTCTGGGCGATGGTGGTTTCCTTGTTGAAGCGGTCGAGCTTCAACTGCGCGGCGGCTTCGGTGCCCAGCGACACGTGCACCAGGCCGGCCTTGCGGAACATCGGCAAGAGCTTCTCGTCGCGCAGGATGTCGGTGACCCGGGTGTTGATGCCCCACAGCACCGGCAGGTTGCGCTCGATCAGGAGTTCACAGAACTCGATGAACTTCTTGCGATGAATGGTGGGTTCCTCGTCAGCGAGGATGAAAAAGCCCACCTTGTGGTCGCGTACCAGGGTCTCGATCTCGTCGACCACGGCCCTGGGTTCGCGCACCCGGTAGTCGCGCCAGAACTTCCACTGGCTGCAGAAGGTGCAGGTGAACGGGCAGCCGCGCGCGAAGTTGGGTATCGCCACCCGCACGTTCATGGGCACGTAGATGTACTTGTTCCATTCCAGAATGCCCCAGTCCGGGGTGATGCGCTCCAGATCGGAGATGGTGGGTTCCGCCGGTGTTGCGACGACCTTGCCATCTTCCGCGAAGGCGATGCCCTTGACCTTTGCACGTTGTTCCGGCCAGCGGCCTTCGTCGATGCATTTCACCAGATTGAGGAACACCTGCTCGCCCTCGCCGCGGACGATGGCATCGGTCCAGGGGGCTTCCTTGAGCACCTGCGGGTACATGAAGGTGCCGTGGATGCCGCCGAGCACGGTGACAATGTCCGGATTGACCTCCTTGGCGATCTGCATCACCCGCTCGGCCTTGTAGATGGCGGGGGTGATCGCGGTGACACCGACCACGTCTGGCCGGATCTCGCGGATTTGCGCGCGCAACTGCTCGTCTTCGATGTGGTTGGTCATGGCGTCGACAAAGACTACATCGTCGTACCCGCCCGCCTTGAGCGCCCCGGCGATGTACGCCACCCACGCGGGCGGCCAGTTGCCGGCGATTTCGGCGCCGCCCGAGTGATAGTTTGGATGTACCAGCAGTATCCTCATTCGAACGCCTCCTCAATATGTAATGCAAAAGTTACATTCAAGGAGAAAGGGTAAATTGACATAAATCAAATGCCGGCACCGCGCATGTTCCGCAGGCCGCCATGCCCGGACAGGTCGTTGAAAATGAGGGGGCAAGTGGGGCGAGATCCCCGCAAAGGCCCAACAACCCGCGCGTTACTATGGTCTGGGGTCTGTCTGGAGCCCTGCGCCGGCATCGAGCGCAGGCGTATGCCGTTCAGCCGTTGAAATTGCACGTCAAATTTGTGCGGGAGAGATGGTGCTTGTAGCCACGCGGCGAGTGTTGCGATGCGGTAGCCAGCCAACCCGATGCGGCCAGCCGCGCGCCGGGGAGCCGCGTTGAGCCTGCACCTGCCCAGAACGCTTGCCGGCAGGTTGTTCATGCTGTTCGCCGCGATCCAGCTGGCGGTGCTTGCGCTCGGATTCGGCATGTCCTACCACTACCAACTCAGCCAGCGCATCGAGGATACGCGCCGCACGGCTGAACTTGTGGCAGGCGTGGCCGCCCAGGCCGTGGCTGGCAGCCTGGCGGATCAGGACGCGGCGGCGATCCGGCCGGTGCTGGTCAAGGCGGTCGGCAGCGAGTCATTCCAGCGGGCATCCTACGAGGACACGGCCGGTCACAGCGTCACATTCAATGCAACCCGTGACTTTTTTGTCCCCGCGCCGGCCTGGCTGAGCAACTATGTGGCGGCCCAGTTGCTTCCCATCCAGCAAGGCGTGTGGGTGAGCGGACGGGATGCCGGAAAACTGAGCCTGGATTTCGCGGTGGACAGGATCGCCGCCCAGCTTTGGCAAAGCGCGCGCCAGGCTCTCGTCATCGCGCTTCTCGGATTGGCCGCCGGGCTCGCCGCAACCCACTGGCTGTTGCATCGCTGGCTGGGTGGACTGGCGAGCTTCGGATGGGTCGAGTCGAGCATCCGTGCGGGCGTGACGGACGCCGCTGCCGAAATCGATCAGGACATGCCGCTGGAGTTCCGGCGCGTCGCTGAACGGCTCAACAGCGCCACGGCGAGCATGCGCGACCAGTTCGGGCAACGCATCGACGTTCTGATGGATGCTCTGATCCAGCACAAGGGCGCGATCGACCGGTCGGCCATCGTCAGCGAAATCGATCCCGCCGGCACCATTTTGCGGGTCAATGACATGTATTGCGAGGTATCGGCGCGCTCCCGCGAGGACATCGTCGGGCGTGACTGGAACTTCATGCTTGCGGCGGGCGATGCGCATGACGGCTTGCCCGGGCCGGGACTCGATGCCAGCGTGCGGGCCGGGGATTTCAGCCATGTGCGTCCTGACGGGTCGGTGTTCTGGGTACGCAGTACGCAGGTGCCGATTTTCGCGCCCGACGGCAGCCTCGAAAAGTACATCTGCATCGGCTTCGACATCAGCGAGCGCAAGGCCTCGGAGGAGAAGGTCCGGCGTCTGGCCTACTTCGATGTCCTCACCGGGTTGCCGAATCGGCGCCACTTCTTCGAGGAGGTCGAGACGCACGTCAAGCGCGCCGATGCCGTGGCGGAGCGCTTTGCGATCCTGCATTTCGACCTCTACAACTTCAAGGACGTAAACGACACGCTCGGGCACGCGGCCGGCGACGCCTTGCTCGTCGAGGTTGGCGGCCGTGTGTCGGCGTCGCTCGGGCCGGACGCTTTCGTCGCTCGCCTGGGGGGGGACGAGTATGCCGTTCTGGCGCCTGGCGCGGACAGCGCGGGCGCCGCCACCCGGTTCGCCGAGCGCATATTCGAAACCCTGGAAGTACCGTTCCGCACGACCGTTGGCGAGATGCACTTGTCGTCAAGCATAGGCGTTTCGCTTTATCCGGACGACGGCGACGACGTCACCTCGCTGCTCAAGCATGCGGACATGGCGCTGTATCGCGCCAAGGCGCGCGGCAAGCGCGCATGCGTGCTTTTTTCGAGCGATCTCGGGCGCAGCAACCGCGAGCGCGCTGAACTGGAGCGCGAACTCAGGCACGCGCTGGAGCGCGGTGAATTGAGCCTTGAGTATCAGCCCAAGTATCACCTTGGCTATGATCGCGTGGTCGGCGCCGAGGCGCTGCTGCGCTGGAATCACCCGGTTCTTGGGCGGGTTTCGCCCGCGCGGTTCATCCCCGTGGCGGAGGAGTCGCAACTGATCATCCCGATCGGCAAGTGGGTCATTGAAGAGGTATGCCGGCAGATCCAGCGCTGGGAGAATGCAGGCATGCCGTCGATTCAGGTGGCGCTCAATCTATCGGCGGTTCAGTTCCGCTCCGCACGCCTGTTCGAGGACATCGCGGCCATTCTCGCCCGAGCCGACGTGTTGCCGGGGCAAATCGAGCTGGAAATCACCGAAAGCCTGCTGATGGACGACCCCGGCGCGGCGGTGGCATTGCTGGGGCGCCTGCGCCAGGCCGGGTTCTCGATCGCCATCGACGATTTCGGCACCGGCTATTCGTCGCTCAGCTACCTGAAGAAATTCCCGGTGGGCGTGCTGAAGATCGACCGCTCTTTCATCAAGGACCTGGCGGAGAACATGGACGACCGCGCCATCGCCGCGGCGGTGGTGAGCATGGCCGGCTCCCTGCTGCTCGATGTCGTGGCCGAGGGGGTCGAAACCATCGAGCAGCTCGACGTCCTGCGCGACATGGGATGCGACTATATCCAGGGCTATTACATCAGCAAGCCGCTTGCGCCGGACGAGTTCGAGCGCTTCGTGCGCGTGTCGCATGAACACGGTATCGAGGTTGCGCGCATTCCCGCGCAAGCACAGGCGCCGCTTGCCGTCCCGCCGATTGCATCCGTCGAAAGGCCGGCCGCGATCCCTGTCGCAGCCGACGTCTCGCCGGTCTAGGAGCGTGCGTCCGGCGCAGCGGCCGGTCGGCCGGTTTCGCACCAGCGCTGCCACATGCCTTGAAAGGCCGCTTCCAGCGCGCGGGTGAAACTGGCATGGTCGAAGAGGGCGGAGTCGCGCATGGACCGGCGCAAGCCTGTTCGATAGCCCGCCAGGCGCTGCCTGTCACCCACGAGCTCGACCGCAAGGCGTACGTAGGCGTCGGCGTCGGCCGCGATCAGTTCGCCGGCACCGATGCAGCGCAGGAAGGCCTCGGTCTGGCGGCCCGCCATCTGCTTTTGCGAAAGGGTCACCACCGGCACGCCCATCCAAAGCGCGTCGAGCGAGGTCAGGCCGCCGCAGAACGGAAACGGGTCGAGTGCCACGTGCATGTCTGCATATTGGTCAAGCGCGTCCACGTAGCGGGTCCAGCCGCGCATTTCCACCCGCCTGTGGGCAATGCCCGCGGCGGCGATGTTGGCGCGCAACCATTCGCGGGCGGCCGGGTCGTCCAGCGCGGCGTACTTGAGCAGCAGGCGCGCGTCGGGCGCCGCTTCGAGAAGGCGTGCCCATAGCTTGAGCACGGCGGAATTGAGCTTGGAAGGGTTGTTGAATGAACCGAAGGTCGGCGGCATGCCGGCGGCAGGCATGCGCGCATCCGGACTGCCCGCGGGCGGTGTGAAGCAGAAACGCGAGATCGGCAGGCGCCAAACCTTCTCGCTGTAGAGCGCTTCGCAATCGGGGGGCGTGGTGTGCGGGTCGCTGATGATGTAGTCGATCTCTGGCAGGCCGGTGGAGCCGGGATAGGCCAGCCAGGTCGCCTGTACCGGCGCCGGCTTGCGGGCGAACAGCATCAGGCGGTTGCCGGCCGTGTGGCCGGCCAGGTCCACCAGGATATCGATGCCGTCCGCGCGCACCAGCCGGTCGGCCTCATCAGTGGAAAGCGTGTCGATCTCACGCCAGTGGTCCGCGTTGGCCCGCAGTTCGCCGTTGCGCTGATCGCGCAAGGCGGTCGCGTCATAGGCGAATATCTCGAACCGGGCCCGGTCATGATTGGCAAGCACCCCTGCCATCAGGGTCATGGCGACATGGTCGCGGAAGTCGGGCGACACATAGCCGATGCGCAGGCGCCGCCCGGGTTCGCGCGGGTTGGGCCAATGCGCGTGGCGTTTCGAATCGGCGAACAGCCGCATCAGGTCGCGTCGCCACAGGGCGTTTGCGGCGGCGTCGAAATCGCCGGCATAGTCCGCCGCACTGATGGCTGACGAAACCGCCGGCAGGTGACTCGGAAACAGCCGCACGACTTTCTCGTAGTGGGGCGCGGCTTCGCGGATGCGCCCCATGGTGTTCAGGCAGTTCGCCAGGTTGATGTTGGCGTCGAGGTCGTCCGGCGCCTCGCCATGCACCGCGCGGAACAGGTCGAGGGCCTCGCTGTGCCGTCCGCGCCTGGACAGCGCATCACCCAGGAACAAGCGTGCATTGTGCAGCGTCGCCGGCGGTGGGTCGGGCAGTGCGAGGGCGCGGCGCAGTACATCGATCGCCAGGTCGAAGTCGGCGGCAAGCAAGCTTGCTTCGGCCTTGCGGAAGCGCAACATGCCAAGCTCGGTCAGGGCCGAGGGATCGTTCGGTTGCAGGCGCGTGCAATGCTCGCAGGCTTCGATGGCTGCGGCGAGGTCACCCTGTTCCGCGCGGGAGCGTGCGAGGTTGAACCAGGACGGAAAATGCCCGGGCGCGCGCGCCGCAGCCTCGGCGAACGCCTGGGCTGCATCGCCGGTGCGCCCCTGGGCTGCGAGCGCATTGCCGAGGTTGAACCAGTGCAGATGGGGGGTCGCATCGCGCTCGATCGCGCGGCGGATCAGGCCCTCCGCCGCCGCTGCGTCGCCCCTGGCCAGGCGCACCACACCCATGAGATGCAAGGCACGGGCATGATTGCCGTCGCGCGCAAGCGCCGCCGTGAATGCATGTTGCGCACCGTTCAGGTCACCCGCTTCGAAACAGGCGATGCCGGCGTCGATGTCGCGCTCGATCGCCGCGGCCGTGCCGCCGGACCCAAACCCGAAAATCGAGCGCAGGGACAAGGCTTTGTCAGGCGGAGGCGATCAGGCCGAGCAACTGGGCGAATACCTTCGGGCTGCCGGCTACGACTTCGCCGCTTTCGAGATAGCCGCCTTCGCCCGCGAAGTCGCCCACCAGCCCGCCGGCCTCCTGGATGAGCAGGCTTCCCGCCGCGATATCCCAGGGCGAAAGCCCCATTTCCCAGAAGCCATCGAAGCGGCCGGCGGCCACGTAGGCGAGGTCAAGGGCGGCAGCTCCCGGCCGGCGGATGCCGGCGCAGTTCGGGGTGACCTTGCGGAACATCGCGATGTAGCGGTCCAGCAGCTCGAGCTTCGAGAATGGAAACCCGGTGCCGATCAGGGCATCGCCGATGCGGTCGCGCTTGGCGACGCGGATGCGCTTGTCGTTGAGGAATGCACCGGCGCCGCGGGTGGCCGTGAACAGTTCGTTCTTGGCCGGGTCATAGACCACACCCTGCGTGATCACGCCCTTGTGCTTCAGGCCGATCGATACGGCGAACTGCGGCACGCCATGGATGAAGTTGGTCGTGCCGTCGAGCGGATCGATGATCCAGACGAACTCGTCCTGCGAGCCCTTGGTGACGCCGGACTCCTCAGCCAGGATTGCGTGGTTCGGGTAGGCTTCGCGCAGTACGCTGATGATCGCTGCTTCGGCAGCACGGTCGACTTCGGTGACGAAATCGTTCTGGCGCTTGATTTCCACCTTGAGGACATCGAGGTCGCGGGACGCGCGGTTGATGAGGTTGCCGGCCTTGCGTGCGGCTTTCACCGCAATGTTGAGCATCGGATGCATGAAGATTGGCTGGCGGCGCGAGCGGCCTTGAGTTGACTGCAGAACCCTACATTTTATCCGACCGTGACCTCCCGATCCGATTTCCTGCCAAATATCCGCGTGGTGCTGGTCGAAACCAGCCATCCCGGCAACATTGGCGCGGCCGCCCGCGCAATGAAGACCATGGGTTTGTCGCAGTTGTATCTGGTCGCGCCGCGCTGCTACCCGCAGGATGCCGCGGCACGCGCCATGGCAAGCGGCGCAGACGATGTCATGGCGGCTGCCCGGATCGTCGATACGCTAGACGAGGCGCTCGGCGAGTGCGTGCGGGTAGTGGCTTCAACTGCGCGCACCCGTGAATTGGGGCCACCGTCGCTGGATGCCCGTGCCGCGGTGGCGGAGCTGGCTGCGGCAGCGGCAGGCGGTCCGGTGGCCCTGGTGTTCGGCAACGAAACCTCGGGCCTTTCGAACCAGCAGTTGCGCCGCTGCGACCTTTTGGCCCACATTCCCGCCAATCCCGCTTATTCGTCACTCAACCTTGCGGCGGCGGTGCAGGTGTTCTGCTACGAGATGCGCATGGTGCAGGATGGTGCCATCCCGGTGCCCGCCGGCGACAGCGACCGGCCTGCCACCCGTGGCGAAGTGGAGGCGATGCTGGCGCATGCGGAAGAAGCACTGGCGGCCATCGGGTTCTACGATCCGGCCAATCCGAAGCGGCTGCTGCCGCGGTTGCGGCGCCTTGCGGCCCGTTCCCGCCTCGAATACGAGGAGGTCAACATCCTGCGCGGCATGCTTGCCTATGCGGCCCGCGCCGCCGCGCGCAGATGAAGTCAGGGCTTGTCGGGCGTCTGGGGACCGGCAGGCGTGTCGTCCGGGCCGAGGGTTTTCATGCGATTGGTCTTGAGCATTTCCTTGAGCCGCTCCTCGGGCGTCAGCGCGTGCATGCGCCGTGTGGCGGTAAGGTCGTTGAGTCGCCGCGTTTCATCCACGCCAAGGGTGGCCATGCGCTGTTCAAGGCTCATCGACTGCAGGCGCTGCGTGATCGAAAGATCGCCATCCGGGCCATTCACCAGCGGCGCCGCGCCCGGCGCGGTGGGCCGCAGGTCGGCCTCGAAGGCCCAGATCTTGTCGTCGCCCACAAGCAAGTGGTAGCGATGCTCGCCCGGGCGCGCGACCTGGATGGTGATGATCTTGGCCATCGTGCCCTTGGGAAAGCCCTGCACGTCGCGTTGCAGGTATACCTCCTGGCCCGACAGGTAGCTGGGGTTGGATCCACGCAGCACGCCCATTCGCGTGGTCTTGAAGAGGTCGTCATCGGCTGCCATGCGTGAGAGGTTACCGCAATCCGCGCATCGTGTGGCGACCCGGCACGGGCGCCGCAGCCTGCTGGGCACGCTTGGCGCCGGGTTTCTGGCACTTGCCGCAGGCGGTATCGCCAGGGCCCAGAGACCGGCGCCGAATGCGGCGCTGCTGGTGGCATCGCCAGACCTGAAAGGCTCGATCTTCTCCGCAAGCGTCGTGATGGTCATGCGCGTGCCGGGTGAGGAGACCATCGGGGTCATCCTCAATCTGCGCTCGGCGGAAACCTCGTCCGACCTGGCCCTGCCGGACGGCAGCGGCCCGATCGCAGAAGTCTATCGTGGCGGCCCCTTGTCGCCGCGCGCGCCTTTTGTGATCGCGGAGACCTCGCTTGCCGTCGAAGGCAGCCTTGAAGTCATCGAGAAGGTTCGTTTCGCCGCCGGCGCGCGCAACCTGCGCTCGCTGCTCGGCTCAACCGAACTCGGGCGCCGCAAGGTGTTCCTGGGCTATTCCGGCTGGGCGCCGGGACAACTGGCGCAGGAAATCGCCGCGGGCTACTGGGAGGCGCGGGGCCTGGAAACGCATCACCTGTTCGACCCGGACCCGGCGACCCAGTGGAAGCGGCTCACCGGCGCCTTGCGGGCGATCTAGGCCGGAGGGGTGGGAGCGCGCTGCTACAGGCTGGCCTTGCCGCGAATGTATTCCTGGCGATCGATCGAGCGCACGTCGATGTCGCGCACGCTGGTGCCTTGCAGCACATTGAGCCGGATCGCCGTGCCGGGCTTGCCTGCCGACCACAAGCGTTGGTAAAACTGTTCCAGGGTCGCGACCTTGTCGCCGTTGATGCCCAGGATGATGTCGCCGGTTTTGAGTCCGGCAGCCGCTGCGGGACTGTCGTCCTGCACGCGCAGCACGAAGAGGCGGCCCTCGACTTCCTGGGTCGAAAGGCCTATCCACGGACGTGCGATCTCGCGCGCTGTTCCGGCGGAAGCGACTTCGGCCATGATCGGCTTGACCAGGTCGATCGGCACGAACATGTTGCCCGGGAAGCGCCGGTTAGGCGCGGCGGCGTCGGCGACAATCAGTGAGCCTATGCCCACGACCTTGCCTTCGCGGTTGATGAGGGCGGCGCCGGAATGATCGCCGCGCGGCGGTGCGGTGAAGATCGCGTCGTCGATCAGGTACTCCCAGTAGCCGGCGAACCTGCGCTTTGAAACCACGGTCGCAAGCGACGCGCTTTCCTTGCCGCCATGGGTGGCGAAGACCAGTTTTTCGGTTTCACCGACCTCGCCGGAATTGCCGAGAATGGCGCCCTTGGTGTTCAAGGGGATGGTGGGCTTGACCAGCCCGAACCCGGTGGCATGGTCGTAGGCCGCAACGGTCGCGGAGACGGTCTTGCCGGTATTGTCGATGACCTCTATCGAGTCGGCCTCGAGGACCAGGTAGCCGATGGTGAGGATCAGTCCGGATGGCGCGATCTGGATGCCGCTGCCCTCGCGCTCGCGACCGAGCGTGCGCAGTGAACGCGCATCCGGTACCGCCTTGACCCTGATCCTGACCACCGCGTCGATGGCGTCGAGCACGGCGCGCGCGGCTCTTTCGCCTTCCGGTGAGGCAACCGCTGCCGCGGCCGGGGCCTGTGGGCCGGGGGCGGGTGTCGCCGCCTCCGCCTGGAGGGCAGCGACGAGTAAAGCGGCGGCTATTGAAGAAAGGCGTGGGCGCATCACCGGATTTCCCTCGATTCTCGAAACTGCACATCAAGTTACGCATGCCCGGCCCGCGGAACTGTCCTGAAAGGCAGGCATCACGCTCCGAAACCGGAGCTTCGCGATGGCCCGATGCTACGCCCGAAACGCGGGGCCGCACAAGAGCCGCGGCGGGTTGCTTTCCGCCGCGGGTTTTTTCTTCAGGTAAGGAAGGACTTCAATGCGTCCAGCACGGCATCGGGTTGTTCCGCCATCAGGTTGTGACCGCTGGCCTTGACCAGCACGGTACGCTGGTGCGGGATGGCAGCCTGCAATTCGCGCGCGGCTTTCGGGGGAGTCATCATGTCGCGGTCGCCCAGAACGAAGAGTGTCGGGCAGCGAACGGCAGCGGCGCGTTGCGTGCCGCCGGCATAGGCGTTGCAGGCGCGAAAATCCACATGCATGACCCCTGGCGAGATACGCTGCATCAGGCGCAGGTTCTCGCCAATGATCCAGAAGCCGGGACCGGGGTTGGAAGGCTTGGCGGCATAGGTGGAATGCGACCAGATGTTGACCATGTCCTGCGCGAGCGGCTCGTCGTCGCGCGTCGCGTTGAGCAGCGGGTCTGCCACGCGCATCGGAAACGCCGATCCCACGAGCGCGATCCCGGCAATCCGCCCGGGCGCGCGTCCGCTCGCCTCCAGCGCGATCAGCGAGCCCATGCTGTGACCGACCAGCGTGGCCGACTTGACGCCGGCGGCGTCGAGCACCGCCACCACCCAATCGGCCAGGGCTTCAACACTTTCAAGCGGTGGCCCGTCGCTGCGGCCGTGGGCGGGCAAGTCCAGCGCGAGCACGCCGTAACCATGATGGGCGAGGTATCGACTTTGCAGGATCCAGACGCTGTGGTCGTGCTGGGCACCATGGATGAACACGACTGCCGGCAAGCTGGCGTCGAAAGCCTTGCCCCCGGTATAGACATAGGCCGCGCGACCGTTCACGTTGAGCATCATGGCTTTCAGGCCCCCTTTTGCGATGCCTTGAGGCCGCGCGCCAGGTCTTCGATCAGGTCGTCCGGGTCTTCCAGGCCGATCGACAGGCGCATGGTGCCTTCCTTGATGCCGCCCGCTTCGAGGTCCGCCGTCGGCACCCGGAAGTGCGTCGTCGAGGCAGGGTGGATCACCAGCGAGCGGGCGTCACCTACATTGGCCAGGTGGGAGAACACCTGCAGCGCCTCGACGAAACGCATGCCCGCGGCGCGGTTGCCCTTGATGGTGAAACTGAACACCGCACCGGCGCCCCTGGGCAGGAGTCTTTGCGCCAGCGCGTGGTCAGGATGTTCGGGTAGTTCCGGATGCGAGATCGACGCGACCGCAGGATTTCCCGACAGGAAGGCAACCACCTTGCGCGTGTTCTCCACATGCCTGGCCATGCGCAAGGGCAGGGTTTCAATACCTTGCAGGATCTGGAACGCGGTGAACGGGCTCATGCAGGCTCCGAAGTCGCGCAGTCCCTCGCGCCGCGCCCTGAGCGAGAAGGGCGCGACCGTCGATTCCTCGGCGAAATTCATGCCGTGGAAGCCTTCATAAGGCGCGGCGATCTCGCCAAACTTGCCGGTGCGGGCATGCGCACGTGCCCAATCGAAGGTGCCGCCGTCGACCAGCAGGCCACCAATCACCGTGCCGTGGCCGCACAGGAACTTGGTGGCGGAGTGGTACACCAGATCGGCGCCGTGGTCGAACGGCTTGAGCAGGTAGGGGGTGGTGAAGGTGCTGTCGACCATCAACGGCAGGTCATGCTCATGCGCCAGGGCCGCCACGCGCGGAATGTCGAGCACGTCCAGGCCCGGATTGCCGAGCGTTTCGCCGAACAGGACGCGTGTCTCCGGGCGGATCGCAGCGCGCCAGGCATCGATGTCGCGCGGATCGACGAAGGTGGTTTCAACGCCGAAGCGGCGCATCGTGTAGTGCAAAAGATTGTGCGAACCGCCGTAAAGCGCCCGTGACGCGACCACATGCGAGCCTGCTCCCGCGATGGTGGCCAGGCCCAGGTGAAGCGCCGCCTGGCCACTCGACACCGCGATGCCGGCCACGCCACCCTCAAGGGCGGCAATGCGCTCCTCGAGCACGGCGTTGGTCGGATTCGAAATCCGCGAATACACGTGGCCGCTTCTTTCCATGTTGAAAAGCGCGGCCGCATGGTCCGAATCGCGGAATGCATACGAGGCGGTCAGGTAGATCGGCGTGGCGTGCGCGCCGGTGGCAGGATCCGGCGCTGCCCCCGCGTGCAGGGCCAGCGTGTCGAAACCGGGGTATTTGGGAGAGGCCATGAGTGTTTCTGGAAGCCAGATGCGGGGTGGTGGAGCCGAAAATGGCAAAACCTTGCCCGTCAAAATGTCGATTGATGTTATCACGCGGCCGCAGCGTGAAATGCCGCACTTTTGGCCCGGCAAGCGTCCAAAATGTGACAAAATCGATGATCCTGTTTACCGGCGAAAAGACCGCGCATGAATTCATCCGCAGCCCGCGACATCCTGGCGCTCGACAATGGCGTGGCGGATGTGGACACCGCTCTCAAGGCGCTGCTGGATACCGACCCGGTGTTCGCCACCCGCTTGCTTGCAACGGTTTCATTGCCCGGCCTTGGACGGCGCTCTGGCATCGAACTCGACGACCTGCGCCCGCTGTTCGGCCTGCGCTTCATCCAGCAAGTGACCGCCGGACTGCTGCTCGAGGACGCGGGTGCCGATGCGACTGGTTCAGCCATCCTGGCGGCCATCGCCGCCCAGGCGATTGCCAGCCGGATCTCCCTGCCCAAGGGCGAGGAGGTCTTTCTCGCCGCATGGCTCAATTCGACGCCGGCCTGGCGCCAGGCGCCCGCCGAGTGGGGCCCCGGGGCGGAACTCGTGGCGGCGCTCGATCGTCATGCGGTTCTGGCGCCGGAAGCTCCGCTTTCCGGGGCGCGCGCCGACCTGGTGGCGCAGACTGTGCGACTGGGCGAACTGCTGGCCAGTCTTGCCAAGCCGTATCCGGAGGCCAATCTGCTGGATCTGATGCAGCGTTCGGCACGCATCGGCCTGGCGCCGCGCGAGTTTGCCGGACTTTGCGCGGATATCGCGCGTCATGCGCGCGAATGGGGCGAGCATCTCGGACGCTCGCTTAAGGCCGAGTTCACTTTTGATCTTTCCGCGCCTGCGCAGGCGGTGGCCACCCGATTCGCCACCGAGCTCGCCGACGTATACCGCTACCTGTTGCAAAACGCCGCCATAGATGCCGAGACCGGGCTGCCGAACGCGCGCTATTTCCGTACCCGCCTGGAAAGCGAATGGGCCGCGGCGCGGCGGCGCGCCGGGGCGCTATCGGTCATCGCGGTCGAGTGCTGTGGCGATGCGGCGGCGGTGGCCCGTGCCCTGCGCGAAACGGCCCGCATGCAGGATGTGGTGTGCCGCACGGCAGACCTGCAGTTCATGCTGATATGCATCGATACCGAGTTGGCGTATGCTGAAAAGGCGGCAGCGCGCATCCAGAAGAGCGTCGCGGAGCAGGACCTGGGCGTCAGCCTGGGGGTGGCGACGCTGGATTCGATGATTTCAAGTGTGGATGATCTTGTTGAGCGAGCGCTTTCAGCCGCGCGATCCGCGCGCGCGGCGGGCACCGGTTATCTTGCCTGGCAGGACGCCTGAGCCGGCGCGGATCCGGGAAGCAGTGGCGGGCGGGGTGACAGGGCGGGATACACGCTCTGGGCGAACAAAACGAGGGAGGTGTGCCATGCAAGTCAAGGAAATCCTGCGCATCAAGGGTAGCACCCTGTACACGGTGACGCCGGCGACGACGATGGCCGACGCAGTCATCAGCATGGCCGATCACGATATCGGATCGGTGGTCGTGATGGAGGCGGGCAAGCTTGCCGGCATGCTCACCTTTCGCGAAATCATCAAGGTGCTGGCCAAGCGGCAGCAGGAGAACCGCATCGGGCCCACGCCGACGATGTCGCAGATACTCGTCAATGAGGTGATGAACGCGAATCCGGCGGTGGCGACCCCGGAAATGGAAGTCGATGAACTGCGCACCATCATGATCGAAAGCCATCAACGCTACATGCCCGTCATGGAAGGCGACATGCTGCTGGGCGTGATTTCATTCCACGATGTGGCTCGGGCGGTGCTCGAGGAGCAGGCTTTCGAAAACCGCATGCTCAAGGGCTACATCAAGAATTGGCCGGCCTGACCGCAGGTGGTTTGCCGTCGCCCTTGAGGCTGCGCGCGATCGCCGCGGCGGGGGCGCTACCACTGTATTCATGCCGCAGGTAGTGCGAGCCGATACCCCGCACAATTGATTTGCCACCGCGGTGAGCCGATCCGATAGTGATCGGTATCCGCCGCGCATCGCGGCACGTCATTCAGGAACACAGTTCATGCATTCGGAACACAAGCAAACCGGCCAGTTCGCCCTTCTCGGGCAACGCCGCTTCGGTCCGTTTTTCTGGACCCAGTTTCTGGGGGCCGGAAATGACAATGTTTTCAAGTTCGCTTTCACCATCCTGGTCACCTTCCAGGCGGCGAGTTTCGGTGGCGGCGATCCGAAGATCGCGGCGTTCGCCATCGGAGCGGTGTTCATCGCGCCCTTCCTTTTTTTCTCGGCAACGGCAGGGCAACTGGCCGACAAGTTCGAGAAGTCCGCACTGATTCGGGCGATCAAGAACCTCGAGATCGCCATCATGCTGATGGCCGCCGCCGGCTTCTTTACCCATAGCGTCGCCATGCTGTATCTCGCGACTTTTCTCATGGGTCTGCATTCGACGCTTTTCGGACCAGTCAAGTTCGCCTATCTGCCCCAGCACCTGCGCAGCGAGGAACTGGTCGGCGGCAACGGACTGGTGGAGATGGGCACCTTTGTCGCCATCCTGCTGGGTACGATGGCCGGCGGCATGCTGGCGTCGATTCCCGGCACGGGCCCGGTGTATGTGGCCGGCGCATGTGTCGTGCTCGCGGTCATTGGCCGTCTTGTGGCCGGGGGTGTGCCGGAATCGCCCGCGAGTGATCCGCACCTCAAGGTCAACTGGAATCCGTTTTCGGAGACCTTCGCCAACCTGAAGCTCGCACGGGGCAATCGTGCCGTATTCCTCTCCATGCTCGGCATTTCCTGGCTATGGTTCTTCGGGGCTACCTTCCTGACGTCGTTCTCGCCGTTCGCAAAGGAGGTGCTGGGCGGTAACGAGAACGTCGTCACGTTGCTGCTGGGCGTGTTCTCGGTCGGCATAGGCACGGGGTCGCTGTTGTGCGAGAAGATGTCGGGGCACAAGGTGGAAATCGGATTGGTACCGTTCGGCTCGATCGGCATGACCGTTTTCGCCATTGACATGTATGTCGCGACGCACGCGATGCAACCGACCGGGGCGCATGGCGTGGCCGAATTCCTTGGCGCGGCCGCGAACTGGCGGGTGCTGGCTGACCTGTTCCTGCTGGCCATGTTCGGCGGCTTTTATTCGGTGCCGCTATACGCCCTGATCCAGACCCGCTCGGAAGGATCGCATCGCGCCCGCATCATCGCCGCCAACAACATCCTGAACGCGCTCTTCATGATCGCATCCAGCCTGATCGCAGGCGCGCTACTGTCGCTCAAGTTCACCATCCCGCAATTGTTCCTGGTCACTGCCATCCTGAACGCATGCGTGGCGGTCTACATCTATTCGCTGGTGCCGGAATTCCTCATGCGGTTCCTGTGCTGGTTGCTGATCCACAGCGTGTATCGCCTGCGCAAGGATGGCCTTTCCAATATTCCAGAGGAGGGACCCGCGCTCATCACCTGCAACCACGTGAGTTTTGTCGACGCCCTGGTGATCGCCGCGGCTTGTCCACGGCCGATCCGGTTCGTGATGGATCACAGGATTTTCAGGGTGCCAGTGCTGTCGTTCGTGTTCCGCACCGGCCGCGCCATCCCGATTGCGCCGGCGAAGGAGGATCCGGCGCTGCTGGAGAAGGCCTATGACGAAGTCGCCGCCGCCCTGAAAGCCGGTGAACTGGTGGCGATCTTTCCGGAAGGGCGTATCACCGACACCGGTGAGTTGTACCCGTTCAGGGGTGGTGTGCGGCGCATCATCGAGCGCACGCCGGTGCCGGTGGTGCCGATGGCCTTGTCGGGCCTGTGGGGGTCGTTCTTCAGCAGGCAGGACGGGCCGGCCATGACCAAACCGTTCCGGCGCGGCCTTTTCTCGCCTATCGCGTTGTCCGTGGGGGAGGAGCAGGCGCCCCAAACTGTCACGCCCGAAACCTTGCAGGCCCTGACGCTGGCGCTGCGCGGCGATTGGCGCTAGGCCTTGCTTGGAACGATATCCTGCGTTCGGGGCGTGCGGCCCATCGGCTAGAATTCGCGCTTGCGGTTAATCACGGTGCGACATGTCCGGCTCGACCCTGGGCGCAATCTTTTGCGTCACCAATTTTGGCGAATCCCACGGCCCGGCCATCGGCTGCGTGGTCGATGGTTGCCCGCCCGGCATGGCGCTGGAGGCATCCGACATCCAGCGCGACCTCGACCTGCGCAAGCCAGGCACCTCGCGCCATGTAACGCAGCGCAAGGAACCTGACAGCGTCGAGATCCTTTCGGGCGTGTTTGAAGGCCGCACCACTGGCACCCCGATCGCGCTGCTGATCCGCAACGAGGATCAGCGCAGTCGCGACTACGGCAATATCGTCGACACGTTCCGGCCCGGGCATGCCGACTATGCCTACTGGCAGAAATACGGTATTCGCGACTATCGCGGCGGCGGCCGCTCTTCGGCCCGGCTGACCGCGCCCACGGTGGCTGCCGGCGCGATCGCCCGCAAATGGCTGGCAGAGCAGCATGGCGTGGTCATTCGCGCCTACCTGGCGCAGCTCGGGGAAGTCGCCGTGCCGTTTCGCAGTTGGGACGATGTCGCGCAGCGTGAAGCGAATCCTTTTTTCGTTGCCGACCTGTCCGCGGTGGAGCGCCTCGAGGCCTACATGGACGCCCTGCGCAAGTCCGGCGATTCGGTCGGCGCGCGCATCACGGTGGTGGCCTCCGGCATGCCGCCGGGATGGGGCGAGCCGGTCTATGACCGCCTGGACGCCGACATCGCACACGCCATGATGGGTATCAATGCCGTCAAGGGTGTCGAGATCGGCGCCGGCTTTGCCAGCGTCACGCAGAAGGGCACCGAACATGGCGACGAGATGACGCCACAGGGATTTCGCGGAAACAACGCCGGCGGCGTGCTGGGCGGCATCTCCACCGGCCAGGATGTGGTGGTGTCGATCGCGCTCAAGCCCACCTCCAGCATTCGCCTGCCGCGCGATTCCATCGACGAGGCGGGCAATCCGGTGGTGGTCGAAACGCACGGGCGCCATGACCCCTGTGTGGGCATACGCGCGGCGCCGATCGCCGAAGCGGCGCTGGCCATCGTGCTGATGGACCATGCGCTTCGGCACCGCGCCCAGTGCGCGGGCGTCGCGACCGGCACGCCGGCCATAGCGGCGCAGGCCTGACCCTTTGCTGCGCCTGGGCGTCGCGCCCGCGTTGGCGCTTTCCGGCTATTACTTCGCGTATTTCGCCTACGTCGGCGCGTATTCACCCTACATCACCCTGTACCTGAAGGATCTGGGCCTGGCGGCCACCCAGATCGGCATCCTGTACGCCATTCCGCAGGTGATGCGCATTTTCGGGCCCAATGTATGGGGGGCGCTGGCCGATCGCACCGGAGCGCCGGTGGCCATCCTGCGCGTTGCGACGGTCATGGCGCTGGCCTGCTTCTGCCTTCTGTACCTCGGTTCTTCCTTCACCTGGGTGTTCGCGGTGCTGATCGGCGTGCATTTCTTCACCAGCGCGCAAATGCCGGTGGTGGAGGCGCTCACCCTGCATGAAGTGCGTGAGGCGCCCGGCCGCTATGGCCGCATCCGTGTATGGGGCTCGGTGGGCTTCATCGCCGCGGTGCTGGGGCTGGGGGCGCTGCTCGATTACGCGACACCGCGGGCGGTGTTGCATGTGGTGGCCGGGTTGCTGTTGCTGACCATTTTCGCGGCATGGCTGGTACCGCATGGCGCGGGCGCGCGAGGGCCGGTCGGGACCGCTGCCGTGGGGCCGATCCTGCGACGCCCGGAGGTGCGCGCTTTCCTGTGCGCCGGCGCGCTCAACGCGTTTGCGCATTCGGCGCTCTACACTTTCTATTCGATCTACCTGGCCGACCACGGCTACAGCAAGACCGCCATCGGCATCATGTGGGCGCTGGGCGTGGTCATCGAGATCGGCGTGTTCCAGGCCATGCCGCAGATCATGCGCCGCTTCGATCCTGCCATGCTGTTTTTCTCCACCTTCGTGGTCTGCGCATTGCGGTTTCTGATCATCGGCTGGGGCGTCGAATACTGGTGGCTGCTGGTGGCGGCGCAACTCATGCACGCCTCCACGTTCGCCATTTACCACGCCAGCGCGGTCTCCCTTGTGGGGCGCTATTTCGGGGCGGCGAACCAGGCGCGCGGCCAGGCCTTGTATATCAGCCTTTCTTTCGGAGCCGGGGGATTTGCCGGTGGCATCGTCAGCGGCCTGCTTTGGGAGCGGGCGGGGCCGGCCTGGACTTACACGCTGAGCGCTGCGGCCGGGCTGATGGGGGTGGTATTGCTGGCGCTTTTCGGTCAACGCGGCGCCCGGCCGATTCATTAAAGTTGCGCTCCGGAGGAAAATGAAATGCGCGTTCGAGAACTGCCCAAACTCCTGCTGGCCCTCACTATTGCCGGCAGCCTGGTGTCCTGCAAGTCGGTCCGCACAACCCAGGGAGGTGCCGTCGGTGTCGACCGCCAGCAAACCATGTCGGCGCTGGTGTCGGCGCGCCAACTCGAGCAGGGTGCGGTGCAGGCCTACCAGCAGACACTCGCCCAGGCCAACCAGAAAAAGCAGCTCAATCCCGATCCCGCGCAGACAGCGCGTGTGCGCGCCATCGCGCAGCG
Source organism: Burkholderiales bacterium (assembly GCA_965279115.1). Taxonomy (GTDB): domain Bacteria; phylum Pseudomonadota; class Gammaproteobacteria; order Burkholderiales; family JAEUOS01; genus JAEUOS01. Next base: position 5,350,339 of record OZ257137.1, read on the forward strand.
CCTGATTCCGCAGACCAGTGCGTTTCGCGCCGACGCCGCGGGCTGGAAATGGGAGATCAACGTCATCAATTCGCCCGAGGTCAATGCCTGGTGCATGCCGGGCGGCAAGATCGCGGTCTACACCGGGCTGATCCAGAAACTCAACGCCACCGACGAGGAAATCGCCGCAGTGATGGGGCATGAAATCGCCCATGCCTTGCGCGAGCATTCGCGCGAGCGGGCTTCCCAGCAGATCAACGCCGGCATCGTCGCAACCGGTGTGGGTGTTGCGCTGGGTGGCAGCCAGGGCAGCATGGACATGGCAAGCATGGTGACCAATCTCACCTACAACCTGCCCAACAGCCGGCTGCATGAAACCGAGGCCGATCGCATCGGTGTGGAACTTGCGGCGCGCGCCGGCTACGATCCCCGCGCCGCGGTGAGTCTGTGGGAAAAGATGCGCAAAGTCGCTGGTGGCGGGCCGCCGCAATGGCTTTCGACCCATCCATCCTCGGACACCCGTATCCGTGACCTGCAGGATTATGCAGGTCGGGTCATGCCTCTTTATGATGCAGCGCGGCGGAAATAGGCGGGTTCTGGCCATCCTGCGCGCCTGTGTGTACAGCGAAAAATGACTTTGTATACATAAAAACCGAGAAAAAACAAGGCATTACGTGACGTGATCTGTTAGAATTGCAAAGTTTGCCCGTGCGGTAGCGACGACTGCGCAAACCGGTCCCGGCCCCGTGTTTGAGGTGTTCCGGGCGCCAGAAGGTTTGCGTGGCACCCCCGAAGCCAGGTTCGCACGGGTTTCTTTCAGGTGCTCATAACATGTCCAAGCCGTCTCCCGCACTCCTTGCGCTCGCCGACGGCAGTATTTTCCGCGGAATTTCCATCGGTGCCGACGGCCAGACCGTGGGCGAGGTGGTGTTCAACACCGCGATGACGGGTTACCAGGAAATCCTCACCGATCCGTCCTACTGCCGGCAAATCGTCACTCTTACCTATCCGCACATCGGCAATACCGGCACCAATGCCGAGGATGTCGAATCGGGCGATCGCCGGGTTCATGCGGCCGGCCTGGTGATCCGCAGCCTCGCCATGTCGGTATCGAATTTCCGCAGCACCATGGCACTCGACGCCTACTTGCGCTCTGAAAACGTGGTCGGCATCGCCGAGATCGACACGCGCAGGCTCACCCGCATCCTGCGCGAGAAGGGCGCCCAATCGGGCTGCATCATGGCGGGCGAGGTGGACGAGGGCACCGCCCTTGCTGCGGCCCGCGATTTTGCCGGACTGGCGGGTATGGACCTGGCCCAGGTGGTATCGACCAAGGTTTCCTACAAGTTCAACGAGACCGAATGGCGCCTCGGGCGCGGATTCGGCTCACTCGCCGCGCCCAAATTCAAGGTGGTGGCCTATGACTACGGGGTCAAGCGCAACATCCTGCGCATGCTGGCCGAGCGCGGCTGTGACCTGACCGTGGTGCCGGCCAAGACCCCGGCTGCGGAAGTGCGCGCGTTGCGGCCGGACGGTGTGTTCCTGTCGAATGGTCCCGGTGATCCGGAACCCTGCGACTACGCCATTGCCGCCATCGGCGAGATTGTCGATGCCGGAATCCCGACGTTCGGTATCTGTCTAGGCCATCAGTTGCTGGGCCTGGCCTCGGGCGCAGCGACATTGAAGATGAAATTCGGCCACCATGGCGCCAACCATCCGGTCAAGGACCTTGAGACCGGCCGCGTCGCCATTACCAGCCAGAACCACGGTTTCGCAGTCAACCCGGCGACGCTTCCGGCCAACCTTGCGGTGACCCATGTGTCGCTTTTCGACCAGTCGATCCAGGGGCTCAGGCGCACTGACCGGCCGGCGTTCTGTTTCCAGGGCCATCCCGAGGCCAGTCCCGGGCCGCAGGACATCGGCTACCTGTTCGACCGCTTTACCGCCCTGATGGCGCAACACAAGGGAGCCGCCCGTGCCTAAACGTGCCGACATCAAGAGCGTCCTCATCATCGGCGCCGGCCCGATTGTCATCGGCCAGGCGTGCGAATTCGACTACTCCGGTGCGCAGGCCTGCAAGGCCTTGCGTGAGGAGGGCTACCGCGTCATCCTGGTCAACAGCAATCCGGCGACCATCATGACCGACCCGGACACGGCGGACGTGGTGTACATCGAACCCATCACCTGGCAGATGGTGGCACGCATCATCGAGAAGGAGCGCCCCGATGCGCTCCTGCCCACCATGGGCGGACAAACCGCGCTCAACTGTGCGCTCGACCTGGCCAAGAATGGCGTGCTCGCGCGCTTCGACGTCGAGTTGATCGGCGCAAAGGAAGAAGCCATCGACAAGGCGGAAGACCGCCAGAAATTCAAGCAGGCCATGATGAAGATTGGCCTCGAGTCCGCCCGCTCCGGGGTCGCGCATTCGATGGACGAGGCCTGGAGCGTGCAGCGCGACATCGCCGCGGCGACCGGCGGGATCGGCTTTCCGGTGGTGATCCGGCCTTCATTCACACTGGGCGGCACCGGCGGTGGCATCGCCTACAACCCGGAGGAATTTGAAACCATCTGCCGGCGCGGGCTTGACGCCAGCCCGACGCGCGAACTGCTGATCGAGGAATCGCTGCTGGGCTGGAAAGAGTTCGAAATGGAGGTCGTGCGCGACCGCGCCGACAATTGCATCATCGTCTGCTCGATCGAAAACCTCGATCCGATGGGCGTGCACACCGGCGACTCGATCACGGTGGCGCCGGCGCAGACCCTCACCGACCGCGAGTACCAGTTGATGCGCAACGCCTCCTTCGCGGTGTTGCGCGAGATCGGCGTCGATACCGGCGGTTCCAACGTGCAGTACGCGATCAATCCCAGGGACGGGCGCATGATCGTCATCGAGATGAACCCGCGGGTATCGCGCTCCTCGGCACTGGCGTCCAAGGCGACCGGCTTCCCGATCGCCAAGATCGCCGCCAAGCTGGCGGTCGGCTACACGCTCGATGAACTGACCAACGACATTACTGGCGGGGCCACACCGGCTTCGTTCGAACCGGCCATCGACTATGTGGTCACCAAGGTGCCGCGCTTCGCTTTCGAGAAGTTCAAGGAGGCCGATTCGCACCTGACTACCCAGATGAAATCGGTAGGCGAGGTGATGGCCATCGGCCGCACCTTCCAGGAAAGCTTCCAGAAAGCGCTGCGTGGCCTCGAAGTCGGTGTCGACGGACTCAATCAGAAGACCACCGATCGCCACGAGATCGAGGAAGAACTCGGCGAACCCGGTCCGGAACGCATCTGGTATGTGGGCGACGCCTTCGAAAACGGCTTCACGCTGGAGGAGGTCCAGCGCCTGACCAACATCGATCCGTGGTTCCTGGTGCAGATCAAGGACATCGTCGACGAGGAAATGCGTCTGGACGACATGGCGCTTGCCGACATCGACGCTGCCGAGATGCGGCGCCTGAAGCGCAAGGGCTTCTCCGACCGGCGTCTGGCCAAGCTGTTCAAGTCCAATGAAGACCAGGTGCGCTCGCATCGTCACGCGCTGGGAGTGCGGCCGGTGTACAAGCGGGTCGACACCTGCGCTGGCGAGTTCGCCACCCGCACCGCCTACATGTACTCCACCTATGAGGAGGAGTGCGAAGCCGAACCCACCAGCCGGCGCAAGATCATCGTGCTCGGCGGGGGGCCCAACCGCATCGGCCAGGGGATCGAGTTCGACTATTGCTGTGTGCACGCCTCGCTGGCGCTGCGCGGTGACGGCTTCGAGACCATCATGGTCAATTGCAACCCGGAAACCGTCTCGACCGACTACGACACCTCCGACCGCCTGTATTTCGAGCCGCTGACGCTCGAGGATGTGCTCGAGATCGTCGATCTCGAAAAGCCGGAGGGCGTGATCGTCCAGTACGGCGGGCAGACCCCCCTGAAACTGGCGCGCTCGCTCGAAGCCAACGGTGTGCCTATCATCGGCACGACGCCGGAGTCGATCGATATCGCGGAAGATCGCGAGCGTTTCCAGAAACTGCTGCATGAATTGAAGCTCAGGCAGCCGCCCAACCGCACCGCGCGCACGGAGGCTGCTGCGCTCGAGTTGGCACAGGAAATCGGCTATCCGCTGGTGGTGCGGCCCAGCTACGTGCTGGGCGGCCGCGCAATGGAAATCGTGCACGAGAAGAGCGACCTCGAGCGCTACATGCGCGAGGCGGTCAAGGTGTCCAACGATTCCCCGGTGCTGCTGGACCGCTTCCTCAACGACGCCATCGAAGTTGATGTCGATGCGATCGCCGACGGCAAGCGGGTATTCATCGGCGGCATCATGGAGCACATCGAGGAAGCCGGCGTGCATTCGGGTGATTCGGCCTGCTCCCTGCCGCCGTATTCGCTTTCCGACGACCTGCAGAACGAATTGCGCCTGCAGACCGCGGCCATGGCCCAGGCGCTTGGCGTGATCGGCCTCATGAACGTGCAGTTCGCCATCAAGGAAGAGGACGGACGCGACGTGGTCTACGTGCTCGAAGTCAACCCGCGCGCCTCCCGCACCGTGCCCTATGTATCCAAGGCCACCGGGTTGCCTCTGGCCAAGATCGCCGCGCGCGTGATGGCAGGGATGTCACTTGACGCGCAAGGCGTGGGCATCGAGATCCAGCCGCCGTACTACAGCGTCAAGGAAGCGGTGTTTCCCTTCACCAAGTTTCCGGGCGTCGATCCGATCCTCGGGCCGGAGATGAAGTCGACCGGCGAGGTGATGGGGGTGGGCATCACTTTCGGCGAGGCGTTCGCCAAGAGTCAGCTTGCGGCGGGCGTGAAGTTGCCCCAGGCCGGGACGGTGTTCCTGTCGGTGCGGGATGCCGACAAGGCCAAGGTGATCGAAGTCGCGCGCAGCCTTTCGGAACTCGGTTTCGGACTGGTCGCTACGCGCGGCACCGCCGCGGTGCTGGAGGCTGCCGCCATTCCGGTACGCATGGTCTACAAGGTCAAGGAAGGCCGGCCCCACATTGTGGACATGATCAAGAATCGCGAAGTCGTCTTGGTCATCAACACGACGGAGGCCCGCAAGGGCGTGATCGCCGACTCCCGCCTGATTCGCGTGTCGGCGCTGCAGGGCAGGGTGCCGTACTACACCACCATCGCCGGCGCGCGCGCTGCGGTGGCTGGAATGCAGGCCTCGCGCGAACTCACCCCTTTCGATCTGCGCGCGCTGCACGCGGAACTTTCCGACGCCTGAGGTCGCTGTGGCCCCGCGGGCGCGTGTATCATTCGCGCCTCATGGTCGGATCGCGCATGTGCGCGGCCCGACTATCTTTTTGAATCGGGCTTTGTGACTATGCAATCCGTACCCATGACCGTCGCCGGCGCCGAAAGACTGCGCGCCGAATTGCAGCACCTGAAGTCGGTTGAGCGCCCGGCTGTAATCACGGCCATCTCCGAAGCGCGCGCCCAGGGCGACCTTTCCGAGAACGCGGACTACGATGCCGCCAAGGAAAAGCAGGGGTTTATCGAGGGCCGCATCGCCGAGATCGAAGGCAAGCTCTCGTTCGCCCAGATCATCGATCCGAAACTGCTGGGCGACGAGGATCGTGTCGTGTTTGGCGCAACCGTGGACCTGGAAGACGTGCAAAGCGGCGCCAAGGTAACCTATCAGGTGGTGGGCGATGACGAGGCCGACATCAAGGAAAGCAAGATTTCGATCAGTTCGCCAATCGCGCGGGCGCTGATTGGCAAGCACGAGGGCGATACCGTCGAGGTGATGGCGCCAGGCGGGATACGCGAATACGAGATTCTTGAAATCCGCTTCATCTGAACAGCCCGCCGGGCGCGCGCAGGCCGCCCTGCAGGCGGCGGGCAATCTCGCACTGGTTTTGATGGCCGGCAGCCTCTGGGTTGTAGGCTACATGGTTGCGCCGACACTGTTTGCAACCCTGGAGCGCGAGCGGGCGGGCGAAGTGGCCGGCCAGCTATTTGCCCACGTGGCATGGGTTGTGATGGCAAGCACGGCCCTCTTGATCATGTTCCGCCGTGCGCTCGCGCCCGGACTCTCGCGCTGGGTGACGTCCTGCCTTTGGGTGATTCTTGCGCTCGCGGCCCTTGGCCATTTCGGCATGCGGCCGCACATGGCCACGCTCAAGGCGGCCAATGCATCCGGGCGACTGGCCACGGAGGCGTATCGCAGCGCCTTTGGCAGGGCACACGGCATCTCGGCGATCCTTTACCTGACGCAGAGTGTCCTCGCGGCTGCCATTGTGGCCGGCTGGCGGCGCCGCGCGGATGCCTGACCGGCGGTGCAGTCACCGCTGCGCGAAGCTGCGCCTGCCGCGCGTCAGGCGGCGCGTTTTTTCTCCGCGCGAGCAGCTTCCTGCTTCTTGGTGCGGCGCGGACCGGAGGGCTTGCGGGTGCGCGGCGGCTTCTTGTCCTCCGCCGGGGCGGGGCGGAAAAGCACCAGCAACTTGCCGATCGCCTGCACGGTCGCGGCGTCCAGGCGCTCGCCGATGCTGGTTGCATATGCATTGCGTGCGTCGCGGTCGTCGCCCAGCACCCGTACCTTGATCAGTTCATGGCTTTTGAGGGCGGTATCGATTTCCTTCAGCACCGCCTCGCTCAATCCGGAATCCCCGATCATCACAACCGGGGCAAGATGGTGGGCGCGCGCCTTCAGCGCGGAACGTTCTGCAGGCGTAAGTGCAATCATGCTGTTTTCTGGGCGAATGATGAGATCATGCGAGTTGCACGGTCAATCTCCGAGTATAGCCGCTTGACCCGGCCCACCACTGGATCACGATGGAACGAAAAGCCAAAGGGCATGTGAAACCGACGCGGTCGGTTTCAAGCAACCGCTGGATGCATGAGCACGTCACCGACCAGTTCGTGCAGCAGGCGAAAAAGCTCGGTTACCGTTCTCGCGCCGCGTTCAAGATCCTCGAAATCGACGAAAAGTCGCGGATTTTCCGCCGTGGCATGGTCGTGGTCGATCTGGGGGCGGCCCCCGGGGGATGGTCACAAATGGCGGCGCCGCGGGTGGGGGCCGGGGAACGCGGCGGCGGCAGGGTGGTCGCGATCGACCTGCTCGAAATGCAGGGTTTGCCGGGCGTGGAACTCATACGCGCCGATTTCAGCAGCGAGGAAGGCCTGGCGGCGGTCACGAGGACCCTGGGTGAAGGCGTGAAAGCTGACCTTGTATTGTCCGACATGGCCCCCAATATCTCCGGAATCGTCATTTCGGACCAAGCGCGGGCGATGGGGCTGTGCGACCTGGCGCTGGAATTCGCGCAGGCGTTCCTCAAGCCGGAGGGTGTTTTGGTCGTAAAGACGTTTCAGGGCGCCGGCTTTACCGAGTTTTTGGCGCAAATGCGGTCGGTTTTTCACGACGTGAAGTCCTACAAGCCCAAAGCGTCGCGTGACCGCAGTTCGGAGCAGTTTCTGGTGGGGCGCCGCCTGCGCTGAGTTCCGGGGCGGGCGGCATGCAATGCGTATACAATGCATTGGTCAAATCGGGTTTTTTCTGTGCCGGTGAGTCTCACGTCGGCGGGCCTTAGCGGCCAGGGAGTCTAGTTGAACAACACGTTTTCCAAAATTGCGGTGTGGCTGGTGATTGCTCTGGTGCTGTTCACCGTTTTCAAGCAATTCGGCGGCGGTGGCGGCGCATCCGCGTCTGCCCTCAGCTATTCGGACTTTCTCGACCAGGTCAAGGCCGGGCAAATCAAGACCGTCGTCATCGACGACCGCAGCATCATCGCCACCACGGTGGATGACAAGAAGGTGCGGACCAATGTCACCTACCTTGATCGTGGCCTGATCGGCGATCTTGTCAAGTACGGTGTCAAGTTCGACGTGCGGGTCGAGGAGGAGAAACCGCTCCTGCTGTCGATCTTCATCTCCTGGTTTCCCATGTTGCTGCTCATTGGCGTGTGGATATTCTTCATGCGCCAGATGCAGGGTGGCGGGCGCGGCGGTGCGTTCTCCTTCGGCAAGAGCAAGGCGCGCATGCTCGACGAGTCCAACAATACCGTCACTTTCGCGGACGTCGCCGGTTGCGACGAAGCCAAGGAAGAAGTGGCCGAGTTCGTCGACTTCCTCAAGGATCCGTCCAAGTTCCAGAAACTGGGCGGGCGCATTCCACGCGGCGCATTGATGGTCGGGTCGCCCGGGACCGGCAAGACCCTGCTGGCCAAGGCGATTGCGGGTGAAGCCAAGGTGCCTTTCTTCTCGATATCGGGCTCCGATTTTGTCGAGATGTTCGTGGGCGTGGGCGCGGCCCGCGTGCGTGACATGTTCGAGAACGCCAAGAAGCATGCGCCATGCATCATCTTCATCGATGAGATCGACGCAGTCGGGCGTCAGCGCGGGGCCGGCTTGGGCGGCGGCAACGACGAGCGCGAACAGACCCTGAACCAGATGCTGGTCGAAATGGACGGGTTCGAGACCGGTGCGGGCGTGATCGTCATCGCGGCGACCAACCGGCCCGACGTGCTCGACCCGGCGTTGTTGCGCCCGGGCCGCTTCGACCGCCAGGTGGTGGTGCCGTTGCCGGACATCCGCGGCCGCGAGCAGATTCTCGGGGTGCACATGCGCAAGGTGCCATTGGCGCCTGACGTCAAGGCCGACATCCTGGCACGCGGAACGCCCGGCATGTCCGGCGCCGATCTGGCGAATCTGGTCAACGAAGCCGCGTTGTTCGCCGCGCGCCGCAGCAAGCGCCTGGTCGACATGGACGATTTCGAGATGGCCAAGGACAAGATCATGATGGGCACCGAGCGGCGCACCATGGTCATGGACGAGGAAGAAAAGCGCAACACCGCCTACCATGAGTCCGGCCATGCGCTGATCGGCAAGCTGTTGCCCAAGTGCGACCCGGTCCACAAGGTCACCATCATCCCGCGCGGCCGCGCTCTTGGAGTGACCATGAGCCTGCCCGAGCGCGACAAGTACTCCTACGACCGCGAGTACATGCTCAACAAGATCGCCATGCTTTTCGGCGGGCGGATCGCCGAGGAGGTGTTCATGAACCAGATGACCACCGGGGCCTCCAACGACTTCGAGCGGGCCACCCAGATGGCGCGCGACATGGTCACCCGTTACGGCATGAGCGACAAGCTCGGCCCCATGGTGTACGCGGAGAACGAGGGCGAAGTGTTCCTCGGCCGTTCGGTAACCCGTACAACCCAGGTATCCGAGGCCACCATGCAGACGGTTGACTCCGAGATCCGCCGCATCATCGATGATCAGTATGGCCTGGCACGCAAGCTCATCGAAGAGCATTCCGACAAGATGCATGCGATGGCGAAGGCCCTGCTCGACTGGGAAACCATCGATGCCGAGCAGATCGAGGACATCATGCAGGGGCGTCCGCCGCGGCCGCCCAAACCCACGCAATCGCAGCCCCAACCGCCCAAGGACAATGCATCAGGTGGTGTGGCGCCTTCGACCTCGGCGTCGGCCGCCTGATTTCGTCCGCCTTCGCCTCGCGCGTCCCGTGCAGCGCGCCAGTTGACCCGAAAAACGCCAAGCCTTGCAGCTTGGCGTTTTTCCTGGTGATTCCCGCCGGGCACGATGCGATGAGGAGACCATGACCGCGGCGCAAAAAAGCCCCGTGCTGATGGGCATTGTCAACATCACGCCCGACTCGTTTTCCGACGGGGGCAGGTTCCTCTCGCCTGAATCAGCGCTGGCCCATGCCGAGCGCTTGATCGGTGAAGGGGCAGACATGCTCGACCTTGGAGCCGAGTCAAGCCGTCCCGGCGCGTTCGCGTTGCCGCTGGCAGAGGAACTCGCGCGCCTGCTGCCGGTATTGCGTGGCTGTGTCGCCATGGGCAAGCCGGTTTCGGTCGACTCCTACAAGCCGGAGGTGATGCGCGCGGCTGTCGCCGAGGGCGCGACGATGCTCAACGACATCTGGGGCTTCCGCCGCCCCGGTGCATTCGAGGCGGCGCTGCAAGCGGCGCGCTCGGGCCTGTCCCTGACCATCATGCACATGGACCGCGACCCGGCCACCATGCAGGACAATCCGCGCTATGCCGATGTGGTGGCGGAAGTGCGCGGGTTTCTGGCCGACCGCGTCGCCGCGTTTCGCGCCGCTGGCGTTGCTGCCGGCCAGCTGGTCGTCGATCCCGGATTCGGGTTCGGCAAGACGGTGGCTCACAACCTTGCTCTCCTGCGCCATCTGCAAGTTTTTCGTGGCATCGGCTGCGGTGTTCTGACAGGTTTGTCGCGCAAATCCACCATCGGGGCGATCACAGGCCATGACCGGGCGGACGAACGGGTGTTCGGAAGCGTTGCGGCGGCGCTGATCGCGGCGCAAAACGGTGCGACAATCCTGCGGGTACACGATGTGGGGGCCACGCGCGACGTGTTGCGCGTGTGGGAGGCGGTGCGCGATGCATGACATGCGCGCGGGTTGAAGGGATAACAAGAGCCCAACTCATGAGCAGAAAATACTTTGGTACCGATGGCGTGCGCGGGCGCGTCGGCGTTTCGCCCATAACGCCCGACTTCGTCCTGCGTCTTGGATATGCGGCCGGTCGCGTCCTGGTGCAGCAGGGCATCGGCGGCGCCGAGCATCCGGTGGTGCTGATCGGCAAGGACACGCGGATATCCGGTTACATGCTGGAGGCTTCGCTGGAAGCCGGCTTCGCCGCTGCCGGCGTGGACGTCATGCTGGTGGGGCCGATGCCTACTCCGGCGGTTGCCTACCTGACGCGCGCGGTGCGCGCCCAGGCTGGTGTGGTCATCAGCGCCTCGCACAATCCCTACGACGACAACGGGATCAAGTTCTTCTCCGAAGGCGGCCTGAAGCTGCCGGACGCGGTGGAACTGGCGATCGAGGCGGAACTCGAAAAACCCATGGGATGCGCCGATTCGGCGTCCCTGGGCAAGGCGCGCAGGCTCGACGATGCCGCCGGACGCTATATCGAGTTCTGCAAGGCCAGCGTGCCCTACGACCTCGACCTGCATGGCATGCGCATCGTGGTCGATTGCGCGCACGGCGCCGCGTACCACATCGCGCCGCATGTCTTTCATGAACTCGGCGCGGAGGTCATCACCATCGGCAACCAGCCGTCCGGGCGCAACATCAACGACGGCGTCGGCGCCACCCATCCCAAGGCGCTGTCCGACGCGGTGCGGACCCATCGCGCCGATATCGGCATCGCGCTCGACGGCGACGCCGACCGTGTGGTCATGGCGGACGCCACCGGCCGCACCTATGACGGCGACGAGTTGCTGTACCTGATCATCAAGGAACGCCATGCCATCGGCAAGGCGCCCGGGGTGGTGGGCACCCTCATGACCAACCTGGCCTTCGAGCAGGCCATGGCGCGCATGGGTGTTCCGTTCGCACGATCCAAGGTGGGCGACCGCTATGTCCTTGAAATGCTGCACGAGAAACGCTGGTTCCACGGCGGCGAGAACTCGGGCCACATCCTGTGCCTGGATTGCCATACCACCGGCGACGGCATCGTATCCGCCCTGCAGGTTCTCAAGGCCTTGCGCGCATCCGACCAGACGCTCGCCGAGGCGGGACGCGAGCTGACCCTTTTCCCCCAGGTGCTCAAGAACGTCAAGCTGGCCGACCGCAACGCCTGGCAGTCGAACGAGAAGCTGGGTGCCGCGGTCAAGGCTGCGGAAGCGCAGCTTGCCGGGCGCGGGCGTGTGTTGTTGCGCCCGTCCGGCACCGAACCGGTGCTGCGGGTGATGGTCGAAGGGGAGGACGGGGATCTGGTGCGAACGCTGGCCGGCGAAATCGCCGCGGTCGCCGGCGCCTGATCCGCGCGGAATCCTGCGCGCGGGCGGGCCGCTTCGCTCAGTACCCGAACTGCTGCTGTTTGTTGATCACCGTGATTTCGGCGAATGCGCTGCCGTTGTGGTTGTCGCTGGAAAAACCCACCACGTAGCCGCCGGCGTCGAAGCTTTTCATGCCTTCGAGGGCGCTTATCAGTGATTCGCGGCTCACGCGGGTCGCGCCGGCGCGGCGGATTCCCTCCGCGAGTACCTTTGCCGCGATGTAGGCCTCAAGCGAGGTCGCGCCGAAATTGCGTCCGCCGGTGTGCTTCTCGAACGCCGCCATGTATTCCGCCACCACCGGAACGTTGCGGTTGGTCACCGGCGGGACCACCTGCGACACGGTCACGCCCACGCCATCGGGACCAAGCGCGCGCATGAGCACGTTGGGGCCGGCGAACGATGTGCTCACGAACTGCATGCCGGGGTTGGCGGCCTTCGCCATGCGGATGAAGTCCGCGGACGGCCTGAACAGGGTAGTGGTGATCAGGACGTCCGGTTTCGCGGCGGTGACCTTCGCCACGGCGCCCTTGATGTCGGGGGTGGTGCGCGTGATCCCGATCGCCGCGCCCGCCTTGATGCCGCGCTTTTGCAGGGCACGCTCGACGGCCGTCAGGTTTTCCCGGCCGACCGCGTCTTCATGGAACAGGATGCCGAAGGACCTCACGCCGATGGTCGCGTAATGGTTGACGATCTTCTCCAGTTCGTCCGCATAGCTGGCCCGGTGGTTGAACAGCACGCGGTTGAACAGGCGCATCGGGTCGGCGCCGGTAAAGGGAAACAGGAAGGGCGTGCCGGACTTCTCGGCGAACGGCATGGCTGGCCTGCTCAAGGTCGCGCTGGCAAAGCCGAACAATGCCAGCACCTCCCGCTCCTCGATCAGCCGGCGCGCGTTTTCGGCGGAGAGCTTTGTGTCGTTGCCGTCATCGAGCGTGACCAGTTCGATGCGTCGCCCGCTCAAGCCTCCCGCGGCATTGAGTTTCCTGAAATAGGCGAGCGCACCATCGCGGATTTCCTCGCCCAGCTCGCGGTTCGAGCCCGTTAGCGGCACGGATTGTCCGATCAGGATGGGGCTAGGCTGGGCGAGCACCCATGAGCAGACGATGGCCGCGAGCGCGGCGAACATTCGGCGCAGGACAACAGGCAGCATGGTCACGAACCCGGGTTGTTTCCGCAGCATTGTAAGCGTGCGAATGCCGGCCCGGTTGATGCACTGCGGCGAGCCCCGTCGTCCTACAAGGCTCCTGTGGCGCTGAATGCCTTTTGTACTAGTCCTGAGCGTTCGTGGGCAATTGCCCCAGTTCCAGGCTCATGCGCAGGTTGGGCGAAGCCTGGTTGCCGCCCTGGATGATCGTTTGCGTCGCTCCGGCCGGTTGTGCCACATGCCGCATGTAGCCCAGGCTGGCGCCGGCCAGCGAAAGCCCGAGCAGCGAGGCGAAGGCGATCAGGGCGATGCGACGCAAGGGCGCGCGCGAGGGTCGGGATTGCATGCGTGCCAGCGCATCGGCCGCATCACGTGCCTGCCGGTCGCGGGCCGCATCACGGTGGGCGGCATCCATGGCGCGCGTTTCCGCAAGCAAGCGCTCTTGTGCCGCCTGCAGCGCCGCACGCTCTGCAACTGCGCGCAATTGCGCCGCGTTGCCGGCGCGCGCTTCTGTCGCTGCGCGCTCTTGTGCCGCCAGCACCGCAGCCCGTTCGTCGCTTTCCCGCGCTGCGAACGCGGCGATGGCGTCGCGCTCGGCCTGCACGCGCTGTTCCGCGGCGGCGCGCAGCGCACTTTCCTGCGTTTCGCGTGTCTGTGCCATCTGCAGGCTTTCCCTGCGTGCGGCCAGCGCCTGTTCTTCCATCTCACGGGCGAGACGTGTCTGCAATTCGGCGCTTTCGCGGGCGGCTTGGGCGGCTTCGCGTTCCGCATCGGCAGCCCGGCGTGTGGCTGCGCCGGCTTCGGCCTGCGCGGCAGCTTTTTGCTCGGCCTGGATTTGCAACAGGCTGGCAGCTTCGGCGCATTCGCGTGCCGCTGCGGCCAGCCGGGTTTCGGCCTGCGCGGCGGCCTGCGAGCGTTGCCCGGCATCGGCCTGGGCCCTTGCGTGTTCGTCGGCCGCGCGCCGGGCTTCACGCGTGGCTTCGGTTGCGAGCGCTTCCGCATCACGTGCCCTGGCGCTGGCCTCGGCGGCGTCGCGCTCTGCGGCAATACGCGCTTCCAGCGCGCGGGCGGCATCGGCTTCGGCGCTGGCACGGCGCGCAGCCTCGACAAGCGCGGCTTCAGCAAGCGCGAGCCGGCGCACCAGGTTTTCCGCAGCCTCGCGCTCGGCATCGGCGCGCGCCGCTTCACCCGCAGCCAGTTCGGCTTGCGCGGCGGCGTTCTGCCGGCTGGCGGCAGCGGCGCTTTCCGCGGCTTTGCGCCGCATGTCGGCGGCCACGGCGTGGCGGCGCGCGTGTTCGGTAGCTTGTCGTTCGGCGCGCTGCGCGTCGGTGGCGACACGGGCCGCCGTGGCTTCCGCACGGCGGCGCTCTTCATGCAAGCGGCGTGCTTCGGACTCGGCAGCTTCGCGCGCCATTGCCTGTGCGGCGAGCTCCTCCTGCGCACGCAGGCGGGCCGCGAGCGCATCGGCGGCGGCAGATTCGGCGATGGCGCGCTCCTGCTCCGCGGCGGCAAGCGCGGCTTCGCATTCGATGCGCCGCATGGTCGCTTCAAGCGCCATCCCGGCGTCAGCCTCACGGGTGGCCGACACGTCGGCAAGGCGCCTGAATTCCGCGGCGGCGGCGGCTTCGGATGCTATCGCGGACGTCGCCGCGCGCGCCGCCTCGCGCTCGCATTCCTGGCGATGTGCAAGCATGGCCAGGGCCTGGGTTTCAGCCTGGGCTCGCTCCAGATCGATGCTGGTGAGTCTTTCTTCCGCCAACAGGCGCGCGCTGGCGGCATCAGCCGCCGCGCTCGCGGCAATCGCGCGCTCGATCTCGGCCGCGGCCAGGGAGTCTTCCATGGCAACCATGGACTGTGTGGCCTCGCGGGCTGCCCGTGCCTGCGCTTGCCGTTCCCGCGCAGCCGAAGCGAGGCGTCGCAGTTCGGCGATCGCTGCTTCGTCGGCAACGCGCGCAGCCTCGGCGGCCTCGGCGGCGGCTTGTTCCTGTGCCTGGCGCTCGGCGGCGACGGTGCGCGCCTGCGTTTGTGCCTGGGCGCGCTCGAGCGCGCAGGCTGCGAGCGACACCTCTGCGGCGATGCGCGCAAGGGTGGCGTCGGCGGCCGCGCATTCGGCGGCGGCGCGCTCCTGCTCGGCAATGGCCAGGGTGCTTTCGGCTTCGATCCTGCGGCCGGCCTCAAGGGTGGCGTCCTCGGCACGCTGCCGGCGCAGGGCGCTTGCCTGGCGCGCCTCGTGGGCGGCTGCGAGCAGGGAGTGCTCCGCGGCCCGGGCTTCCTCGGCGGCGCTACGCGCGGCGGACTCGGCCTCGATGCGCTGTGCTATCCAGTGTGCGCATGCGGCATCGGCCGCGCGCCTGGCCTCGGCCTGCGCATGCAATTCGCACTCGGCGGCGTTACGCGCAGCGGCAGTGGCCTGGGCGGCGGATTCGGCGCTTGCCCGGGCTTCGGCGCTGCGCGCCAGGGCGGCTTCTTCGGAAGCCTTGCGCAGCGAGGCTTGCATGGCTTTCCGGGCGGTTTCCGCATGCGACAGCGCGGCTGCGTGTTCGCGCACCGCGGCAGCCTCGGCCAGTTGGGCGACGCGCGCCTTTTCGGTGGCGGCCTGGATGGCAAGTTCCTCGGCAGCGGTCTTGCGCCTGAAGTGCGCGACCGCGTCTTGTTCGCTGGCAACGCGGCGGGCGATCGCCAGCGCCATGTCCTGTTCAGCCTGGCGGCGCACGCTGGCGCAGGCGATGGCCGCCGCGCTGGCGGCCAGGCGCGCGCGCACCGCGGCAGCGGCGGATTCATTGATGTTGCGACGCTCGATTGCCGCCTGTTCGAGTGCGCCTTCTGCCTGCCGACGTTCGTCGGCTGCCTGTGCTTCCGCGTGCGCGGCTTCAATGCGCCGGGCTTCGGCGGCGGCGGCTTCCCGGGCGGTCGAGGTCGCGGCGGATTCCGCTTGCGCCGCTTCACGCGCCATCCGGGCCGCGTGCGAGTCGGCCTCTTGGCGTTCCACCATGGCTTGTGTGGCAGCTTCCTCGCTGGCCGCCCGCTCGGTGAAGGCGCAGCGCGCCGCCGCCTCTTGTGCGATGCGCTCTTCGGCGGCCTTGCGTGCGGACTCCGCGGCCGCTGCGCGGGCGATTTCTTCCTGTTCGAGCGCGGCGGCGGCGACACTGCGCTCTGCTGCGCGCGCCTGTGCCAGGCGACGGGCTGCCAGCGCCGCGTGAACTTGTTCGAGGTTGCGTTGTTCCGCGACTTGCGCGGCTTCGCCGGCGGCCAGCAGGGCTTTTTCGGAGGCCGCCTGATCACGCGCGATGGTGGCCCGTGCCACTTCGCTGCGGGCGCGCGCCTGCGCGGCGCGTCGCGCGCGCCGTTCGGTGCGGGCTGTCATCAGCGCCGCCAGGCGTGCCTCGCGGTCGGCGGCGGCTCGTTCTTCGGCGGCCTCGCGCGCAAGCGATTCCGCGCTGAGGCGCTTGCGCGCACGCTCGAGCGCTCTCATTTCAGCCTCGGCGCGGCGCGTCGCCACCGCCAGCGCCTGGCGGGCGATGGCGAGGTTTTCCTCGCGCGCGGACAATGCGGTTTCCTGGTTGCGGTTGGCCTTGGCAATGGCATCTGCAAGGGCACTTTCGGCGGCTTTGCGCGCCACCGCTATGCGTTGGGCGGCTTCGTCCGCAGCGGCGCGTTCGCGTGCCGAGCGATGCGCGGCCGCATCGGCTTCGGCGCGCAATTGCGCGGCCTCGGCGGCACGTTGCTCCGCCTCGAGACGGGCGCGGGCGATCGCTTCGGCGCGCTGTTCCCGGGCGACCCGGTCGCTGGCGGCAAGGGCGGCAGCGGCCTCGCGTTCGGCGCGGGCAGCTGCAACCGCGGCGGCTTCCGTATCCGTCGCCGCGGCAAGGGAGGCCAGGCGGGCGGCTTCGGCGTCCTGTCGGGCGCGCTCGTTGCGGTTTTCCGCAGCCGCATGGTCTGCATCGCGGCGTTGCGCCAGCGCGTCGCGGGCGGCGATCTCGGCCTGCAGACGGGCGTTGGCTGCCTCTACAGCCTCGCGCTCGGCTTCGGCACGGGCGGCGGCGATCTCGGCTTCCGATGATTCGAGCGCAGCCAGTTTGGCGGCGGCGGCGGCAAGTTCCCTTTCGCTCTTCCAGCGCGACTGCGCGGCCAGTTTGGCGGCTTCCTCGGTGGCGTGGCGGGCTTCGGCCTGGGCCACGGCTTCCTGCTCGGCGGCGGCGCGCGCGGCGGCCATGGCGGCGGCGGCGTCCTCGATGCGGGCGCGGGCGATGGCAAGCTCGCCGGCCCGTTGTTCTTCAAGGCCCCGGGCCAGCGCGGCGGCGGCGGCTTGTTCATCGGCCAGTGCGCGTGCCTGCGCGACGCGGGCGAGCTCGCTTTCGGCGGCGGCGCGGCTGCGTGCCTGCATGTCGGCATGCGCGGCGGCTTCGGCGCTCGCCAAAAGGCTTGCCTGCAACATGCGGTCGGCTTCGACACGGCTGCGGGTGGCTTCGATCAGGCGCTTTTCGGCGCCGGTGCGGGCTTCGGCGGCCAGGCGGGCCTGCGCCGCTTCGCGCTGGCGTTCGTCGTTGGCGCTCTTGAGTTCGGTATCGGCGGCGATGCGCAGGCGCAATGCCTCGGCGGCGGCATCTCCGGCGCGCTGGCGCGCCAGGGCGACCGCACGGGCGGTTTCTTCCTCGCCGGCGCGGGCGCGGCTTTCTTCCTGCTCGCGGGCATCCGCTGCGGCGCGCGCGATCGCGGCCTTGCGTGCGGCGTCTTCGGCGGTGCGGCGCGCGATGGCGCGGCTGGTCGCCTCCTGCTGGGCGCGTGCGGCCGCCTCGGCGCTGGCGCGTGCGGCTGCTTCAGCCAAGGCCCGCTCTCGCAAGGTCGCCGTGGCGGCGGCCTCCGCGCGCGCGCGGTCGCGTGCTTCCTGCTGGGCAGCCTTTTCCGCTTCTTCGCGCTCGATCGAAGTCAGGCGTGCGGCTTCCGCCTCGCGCACGGCGGCCTCGACGGATGTGCGGACGTTCTCCGCACGTTCCCGTGCGGCTTCGGCGGCGGCGCGCGCGTGGATGGTGAGGGTTGCTTCCGCCTCGATCTGGCTGGTGATCGCCGAGCGCGCCTCTTCCTGCGCGCGGGCGCGGTTGGCGGCGGCTTCAGCGGCGCGCGCGTCAGCCTCGGCACGCGCTTTCAGTTCCGCGATTTCCTTCTCGATGTTCTCGGCGTGCTCCTCGCTGGACTTGCGCGCGCGCTGCTCGGCTTCCAGTCTTTCCCGCTGCACATGGATGGCGGATTCCTCGGCGCGGGCCCGCTCGTGTGCAGCGGCGGCGGCGACGCGGTCGACGGCGGCGCGGGTTTCGGCCAGATCGCGGGCGCGGGCTTCGGCCAGGGCGCGGTTGTGGGCGGCGCTGGTGGCCTTGGCCTCGGCTTCGACGCGCGCGAAGGCCTCGCGGATGGCGCGCAGTTCGGCGTGGGAATTGACGGACTCGCCCGGCTGCGGACGCTCGCGTGCGTCGTCGGCCGACCCGTTTTCATCCTGTTTCGGGCGCGATTTGAGTGCGAGATTGTTTTCCATGCCGGGCTCCCGTCAAGTACGGTGGTTCCGGCGGGTGCGCGTTTACGGCACGGGCCGGAATTACTTGAGCCCATTATTGGTTTCTGGAGGTCGGAATGGACCTCGAACAGAGGGGTAAACCCCCCTCATTTGCAGAATTGCCTGATGGCGGTGCCGCAATATGGTAGAGATCGCTAATCTCCGGGCGTTTTTGGAGCACCTTGCCCGCCGATCGAGGCTTGTTGTGCCTCGGATTGCGACATTTCTGCCTTCCTTTTTCGCCGCCTGCGCCCCGGCGTACCCAGCAGGTACATCAACAGACTGCACGGAAGCAAGCCATAGAACAGGAACGTCAGCAAGGCGGACACGACGCTCGGCTCGGTGATGGCCATCATGAATGCCACCCAAAGCCAGCCGATCGCGATGATGTACATGTGAGGTTCCGGTCAGGTGAAGAACAGCGGTGGCACGGCGTCCAGGCCGTGGTGATTGATGGCATGCGTCGCCTGTGCGCGCACCACCGGCTTGGCGCGGTAGGCGATGGAGACACCGGCGGCGCCCATCATCGGCAGGTCGTTGGCGCCGTCGCCGATGGCGATGGCCTGGTCAGGCCGGGCGCCGAGGCGCTCGCAGGTGTCCAGCAGCGCCTGGCGCTTGGCTGCGCCATCGACGATTTCGCCGACAACGGTGCCTGTGAGCAGGCCGTCCTCCACGCCCAGAACGTTGGCGCGAGCGTCGTCCAGCCCCAGTCGCTCGGCCAGGCGCGCGCTAAAGAAGGTGAAGCCGCCGGACACAACCAGGGTGGCCAGGCCGGCGGACCGAAACGCGGCAAGCATCGTGCCCACGCCCGGCGTCGGGCGCAGGCGTTCGTCATAGACGCGCTGCAGCGCTTCCACCGGCAGGCCCTTCAGGAGGCCCACGCGGCGCCTGAGCGCCTGCGGAAAGTCGATCTCGCCGCGCATGGCCGCCTCGGTGATGGCCGCCACGGCGGGCTTGATGCCCTGCATGTCGGCGATCTCGTCGATGCACTCGATGGTGATGAGTGTGGAGTCCATGTCCATCACCGCCAACCGGAAGTCCGTCAGCGGGCGTGGTGTGGCGATGAAGGCGCAGTCCACCTGCGCGGCATCGGCAAGCGCGGCAATCTGACCCCGAATCGCGGCATCCGGCAGCGCGGGCATGTTGCCAAGGTGCACGATCCGGTCACTCAGCCGCACCACAGTCGCGGAACCACAGACAGTTTCAAGCCCAGCCAGCAGTTCGGCCGTGACCAAGCCCTGCAATACGATGGTGGCGCTCATTTTTTGACCAGCGTGGCCCAGCGTTGCGCTTCCACCGGGTCGAGGGCGGCGCCCAGTTCACCCTTCGAGTAGATGGCGGCCAGGCGTTCCGCCGCTTCGGCCACGCCGGCTTCCCCGGCGCGGCGATAAAAAGCCAGCGCCTTGGGATTGTTCGATACCAGTCCCAAGCCCATTTCGTGGATGCGGCCGGCTTCCAGCATGGCCAGCGGCACGCCGTTGTCTGCAGCCCGGGTGATCCAGTTGGCCGCGGCTTCGAGGTCGCGCCTGACACCTTCGCCGCGCGCGGTCATGCGGCCGAACCAGTACTGCGCATTGGGCAGGCCCTGTTCGGCGGCCAGCTTGAAGTAGCGCGCCGCCTCGACCAGGTTCTTCGGACCGCCGATGCCTTCGTAATGAAAGCGGGCCAGTTGCGCCTGCGCACGCGAATAATTCTGCGCTGCGGATTTGTTGAGCCAGTCAAGCATGCCGGGGAGGTCCGGCGCGCTGCCCTTGCCTTGCCCCAGCATCAGGCCCAGGTTGAACTGGGCTACCCGGTCACCCGCTTCGGCGGCGCGACGGTACAGGCGCTCGGCTTCGGCAAAGCTTTGCAGTACGCCACGGCCGTCGTAGTACATGGCGCCCAGGTTGTTGAGCGCGACCGGGTGGCCGCGTTCGCTAGCCTTGCCGTACCAGCGCGCCGCCGCGGCAAAGTCGGGCGTCCCGCCCAGCGCTGATTCGAAGTACTCACCCAGCAGAACCGCCAGCACGGCGTCACCGGCGTCGGCCCTTGCCGCCACCGCTTCCGCCAACCGGGCTGCTGCTACACGGTCGCCGGCGACTCGTCCGACCAGCATGGCCTGGAGTTGTTGCGCTTCGCTTTCCATTGCGGCGGGCGGGAGCACGGCGGTGGGCCGGGTCGGCGCCGACAAGGCTGCGGTCGCGGGCGATACGACGGCTTGCGGGCCGGATTTGGCCTTGGCGTCCAGCGCCGCCAGCGCTTCGCGCGCTTCCTTGTTGCCCTGCGCGGCTGCCCGGTTGTACCAGTAGCGTGCCCGCGCGATATCCACCGGGGCACCGAGACCCTGCTCGCGCATGCGGCCCATCAAATACTGGGCCTCGGCAAAGCCGCGATTGGCTTGCGGCTCCAGAATGGAAATCGCGCGCTTGTAGTCGCCTGCCGCCAGCGCGTCGTTGCCCGGCCCCGCCTGGGCGGCCGGGGCCAGCCCGGCCACGGCCGCACACAGAAAAACACCGGGCGCAAGCCGCCTTGCTACGGTCGGGATTCTGGGGGCGGGAAACAAGGTCATGTCGCGCGGATCGCCTGCAGGGCAATTTTAGCGGCCTGTGCGCGCTCGGCCGGGGTATGGGTCTTGACACTGATCCGGAGCCGGTCCTGGCCGGCCAGCTGCACGTTGCGGTCCTTCTGAATCAGCTTGATCACCTTCGCTGCGTCGATCGGCGCGTCCTTGCGGAAATGGATGGTCACCAGTTCCGGACCGGCATCGATCTTGGCCACGCCCGCGGCCACCGCGGCGATGCGCAGGCGGTGGCTTTCGACCAGGGTCTGCGCGGGCTCGGGCAGGCGGCCGAAGCGGTCGACCAGTTCCTCGAACAACTGGTTCAGGTGTTCCAGATCCTGGCAATTGGCCAGGCGCTTGTAGAGCACCAGCCGCTCATGCACATCGCCACAATAGTCGTCCGGCAGCAGGGCGGGCGCGTGCAGGTTGATCTCGGTGGTCACGCCGAGCGGCTCGGTGAGGTCGGGTTCCTTGCCCACCTTCAAGCAGGCCACCGCATGCACCAGCATCTCGGTATAGAGCGAAAAGCCGATCTCCTGCATCTCGCCGGATTGCGAATCGCCCAGCACCTCGCCGGCGCCGCGAATCTCGAGATCGTGCATGGCGAGGTAGAAGCCGGAGCCCAGTTCCTCCATCGACTGGATGGCCTCGAGGCGTTTTTTCGCGGCGGCGGTCAGGCCTTCGACGCTGCCCACCAGCAGGTAGGCATAGGCCTGGTGGTGCGAGCGGCCTACCCGGCCGCGCAGCTGGTGCAGTTGCGCCAGCCCGAACTTGTCGGAGCGGTGGATCAGGATGGTGTTGGCAGTCGGCACGTCGATGCCGGTCTCGATGATGGTGGTGCACAGCAGGACGTTGAAGCGCTGCTGGTAGAAGCCGCGCATCACGCGTTCCAGGTCGCGCTCGCCCATCTGCCCGTGGGCGATGGCGATGCGCGCCTCCGGCAGCAGGGCGGAGAGCCGCTCATACTGGTTTTCGATGGTCTCGACCTCGTTGTACAGGAAGTACACCTGGCCGCCGCGTTTCAACTCGCGCAGCACCGCCTCGCGGATGATGGAGTCGCCGTCGCGGCGCACGAAGGTCTTGATCGCCAGGCGCTTTTGCGGCGCGGTGGCGATGACGGAGAAGTCGCGCAGGCCCTCCAGGCTCATCGCCAGGGTGCGCGGGATGGGCGTGGCCGTGAGGGTGAGCACATCGACTTCGGCACGAAGGGCTTTCAGAGCCTCCTTTTGCCGCACGCCGAAGCGATGCTCCTCGTCGATGATCACCAGCCCGAGCCGGGAGAACTTGGTTTCCTTCGACAACAGCTTGTGGGTGCCGATGACGATGTCGACCGTGCCGTCGCCCAAGCCCTTGATGGCCGCAGCGGCTTCCTTGGTGCTCCTGAAGCGCGACAGCTCGGCGATCTTCACCGGCCAGTCGGCAAAGCGGTCGCTGAAGGTCTGGTGGTGCTGCTCGGCCAGGAGCGTGGTCGGGCACAGGATCGCCACCTGGCGGCCGCCCGCCACCGCGATGAAGGCGGCGCGCAGTGCTACCTCGGTCTTGCCGAAGCCGACATCGCCGCAGATCAGGCGGTCCATCGGCCGTCCCGACTTCATGTCACCGATCACGCTGGCGATGGCGCCGGCCTGGTCGGCGGTTTCCTCGAACCCGAAGCCATCGGCGAAGGCCTCGTAGTCATGCTGCTTGAAGGTGAAGGCGTGGCCTTCGCGGGCGGCGCGCCGCGCGTACAGGTTGAGCAGCTCGGCGGCGGTGTCGCGGATCTGCACGGCGGCACGGCGCTTGGCCTTCTCCCACTGCCCGGAACCGAGCTTGTGCAGGGGCGCGTCCTCGGGCGCGGCGCCGGAGTAGCGGCTGATGACCGAGAGCTGCGCCACCGGCACATACAGTTTGGCGTCGTCGGCATACTCCAGGTGCAGGAACTCCCCCTCGCCGTCACCCAGGTCGATGTTGGCCAATCCCAGGTAGCGGCCAATGCCGTGTTGCGCATGCACCACCGGGTCGCCGACCTTGAGCTCGGACAGGTCGCGCAGCATGCCCTCGACATTGGTCTCGCGCTTCCTGTCGCGGCGCGCACGGGCGCGAGCGGTCTCGGCATACAGTTCGGCCTCGGTGACCACCGCATAGCACTCGTCCGCCCGGACAAAACCGGCTTCGAGCGGGGCGACGGTGATCGCAAGCGGTGCGTCTGCGGCCAGAAAGTCCGTGAACGAATCGCAGGGCGCAGGCCGGATACCGGTTTCGGCCATGAACTCCAGCATGGTCTCGCGGCGGCCCGCGGATTCGGCGACGATCAGCACCCGGCCGCGAAAAACATCCGCAAAGCGCAGGAACGCATCCAGCGGCTGCTCGGCACGCCGGTTTACCGCAACCACAGGCACTGCCGTGGTTACGTCCTGATCGCCACCGGCCTTGAGCGTCACCGCAGCGAAGTCGGCCAGGCGGGTGAAGAACCCTTCATCGGTCAGGAAGATTTCGGTAGGCGGCAGGAGCGGTCGTTCGACATCGCCGCGCAAGAAGCGGTAGCGCTCATTGGTGTCGCGCCAGAAGTCTGCAAAGGCCGTGTCCACGGCGCCGTGCAGAAGCACCAGGCTGGTTTTCGGCAAGTAATCGAACAGCGTCGCCGTTTCATCGAAAAACAAGGGCAGGTAGTACTCGATACCGGCGGCGGCGACACCGTTGCCCATGTCCTTGTACATCGCGTAGCGGGACGGATCGCCCTCGAACACCTCGCGGAAGCGGCCGCGAAAGCGCGTGCGCGCCGCCTCATCCATCGGAAACTCGCGCCCGGGCAACAGTCGTATTTCGGTTACCGGGTAGATGGTTCGCTGGGTGTCGGCGTCGAAGGTCTTGATCGATTCGATGTCGGCGTCGAACAGGTCGAGTCGGTAGGGCACCGGGCTGCCCATCGGGAACAGGTCGATCAGGCCACCGCGCGCCGCCCATTCGCCGGGGCTCACGACCTGCTGCACATGGGAATATCCCGCCAGGGTCATCTGCTCGCGGAATTTGGCCAGGTCCAGCCGTTCGCCAGCCTTGAGGAAAAACGTGTGCGCGGCGATGAAGGCCGGCGGTCCCAGACGCGTGAGCGCGCTGCCGGCCGGTACCAGCATCACGTCGAGCGCACCGCGCGAGATCAGGTGCAGGGTTTCCAGTCGTTCGGATACCAGGTCCTGGTGCGGCGAAAGCGTGTCGTAGGGCAGGGTTTCCCAGTCCGGCAGGACCGAAACCACAAGTTCGGGAGCAAAGAAGCGGATTTCGTCGCGCAGACGTTCAGCGTCGTGCGGGTCGGCGCAAACACAGGCGACCAGGCCTGCTGCGGCTGCCTTGCGTTCGCGTGCCAGCGATGCGATGACGAGCGCATCACCCGCGCCGTGCGGCATGCCGAGCGCCGGCCGCTGGCCGGCCTTGATCGGCAACGGAAAGGGGGGCAGGTGCGGCTTAGAAAGCGCGGGCGGAGGCGACGGTGCGTGCACGGGTTTGCAGGAAAGCAGAAAACAAAACGCGCCCGCGAGGCATCTCGGGCGCGTGGCGCAAGTGTCTGACGAGAGGAACGCACAAGGCTGCCTTCTCGCGAAGCCACATTATACTGGCCGCGGCTTGATCAACCTCCAGGATGTCCGCATGTCCCGCCGCTGCTTCGCACTCATTCCCGCCGCTGGTGTCGGCGCTCGCGCAGGATCCGGAGTGCCGAAGCAATACGTCAGGCTCAACGGGCTGCCCATGCTGCTGCACACCCTGAAGCCCTTCGTCGCCTGCGACAGGATTGCCGGGATCAGGGTCGTGCTCTCGCCTGACGATGCCTGGCATGGCAGCGCGGAAGCCCTGAAACTGCGTGAACGGACCGGCGATCGCCTCCGGTTCCTGCCGGCGGGAGGGGCAACCCGGGCTGAAAGTGTGTCCAATGGGCTGGAAGCGCTGGCGACTGAAGCCGATGGCGATGACTGGGTATTGGTGCATGATGCGGCGCGTCCATGCGTCACATCGGCCCTCATCAACGGCCTCATCGATGCGCTGATCGATGATCCGGTGGGAGGATTGCTGGCGATCCCCGTCGCCGATACCGTCAAACGCATGTCCGCCGAGCGGCGGGTGAGCGGTACGGTGCCACGCGAAGGACTCTGGCTCGCCCAGACACCGCAGATGTTTCCGCTCGGACTGTTGCTAAAGGCATATCAAATCACGTCGCAGGTCACCGATGAGGCCAGTGCGATCGAGGCCATGGGGCTGGCCCCGATGCTGGTGCAAGGGAGCACACGCAACCTCAAGGTGACCTTTCCCGACGACTTTCAATTGGCCGAGCACTACCTTGCGCAGATGGGCCAGTGACTGGCCAGTCGTTGTCGGGATTCTTTACACCGGCGGCTGTTTGCGCTGTGTCGAAGAATAAAAACATTCATTATCAATGTGTTGGAGGTTGGTTTGGATTTTGCTTGGAAGCTTATCCTCGGTTACGCCTCAACTAGCGGGATTTGCTTTGCGTATTGAATTGACTGCCCTCGGGCACACGCTTCGTTTTCTCTGGCCGGCATTGGCCATTGCCATTCCCCTTTTCGGCTCGTCTGCCAATACGCCGGCAGCCGACTTGTCGCGTTCGCAATCAGGCGCGAATGCACTTCCCGGCCTGGCGTCTCCGCCTGGCGATCTTGACCGGGAGAGCAAGCCGGTTGATGTTGATGCCCAATTGCGCGAGATCGAAAACACCAAGAAATTGATGAAGGCCCTGGGCGAGTTGCATGGTCAGGGGACGGGCGGGGTGCAGAGCCAGTTGCCGTCTCAAGCGGGTTCGGATCCGGGGAAATCTGCGCCCGCGGTTTCGGCTGCGCCGGTTGCGTCCGGCGGCCGTGACTTGAAAGGACTTGAACTTCCCGGCTTGCCCACGGACGATCTTCGCGCTCTTGGCAAGGAGGCCGCACAGGCCGCGCGAGCTGCTGGACTGGGTTCAGGTTCTGGCGGGGCCGAGGCTTCGCCGCGCCTGGCAGACGCCAGTCCCGGCGAGAGCGGTGCCATGCGTCCTGCGCGGGCGCCCGCGCCAGGTGACGAAGAGCGATACAGGGTGATGCTCGAATCACTGATTGAGGAAATCGGGCCTTGGGTGATCGCCTTTGTCGTGGTTTTCTTTCTCGGCTATGTAGCGATTTCCTGGTTATCCGCGCGTGCCCGAAAGTCGTCCCGCCCAGGCGATCGCGCTCGGTCGGGTTCGCGCCGGAGGGGGGAATCCAGGAGGCGTTCTGGTGCTGGGGCCCATTACCAGGGACTGGACTCCACCGATCGCGTGTCCCATCGTGCAAGGAACAGCGGCTAGTCGGCGCTTGTCACTGCGCACCGCGGGCGGCTGCGGTCCATTGTTGGTCCTCTAGGGACGTTTTTCGGTAAGAAACCCTTGCGGATTCGACGCACGGGGCTGCCGACGGGTGTTGCCATCGAGCCCGCCCTCGATCGCCCATTCGGCAAATACGGTCGGGCCGGGTTCGAAATCGCGTGGTTGCCACGCCGCGGTGAGATGGTCCTCATCCGCGTTGTACTCGATGAGCCCGCCGCACGGATTTTCAAAGTACCAGAAGTAGGCCGACGAAATCGGATGGCGACCCGGGCCGAGCTGGGTCTTCCAGCCGCAGCGGCTCATGTGCAAGCCGCCGCCGAACACCTCATGGATATCGCGCACGGCAAAGGCCACATGGTTGAGTCCGGCCGGTTTGTTGGGTAGCTGCAGGAGAAACAGGTTGTGGTGCGCACCCGCCGGAGCGCAACGCAAAAAAATGCCACGTCCCGGATATCTGTCGGAGACCACAAACCCCAGGCCGGTATAAAACGCCTCGGCCGCGGCGATGCGATCGGTGAACAAGACGACGTGCCCGATGTCGACCGGCGTCGCACGCTCATACACGGGCGAAGCGCTGTCGATGCGCGATGGTCGTCCCCAGGGGTTCGATGCCGTGCCCGTCACGCCCGGGTCGCGCTTTGACGAAATGCGGAAAACCAGTCCCAGGCCATGTGGGTCGCGCGCCTTCAGCATGCCTTCGCTGGCGCGCAGGTCGGCGAAACCGGCTGCCGCGCCGAGGCGCAGGGCCAGGGCATCGAGATCCGCGCTGGAGTCGACGCCCCAGGTCACTTCGCGCAAAGTCGGGCCGGCTTCGATCGGCACGGACAGCGTCGGATCATCCGGCGTGCGCACCCGGACTTGCGCGCCGGTAAGGGTTTCCCAATCCATCCGCCCCGGGGCATCGGCGAGACAGGCCAGCCCCCAGTCGGCGAAGAACCTGCGTGCCTCGTCCCAGCGGTCGGTCGAATAGGTGATCGCGTCGATCCCGGTGATGGTCATCTTGTTCTCCGGATGGTGGTGCCCGCGCGGGCGCGGTCAAGCCGATGTGGGCGATGCGAATGCCGGCTCATAGCGCGGTCGGCATCGCCCGGTTGTACAGGAAACGCAGTGCGGAAAGCACCGTCAGCGATGAGGTCTTCGGGTTCTCCGGCAGGGGGCGGCCGCGCATGGTGAGCTTCAACTCGCCAAAGCTGCCGCGCGCCTCGACTTCATGAATGTTGTCGGTCACGTCCGGGTCGGCGATCAGGCGCACACGCGTGCGGTCCAGCCCGGTACCGGCAAGCGAAAGCGTGGCAGCCACATTGGCGTTCTTCGGATAAAGGCGCGCCGCGTCGCGGGCGCTGCCTTCGAAAAAAGCCGCCGGAGCGTCCAGCCGGTCCAGGTCGAGCAAGGCGTCGGCCGGTGTTCCCTTCCAGCCGGCAGGTGGCTTGCGTCCGGTATAGACCACTTCGTCGAGCCCGCCCAGGCGCGCTGCCGAAATCGCATCGATGCCGCCGATCGCGCCCGGCAACAGCGTCAGGCGGGTTCCACCCTTGCGGGCGGCATCTTCCAGTGCTTCCGGCAAGCCCGGCGCGGACAGCGCACCCACCGAAAGCACCGCGCATTCGACACCACGTTGCAGGGCGGGGATCACATGGGCGGAAAGTGCGCCGTGGCCGGCGCACTCCAGCAGAAGGTCCGCATCGAGGGGTACCGCATCGACTGCCAGTGCCGGGCTGTCCAGTCCGGCAAGCGCGGCCTGCGTCCCGGCCAATCGCGCGCTCTTGACGACCACGTGGGTGATTGAAATCGCCGGCATCTTCAAGGCGCGTGCGACCAACGCGCGGCCGATGGCGCCGAAACCGACAACGGCGACCCGGGTGCTCATGTCGTCCGCTTCGGCGGCCCGGCGAACTTGGCGGCGAAAGGACCCCATGCCTGCATGTCGACCTCCACCATCACCGGTCCTTTCATGGCTAGCGCTTCGCGCAGCACGGTCGCCGCCTGGTCCGGCGCCGCCAGGCTCAGGTGCGGCACCTGCAGGCTCCTGCATAGCAGTGCGAAGTCCGGCGTGTGCAGGTCCACATAGCAGCGCCTCGCACCATACACCGCGTCCTGGATGTTCTTGATGACGCCATAGCCGCGGTCGTTCATCACCAGCAGCACCAGGTCGGCCTGCTCCTGCGCCGCGCAGGCAAGTTCACCTATATTGAGCATCAGGCCACCGTCGCCGACCAGGGTGACGGTCTTGCGCCCGAGGGCATGCAGCGCGCCGCCGATGGCCGCGCCTATGCCCATGGCGAGGCCCTGGCCGATCCCGCCGCCCAGGGCGTGCACACCGGCGCGCGGGTCGTCGATCACAAGGCTGCGGTTGCCCCACATGCTGTTGGAAAGCGTGATGTCGCGCACCCAGAGCGATCTGCCCTGGAGCAGGTGGTTGAGTTCGTCCTTGAGCCGTACATAGGGGCCAAGCGTGGCGTCGACCAGTTTTTCGGCCGCGCCGCGCGCTGCGGCCAGATCGGCATGGAACGCCGGGTCGGGGTGCAGGCGTCCTTCCAGGCGGTCGGCCAGGCCATCCAGGGCAAGCAACGCGTCGCCGTGGACGAAACATTCGCTCGTGTAGCCGCGGTTCTGCGCCAGCGGGTTGGCGTCGATGCGGTGCAGGTTGCGCGGCAACTGAAGGTGGTAGCCAAGGGTTTCATTGCTGCGCAGGCGCGTGCCCACCGCCAGCATCGTGTCGCAGGTGGCGTAGAACTCTTCCACCGGCTTTTGCGTGTTGAAGGCGCCAAGGCTGGCCGGATGGCTGTCCGGCACGACGCCGCGCCCCTGGGTGGAGGTGACAACGCCGAATCCCAGGCGTACCAGGCGCTCCACCGCTGCGCGGGCATGGCGTGCGCCACCGCCCAGCCAGAGAAGCGGGCGCTGCGCCTGCGCCAGGCGATCGGCCAGGGCGTCAAGCGCCGCCGCCGCCGGTACAACCGGCGGCACGGCGGCCGGCGACAGGTCGGCCGGCAGGTCGAGCAGGGTTTGTTGAACGTCAATCGGGATCTCGACGCTGACCGGGCCGCATGGCGGCGTGGACGCCAGCAGTACCGCATGGCGCAGGGTGGCCAGCGCGGTTTCCGCATTGCGTATGCGAAAAGCGGCCTTGCCGGCGGCCGCCAGCATTTCCACCTGTCTGGGCGCTTCATGGATGAATCCAAGGTCGCGGTCAAGATAGGGGGAATCGATCTGCCCGGTGAGGTGCAACAGGGGGGTTCCGGCGGTCATCGCCTCGATGATCGCGCCGGCGGCATTGCCGGCGCCGGTGCCGGTGCTGGTGATCACCACGCCAAGCGTGCCGGTGACGCGCGCGCAGGCATCGGCCATGTTGCAGGCACCGGCCTCGCCGCGCGCCGAGACAAAACGGATCACCTGCCGCTTGTTGAAAGCGTCGAGGATCGGCATGTTGTGGATGGAGATCACGCCGAATGCGGCGCGCGTGCCGCAGGCTTCGAGAAAGCGCACGGCGAGTTCGCCGACGGTGATGCGGAGGGGAGCGTTCATGCGGCGAGCTTCTGTTGATGCGGATTGACCAGGCCTTGCGGCTGGTTGCGCAGCCGGTCCGAGAGCTGTCCGGCGGTTTGGCAAACCGCACGGACCAGGCTGTCGACCTGCGTCGTATCGATGTTGTGCGCGGGCACGGTGATGCTGACGGCCGCGACGATTTTGCCACCGTCACCCTTGACCGGAGCCGCGATGGTGGAGATGCCCGATTCGTAACCGCCCTCGCTGATGCCATAGCCCCGCATGCGGTCAGCGGTGATCATTGCCTGCAGGTCGGGCAGGGTGGCGGGCGTCTGTGGCGTATACGCGGCGAGGGGGCAGGGGCCCAACAGCGCCTCGAGGCCGGATGCGTCGAGGTCGGCCAGCAGCGTCCTGCCCAGCACAGTGGCGTGCGCCGGCAGGCGCGCGCCCACCTGGATGGAGTGGAACAGCGTGTTGCGTGACGCGGCCTTGGCCACGAATACCACCTCGTTGCCGTCACGTACCACCAGGTGCGCCGAATAGCCGGTCGCATCGCGCAGCGCCTCCAGCAACGGCCGCGCATGTTCGGTCATGTCAAGCGAGGAAAGGTATTCGAAACCCAGTCGCAAGACGGCCACACCCAGGCGATACGTGGCGGAATCGCTGACGCGTTCGACAAAACCCATCTGTTCGAGCGTGTGCAACAGGCGGAACACCGATGCGCGCGGCGCCTTGAGGCGGCGTGCCAGTTCCGCGCCGCTCAACTCGCGCTCCGCGCGCGAGAACATCGTCAGCAACTGCAGGCCGCGGGTGAGCGCGGGTACGGTGTAGCGGTCGTCACTGGTCACGCCATCGCTCCGGCCAGCAACTGGTTGACCGCATCGGCGCCTTCAAGCGCGCAGGCATGGCCCACCGGTCCGAGGTCGATGAGCGCGGTGCGGGCCGCGGCCGCGGCCCGCTGGCAGCCGCCGGGCGGCGTGATGGTGTCCATGCTGCCGCAGGCCACCGTGACGGGGCAGGAGATGAGCGCAAGATCGCGCGCCAGCGAGCCACCGGCCAGCATGCGCGTGGCCTGCGCATAGCCGTGCGGGTCAACCTGCGCCATCACGGACTTGATGTAGGCGACTTGGTCGGCGCTGGCCGAAGGTGAGAGCATTGCCGCACCGCGCTTTTCAGCCATGCCGGCCGGCCCGAGGTTTTGCAGGTTGGCGAGGCGGTCGCGCATCTTCGCTTCGCGAACCGCGGGCTCGGCGTCGGCATACCCGAGCGCCGGGGCGAGCAGTACCAGCCGCCTTACCCGCGCGGGCTGCAGGACGCAGGCTGCGGCCGCCATCAATGCGCCCAGCGAGTGACCAACCAGCGTGATCTCGCCGATACCCAGGGCGTCCAGCCATTCCCAGGCGCGCTTGCCGTAGTCGGCGGCGGCGGGGGTTTCCTGCGCCAGGGGACTGCTGGTGCCGTAGCCTGGCGCATTCCAGGCGAGCACGCAGCGGCCATCGGCCAACCGCTGCAATTGCGCAAGCCAGCTGGCGGAGGCCGAACCGATGCCGTGCAGAAGCACCAGGGCGGGCGCGAGTCCCGGCGTGGCGCCCGCATGGCGGTACTCGATGTGTCCACTGGTCACGCCTGCGGTCTTGGGCGGGAAAGCCGCGAGTTGTTCTGCCAGCGTCATGGGGCGGGTCGCGTCACTTGTTGCGCTTGATCTTCGCCAGCGGCGAATCCGGCGGGTAGGTGGGCGTGATGGGCCGGGGCGAGCCAAGCATCACGCACATGAGCGCATCTTCGTCGCCGATGTTGTGCTCCTCGCGATAGACGCCTGGGGGCACGGAGATCAGGTCACGCTCGGTCACCACGCCTTCCCAGCGCTGGCCGTCCTTCTCGCAGATCACTTTCATGGCGCCGCGCATGACGAAGAAGATCTCCTCGACGTCATAGTGGATGTGCGAAGGCCCGATATGCCCGGCCGGGATCACCATGGTCGAAAAGGTGAAATGCGCCGAAGGCACGGTATTGCTGTCGGAGGCCACGCCGGTGCCGCCGGTGCCGACGTAGCGCATCTGCGCGCGGCGGTACCTGGGGTCGTAGTCGGCCTGGAACTTGAGCGCGTCCCAGTCATAGCGGCGGGTGGAGCGGCGCGCGATACGCGACTCCATCCACTCCGCGAAGCTCTGGCCGGGCTTTTGCATCATCGACTGCTGGATCTCCGCCTCCGGCGGGATCAGCGGATCCATCAGGCCGCGTTCATTGAATACCGGCTGGTTGGCTGCTTCGGGTCGTGCGCTCATGGCGTTCTCCTTCGGTTTTGCCGCATCAAGAATCAGTTCATCACGAAGCCGCCGTTGACCGGCAGCACCTGGCCTGTCACGTAGCCGCTGTCCGGTCCGAGCAGGAACAGGAGGGCGGCGATCAGGTCGTCGGGCATCTGGGCGCGCTTGATGGCGCGGCCTTCCTGGTAATGGCGGTGCCGCGCTTCCGGCACATATTCGGTGGCTTCCACCAGGGTGAGGCCGGGGGCGATGGCGTTGACGGCGATACCGTCGTCACCCAGTTCACGCGCCATCGAGCGCGTCATCGAAATCACCGCGCCCTTGCTCGACACATAGGCCATCAGGCGTGGCGCGCCCCATAAAGCGGTATCGGAGGCGAGGTTGACGATGCGGCCGCGTCCGGACGCCTTGAGATGCGGATGGGCTGCGCGGCTGGCCAGCCACACGCCGCGAACGTTCACGGCCATGACGCGGTCCCAGGTCTCCACATCGAGTTCCGCCATGGTCTTGCCGCCGGAATTGGTGATGGCTGCGTTGTTGACCAGGCCATCCAGGCCGCCGAGCGCAGCAGCCGCTGCCGCCACCGCGGAATCGATGGCCTGCGGATCGGCCATGTCCATCGGCAGGTAGTGCGCGCCCAGTTCGACGGCGAGTTTCGCGCCGCGCTCATGCAACACATCGCCCAGAGCCACGGTTGCGCCTGCGGCGACCAGTGCGCGCACGAAGGCCTCGCCCAGGCCGCGCGCAGCGCCGGTGACCAGCACCCGATGACCGGCCAGGCGTGCCGTTGCGGCGTTCATCTATGCCCTAACCCTTGAGCTTGATCGCGATGCGGCCGTCGACTACCCGTACCGGATAGGCCTTTAGGTCGCGCTGGCCGATCTCGTTCAGGCACTTGCCGCCGGCGATCTCAAAGCGCGCCCCATGCAGCGGGCATTCGATGATGCCGTCCTCCACATACCCCTGCGACATGAGCGCAAAGGCGTGCGGGCAGATGTCTTCCAGGGCATGGACCGCGTCGCCACATTGGTAGATGCCGATCTTGGTGCCCTCGACCTCGACACCCAGGGGAAACTCCGGGTCGAGCTGGGAAAGTTCGGCCACTTCCTGCCAGCCGTCCTGGGAGTCTTGGTTGGTTGTGCTGTCGCTCATGGCGTCGGGATCAAAAAGGTGGCCAAAGTGGATATGTTGTTTTATATATGAAACAACGATTCGCTAACGAAAAATTTACAGCAAAGTCCTGCGGGCTGTCAACAGATTCGCATCGGGTGGCGTGAGGCGGGGAAATGCGTCAGGACAGGCGACTATTCCTGCGTCTTGCGGACGAGCTGCTTTTCAAATGCAGCGTCGTTCCTGGTCACCCGGCGCGCCTGCTGGGGGCCAAGACCATTGACGAATGTCACGAACTCATCCAGCGGCATCGCGTTGCAGACTTGCTCTTCGCCCTTGTCATCCTGTTTGCTCAGGAAAAACATGCCGTCGCCAGTGTTGCTGAGCGTGTAGTGGGACTCCGGACAGCGGGCGTTCAACCGGGAAATTGCAGCGGAGGCGCGGGTGGATCGCATGGCGGGGATTTTCCGGAATCGAGGGGGTGAAGACGATTGTCGCACCCGCCTCGACCGCCGGCACCGGCAATCATTCGACCTTGATGTTGCCTGCCTTGATCAGCCGGCCCCAGGTCTCCAGATCTGCCTTCACCTGGGCGGCGAAATCCTCGGGCGTGCCGAGCACCGTCTCGAGTGCGTCATCGGTCAGCCGTTTCTGGAAATCCGGCCGTTTCACGATCGCGGCCACGTCGCTGTTGATTTTCATCACGAGGTCACGCGCCATTCCGGGCGGACCCATGAATCCGTACCAGGCTTCGATGCGAAATCCGGGCAAGGTCTCGGCAATCGCCTGCACCTGCGGCATTGCCGGCGAGCGCTTCGCGCTCGTCACGCCCAGGGCCTTGAGCTTGCCGCTTCTGGTGATCGAGATCGAAGCTGTGATGCCGCCGAAGATCAGCGGTACGTGACCCGCCATCACATCCCCCAGGGCCTGACCGAAACCCTTGTACGGAATGTGCGCCACGTCCAGCCCGGCCATGTGCTTGACGGTTTCCATCGACAGATGCTGCTGCCCGCCCGGGCCCGAGGATGCGTAGCTGATCCGCCCCGGCTGCTGCTTCGCCAGCGCGATGAATTCCTTCATGTCATTGGGCGCGAACGACGGATTGGCCATTAGAACAAACGGGCCCGCGGCAACATTGGCGATTGGCGTGAGGTCGCGCAGCGGGTTGTAGGGGACGTTCTTCACCAGGTTGGGCGCCAGGGTGATCGACGCGTCGGCGGCGAACAGCAGCGTATACCCGTCCGGCGGCGCCTTGACCACGAAATCCGTGCCTATGGTGCCGGTGGCACCGGTCTTGTTCTCCACCACCACGTTCTGCTTCCACAGCGTCGCGAGCTCCTGCGACAGGATACGGCCGTAGATGTCCGGCGTGCCACCGGGCGGGAAGGTGACGATCACCTTGACCGGCTTGTTGGGGTAGGGCTGTGCTTGGGTCGATGTGGCCCAAAGCAGGGCCAGCCCGATTGCGGCGAAGAGGCGCGGGAATGGTGTGGGTCGGCGTGGCAATCGCATCAACGTGACTCCGGGAAAGATGCAGCGGGTGAAAAGTCGCACTCTAACGTACCTCGCTTTTGCCTCCTTGACGGGATTTCGCTGCGCGACGATTTCGGCCGGGCTCCGGTGCGGTCGAAGACAGGGATTCAAGGAAGGCCAGCAGGTCGGCGGATTCCGTACTGTCAAGCTGCAACGGACGCAGGATCTTCTCGCCGTCGGCATGCAAACGGTCCTCGTTGAGTTCGGAATAATGCCGGATCACGTCGGCCAGTGTGGCCAGGTTGCCGGCGTGCATGTAGGGCGCCGTGCGAGCGACGTTGCGCAGTCCGGGGACCTTGAATTCCCCCCAATGGCGGTGCTCGAGCGTGAGATGCCGGGTTGCCACGGCGTTGGCCTGCGATTGGTCGTCGTTGTAGCGCCCCAGCAGGTTGAAGGCGCTGTTCCTGACCAGTTGGATGCCGGCATGGCGGCCGGAGTCCACACGCCCCGGCGCCGCGAAGAAGGGGATACCGACGTCGGCGAACTCGCCATTGGTGAATGTCGGGCCGAAGTGGCATACCGCGCAGTTACCACGACCGACGAAAATCTTCAGTCCGCGCTGCGCGGACAAGGGATAGCGCGCCATGGCGCCGCGATCACCGCGCGCCAGTGCGTCGCGGAAGTCGTCGAAAGGCGTGCGGCCGGTAACCACGGTTTCCTGGAATGCCGCCAGCGCCTTGGCGAGGTTGACCATGGTTTCCTCATCGTCACCCGGTGGCCCAAACGTCCGCCGGTAGCGCGCGGCCATGTCCGGATGGGTGCGAACACGATCGGCCAGCAGAGCGGCGTTCATGCCCA
Source organism: Burkholderiales bacterium (assembly GCA_965279115.1). Classification (GTDB taxonomy): domain Bacteria; phylum Pseudomonadota; class Gammaproteobacteria; order Burkholderiales; family JAEUOS01; genus JAEUOS01. The sequence continues at coordinate 5,385,826 of OZ257137.1, forward strand.
TTTCGCGACGGTCGGTGAGGGGACGGATCGCGTGACTCCACAGGCTATCGGCACCGCCGTCGCGGCCGAACCAGCGCTCGAAGCGGGAATTGGCAATGGCAGGTGCGTTGCGATCGAGCAGCTCACGGCCGAAACTCCTGGTCTGCGCGTCGGTCCATGCGCGGCCAGGCAGGTGGCAGCTTGCGCAGGTCAGGTTGCCCTCGGCGGACAGGCGCGCGTCGAAAAACAGCTGACGCCCGAAGGCGATGGCGTCTGGCTTGCCGGAGTGTCGGTTGCTTGCGTCCTTTTTCAGTTTCGGCGGCCAGGGCCCGTGTCGGGCGATGGCTTCCTTTTCTGCGTGGGTGAATTCGACCTGCGCCGAAGCCAGCGCCGCGAGGATCGCGAGCAGCATTCCCGTCAGGGCACGCAGGATCACTTGAGCGGAAACTCCTGCTTCAGGCGTTCCATGCCTGTGGCGTCGCGCACATCGAACAGGAACTCCCACTTGCCGGGCATGTGGAACATCAGCCCCTCGGCGCGATACCGGCCGGGTTCGCCCTGGGCTTTCACACTGGCCTTGTAGTTCATGCCGTGGCGATGTTCCGGCATGTGGCCGTCCACCCGCACTTCCTCGATACGCGCGCCGGCTTGCCTGGGACACACCACCAGGTCGACGGCGAACGGCTTGCCCACCACCACTTTCGCCGGATCGGTGCGGTAGGCGAGGGTGTGGCGGGGCGCCTCGATGCTCTTGCCGCCTTCGAGCCTGGGCGTGCAGGTCTGCGCCGTAACCGGGAGTGCAGCCAACAGGAGGGCGGCGGCGGACAGCGCGTGGTTCATGGCTTTTTCATCGGATCGGGACCGAACAGAGCGTCGCCGTTGCGAAAGGCGATGCGCTCCGCCAATGGCGCGGGCAGGTCTTTCATCCATTCGCGTGACCAGCGGGCATGCTCGACGATGTACGGCCAGCGCTCCGGCGTATAGGTGTCGGTGCCGACCATGAAACGGTCCGGAAACTCGGTGAACAGCTCCTTCCATTCGGGATGAACCTTGCCACCGTTGCCGTGGTCGTTGCGGAAAGCCAGGTCGCACCAGAGGTTCTTGTGCTTCTTGAGCATCTCGCGCACCTTCTCCGGCCGGTCGAATCCCGAGTGCGCCCACAGGATGCGCGCCTGCGGCCACTGCTTGAACAGCCGTTCGACCGCATCCACATCGGAATGCGCATGCAGCACCAGGTTGTGCTGTCGCGCCATTTCCACCATGCGCCGCGGCACCGGCAGGTCGGCATCGGCGCCATAGAGGTGGAATTCGCCCACCGCGACATAGCGGTACTTCTTCAGCCTTTCCTCCATGTAGCGGGCGATGTTTTCGTCGCGCGCCCAGGTGGAAACATCGCTGCGGGAGCGGTAAGGGCGCAGTGACGGCAGGATCAGGTCCGGCGCTTCGGCGTAAAGCTTCTGGTTGCCGTCGTCGTTGGCGCTCGAGACCAGAACGCGCTTGATCCCGGCTTTGCGAATCAGGGCGATGGCCTCCCTGGGCGGCACCGACTCCCATGCGTCATGGCTGTAGTGCACGTGGGCATCGAAAATGGGCAGTTCGGCAGCGGCCGCCGTCCCGGTGGCAAGCGCGATAAGCGCGACCAGGGCAATTCGCATGTGAAACTCCGTTTTGGACTGAACCCCAATGGTAGAGGCACGCGGCATGGCGGCGCAAGGACGGGAAAACGCGGCTTTGGCTGGGCAGGCGCGCCGCTGCGGTAAAGTTCGCCGATGCGCCATACCTGCCTGCAGTCATGACTACCTCCATCCGCGTCGGTCAGGGATTCGATGTTCACGCCCTCGTGGCCGGTCGCCCCCTGATCATTGGCGGCGTGACCATTCCCTACGAAAAGGGCCTGCTCGGGCATTCCGATGCGGACGTGCTGCTGCATGCCATCACCGACGCCCTGTTGGGCGCAGCGTCGCTGGGCGACATCGGCCGTCATTTCCCTGATACGGATGCGCGGTTTCGCGGTGCCGATTCGCGAGTCCTCCTGCGTGAAGCCGTAGCGCGGGTGCGTGGCGCAGGTTTTAAGCCTGTCAACATCGATTGCACCATCATCGCCCAGGCGCCAAAAATGGCGCCGCACGTGGCGGCGATGGCGGCCAATATTGCTGCCGACTGCGGACTGGCTTTCGAATCCGTGAACGTGAAGGCCAAGACCACTGAACGTCTCGGCTTCACCGGGCGTGGTGAAGGCATCGCCGCCGACGCGGTGGCCTTGGTCGAGAAGGCCTGATGGCGCTGCCATTTTCGGCCGGTATGCGCCGGCCGCCGCCGCTGGCCCGGAACGAACGACTTTTCGTGGCGCTGTGGCCCGACGCGGCCACCCGCGACGCATTCGCGGTGGCGGTGGACAAACTCGGCATCGCGGGACGGCGTGTGGCGCCGACCAACCTGCACCTGACGATGGCGTTCCTTGGCCAGGTGCCTTCGACCACCCGTGGCTCCATACTCAAGGCCATGCGCGAGACCCGCGCGGGGCGCTTTACGATCCAGCTGGACAGGGTGGGGCACTTTTCCGCCAGCCGAGCCGCATGGCTGGGCATGTCGAATCCACCCCAGGCGATTCTGGAAATCCAGAAGCGCCTGGTAGCGCATTTGCGCAGCGCCGGATTCGCGCTCGAAGAGCGGCCTTTCCGCGCCCACGTGACTGTCACACGCGACGCCGCGAAGCCCGACGCCGCACAGCCGGACGGCGTGCTGCCGGTTGTTTGGACCGTGGACAACCTGTCCCTGGTGCGTTCGCCGCCACGCGGCGGCGGCCAATACCAGGTGCTCGATGCGGTGACGTTCTAGGCCGCCGGAAGGCGCAGGCGAGCGACCAGGCCGCCCCCTTCGCGCGGCAGCAGGTCGAGCGCGCCGCGATGCCGGCGCGCCACCCGCTCGACGATGGCGAGGCCCAGTCCGGATCCACCCTGCGCGCTGTCGGTACCGCCGTCGGCGCTGCCACGCGCCTCGTCAAGACGCACGAAGGGCTGCTTGAGACGCTCCGCGTCTTGCGCGGGAATTCCCGGGCCGCGATCCATCACATCGATCACGGCCTGGTCCGCTTGCGAGCGCAGAGCAATTGAAACCTCGGGCGTTGGCCCGCCATACTTGAAGGCGTTTTCAACCAGGTTCGAAATGGCCCTGCGCAACGCGGCGGCACGACCTTGAACCGGCGCGATCGAAGATTCGGCAGTGAAGCCGATCTCCCGCCCGAGCCCGCGATTGTGCTCCACGAGTTGCCGGCACAAGTCATCCAGACGCACCTCCTCGAGCGGCGACGAATCATCCTGTCCGCTGCGCGCGAAGTCCAGAAATTGACCGATCACCTGGTCCATCTGCTCGATGTCGCTGACCATGCCATCGCGGAAGGTGTCGTCGGATGACATCTCCACGCCCAGGCGCAGGCGCGACAGCGGAGTGCGCAGGTCGTGCGAGATGCCGGCCAGGATCAGGGCACGGTTCTGCTCCTGGACCTTGAGATCATGGGCCATCTGGTTGAAGGCGCGGGCGACGTCGGCCATCTCGCTGGCCCCCTTTTCCGCTAGCGGCTCGGGCATGGCGCCGCGCCCGACAGCGTGCGCCGCATGGGTCAAGGCGCGCAGCGGGCGTGTGATGCGCCGGACCAGCAGGTACGCACCCAGGAGTGCGATCACTACCGCCAGGGCGCCCCAACCGAACCATTGCAGCGGCACCGGCGGCTGCAGGCGATCACGCCGCAGGCGTATCCAGTAGTCGTCGTCCTCGATGCGGAAGCTCACCCACATGCCTTCGATGCCGTTGCGGCGGAAGGCGAAACGGGTTTCAGGCCCGGTTTTTTCGCGGATCAGGGCCTCGACCCGCGCGATGCCCGGCAAGTCGGGGGGGGGCTCCAGTTTTTCGTTCGCCTCGGCGGGATAGATCTCGATACGTTCCGATGCCGAGACCTCACGCATCAGGTAGGCCCGTGCCTCCGGACGGCTGCTGACCAGGGCGGCGCGCGTGAGGTTGACGATCGCCGCTACTTGCTGGGCGATCTGCACGCCGCGCGGCTCGCGCTCGTAGAAGCGGAAGATCTGTATCCATGCCAGCACCGAAACCAGCAGCAGGAAGGTGATGACGTAGAAGGTCCGCCATAGCAGGCTCTTCGGAACCAGGGGCATGCGCTATTCGTTCCTGCGCCGCGCGGCCGCGGGCTGTTCAGCCAGCCGGGGCGGTCGCGAGCGGCGCATCCGGCACGAAAACATAGCCGAACCCCCATACCGTCTGGATGTAGCGCGGGTTGGCGGGGTCAGTCTCGACCAGCTTGCGCAGGCGCGAAATCTGCACGTCGATGGCGCGATCGAAGACGTCGTATTCGCGACCGCGCGCGAGTTCCATCAGCTTGTCGCGCGACAGCGGCTTGCTCGGGTGCTGCACCAGCACCTTCAGGACCGAGAATTCGCCCGAGGTCAGCGGCAGCGGTTCACCACCCCTGGTCATGCTGCGGGTCGCGAGGTTGAGCGCGTAAGGGCCGAAGGTCACGGTTTCCGCATCCGCCAGTGGCGCCGCCGGAGGGCCTGCTTCCTGCACCCGGCGCAGCACCGCGTTGATGCGCGCCACCAGCTCGCGGGGGTTGAAGGGCTTGGCAAGGTAGTCGTCGGCGCCCATTTCTAGGCCGACGATGCGATCGACCTCCTCGCCCTTGGCCGTCAGCATGATGATGGGCGTGGTGGTGCCGGCGGCGCGCAGGCGGCGGCAGATCGACAGGCCATCCTCCTGCGGCATCATCAGGTCGAGCACGATCAGGTCGAAGAGCTCGCGGTTGACCAGCTTGTCCATGAACTGGCCGTTGGGCGCAGCCTGCACCGCGAAACCCTGCTCGCCCAGGTAGCGCAGCAGCAGTTCGCGCAGGCGCGGGTCGTCGTCGACTATGAGGATCTTGCGTTTTTGCTGGGTCATGGCAGGTTCGGTGAGTCCGCGTCAGGAAGTGTAGCGCGCCTGCGTCATACAACGCGTTGCCCCGGCGTTTCGGCGGATCGCGAATTGCAACAGGATGTAAGCCGGTAAACTTCGTCGCACACGAAAATCAATGCGGAGACAAGCCATGAAAGTGCTCTTCACCGACCATGGGTTCCCGGATGTGGAACTCGAGCGCGCGCTTCTGGCTGCCGCCGGCATCAGCCTGAAAGTGGCGCAGTGCAAGACCGTCGAGGACGTGATTCGCGAATCCGCGGACTGCCAGGCACTCCTCATCACCTATGCCCCGGCGGACGCGCGGGTTTTCGAGGCGCGCCCCGAGATCGGCGTGTGCAGCCGCATCGGCGCCGGCTTCGACACCATCAATACCGCCGACGCGGCGCGGCTCGGGGTATGGGTGGCCAATTCCCCCGACTACGGCTCTTCCGAAGTCGCGCTGCATGCGCTCTCGATGGCGTTGTCGCTGACCCGCCACCTGCCGCAATTCGATGCCGCCATCCGCGCGGGCCAATGGGATGCGCATGGCACCGGCGCGACGCGTCGCCTGGCCGACATGACCGTCGGTGTACTGGGCTATGGCCGCATCGGCAGCCGCTTCGCCTATTTTGCCCACACCATGTTCGGTCGGGTGCTGGCCGCCGATCCCTATCGGATCGACGGGGATTTCGCGCCGTACGTCGAACCGGTGTCGGTCGAACACCTGTTCCGCGAGGCTGACGTCGTCTCACTGCATACACCGCTCAATGACGAAACCCGCGGCATGGTTGGCGCGCGCCTTCTCGACCTGATGAAGCCCGGCTCATACCTCGTCAATACCTCGCGCGGCGCGGTGATCGATATCGCTGCCCTGGAAGCGCGCCTGGCGCGCTTCGACGGCATCGGTCTGGACGTGCTGCCGGTGGAACCGGTGCCGCTGCAATCCCCCTTGCTGGCAGCGAAGAACGTGATCCTTTCGCCGCATGCGGCCTACTACACCACGGCGGCCGAGCGTGAATTGCGGCGCAAGGCGGTGCAGAACATCGTCTCGTGGTTCCAGAGGGGGCGGCCTGATTACCCGGTGGTCACCGGACGCCGCAAGCCGCCAGCGGCTTGACGGCGGACCCGTCGATGATGTTGCTCAAGCTGGCCGCGGCGCCAGCCGTGGTGTGGCTGGCCAGCCAGGCAGGGCGGCGCTGGGGACACCGGGTGGCCGGGCTGATCGGCGGATTTCCGCTGATCGCCGCGCCCATTGTGCTGTTCATCGCCTTCGACGCATCGCCGGGCTTCGGCGCCGAGCTCGCGTGGGTCACGATGACGGTTGCGCCCGGTGTGGCGGCCCATTGCTTTGTCTACGCCTGGCTGGCACGACTTGGGCTGCCATGGCCGGCGTGCCTGGGCGTTGCCTGGGTGGCCTGCGTCGGTATTGCCTGGGTATTGAGCGCTTATGTCCTGCGCGGTCCCGCAGGATTTGCACTTGCGCTGGGGCAGGGGCTGGTTCTGGCTTTCCTGATGCCCAAGCCGCGTACGCCGGCCACGCTGACGCCCATTCCGGCCTTCGAGATCGTGGTGCGCATGGCATCCGCGCTTGCACTGGCGGCGGCCATCATGTTCGGCGCCCACACCTTCGGAACCCGTGTCTCGGGTGTTCTTCTGGGCTTTCCGATCACGGCATCGGTGCTGCCGGTGTTCACACTGGCCCTGCATGGCCCCGACGCTGCCATCCGCCTGCTGTCGGGCTTCGCGGTGGGGCTGCTTGGCTTCACCACGTATTTCTTCGTGTTTGCGACGCTGGTGGCGTCCGCGGGACCCGGCATTGCTTTCGCGGGAGGGGCGGCGGCGTGTATCGCGGCAGTGAGCGCCGTGTTGCAGTGGCAGCGCTGGCGTGCCGGCAAGGGGGCGATGCGTGGGGCTGCTTGACGATCTGCGCGACGCTGGGCTCGTGGGCACAGGTGAGGACGCGGCCGTCGAACCGCTGACCGGAGGCGTGTCGTCCGATATTTCCCTGGTTACCGTCGGCGGTCGGCGTTTTTGCGTCAAGCGTGCGCTTGCCAAACTCAAGGTCGCCGCGGACTGGCGTGCGCCGGTGGAACGCAACCGCAGCGAAGTGGAGTGGATGAAGGTGGTGGCGGGTATCGTACCGGGCGCCGTGCCGGCCATCCTGGCGGACCGTTCTGTCGACGGCTGGTTTGCGATGGACTTTCTTGCGCCCGCGCACCATCCGCTCTGGAAGGCCGAGCTTCGCGATGGCCGGATCGATATCGAGTTTGCCGCGGCAGTCGGGGCAACGCTGGTACGTATTCATGCCGCGAGCGCCAGGCAAGCTGATCTGGCCGCGCGATTCGCCACCGATCACATCTTTGCACCTATCCGTCTTGAACCCTATCTGGCCGCGACTGCGGAACGGCACCCTGATTGTGCCGCGCGCCTGCATGCCCTGATCGCGCAAACCCAGGCCAACAAGAAAACTCTGGTGCATGGCGACGTCAGTCCGAAGAACATCCTGATGGGCCCGGACGGGCCGGTGTTCCTCGATGCCGAATGCGCCTGGTGGGGGGACCCCGCCTTCGACCTGGCGTTCTGCCTGAACCACCTGCTGCTCAAGTGCCTTTGGCGGCCGCAATGGGCGGCGCAGTATCTGGATTCATTCGACCGGCTCGCGGCCGCCTATCTTGCGGGCGTCGATTGGGAAGCGGGCCAGGGGCTCGAAGCGCGTGTGGCCGAGTTGCTGCCCGGCCTGCTGCAGGCTCGCGTGGATGGCAAGTCGCCAGTGGAGTACATCACCGAAGAGATACCCAAGGCGCGGGTACGCCGCGTTGCGCGGCACCTGCTGCTGCAACCTGAAAGCCGGCTCGCCGCAGTGCGCGCCGCATGGAATGAGGAAATCGCAACATGAACGTCATTGAGAAGGTGGTCGGACGCCGCATCTGGGATTCGCGCGGACGTCCGACGGTTGAGGCAGAAGTCACCCTCGCGGGCGGCGCCAAGGGGCGCGGCATCGCGCCGGCAGGCGCCTCGCGCGGCACCCGCGAGGCGATCGACCTGCGCGATGGCGGCACCCGGCTGGGCGGCTACGATGTGCGCCAGGCGGTGGGTAACGTGAATGGCGAAATCGCCGCTGTTCTCAAGGGCCGCGACGCCACCGACCAGGCTGGCTGCGACCATGCCATGATCAAACTGGACGGCACGCCCAACAAGTCGCGTCTGGGTGGCAACGCCACGGTGGCTGCCAGCCTCGCGGTGCTGCACGCCGCCGCGGCGGCGTCCGGGCAACCCCTGTGGCGCTACGTGTCAGGCGGTCAGCCGGTCGGCATGCCGCTGCCGGAGATCCAGATTCTCGGCGGCGGGGCGCATGCAGGGCGACGCGTCGACCTGCAGGATTTCATGGTCATGGCATTGGGGGCCACCAGCTTTGCGCAGGCTCTCGAAATGACAGCCGAGGTCTACATGGCCGCCGGCAGCCTGATGAAGGCCGCCGGCAAGCTGGCCGGTGTGGCCGACGAAGGGGGCTGGTGGCCGCAGTTCGATGCCAACGAAGAAGCGCTGGAGATGCTCACCCGCGCCATCGAGCATGCCGGCTTCCGGCCGCTTGCCGATGTGGCGATCTCGCTGGACATCGCAGCCTCCGAATTCGGCAGCAACGGTCAATACACGCTGGGCCTGGAAAAACGCCGGCTCGATACGGCCGGCATGATTGCCATGCTTGGAAAGTGGCTGGACGCGTTCCCGATCGTCTCCATCGAGGATCCGCTGGCCGAGGACGACGAGGCGGGCCTGGTCGAGTTCACCCGCTTGTATGGAAAGCGCTGCCAGATCATTGGTGACGACTACCTGGTTACCAGCGCCTCCCGTGTGACCCATGCGGCCGGCATCGGTGCGGTCAACAGCGCGCTGATCAAGCTCAACCAGGCCGGCACGGTGACCGAGACCCGCGCGGCGCTCGCAGCGGCAAAGGCGGCCGGCATGAGCGCGCTGGTATCCGCGCGGTCAGGCGAAACCGAGGATGTTGCCATCACGCATCTGTCAATCGGCTGGAACGCGGGCCAGCTGAAAGTGGGGTCGTTCGCGCGCTCTGAACGCATGGCCAAGTGGAACGAAGGCCTGCGGATCGAAGAAAGTGCGGGAATACCCTATGTCGGACGAAAGGCATTGCCACATCTGCGTTGAAATGGTGCGATGCAGCTTGTTACGTTGTCGCGGCGCAGCGAAAATGCGCCGCGTACAACAACAACTGGCGACCATAGCGCCATGCTGCGGTAGCGTCATCTGAAAGGAAATTCATGGCATCGGTCACCATTGGCCAGGTCCAGAAGTATTTTGGCCAGACCCACATCATCAAGGGCGTTTCTGTCGACATCGCCGATGGCGAATTCTGCGTTCTCGTCGGTCCGTCCGGCTGCGGCAAGTCCACCCTGTTGCGCATGATCGCCGGCCTGGAGGAGATTTCCGGCGGGCAGATCAGCATTGGCGCGAAGGTGGTCAACGACATGCCGCCCAAGGAACGCGACATCGCCATGGTGTTCCAGAACTATGCCCTGTATCCGCACATGACCGTGCGCGACAACATGGCGTTCTCGCTGATGCTGGCCAAGAAGGAGAAGGCGTTCATCGAGGAGCGCGTCGGCAAGGCGGCCGACATCCTGGGCCTCAAGTCATTGCTGGATCGGTTCCCGCGCCAGTTGTCCGGCGGCCAGCGGCAGCGCGTGGCCATGGGCCGCGCCATCGTGCGCGATCCGCAGGTGTTCCTGTTCGACGAACCGTTGTCCAACCTCGACGCCAAGCTGCGCGTGGCCATGCGCACCGAGATCAAGGAACTGCATCAGCGCTTGAAGACCACGTCGATCTATGTGACCCACGACCAGATCGAGGCCATGACAATGGCCGACAAGATCGTCGTCATGCGCGACGGCATTGTCGAACAGATCGGCTCGCCGCTCGAGCTTTATGATTTTCCGGCCAACCAGTTTGTGGCCGGCTTCATCGGCTCGCCGGCGATGAATTTCATTCCCGGTACCGTCAAGGGCGGGCAGGTGGCGCTCGAAGGTGGCCTGGCGCTGCCGATGCCGGACAACGCCCGTGGCAAGGCCGCCGAAGGTCAGCAGGTGATCTATGGCAGCCGGCCCGAGCACATCGACATGGCGTCCGGCAACGAAGGTGTGCCTACCGAGGTGGTGGTCGTCGAGCCCACCGGCGCCGATACCCAGGTGTTCACCAAGATCGCGGGGGTCGAGGTGACAAGCATCTTCCGCGAGCGCCACGACTTCCGACCGGGCGCGACCATCCGTCTCAAACCCGATACCAGCCGGGCGCACCTGTTCGACGCCGCCAGCGGCAAGCGCCTGGCGGCCTGATGCCGTTTCGTCAGCGCTAGAATCCCGTTGTTTTTCAAACCCGCAGTCTGCAAGCCTCATCAACAATCGGAGACAACCATCATGGTTCACTTCACCCGTCGCAAGTTTCTGCAAACTTCCTCGACCGCCGCGGCGGTCACCGCCGGTACCGGCCCGCTGATCTGGGTCAAGGATGCCCATGCACAGTGGAACAATACCCCCGAGAAGGGCGCCAAGCTGCGCGTGCTGCGCTGGAGCCGCTTCGTGCAGGGCGATATCGATCAGTACATGAAGAACGTGGCAGCGTTCACCGCAAAGACCGGCATCGAGGTGCGCGTTGACAACGAAGGCTGGGAGGACGTGCGACCGAAGGCCGCTGTTGCCGCCAACACCGGCGCGGGCCCGGACATCATCCTTTCGACCAACGACGACGCCAACCTCTACCCCGAGAAGCTGCTCGACGTCACCGACCTGTGCGAGTACCTGGGCAAGAAGTACGGCGGTTGGTATCCCTCGTGCGAGGCCTACCTGAAGCCGGATGGCAAGAAGTGGATCGCCGTGCCGCTGGGCTCGGCCGGCGCGATGATGGTGTATCGCGAAAGCCAGGTGAAGGCCGCAGGCTTCAGTTCGTTCCCGAAAAACACCGACGATTTCCTGAAGATGATGAAGGCCCTGAAGGAGAAGGGCACGCCCGGCGGCTTCGCGCTCGGCAACGCCACCGGCGACAGCGGCTGGACCCACTGGCTGCTGTGGGCCTTCGGCGGTTCGATCGTCGACAAGAACAACAAGGTGGTGATCGACAGCCCGGCCACGATCAAGGCGCTGGAGTACGCGAAGGAACTGTATGCCACCTTCGTGCCCGGCACGCTGTCGTGGCTGGACCCGAACAACAACAAGGCCTTCCTCGACGGCCAGGTCAGCGTCACCAACAATGGCATCTCGATCTACTATGCGGCCAAGAATTCCACCGATCCCAAGGTCAAGGAGATGGCGGCCGACATCCAGCACGCCGCCTTCCCGGTCGGACCGGTGGGTGTGCCGACCGAGTACCACCTGTTCTTCAACCAGATGGTCATGAAGTACACCAAGTATCCGAAGGCGGCCAAGGAATTCCTGCGTTTCATGATGGAGCAGGAACAGTTCGGCGCCTGGTTGCAGGGCTCGGGAGGCTACATCGCGCAGCCGCTCAAGGCCTACGAAGCCAACCCGATCTGGACCGCGGACCCCAAGCACCTGCCGTACCGCGACGCAGTCAAGAACCTGCGGCCGGCCGGCTATGCAGGCAAACTCGGTTACGCCTCGGCGGGCGCCCTGGGCGACTTCATCGTCACCAACATGGTGGCCGAAGCGGCGTCGGGTTCCAAGTCCCCCAAGGAAGCAGCGGAGCGCGCGCAGAAGCGCGCCGAGCGTTACTACAAGGTCTGATGTCCGGCGGGCTTCGGCCCGTTGGAGTCACATCGCGTTCGGCCGCCCGCCTGTTGCAGACGGCCGGCGCGATGGCCGTCCTCTCCGCAGGCGGCCTGGCAGGTGTTGTGCCCCAATTTCCCAATGACGGCCTTCGGTCGAATCAATGTTCCAAAAACTGCAGAACAGCCGCAACGCGCTCGGATTCATCTTCATGTTTCCGGCGGCGGTGCTGCTCGTGTTGTTCCTCACCTACCCGCTGGGCCTGGGTGTATGGCTTGGCTTCACCGATGCCAAAGTCGGGCGCCCCGGTGAATGGGTCGGCATCGAGAATTACCAGTTCCTGTGGGGTGACGCTGTCACCCGACTGGCGTTGTTCAACACGATGTTCTATACCATCATCGCCAGCGTGCTCAAGTTTTTTCTGGGCTTGTGGCTGGCGATCCTGCTCAACGAAAGGCTCCCGTTCAAGACCTTTTTTCGTGCGGTGATCCTGCTGCCGTACATCGTGCCGACGGCGCTGTCGGCGATCGCCTTCTGGTGGATCTACGACTCGCAGTTTTCGGTCATCAGCTGGGTGCTGGTCAAGCTCGGCCTGATCGACAAGTACATCGACTTTCTCGGCGATCCGTGGAATGCGCGCATTTCCGTAATCGCGGCCAACGTGTGGCGCGGCGTGCCCTTTGTGGCCATCACACTCTTGGCAGGTTTGCAGACGATTTCGCCTTCCCTTTATGAGGCGGCCGCCATCGACGGCGCATCGGGCTGGCAGCGCTTCCGCTTCATCACCCTGCCGCTCCTCACGCCCATCATCGCGGTGGTAATGACGTTCTCGGTGCTGTTCACCTTCACCGACTTCCAGCTGATTTACGTGATCACCCGCGGCGGGCCGCTCAACGCCACCCACCTGATGGCCACACTTTCATTCCAGCGGGCGATTTCAGGCGGCGCGCTGGGCGAGGGCGCGGCGATTGCGATCGCGATGGTGCCGTTCCTGCTGGCGGCCATCCTATTCAGTTTCTTCGGCCTGCAGCGACGCGCATGGCAACAGGGCGGGAGCGACAAATGAGTATCGAAACCGGCGCGGACGGCGTTTCCGGCGTCAAGGATGACGGCACCCAGGGCATGGGCTATCTGGAGACCGTGCGCAGCAAGGTCGTCACGATATATCTGCCATTGGCCATCTTCGTGTTCGTCCTGCTGTTTCCCTTCTACTGGATGGTGATCACCTCGTTCAAGCCGAACAAGGAACTGCTTTCACGCGAAGGCAATCCTTTCTGGGTGATCGAACCGACGCTCGCGCATTTCAAGAAACTGCTGTTTGATACGGCTTATCCGGAGTGGCTGTGGAACACCGTGCTGGTCTCGGTGGTCGCCACCTTTGTCTCCCTGGCTTGTTCGGTACTGGCGGCCTATGCCATCGAGCGCCTGCGCTTCAAGGGCTCTCGACAGGTAGGGCTGGGTATTTTCCTGGCCTACCTGGTGCCGCCTTCCATCCTGTTCATTCCGCTGGCGGCCATCGTATTCAAGCTCGGCCTTTTCGACACCCGCTGGGCATTGATCCTCACCTATCCCACCTTCCTGATCCCGTTCTGCACCTGGCTCCTGATGGGCTATTTCCGCTCGATCCCCTACGAGCTCGAGGAATGTGCGCTCATCGACGGCGCGACGCGTTTCGAAATTCTCTGGAAGATCATCCTGCCGCTGGCGGTGCCGGGCCTGATCTCGGCCGGCATCTTCGCCTTCACGCTGTCGTGGAACGAGTTCATCTACGCGTTGACCTTCGTGTCCTCATCGGAGGTGAAGACCGTTCCGGTCGGTGTGGTGACCGAACTGGTGGAAGGCGATGTCTACCACTGGGGTTCGCTGATGGCGGGTGCGCTCCTGGGCTCACTGCCGGTGGCGGTGATGTATTCCTTCTTCGTCGATCACTACGTGTCGGGCATGACCGGGGCGGTCAAGGAGTAGCGCGCCCGCATCCCGGGTCTCTCGCTTATCATTCAGGCTCGTTCAACCTGATCCGGGAATCAAGCAATGGATGTGCGCGCAGCAGTCTCCTACGAGGCCGGCAAACCGCTGGTCATCGAGACCGTACAACTGGAAGGCCCCAAGGCCGGTGAAGTGCTGGTGGAAATCAAGGCCACGGGCATTTGTCATACCGACGAATTCACCCGCTCCGGCGCCGATCCCGAGGGCCTGTTCCCGGCCATCTTCGGCCATGAGGGCGCGGGCGTGGTGGTCGATGTCGGTCCCGGCGTCACCTCGCTCAAGAAGGGCGACCACGTCATTCCGCTCTATACGCCGGAATGCCGCCAGTGCAAGTCCTGCCTGTCGCAAAAAACCAACCTGTGCACTGCCATTCGCGGTACCCAGGGCAAGGGGCTGATGCCCGACGGCACCAGCCGCTTCTCGATCGGCGGCAAGAAGATCCATCACTACATGGGCTGTTCCACGTTCGCGAACTTCACCGTGCTGCCGGAGATCGCGCTGGCCAAGGTGCGTGAGGACGCTCCTTTCGACAAGATCTGCTACATCGGCTGCGGTGTCACCACCGGCATTGGCGCGGTAATCAACACGGCCAAGGTGGAACCGGGCGCCAACGTGGTGGTGTTCGGTCTCGGCGGCATCGGGCTCAACGTGGTGCAGGGCGCGCGCCTGGCCGGCGCCAACATGATCGTCGGGGTCGATCTCAATCCGGCGAGGAAGCCCCTGGCCGAGAAATTCGGCATGACGCACTTCGTCAACCCGAAGGATGTGGGCGGTGACCTCGTTGCCCACCTGGTGGAACTGACCGGCGGTGGGGCGGACTACAGCTTCGAGTGCATCGGCAACGTGGACGTGATGCGCCAGGCGCTCGAATGCTGCCATCGCGGCTGGGGCGTCTCGGTGATCATCGGCGTCGCTGGCGCCGGGCAGGAGATCAAGACCCGCCCGTTCCAGCTGGTCACCGGACGGGTCTGGAAGGGCACCGCTTTCGGCGGCGCGCGCGGTCGCACAGATGTGCCGAAGATCGTCGACTGGTATATGGACGGCAAGATCAACATCGACGACCTGATCACCCACACCATGCCGCTCGATGACATCAACCGCGGCTTCGACCTCATGCACTCGGGCGAATCGATCCGCTCGGTGGTGGTGTACTAGTCACCATGCCACTGCGGGGCCCTGCGGGGCCCCGTGCGCTCCTACATCGACGAAGTCATCCCGCCGTCCACGGTGAGAATGTGACCGGTCACGAATGATGCCTCGTCGGAGGCGAGAAAGAGGGCAGGTCCGCCGATTTCGGCGGGGTCGCCCCAGCGTGCCATCGGTACGCTGCGCGCCACGAACGCATTGAAATCCGCGTTCTGGGTAAGCGCCGTGTTCATCTCGGTGGCGAAGAATCCCGGTGCGAGCGCATTGACGGTGATGTTGTGTGGCGCCAGTTCAACCGCCAGCGAGCGGGTAAGCGAATGCACCGCGCCCTTGCTGGCGATGTAGGCGTGGATGGTGGGGCGCGCCAGCATCGCGCTGATCGATCCGGTGATGATGATGCGGCCGCGCCTGGCCGGCATCATGCGGCGCGCCGCTTCGCGCGCCAGTGTCCATACCGCGGTGAGGTTGACGTCTACTACGCGACGGAAATCCTCGGTGGCAAATTCGACGAGCGGTTTGCGATGCTGTATGCCAGCGTTGGCCACCACGATATCGAGCCGTCCGTGGCGCTGCGTGATGCGATCGAGCGCGGCGGTCTGCGCAGGCTCGTCGGCAACATCGAAGGCGGCGACTTCCGCGCGCCCGTCGGCGGCTTCGATGCGTGACTTCACCGCCTCCAGGGCAGCAGCGTCGCGCGCGTTGAGCACCACCAGGGCGCCGGCTCGCGCATAGCGTTCGGCGATCGCGGCACCCAGGCCGCGCGAGGCGCCGGTCACCAGCGCAATGCGCCCGGAAAGCGAGAATGGCTGATCGGTCATGGTGTTCTTTCTCCCGGCACGGCGGGCTACAGGTAGTCGGCGCGGATATCCACGGTCGAGTGTTTGCCGAGCGCGGCGAAGTTCTGCTCCAGCCACTCTTCGGCGCGCGCCCGTCCGCGGTCCCGCAGGTCGGTGAGGTGGTCCCACGACGGGTCGAGCTTGCTTTCGATGCCGAGGTGACCGAGGTCGTGATCCGCACGGATGGCGTGCATGAGCATGTTGCGCAGGCGCGGGGCGAACTCGTCCTTGATCCAGCCGTCGGTGATGAGTTTCTGCACGAAGGCGATCGCGCGCATCTCCGCCACCAGCGACGAATTGAAGCTGATCTCGTTGATGCGGTCCATGATGTCGCCGGCCGTGCGCGGCAGATCCGCCACGTCCAGCGGATTGATGTGCACCACCATCACGTCGGCGGTGGTGGTTTCGTAGATCAACGGGTAGATCGCAGGGTTGCCGACATAGCCGCCATCCCAATAGTGCTCGTCGCCGATCTTCACCGCCTGGAACAGGGTGGGCAGGCAGGCCGAGGCCAGCACCGCGTCGGCGGTGACCTCGCGGTTGGTGAATACGCGCGGCTTGCCGGTGCGTACATTGGTGGCACAGACGAAGACGCGGATATCGGTACAGGTCTTCAACTCGTCGAACTTCACCACATCCTCGAGGACTTCCCGCAGCGGGTTGAAGTTGAACGGGTTCAGCTGGTAAGGTGAAAACGTCCGGCTGAGGGTGTCGAACACGGCGTAGCTGGTATCGCGCACTGCCGCGCCGAACGGCCCGGCCATCGGCAGGTTGCGTATCGGGCTGTAGCGCTCGCCGGCGCTGCTGACCTTGCGCCAGAAATCGTGCAGCGCTGCACGCGCATCGTCGGGGCCTCCCTTCATGTTGCCGTAGGCGCACACGATCGCGTTCATGGCCCCGGCGCTGGTGCCGCAAATGCCATCGAAGCGGATGCGCCCGTCCTCCAGCAGGCGGTCGAGCACGCCCCAGGTGAAGGCACCGTGCGAGCCGCCGCCCTGCAGGGCAAGATTGAGGGGCTTTTGCTTGATGGCCAATGGGCTTCCGATACGGGAGGGCGGGGTATGAGGCTACTCGGCCTTGATGCCGGCGGCCTTGACGATCTTCGCGTATTTGGCGATTTCCGCGCGGATCATGGTCGCGAAGTCCGCAGGGGAATTGCCCGCCGGTTCAAGGCCCTGTGAGGCAAGCCTCTCCTGCACGTCCGGTAGCGCGAGGATGCGCAGGACTTCGCGATTGAGCTTGTCCACAACCGGGCGCGGCGTGCCGGCCGGCGCCACCACGCCGTACCAGGTGCCGGTCTCGAAGCCGGGCAGGGCGGACTCGGCGATGGTGGGCACGTCGGGCAGCAGCGGGACGCGCTTGGCGGAGGACACGCCGAGCGCGCGCAGTTTGCCCGCCTTGACATGCGGGATCAGCGTGACCATGTTGTCGAACTGGGCGTCGAACACGCCACCCAGCAGGTCGCTGGTCGCCGGGGCGCTGCCCTTGTAGGGCACATGCACCACCTTGATGTCGGCGGTGCTGGTGAAGAACTCGCCGCCCAGGTGCTGCGCCGTGCCCGTGCCGCCATTGCCGATAGTGATTTTGCCGGGGTTGGCGCGTGCGAAGCTGATGAACTCCCGCACGGAATTGGCCTGCACCTTGGGATGGACCACGAACAGCAGCGGTGCGTTGACCAGGAGCGAGATCGGCTGGAAGTCCTTGACGGAGTCGTAGCCGAGCTTGCTGTAGACCGACGGGTTGACGGCCATGAAGCCGGCGGCCGCAAGCGTGAGGGTGTAGCCGTCCGGTGGCGCCTTGGCACCGGCCTCGGCGCCGATATTTCCGCCTGCACCGGGCTTGTTCTCGACGATCACGCTCTGGTTGAAGGACTCGCCCATTTTCTGCGCCAGCAATCGGGCCAGCATGTCGGTGGCGCCACCAGGCGCGAAAGGCACGATGATGCGCATCTGCCGCGATGGAAAATTGTCCTGGGCCGTGGCTTGCGCGGACGCGCCTGAAAGGACGGCCAGGGCCGTCCATGCAGCAGCGGCCATGAGTTTGCGTCGGTTACGGGTATTCATCTGGTCTCCTCCTTGTTGGTGCGAAAGGGCTCAGCCGAGCGGGACGGCGTGGCGTTTGACGAAATCGGCATTGATGGTGAGGCCGAGGCCCGGCCGGTCCGGAATCTCGACCATGCCGTCCTTGACCGGGAATTTCTCGTCGACCAGGTCATGCAGTAGCGGATTGGCACCGAGCGAATACTCGACGATGAAGCCGGCGGGCGCTGCGGCGGCCACATGCAGGCCAGCCGCGAACGCGGGTGCGCCGGTCCAGAGGTGCGGCGCCAGCTTGAGGTTATAGGTGCTGGCCAGCGCGGCGATGCGCATGGCCTCGGTGATGCCGCCACAAATCGCCAGGTCGGGCTGCAGCACATCCACCGCGCGGGCGTCGATGAGGTCGCGAAAATCATGGCGGGTGAATTCGCTCTCGCCGGCCGCGATCGGGATGGCGGTGGCGGCGCGTACCTCGGCATAGCCGCGCTTGTCGTCGGCGGTGACCGGTTCCTCGAACCATTCGAGATTGCAGTCCTCGACCATGCGGCAGAAGCGCTTGGCCTCCGGCACGCTGAAAGTGCCATGCGCGTCGCACATCAGGCCGATGCCATCGCCCAGAGCCGCACGCGCCGCCTTGACCCGCCTGACCGAACCTGCCACGTCGCCGTCCATCACGCCAACGCGCATCTTCACGGCCTTGAAGCCACCACGCTCCACATACCCCATCAGTTGTTCGCCGATCTTGTCCGCACCGGCCCAGCCGCCCGAAGCGTAGGCCGGCATGCTCGCGGCCTTGCGCCCGCCCAGGAGGCGCCAAACCGGGGCGTTGAGCGACTTGCCGAGGATGTCCCACAGTGCCATGTCGATGCCGCCGATGGCCGCCACCGTGATGCCGCGCCGCCCTAGGATGGGAAACACCCGGCCGCGCGATAGCGCGAAGTGGTCGCGCGAGCCGTTGTACATGCGCTCCCACAGACGGGCGGTGTCACGCGGGTCCTCGCCTGTCAGCATCGGTCCGAACTTGCGGTTGATCGCGGCGGCGACGGCATGGCAGTTCGCGACGCTACCGACTTCCTCCTTGGCTTCGCCATGGCCGACGATGCCGCATTCGGTTTCCACGCGCACCAGCGCGGTGTCGAACGAAGTGGTGCGGCCGAGGTCGCTGACGTGTTGCTGGTGCTCCGGGATGGGGACGCGCAGCCAGATAGCCTCGACGCTCTTGATCTTCATGTTCAGGCCTTTCCATGTGCGATGGCCGCGCGGCGCGCTTGCGCTGCCGGCCAGGCTTCAGGGTTGACGAAATTGAGCGGCTTCTCGCCCGCCAGCACCCGCAGCGTATCTGCCACAGCCACCAGGCTCATCGCGCGCATGCTCTCCGCTGACAGGCCCGCGAGGTGCGGCGTGAGCAGGGCGTTGTCCAGGCCCAGCAGCGGATCGCCTGCGGGTAGCGGCTGGGTCTCGAACACGTCCAGGCCGGCGCCGCCGATGCTGCCCTCTTGCAATGCCTTCACCAGCGCCGCCTGGTCCACCACCGGGCCGCGCGACACATTGACCAGGAAGGTGTGCGGCTTCATCAGCCCGATGCGCCGGGCATCGGCGAGGTGTCGGGTCTCGGGCGTGAGCGGGCAGCACAGGGCGACGTAGTCACTCTTCGCGAACACCTGGTCGACGCTGACGGACTCAACGATTCCCGGCATCAATTCCGGCCGTCGCCGGTAGCCGATCACCCGCATGCCGAAGCCGTGATGGCAAATCGCGGCCAGCCGGTTGCCGATGTCGCCCACGCCGACGATGCCGACAGTCTTGCCATGTATCTCGGTGGCGCGGTCGGCCAGCACGCGCGCCGCGCCCCAGCCGCCTTCGCGCATGAGGCGATTGGCTAGGCCGGTGCCGCGTGCATGTTGCAGGAATTGCGCGATACAGTACTCGGCGACGGTCTGCGCATTGGCGCCCGGCACGTTGCCCACGATAACGCCGGCCCGGGTGGCGGCATCCACCGGGATCAGGTCAACCCCGGCACCATGGCGCATGCAGGCCAGAAGGCGCGGTGCATGGTCTAGCAGATCAGGCGGAAGGAAGGCGCGCACGATGATGATGTCGGCATCGGCAACTTCACGGCGCAGGGTGTCGTGGTCGGTGGCGGCGGCCTGGCGGATATCCGCATGCGGGGCCAGCATGTCCATGCCGGCCGGATCTATCGGGTTGGTGAGCAGTACGAGGGGCTTCTTCATGGGCGAGGGGGCGGTAGCGTGCGCGCAAGCACAATGATATGCGACTGCCCGCCCGGGGCCAGGTCATGCAGCCCGCGTATCGGCCCACAGCGGATCGCAAACGGCTGGGCATTGCCCCTTAGCCGAGCTGGCCATTGAGGTGCCTGACGCGCTCGCACATCGAGCGCAACAGGGCGAGACCGATCGCCGGGTGCTCACGCACTATCCTGAGAAAGGCTTCGCGATTGACCGGCAACCAGGCACCGTCGGTCTCGGCCACCGCGCCGGCAGCGCGCGTAGTGGCGCCTAGGAGGGCGGCTTCGCCGAAAGACTCGCCGGGGCCGACCTGTTCCACCGCCGAACCGTTGACGCTGATGGTGACCACGCCTTCCAGCAAGACGAACATGAAGCCGCCGCTGGCGCCCTGATTGACCACCCTGTCTTCCTTCTTCATCAGGGTCGGCGACGGGTCGCCGAGCGTGCGGCGGAGCCTGGCAATCTGCTCCGCGTCGAGGCCCGCGCCACCCGCGCGGGGCTGGATTGGCCGCCTGGCGGCGAGCAGGCGTTCGACGCCGCGGCGCATTTGGCTGGTGAGGCTGGTCACCAGCTGCAAGGCGAATTCCGGTGTCTGCGGCAGCGCTTGCAGCACGCGCTTCTCGTCCATCGAAGCTATGCGTGACGCCTTGAGCGCGGTCGCGGTTGCGCTGCGGGGCGCATCCGAGATGATGGCCAGTTCGCCGAAGACCTCTCCCGGCAGCACCAGATGCAGGGGTTTGCCCTTCAGGGTCAGCGCGACCTGGCCTTCGCGCAGCAGGTACATGCGCGCCTTCCGGGAAAAAAGGCCGGAGCCTGGCTTTTCTCCCTCGACGAAGATGCTGGTGCCGGCTCCCACGGTTTCCTCATCGCTGGCGGTGGCGAAAAAGCGCGCCGCCAGTTGCGGATCTGTCGGAAGGGACTTGTTGGGGAATTGCGTCGCGGTGGGCGACGCGGAAGGCGCAGGGGCCGGTGCGGGGGATGTCGCTGCAAGGTGCGAGAAATCGAGGTCGTCCATGAGTGTCCCGAAGTGGCGAACGTGAGTCGCGCAATTGTATTTGGACGCTGCGCTACAGGTATCCGGGAAAAGATTGGATTTCCGCCACCTACCCCGAGGCAGGCGCGATTTCGGCTGACGTCTCCAGGCGTGCGGATCATGGCTCGCCATGTTCGTGCAGGAAAAATTCTCCGCCGTCGCTTGCGGTAAAGTCTCGCCTTTCTCAGCAAACCAGCCGTCTGAAAGCACCAATGGCCCAATACGTCTTCACCATGAACCGCGTCGGCAAGATCGTTCCGCCGAAGCGCCAGATCCTCAAGAACATTTCGCTGTCATTCTTTCCCGGCGCCAAGATAGGCGTGCTGGGCTTGAACGGCTCCGGCAAGTCGACGCTGCTCAAGATCATGGCCGGCCTCGACAAGGAAATCGAGGGCGAAGCCACGCCCATGCCGAACCTGAAGATCGGCTACCTGCCGCAGGAACCGCAGCTCGACCCCACGCAGACCGTGCGCCAGGCGGTGGAAGAAGGAATTGGCGGCGTGCTGGCGGCCAAGAAGCGGCTCGACGAGGTGTATGCGGAGTACGCCGAGCCGGACGCCGATTTCGACAAGCTGGCCGCTGAGCAAGCCGAGCTTGAAGCCATCATCGCCACCGAAAGCGAGGGCGGCAATACCGACCTGCAGCTGGAAATCGCGGCAGACGCGTTGCGCCTGCCACCCTGGGACGCCAACATCGGCCACCTGTCCGGCGGCGAGAAGCGCCGCGTGGCGCTGTGCCGGTTGCTGCTTTCCAAACCCGACATGCTGCTGCTCGATGAGCCGACCAACCACCTGGATGCCGAATCAGTGGATTGGCTTGAGCAGTTCCTGGCCAAGTTTCCCGGCACGGTGGTGGGCATCACCCATGACCGCTACTTCCTCGACAATGCCGCCGAGTGGATTCTAGAACTCGACCGCGGATCCGGCATTCCATGGAAGGGCAACTACAGTTCCTGGCTGGAACAGAAGCAGGACCGCCTGAAGCAGGAGGAGTCGAGCGAATCGGCGCGCCAGAAAAACCTCAAGAAGGAGCTGGAATGGGTGCGCCAGAACCCCAAGGCGCGCCAGGCCAAGAGCAAGGCGCGGATCGCGCGCTTCGAGGAACTCTCCAGCTATGAGTACCAGAAGCGCAACGAAACCTCGGAAATCTTCATCCCGGTAGGCGAGCGCCTCGGCGACTCCGTCATCGAATTCAAGGAGGTGAGCAAGTCGTTCGGCGACCGCCTCCTGATCGACAAGCTGTCCTTCACCGTGCCCCCCGGCGCGATCGTCGGCATCATTGGTCCGAACGGCGCCGGCAAGTCGACGCTCTTCAAGATGATCGCCGGCCGCGAGAAGCCGGATTCCGGCGAAGTCGCCATTGGCTCGACGGTCAACATGGCGTTTGTCGAGCAGACCCGCGACGACCTTTCGGACAAGAAAACCGTGTTCGAGGACGTCTCTGGCGGGGCCGACATCATCACCGTAGGCAAGTTCGAGATGAGCTCGCGGGCTTACCTTGGGCGCTTCAACTTCAAGGGCGGCGACCAGCAAAAGATCGTTGGCAACCTCTCCGGCGGCGAGCGCGGACGCCTGCACCTGGCCAAGACCCTGTTGAAGGGCGGCAACGTCCTGCTGCTTGACGAGCCGTCGAATGACCTTGACGTGGAAACCCTGCGCGCGCTCGAAGACGCTTTGCTCGAGTTTCCGGGCTGCGTGATGGTGATCTCCCACGACCGCTGGTTCCTGGACCGCATTGCCACGCACATCCTCGCGGCCGAAGGCGAATCGCAATGGACCTTCTTCGACGGCAACTACCAGGAATACGAGGCCGACAAGAGGAAGCGCCTGGGTGAAGAGGGCGCCAAACCCAAGCGGATTCGCTTCAAGGCGCTGAAGTAAGCAGACATGGCTGGCAAGCGCCTGCCGCGCTGGTTGCTGATTGCAGGGGCGATCGTGCTCCTGCTGGCGGTGGCCGGCGTCGCCGGCGTGCATTTCGCGACCAAGGCGCTCAAGGGCCAGGTGGAAGCGGCCCTGGGGGCGGACGCGGAGGTCGGTTCGATCTCGGTGGGTTTTTCCTCCATTGTGGTTGAAGGGGTGCGCATCAAGGGCCCCAAGGGCTGGCCGGCGGACGATGCCCTGCGCGCAGGGCGCATCGTCATCGTGCCGGAACTGGCCGATCTGTTGTCGGCCAAGGTGCGCATCAAACGCATCGAGGTCGACGATGCCTACCTGTCGGTGCTGCGCAGCCGCGAAGGCAAGCTGCGTCTGTTGCCCAGCCTGCTGGAAAAGTCGGCGACGCCGGGCAACCAGGGCGGCGGCGTGCCGGTGACCATAGGCAAGGTCGAGATCAGGGGCGGCGCACTGGAACTCTTCGATGCCACCCTGCGGACACCGCCGCACAAGGTAAGGCTCGAAGACCTGCATGCCAGGGTCGATGATGTCCGAATTCCGGAACTGACCGGCAAGACCGGCATCGCCATCGACGGCACCGTCAAGGGCGTGCAGCAGAATGGCACGCTGTCGATCAAGGGCTGGGCCGAGATCGCCAGCAAGGATTCCGAGATCACCATGAAATTGAAGGGTGTGGACATGCTGGCCCTGCAGCCTTACCTGATCAAGGCCGCCGAAACCGGCGTCAGGCGCGGCCAGCTGGACCTGGACATCAAGTCCACGGTCAAGAACAACCAGCTGCGCGCACCGGGCAGCCTGACCCTGATCGGGCTGGAACTGGCGCCCGCCAGCGGCACGTTCGGCACCTTCATGGGCGTGCCACGCCAGGCCGCGGTGGGCGCACTGAAAGACCGCAACGGCAGGATCAACATCCAGTTCACCCTTGAAGGCAACCTCACCGACCCGAAGTTTTCCCTCAATGAAAGCCTGGCCACGCGCATGGGCAGTTCGGTGGCGGGTGTACTGGGCATCAGCGTCGAAGGGCTGGCCAAGGGTGTGGGTGGCGCCGCGGAAGGGGTGGGCGGAGCGGTGAGGAAATTGTTCGGAAAATAGCCGGCATGCGGCGGTGGGCGCTGGACCGGTTCGGAGAAGACATGCACAACATTGAAACCCGCATTGCCATCGCCGGCGGCGGCATCGGTGGCCTCGTGATGGCCCTGCAGTGCCACAAGCAGGGCATTCCCTGCATGGTGTTCGAGGCGGTGGAAAAGCTCGAACCGCTGGGTGTGGGCATCAACCTGCTACCCCACAGCGTGAAGATCCTGGCCGGTCTGGGACTGCTGGAGGATCTGAAGGCCCTAGGCATAGAAACCGCGGAACTGGCGTATTTCAACAAGCACGGCCAAGCCATCTGGCGCGAGCCGCGTGGTATTGCCGGGGGCTACGACTACCCGCAGATTTCGATTCATCGCGGCGAACTGCACTTCATGTTGCTCAAGAAGGCCATCGAACGCCTGGGCGCGGACCGTGTCCTTACCGGGCATGCCATCAAGAGCTTCGACGCGAGCGGCCCGAAAGCCCATGCCGTGTTCGAGAACCGACGCACCGGCGAGACCGTGGCGGAAGTCGAGGCCGACCTGCTGATCGCTGCCGACGGCATTCATTCCACCGTGCGTGCCTTTTTGTATCCGGACGAAGGGCCGCCGCGTTATTCCGGCCGGGTGCTGTGGCGCGGTGCCTGCGTGTGGCCGCCGTTTCTGACAGGCCGCTCGATGATGCAGGCCGGCCACGCCACGCAAAAGGCGGTGATCTACCCGATCTCGCGCAAGGTGTTCGAGGAAACCGGCAACAACCTCACCAACTGGATCATGGAGCTGGCGGTGCCCGGCGACACGCCGCCCAAGCAGGACTGGTCGAAGCAGGTGGAAAAATCTGTGTTCGCCGGTCCCTTCGCCAACTGGAAATGGGACTGGCTGGATGTTCCCGCGCTCATCGCGAATGGCGGTCCCGCCTACGAATACCCGATGTGCGACCGCGACCCGTTGCCGCGCTGGTCATTCGGCCGCGTGACGCTGCTTGGCGACGCGGCGCACCCGATGTACCCGATCGGTTCCAACGGCGCTTCCCAGGCGATCCTGGATACCGAGAGCATGGTCTTCGCACTGGCCGAGGAACCCGACATTCCGGCCGCGTTGGCGCGCTACGAAGGGGAGCGGCGCGAGGCGACGGGCAAGATCGTGCTGGCCAACCGCGGCAACGGCCCGGACCAGGTGATGCAACTGGCCGAGGAGCGCGCGCCCGACGGTTTCAGGCACGTCAACGACGTGATACCGCAAGCCGAACTGGAGGATATTTCGGCGCGCTACAAGCAGACGGCCGGTTTCGCGAAGGCGCAAGTCAACGCGCGCTAGGGGAAATGATGGCCGCATCGTCGTATCGGCCGACCTCACGACCGTCCGTCAGTAGGCGGGCGCTTTCTGTATCAGCGAAATCGTCACCCTCGAAATCGACACCAGGCGTTGCTTGTCATCCGTGGCACGCACTTCCCAGACCTGCGTTGAGCGCCCGGCATGGATAGGGGCCACGCGGCCGGTTACCCAGCCCTCGCGGCTGGCGCGCAGATGGTTGGCGTTGATCTCCAGCCCCACCGCATCGGTCTTCGTGCGGTCTATGGTCTGCCAGGCGGCGCATGACGCGAGCGTTTCGGCCAGCAGCATGGTGGCGCCACCGTGCAGCAACCCCGCCGGCTGGCGGGTGCGTGCGTCCACCGGCATGCGCGCGACCAGATAATCGTCGCCGACTTCAGTGAACTCAATGCCCATCTGTGAAACGGCGGTGTTGTCATGCGAGCGGTTGATCTGCTCGAGGCTGGGCGTTTGGTGCCAAAGGCTCATCTTTTGTTCTTCAAGTTGGTGGGGGCTAAGGGCGAGCGCAGTCCTGTGCGAGGCGAAACGGGTGTTGGGCGTCAGGCGAAGGTAATGGCCTGACGGCGCTCGGGGGTGTCGAGATGCGGAATCGCGTTGAATGCGACGAGGCGGTATTCCTGCCTTGGGCCATCGCCGGCGACGATCAATTCGCAGAAACCGGCGTTGCGGAACTGCAGGTTGAATTCCACGCCGGTGGCACCCGGCGCGCCGAGAATATCGACCATGGTGCGGCTGATCGCGCCGCCGGAACTCACGATCAGCGCGCAGTCGTCGCGCTTGAGGCCTGCAGCCGCCGTGCTCAGCGCCGCGCGCGTGCGTTCCCCGAACTGCGCCCAGGTTTCCGGCACGCCTGCCAGTTCGCCCGCGGCCCAGGCATGCATGGCCGCCTTCATGGTGCGCCAGTAGTCGCGATAGTCGCCGCGCTGGTGGTCCAGCGGGTTGCGGCCATTTGTATGCGCCGTATAGAGCGCCTCGCCATGGTATTCGTCCAGGCCGGCATGGATGTCGAGTGGCACGTCGGTGTTCATCGCTTCGAGCAGTTCCCGCGCGGTTTCGCGCTGGCGCCGCAAGGTGCCTGCCACCACGCGGGTGAACCTCAGGTCGCGGCCGGCGAAGTACTCGCCCAGCCAGCGTGCTTGCTGGCGACCGAGGTCGGACAACCTGTCATAGTCGGCGGTGCCGAACGAAGCCTGGCCATGTCGGACGAGGAAGAGGAGTGCCACGGGTGATCCTGAAAGTGGGGCCGTTGTGGCAATGCATACAACGGCATAGCAACGCATTTTAGACTGGGCGCCGCGGGCATCCGGCCTTACGTTCCCTCGCTCGGCTTGCATACAGGACGGTGAACCCGCTCATGCGCGGAAGCGGCCGTTACTTGACCACCAGCAGGGCATCGACCGCGACACCGCCGTCTTCGGCCAACAGCACCGGGTTGACGTCGATCTCGGTGATGCGGTCGCGGTGGTCGGCGATGAGTTCGGACAGGCGCACCACCATGTCGGTCAGCGCATCAATATCGGCCGGTGGGGCGCCGCGGAAGCCGTCGAACAGCTGGCGGCCCTTGAGATTGTCGATCATGTTCCTGGCCTCGGCCCGGGTCACAGGCGCCAGCCCCACCTGCACGTCGCGCAGCAGTTCCACCAGCACGCCGCCCATGCCGACGGTGACCAGCGGGCCGAATTGCGGGTCGATCTTCGCGCCGATCACGATTTCCAGGCCGGGCTTGACCATCTCGGCCACCAGCACACCGGAGATGCGCGGCGCCGGTTGCACTTGTCTGGCCGCGGCGGTGATCTCGTCGTAGGCGTGGCGCAGGTCGGTGGCGTTGCGGATGTTCAGGCGCACCACGCCGGCTTCGGTCTTGTGCGGAATATCCGGGCTTTCGATCTTGAGTGCGACAGGGTAGCCGATGCCGCTGGCGGCGGCTTCGGCGCCGGCGAGATCGCTGGCCAGAGCCTCGCGGGTGACGCGAATGCCGTAGGCGGCCAACGCGGCCTTCGATGCGCGCTCGGTCATCGTGCCAGGCGCAAGTTCAAGTGCCGCAGGCTGGGTCAGGCGCCCGCTCACCGGCCAGGCGGCCCGCTCGGCGCGGCGGTGCCATGCGGCCAGGGTCTGCATGCAGCGCTCGGTGGAGCGGAACATCGCCATGCGTTCGTCGGTCTCGTATTCGCGGCTGCCCGGACCTTCCAGCCATTCCGGAAACCAGATCGGGCAGATCACCTTGCCGGGATAGCGCGTCGAGAACTCCTTCACCTGCTTGTAACGCACCATGGTCATTTGCGGGTGCGAATAGGCTACCGGAAACACCAGCGCATCAAAGTCCGGATGGTCGAGAAAGGCGCTCATGCAGCGGGCGAAGGAATCCATGCTGTTCAACACCTGCGCGGTCACGTCGCAAGGGTTGGCCGTCGAGCCGAAGTCCGGCACCTCCGCGGCAAGCTTGGCGTCCACCGCGGCGTCCGGCTGGGGAAGCAGCATGCCGGCGGCCTCGGCCTTGGCGGCGGCGATCACGCCGGCTCCGCCTGAACCCACCAGCACGGCCGGCCCCTTGCCGGAAGGCGCGGGCGCCTTGGCGAAGAACTGTGCGGTTTCCAGCACCGCTTCCATGTTGTCCACCGTGATGATCCCCACCCGCGCGAAGGCCGCGGCGTAGGCGGCATCCGTCCCGGCCAGCGAGCCGGTATGCGACATGGCGGCGCGCTGGCTGGCTTTGCCGGCGGTCATCTTGTAGGCGACGATGGTCTTTCCGGCATCGCGGGCACGCTCGCCCAGACGAATCAGCCGTTCACCGTCGGTCAAGCCTTCAAACAGGAAGGCGATTGCCTTCACCTCCGGCTGGTCCACCAGGTAGGAGGCCATGTCGCACACATCGACATCGCAGGAATTGCCGGAGGCCAGGTAGTGGGTGAAGCCGACGCCGCGCATCGGCGCCTGCACGAAGATGTAGCCCATCGCGCCGGACTGCGAGACGATGCCGATGTTGCCGGTGATGGCCGGCACTTCCGGGTAGTGGGGCATGAACGAAAGGCCGCAGCGCATCGCATGGTTGATGATGCCGATGCAGTTCGGGCCGATGATCGGCATGCCGGCGGCGCGGCCGATGGCGGCCAGGCGTTCCTGTTGGGCAATCCGCTCCTCGATGCCGGTTTCCGAGTAGCCCGAGGCGTAGACCACCACGCCGCCGGCGCCCACCGCGGCCGCCTCTTCCACCAGTGGCTCCACGCGCTCGCGCGGCACGGCGATCACCACGCAGTCGGGAGAGTATCCGAGTGCGCGCAATGAAGCCGCGCAGGGACGGCCAGCGACTTCCGTGTATTTCGGGTTGATGGCATGCACGATGCCGGCGTAATCGGCCAGATTCTCGACGCTGCGGCGACCGAAGTTGCCGGGCGTCTCCGATGCGCCGACCACGGCGATGGAACGGGGGGCCAGCATGCGGCCGAGCTCGCGTGAGGTGTAGAGGTCGCGTTTCATGTGAATCGGGTATGGGGATATCAGTGGCTACGACATCAGGGCACCACCGCCAGAAACAGGAACGCGGCAAACAGCACCAGATGCACCGCTCCCTGCATGACGGTCGCGCGGCCGCTGCCAAGCGTGAGCGCCGAGGCAAGCATGGTGATGGCGAAGAGCACGGTGTCCTTGCCGGACAAGCCGAGCGTCAGCGGCAGCCCCAGCGCAACGGATACCGCCGCCACCACCGGGATGGTGAGGCCGATGGTCGCCAGGGCCGAGCCGAGCGCCAGGTTGAAGCTGGTTTGCATGCGGTTTTTCGCCGCCGCGCGGGTGGCCGCCATGGTTTCCGGGAGCAATACCAGGAGCGCGATGGCCACGCCCACCACCGCAGGCGGTGCGGAAGCGGCTGAAACAGCCGCCTTGATGGCGGGGGACAGCATTTTCGCCAGGCCCACCACCAGCACCAGACACACCATCAGCAGCACCGCGCTGACCATCGTGGCCCTCGCGGTGGGGGGCGGCGCATGCGCTTCCTTGCTGTCGGTGTCGAGCGGCAGGAAGTAGTCGCGGTGGCGCACGGTCTGCACAAACACGAAGGCGCCGTACAGCACCAGCGAGGCGATACCGGCGAAAGCCAGCTGCGAAGTCGAGAACGTCGGGCCGCGGGTGGTGGTGGTGAAGTCCGGCAGCACCAGCGTGAGCGTCGCCAGCGCCGCCAGCACGGAAAGCGCAGGGACGGTACCGTCCACCCGGAACGCCAGCACATGATGGCGCAAGGCCCCCACCAGCAGGCACAGTCCGACCACGCCGTTGCACACGATCATGATGGCGGCGAACACGGTGTCGCGCGCCAGCGCGTCGGCGCCCGGGCCGCCGGAGAGCATCATCGAGACCACCAGCGCGGCCTCGATGACAGTCACCGCCAGCGCAAGGATGAGGGTGCCGAAGGGCTCGCCGACGCGATGTGCGACCACCTCCGCATGGTGCACCGCCGCCAGCACCGCGGCTACCAGCGCCGCGGCGGTCAGTCCCGTCATCCATGCGCCGCCTGCACCGCCCAGGGCGGCTGCCAGAACGAGCGCGGCAGCCACCGGGCCGGCCAGTGTCCAGGCAGGCAGTGCGGCAGGATGGTCCTGGCTCATGCGCGCGGCCGCATCGGCATTTGCCCGGGCTTAGCCGCGCCCGACGAACGGCATCTTGGTCGCCATGACGGTAAGGAAAGGGATGTTGGTGGCCAGCGGCAGGCTGGCCATATGCACCACCGCCTCGCCGACGTGGTTGACGTCCATCAGCGGCTCGATGGCGATCTCGCCGTTGGCCTGCGGCACGCCCTTGGCCATGCGCGCGGCCATTTCGGTGGCAGCGTTGCCGATGTCGATCTGGCCGACGGCGATGTCGTACTTGCGGCCGTCCAGCCCCGCGGTCTTGGTAAGACCGGTCACCCCGTGCTTGGTCGCGGTATAGGCGATCGAATTGGGGCGCGGCGCATGGGCCGAGATCGAGCCGTTGTTGATGATGCGCCCGCCGCGCGGGTTCTGCGCCTTCATCACGCGGAACGATTCGCGTATGCACAGGAACATGCCGGAGAGGTTGATGTCGACCACATTCTTCCACTGCGCGAACGTGAGATCTTCCAGCGGGATGCCCGGCGCGTTGACGCCGGCATTGTTGAACACCACGTCCACCCTGCCGAACTTCGCCACCGTGGCGTCGAACAGGGCCTTGACCGAGTCTTCGCTGGCCACGTCGGTGGGAACGGCGAGCGAGTTGGTGGCGGTGGCGCCGGCTTCGGCGATGGCTTCGGCCAGCGGCTCGGCGCGGCGCCCGGCGAACACGACGGTGAAACCGGCCTTGATCAGCGCCACGGCGCTGGCCTTGCCCACGCCGGTGCCGGCGCCGGTGACGATGGCAATGCGATTGCTCATTTTTGTTATCCCTGGTGGTTGGAAGTTGTTTGGGCACGGACCGCATTGGGCCGCGACCGAAGGTTTGCGGGAGCGCCGAAACGGCAAATGCGAAGCGATTCGGCCAACCCGGAACTGTACCTGAGTTCCTCGTGATTTCGCCTGCCGGGGCGCGGATTTGATCTGCGTCAAAGGAGGCTTGCCATGCCCTTGAAACGCGCGTCGGCGGCGCTATTTTTGTCGCATGCGGGGCGCACGGCGCGACCCGCGCCTAACCGGACTCGATGGAGGATCTCATCATGGCAAATCTTGCTCAATTTGGCGGCCGCAACCTGTTTGACGAACTGTTCCGTGATTTCACGCCCGGCTACTACATCAAACCCTTGCATGGCGACGCGCTCCCGGCGCAGATCAAGGTGGACGTCAGCGAATCCAAGGAGGCCTATACGGTAAAGGCCGAAGTGCCGGGCGTGTCGAAGGACGACATCCATGTCTCCATCGACGGCGGGGTGGTGACGGTATCGGCCGAGGTCAAGCAGGAAGACCAGCAGACCCGGGACGAAAAAGTCCTGCGCAGCGAGCGCTACTACGGTTCGGTGTCACGCAGCTTCCAGTTGCCCCAGGAAGTCGACGCCGGGGCCGCCAAGGCCAGGTACGAGAACGGGATACTCAACCTGACACTGCCCAAGAAGCTGCAGGCCAGTTCGCGCCGGCTGGCGATCGACTGAGCGCAGCGGCCTTGCCTGCCGGTCCGTCGACCTGGTTTGCGGACCGGCAGAGCTCGGTCGCGCCCGCGCGTCAGACCTGCGCCGGCCGCAGGGCCGGTTCCTGCATCAGCGCGACCTGTTCCTTGAGTTCGAGAATGCGGTCCTGCCAGTAGCGCGGCCCGGCAAACCACGGGAAGGCCGCGGGAAAGGCCGGATCATCCCAGCGCCGCGCGATCCAGGCGGAATGGTGCATCAGGCGCAGGGTGCGCAGGGCTTCGATCAGGTGCAGTTCGTTGTCGTCGAATTCGCGGAAGTCTTCATAGCCCGCCAACAGGTGCGCAAGGGTACGGGAGGCGGCTTCACGGTCGCCGGGCAACAGCATCCACAGGTCCTGGATCGCCGGGCCGTTGCGCGCGTCGTCGAGGTCGACGAAATGCGGGCCGCGGTCATCGCCTTCCTCGACCCACAGCACGTTGCCGGGGTGGCAGTCGCCATGCAGGCGCAGCCGCGCCACCTGTCCGGCGCGCGCCTCGCAATGCGCGACCTGCTCGAGCGCCATTTCCGCCGCCTGTTGCCAGGCGGCGCGCAGGTCTTGCGGGATCATGTCGTGTGCCAGCAGCCAGTCGCGTGATTCGACGCCGAATGTGCGGCTGTCAAGCGTCGGCCTGTGCTCGAAAGGATGCGTCGCGCCAATGGCGTGGATGCGCCCCATGAAGCGCCCCAGCCATTCCAGGGTTTCGCGGTTTTCCAGTTCCGGCGTGCGTCCGCCACGGCGTGGAAACACGGCAAACCGGAAACCGTTGAAATGATGCAGGGTGCACCCGCCGAACGGCGTCGCCGCCACCACGGGGATTTCCGCCGCATCGAGCTCGGCGGCGAAGGCGTGTTCCTCGAGGATCTGTGCGTCGCTCCAGCGGTGCGGCCGGTAGAACTTGACGATCAAGGGCGCGCTGTCTTCGACGCCTACCTGATAGACGCGGTTCTCATAGGAGTTGAGCGCGAACTGCCGGCCGTCGCAGCTCAGCCCCAGGCTTTCGATTGCGTCGAGCACCGCGTCGGGCGTGAGTCCGGCATACGGGACATTCGCGTCAGCGCTCATGCCGCGGCCCGGCCGGCCAGACGGGCGATGGCCTCGACCACCGCCTGCGGGCTGGCGCGATTCTGCCCCGCGATGTCCAGCGCGCTGCCGTGGGCGACCGACGAAAACAGGATAGGCGTGCCGATGGTGAGCCCGGCGGTGCGATTGGGCGCCAGCAGCTTGGCGGTAATGTGGCCCTGGTCGTGCACCATCACGATGTGGGCGTCGAAGCCCGGCCTGGCGAACATGGTGTCGGCGCCAAACGGCCCGTGGACGTCGATGCCGCCGGCGGCGGCAGCAGCGATGGCCGGGCCGATGATGCGCAATTCCTCATCGCCGAACATGCCGGCCTCGCCGGCGTGCGGGTTGAGGCCGGCCACGGCGATGCGTGGCCGGGGGATGCCGATGCGCCGCAGCAAGGCGTCGGTCGTGCGGATCACATGCTGCACGCGTTCCGGGGTGATGAGTTCGATTGCACGCCTTAAGCCCACATGCAGCGTGGTGTGGACGATGCGCGTTTCGGTACCGGCGGGGTCGGCGAAGCACAACATCAGGAAGGCGTCCTCGACCGGTGTGGCGGTGCAGCGCGCCACGAAGGTGGGGTAGCCGTCGAATTCGACTCCAGCCTGTTTGATCGCCAGTTCGGTCTGCGGCGCGGCCACGACCGCTTCCACCTGGCCGTCGAGCGCGGCGCGGATCGCCGTGCCGGCGGCATCCAGCGCCGCCAGGCCGTGCACCGCCTTGATCGCGCCCAGTTCGAGGGTGTCGTCATGGAAATGGCTGCGGCCGACCATCGGTACGCGGCGTTCGCGCCACTGCGCTTCGGCAGCACTGGCGAATACATCCACGGGCAGCGGCAGGCCGCAGCGCTGCGCGTGCAGGGCCAGCGCCGAATGGTCACCTACCAGCAAGGGCAGGGCGATGGCTCGCACCCGCGCATCAAGTGCGGCCTTGAGCGCAATTTCCGGACCGATGCCGGCCGGGTCGCCCAGGGCGATGGCCACGCGCGGGAGGCGGTTCACGTGCTATCCGTCGAAATCATCGGGACAGCCTACACCGATACCGGGTCGGTGTCCGGCGGTGCGAAAAGCCCGTGGCGGGCGCCTTCGGCATAGTGCACCTCTGTCGGCAATTCGATGGAGCAGGAACGCACCGTTTGCTCGGCCGCCTTGAGGCCCGGCAGCGGCTTGCCATCGCGGTTGGCCCGGGCCGCCTTGAGCAGCGCGCGCCGGGTCATGATGATGCCGTTGTCGGTGGATACCAGCTGCTCGCGGGTGCGGTCCTGGATCGCCCCCATGCTTTCCTGCAGGGAGGCGTCCTGCATGCCGATGCCCTCGACGCCGCTGTAGGTGAGGCCGGCCTTCTGCGAGGTGCGGTCCATCAGGTAGTCATTGCGCTTGTTGGCCAGGGGAATGAAGGTGCCGGGGATGTATTTCACGTGGATGCCGGCGCCGCCCTTCATCGCGGCCGTTTCCTGTGGTGTCAGGGCGCGTTTGGGGTGGTAGTTGATCGACCAGGCCCAGCAGTTCTCATCATCGATCGGCACCCAGGCGTGCGCGCCCAGCGGGTGCCCGGCGCGCGGCGGGATGATGGTGAACCAGGGCGTGATCCAGGGGGTGATGCGCCAGTAATAGCGCCCGGCGTCGGCGTTGCGGCGCGCGCCGATCAGGAGGCCGCCTTCGAACTCGGTCACGTCGAAGAGCGGCATCTTGTCATGCTCGTTGTAGAGATTGCCGCGGCTGCCGACAAACAGCGGGTCACGCTTGAGCGCCCCGGAGTGCAGGAAGGAGACATGGCTTGAGTCGATGCCGCCTTCCATCGCCTGCAGGTAGTTGGATTCCTGCACCCGCTTGCTGACAAAGCGGCGCTCGGCCGGGACAATGGTCCATTCGAGGCCGGGCGGCTCGGGCTGCAGTTCGGGGGGACCCATGTAGGCCCAGACCACCCCGCCCTGCTCGATGCAGGGGTAGCTCGTGAGTTTGACGCGCGCGGCCATGCCGGTCTCGGGAGGCTCGGAAGGCAGGTCCACGCAACGGCCGGCGATGTCGTACTTCCAGCCGTGATATGGGCAGCGCAGGCCGTTCTCCTCGTTGCGGCCGAACCACAGCGACACGCCTCGATGGGCGCAAAACTCGTCCACCAGGCCGATGCGGCCCGTTGTGTCGCGAAAGGCGATGAGTTTTTCGCCCAGCAGTTGCACGCGCACCGGCGGGCAGTCGGGTTCCGGCAATTCCCAGTCGTGCAGGGCGGGGATCCAGTAGCGCCGCATCAGGTCGCCCATCAGGGTGCCGCGGTTGGTGCGCACCAGTTCCTCGTTCTGTGCGTGGGTCAGGGCCATGGAGTTCTCCTCTTCAGGATTCGGGTTGCGCCGCTTTTGCCAGCGGCGTCCAGCGTTCGATCTCACCCCTCACGAATTGCGTGAAGGCGGCCGCGTCGAGATCATTGGGCTCGAAGCCTTCACTGGCGACGCGTTCGCGCCAGCGGGCGCTGTGGATGGCGCGCCGGGTTTCCGCATTGATGGCGGCGACTATCGACGGTGGCATGCCGGCGGGACCGGACAGCGAGAACCAGGTGGTGGCGACCAGTTGCGGGTATCCGGCCTCGATAAATGTGGGTACTTCGGCCAGTTCAGGCAGGCGCTTGCGGGTCGAGACCGCCAGGCAACGGATGCGCCCGGCGCGCAAGTGCGGCATGGCCGAAGACAACGCGGTGAGCGCTGCCGGGATCTGCCGGCCGATCAGGTCGGTCATGGCAGGTGAACCGCCCTTGTACGATACATGCACGAGCTTCGCGCGGGACAGTTCGCGCAGCATTTCGCCGATCAGGTGGGCGTGGGTGCCGGTGCCTGAAGAACCCCAGGAAAGCCCCTGGGCATCGGCGCCGGCCATCTGCACCAGGTCTCGCACGGTCCTGGCCGGCACATCCGGATGCACGCACAGTGCCGCCGGCGGGCCGCCCAGCAGCGCGATGTGGCTGAAGGAGTTGACCGGGTGGTAGGGCGTTTTCGAGACGGCGGTGGCGATCACATGCGAGGCGATGCCGGATATCACCAGGGTGTAGCCGTCAGGCGCAGCCTTGGCGACGATTTCCGAGCCAATGGCGCCGCCGGCGCCGGCGCGGTTCTCGACGACGACGTTCTGCCTCCATGCTTCCGAAAAATGCTGGGCCAACAGGCGTGCCAGCGTGTCGGCGCTGCCGCCGGGGGTGAACGGGGCGATCAGGCGCAGCGGCCTGGCGGGCCATTCCTGCGCACGGGCCCGAGGGCTGACGATGGTCGCAACACCGGCCGCTGCCAGCGTGCGCAACACATGGCGTCGTCCACCCTGAAAGGTGGCGGGATTGACCGTGCTCACCGCTTTGTCAGGCGTCGCGTGTTTCCGGAATCTCGGTCAGGAGCGGCTTGCCGGCAAAAAATGCGGCGAGGTTGTCGACCACCAGCTGGCCCATGGCGGTGCGGGTGGAGACCGTGCCGCTGCCCACATGCGGCTGCAGCACCACGTTGTCGAGCGTCAGCAGTGCTTCAGGCACGCGCGGCTCGTCATTGAACACGTCCAGCCCCGCGCCGGCGATGGTGCCGTCCTGCAGGGCCTTGATCAGCGCCGCCTCGTTGACGGTGGAGCCACGCGAGACGTTGATCAAGTAGCCTTTCTTGCCCAGCGCCGCCAGTACCCGCGCATCGACGATGTTCTCGGTGGCCTTGCCGCCGGGCGTGATCACCAGCAGCACACGCGCCACCTTGGCCATCTCGGCGACGTCGGCATAGTATTCGTAGGGCACATCATTCTGGCGATTGCGGCCGTGATAGGCGATCTTCATCCCGAAGCCCTCGGCGCGTCGCGCGATCGCCTTGCCGATGCGTCCCAGGCCGATGATGCCCAGCGTCTCGCCCCACACCTTGTCGGTGAGCGGTGCGTTGCCCTTGAGCCACTGCCCGCTGCGCACGAACTTGTCGTTGAAGACCGTGCGGCGCACCGTGGCCAGCAGCAGCATCATCGAGGTATCGGCGACGCATTCGTTGAGTACGTCGGGGGTGTTGCTGACCTTGATGCCGGCGGCCTTGCAGGCGGCGATGTCGACGCCGTCGTAACCCACGCCGAAGCACGACACCATCTTGAGCTTGGGCAGTGCCTTGATCACCTCGGCCTTGACGCCGGCGGCACCGGAGGTGGCGGCGGCCACACACGTCGGCGCGATTTTCGCGAGCAGGGCGGGCTTGTCGGCCGCCTCCCAGTAGCGGTGCACGGTGTAGGAGGCGTCAAGCTGGGCCATCGAGGGCGGGTAGATCGGTGCGATGAGCAGGAGGTCGGGTTTTGACATGATGGATGGCTGCCGGGTGGGGCGTTGGGATTGGAGCGAAACAGGCGCTGCGCCTGCGGCACGTGAAGTGCAAGGATGTTACGCCATCCGGCCGCGCGCTTGCATGACCCAAGTCATCGCAGCCGGTCTGTTGTCAGGATTTCTTCCGGTCAGTGGCGCATCTTGTTCCAGGCCCAGGTGAACACCGGCCAGAACATGATGAGGAAAGTGAATATCGCCAGCCACATCGCGATCGGCCGGGTGAAGAACACCGTCAGGCTGCCGTCGGACTTGATCAGCGAAGTGACGAAGTTCTCCTCCATCATGTTGGCCAGCACCACGCCGAGGATGGCGGGCGCGACCGGAAAGCCGTTTTCCTCCAGCAGGAAGGCCGCCAGGCCGAACACCAGGATGGTGCCGACGCCGAACACGGTGTTGTTGATGGCGAAACTGCCCACGATGCAGAACAGGAGGATGATCGGCATCA
Organism: Burkholderiales bacterium; assembly: GCA_965279115.1. Taxonomy (GTDB): domain Bacteria; phylum Pseudomonadota; class Gammaproteobacteria; order Burkholderiales; family JAEUOS01; genus JAEUOS01. The sequence goes on from OZ257137.1 coordinate 5,422,991, forward strand.
GGATGTTGCGCGGCACCTGCAGGATCTTCACCGCCAGCTTGATGGTGAGCCAGCCGAGCGGGATCATGATCAGGTTGGCCAGGATGAACACGAAGAAGATCGCGTAGATGTTCTCCGGGTTGTTGATGAAGATCGTCGGACCCGGGTTCATGTTCTTGAGATACAGAACGCCAATGGCGATGGCCGTGATCGAGTCGCCGGGTATGCCGAAGACGATGGCCGGAATCCAGGCGCCCCCCAGCGAGGAGTTGTTGGCCGCGCCGGATTCGACGATGCCTTCCACATGGCCGGTGCCGAATTTCTCGGGCTCCTTGGAGAACTTCTTGCTCATGGCGTAGCTCATCCATGAGGCCATGTCGGCGCCCGAGCCGGGCTGGATGCCGATGATCACGCCCAGCACGTTGCCGCGCATCAGCGGCCATCGGTACTTTTTCAGCAGGTCCCACATGCCGGCGAACACGCGACCGAGTTTCTTGACGGCGATCTGCGCCGGCGGGTCCATGTTGACCATGTAGCGCAACAGCTCGGAGACGGCAAACATGCCGACCATCATGGGGATCAGCGACACGCCGCCGTTCAATTCGGTGACGCCGAAGGTGAAGCGCGGATAAGCGCCCGGGTTGTCGGCGCCGGCACAGGCCACCAGGAGCCCCAGGATCAGCGAGATCGAGGCCTTGAGCACGCTGGAGTTGCCGATGAACACCGCGCCCGCCAGTCCCAGCACGACCAGCCAGAAATACTCGAAGGACGAAAACTTGAGCGCGATGTCGGCGAGGCTCGGCGCCATGAAGATCAGCACCAGGGTGCCGAAGAGGCCCCCCAGGGCGGAAAACACCAGACCGGCGCCGAGTGCTAGTTCCGCTTCGCCCTTGAGGGTCATCGCGTAGGCCTCGTCGGTATAGGCGGCCGAGGCCGGCGTGCCGGGAATGCGCAGCAGCGCGCCGGGAATGTCGCCGGAGAAGATCGCCATGGCGGTCGCGGTGACAATCGCAGCCACCGCGGGGACGGGCGGCATGAAAAAGGTGATCGGCACCAAAAGTGCCGTGGCCATGGTGGCGGTGAGGCCGGGGATACAGCCGACAAACAGGCCGAAGATCGCCGAGGCCAGGATCACCATCAGCACGTAGGGGTCGAACACAAGCCCCAGGGCCTGCATGAATACGGTCCAGGTCATCGCGTTCCCGTTCAGTAGAGGATGGGGACCAGACCCCAGGGCAGGGGCACGCGCAGACCCTTGTAGAAGATCGCGTGGATGACGAAGGTCGAGATCACCGCGATCGGCAGGATCAGCAGCGCCCGCACCCGCAGCGACCAGAACAGCGCGGCCAGCACCGCGCTGCCGCAGATCAGGAAGCCGAGTTTCTCGGCCGCCACGATGTAGAACACCAGCCCCACGACGGTGACTGTGAAATTGCGCAGCTGGGGGGCCGAGCGCAGCCATGCGCCGGCCTGGAACCAGGGATGCTGGCGCCGCTCACGCCAGCCGTTGACAATGAGCAGCACCGCGCAACCGATCAGCAGCCAGGCCAAGAGCCCCGGGAAGGCGCTGGGCCCGTATTGCTGACCCGGTATTTCGGGGTAGGTGCGCACGTCGGCTAATACCGCCACGCCCACGGCCATCAGCAGCAGGCCCCACAGGATGTCATTGAATTTCATGGATTCCGGATGGACAAAAAATCATCCCCGCGGCTGCGGGGATGAGGGGGCACCAATACCAATAAGCCGGGGTTTACTTGACCAGGCCCACGGCTTTCATCACTTCGCCCATGCCCTTGCTGCCCTGTTCCATGAAGGAGGCGTGCTGCTCGGGCGGCATGTACAAAAGGCCGAATCCGCGCTGGTTCATGAAGTCCTGGAAGTCCTTGCTGTCATAGATTTTCTTGAACGCCGCCGAAAGCTTGGCCGACACGTCCGCCGGCATTCCCTTGGGACCCGCCATGCCGCGCCAGGCGCCGACGGTCCAGTTGCTGCCGGTAGCCGCCTTGAGGGTGGGCACATTCGGGAACAGCTTGGCGGGTTGGTCGGCCATGATCGCGAGGGGTCTGACCTTGCCGGCTTCAATCAGGGCTCGTGCTTCGGGAAGCGAGCAGGTCACGAATTCCACGCCTCCGGCCACCAGGTCGTTCAAACCAGGCGCCGCGCCCTGTGATGGCACCCACGGTGCGGACGTCGGGTCGATGCGGTTCGAATTGAGCATGCCGGCCAGTGCCAGATGCCAGATGCCGCCCTGGCCGGTGCCGCTGGCCTTGAATTTGCCCGGGTTGGCCTTGATAGCGGCCAGCACGTCATTGACCGTCTTGTAGGGCGCATCGGCCCGCACGCTCACGCCGGCCGGGTCCATGTTCATCAGGCCCAGCGGGGTGTAGTTGGACTGATTGAGCTTGGTCAGGCCCTGGTGATGCATCATCGTGATTTCCACGGTGATGAGGCCGATGGTGTAGCCGTCAGCCGGGGCTTCGGCGATTGCCGCATGGCCCACCACGCCACTGCCGCCGGTGCGGTTGACCACGTTGACCGGCTGGCCGAGGTCTTTTTCCAGCAGGGTGCCGATGATGCGCGCGGTCTGGTCGGTGCCGCCGCCGGCGCCCCAGGGCACGATCAGGGTGATGGGGCGGGCGGGGTAGGTCTGTGCCTGCGCTGCGCCGATGGTGAGTGCCGCAGCCACGCCGGCTGCCATTCCAATCAGGGTTCTGCGTTTCATGCTTGTCTCCAATCGTTGTGGATGCGGGGCCCGATTCCCTCTCCCGCGAAGGAGAGAGGGCGGGGCGGACGGTCGGATGCCGTCCTTGATGTTGACTGCCTTGCTCTAGGGATGCGCCTTGACGACCTGGCGCTGTGTACCGAGTTTCTCGATGCCCAGTTCGACCACGTCGCCGGCTTTCAGGAACTTCATCGGCTTCATGCCCATGCCGACGCCGGGTGGCGTTCCGGTGGTGATGATGTCGCCGGGCATGAGCGTCATGAACTGGCTGCAGTAGGCCACGATGTTGTGGCAACTGAAGATCATGGTCTTGGTGTTGCCCTTCTGCATGATCTCGCCGTTGACCTTCAGCCACATGTCGAGGTTCTGCGGGTCGCCCACTTCATCCTGGGTCACAAGGTACGGGCCGATCGGGCCGAAGGTGTCGCAGCCCTTGCCGCGGTCCCACTGGCTGCCGCGCTGGGTCTGGAAGTGGCGCTCCGAGACGTCGTTGACCACGCAATAGCCGGCGATGTACTTGCCGGCGTCCTTCTCTTCAATTTCCTTGCACTTGGTGCCGATGACGATCGCGATCTCGACTTCCCAGTCGAGCATGGTCGAGCCCTTGGGCACGATGGTGTCGTCGTTGGGGCCGCAGATCGAGGTGGTCCACTTGTTGAAGAGGATAGGCTCGGCGGGAATCGCCATGCCGGCTTCCTTGGCATGGTCGGCATAGTTGAGGCCGATGGCCACGAACTTGGTGATGCCGGTGTACGGCACGCCCAGGCGCGGCGAACCCTTGACCAGCGGCAGCGACTCGGGCTTGATCTTCGCAAGCTTCTTCAGGCCGGCCGGCGAAATCTCGCCCCAGCCGATGCCGGAGACCACTTTCGAGAGGTCACGGATGTTGCCCGCGGAATCCAGCATCCCCGGTTTTTCACGCCCTGCCGGGCCGTAGCGCAGAAGTTTCATTTCTTCCCTTTCAATCTGGTTTTTCGTAGGTTTTACGGCACGGAATCGTCGGGCTTTGCCCGCGATTCCGTGGAAGCATGAATCGGGCAAAAGTAAGTTTGTACTTTTGCCCGCTCAAATCGTCATTCCCCCGTCGCACGAATAAGCGTTGCCGGTGCAAAACGCCGATTCGTCGGACGCGAGGTATACCACGAGCGGCGCGATTTCGTCGGCGGTGGCAAGCCGGCCCATCGGCTGGCGCGCGATGAAATCCTTGCGGGCCTGTACCGGGTCTTCGAAGGCATTGATGCGATCGCCCAGCGAGGGCGTATCAACCGTGCCGGGGCAGATCGCGTTGCAGCGGATGCCTCGCTTGACGTAGTCCATCGCCACCGATTTGGTGAGGCCGATCACGGCGGCCTTGGTGGTGCCGTAGACGAAGCGGTTGGGGATGCCGCGCAGGCTGCTGGCGATCGAGGCCACGTTGATGATCGAGGACCATTGGCCGGTCTTCTCGAAGTTGTCGAGCATGCCCGGCACGAAGGCGCGGATCATCTTCCAGTGGGCCCGTACGTTGAGGCCGAAGGCGAAGTCCCATTCCTTGTCTGTCGCGTCCATCACCGTGCCGTGGTGCACGAAGCCGGAACAGTTGAACAGCACGTTGACCAGACCCGCTTCCCTGGTCACGGTTTCGATGGCGCGATCGTCCAGCGCGTCGAGCTTGCGGGGGGTGACGTTGGCGACCCCCTTGAATTTTTCGAGCAGCTTTTCGTTGACGTCGGTGGCCCAGACGTGCGCGCCTTCGGCCGCGAAGGCCATGGCCACCGCATGACCGATGCCCTGGCCGGCGGCGGTGATGAATGCGTTCTTGCCTGCGAGTCTTCCGCTCATGTTGTCTCTTGTCTCCGTGGCGTGTCGCGGCGACGTGCTTGTAAGCGCGTCGGTGGCGGCAGTAGAATCAAAAATTGGCCTGACCACTTGACCAATGTGGCCAACGAGCGGCGAACTTTAGAGGAATCGCCACTCGCGCGTCAAGGACATGCCGCAGGACATCTACACGAACGCAACCCCGTCAGGAGCCGCCATGGGCGAGATCACCCCGCAGTTCATCCGTGCTGCAGCATTACGGCTCAACCCCAATGATGACGTCGTCATCGCGACCCGTGAGCTTGCTGCCGGCACCGCGATCGCCGGCGAGAACATCAGCACCAGCGAACGTATTCCGGCGGGGCACAAGGTGGCCACGCGTGCCGTTGCTGTGGGCGCACCGGTGCGGCGCTACAACCAGATCATCGGTTTTGCCACCCAGGAGATCGCCCCGGGGCAGCATGTGCATGTGCACAATATCGAGGTCAAGACCTTCGACCGCGACTATGCCTTCGGCACCGACGTCAAGGCCACAGCGCCGGCCAAGAAGCCCGCCACCTTCATGGGCATCCGCCGCGCTGACGGGCGGGTCGCCACGCGCAACTACCTGGGCGTGATTTCCACGGTCAACTGCTCGGCCACGGTGTCGCAGGCGGTGGCGCAGCATTTTTCCCGGCCCGGCGCGCTCGATGCGTTTCCGAATGTCGATGGCGTGGTCGCCCTGACCCATTCCAGCGGCTGCGGCATGGACTCCACCGGCGAGGGCATGGACGTGCTCCGCCGCACCATCGCCGGCTACGCCACGCATGCCAACTTCGCCGGCGTGCTGCTGATTGGCCTGGGATGCGAGGCCAACCAGATGGGCGCGCTGATGATGGCGCAGGGTCTCAACGAGGGTGGTCTGCTGCACACCATGAACATCCAGGACATCGGCGGTACCCGCAAGTGCATCGAGTGGGGCATCGCACGCGTGAACGAGATGCTGCCGATCGCCAACCAGGTCAGGCGTGAACCGTGCCCGGCCAGCCACATCACCATCGGGCTGCAGTGCGGCGGTTCCGACGGCTATTCGGGCATCACAGCCAACCCGGCGCTGGGCGCGGCGGTGGACATCCTGGTCTCGCATGGTGGCACGGCGATCCTCTCGGAGACGCCGGAAATCTACGGCGCCGAGCACCTGCTCACCCGGCGCGCGGTGTCGCGCGAAGTGGGCGAGAAAATCGTCACCCGCATCAAGTGGTGGGAAGACTACTGCGAACGCAACAAGGGCGAGATGAACAACAATCCCTCGCCAGGCAACAAGGCGGGCGGCCTGACGACGATCCTGGAGAAGTCGCTTGGCGCGGTGGCCAAGGGCGGTACCACCAACCTGGTCGGCGTCTACGAGTACGCCGAGCCGGTGACCGAAAAGGGCTTTGTCTACATGGATACCCCCGGCTACGACCCGGTGTCGGCCACCGGCCAGGTGGCCGGGGGCGCCAACCTGATCTGCTTCACCACCGGCCGCGGTTCGGCCTATGGCTGCGTGCCATCACCCTCGATGAAACTCGCGACCAACACGCCGCTGTACATGAAGCAGACCGACGACATGGACATCAACTGTGGCGAGATCCTCGACGGTGGTGCGACCGTGCAGGAACTGGGGCAGAAGATTTTCGAGCGGGTGCTGGAAATCGCCTCGGGCAGCAAGTCGAAGAGCGAGGAGTGGGGATACGGTCACCTTGAGTTCGCCCCCTGGATCATCGGCGCGACCATGTAGTCGAGGCGGGACTGCGCGAGCCGTAGAATCCCGCCATGTTCACCGACCATCTCGCCGCCATCGTCGTCAGCATCGCGGCGCTCGGCATGGCGCTGGCCTTCTTTGTCGCCGACCGCGACTCGCCGACCAGCCGCATGCTGGCGTTGTTTCTCGCCTGCCTCGGCGCTTCGATCGCGGTGGACGTGCTGGTGGCTGTGCCGTATCGGTTACACCACGGAATCCCGGCCTGGCATGGCGTGTTCGCCTGGCCGCAAGTCGCCGCCGGCGTGTTCGCTTTCGAGTGGCTGCTGCGGGTGCGTCGCACCATTCCCGCCGGCTCCCTCAGGACCATCGGCGGCGATCGCTTGATCCGCATGGCACAGGGCTTGATGATCCTGGGAGGCCTGATGGCGTTGATCCTGCCGGTGGAGCACTCCCTTTATTTTGCCAACGTGCTGGTGCTGCGTGAAGCGCTGGTGCAGCCGATGTTCTGGCTGTTTGCGACGCCGATGCTGCTGGCGGTCGTGTGCGGCGTGGCATCTGCGCTCCTGATGCTCAACCGCCGGCCGGATCGCGCGGAGGCCGTGCGCGGCCTCTCGTTCGCGCTCGGAGCGCCCTTCATGGCCGCGGCGAGTTTCCTGCCGACCTCGATCGCGCCCCTGTCCGGCATCATCGGCCTGATGACCCTGCTGGTGGGCGCGGTGCAGTATCACGTCACGCAAGGCCGGCGCGCGCAATTCATGGCGCGCTTCCTTGCCCCGCAGGTGGCACAACTGGTAAGCCAGCGTGGCCTGAAGAGCGCCACCGATGAGCAGACCCTTGAGCTTTCGGTGGTGTGTTGCGACCTGCGCGGCTTCACGGCTTTTTCGGCCGGTACGTCATCCAAGCGTGTGATCCAGATCCTGCGCGAGTACTACGACGCCGTCGGCGAGGCGGCGGCTGCTTTCGGCGGCACCATCAAGGACCAGGCGGGCGACGGTGTGCTCATCCTGGTCGGCGCGCCGGTGCCGTTCGCCGACCACGCGCAGCGCGCCATCGACATGGCAATGCGCATCCGCGAGAGCGGCATGGCCGTCACCGCGCGCTGGTCGGACGGCGATCTCAACCTCGGGGTGGGGGTGGGCGTCGCGACCGGCTTCGTGACCGTCGGCGTGATTGGTGCCGCGTCGCGGCTCGAATACACTGCCGTCGGGCCTGCAGTCAATCTCGCCGCGCGCCTGTGTTCGGAAGCCGTGCATGGTGAAGTGCTGGTCGATGGCCGGACCAGCGAATGTCTGGATCATGGGGCGCAGCAGTGCAAGCTGGCGCGAGGCGAGACGCTTCGGCTCAAGGGATTCGCAGCCCCGGTGCAGAGCTATGTCCTGGCGCCGGCCTGAAGCAGCAAAACCAAAGAGGGGGAGACAACATGCAATGGCTTGCCATTGCCGGCCTGGCGGCGGCCCTGCTTGCAGGCTGTGCGACACAGGTGCCGGTTCCACCGGCGGCCGTACGGCAACTGGCGCCATCCGGCACCTTGCGCGCGGCCATCAACTTCGGCAACGCGGTATTGGCGCGCCGCAGCGCCGACGGACAATTGAGCGGTGTGTCGGTCGACCTGGCCCGCGAACTTGGCCGCCGGCTCGGCGTTCCCGTGCAACTGGTGCCGTTCGAGGCGGCCGGCCGGGTCGTCGATGCGGTCAAGGCGGGCGCCTGGGATGTGGCCTTCGTGGCCATCGACCCGCTGCGCGGCAACGACATCGACTATTCGGCCGCCTACGTGGTGATCGAAGGCGCCTATGTGGTGCGGCAGGATTCGCCGATCCGCAGCAATGCCGAAGTGGACCGTCCGGGTGTGCGTGTAGCGGCCGGGCGTGGCAGCGCCTACGACCTGTACCTTTCGCGTGAACTCAGGAACGCGAAGATCGTGCATTCGACCACCTCGCAGAATGTGGTCGAGACATTCCTCAACCAGAATCTCGAGGTGGCCGCCGGCGTCAAACAGCAGGTGGAGGCCGATGTGCGCCGCATTCCCGGCCTGCGCCTGCTCGATGGCCGCTTCATGGTGATCAACCAGGCGATGGGCATTCCCAAGGGACGCGAGACCGGGCTTGCCTACCTGCGCGGTTTTGTCGAGGAGATGAAGGCCTCGGGATTCGTGCGCGACGCGCTGGCCCGCCATTCCATCGAGGGAGCTGCCGTGGCACCGTCGGCGACAAGGCCCTGAGGGGAATACGCCAGCCCGGTACATGTTTACTGCAAGGGCCGTGGCCGCGCGCAGCATGTGCGCGCGTTGACGGTATCGTTTTTTTGGGGATTTCAACCGGAGGACAAGATGTTCATCGCAACACGATTCAAGCCGCTCGCGGCTGCCTGCCTGCTGGCGTTTGCGCCTGCCGTTTCAGTTGCGGCCGACGACGCCGAGGCGCTCTTGCGGCATGCGGAGCGCGCCATGGGGGCGGCGCAGGTCAAGTCGCTGCGCTTTGCCGGCAGCGGCACTGGCGCCACCTTCGGCCAGGCCTACAAGCCCGGCGCAGCCTGGCCCAAGCTCAACTACTCGAGCTTCGCGCGGGTGGCCGATTACGAGAACGCCGCCCTGCGCGAGGACTTCGCGCGCAGCCGCGCCGAACCCAATGGCGGCGGTGCGGTACCGCTGCAAGGGTCCGGGGAGCAGCGCGCGAGCGCCTTCCTGCGTGGCACCGACGCCTGGAACCAGGTGGGGCCTACCGCATTCGCCCCCGCTGCCGTGGCGCTTGACGTTCGCATCCACGACCTGTGGACAACCCCGCATGGCGTCATCAAGGCCGCGCAGAAGAACAAGGCTACCGTCACCTTCCGTACCGAAGGCGGCAAATCGGTTGCGGCAGTGAGTTTCACCGAGCCCGGCCGGTTCACCGCCACGGCCTACATCAATGGGGACAACCTCGTCGAGCGCGTCGAGTCGAAAATGCCGCACCCGGTCATGGGTGACACGCTCACCATCACCAGCTATTCGGAGTACAAGGATTACAACGGCGTCAAGTTTCCCGCCCGCATGCGCCAGACCCAGGGCGGATTTCCGGTGCTCGATATCGAGATCAAGGAAGTCGCCGTCAATCAGCCTGCCGGCATCCAGACGCCGGACAACGTGCGCAACGCGACCGAGCGGGTTGCCGCCGAGAAGGTGGCTGACGGCGTCTGGTTCCTCGCCGGCGGTTCGCACAACAGTGTCGCCATCGAGATGAAGGACCACATGGTGCTGGTGGAGGCGCCGCTGTACGACGGGCGCAGCAATGCGGTGCTGGCCGAGGTCAAGAAACTGGTGCCCGGCAAGCCGATCCGCTATGTGGTCAATTCGCACCACCATTTCGACCATGCCGGCGGATTGCGCAGCGCCGTGGCCGAAGGTGCGACCCTGTTCGTGAGTGCCGATGCCAAGCCGTATTTCGACAAGGTATTCGCCAACCCCAACCGCATCAGCCCCGACAGCATGGCCAAGTCGGGCAAGAAGGCGAAGATCATCGCCTTCGGTACCGGCAAGCAGGCAAAGAAGGTTTTCACCGACGGCAGCCGCAGCTTCGAAATCCATTCGATCGCCGACAGCGTGCATGCCGAGGGCTTCAACATGGTCTACCTGCCCAAGGAGAAGCTGCTGATCGAGGCCGACGCCTACACACCGCTGCCGCCGAACGCACCGCCGCCCACGCCGGTAAATGGCAACCATGCCAACCTGGCGCAGAACATCGAACGCCTGAAGCTTGACGTCGAGCGCATCCTGCCCCTGCATGGCCGGGTGGTGCCGCTCGCGGAATTGCACCGCACCATCGGGCGCAAGTAACTGGGCAGCAAGCGAACGCCGGGTCGCGAGGCCGGGCGTTTTGTTTTTCGGCGCGCCGTGATTTAGTGCGTCGTGTCGCCCAGGCGCGGCGTTTGCGCCAGGCGCTCAAGCACCCGGCTGCTCAGCCGGGCGTTGTGGTCGCGCATCGCGGCGTAGGCTCCGGCACCGTCCGAGTCGAGGATGGCCCGTACCACGCTTTCGTGCTCCGCATGCGAGACCTCGAGGCGTTTCTCGGTACCGCTTTGCGCCTGGCGGAATGCGCTGAGCCTGTCGCGCAGGCCGCGCACCATGCCGGCGATGGTGTTGTTGTGCGTGCCTGCACAAATCAGGTCGTGGAACTTGCGGTTCTGCGCGAGATAGCCAGCCTGGTCGGCCGCCGCCACCATGCGCTGCGCCTGGTCGTGCATGCGCTCGAGCTGTTTTTTTTCGAGGGTCGACATGCGCTGTGCGGCCAGTTGTGCGCACAGGGCTTCGACCTCGCATTCGGCTTCCAGCATGTCGGTCAATTCGGTGATTCCGATGTTCGCCACCACCCCGCCGCGCCGCGGTATCAGCTCTATAAGGCCACGTGCACCCATTTCACGCAGGGCTTCTCGCACCGGGGTTCGGGAAACCTGAAAGCGGTCGGCGAGCAACTGTTCGTCCAGCTTGGTGCCCGGTTGCAGGGCGCCATTGACGATTTCTTCCGCAAGGCTGTGGAAGATGCGCGCGGCGATGGTGGGCATGGCGTGTTGCCTGGCGTCCCGCGTATCAGGCCTTGTCGGACTGTGCGGGCACGACGTCCTTGACAGCGCCTTTCCAGCCACTTTCGGTGATGTCGAAGACGATCTTCTCCGGGGTGCGGTACTTCACCTCGTAATAGACGTTCGGGTCCTTCTCCTTGCGGCCGGTCAGGTAAGTGCCGCCGGCAGCCTTGATCTGCGACTCCGCTTCCTCGAGGTTGTCCACCCACATGCCGAAATGGATGACGCCACAGTAGCCCTTGGGAAACCCGCCTGGCACGGGTTCATCCTTGAAGTCGAGAAGGGCGACGTTCATGACGCCGTCGGTCATGTAGACACCGCGCATGGCGCGCCCGGCGCGCGTCATGCCGAAGGCCTGCTCGAAGAAGGTGGCGGCGGCCTCGGGGTCGGTAACAGACAGGGCGATGTGGCGGAGCTTGGCCATGGGAGTTCCTTTCTTTCGCAGGGGTTGACAGCGTGTATTCCAGATACTAGTGTATGTATACATGATCGTCAATTCGTATACGTCAGTGTCCTTCTGCGACTGCGCAGGGGATGCGGCTCAGGGAGTTCGTTCCCCGTAAGCGACAAGGCGTTCTCCCCACATCTCGAACGGAAGGCAGGACATGGTCTGGTTGGCATTGGCGACAATCGAACGCACGAACGGGCGTGGCGCGGCCTGGGTCCACAAGGGCGTGCCCTATGACATGGCCGCGGTGGCCCAAGTGCTGAGGGCGGTCTTTCCGGCGGTGTTGAACGGCGGTGTCGCCGCCGCGCTGGCAGCTTGGGAATCGCTCGATTTGCAGGCCATCGCCCGAGGCGTGGCCGAAGCCTCATCGGACGGGCGGCTGCAGCCGCTCGAACCCGGTAGCTACCGCCTTTGCGCGCCCTATGAACCGGGGCGCATTTTTGCCACCGCTTCGAACTATTACGAGCATGCGCGCGAGATGGGCACCAAGCTTGCCGAGCGCAGCGAGAGTTCGCCCTATGTCTTCATGAAGGCGGAAACTTCAATCGCCGACCCCGGTGCGGCAGTGGTCAAGCCCCGTGAGGTGCAGCGCCTTGACTGGGAGGTGGAACTGGGTGTGGTCATCGGCCGTGGCGGCCGCCACATCTCGCGCGAAAATGCGCTCTCGCATGTGGCGGGTTACGTGGTGTTCAACGATGTGTCGGCGCGCGACCTGACGCGCCGTACCGACTACCCGTTCTCCCACGACTGGTTCCGCGGCAAGAGCTTCGACACCTTCGGGCCCATGGGGCCGTGGCTGGTGCCACGCGACTGCCTGGGCGATCCTTCGACCTTTCAACTGACGCTGGATGTCAATGGAGAGCGCATGCAGGACGGTAGCGCGGGCGAGATGATCTTCGATACCGCCGAGCAGATCGCCTACCTGTCGCGCATCACCAGCCTCAAACCCGGTGATCTGATCGCCACCGGCACGCCCACCGGCGTGGGCATGGGGCGCGGCCTGTTCCTCAAGGCAGGCGACGTGATGCGCGCCTCCATCGAAGGCATCGGCAGTATCGAGAACCCGGTGGTGGACGAATGAACATCCAAACGAGCGCACGGAAAGGAAGGATCGGTATGCTGCATCGATTCCACGCAAGTCTTGCTGTCGTATTCGCGCTGTGCGCCTTCGCTGTCGACGCCAATGCGCAGTCTTGGCCGCAGCGCCCCGTGCGCGTGATCGTGCCTTACGCGCCGGGCGGCAATACCGACGCGATCGCGCGGGTCACCGCCGAGCGCCTCACCACCGCCCTCGGGCAGCAGTTTGTTGTCGAAAACCGCGGCGGCGCCGGTGGCGCGACCGCGGCGGAGTTCGTCGCCAAGTCGGCGCCTGACGGTTACACGCTGTTCGTGGCGGCGTTGTCGCAGTTCGGCCCGGTGCCGCTGACGCAGAAGGTCAATTTCGACCCGCTGACCGATTTCACGCCCATCGCCAATATCGGTGCCAACGGCTTTGTCATCTCGGTCAACCCGTCCGTGCCGGTGAAGGACCTGAAGGAGTTCACCGACTATGTGAAGGCGCGCCCGGGCAAGCTCAACTACGGTTCCGGCGGCACCGGCAGCATGACGCACCTCGCACCGCTGTTGTTCCTCAAGAAGGCGGGGCTGGACATGGTGCATGTAGCCTACAAAGGTGGGGCGCCGGCGTTGGCCGATACGCTGTCCGGCCAGGTGCAGATGTATGCCGGCAGCCCGTCCGAACTGCTGCAGCATGCGGCAGCCGGCAAGGTGCGCCTGCTCGGCATCACCAGCGCGAAGCGCAATGCCCAGTTGCCCAATGTGCCGGCGATTGGCGAGTTTTATCCGGGTTTCAAGGCTGAAACCTGGAACGGGTTGGTCGGTCCGGCGGGCCTGCCGGCGGCCATCGTGGAGCGCCTGTCCGGTGAGATGGCCAGGCTGATGAAGGATGCCGCGTTCCTGGATCGCCTGGCCAAGCTAGGGCTCGAACCGGTACCCACCACGCCAGCCTCGTTCGCCGCCGACATCCGTGCCGAACACGCGATGTGGCGCGACCTGATCAAGTCCTCCGGCGTGGTGGTGGAATAACCGCCTTGCAACCGGCCGCCGGCGATGCCGCGGCCGATTGTGATTGGGTCAGTCCGGCACCAGCACCACCTTGCCGTAGGTCTTGCGAGTCGCCAGATCGATCATCGCCTGCGGCGCGTTCGAGAGCTTGTAGGTACTCGTTACCACCGGCTTGATCTTGCCTTCCGACAGCAGGCCGAACAGGTCGCCGTAGACGGTCTTGACCAGTTCAGGCTCGCGCTTGGCGGTTTCGCCCCAGAACACGCCGATGGCGCTGGCGGACTTGAGCAGCAGGCGGTTGGCCGGCAGGTTGGGAATGGTGCCGCCGGCGAAACCGACGACGATGAAGCGGCCACGCCAGTTGAGTACACGCATGGACTGTTCGGCCACGCGTCCCCCCACCATGTCGATGATGATGTCGGCGCCTTTGCCGCCGGTGGCGGCCTTGAGGCTTTCTACCCAGCCGTCGGTGGCATAGTCCCACGCATCATCGGCCCCATGCGCGCGGCACACCTTGAGCTTGGCTTCGCCGCCGGCGGTGGCGAAAATCTTTCCGGCGCCCCAGGCGCGCGCCAGCTGTATGGCCGCCAGGCCCACGCCACCCGCGCCGGCATGCACCAGCACGGTTTCGCCGGGCTGCATGCGGCCTGCGTCCTTCAGGCACAAATGTGCGGTGGGGTAGACGATCGGCAGGGCCGAGCCTTCGGCGAACGTCAGGTTGGCCGGAATCGGCGCGGCGGCCGCATCTGCCATGATGGCATGGGTGGCATAGCCGCCGGTGCCGACGTTGCCGCACACCCGCGCGCCGACCTTGTGCACGCTGCCCGCGCCTGTGGCCTCGATGGTGCCGGCGACTTCAACGCCCGGGGTGAAGGGGAAGGGCGGCTTTACCTGATAGCGCCCCTGGATCATCAGGGTATCGAGGAAATTCAGCGCCGCGGCTTCCACCTTGACCCGTACCTCGCCCGGCCCGGGTTGCGGGTCGGGCAGTTCCTCGAACTTCATTGCGTGCGGTTCGCACCATTCCTTGACGATCCATGCTTTCATCGCTGAGAGGCTCCGGTTGGGTTTGCGGCGGGTAATATACTTGGCCGTCCGACTATAACAATGCAATGCGCACCGCGCGGGTCTCACCCCGCGAATCCGAGTAGGACAGAGAACGTCCAAGCCTTAGGATTCGGCGCTGCCGCAGATTCTGGAGACACCATGAGTACCTTCACCCGCCGCGGAAACGTGGCCGTCATCACGATGGCCAATCCGCCCATGAATACCATGTCGCACGCCAACCGCAGCGCGGTCAAGGCGGCGCTCGAAGCGGCCAACGCCGATGCCGAAGTCAAGTCGATCGTCATTACTGGCGGCGGCCGGGTGTATTCATCCGGCGCGGAGATCAAGGAGTTCAACACCCCGGCGGCTACCGCCTCGCCCGGCTTGGGCGAGGTGATCAAGGCGCTGGAAGAGAGCCCCAAACCGGTCGTCGCCGCCATCCACGGTGTGGCCATGGGCGGCGGCCTCGAACTGGCGCTCGGCTGCCACTATCGCGTCGGCGCGCCGGGCGCGCTCATCGCGCTGCCAGAAGTCAAGCTCGGCCTCCTGCCGGGGGCAGGCGGCACGCAGCGGTTGCCGCGACTGGTCGGGGTGCAGAAGGGGCTGGACATGATCGTCAGTGGCGATCCGGTCAAGTCGGAGAAGTTCGCGCCGGGCAGCCTGTTCGACGAGATCACCGAGGGCGACCTTGTGGCGGTGGCCTGCGCCTTTGCCGAAAAGGTGGCCGCGAAGGGTGCGCCGTACAAGCGCGCCCGCGACCTCAGCGTCACGGTGGATGACGCGGCCGAGTTTTTTGCCGCCGCGAAGGCCCGCGTGGCCAAGGACTTTCGCGGCTATCCCGCCCCGGCGAAATGCGTGGCGGCAGTCGAAGCCGTGGTCACCATGCCGTTCGACGAAGGCCTCAAGTTCGAGCGTGCGGCCTTCATGGATCTGGTGGCCACCACCGAATCGAAGGCGATGCGCCATTTCTTCTTCGGCGAGCGCACCGTGGCCAAGATACCGGATGTGCCCGACGACACGCCGCTGCGCGAGGTAAAGACCGCCGCGGTGATCGGCGCCGGCACCATGGGCGGCGGCATCACGATGAACTTCATCAACGCCGGCATCCCGGTATGCCTCCTGGAGATGAAACAGGAGGCCCTCGACCGCGGCGTGGCCACCATCCGCAAGAACTACGAGAACACGGCCAAGAAGGGCCGCATGACCATGGACGAGGTCGAGAAGCGCATGGCGCTGGTCAAGCCGACCCTGTCCTACGACGACCTGAAAGACGCCGACATCGTCGTCGAGGCGGTGTTCGAGGACATGGCGGTCAAGGAGACCGTGTTCAGGAAGCTGGATGAAGTGATGAAGCCGGGCGCCATCCTTGCCTCCAACACCTCCACGCTGGACGTGAACAAGATCGCCGCCTTCACGAAGCGCCCGCAGGACGTGATCGGCACGCATTTCTTCTCGCCTGCGAACGTGATGCGCCTGCTGGAGATCGTGCGTGGCGCCAGGACCGGCAAGGATGTGCTGGCCACCACCATGAAGCTCTCCAAGACCATCAAGAAGATCGGCGTGGTCTCGGGGGTGTGCGACGGCTTCATCGGCAACCGCATGATCGAGCAGTACTCACGCCAGGCGGGCTTCCTCATCGATGAAGGGGCATCGCCGCAACAGATCGACCAGGCCATCGAGAAGATCGGTTTCGCGATGGGGCCGTTCCGCATGATCGACCTGGCCGGCAACGACGTCGGCTGGTACATCCGCAAGCGCCGCTACATCGAGTACCCGGACATGCGCTACTCGAGGTCCGCCGACCTGATCTGCGAGGCCGGCCGCTTCGGCCAAAAGACCCAGGCGGGCTGGTACGACTACAAGCCGGGCGATCGCACCGCCTATCCGTCCCCGGTGGTCGAGGAGATCCTCGCCAGCCATCGCAAGGCCATCGGCATCACGCCGCGGCAGGTGTCCGACGAGGAGATCGTCGAGCGCCTGATGTATGCGCTGGTCAATGAGGGTGCCTGTATCCTCGAGGAAGGCATCGCCATGAGGGCGGTCGACATCGACATGATCTACATGACCGGCTACGGCGTGCCGCCCTACCTGGGCGGGCCGATGTTCTGGGCCGACCGCAAGGGCCTGGCCAATGTGGTCGCGACCATGCAGAAGTTCGCGCAGAACCCGAATGCCGATCCGGCCTTCTGGAAGCCCGCGCCGCTGCTTGCAAGACTGGCTGCCGAAGGCAAGACGTTCAACTGATCAAGACGAAACAATCAAATCCAAGGAGACTCGCATGACCGATGCCGTTGTCGTATCCACCGCCCGCACGGGCCTGGCCAAGTCCTGGAAGGGCGCCCTCAACATGACCCATGGCGCCACCATGGGCGGTGCAGTGGTGAAGGCCGCGATGGAGCGCGCGAAGCTTGACCCGGCCGAGGTCGAGGATGTGCTGATGGGGTGTGCCAATCCCGAGGGCGCCACCGGCGGCAACATCGCGCGCCAGGTCGCCCTGATGGCCGGCTGTCCGGTGTCCGTTTCGGGCGCCACCGTCAACCGCTTTTGCTCCTCCGGCCTGCAGACCATCGCAATGGCTTCGCAGCGCATCATCGCCGGCGAAGCCGACATCTTTGTTGCGGGTGGGGTCGAATCGATCTCGTGTGTGCAGAACGAGATGAACAAGCACATGTATCGCGACCCCAACCTCGAGGCGAAGAAGCCCGAGATCTACTGGAACATGCTGCAGACCGCCGAGATGGTGTCCAAGCGCTACAACATCAGCCGCGAGGCGCAGGACCGCTACGGTGTGGCCAGCGTGCTGCGCGCCGCCGCGGCACGGGATGCCGGGAAGACCCGCGACGAGATCATCCCGATCATGGTCAAGACCAAGCTCGTCGACAAAGCCACCGGCGTCGAGACCATCAAGGAAGTGCTGCACGACAAGGACGAGGGCATTCGCGCCGACACCACCTATGAAGGCGTGTCGCAGATCAAGCCGGCCGTTGAGGGCGGCGTCATCGCCGCCGGCAACGCCAGCCAGTTCTCCGACGGCGCTTCCGCCGCAGTGGTGATGAGCGCCAAAGTGGCTGAGCAGCGCGGCTTGCAGCCGCTCGGCATCTACCGCGGCTTCGCGATTGCAGGATGCGAGCCCGACGAGATGGGCATCGGGCCGGTGTTCGCCATCCCCAAGTTGCTGAAAAAGGCCGGGCTGGGCGTCAAGGACATCGGGCTGTGGGAACTGAACGAAGCCTTCGCGGTGCAGGTGATCTACTGCCGCGACCAGCTGGGGATCCCGGATGACCGGCTCAACGTCAACGGCGGCTCCATCGCCGTCGGCCACCCGTATGGCGTCACCGGCGCCCGCCTGGTCGGCCACGCCTTGATCGAAGGCAAGCGTCGCGGTGTCAAGTACGTGGTCATCACCATGTGCGTCGGTGGCGGCATGGGGGCGGCCGGCCTGTTCGAGGTTGCCTGAGCCTTTCGCTTTTCGCTTTAGACACAAGTCACGGCGGGGCAGGCCCTTGCTTCTGCGAATGAAGCAAGGGCATGCCCCGAAAGTTGCGGGCCATGGAATCGAAACTTCTCAACCGGCGCGATCTCGCGTTCGTGCTCTACGAACTGCTGGACGTTGCCTCGCTCACCGCGCGCGCGCGCTATGCCGACCATTCGCGCGAGACTTTCGATGCGGCCCTTGACCTGGCCGAGCAGATCGCCCTCGACCATTTCGCGCCGCACAACCGCAAGAGCGACGAGCATGAGCCGACCTTCGACGGCGAGCGTGTCACGCTCATCCCGGAAATCGCGGCGGCGCTGAAGGCCTTTGTCGATGCCGGCCTGATGGCCGCCGAGCACGACTACGAGTATGGCGGCATGCAGCTGCCGCTGACGGTCGCCAAGGCCTGCTTCGCGTTTTTCAAGGCCGCCAATGTCGGCACCGCGAGCTATCCCTTCCTCACGATAGGCAATTCCAACCTGCTGCTTGATCACGGCTCACAGGCGCAGATCGATACCTTCGTGCGGCCGATGCTGGCGGGCAAGTGGTTCGGCACCATGTGCCTGTCCGAGCCGCAGGCGGGATCATCGCTGTCCGACATACGCACCCGCGCGGAAGCGCAACCCGATGGTACGTACCGCCTGTTCGGAAACAAGATGTGGATTTCCGGCGGCGAGCACGAGTTGTCCGAGAACATCGTGCACCTGGTACTGGCGAAGATCCCCGGCGCGCCACCCGGCGTGAAGGGCATTTCGCTGTTCATCGTGCCGCGCAGGGGGGTCAGCACCGACGGCCAGGCGGGCGAGCGCAACGACGTCGCGCTGGCCGGGCTCAATCACAAGATGGGCTATCGCGGCACCGTCAACACGCTGCTCAATTTCGGCGAAGGCAAGTTCAGACCGGGCGGGCAGGCCGGTGCGATCGGATATCTGGTGGGTGAGGCCAACCGCGGCCTGGCCTACATGTTCCACATGATGAACGAGGCGCGCATCGGCGTGGGCCTGGGCGCCACCATGCTCGGCTACACCGGCTACCTGCATGCGCTGGACTATGCGCGCAACCGCCCGCAGGGCCGCCATCCCGGTGCCAAGGACCCGACTGCGCCGCAGGTGCCGATCGTGGAGCATGCCGACATCAAGCGCATGCTGCTGGCGCAAAAGGCCTACGCCGAGGGCGCATTGGCGCTCAACCTCTATTGCGCGCGCCTGGTGGACGAGCAGAAAACCGCGGAGAGCGAATCCGCGCGCGGCGACGCCGGCATGCTGCTGGACCTGCTGACGCCGATCGCCAAGTCCTGGCCGTCGCAATGGTGCCTGGAGGCCAACAACCTTGCAATCCAGGTGCATGGCGGCTACGGCTACACCCGCGACTATTCCGTGGAGCAGTTCTATCGCGACAACCGCTTGAACCCGATTCACGAGGGCACCCACGGCATACAGGGCCTTGACCTGCTGGGCCGCAAGGTGGTGCAGCAGGGCGGGGCGGCGCTGGCGCTCCTGGGCCGTGAAATCGAAAAGACCTGCCGTGACGCAGGGTCGCTGCGCGACACCGTGCACTTCGCGCGCAGCCTCGGCGAAGCGGTGGCACGGCTGGGCCTGACCACGCAAAAGCTGCATGGGGCGGGCAGTGTCGAGCGCACCCTCGCCAATGCATCAACTTATCTTGAGGCGTTCGGTCACGTGGTGCTGGCGTGGATGTGGTTGCGCGCGGCTGTCATCGCCGCGCGGCGGCTTGAGGCCGGCACCGCCGAGACGGCGTTCTACCGCGGCAAGCTGCAGGCAGCCACCTACTTTTTTCGCTGGGAGTTGCCCAAGACGGCGCAATGGTGCGACTTGCTGGAAGCTATCGACACGACCACACTGGACATGCAGGACGACTGGTTCTGAAAGAAGGGAATGCAGCTATGAGTCTCAAGAAACTGATGGATCTCTCCGGCCGGGTGGCGATCGTCACCGGCGGGTCGCGCGGACTGGGGCTGCAGATCGCCGAGGCGCTGGGCGAGATGGGCGCCAAGCTGGCGATCACCGCGCGAAAGGCCGGCGAACTCGACCAGGCGCAGGCGCACCTGTCGGCTTTGGGTCATGACGTCCTGACGATCCCCTCCGATCTTGGCAAACCCGAGGTTCCGGCGCAAATCGTCGAAGCCGTCATGAAGAAGCACGGGCAGATCGACATCCTGGTCAACAACGCCGGCGCCACCTGGGGCGCGACCGCGGAAGACCATCCGCTCGAAGCCTGGCAGAAACTGATGAACCTGAACCTCACCGGCAACTTCCTGTTGTGCCAGCAGGTGGCCAAGGCCTCGATGATCCCGCGCAAGTACGGGCGCATCGTCAACATCGCTTCCGTCGCGGGCCTGGGCGGAAACCCGCCGCAAATGGAGGGCACCATCGCCTACAACACCACCAAGGGCGGGCTGGTCAATTTCACCCGCGCGCTGGCCGCCGAGTGGGGCAAGTACAACATCACGGTCAACGCCATCTGCCCGGGCTTCTTTCCTTCCAAGATGACCCGCGCCACGCTCGCCAACCACGAAAAATTCTTCATCGAGATGACACCGCTGGGCAAACTGGGCGGCGACGAGGACTTGAAGGGCGCGGCCGTGCTGTTCGCATCCGACGCGGGCGGCCATATCACCGGCCAGTGCCTGGCCATCGATGGCGGCGCCATCGTCATTTGAACCAAAGGAGCTTCACTTCCATGAGCATCGTCAACAAACAGATCCATCTGGTCGCCCGCCCGGTGGGTGAACCCACCGAAGCCTGCTTCGCCCTGGTCGAAAAGACGCTGGATGAACCCGGGCCCGGCCAGGTGCTGGTGAAAAACGAGTTCCTGTCGCTCGACCCCTACATGCGCGGGCGCATGGACGACGCAAAATCCTATGCCCAGCCGCAGGCCTTGAACGAAGTGATGGTGGGGGCGACCAGCGGCGAGGTGCTGGTTTCCAACCACCCCAACTTCAAGCCCGGCGACAAGTTCGCCGCCAAGTTCGGCCTTGGCTGGCAGACCCATGCCATCGTCAAGGGCGAGCACATCATCAAGGTCGATCCGGGCCGCGTGCCGCTCTCCTACTACGTGGGGCTGCTTGGCATGCCCGGCGCGACGGCCTGGTACGGCACGATGAAGATCCTCGAACCGGCAGCCGGTCAGACCCTGGTGGTCACCGCGGCCACCGGCGCGGTAGGCGGCGTGGTCGGGCAACTGGCCAAGGCGCATGGCGCACGCGTGGTCGGCATCGCCGGTGGCGCTGCCAAGTGCGAATATGCGGTCAAGGAGATGGGCTTCGACGCGTGCGTCGACTACAAGGCTGCCGGCTGGAAGGAGGCCTTGAAGGCCGTCACACCGGACGGCGTGGACCGCGTGTTCGAAAACGTCGGTGGCGAGATCTTCGACACCATTCTGGCGCGCATGAACCAGTTCGGCCGCATCGCTGTCTGCGGCCTGATCTCCGGCTACAACGGCACGCCGATGCCACTCAACAATTTCCGTTCGGTGCTGGTCAACAAGCTGCGCATCCAGGGCTTCATCATTTCAGACCACCTGGAGTTCTGGCCGCAGGCGCACAAGGAGCTGGCCGACCTGGTGGTGGCCGGCAAGCTCAAGTACCGCGAATCGGTGGCCGAAGGGCTGGAGAACGCACCGCGGGCTTTTCTTGCGATGCTCAAGGGCGGAAACTTCGGCAAGCAGATCGTCCGGCTGTGAACCGCCCGGATCAAGCGCAGGTCAACCAGGCACCATCACCATCCACAGGAGCGACTTCATGAATGCACCCGATAGAGTCCAACTCAATGCCGCCGGAATGTCCACCGAGGTGGCGCGACTGCAGGTCAACATGCCGGCGCCGCCGCGCTTCAACTCGTTGGCGGAGGAACGCCTGCATCGCAAGCAGCGCCTGACGGCCGCATTCCGCATCTTCGGCCAGTGGGGGCTCGGGGAGGGCGCTGCCGGACACATCACGGTGCGCGATCCGGAACATCCGGAAACCTTCTGGCTCAATCCCTTTGGCGTCCATTTCTCGCGGGTCAAGGTCTCCAATCTGATCCGCGTGGATCACGATGGCAACGTGGTGGAAGGGAACTACCCGGTCAACCGCGCCGCCTTCGCCATCCATTCGAGTATCCACAAGGCACGCCCCGATGTGGTCGCCGCAGCCCACACCCACGGCGTGTATGGCCGCGCCTTCAGTGCATTGGGCCGCCCGCTGGCGATGATCAACCAGGACGTATGCGCCTTCTACAACGACCATGTGCTCTATGACGACTACGGCGGCGTGGTACTCGAACTCGACGAAGGTGAGCGCATTGCCGAAACCCTCGGGCCGAAAAAGGCCGCCATCCTGCGCAACCATGGTCTCCTGACCGTGGGCGGCAGTGTCGACGAGGCGGCCTGGTGGTACCTGTCGATGGAGCGCAATTGCCAGACCCAGCTTCTGGCCGAGGCCGCCGCGCAGGGCCAGCCGCTCAGGTTGGTGCCGGAAGAGTCCTGCCGCCAGGCCTACAGCGTGGTCGGCGTGCCATACGCAGCATGGTTCTCGTTCAACCTGCTGTACGACAAGCTGGTCGGCGAGTCGCCGGATTTTCTCAATTGACGAGGGTGGCGGCGCGCGCTTGCCGTCGCAGGGAGCCAAGGGCTTGAAAACATTCGCAGGCAGGACCGCCGTCATCACTGGCGGCGGCAGCGGCTTCGGCCGCGAGTTCGCGCACCTGGCGCACAAGTGCGGCATGAATGTCGTGATCGCCGATGTGCAGCAGGACGCGCTTGACACTGTGCGCGCCGAACTGGAAGGTGTGGGCGCGCGCGTGCTCGCCATGAAAACCGACGTCGCCAGCGGGGAGGCGGTGCAGGCACTCGCCGACGCGACCCTGGCGCGCTTCGGCGTGCCCGGCCTGGTGTTCAACAACGCCGGCGTGGGCGGTACCGGCGGCCTGCTGTGGGAAAACTCCCAGGCCGACTGGGCCTGGGTGATGGGCGTCAACCTGTGGGGCGTGATCCACGGCGTGCGCATCTTCACGCCGCTGATGCTCGAGGCGGCCCGGAAGGACGCGACCTTCGAGGGACATATCATCAACACCGCCTCGATGGCCGGTTTGCTCACCCCACCCAACATGGGGGTCTACAACTCCACCAAGCACGCGGTGGTCGCCTTGACCGAAACCCTGTACCAGGACCTCAACCTGGTGACCTCGCAGGTGTCCTGCTCGGTGCTGTGCCCGTATTTCGTCCCCACCGGGATTTTCCGGTCGGAGCGAAATCGCCCCGCCGACCTCACCGACGATGGCGACATGACGGCTTCGCAGCGCATCGCCCGCGAAATGGGGCAGAAAGCGGTCAATTCAGGAAAGGTGTCGGCGGCCGAAGTCGCGCAGATGACCTTCGAGGCGATTGCCGCCCACCAGTTCTACGTCTTCTCGCACCCCAAGGCATTGGGCAACGTCGAGACGCGCATGCGCGCCATCGTCGACATCCAGAATCCTCCGGATCCGTTTGCCGCGCGTCCCGAGGTGGGGGAAGCACTGCGCGCGCAACTGCGCGGCGCCTGACCTGCGGGAACGACGCCTGGTTCCGCGGAACCAGGCACTTCAAAGGGGCAGCGGGGTCAGCGGCGGGCGACGCGCACCACGCCGCGCGTGCGGGTGGCGACCTTGGCTTTCTTGGCGACCGGGCCGCGCGCGACCACGCGCCCCTTGCCGGCCGGTGCCTTCGCCGCAACCACCGCGCGCTGCAGCGCGGGCGGCGCGCTGACCGTGGTTTCCAGAGCCAGCTTCTGGCCGACCTGGACCGTATCACCCTGCAGCCGGTTCCAGCGCTTGATGTCCGCCACCTGCAGGTTGAACTTGCGCGCGACTGCCATCAGGGTCTCGCCCTTGCGGATGACATGGACCGAGCGCACGGTCTTCTCGTCGGGTTCGACCGCGGGCCGTCCGATCGCGCCGGGCAGGACCGTGGTGTCGGTCGCGTTGTCGCGGCGCGGCACCAGCAGGGTTTGGCCCGCGCCCACACGGGACTTGAACGACAGCCCGTTGATGCTCTTCAGGGCGGCCAGGTCGATGCCGAAACGCGAAGCGATGCGGTCGAGCGTCTCGCCCGCCTTGAGAAGATAGCCCTGCCAGCTCGATAGCGGCTTGTCCTGCTGGCTTTCGAGGTTCTGCCTGAATGTTTCGACCTTGTCGGCCGGCAACACCAGGGTAGGGCGGTTCGCGCCCGGAATCACCGGCCGGTTGTGCGAGGGGTTGAGGGCGACGAACTCCTCGACGGGCATTTCGGCAAGCCGGGCGGCCACCGCCACGTCGATGTCGCGGGTTTTGGTGATGGTGGCCAGGTACGGGGTATTGGCCACCTCCGGGAGGGTCACCGCAAACAGTTCGGGGCGCATCACGATGTTCTTGATGGCCTGCAGCTTGGGTACATAGCCGGCGGTCTCGGCCGGCATGCGCAGGCTGGCGTAGTCGGTGGGTTCGCCCTTGGCGCGTGCTTTCTCGATCGCACGAGAGACCGCACCTTCACCCCAGTTGTAGGCCGCGAGCGCCAGTTGCCAGTCGTTGAACATGCCGTGCAGCATTTGCAGGTAGTCCAGCGCGGCGGTGGTGGAGGCCACTACATCGCGACGGTCGTCGCGCCACCAGTCCTGCTGCAGGTTGTAGCGCTTGCCGGTGGAAGGGATGAATTGCCACATGCCGGCCGCCTGCGCTGGCGACACCGCGCGCGGGTTATAGGCGGACTCAACCAGTGGCAACAGTGCGAGCTCGGTCGGCATGCCGCGCTTTTCGATTTCCTCGACGATGTGAAACAGGAAGGGACGGGCGCGTTCGAAGCTGCGCTTGAGGTAATCGGGACGGGCGGCGTACCAGGCGGTCTTTTCCTGCGCGGCCGCGTTGGCGAGATCGGGAATCGCGAAACCGTTGCGCATGCGCTGCCAGAGGTCCGGCGCCGGCCGGGCAAGCGCACCGGTCACATCCACATTGCCGATTTCCGCCTGCAATACTTCCTGCGGCGTGATGACTTCCTGTGCGCGGAAGGTCAGCGCCGGCAGTGCCGAGTTATCAGCTTCCTGTGCGACCTTCGGCGCGCTACCGCAAGCTGCGAGCGCGACCGGCAGTGCCAGCGACAATAGTCGAATCGCCGCTTGGAATCGGTGCATGCGGCTCCCCCTCTTTTTAGGAACGCGAATACTACGTCGCCAAGCGCCTGTTGTCAAATGAGGTCTTGTCGCAATCATTTGATTTTCCTCAAGTTTTCTTTTATTTGCCGGGCCTGCGTGCGATAATCGCGGAGTGCGGGCCGGGCCGTTGCCCATGCGGGCCAATGCCATGCCTGCGATACGCGGCGTCGCAAGCCCGTGCGCGCCCCATCCATCCCGTAAGCATCGCAACCTTCGTGCCCACTACAACGCCAGACCACGCGGCTTCCAACGCCATTGGCGCCGCGCCGGGCATTGCGCAATGGTTCGCCACCCCGCAGGGGCGCTATGTCCTGGAGTGGGAGCGCGCGCGCCTGGATGAAATGGTCGCTGACATCTTTGGCTACTTTGCGCTCCAGATCGGCCTGCCGGGCATCGATTTCCTGCGCGCCAACCGGATCCCGTGGCGCACCATCGCCGGGCTGGAGGCGAATTGCGGCGTGGTGGCGGATGCGCACGAACTGCCGTTTCAAAGGGAGTCCCTCGACCTGGTGCTCCTGCCCCACCTGCTCGAATGCTCCAGCGAACCGCACCAGATCCTGCGCGAGGTCGAGCGGGTGCTGCGTCCGGAGGGCGAGTTGATCGTCAGCGGCTTCAACCCGGTGAGCCTGTGGGGGCTGGCAAGGATGCTGCGCCAGACGCCGGCGCCACCATGGGATGCCGAGTTCGTCAGCGTGGCGCGCCTGAAGGACTGGCTCAACCTGCTCAATTTCGAGATGCGCGGCGGCCATTTCGGTTGCTACCGGCCGCCTTTCGAGTCGGAAAAATGGCTCTCCCGATTCGGCCTGCTGGAAAGCGTCGGCGCGCGTTCCTGGCCGGTGGCCGGCGCCGTCTATGTGCTGCAGGCGAAGAAACGTGTCGCCGGCATGCGGGTGATCACGCCGGCGCGCGCCCGTGCCCGCGCGCGGGTGCGCCTGCTGGCGCCTACCGCGAAAGCCGCCAACCGGATCAAACATGACTGAAACGATGCGTGATGTGGTCATCCACACCGACGGCGCCTGCAAGGGCAATCCGGGTCCCGGCGGCTGGGGGGCATTGCTGGTGAGCGGTGCGCACGAGAAGGAGCTTTTCGGCGGCGAGGCGCATACCACCAACAACCGCATGGAAATGATGGCCGTGATCGAGGCGCTTGGCGCCCTCAAGGGGCCATGCAGGGTGGTGCTGTACACCGATTCGAGCTATGTGCAAAAGGGCATCACCGAATGGATCAGCGGTTGGAAGGCGCGTGGCTGGCGCACCGCCGACAAGAAGCCGGTCAAGAACGAAGACCTGTGGCGACTGCTGGATACGGCCGCGGCGCGCCATCGGGTCGAATGGCGCTGGGTCAAGGGGCATGCGGGCGACCCCGGCAACGAGCGTGCCGATGCACTGGCCAACCGTGGCGTCGAATCGGTGCGGCGCGGCTGACCGAGCGGCCGATTCGAAGCCGGTTTGTGCGAATGCGCACGCGCGCCGCAAGAATCAGCGTACCCCAGCCACACCGGCGTGATAGCCTCACAACATCGTATCCCTTGATGGAGCCTGCCCATGAAAGCCGCCCTTGCATTCCTCCCGATCGCGATAGCGGGCTTGTCGGCAAACGCGGTCGCGCAGGACAGTTACAACCTGCATGGCAACGGTCCGGTGGTGATCGTCGCACCGAACGGCACGGCGACCCCGTATGGCAGCGGATATCCGGCATACGGCACCGGAGTCGTGCCTTATGGCAACCAGTCCGGCGTGGCGGTAACGCCGCGCGGTGCAGTGCCCTACGGGCGCTACAACAAGGACGCGGCGCGCGATGCTTTCCAGATCAACAACGCACTGGGCGGGGCGCGCGCGGCCGATGAGGCGGCGGCCCGCAACCAGGCGCCGCTGACACCGCTGAATCCGATGCCGGGCGGGCTGCGCTAGCCGTCCGGCTGGCGGCGCTACTTGCGCTTGATCACGTAGCGCACGAACGGGTCGCGCGGGGTGTACTTGTCATACAGGCCGCGGGCGCGGTAGTTGTTCTCCTTGGTGTTCCAGTACACCCGTGACCAGCCCTCGGATTGCATGCGCGCCACCAGAGCGTCGATCAGCGCGCGGCCCACACCCGCCGCGCGTTCGCCGGGCTTGACGAACAGGTCTTCGAGGTAACACACCGGTGCGATCTCCCAGGTGTTTTCATGCAGGATGTAGTTGCATATGCCGATCACGCCGGCTGCGCCGCTTTCGGCCACGATCGCCGCCACCGGCGAGGCCGGGTCGCAGATGCGCCGCCAGGTATGGTCGGTCACCGCCTGCGACAGTTCGACTTCGTAGAAGCGGCAATAACCTGCCCACAATTCACGCCAGGCGGCTTCGTCGCGTGCTTCTATCGGGCGGATGGAAACGCCGGATGCGCTCATGTTTTCAAGGCTCCGTTGGATTCAGGCGGGTTTGGCCTGGTAGTCCACCACCAGGCGGGTCAGCAGGCGCAGGCCGAGCAGCAGGCCGCTCTCGTCGACGCGAAACAGTGGCGAATGGTTCGACGGCGCCTTCGAAGCATCCTCGCCGCGCGGCGTGATGCCGATGAAATAGAACGCGCCGGGAATCTCCTTCTGGAAATAGGCGAAATCCTCGCCGCCGCCGGTCTTGGGCACATGCACCACGTTGCCGCGCCCGGCGACCGCCTCCAGGGTGTTGAGGCTCCACAGCGTCAGTTTCGGGTCGTTGACCGTGACCGGATAGCCCTTGAAGGTACGTACCTCGGCGCGCGCCTGACAGGAGCAGGCGATGTTGGTCGCGGTGTCGGCCAGGCGCTCGCGGATAAACTCGCGCTGGCCTTCGTCGAAGGTGCGGAAAGTGCCGGTGAGGGTGACTTCGTCGGGCACGATGTTTTCGCGCACGCCGCCATGCACCGTGCCGAAGGTGACCACCGCGGGCTCGTGCATGATGTCGAGTTGCCGCGACACCAGGGTTTGTGCGCCCAGCACCACCTGCGCCGCGGCGACAATCGGATCCACGCCCAGCCAGGGCATGGCGCCGTGGGTCTGGCGCCCGTGGATGCGGATCCAGAAATTGTCGGTCGACGCCATCAGTGCGCCGGGCCGGTAACCCACCTGGCCGGCGGTGAGATGCGAGATCACATGCAGGCCGAAAATCGCGTCCGGGCGCGGATTCTCCAGCGCCATTTCCTCGATCATCAGCTTGGCGCCGCCCTTTTCGTAGTCCGGCAGTCCTTCCTCAGCGGGCTGGAAAATGAATTTCACGCTGCCGGAGAGTTCGTCCCTGACCGCCGCCAGCGCCTCGGCCACGCCCATCAGGATGGCGGTGTGGCAGTCATGCCCGCATGCGTGCATGGTGCCAACTTCCTGGCCGCCCCATTGGGTGCGCACCTTGGAGGCGAAGGGCAGGTCTACCTGTTCTTCGACCGGCAGGGCATCCATGTCGGCACGCAGTGCCACGCACGGGCCCGGCTTGCCACCGACAAGCGTCGCGACCACGCCGGTCTTGGCAACGCCCGTGCGAACATCCGCGAGGCCGAGCTTCCTCAGGTGCGCAGCCACGATGGCCGAGGTGCGCACCTCCTGGTTGCCCAGTTCCGGATGGGCGTGGAAGTCGCGGCGCCAGGCGATGACCTGCTGTTCCAGGCCGGTGGTGATGGCCTCCAGGCGTTCGGCCAGCGAAATGTCGGTGGGCGCATTCATGGCAATGACTCCGTGGTGGGGCGCGCCACTGACCGATGATGCAAAACACTTTGGCAGCGGCACTTGCCGACCATCCGATTGTACGCCGCGGTCTGCCGCCTAAACCTCGAAAACCAGGCAAGTGGTGGTGCCGTGCGCCAGCAGGCGGCCCTGCGAATCGACGAGCCGGCCTTCGGCGCTGGCGACGCGACGCCCGACCTGCAGCACCTTGCCTTCGGCGCGCACCCGGCCGGTCTTGTCGGTCATGCCGCGCACCAGGCTGATCTTGTATTCGAGCGTCGTGTAGCCCTGTCCGGCGGATAGGGCGGTATGGACCGCGCAGCCCATCGCGGAGTCGAGCAGGGCCGCGGCGTAGCTGCCATGCACCGAACCGATCGGGTTGTAGAAGTCGCGCAGCGGTTCGCCTTCAAAGACGGTACGGCCGAATTCGGCCTCGACCAGACCGAAATTGAGCGCCTTGCCGATCGGCGGAGGCGGATAGCGGCCCTCGGCCCAGCCGGCGATCAGCTCCAGGCCGCTCAGGTGCGCCACGTCGGCAGGGTCGAGGGTCGCGTGCGGCAGCGGGTTTGCGCCTGCACGGTAGACGCAGCGGGGTTCGGCTGGATTCATGGCGATTGACAGGTGGGAGGTTAAAGAGTGTAATTACACGCATGTGGCGCAAGTTTACCCAAAACCGGGCAAGGCATGATCCCGCCGGATGAAATCGCGACCGCCAGGTCGGTGGCGTGCACCTGCTCCAAACTGCGCAGCCTGGCGCGGCGGGTGACGCAACTTTATGACCATGAAATGGCGGCCTCGGGCCTCAAGGTCACCCAGTACTCGCTGCTTGCGCACGCGCTGCGTGGCACTGACGGGGCTGCCCCCACGGTGAGCGCCCTGGCCGATGCCATGGCAACCGACCGCACCACGCTGACCCGCAACCTGCGACCCCTTGTCGCGGCCGGGTACCTTGAAATCGGCCCGGGCGCCGACGCGCGCTGCAAGGCCGTGCATGTCACCGCGGCCGGCGCGGCGGCCTTTCGCGCCGCGCGTCCACTGTGGCAGGCCGCCCAGGCGCGCATGCGCAGCATGGGTGGCGCTGGCGAAGTGGACGATCTTCATGCCCTGGTCGACGTGGTGTTGCTACGCCTGGTCGAGCTGGCCCCCGCCGGCCAGTCCGTGCACGGCGGCTAGCGACCCATGCCACTGGCGCGCAAGCACCTGTTCGTCATCGCCGCGGCGGGTCTCATCTACGCGCTGGTGTTTGGGGCGCGGCAGTCGCTGTCGCTTTTCATCGGACCGCTCAATACATCGACCGGGCTGGGCCTGGCCGCGATCAGCCTGGCGTTCGCCTGGGCGCAACTGATGTGGGGTGTCACGCAGCCGATCGCCGGTGCGATGGCCGACAAGTTCGGCGCCGCCCGCGTCATCGCCACCGGCGCGGTACTGGTATGCGTTGGCACTGTTCTCACGCCGCATGCCGGCAGCACGGCCGGCCTGGTCCTCCTGATCGGCGTGGTGGCCGCGGGCGGGGCGGGGATGGCGAGCATGGGCGTCTTGATGTCGGCGGTGGCGCGCATGGTCCCTGCCGAGCGGCGCGGCATGGCAAGCGGCCTGATCAATGCCGGAGGCTCGTTCGGGCAGTTCGCCGTGATTCCGGTCGCGCAACTGCTTTCCGGCGCCATTGGCTGGATCGGCGCGGTGACCGCCGTCGGCATGCTCGCGCTGGTGGCGGTTCCGCTGGCCTGGGTATTGCGCGGCAAGCCGGGGGCCGCGGCGTCGGCCGGGCCGGACGCGCCGGACCTGGGCAGCGCACTGGGTCGGGCCGGACGTGACCGCAACTACCTTCTGCTTGCGACCGGATTCTTCGTTTGCGGCTTTCATGTGGCCTTCATCGGTGTGCACCTGCCGGGCGTGGTGGCCTCCTGCATGCTGCCTGCCGAGGTCGGGGCCTGGTCGCTTTCCATGGTCGGCCTGTTCAACATCTTCGGCAGCTTCGCATCCGGCTGGGCGATCGGTCGCTGGCGCATGAAGTCGGTACTGGCAGGGCTGTACGCGGCCCGCGCGCTCACCGTGCTGGTTTTCCTGATGGCGCCCAAGACCACCGCCACATTCCTGGTTTTTTCGGCCGTCATCGGCTTCACCTACCTGGCGACCATCCCGCCGACGGTAGGGCTGGTGGGCAAGCTGCACGGCATGCGTTTCCTCGCCACCCTGTTCGGCGTGGTGATGCTGACCCACCAGGTGGGCGGCTTCACCGGCGCATGGCTGGGCGGACGGGTGTTCGAAGCCACCGGCAGCTACGACTGGGTGTGGTACATAGACATCGTGCTCGCGGTCGGTGCCGCACTGATCCACCTGCCTATCCGCGAGTCGCATCCGGTGCGTGCCGCGGCGGCGCCGGCCTGAGCGCCGCGTGTTCCCCGGGACATCGTATCGCCACCCTGCCGCGCGGCGGGCCACACCCTCAACCGAAACCTTAGGCGTAATCCACATGCAACCCAACTGGCGCACTCCCGTGGTCGTCATTCTCGCCGGCGCGCTGATCGTCAATTTTTCCATGGGCATACGCCATGGCATGGGCTTGTTCCTCACGCCGATGACATCCGACCTGCAGATGTCGCGCGAAGCCTTCTCGTTCGCCATGGCGATCCAGAACATCTGCTGGGGCTTGAGCGCACCGTTCCTCGGCATGCTGGCCGATCGGCACGGTGCGGGCCGCACCATCGCGATCACCTGCGGCCTGTACGCGCTCGGTCTCCTCGGCATGGCGTACTCCACCTCGCCGCTGATGCTCGCGGCGACCGGCGGGGCCATCATCGGCATCGCCCAGGGCGGCTGCACCATGGCCGTGGTGACCGGCGTGCTGGGCCGCGCGGTGTCCGCCGAGCAACGCGCCAAGGCGCTGGCCATCTCCGGCGCCCTGGGCGCGTGCGGACAGTTCTACCTGACGCCCTTGCTGCAGTGGGTGATTGGCGCCTATGGCTGGCAGGCGTCCATCCTGTGCGCCGCGGTCCTGATGCTCGCCGTCGCCCCGACGGCGGTCGCGATGACCGAACCCGGCCGTTCGCGTGCTGTCGCGGGCGGACAATCGGTCGGCGCGGCGGTGCGCGAGGCCCTGGGTGAGCGTGGCTTCATCCTCCTGGCGCTGGGCTTCTTCGTCTGCGGGGTGCAGGTCGTGTTCATCGGCGTGCATCTGCCCACCTACCTGCGCGACCAGGGCATGAGCGGCAATGTCGGCGTCATGGCGCTGGCCCTGATCGCGATCGGCAACATCCTCGGGTCCTACTGGTGGGGCATGCAGGCGGTGCGCTTCCCGCGCCGCTACCTGCTGTCGACGATCTACCTCCTGCGCGCGATCTTCATCCTGATCTTCGTCGCTCTCCCGGTTTCCCCGCTTTCGGTTTATGTATTCGCATTCTCCATCGGTACCCTGTGGCTTTCCACCGTGCCGCTCACCAATGGCCTGGTGGCGCACATATTCGGCGTGAACTACCTGTCGATGCTTTCCGGCGTGGTGTTCATGACACACCAGGTCGGTTCCTTCCTGGGCGCGTGGATGGGCGGCTACCTGTTCGATCGGACCGGCAGTTACACCGTCGCGTGGCTGATCGCCGCCTTCCTCGGCCTGTTCGCGGCCCTGATCCACCTGCCGATCCGCGAGCAACCGGTCAAGCGACTTTCCGCCACACCCGCATAGCGGGGCGGGGGTGGGGCGGGGACGACAACGGGGTTGTGCTATCGTCCGCGCCGAACCGGAATCCGCCGACCCATGCGCCAGATCGTCCTCGACACCGAAACCACCGGCCTTGACCCCGCGTCCGGGCACCGCATCATCGAGATCGGCTGCGTCGAGCTTTTCAACCGGCGCCTGACAAAGCGGAATTTTCATCGCTACCTGAATCCCGGGCGCGAAAGCGACGAAGCCGCGCTCGAGGTGCACGGGCTGACCTCCGAGTTCCTTGCCGACAAGCCGGCGTTCGAGGAAGTGGCCGCTGAATTCCTGGAATTCGTGTCGGGCGCCGAGGTCATCATCCACAACGCGCCTTTCGACGTCGCGTTTCTCAACGCCGAACTCGCGCGCATCCGCAAGGGGCCCTTTGCCAAGCATGTCGGGGTGATCACAGATTCGCTCGTCATGGCCAAGGAGCGCCATCCGGGCCGGCGCAACAACCTGGATGCGCTGTGCGAGCGTTACGGGGTGTCCAACGCCCATCGAACCCTGCACGGCGCGCTTCTGGACGGCGAATTGCTGGCCGAGGTGTACCTGGCGATGACCCGCGGGCAGGATGCCCTTGGCATGGGCGAGGGTGATGACGAATCCGGCGCGGCGCAGGAGGGGATGGATGCCGGGGGAGCGCTCGAAACCTTCGTCCTGGCGGCCTCCGCGGACGAGGCGGCGGCGCATGCGAAAGTGCTCGAGGCGATTGCCAGGGAGTCGCGCGGCGCGCCGGTCTGGAACGCAAGCTGAGCGGCCCGTCAGGGATGCTCTGCCCGATTCGCAACCGGGCAGGAAAAGCGTCCCCACGTCAACCGCGCGCGGGGGCCGGCCGTTAGTGAGGGGCTACAATCGATGGATTGGGCGGAACCGGCAAGGGGTTGATGAGGCTCCGGTTCTTCAAGGGTAAATTTACTGGAGGAAAGCAATGAACAACAAAATCGCAATTCGCAGCATCGCAGCGCTGATCCTGGCCGCGACCGGGGGCATCGCCATGGCGGGCAACATCAGCGGCCTCAAGGTCGAGCCGGCGAACGCGCAAGTGGGCGCGCAAATCAAGGTCACGGTGACCGGCGAGGACGAGGGCATTTGCGGCCTGCGCGTCGAATACGGCAATGGCGATGTCGATGTCACCAAGATGAGCAAGGACAAGGACAACTTCCCGCGCAGCTTCAACAAGTCGTACAACAAGGCCGGCACCTACACCATCATCGCCAAGGGCGGCCGTGATGGCTCCGCATTTGGCTGTACCGGTGAAGCCAAGGCCCAGGTCGTGATTGCCGAGGCACCCAAGCCCGCCGCCGCACCCGCTGCCGCTGCAGCGCCCGCCGCCGCGCCTGCCTGCCCGGAAGGTTATGCGCTCAATGCCAAGTCGGTGAACAAGAAGACCGGCGCATTCACCTGCGCGGCCAAGAAGGACGCCAAGAAGCCCGAGAAGGCGCTTGAGTGCCCGGCAGGCACCGAGTACTACGCCACCAACGCGAAGGCCACCACCGTCGGTTGCCGGGTTGCGAAGGCGCCGGCCAAGAAGTAAGCCGCGCCAGGCGATGGATACATGTCGTTCGCGGTAGCAGCGACAGCGTGTCAACAGGGCACCCGCAAGGGTGCCCTGTGTTTTTTGTTCGCCTGCGTCATGTTGGCCACCGGCTCGGTGCGCGCGCAGGACGGCTCGCAGGTGGCGGATGTGATGGCGGCTTTCTCGCATGGTTCGATCGACTCCGTTGCGCGCGCCGAAGCGGCGCTTGCGCTTGTCGATCGCGAGCGGATCGCGCAGGAAGCCCGCTATGCGCAGGCCCGCAAGCTCTGCTACGAGAAATTCCTGGCCGAGCAGTGCCTGAGCGAGGCGCGCCTGGAAAACATCCGTGTGACATCGCGCATCCGTGACGTCGAGCTTGAAGCCAAGTCGGTCAAGCGCAGCGCCGAGCTGCGCGAGCTTGACCAGGCGCGCGACGCGCGCAATCGGGAAGCGCAAGCCGAGGCCGCGCGTCGGCGGGAGAAGGGCGGGGAGGAGGGCGTGCGCAGGCAGGCCGAGCGTGACGCCAGTGCGGCCGAACGCATCAGGAAGGATGGTGCGGACGAGGCCGCCAGCCGCGCGGCGCGCGCCCGTGAGGTCCGCGAGCGCGCCGCCGCGCGTGCCCAGGCGCGTGAGCGCAAGGAGCAAGAGGCGCGTGAGGGCGCAGCCGGGCGCGCCGAGCGAGCGCGCCGCCATGACGAGATGGTGCGCGAGACCCTGGAGCGCGCCGAACGACGCGCGCGAGCCGAGGAAAAGAAGGCGGCCGACAAGCGCGCGGCCGCCGCGCAGACACCGGCAGGACGCTGACGCAGCGGCGCATCAGCGCGGCGCATGTGGCGCATCAAAGCAAACGGCCCGCGTTCGCGGGCCGTTTTCATCGGAAATTCGCAAGCGCTCAGACGTTGCGCATGTAGGCGTCGACGCATTCCTGGCGCGGATTGCGTTCGGCCACCGGGGGCGGCGCGCCTTTGCGTGCCTTGCGGGCTTTCTTGGCGGCGGGGGCGGACAGGTCGCTGCACGCGATTTCAGCGTGCTTGCGGATGGTGCAAATGTTTTCCCAGGGGTCCTGGACCGGTTCACAGCCCATTGTCGCGGCGCCGGCGGAGCGGCGTTTGCGTGGAACGGGGCGCGCGGGCTTTGAATCCGCCATGGCGGCTGCAGCGGGTACCGGCGCGGCGGTTGCTGCGGCGGCCTGCGACTGCGCGGATGCGGGCAGTGCCCAGGTGCCGATGGCGAGTACCACGGCAAGCGACAGGCGATGCTGGATCTTGCTGGTTTTCATTGCTCTGGCTCCTTGCGGTTTGCCGCATGCGGCATGGGTTGCTCACCGAAACTTGACGTGGCTTCTTCCGGCACTTAAGTCAGGATGTCAAGATCATCACGCAACTCATTGTACATGCTTTATTTTTTGCCGAAAAGCTTGCCGAATATGCCGGCCTTTTCCGGCTTGGATTCGATCACCTCGGGCTCGGGCGCAGGTGCCGGCGGAGGCTTGGCGACCGGCTTGGGCGGCGGCGGAGGCGCGGGTGGCTTCGGCTTGGCATCCTCGAAATAGGTCAGCTTGATGATCGCCAGCGAGCAGTTGTCGCCGCGGCCGTTCGCACGCTCGCGTGCCAGTTCGATCAATTGCTCGGAGGCAGTGCGAGGCGGGCAACTGGCGAGGATCGCACCCAGCTCGATGTCGCTGAAGTAAGCCCAGATGCCATCGCTGCACAGGAGGAACGTGTCGTCGGGCAACAGCTTTTCGGTACCGCCGAAATCGATGTGCGGCGACGTGGTCGAACCCAGGCAATGCACCAGGAGGTTCTTGTTGGGATGGGTTTCCATCTGCTCTTCGGTGATGCGACCTTCCCGGAAGAGCTGTTCCACGTATGAATGGTCGCGCGTGCGGGTGACGAGTGGCTGACCGCGGAAATGGTAAAGACGGCTGTCGCCGGTATGCGCCCAGTCCGCACGGTCCTTCTGCAACAACATGGCCACCACCGTGCTGTGCGGTTCCTGTTCGCTCGTGTAGGACGACAGCGTGATGATGGTGTGCGATTCGTTGACGATCGCGGTGAGCAGCTTCTGCGGCGAATCCTCGCGCGTGCTGAAGTTCTCGAACACCTGCTGCGCGGTCGAGATCACCTGCTGTGCGGCCATGGCGCCGCCGGTGTGGCCGCCCATGCCGTCGGCCACGACCGCCAGCAACACCCCCGGCTCGCGCTTGCTCGGGATGATGATCAGGCGGTCTTGTTGCTCGGTACGGTCGCCGATGTGCTGGCCGGTGCCGGCCTCGATACGAATGGGCATGGCTGGGGATTATAGCTCGCGCCCCGCGGGGGCGAGCACCGATTTGCGCCACAAACCAGCCGTGTTTCGTCATACGTGGCGTGTATTATCGGGGCCATATTGCACAAGCGACGGAGGGGCGCGGCGAATGCTCACGGCAGAGGACATCGAGGTCATCCAGGGACGCATCATCGAATTGCAGGTCGAGCACCGTGACCTCGACCTCGCGATCGAGGAACTGAGCGCCAAGGCCGGGCGCGACGAACTGCTCCTGCGGCGCATGAAAAAGCGCAAGTTGCAGCTGAAGGACACCATCACGCTGTTGCAGATGCGCCTGATCCCCGACATTCCCGCCTGAGCCCCGGCCAAGCCCGCATGCGACAAATCCTTACCGCGATCCTGCTGCTCCTGGCCGCAGCCTCCTCGTACGCGCAGGCGCTGGAAATCATCGAGCTGCGCAACCGGCCGGCAGAGCAGATCCTGCCGGTGATACAGCCGCTCCTGGGCAAGGAAGGCACGGCCAGCGGCAGCGGCTTCCAGCTCATCGTGCGCACCAGC
Source organism: Burkholderiales bacterium (assembly GCA_965279115.1). GTDB lineage: Bacteria > Pseudomonadota > Gammaproteobacteria > Burkholderiales > JAEUOS01 > JAEUOS01. Next base: position 5,459,663 of record OZ257137.1, read on the forward strand.
CCGGCGAACCTGGCGCAGGTCCGCCAGGTGGTGGCAAGCCTCGACCGGGCGCCGCGCCAGCTGTTGATCCATGTGCGCCAGACCTTCGGCGCCGCCGGTGCCGCCAGCGGTGTGGGCGGGCAGGTGATCCTGTCGCCCGGCGACAGCAGCGCGCGTGCGAACCTGTGGAACAACAGCGGAACCGCGCAGGACAACGTGGCCCAGCAGGTGCGCGTGCTCGAAGGCAACCAGGCCTACATCAACACCGGCACCAGCACACTGGTGACGCAGCGCACCGTCACACGCACCGTGGGCGGCAGCGTCATCCAGGAGTCGGTGGTACCACGCGACTACAACACTGGCTTCTACGTTACCCCGCGGGTCAATGGCCAGACCGTGTTCCTCGACATCGGCGCGCAACGGGATACGCCGCTGGGTACGGGCGCCGGCATGGGGCAGCGCGCCGCCAGTGTCAACCGAGTGGTTTCCACCGTGAGCGGCAGGCTTGGCGAATGGATAGAGCTGGGGGGCGTCAACCTCGCGCAATCGGCCGAAACCTCCGGTGTGCTGGCGCGCTCTTCTGACGCCGGCTCGCAGGAGCGGCGCGTGCTGGTGCGTGTCGAGGAAGTGAGATAACTTGGCCGATAAGCGCGTCAACATACCCAACCTGCTGACCTGGCTGCGGATCCTCCTGATTCCACTGGTGGTGGGCGTGTTCTATACCCCGGATGCCTGGCTCGACGCAACCGACAAAAACCAGCTGGCCACCTTCATGTTCGTACTCGCCGCGGTGACCGACTGGCTCGACGGCTGGCTGGCGCGCAAGCTCGATCAGCAGTCCGCCTTTGGCGCCTTCCTCGACCCGGTGGCCGACAAACTCATGGTCACCGCGGCGCTGGTGATCCTGGTGCAACTGGGGCGCTGCGACAGCATCATCGCCCTGGTGATCATCGGGCGCGAGATCGCCATCTCGGCCCTGCGCGAATGGATGGCCCAGATCGGGCGCGCGCGCAGCGTGGCCGTAAACGCGTTGGGGAAGATCAAGACCATCGCCCAGATGATCGCCATTCCGCTGCTCTTGTTTCATGACAACTTCATGGGCCTGTTCGATGCGCGGGTGCTGGGCAAGTGGTGCATCTGGGGCGCGGCCCTGCTGACGCTGGTGTCGATGGTCTGGTACATCAAGGCCGCCTTCGCGCCGGGCGACGAAAGTTGACACGAGCCGGGCGGCTTTTGCTATACTAGCTTTCTGTCAAGGCGGGAGTAGCTCAGTTGGTAGAGCGCAACCTTGCCAAGGTTGAGGTCGCGAGTTCGAGCCTCGTCTCCCGCTCCATGGTTCAACAAGGGAAAGTCGCTTCATGACTTTCCTTTTTTGTTTGTGCCATGATTGTTAGCGCCACCGTGTGGCACCGGCGGCGGAGTAGCAAAATGGTTATGCAGCGGCCTGCAAAGCCGTGTACGCCGGTTCGATTCCGGCCTCCGCCTCCACTTATAAGAGGGGTCAGACCCCTTTTCCCAGGGTGTTTCCAGAACTGCTGCAAAAATGGGGTCAGACCCCTTTTTGAGCGTGGTTCCACTGCACTATCATGAGCCTTGAAACACGTTCGGCCAACGCGTTGCGCCGGCAAGTTCGCACGGCCTTTCCTTCTTGCCCCACCGCAAACAGCCGACTCGGTTGAAACACCTGATTAGGCATGGTTTCTGCATTGTTTCGCCTACGCATCCCGGTTTCCCGCAACACGCCTGAAACATCATATGGGCAAAATGGTTCGTTTCGCGTGGAAAGCTTGTCTGTTCTGCGGCGATTGCGCAGAGGACGGGAAGTGAAGAAATCTTTAAGAATCGTCCGCCATGTGACGCATGTCACATCGCGGCGCGATTTCACCAACACAGGGCATGCCGGGGCAAGAATCGTTGTGTTAAATAGAGGGATTGCGATTGGCAGGGACCTCCGGCGTGCAGATGCCGGCAGCGCTGCCGTGCGTGAACGCTGGATTCCGACCAACACAATGCCCCGTTTTTCCTCACTCGCCGACGAGGACCTCAAGCGCTACCTGGGCCTGGTTGAACAGTCCCTGCGGGTGCGGCGCCACTTCGACCTGCTGCTTTGGCTGCAGGGCGATGTGCAGAGGTTCCTGCCGCACGAGATCATGCTGGCCGGGTGGGGTGATTTCCGGCTTGGCATGATCGCCCACGACATCGTCTCCGCCCTTCCGGGGGTGCGTACCGCGCGCACCACGGTGGAGTCGGTTTCCCCGCTGCTGTCAGGCCTTTTCGCGCGCTGGATCGAGTTGGGGCGGGCGCCCTATGTCATCAAGGCCGGCGACAGCGGGTTTCCGGCCGCGCTGGACAGCGCCGCAGGCGACGGCGTGGCCGGCGAGCTCGGCGTCGCGCTCAAGGCCGCCCGTTCGGCCCTGATACACGGCATTTGCGATGAGCGCGGCCGCCACGACTGCCTGTACGTGCTGTTCGCACGGGGCGATGTGCACGACGAGCGCGCCCGCAAGGTCATGGACCTGCTGCTGCCCTACCTGGACACCGCCTTGCGCCAGGTACCCCAGTTGCGCAGCGAGCCCAATGCCGAAGCCGAGGAGGCCGCCGGCGAGCATGCCGACGCCTGCGAACACGGCCTGTCCGACCGTGAAATGGAAATCATGGCCTGGGTGAAACTGGGCAAGACCAACCAGGAAATCGGCATGATCCTGGACATCAGCGCATTCACGGTGAAAAACCACCTGAAACGCATTTTCAAGAAGCTCGGGGTGTACAACCGCATGCAGGCTGTGTCACGCTTCGAGACCATGATTTCGAATGTCGCAAACTGAGTTCGCCATGCCGACCACGCGCAACACCGCGCGGCGCGCGCCGGGCCACATCGCCACCGACGACTTTTTGTCCGCCATCGAGGCCATTCTCGACCCGGGCGTGCTGGTGGCCACCCTGTGGGGCCTGGCCTTGTGGTTCGAAGGTGAACTGGCGCCTGCCTACCTGATCCTGTCGGTGATCGTGTTCTCGATCACCTTTCCCGGCGCCTCGCGTCTGCAGTTTCCGCTGCGCCGGGTCGTCACCGATGTGCTGTTCGGCTGGGTGTGGATCGCCGCGCTGCTGCTCCTGACCGGTTTTGCCACCCGCTACATCCGCGAATTTTCCGCCGAGGCGATCACCGCCTGGCTGTGGCTGGCGCCCACCGCGCAGATCGGCGCGCACCTGGTGCTGCGCATGGCCGCGCCATGGGTGCTCGCATTACAGGGGCCGCCGCAAAAAGCGGTGATCGTGGGCATGAACGAGCAGGGCCTCGCGCTGGCCGGGCGGATCGGCGCGGCGCGCTACTCGCGTATGCGCCTGGCGGGCTTTTTCGACGACCGCGCCCCGGACCGGCTGGACCAGAAGGACGAATATCCGATGCTGGGCAAACTGGCCGACCTGCCGGCCTTTGCACGGGAAAACGGCGTGCACCTGATCTACCTGTCTCTGCCGATGGCCTCGCAACCGCGCATTCTGCAGGTGCTGAACGACCTCAAGGACACCACGGCTTCGATCTACTTCGTGCCCGACATGTTCGTCACCGACCTGATCCAGGGCCGGCCCATGCAGGTGTATGGGATGCCGGTCATTTCGGTGTGCGAAACCCCGTTCCGCGGCGGCAACGGCATTGTCAAGCGCCTGTCGGATGTGATTCTTTCCATCCTGATATTGATTCTCATCGCCCCGGTGATGCTGGCGGTGGCCATCGCGGTGAAGCTGAGTTCTCCCGGGCCGGTGATATTCAAGCAGCGCCGCTACGGACTTGATGGCGAGGAAATCTACGTCTACAAGTTCCGCTCCATGCGGGTAACCGAGGACGGCGCGCAGATCACGCAGGCCAAGCGCAGTGACCCGCGTGTGACCAGGGTGGGGTCATTCTTGCGCCGCACCTCGCTGGACGAACTGCCGCAGTTCGTCAACGTGCTGCAGGGGCGCATGAGCATCGTCGGCCCGCGCCCGCACGCGGTGGCGCACAACGAGCAATACCGCAAGCTCATCACCGGCTACATGGTGCGCCACAAGGTGAAACCCGGCATCACCGGCTGGGCGCAGGTGAATGGCTACCGCGGCGAAACCGAATCGCTGGAAAAAATGCAGGCACGGGTGGACTACGACCTGGATTACCTGCGCAACTGGTCGCTGCAACTGGACCTGAAAATCATCCTCAAGACGGTGTTGGTGGTATTCAAGGGCGACCCTACCGCATACTGAAGCGGCGCTTCAAATACAACATGCAAGCCATTGTAAAAATTGAATTATTGCTTAAATGCCCTTTCCCGGCGGATAATCGCGCGGGGAGGGTTGGCAGGGGCGTGATTGTGCGTTCGCCCGCCGTCTCGCCCGCCTGAAACGACCTGGTTTTACTGAAAATGCTCGCCCGCGCCACCGACCTGCTGCCCGCCCTGTCTCCCCTGGGCCGCGCCACCGATTTCCTCGAGGACATTCTCGAGGTGCTGCAGCCGCTCGTGCTTTTTGAGGGCTTTTCGGCCAAGGAATGCGGCGAGCTTTGCGAGTACCTTGAATGCTTCGGCGCGCCGACCAACGCCACCATCATCAAGGAGGGCGAGATCGGCAGCTTTCTGGTGATCGTGCTCACAGGCAGCATCCGCGTGGTCAAACGGGCTGCTTCCGGCGAAAGCAAGGAAGTGGCGCTGGTGGGACCGGGCGCATTTCTGGGCGAAATGTCGCTCATCGACGGCAAGCCGCGCTTTGCCAGCTGTATTTCGGCCGAACCGGCGGATTTGGCCGTGCTACCGCGCGAAAACCTCACTGCGCTGATGCTGGACAACCCGCGCCTGGCGCAAAAGCTTTTGATGATGCTGCTGCGGCTGATGGCCACGCGCCTGCGGGACACCACCGAGCGCATGTTGCCGCACCTGGTGGATGGCCCGGTATGAGGCCTTTTTTTCGCATGGGCGCCCTAGGCATGGCGCTGGCGGGCGCAGCTTCGGCTGTGTTGGCTGACGAATTCGACACCGTGAATTTCAATGCCGGCTACACCCGGCTGTCCGACGACAACGTGTTCCGCCTGTCCGGCGCGGCCGACCCGAACCGTGTGATCGGCGCGCCTTCGAAGAGCGACACCATCCAGGTAATGTCGGCGGGCGTGCGCATCAACAAGCCGTATTCGCTGCAGCGGTTCGAACTGGGCTTGAACCTGGTGGACTACAAGTACGACCGGTTCAACTTTCTTTCCTTCACGGCACGCAACTACGACGCGGCGTGGCGGTGGAGTTTGACGCCGAAGTTGACGGGCAATGCCACGACCAGCCGGACGCAGACGTTGACGAGCTTTACGGACTTCACGGGGTTTGTGCGCAATTTGCGCACCTCCGAGAACTCGAGATTCGATGCCACCTACCAGCTTGACGGCGTGTGGCGCTTGCTGGGAGCGGTTTCGGAGTCAAAATCCACCAACAGCCAGGTATTCATCGCCGACTTTGACGCGCTCCAGAAGACCATCGAGGCAGGCATTCGCTACGCGTTCCCGTCTGGAAGCTCCTGGCAACTGGTGGCGCGTACCTCCAAGGGCGATTTTTTCAAGCGCCCGGCACCGGTGGCCGCCTCGCTGCTAGACACTAAGTTCGACCAGTCCGAGTATGAAGGACGGCTCAATTGGCTGGTGACCGGCAAGTCCAGCGTTTCCGCCCGCCTGGCTTGGCTGGAGCGCACTCACGCAAATTTTTCCCAGCGCGACTACAGCGGCTGGACGAGCAATCTCGACGTGAACTGGGGCATTACCGGCAAGACCCGACTTGTGGCCGGATACGCACGGGAACTTGCCAACTTTGTCCAGGCCAGCAGCAGCTACATCGTCACCAACAGGGTCTTCGCGGGCCCCTCATGGGAAGTCACCTCCAAGGCGGTGGCGCGCGCCCGCTACGAATACTCCACCCGTGACTTTCTCGGCCCGGTGGTGGCAACGCCGCTAAACGACCGCGTTGACACCATCAAAAGCATGTCGCTGGGGGTGGACTGGCAGCCCACGCGCAACTTCACCTTCAGCGCCTCGCTGCAAAACGACAAACGCTCCTCCAACCTGCCGGGGCTGGACTTCAAAAGCACCACCGCCACGCTGGCCGCGCAAATGACCTTCTAAGCCTGAACTTTTAGTCAGCACCACCGCATACAAGCACAGCAACCGAAAGCACCCGCCATGAACATCAAATTCAAAAAAAACCTGATCGCGGCCGCCACCATCGCGGCGGCGGCCAGCATGACCGCCTGCGGCAAGGACGACAAAAAGCCCGCCACCCAGGTGGCCGCCAAAGTGAACTCGCAGGAAATTTCCGTCCACCAGGTGAACTACGTGCTCTCGCGCAGCGGCGCCAATGCGCAAACACCCGAGCAAACCGCGGCCTTGCGCAAGGCCGCGCTTGACCGCCTGATCGACCAGCAGGTGATGGTGGAGGAAGCGACGGAAAAGAAGATTGACCGCCAGCCGGACGTGGTGATGGCCATCGAGCTTGCCAAGCGCGAGGTGATCGCCCGCGCCATGCTGGAGCAGATGGCAGCCGCCGCACCCAAGCCCAGCGAGGACGAAGCAAAAGCCTACTACAAGGCCAATCCGGCGCTGTTTTCCGAGCGCCGCGTTTACTCCGTGCAGGAGCTGATCGTGCCGGTGGCCGCCGGGGCGGGCACGCAAATCAAGGACATGGTGGCTGCCAACAAGACGGTGGAAGACATCGCCGCCTATCTGAAAAACCGCAATATCCAGTATGGCGGCGGGGCCGCGCAGCGTACCGCCGAGCAGATTCCGCTGGAAATACTGCCCCGCATCCATGCGCTGAAAGACGGGCAGAGCACCGTGATTGAAACCCCGCAAGCCTTGACCGTGGTGCGGATCGCGCAGAGCCAGTCGCAACCGGTGACCGAAGCGCAGGCGGTGCCGCGCATCGTGCAGTTTTTGGCCAACCAACGCAACCAGGAAGCCGCAGCCAAGGAACTGAAGCGGCTAAAGGAAAAGGCCAAGATCACCTATGAAGGCGACTTCGCCACCGCGGCTGCGTCAGGCGCGCCGGCAGCCAAATTGCCGGATGCGCCAAAGGCGACCGATACGCCTGCGGCCACCGATGCAAACATGGAAAAAGGCATCAAGGGCCTGAAATAGGCTAGGTGGCAACTGGCAAGAAACAGCGGCACAAGAGAAGAGGAAACCCGATGATCAAGCATTTCAAGACCCTGGTATTGCTGGCGTTTGCCCTGTTTTGCACCGGGGCTGTGGCGCAAACCAGCCAGGACTACACACTGGGCGCCGGCGACGCGATCCGCGTGCAGGTGTTCCAGAACCCCGACCTCACCATTGAGGCGCGAGTGTCGGAAACCGGCACCATCAACTACCCCTTGATAGGTGCGGTGCAACTGGGCGGCCTGACCATCGCCGCGGCGGAGAAAAAAATCGCCGATGCCTTGCGCACCGGCGGTTTTGTGCAGCGCCCGCAGGTGAACCTGATTCTGGTGGCAGTGCGCGGCAATCAGGTGAGCGTGCTGGGGCAGGTAAACCGGCCCGGACGTTTCCCGCTGGAAACCTTCAACACGCGTGTATCCGACATGCTGGCCGCCGCCGGCGGGCAAACTCAGCTGGGAGACGATGTGGTGATCATCACCGGCATACGCGCCGGCAAGCCCTTCCGGAAGGAAATCGATATCGCCAGCCTTTACCTGGGCAGCAACCAGGCGGACGACATCGTCGTATCGGGTGGCGACACCATCTATGTGCACCGCATGCCAATGTTCTACATCTACGGCGAGGCGCAGCGGCCAGGGTCATTCCGGGTCGAGCGCGGCATGACCATCCGCCAGGCGCTGGCGCAGGGTGGTGGCCCGACCATCCGTGGCAGCCAAAACCGGCTGCGCCTGTACCGCAAGGATGACGCGGGTAAAACGCAGGAAATCCACAAGCCCGACCTGGATGGGCCCATTCGGGCCAACGACGTGCTTTGGGTGAACGAAAGCATTTTCTGATTGCCAGATGCATGAGGACCCGGGCGGCATGAAATCCCCGACCCGGTAACGCAACAAGGCTGCATTGACAGCCCGCGAGGTGCGACATGACGTTTCAGCAGTTTTTGCTCATTCTCAAGGCCCGTTTCTGGACCATATTCATCACCTTGCTGGTGGTGGTGGCGGCGACCGTTGGCATAAGTCTCGTCATTCCCAAGGAGTACACCGCGAGCACGGCCGTGGTGGTGGACGTCAAGTCGCCCGACCCGGTGGCAGGGATGGTGCTCCCGGGTTTGATCACGCCCGGATACATGGCCACGCAAGTGGACATCATCAACAGCGACCGCGTCTCGCAGCGGGTGGTAAGGATGTTGCGCCTGGACGAGAACCCCACCATCAAAGAGCAGTGGCAGGAGGCCACCGAGGGCAAGGGCAGCGTGAACACATGGCTGGCCGAACTGTTGCAGAAAAAGCTGGATGTGAAGCCCTCGCGCGAGAGCAACGTGATCAACATCGGCTTCAAGGGGGCGGACCCGCGGTTTGCGGCTGCCGTGGCCAACGCCTTCGCGCAGGCCTATATCGACGTGAACCTTGAACTGAAGGTGGAGCCTGCCAAGCAGTATGCCAGCTGGTTCGAGGGGCAGGCCAAACAGGCCCGCGCGCAGCTTGAAAAGGGCCAGCAGGCACTGACCGCATACAGCCAGCGCACCGGCATAGTGGCCAGCGACGAACGCCTGGACTACGAAAACAACAAGTTGAACGAGTTGTCGGCCCAGCTTTCCATGGTGCAGACGCAAACCGCCGAAAGCGCCAGCAAGCAGAAATCCACCGCCAAGGCAGACACCCTGGCCGATGTGATGCAAAACCCGCTGATCAACCAGTTGAAGGCCGACATCGCGCGTCTGGACGCGAAGCTGCAGGAAAGCAACGTCAACCTCGGCAAGAACCATCCGCAGACCCAGCGCACCGAGCAGGAACTGGCATCGCTGCGCGCCAAACTGGAAGCAGAAACGAAGCAGATTTCCACTTCCATCGGCACCACATTGAGTGTTTCCAAGCAGAAGGAGAAGGAACTGCGCGACGCCATCGCCGCGCAAAAGGTGAAGGTGCTGGAACTCAACAAGCAGCGCGACGAGATCAACGTGTTGAAGCGCGACTACGAAACCGCGCAACGCAACTTCGACCAGGTAAGCCTGCGTTCCGCGCAGACCAAACTGGAAAGTACTTCGGTGCAAACCAACATCGCCATCTTGAATGCTGCCGCCGAACCGCTTGAGCCCTCGCGGCCGCGCATGCTGCTCAATGTGCTGGTGGCGGTATTCCTGGGCATATTGCTTGGCGTAGGCCTGGCATTGATGCGCGAACTTGCCAACCGGCGCGTGCGTTCGGCGGAAGACCTGGCGGAACTGATCAGCCTGCCACTTCTGGCGACCATTCCCAAGGCGGACCTGCCGGGCGGGTTGTTTTCCGGCCGCAAAGCGCGCACCGCGTGACAACAAAGACGAGGACACCATGAGCGCAGTGCCTGAAACCCAAGCCAAGCCCGCGGTCAGCCGCGGCCGATCGATTGGCGCGATCCTGATCGACGCAGGGCGCCTTTCCGCCGAGGACGCGGAGAAAATACTGCGCCTACAAAAGGACCGCGGCATGCGCTTCGGTGATGCCGCCCAGCAACTGAAGCTGCTGACCGAGGACGACATCCGCTACGCGCTGGCGCGGCAGTTTGACTACCCTTACCTGCCTGCTGGCGACCAGAGCCTTTCGCAGGAACTGGTGGCGGCATACCGGCCGTTTACCGAACCGGTGGAGCGTCTGCGTGCGCTGCGCAGCCAACTGATGCTGCGCTGGTTCGATGGCGAGGCCTCGCGCAAGGCGCTGGCGGTGGTAAGCCCGGGCAACGGCGACGGGCGCAGCTTCCTGGCAGCCAACCTGGCGATCGTGTTTTCGCAATTGGGCGAGCGCACCGTACTGGTGGATGCGGACTTGCGCAAGCCAAGGCAGCATGACCTGTTTCATCTTGCCAACAAGGGCGGCTTGTCGGATGTGCTCGCCGGTCGTGCGGGGCCGGAATCGGTTGTTCGTATTCCCAATCTCCTGGGTCTTTCTGTACTGCCCGCGGGGGCAAATCCACCAAACCCGCAGGAGCTTTTGGGGCGCAGCGCTTTTGTGGAGTTGCTCGACGGCCTGGGCAAGAACTTTGACACCATCATTCTCGACACTCCGGCGATTGGCAGTTTCGCAGACGCGCATACCGTTGCAGCACGCGCTGGCGCGGCGCTACTGGTCGCGCGCAAGAATCTGACGTCTGCGGCCGAACTGCAAAAATTGGCGCGCAGCATGCAGCAAAGCGGGGTTGAACTGGTTGGCTCGGCGTTGAATGACGCCTGAGGCTGATACCGAATGCTACGCGAGCGTCATCAAGCTGCAACGCACCTTGATGTAACGTTTGGGCCTCGGCGAGCGGGCAGGAAAGCAAGCAGGAGTCAATCGGTGGAATTGTGCTTGCCTGATCGGCGTCGCACGAGGCTTAGCAAGAGTGCGCCGATCAAAGCGCCTAGCGCGTCGGCAGCAAAGTCGTCCAAGCCAGCGTTGCGGCCCGCGATGAACATCTGGTGCACCTCGTCAAGCGCACCAAAGGACAGTGTCGCTGCAATGGCAATCGGCACGACGTTCAGGTTCTGCAAGCCAATCGCAAGCCCGACCGTGGTCGCAAGGGTGGCGAATGCCATTACGTGGGCAACCTTGTCCCAGGGCGAAGGAATCAAATTTACGGCGAATGGGTGCGCGCCGGCGATGAACAAGGCGGCGAGAGCTGTCAGCAACAAAAATGCAGCTGCGGTGCGCAGGTAGTTCGGCGGAAAGCGGGGTCTTTGAGTCATGAGCGCGAACTTGTCGTCAATCGGAATGGGTGAGGCCGGTAAGCCGAACCGCGGGCCGGGACTGGTGTTGCCCTGGCTTCCCATTATCGCGGGGCTATGCGTACTTTATGTTCCAAGTCTTTACGGCTTGTTTACAGGAATCTGGACCAGCGACGAACAGGCACATGGCCCGATCGTGTTATCAATCGCCTGTTGGCTCATGTATCGCAAGTGGCCCGTGATGATGCAGGTGAGTGAGGGTGGCAAGCCGTCAGTGTGGGGCTGGCCGATTTTCGTTTTTGGCCTCTTGCTGTATGTGCTCGGCCGGTCACAGGACATTCTGATCTTTGAGATCGGGTCGGTTATCTGGCTATTGATGGCGATTGCCCTTCTCACGCGTGGTCCAGCGGCGCTCAAGGCGCAGTGGTTCGCGCTGTTCTTCATGCTGTTCATGGTTCCTCTACCCGGTCCAGTAGTCGACGCGGTAACGATGCCGATGAAGATGGCGGTGTCCTATGTGGCCGAGGGCGTGCTTTTCGCTGTGGGGTATCCGATTGCCCGCACCGGTGTGATCCTGCAGGTGGGCCAATACAAGCTGCTCGTCGCGGACGCCTGCGCGGGTCTGCACACGTTGTTCACGCTTGAAGCGCTCGGGTTGCTCTACCTGAATCTGGTGCAACGCGACTCGTTGTTCCGCAACGTATCCCTGGCTATTCTCATCGTGCCCATCTCCTTCACCGCGAACGTCATCCGCGTGATGGTGCTCACCCTGATCACCTACCATTTCGGCGATGCTGCCGGGCAGGGCTTCCTGCATGGCTTTGCAGGTATGGTGTTGTTTCTCACGGCACTCCTGTTGATCATCGCTACGGATTCGCTTTTGCACTTCGGGCTTAAGGCGGGGCAACGTCCGACTGGAGGGCAAGCATGACGCAATGGCTGCGACACGGCATTCTTCTGGTGGCGATGGTCGCCGCTTCGGGACTGGCGCTGGCATTGAAGCCCACGGTCAAGGTGGCCGACAACGGGCCCAAGGTGAATCTGGAAACCATGGTTCCGCGCCAGTTCGGGGACTGGCGGGAGGCCCAGTTCGGTTCGAGCCAGATTGTCGATCCACAGCAGAAAGCGTTGATCGACAAGATTTACAACCAGACGCTTTCCCGCACCTACGTGAATCCTCGCGGTTACGCGATCATGCTTTCCATTGCGTACGGCAGCGATCAAAGCGACAGCCTGCAATTGCACAAGCCGGAAGTCTGCTATCCGGCGCAGGGCTTTCAGCTGGAAGGTCGGCAAGTCGGGACACTTGATCTTCCCGTGGGAGCGATTCCTGCAACCAGACTGATGACGTCGTTTGGGTCGCGCAAGGAGCCCATCACCTACTGGACCACCATTGGCGAGAAAGTTGTTGTCGGTGGAATCCAGAAGAAGCTGGTGGAGATGAGTTTCGGCCTGGGGGGCAAGATTCCGGACGGCATGCTGATCCGGGTTTCTTCCATCGACGGCGACGCACAGCGCGCCTATGGAATCCATCGCGACTTCGTGGAGGCGATGGTCGGATCCGTAAGTGTCGAATCGCGCCGTCGCCTGGTGGGCGCGCTGGGTCCCAACTAGATTGATTGTGGTGTCCCTTATCTTTGCCCTCGAGGGCATTGCCAGCCGTGCTTGGTGCAAACGGGCTGCGCGTGCTGCGCTTGACGTAAAGGTGCCTGCGCGTATGGCACGCATTCGCCCCTGCAGCTTTGGCCAACCGTACTGCGCGCCCGCGATGTCATGCGCACAACGGCTATCCTGAGCCTGTCGATGGCACCGAAGAGCGGCTTGACCGAAAAAAGTGTCGGTGCGGCCGGGTGGGGGCTTGCCGGGTCGGCGCTGCGAATATGCATCCAGATGGGTGCGCAGATCGCCCTTGCGCGCATACTCGGCCCCGACCAGTACGGTGTGTTCGCGATCGGCGTTCTGGTTGTGACCCTGAGCAATTATTTCGCCGACATCGGAATCGCATACGGCCTCGTACAGGCCCCACAGATCTCGGATCGCGATGTTCGCTTCGTCTTCACTTGGCAGGCCGTGCTTGGCGTGGTCGTTGCCAGCATCATATTTTTCAGTGCCCCGCTTGTCGCCAGCGCCTTTCATGAGCCGCGCTCGGCCCAACTGCTGGAGGTTCTGGCGCTGGTCAGCTTGCTTGGCGCCCTCACGGCACCGGGTGTCTGCCTGCTAAAGCGCGAACTGGATTTTCGATCACTACAGATCGCGCAGGTCGTTTCCTACGTGATTGGTTACCTCTGCGTCGGAATCCCCATGGCCCTTTCCGGCGCCGGCGTATGGTCGCTTGCGGTGGCGTGGCTGGTGATGTCGATTGTGCAATTCGGGATCGTCTACTGGTTTACCCGACACCCGTTGCTGCCACTGCTTTGGTATGAGGGCTCTGCACGCTTCCTGCGCTTTGGCGGAATGGTTCTGGTAACAAACCTCGTCAACTGGTTCATGACCAACGCGGACAAGGCCATTGCCGGTCGGTTCTTTCCCGGCATTGGCATGGGGTTGTACTCAACTTCGTTTACCCTGCTGAACACCCCCTCGACAGTGGTTTATTCCAACGTGCAGTCAGTGCTGTTTTCGGCGGCGGCACGGGTGCAGGATGAGCCGGATGCCATCGCGAGGGCCTATCTCAAGGTGCTTGGCCTGCTGATGGGCGTCTTCGTGCCATGCTTTGTCGCCGTTTCAGTTGCGTCCGATACCCTCGTGATCGCGCTCTATGGACATAGCTGGGCCGATGCCGGGCCATTGCTGGCCGCATTCGCATGCAGCATGCCATTGTTGCTGGCTTGGGGGGTTTCGACGCCAGTGCTTTGGAACACCGGGCAAGCGTCGCGCGAAAGCCTGATCCAGTTACCCGTGGGTATCGTCTGGATCGCCGCAGCGTGGTTCGCGGCGCAGCATTCGCTCGCTCTTCTTGCATGGAGCATGACCTGCTGCTTCATGATTCGTGTCGTGCTTATTGTGTCTATCGTTGCCAGGACAATCCATCTCACCATCCGGGACCTGGCAAGCGCGGTGTTGGGGCCGATTTGCAACGCACTGCTGGTCGCAGGCGCGGTGTTGGTTGCAGACAGGTTCGTCGCCTCGGCTGATATGCCCCGGCTTTTTGTCCTGCTGGTGGACATCAGCGCCGGTGCGCTGGTTCTCGCCCTGACATTGCGATTCTTCGCGTTCAGCATGAGTCACCCGGCCCGCAACTTGCTGACACAAGCTGTGCGAAAGGTGCCGGTCGGCCCAACAGGATTGATGATGAAGATTGCGGAGGGACCCAAATGACTGCTCAGGAAATCATCGGGAGTTCCATATTCATCGGCATCGCTTTCCTCTTTTCGATCGCCCTTGTAATTGGGTTTGGCCTGATGTTGCATGTGGGGCAGGGCATTCGTCGCGAACCGATGCCGTGGATTTTTCTGCTTTTCGCCGCGGTGATCGTCGCTGGCCCGGTTTCCTCGGGGCGCAACCTTGCGGGACTGTCCATTTTTTTCGAGGCGGATGTTGAGACGTTCGTCGCCTCGCTGTGGATCAACCGGGTGGTCAATGTACTGGTCCTGGTGTTTGCGGCGGAATGTTTTTCGCGCCGGCTTTTTTCTGTAGCGCGCGAACCCATCGCGGGTTGGGCGCTCTTCGCCGCGTTTGTTGTGTTTGTGGTGACCAACAGCGTCGTCAACGGGATTTGGGGCACGGTGCCGTCACTTTCCCATCTGGTTTTTTACACGCTCGCTGGTACGTTGACGATCACGCTCATCGCCCACAAGGAAATCTCGCGCATCGTGTGGTTTGCGAAGTTGGCGGTGACCGGCATTCTGCTGTTAAGTGCGGTATTCGCAATAGTCAACCCCGCGGTGGTGATTCAAAAAGGATATTCGGGAGGCTTCCTGCCATTCCGTTATTGGGGGCTGGGTGCGCATGCCAATACCCTCAGCCCATTGATCGTTTGCCTGTTCTTCTGCCTTTGGTACCAGCCTTTCCAGCGTGGCTGGCTCAACCTTTCCGTTTGGCTGCTGGCGATTGTTTCGTTGTTGCTGACGCAATCCAAAACGGCGATCGCGTCGGCTGCGCTGGTTTTCGGGATTCTCCTTTTCTATCGCTATCGCGCGGCGCTCTCGCTTGCCAATGCCGCCGCGTTGCGACGCGGCCTCTTGTGGGCGATTCTGGGTGTCGGGGTATTCGGGATTCTGGGCATCCTGGTGATCCAGCTCGTGTTTGATTTCGGCAAGGTCTTTGACGCGCTCTTTTCGACCAGGGTCGGGGCGCAGGTGGCCACTGTCAGCAGTCGCGATCAGATCTGGTACTTCGCCTTGCGCGAATGGCGCGCAAACATCTGGTTCGGGTACGGACCGCAGATCTTCGAGGGCGCGTACCGCATGATGATTGGCATCTCACAGGCCTATCACGCGCATAACCAGTTCATGCAGTCCCTGAGTTCGGGGGGCATCGTGGGCGCGTTCGGACTTTTGGTCTTGGTGACAGTAATGGGGTTTTACGCCTGGCGCGCGCGCATATCGTCGTCGGGTATCTCGCTTGCAATGTTCGGCTTTATCGTCCTTCGAGGTATCGCAGAGGTGCCCCTCGCTTTGCGTGGCGTCGCCAACAGTGAGTACTTTTTCTTTATCGTGTTCTATGCCATCTGCCTGGCCCATCAGCCCGCGCGCAAGAAGGCTGCTGCCATCGCGGCTGACGAGGTCGTGGTGCCTCGCCTCCGGGCGAACCTCGCCGCCAAAGGTGCATGATGGAACGTCAGGTTCCGTTGGTATCGATCATCACGGTATGCTACAACGCGCTCGCCACGTTGCCTGCGACAGCCGAGTCGCTGTTTAGCCAAACCTCGCAAAATTACGAATGGATTGTCGTGGATGGCGCATCTACCGATGGTTCGCTCGCCTGGTTGGAAGAGAATTGTGGCCGAATGAGCAGCTTCGTATCCGAGCGCGACAACGGCATCTACGACGCTATGAACAAGGCAGTCAAACTGGCGAGGGGGGCGTGGGTTTTCTTTCTCAACGCGGATGACAGATTTGCCGACCGCGAAGTACTGGCAGACATCGCGCGCGAACTGCAAAGCGCCGTGAAAGGCGAAGGCATAGTCTTCGGGGACGCCATCTATACAGATGGCACGCGCGAGTGGCCGAGGGCGTTTCACTGGGTAACCGGGCGCAACCTTGTTTATGGTGACCTTTGCCACCAGGTGATATTCGCGCGGCGCGAATTGTTTTCCACCGTTGGTGGGTTTGACACGACGCTGCGTATCAACGCTGATTTTGAGTGGCTACTCAGAGTGGTCAAACATGGTTTCTCACTACGCCATGTAAAGCGCAATGTTGCCTACTTCTACAAGGGCGGTGCGCATGTAAAGGCAGCCGTTGCATCCGAGATTGAGCGATTCACCGTCAGGCACCGGTACTGCAACCCTTTGGCCTGGCGGCTGGGCAACTTCAGGCTTCGTGTCGAACTCAAGCTCAGGCGCTTGCGTGGAGAAGCCGTATGACGCGCTCAATACTTGCGATATTGATGCTCCTTGCCGCCATCCAGTCATGGGCGGCGACCTATTATGTGAGCGCACGCGACGGCGACGACAAGGCAAGCGGGCTCGGTGCGGAAACGGGCGGGACCGAGCGGCCGTGGAAGACGTTGCTGCGTGCGTCACAGCAAACCTA
Organism: Burkholderiales bacterium; assembly: GCA_965279115.1. Classification (GTDB taxonomy): domain Bacteria; phylum Pseudomonadota; class Gammaproteobacteria; order Burkholderiales; family JAEUOS01; genus JAEUOS01. Next base: position 5,476,164 of record OZ257137.1, read on the forward strand.
CAAGAACGGCGACGTCCTGCTTCTTCGTTGCGAAGAAACACATGAAGGCCGACTCGATCTGCGGGTCGAAGACGGTGAAGGATTGTTGCGTGTAGCGAACTACGGCAATTGCGCCAACGCCATACCGCGAATCGACGGTAGCTTGCCGGTAGAGCTTATAGACCGAGCCGGCAAACGGGTCGCGCGGATGTCCGGTACACCGGGGCGAGTGGTGGCGGGCGGAAAGGCGCTGCCGCGATCATTCTCGCGCCATCGAGTGGTGGCCGATGGCGCGGGCGTGCGACTGCAACCTGCGATTCCGTCGGGAGCTCCCGTCGCGCGCGCACAGGCATACGCCCGGACTCGGGACTGGCTGATAGAGCCGTTCCAGGTGGAACCCGGCGCCGGCGGTCTTTTGGGGTTGGGCGTGCCCAAACTGCAATATCCCCTGCAGGCCGGTACGGCCGTGGCTTTGACCGGTAAGGAATGGATGCTGACCCGTGAGGGCTGGGTGCATGATCAGGAGGCGGGCGAGTTGATCGTCAACGCCGCGGGCGCCATCCGGGCCTCCGAACGGCTACCGCTGCTGCGCATTCGTGGCAACGGGTCAACCATGGTGGAAGGACTCAACCTTGACTTTGCTGGTGACAGCGCAGTCGAGATACTGGTAAAGGGCAGTGCGGTTGTTCGGAACATGACGATCCTGGCTCCAGCAAGGCATGGGATAGAGGTCAAGTCCGCAAGCAGCTTTCACGCGATGGACAATCGTATTTCCTTTGCCGGAGAGGATGCGATCTTCATTGGCACCGCTGACCGGGCGAATGTGTTGCGCAATACCATTCGTGATACCTCGATGCTTGAGCCTATGCAGCATGCAGTGGGAGCGATTAACGTGGTGCGAGCCAAGGTTGCGATGGTGTCGCAGAATCGTGTTGACAGGTCCGCTTATGTCGGGATCAGGTTTGGCGAGGGTGCGGAGATTTCATCAAATCTCGTGGTGGCAAGCTGCCTGGCTCTTAGTGACTGTGCAGGCATTTACACTTGGCAAAGCAGTGCTGCAAATGACCGAAGGCCCTCTCAAGTTTTGGGAAATGTTGTGGCGGGCGTAGTCGGGAACGACGAGGTAAAACTTGGATATCGCGTTTGGGCGGCAGGTATATATCTTGATGACTTTACGTCCGCTGTCGTCGTTTCAAACAACGTGATTGCCTCGTCACGTCAAGGTATCTATTTTCACAATGCGTTTCAGAACGAAGTTAGGTCAAACGTCATAGCCGGTTCGAGTGACGCTGGATTGTTCTTGAACGTAGACGCGGAGTCTCGAAAGCTGCCGCGAGAGTTGAAAAACCGAGTTCATTTGAATTTCGTGCATATAGATGGTGTAGGCGCAGGGATCCGTTCTGTGCTTCGCACACCAGAGATCGTTTTCGGTGACTGGGGCACAAACGAGCTAAGAATTCGTGATGATCGCCAGATCGGCGAATGGTTGGTAAACCGAGGGAACTGGGACAGTCCAAAGTACGGGCCGGACGAAAACTCAAGTCAGCTAAGCCAAAGGGCGTTCTCTCTAACACCCTTGAAACTTCGCAGGCAAGGAGCTGTTGCGGAGGTAAACGCCCATCCTATCAAGTCGGAGGCGGGCATTTCTGTATTGGCCGGATTGATTCACTTGCAGATTTTGAAGCCTCAACAGCGCCCCTCCGGTTGCGAGGCAGTCAAGGAAATGGTGCCCGGACCATTGAGTTTTCGGGATGGCGCGCAAGTCTGGCTATGCAACTAAACGATCATGCGACCTAGAGATGTTTTTTGCTTGATCGTGAATCGAGTTCATCGTGTCAACTAGTACTGGATACTTTACTGGTGTACAGGCGCTTCGGTTTGTCGCAGCGTTTCTCGTCCTTATTGCGCATTCCACACTCGCTGTTCACGAGCGTATTCCGAGCGCGGGCATAACTGTTTGGACAGACGGTGCTGTTGGAGTGAAGATCTTTTTTGTCATAAGCGGGTTTGTTATGGTTGTCACCGGGTATTCGCTAGTGGGGCAACCGAATGGCTATTTCAAGTTTATCGAACGTCGTTTGATTCGAATTGTGCCGCTGTACTGGATGGCGACAACCATGAAGCTTGCAATCTTATTGATTGTTCCTTCAGTGGCACTTCATTCGGAATTGGATTGGTTCCATGTATTGTCATCGTATCTCTTCGTTCCCCACCTGAATGCAGAGGGTGAGTTTCGGCCTTTGCATGCGCTCGGCTGGACATTGAATTACGAGATGGCGTTTTACGTGTCTTTCGCTGTTGCGTTGCTTTTACGTGTTCGTCCACTGGTGTTCGTTGGTTTGCTTTTCGGTGCTGCATTTGGGTTGGGTTTTGCTTTCGAACTCCCGAGAGAGTCTGTGCTTTCGTTTTACGCGAGTGGCCTGATCTTGCTGTTTGTCGCAGGAATGGGGCTCGGTGAGGTGGTACTGCTTCGTCGAAATGTGCCGCCGATGATTGGTGTGATTCTCTTCTTGGTCAGCGTTGCCAATTTTGTGGCTGTTTCATTTGACGATGGCGCTCTGACCAGATGGCTTTATTACTCAGGGTGTTCCGCCGTATTGCTAGTTGCCGGCGTTGTTTTCCTGGAGCCATTGATTGCGCAGCGGCTGCCGAAATGGTGCGTTCACCTCGGGGACTCGTCGTACTCGCTGTACCTGCTGCACCCATTTGTCGTCGTCTCGGTTGGTTTGTTGGCGGCGAAGCTTGGAGTTACGGATGGCCCGTTAGCTTTGTTGACAATGATTTCTGCATCAATCGTGCTTGGCATTTTGGGCTTTCAGCTTCTTGAAGCGCCTGCAACAGCCTGGCTTCGCGTGAGGGCAGAGCAGCAGCGTGAGTGAATGCACATCTGTCGAACAAAATTCGATTCCAAGTGCGTGAGTAGTTGCGTAACGAAGGCAGAAAATTGAGACTAGCAATGCTTTCCTCTGAGTTTCCCTTTCCACCGAACCATGGCGGTCGTTCAGATACGTGGCAGAGGATTCGCGCCTTTGCAGCGGATGGGGTAGAGCTACAACTCGTCTGCTGGTATAGCGATCGCAGGGGAGGCAAACCTACGAACGCTGATGTTGCGTCTGTTCGTGCAGTGGTTTCGGATTTGGTATTGCTGCCTATTGAAGTGCAGGTTGGCGATCTCTTATGGCGTTTGAGGCATTTGTGGCGTATTCCGTCGCATGCCAGTGCGCGCCTGCCCCGAAGTCCTCTTCGAGAGGAGGTCGTGGCACAGGTAAAGAAGTTTCAGCCGGAGGCTATCTGGCTTGATGGCCTGTGGCCCGGTGCGTTTGCACGCTATTTGTCAGATGACATGGGATTGCCTTACTTCTATAGGTCACATAACGTAGAGCATCGCTACATGGCCAGGCAAGCATCGTTGGCGCGAACGTTTACATATAGGATGCGATTACAGCTTGCCCTTGTCGGGTTGGAGTCGTTCGAGCGATCGGTGCTGATGGGCGCTACCGATGTATTCGATATCTCGGTTGACGACCTGCGCTTCTGGCAGCGCCAGGGGCTCAAACGCGGGCATTGGCTGCCGCCGATCACGCAGTTCCCGTCTGGCACGGCTTCCGAGGTGGAATTGCGTTACGACGCTGTCTTCGTAGGCAATCTCCATACACCCAACAATGTGGATGGACTCAGGTGGTTGATGGTTGAGGTGTGGCCCAAGGTTGTTGCACAACGTCCGCAGGCAGGCTTGCTGATCTCGGGTTCCGCACCTGCGGATGAGATTGTCGCCTTGGTCGATGCCACGCCGGGCGTTCATATGCTGGCCAATCCAGTCGACGTGTGGCCGGTCTACGGGTCTGCGCGGGTGCTGGTCAATCCGATGCGGCATGGCAGCGGCGTCAACATCAAGTCTGTGGAAATGTTACAGCTGTTCGCGCCAATCGTGAGTACGAGTGTCGGTGTGGGTGGCCTGCCGGACGATATCAAGGCGCAGTTTCATGTCGCGGACGATGCTTCGGCGTTTGCCGCTGCGATCGTCAAGGCGCTTGATGCGGGCCACGCAGCGGTGGATAGGGTTACGCGCAGGCAGGCACAGGCGGCGTTTTCTCCGTCGGCGATTGAAGGCGCGCTCACCGTGATCAGGCAGTCGCTTCACCACGCCAACGGAAGGGCTGTGCATTGAATCGTGTGAAGTACATTTTGGTGGTCCATCATGACGCGGATCTGTATGGCTCGGACAAGTCTTTGTTGCGCACTTTGCGTGCCCTCAAGGCAAGCGCCCTAACGCCGATCGTCGCGTTGCCGCATGAGGGCCCGTTGGTTCCGTTATTGCGCGCGGAATCGATCGAAGTGCATATCGGCCCGGTCGGCAAGCTCACCCGTCAGTTGCTGAAGCCGCAGGCCCTGCCGGCTGTCGCGGTCGATATGTTCAGGGCGGTCCGCTTTATTTCAAGGATTGTTGCCGGACGAAACGTCGTTCTCGCTTACAGCAATTCCGTTGCAGTGCTTGGCGGCGCGTTGTGGTCGCTTTTGCATGGCGTCCCTCGTCTTTGGCATGTGCGCGAGATCGTCATCGCACCAAAGATCGCCGCCTGGGGGTTTCCGCTGATGTTGCGGGTGCTGGGAGGGTGGTGCGTGTGCAATTCCAACGCCACGCGCAGCTGGATCATTGGCGAGCGCCCCTCGTTGGCAAGCCGAAGCTCGGTGATCTGGAATGGCCTGGAAGAGATGCAGCTTCCGGAACCGGTGGCGGCGGAGGCATTTCGTGCAAGTCACGGGTTGGCGGCCGACGATGTGGTGGTCACGCTTGTTGGCCGGATAAACCGCTGGAAGGGACAGGACGTCCTGATACGTGCGGCGGGATTGTTGAAGAGCCGCGGTGTCGAGAATGTCCGGTATCTGGTGGTGGGGGATGTGGCGGACGGGCAAGTCCATTTCAGGGAGCGCATGCTCGCCCAGATTCGCGACGCGGGCCTTGAGGGTGTCGTCCAGTGGCTTCCCTTCACGGCCGAGGTCGACGTCGTGTGGGCAGCCAGTGACATCGGTGTCGTGCCTTCCACCGAACCTGAACCATTCGGGCGCGTCGCCATTGAGGCGATGGCACATGAATTGCCTGTAGTCGCGAGTGCCCATGGCGGTCTGGCGGAGATTGTCGAGAACGGTGCAACCGGTTACCTGGTTCCACCCGGTGATGTTGAAATGCTTGCAAATGTCATTGCGCAATTGGTTGTCGATCCGACGCTGCGTCGAACCCTCGGGGCGGCCGGACGTGTGCGTCAAAGACTTTTGTTCAGCCAGGAAAAGCACGACGAGGAGCTTCTCAAGCTGATGTCGTCTCTCGCGGTTGCGACGAGTCGGGAGGTAACTCCGTGAAGTCGATTACGAGGCGTGGTTTGGCAAATGGCTAGGACAGTAAGAATCCTCGGTACGCATGGCGTCCCGGCTGCGTACGGCGGCTTCGAGACCGCCGCGGAGAACATCGCTTTGTTCCTGGTACGGCAAGGCTGGCGGGTCATCGTGTATTGCCAGATCAAGGGGGAAGGGCCGATCATCGAGGACAAATGGAAGGGAATCGAAAGGGTTTCCATTCCTGTCAATGTGCCGGGTTGGAAAGGTACCTCCAAGTTCGACCTTATTTCCATACGCCACGCGTGCAGGTTCGGCGATCTTTGCCTGACTTTCGGCTACAACACCGCCGTCTTCAACACGCTGCAGCGCCTGAAGGGGATTCCGAACGTCATCAACATGGATGGCATCGAGTGGTCCCGCGCCCGCTGGGGATTCATGAAGCAGGCGATTTTGTACGTCAATGAGCGGATCGGCTGCTTCGTCGGCAACCACTTGATTGCCGACCATCCTGAGATTGAAAGGTATCTTCTGACCCGTGCCCCCAAACGGAAGATCACAACCCTGACGTATGGCGCCGATCCGATGCCGGATGCGCCTGACGCGCCAGTACGGGCGCTCGGCCTCGAACCAAATGCGTACCTGACCCTGATCGCCCGTCCGATTCCGGAGAATTCGATTCTGGAGATGGTTGAAGGATTCTCCTCTCGGGTTCGTGGATTGAAACTGGCCATTCTCGGCAAGTTCGAGCCAGAGGTCGACGAGTATCACCGGCGCGTCATGGCGGCCGCCAGTAACGAGGTGGTGTTTCTCGGCCCGATTTACGAGCCCGAGCGGGTCAAGGCCCTAAGGTTTCACGGACGCGCATACGTCCACGGGCATACCGTTGGCGGGACCAATCCGTCGCTGGTTGAGGCGCTGGCCGCGGGGAATCCGGTTGTTGCTCATGATAATCCGTACAACCGGTGGGTCGCACAGGGCAGCGCGGTGTACTTTCGCGATGCGCACTCGTTTTCTGGTTGCCTGGATGATGTGCTTGACAACGCCGAGCGGCTGGCTGCGATGCGTGCGGCGGCCCGCACCAGGTTTTTCGAGGAGTTCACCTGGGATCATGTAGCAGGCCAGTATGAGCAATTGCTCACGCGCTATCTGCCCAGGTCGGATGGCGTTGCGGGCGCGGTCAAAGGTTGATCGACGCAGGTTCCAAACTTGGGTTTTGGTGCATTTGAAGGAAAACAGGATGATCAAGCTTGCAGTAGTCGGTCTCGGCAAGATGGGGCTGTCCCACCATGCGATGATCAACGCCCACCCCGGTGTTGAAGTGGTCGCCGTGTGTGATTCCACGGGTTATGTGCTCGATGTGCTCAACAAGTACACCGGCGTGCCCACGTTCACCGACTTCGACGCCATGCTGCGCGATGTGCAGCTGGACGCGATGATCGTGGCCACGCCTTCCAGCATGCATGCACGCATGGTCAAGGCGGCGCTGGAAAAGGGCATCCATGTATTTTGCGAAAAGCCGTTCTGCCTGGCCACCGCCGATGGCGAGGCGCTGACGCAACTGGCGGAAGAAAAGGGGCTGGTCAACCAGGTTGGCTACCACTACCGCTTCGTGGGCGCGTTTCAGGAGGTCAAGCGCTTGTTGGACGCGGGCGCCATCGGCGAGGTCAACCATGTGCTTGCCGAGGCGTACGGTCCGGTGGTGCTCAAGCCCAAGGGCTCCACATGGCGTACACAGCGCTCCGAAGGCGGCGGTTGCCTGTACGACTACGCCGCGCATCCGCTGAATCTGGTGAACTGGTATTTCGGCGCGCCGCAAGGCGTGGGCGGATCGGTCCTGAACAAGATCTTTTCCAAGGACACCGACGACGAGGTCTTCGGTACGCTCTACTACGCGGACGGCAAGAGTGCGCAACTTTCGGTGAACTGGAGCGACGAGTCGTATCGAAAGATGAGCACCAAGATCACCATCTGGGGCACCCATGGGCGCATCTACGCGGACCGGCAGGAATGCCAGGCCTACCTGCGCGACACGGCCACGCTGCCGGCCGGTTACCAGACGGGATGGAACGTCCGCTATACCACCGACCTGACCGAGCCGGTCTGGTTTTATGTTCGTGGCGAGGAGTATTCGGCGCAGCTCGACTATTTCGTCCGTGCCATCGCGGAAAAGCGCGCAAGCGAGAACGTCAATTCCTTCGCTTCGGCCTTGATTACAGACAAGGTCATCGCGATGATGATCGCCGATGCCGAGAAGGGCGCCTCCACCCGCTCCGGCGACGCCCCGGCCGAGCCATCCCGCGCCAGGCGCGGATTCTTTTCGCTCGGTCGGTGATAACGGGCCGCTTGAAACCAGCTACGGGAACAAGGTAACAACATGGATCGCTTGCTTTTTGGTGACAACCAGTTTTTCGGCGTCAATCACATGTCGGAGGAAAAGGCGCGCGCCCAGTCGATGCGCTTCCAGGACATCGGCGCCGTCATCGAGGTGCTCGACAACGCCTATGACGAAGGCGTCAAGACTTTCATGTGCACCACCCACGACCGCATTGCGGCGGTGTGCGACCACATGCGCGCCGACCCGGTGCGCTACAAGGATTTCGTGTTCTATCCCGGCATGCCCTATGCACACAAGTACGCCAATGCCGTCACCGAGGACGGCATGTTGGGGGCACTCAAGCGCTTCATGCCGGACGAGGGCTTCGTCAACGCGGCGCTGCGTGGCGGCATGTCGCTGGCGAAAAAGGACATCGAGGGCATCACCACACTGCTTGTGGATGCGGAGATGAAGATGTTCGCGGGGCTCAACACCCCGGTGATCTTCCTGCAGAACGTGGTGGTCGACTTGTTGCTCGGCCTCAAGTTCGGCGAAGCGTTCCGCATCTTCGCCGACCACGTGAAGAAGCGCTACAACGCCGAGCCCGGCTTCATCACCATGAACATGCCGATGCTGCTGGACGTACTTGAGAAGCAGGGTGTCGAAAATCCGATCGTGTGTTCCAACATCAACAAGATCGGTTTTCGCATGTGCGGCGGTTTCGAGGCATACGAAAGGGCGTTGCGCGAGAAAAAGTTTCGCGCTATCGCCATGTCGGTCTACGCGTCGGGCGCCATTCCGCCCGCCGAGGCAATCGAGTGGGTATGCAAGCAGCCCAATATCGAGGCCATTGTCTTCGGCGCGTCGAGTCGAGGAAACATCCGCAGTACGAAAGAACTGGTGGATCGTTACTGGCGGCGCTAGTGCGCTAGTCTTCGTGCGGCCTGAAGCTAATTTTTTTGCGGTTTTGCAGGCTATGGATTTTCGGTGCACCGCGAAGCGGCCCCGGTTTTCTGGCGAGAAATTCAGCTGACCGCGAGAGTCCAGGAGACCCGCGGACCCTAGGATCGTTGGGATCTTCGCCAACGCACTGCTTTGTTGGTGACGTCATGTTGACGTCATCGATGCCGGATAGGCTCAGATCGCGTCAGAAAATTGTGATCCGAAGGAGTGCCGTCGTGAGAGATGGCTTGAGGGAAGGTTGGTGCTGGCAATTTGCGATCCGGGTCTTGCTGGCGTCGGCACTCGCTATGGGTTCCGGTTTTTCGCATGGCGTCGACTATTTCGTGGATTCGGCGAATGGCAATGACAACTGGAGCGGCCGGCTGGGTGTGGCATCGGGCTCGCCGGCGACAGATGGTCCCTGGCAGAGCCTGAAGCGGGTAAACGATGCGACCTTTTTGCCAGGCGACACGATTCGACTCAAGTGCGGCGGCGTCTGGCGCGAGACGCTGAAGCCCAAGTCGAGCGGGACGGCCGCCAATCCGATCGTCGTGCTGGCCTACCCGGGGTATTGCGCGATCAAGCCCAGCATCGACGGGACCAGCGTTATTCCCAGTTCGTCCTGGACCCATGTCGGCAGCGGCATCTATCGAGCGAATTTGCCGATCAATTTGACGGCGGCACAGTCACTGAGTTCGGGCCCATCCGGTTGGCGTGTCTGGTCGCAAGGGTCCGACGCGATCTTGACTTCCAGCTCGGACTGCGGCCCGAATGTGCCACCTTGTCTGCGTGCCACTAGCGGCGCGGCCGGTCAGACGATTCTTTATAGCTACCGGTTTCCAATCAGGACGTCTGGCCGATACACCCTTCGCTTCAGCACAAAGGGGCCCGTGGGAGCCAGCTTTCGCGCTCTGGTGCGGCGAGGTTCAGAGCCTTGGGATGTTGTGGGTGCCAGCCAAAGAATCCTGGGGGACGGGGCATGGGCGACGTACTCACTGTCCTTCGCGGCGACCACCAGTCTCGATACAGCGCGGATTGATTTCGAGATTCCTGGTGGCAACGTGGCCATTTCTGTTGATGCCGTAAGCGTCGAATACATGCCGTCCGACGTGCTTGGCGTGTATGTGGACGACAGGGGGATAACCGAGGCGCACCATCCGAATGCCGGACATGACAGCCTCAGGCCTGAGTCCATCTATTTCAGGACCGGGGCCGACTCCGCCGCCGATGTGTCGCCTGGCAGCACCTATGCCATGGCAGGGGCCGACTTGAGTGCGGTGTCGCGCGGCGAGATACTGCCAGGACAGGTGATCCGCATTCGCTCTCGCCCTTGGCAACTGGACGAACGAATAGTGACTTCGTTTGACGGTACGAGAATCGGCTTTGATCGCCCGACAACGTATCCGCTCCGGGTCGGTTCCGGATACTTTCTCATGGGTAGCCTTTGGATGCTCGATGAGCCAGGGGAATGGATCTACGATGCCGCCGCCAGGGCAGTATCAGTTTGGATGCCGGACGGCGATATTCCGGGAGATCGGGTCTCGATTGCGACGTTGGCGACGGGATTCGACCTCCGTGGCCTTTCATGGGTAACCGTTCAGGACCTGGCGGTCCGTGGCGTAGGTGTAGGCATCCGAATGGGTAACAGCAATGGCATTGTGGTGCGCCGTTCCGCGATTACCGATACGACTCGCGAAGGGATTGAAATCTCGACGGCTTACGATGGAGTCATCGATGGCAACCGGATCGAGCGAACCGGTGGCGACGCGATTTCCCGAGATATCGCGACGATGATTCCGCAACGAATGGCGATTACGAATAACGCATTGACTCAAAGCGGTATCCAGCTACTTGCCGGAGGGCGCCGAAGCATTCCGGTGCCCTCCGCCGGTGCCATCCAGGCAGGCGAAAACGCGACGGTTTCCGGGAACACTCTGTCGCAAAGCTCCTTCCACGGAATTGTGATCCGGGCGAACAGCGAGGTATCCGGCAACGTGATCAGGCAGAGCTGCATGTTGATCGACGACTGCGGCGGGATTTACATGTACGGCACGGGAATCAATAGCAACGTCACAAACAACGTCATTCTCGATCTCAAATCGACTAGCGAGGCCAATCCGGAGGACAAGACCCATACGGTGGGAATCTATCTTGACGAACAGACTTCCGGTGTAACGGTGCGCGGAAATTCGGTGGCGTTCTCGGACTATGGCGTGCAACTCCACGACGCGTCTGCGAACTTGATCGAGGGCAACACGCTTTACGGGAATCGGAAGTATCAGCTTTGGCTGGTGGAAAACACATCCGTCACCCGCGCGAGCGGCGATGTTTTCGGCAACGTTGTCCGTTCCAACCGAATATTCCCGACCGCCACCAACCCCGGTGTTTTCCTGAGCACCGACTTCGCGACGGTGGCGGGCTTCGGGACGTTCGATATGAATACGCATTCCGTTCTCATGAATCCGTATGTGGTGCGCGAGAAGAACGTCACTACGGATCTTCTGTTCACCTTGGCGGCGTGGCGGCTGGCCTCGTCCAACAGCGCGGCCAGAAACCTTGAGCCGATGGGCGTCCAGATCGCACAGGCTGGTTATACGTCCTACGAGGTGGCCGGTTCGAATCTCCTTGAGAATGGAAATCTCTCGTCTGGACTGGCCAGTTGGCAAAGCTGGAATCAGATCGCTCCCATGGCCCAGATGGTCATGGAAACCGACGGCTCGCGCCGCTGGCTCAAGTTCACCGCGGGCGGGTCGTCCAGCCTATTGTTTCCGGGCAATTTCAGTGTGGTGGCCGACCGATGGTATCGAATCACGTTTGATATGAAGACCGGCTCGGACAACCAGCGCGTGGTTGTGAACATGGCGCGCGGTGGAGGAGGATCGAACGGCTATGAATTGCTTTACAGTCCTTCCCAGTACTTTTTCGGCGGCACGTCGTGGAAGCGGTACAGCATGATGGTGAAGTCGGACAAGACGATTAACTTTCGTGATCCGATTACCGGAGACTATGGCGCGCGCATCAATTTTCAGCAAATTCAGAGCGGACAGGTGGTCTATCTGGCAAATGTGGAGGTCGTACCCATGCGTGCAGTGGGTGCGAGTCTCCAAACGAACTTCCTGGTCAACACCGGTTCGACACCCAAGCAGGTCGATTGTCCCGATGCGTTGACTTACCCGTCATCTTGCACCCTCTACGTCGCAGTGTCGAACGGTGCTCGCGTCGTGTGGCCTCGGTTGTTGCAGGCACGGAGCTCGGAAATCATTTACACGAGAGATGACTCCCTGATCGATTCCGACAGCGACGGAATACCTGATGCACAGGATTTTTGCCCGGGCACACCGGCTGGAAACATGGCGAATGCCAGAGGCTGTTCGCTCACGCAGTAGCGGTGCATCGGGCTCTGGTCCGCTTTGCACCAGTCGTACCACGCAAGACTCAGCGGATGCCTTGCGTGACGTGCACCCGGGTGATGCCCTCGCACGCGCCTTCACGAATGCCACCGCCGCGCGGCGCCAGGCAATACACCGTCACCGGCCAGCGCAGCCGGGGCGTTTGGTCAGTCAAGCGGCGCTCCGGGGGCGTCGGCGCGCGATCAGCAGCGCGTCCGAAGCCAGTGGTTGCCAGCGTCCGAGGCTGCCAAGCGAGAGCATGGCACCGGCAAGGTAGTAGGGTATGGCGGCCAGTCGGCGTGCCCAGCTGCCGCCCACGATCTGGTAGTCGCGCGCGCCGTCGTAGCGGTCGAGGTAGAGGACTTCCATGTCCAGCCGGTCGAGCTCCGTGCGCAAGGCGGTGGAGGACACGACGGGATGGAACACCGTGGGGAAGGCGTCGAAATGCCCGTCTCCGCGGTCTTTCTTGCCCACCACCGCGCGGTAATACCAGCGATGAAATCCGATCGGTGTCGCGCGGGTGACGAGCGCCTTCAGGCTGGCCCTTTCGGGATAGCCAAGCACCAGCAAGCCACCCGGGGCGATCGCGTCACATAGTTGCGGCAGGGCCAGGTCGGGGCGATCGAGATGCTCGATGACGTTGAAGCAGAACACCGCACCCAGGCGAGCCGGCGCGATCGGCAGCGCGTGCAGGTCCGCGCACAGACGCAGCGCGGCGCCCTGGTTGCGGCGCAACTGGCCGAGCGAGATGTCGAGTGCCAGCAGGGCCGCGCCCGGTGGCAGCGGAAAATGGGTGAAGCTGCCGCCACCTGCCTCCAGCACCATGCCGGTCGGGACCGATTCCCGATAGGCTTGCGAAAGAAATGCGGCGGCGCGCGCCAAGGCCAATCCCGGCAACCTAATTCCTCCGCCCCGCCGGGGTCCAGGTTTTCATGCGGGTGATCATCGCAAGGAACAGGCCAGAGAAGATCATGTAGCGCGCTTCACCGTAAACGGGGTTGAAGATGCCCGAGAACAGCAGTACCACCAGCGCGAGCAAAACGCACTGGGCGAGCAGGCGGGTTTGCACTGTGGCCGTATCGCGGGTGAGCGCGAGAGTGTCGCGCGTCACTACGAACAGGCCGGCCAGGGCCACCGCCACGCCGAACCAGCCGGTGCGCAGCAACCACCAGAAGTAAAGGCTGTGGATGTTTTCCAGGTTGGTGCGGAAAAAGCCGATGGCGACGATGCGGTTCCACAGGGGTTCGATGCCGAAGCCGAATACCGGCACGTCGGCGAAGTTCTGGACGAAATACACGAAAAGTGCCAGGCGATACAGGGTCGAGGCATCGTCCACCGACGTTTGCCCCACGCGCGCCAGGAGGGGCGCCACCAGCACGTCCTGGAGCGGCGTCACCGCGATCAGGGCGCCGAGGGCGGCGCCGCCCAGCGCCGCAATGACGAGCAGGCGGCGTCGCGCGGCCGGCGTCAACCACGCCAGCAGGAACACCGCGGCCAGGGCGATGCCGCCCCACATGGTGCGGCGGAAAGAGAGGACGATGAAAATCGCCAGAATCGCGCTGACGGTGGCGAAGCAGGCCAGCCGCCGGCCGGTGAGCAGGCCTGCGGACCATGCGAGCACCGTATAGAAAATCACGATGGCGAACAGCCAGCTGCTGGGCGAGTGGTAGAACAAGGGCTTGACCTCGGCCACCAGGCGGGGGTTGAGCCCGAGGCGGGCGAAACCCACCACCACGCTGCCTGCGGCCGCCAGTCCCATCACCCGCACGAAGCTGTCAACCGCGGCGGGGCTGTCCAGGTACAACAGTCCGACAAGGTATGCGAGGAACAGGTAGGCGAATATCTTGAACTGGAAAAAGGCGATCAGCGAGAGCGCGCGTTCGGTCAGGTTGAAGGCGACGCCGGTGGTTTCGGTCACCACCGCCTGGGCCAGCGGATTCCCGGCCATGAACGAGTAGCCGGTGGCCAGCACGGTGGCGAAACCGGCGGCCGCCAGGCTCCAGCCGATGCCGTCGACGACGAGCAGGCGGGGTTTGCGGCGGATCATTCCGCTCAGCATCATGAGGGCGCCGAGCAGCAGCATCAGGGCCTCGGGGGCGTTGAATCCGGGCAAGCCCAGCGATTGGCTGTAGAAGGGGACCCGGATCGAACGTTCCAGGGTTTCGCCCTGGCCGCTGGGAAATTCCTCAACCAGGAAAATCGCCAGCACGAACAGGCTGAACGCGAGGCGCGGCCGGGTGGCGGCCAAGAGCACCAGTAGGAGGCCCGCAGCGGCGCCGGCCGCGATGCCCAAATGGATGTAACCGAGCGCCCCGACCATCGCGCCACCGAGCGCGCCCAAGGCCAACCCGCCGGCGGTGGGGAGAAGATCGACGGGCCTGGGCAGGTTGACGGCCATGCGCATGCGTTACGCGTCGCCCGCCATGCGGATCATTTGCGTCCGTAAAACAGGCGGGGCACGGGGTAGATGCGTTCGTTCAGGACAACGCCAAGTATGTTCGCGTCGGCGTCGCGCAACTGGCCCACCAGCGACTGCACCTGCTGCCGGTAAGGGCCGCGGTGCTTGACTATCACCATCACGTCGCCTATCGCCTTGGCCGCCGACACCACGTCGCGGTTTTCACCAGCGGCGGGCGAGTCGACGATGACGAGGTCGTGACTTTGGCGCGCCAGGCGGGCCCACTCGGCGAACCGCTGGTGGTTGAACTTGTTGCGGGCGGAACCGCTGGCGCAACCGGGAAGGATGGTGAGGTTGGGGAGCGGGCCTGCGCGCTGGCACTCCGCGAGGGGCGCCGCGCCGGTCATCCATTCATGCAGGCCGGGTTCATCTGCCGGCCGGCCGAGTCGGCGTGCCAGGCGGTTCGAGGTGACGTCGCAGTCGGCCAGCAATACGCGGCGTGCGGGATCGTACGCGGCCGCAAGTCCCGCCAGCAGGAGGGCGATGGTGCTGCGCCCTTCGCCGGCTTGCGCACTGGCCACCAAAAGCGCCAGGGAACCGTCGCCGCCGCGGGCCAGGTGCAGTTCCCCGTCCAGCCGCGAGTAGAGCCGGAAGGCCGTCTCGCTGCCCAGGATGCGGCGGCTGGCCTTCTCGGTGAGGGCGTCAAGCAGCGGCGCCAGAGGTTCGGTTGCGGAGATCGCCATCGTTGCCGTCAGAGTCTTGGCAGGGAGCCGAGCGTGCGCACGCCAAGAAAGCGCTGGACGTCCCTGGGGCTGCCTATGGTGTGGTCAAGCCAGTCAAGGATGATGGCCCACACCACGCCGAACATCAGGCCGAATATGACCGCGAGAACCATGGTCAGGCGCGGCTTGGGCGAAACCGGTTCCTCGTTGGGCATCGGGTTCTCGACCACCTGGATCATGCGCACCATGTCGGCCTGGCCGCCCGCGACCAGCTTGGCTTTCTCGAGATTCTTCTTGAGCAGCACGAAGGCCTCCTGGTTGATCTCGAATGAGCGCTTGAGCCGCAGCATGCGCAATTCCTTTTCCGGCAGCTGGTTGAGCGCGCCGACGTAGGTGGCGATCTTCTGGCGCAGTTCGATCACGGCCGGATTGCTGTCGGAGAACTCGGCGCGCAGCTTGCGGAGTTCCTCTTCCATCGCCAGCACGTAGGCCTTGAGCTCGTTTTGCACCAGGGCACTGTCGGTCAGGCCCACCAGGCTGCCGCGGTCGGTGCGGGTGTCCGGCGCCGGGCGCGCGGCGCCCGCCTTGGCGGTTGCGGCACCCTGGCGCTGCTCGGCTTCGGCCGCCGGGCGGCGGGCTGCGGTGTCGTCGGATTGGGCGGTCCGGGCGTCGGGCGCCGGCGCGCCGAGGCGCTCGCCGAACAGGCTGCCACGTGGGGATTCGGACGGCCCCGGGCGGCCCGTCAGCGGCGGTCCGGTGTGGCGTGGCGCGCGACCGGGCTCGCCGGCGGTGCTGCCCGGCGCAAGCGTCGGCGCCTGCGAAAGATTCATGCGGTCGGTTTCCTTGAAACGCAGCAAGGCCAGTTCGCTGGCCTGCAGTTCGGCTTCGACCGGGCCGATCTTGGATTCTATGTACTCGATCACGCCTTCGGCGCGTTCGCGGATGCGGGCGTGGAAGTACCCGCGGTATTCCGAGATCAGGAGCCTCAATGTCTCGGCCGCTTCGTCGGGGTCGCGCGCCCGGTACACGATCTTCATCGCCTGGCTTTCCGGCTTGGTGACGATCTCGATGCGGTCGAGTACCGCGGCGATCGCGCTGGCGCGACGGTCTTCGGGCTTTTGCCAGCGTTCGATGTCAAGCAGCGCTCCCAGCCGAGCGCGTTGTTCCTTGGCCCACAGGCGCAGCTTCTCGAGATTGGATAGCACGCGCTTTTCGCCCAGATCGAGCTTGTCGACGACCACCGTCGCCAGGGTGGCGCTCTTGATGATGTCCTTCTGGGTATGGAAGGACGCAAGCTTTTCAAAGTCGGTGATGGGCATCGACTCGATCAGCGGCGCCGAAAGGTTGTTGTTGCTGATGATGAGCGTGCCGGAAACCTCGTACATCGGGCTCAGGAACCAGAATGTCATGAACGCGGCTACCCCGACCACGCTGGTGAAAACCGAAGCGATCGCCCATTTGCGCATGAACAGGATGGACATCACGTCGCGTACCGTGACCGACTCCTCATCCTGGGCGGAATACACCGCCGGGCTCTCAGGGTTCGACGACATGACTATTGCAGCAACTGGAACAGGCGCTGATTGAGTTTGGCGGCATCTTCGGCGTAGCGCGCGTTCTGCAGGGCGGTCCACCAGTCGAACACCGGGCGGGTCCTGGTGAAGAACTTCTCGATGAAATCCCCGATCTTGACGATGAGGCTGCGCGGCACGAAGACGATGTCCTCGTCGCTGAGGTAGATATTCTGGTTCGGGGCCTTGCCTTCCGAGTAATCGCCCAGCCGCAGCATCCGGTACTGGGGGGCCTTGCCGGTGGCGTCGCGAATCACGACCACGCTGTTGAGATCCACATCCGTGCGGTAGCGGGATTGCGCCAGAACGTCCATCACGCGCAGTCCGCCGCTGATCGGGTACATGCCCGGCAACAGCACTTCACCCAGCACCGCAACCCGGCGTTCGCGGACTTTTTCGGGAAGGAGCGAAATTTGCGGATTGACAAGGGCGCGCCTGCGCATTCGTTCGGGCATGATCGACACTTGCGGCTCACGCAGGAATTGCGCCAGTCGCGTCTGGGCTTCCTCGCGGATCTCGGCAAGCGTGCGGCCCGCTGCGGCGACTTCGCCTATGAGCGGGAAGGTCGCGCGGCCGTCGGACTGGACCGTCGCCACATGGGTGAGGGTCGGCTGGCGCCATACCGCGAATCGCAGTTGATCGTCAGGTTCGATGCGTACCGGGGCGCTGGTGGTCTGCTCGGTGAGCCGCTTGAACACCTCCTCGCGCACTTCAGAGATGGAACGATTGGCGGCGGCGACTTCACCAATCAGCGGAAACGATGCCTTGCCGTCGCGTTGTACGGCCGCCACGTGGGTCAACTCCGGGTAGCCCATCACCACGAGCTTGACGGAATCGTCACGCTGCAGGCGCATGGGCGTGAGGACATTGGCCTTTTCGAGGTCGAACTCGGTGGCGTTTACCGCGTCTTTCGACGCCGCCACGGTTTCCTGAGGAATGCCCGGTATCGGGGTTTCCAGCACCGCGCATCCGCCCAAGAGGGCGAGGCAGGGCAGGACGACGGACAATAGCCGCTTCATGACGCTGCGCCCATGGTTTTTTTCAGGATGCGCAATGGCGTGCCGGCGACGTTCTGGATCAGGCAATTGCCCTGCGGGATGGTCTGGTCTATCAGGCTGCACGGGCTGACATGTACGTTGTCGGCGAGGCGGATGGCCCCGACTATCATTGCGCGAGATGCTACCACGGCATGGTGACCGATAGTCGGCGCGTCAAGGATGTCGGCGTGAACGGCATCGACGGTCAGTGACGGCCCGATGCGAATCTGGGCAAACAGCGTGGCATGGTCGCCAAGCCTGCCCATGAACCTCAGCCCGGTGGTGTGGACGATCAGGCAGCGGGCGCCAATCCGGCTGGCGGGATGGATCTCCGCGCCGGTCATTGCGAAGCCCAACCGGGCGAGCAGGCGCGCCAACCGGTCGTGCTTTCGCACATGCAGGTGGTGGGCCAGGCGGTGCAAGGCGAGCGCGCTGATCTGGGGCCGCAACAGGAGGCTCAGGTAGCGCAACGGGGTGAGGGCGATGGTTTCCTCCGCATACTCGTTGAGGCGTTCGCAGTCTGAGCGTATCAGCCGCATGGTGGAGCGCAAGTCAATCATGGCCGTTTCGAGGCGCCGCCGCCGGGATGCTCAAGCTGGTCTGGCGGTTGTAGACCACCAGTCCCGCCGGCAGGCGGGTCCCGGGGGGCACGAAGTGGCCGCCTAGAACGCCGCTGCCATCGCCAAGAACGACATCATCGCCAATGACCGGCACGCCTCGACCGGCGCCGGCGTCAAGACGACCGCGAAAGCCGATTCCGACGCCTGCGCCGATGCTCACGTTGGCGCCGATCCGGCCAGCCAGTATGACGCCGGCCGGATGCGGCACGACCAGACCCGGTCCGGCATCGATGTGCGGCGGTATGTCGAGCTTGTACAGCATCAGGTTGAGCTGCCAGAACATGCGCGCCAGCAAACGGCGGTTATGGCGCCAGGCGTGATGCGAAATCCGGTAGAGGAAAACGGCCGCTTCGCCCCGGCGGCTGAATTCGCCCCCCGGCTTGCGACTGCGCGCTATATCGCAGGCGATCAAATGCATGAGCTCGCCCGTGTCCGGGCGGACCGGATACATCGAAGCCCGACTGGCGTTGTGCCAGAGCATCAAGCACTCGGCCAGACGTGGTATCCCGGTGGCGAACAGAACGGCGACCGCAAGGATCGCCAACACGAACCCGAGCGCCAGGTTCAGCAACGGTGCGTGTGGCGCCAGCGTCGCGCCGCCAAGCGCGACGGCAAGGATCATGGAAATGATCGCAAGTTCGCGCCGATCCGGCAGGGCCACGCCGAACTCCCTGCGCAGCAGCAGGCAGCGAAGCGCCAACTGGATCGTGATGGCGAATGCCAATGCGACCCAGGCGCCAAAGAGGTGCATTCGCGGCACCAGAACGAGCAACAGGATCACGTAGGCACCACCTCCGGCCGCGAGCGCGCGCAAGTCCAGGTTCTGACGGTCGGCGGAATTGAGGGCGGAGGCCAGCAGCTGGTCGATCAGCGCGGCGGCGAACACGAGCATGAAAAGGCGGGCCAGCCACACCGGGTTGGGGTATTGCTTGACAAACAGGAGCGCGACATAGGCGTCCGCGGCGGCGCAGCCGATGATCGCCAGGGCGATCGCCGGGACCACGGCCACACGCAGCATGGCCATCACGGTCGCGCCAAAGCGCTCGGGCGCGGACGCATACAAACGGGCGAGCCGCGGGAAGGCCGCCATGCCGATGGCGGTTCCACCCAGCAAGCTGATTTCGAGCAATCGGAACGCGACCGCGTAGTAGCCGATCTGCTCGGAGGGCTCGTACAAGGACAGCACCAGGAAGTCGCATCGGCTGATGACCAGCCCCAGCAGGGTGCTGGCAAGGAAGGACGGGATGAGGGGGAAGGTCTTGCGCAACAGATCCACCTGCGGCACGCCGATGTGCCAAGAGCCCGTGGCTGCGGCCAATGGCCGCAGATGCGCGGCGAGCACGGCCAGGCGCAGGGCCATGACCACCCATATCAGGTCGGCGACGCTTCCTCCCTTGTGAAGCACGACCGCGCTTATGGCCAGGCGGGCCAGGTTCTCGATGGTGGAGACCCACGCGACCCGGCGGGTCTGGTGCAGGGTGATCAGAAGGGTCTCGGCGAGAAAGGCGAGGATTCCGCCGAAGATACTGTAGCCAACCACGACGATGGCTTCGGCGACGCCGGCGGAATAGCCGAACGCCTGCGGAAGTCCTGCTATGCAGGCGTTGAGCACGGCACAAGCGGCGACCGCGAGCAGGCCTATGGTCACGAAGTAGTTCCCGGCGAGCTCCGGGTGCCGGGCGACCTGGCGCATGACCAGGGGCGTCAAGCCAAGCAGCGGCAGGGTTTGCATGACGTAGTAGTACGTCGTGACAAGCGCATACTCGCCAAGCATGCGATCGGACATCAATCCGATCAGCACGAGCAAGGCGAACGCCGAGGCCGGCATGACGAGCCGGTAGACGATGAGGTAACGCGCCTCGCTTATGAGGGAGGTCGCTCCGTTTGGCGGCTGCTTGTCCGGGTCTGGGCGATCGTCGTGCCGGCTGCGCATCATCTTTCAGGGATCGTGACGCCCGGCTCAGCGCAGAGTGAACGTGGTCAGCGAATTGGGCAGCAGCTTGTGGGCGATCCGCCCGCCCGGACCCGCGGACAAGGAAACCGGGGCGGTGCTGCGAAAGCTCATCTCGTAGGCTCCTTCGGCATAGAGCGTCACCGCGGTCGCAGCGGCGGCCCCCGCCTCGAGCTCCAGCTGGATCGGTCCGTCGAGCGACCGGTTGATGACCAGCAGTGTGGTCCGGCCGGTGCGATCGTCGCGGCCGGCGACGGCGTCGAGCATGGGCACGCGTGGTTGCGCGCCGATATTGCCACGCGCCTCTACCTTGTAGTGGGGACCGCTATAGGTGACGGGCAACCTGGACTTGCCCGCCAGCGCGCTCAGGGCCGCGAGCGACTGGTGGTTGGGCCGGCGCACGATCGGCTTGCCGGGGGCGGCGGCCAGCATGCCGAAGCGGCTGTTGTTTACCAGCGACCAGTGGTTGGCCATCACCAGCCCGCCGTCGCGGATCACGGAGAACAGCAGCATGCTGTTGAAAAGCGCGCTTTCGGTGGATTCGATGCGCTTCGAAAGCAGCAGCTTTTCGCCAAAGTAGGTGCCGTATTCGGTGAGTGCGATCTCGATGTCGGGACGGGCGTGGCGCTCAAGCAGGCCGCGGATGGTGGCGAGGTTTTTCTCGAACACCAGCGGTCCGGCCATGACGAGCCGGGTGAGGGCCTTGTCGTCCCAAACCTTGTCATGCGGCACATAGAAGTGGAGTACCGCGAAGTCGATCTCCTTGCCTGCGACCTTCAACAGCGCTTCGTTCCAGGTCGCCATATGCGGATAGATCGGCGCCATCCATGGCGCCTGGAGAAACGATGCTTCAAGGTGGGCGCCAATCCGGATGGTGGGGTCCCGCTGGCGCATCGCGCGCGCGAATTCGATGATCCGGCGGCCGTATTCGTCCGCGCTCATATGGCCGCGCTGATTGGGGTTGTATATCTCGTTGCCGATCTCCCAGTAGCGCACGGTGAAAGGCTGGACCATGCCGGCGGCGGCGCGGCGTCTGCCCCACCCGGACTTCGCGTCCCCGTTGAAGTACTCGACCCAGTCCGCCGCCTCCTGCGCCCCGGCGCTCAGGTTCACGGCCAGGAGCGGCTGCGCGCCAATGGCCTTGGCCAGGCGCATGAATTCCTCGCTGCCGAAGGTCGAGGGGATATCGGAGCCGCCGTAGCTCAGGCCGGCGGGGCGCTGCTCGCGCGGGCCCAGTCCGGATTTCCAGCGATAGGTGTTGGTGAGGTCGCCGCCGGGGAAACGCAATACCGACACGCGCGCCTCGCGGGCGGCTTCGACCAGACCGGGAAACCACGCGTCCGGGCGGCCGGGACCGCCTGCGACGAGCGCGCCATCGCCGCTGTGTTCCCACTGGATGTTGCTGCCGAAAAGGAGGGGCGATATGACACCGCCGGGACGGTCCTGGTGCACGGTCAGTCGTGCGCTTTCCGCGCGTGTCATGACTGGTGCGAGCAGCCAGCTTCCGGCCAGGATTGCGACCAGTACTTGCCGGAGCGGGTTCATCGCTGCGCCCCCACCCGGGCGATAAGGGACGTCCAGGCCGCCGCCGCGTGCTCACGGGTGAATCCGTCGCGATATGTCCGGTATCCGGCGGCGCCCAATGCGCGACGCAGCGGCACGTCGTCGAGAAGAGCCTTGAGGGCGGAAAACCACTGCCCGGTATCCGTGGCGAGCATGCCGTTTTCTCCTTGGCGGATGATTTCCGCGTTCATGCCGACCGGTGAGGCCACCACCGCCAGCCCTGCCGAAAAATACTGGATGACCTTGAATGCGCACTTGCCTTTCTCGTGCTCCAGGTCGTACAGGGGCATGATGCCGATATCGGCATCGACGAGGACCTCGGTCTCGATGTCGAGTCGCCATTGCACCCATTCCACGTCGACGCCCGCAGGCCTAAAATCGGCGATGTCGGCGCCGCCAACGAGCCGGAGGCGGAAGTCGGCGATGCAAGCGAGTCGTTCGAAGGCTTCGCGAAGCGGCGCCAGGTATTCCGCGTTTCCCCAATTGCCGATCCAGACAATGACCGGCTTTGGGCGCTCACGTTCGAGCGCGTGGCCGCCAAGATCGTCGTAGGTGGTCGGAATGACGTCGACGTGGGAATTCAGGCTGGTGGCGTAACGCTGCAGATATGTGTTTCCCGCGACCACCGCCCGACAAAGCGGCAGCAGCCGCGGCACACGCGCGTCGTTCCAGAAACGGCTGCGCTGGTTGACAGCATGCGAGGGCGGAATCCAGATGGCGTCATCGACGTCGAAAATGGTGTTGCCGTTGCGCCGCGCGACCCACCGATCGAAGACGCCGCTTCCAAGGGGAAACACCTCCCGATGAATGATCACCGCATCGAATCGATCGGCCCGCGCGATGCGCGGCAACAGGCAAAGTGTCGCCCAGACGAGCTCAAGGACCTTGCGCAGGGTCGCCGCCGGGCCGAAGGTTTTCCGGATCCTGTAGAAGCGTTCGGACATGAACGGAAGCAATTCCAGTTCGATCGCGTTCTCCCGCAAATACGGGGCGAGCGCCATGACGCGCTGACGCACCGACGCGGCCGACTCGGGATAGGGTGAAAAGCACGCGACTTTCAATCCGGTCTTCATGCCGTCAGGTCCCCGAGCATGGGCAGGAGCCTGTGGAGCACGGCCTCGGGTGTGATGCGCGACATGCACAGGTTTTCCTTCGGGCATGTCGCCTTGAAGCAGGGGCCGCACTCCACCAACTCGCGCAAGACAACCGAGCGCGGCGCGGTCGGATGCCAGACCGGATGATTGTGGGCCGAAAAGAGCGCGACCAGCGGTATTCCAAGCGCATCGGCGATGTGCATGGGGCCGCTGTCGGTCATGACGGCAGCGCGGCAACGGGAAAGAAGGGCCATGGTTACGCCCAGGCTTGACGCTCCTATGAGATTGATCAGGCGGGCCGGCCGGGCGAGCGCCTCATCACCCGCGAGTCTCCTGAACAATGCGGCCTCGGCCGGGCCCCCGACCAGGAGAAGGTTCAATCCGGGCAGTGCGCCTGCCAGCAGTGCGATGAATCGCGCCACGTTTTCGTAAGGCCATACCTTGGCGTCCTGCTTTGCGCCGAAGAACAGGGCTATGGACGCGGCGTTCGCCGCGTTTCGCTCTACAAGCAGCCGTGTCGCTTCGGCGTGGTCCGCGGCAGGGACAAACATTCGCTTGGGTCGACTGGCTCCGCCAACCAGCCGGGCCGTGGTCTCGACTATGTTTTCCTGCGCCAGCGTGGCCGGCCCGGGCGACGGCCTGGCATGGGTGAGGTACCTGGCCGTCTCGGGCATCGCGAAGCCAAGACGGAAGCGGCAACCGGCCGCCTTCATGAGCCGAGCGTTGCGGCGGAACACATCTCCGTTGCTCGACACCGTGTTGAAGGTCGGCGTGTGCAGGTCCACCCACATATCCCAGCGCCGCAACGCCAATCTGGCCACGAATGCGACCTTCGCAACCGGTGTCTTTGCGCGCAGCAGGAAAAGCTCGTCGATGCGCGGGTCGGCACGCACCAGGTCGGCAAGGAAACCACGAATGATCAGGGTGACCCGCGCGTCCGGATAGCGCTCGCGCAGGGCCTCGATGGTCGGCAATACGACCACAAGGTCACCGATTTCGCCGAGCATCAGACACACGATGCTGCGGATCTCCGCCGGGGGCGGAAGATGCGGTCCAGCCATGTCCGAATGCTGGTTCATGGCAGGGGTTTGCGGGCGACCATCACGAGTTGCTCCCCGAATGCGTGGAAGACCGAGTTCGGTTCGGAGAAACGCTTTTCCAGGCCGCCCAGGATGGCGCGCGCTCCGCCGAGCACGCCAAGCCGGGCCAGCAGCGCCTTCACGCTCTCCTTGCGCGATCGCGCGCGATGGTAACCGTGTTCGGTGTTCGCGGCGGACGGCGGCGCTGCGCCGCGCGGCGATCCGCGCCACGCCATTGCCATGCCGGTCAAATCGAGACCGCGAATACGGCAGGAAACAAGCTCAAGTCCCGCGGCTCGCAGCGCCTGTTCGAGGGTGGCGCGGTTGAACAGGACGATGTGTTCATCTTCGCAATTGACCACCCACCAGCGTGTTCCGAATATTCTCCGGAACAGGCTGTCGAAGTTCGGCGTGGACAACAAGAGGACGCCACCCGGCTTCAGCCAGCTGGCGATGCGTTGCAGCGCTGCGCCGGGTGACTCGAGGTGCTCGACAACCTCAAGAAAGGCGATCACGTCCCACGACGCTTCGGTTCCCGGGAAGTCGAAAAGCGAACCCTGGTGAACCTCAAGGCCAAGTTTTTCGACGGCGTAGGCCGCCGAGGACTTGCCAAGCTCGATTCCCGTCACCGTCCAACCGCTGTCGCGCGCCACGCTCAGAAGTGCGCCGGTCGAGCATCCGACATCAAGCAGCCGCGTTCCGCAACTTCGCTGCGCGGCCTTCGCACCGGCAAGAAACTCCCGGTAGAGATCAAGCGTGCGTGGGTCGAACGCAATGCGCAAGCGTTCGGCATCAACCACGTCCTCATTCGCCCAGGTCTGCAGTTTGGCGGCGAGGACATGGCTTGGAAGGCGCGGGCTCACATAAGTGAGGTCACATTGCGGGCAACTGACCAGCGCACCGATGCCCAGCGGGTAGCGTAGCAGTTGGTCTGCACAACCGCACAGGGCGCAGGCTACCCGCACCGGCCTGGATCCGGATTCGCAATCGTCCGGTTTCATTCCGATGTGGCCGCGTCGCGGCGCTTCCTGCCAATCACGTAAAAGCCAGCCGCCATCAGGTGCGCTTCTTCACGACGGTTGAGCATTCGATCCAGGTACTTGAGCGGGAATGTCACCAGCCGATAAGTGCCGTTGAAAGCCTTGCGCAGAAAACGGGGTCTTGCAGGGACGAGCATCTGCAGGACGATGTTGGCGGATATCAGCAATGCCGACATCGGGCCTGCCGCAATACCGATTTGCACGTCTTCAAGGTCGCCGAACAGTCGACGGACCCCTTCGCGCGTGAAGCGCCGGAAATCACTGGGATAGCCGTGGAAGAAGAACATGAAAGGCATTTCCGCGTAAAGCAAGCCGCCCGGGCGCAGCACCCGGATCATTTCGGCTACCACCCGTTCGGCGTTGCCGACATGTTCAAGAACGGCATTGCAGACAATGGAGTCGACCGATGCATCCAGGATTGGAATATTGTGCGCGTCCCCGACAAGGTCCACGTTGGTGAACGACTCAAGGTTGAGGGTGATTTCGGTCTGGCTGTACCGATGCGGCCCGCCTCCCACGTTCAGGATAATGGTGGAATCGCCGCGATGGTTGAAAAGTGGACGGGTGTGGTCTGCGTTGAGGTCCGGATTGGTGTGCAACAGGTTTTGCGGCGGCCTGAGGGCGCTATACCAGGGGCGTCGCGCCGGCCGCTGGTCGGCAGGCGCCAGTGCCGCATACTCAGCCACCATCGCTGAGCCTGTCGCGCTACCCAAAAGCTCCTCGCGAACGCGTCGCCCGGTTCCTGACAGCAGATGCGGTACTCCGGCCTTGACCGGAAACGCGGTCCGGCAAAGTGGACAGACCATATCGGCTGAGGACTGCTCCAAGATGGCCGCCTGGTCTGTGCATTCGGGGCAACGCAGCCGACCCGCCAATCTATGAAGTCTTGCAGCCTGGTCAATCATTCCTTCTCCATGGTGTAACCCCGTCGTCTGGCGGCCAATTTAACTTCCGGGGTCATACAAGATTCGCGCCAGTCCATGATCCGTGCGGCCATGCAGCGTCCGATTTCGCAAGCCGGGAGCAGCGGGGATTGAAGTCGCGGGAGTTTACTGTGAACGGGAGGGTGCGTCGCCTGCCCTTGGAGGGGGCGCAGGCGGTCGCTCAACCAATAATGCAGGCTGCGCGACGAGTCGATACTGCCAGATCGAACATCGTCTGGGAGAACCGCAACACGGCGCCACGCCCGGGGTTGAGGGGAACGCTCGCGCCGCCAGCAAGCGGGGGTTTCGGACGCTGTTCAGCGCGTCAGCGCGATGCCACCCTCCGGCGGCGAAGGATTAGGGCGATAAGCCCGGCGCCTGCAACTGCCAGTGTCCCGCCGTCGGGTTCGGGAACTGCAGCTGCCGAAAATGCAAGGTAGACGATATTGTCAGGGCTCATCTGAATTTGCGCGAATCCGCCTGGCGCAAGCACATTCGCAGTCGCGGAAATCGAGCCGCCGAAAAAATGAAAACTGCTGAAGGTGCCTATGGGTGTGCTTTCTGTCGCGCTGAGTGTTCCCGAAAAGGGATCGAAAGCCGCTTTGGAAAATCCCAGTTGCACGGCCCCCGTTTGACCATTTTCAGTCGCCACTTGCCCGGTTACCTGCATGCTAGTAGCAGCGTCAGCGGACTCTAGGTAGGTGAAACTGCCGAAGAACGTGGTAATGGGTCCGCCCAATACATAACCGGGATTTGCGCTGATGAGAACGTCAGGCAGGGGAAGCGTTACCGACACTGGCCCGGAAGTACTGGTTATGGAATTTGTTGGAAACCGCCAACCGACCGAAACCTGTCCGGCGCCGTCGTTCGTGCTGAATGCGATTGCGCCAAGAAAGGATGTCGAATCGTATGCCACGGAGAAGCTCCCGAAATCCGTGGTCGTAGTGGTCGTGGCCAAGACCGCAGGCGCGAACGCCACCGATGTCGCGACTGTCAATATCCGCAGGAGTTTCCGCATTTTTCTGGTCCTTTTTTCCAGGAACGGCGACTTAGGCTGGGAGGTGCCTGGTAGCGCAGTAAGGTATGAAGCGATGAAAAGAATCCGTATGGCCCATCAAAACATCCGGAGAGGAATCGTATTCGCGATGCTCTTTTCATTTACAGCAAATGGCCGGCAAGGTCAAGCCTTGGGCCGCAAGTGCAGGCGTCGATACCGGCGCTTGACAAAACTGACGTCCGCCCTCAATCCACCCGCGTCGGCGCATCAAGCCGTTTCGAGCCGTGCGTACCGCCCACCACCAGGCGCAGCAGGCCGAGCAAATAAACGCTCACCACGTACACCGTGGTCTCGGTGCCGCGTTCGCTCAAGAACGCCCCTATGGTCGGCCAGTCGGGGGCATGCAACCTGCTGGTCACCAGCAGCAGCAACGCGGCGGCCAGTGTCATGGCATAGCCGTAGCGCGCGCCCAGCACAAAACTCACCAGGCCGATCGGCACGAGGTACAAAAGCCACAGGTCCACCTCGTGCCCAGCCGCGTAATCAAGCATGGCGATGCCACCCATCATGACGATGGCGATGGCAAGTGTGGCGTTGCGCAGCAACATGCGGGGTATCCGGAAATTCCTGGCGCGTGTATGAGTGCCGAGCGGAGAAATAGTATGCCGCAAGCATATGACCAATTTGTTTCTGTTGATGGTTTTGTGTGACTTTCATCACGCAAATCGCATGGCTCTATCGGGCTATTGGCGCGGCAATTGCTATTTCATAAATCCGGGGTCATGGCCCGTTGGCGCCATATCGGCTGTCATATGGGGTCGGCTAAAATGGTGCGATACCGCAATCCCGAAAGCCATTGAATGTCGCAAACCTCCGGCGCCAAAGTAGCCCTCATCACCGGCATCACCGGCCAGGACGGCGCCTACCTGGCCGAACTGCTGCTCAAGAAGGGCTACATCGTGCACGGCATCAAGCGCCGCGCGTCGCTTTTCAATACCGACCGGGTGGACCACCTGTACCAGGACCCGCATGTCAGCCACCGCAACTTTGTGCTGCATTATGGCGACCTGACCGACAGCACCAACCTGATCCGCATCATCCAGCAGGTGCAGCCGGACGAAATCTACAACCTGGCCGCCATGAGCCATGTGGCCGTCAGCTTCGAAACCCCCGAATACACCGCCAATGCGGACGGCATCGGCACGTTGCGCATCCTGGAGGCCATCCGCATCCTGGGCATGGAAAAGAAGACCCGCTTCTACCAGGCCTCCACCTCCGAGCTTTACGGCCTAGTGCAGGAAACCCCGCAAAAGGAAACCACGCCGTTCTACCCGCGCAGCCCTTACGCGGTGGCCAAGCTGTACGCCTACTGGATCACCGTAAACTACCGCGAGGCCTACGGCATCTACGCCTGCAACGGCATCCTCTTCAATCACGAAAGCCCGCTGCGCGGCGAAACCTTTGTCACCCGCAAGATCACCCGGGCGCTGGCGCGCATCAAGCTCAACCTGCAGGACTGCCTTTACCTCGGCAACATGGATTCGCTGCGCGACTGGGGCCATGCCAAGGACTACGTGGAAATGCAGTGGCTGATGTTGCAGCAGGAAAAGCCGGAAGACTTTGTCATCGCCACCGGCGTGCAATACAGCGTGCGCCAGTTCGTGGACGCGGCCGCGAAGGAGCTGGGCATCGCCATCACCTGGGCGGGCAAGGGCGTGGAGGAAACCGGTACCGACCAGCACGGCAAGGTGATCGTGCGGGTGGATCCGCGCTACTTCCGCCCCACCGAGGTGGAAACCCTGCTGGGCGACCCCAGCAAGGCGAAGGAGAAACTCGGCTGGGTGCCCAGGACCACCTTCGCAGAACTGGTGGCCGAGATGGTGCGGGAAGACCTGAAAAGCGCCGAGCGCGACGAGTTGGTCAAGAAGCACGGCTTCGCCGCCTACGATTACCACGAGTAACCGCATGGACAAGAACGCCAAGATCTATGTGGCCGGCCACCGCGGCCTGGTCGGGTCGGCCATCATGCGCGCGCTCCGGGCGCAGGGCTACGGCAACTTCGTCACTCGCACCCACGCAGAGCTGGACCTCACCGACCAGGCGGCCTCCAGCGCTTTTTTCGCGCAGGAAAAGCCGGAATATGTGTTCGTGGCCGCGGCGCGGGTGGGGGGCATTCATGCCAACAACACCTACCCGGCGGAATTCATCCGTAGCAACCTGGCCGTGCAGGACAATGTCATCCACTCCTCGTACCTGAACGGCGCCACGCGGCTGATGTTCCTCGGGTCCAGTTGCATCTATCCGAAGCTGGCGCCCCAGCCGCTCAAGGAGGAATACCTGCTGACAGGCGCGCTGGAACCCACCAATCGCGCCTACGCCCTGGCCAAGATCGCCGGCATCGAGATGTGCTGGAGCTACAACCGCCAGTACGGCACCCGGTACCTGTCGGCCATGCCCACCAATCTGTACGGGCCGGGCGACAACTATCACCCGGAAAACAGCCATGTGATCCCGGCCTTGATCCGCAAATTCCACGAGGCCAAGGTGGCGGGGGCACCGTCAGTTGGCGTATGGGGCAGTGGCATGCCGCGGCGCGAGTTCCTGTACAGCGAGGACATGGCCGACGCCTGCGTGTTTCTCATGAACCTGCCGGACGACAAGTTCGACAGCCTGCTCGGCAGCGACGAGATGGTCAGCGGGCGTTTCGAGCCGCCCCTCATCAATGTGGGTTATGGCAGCGACGTCACCATCCGCGAATTGGCTGAAACGTTGCGTGACGTCGTGGGCTTCAAGGGCGAACTGACATTCGACGCCAGCAAGCCCGACGGTACGCCCAGGAAGCTGATGGACGTGTCCAAGCTGGCGGCCATCGGCTGGCGCGCCAAAACCGACTTGCGCGACGGGTTGGCCCTGGCGTACGCGGATTTCCGGCAACACCACGCCGGGTAACTCAGGCTGGCCGCGGCCGGCCTAGCGCGGTGCGCCGCGCCGCGCGATCAGGCCGATCAGGCCCAGAAAGGCCAGTGCCAGGGCGGAGGTTTCGAACTCGGGGTCGATGCTGCTGGCAAGCGCTGCATTGATCAGCGAGGTGCTTTCACCGGCTTTGCGGGGCGCCGTCGTGGCTGTGACGGGTCGGGGGTTATCGCCCTGCGTGGCTGACGCCTTGACCTGTGCATGGCCGGCTACGGGGTGGTACGGCGTGGGGGCGCTTGCAACAAGGACGCCTTGCGCGGCCACGTAAGCACCCGGCTGTGTTGCGGCATGCGCTACCCGCTGTGCCGCTGCCGGTGACTGAGTAGCCGGCATGTCGGCCGCGGCCCAGAGGGGCGCCATCAGGGCAGCCACGACACTCATGCGGAATACGCTAGGCTGCATTGGCCTGTCCGGTCAGTGGTTCGCCCTAAAGGGCAGTGGACATTCGATACCGAAGCTCATGACCCCTAGTATGGCACTGTCATGTTGCGGCGCAATAGCCCACTTGCACTAATGCCATTGACATAAAATTGTCACGCAAGGCACGCACGCGCTGAAGGCGTGCACCGGCGTGGCGCCAACTCAGGACGTGGTGCCCAGGCGCGCCAGTTCGGCCGCCGCGGCCTGGCTCTCGAAGGTGCGCGCACGGGTGTCCGCCGCGGCGACTTCCATGCAGTGCAGCGACATGTACTTGTAGCCGTTGATCATGTGCCACTGGCCAAGGTAGAAGGACACCTCGGCGCGCCACAGATGGTTTGGCGGCGGGCGAAACTCTGCCAGCCCGGCGGTGGCGCCGTCGGCCGGCGCATGCCAGGCATCCGATACCGCCAGCGCATGGCGCGCCAGGGCTTCAAATTCGTTGGGGCTGATGCGCCCGCACATCAGGTCGAACACCGGCATGGGCCAGCGCGATACCGGGCAGGATGGGCCCACCGGGTTCCAGGAGGACTCGCCGCCGGTCTTGTTGGTGCGCACGGCGTGCGGCACATCGGGCGGGGGGCGCCGCTTGAGTAGGTCGAAGTCGGCTTCGGCGGAGTCGCTGCGGGCAAGCGAAAGGTAGCGCCACAGCAGGTCGAAGGGGTTGAACTCCTTGCGCGCGGCGTGGGCTTCGTCGAGGAGGTGGCCAAAACCGTGCGCGGCATCCGCAAAGCGCCCGGCCTTCCAGTGCTGGCGGCTCTGGTTGCGCAGCATGTTGCGCTGGTGGTCGGCACGGAACAGGGCGTCGTGCTCGGCCAGGAGTTTGTACTCGGCCGCCGCGCCATGGTGGAAGCCCATGGCTTCGTACAGGCCGGCGCGTTCGCGCGCCACACGCAGCCGCAGCGGTGCCGCGGCCGGTGCCAGGCGCACCATGGACTCCATCGCCTGATAGTCGGCCATCGCGCCCATCATGTCGCCTTGCACGCGGCGCAGCGCGGCGCGCGCCAGGTAGGCCTCGGTGCGGGTCGGGTCGCTTTCCACCAGTGCGGAATATTCACGCAGGGCGTAGGCCACATCGCGGTTTTCCATCACTTGCGCGCGCATGAAACGCGCGTCGGCAAGGGAGGGGTCCTGGTCGAGCGCCTGGCTCAGATCTTCCAGCGCCTGGGTGAAGTCACAGGCCTGCATGCGCGCCTTTCCGCTGGCGAGCAATGCGCGCGCGCCACGGGAGATGGCTAGGCTGTCTTGGCTATCCATGTTTTTCGGATAGTTCGGGCGTCAGGCGGCTCGAGAATTTTTCATGCGGGGGAGGAATGTTAACTATTGTTGCGCTACAACGCCATGACCGGATGCACAAACGAACGGGCTCTTTCGGGCTATACGGTGGCCGGTTTATGAGGGGCAAGCTATGTGCCAGCGGGGGTTTTGGTGGCAAATTGAAGGCCGGCGCGGTGGAAGACGGATGGAATGGACGGACAGAAGATTCATAAAGACAAATAAATACGGTGGTTATTTAATGTAAAAAATTAATAGCTATGCCCGCCGATTGAGCGGGATCGAATGCCAATGTCGTATGACGTTGGAATTTTTATTTTATAAAAAACAATTAGATAAAGTGTTTCTTTAATGCAAATTCTTGGGTGCTGAATGAGGGGTTTTTGAAGGTTGTACTGATCGATAGGCTTTCATCTAGCCTTCTATTGAATTTCGCTAGCCATCCGGGTAGGTTGCGGATATCCATCGTCTTGCGCATGGCAACTGGAGGCATGTGTTGAGCAGAAGGGCCGTCACGCTTTGGCTGGCATTGGCAATCGCCGCGGGCGCCGCCTTGGTTTGGCGCGACGTTCTATGGGATTGGAAGCGTCAATGGGACGCATCGCGCGAATTTGCCGCGCTGGTCGGGGACCCCAGCCAATACGAGGCATGCTTCGCAAAGGACTTCAAAGGCGCCGGTTGCGAGCGGTGGCAGATCAAGGCCCAGCCGAACCCCGAATATTGGCCCTACCCGGACAAGCCGCCGTTTGTGTGGCCGGAAGCTCCGAAGCAGCAGGTCTACAAGCCGGGCATGTCCCGAGTCGAGTATTTCGAGGCCCTTTGCAAGGCCGAAGCCGGGGAATTCATCTACAAGTCGGTGAAGGCTGAAGGCATCTACATGATCCGGCCGCGGATGGAGGAGACCGAGGAACGGATGCGGGACCGGTACGGGATGGAGGATCCGTATGGGTATGGGCAGGGGGATACGTGGGATGCATTTCTTATGGCCGCCTTGAGCTTGGTTAGCCATCCTAAAGCCCTTTTAGGCGCTCGAGACAGTCCAGGTCCGCGATATTCCTTCCTAGAAATGCCCTACTTGGCGGCCCCAATAGCAAGCGTCAATCGTCCGGCTTGGGACGACTCATTGTTCCGAGAGCAGGTAGCTGGATCAATTCGACGATTGACCAAATCAAGCGATACGTCCTTCAAGCAAGTTCTGTCTGAAGAGCGCGTACGAGTCAGTGCCGAAGTTGGGTTTACGTGGCGCGGTATACGTCGCCCCTTTGATCGTGAACTGGGAATTTCTGGCGGGGAGGTGGTCGTTGTCGATCTCCGAAGGAACGAAATTCTTGGTAGACGTCGTGGATTTATGCTCAGTAGCAAGACGAAGGATGGTCGAATCTCCTGGCTAGTTGGTAGATCGTGCCCCTTCTATTCCCAAATTTCCGAATTGGGAAAGGCTCGACAACGGGACAAGGATGGTGACTATCTGGTTGCGTTCCTAAACAAGGTGGCTATCCCGAATTTGACCACTGGGCGAGGAAGCGGCGGATAGCAATGGCGAGCGACTTCGACAGCGGTGTTTTGTATCGGCAAGCTATCGTGCAGATGGTAGCGGAGAGTTACCTCGACGGCTTCAACATCAACGATCCAGCGCAACTCGATTTGCTGGTTACGCGGCTTAAGTTGGGTAACAACGCGAGTCTCTCAAACGGCTTCGGCGAAACTCAACCTGCCGACAACAAGGTTTTGCAGGGGGCGACACGTCTAACGACAACTATTTCTAGCAATTTCCTTGCTCGCTACCAAATCGTCGACCACCACGCCAACGACGCTACCGGCTTCAGCGCAACTTTGATACACGACAAGGCTGCAGGGCCGACAGAAAGCCAATATCTCTTCGCGTTACGCAGCACCGAGTTCGCCGATCCGGCAAAGGGAGGTGATCGGGCTCGCGATATCGGCGGCGGCGTTTCCAAGCTGTCCCCGCCAGGCGCAGACATTGAATTGTTGTTCGAAGGATTTGCGCTCGGGCAATTGAGCGCTATGGAGGCGTATTTCGCGCTGCTGAAAAAGAACGGGAAGTTGCCGGAATCTGCGACATATTCTGTCTCCGGCTACAGCTTGGGTGGGCATCTGGCGACCGTCTTCGCCGAAAACCATGTCGCCGACCCGAAGTTCCTCAAGGCCTACGTCTTCAATGGTGCGGGTCGCGGATCAGTCGTAGGTCCGGTGACGGGTATTGAAGACCTGCTGCGGCTCTACAAGCTAGTCATGGCATCCCCACAGGCCGGCTACGAGACCGTGATGGCCCTTTTTCCTGCGGCCAACAATCCGGGGGCTGCGGCATTTCTCGCGAATTTCATAACGCGGAGTAGCCTGCTCAAGAACGCATTGAACGAGCCTGCCAATAACTTCGTCACCGATGGCAGTTTCTCATCTGCATCCATCTACGCCAGCGCACGCCACCAGTTGGCGATGAAACTGCTTGACCCGTTCATGGACAGTTCAGCCTGGGTCAGTATCTTTGGAGGCAACCCCATCGCGCCGGCTGCAGCCGCGAAGATCGAGTATCTGTTTGGCATCGGGACTCATGATGACAATACGCTGACCTCCAACTCCGGAATAACGGTCCCCTCCGACCAGCGGCAGTGGCTGTTCGTTGAAGACCAGCCGGACTTCTATGGCGACGGCGGGATTCTGGGACTGGATGGCGGAAGGCTCGGCATGTTTGCCGGCGATTTTCTGCGTACTCACAGCATTACGCTGCTGGCTGATTCGCTTGCGCTGATGAATGTGTATTCGCGCGTGGATGCCAGCCTGACCAAGCTGCAAATCGAGACCATATTCGCGGCGTCTTCGAATCGTCGCGCGGCGGGTGCTTACGTCGCGGCCGACTCTTCCGGGGAGGGCGATTCGCTCGAAAACGCGCTGTTTTCCCTTGAAAAGGTGCTTTCGCTATCCCCCGCTACGGTCAAGAAAGTGGAGGTCGACCGCAGCGGCGATGGATTCGGCAACATCACCCTGCGCGAGGACTTTTATCAACGGCTTGGGGCGATTGGTAGTCGGCTCAACCTGATGGCGGGCTCGGATACCGGAGTCACCGGTCTTTCGCTTGTCCCAATGGCAGGCATGGCTTGGGTACCCATCAACAGCACGGTTACGCGTGCGAGCGGCCTGGGAGCCTTGACGGTCACAGGCACGGCACCGAATGCGGCTGAACTGGTCGCCAAGGCCTTGCGGTCGGGAGAGGAAGGCTTGGCATATCGCTACGCCCTGCGCGAGCTCAATCCGTTCGTTGTCCTGGGGCTTGATTACTCTTCGACCCACAACCGGCGAGGGGAGCTTGATCTTGCATCCGCGACAGCGGGCACGAACGGACTCACCTCCGAGTACCTTGCCGACCGGGCCGCCATGCTCAGCTGGCGGCTGAAGCAGGGCATCGAGAACGCCATTGCATCGGTATCCACCGATGCAAGCAAATGGCTGGCCCGCGACACTGCAAGCGGCGTCAACGTGGTCTTGCTGGAAGCTGAAGGCCAAATCCAGGGTGTCATCAATAGCGCGCCGACGGATTCGATCAAGCGGGAAGCGTTCCTGCTGGGCCTGATTGCGGATGTGCCGGGATGGCAGGCGAGGATCGCTGCTTTCGGCTCGGACAGCCCGGATGCAATAGCAGGCGCCACTCTGGACGACCGCTTGTACGCCGGCGCCGGCACCGACTACCTCGAGGGCCGTGCCGGCAACGACTACCTTGAAGGTGGCTCGGGTCGCGACGTTTACCAGTACAACGCCGGTCGCAACGTGGTCGGCACCGAAAGCGCCGACGGCAACGACACGATCCGCGACACCGACGGCTGCGGCGTCATACGCCGCACCTACACGGATGGGCGGTTGGGTGCAACGCTTTTGGGCGATCTGTCCGGTAGCGTGGTGGTCGGCGGCACTTTTTTCAAGGCAGCCGGGGGCGCCAACGGCTGGACGAGTGTCGACGGGACCATCACGCTGACCCGCATGCCCGGGCAGACCAGCGCCGGGGCTTCCGACGGTAGCGAGAATCTTCTGCTTACTTTCAAGGCGTCTGACGGGGCGGCGCAACCGGGAAGCATCACCATCAAGGGGTGGCGGCAGGGCGACTTTGGTATACGCCTGTCCGATGCGGATTTGCCGGCACCGCCTGCCTCGGCGCGCCTGGCATTCGGTGACCGGCGGTTTGAAGATGGCAATCCCGCCACGCCGGAAATCGATCCGGGGCGCGACGCCCTGGGCAACTGGATACGTTCCAATGTCGTCCAGGCGGGGCAGGACGATGTGATTTTCGGCGGGCGCCCGGCGGATGGCGCTGTGGAAAATCCGGCTGCGCCTGGCGACCATATCGATGCCGGCAGCGGCAATGACACGATCTACGCGGACCGGCCCGGACCGCAGGGCGCGGCGCTGCCGGACAACGGGCGCGGTGACGCGGACCGGGTGGAGGCCGGCGAAGGTCGTGACTGGATCGAGGCCGGCGCCGGCAACGACCTGGTTGAAGGCGGCGGGGACGGCATCGCTGCGACGCTGTTCGGTGGCGACGTGGTGTCGGCGGGCACAGGCGACGACGTGGTGTTCGGCGGCGCGCGCGTCGATCTGGCGCAGGCGATCATGGATGGGGACCGCCCCATGTTTCCCGACAGTCCGCGTCCCGAGATCAGGGCGACCCGGTCGCAGGGTGATTATCTGGCCGGCGGCGCGGGGAACGATACCCTGGTCGGTGGCGCCGGCGACGATGCGTTTACCACCGGGGCGGGGCAGGACGTCGTGATCGCCGGCGCCGGCGATGACACGGTGGCCAATTCCGACTTCGTGGCTCTCGGTTTCAACTGGCGGATCAGCGGATTTTTCGGTTCTTTCAACCCGGAAACACAGGACGGCAAGCAACGCCTGGCTCTCGTTCAGACGGGCCGGCAATTCATAAACACCGAAGGCAACCTGGAACCACAAGCGCAGGCCGATGCGCCAGGCAAGTCGGTGTACGCCGGTGCGGGAAATGACTGGGTAGGGCTGGGCAATGGCGACGACTACGTCGACGCAGGCAGTGGCGACGACATCGCCGGCGGCGGTAGCGGCGATGACATCCTGCTTGGCCAGGCCGGCCGGGACCTTCTGTTTGCCAATGCCGGCGACGACGTGCTCGATGGCGGTGCGGGCGACGATTATCTCTTCGGCGATACGGGCGAAGACGTTCTTTTCGGCGGCACCGGGCGCGACGTGCTTGAGGCCTCCACCGGCAACGATATCCTCATCGGCGGCGCTGGTGACGATATCCTTGCCGGCGGACTCGGCCGCGATACCTACGTCTTCAATCGCGGCGATGGCGTCGATACGATTGCCGATCCGGACGACATCAAGGCCCTTGGCGGCACGGGTGACGGCGACGCTGCCAACAAGAGCGATCTGGTTCTCGGGCCGGGCGTATTGCGCACCGACATACGCTTCCGCCGCGGCAGCCTGATGCTTGATCTCGGGCAGGGCGACGCCATCCACCTGGAACTGCCGGAGGGCGAGGACGATCCTTCCCGGGTACAGAGCTTCGGACGCATCATGTTTGCCGACGGCAGCTTCATGCGCTTCGAGGACGTCCTGGCGCAGGGGTTCGACGTCGAAGGCACCGAACGCGTGCCAGCCACGCTGGACGCGGATGGCAATTTGTTGCCCGGGCAGTCCGGCGATGACGTGCTGATGGGCACGGCCAATGCGGGCGACCGCATCCGCGGGTTTTCCGGCGACGATGTGCTGAGCGGTCTCGGCGGCAACGACGTGCTCGATGGCGGACGTGACAACGACCGCTTGTTCGGTGGTGCCGGGGATGATGAGTACGTCTTCAATCTCGGGCACGGCAGCGACAGCGTGGATGATGCCGATGGCGTGAACACCTTGTCGTTCGGCGCCGGCATCGGTCCGGATGACCTCAATGTGCAGGTGCTGCGCTACTTCGACTTCGGGCGCAACCGGTTTGTCAGTTCCTTGCGGCTGGGCACGGTCCCGCTGGTCGGCGAGTCCGGAACCATTGACATCATTGATGGGGTGACGCAGGGAAGCACACGTTACGTGTTCGCCGACGGCAGTGTCCTCGCGCAGGAGGACATCCTCGCGCGCATTGTGGTGCCGCTCTCGCTTGGCGGCACTGCGGCGGCGGACCGACTGGCGGGCGGCAGTGGCGGCGATGGCCTGTTTGGCGACGCCGGCGACGACACGCTGATCGGCGGTGCTGGCAACGACACCCTGAACGGGCAGGATGGCAACGACACCCTGAATGGCGACGCGGGCGCCGACGTGTTGAGCGGAGGTGGCGGTGGGGACGTGCTGGCCGGTGGCGCCGGGAACGACAGTATCGATGGCGGGGAGGGCGCCGACGACCTGTCCGGCGGCGCCGGCACTGACCTGCTGCGTGGTGGTGCCGGGGACGACCGCTATCGCTTCGACATCGGTACGGGCATCGACCTGGTCGAAGACCAGGCCGGGGCCAACCTGCTGGAATTCGGTGCGGGGATCAGCAGTGCGCAGGTGCAGGCGCGCTTGCTCAACGGCTCCGATGGCGTGCTGTATGTGCAATTCGACACGGGCAATGGCGACAGCCTGCTGGTGCGCGGTGACTTTGGGGCGGTGAGCAGCGATGCGACGCTCGATTTCGCCTTTGCCGACGGGACACGTCTGGACATGCGCTCGCTGTTGGCTGCGGCCCTGGCTGCGCCGCTGGACTATGTGGCGGGCTTCGCGCCGATCGATCTGACCGGTGGCCGCCATGCCGACCGCATTGTGGGCAGCCTCGGGGCGGACCGTATCGACGGCGCGGACGGCGACGACCGCCTGTATGGCGACGATGGTGATGATCAGCTGCATGGAGGGAATGGTGACGACCTGCTGGTCGGTGGCAGCGGGGACGACCTGCTGGAGGGGGGCGCGGGATCGGATGCCTACGAGCTGCGGCGGGGCATGGGCCGTGACGTCGTGGTGGAGGATGCGAGCGGCGTCAACTCGCTCCTGCTCGATGCCTCGCTCGAGCTCGCCGATCTGCGGGTGGCGCGCAGCGGCAACGACCTGCTGCTCACGGTGGGGGGCAACGAAGACAGCCTCACCTTGCGCGACCAGTTTTCCGGCAACGTGAACTGGCGTCTGGTCGCCGCCAACGGTGCCGCGGTTTCGCTGCAGGACTTCCTGGCAGCCGCGCCGTCGCAGGCGGGCCCGGCCACGCTGGCGGAGGCGATGGATGGCTTTGCCCGGCGCCTTGAGGAGTCCTTCGGCACCATGCTGACGCTTGGCGGCTACGTGCGCCAGGCGGACGGTGGCTACATTCGCGACGTGAGCGACGGC
Organism: Burkholderiales bacterium; assembly: GCA_965279115.1. GTDB lineage: Bacteria > Pseudomonadota > Gammaproteobacteria > Burkholderiales > JAEUOS01 > JAEUOS01. The sequence goes on from OZ257137.1 coordinate 5,515,111, forward strand.
AGCATCTACCAGACCCGTCATGAAGTCGACCGGGTCAGCTTCGCGAGCAACCGGGAGCAGGCCGCGCAAGCGGCATACGCGCAGGCCACCCCGGTGGTGCAGGTGCTGGCGGCGCAGTCGACGCAGCAGGTGTCGCAGCGGACGGTCACGCTGAGCGACACCTCGGGAGCGGTGTTCGTGGGTTTGTCCGGCGGGGGTCATCTGGGCGGCACGCCGGCGCCGACGGGCCAGATCGTGGCCGATTTTCCGTTTTTGTCGCGTACCGGCGGGACCATTTCGTTGTCCAGCGGTCCGGCCGAGCCTGTATTCGGTCCGGTCGCACAGGCACGTAGCGGGCCGCCAGCGGCGGGGCAGTCGATCGGCGGTGCGCAGCGGCCGATCACCGGTTTCTTTGTCTACGGCGCCTCGGGCGGGCAGTCGGGCGCGGGTATCGCCACCGGCGCTGGAGGCGGCAGCGTGTTCCAGCCGCGCACGGTGGAGCAGACGGTACAGACGGTGCATACCGAAGTGGCCATCGACTACCGGGTCAACGTGATACGCATCGATGGCGGCGCGGGGGACAACGTCATCACCGTTGGCGGCAGCGCGATCGTCGAAGGTGGTGACGGCGATGACGTCATCCGCGTGTTGTCGCTCGATGACCTGCCGGCCCATGCAGTGGTGCCCTCCACCGGAAGGGCGGGCGCGTTCCTCTACGGCGGGGCAGGCGATGACCAGTTGCACGGTGGGCGGGACAACGATGTGCTGGCGGCAGGAACAGGCCGCGACCTGCTGTCCGGCGGCGAGGGAGATGATCGCTATCTGGTTGTCGCAGGGGCGGGGCTGGCCACCGTGAACGAGTTGGCTTCCTCCGGGCCTGCGTCCGCCAATCCGGGCGACCTCGCACAGGTGCTGGCCGGCAGTGTCAGCCATGACGTGGTGGAACTGCCGGCCGGCGTGGGCTACGCTGACCTGCGGCTGGCGTGGAGTGACGAGACCGTGAAGATGTCGCGCTACAGCAACGCGCGGCACGGCACGGCGTACATGCGCGACCTTCCGCTTGCGGTCATGACAGCTGTGCTGACGATTTCATGGGAGGTATCAGGGGGCGGCGCCGTACGGATCGTGATGCCGCATTCGGACGATCCTGGCGGCTCCGGCGTGGAATTGCTGCGTCTGGCCGACGGCAGGTTGTTGACGCGCGCCGATTTGCTGGCGCTGGCGCCCCACGACCTTGATCCCAACCGGGCGGGCACGGTCATCCACGGCAACGACATCGACGCCGAATCCGGGGACGATGTGCTGTCCGGCGCGGGCATTCTGCGTGGCGGGGAGGGGCGCGACCGCGTCACCGGCGACGAAGGCGACGACGCCATCACCGGCGACGAGGGGGCCGATCTGCTGATCGGTGGCGGTGGCGACGACCTGATCGGGTTTGGCGTTCGCGAATTCATCGGTGCGGGCAGCGAGATCCGCGGCGGCACTGGCAACGACGTGCTGCTGGGTACGCATGCGGCTGATGTGTTCGTTTTCGCGCGCGGCGACGGTGCCGATGTGATCGGCGATTTCTGGCACAACCCGCTGGCCTCCCCGGTCGCCGAGGGGTGGTTGCCGAATATGGATCCGCAGGCTTTCGGCCCGGGTTTCAGGTGGGATTCGGTTTACTCCGATGCCTATTTCAGCGACTGGTCGCGCATTCCAGACCGTTACGCGGGCTACGACACCCTGCGCCTGGGAGAGGGAATCAGGTCGGACGAAGTCGGATTCGTGCGCGCGGCCGGCCAGTTTCGTCCTGGCAACCCGCGGGCACCGGCTGGTCAGGCAGCGTTCGATCCGGCGTTCGTGCATGAGGATGTCAATGGCTCTGACCTGGTGATACGCATCGGGCTTGCTGGCGACAGCCTGCGGATCCCGGAATTTTTCAGCTACGACAGTGCCTCGTTCAACGGTTACCGCGGTGCGCAGTTCGACCTGAATAGCGAGCGCAACCTGCTCGGCCGCATCGAGTTTGCCGACGGAACCACCTGGGATCGTGCCGCGCTCGATGCGCGCCTTGATGGCTACGGCAACCGGGCGCCGGCGCTGGTTCTGGCGCCGCCTGTGGCGCGCGCCACGGTGGGTGCGGCTTTCAGGTTCACCTTGCCGGCGGGAACCATTGTCGATCCCGACTCCGGCGACAGACTCACTTATTCGCTGCATTCCCTGGATGCCGGCGGGGGTGAGGAAGAGGCGCCTGCATCGCCGGCGCTTCCCGCATGGCTGGGTTTCGACGCCTCGATGGGCGCCTTCCAGGGCACTCCGCAGGCGGGCGATATCGGGCAAACCCGTTTGCGGCTTCGAGCGACTGACCCGGGGGGGCTGTTTGCCGAGGCAACATTGGTCTTCGAGGTTGCGAGTGCAGCGTCGTCACCGTTGCCATCCGGCAACGGCGGAAACGGGGCTGGAACGACTGACGGTGGGGGAAATGCGGGGGCGGGACCGGGCGGCGCAAGTGGCGGCAGTGGCGGAGCAAACTCTGGCGGCGCGACTGACCCGGACCCGGGTGCCCCGCCCGCGATATCCGCGCCTGGCGGCGAGGCCGCGCGGCTCGCGACCGTGACCGCGGATGCCTCCGTGAGTCTTTTTCCGCAGGCAACGATGATGCCCAACATGCCGGGCGAAACGGGTGGCGCGGCGGACCTTCCGGCGAATCTCGGTTCAGGCGCAGGCGGAGCCGGTGCAGGTGTTCTGTCGCCCGGAGGCTTCGGCAGCAGCGGCATTGGGGGCCTCGGCGGAAGCGCGATCCCGCGCGGGACCCGGACCGGCTTGAACCCTGACTCGATCGCCGCCGCGATCCAGGCATTCGAGGCGCAAGCTACGGAAAACCCCGCCACGGAGGCACCCGCGGGAAGCGATCCCGCAGATACCGCGCCTGATCCCGGGGCAACTGGTGGGCCTGAAGCCGCCATCAATCATCGGGCGCTGATTGATGCGCTGGCGCGCTTTCACCTGAGCGCCATGGATGAAGAGGGCGCAGCGCCAGCGGATGGCGGCCCTGGCGGGTTTGCCGGTCTGGCGGGTGGGGTTGGCAGCGGCCTGATCGCGCCCGACCAAAGGGTGGCAGGTGGTGCAGGGGGCGTCTTCCCGGTGTTTTCCGGGCTGGCGGAGGGTTTTGCGAAACTGTGAACAGGGTGCGCCGGGGGCTACCATTCCGCAGAACCTCATTTTTTGCTTCGCATGTGCAAAATTCCTCACGCGTGACTTTATTTGACCTGCTTGCAATATTGCGGAAGCACCCGGCCGCATAGAATCTGGCATTGTGCAGCGCATCGCGGCCTCGATACGGTTGAATGGCGGTGGAGTGCTGACCAAATCGGGGTGCTCCCCGAATTTTGAGGACAAATGAAAATACAGCCAGTCATCCTTTCCGGCGGTTCGGGTACGCGCCTTTGGCCGCTTTCCCGGGAGCATTTTCCCAAGCAATTGATCCCGTTTGTCGAGGATGATTCGCTTTTCCAGGCGACTGTGCGCCGCACCGCCAATGTGCCGGGGCTTGAACAGTCCGCCCCGTTGGTGGTGTGCAATGAGGCGCATCGATTCCTGATTGCCGAGCAGATGCGCGCCATGGGAGTGGCTCCGGCCGGGCTGATACTGGAGCCGGCCGGGCGCAATACGGCGCCGGCGCTGACTCTCGCGGCACTGCATCGGCAGGCCGCCGGTGACGACGCGGTCATGCTGGTGATGCCGGCCGACCATGTCATCACCAACCGCGCCGCCTTTCACGCGGCGGTGGCGTCGGCGGTCGCGCTCGCGGAGGAAGGCGCGGTGGTTACTTTCGGGATCGTGCCGGATCGGCCGGAAACCGGGTATGGCTATATACGGCGCGGCGCTGCCGTGGCGGGCGCCGGCGGCGCCTGCGAACTCGCCGCTTTTGTCGAGAAGCCGGACTTGGCCAAGGCGCAGGCCTATGTCGCCAGTGGTGAATACTGGTGGAACAGCGGTCTGTTCGCATTGAAGCCTTCGGTCTGGCTGGCCGCGATCGCGGCCTTCAGCCCCGCCATGCTCGATGCATGCCGGAAGGCCTGGGCGGGGGGCGCGGCAGACGCGGATTTTCGGCGCCTGGATGTGGATGCGTTCAAGTCCTGCCCCTCCGATTCGATCGACTACGCGGTAATGGAAAAGCTGGTCGGCGGCGCCGCCGGCATCGCCGCGCGTGTCGTGCCGCTCGATGCGGGCTGGTCCGACATTGGCGCCTGGGACGCGCTTTGGCAGATCCTCGACAAGGACGGTGGCGGCAACGCGGTCCGGGGCGAAGTGGTCTTGCACGGTTCGAAAGACAGCCTGGTGTTCGCGCAAAGCCGCGTGGTGGCTTGTGTCGGCATATCCGACATGGTGGTGGTGGAAACGCCGGATGTGGTGATGGTGGCGCCGCGCGAGCGGGCGCAGGACGTCAAGGCGCTGGTGGCAGCGGTGAAAGCCGGCGGCTACAACCTGGCGGAGTCGCACCGCCAGGTGTTCCGGCCATGGGGTTCGTACGATTCGATCGACAATGGCGAGCGCTTCCAGGTCAAGCGCATCATCGTCAACCCGGGTGCGTCGCTGTCCCTGCAAAAGCATCACCACCGCGCCGAGCACTGGATCGTGGTCAAGGGGACCGCGGAAGTCACCCGCGGTGAGGAGGTTTTCCTGGTGGGGGAAAACCAGTCCACCTACATTCCGCTGGGCACGGTCCATCGCCTGGTCAATCCCGGCAAGATTCCCCTGGAGATGATCGAGGTGCAGTCAGGCAGCTATCTCGGCGAAGACGACATCGTGCGTTTCCAGGATCACTACGGGCGCGCTTGAGTTGCATTGATCGTCATGACACCCTTTGCGGACCCGTACTCGAGGGCGCATGGCAGGAGAGTTTCTTGAAGACAATTTATCTGGTGGCGGGAGCGCGGCCGAACTTCATGAAGATCGCGCCGATCGTGCGCGCCCTGCGCGCGCATGGTGGTCTGGCATTCAGGATCATTCATACCGGCCAGCACTACGATCGCAACATGAATGAGGTTTTTTTCGAAGAGCTTGGCATTCCCGAGCCCGATGTGTTCATGGCCGCCGGGGGTGGCAGCCATGCGCATCAGACCGCGAAAATCATGATCGCGTTCGAGGAATTGTGCCAGCGGGAGAGGCCTGATGCGGTGCTGGTCGTGGGCGATGTCAATTCGACCCTGGCATGCTCGATTGTGGCGAAGAAACTGCACATCCCGGTCGCTCATGTCGAAGCGGGGTTGCGTAGCGGCGACATGAGCATGCCGGAGGAGATCAACCGGCTTGTGACCGACAGCATTTGTGACTGGTTCTTCGTTACCGAACCGGCGGCGGTTGAGCACCTGCGTCGCGAGGGCAAGAGCGAGACATCGATCCACTACGTCGGCCATGTGATGGTCGACAACGTCCTGTATCAGGCACAGAAACTGGCGTCGACTGATACTTCCGGTTATGAAACTGCCGCCTTCAAGGCGGCGGCCAGCGCGAACGGCGGGCGCTATGGGGTGGTGACCCTGCACCGCCCCAGCAATGTCGACGATGCCGCCATGATGGAGAAAATCGGCGGCGCGCTGCGCGAGATTTCCGCCGAGTTGCCATTGATCTTTCCGGTACATCCGCGCACCCGCGGCAATCTGGAGAAATTCGGCGTCAATCTTGGTGAGCGCGTGACGCTGGCCGAGCCGCAGGCCTACATGGCATTCCTGAACCTCTGGAAGGACGCTGCCGTGGTGCTTACCGACAGCGGCGGGTTGCAGGAGGAAACAACTGCATTGGGCGTGCCGTGCGTGACCATTCGCGAAAACACCGAACGCCCCGTGACGGTTGATGAGGGGTCGAACGTGCTCGCTGGCACGGATCCCGCACGAATCGTTGCGGAAACGAGAAAGGTGTTGCGCGGCGAAGGCAAGTGCGGACGCAGGCCTCACCTATGGGACGGACGCGCAGCGGAGCGGATCGTGGGCGTGCTGGCAACACAGCTCAAATAGAGTTGCCACATCAAAAGGAATAGACATACATGAGTATTCTGGTAACCGGCGGCGCCGGATTCATAGGCAGCAATTTCGTCCTCGACTGGATGGCCGCGGGCGGGGAACCGCTGGTCAACCTTGACAAGCTCACCTATGCCGGAAACCTGGCCAACCTGGCGAGCCTGTCGAATGATCCGCGCCATGTTTTCGTGCGCGGTGACATCGGTGATGCTGCATTGGTGGGGCGCCTGTGCGCCCAATACCGGCCGCGCGCCATCATCAATTTTGCTGCCGAGTCGCATGTCGACCGCTCGATCCATGGACCCGGCGAGTTCATCCAGACCAACATCGTCGGCACTTTCCAGTTGCTCGAAGCGGTGCGTGCCTATTGGAACGGACTGGAAGGCGCCGAGAAGACGGGTTTCCGCCTTCTGCACGTCTCCACCGACGAGGTGTATGGCTCGCTGTCGGCTACCGATCCACCATTTGCGGAGAGCCACAGGTATGAACCCAACAGCCCGTATTCAGCGTCCAAGGCCGCCTCTGACCACCTGGTGCGGGCGTATCACCATACCTATGGACTGCCGGTTCTGACCACCAATTGTTCCAACAACTACGGTCCGTATCACTTCCCGGAGAAGCTCATCCCGCTGATGATCGTCAATGCGCTGGCGGGCAAGGCTCTACCGGTGTACGGCGACGGCATGCAGGTGCGTGACTGGCTCTATGTCAAGGACCATTGCAGCGCAATCCGCCGCGTGCTTGAGGCCGGCCGGTTGGGCGAGACCTACAATATTGGCGGCTGGAATGAAAAACCGAATATCGAGATCGTGCGGACTGTGTGTGCGTTGCTCGACGAGTTGCGGCCGCGCGCGGATGGTCGTCCGTATCTGGACCAGGTCACCTACGTGACCGATCGACCCGGGCACGACCGGCGCTATGCGATCGACGCGCGACGGATAGAGCGCGAGCTTGGATGGCGGCCGGCTGAAACCTTTGATAGCGGCATCCGCAAGACCGTCGCGTGGTACCTGGCCAACCAGGAATGGGTCGCCGAAGTGCAGAGTGGAGCGTATCGTGAGTGGATCGACCGCCAATACGGGGCGGCCGGGTCGGGCAAGTCATGAAAGTCCTGCTGTTCGGCAAGGGCGGGCAAGTCGGCTGGGAACTGCAGCGCAGCCTCTTGCCATTGGGCGAGGTGGTGGCGCTCGATTTTGACAGCACTGACCTCTGCGGCAGCTTCACCGATCCGGACGGAATTGCGGCAACTGTACGCGCGGTCAAGCCGGATGTGATTGTCAATGCGGCCGCGCATACGGCGGTGGATCGGGCGGAGTCCGAACCGGAACTCGCACAGACCCTGAATGCGTTGACTCCGGGTGTACTGGCACGCGAAGCGGCCGCCATCGGAGCCTGGCTGGTGCATTACTCGACCGACTATGTTTTTGATGGCGGCGGCAACCGGCCCTGGCGTGAAACGGATGCACCGGCGCCCTTGTCGGTCTACGGGCGGACCAAGCTCGCCGGCGAGATCGCGGTCGCGGCGCACGAGCGCCACTTGATCCTGCGCACGAGTTGGGTATACGCCGCGCGCGGCGGGAATTTCGCGAAAACCATGCTGCGGCTGGCGAAAGAGCGCGACAGTCTCAACGTGATTGCCGACCAGGTGGGCGCGCCGACGTCGGCGGAACTGCTTGCCGACGTGACCGCGCATGCGTTACGGGTTGTGGCTGCGAATGCGCAGCTGGCCGGTCTTTACCACGTAGTGGCGGCAGGCGAGACCAGTTGGCACGGGTACGCCCGGCACGTGATTTCACGTGCAATCGCGCGAGGGGAGGTCCTGAAGTCCACACCCGGTACCGTCAATGCCATCAGTACCGCCGAATACCCGACCGCGGCCAGGCGGCCACTGAATTCGCGCCTCGATATCAGCCTGTTCCAGCGCACCTTCGGTTTGGTCTTGCCGGACTGGCGGATCCAGGTCGATCGCATGATCGACGAGATCATCGGTTAGTGTGCATTCGTACCCCTCCATTTGAATTTCACAATCCTCACTATGGGCACCATGACTACAAGCAATCGCAAAGGCATCATCCTCGCAGGTGGTTCCGGCACTCGGCTTTACCCTGCCACGCAAGTCGTATCCAAGCAGCTGTTGCCGATATTCGACAAGCCGATGATCTACTATCCTCTGAGCACCTTGCTGCTGGCAGGAATCCGCGAAATCCTTGTAATTTCGACGCCCCAGGACACGCCGCGTTTTGAGCAACTGCTGGGTGACGGTAGCCAGTGGGGGGTCAGTTTCAGCTACGCAGTACAACCTTCGCCGGACGGGCTTGCGCAGGCTTTCCTGATTGGCGAAAAATTCGTTGGCGAGTCTCCATCCGCGCTTGTCCTTGGCGACAACATCTTCTATGGCCATCATCTGGTGAGTCTTCTGCAAAACGCGGACGCTCGGCCTGGCGGGGCGACCGTGTTTGCCTATGCGGTGCAAGACCCGGAGCGCTACGGAGTTGTCGAGTTTGACCGGTCGGGTAGGGCCGTCAGCCTGGAAGAAAAACCCAAGTCGCCGAAGTCGCGTTTCGCGGTCACCGGTCTTTATTTTTACGATCGGGATGTCGTCCGCCTTGCGAAGTCGATCAAGCCGTCGGCCCGCGGCGAACTGGAAATCACGGATCTGAACCGCCTTTACCTTGAGCGCGGAGATCTTGAAGTGGAAACGATGAGTCGCGGCTTTGCCTGGCTTGACACCGGGACCCATGAGTCCATGCTGGAAGCGAGCCAGTTCATCCAGACCATCGAACGGCGCCAGGGCCTGAAAGTTGCTGCGCCAGAAGAAATATCGTGGCGAAATGGCTGGATCAGCGACGGTGACCTGGAGAAACTAGCCGCTCCCTTGGCCAAATCGGGGTATGGGCAATACCTGACGGGCTTGCTGCGTGAAAAAGGGGAATCCAATTGAAGATCACGCCGACTTCAATACCGGACGTGCTCCTGGTAGAGCCAAAGGTCTTTGGCGACGAGCGGGGATTCTTTTTCGAGAGCTTCAACCAGCGCGCGTTTCGCCTGGCTTCCGGCCTTGCGGGTGATTTCGTCCAGGACAATCATTCAAAGTCGGCGAAGGGGGTGTTGCGTGGGCTTCATTACCAGATCCGCCAACCGCAAGGGAAGTTGGTCAGGGTGATCGCGGGCGAGGTGTTCGACGTCGCAGTCGACATTCGCAGACGCTCCCCCACGTTTGGCAAGTGGGTTGGGCAAGTGCTTTCTGGTGAAAACAAGATGCAGTTATGGATCCCGCCGGGATTCGCACACGGGTTTGTGGTGCTTTCGGAGACAGCGGAGTTCCTCTACAAGACCGATGACTACTGGGCGCCGGAGCATGAGCGATGCATTGCATGGGATGACCCGGTACTGGGTATTGAATGGCCGCTGGGAGGCCAATTGCCACGTTTGTCAGCCAAGGACGCCAAAGGCATGAGTTTTGAATCGGCGGACGTATTCGAGGAATGACCCAGCGAACGGTTGTTCCAGGCCCATCGCACCACGGCGAGGTTCCCGGGGCCTTGCGCCCTATGCAAATCCCGGTGTCGACCGATATAGGAGACGCGCCTCGATTTTCCGATGCGGGCATTGTGCTTGCGTGCGGACCTTTCGCTGGAATAGCCACCTCATGCCCATGATTCTCGTGACCGGCGGTGCCGGATACATCGGCTCCCACACCTGTGTTGAATTGCTGAACGCAGGCCATGGAGTAACGGTATTCGACAACTTTTCCAACAGCAGCCCCGAGTCACTGCGCCGCGTTGCGCGCATCACCGGAAAAGCCCCCGTGCTGGTGGAGGGTGACATCCGCGATGGCGCCGCGCTCAAGCGTACGATGGCCGATAGCGGGGCGGACGCGGTGATTCATTTCGCCGGCCTCAAGGCTGTAGGCGAATCGGTGGAACAGCCGTTGGCCTACTACGACAACAATGTGGCGGGTACGCTGCGCCTGCTCGAGGCAATGCGCGACACCGGTGTGAAGACTCTGGTTTTCAGTTCGTCCGCAACGGTGTATGGCGATCCGCAGCGCTTGCCGCTAACGGAGGACCATCCGCTTTCCGCCACCAATCCGTATGGCCGCAGCAAGCTGATGATCGAGGACATGCTGCGTGACCTGCATCGCAGTGATCCGTCGTGGCATATCAGCCTGTTGCGCTATTTCAATCCGGTGGGGGCGCACGACAGCGGTCTGATCGGCGAGGATCCGCGTGGTGTGCCCAACAACCTGATGCCGTTCGTGGCGCAAGTGGCGGTTGGCAAGCGCGAGTTCCTCAATGTGTGGGGCGATGACTATCCGACCCCGGATGGCACCGGCGTCCGCGACTACATACACGTGGTGGACCTCGCGATCGGCCACCTGAAGGCACTCGAACGCCTGCGCGATCATGCGGAATGTCAGGCCATCAATCTTGGCACTGGCACGGGCTACAGCGTGCTTGAAATGGTGCGGGCCTTCGAAGCGGCGAGCGGGCGTCCGGTGCCATACAAGGTGGCATCGCGCCGGCCAGGCGACATTGCCTCGTGCTATGCCGACCCGACGCAGGCGTCCGTTTTGCTCGGCTGGAAAGCCGAGCGGGGACTGGCGGCGATGTGCGCTGATGCGTGGCGCTGGCAATCGGCAAACCCCGAGGGGTTCGTCGGGAATTGAGTGTGGTGTCGAGGGTGTAGCGCGGCTTCGCCGCTTTTGAACGCAAGACCGTAAAGGAACCAGGATCGACATGGCCAAAGGAATGATTCTCGCCGCCGGACAGGGGACGCGTGTACGTCCGCTGACCCGAGACTTGCCAAAGCCCATGGTGCCTATCCTGGGCAAGCCGGTCATGGAATACCTGATCGAGCATCTCGCCCGGTACGGGGTGAAGGAAATCATGGTGAACGTCGCATACCACCATCGCCGCATCGAAGAGTACTTCGGGGACGGTCATCGCTGGGGCGTGCAGATAGGCTATTCGTACGAAGGCGTGCGGGACCATGGTGAAGTCCTGCCACGGCCGATGGGGTCGGCAGGCGGCATGCGCCGGATACAGGATTTCAGCGGCTTCTTCGACGAGACCGCGCTTGTGTTGTGCGGCGACGCGTTGATCGATCTCGACATTGGTGCGGCATTGCATGAGCACAAGACCAAGGGCGCCATTGCCAGCGTGGTGACGCTGGATGTTCCCCGCGAGCAGGTGTCGAACTACGGCATTGTCGTCGCAGGCGACGACGGGCGCATCGACTCCTTTCAGGAGAAGCCGAAGCCCGAGGATGCCCGATCGACGCTGGCATCGACCGGCATCTACATCTTCGAACCCGCAGTGCTGGATCGGGTTCCTCCCGGGCGGACCTACGACATCGGATCCCAGTTGTTTCCGCAACTGGTGGCGGAGAAACTGCCGTTCTTCGCGCAGAGCCGTTTTTTCAACTGGATCGACATCGGCAGGGTGAGTGACTATTGGTCAGTGCTACAGCGCGTCTTGCGCGGCGAAGTGGCGGAAATGGAGATGCCGGGGCGCGAAGTGCGTCCGGGGGTCTGGGTCGGTTTGAATACTTCGATCGCCTGGAATACCGTCCATATTTCCGGGCCTGTCTATATCGGGTCATCCGTACGGATTGATCCGGGAGCGTCGATCATCGGTCCTGCGTGGATCGGGCATGGCAGCCACGTGCGTGCCGGCGCCAAGGTGCGGCGTTGCGTTTTGTTTGAATACACGCGGATCGCGCCCGACATGGATTTCAGCGAGATGATCGTCTCGCCTGACTATTGTGTGGACCGCTCAGGCGAAACCTATTACCTGGGTGACGAACGCACCGAGTTGCGTTGGGGGGACGCGCGCGGCTAGGCGTGGGCGCAGATCGATCGGTTTATCCGCGGTATGGAGACGCGGTGCGGAATGCCCGACCACTGCGGGCCAGCCATCCAATGCGTATGTGCCGCCAATCCGATTCGGCGAGAGCGATCGGGCAAGATTGGATCAACGTGGCATGCACGCGAACGGTGCGTCGCGATGCCAAAAGCCCATGGGCGGATTTCGGGTTTGCTTTCGGCGGGTAGCGTAAGTGCCTGATTTATAAATCTTATAAACCATATCGTAGACGGCATGATGCTTGCACTATTAGCGAACGTGGCTGCGTTTTGGAAAAGCCGAATTGTGAGAGCGGCCGGATACTCGGATGATTTATAGGGGTTTTTTATTCCCCGGTTAGTGCATTCGGGCTATATCGCGTCGCAGCAAATGTTGCTATCTTCCATCGTGTAGCGATTGTCATCAGATTGTCATCAGTCGACTCCTCTTCTGATGTGGATTTTTGGAGGCATTTATGAATCTTCAGTTGACTCTGAAAAAATTCGCGGTTGCATTGTCGTTCGCTGGTGTATGTGGTTCAGCGAATGCGGCTGTAGACACCTTTTACGACCTGGGCGCGTTGCCTTACGGCGCCTCTTCGTTCGGTGGGTTTGCAAGCGGTTTTTTCACCGACCTCGTGAAATTCAGCTTGCCTGCGAACGGCGGTTCAGGGTACTCGGTTAAGGACATTCCTTTCTCCATTCCGAAGGGCGACTCGTTCAGCATATCGTTCGCCAGCATTGCGCTGTATTCCAACCCGGATGGGATAGACAGCAACGACGATGACCGGTCCCTGTTTGTCGCGGCGGCCGTCAACCCGAGCACGATAACATTGAATGTCGGACCGCTCGCCGCAGGCAACTATTACCTGCTGGTCAACGGAGCGACAACCGGTTCGGCTGGTGGCGTCTATAGCGGCGGAATCTCGGTCAGCCCGGTACCGGAACCTGAAACCTACGGTCTCTTTCTCGCCGGCCTCGGTTTACTGGGCACGATCATGACGCGTCGTCGCAAGCCGGTCTGACGCAGGCCCAATGTCGAATGAAAGAGGCGCCGTAAGGCGCCTCTTTCATTTGGTGGCTTTGATTAGTTCGCTGAGGGGCGCGGTGAGCATGGGCTGTTCCACGCGTACACTCTTCAAACAAAACGTCCTGACGACACCGCCACACACGGGCATCAGGGCTGTTGACGAAGCGCAGCCGGATCGAGGCGCGTTCCCGGCAGATAGTCCCTTGACGCGGGTGTCGAAGGTTCCGCTCTTGGTTGTTCTGCTTTACGATATCGCTTGAGCACGGCAGGCACATAGTCGCGCGTCTCCCTGTAAGGCGGAATTGTGTTGTTGTACTTGCGCACCGCGCCTTCCCCCGCGTTATAGGCGGCCAGAACCAGATCCAATCGTTCGCCAAAAGTATCGAGCAAGGTCCGCAAATGACGCGTGCCGGCGCGCAGGTTGTCCGACACGCTTGTGAGATTGGACACGCCATAACGCTGGGCTGTTTCCGGCAGCAATTGCATAAGACCTACTGCCCCCTTAGGCGACACCGCGTGAGGCCGATAGCCCGACTCAACTTCGATCAGCGCATGCACCAGGCCTGGCTCGACGCCGGCTTCCGACGCCGCCAACAGGACTTCTTTTGCGAACGGCTTGTCAGGCTCAGGACTGGCGGGTGCGGGCGCGGGTTCGATTTTCACGTCGCTGAGCAGCCGATAGTCCGCCGCCTGCAATTGATATGGCTCAACGGTCATGCCAGTCGAGCGGACCTCTCCGAACGGGGCAGCAAGGCGATACCCGTTATCCATTGCCTGCGCTGTAGTCACCATCGCAACCGCACAAGCCAGCAGCAAACCGATGCTAAGCGACGAGGCTCCAACCGAGCACCTACCGATGGGGCCTGGCGTGTTCGGCATGATCTCCGGCAGGTTGAGTTTCAAGGCGATAGGCCTGCGCCAGGAAGGGCCGGCCACGTTTCGGAGCTGAAGCGATGTAGAAGACACTGCCGATTCTACGGCAAGGCCGCGGGATTCTTGATCAGGCGCGCCTATCGCCGTCGTGCCCGCATCCTGCAGCGATGATGTGTCAGCATCAACGCTGTCAGCGCGAGGAGGATGAGCGCGGATGTGGCCGGTTCGGGCACCGCTTGCGCATTGGTTGCACCGAGCAGGTTGTTGCTGACCGCGAACACGCTGAGGTCGCCGATGTAGCCGAAACCGATTTCGTCGATGCCGCCAATCTCCAGTCGGTATTCGCCGGCAGCAAGTTCGGGTATGAAGAACTGATTCGAATAGCCAAACAGGCCGTAAACCGGATCTATGAACGGCACATCGACGCCGGTCGCGATCAATTGGCCATCGCCCTGGAACAGGAACGCGTGAAAGGCGCTGAAATCGACGCCAGGAAATGCGTCCCGATGCGCGACATAATTCAGCGACGCATTTTCCGCCAGGGTGAAACTGTACTCGTCAAGAAAGGAGCCCGAGGGCGAAACGGGGTTGGTAGTCCTCAGCAGGATCGAATGTTGCCCGGCGGGGGTGAGAACTGGACCGGCCTGGACCCCGAAGGCCGCGCAGCCCAGCACAACCGCAACGACGAGCGCGCGAAGCAAACTTGCAAAATGGAATCGTGAGGTGGACATGATCGAGTCTGCCTTCCTTGCTCAAATGCGCTGCTGCAGAGCGCATGAATACATGTCGATCGCGTCGAATGAGGCCGCGACCCGGTTCGTGGCACGCCTGCGTGCGATGGCGCCGACAAGGCACGTGCCGATCAGAAGCATGAACCATGATTCCGGCTCCGGAACCGGCATTGCGGGCGTAACCACGGTCAATGTAGACATGTAGCGACCGCCCAGCGACCCGGCGCCGATCCCGGCAAATGTGAGGTTGTACGTGCCGGCCGCCAGGCTCGGCAACTCCAGTTTGCTTTGCAGTTGATTGCCGGAAAAGATCGTCTGTGTGGCAACGGCGATTGTTGTGCCGGTAGTCGTGCTCAGTGTCACGGAAAACCCCGTGACACTGGTGGCTGCAACGTTGGTCCAAGAAGTCACATCGGAGATGCCGCCGGCTCCGAGAAGCGTGAATGTGGCCGTATCTGCAAATGCGCCGATCTTCGATACCCCGCCGAAGGTGATCGAGTCGCCTACCGCCAGCGCAGATGTCGCATTGGCAAAATTTGTCGACAAGGCGCCGAGCGTGACGGACAGGATCAATCTCGCCAGGCACCGGTGGACCAATCCCGCAAATGTGGTTGGTTTCATGTTCCCTCCCCACGGGGAGTTGCGTCAGGATGGGTCTGATGGTACGGCCCGAAGCATCAATTTCCTGTGATTTTGTGCACACCTTGCAATGTTCCACATTTTTCGTTCTTTTGATGCTTGATCGACACCGTTGACACACGCGGTTATGTCTGGGAACGGGTTGTCAATGATTGATATCTTTTAAAAAAATGTATCGAATCATATTGATAAGTGCAATACGGATTGTTGAGTCCACTGCGATTTTCGCGTCGGTAGGAGTGGGTGCAATGTTTTGGCGTGGCACGAAAGAAACATTTTTCAACAAAAAGAATGGGGGTGCGCTAGGGAGATAACATGGCGTTTTGGGATGAATATCCATGGATATTAAAATTGTTAAGTTTTGTGTGGATTTCTCGCAATGCCAGCCCGGAAATGTTTGGGGACTGCACGCAGCGTCCGGCGCCGACGATAACGGAGGGATACAATCTCGGGGGAAATGGGCCCGGGTGGTGAAATTGGTAGACACAAGGGACTTAAAATCCCTCGGCTGGCAACGGCCGTACGGGTTCGATTCCCGTCCCGGGCACCACGTTATTGAATTCATGGAGTGGCCAATTGATTGTTTTCAACCTCGCTTGCGGCGCGGGTCATCGATTCGAGGGATGGTTTGCCTCTGGCGACGACTTCGATGGTCAGGGCCGTAGCGGACTCCTGAGTTGTCCGACGTGTGGCTCCAGTGAAGTGAGCAAGCAACTGTCCGCACCAAGGCTTAACCTGTCTGCTGCAGGTGCCGGGGACGTGCCGGAGGAACGCAAGAGCGTGGCAATGGTGGGACCCGAGCAGGCGCAACTCCTGGAAATGCTGCGCAAGGTCATCGAATCGACTGAAGACGTCGGCCGGAAATTTCCAGAGGAGGCGCGCCGCATTCACTACAAGGAGGCGCCGGCGCGCCCGATCCGTGGGGTCGCATCCCAGGACGAGGCCAAGGCGCTGTCTGATGAGGGTATCGAGGTCGCGCACTTGCCGTTTCCGGTGGTCGACAAGTCACAACTCAACTAGAGTTTGGCCGGCGAGCCACGCCACTGACGAAGGCCGGGCCGCCAAATGTGGGTGGCTGGGCTATCATCCCGCGGAGCCAATCGGCGCGATCGATCCATCGTCACTGAAAGTCACCCCCAAGTAGACGCAGCATGTTCGAGTCCGCGCGTCTTCGCCAATCTGCAGCACACGGTTCCAAACCTTCCATGCCCATCAAGTTCTATTTCGAGGATTTTCCGGTTGGCGAGACGCGCGAGATCGGTCGTCACACCATTACAGAGGCGGAGATCCTCGATTTCGCGCGTCGCTATGACCCGCAGCCATTTCATGTCAACGCCGACACCGCGCGTGGTTCGATCTATGGCGGGTTGATCGCGAGCGGATGGCAGACGTGTGCCATTGCCATGCGGGTGATGTGTGATGCCTATCTGCTTGACGCCGCCAGCATGGGATCGCCGGGTATGGAAGAGATCCGCTGGCTCAAGCCGGTGCGGCCCGGCGATACGCTGATCATCAAACGCACCATCGAGGAAGCTCGACCGACGAGCAAAATCGATCGTGGTCTCGTGCTCACGCGATGGGACATCTACAACCAGCGCGACGAACACGTCCTGATGATGCGCGGGTACGGCTTGTTTGGCCGCAAACCGGAGGCCGCCGGCGCCTGATTGCGCGACACAGGATCAAGGCGCGATCTGTTTCATTTCGCGCTTGTATTGCGCGCCCCGCGTGGCGTAGCCAGAGGCTATTCGCCGCAGGTTGGCGGCGTCCTCGTCACTCAATTGACGGACTACCTTGCCTGGTGAGCCGACCACGAGCGAGTTGTCGGGTATCACCTTGCCTTCGGGCAAGAGTGCATTGGCGCCGATGATGCAGTTGCGTCCGATCACGCAGCCATTGAGGATCACCGCGTTGATTCCGACAAGGGTGTTCTCGCCTATCGTGGAGCCATGCAACATGGCAAGGTGACCGACGCTTACATCCTTGGCAAGCTTGAGTGGAAATCCCGGGTCTGCATGAAGTACAGCACCGTCCTGCACATTGACGCCGTCGCCAAGTTCGATGGCCTCGTTGTCGGAGCGCACGACCGCGCCAAACCAGACGGAAACGTCATCGCCGATCGTGACGCTGCCGATCACGCTGGCCGTAGGTGCTATGAAATGCTTGGTAGATTTGAAAACCGGCGTGCGGTCGCCGATGGAATAGACGGGCATGGTCAGGTCTCGCGGAGAAACTGGATTGATGGTCTTGAAGTCGGCCGAAGCGGCGCGCCGGCATTGTCGCATTGTGACGGCCCGCGTCGCGCTATATTGTCGCGGTGTCCTTCATGATGTTGCCGACATGCAAGCCAAGACATATCAGGATGTATCGATAGGCGATACCTTCACCGAGGCAGTGCGCATCACGGATGCTCACTTGAGCCTTGGTGCGGCATTGATCGGCGACTTCAATCCGCTGCACGTGGATGCGTCACTTGCAGGGGGCTCACGGCATGGTGGACGCATCCTGCATGGTGTCATTACCAGCGCGATCATCGGCGCGCCGGCCGGCATGATCTTTCGAGGAACCGCCATCGGATACCTCGAGCACAACTGCCGCTTCCTCGCGCCGGTGCGGGCGGGGGATACCTTGACCACGGTCTGGGAGATCGTTGGCAAGGATGACAAGCCGAAACATGGGGGCGGCGTGGTGCAAATGCGCGCGAGTTGCATCAATCAGCAGGGCACGCGGGTCGCCGATGCCAACGGCGCCATGCTGGTGGGCAACGTGCCGGTGGGTTGAAACCGGCCGGAAGGAGCGGCCGTCAGCCGGCCTTCTGGGGCGTCGCGCGTGCGGTCAAGGCAACGCGAGGATGCGTCGCGCGAACGCCTCGCCGGTGGCTCGAGTACCCAGTTTTCCGCCCACATCTGCAGTCGCATCGCCGGCCGCGACAGCTGCGGCGGTGACATTCTCGATGGCTCGCGCAGCGGTGTTGAACCGCTCAAGCTTGTTGCGCCGCCCGTGCCAATCCAGCAGCAATCCGGCTGATAGGATCAGAGAGACCGGATTGGCTATATCGCGGCCCGCGATATCCGGCGCAGACCCGTGCGCCGCTTGCGCCATGGCGTGGTCGCGACCGGCGTTGACCGAGCCGCCGAGCCCGATGCTTCCGGAAAGCTCCGAGGTAAGGTCGGAGAGGATGTCGCCGAACATGTTGGTCGTCACGATGACATCAAAGCGGCCGGGCGCGCGCACCACGTGCGCCATCATGGCGTCGACGATTTCGTCATCGATGGCGACCTCCGGATAATCGCGGCCGACCTCGCGGCAGATGTCGATGAACATGCCATCGCCGACCTTGAGAACGTTGGCCTTGTGGACGATGGTCACGCGCTTGCGGCGCCGCACAGCGAGTTCGAACGCCGCCCGCGCGATGCGCTCGCAGCAGGCACGGGTGATGCGACGCAGCGATATGACCACGTCGGGCGTGACCAGCATTTCGCTGCCGCCCGACTCCATGTTGCGATCGGCGTAGAAACCTTCGGTGTTTTCACGCACCACCACCAGGTCGAACGGGCCGACCTTGTTGGGCACGCCGTCGAAGGTGCGCGAGGGCCGGATGTTGGCGAACAGGTCGAGATTTTTCCTGAAAAACATCGACGGGTTGATTTCGCCTTTGGACTCGTCCTTGAGCACGGCGGTCGACATCGGTCCGAGGAGCAGCCCGTCGGAAGCGCGCACCTTTGCCAGGAGATCAGGGCTCACCGTGGTACCGCGTTTGGCGAGGCTTTCAAGTCCGGCGATGTCGTGCGCAATGGACAAGCCGAGATCAAATCGGTGTGAGGCCGCTTCAAGAACCGCGACGGTCGCGGCGGTGATTTCGGGGCCGATGCCATCCCCTGGCAGTGCGATCAGTCGCATGTGTTTCCTATTCGGCGACGATGCCGATTTGTTTGACTACCTGCTGGTACTTCGCCGATTCCCGCTTGACGAAGTCGGCAAACTCGTCGGCGCTGTTGGGCCTGACAATGGCACCCTGGTCCTCCAGCTTCTGGCGAATCGCCGGTTCAGCGATGATCTTGTTGATCTCCCGGTTGAGCGTTGCTACCAATTCGGCCGGCATCAGGGCAGGGGCGAATACGCCTCCCCAGAGGCTGAAGCTGAAGCCGGGCAGGGTTTCTGCCACCGCCGGTACGTTGGGCAGGGTCGGCATGCGTGCAGCGCTTGACACAGCGATCGCCTTCAGCTTGCCCGCGCGGACATGAGGAATGGCGGCAGGGGCGCTGGAGAAGAAAAAGGCCACATGCCCGCCCAGCACATCGGTGAGGGCTGGCCCGGCGCCCTTGTACGGTGCGTGTGCAAAGTCACTCTTCAGGCCCAGGGTGAGAGCGGCAGCGGCCAGGTGTCCTGGCGTTGCCGTGCCAGACGATGCATATGTGAGCGAGCCCGGCTTGGCCACAGCGGCGACGCCCAATTCACGGACTGTCGAGAAAGGCGCGTTGGCGGGGGCTACCATCACCAGCGGGGCCTCCCCGACGAGTATCAGGGGCTTCAACTCCCGCAAGGCGTCGTAGCCGGGGGATTTCATCACTGCGGCGTTGATGGAAATCTCGCCCGTCTGGCCAAGCAGTAAGGTGTAACCGTCCGGCGCGGATTTGGCTACGAAACGCGTTCCGATCGCCCCGGTCGCACCGGGCTTGTTGTCGACCAGTACGGTCTGCTTCAACGCAATTGACAAGCGCTCGGCCACGGTGCGGGCGAAACTGTCACCCATGCCGCCGGGCGCGTAAGCCACCACCATGGTGACCGGCTTTGCCGGGAAATCCTGTGCGGAAACGTGCCATGAAACGACTGCGGCGGCAGTCGCGAACGCCAACGTTGCGCCGGCTTGGATCCGGCGCCATTGGAAGGGGATCGGGGGCAAATGCATCGGGTTTGAATCTTGAAGTTCGTTTCCGGATTGTTTGACGGCAATACGGAGGAATTGGAGGAGGGAAGCTGGCATGCGGTCGCTCGGGAGTTTTGCACACTTCAGGGGGGATATCCAAGGGCGTGCTTCAGCAACGCCTCCGCTTGCGCTCCGTACATCCGTCAAGGGACTGAAATCGCGGTGAAATTTGCTATAATCTTCAGGTTTTCTCGGTTCATCGACCCTCGGCCCGTCAAGCAGCAAGCGACGTTTGGCCCGGTGTACTGGGATTACGCCAACCACCTTTACGAGGATCTCATGACCGCTGCCAGTGTAAACAAGGCCGAGGTTGTCGCCGCGCATCAACGCGCGCAAGGCGACACCGGCTCCCCCGAAGTCCAGGTCGCGCTTCTTACCGCGCGCATCAATGGTTTGACCGACCATTTCAAGGCGCACACCAAGGATCACCATTCGCGCCGCGGCTTGCTCAAGATGGTGAGCAAGCGCCGCAAGCTGCTTGACTACCTGAAAGGGCGCAATCAGGACAGCTACCGCGCCCTGATCGAAAAGCTCGGGCTGCGCAAGTAATTGCTCCACCGAACGGCTGCCGGCATCCCGCCCGCAGCCGTTTTCAGTTTCTTTCCAGTCAACCCGATTTAGCCAGCCGGTTCTTGCGTCCCTCCCGATGAGGGGTATTCAGGCAATCCGCTGATGCGGCGCGTGCGGCGCATCAGCGGATTGATCCGGTGGTCCGAATCAACGCATTGAGGATAAAGCCTTGTTCAACATCCACAAAAAATCGTTTCAATACGGTGCCCATACCGTCACCCTCGAAACCGGCGAGATCGCCCGCCAGGCATCCGGCGCCGTGCTGGTCACCATCGACGACACCGTCGTTCTGGCCGCTGTCACCGCTGCGAAGAGCGCAAAGGCGGGCCAGGACTTCTTCCCCCTGACGGTTGACTACATCGAAAAGACCTACGCGGCCGGCAAGATTCCCGGCGGCTTTTTCAAGCGCGAAGGCAAGCCTTCGGAGAAGGAAACGCTGACCTCGCGCCTCATCGATCGCCCGATCCGCCCGCTGTTCCCCGAAGGCTTCTACAACGAGGTGCAGGTGGTGTGCACGGTGATGTCGTGCAATCCGGAAGTTGATCCCGATATCGCCGCCCTCCTGGGCTCTTCGGCCGCGCTGGCAATTGCCGGCCTGCCTTTCAACGGCCCGATCGGTGCCGCCCGGGTCGGCTATATCGATGGTCAATATGTGCTCAACCCCACCAAGTCGCAACTGGTGAACAGCCGCCTTGACCTCGTGGTTGCGGGTACGGAACAGGCTGTGCTGATGGTCGAGTCAGAGGCCGACCAGTTGAACGAGGAAGTCATGCTCGGCGCAGTGGTGTTCGGTCATGACCAGATGCAGGCTGCCATCAAGGCCATCAACGAACTCGTTGTCGAAGCCGGCAAGCCGGAATGGGACTGGAAAGCCGCCCCGACCGACGACGCCCTGGTTGCGCGGATCGCCGCCTTTTCCGAAACCAAACTGCGCGACGCGTTCCAGATCAAGCAGAAGCAGGCGCGCTCGCAGACCATCGACGCGATCTGGAAGGAATTGTTCGCCGAACTGAAGGTTGGCGAGCCAGGCGCACCGAGCAGCCAGACCGTAAAGGATATCTGCTTCAACCTCGAGTCGAAGATCGTGCGTTCGCAGATTCTCGAAGGCGAGCCTCGCATCGACGGCCGTGATACCCGTACCGTCCGCCCCATCGCGATTCGCACTTCGGTGTTGCCGCGTGCCCACGGCTCCGCTCTTTTCACCCGCGGCGAGACCCAGGCGATGGTCGTGGCAACACTCGGTACCGCGCGCGACGAACAGCGCATCGACGCCCTGATGGGCGAGTACACCGACCGCTTCATGCTTCACTACAACATGCCGCCTTACGCCACCGGTGAAACCGGCCGCGTCGGCACGCCCAAGCGCCGCGAAATCGGTCATGGCCGCTTGGCGAAGCGTGCGTTGCTGGCCGTGCTGCCGAAGCACGAGGACTTCGCCTACACGATGCGTGTGGTGTCCGAAATCACCGAGTCGAACGGCTCCTCGTCGATGGCTTCGGTGTGCGGCGGCTGCTTGTCGTTGCTCGACGCCGGCGTGCCGCTGAAGGCGCATGTGGCGGGTATCGCCATGGGCCTGATCAAGGAAGGCAACAAGTTCGCAGTGCTGACCGACATTCTGGGCGACGAAGATCACCTGGGCGACATGGACTTCAAGGTGGCCGGCAGCGAAACCGGTGTCACCGCGCTGCAGATGGATATCAAGATCCAGGGCATCACCAAGGAAATCATGAAAGTCGCGCTGGACCAGGCGCTTGAAGCGCGCCTGCATATCCTTGCGCAGATGAAGCAGGCCATGGGCGGTGCCAACACCCAGTTGTCCGACTTCGCGCCGCGCATGATCACCATGAAGATCAACCCGGAGAAGATCCGCGATGTCATCGGCAAGGGCGGGGCGGTGATTCGTGCATTGTGCGAGGAAACCGGCGCCACCATCGACATCCAGGATGACGGGTCCGTGACTATCGCAAGCGTATCGGCGGAAGCCGGACGGGCCGCCCAGGAGCGCATTGCGCAGATCACCGCTGAAGTGGAGGTCGGCAGGATTTACGAAGGCCCGGTCCTGCGCTTGCTGGACTTCGGCGCGATCGTTCAGGTGCTGCCAGGCAAGGATGGCCTCTTGCACATTTCGCAGATCGCCAACGAACGCGTCAACGCCGTTGCCGACTACCTCAAGGAGGGCCAGGTCATCAAGGTCAAGGTCCTCGAGGCGGACGACAAGGGACGCCTGCGCCTGTCCATGAAGGCGGCGATGGCGGATGCCGCGCCTGCGGCAACGCCGGCAGTCTGATACAAAACGCGTTGTGAAAGAGAGGCGCTACAGGCTATAATTACACTCTTCGGGGTGTAGCGTAGCCTGGTAGCGCGCCTGGTTTGGGACCAGGATGTCGGGAGTTCGAATCTCTCCACCCCGACCAGAATCGTCAGCAGGTAGCAAGCAGGTTTGCTTCATCAGCAGTGCGGTTGGTTTCATAGCCAGCCTTGGCGGCAACGACTCTGCCCGTAGCTCAACCGGATAGAGCACCGGCCTTCTAAGCCGGGGGTTGTGGGTTCGAGTCCCGCCGGGCAGGCCAGTTTTTATGGAGTTGCAGGTAGTTTCCCGCAACTCCACGGTGGTGGCTGTAGCTCAGCGGTAGAGTCCCGGATTGTGATTCCGGTTGTCGTGGGTTCGAACCCCATCAGCCACCCCATTAATTCCTAAGGCTTTTTGGCCTGCATCACCCTCTGTACCGGCACCCCCTCTGTGCCAATTCTGTACAGAGTTCCCAGCGTAGGCGGCGGCATGTCCCGGCGCCAGATGCGCATACCGCAGCACCATCTCCATGTTTGACCATCCCCCCAGCTCCTGCAGGATCTTCAGCGGCGTGCCGTTCTGAACGTGCCAGCTCGCCCACGTGTGGCGCAGCGTGTGCCAGGTGATGTGCGGCACCTTCGCGCGCGCCTTCGCCTTGCGGAACGCCGTGTTGTTGGCGCCCTGGCTCATCGGCTCGCGGACGTACACGCGATCGCGTGAGCCCGGCGCGCGCGGCCGCGGCCGCGGGTAGGTGAACACGTAGTCGTCGTGGTCGCCCAGGCATTCGCGCAGCACCGCCACCGCGTCGTCGTTCAGCGGGATCGATATCGCCTTCGCGGCCTTGGCGTCCTCCGGGTTCACCCAGGCGGTGCGGTTGCCGAAATTGACCCGGTCCCACGTCAAGAGCCGCATGTTCGCGTCGCGCAGGCCTGTGGCGAGCGAGAAGCGGATCATGCGGCTCAGGTGTTCCGGCGCCTCATCGATGAGCGTGGCGGCCTCGTCCGGCGTGAGGAAATCGATTTTCCCCTCCGGTTCGTCCTGGTACGGTATGGCCGGCACGGCGGCGATGATGTCGCGCTCGTGGCAGCGGTTCAGCACGGCCGAGAGGATGGCCAGGTAGCGGTTGGCGGTGGCGGGCTTGATCGGCCGGCGGTCAGCGGCGCGGGCCTTGACGACGGCGTCGCGGACCCCGGCCAGCGTGGCCGTGCGCACGGCCTTGACGCGGATGTCCGGCAGGTGCGGCAGCATGGTCTGCACGCGGCGCCAGTCGTCGGCGTAGCTGCGTTTCTTGATGGCGTGCTCGGTCAGCCATTCGGCGATCGCTTCGGCGAGTGCAGGGCCAGGATCTTCGCCAAGTGCTTTCTCCCGCCAGAGCTCGTGGATGCGGCGTGCCTGGTACTCCTCGGCAGCTGATCGATCACTTGTGCCAGTTGTTTCGCGGATGCTGCCGTGCCTGAGCCACCAGGTGTTGCCTCGTTTGTAGAGCGCCATGGCCCCTCCTTGTAGTTCGACCGGATCCAGTCGATCAGGTCCATGGTAACGAAAACCCAGCAGCGCCCGATTTTGGCGGCCGGCAGCCGGCCCTCCCGCGCCCACGCCTCCACCGTGTGCGGATGCTGCCGCAGCATCGCGGCGGCTTCGTCGAGGTCGAGGGTGGGGGACATGGTCAGGGGCTGATGCTGACGTACTGTGGGGTATCGAAACACCCGTTGCGGTAGTGCTGATCGGTCTGCTGCGCATAGTTGAGCGTGGCACCGCACACGCAAATGTAGGCCGTGGTTGCACCCAGGAACGGGTTTATCGGTGGCCGCCATATTCCCAGAAACCGATGCTTCGCCGGGTCGACCTTGTGGGGCTGCACGAACACGCCGTCGAGGAGGACGTACGGGGGCTCAGGTTTCTGGACGGTGTAAGGGGCGCGGTCTTCGGTCATGTCAGAACAATCCCGGCGCTTGCTTGGCGTTGCGCCATGTCCACCTCAGGCACCTCAAAGAATCCCAGCGCGCCCTTGAGCGGGCGGAAGGGCAAGGACTGCGGGTCGCGCAGCACGAAGCCGAACGGGCCGACGAACCAGGGTGAGTTGGAGACGCGCACACAGTCAACGATCTCGACCGAGCCGACGATGCCGCCGCGCTCGATGTAGTCGAACATCGGCACTTCTGGCGCCTTCAAATGCTCCTCGCCAGGAATCCCCGCCGCGAAGTCCATCGCGTCATCCCACTCGTCGCGCGTCATGCCCTTGGCGGCGTGCACCAGGATGCGCCCACGAACCGGCGTTTGCCAGACGCGATTCTCGATGTCCTTGCCGGCGTGCATGATCAGCCACGCCCAGGGCTGGCGGATGGAGAGCGCTTTCATGATTTTGGCTGGTGGTGAAGATAGGGCTTGATGCTTTCGACCTTGGCCAGCTCGCACTTGAACACCCGTGTTTCGTTGATGTCGCGCGCGTCGCAGAGTCTGAAGATCGCGTAGCGGACATCGCCACATTCCCGTTCCAGATCGCGGCGGTTGGTGCGGTCGCGCGTTTCGTCCGGATGGCTGGAGTCGTACCCGTGCCGCAGGATCTTGCCGATCGCCTGGATGACCTCGCCGCACTCCTCGGCAAGAATGGCCAGCCGCTCGGCCTGCGCGGGCGTCAGCCCGTTGAAATGTTCCATCACTTCCCTCCCTTCATCCGCGCCCACACCTCCGGGTCGACGGCGATCGGCCGGCGGTGGCCGGTCTTGCTGTTGACGAACGCGCCGTGCCAGTCGATCTGGCCATGGCGCATGAGGTTCCACAGGATCAGGCTGCCGGCGCGGACCACGTCGTCGTTGACGAACAGTTCCTGCCGCTGCAGGGCCTCGGCCAGGCTGCAGCTGGGGGCGGTGTCTTCGCGGCCTTTGGTGGCCACCAGCTCCGGCAGCAGCGTGTACGGGTCGGGCAGGTCGAGGTGGCCGCCGGCGCGCGGCTTGGTGTTGCGCCCGCGGCCGATCTGCCCGAGCAGCGCCTGGCCATCGGCGGCGCGGTTGCCGAGATCGAGCACGTACACCAGCCCGTTGTGCGCGGTGTCGCGGGTGATGCGCTCGCGGATCTCGCGGCGGGCGGCACGGCTGTCGACGCACACGATAGTGAGGTTGGCCGCCACGCGCAGGGGGGCGTCCGCGCCGTAGCGATCGGCGCAGGCCTGCCACGCCAGCCCGAACCAGGCGTTGACGCGGTAGACGGCCACGTCGGCCTTGGCCTGGCCCACGTCGGCGGGGCTGAACATCTGGCGGCCGACGTTGGCGTCGCTGACGGTGTCCGGGTCGTACACCGTGACGTCGAACCCGGGATGCCCGAGCGCGACCATGGCGTGATGCAGCCGCGCCAAGCAGGTGAGCATCTGCGAGCCGTTGCCGCCGCCGCCCACGAGCGCGACCTCGAAGCGCTCGAGGAGGGTGGGGTGGGTGTGGTGGGTCATCGCGGCATCAACCCCTTGGCCTGGTTCAGAAAAACTCTGTAGGCGTCGATGGGTTCCCATGGGTTGATTTGCCAGTCCTCCATCTGCACGCCTTTGATCAGCGCCCATTCATCGTCGTGCGGCGCCATCAGGTCGCGCTGTTCCATGGCCAGCATCACCAGATCGGCATGTTTGACGCATTCGGGCAGCGGGTTGGGGATATGCAGCCGACGGAACACTTCGGCCTCGACGCGGTCCTCGATCGCCTGGTAGTCGGGCAGCAGTTGCTTGAGCGGCTTGGCCACGTCACCGATGTAGGCCTCGGCCGCGTCGTGCATCAGGGCTGCCCAGGTGTGCTCAAGCGGGACTATCGAGGCCACATACACGCTGTGCTGGGCCACGCTGTAGAACTGCGAGGTGTGGCCGGCAAAGCGGCAGATGTTCGAGAGCGCGCTGGCAATGTCTTCAATCTGGATGACCGACTTCTCAGGCTCGAGGAAGTTGAAATAGTGGCCGCTGCGGGTGAGGATGTCCGGGCGCATCATGCCCCACCCCCAAACACCTGCTCCGCACTCACATTCACCGGGATGAACACGCCCAGGCAGCACAGCCGCGCGGCGATGGTGGGGATGGGCTGGTCGAGGTTGCCGAGCACGATGGCGATCTTCACGTCGTGGGTGTCGTCGGCGTCGTCGGTGGCGCTGAAGAATGCCGGCGCGGTGCCGTGGGTGTGGAGGTCGATGCAGGGGGAGAGCGTGGCGGTATGCTCGGGGCGGGAGTAGTGCAGGCGGCCAGGCGTGCCGACGGCGATCTCCTCGCTGTCCCACACGAGGCGCGATTCGTTGGCGCCGAGGTGGTGTTCCCACGTGACCCACCGCCCGCACTCGTTGGGCAGGCGGGTACGTCCGTTGTCGGCCATGCCTCGAATGAAGTAGTGCGGCACCTTGCCGAAAGCGATCTCAACCTTCGGTTTGAGCGTGCCGAACGGCGTGGCATGTGTCGAGAGCAGCTTCTCCGGCGCGGTGGTGCCGATCGGCCAGATCAGGTGCAGCCACGTCCGCCGGCATTCGAGCCAGAGGCCGTCGGCCGCCACCAGGTAGCGGTGGCCGATCTCGTTCTCCAGCATCGGAGAAAATTGGCCGTGCAGCGGCACGCAATACGCCGGCGTCACCGCGTGGAGCAGGGCGTCGAACTTGGCGTTGGCGTCCTGCACTGACGTCGGCTCGCTTGCGAACGGCCAGACTTCCATCGGGGCGCCTGCTGGCGCTGTCGATTCGGACTGGTCTGTCATCACATCGAGCACGTGGTCGCGCAGCGCGCGCGCCGTGCCAGCCTTGGCGGCGATCGTGATGGCCGCCTGCTCCAGATCCAGCGTGAGCGCGGATAGTGCGCTGCGCATTTTTTCCGCGGTGTCAAAAGTGCTCATGTCCTTCCTTTCACAATCCGCCCGACCCATTGGTCGAGCGTGAGGTTCATCGGGGATAGATAGTCCAGCGGGAAATAGGCCGGCTTGACGTCGACCAGGAACTGCCACAAACCCGTGAGCCCCTTGGGGTGCGTGGTGGCATCCGGGTTGTTGCTGTGGGTGAACTTGCTGTAAAAAAACACCATCTCAAAGCCGTGCAGGGTGTCCGGCGCGATGCGCTCGGGCAGCGTGACGTTGCCGGTGCAGATGCTGCCGTCGTCGTACACGTTGGGGTAGGGCGCGTGGTAGAGCGGCACGCTGGGCAGCGGGGTTGCCAGCTCGTGCGCGTTGCGCGTGGCCGCCACGTGCCAGCCGTTGCGGTTGACGGCGAACACCAGCCCCGGATGCGGTGCGTTGAGTGACTTCACGCCCACGCCGGCACCGCTGGCGAAAAACACCGTGCGGTGGCGCGGGTACACGTGCCACACCAGCGTGTTGTCGTCGATGTACAGCAGGCACGGCGGCACCCATCCGCCCATCCCTTTGGGCGCGCCGAGGTCCTGCAGGGTGTTGCGCAGCGCGCTCTCCGTGAGCGGCTGGCCGGCGCCGATGGTGGCGCGGCCGGCGACGTGCGTCACCGGGTGCAGGGTGGCGTAGTGGTCGCCGTGGGTGGCTTTGTACACCAGCACGGCGGTGGCGAGCTTGTACTCGGCCACGCGCTTGCCGGAGACGATGGGCGGCTTCATTGGTTGAACCCTCCTGCGGATGAGTCGGCCAGCTTGGCGAGCAGGCGGTCGGTGGCGTGGATGAGGCGCACGGTGGCCGGCAGCCGGCGGCGCACGTATTCGATTTCCTCGAGCGTGCGCAGCGGCCATGCGCCGGTGAAGCGCGCGATGCGGTGCGCCCGCGCGGGGCGATCGCCGCCGTGCATGCGCTGGTCGGCGGCTTCCTGGGCGGCGTTGTCGTCGACGTTGGCGTGGCCGTCGAGTTCGGCGAACCAGTGGTCACCGAGGCGGCCGTTCTGGTCGTTCCAGCGCCAGCGCACGATGATGGGGTAGTCGCACACCGGGGTCTCGGTGAGTTCGAAGGCGTTGCGGGTGAGGCGGCCCGGGTTGAGGAGCGCGTCTTCGACGGCGCGGACTTCGGGCAGGGGGTGGCGGGCATAGCCATTCATCGGCCGCCCGCGATTGGCGCGCGTGGCGGCGACGTTCCAGCGGAAATCCTCCACCGGCGCCAGCGTGCACGCCGCAAACCGCGTCTCGAACATCTTGCGGGTGAGGAAGCCTGTTTTCTTGCGCATGCCGGGCGCGAGGTCTTCGGCGCCGTTCCACCAGTAGTGCCGCGCGAAGTCGAGGAAGCGCGGCGGGGTGAGGCTGTAGCTGAAGGCGTCGAGCGCGCGGTAGGCCACGGCCAGGGCGTGGCTGGCCTTCTCGGGTGCCACGTCGTGATAGCGGCCGAACTTGTGCTCCAGGTAGTAGCGGCGCGTCTGGCGCCAGGCGCTCAACACCAGCCACGGCTCGCCGTCCTGCGGGCGGGTGCCGTCGGGCCAGCGGGCGCCGCTCTTGTGGAAGTCGGTGTGGATGTGGAACTGCAGCGGGCTGACAATCCACTCCGGCAGGCCGGCTTCGCGCCACCAGCGCTCGAAGACTTTCTCGACCATGCGGCGCAGGCCGCCGGTGCCCACGCGCAGATCGGCCGGCACCATGTGGCCGCCGTTGGCCAGGATGTACGCAAGCGCGGCGTGGCCGCCATCGGTGACGCCGGAGCGCAGGCGCACCGGTACCGCGGGGTCGAGGGTGGGCAGTGCCAGGGTCATGGCAGGAGCGGCAGCAGGGTTGAGGGCGCGGGCAGGCTGGCGCTGCGGCGGCGGTCGATGTAGCGCCCGGTCGACGCGACCTCGCGCGTGAGGTGCGCCGCCATCTCCGCCGCGCGCGCCTGGCTGGGCCGGATGGTCAACGAGTCGCGCCCGACGTAGCGGTCGATGGCGGCGCGGGCTTGGGCGGGGAAGTTGCCCTTCGTCCCCACCGCCCGCCGGAAGGTGTACGCGTGGGTGTTGCCGTCGACCTTCGGGCCTTCGATCTCGGCGTTGGTAAGGTCGGGGTAGACGGCGCAGTAGAAGTCCTTGACCTGCGCCGGCGTGAGCGCGGCGCCGGGGTCGGCCAACTGGATGGCGTTGTAGGCGAAGGTGCGCTTGAGCGCTTCGATCTTCATGGGGTGGGGCTCCTAGATGAGGTCGAGGGTGAAGCCGACGGCAGCCGCCGGGGCGGCAGTCTCGACGGCAAGGTTGCCTTCGAGGATGGGCTCGCCTTCGAACAGCTTGCTGGTGCTGTCGTCGGCCGGGGCCTGCAGGTCTTTGAGTGCGACCACAGGTGCGTCGCAGATCGCCCGCGCGGTTTCCGCTTTGGCGGCGTCCACGTCCACGCCGGCCTCGGTCAAGTGCTCGACCAAAACGTCGACGGGGTGCGTGGGTGCCGAAGCGCCAGCAGCTGCGTCGGGTGCGGCGGCGACCACATCCGATCCGGAGGTCTGGTTAGGTTCTCCGGGCTGCTGGGCTTCGGCATTGGGTTCGGCCTCGCCCAATCCGGGCAGGGCCTGTTGTTGGGCGGCGCCGACGAATTCGTCGAACGAGGTGAAGAGGCGCTCGTAGCGGCGGCCGGTGGCGGGCGCGAACTTCTTGAGGTAGTCCGTGCGCGAGGGCTTCGCCGGCTTCTCGCTGGCGGCGTTGCCGGCCAGGTAGGCGCGCATGTCGGCGATGCAGGCGAGGCGGTCTTGCTCCGCCGTAGCGGCGGTGGTGGGGGCCGGTGCATCAGGTGTCGCTACCCCGGAGGTTTGAGGGCCTGGCGTCGCCGCTTCGGCCACCTGTGCACCGGCATTCGGCTCCGGCGCCGCTTTCTTCTTCGGCGCGGGCTTCGCGGCTTTCTTGGCGGGTGCCTTCGCGGCGGGTTTGCCGGCCTTGGTGTCGGCCGGGCTGGCGGGCTGCGCGGCAGCCGCGGCGGCCTGCTCCACCAGCGAGGTGGCCGGCGCGCGCCAGGTGGTGATGGCGTCCACAAACCCGGCGTCGAATTCCTCGGGTGTGGCCACCAGCGAAAGCGCGGCGGGGATCGGCGCGTCCTTGCCGGTGGGCTTGGGTTGCAGCGTGACGCGCAGCTGCTCGCCTTCGGCCACGATGATCATGTGCAGCGTGGCGGCCTGGGCGATGGTGTGGAGGGGGCGGAACATCATTCAATCCTCCACACGCGCACGCCATTGGACACCGGCCGGCATGCGTACCGCTTGCCCGGGTGATTTTTCTTGGCGGCGTAGATCGCGCTGGCGGTCTTGGCGCCGGCCATGAGAAACGAGTCGCCCACATCCATGGCGCCCATTGCGTCGCTGTACAACGATGACCGGCCACCGATTTTGGTAGGCAGCGGGATGTGGTCCTCGATCTTGATGCCGCGCACGATGCGCTTGGCTGTGCGGCCGATCTTCGGCTCGTCGGAATCGTCCGCAGGGGGGGGCGATTTGATGCCGAGGTCGGCGAGCGATTTCTTCGGCGGGCCATCGAGCAGGCGCACGGAGCGGGTGGGGATGGTTTTGGCGGGTCTGGACATGATTGCCTTTCAGGAAAGCCGGCGGGCGGTGCGCCACGCGCGGGGGAAGTTGAAACTCAGGACGGGGTCGCGCCAGAGGCGCAGGGCGAGGAGTAGGCGGTGAATCACTTGGCCACCACCCACAACCCGCCGATCCCCGCCACCACGCGAAACCCGCGTGCGGCCTGCTCGGCAATGATGTCCACCAGGCGCGCGTCGGCCGGTGCGATGAGTCGGAATTTCATTGGAAGGCCCTTTCCGGTTGTTTGGGGTTGGTGATCTGCTGGCAGCGGAACGCGAGCAGCTGCTCGGTGCGGCGGATGGTGACAACGAGCGTGTCGCCCGGCTTGGCAGGTGCGTCGCAGCTGGTGAAGGTGTTGAGCGCGCGCAGGTCGGCCTGCAGGCGGTCGATGCGGCCCTGGGTGGTGTGGTGGTGCGCCCACGCCACAACGATCATCACCACAACCACAGCGCCGGCCATCAGGCAGGCTGTGAGCATGGCCATGCCGCCGAGGTCGTCGAGGCCCTGGGCGGGTAGGTCGTCCGGCGGGATGACGGGCGGCTCGGACATGCTGCGGTTGGTGCGGGTCATGGTGGGCTCCTCAGGTGTTGTGGAACTCGACAGCGGTGGCGCGGCGGTGCGGCAGGCCGTCAAGCGCGGCGTCGGCCTCGCGCGGCAGGCAGCGGCGCACCCGGCGCACGCGGTTGATCACGTCGCGCGAGACGACGAGTTCGGCAATGAGCGACTGCAGCACCACCGGGTTGTTGGCCGCCAGGATGCGCAGCCGCTGCACCACTTCGGCCTCAAAAGGCGTGAGCGTGCGCAGGTGGGTGTACGCGCCGCTCATACGCTGGGCTCCGGCTTGATTTCGCAGGGGAGGTAAGGAAATTCGCGGGCGTCTTCGTCGAGGCGCACCCACACGAACGCGCTGTCGGTAGTGGCCGGGTCGGAGATCACGCGCCCCGGGCCGCCGGTGCGCACGCTGGCATGCGCGGAGCCGGGCTGGCCGTTGGCGATGACGCGCTGGCCGGGGGTGTAGGTGGGGGTGGTGATCATGCACGCCCCGCAATCAGCCGCCCGGCGATGATGCGCGCGCGGGCTTTCAGGTCGGCGCGCTCAAGCGCGGCGGCGTAGCCGGGCAGGCTTTGTCCGTGCTCGATAGCGCGGATCAGGAACTGCAGGAATCTGGCGGGTTGGGACATGCGGCCTCCGTTTGTGTACGGGACCGAATGTAAACTCCTGGTTGATGATTGTCAACCCCCGGTTGATGTTTTTATGAAATCAGGGTTTAGCAGCCGATGAGATGCTGGCGTGCGTACGCTTCGGGCGTGGTGAACATGAGGTCGGTGCGCACGGCGATATCGGCGCGGCTTCCCTGCGCGGCAGGGGCAAGCGTGGCCACAAGGAGCACAGTGGGGGAGATCGCGGTCTGGCGGATGATGACTTCGAATTCGCCTTCGATGGCGCCGGGGCGTGTGGTGGCGATGGTGCCGGATCCGCCACGGTTTTCGGCGTTGCGGGCGATGCAGGCTGCGCCGGCGGCGGGTGTGGAGGTGAGGGCGACGACCAGGTGGTGGCCCTGCTCGCGGACGTCGGCTGGCGTGGACATGCAGGCGCCCAGGATCACGCTGGTGGCAATGGCAGCCGCGCGGGATTTCATCGCAGGAACCAGATGATCAGGGCGAACAGGATAAGGGCGATCCAGCCGCCGCCGATGCCGGTGCGGCGCGCGCCCGAGGTGATGTCGTGACGCTGGCTCAGGCCGGTGCCGGGCAGGCCGGTGGTGAGGGTGCGTTTGCCGTCGCGCAGGTTGACGGTGGCGCCTTTGGGTCCGAGGCTGGTGGAGATGCCGGTACGACTGAGGTTGATGCGCAGACCTGGCAGCAGCTTGATGGTCTTGCGGAATCGGATGGCCATGTCATCGCCCTTTTTTGAGGTACACCTTCCGGCAGTCTTTGGTGCGGTAGTACTTGCCGCCGCGCGGCCCGGTGTGTACGACGTTGGGGTCGCAGGTCTTGCTGGCTTTGCTGCTGGGGGTCGTCTTTTTCTCTTGGCTTGCGACGATCGGCGCGGCAAGCATGATGCACGTGGCGATGATGGCTGGCAAGAGTCTCGGCATGGTGGCCCCTAGCTGGTGCTGTGTTTGGTCTGGTCGTTGGCTTCCGCGGCTTTGCGCTTTTCGGCCATGTCCTTGATGACGCGGTCGAGAAATTCGGCGTAGGTGACGGAGACGCCCGGCTCGCTGATGACGCGCGTGGCGGATTCCGAGAATTCGTACTTGAGCAGGTTGAGCACCATCTGGCGCGGCTCGTCTGCGAGCTGCTGGACCATGTCGCCGATGACTTCGAAGGTGTTGGTGGGGGTCTCGCCGATGCCGTAGCGGAACCAGGCGGGCGTCTTGCCGAAATAGGTGGCGAGCGCTTCCAGGGTGGGCTCGTCGATGTTGCCGCCGTTGGCGTATTTGTGCAGCGCCGCGTGCGAGATATTGATGCCGGTGCGCGCCAGGATGGCCTGGGAGAGGCCTTCAAAGGAAAGCCCGGATTCCGTCTTGAGTTTGACAAACCGGCTGTTGAAGGTTTCCGGCGGTGATTCTTTGTTCATGGGCGAATTATTCGCTTGCGGCATGGGGCGTCCATCATCTTGTAGTTGACGTATCAACTCATAGTTGATAAATTGCGCGTGTTCAAAACAGCCAGCGATAGGCTTCATGACGGATTCCTCAGAAAAAACGCCCCACGAACGGGCCTTCGCGGCCCTCGGGGGTGCGCCGGGTATCAAGCGGGTTTTCGGGATTAGCTTGCAGGCTGCCCACAAGTGGGCGCGGCAGATTCCTGTGGGACGCGCCCGCAAGGTGGAGTCGCTGACCGGTGTGGCAGCGGCTGAACTGCATCCGGAGCTGTTCGCGACGGAAGGTTTGGAGCCCCGTTTGTGAGCGTCGGCGGACAAGCAGCCGCGATCGCGGCGCCCTGGTTTCTGCTTTTTCGGTTTGTCTCCTCCCCCCTCCTGGGGATTGCGGGCCGGTGTTCTTCGGGATGCCGGCCCGTCCTTTATTTGGGAGCGTGCTATGTGTGGTGAAGAACTGGTCGATTTCCGCACCAAGCTGCGCCGCACGGCGCATTCCGTGCTGTTCGCCAAAGCGACCGCGACCGGCCGCGACATGCAGGAGTTGGCGCGGGAGATCATCGACAAGTGGGCGGCGGATGAGTTGCATGCATCCACTGTGATGCACCGGGTGCTACGCAGCGAGGGAGTGCTGGGGGAGTCCGGAGGGAGTCATGCGGGAGTGGACTCCCCGGCCGGGGGCAAGGCGTGATGTTCCCGTTTTTTTTGGGCCTCACGCACCTGCGGACACATGCCCTCGCGGGCCGCAGTGTGCGGGCCTGCGGCGTGGTTTTTCTGTGCGCTGCCGCCCTCAGTGCGGCGCCGGACACACGGGTGCGGTGATGGAATCGACCGACGACGCGACCGTGCTGGCCTTCCTGCGCGACAACAAGGCGGCGCTGCTCGATGGGCAGATCGCGGCCGGTACCGGCCTGCGTCGCCTGCGCGTGAAAACCGCGCTGCAGCGGCTGCGCGATGCCGGCGTGGTGGTGGTGGAGCCGGTGCAGATCATCAAGGCGCGGCTGGATGGGTTCCGCGCGCTATGAGCAACAAGGTGCGCCTGGTGGTGATGTCGGAGCGCGAGGCGCGTTACTGGGCCGCCGCGGCCACCCGGCAGCTGCATTCGATGCTGGAGCCGGCGGGCCTGTTCTGCATCGGCGGCAAGGCGGAGGTGCGGCGCACGCGCTCCGGCAAGTTTCGCGAGATGACGGCCAACCGCCACGTGGCCTCCGCCACGCTCATCGGTACGTACACGCCGGAGGTCGAAGAGCGCCAGGTACTCGAGGATCTGCAGGAATGGTTGAAGGAACAAGCGCGGAGGGCGGGGTGATGCATGCGTCGGGCTATCCGGATGCGGCGATGTTCGATACGGCCTCGCCCGAGTGGCAGCGGGTGTGTTACGCGCGCTGGATCTGCCGGCTGCCGGGGCTGGAGGCGCGGCTGGCGTGGTTTGCGCGGCTTTCCAAGCGCCACGGCCCGGCCTTCGCTGAGGAAATGAAGCTGTTGACGCAACAGCAATGGATGACGCGCGCGCAGTGGTCCACCACGCGGCGCGAACTGGAGGAGGCGTAGTGGCGAAATCAGATTCCGAGAGCGGCCCCGGCGATCGCGGGCCGATGTATTCGAACGAGGCGGAGCAGGCGGTGCTGGGCGGGCTGCTGCTGGACAACAAGGCCTTCGACGATGTGGCCGACATCATCGGCCAGGCGGACTTTTACGTGCAGGACCACGCGCAGATTTTCCGCGCGATTTTTGAGTTGTTGAATGCCGGGAAGGCGGCGGACATGCTGACGGTGTTCGACTGGCTGACCAATCGCCTCATCAAGGTGGAGAACGCGCTCAAGTACCTGAACGACCTGGTGAACAACACGCCCGGCGCGGCCGGGGTGGTGCAGTACGCGAAGATCGTGCGCGAGCGGGCGCTGCGGCGTGCGCTGGTGGCGGCGTGCCAGTCGGTGATCGTGGATGTGCACGCGCCCAACGGGCGCAGCGCGGAGACGCTGGTGGATGAGGCGCAGGGGCGCATCCTGGCCGTGGCGGAGTCGAACGCGAAGGGCGGCGGGGAGTTTCCGCTGATGCAGCATTTCATGAGCGATGCGGTGCTGCGCATTCAGGACCTGTCCGAGCGGGAGAGCGATTCCGATCTGATCGGGCTCTCGACCGGGTTTTCCGAGTTGGACCGCAAGACGGCGGGGCTTTCGCCGGGTGATCTGGTGATCATCGCCGGCCGGCCTTCGATGGGCAAGACCGCCCTGGCCCTGAACATCGCGGAATGCGTGGCGCTGAAGCAGCGCAAGCCCGTGGGCGTGTTCTCGATGGAAATGCCGGGCAACCAGCTGGCGGTGCGCATGATGGCCGGCGTGGCGGGCCTGAACCAGCACCGTGTACGGCGCGGCAAGCTCAACGCCACCGAGTGGGAGAAGCTCTCCGAGGCGGTGAACCTGCTCTCGGGTGCGCCGATCCACGTGGATGAGTCGTCCAACCTCACGCCCAACGAACTGCGGGCGCGCGCGCGGCGGCTGTTCCGCGCCACCAAGGGCACGCTGGGGCTGATCGTGCTCGATTACGTGCAGTTGATGGCGGGCAACAACGACCGGGACAACCGCGTGCAGCAGATCGGCGAGATCACGCGCGCGCTGAAGCTCTTGGCCAAGGAGTTGGCCATCCCGGTGATCGCGCTCTCGCAGCTCAATCGCGAGCTCGAAAAACGCACCAACCGCCGCCCGCAAATGAGCGACCTGCGCGACGGCGGCGGCATCGAGCAGGACGCCGATGTGATCCTGTTCATCTATCGCGACGAGGTCTACAACGAGGACACGTCCGCCAAGGGCGTCGCGGAGATCATCGTCGGCAAGCAGCGCAACGGGCCGGTGGGGACGGTGAAGCTGAGTTTCCACTCGGCGAACACGCGCTTCACCGACCTGGTGGAAGGGGAGTATTGACGTGAGCGTACGGATGGTTTCAATGGTTTTCGAGCGCTTTCCGCTCGGGGGCGGCATCCGCCTGCTGGCGCTGGCCTTGGCGGATTCGGCGAGCAGCGAAGGGGAGGACATCTATCCCTCGGTGGCGCGCATGGCCAAGCACACGTTCCAGTCGGAGCGTGCGGTGCAGTATCAGCTGCGCCAGTTGACGCAGATGGGCTGGCTGCGTCTGGTGCGCGCGACAGGCAACGGCCGCGGGCATCCGAACGAGTACCGGATTGATCCGGGTTGGATCGAGGGGGTGGCGTTGGCGGTTCCGGCGCCACAACCCAAACACGGAAAGGGTGCAAATATTGCACCCTTTATTCCGGCTGAAAGGGTGCAACCTGAAGCAGAAAGGGTGCAACCTGACGCCATAAAGGGTGCAACAGCTATTGCACCCGAACAACTACTAACAACTACAACAACACCATGTCCGAACTTGCGTCCGGACGTTGGGTTGCAGGATTCGAAGCCTGAGGTCAAGGTGGCCGATCCTGACGATCTGCGTCTGGCGCAGTGGATGTTCGACCTGGTGCTGAAGCTGCATCCCAAGCACCGCCCACCCAACCTGCCGAAGTGGGCCAACGAGATCCGGCTCATGCGCGATCGCGACAAGCGCGACCGGCGCGAAATCGCAGCCCTGTTCCGCTGGGCCAACGGCCACGCGTTCTGGCAATCGAACATCCTCTCGCCGGCCACGCTGCGCCGCCAGTGGGACACGCTCGAAATCCGCCGCACCACCGATGCCGCGCTGCCCGGCGCCGCTGCCGCCAAACCGCCCCCGGTGATCGACCGCCAGTGCGCGTTCCGGGAGCACGGCATCCGGTGTACGCACAAGGGCGTCACCTCCACCGGCAATCACGCCTCCAGCCCGTGGTACTGCCGCGGGCACCTGGAGCGGGTGGAGCAGGGGGATTTGGGTGATGCGGTGGGGGTGGGTGAGGGGCTTTTCAGCGAGGTGAGCGCATGAAAGCGAATGTCATGCAGGCCTGGGAATACCGCGACCCTGCCGTAGTCGTCGAGATCCGCGAAGAGCGTGCAGAGGAAATGCTCGCTGCCGATGCAGCCCGTGCGCAGGCCGATCGCGAAATCGAGTGCGCGAGGCGTGCCCAGGCGTACCCGCTTTCACCCATCACCGCGCGCCTGCTCAAGCGGCTGCGCATCCGGGAATTGTTGAAAACTGCGAAAGGTGGTGCGTGATGCGCAATCGTGCAAAGTGGCAGCCGGTGGAGATCGATGCTGCAATGGATTCCCGCCTGCAGAACTGGGGCGACTGGCGTGCCCGCGAAGAGAGCCCGCGCCGTACGCACTGCGCCTCGATCGAGGGCCGCTACCGTGCGCCCCGTGCGGTGGGCGATGACGTCGACAGCGTCACCCGTTCCCCATGGCGTCCCGTGATCGACGATGCCGATGCCGCATTCATCGATCGCGTGGTCAAGAACCCCTGGTTTCCCGAACGTGAGTACGCCTTCCTGCGCGCCCACTACGTGCTGCGCGCCAAGCGCGAGCTGGTCATGCGCACCATCGGCCAAAGGCGTGGCGACTACATCCCCTTCCTGGCCAGGGCCGTGATCATGGCGCGCAATCGTGTGGCAGTGGTAGAGGGCAAGCGCGCCCTCGCTGCGGCCTATGCCTCGTGCGCTGGTAGCCATGAGACAACCAACCATGCGCCGGATAATGCGCCGGTTGTCATTATCCGCCAACGCTTGACACCCGGTAGTCATGGGGCTTACAGTGCGCCCACAATTTGCTGCGGCCCCTCAGGCCTGCGTTCAGAATCCGACGACGGAGGAGGGCGCGCCGAGGTAGTAGACGCAGCGAACCCTGTGTGATCAGCGACTTGCATCACACCATCAAGCCCTCGCAGCAGCAACGCGAGGGCTTTTCACTTCCGCGTCGGCAATCGCGCGGGTCCTTCCCCACCCCAAACCCTTGCGATGCGCAGACTCGCGTTTTCTCGTTAGTCTGGGTGTTTGGTCCGGGGTAGTCGCCTTGGGGTGGTCATCGCAGCGCTCACGCGAGGTGTGCGGTGGTCGAAGAGTGGGTCAGTCTGCGAGAGTTTGCGCGGCGCCGTGGGGTGTCGTTGCAGGCGGTGCAGAAGGCCATCGCATCCGGCCGCGTCACGGCGGTGCGGCGGGCGGATTCCGGCGCGGACGGGCAGCCCGGCCGCATCACTGGCATCGAGGTCAACCAGGCCGCGGCACAGTGGAACCGCAACACCGACCCGAACGAGGCCGCGAAAAGCGGCAAGGTGATCCCGGCACCCGACGTGGCGCAAGACGCATGCGGGCTGCAAACTGCGGCGGAGGCGTCCCCGATAGTCCGATCTGATCGGCAAAATTCGCAGCGGCCCGCAGTCGTCTTGCAGTCCCAGCCATCGCTGCTCGACCCTGCTCCGATGGTTGCCGACGCCCCCGAAACCCCGGGGGCGCCGGCCGGCGGCAGCGACGACCAGGCGCCGGGGACGCGCCCTGCGGACGCCACCCCGAACCCCGCGCCTGAAACCGTCGCCGCTGCCGCCGTTGGATTGAACACCGAACCGACGCCGGACGCTGTCGCGCCCGACGCCCCCGCCAACAGCAAGTACTACTCGCACCGGTCCAGGCGCGAGGAGTTCTCCGCCAAGACTGCGGAGCTGGACTACCTCGAGAAGATCGGCGCGCTGGTACCGGTGGCCGGTGTACGCCGGGCCATCGTCCTGGCCGCGCGGGCGTTGCGCGAGGCGCAGGCCGGCCTCGCGTCCTCGCAGGCGCCGCTGCTCGCAGCCGAGCGCGACCCGGTACGCGTCGACCTCATGCTCACGCGCGAGATCGCCCGCACGCAAATGGAATTCACCACGGCCCTGGGCCGATCGCTCGATGAACTCACCCGCGGAACTACTGCTGCCGGAGGGCCTGGCCTCTCCGAGTGAGATCGTCTGGCGCGCGTTGATCGAGGGCCTCACGCCCGACCCCGAGATCACCGTGTGGGAATGGGCCGACCAGAAGCGCATCCTGCCGAAAGAGACCACTGCCGAGTACGGCCCGTGGCGCACCGACCGAGTGCCGCTCATGCGCGAGATCATGGCCGCGCTCTCGCCCTCAGACCCGGTCCAGGAAGTCATCCTGGCCAAGGGCACGCAGCTGGCCGGTACCGAAGTCGGCAACAACTTCCTCGGCTACGTGATCGACGTCGCACCGGGCCCGGCCATGCTGGTCCTACCCACCAGCAACACCGCGAAGCGCAGCGGCAAGACGCGCATCGACAAGATGATCGAGGCCACGCCCAGCCTGCGCGACAAGGTGGCCGAAAGGCGCAGTCGCGACGCCTCGAACACCGCGTCGCTGAAGGAATTCGACGGCGGCCTGCTCATCATCGCCGGCGCGAACAGCGCGGCGGAACTGGCCTCCAGCCCGGTGCGCTACCTGTTCCTCGACGAACTGGACAGCTTTCCCGATTCCCTGGGCGGCGAGGGCGCGCCGGAGAAACTGGCGGAGAAGCGCACCGACACCTTTGTGCGCAAGAAAATCTTCAAGAACTCCAGCGTGAAGGGCGCGCGGGGCCGCTCGAAGATCATGAAAAACTGGCGACGCGGCGATCAGCGGCGCGCCTACGTACCGTGCCCCCACTGCGAGCATCGCCAGCCGCTCGTGTGGGAGCAGATGCGGTGGGATACCCGCAAGGCCCGCGACCTCCGGTGTACGGAGTGCGGCGGGTTGAGCGAGATCCTGCCTGACGCACACCTGCGAGAGAGCGTAGTAACCCCGCCGCCGCCGGCCTGTGAGCCGGCGGCGGTTGTAGGGGTCTCTTCCGCGGATCCGATCACCGGGGCCGCAACCCCTTCGGACGACGGCTCCTCCCCGTCCTCCGCGCCCGCTGCCGAAGCGCGCGCAACCCCCGCGGCCCCGGTGATTCACCCTG
Organism: Burkholderiales bacterium; assembly: GCA_965279115.1. Taxonomy (GTDB): domain Bacteria; phylum Pseudomonadota; class Gammaproteobacteria; order Burkholderiales; family JAEUOS01; genus JAEUOS01. Next base: position 5,555,860 of record OZ257137.1, read on the forward strand.
AATCGCCGATTACCGGGGCTGTGCGCTCCCAACATAGCCCGAAAGTCGAACGCCCGGCCCTCACGGATAGCCCGAATGTGGAGAGTGTGTCCACAGCCCAGCTCAAGACCGAACACCGGCTCCCTGATAGCGCTGCAGCCCCGGTAATCCACACCTGCCCCCACTGCCAGGCCCACATCGCCGAGTCCGAAGACACCGTCCTCGAGCGCGACACCGCCGAGGTCCTGTGGGTGCACTACGAGTGCATCGCCTGCGCCGAGCCGATCGAAGAGCACCACAAGCCCGCCATGTTCGCCGCCGGCCAGTGGGTGCCCGAGCAGCCCGGCGCCGGGCGCCCGAAGAGCTACCACCTCTCCAGCCTGTACTCCCCGCTGGGCTGGTACGGCTGGCTGCAGGCCGTGCGCGACTACATCGAAGCCGAGGCCGACCCCTCCGGCGAAAAGATGCGCACCTTCATGAACACCGTGCTCGCGCTCGAGTACAGCGACCCCGGGCAAGAGGTCGAACACGAAGGCCTGCGCACCCGCGCCGAAGCGTACCGCCTGCGCAGCGTCCCGATGGGCGGCCTCATGCTCAGTGCCGCGGTCGACGTGCAGAAGAACCGCCTCGAAGTCAAGGTCAAAGCCTGGGGCAGGGGAGAGGAATCCTGGCTCGTCGCGTATGAAGTCATCTACGGCGACCCCATGCAAGACGACGTCTGGGAGTCCCTCGACGACTTCCTCGCCACCAGCTTCGCGCACGAAGGTGGCAACAGCATGCGGATCCTGGCCACGGCCGTCGACTCCGGCTTCCTCACCCAGCGCGTGTACAACTTCTGCGCCACGCGGGGCCACCGGCTCATCTTCCCGGTCAAAGGCGTGCAGTCGAGCGGCAAAGCCATCCTCGGAAAACCGAGCAAGCAGGACATCGACTGGCGCGGCCAGGTCATCAAGGACGGCATCGACCTCTGGCCGATCGGCGTCGACAGTGCCAAGAGCCTGGTGCTGTCGCGTCTCGGCATCGAAAAGCCCGGCCCGCAGTACATGCACTTCCCGCTGGGGCTGCCCGACAGCTACTACAAGGGCCTCACCGCGGAGCGCAAGACCCGCAAGCTCATCCACGGGTATGAAAAGTGGGTCTGGGAGAAGGAATCCGGCGTCGCCAACGAACCCTTCGACCTGGAGGGCTACGCCTACGCCGCCGCCATCCGCGCCGGCGTCACGCGCGCCAACTGGGACAAGCTCGAAGCCTTCTTCCGCGGCACCGGTGACCTGTTCGTCGCCGCCGCCAAAGCCGAAGCCACCGAGCGCAAAGAGCGCAACACCCGGGATCCGCGCACCGGGACGGAAGCAGCCTCGCCTGACGTGGCACCCGAGGTCGAACCTCAGGATGCCGCCTCAATGCCAGCCGCCGCCACCGACGGCGAGGCGGATGCCGTAAATGCCCCCGCTGTCGTCCCCGCGAACGCAGGGACCCAGGAGGCCCCCGCACCACCGCCGGCCGTGGAACCCCCACCGCCGGCCGCACCACCCGTGGCCGAAAGTGTGCCACGTGAAACACCCAAAAAACCCGCGTGGATTCAACCGCGACGGGACTGGTTTGGCCGGCGCTGAACCACACCGGAGAGCAGATTGACCTGGACCCTCGAAACCAGCAACGGCAACGAAGCCGCCAAGATCCGCAACGAGCTCGTGCCGTACACCGCCGGCGCCACGCTCGACATCGGCTGCGGCCCCTGGCGCGCGTTCCGGCACTTCATCGGCATCGATGAGCAGGCGCAGCCCGGCGTCACGCTCGCCATGTCCGGCGAAAACCTCGGCATCTTCGCCGACGAAAAGTTCGACGCCGTCTTCAGCAGCCACTTCCTCGAGCACGTCGTCGACTACCCGGCCGCGCTGGCGGAGTGGTGGCGCGTCATCAAGGTGGGCGGCCACCTGTGCCTGTACCTGCCGCACCGCGACCACTACCCGCAGATCGGGCAGCCCGGCGCGAACCCTGACCACAAGCACGACTTCGCGCCCGACGACATCCTCAACGCCATGGCCGATATCGCGCGCAAGTCCGTGCGCGGCTGGGACCTGATGGAATACGACATCCGCGCTGGCGGCAACGAGTACTCGTTCTTCCTCGTCCTGCGCAAAACCGCCACCCCGCGCTGCATGTTCGAAGGCGGCAAGCGCGTCGCCGACGAAAAGCGCGCCTTCGCCGCCAGCAAAAGCGCCGCCATCGTGCGCCCCGGCGCGTATGGCGACAGCCTGTGGGCCAGCTCGATCGCCGCCCACCTCAAGGACCAGGGCTACCGCGTCACCGTGTACACCGGGCCGCAGGGGCGCGAAGTACTGCAGGCGGATCCCAACATCGACCGCATCATCGCCGTGCACGACCACCAGTTCACCCTCCAGGAACTGCCGGCCTACTGGGACGCAGAGTCCGCCAAGTACAACCGCTTCATCAACCTCGCTGAAGCCGTCGAAAAAAACAACCTCGCGGTGGCCGCCGACCTGCGCTTCTACTGGCCGGCGGACGTGCGCCGGCAAGTGTTCGGCGGCAGCTATTTCGACCGCCTGCACGACCTCGCCGGCGTGCCCCACAAGCTGCGCATGCGCTTCATCCCCACACCGGACGAACGCACCGCCGCCACCAAGCGCGTCCGCGGCATGCGCGTGCAGGGCCGCAAGCTGGTGGCATTGGCCGTCAGCGGCAGCACCCCGCCCAAGTTCTACCCGCATCTCGACCAGCTGCTGCCCGCCCTGGTCGAGCAAAAGTGCGACGTCATCATCCTCGGCGACGCCCGCGGCTGGCGGCCCGAGATCAACACCGCGCTGCACGGCCGCGTCCGCTTCATCGGCACCGACTGGCCCATCCGCGAGGCCTTGGCCTTTGCGCAACTCACCGACATCGTCATCGGCCAGGAAACCGCGCTCCTGAACGCCATGGCGGTGGAGCCCATGCGCAAGGTTGTGCTGCTCTCGCACAGCAGCCGCGCCAACCTCACCGACCGCTGGCTCAACACCGTGGCACTGAGCGGCAACGTCGCCTGCTACCCGTGTCACCAGCTGCACCAGACCTTCAAGCACTGCACGCGTGATGAAACCACCGGCGCCGCCGCCTGCCAGGCCGCGATCCCGGTGGCACACATCGTCGCCGCCGCCCTCGAACCCCTCAAATATCGGACAGCCGCTTAAATGGCCTACACCACCACCCAGCTCGCCGCCCTGCAGGCCGCGCTCGCCTCGGGCGAACTGTCCGTTGAGTACGACGGCAAAAAGGTCCAATACCGCAGCATCAGCGAACTCGAACGCGCCATCGCCGTCGTCCAGGGCGCGCTCGAAGCCGCCGGCACGCTCACCGCCACGCCGCGCCGCTCCGTGGCAGCCTACTCGCGCGACTGACATGGCCGCCCACCACATCGCCGGGCCCACCTGGCTCGACCGCGCCATCGGCTGGGTCTCGCCGCACCGAGGCCTCGCCCGCGAATCCGCGCGTGTCGCGCTCGGCCGTGTACGCGAATTCCAGGCCGCCAAAAGCGGCCGGCGCACCAGCGGCTGGACCTCCGCCGGCACCAGCGCCAACGCAGAGATCGCCCCCGCGCTCACCACCCTGCGCGCCCGCTCGCGTGAGCAGATCCGCAACAACCCTTACGCGCGCATCGCCGTGGCCAAGCTCGCCACCAAGCTCGTCGGCACCGGCGTCATGCCGCGCCACACCAACACCCGCGCCGGCAACCTCTGGAAAGACTGGGCACGCGTCGCCGACTTCGACCAGCACTTCGACGTCTACGGCCTGCAAAACCTCGCCGCCCGCGCCATGTTCGAATCCGGCGAAGCCCTCATCCGCCGCCACTTCGACAAAAACGCCGCCGGCGTCCCGCTGCGCCTCCAGGTGCTCGAGCCGGACTACCTCGACAGCAGCAAACACGGCCCCATGCCGGGCGGCAACTACGCCATCGCTGGGGTCGAAATCAACCCCATGGGCCAGCGCGTGGCCTACCACCTCTACCGGCAGCACCCGGGCGACTCCCTGGTCATCAAGCACGCGTTCGAATCCGTGCGCGTGCCCGCCTCGGAAATCATCCACCTGTACGAAAAAGACCGCCCCGGCCAACTGCGCGGCATCCCGCGCCTGGCCACCAGCATGATGAAGCTGCGCGACCTCGACGACTACGAAGACGCCGAGCTCGTCCGCAAGAAAATCGAAGCCTGCTTCGCCGCCTTCGTCACCACCAGCGACAACAACCGGGTCCTGGCCAACGCGCAGACCGAAACCGACTCAAGCGGCACCACCACCCGCACCGAAACCCTCGCCCCCGGCCTCATCGAATACCTGAAGCCCGGCGAGAGCATCACCTTCGGCACGCCGTCGAACAGCAGCGGCTACGGCGACTACACCAAGACCCAGCTGCACGCCATCGCGGTGGGTGCCGGCATCACCTACCAGCAACTCACCGGCGACCTCTCCACGGTGAATTTGAGCAGCATCCGCGCTGGCCTGATCGACTTCAACGAGATGCTCGACCAGCTGCAGTGGCTCACCTACATCCCGGTCGTGTGCGACCGCATCAACGCCTGGTTCGTCGAGGCCGCCTACCTCGCCAACCTCAACCGCAGCCAGGACACCAGCGTGCTGTGGACGCCGCCCAAGCGCCGCAGCGTCGACCCGCTCAAGGACGTGCAGGCCGCCAAAGAGCGCCGCGCCGCCGGCATGGAAACCCTCTCCGCACAGATCCGCGGTGAAGGCGACGACCCGGACACCACGTTCGCCGAACTGGCCGCGGAAAACGAAAAGCTCGCCAAGCTCGGCATCGTCATCGACACCGACCCCGCCCACGAACTCGCCAAGGCCAACGCCAACGCCGAGGCCGCCGCCAGCGCCAACGACGGCAACGGCGACAACAACCCCAACGACGGCAACGGCGACAGCGGTGATGGCAGCGATGGCGGCGGATCCGGCGGCGGCGGCAACGACCGCGGCGGCCCCGGCGCGCGAAGCCTGCAAGCCGATATCGCAAGCCTCACGCGCGATTTCTACGCCCGTGTGGACGATGTCAAGCGCGACATGGCCCAGCAGCTGGGCCGCATCAGCGCCACACCGCGCATGCCCGACGTACACATCAACATGGGCGACAACCACATCGCCGCGCCTGAAGTGCGCGTCGAGAACAAGGTCGAGCCCACGCCCATCACGGTCGAAAACCGCGTTGAGCCTACGCCCATCACCGTCGAGAATAAGGTCGAGCCCACGCCCATCACGGTCGAAAACCGCGTTAACCCCACCCCGATCAACATTCGCAACGAACAACCGCCGGCCGAAGTCAACGTGCACCTGCCGGCGCGGCAAACCACCACCACCGTCTCGCGCGACGCGCTCGGCCGCCTCACCGGCGCCACGCAAACCGAAACCGATGTCGAGTGAATCGTCGTTACTGGAATTGGAATAAAAATGCCGAAATCCACCGCAGCATGCAACGCCATCCTGGCGCTCATCTACAACGCCACCGGGTGGGCCAATGTCGCCGACAACGCCGCCAGCTCGCCGCTGACCAACATCGCCATGGCGCTGGCCACCGCCAGCTACACCGGTGCGAGCACGCTGGCCAGTAACGAATCCACGTACACCAACTACGCGCGCGTCAATGTGGCGCGCACCACTGGCGGGTGGTCCGCACCCTCCGCTGGCGCCACTGAGAACGCGGCAGCCGTGGAGTTCGCGCAGTGCGGCGTCACAGGTAACACCATCACCAGCGCAGCCGCCGGCAAGACCGGTGGTGGTGCCGCCGAAATCTTCCACTACGGCGACCTCAACGCGCCGATCGCGGTGAGCAATCAGATCCAGCCGCGCTTCCCGGCCGGCGCGGTCACGATCACCGAAACCTGATGAAGATCCTGAACAACTTCCCCCCGCTGTACCAGTGCAGCGTGTGCGAGCTGCCGGTGAAAGTCACGCCGCAAGGCGAGGGTGTCGAGCCGCTGAAAGAATTTTCCTGCCCGCACACCGACGCCCCGATCTGGGCCAACCGCAAGGTCACGCTGTACGGCAAGGGCCGGCTCGAAGCCATGGGCCCCGTGCAGCGCAACGTCATCCGCATCAAGCTCACCCTGCGGCAACTGCTGTCGGCGCTCACGGGCCGGAGCGTTTGAACGCATGCTCACGCACGCAAAGCTGTTCTCGGCGGCCGACGAAGGGCGCACGCTCTCGCGGCCCTGGATCAAGAACCCGTCGGTCATCACCACCGCCGGCATCGCGGTAGACCTGTCGTTTTTCGGCCGCTACCCGGCCGCGCAGTACTTCACCGATGGCTCGCCCCTGGCCGCGCGCGCCCTGCGCCGCAGCACCGACGGCGGCCTCGATCATGGCGAAGACAAAGGCGCGGCCTACCGCAAGTACCTGTCGGGCGTCACCGTCCTGTCGGTCTCGGCCGGCGCCGTGCCGCTGCCGATGAAAATCATGGACTACCTGATGTACTACCCATTGATCCCGATGGAAGACATCCAGGTGATGGATAACACCGTCACGCTGCCGCGCTCCACCGACGGGCGCGGCGTGCAGATCATGCTGGTCGAGCAGTTCCCGTACATCGGCGGCGGCACGCTGCAGGTGACCTACACCAACAGCGAAGGCGTGGCCGGGCGGGTATCGCCGATCGTCACCGTCAACACGCAAACCGTGCTTGGCACGGTGGCCACGTCGGCCAGCGCCACCAATGGCTGTGCCGGCCTGTTCGTCCCGCTGGCCCAGGGCGATGGCGGTGTCCGCGCCATCGAGCAAATCGAGTTTCTGTCGGCTGACGCCGGCAACCTGGCCGCCGTGCTGGTCAAGCCGCTGGCGCCGTTCGCGAATTATGAGATCACCAACCCCTCGGAATGGGACCTGTGGCGCCACCTCGGCATGCTGGAAGTGATCGAGGACGACGCCTATTTGTCGATGGTCTGCCAGCCCAGCGGCTCGCTGAACGGCGTGATCATCGAAGGGCAATTACGCACCCTCTGGGTGGAGGTATAGCATGGGCGGATTCACCGGGCTGGACAACAGGCTCAACTCGATGTCGGCGCTGGGCAAGCGCTTCCAGGTGCTGATGTCCAAGCAGTTCAACCCGACGGCGGCGGCAGTGGCCAACGAGTGGCACAGCTACGCCCGCGGCGGTGGTTACCCGTTGGCGGATGCCATCTTCGACGCCGGCACCAACCTGCTGTTTCAGTCGCTCACCGACCAGACCGCCAACGCCGGCAGCCTGTACCACGGCGGCGACATCGGCGCGGCGGGCGACGACTACAAGATCCTCGAAACCTGCATGGCGCAGACCGCCGCGACCACCGTGGTCCCGCACTGGGTGCAGCTGATCGACATCCTCGGCTTCTTCCGCGTCACCACGGTCACCACCGCCACCGCGCAGAACGTCATCTGGCCGTACAACGACGGCACAGCCACCGGCGGTGGCGAGGCCACCACGTTCTCCAGCTCGTCGGGCCTGTTGGGCACCTACACCAACGACATCCAGAGCTTGAGCAAGGTGCGCTTCCGCAACAGCGGCGGCGCGCTGCCGACCGGCCTGGTGGCGGGCACGGACTACTACACCATCCGCGTGTCGGCCACCACCAGCCGCTTCGCCACCAGCCGCGCCAACGCCATTGCCGGCACCGCCATCGCCTTCACCGACGCCGGCACCGGCACCAACGTGATCGACGTGCGCCTCCCGCGCTATTCCGACGGCGTAGGCGTGCAGGCGATGTTCTTCAATCCATCGGCCACGGCGCTTGGCGCCGGCACCCCCGGCCTGTCGTTGGGCTACCAGAGCGGCGCCGGCACCACCGGCCGCGCCACGCCTACCACGCCCAGCCTGCCCATCGGCAAGACGGCCGCCACCAACTCGCACATCCTGTACACCGGCGCCACCGGTGCAGGCAAGTTCGGCCCGGCCATCCCGCTGCAGGGCGCCGACAGCGGCATCCGCAGTATCCAGACGGTCCGCAACAACGCCACCTACACCTCCGGCATGTACTGTGTGGCGCTGTTCAAGCCCCTGGGCGATCCGGTGCCGTTGCAGGTGCTCGGCCAGGCGGTCCCGTGGCGCTTCGATGGTGGTGTGCGGGTATTTGACGGCGCGGCCATCTACGCCATCGGCAAGAGCGGCGTCGCCACCCCGGCCAACTCGCTGATCGAACTGAACCTGAACTTCGGCTGGACCTGATCCATGCTGATGGCCAACTGCTTCGCCATCTACAACGGCAACCTGGTCGAGGGCAGCGCGCACGCCCTGCTGCCGGCGCAGTGGGACAGCTATCGCCAGTTCGAAAAGTTCATCATGCCGGACGGCGCCGCGGCCGTGCTGCAAACCGCCGCCGACCCGCCCGGGCATTACCTGCCCGCCGTCTATAGCCCGCCGATCATCGTGGGCGAAATGTCCATGCGCACCGATGCGGCCGGTGATCTGGCCGGCGATCTGTACCCCAGCCGGAACATGAGCATCGATCTCACCGGCGCCGGCACGCTGGGCGCAGACGCCGCCCTGGCCATCGCCATGCTGTGCGCCATGACGGGCGCCGGCGAACTGGCCGCAGCGATCGAAGGTCGGCTCAACATGAGCATCGACATGGAAGGCGCCGGCGACCTGGCGGCCAGCCTGTCCGCGCTCGGCAACATGGCGATCGCGCTGTCCGGCGCCGGCGATCTGGAAGCCACCATCGCCGCCTACGGCAACATGGCCATCGACATTGTGGTCACCGGCACCGGGCTCACCACCGCCAACGTGGCAGACGCGGTCTGGGCCAAGGTCATCGAAGCGGGCTTTACAGCCGAGCAGGTCATGCGCATCCTCGCCGCCGTTGCGGCCGGCGACGGCGCCGGGCTTGAATCCGGCAACCCCAGCTTCACCGGCATCGACGGCACCACCGTGCGGGTGGCCGGCACCTACAGCGCCGGCACCAGGACCATCGGCACGCTTGAAGGTGAATAGCCGTGGCCAACCACGGCGACTGGTTTGCTGAATGGTTTGGCGGATGGTTTGGCGCCATCCAGCCGGCCGCGCCTGAAGAAGAAATCACCGTCAGCCGCCCGCTTACCAGCCCGCTCGCCGGCCGTAGGCGCAGCGGCAGTGTCGGCTTCAAGCCGTACCAGGAACCGCACCAGATCGTCTGGCCGCCGGCTGACGACGAAGAAGACCTGTTGATCCTGCTCCTCTGAGCCAGGCAACCGCACGCCCGCCCGCAAGGTGGGCTTTTTTGTGCCCGAAAGGAACCCCATGAAACTCGAACCCGGCACCTCCGGCGGCCCGTCCGCATCTGGCACGACCACGCGCCGCGCCATGCCGCTCGAAACGCGCCTGGCGCCGATCGGCAGCTACAGCGAAAAAGCCCGCACCGTCGATCTCGTCTGGTCCGCCGGCGGCATGGTCAAGCGCTACGACTGGGAGCGTGGCCAGTACTACATGGAGGCCCTCTCGCTTGACCCCGCGCACGTGCGCATGGGCCGCATGTCATCCGGCGCGCCGCTACTCAACAACCACAACCGCTGGCAGCTGGCCGACGTGCTCGGCGTGGTCGAGTCCGCCACCTTCACCAAAGGCGAAGCGCGCGCCACCGTGCGCTTCTCCGCCCGTGAAGAGGTCGCCCCCATCCTGCTCGACGTGCAGGCCGGCATCATCCGCAACGTCTCCGTCGGCTACGCCGTGTACCGCATCGAGCAGCTGCCGCCCTCCACGGAGTCCGAAGGCCTGCCCATCTACCGCGCCATCGACTGGGAACCCATGGAAGTGTCGCTGGTCCCCATCGGCGCGGATCCCGGCGCCGGTGTACGCAGCGCCGACGGCAAGCCCGCCGCCCCCGATTCCCACATTCGCACGTTCCCGTGTGATTTCACCGCAGTACAACCGCCGGCGGCTGCCGGCACCATCGCTCGAAAGGAGCCCGCAATGCTCAAGAAACAACTGTTCGAGCTGCTGACCAAGGCAGCGCCGAATCAAACCGCCGGCAAGACCGTCGATGACTTCACCGACGACGACCTGGCGCTGCGCCTCTCGGTCGCCATGGACGCGCGCGGCCCTGCCGGCACGCCCGCACCCGCGGCCACCCCGGCGCCCGCCGTCACCGACGCCGAAGCCGTCCGCACCGCCGAGCGCGCCCGCATCGGCGAAATCAACACCCTGGCCCAGCGCCACGGCCTCGACGCCGCGTTTGTGAACAAGCACATCGACGCCGGCACCGCGCCCGACGCCGTGCGCGCCGCCGTCCTCGACGAACTCGCCGCCCGCAGCAAGTCCAACGCCCCGCAGTCCGGCCTGCCCGGCGGCCATGTGGATGTGCTGTCCGACGAAACCGTCAACCTGCGCGAGCACGTCTCCAACGCACTCATGCACCGCGCGCTGCCCGGCCAGATTAAGCTTGACGAAGGTGCCAAGCAATACCGCGGCTACACCCTCCGCGAGATGGCCCGCCTCATGCTCGAAATGCGCGGTATCAAAACCGCCGGCATGAGCATCCAGCAGATCGCCGAGCGGACCTTCATGTCCGGCAGCGACCTGCCCAACATCCTGCTCGATGCCGCCAACAAGTCGCTCCGCCGCGCCTACGACGCCACCCAGCGCACCTTCACCGTGTGGGCCAACGCCGCCTCCGCGCCCGACTTCAAGAACATCAACCGCACGCTGCTCTCCGGCGCGCCGTCGCTGCTCGAAGTCAAGTCCGGCGGTGAGTTCAAATACGGCTCGGTGACCGACGGCAAGGAAACCTACGCGCTGGCCACCTACGGCCGCATCATCGGCATCAACCGCCAGACCATCATCAACGATGATCTGCAGGCCTTCACCCGCCTGCCGCAGCTGTGCGCCAATGCCGCTGCCGACCTGCAGAGCGACACCGTGTACGGCATCCTCACCACCAACGCCGCCCTGGCCGATGGTGTTGCCCTGTTCAGTGTTGCCACGCACGTCAACCTCACCTCCAGCGGCACCGCCATCTCGGTGGCCTCGCTCGGCGTGGCGCGTGCGGCCCTGCGCAAGCAGACCGGGCTCGAAGGCCGCCCGATCAACCTGTCCATGAAGACCCTGCTCGTGCCGGCCGCCATCGAGACCACCGCGCAGCAGTTCGCCAGCCAGGCCTACATCGCCGCCCAGTCCTCGAACATCAACCCGTTCGCCGGACAACTCACCGTCGTCGCCGAACCGCGCCTGGACGCCAACAGCGCCACCGCCTGGTACGGCATCGCCGACCCGGCGCAGATCGACACCGTGGAATACGCCTTCCTCGAAGGCTCCGAGGGCGTCTATCTCGAGTCGCGCATGGGCTTCGAAGTCGACGGCATGGAACTGAAAGTCCGCCAGGACTTCGCAGCCAAAGCCCTCGACTTCCGCGGCATGTACAAGAACAACGGCGCGTAAAGCACCACCTGTCGTCCCCGCGCACGCGGGGACCCAGGGCACACCACCGCTCCACCGCTTTGTCTCCTCCGGTGCCTCCAGCACCTTAACGCCGCCCGGCTCACCCCGTGGCGGCGTTTTTTTCGCCCCGCTTTCACTCTCCTCCGAAAGGAACCACCATGAAAACCATCTTCACCCCGCAGCGCCTGATCCTTATGGGTCTGGCGGTCCTGGCTGTCGCGTTGTACGCGGCCGGCCTCATTGGCGCGCAGGGCCTGGGCCTCTCCGCCCTGGCCATCGGCGCCACCAACTACGTCTCCGAAGGCGAACGCCTGGTGCTTGTAGCGCCCTACGCCGTCACCGTCGGCGGTGGCGCCAAGGTCGGCACCGCGCTCTTCGGCGTCGCCATCGACACCGTGGCCAGCGCCGGCACCGGTGTGTTCGCCACCGAGGGCGTGTGGGACATCACCAAGACCACCACCGCCGCCTTCGCCGCCGGCGACAAGGCCTACTGGGACGACACCAACAAACGCCTCACCACCACCAGCACCAGCAACCTGCCGGTGGGCGTGGTGATTGAAGCTGCCGCCACCACCGGCACCACCGCCCGCGTGAAGCTCGCGCCGGCCTGCATCGTGGCGGCAGGGTCGTAGTCAGCCAGCGCAAACCGGGCGGCAGGTCCGATCTGGCACTGCCGCCCGCCACGCACCCCTAAACATTCGCTGAGAAAAAGTCGATGACCACGCAAGTAACCGACACCTTCACCGGCACCGACGGCGCGGCGCTTGACTCGCGTGCCGGCGAAACCGGCGCGACCTGGACCAAGGGCAGTGGGTATTCCGGTTCGGCGGTCATTGCCAGCAACCGCGTCCGCAGCAACTCCTCGTCGGGCGCGGTCTACTACTCCAGCGGCGTGGCCACCGTCGATGGCGAGTACGTCGAGGCGATCCTTGAGCATTTCACCGCGGCCGGCGCGGTCGGCGTGGGCGTGCGCGGCAACAGCACCACGCAGAAGCACTACTGCCTGATTATCGACGGCGCCACGCCGAAGTTGTATCGTTTCAACAGCAACGCCAGCGTCGACCTGCTGGCCACCGGCAGCGCGATCTCGGCCGGCGCGCACACCGTGCGCGTCACCTGCACCGGCACCGGCGCCACGGTCGATGTGGCCGTCCTCATCGATGGCGCCGCGCCCTTTGCCACCTACAGCGACACCAGCGGCAACCGCATCACCGGCCTGGGCAAGGCCACCGTCTACAGCGCCACGGCGGCCACCACCAGCAGCACTGGCTGCCACATCGCCTCGATCACGCTCGAAGACCCGGCGGTGGCGGATTCGATCACTATCACCACGCCCGCGTCGCGGCGCGTGTTCCAGCGCGACGACGGCGCCAGCGTCGGCAGCATCAGCGTGGCCGGCGCCTACACCGGCACGCCCACCACCATCGAAGCGCGGCTGGTCGAGTACGGCACCAGCACTGCGGTGTCCGGCTTTGATTGGGCCGTCAAGGTGGCCTCGCCGTCCGGCAGCGCCTACAGCTTCAGCTTTACCAATGCGCCCTGCGGCGGCTGGTACAGCGTCCAGGTGCGCTGGAGCAACGACACCGGCGTCACGGCCACCAGCGGGCGCACCGGCGTCGGCATGCTGCTGTCGGTTACCGGCCAGTCGTTCGCGTATGGCTGGTTCCGCGTGTTCAGCTCGCCCACTCGCCTCGGTGGCGACTCCACGCTCACGCCGAACGACCTGTCGGCCGTGAGCGGCATCATCAACACCAACTCGACCTGGACGCTGCCGGACACCGCCGCCATGAATGCGGTGATCCAGTTCGCCAACGACATGATCAGCGCCACCGGCTGGCCGGTCGGCGTGATCGACAGCGCCTGGGACGGCTCCGGCCTGACCGTCACCGCCAACGGCGGCAAGTGGGACAGCGCGACCGCCGGCCAGCCCTACGATCTCTGGAAAACCACCACCACCGCGCTCGGCGGCAAATACGAAGCCGTGCTGTGGGCGCAGGGCAACGCCGATGCCGCCTCGGGCGTGTCGCAGGCTACCTACGCCACCGCGCAGGACACCCTGTTCGCCAACTTCCGCAGCTACACCAGCCAAGCCAGCCTGCCGGTGATCGTGATGTACCTGCCGCGCAACACCGCCAGCAGCTACACCGACGCCAATGCCGAGAAGATCCGCGCCGCACACCGCGCCGTCTGCGACGACAGCGTCACCTTCGGCATGAGCCTGGCCGATGCCACGCTCTCCAGCGACGGCGTGCACCCGATCGCCTCCGGCATGACGCTGTTCGGCCGCCGCGTGGCGCAGGCCGTCAAGTTCGCCGCCGGCCTGGCCACCTACGGCCGCGGCCCGAGCATCGCGCGGGTCGAGCAGATCAGCACCACCGTGTACGACGTGGTCCTGCGCAAGCGCGGCGGCACCGACTTCACGCCCACCACCGCCATCACCGGGTTTCGCGTGCTTGATGGCACCACGCCGGTCACGCCGTCGAGCGTGGTGCGGCAGTCCAGCAGCCGCATCCGCATCACCTTGCCGAGCGGCCCGGCGGGCGCGTTGACGGTGCAGTATCAGTACGGCGCCGCCATCACCATCACCGGCGCGGTCAAGGACAATTCGCTGGAGCTGCTGCCGCTGGAGCCGTCTGATGCGGTTGCGGTGTCGGCCGCCCTCACGCTGGCCTCGGTGGTGCGTGACGGTAGCGCTGCCGCCCTGGCCTCCACCACCGTGCGCTGGGCGTGGTTCGACGCGGCCACCATCAACACCGTGACCGACCCGTCCGACCAGGGCAGCCTCACCACCAACGGCAGCGGGGCGTTCTCCATCACGCTGGACAACTCCGGCCTGGCCAGCGGCGACACCGGCTTCCTGGTGCTCTCCACCTCGGCCGGGGTGGCCGCCACCGAATCGCGCGGCGCGGCGCTGCCGTACCAGATCGGCACCGATCCGGCGGCTATCAACCTGCTCAACCAGCTGGGCAGCAACGGCAGTGGCACGGCCGGTACCGGCTTCTCACGGCTTCAAGGAGGACACTAAATGCGCGAGCGCATACCGCAGGGCGGCACCACGCGTGTCACGTTCGACGCCTACCTGGCCAGCGATCACCTGACGGCGGCCACCGGCAAGACCATTGCCGTGACGCTGTCCAAAAACGGCGGCGCGTTCGGCAATCCGGCCGCCGGCGCGACCAACGCCACCGAGATCGGCAGCGGCAGCTATTACGTCGATGTGCCCACCGGCGACAAGTCCACCGCCGGCCCGCTCATCGTGCGCGGAACCGAAGGCACCATCGACCCGGTCAAGCTGCATTTCGATGTGGTCTCGGACATCGAGACGCTGAACACGCTGATCACCGCCATCAAGGCGAAGACGGACAACCTGCCGGTCGACCCGGCCGACGCCAGCGACATCGTCGCCGCCTTCAGCGCGCTGACCACGCTGCTGTCGTCCACCGGCATCGCGCTCACCAGCGCCGAGCGCACCACGCTGGCCGGTGTGCTGCTCACCACCGCCGGCACTGAAGCCTACCGCGCCGACGGCGCGGCGCCCACGCTCATGCAGGCGCTGTGCGAGTTGCTTGCCCATATGGGCGAGGTCAGTATCAGCGGCACCGTCAAGACGCTCAAGCGTTTCGACGGCAGCACCACCGCCGCGACGTACACGCTCAACGACGCCAGCACGCCCACCGCGGTGACGCGCGCCACATGAGCGCCTCCGCACTGCTCACCGCCGGCGTCGGCGGCTTTGGCACCATCAGTCGCGTGGTGTTGGTGGGGTTTGCCCCCAGTTTTGCGGCCACCAACGTGGCGTTCGACCCGCGCTTCCTGATCAAAATGCCGGCCGGCGGCACCATCGTCGCCGCGCCGCGCTTCACTGGCAGAGTGCAATGAGCATCTACTTCAAGCGCAAGAAAGACCCGCACGAAAAACTGGTGCTCACGTTCGACTTCACCGGCGAGCTGGCCACCGGCGAAACCCTCACCGGCACGCCCACCGTCACCTATGCCACCGTCGAGGGTACCGACGCCAGCCCGTCCGCGCTGGACAACGGCACCGGGGCGATCAACGCCAGCGCCATCACGCCGCTGGTCGGCCCGGTCATCGCCATCGGCAAGGCCTTCCAGCAGCCGGTGCAGGGCGGGTCCGACGGCTGCGTGTACAGCGTGCACGTGCTGGCCGCCACCAGCAACAGCAACAAGGTGCTCGCGCTCACCGGGCTGCTGCGCGTGGAAGAGGGTGCCTGATGGACTGGTCGCGCCACATGCGCCCCATCATCGAGCGGCTGGGGGAAGACACCACCCTGCGCTCGCTGGCCACCACCGGCACCGCCACCGTGCGCGCCCTGTACATCGCCCCGTTCGCGCGTGCGCTGGACATCGTGCCCACCAACCGCCCGCAGGTCGCTTTCATGAGCGACGACGCGCCCGACCTGGCCATGGGCGATCTCATCACCCTGCGCGGCACCGAGTACCGCGTGGTCGAAGTCCAGCCGGATCCGGTGTCCGAAGTCACCGTCTGCCCGCTCGAGGAGGTGTAACCATGCGCCTAGACATCCGCGAAAACATCCAGGCCGCCACCCTGAGCCTCACCGCCATCCCGGAAAAGGCCACCAAGCAGGCCACCGTGCGCGCGTTGAACCGCACCATCACCAGCGTGCGCGCCCAGGCCGCGCGCGAGATGCGTAAGGACTACGGCAGCCTGCCCATCCGCATCCTCAAGGCGATGATGAAGTTCACCCGCGCCAACACGGCCACGCTCACCGCCAAGCTCACGTTTTCCAACAAGCGCATCCCGCTCATCCGCTGGAACGCCGTGCAGACCTCGCGCGGGGTGCGCGTCAAGGGGCCCAAGAACATGGAAACCTGGACCGGCGATCCGATCACCACCGAGATGCTGAACAACGCCTTCATCCAAACCGCCCGCAGCAACGGCGTCAAAAACGTGTACATCCGCGTCGCCGGCAGCAAGCGCTACCCCATCGAAGGCATCGTCGTGGCAAGCCTCGCCGCCACCTACGTGGAAGGCAGGATCAGCGCCGCGCTCAACACCGCCGCGCGGCTCAAGTTCCAGGAAAACTTCGTGCGCGAACTGCGCTTCGCGCTAGGAGCCACCTGATGGCCCACGTCCGCACCCAGATCCGCAACGCCCTGGCCACCCTGCTGGGCGCGCTGCCCAGCAGCGGCGAAAACGTCTTCCGGGCCACCGGCCGCACCATCCCGGAATCGCAGCTGCCCGCGCTCATCATCGGCGTGGGTGGCGAGACCATCACCGCCGCCAGCATCCACGGCCCGGATCTGCTCGAGCGCGAAGTCACGCTCACCATCACGATGGTGGCCATGGCCACGGACGAACTCGACGAAACCCTCGACCAGATCATCGCCGAGGTGGAAACCACGCTCAACGAAGCCGGCACCACCGATCTGCTCGATGGGCTGTTGAAGCTCAACGACTTCGAAGAACTTTCCGAGATCGAGATCGACAACACCGGCAAAAAGCCCGTCGGCCGCCAGGTCATGACCCGCCGCGGCCTGTACTACACCAGCACGGACGACCCCACCACCGCGCAGTAGATGCACCGTTCCTAGGTCGAGTTGGTCTTCGGACCAGCCCGCGGGAGGCAAGTCGCAAGGCTTGCTTCCGTCTCTTCGCAGTCCCACCGCCCGCCCGTGCACCCGCATCGGCGGGCTTTTTTTTGCCCGAAAAGGAGCCTCCCATGGGAGTCAAAGTCTGGTCCAAAGTGGCCATCGCGGTCCAGTCCGCGCTCGCCACCGCTCTCACCGTCACCGGCATCACCAAGGCCAACCCGGCCGTGGTCACCTATACCGGAACCGACCCCACCAACGGCGACTACATCCTGATGAAAGTCCAGGGCATGTACCAGCTCGATTACAAGGTCGTGCGCGCCGCCAACGTCTCCGGTGGCGGCAACACCTTCGAATGCGAGGGCGTCGACTCCACCAGCTACGACACCTTCAGCAGCGGCACGGCGGAGGTGATCACCTTCGGCACCACGCTCTCCATCGTCAGCGACGTGTCGGCCTCCGGCGGCGACCCCGAGTTCATCGACGTGACCACGATTCACGACGACATCAACAAGCAGATCCCGGGAAACTTCAGCGCCATCGTGTACAACATGACGGCCAACTGGGACCCGGCCGACGCCGGCTTGATCGCCCTCAAGGCCGCCAGCGACCTGAAGGCCATCCGCTGCGTGCGCATCACGTTCAGCGACAACACCCGGGTCGCGTTCGCCGGTTATGTCGCGGCTTCCGGTGTACCGACCGGCAGCGCCAAGGCCAAGGTCGCCACGCCGATCGCCATCACGGCGTACGGCCGGCCCTCGATGTTCGCGACCTGATGGCCATCGCGCGCAACCAGGCCAAGCCTCCGGTTTTGCCCAAGGAGGCCGTCGACGTCCCGGAGATCGGCGGCGAAGTCATCGTGCGCGGGCTGCTCCTGACCGAGCGGCTCGCCATGTTTGTGGAGAACCTCCCTGCTACCGATGTCGTCCCCGCCACCTCCGATGTCGTCCCCGCGCAAGCGGGGACCCAGGCGTCCGGCCCCGACCGCTACATCCACATCCCGCGCATGCTCGCCCGCACCGTACTGGCCAGCGACGGCGACCCGCTGTGGAGCGAGGCGCAGTGGCAGGAATTCGGCGCCGTCAACTTCGAGGCCTCGCTGCGGCTCTTCCGGGTGGCGCAGCGGCTCTCCGGCCTCGACGTCGAGGAAGCAAGAAAAAACTGATTGAGCGGCCCGACCTGCGCTTCGCACTGCTGTTGACGCGCACGCTGGGCCGCACCCTTCAGGAACTGGGCGAAACCATGACCGCCTGGGAATTCGCCCTCCACTGGGCGGAGTACCAGCGCGAGCCCTGGGGCGACGTGCGCGTCGACGTCGCCGGCGCCGTCACCGCCCGCACCCTGGCGGAGATCAACCGCGACCGCGAAAAACGCCGCGAGCCATTCGGGCTTGCCGACTTCATGCCCTTTGCGCCCCAGCCCGAAGCCGAACGCGTCGAGGCCGGCACCGCGCAGGACATGTTCGACCAACTCAACGGAGTCCACAAGTGAGCCAGAATCCACCGCCGGTGCAGTTGGTTCTGACCGCCCGCGACGAGACCCGCGCCGCCATCCAGTCCGCCGTGGGCGGGCTGGAGCAGTTGAAAGGCAGCGCCAGCAACCTGCAGGGCCTGCTCGCCGGCGCCGCCGCCGCGTTCGCCGGGCTGGCCGCGGTGCAGCAGTTCCGCAACTTCGTCTCCGCCGCCGCGGCCATGGACGATCTGGCGGAAAAAACCGGTGCTTCGGTCGAAAAGCTGTCCGCCCTGGCCGGTGTGGCCAAGATCAGCGGCGTCTCCATCGACGTCGTCGAAAACTCCCTCACGCGGCTCGCCAAGGGCCTCGCCGGTGCGGATGAAGAAAGCAAGGGCGCCGGCAACGCGCTCGCCGCCCTGGGCCTGAAAGCGGAGGAACTCAAGAAACTCGACACCGCCGATGCGTTGAAGCGCGTCGCCGACGAGCTCAACAAGTACAAAGACGGCGCCGGCAAGACCGCGCTGGCCATCGATCTCCTCGGCAAGTCCGGTGCACAAGCCCTGCCGTACCTGAAGGACCTGGCCGAAACCGAAAAGCTGGTCGGCAAGCTCACCGCCGAACAGGCCGCGCAAGCCGAGAACCTCGAAAAGAACCTGGTGCGGCTGTCCGCCACCACCAGTGGCGCGTGGAAGGAATTCGCCGCCGCGGTGCTGCCCACGGTGGACACCTTCATCCAGGGCCTGCTGGAGGCCGCCAACAAGAGCGGCGGCCTGCGCGACGAGATCAAGCGCCTCGCCGCCGACGGCACCCTGCAGGCCTGGGCCGAAAACGCCGCCATCGGCGTGGCCTACGTGGTGGACGCGTTCAAGAACATCATCGGCCTGATGCCGGTGCTGATCGCCGAGGCCAAGGTGTTCGCCTCAGGCTTCGAGCTCGCGTTCGCGAAGTTCAAGTCGCAGAACATGCAGTCCACCGAGCGCGAGCGCTTTCTCTCGCAGATCCGCAAGGAGAAAGCCGAGGCCGAAAACGCCCTCGGTGGCGCGGTCGCCAAGTTCCTCGACACCACCCAGTTCAGCGCCACCATTCGTACACAGTTCGCCGCGCTGCGTGCCGCCGGCGGTGCAAGTTCGCCCGACCAGAAGCCCGGCCTCGACTACAGCAGCCGGGTGGAGAAGGACAAGGCCAAGGCGCAGGACGCGCTCAAAGCCATCGAAGGCTACGTCGACGGCATCCGCGAGCAGCTGGTCGGCGTCACCGAAGGCGAGTTCGAGAAGATGCGCCGCAAGGCGCTCGACGTGTTCACCAAGGTGGACTTCGGCGGCCTCTCGGTGCAGGACCAGAAGCGCTTCCGCGAGTTCTTCAGCCAGGCGTGGAACGACATCGACCGCCTCGACAAGCGCGCCCAGGACGCCGTCGCGCTCAAGCAGCTGGCCGATACCTTCGACGTGCTCGCACGCGAGGCGCAGGCGGTGGCCACGGCCGTGGCCGGCTTCTCCGACGCCATGAGCCTGCAGGCGCGCGACCTGCAGTTCGAGCTCGACATGGTCGGCAAGCTCGCCAGCGAACGCCAGCGCCTCACCATGCTGCGCAAGATCGACGCCGACGCCGTGCGCGCCATCGCCCAGGCCAACGCCGCCAACCCCGAAAACGGCGCCCCGGCCGAAGAGATCGCCAAGATCTACGCCCGCGCCGAGGCCGCCAAGGCGGCCGTCAGCGACCTGAACGAACAGATCCTCACCAAAAGCCGCGACGGCTTCACCGGCCTGCAGTCCGCCGCCGGCGAGTACTTCAGCCGCATCACCAACGACGCGCAGAACTTCGGCGCGGCCTTCACCAACATCATGGGTTCGGTGGAGAACAGCTTTGTCGAGTTCGCCAAGACCGGCAAGTTCGAGTTCAAGGGGCTGGTCAGCAGCATCATCGGCGAACTCATCCGCCTGGAAGCGCGCCGCACCATCACCGCGCCGATCTCCGCCGCGCTGGCCGGTGCCGGCGGCATCGGCGGGCTGTTCAGCGGCCTGTTCGGTGGCGGCTCTTCGACGGCGTCGGACGCCTTCAACGGCTTCCGTCCGCCCGGCTTTGCCGCTGGCGGCCTGCCCGATGTCGGGCGCATCTCCATGGTCGGCGAAAACGGCCCCGGACTTTTCGTGCCCGACATCGCCGGCACCGTCGTCCCCAACCACGCCCTGGGCGGCACCACCAACCAGTTCGACATCGCCATCGACGCCCGCGGCGCCGATGCCGGCGTCGCCGAGCGCATCGAGCAGGGCGTCACGCGCGCGGTCGCGCTTTCGGTGCAGGCGGTCGCCGCGCAGGCCAACCGCGGCGGCAGCTACGCCCGCAGCGTGGGGAGGCGCTAACCCATGACCACACTCACCTGGCCGTCGGCCTTCGTGCCCTCGGCGCTTACCTGGCACCTCGAGGCGAACACCTCCACCTTCCAGTCGCCGCTCACGCGCGGTGTGCAAACCGCCGAACTCGCCGGCGCCCGCTGGAAGGCCGAACTCACGCTGCCGCCCATGCAGCAGGCGGCGTGGCGCAGCTGGGTCGCGTTCCTCGCCAAAATGCGCGGCCAGGCCGGGCGCGTGTACGTGGTGCCGTGGCATGCGCCGGGCTCCAGCGCGCCCACCTACGGCGCCGGGCTTGACCTGTATTGCGACAACACCTCCAAAAAGGTCGACGCCAGCACGCCGTTGTGCGACGCGGTGTACCCCGTCACGCTCGGCACGCCCGTCATCGATGGCGCCGCGCAGTCCGGCAACAGCATCGCCATGCGCGGCTTCACACCCAGCTGCTACGCCTTCAAGGCCGGCGACTTTTTCCACTACAACACCACGGCCGGCCGCACCCTGCACATGGTGGTCGAGGACGCCATCACCGACGCCTGGGGCGAAGTGGCCGTCACCGTCGAGCCGCCCATCCGCACCGCGCCGGCCGATGCCGCCGCCGTCACCATCGCGAACCCCTCCTGCGTGATGCGCGTGGCGGACGACGCCAACGGCGCCCCGGCCTTCACGCCCGGCCTGCGCGCCCGCGTGAACGTCTCGCTGGTGGAGTCGTTCACATGAGCCGTGGGGCCGACACCAGCCTGGCCAGCGCCGCCACCGCGGCCGTGGTGCGCCCGTACATCCTGGTGGCGCTCGAGTACGCCGCCGAGACCCTGCGCGTCACCTCGCTGCCCTTCGACATCGTGTACGCCAGCAACACCTACCAGGGCGTCGGCCGGCTGGGCGGCATCTCGGAAATCGCCGAGGGCACCGAGATCAAGTCCTACGGCCTCTCGCTGCGCATGAGCGGCATCCCCACCGATTACCGCGACCAGGTGATCGAGGCCGACGGCCAGGGACGGCCCGGGCGCGTCTGGCTGGGCCTGCTGGACGAAGGGCACCGGCCGATCGGCACGCCGCTCAAGGTGTTCCAGGGGCGCATCGACCTCACCGACATCGAGATCGGCGAAACCATCGCCGTCACCATCAGCCTCGAATCGCGCCTGGTGGACTGGGAGCGCCCGCGCATCCGCCGCTATACCGACCAGGACCAGAAGCGCGCCTGGCCCGGCGATCGCGGGCTGGAGTACGTGCAGGCCGTGGCCGACATGGAACTCGTGTGGGGCCGCGGATGATCGCCCGCTTGCCCGACTGGGAAACCCGCCTCATCCGCGCGGTGGAAACCACGCCCCCCTTCGCCTGGGGCGCGTCCGACTGCTGCAGCTTTGCCGCGCGCGTCATCCAGGCCATGACCGGGCACGACGCCATGGCCGAATTCCACGGCCGCTACATCACCGGCGTGGGCGCGCTGCGCCTGATTCGCCAGGGGGGCGGGTTGGCGCTGCTGCTCTCGGCCCGCTTCGGCGCCACGCTGGCCACGCCGGCGCTTGCGCAACGCGGCGATCTGGTGCTGGTGCGCACGCTCGGCGGTGATGAATCCGTCGGCATCTGCGTGGGCGAGCGCATCGCCGTGCAGGGGCAGGGCGGGGTGGAGTACCTGCCCTTGGCCGCCGGCCTCGCGGCCTGGAGGGTCTGACGTGGCCGCGATCGTCATTGCAGCGGCAGTCAGCACGGCCGTCGAGATCGGCGCCGGCGTGATTTTCGGGAATCTCATCCTCTCCGAGATCGCGTTCTCCACCATCGCCAAAACCTTCGCCAAACACTTCGTCCTCAACGCTCTCTCGGCCGCCCTGCGCGGCGACGGCAACGGCCCCAACGGCCCGCCACCACTCACCGCCGAAGCGCGCGACCGCAAGCAGTCGATCCGCTCGGCCACCAGCGTGCGCAAGTTCGTGTACGGCCGCGCGCGGATCTCCGGCACGCTGGTGTATGCCGGCACCACCGGCAGCACCAAGGATAAATTGTGGTTGGTCATGCCGTTCCACCATGGCGAGTGCGACGCCGTCGAGGAAACCTGGCTCAACGACCTGCTCATCACCAACGCGCGCTACACCGGCAAGGCCACCAACACCACCTACTTAGGCACCAGCGGGCAGACAGCCGACAGCGCCCTCGATACCGCCACCGCCGACTGGACCAGCGACCACCGCCTGCGCGGCATCGGTTACTGGCGCGGCGAGCTCACCTACGACGCCACCGCCTTTCCCACCGGCATTCCCAACCCCAGCCTCACCATCCGTGGCCGCAAGGTCTACGACCCGCGCACCGCCACCACCGCCTGGAGCCGCAACCCGGCCCTGTGCATCCTGGACTACCTCATCGGCACCGTGCCCATCAACGGCGGCACCGAGCCCATCGGCATCGGCGCCACCCTGGACGAGATCGATCTGGACAGCTTCATCGCCGCGGCCAATATCTGCGACGAAGACGTCGCGCTCGCCGCCGGCGGCACCCACAAGCGCTACACCTGCGACGGCACCGTCAGCACCGACACCGCGCCCTCGGCAGTGCTGGAAACCATGCTCACCAGTTGCGCCGGCTCGCTGGTGTATTCCGCCGGCACCTACCGGCTGTTTGTCGGCGCCGCGCGCGCCACCAGCTTCACGCTCACCGCCGGCATGCTGCGCGGCGCGCTCAAGTACCGCCCGCGCCCCTCGCTGCGCACCATCTTCAACACCGCCCGCGGCACCTTCATCGACCCGGACAACTACTACGAAGCGGCCGACATCGTCCCGCAGTCCGTGGCGGCCTACGTCACCGAAGACGGTGGCGAAGTCATCCCGCAGGATTTCCAGCTGTCGTTCACGCAAAACGGCATCCGCGGCCAGCGCCTGCTCAAGCAATACCTGCAGAAGCAGCGCCTCGGCCGCGCCACCATCGAGGCGCCGTGCAACTGGTCGGCGCTCAACATCGCCATCATGGACACCGGCACGGTCGACATCGATCTCGGCCCCGGCATGCCCGCCAAGTGGATCGTCACCGACTGGCGCCTGGCCGAGGGCGGCGGCATCAACCTGACCCTGCAGGCCGAAGACGACGCCGCCTACGCCTGGACCACCGCCGACGAAGCCACCATCGCCGCCAGCCCGCGCCCGAACATGGAGCGCAGCACCGACGTGCCCGACATCACCGGGCTGACAGTCGATTCCGCCAGCTACATCGGCGACGGCGGCTTCGCGCTCGGCGCCCTGGCGATCGACTGGGACGACGCCGCCAGCGTGTTCGTCAACGCCTACGACATCCAGGTGCGCGAAAACGGCACCACGCCCTGGACCGTGTCCGCCTCCAGCCTCATCAGCGGCACCACCGTGTACGGCCTCACCATCGGCACCGCCTACGACGTGCGCGTGCGCTGCCGCCGCAGCAACGGCGTCGAGGGCGCGTGGAACCAGTTGGACAACACCACCGTCGCCGGCGACACCACCGCCCCGGCCGCGCCCAGCGGCGTGTCGGCCACCGCGCTCACCGGCGCCATCCGCATCAACTGGACCAACCCGGCCGACAGCGATTTCCGCAAGGCGCGCCTGTACCGCAACACCACCAACGACAGCAGCACCGCATCGCTCGTCACCGACATCTACGGCTTCGCCAGCGACGCCGACACCTACACCGACACCGTCACCACCGGCGCCACCCGCTACTACTGGCTCAAGGCGCAGGACATGAGCGGCAACGCCAGCGCATTTTCCAGTGGCGTCTCCGCCACCGCACTCTAAGAGGACCCCCCGATCATGAGCGATATCGTCAACGTCGGCACCACGCCCAACGACGGCACCGGCGACAGCCTGCGCGCCGCGATGCAGAAGATCAACAGCCGTTTCGACGAGATGCTGTCGATCACGCAGTTCGCCGGCTGCGACATCACCGGCGCCAGCGACATGACCGCCACCTTCGTGGCCGCGATCGCCGCCGCCAAGACGGTGGGCTATGGTGGCCTCTACTTCCCGCGTGGCAAGTACAAGATCGACACCGGCGCCATCGCCCTGGCCAACGTGGCCCTGCATGGCGTGGGCGTGCAGGAATCCGCCAGCCCGTATGACGACGCCGGCTCGGTGATTCTGCTCACCGGCACGACCAATTCGCCATTCGCGCTCGGCCGTGGCGCGACGGTCGAGGGTCTTACGTTCTTCTGGCCCAACCAGACCGACGCCTCCGCCACGCCGACCACTTACCCGCCGCTCTTCGCCGGCACGTACGTCAGCCAGTTCAAGTTCAACGACAACACGGTCGTCAACGCCTACGACTTTTTCAAGATCAACGCCGGCGGCGTGGGCGTGGGCGATAACCAGTTCAGCGGCAACCGCATCTACGCCATCCGCCGCTACTTCGACCTGGCCAACGGCGCGCCGGAATCGATGTGGATCACCGAAAACCTGTTCACGTGGGGTGTTTACGAAGACGTCGTCAACGCCGGCGCGAACTATTACCTGCGCAAGTGGACCCAGCAGAACGGCGAGTTCATGCGCATCGACGTGGGCGCCGGCTCGTTCACCCACGTCGACGGCCTGCACCTGATGGGCAACCTGATCTTCGGCAGCCGCTACGGCGTGCGCATCATGTCGGGCTACCTGAATGTGTCGACCATCGCGCTCAACACCTGGGACGCGGTGCCGACGGTGCTGTCGATCGAGAGCAGCGCGCAGATCTTCAACAGCAGCTTCGACGGCAACACCTGCTACAGCTACCGCTATGACAACACCGCCAGCGAAGACGACACGATCTCCTGCACCTCCACGGCGTTCACCAGCGACTTCGACATCAGCAACAACAAGTTCCTCTACTCGCGCGGCGACCACATTTTCTGGAACACCACCGCCAGCGACGACGTGAGCATCGTCGGCAACCGCTTCGCCAGCTGGGGGCAGAGCACCCAGGCCAGCGTCACCGCCTACTACGCGCTCGGCTTCACGGACTCCGGCGTCAAGGCGCACATCACCGGCAACCGCTTCGCGCCCACCAGCGGCGCGGTGGCGCACCAGCGTGGCGGCTTCATCTGCGGCGGGGCGGCCGATGTTTTCATGACCGGCAACTACTTCGACGCCTGCTACATCGCCGTGTGGTTCGTCAGCACCTTCGCCGGCCGCGCCGTCATCCAGGGCAACATGAGCAAGGCCACCGGCGGCGGCCAGAGCTTCCGCGACGACACCACTACCGCCGGCCTGGTCGAAAGCATCTGGAACACCTGGGACAAGGACCCCGCGGCCAACGGCTACCCGGCCTTCACGGCCACGGTGGCCGCCAGCCAGACCATCAGCAGCGGCACCAAGACCAAGCTCAACTTCGGCACCGAGGGCCTCGACGGCGACGCCAACTACGACCCCACCACCAGCACCTTCACCGCCCCGGTGGCGGGTTTGTACGCATTTGCCGTGCACATCATGAACGACGCCGGCGTCACCATCGGCGAAGTGTGGAAGCTCACGCTGGATGCCGCCGGCGGCTCCACGCAATCCAAGGGCGCCACCGCCGTGGTCGTGGCCAACACCGTCGGCGCGGCCGCGGCGCACCTGGAAACGCAATTTCTGCTTGCGGCTGGCGACACGGTCACCGCCAACATTCAGCGCACCAGCGGCGCCAACAACTATGTGGTGGCCAACGACACCGCCATGTGCCACTTCCACGGCCGCCGCGTGCAGTAACCCCTGATCGAGGCCTTGCACATGAGCACCGCCACCACTGCCGCGGAGGCGTCCGCCGGTTTGACCCTCACCGTCACCGGCTCGCTGATGGGCCTGCAGTTCGACGTGATGATGTTGGGATTTTTCGGCGCCCTGGTCGCACAGACGTTTGTCAACGACCCGCCCATCGAGAGCCTCACGCCGCTGCGGCGCTACGTGCGCGTGTTCGCCCAGCTGCTCGCCGCGGGCTTGCTGGCCGGCCTGCTCACCCCGGTGGCCGAATCCATCCTGGCCGGCATGCTGCCCGGCCACGTCGGCGCCTCGGCCCTGCACCTGGCCACCGCCGGCGCCATCGGCATGGTGGCCCCGGTGGTGGTGCCGCTGCTGCGCAAACTTCTCAACAAACTGGCGGAAAAACCATGATGGAATACCTCATCCTCGCGCTGGCCCTCGCCGGCCTGGTCGGCTGTTACGACATCGCCCGGCGCATGACCGCCCGCACACGCCACTCGATGCGCCTGGCGGTGATCATGATCGGCATCGCGTGCGTGCTCGCCATGCTCGGCGAATACCCCGAGGCGCTGGCCACGCTGCTGGCGGGCTGCGGCCTCTACCGGATTTTCGACCTGCGCACGGAGGGCTGGCATGTGGGACGCGATCACCGGGCTGGCGCTCCTGGCCTACGCGCTGTGCCAGATCTACCGCCAGAGCAAGCCCGGCGCGCCGATGAATTTGCTCGAACGGCTGTTGACCCTGTGGGCAGCCGTGTGCCTGTGCCGGGCGATCGGCAAGATGATCATGTAGCGCGGCGGGTGGCGGCATGATCGGCGAAATGCTGGCTTACGCCCTGGTGCTCGGCGTGATCGTTCTGGTGGTGCATTGGGTGGGCAAGCCATGAAAATCGAAGTCCTGCGCGACGCCCGGGTGCTCAACGCCACGCTCGGCAAGCTCACCGTCGACGGCGTGTACCGCTGCGAGACGCTTGAGGATGTGGTCCGCGCCGGTGCGAAGATCCACGGCCAGACCGCCATTCCCGCCGGCGAGTACAAGGTCATCGTCAACATCAGCAACCGCTTCAAGCGCCCGCTGCCGCTGCTGCTCGATGTGCCCGGCTTCGAGGGTGTACGCATCCACCCGGGCAACACCGCGGCCGACACCGAAGGCTGCATCCTGGTGGGCCGCGGACGCGATCGCAACATCGTCACCGACAGCCGTGCCGCGTTTGGCCCACTGTTCAACGACATCGTCGAGGCCAAGGCGCGCGGCGAGACGGTGACGATCCGACTGGTGAACGGGCCGGGCGTGGTGGTGATGTGACCCCGGCCGCCATCCTCACCCGCATCCTGCTCGTGGCCGCGCTGGTCGCCGGCGTGTACGCCGCCTGGCGCCATTACGAGGGCCTGGTCGGAGATCTCGCGGACGCCCGCAACGACCTGACCAGGACCGAAAAGGCGCTCGAAGTCGCGATCGACGCCGCCACCGCCGAGCGCGAAGACCACGAGCGCAGCATGCAGCTGCTCGCCGGCCGGCAGCGCAAGGCCGACACCCTTGCAAAGGAACGAGACCACTATGCCCAATTGCTCGCCGACGCGCAGCGCGACCCTGTCGCGCGCCAGTGGCTCGATGCTGATGTGCCTCGCTCTGTGTGGTGCGGGCTGCGCCAGCGCCCCCCGGGTGTTGACTGTAACCCGCTCGGTCCCGGCGATCCCGCCCGCACCGCTCCTGGTGGCGACGCCCAGCCCCGCACCGCAGGGCACCACCGGCTCCGCCTTGATTACCTACTCGCAAGCCCTCGAGGCCGCCCTGGTCAGCTGCAACGCGGACAAGGAGACGTTGCGCGAGTGGGCGGGTAGGGCGGCAGCGCCGGCCAAATAGCCTTCTATATGGTGCGCCGCACCGGACATCGCGCCCGGTGCGGTAAACTGTGTGCGCGATTTGTACAAACCGGCAATTTTTCAGGATTGCTCTAGGCGGCTCTCTTTTTCGATGTCCTTTGATTTATATAGCTTTTCACCTGTTTTACCGGATTGTGATTCCGGTTGTCGTGGGTTCGAACCCCATCAGCCACCCCAACAGTTTCTCATTCAGACGACGGGCCTGGTTCCGTTCGCCATGTCGTGGTCAGGCTGGGCGCGGCGCCTCCTTGTGTTCTGATTCCCTTGAATTGTCCAAGGCGCGCGTGAGCAAACTTGAGTTGTCAATTGCCGGAGGCGTAGCAACGCTGGCGTTGAATCGTGCCGACAAGGCCAATGCCCTCGATGCGGATCTGGTCGAAGAGCTACATTCAGCTTTTGACGATGCCGTCCGCGAGCGGGTTCACCTCATGGTCCTGCGTGGCGAGGGGCGCAACTTTTGCGCAGGATTCGATTTTTCAGGATATGCGGACCTTTCCGTTGCGGAATTGAGTTGGCGTTTTGTGCGCATCGAACAATTCCTGCAAAGGCTTTTCCACGCGCCGTTCCCCACTATGGCCTTGGCGCAAGGCGGGTGTTTCGGAGCGGGCGCTGATATTGTGGCGGCATGCGGGACCGTGGTTGCCGCCAGGGACGCAAAGTTCCGCATGCCGGGTTGGAAGTTCGGCCTCGCGCTGGGCACAAGGCGCCTGGCCGCGCGTGTCGGAGCGGCATCGGCGAGGCGTGTTTTGCAGGCCTCGTCGATCTTGAGCGCCGAGGAGGCTGTGCGGATTTCACTGGCGGACGAAATTAGCGACGCAAGCCTGTGGGGCGATTGCATCAATGCGCAAGCGGCGACAGCAGCGGAACTCGGCGCTGTCGCGCAACAACGTTTGCTCGGCATGCTTCGACAGGATACACGCGCCGAGGACATGGCCAGCCTCGTCGGGTCGCTCTGCGACGGCGACCTCAAGGCGCGCATCGCCGCATTTCGCAATGCGCGCTGAGTCGATCGCCGACGGCGTCCGGTTTGACCGGAAGCCATCCAAGCTTTTATAATAAAAAGCTTTTTTTCATTTCGGACAATTCTTCGCATGATGCAGAAACGCCGCAAACTGGTCGCCGGCAACTGGAAGATGAACGGTTCGCTCGCCGGCAACGCCTCGCTGATGGCTGGTCTCGCGGACGGGCTTGTGTCCTTCAATGGCGCGGATGTGGCGGTATGCGTGCCGGCTCCCTATCTGTCGCAGGTGGGCGGGCTGGTCGCGAACGTGGCGGGAATCGCCCTGGGCGCCCAGACGCTCAATGAAAACGCAGCCGGCGCGTTTACCGGTGAAGTGTCGGCGGGGATGCTGAAGGATTTTTCTTGCCGCTACGTGATCGTGGGGCATTCGGAGCGACGCGCGCTATATGGCGAGACCAATGCGCAGGTCGCGGCCAAGTTTGTGGCGGCTGCGGCAGCCGGCATCGTGCCGATCGCCTGCGTTGGCGAAACCTGGCCGGAGCGCCAGGCTGGTGCGACCGAAGCCGTGGTCGGTGCGCAACTCGATGCATTGCTAGACACTGCCGCGGATACCCATTGGACGGCGGCTGTAGTGGCCTATGAGCCCGTTTGGGCGATCGGTACCGGCAAGACAGCATCACCCGAAGAGGCCCAGGCCGTGCATGCGTTCATTCGCGCACGCATCGCTGCGCGTCACCCGACCATCGCGGCGTCGCTGCGTATCCTGTATGGCGGTTCGGTCGGCCCGGCCAACGCGGCGGGGCTTTTTGGCTGCGCCGATATCGACGGCGGTCTTGTCGGAGGCGCCTCGCTCAAGGCCGCGGATTTCGTTTCCATTTGCTTCGCTGCTTCCAACCAGGACGTTCAATGAACATCGCATTCAACATCATTCTCCTTCTGCATGTCGCGGCAGCCATCGGTGTCATCATCCTTGTCCTGCTGCAGCATGGCAAGGGCGCCGATATGGGCGCTGCCTTCGGGGGCGGCTCGGCGGGCAGTTTGTTCGGCGCATCCGGCAGCGCGAATTTCATGTCGCGTTTGACAGGCATCCTGGCCGCGGTTTTTTTCCTGACAAGCCTCTCCATGGCTTACATCGCAACACACAAGCCGAAAAGCGGCGGCGGAGTGATGGACTCGGTGACCACTGTGCCGAAGGCGCCAGCGACCCCCGGTGTTCCTTCGCCGGCCGCGATTCCCGGCCAATCCGGCGCGGCTGCTCCTGCTGTACCCGTCGCGCCAGCGGCGCCTCCTGCGACGAGTGGTGGCACGGAAATGCCAAAAAGTACTCAGATTCCGAAGTAAAACGCGCTACAATAATCGCTGTTATGCAGCAAGCCGACGTGGTGGAATTGGTAGACACGCTGTCTTGAGGGGGCAGTGCCGAAAGGCGTATGAGTTCGAGTCTCATCGTCGGCACCAGCGCAGTACACCTCCGGCCCCTCTGCCGGAGCGTTTGTCGAACATCGAATGAATCTCGAAAACTACTTCCCGATCCTCCTCTTCATACTTGTGGGGATAGGCGTCGGTGTCGTTCCGATGCTCATGGGCAGGTTGCTCGGACCCCATCGCCCGGACAGCGAGAAGCTGTCGCCATATGAGTGCGGTTTCGAAGCTTTCGAGGATGCACGCATGAAGTTCGACGTGCGCTACTACCTTGTGGCGATCCTTTTCATCCTGTTCGACCTTGAGACGGCGCTGCTGTTTCCGTGGGCTTCGGTTGCCCGTGAACTCGGTCCGCAGGTGTTTGTCGCGATTCTTGTTTTCATTTTCGAGTTGGTTCTCGGGTTCGTCTATTTGTGGAAGAAGGGGGCGCTCGATTGGGAGTGACCGCGGGATGATGAGTCAATGAGCATCGAAGGCGTCCTGTCCGAAGGGTTCGTAACGACTACCGCGGACAAACTGATCAACTGGACCCGCACCGGCTCCCTTTGGCCGATGACATTCGGTCTTGCCTGCTGCGCCGTCGAGATGATGCAGGCCGGGGCTGCACGCTACGACCTCGACCGTTTCGGCCTGGTGTTTCGGCCAAGTCCCCGACAATCCGATGTCATGATCGTGGCCGGCACCTTGTGCAACAAGATGGCGCCCGCCCTGCGCAAGGTTTACGATCAGATGGCCGAGCCGCGCTGGGTGATTTCCATGGGTTCTTGCGCGAACGGCGGTGGCTACTACCACTACTCGTATTCGGTTGTGCGCGGCTGCGACCGCATTGTGCCGGTCGACGTTTATGTGCCAGGGTGCCCGCCAACGGCAGAGGCGCTGCTTTATGGCATCTTGCAGTTGCAGAACAAAATCCGCCGCACCAATACCATCGCGAGATGAGTTTGCACGCGCCCCGATTTTGACCATGACCCGGCTTTCGACTCTGGAATCTACTCTGCGGTCCGCACTGGGAGAGCGCATTGTGTCGCTCACATTGGCGCTGGACGAGATTACCGTCGTGGTCAAGGCGTCAAGCTACCTTGAGGCGGCGGCCATCCTGAGGGATGATCCGGCGCTCGCGTTTTCGGAATGCATTGACCTTTGCGGTATGGACTATTCGTCGTATGGTGATGGGGCTTGGGAGGGGGCGCGTTTTGCGGTTGTCTCCCATCTGCTTTCCATCAGCCAGAACTGGCGGCTTAGGCTGCGGTCGTTCTGTGAGGACGATGATTTTCCCGTCATTTCATCCCTGTGCAGCGTTTGGCCGTCGGCGGGCTGGTACGAGCGCGAGGCATTCGACCTTTTCGGCATCATCTTCGAGGGCCACAACGACCTGCGGCGCTTGCTGACCGACTATGGCTTCATCGGACATCCCTTCCGCAAGGATTTTCCGGTATCCGGTCATGTCGAAATGCGTTACGACCCCGAGCAGCGACGGGTGATTTATCAGCCGGTTTCCATTGAGCCGCGCGAGATCACGCCGCGCATCATCCGCGAGGAAAAGTACGCGGGAATGAAAAAATGAACATGCCGCGACGCACACGGTATTCGTCGCCCCCCGCGCGGGCGGTGGAATTGCCTGAGGCCGCTCGGCGAAACTGATATGGCGGAAATCAAGAACTACACCCTCAACTTCGGTCCGCAGCATCCTGCGGCGCACGGGGTTTTGCGCCTGGTGCTTGAACTCGACGGCGAAGTGGTGCAGCGGGCAGACCCGCATATCGGCCTTTTGCACAGGGCGACCGAGAAACTGGCGGAGCAAAAGACGTTCATCCAGTCTGTGCCTTACATGGATCGTCTCGACTACGTTTCCATGATGGTCAATGAGCACGCCTACGTGATGGCGATCGAAAAGCTCATGGGCATCGACGTGCCGCCGCGGGCGCAATACATCCGCGTGATGTTCGACGAGATCACGCGCATCCTGAATCACCTGCTCTGGCTTGGCGCGCACGCGCTCGACGTCGGCGCGATGACCGTGTTCCTGTACGCTTTCCGTGAGCGTGAGGATCTGATGGATTGCTACGAGGCGGTGTCTGGCGCCCGCATGCACGCAGCGTACTATCGCCCGGGTGGCGTTTATCGCGACCTGCCCGATGCGATGCCGCAATACCAGGCATCCAAGTTCCGCAACGCCAAGACGATGAAGGCGCTCAATGACAATCGCAGCGGCTCAATGCTTGATTTCATCGAGGATTTCACCAACCGCTTTCCGCGATACGTCGATGAGTATGAAACCCTGCTCACCGACAACCGCATCTGGAAACAACGGCTTGTCGATGTCGGGATCGTGACGCCTGAGCGCGCGCTTGCCATGGGCTTCACCGGCCCGATGCTGCGCGGATCCGGTGTGGCCTGGGACCTGCGCAAGAAGCAGCCGTATGAAGTTTACGACTTGCTTGATTTCGATATTCCGGTCGGCACAAACGGGGATTGCTACGACCGCTATCTGGTGCGTGTCCAGGAATTCCGCGAGTCCAACAGGATCATTCGCCAATGCGTGGAGTGGCTGCGCAACAATCCAGGTCCGGTCATGACGGACAACCACAAGGTTGCGCCGCCTTCGCGCGTGGCGATGAAGACCAACATGGAAGAGTTGATCCATCACTTCAAACTCTTCACCGAAGGCTTCCATGTCCCGGCCGGCGAGGCATACAGCGCTGTCGAGCATCCCAAGGGCGAGTTCGGCATCTATCTTGTGTCCGATGGCGCCAACAAACCCTACAGGCTCAAGATTCGCGCGCCCGGTTTTGCGCACCTGCAGGGTCTGGATGAAATGTCGCGAGGCCACATGCTGGCTGACGTCGTGACCATCATCGGCACCCAGGACATAGTGTTCGGCGAGATCGACCGATAGGCCCTGATATTCCATGCTCAGCCCGGAAGCATTCAAGAAGATCGACCGCGAGTTGGCCAAGTACCCGGCCGACCAGAAACAGTCTGCCGTGATGTCGGCCTTGGCCATTGCACAGGACGAAAAGGGCTGGCTTGCGCCGGAAACCATGCAGGCTGTCGCCGACTATCTCGGCATGCCGGCAGTGGCCGTACAGGAGGTTGCGACCTTCTACAACATGTATAACCTGAAGCCATTGGGCAAGTACAAGGTCACGGTTTGCACCAATCTGCCATGTGCGCTTTCGGGGGGCGAACGGGCTGCGGAGTACATCAAGGCAAAGCTTGGTGTCGGATACCGCGAGACCACGGCCGATGGGCGGATAACCCTCATGGAAGGCGAGTGCATGGGCGCCTGTGGCGACGCCCCGGTGCTGCTGGTGAACAACAAGCGCATGTGCAGTTTCATGTCAAACGAGCGAATCGACGAATTGCTGGGGGAACTCAAGTGACCTGCCTCCACGGACGTCACATCAACCCGCTGATCCTCGCTGGCGTGGACGGAAGCAACTGGCACCTCGCCGATTATGAAAAGCGCGGCGGCTACGAAGCTCTCCGGAAGATCCTTTCGACTGGCATCAAGCCGGAAGATGTTGTCGCCGAGCTCAAGAAATCGGCATTGCGCGGCCGTGGCGGGGCCGGTTTCCCGACCGGCCTGAAGTGGAGTTTCATGCCGCGCGGATTTCCCGGCGCCAAGTATGTGGTCTGCAATTCCGACGAAGGCGAGCCCGGCACTTTCAAGGATCGCGACATCATCCGATACAACCCGCACATATTGATCGAGGGAATGATCATTGCCGGGTACGCGATGGGTGTGCCGGTGGGCTACAACTACATCCATGGCGAGATCTGGGCTGCTTACGAGCGCTTCGAGGAAGCGCTGGAGGAAGCCCGAGCCGCGGGATATCTCGGATCGAACATTCTCGGTACGGAATTTTGTTTCCAGCTCCATGCCCATCATGGATACGGCGCGTATATCTGCGGCGAGGAAACCGCCTTGCTGGAGTCGCTGGAAGGCAAGAAGGGGCAGCCGCGGTTCAAGCCGCCGTTTCCTGCCAGTTACGGCCTGTATGGCAAGCCCACCACCATCAACAATACCGAGACTTTCGCCGCGGTACCTTGGATCATCCGGAACGGCGGCGACAAGTTTCTCGAGATTGGAAAACCCAACAACGGCGGGACCAAGATATTTTCCATCTCCGGTGATGTCGAGAAACCGGGAAACTACGAGATTCCGCTCGGCACCCCGTTCGCAAAGCTTCTTGAACTTGCGGGCGGCATGCGCGCAGGCAGAAAGATCAAGGCGGTGATTCCTGGCGGCTCGTCGATGCCGGTCCTGACCGGCGATGTGATGATGGCCACCGACATGGACTACGACTCCATTGCCAAGGCCGGCTCCATGCTGGGTTCCGGGGCGGTCATCGTCATGGACGAGACTCGTTGCATGGTGAAATCGCTGCTGCGCCTTTCCTATTTTTATTTCGAGGAATCCTGCGGCCAGTGCACGCCTTGTCGCGAGGGCACGGGATGGCTGTACCGCATTGTTCACCGCATCGAACATGGGCAAGGGCGTCCGGAAGATCTGGACATGCTCAATTCGGTGGCGGACAACATCCAGGGGCGCACGATATGCGCCTTGGGTGACGCCGCCGCGATGCCGGTGCGTGCCTTCATCAAGAATTACCGTGACGAATTCGCTTATCACATCGAGCACAAGCACTGTCTCGTGCCGGCGTACGTCTAGGCCGGACACAGGATCCAGAATCCATGGTTGAACTCGAAATCGACGGACAGAAGGTGGAAGTGCTGGAAGGCAGCATGGTGATGGACGCTGCCAACAAGCTTGGCACGTACGTCCCGCACTTCTGTTATCACAAGAAGCTCTCGATCGCGGCGAACTGCCGCATGTGCCTGGTGCAGGTCGAGAAGGCGCCCAAGCCGCTTCCCGCCTGCGCCACGCCCGTGACGCAAGGCATGAAGGTATTCACCGCCTCGGAACAGGCGCGCAAGGCCCAGGCGGGCGTGATGGAATTCCTGCTTATCAACCATCCGCTTGATTGTCCGATATGCGATCAGGGCGGAGAGTGCCAGTTGCAGGACCTTGCTGTCGGATACGGCGGCTCGGCATCCCGTTATCAGGAAGAAAAACGGGTCGTATTCCACAAGAACGTGGGCCCCTTGGTGTCGATGGAGGAAATGAGCCGGTGCATTCATTGCACCAGATGCGTCCGCTTCGGCCAGGAGATCGCCGGGGTCATGGAACTCGGCATGCTCGGGCGCGGCGAGCATTCTGAAATCACGTCCTTTGTCGGCAAGACGGTCGATTCCGAGCTTTCCGGCAACATGATCGACATATGCCCGGTGGGCGCACTGACGAGCAAGCCCTTCCGCTATTCGGCGCGCACATGGGAATTGTCGCGCCGCCGGAGCGTCAGTCCCCATGACTCGCTGGGCGCGAACCTGGTGGTTCAGGTCAAGGGCAATCGTGTGATGCGCGTAGTCCCGCTGGAAAACGACGCTGTCAACGAGTGCTGGATCTCGGACAAGGACCGTTTTTCCTACGAGGGTCTCAATTCCGAGCAGCGCTTGACCACGCCGATGATCAAGCAAGGTGGTTCATGGACGGAAGTGGACTGGCAAACCGCACTTGACTTTGTTGCCCGCGGGCTCAAGGACGTCGCCTCGAAGCACGGCGGCGCTTCGATAGGAATGCTGATCTCCCCTCACGCGACCACCGAAGAAGCGTATCTGGCGCAAAAGCTGGCCCGTGGCCTGGGAAGCGGCAATGTGGATAACCGTCTCCGTCAGACCGATTTTTCGGCTGATGGCAAGAGCGCTGGTGTTGCCTGGCTGGGCATGAAAATCGCGGAGGTAAGCGAACTCGATCGCGTACTCGTGGTCGGTTCGTTCATGCGCAAGGACCACCCGCTGCTCGCGCAGCGCCTGCGCCAGATCGCGAAAAAGCGCGCGCAGATCAACCTTGTCAACCCGCATGACGATGACCAGTTGATGATCATTGCCAACAAGGCCGTCGTGGCCCCCTCACGGATGTCGGCGGTGCTCGATGGTGTGCTCGCCGCCCTGAAAGGGGGCTCGGCCGAACCGGTGGCGGCGGATATCGCCCGGAGTCTCGCCGGCGGGTCCAATGTCGGGTTGTTTCTCGGCAATGCCGCATTGCAGGCAGTGGATGCAGCGCAGTTGCAGGCGCGCGTGCAGGCAATCGCGGACCAGCTGGGTTCGGCAAATGCCGAAGCCCGTGTCCGCTTTGGAGTCATCGGCGAAGCCGCCAATACAGTGGGTGCGGCCATTGCCGGGGCGCTGCCGGATGCTGGCGCGCTAAATGCGCGAAGCATGTTCGAAACGCAATTGAAAGCCTATGTCGCAGTCAATGCCGAATTGGCACTGGACGCGGCCAATGGCCAGTTGGCCAGCCAGCGATTGGCTGGCGCAGACCTGGTGGTCGTATTGACGCCTTTCCGCCATTCCGAGTCCGAAGCCGATGTGTTGCTGCCCATCGCGCCGTTTACGGAGACCGCAGGATCTTTCATCAATACCGAAGGGCGGGTCCAGTCATTCACCGGCGTCGTCCGGCCTCTGGGAGAATCGCGTCCGGCCTGGAAAGTGCTGCGTGTGATCGGCAATCTGCTCGAGTTGGACGGGTTTGAGTACGATACCGTCGAGGCGGTGCGGGCGGATGCGATTCCTGCGGATCACGAAGCGCGTCTGGGAAATCGTGGCGACGTTTCGATCGTACCGCCGGCGCCCATGCCGCAAACCGGTTTCGAGCGGGTCGCTGACGTTCCGATCCATTTTGCTGACGCGCTTGTACGTCGCGCGGATGCCCTTCAGCATACCGCGGATGCAAGGGTGCCGATGGCGCGCTTCAATCCGGCTGATCTTGCTGCCCTTGGAGTTGCTGCCGGTTCGCAAGTTCGTCTCGAACAAGGCGGTGCGCAATTGACCATCGGAGCAATCGCGGATGCCGGAGTTCCGGCGCGCTGCGTGCGGCTGTCGGCCGGCCATCCGGCGACTGTCTCCGCCGGACCAATGGCCGGGGTGCTGATCGTGGAGCGTGCCTGATGGATGCCCTTGCGCAAGGCCTGCACGCCTGGGGCTCCGCCCATGTCGGCGCCGCGTGGCCCTATCTGTTCACATTGGTCAAGACCCTGGTCCTGATCGTGGCGATCGTGTTGCCACTGATGGGCGCGGTTGCCTACACCACCTTGTACGAGCGCAAGTTCATCGGTGCGATGCAGGTTCGCAAAGGGCCGAACGTCGTGACCTTCTTTGGCATCAAATGGCTGGCCGGTCTTGCCCAGCCGGTTGCCGATGGTGTAAAGCTTCTCTTCAAGGAAGTGATCATTCCCGCCGGGGCGAACAAGGGCCTGTTCATACTCGCACCCATTCTCGTGCTGATGCCCGCGCTGGCGGCCTGGGCCGTGATGCCCTTCGGGCCTGACGTCGTGCTCTCCGACATCAACGCCGGTCTTTTGTACATCATGGCGATCACCTCCCTCGAGGTCTATGGCGTGATTCTCGCCGGCTGGGCGTCCAACTCGAAATATGCGTTTCTGGGAGCGTTGCGCGCCTCTGCGCAAATGGTGTCTTACGAGTTGGCGATGGGATTTTCGTTGCTGATCGTGTTGCTGGTAGCCGGCAGCCTGAACATGACGGATATCGTGGAGGGCCAGCAGCGCGGCATGTTCGTTGACATGGGCCTGAACTTCCTGTCCTGGAACTGGCTGCCTTTGTTGCCCATTTTCGTGATCTACTTGGTGTCTGGTGTCGCGGAAACCAACCGTCACCCATTTGATGTGGTCGAGGGTGAATCCGAAATTGTGGCAGGCCACATGGTCGAGTATTCCGGCATGGCATTTGCCCTGTTCTTCCTGGCCGAATATGCCAACATGATCCTCATTTCGGGCCTGGCCGCGATCTTCTTCCTGGGCGGGTGGTCCGCGCCGGTGAGTTCGGCACTATTCGACTGGATTCCCGGCTGGTGCTGGCTCGGACTGAAAGTTTTTGGCGGCCTCACCTTCTTCATCTGGATTCGTGCCGCGTTCCCGCGTTACAGGTATGACCAGATCATGCGCCTTGGCTGGAAGGTCTTCATTCCCCTGACGCTGGTCTGGCTGACCCTGATTGGTTTGTGGACAGTGTCGCCTTTCAACATCTGGACCTGATATGTCAGCCGCGACCTCAGTCAAGGAGTTTTTCGCCAGCCTGATGCTGCGCGAGCTTTTCAAAGGCATGGCCCTTACCGGGCGGCATTTGTTCGAACGCAAGATCACCATCATGTTCCCGGAAGAGAAGACGCCGCAGTCGCCACGCTTCCGCGGACTGCACGCTCTGCGCAGGTACCCAAACGGCGAGGAGCGTTGCATCGCATGCAAGCTGTGCGAAGCCGTTTGTCCGGCGATGGCCATCACCATCGAGTCCGATGTGCGCGACGACGGGTCGCGGCGAACGACCCGTTACGATATCGACCTCACCAAGTGCATTTTCTGTGGCTTCTGCGAGGAGTCCTGTCCGGTCGACTCCATCGTCGAGACCCACATCCTCGAGTATCACGGGGAGAAACGCGGCGACCTCTACTACACCAAGGAGATGTTGCTGGCGGTAGGGGATCGCTACGAAAAGGACATCGGGGCAGCGCGCGCCGCCGATGCCGCCTACCGCTAGGACGCCGTTACCGCCGCCATGTTCAAAGACCTCGTTTTCTACGGATTCTCGGCAGTGCTGGTCCTTGCCGCGCTGGGTGTCATCACGGTACGCAATCCAGTTCATGCTGCGCTGTTGTTGGTACTTTCATTCTTCACGGCAGCGGGAATCTGGGTGATGCTGAAAGCGGAATTCCTCGCCATTTCGCTTGTGCTCGTCTATGTCGGCGCCGTGATGGTTCTGTTCCTGTTTGTGGTGATGATGCTCGACATCAACCTCGACAAGTTGCGCGAGGGCTTCTGGAAAAGTTCATGGCTCGGCCTGACAGTCGGGGCGGCGATGTTGCTTGAAATGGCGTTTCTGGTGATGAGCCCGGGGTTTGCCGGCAGCGAACCGGTGAACCCGGCGTCCGGCCAGGCTGGCTACAGCAACATCAAGGAACTGGGCAGGCTCATTTACACCGACTATGCGTTTCCGTTTGAGCTGGCCGCACTCATACTGCTGGTGGCGATTGTTGCTGCTATCGCGCTGACATTGCGCGGACGCAAGGATGCCAAGACCCAGGATCCCGCGGCGCAGGTTCGTGTGAAGGCGCGCGACCGCCTGAAGATCGTCCGGATGGATCCGGAGCCCAGGGCAGGCGCGGCAAGCCCCGCCGAGGGAGAATCGAAATGAGCCAGACCAGCCTGCTTGTGCTGGGTGCCATGCTGTTCGCGATCAGTGTGGTCGGGATATTCCTCAACCGCAAGAACCTCATCATTCTCCTGATGGCCATCGAGTTGATGCTTCTGGCGGTCAACATGAATTTCGTGACCTTCTCGCATTATCTCAACGATCCGGATGGGCAGATTTTCGTGTTCTTCATCCTGACCGTGGCCGCCGCCGAATCGGCCATCGGCCTCGCGATTCTCGTGGTGCTGTTCCGCAATCTGAGTTCCATCAGTGTCGATGAACTCGACTCGCTAAAAGGGTAGGACAACAATGAGCCTCAAGGGCCTCCTGCTGATGATCGCCATGGCGCCGCTGGTCGGTGCGGTGATCGCCGGCATGTTCGGTACTCGCTTCCTTGGTGCGGTGGTGGGGCGTAGCGCCGCGCACAGCGTGACTATCCTGGGCGTGCTGGTCTCCTTCGTCGGCTCCGTGCTGGTGGCGCAGCAGGCGTTTGCGGTTCCGGGAGCGCTGTTCAACGAGGCGCTGTACACCTGGACCGTGGCCGACGGGGTCAAGTTCGACATCGGCTTCCTGATCGACCGCCTGACCGTCACCATGATGCTGGTGGTGACTTTCGTCTCGCTGATGGTCCATGTCTACACGATCGGGTACATGGCGGAGGATCCCGGCTATCAGAGGTTCTTCGGCTACATTTCCCTTTTCACCTTTTCGATGTTGATGCTCGTGATGAGCAACAACTTCCTGCAGCTCTTTTTCGGCTGGGAGGCGGTCGGACTGGTGTCTTATCTCCTGATCGGTTTCTGGTACACGCGGCCTACCGCCATCTACGCAAATCTCAAGGCCTTTCTGGTCAACCGCGTGGGCGATTTCGGGTTCCTGCTCGGCATCGGACTGGTTCTTGCGTATTTCGGTTCCATGGACTATGCCGAAGTATTCGCACATCCGGACCTCAAGAAGCTCGCCACCACGACCATCGACATTCTCCCGGGCTCGCCCACCGTCATTACGGCCGCCTGCATCGGACTGTTCATCGGTGCGATGGGCAAGAGCGCGCAGTTCCCATTGCATGTGTGGCTGCCGGACTCCATGGAAGGCCCGACGCCGATCTCCGCGCTTATCCACGCGGCGACCATGGTCACCGCCGGCATCTTCATGGTTGCGCGCATGTCACCGCTGTTCGAGCTGTCCGAAGCTGCGTTGTCCTTCGTTATCGTGATTGGCGCCATTACCGCGCTCTTCATGGGTTTTCTTGGCATCGTGCAAAACGATATCAAGCGCGTTGTCGCCTATTCGACACTTTCGCAACTTGGCTACATGACGGTCGCGCTCGGGTGTTCTGCCTACTCCGTGGCAATCTTCCACCTGATGACGCACGCCTTCTTCAAGGCGCTGCTGTTTCTCGGCGCCGGCTCGGTCATCATGGGCATGCACCACAATCAGGACATGCGCTACATGGGGGGCGCCTGGAAGTAC
This sequence comes from Burkholderiales bacterium, assembly GCA_965279115.1. Taxonomy (GTDB): domain Bacteria; phylum Pseudomonadota; class Gammaproteobacteria; order Burkholderiales; family JAEUOS01; genus JAEUOS01. The sequence continues at coordinate 5,597,249 of OZ257137.1, forward strand.
ATGAAGATCACGTGGATAACCTCCCTGATCGGATCGCTTGCACTGATCGGCACGCCGTTCTTCTCGGGCTTCTATTCCAAGGACAGCATTATCGAGGCGGCGCATTTCGCCAAGATACCCGGTGCGGGGTTTGCCTACTGGTGTGTTCTGGCGGGCGTGTTCGTGACTGCTTTTTACTCATTCCGAATGTACTTCCTGGTCTTTCACGGCCGGGAGCGTTACGAGGAAATGCCGCACGATGACCACGGTCACGACGAACACCATGGCTTGGGGCATGGCGAAAAGCCGCACGAGTCCCCATGGGTCGTGGGACTTCCACTGATTCTCCTGGCCATTCCTTCAGTCGTCATCGGCTTTCTCACGATCGAGCCGATGTTGTTCGGCGACTATTTCAAGGGTGTGATTTTCGTCGCGGAAGGGCACAAGGCCATGGCCAGCATGTCCGAGGTATTCCGCGAACACCACGGTGCAGTCGGCATGGCAACCCATGCGCTGGCGACCCCGCCTTTCTGGCTCGCGGTGGCAGGGGTTGCCACCGCCTGGTTCTTCTATCTAGTCAAGCCCGAAATTCCGGCAGCGATCAAGGCGCGTGCAATGCCGGTTTTCAACTTGCTGGACAACAAGTATTACCTCGATCGCTTCAACGAGATCGTATTCGCTGGTGGCGCCCGCTTGCTTGGGCGCGGTCTCTGGAAAGGCGGCGACGTCGCCATTATTGACGGCCTGGTCAACGGCAGCGCGCGTCTGGTCGGGTTCGTGGCCCGGGTCACCCGTTTCTTCCAGACCGGACATCTTTACCAGTACGCGTTCGTGATGATCGTCGCGGTCTGGTTCGCCGTCACAAAATTCGCGTTCCTCGGCATCGGATTGCGCAAGTAAGCGGATCAACAACAAATCATGCAGGCAACCGCCCCGATTCTCAGCCTATCCATTTGGGTGCCCATCTTCGCCGGGCTGGTGGTGTTCGCCACCGGCGGGGACCGTAACGCCGGTCTTGCCCGCATGCTTGCGCTGGCCGGGTCGGTCGCGGCGCTTCTGGTGACCCTGCCATTGTTGTTTGACTTCAACATGTCTACCGCCCAGTTCCAGTTTGTCGAGCGATTCGACTGGATCGAGCGTTTCCACATCCAGTATTTCCTTGGCGTCGACGGCATCTCCATGCTGTTCATCCCGCTGACAGCATTCATTACCGTACTGGTCGTGCTGGCGGGATGGGAGGTCATCGAGACACGCGTGGCGCAATACATGGGCGCCTTCCTGATCCTGTCGGGTCTCATGATCGGCGTGTTCTGCGCGCTCGATGGAGCATTGTTCTATGTGTTCTTCGAGGCGACCCTGATTCCGATGTTCGTCATCATCGGCGTGTGGGGCGGACAAAACCGCGTCTATGCGGCCTTCAAGTTCTTCCTGTACACGCTGATGGGGTCCCTGTTGACCCTGGTCGCCATCATTTATCTGTATCTCAAGTCCGGCGGCAGCTTCGATATCACGGCATGGCATTCACTGCCCCTGACCCTGCCAGCCCAAAAATTGCTGTTCCTGGCGTTCCTCGCGGCGTTTGCGGTAAAGGTGCCGATGTGGCCGGTGCACACCTGGCTGCCCGATGCACACGTTCAGGCGCCTACCGGGGGGTCGGTGGTGCTGGCCGCCATCATGCTGAAACTGGGTGCCTATGGCTTCCTGCGCTTTTCGTTGCCGATCGCGCCGGATGCAAGCCGTGATTTGTCCGGTCTGATGATTGCACTGTCGCTGATCGCCGTGGTGTACATCGGTCTGGTAGCGCTGGTGCAGCAGGACATGAAAAAGCTGGTTGCGTACTCCTCGATTGCGCACATGGGCTTTGTCACCCTCGGTTTTTTCATGTTCAATGACGGACAACTCATCGGTATGGCGGTCGAGGGCGGGATTATCCAGATGGTGTCCCACGGCTTCATCTCGGGGGCGATGTTCCTTTGCATCGGCGTACTTTACGATCGAATGCACACCCGCGAGATCGGCGACTACGGTGGTGTGGTCAATACCATGCCGAAATTTGCGGCTTTTGCGGTCCTTTTCGCAATGGCCAACAGCGGATTGCCGGCCACATCCGGCTTCGTCGGCGAATTTCTGGTGATTCTCGGCGCGGTCAAATTCAATTTCTGGGTGGCGTTTGCCGCCGCTTCCACCCTCATCTTCGGCGCGGCGTATTCGCTCTGGATGGTCAAGCGGGTGATTTTTGGCGATATCGCCAACGACCATGTCAGGCAACTCGCCGACATCAATTCCCGTGAATTCACGATTCTTGCTTTGCTGGCGGCAGCGGTGATCTACATGGGCGTCAATCCCAAGCCATTCACCGATGTCATGCATGCATCAGTCGCTCAATTGGCCAAGCACGTGGCCAAGTCCAAGATGTAAAGGGCCTGAACGTGCAGACCACCAACATGAACAGCCTCATTCCCGCCTACCCGGAAATCATCATCGCCATCACCATCGGCGTGGTGCTGATGGCCGACCTCTGGGTGCCCAAGAACCGCAAGCATGTCCTTGAATGGATCAGCCTTGCCGGCATCGCGCTGGCGGGCATGCTGACGCTCGCCTTGCTGGTGGATGGAACGCGCGCACATGCGTTCACCAACATGTTTGTCACTGACCCGATGGCCAACCTCCTCAAGCTTGGTGCCTACATCGCGGTTGCGACAACGTTCATCTACTCGCGTCGCTATATGGCGGACCGGGGCCTGCTCACGGGCGAGTACTACATCCTCGCCATGTTCGCCCTGCTGGGCATGATGGTGATGATTTCCTCGAATCATTTCATCATGCTGTACCTGGGGCTGGAAATGCTCTCGCTATCGCTCTACGCGATGGTGGCGCTCAATCGTGACTCGGCGGTGTCCACCGAGGCGGCAATCAAGTACTTCGTGCTGGGCGCACTGGCGTCCGGCCTGCTGCTCTATGGCATTTCGATGATCTACGGCGGCACTGGCGGGCATCTGAACCTGGAGCAGGTCGCACGCGAACTGGCATCCGGCGAGGCACGGCGGGGCATGGTGTCCTTCGGGTTGGTGTTCGTGGTGGCCGGGCTTGCATTCAAGCTGGGTGTTGTTCCCTTCCACATGTGGATCCCGGACGTCTATCACGGCGCGCCGACGGCCATTACGCTCATGATAGGCGCGGCACCCAAGCTGGCGGGATTCGCGATCGCAATCCGGATGCTGGTGATAGGCCTGATAGGCGTCTCGTCCGACTGGCAGGACATGCTGGTCATACTCGCCGTGCTGTCCATGGCGATCGGAAATCTGGCGGCAATCGCGCAGACCAACATCAAGCGGATGCTCGCCTACTCGACGATTTCCCAGATGGGTTTCATGCTGTTGGGTCTCTTGTCCGGCGTAGTGAATGGCAATCGCCTGAACACGGTCGATGCCTACGGGTCGTCGCTGTTCTATGTGATCGTCTATGTCCTGACCACGCTCGCGTCGTTCGGCACCATCCTGCTGATGACGCGTCGCGGGTTCGAGGCGGAAAACCTCGACGACTTCAAGGGCCTGTATGCGCGCAACCCGTGGTTTGCGTGGATGATGTTGATCGTGATGTTCTCCCTGGCGGGCATCCCGCCCACCGTTGGGTTCTACGCCAAGTTGTCGGTCCTGCAGGCGGCGGCGGGTGCGAACCTGCTCTGGCTGGCCATTGTTGCGGTTGTTTTCTCGTTGATCGGTGCCTTCTACTACCTGCGCGTGGTGAAGGTGATGTTCTTCGATGCGCCGGTGGATGATGCCGCCCTGGCAGACGGTACCGGGGTACGGGTGCTGCTTTCGGCCAATGGTTTGGCTTTGCTGGTGCTGGGCATCATGCCCGGCGGCCTGATGGGATTGTGCCTGGCAGCCATGAAGGGTTCGCTGTAGGGCAATGCGCCCTCGGCGTCCGCACCCGGTGGCGCAATGAGCAAACTTGAGGAAAAGACGCTTGCCTCCAGGCAGGTGTACGACGGCGCGCTGCTGAAAGTGCGCTCCGATACCGTCAGCCTCCCTGACGGCAAGCAGTCAGTCCGCGAATACATCGAGCATCCGGGCGCAGTGATGATCATCCCGCTGTTGCCGGACGGACGCGTGGTGATGGAGCGCCAATACCGATACCCCTTGCGACGCGAATTCATCGAGTTTCCCGCGGGCAAGATAGACCCGGGTGAAGAGCCACTGGCCACTGCCAAACGGGAACTGCGCGAGGAGACCGGCTACGAAGGGGGCGAATGGACGCACCTGACCACCATTCACCCGATCATTTCCTATTCGACCGAACGCATCGAGCTATACGTTGCACGCAAACTCGCCAAGGCGGAGGCGTCCCTTGACGCTGGCGAGTTTCTCGAGGTGTTTACCGCCAATCCCGTCGAGGCCATGCGCTGGGTGCGCGAAGGCCTGGTCACCGACGTCAAGACCATCATCGGCCTGTTCTGGCTGGAGAAGATTCAGCGCGGCGAATGGAAGTAGATTATTCCCGACTGCCGGGAACGCGGCCATAGCAGGTCTCGAGGCGCTCTACCGGTTGCGAGGCGCCCCGGATAGCACGACCGGCGGGTGAACCACGTTAAGATGCGCGACATCCCATGATCCGATCGCCTCAAATGCCCGATGGCAACGCCGTTCGCTGTAGAGACACCGTGCCTCGCGAATGCAACCAGCGCTGCCAGTCGTTCTCCCGCCATGTGGTTTGAAGCTTTTGTCGCGGCACGTTACGTAACGTCGCGCAAGGGCGCTCACGGTTCGGCTGGCGGTTTCCTCTCCTTCATATCGTTTGCCTCGGTTGCCGGCATCGGGGTCGGGGTATGGGCGTTGATCGTGGTGCTGTCAGTGATGAACGGCTTCCAGAAGGAAGTGCGGGACAGGATGCTTTCGGTGGTGGCGCACATCGAGGTGTTCGGCGCCACGGGCGCGCTGCCCGACTGGGAACCCCTGCTGGCCCAGGCGAAGAAGCATCCTCGCGTCGTTGCCGGCGCGCCCTACGCGATGGGGCAGGGCATGCTCGCCAACGGGGATTCGGTGCGCGGCGCGGTGGTGCGCGGAATTCTCCCCGAGCGCGAATCCCAGGTGTCCTCGCTGTCCATCAAGACCGGCCGGTTGCAGGACCTGCGACCAGGTGAATTCAGGGTGCTCCTGGGCAACGAACTGGCGCGCGCGCTTGGCGTGGCGGCCGGCGACAAGGTGACGCTGATCTCGCCGCAGGGAAACATCACCCCGGCAGGCGTGATTCCACGCCTGAAGCAGTTCCAGGTCGCCGGCGTGTTCGAATCGGGCCATTTCGAGTATGACTCCGCGCTCGCCCTGGTTGCGCTGGAGGATGCGCAAAAGCTCTTTCGCATCGACGGGGTCACAGGCATTCGGTTGAAGGTGGCCGATCTGGATGAGGCGCCGGCCATCGCGCGCGACCTGACCCGTATTCTCGAGGGCGATGTGTTGATCCGCGACTGGGGGCGCATCAACCGCAACTGGTTTGCGGCCGTGCAGGTCGAAAAGCGCATGATGTTCATCATCCTTACGCTGATCGTCGCGGTGGCGGCGTTCAACCTGGTGTCATCCCTGGTGATGACGGTCACCGACAAGCGGGCGGATATCGCCATTCTGCGCACGCTGGGCGCCACCCCCGGCACGATCCAGCGGATCTTCATGATCCAGGGCGCCGTATCGGGTGCGGCCGGAACCCTGGCCGGCGCCGCGGCCGGCATCGTCACCGCGCTCAATCTGGACGTATGGGTTCCCGCGATAGAGCGCGCCTTCGGCATCCAGTTTCTTGCCAAGGACATCTATTTCATCAACACCCTGCCGTCCGACCCGCGCCCGACGGATATCGCGGCCATCGTCGGGATCGCACTGTTCATGTCCCTGCTTGCGACCATCTATCCAAGCTGGCGGGCGGCGCGCCTGAAGCCCGCGGAGACGCTGCGCTATGAGTGATTCGCCGATCATTGCAGCGTCCGGCGTGACCAGGAGCTTTCGGGAAGGCGCGGCTGCGGTCGAGGTCCTGCGCAATGTGGACCTCGAGGTGCAGGCCGGCGAATCGGTGGCCATTGTGGGCGCCTCCGGGTCCGGGAAAAGCACGCTGCTGCATTGCCTGGGCGGCCTCGATGTGCCGTCATCCGGCCGCATTGCCGTCGCCGGCGAAGACCTGGCCGGCATGAGCGAGGCCCGGCGTTGCGCGCTGCGCAACCAGGTGCTCGGGTTCGTCTACCAGTTCCATCACTTGCTGCCGGAATTCACCGCGCAGGAGAACGTGGCGATGCCGCTATTGATCCGCCGTCAGTCGCGCGCGGTTGCCATGGCATCGGCGGCTGCAGTGCTTTCGGCGGTCGGCTTGGGGGCCAGGCTTGACCATACGCCGGGCGAATTGTCTGGCGGCGAGCGCCAGCGTACCGCGCTTGCACGAGCGCTGGTGACCCGACCACGCTGCATTCTCGCCGACGAGCCGACCGGGAATCTCGACCGTGGCACCGCCGCAGGCGTCTTCGCGATGATGCTCGATCTGAAGCGTGATTTCGGGACGGCGATCGTGGTGGTGACCCACGATGCCGCGCTTGCCGCGGCCATGGACCGGCGGCTGGAACTCAGGGGCGGGCGCTTGCAGACGGGTTGATCCGCGCGTGCCCGGCGGGGCGTCAGACCCTCAGTGCCGGGTGATCTGGGCTGACTTCGCCGATCACGTGGCTGACCAGGCGCCGCGCGATGGATAGTCGATGCGGCAGGCCGGGCAGTTCGTCGAGGGTGAACCAGCGGGCGTCCTCGATCTCCCCCTCCTGCGGAACGATTTCCCCACTTTCGTAATCTGCGACAAAGGCGACCATAAGCGAGTTCGGGAATGGCCAGCCCTGGCTTGAAAAGTACTTGAGGTTGCGCACCTTCACACCGACTTCCTCGAACGCTTCGCGGTGGATGCATTCCTCGATCGATTCCGAGGGCTCGACAAATCCCGCCAGTGCGCTGTACATGCCGCGCGGGAAGCGGGCGGAACGCGCCAGGAGCAACTCCCGGCCGTTCGGGCCGTCGCGCTTGATCAACACCATCATCGCCGGCGATACCTTGGGGTAGTAGGTCTCGCCACAGTTCGGGCATTTGCGGGAGCGGCCACCTTCATGGATCTCCGAAGGCGTCCCGCAGGTGCCGCAAAACCGGTGCGTGCGGTCGAATTCGAGCATCTGGACAGCGCGCCCGCCGATGGCTAGCAGATCGTCGGGCAGCCGGTTGAACAGGCCGCGCATGTTTTCGAAGCCATGTCCGGCGGGGGCGCGGTCGCTTGCCGAGCGTGCGGCCCAGACCGGGGTATCGCGCAGCATGCCGACGAAGCGTGCGCCGTCGCGGTCGATTTCAAGACCGCCCGAGAGCACGTCTGCCGGCATCGGCAGCATGGGTGTCTCGTGCGCGGTATACACCAGGAGGTTGCTGCGATGAAATACGAACCACAGGCCATCCTGGCTGGCGGTTTCGGGGGGTGCCCATAGAGGCTCGAAGTCGGATGGAAGGATCATGTTCACGATTTTATCAGCCACGCGCCCGCTTACGCTGCGGTGCACCAGATGCGCAGCCCGCCGTGGTCACCAGTATGTGACGAACATCTTGGTAGCAAGCAGAAACAACGAGCAGGCGAATATTCGCCGCAGTGTGTCGACTGGCAACTTGTGCGCCGCACGCGCTCCGTAAGGCGCGGTGATCATGCTGGCGGCCACCAGCGAAAGAAGGGCCGGCAGGTAAACGAAGCCCAGGCTGGCTGCCGGCAAGCCCGGCACCGACCAGCCGGTCGCGATGTAACCCAGCGTGCCCACCGCGCCGATGGGAATTCCTATCGCGGCGGCTGTGGCAATCGCGGTGCGCACCGGCACACCGCAGAACATCAGGAACGGCATCGTAAGAAACGATCCGCCAGCGGATACCAGCCCGGAAATGGCGCCGATGACCATTCCAACACCGAACAGGGCGATCGAACCTGGCAGGGCGCGGGTCGCGGTTGGCCTGCGTCCAAGCAGGATCTGTGTGGCACCTGCATACACAATGAACGCGAAGGCGATCGCCAGGGTGCGTTGCGGAAGGAATCCGGCACCGGCCGACGACGCAAGCGTCCCTGCCACCATACCCGGCGTCATCTTCTTTACGATGTCCCAGTCAACCGCGCGGTGGCGGTGGTGCTCCCGCACACTGGAGCCGGAGGTGAACATGATGGAAGCCATGCAGGTGCCGAGCGCGAGGTGCACGTTGTGCTCGGGTGCCATGCCCTGGGCGAAGAAAAGCGCGGCCAGGATAGGTACCAGGGTCATGCCGCCGCCGATGCCGAGCATGCCTGCCAGAAATCCGACCAGCGCCCCGGCGAGCGCGTAACCGCCGATCCAGATCACTTGCCGGCAGGCCGAGCGAGAATCCCTTCGATAACCGCCCAGTGCGCATCGCTGACGGGGGTGATCGATAGGCGATTGCCGCGCTTGAGTACGAGCATGTCTGACAGTTCCGCAATAGACCGCATTTCTTCAAGGCCCACGAGTCTGGTCCTCTTGACGAACCGCACATCCACGTTCAGCCAGCGGGGAGATTCGCGTTTCGAAGCCGCATCGAAATAGGGGCTCCCGGCTTCGAATTGCGTGGCGTCCGGGTAGGCCGCGCTGGCGATCCTGCAGATACCTGCGATACCCGGTTCCGGACAGGATGAGTGATAGAAGAAGGCGAGATCGCCGACCTTCATCTGGTCGCGCATGAAATTGCGCGCCTGATAGTTGCGAACGCCGAACCAGGGCAGCTTCTTTCCCGGTGCCGCGGCAAGGTCATCGATCGAGACCTCATCGGGCTCGGATTTCATCAGCCAGTAAGCCATGTCAGGCAGGGAAAAGAAAAAAGGCAGCTCGGGCTGCCTTTGACACGTCACAGAAACTCCCGGAGGAGCCATCCACCACCATCAAGCTGGTTCCCCGCAATGCGGCCAGGCCCTCATCCTGAACCGGTGGTTCAGGTCGGCTGCCTCATGAAGATCACATCAGGGTCTTGAGCGGGCGACAGGGAGCTTTCGCTATGAAGCCTGACAAGACACACAACAGCAATCGATTCGTCAGCAGCCATGCTTTTCAGCTTATTGGTTCAAGGAATTTAAGACCTCAACCAACACCGCAGGGAATTCGTCTTAAGCCAGGCGCAGGCCCTCGCTTAAGACTACTCGCCAATACATGCGCAATGACCTGATGATCAGAACAACTTTTCCTGCGTCGCCAGCGCTTCATCCACCAGCGAATTCATTGAATTCATTCTACGCTTGTATTCAGCGATGTCAAACCCGGCCCCGGTCTTCGCCGCGAGCAATTCATGGGTAATGTTGAGCGCGGCCATTACGGCAATTCGATCCGCACCGGCGATCTTGCCGGCTTCCTTGATCTCGCGCATTTTCTGGTCGAGATAGGCGACCGACGCCATGAGGTTTTCGCGCTCGTCGTCAGGACAGGCAACGCGATACTGTCGCTCCAGAATCGTGACCTCGACGTTCTTGACCGATGATTTTGCCGTAGCCATGCGGGTTTACGCGTCCTCGGTTGTGTTGGGCAGCCGGGCTATGACCGCCTCGATACGCGAACGCGCCGCAGCGAGTTTCTCGCCAAGCGCGCGGTTCTCGGTTTCGAGCCGGGCCCCTTGCAGGCGCAGTTCGCGATTTTCTTCCTTGATCTGCTTGTGCATGGCGACCAGTTGGGTCAGCTTTTGCTCCAGGTTTTCAAACTCGGTCATGGGCAAGATGTTGGGCGAAAAGGACCATCAAGTCAAGGCCAGGTGCGCCGTCGACTGGCCTGCGCCCTGATCCGCCCGCGCACTGGCCTGGAGAGGTGCATCGGGGGAGGACTCGACTAACGGAACGGGCGCAGTGCGTCGCATGCCTGGGCGACGCCTTCGAGTATCCGCGAGGTGGGGCGCGCAAGCCTGTCCGGGTCGATTACAACGATCGCACCGGCCCGCGCCGCGCGCAGGTGCGGGTAGCGATTCCATTGCTGCTTCCAGGCCGCTGCCTGGGACGGATTGGCTAGCAGGATGATGGACTGGGGGTCGGTGGCGATCACGGCCTCGCTCCCGGGCGACGGCGTCAACCCTTTTTCGGCGGCGAAAACATTGCGAATCCCGCAAAGCTGAAGCGCACTCGAGATCAGGTGAAGGCCGTTGACCGTCATGAGCGGTCGATCCCATATCTGCAAATAGGCCGAGATGCTTCGCACGCCCTGATACTGGCCCGCTATCCTGCGCGCAGCATCACGCATTGCGCTTGCCTGATTGTCGGCCACGTCGGTGGTTCCGGCCAGCCGCCCCAGCGCCACAAGCGTACTGACTATCGTATCAATGGAGTTCGGGTCGGCAAGAAACACCGGGACTCCAAGGGCGCGCAGGCCCGACATCTGGCGCTGCGCGGCGCCGTACGGCCAGGCGACCACCAGGTCGGGGCGCAAGGTCGCGACTTGCTCCAGGCTGATTGCCGTGCTGTTGCCGACTCTCGGGATCGACTTCGCCGCCGGCGGGAAATCGCTCGCATCATCCGCACCCGCTATTTTTTCACCTGCGCCGGCCTCGAACAGCAGTTCGGTGATGCCGGGGGCAAGACTGACAATCCGCTGCGCAGGGGCGTTCAGCCGTACGCGGTTGCCGCGGCTGTCAATTGCTTCGACCAGGTCATGTGGCACGGCCGCTGTTGTGGCGGCGAGCGCGAGCAGTGCCGCCATGCCGCGCTGGATGCCCGGGGTGCTCACGTCGCCTGGCCCGTAGCGGTTCCACCGAGGTGAAACCGGAAACTCGCGCCTTCACCCGGTTTGGCCGTTGCTTCGATGCGACCCCCGTGCCTTTCCACCAGGCGTTTGACTATTGCCAGCCCGACGCCGGTGCCGCCAAAGTCCGCCGCCGCGTGCATGCGCTGGAACATGCCGAAAAGCCGGTCGGCATATCGCATGTCGAACCCGACGCCGTTGTCACTGATGCGGAACCACTTGACACCGTCTTCTTCCACGGTATCGATGATGACTGTCGCGTCGGCGTTTTGCGACGAATACTTGAAGGCGTTGCCCAGAAGGTTTTGCAGGATCTGTCGCAGCATCGCCACGTCGGCGCTTGCCTGTCCCAGCGGCAGTACGCGGCATTTCGTGCCAGGGTAGGCTTGCCGGAGCGCGACAAGTACCTCCAGGACCAGGGCGCCGACGTCGACGTCCTCCCGCTTGCGGTCAATCCGTGTGATGCGCGAGTACTCGAGGACGTCATCGATCAGGTCGCCCATCCTTTCGGCGTTCGAGCCGATCCGGTCGAGCAGGCCTGTCCCCTCCGGGCTGAGGCGCTCCGCCTCGTCTTCGCGCAGGAGGCTGGCGAAGCCGGTGATCGCACGAAGTGGCGCGCGCAGGTCGTGGGAAACCGAATAGGCGAAGGATTCAAGTTCGCGGTTGACCTGCGAAAGTTCGGATGTTCGTTCGGCAACCCGGCGTTCCAGCGTATCTGTCAGGGCCTTGAGGGCCTGTTCTGCAGCGCGCGCCGCGGACACGTCGGCGATCACCAGCAATACACCGTTGCCTGTGTCCAGGGCCACCGGCAAAGCAGTAATGCGAAGCCACGCGCCGGAACCGTCGGTGCGCTCCACGCGGGCGATCACATCCCGCACCACCTCGCCGGTGCGGCGTGCCCGGCTGCTGGGGCGTTCCTCGGGGAGGATTGGGGCGCCGGATTCATCAAACAATCTGAATGATTCGGCGGCCGGTCCTCTCGCCAGCAGCGATGGGAAATCCGCGCCGTAAATCACCTTTGCCGCAGGGTTGACCGTCAGGAGCTCGCCATCCGCGCTGATGAGCATGACGGCTTCGGCCAGCGCGTCGACCACGGTCCTGTAACGTCCTTCGCTCATGCGCAGGGCCCTGAGGGTTTCGCGCTCACGGGTAATGTCAACAAACGTCACCACGGCCCCATGCGCTGCGCCTGCCTGGCCGGGGATCGGCGCCGCGCTGGTGCGCAACCATACGGTCGACGCATCCGGCCGCAACATGCCGACAATTTCACCTTCGACCGCCTCGCCGGTGCGCAGGACAGTCCAAAGCGGCCGAGCATCGCTTTCCATGCAACTGCCGTCCTCGCGAATGGTTTGCCAGGCCGGATCCATGGGGCGGCGGGTGAACATCTGGTCGTGGGTCAGGCCCAGCATGGCGAGCGCGCGCGCGTTGCAAGCGACGATCGTTCCGTCGGATGCGTGCTGAATGAGGCCGGCGCTCATGTGATCGATAACCGAGCGATAACGAGCCTCGCTCTCACGCAAGGCCTCATCGGCCGCGCGGCGTTGCGAGATCTCCTGCGTGAGCGAAATGAAATACGCAGGGTTGCCCGCGGCATCCCGCGCTAGGGCGGAATACAGTTCGATCCAGACCAGGCTGCCGTCCTTGCGGACATAGCGCTTCTCCACAGTGAAGCGGTCACCCTTGCCCTCGATTGCATCGGCCATCAGGTCCAGGCTCAGGCTGCGATCCTCGGCAGGTGTCAGATCCTGGCCTGACATGCCCAGCAACTCGGCTTCCGAGTACCCGGTGATGGCACAAAAGGCCGGATTTGCGCGGAGAAAGCGCCCATCGAGCGCCACTTCCGTGAACCCCATGTTCGCAAGCTCGAACATCGCGTCCGCGCGTTGGCGAGCCTCTACAGGCCTGCTCTGCGGCGTATCGATCAACGCAGGGTCCGCATTTCGATGGCGCAGCAGCCAGTACAGGGTCGCGGAAGCGATGCCGACGTATGCGATGGTCCAAGGCCAGAACGCGACATGAAAGCCGCCACCTGGCTCAGGGCGCCAGAGGCCCGGGATCGCAGCGAGTGCCGAAAAATAGATGAGACTGCACACCGCAAAGCCGATCGCGATGGCGCCGGCCGGCGTGTTCCCTTTCCTTTTTTCGGGAATCGGTGCTGCGGGCATCATGCAATTTCGGTCGGTGAGGGCATGGACTGATCGAAGGTGATCGTGCCGGGACGGAGAAATAGGATAATCGAGTTTTCCGTCCGTGACGTGCACCGATGCTGATCACCCAAGCCATGCTTTCCGCTCTCTCCCGCGAAGCCCAGGATAGTCCGCGGAGGCGCAAGAACCGAAATTTTCATGCCGACAACAGCGCGCCGGCGAATCGCCTGCTCAATGCACTGGAACCCGACTCCTATGTCAGGCCGCATTGTCACCTTGCTTCGAGCAAGGACGAAACCATCGTGGCCGTGCGCGGCAGGTTTGGCGTGGTGATGTTCGATGCAGCAGGGGAAGTGACCGGGCAAGCGGTGATCGCTCCGTCAGGGGATTGCGTGGGTGTCGATATCGCCCACGGCACGTTCCATTCGATCGTCGCCCTGGATTCCGGGTCGGTGTTCTTTGAAGCCAAGGCCGGACCCTACGTTCCCATCACGGCCACCGAGTTGGCGCCCTGGGCGCCGCCCGAAGGAGAACCGGCGGCAGTGGAATATCTCGGAAGATTGCGCGCGCTGTTTGCGTGACGGGTGCCTGCCGCCATTGGCGCGACCTTCGAGACTGTGGGGCGTTCGCACTACCGCACGGGCGAGGCAGGCGCGGCCACGATTCTGGATGCGAGCGCCATCGCGGCCGGAATGTCCGGCAGCAGGTTCTCCGCGCCCAACTCCTCGGCGAAGCCGGCGCGCTGCATGAGCGAACGCGGCTGATCGTTCACGTCGCACATGAGCAGGGTGCAACCGCGGCGTGACAGGCTCTTGCGCAGTACATCCAGGGTTTCAAGACCGGTAGTGTCGATATTGATCACATGGTGCAGGTCCAGCACCATGACCTTGGCATGCGCATCTTCGGGTTTCATTTCAAGCAAGGCCTCCAGCTTGCCAACGGAACCGAAGAAAAGCGACCCGAACAGCCGATAGCCGCATACGCCAGCGGGAATTTCCGAACCGGCCGGCAGGGTTTCGGGCAGGATCGCCTCGACACTGGTGAGGCTCGATATGCGATAGATGAAAAAAAGGCAGGCCAGCACCAGCCCGACCTCCACTGCAACGGTCAGGTCCAGCACCACCGTGAGCAGGAATGTCGACACCATCGTGACGCGGTAGGGCATCGAAAACTGCTTCAGTCGCGGAAATTCGCTCCATTCGCCCATGTTGTAGGCGACAAACAGGAGAATCGCCGCCAGGACCGCGAGCGGAACATGCTTGGCGACCGGCGCCGCGACCAGGATGATGGCCAGCAGTACCAGGGCATGGATGATGCCGGCAACCGGGGAAGATGCGCCCGAGCGCACATTGGTGGTGGTGCGCGCGATCGTGCCGGTGGCGGGAATGCATCCGAAGAACGGGCCCAGGAAATTTGCCACCCCCTGGGCCATCAGCTCCTGGTTCGGATCATGACGGTCGTCGATCATGCCGTCGGCAACGCGGGCGCACAGAAGGGATTCGATCGCGCCGAGCAGCGCGATGGTGATGGTCGGCACCGCCAGGTTGCGTGCCGACTCCCAGTTGAATTCGGGCAATGAAAACGCGGGCAGCGCTTGCGGGATGCCGCCGAACTTTGAGCCGATGGTTTCCACCGGCAGCTGCAGCAAGGCGGTTGCAAGTGTGGCCAGGGTGAGTGCGACGATGGTGCCGGGAAGGCGCGTCAGCGCACTCAAACGTCCCGGCAGGCGCCCGACCAGGCGCGGCCAGATGATGATGACGGCCAGCGAGGCCAGGCCCAACGCTATGGTGCGCGGATCGACCGTGTGCGCATGCGACCAAAGGGTATGGATGAGCGCGAAAAACTCGGCGGGAATCTTGCCCTCGATCCGCAATCCCAGAAAGTCCTTCACCTGCGAAAGCGCGATCAGGACCGCGATGCCGTTGGTGAACCCGATGATGATGGATACCGGGATGAAGCGGATCAGTGATCCCACCCGGGTGAGGCCCATGGCAAATAGCAGGACACCCGCCATGATCGTCGAGAGCAGCAGGTTGGCCAGCCCGTACTTGGCGATGATCCCGTAGACAATCACGATGAACGCACCGGCGGGACCGCCGATCTGCACGCGCGATCCGCCCAGCGCGGAAATCACGAGACCGGCAATGATGGCGGTGAATATCCCCGCTTCAGGCTTGACGCCCGATGCGATCGCGAACGCCATCGCCAGCGGCAGGGCGACGATGCCGACGGTGATGCCGGCGATCAGGTCGTTGGTGAACTGGCCGCCGTCGTAGCTGCGGAGGCTTTTTAGGAGGTAGGGCTTGAAGGGCTGTAAGGGCAGGGCCATGGCGGGTATCCGTTGAGAACCGGTGCGCCGTTCCGGGGGATCGGGCGCGATGGCGTCAGCGGAGGTCCGCAATGATGGAGGCGCGCGATATAGCGCCGCCGCCGCGAAATGCAGCAGGGCATCATGCAGGCAAGGCGCGCGCTCAGCATGCCGGACCGAGGCAGATGACCCGTTCGATCACTTGACGCGCATGCCCGGCACGGCGCCGGTGTGGGGTTCCAGCAGGAACAGGCCCGGATGCTTGCCGGCGCCATCACTGGCTGCCAGCACCATGCCTTCGGACAAGCCGAACTTCATCTTGCGCGGCGCCAGGTTGGCCACCATCACCGTCAGTTTGCCGACCAGGTCTTGCGGTTTGTAGGCGGATTTGATGCCTGCGAATACATTGCGCGTGGCGGTTTCGCCGATATCCAGGGTCAATTGCACCAGCTTGTCCGCCCCTTCGACAGGTTTCGCATCGACAATGCGCGCGATTCGCAGATCGACCTTCGTGAAGTCATCAATGCTGATCGGGCCGGCGGGCGTGGCTTCGGCTTCCTTGGGCGGCGTTCTGGCGGCGGTCGGTGCTTGTGCTGCAGGCTTGGACGGTGGGGCAGGCGACGCAGGAAGGTCGAAAAGCGCATCCAGTGATTTCGGATCCACGCGCGTCATCAGGTGCTCGTACTTGCCGATGGTGTGCCCGGCACCAAGCGGCACGCCGGCGTTGACGAAGTCCAGCGGTGCGCATTGCAGGAAAGCCTCGGCGCGCTCTGCGAGCCGCGGCAGGATGGGCTTGAGGCAGGCGGTGATGACGCGGAACGCCTCGATCGATTCGGTGCATACCTCGCGCGCCAGGGCATCCTTGCCATCCTTGACAAGCTGCCACGGCGCGGCGCGGTCGAACTTCTGGTTGACGTCGTCGGCATAAGCCATGATGTCCCGGATCGCGCGGCCAAACTCGCGCTCTTCGAAACTTTTCGCCACGCCCGCAAGCAAGTTGGCCACCTGCGAATCGGCAGTGAAAGTCGAGCCCGCAAGCTTGCCGTCGGCGAGGAAACGCGAAGCCCGGCTGGCGATATTGACGTACTTGCCGACCAGGTCGCTGTTGACGCGGGCGACGAAGTCGTCGGGGTTGAAATCGACGTCTTCGACATTGGCGTTGAGCTTGGCCGCGATGTAGTAGCGCAGCCACTCGGGATTCATGCCGATATCCAGATAGCGCAGCGGCGAAATGCCGGTGCCGCGCGACTTGCTCATCTTTTCGCCGGAAACGGTGATGAAGCCGTGGACGTAGACGTTGTCCGGCACCTTGTAGGGCTTGCCTGCGAAGTGCAGCATCGCAGGCCAGAACAGCGTGTGGAAGTAGATGATGTCCTTGCCGATGAAATGGATCTGTTCCGTGTCGTCCGCGGCCATGAATTCGGCGAAGCTGCGTGACTCACCGCGTGCCTTGGCCTTGCCGCTGTCGAAATAATTCTTCAGGCTGGCCAGGTAGCCGATCGGCGCGTCGAGCCACACGTAGAAATACTTGCCTGGCGCATCGGGGATCTCGATACCGAAGTAAGGCGCGTCGCGCGAAATGTCCCAGTCGCCCAGCGCGCGGTCGCCTTCGCCCTCAAGCCACTCGCGCGCCTTGTTGGCCACCTGTGGCTGCAGGCGCCCGTCAAGCGCCCACCGGCGCAGGAACTCCACGCACTTCGGGTCCGACAGGCGGAAGAAATGGTGCTCCGACGACTTGAGCACCGGCGTCGCGCCCGAGAGCGTCGAATAGGGGTTTTTCAAGTCGGTGGGGGAGTAGACCGCTCCGCATACCTCGCAGGCATCGCCGTACTGGTCCTTGGCACCGCATTTCGGGCACTCGCCCTTGATATACCGGTCGGCCAGGAACATGCTCTTGACCGGATCGTAGAACTGCTCGATCGACTTGGTATAAGTCAGCTTGGCGTTGTCGCGCAGGCGACGGTAAATGTCCTGCGAAAGCTCGGTGTTTTCGGGCGAATCGGTCGAATGCCAGTGGTCGAAGGCGATATGAAAACCTTCAAGGTACTTCGGCCGCTCGGCGGCGATGCGTCCCACCAGCTCGCGCGGCGTGATGCCCTCGGACTCCGCCTTGAGCATGATCGGCGCGCCATGCGCGTCATCGGCACAGACAAAATGCACCTGGTTGCCGCGCATGCGCTGGAACCGTACCCAGATATCGGCCTGGATGTATTCCATGATGTGGCCGATATGGAACGAACCGTTGGCGTACGGCAAAGCAGTGGTGACAAACAGGCGCCGCAGGGTCATGGACGAATTCGCGCAAAAGGAAGCATGGAAAACCCTAGATTTTATCAGGGCTTAGCCTGTTTTCATGTGCATTTGCGCTAGACTTTCGGACTTTGCGCGATTCCGGCGCCAAAACTTCAGCTTTTTCATCTTCAGGAAGCCCCGGTTTACCACATGGCCATTTCCCAGGAACAAGTCCTGACGGCGCTCAAGCGCGTCGTCGATCCCAATACCGGCCGCGATTTCGTGTCCACCAAGGCGGCCCGAAACGTCCGCATCGAAGGCGCCGATGTCAGTTTGGATATCGAGCTCGGTTATCCGGCAAAGTCGCAGATCGAGCAGTTGCGACGCGAGGTCATCAAGACCATCAAGGCAATCGAAGGCGTCGGCAATGTCAGCGCCAACCTGACGGTCCGGATTGTTTCGCATGCCGTGCAGCGCGGCGTCAAGCTGTTGCCCAACGTCAAGAACATCATCGCAGTGGCCTCCGGCAAGGGCGGGGTGGGCAAGAGCACAACCGCGGTCAATCTCGCGCTGGCGCTGGCGGCCGAAGGCGCCTCGGTGGGCATTCTGGATGCCGACATCTACGGGCCGTCGCAGCCGCAGATGCTGGGCATTACCGGGCGGCCGGAGTCGAAGGACGGCAAGACCCTGGAGCCGATGGAAGGGCATGGCGTGCAGGCGAGCTCGATCGGGTTCATGATCGACGTCGAAACACCGATGGTGTGGCGCGGCCCGATGGTCACGCAGGCGCTCGAGCAACTCCTCAAGGAAACCAATTGGCGCGAGCTCGACTATCTCGTCGTCGACATGCCGCCGGGGACAGGGGACATCCAACTGACCCTGGCGCAGAAGGTTCCGGTGACCGGGGCCGTGATCGTGACCACACCGCAGGACATCGCCTTGCTGGATGCCCGCAAGGGCCTCAAGATGTTCGAGAAGGTGGGAATTCCCATCCTCGGCATCGTCGAGAACATGAGCACACACATCTGCTCGAAATGCGGCCACGCCGAGCCGATCTTCGGTGCCGGTGGCGGCGAGCGCATGTCGCAAGACTATGGTGTCGACTTGCTGGGGCAGTTGCCGCTCGACATCGGCATCCGCCAGCAGGCCGACTCCGGCAAGCCCACGGTAGTGTCCGATCCGGACGGCGAAGTGACCGCGATCTACAAGACAATCGCCCGCAAGATCGCCGTGAAGATTGCAGAAAGCCTCAAGGACATGTCATCCAAATTCCCGAACATCGTCGTGTCGAAGAACACATGAAAGTCAGCCACAGCGTGCGGTCTGCCATCAAGCCGGTTCTCCTGTCGGCCGTTCTGGCCACCGGCCTCGCGCTTTCTGGTGGGGCTTCAGCCGACCCTGAAAAAGGCATGGCCGCACTGGAGGCGGGTGACTACAAGACCGCACTGGCCGAACTCAATGCCGATGCCGCGAAGGGTGACCTGGATGCGATGTTCATGCTCTCCCGGCTGTACGCGGAAGGCAAGGGGGTCAAGCAGGACCTAAAGGTTGCCTTTGAGTGGATGGAAAAGGCCGCCAAGGGTGGCAATACCCGTGCCGAGGGTTCTCTGGCCATGTACTACAGTGAAGGCATCGGCACGTCGCGAAACGATGCCAAATCGCTTGAATTCGGGCTCCGCGCGGCGGAAAAAGGCGATCCGATTTCGCAGTTCATCATGGGCATGCGCTACAACACCGGGACGGGCGTCACGCGCGATCCAGCCCAAGCCGAGGCATGGTGGTCCAAGGCTGCCGAGCGCGGCATGCTGCGCGCCCAGGTGACGCTTGGCAACGCGCTGGCCAACAAGGCCGCGGCTGCCGGAATCGCGCCAGCCGAGGCCGGGGCGCTCAGGATTGAAGCCGCCAAATGGCTCATGGTTTCCGGGTCGGAGCGTCTGCCCGGCGCGGAGAAGCTGTTGCCCAACCTGAAGGAGCGCATGAATGCCGAAGAGATCACGTCGGCTGAGGACAAGGCGCGTGACTGGAGGCCTTCCGGGGCGGCCAGGTGAAGGAGTCAAAATGAGCATCAAGTCCGATCGCTGGATTCGCCGGATGGCGCAGTCGCAACGCATGATTGAACCATTCGAACCCGGCCAGGTACGCGAGGTGGATGGAAAGCGCATCGTTTCCTACGGCACCTCGAGCTACGGGTACGACATTCGCTGTTCGGATGAGTTCAAGATATTCACCAATATCAACTCGACCATTGTCGACCCCAAGAATTTCGATGAGAAATCATTCGTCGATTTCAAGGGGGATGTCTGCATCATTCCACCCAACTCCTTCGCGCTGGCCCGCACGGTCGAGTACTTCCGCATTCCGCGCAGTGTGCTGACCGTCTGCCTGGGCAAGAGCACCTATGCACGCTGCGGCATCATTGTCAATGTCACGCCGTTCGAACCGGAATGGGAGGGGTACGTCACGCTCGAGTTTTCCAACACCACGCCGCTGCCGGCGAAGATCTATGCCGGCGAGGGGTGCGCGCAGGTGCTGTTTTTCGAAAGCGACGAGGTGTGCGAGATGTCCTACAAGGACCGTGGCGGAAAGTACCAGGGGCAGCAGGGTGTCACGCTGCCGAAAATGTAGTCCGGAAGGCTTTGCGAAGCGGCAGGCATGGCTGACTTCACCTGGTTTTTCGAGCGCGGGAGCCTGCCGCTCCTGGTGAGCATGCCGCATGTCGGAACCCAGTTGCCGGGCAGCATCGCCGCGCGCCTGACGCCGGCTGCGTTGACGCTCGCCGATACCGACTGGCACCTGCCCCGGCTCTACAATTTTCTTGGCGCGATGGGCGCGAACATGCTGGTGGCGATCAATTCGCGCTACGTGATCGACTTGAATCGCGACCCGACGGGCGTGCCGCTTTATCCGGGGGCTGACAATACGGAACTCTGCCCGCTATCGACAGCGCGGCACGAACCGATCTACCTGCCGGGGCAGGTGCCGGATGCGGACGAGATCGATGAGCGTATCGCAACCTACTGGCGGCCGTATCACCAGAAGCTGGCCGAAGCCCTTGCCGAAATCAAGGCGCGACACGGGTACGCTTTGTTGTTCGATGCGCATTCCATCAAGTCGGAGTTGCCGCGCTTCTTTGACGGGCGATTGCCGGACATCAATCTCGGCACCGCCGATCAGCGCAGTGCCGATCCGTCGATCGGGCCCGCCTTGCTGGCAACGGCGGCGCGGTTCCCGCATTTCAGCGCGGTGCTCAACGGCCGTTTCAAGGGCGGCTACATCACGCGCCACCACGGCAGGCCCGCGGATCGCGTGCATGCGCTGCAACTAGAGCTCTCCTGGCGGACGTACATGGATGAAAGCGGCAGCTTCGCCTTCGACGAGTCGCTTGCCGCCGGCGTGAGGCCGGCGCTGCGGGCGATCGTCGAGCATTTCGTCGCGCAGGGCGCGGCCCTGATGCAAAGGTAGTGCGCCGGTTCCGCTGAACGTACCGAGTCGGCGCAGCCGCATTGATCAGCCGGCGGCCGCGCCAGCGCCAGAATTTCGCCATCGGGCCGGTCGAGGATTGTTGTCATCCAATCCCGCCAGGAGGCGCCATGTCCCGCAAGGTCCTTTCCACCAAACTGTTGATCGTCGGCTTGCTCGCGATCGCGTTCCTGATCCCCCTCATGATGGTGCGCGGCCTGGTTGCCGAGCGTGCGGCGCTCAAGGAAGGGGTGGTGAGGGATGTCGCACAATCCGCGGCGGATCGGCAAAGGATCACAACACCGGTGTTGCTGATCCCGTACACCCATCGGTGGCAGGAAAGTGTTGAAGTTCAGGATGATGCGGCGGGCAAGCGCATCACCACGCATCAGCGAAGCGTCAGCGGCGCGGTGCGCCTGTTGCCTGAGCGGATCGCATTGGAGTCGCGCCCGGACTTGTCGCACAAGTATCGCGGCCTGTACCGGGTGCTCACCTATGGCGGCGTCGTCGCGATCCGCGGCCACTTCGACATTCCCAAGGATTTCGGTTTCGTGCCGAAGGAAGGGCGCGTCGAGTGGGGCGAGCCGTTCCTGGCCGCCGGCGTCTCGGACCCGCGCGGCATTCGCAGTACGCCGGTGCTGTTCTGGAACGGCAGCAGGATCGCGATGCAACCGGGTACCGGCGGCGATCTGTCGCGTCTCGGTCCTGGCGTTTCTGCGCGGCTGGGCGCGACGGACATGGCGGGCAGGCGCGTCGATTTCAGCCTCGATCTGGACATCACCGGCATGGAGCGACTGGGCGTGGTGCCAAGCGGACGCGAGAATGTGGCGACCATCGCCGCCGCATGGCCCCATCCAAGCTTCTTCGGCCGCTTTTCGCCGGACCATACATCCGACAGGGAAGGTTTTTCGGCGGTCTGGAAAAGCACGCTCTTCGCCACCGGCGTTGAACAGGCCTATGCCGCTTGCGCCGAGCGAGCGAAATGTGAATCGTTTGAAGCCAACGAGTTCGGTGTCGCGTTCATCCAGCCGGCCGATCTCTATCAGCAGTTGGAGCGCTCGGCCAAATACGGATTTCTCTTTGTGGGCCTCACGTTCGGGGCGTTTTTCCTGTTTGAGGCCCTGCAATCGCTGGCGCTCCATCCGGTGCAATACGTGATGGTGGGACTGGCACTCGCCCTTTTTTTCGTGTTGCTGGTCTCACTGGCAGAGCATATGGGATTCGCGCCGGCGTATGTTCTGGCGGCGCTCGCCTGCAGCGGCCTGGTGGTCGCCTATCTGGCCGCGGCGCTGGCAAGCTGGCGTCGCGCCTCCGGGGTGGGATTACTGCTATGCGCCATGTATGCGGTGCTTTTTGGCTTGTTGCGCAGTGAAGAACATGCCCTTCTGGCCGGCGCGCTGTTCATGTTTGCGGTGCTGGCGGCGGTCATGCTCGGCACGCGGCGGGTGGACTGGTATGCGCTCGGGCGCGATGGTGATGCGGCCGCGGAGGTGACGAACTGACGAGCCGCTACAATTCGTCACGTGGAACCCGGCGTTGTCCGACAAGGAGGCGCCGCGGGCCGCGCATCGTTGCCTAACCGATCGACTCCCACTTGCCATTGCGCCGTCGCACCCCCAGCATCCACGCCATGAGCCTCATGTGGGCGGGCAGTGCGCTGGTCGCCGTCAACATCATAGGCACGATAGGCTACAAGATCATAGGCGGCGAGCAGGCGACCTGGACCGACGCCTTCTACATGACCTTCATCACCGTGGCCACGATCGGCTATGGGGAGATCGTCGATCTGTCCACCCATCCGGGTGGAAGGCTGTTCACCGTCGCGGTGGCTTTCTTCGGCATCGCGGCGATGACCTACATGTTCTCGACCATCACTGCATGGATCCTCGAGAGCGATCTCAATCAGACTTTGCGGAGAAGGCGAATGGAGAAGGAGATCGACCGGCTCGAAGGCCACTACATCGTCTGCGGCATCGGCCGCGTCGGCAGCAATGTGGCCGCCGAATTGCTCAAGACCGACAGGCAGTTCACGGTCGTCGAAGAAGACTTGCGCGCCCTGGAAGCCTATCAGGAGCAGCACCCCGCGGTTTTGTTCGTTCACGGCGATGCGGCCGACGACGACGTGCTCGCACGCGCCGGCATCGGCCAGGCGGCGGGCGTCTTTGCGGTGACTGGCGACGACAGCAGGAATATCGTCATTTCGCTTTCCGCCAAGCAATTGAACCCGCTCCTGAGGATCGTCGCACGCGTCCATGACATCCGCAACGGCGACAAGGCCAGGCGTGCCGGCGCCGACGAGATCGTGTCGCCCGACTTCACCGGCGGCATGCGCATCGCCTCGGCGATGATCCGGCCGCACGTGGTCAATTTCATGGACCAGATGCTGCGACGCGATGATGGATTGCGGGTGGAGGAGGTGTTGGTGCCGGCGACGTTCCCTCCCCAGACGCTCGCGACGTTGAAACTGCACTCGCGTGACTTCGTCCTGATGGCCACGCACGAGAACGGCCGCTGGGTTTTCAATCCGGATGCCGACCACGAGATCCGCCCCGGCCACGCGTTGATTGTCATGGCCACGCCGGAAGGGCGCGAACAGGTCGAGAAGGCGTTGCGAAAATCTTGACCGACAGGCACCGGGCGCTGGCCCTGTTGGCCCTGCTGACCTTGATCTGGGGCACCAACTGGCCCCTGTTTCCGCTCGCGGTTCGAGAGATGTCGGTATGGACGTTCCGCGCCATCGCAGTGCCGGTTTCGGGTCTGGTGCTGCTGGCTTTCGCCGCACTGCGCGGCATGCCGCTGGGCGTTCCGCGTGCAGACTGGCCGCGCCTGTTCGCGGCCACCTTCGCCTATCTGGTGGTCTGGAATATCGGGAGCACCTACGCCGCGGTCCTCCTGCCATCGGGGCAGGGCGCCGTGCTGGGATTTACCATGCCCTTGTGGTCGGCACTGATCTCCTGGGCGATCCTCGGGGATAGATTGTCGGGGCGACTCTTGCTTGCGCTGGCCCTGGGGGTTGCCTCGGTCACGCTGCTGATGGTGCCGAGCTTTCGCGCCTATGCCCAGGCGCCGGCCGGGCTGGCAGCGGGCCTGACGGCCGCCATAGGTTGGGCGGTCGGCACGCTGATCCTCAAGCGCCACACCTGGCGGACCCCTGTGCTGGTGCTGACCGGCTGGCAGATGATCCTGACCTCGATACCCATCGTGCCCGGCGCGCTCCTGCTGGGTGATGGCAACTGGTTCATGCCCTCGTGGCAGACGATCGCGGTGGTGAGCTACATCACCTTGGTGCCGATGTGCATAGGCAACGTCTGCTGGTTCGCCATCGTCGGCCTTTTGCCTGCCAACGTAGCGGGACTCTCGTCGGTGATGGTACCGGTTGTGGCGATGATTTCGGGGGCCATCGTCCATGGCGAACCGCTTGGTCCGCTGCAGTTCGCCGCGATGGCGTGTTGCGCGACCTCGCTCGCGCTGGTGCTGCTCAAACCGCAGCGCCCGCAAGTGGCTGCGTGAATGTGCCCGGCATGAGGGCGTTTGTTAGAATGCAGGCTATGTTTTCGGCCCGCTTTCGATGAAAATCCTGGTCAGCAACGATGATGGCTATCTCGCTCCTGGTCTTGCAGCCCTGGTCGATGCCATCCGCGACCTTGGCGAGGTGACCGTTGTCGCGCCCGAGCAAAACCACAGCGGCGCGTCGAACTCGCTTACCCTGAGCCGTCCGCTCACCGTTCGCAAGGGGCACAACGGGTACTGGTTCGTCAACGGCACGCCGACCGACTGCGTGCATCTTGCCGTCACCGGTTTCCTGGATTTTCGCCCGGATATTGTTGTGTCGGGGATCAATGACGGCGCCAACATGGGCGACGACACGATTTACTCCGGCACCGTTGCCGCAGCGATGGAAGGCCACTTGCTGGGAATCCCGGCGATCGCGTTTTCGCTGGTGCGCAAAGGCTATGAGCATCTGGATGCCGCCGCCCAAAGCGCGCGTGAAGTCGTCCTGCGCAGTATTTCAAGCTCACTGCAAAGCCCGCCGCTGCTCAATGTCAACTTGCCGGCGCTGCCGCGTTCAGCAGTCAAGGGGTTTGCGGCTACCCGACTGGGGCGGCGGCACAAGGCGGAACCCGCGATCAAGGCTTCTAATCCGCATGGCGAGCCGGTGTATTGGGTGGGTGCTGCCGGGCCGGCGGCCGATGACGGGCCGGGAACCGACTTTCACGCCGTCGCGGCTGGCTACGTGTCGGTCACGCCGCTCAAGGTGGACCTTACCGATACCGGGCAAGTGGAGCGCATTCGTGCGTGGCTCGACGCATAAAGCCGCGCCGGCCGCCGAGCCGGCACGGCCTAAGGGAGGGGCGGTCCTGCATGAAGGGGACTGGGCGGCGCCGACTGCGCCGCGCCTGGCCTTGATCCGCCGCCTGCGCGAACAGGGTATCGTTTCCGAGCAGGCTCTCGCTGCAATCGCCCGCATCCCGCGCGAACGCTTCGTCGATGAGGCACTGTGGAGCCGTGCGTACGAGGATACGGCCCTGCCGATCGGTTTCGAGCAGACGATTTCACAACCTGTCGTGGTCGCGCGCATGATCGAGGCGATCCTGCCGGTGAAGGGACGGCTGGCGCGGGTGCTTGAAGTCGGCACCGGCTGTGGCTACCAGGCCGCGGTGCTGGCGCAGGTGGCGACCGAGGTCTATTCGATCGAGCGCATCAAGGGTTTGGTAGATCGCGCCCGATCGAACTTGCGGGTATTGCGCCTGCCCAACGTGCGACTGGCCTATGGCGATGGTTACGCCGGACTTCCGGAAGCCGCCCCTTTCGATGCGATCATCGTGGCCGCCGCCGCGCCTGCGGTTCCGGAGGCGCTGCTGGGCCAGTTGAAACGTGGCGGAAAACTTATCGTGCCGGTCGGCAGCGGTGAACAGCAATTGTTGCTGGTTGAGCGGCGCGTGGCGGGCTATATCGAAACCCGGCTGGACCTGGTGCGCTTCGTGCCGATGCTGCCTGGCCTGGTCAAATAGGGAGGGCGCATCCTTGACGCACATGAATATGCGCGGTGTGTTTTGCCTCGTCATGCTGGTTGCGCTGGCCGCATGCGGTTCCCGGCAAAGCGCGCCGGTGATCGAGCGCGGTCCCGCGGCTTCCGTGCCTGCTCCAAAGCCGGCTGCACCGTCGGCCGCTGCCTCCCCGGCGGCCCCGGCCCCCGGGGCCGATTTCTACACTGTCAAGCGCGGCGACACGCTATATGGCATCGCGCTTGACCATGGCCAGGACTACAAGGACCTGGCCATCTGGAACAACATTGCAAATCCGAACCTGATCCAGGCGGGTCAGGTGTTGCGCGTCACGCCACCTGCGGCCACCACTGCCGAGTCCGGTGTGGTGGTGCGTCCGATCAGCCCGGCGGGGGGCGCAAGCCCCGGCGCCGCCGGACCAAGAACGGAGCCATCCGGCGCCAAGCGGCCGTATTCGGACGAGACCCTGGCGCAGATGCAGCGTGAGGGCACGCGCCCGGCGGTGGCAGTCGCGCCGTCGAGCAAGCCTGCCGAACCGGCGAAGGTTGCGGATCCGGCAAAGCCCGCGGAGGCAGCCAAGCCTGCGGAAGGTGATGAAGTCGCCTGGGCCTGGCCGGCGGTCGGCAAGTTGATCGGTCAATTCAGCGAAAACGGTGCCAACAAGGGCATCGATATCGCGGCAAAGGTGGGAGACCCGGTGGTCGCGGCGGGGCCAGGAAGGGTGGTCTACAGCGGGCAGGGCTTGCGAGGGTATGGCCGGCTGATCATCATCAAGCACAACAATACCTACCTTTCTGCCTACGCCCACAACAATGCCCTGCTGGTCAAGGAAGGGCAGACGGTGAGCCGCGGTCAAAGGATCGCCGAAGCCGGCAATTCCGACTCTGACGTCCCCAAGCTGCATTTCGAGATTCGCCGCCAGGGCAAGCCGGTGGATCCCCTCAAGCTACTGCCAGAACAACGCTGATGAGCCGCGATTCCCTCGCGCGTCCCCTGCGGTGCGGGGACGCCTCGGCATGACGCCGATACTGGTGTTCGACATCGAAACCATTCCGGATGTGGCCGGGGTGCGGCGATTGCAGGGGCTTTCCGACGCATTGAGTGACGATGAAGTCGCGGAACTGGCCTTTCATCAGCGCCGCGCACAGAACGGCAGCGATTTCCTGCCCCTGTATTTGCAGCGGGTGGTGGCGATTTCGTGTGTATTGCGCGCCGGTGAGACCTGGAAAGTGTGGACGGTAGGCGGTCCGGACGACCCTGAGGGTGAGCTGATCCAGCGGTTTTTCGATGGCGTCGACAAATTCACGCCTCAGCTGGTGTCATGGAACGGCCAGGGATTCGACGCCCAGGTGCTGCACTACCGCGGATTGATCCATGGGGTCACCGCCGAGCGCTACTGGGATCAGGGCGAAGAGGACCGCGACTTCAAGTGGAACAACTACATCTCCCGTTATCACTCGCGCCACCTCGACCTGATGGACCTGCTGGCCTTGTATCAGCCGCGTGCCAGCGCGCCGCTGGACGCGCTGGCCAAGCTGATCGGCTTTCCCGGCAAGATGGGCATGGATGGCTCGGCGGTCTGGGGCGCATACCGCGAGGGTCGCATCGCCGAGATCCGCAATTACTGCGAAACCGATGTCGTCAACACCTGGCTTGTGTACCTGCGTTTCCAGAAGATGCGCGGCGCACTCTCGGCCGAGGCCTACGCCCGCGAGGAAGCCATGGTCCGAAACACCTTGACCGCCATGCCGCAGGCGCACTGGCGCGAGTATCTCGCGGCCTGGCCAAAGGCGTTCTGATTCGTCCTGCCTGTCCCTCACCGCTTACATGACCTATCCCGAACCGCTATTGATCGAGTCGGTGGACCACGAGGCACGCGGTGTCGCGCACCACGGCGGAAAGGTGATCTTTGTCGATGGCGCGCTGCCCGGCGAGGTGCTCACCGCCGCGCCGTATCGCAAGAAGGAGCGTTTCGACAACGCGCAGATCTCCGCGATTCTCGAGCCCTCGTCCTCGCGCGTGGGCCCGCGTTGCGCCCACTTTGGCGTGTGTGGCGGCTGCTCCATGCAGCATGCCCAGGTGCGCACACAGGTGGCCATCAAGCAGCGGGTGCTGGAGGACAACCTGCGACACATCGGCAAGGTGGCGCCCGAACAGATGCTGCGCCCGATCGAAGGCCCGGCATGGGAGTACCGCTACCGCGCGCGCCTGTCGGTGCGGCATGTGTTCAAGAAAGGCGGGGTGCTGGTCGGCTTCCATGAACGCCGCAGCAGCTACGTGGCGGACATGCGTGAATGCCATGTGTTGCCGCGGCGCATCGCGGCGCTGTTGATGCCCTTGCGGGAACTGGTGGCAGGGCTGTCGATCCGCGACCGCATGCCGCAGGTCGAGGTGTCGCTGGGCAGCCGGGTCGACGTGCTGGTGTTCCGCATTCTTGAACCCTTGTCCGCTGCCGACGAAACCGTGCTGAAGCAGTTCGCCGAGACGCATCGGGTGCAGGCCTGGTTGCAGCCCAAGGGGCCGGCCACCGCTTACCCGTTCTGGCCCCTGGACGCGCCGGCGTTGTCCTATGAGCTGCCGGCGTTTGGCGTGACCATGCCCTTCAACCCGACCGACTTCACCCAGGTGAACCATCAGATCAACGAGGTGCTGGTGGGGCGCGCATTGCGGCTGCTCGATCCGCAACCCCATGAGCGGATCGGCGATTTTTTCTGCGGGCTCGGCAACTTCACCCTGCCGATCGCGCGTGGTGCGCGCGAGGTGGTGGGCGTGGAAGGCAGCGAGTCATTGTTGACCCGCGCCCGCGTCAATGCCGCCTTGAACGGCCTGGCCGGGCGCACGACATTCCACGCGGCCAACCTGTTCGAGGCCTCGCATGATGCTATCGCCCGTCTGGGCCGCTTTGACAAGGTGTTGATCGATCCACCCCGGGACGGTGCCATCGAGCTCATCAAGGCATTGGGCGCGCAGGGGGAAGCCGCTCCGGCGCGCATCGTCTACGTTTCCTGCAGCCCGTCCACGCTGGCGCGCGATGCCGGATTGCTGGTCGGCGATCTCGGCTACACCCTGAAGACGGCCGGCGTGGTCAACATGTTTCCCCATACGTCCCACGTTGAGTCGATCGCGCTGTTCGAGCGTGCCTGAAACCACAATAGATGGGCAAAAAAAAGCGGCCCCAAGGGCCGCTTTTCTCATTGCAAGACTGACATCAATCGCGGCTGCCGCCCACGACACCAAGGATCTGGAGCAGGGAGACAAACAGGTTGTAGATGCTCAACACCAGGCTCAGGGTGGCCGAAATGTAGTTGTCTTCGCCGCCGGTGACAATGGCGTTGAGTTGCCACAGGATCATCAGCGACGAGAACAGGATGAACATCGACGAGATCACCAGGGAGACGATGGGCATCTGCAGGAAGATGTTGGCAACCACGGCCACCATCAGGATGATGCCGCCGATCATCAGGAATTTGCCGAGGCCGTTGAGGGGCCTCTTGATCGCCGAACTCGCCGCGGCCATGCCGAAGAACACCACGGCTGTTCCCATCACCGCGTAGGCAATGAGCGTGCCGCCATTCTTGAAGTTGAGCACGCTTTGCAGCAAGGGGCCGGTCATCACGCCCAGGACACTGGTAAACACCAGCAGCAGCGCGATGCCGACGCCGCTGTCGCGGTTACGCTCGATGGCGAACATCAGGCCGTACAGGACAGCCAGCATGACCAGGGCGCCCATGATCGGGCTGGAACGCAGGAAGCCGAAGGACAATTGCGCGCCCAGCAGGGCACCCAATGCCATCGGAACGAGCGCGATGGCGGTGAGCATGTAGGTGTTGCGAAGCACGCGGTTGGTGCGCTGTGCCGGCCCTACATTGGCAAATTCTATGGACGCTACGTTCTGCTCTTGCATGGATTGATCTCCTCGTGAGTCCGCAAATGCGGTTCAAAACGTTAGATTACCAAAACCGCGGGAAGTTGCACAAAATTAAATGGTTTTCTGGAAGATAATTCGCTGAAAACTATGATCTTTTTCGGGTAAACCCTGATGAATCGAGTCAATCCACCAGTGCCTCAGCGATCAGAAGCGAATTGAGAGACAATATGGAGGCTTGTCGTTGGAAATCAACAGGTTTGTTCTCCGGCGCGGGAATGGAAGGTTGGCAGAGCGGTTTAATGCACCGGTCTTGAAAACCGGCGAGGATGCAAGTCCTCCGTGAGTTCGAATCTCACACCTTCCGCCAGTTACTGCGTTTTCCGGTTGCATGGTGTGTCATAACGCCATAATTAATAAAGGAAAAGCAGAAAACTAGGTCTCGCTAAGTCTTTTCCAGTATCATTAAATCTCACTGCAATTCATGGGATCAATGATGGGACGGATTAAGGCGGCAGTATCAGCCACTAAAGCCGCATCACTGGCGAAGCAAGACGGCTTCCACGCAATGGGTGAACCACCCGGTCTCGCCCTTCATGTCAAGGGCAACGCCCGGTCTTGGACGCTCCGGTTTTCAGCCGGTGGCAAGGTTCGGGAAATGGGCCTTGGCTCCTACCGCGAAATGTCCTTGGCCGAGGCTAGGGAACGAGCGGCAGTGGCCCGGAAGATGGTGCGCGACGGGCTCGACCCCATCGCAGACAAACGCGGGCAGCGCACCCTCATTGCCGCCGCCGTAGCCAAAACCCTCAGTTTCGAGAAGGCCGCCGAGTTGTACATCGAGGCACACGAAAAGGGATGGTCCAACCCGAAGCATGCGCAGCAGTGGGCAAGCACGCTACGGGACTATGCCTACCCGCACATCGGCAACATGAACGTCGCCTTGATCGACACTCGAAACGTTCTCGCGGTTCTCAACCCCATATGGGGGACCAAGACCGAGACGGCAAAGCGGCTGCGCGGGCGCATCGAGAAAATATTGAATTACTGCAAGACTTCCGGGTATCGGACTGGCGAGAATCCGGCCCGCTGGAAAGGCCACTTGGACCAAACGCTCGGTGCCCCGAACAAGATCAGCCCGGTCGAGCACCACGCGGCGTTGCCGTTCAAGGAGATTGGCGGATTCATGCAGGCACTCAGGCAGCAGGCAGGCATCGGCGCGGCAGCGCTGGAATTCACGATCCTCACTGCCGCCCGATCTGGCGAGACGCGCGGCGCGGTGTGGTCCGAGTTCGACCTGGAGGCCAAGCGGTGGTCGATTCCTGCGGCAAGGATGAAGGCCAAGCGCGGCCATGATGTGCCACTGTCCGATGCTGCAATCGCGGTCATCAAGCGCATGCAGGAGAACCAGTTCGGCGACCTCGTGTTCCCCGGCAGGAAGCAGGACAGGCCGCTCAGCGACATGTCGTTGACGGCGGTACTCAAGCGCATGGGGCGCGGTGACCTCACGGCCCACGGATTCCGATCCAGCTTCCGGGACTGGGCATCGGAACTCACCAGCTACCCGCACGACATGTGCGAGATGGCGCTGGCTCACGCGGTCGGCGACGCGGTCGAAGCCGCATACCGACGCGGCGACCTATATCAAAAGCGAGTCGGGATGATGCAGGACTGGGCCGCGTACTGCGACACGGTGCAGCCCGCCGAGGCCGAGGTGAATCCGATCAAGAGACGCAAAGCCGTGGCCGCATGACAAAGAAAAGCGACTGATCGCGCTGATCACGAAAATATATTTTCGGCCGCCAAAGAGTTAAGCGAGCTTCACGCGCCGTGAAAAACGCGGCCCACAGTGTCACTGCCTAATTTTTGTGCATCTCCGACTCAAGAGAATTGACTCATCATCGCGTCGACTCGGTTCCCTGCAAAACACTTTGTTTCACTCTGTCCACGTCAGTCCGTAACACTATGTTTCGAATTGATAGGCTCACGGCGTGAGCCATTTGATAAGTTAAATTTTTAAGTATTTAATCGGCTCGAACCCACTCGTTGGATCGATGCCATGAAGCAGAAAAATGAAGCAGTAAAGCCGGGCCGCAGGGTGCTCACGCCCGCGCAAAAGGTCGCGCAGATCGAGCGTGCGTCAGCCAGGGTGGAGCAGGGCTTGCGAGCCTTCAAGGTGTCGCCTGATGAGGCCATCGTGCGCTTGCGTGTTGTCGCCGCCTTGCATGGAATCTCGATGCCGACTTTGTATCGCTGGCGGGGCGCAGGTCTGTTGCCAGAGATCATCACCGTCGGCATCCACACATCGGGCATGCGGGCTGGTGCTGTTCGAGAATCTCTGTCTCGCCTCACCGTCGCCGCGTAGCTGTGGCCAAGGCCGCCAGTTGATCGCCGCAGGCGCCCAGCATGACGGTGCCACTGGCGAGCAGGACGCCATCTGATGGCTAACGGCCGGAGCCCCAGCAGGAAACGCGACACGGGCCGCGACGCTGGCGGCTTCATAGCGCTGCCGTGGGCGGTGATCGACAGCGCGGCCTATATGAGCCTGTCGCATGCCTCCAAGGCCCTCCTTGTTGAGGTTGCACGCCAACTCCGAAGCGACAACAACGGAAGCCTTCTCCTGAGCGGTCGCTACCTCTTGACGAGGGGCTGGAAGTCCAACGATGTCAACCAGCGTGCCAAGGGTGAATTGATCGGCGCGGAGTTGGTTTTCGAGACGGTGAAGGGCTCACGCCCGAATAAGGCATCGTGGTACGCGGTGACTTGGCGAGCACTGGACAAGATCGTCGGATTCGACCCCGGCGCCGAACGCGCCTTCGAGCGTGGCGCTTACCGCAAACTTGACCTGTTGAAGGTTGGACACAAAAACGCATCGCTTACCCCGTCAGCCGGTGTAAGGAGGCCCCTAATAGCACCGGCAGACGGTGTAGAGACCCTCGCTGCTATCCCGGCAGACGGTGCTATCCGACCTGTTTTGCCCCACCTCTCTACACCGTCAGCCGGTGACCATCTAGATATTGCCATCTCCGGTGCGCGAACTGAGGAGGACCGTGCAGCCGGATCGGTGCTTTCAAGCGGCAAAGCGGGAGCGAAAAGTGCGGCGGCCAAAAAGACTCGCGCTCGCCGACCGCCGCCAGTACCAGCGGAATGCGAGACAACGGACTGCAAGCGCATGACCATCGGGTTCAGGCCGTTATGCTCGAACTGCCTGAAGTCGCAGTCGGCGAAGTCCAGGCCGAAGAAGGCGAGGGCGAAGTGATCCGGCCTTCCGCGCCGATTCCGCTGGTCTGCGTCAAATGCGGTGCGACGATCACCATGCGGGTCGTCTGCCAGCACTGCCGGGTGCCCGACGTCAACCACCAGCCGCATGCGTAACCTGCTTGCCACGCCACCGCCACCTCGCACGCTTGATGACCTGTTCGGGATGGTCGAGGGGCTAGTGGCCGA
Organism: Burkholderiales bacterium; assembly: GCA_965279115.1. Lineage (GTDB taxonomy): Bacteria > Pseudomonadota > Gammaproteobacteria > Burkholderiales > JAEUOS01 > JAEUOS01. Next base: position 5,630,457 of record OZ257137.1, read on the forward strand.
GGTGGCCGCGCTGCGCCAGGCAGTCGAGCGCGGCCAGGGTGTCGAATCCGATCAGGCCATCGTGGTCGCCATCGCCAGCGTCTCCCTTGACCGCGTATTCACCAGCGCCGACGTGATGTGCCATTCCCGGTTGCCCGAGGCGACCGAACTACGCACCGCGCTCAGATCGCTCACCACGCGTCGACTCGGAAAGCTGCTTGAGCGCGTCGAAGGGGACCCGCTTGGCGGATTCATAGTCGAGCGCGTCAGCAACAAGGGAAATTCTGGCGTGATCTGGCAGATAGTGACTGTGCCGCGCTGACAGTCACTTTGGTCATTGCGCCATTCGCTTAGTGGGCGCAGGCTCCAGCGTCAACCTGGGAGCCACGCAACATGGAACGCCTGAACCAATACACGCAGGAACTCGTTACCCGACGAAGGCATGAGGACTTCGACGCGTACCTGTGGACTATCGCAAAGCACACCGGGCACGGCAAGTCCCTCAGTGTTGGATTGCGTGAACTGGAACGAGACCGCGCGACCGCGCGTAACCTGATCGCCGTTGTCAAAGGTGCTGTCGAGATCGGCACGACCACCAGCACCGGGTGGGCGTCCGAGCTGGTGCCCTATGCCGCGCTGACTGGCGATTGGGTGCGCTCGGTGTCCGCGACGACGCTCCTGGGCCAGCTTGCCACATTCAGGGTACCGTTCGACGCAAGAGTCATTGTCGATGGTTCCACGCCCGCAGGCGGATGGGTTGCGGAAGGCCAGCCGATCCCGATGACGCGCTCATCCCTGACTGCAACGCCGGCCCTACCGTTGAAGAAGGTCGCCGCCATGATTGGTGTGAATGACGAACTGCTGACTTCGATGCATTCCGCCAATCTTTCGGCCCTGGGGGAATCTGCCTCGCGCAATCTGCGGTTCAATCTCGACAAACTGCTCGTCGATCCGACCATCACCGCGACCACTGCGCGCCCCGCAAGCCTGACCAACGGTATCGTGGCCACGACTTCTACCGGCGCGACCGCACTGCTGGTGATGGCCGATCTGCGGACGATGCTTCAGGCGCTGCTCACCGACGGCTCGCCAGACTTTTCGCGCGTGTCGATCGCTATGGGTCCAACAACGGCGATGTACCTGTCGAGCCTGCTCACCACGAGCGGCCAGTTCGCCTTTCCCGCTTTGGGTCTGACAGGTGGCTCGATTTGGGGCATCCCGACGCTGGTCAGCAAGGCCGCGGCCGGATTGATCGCGGTCGTTGACGGGAGCCGCATTCTGGTTGCTGACGATGGATTTATGACGGTCGATGTCAGTTCGCAAGCAGCGTTGCAATTCAGCGATGCGCCGTCGGCCGGTGCAGCGAGTTCGATATCGCTTTTTCAAACCAGCACCACGGTGTTGCGCCTCGTGCGCTACGTGAATTATCAGCGGGCAACGGCCGGATGCGTCGCCTGGATGACGGTCGCGTACTGATTGGGGCAGACATGGACGACCAACTTATTTTGACTGACGCGACCCCCGCGACGCGCGGATTTCTTGCGCAAGTGCTTCGCCCCCTCGCCGAGAAGATTGGCGGCGTCGTGAATGCGAACACCGCGCGCATTCTGACGCTTGAGGCCCGGATCGCTGCCTTGGAGGCAAGGCCGGTTGTCCGCTACGTGGGCACATGGCGTGAAGGGCAGGAGCACACACCCGGCGCGATCTGCACCTTGAGCGGATCGGCGTGGCACGCCAATGTCGCAACAGTGTCTCGGCCTGGAGTCGATGCATCATGGACCTTGATGGTCAAGAGCCAGCAGGTCCGGTGATTGCCCCGCTCATCGCAGGCAAGCCGCGTTATGACGCGCATCTCGCGTTGGAATTCACCGCACTGATGGACGCGTCGTCGAAGTCGTGGTGTCGGTTCTAAGCGCGGCTCCGGCATCTCGGTTCACTAGGTGAACAACGACGTGCGACCACTGCCAATACAGCCTCGCCACGTCACTTCCGTAACCCCGCCTTTACTACCACATCGCCTCGCGCGTTCGCCTCGCCACGGGGCTGCAATCTATATTGCGCGCAGGCGTGAATTCCGATGTTTTTGAGGAATCAAACATTTTGTTATCCCTCAATCTTCGGAGTCCAATTGAAAACCGCTTCATTCTTTACGTACGCCGGTGACGGTCGAGTATCGATCGCACGTAGGCCACCGGCCCACACACGGCCTGGGTTCAGCATCTACGCGCCACTCCAACCGGGTCCGTACTTCAACCGAGTAGGCGAGGGCGAATATCGGCGACGCTATTTCAAGCAGCTTGCCGCGCTTGACGCGCAACGCGTTGTCGATGACCTGCACCAACTCACGGATGGTGTGGAAGTCGTTCTGCTGTGTTGGGAGAACCCGAGAGAAATCGAGGCCGGTCTCACTTTTTGTCATCGGCACATGGTTGCGCAATGGCTGCACAGCGAGCTTGGGATCGTGGTCGCCGAACTGCCTAGATAGGTCGCGCAACACCCGCGTCACTCACGCGCCATTGGTACGCCGAGGGTATTCGGGGATGATTTGACCACCCCCTACCCGAATTTCGCGATTGCGATAATTTCACTACACACACGGTCCCGGCTGGAAAGCGTTTCCGTTACGTAATGGCCCCCCCCAACCAAGGGTACGGCGGTGCCTATAGCGGCTGTTCGGGAATGTACGCAATCGGCCACAAGCGGACATTTCCGTGTCAGCTCCAAAGCTGACATTCAATTCTCAACGTTCAATTTCAGTGGCGCTGCACGACTGCCTTGCGCTGCGTTGCCTGTACCGCGAGGTTGGGCAATACGTCATTGCATTAGATTTTCGATCTTAAGGTAGCCATTCATGTAGTCGAGTATCTCTTTAGCTATCGGCTCAAAGTGCTTTCGTTTCACATTGAACTCATTCCATACCTTCGATCGATGACATTGGAATGTCCGCTATGCCTCGGCTTGAATATCCGCTATGGGTCGATTTTGCACTATCAACGGCCGCTATTGAAATAGTCGGGCGGCCATCCTAGCAATTGAACAATGATTCGACCAACGCGTCGATTAGCGGCGAGAGCGGGTCGACTCCTGACCAAGCGCTTCCACCGTTACAAGGACTTGATTGCTGCGGCAATATCGCGTTTGAAACATCTGGTCCGAGCACTCCCTCAATCTCACCACCGTCCAGCCACATTCCGCAGCAAGTTGGACAGAAGTCGATGGTTGTGCCATTTACCGTCACGAACTCCATCTTCTCTTTGTGCTCAGGACAGTTGATTTCCGTGTCCCACTCTTCACGCGGCCGTTTCATGCCGGTACTGCGAAGCTGCGCAATGGGAAGGTCCTTTATGAAGAGGCCCGAGCACGCGTCGCAGTGCCAAACTGGCCGCGCAGAACTGCTGTGCTTTGTCAGTTCGCTGCGGTCGCGAGGGCAGAGGATCATAGTGGGATCAAACTTCCGAACTCAGCCTTCATTTGGACGCGCCTCCAGTGCGCGGGGCAAGTAGTGGGCAGATGCTACAGATGGCGCAACAGAAATGACCTAGGTGCGCCTGAAGGCATTGCAGCCGTAGCTTTGTACGGCCAACGTGGCGCTGTGCGGAGAGCGCAGCGAGTCCGAACGAGCAGAAGGTTAGCCTGCATAGCGCTCAATACAGGTAACTCTAGGGGCTTGAGCATCCATGAACATGTAGCATCGCCCGAAGAGGGCTTTTTTTCCGAAATCGTCAAATGCGTTTTGACCCAATGGAGTGATAAGTACCTCAGAAGTAGCCAGAGCACGTTGATGCTGCTTGTCAATTTCGAGCCAATTCTCCTCTGCAACCTCACAGAGAACCAGACTCACAACGTCATGGCTGTACTGCACCAGAATATGCCCATCTTTCATGCTGAGCGGATTCATGTCTGGATGCGCATGGAAGACGCTGCGAAGTGCTTGGTTGGCATGCTGCTCAGCTTCGATATCGTTCAGGCCATTCGGGAGTATGGCCACCGTGCCATGGCCGAAAACTGCGAAATCACGAGAGCCATTGGTATAGAAACGCATGCGCTCAACGATGCGCTCAAGCGGCTGTCGTATCTCCGGCTTCCAATCGGGGACTGGAGGAAATTGTTTAAGTGGTTCTTGCGGCGGCGGATTTTTCTTGAAAAGACCAAACAAAGAAAATACCTCCTGAAGGCCAACAGTGATTAGCTGGACCTGCCGGTCCGGACATTCTTTAATGATCCGGCGCTGCTAAGCAAAGGCAACTCCATGAATTTCATGGCGGCCTTTCGATTCCGCGTCAGTAGATGCAGTGAATATGCTGACACACGAATGCGGCCCTGGCAATGCCGTCGGACCGGGTCAAACTGGTGGTCGCGGCTAGTGAACTCCGGGAATTCAATGACACTGGAATGTCCGCTGCGCCCGGCACGGAACTTCTGCTTAGGGTCGATCTTGCACTATGAACGTCGGCTGTCGAACCAATTAGGGCACATAGAACTTCAACCCTTTGAATGCCTCATCAAACGCGCGCTTGGATAGCTCATTGTCTCGGCCACCTGTGGCAACCCAAAAGCTCAGTATCTTTGCTTGCGTTACGAACCCGAAGAAACGAAAGACCATTCCTGTTTCGTCGTATGCGGCGTAGGCAATTTCTGCAACGTCTCCAGAGGGCTTTAGTTCGGCCCACTCATCGCCAAAGACAATTCGTTGACCGGGGCGTGCTTTTTGCTCTGCGTCCTTTCGGATGCTTGCGAACTTCTTCGCTACCTCGACAAGGCGTGCTTGTGGAATATTCAGCTTTGGAACGATGGACAGCACGATACTCGTTCGCTTCTCCGTTGACTCGAAGTTCCAGCGCTCCGGATCGTCGCTTTGGACTTGCTTCCAGCCGGCCGGAAGTGTGAAGAGAAATTCCTGATGCTTGAGATTTACTTGTGCGTGAGCTTGCATGGTGGCGAGGAAAACAACCAGGAGGAGAAAGTGCTTCAGCATGTCGTTTGTGAGATTCGATGGGAACCTTTGGCGAAACGCGGCCGGTTCAGCGAGGCTGTTCATCGCACCAGTTTGCCGAATCCCGCGCCGACAGGCTACTTGAACGGTGGCGCGCACCAGTTATCCCCCTCATTCTGTCTCACTCCATGACGTTGGAATGTCCGCTTTGCCAGCATTTGAACTTCCGCTTTGGGTCGATTTTGCACTATGAACGGCCGCTATGGGGATGGCCAGGTGGTGACGCCTCAAAGCGGTCCGTCTGCATTCACAATCGGACATGAACCGACTTTGCCGAGACGGCTCATAAGCAGACTTTCGGTGCTCAACGCTGGAGATGTGCGGCCCGCCGCAGGCGGGTCCGAACGAGCAAAGAGTTAGGCGTCACCGCATAGACGGCGCAGATGACGCTTGGTCCATGTACCTGTAGGCTCGCGGCGTTCGAGTTCGCCAGATACCTGAGGCGAGGTCAGTGAAGTGCTTTCGGCAGTAGTCTGAGACCACTTTCGCAGCTTGATCCGTTGGAGCGTTCGCCAGGTTCTCGATGTTCCGAACTACAACGCCTTCCGCGTAGTTTGGGAACTGCGCCAGCTTAGCGTCTCGCTTGCTCATCTCGGACCAGAAATACTGTGCCTTGCTGAGGACTGCGCGTTCCTTCTCTTCCCAGGCGTTTAGGTTCCCGCTCATTTCTTGCTCGTGCTCAGGGAAGCGGCGGCGGCACTCAGAGAGCATCTTTCGATTGGTGAAGATCGTGATATTCATCATTCCAACCGCCTGACCTTCGTTGTCGGCGTCCTGGTAGGAAAGCGCCTGAGCGAAGACAGCTGGGCTGCAGAAAAGAAGGACGAGAAGCGGAAGGATAGGGGGCATAGGTGGCCTGTGACGCCTAGCGTGCAGAATCAGCCAACGAGTGAAATATACAAATGACGTTGCCGTGATCCGAGAGAAACTCGATGCCATTGGAATGTCTGCTATGTACGCTGTTGAAAGTCGGCAATGGGTCGGTTGTTCGCACTCAACGTCAGCTATACGAAAGCAGGATTTTCCCTGCCGACAAACCATTCGATCAGTCGCTAGATTTTGGCGGGGAGTCCAAATAGGAATTGTTAGTTGTATTTTGCGTCATGACTATTGGAAATAGCACAGTCGTACATGGACTCAAAGTCCGCACAGCTTTTGGCTGCAACCCAAAGCCCCGCAACGTATTCAAACTCTTTTTCGAATGGCTCAACGAACTCAGGAACATCCGTAGCGTACTCGCAGTTTCGGCTAAGCATTGTGAGCCAGTTTGGGTAATTGAGCCTGTGATAGAGCTTGGTGAATTTTTCGTCAAGTGAGTCAATGGTTTCCTGCCCGGCAAGATAAGCCGAACGCAAGAAGGCGACGTACTTCCCCGCGGCGAACCTGTCATCGATTGACGAGATTCCAAGATGAGTTTCAAGAATCGCAGCAATCAATGACGCCGCGTCTTCCCTTGTTGTGGCTGCAGCCAACAATACAATGTTGAGATCATCACCTTCTTGGTCCAGACGGAGCCGCTCAAGAGCCCAATCGATAGAGGATTGGTGGTGGCCTACCCCCAACTTTAACAAAAAATATTGCTGGGCAAGTTGCGCAATGGAATCCATGAGACGGCTAACCGTTATGAGACAAATCCGCCGAACCTGACATCGCCAAATGATCCGGCCCTAGTCAGCGAATATAGGCGCAAGGCGACTATTTCGCAGTTGAATTCGGGAGCCATATGACGTTGGAATGTCCGCTCTGCCTGTCATTCAAAGTCGCCTTTGGGTCGATTTTGCACTATGAGCGGCCGCTTTGGGGCTCACCTCGCGCAGTCACCTCGAAGTGGTCACATGGCACTCACAATTGGCCATAAGCCGACATTTAATTCTTAACGCCCGATGGAGGGGCTAGGCGCCACTGGCTCCCTCGTGGAACTCGCGTAGTGCAGACCAATCTGGATCAAGGAAAGACTGAATCTGAAGAGGATATTCCCTGTGACCACGGAGGTCTGTGTTCAGTGATTGCATGAACTCATCGGTGCTCGCGGCGTAGTAGCGCCACTCCTTCTTCCCGTCGCCTGTAATTGAAAGCGCTTGGAATGCAACCTGACGCTTCTCGGTTCCCGCCTCCAGTGCGTCCTCGAAGGCATTCATCTTCTTGTGCACGTCACGATCAGGCATGCCCGACTCATTGCCCTCGTAGGCCCAAGAGATGATCACCAAGTGGCAGAAGAGCGCTTGGTCCGCAGGCGAAGGAAACGTGGCTCGCATCCTTACGATGAAGGGCTTACCTTGGGTATTCCCCTCAGCGAGCCGCCAGTCGTCGGTAGCGAAAATGCCGGTCTGAGGCTGCTGCTGAGTGGGCATTGGCGACGTCTATTGGTTAGTTGCTGAAAGCAATAGCGGGCGGGGTCTTGATGACATTGGAATGTCCGTTTATCGACGAGTTGAATACCTGCTATGGGTCGATTTTGCACTATCAACAGCCGCTATCGGGTCGCTCCGAACGTCAAATTGAAACGCCGTACGGCAAAAAGTCAAATTGACCATTGCCCATAAAGACATGTGCTACGTATTCATCTATTAGGCGTATTGGGTCTGCAATCAAGCGCAGGCTACCGAAATTGCCATCTCGCAAATGAAATACGCGTCCGCTTTGGCTTCCTACTTGAACAAGAAGGAAGTCGCCGAGCAATTCATAGTTGTCTTGCTCCCTCGTGTCTAGGATGACTCTAAAGTCATCGCCAATGCCGGTCTTGCCGCGAGCAGGGATATCAGCCACGCTTTGCAGCACAGATTGCATCGTTGCCTTAGCTTTCTTGCCGCTTTGACAAAAATCTTCGGCTCTCCGCCAAGCACTAATTTTGGCTGGGAGAACACGGCTTTCCATTCCGTTAACCGGCAATTCGTGCACAACTTCAAGCCCATCCATGCGTGCGTAATAGGCATCGGCAATCGCGCGAGGAAGAGAAAGGTAACGCGTATAACAAGGGTGGCGTTCCTTTGCCACTTCGATGCGTGCATCTACGTATTCGGGATGAAACACGATGTATCGGTCATGTACGCTGACAAAACCATTGCTGGCCCAATGCAGTTTGGACGGGTCCAAGCGGTCTTTCCATATTCGTTCGGCTATCAGTAGAGTTGGATGTCCTTTGGCCAATGCCGAATAGGCGTTTGGCTGACTCGCTCGTAAGTACTCAAACAACCACTCCCAGCCATTCTTCAAGACACCTGCATAGTCAAATGTCGGTTGTCCTTGACGCAGAGGGTGAAATCCATCCCTCAATCGTTCGGACAGCAAACTTGCGTCAAATGTCACGCGCTCGTATTCCTGCCGGATCGCATTGAGCGAAAGAAACCGCAAGTTCAATGCACACCTCAAAATCGAATTTGCGCGCGAATCATTTCACGCGAGTTCTGACGAATACGATTAGCCGCCGCTACAGTCACTGCCACTTCATGACGCTGGAATGTCTGCTGTGATATGCCTCGAATGTCCGCTTTGGGTCGATTTTGCACTATCAAGAGCCGCTATCTGCGACGAGTGGGGTTAAGCCACACCCGGTGGCGATGCAAGGCCAAGCCGTCCAAGAAAGTCATCCCGAACCTTTGGCGTGATACCGGGGCTCTTCCCGCTTTGCCACAGACGTATGAGGGACTGGAGGTCTGGTATTGAGGCCAGCGCTGGTAGAGCGTGAACTTTCACAAGCGTCGCTATCTCCGCAGCAACTTTATTGGCTTCTTGTGAGTCAGCAACCTTCCACCAGACATCGCCTTGGTCGGAGCATAGGCCTCCAATGCGCTCCCGCCAGTGAGATGCAGAGATTGATGGCTTGGTGAACTCACGGATGTCTTCGTATACGACTGCCGGCGCAAAGACAGCTACATTGATCGTGAACCGCGCATCACCTGACACATTGCCTCGGGAGGCCTGAAGTTCAATCAGATGTACAACGTCTTCGGATCGACGACTGAAAAGCGCACCAGTCTTGCGAAATCCTACTGGCCTCAGCAGCGCGTACAAGGACGTCACGATGGGTGCTTTGAGTTCGACGGGCGTCATTTGTAGGGCCTAGTGAGGCTGAACCGGAAATCTGACTTCGCGCAACGGAGACCCTTAGCTACGCTTTGCGGGTTCAGCGAGGCTGTTCATCGCCCCAGTTTGCCGAATGCCGCGCCGACAGGCAACGTGAACGGTGGCGCGCACCAGTTAACGCCTCGCATTCTGTCTCATTACATGACATTGGAATGTCCGCTGTGTCGCGTTCCGAACTTCCGCTTTGGGTCGATTTTGCACTATCAACGGCCGCTATTGGGCTGGCTTTGCGCCGTCGCCTAGAAGAGGGGGGGGCCGCATTCAAGATCGGCCACCTTACGATTCAATCGAGTCATCATTGGCCGCCCGAAATGCCCGGCGCAAAGCATCGTATGTACCGGAGGCTTTCATCAACGCACGATTGGTGTTCAAGATCAGATCTTCGGCCTCGTCGAATTTCTCGGCCTTCACGAGCGATTCGGCTTCGGTAAGTGCGGATTTGACTGTCTCGTAAATATCGAGTGCTTCAAGGGGCTTTCGGACCTTTTCGAGTTCCTCGTAGTAGAGATCATAGGCACGTAGAAGCGTGTCGTTGACTCCACGCCCAAATGCCGAAATGCTGCCCTGCAAGCCTACAAGCGTGTTTTCAAATCGGACTACTGCACGGTTTCGCGCCATGTCGCCTCTATCTCATACTCGTCCAAATGCAATCGACAAATGACGTTGGAATGTCTGCTCTGTTAGTCCATAAAAGTCGGCTTTGGGTCGGTTGTTCATATTCAACGCCGGCTATGCGCCAACTTTCGCTGACTGCATGATTTGGACATACGTCGCCTTGTTCTTGTTGAAGTCTGCGCGGTCTGTGACTATGGTTAGAGACACAAAGCCACCTTGTACTTGTCGGGCGCTGACGACGTAGTACGTTGGCAGTTTATCTCCGGGCCAAGTACCTTCGTACTCGCGGAACACTCCGCCGGAGAGCTGTTGCTCCGCACCTTGAGGTTTGTAGAAACTCTCGACTGATGAGAATCGGAGGTCGGCAAATTCACGCAAGGCGCCATCCTTCTTCGCGTACGCACTAGCGGTAATTGCCACCCGACCATCTGGAGAGGCAACCGAGAGATACTGGCCCTTCTCAGCTCTTTTCCACGTTCGCGGAGCCTGAAACGAGTAGGCGTTGTCCTTGGCAAAAAACCAAGCCAACTCGCTCTGCGCCGTTGCCGCGCCGACGCCTACGACAGCAAGAACGGTAGCCAGAAACTTACTTCTTTGTAAGGTCATAACGTGTTGTATCCCTAGCAAAGTCGATTGCGTTGGAATGTCCGCTTTGCTCGCCATTGAAAGTCGGCTTCGGGTCGATTTTGCACTATCAACGGCTGCTATGAGGTGCGCTGGCGGCGACCTTACGAGTCAATCGAGTCGTCATTGGCAGCCCGAAATGCCCTACGTAAAGCATCGTGTGTACCGGATGCTTGCCGTCATTCGTTCGCGATTGCCGGTGGCCGCACCCTCAACAAAGTCTATGACGGCCTGTTTCGCCGGATGTCGTTTCATCATGGGATATTGCCATACGTCGTGCCTGCAACTCGCCCAGGCTGGGTTCGCAGCCAGGGTATCGCTCAGACGTTTTTCGGTTGGATCGGTAACATATTCAGCTCATCAAAACCGATCCGACTATCGGAGGCAGATCCGTGAAAGCGATACTGTTGGTATTTCCGGTGCTAATGGCGGTGGTGAGCGGGAGCGCGATTGCGGAGTGGGTTGTCATTGAGAGAGACACCGAGTTCACTGTCTATGTTGATCCAGCCACCATTCGCAGAGACGGCAGCATGGTCAAAATGTGGTGGATGACTGACCACAAGAAGCTGCGGGCAGTCCGTGGCGCAAAGCCTTATCGTTCGTCGAAGGTACAGTCAGAATATGACTGCGAAGGAGAGCAACTGCGCACTGTTTATATGTCGGTGTTCTCTGGGAGAATGGGAGGCGGCGAAGTAATCGAAAGCACGTCTGGTTCATATGAGTCTTGGGCGCCGGTACAGCCAGGGAGCAAAGGTGAAACCATGTGGAAATTCGCCTGCGGCAAGATGTAGCCGACCATACGAAAAGGATGAACCGTCCGCGCAGGGATTCTCACCCTCGAAGCCGCCCCAAATACCGGAATATTTGTGCGTTTCCCCTCTGAAAACCACAAATCCCCGCCAAGGCGCGTAGCGCCCCGCCACGGGGTTTTGCCCGTTTTCCCTCACCACCCCACCGCCTCATCGCCACGAATCACAATCCCCAATAATCAACCGCTTAGGGTGGCTATCTCGCAGGTTTCTAGTTACGCTTTTCCGTGCCAGATTTCACGGGCACGATTCTTTCCGTGAGCGCAGCGGCGTAGACTTCGGCGCACGTCCACGACCAGGGTGCGCCGCCATGTTTTTCGCCGATAAGTTCAGCACCGCGATGAGGTCCGATCTTTTCCGAGCCGCGAGTGAAGTCGAGGAAGTTGCCGCCGGAGCGCCGACGGCATGCGGTTATCCGCCGCCACTCGTACTGAGCGCCGATCAGGCGAGGGTCATTGAGCAGGCTGTCGCGGACATCCGCAAGGTGGCATTCGACCTGGACCTGCGCGACAACACGGAAGCCCTCGCAGCCCGCAGCAGGATGTCGTCCGCCAAGGGCAAGCGACCGCCGCTGTCAGTGCGCAACGCGATGTACTGACCAAGCTGCGCAGCCAGCACTCCAACACGCGATCGTCTTGCCGCTGTCCAGCGTCCGGTCGGCAGTGGCGGAAAAAGTCGCCTCGGTGTCTCTGCTGGTGCGCCAATCCATTCGTCATATGCTTGTCACCGAACTGAACCGGCCTGGAGTGGTTTGGTGAAATACGACATTCAACATTCGTACCCAAACCAAAGCCAAATGACCCAATCCAATCTATGCGCCGATTGCGCCGGACTGGTAGGACAAGTACCGGCCCCGACGCCACACCTGTCCCTATCGCTGCTCGGCTCGTTCGAGGACACTGATGGACCACTCGTTCTTCGCTGCGCAACCTGCGAGCACCGATGGAGTGTCGGGCCGACCGGCTGGCAAGTTGTCGCGGCCTGACCGCCACGCTTGAGCGTCACCGAAGGTCAGCCAAGCCGCGCCGGGCCCCGCCGCGGGCCAATGCGCGAGGGTCAGGCCGGGGCAATACAAACCCCACCCGGTCGGTCAAAGTCGTTCTAGGGGCTCTACAGACACCCCGGCAAAACCATACCGCGAGTGTGAATCCGCGACAGGGATTAAAATAATCTGGCCACGCTCCCAAGCGAAGGTAGAGGCTTGATATTCATGGGAGAATTAGTGGGATATTTTTAGAACAGCTCGGAAAGTGTCTCCCACCAACAACTAGGGATAACACACCTTCCGCCATGACTTTCAATTCGATTGCTGAAGGACGCGCTCCTCCAACCATGGATATTCTTCAGCTCCAGGCGGCCAGAAGCCTGGACGAGTTCTCGCATGTCATCCAGATCGCGATCGCGCCGGTATTCCTGCTGACCGCCGTCGGGACCTTGCTGATGGTGCTGACCAACCGCCTGGGGCGGGCGGTGGATCGCAGGCGCGCACTCGACCTGCGGCTTGCCGCGGAGCGGACAACGGAAGAGCGGGACCTCGTGGTAGCCGAGTTGGCCATCATCGCCCGGCGGGTGGCTTGGATTTATCGTGCCATCGTCCTGGCGGTGTTTTGTGCCCTGTTCATCTGCATGCTGATCGTGCTGGCCTTTGTGGATGCATTCGTCGCTGGCAACTTCGCCAAGGGTCTGGGCGTGCTGTTCGTGCTGGCCATGGTGGCCCTGATCGGGTCGCTGCTGACGTTCCTGCGCGAGATATTTCTCGCGGTCAGCTATACCAGCGGTCGCTGAGCGACTTGCCGCTCAGTCCGCAATGGCGTCGAGGCGCTCGAGCCGATAGCCTTGCTTCATCACCGAGACGAGGCGCCAGCCTGTCCTGCCGCTGACCAGGTCCAGCGAGCGGCGCAGCCGGGAAACATGCGCATCAACGGTGCGCGTCTCGATCGCTGCGCTGGTGCCCCAGACAGCTGACAGCAGCAACTCCCGCGAGCAGGCTTGCCCGGCCCGGCCGAACAGGTACAGCCCCAGTTCGAACTCCCTGGGTGTGAGCGCCACGCACACCCCGTCCAGGGTGACGGTCCCGGCATCGGCGTCGAACACGTAGGGTGCGGTATCGACAGGCAGGGTGATGGGCATCGGCAGGGTGGTCATTGGCAGGGCCGGCAAAGGGTAGCACGTGACCGCTGCGGAACTGGCGGATGTTGGAATAGGCCAGCCAGGCCGTTTCACGCCTGGTAGTGGCTAGAATGCCCGGACGGTATCAGGGGAACCAGTCATGTCAGGGAATTCAACAAGCGAGGCCACCACGGCGTCACGCATCGCCGGCGCGATCGGTTCGGTGATGTCCGGCCAGGCGGCCAAGGTACGCACGATACTCGCGGCTTTTCTGGCCGGCGGACATGTGCTCATCGAGGACAACCCCGGTACCGGCAAGACGACGTTGTCAAAGGCGCTGGCTGTCAGTGTGGGCGCCCAGTTCAAGCGGGTCCAGTTCACGCCTGACCTTCTGCCATCAGACATCGTCGGCGTATCGGTATTCAACCCGCGTGAGCAGACCTTCGATTTCCATGCGGGGCCGATCTTCACCCAAGTATTGCTGGCCGACGAGGTCAACCGTGCCTCGCCGCGCACCCAGTCGGCGCTTCTCGAGGCCATGGCTGAGGGGCAGGTCACCGTCGAAGGACGCACTTCGCGCCTGGACGACCTTTTCTTCGTGATTGCCACGCAAAATCCGGTCGAGTTTCGCGGCACCTATCCGTTGCCTGAGGCGCAGATGGACCGCTTTGCCATACGCGTCTCGCTGGGCTACGTAAGCGCCGACGAAGAGATGGCTATCGTAATGGCGCAAGGGCGCTCCCACCCGCTGGAGCAGGTGGTCGCAGTGACCACGCCGGAAGAACTCCGGGCGGTGCGCAAGGCGGTGCGCGAGGTGCGCATGAGCCCCGAGGTCACCCGTTACGCCGTCGATCTTGCGCGTGCGACACGCGGTGCGGCAGGCGTCGTGCTTGGGGCGGGGCCGCGCGCCTCGTTGTCCCTCACCCGGGTGGCGCAGGCGCTGGCACTCATCGAGGGCGGGGACTTCGTCACGCCGGACCATATTCGTAAGCTGGCGCAACCGGTTCTGGCACATCGGCTTGCGCTGGACCCGCAGGCCAAATTTTCCGGCGCAAGCGCTGACGGGATCATCGCGGATATCCTGCGGCAGGTGCCGGTCCCGGCCTGACGACGCTGCATCGCCTGCAAGCGACTCGATTCGCCGTCCATGCGCAAGCTCTCCTTCCGGCTTTACCGTGGCGTCGGCGCGGTGATCCACTGGGGTGGCAGGAAACTGACCCCGGCAGGTCAACTTGCGCTTGCAGCCCTGGTGCTGAGCGGTGTGTTCGGCGTGGATACGACACAAAGCACCGCGTACCGCATCTTTGCTTTTCTTGCGGTGCTGATGGCGCTGGCGTGGTTGGGTGCGCGCTTCGCGCGCCGCGGCCAATATGTGGTGACTCGGACCCTGCCGCAACTGATCAGCGTCGGCGATCGTTTCGAGTATCGCCTGACCATCGCCAACCATGGTACTCGGCAGGCGCGGTCATTGACGCTGATCGATGATCTCGCAGACCCGCGACCGGATTTCGCGCAGTTTCGCCATGCCTTGCGCATTCCCACCTGGCGTGGCTGGCAACGGCTGGTCTCGGGCAACCGCATCGGCAAGGTGCCCGCCGTGCCGGTCCCGGCCATTGGGCCGGGTGAGGCGCTCGAGTTGCGGATGCATGGCGATGCATTGCGTCGCGGCCGCATGCATTTCACCGGTGTGACGGTGGGAAGCGACGAAACCCTGGGCCTGGCACGCAGCCTCTTCTCGATACCGTTGCCCGAAAACCTGACCGTCTTGCCACGGCGATACCGCTTGCCGCCTGTTGCCCTCCCGGGCGGGCGACGTCTTCAGCAGGGCGGTGTGTCACTCGCATCCTCGGTGGGGGATTCCGAGGAATTCATCGGCCTGCGAGAGTATCGGCCGGGCGACCCGTTGCAACGGGTGCACTGGAAGAGCTTTGCGCGTACAGGGCAGCCGGTGGTGCGAGAATACCAGGACGAATTCTTCGAGCGTCATGCCCTGGTGCTCGACACCTTTGCAGCGCCAGGACAGGGCGCCGCGTTCGAGGAGGCGGTGGCGGTGGCCGCCTCGTTCGCCTGCACGATAGATACCCAGGAGTGCCTGCTGGACCTGATGTTCGTGGCCGACCATGCGCATGTCTACACCGCCGGCCGCGGCCAGCTCGGGTCCGGCAGCCTGCTCGAGGTACTGGCGGGTGTGGGCGTGGAGACCGACCGGCCGTTCAGCGCGCTGGCCGACGCGATGCGTGCCCGCGCGGCGGGATTGACCGGCTGCATCTGCATTTTGCTGGGCTGGGACCGCGAACGATCCGATCTGGTTGACGCCATGCGCTCGCGCGGCAGTGCGCTGCGCGTGATGTGTGTGGCAGAGGAGGTGCCTGTGGATCTGCCACTCTGGGTATTGCACCTGACACCGGGACGCATACAGGAAGGCCTGGCGCGACTATGAACACGCCGCGCCTCCTGCTGGCGGCCGCAGCCGTGTTCTGGGGCTGGCAAACCGGCTTCTGGGTGCCGGGCATTGCCGCCGCACTGGCGTTGGAACTGGCGAACTTCGTGCCCCGGCGCTTCGCCGTCGAGGTGCAACGGCAGCGCCGCATCGCCGACCTGTGCGTGGTGCTTGCGGTCATGGTCGGCACGGGTTGTTATGTGGCCTACGGAAATCCGCGTGCCATCGTGCTTCTGTTCCAGTGGATGCCCTTGATCCTGCTTCCGCTGGCGTTGTTGCAGGCGTGGGGCGGCGAAACCGGGATTCGTTTCGACGTCCTGTTCTGGGGCTTGCGGCGGGATCCCGAGGCCGGGAAGCGGTCGGTCAATCTCGGCTACCCGATGCTGCTGGTATGGCTGCTTGGCGCTGCCGCGGCCAACCAGCGGGGCGATGCGTTCTCGGCCGGGGTCGCCATGCTGGGCGCATGGGCGCTGTGGTCCGCGCGAGGCGACCGTTCGCGGCCGTTGTTGTGGGCCGTTCTCGTGGGCGTGGCATTCGCCTTGGGTTCCTTGCTGCATGTCGGTCTCAATGGTGCGCAAACCTGGCTCGAGGGTGCGGCGCCGGACTGGATGACCGGGAGCGGCGGCACCCGCACCAATCCGTATCGCGCCAGCACCGACATGGGATCCATCGGCACCCTGAAACAGTCCGACGAGATCATCCTGCGCGTGAAGATGGAACCGCCGTTGGCAGCGGGTTTGTTGCTGCACCGGGCCAGCTACAACGACTACGGCGGCGCCTCGTGGCTGGCGCGTGACAGCCGCTTCGCGGAGATTTCACGGTCACAGGCGGGTGCTCCGTGGGTGCTTCGTCCCGGCGCGGCGTCGCGCAATATCGAAGTCGCCGAGCAGGCCATGCACGGCAATCCGGTGCTGAGCCTGCCGGCAGGGGCTGTCTCGGTGCAGGGCGATGTCATCTCGCTCAAGGCCGGCACCCTCGGGGCAGTGCAGGCCGAGGCAGCGCCGGGCTTTGTGATCTATCGCGTCGGCATCGGAGATCTGCCGGCCGGCATGTCCGCTCCCGGTGCTCATGATCTGAGGATACCGGCACGTGAAAGACTCTCGCTTGAACAGGCCGCCACTGAATTTGGCCTGGCCGGTTTGCCGCCAGATCAGGTCGTCCAGGCGTTGCGGCGCGGCTTCGCAGAAAAATTCCGCTATGCAACCAGCCTCGCGGCGCCGCGGGAGGGGAAAACGGCGCTGGCGGAATTCCTCCTGTCAAATCGTGCCGGCCACTGCGAATACTTTGCCTCCGCCACCGTACTCCTGCTGCGCATGGCCGGCGTGCCGGCGCGCTACGCGACCGGATTTTCCGTCCAGGAACGGGATGCGGCTAGCGGTTCCTGGCTGGTTCGCGAGCGCCATGCCCATGCCTGGGCGCGCGCCTGGATTGGCGGCGCGTGGGTCGACATCGACACCACGCCGCCGGATTGGGCGCAGTCGGAAGACCTGGCGCGGCCCGGTGGCCAACGCGTGCGCACCTGGTTCATCGACGCATGGTCTTCGGTTCGATACCGCTACGCAGTGTGGCAGCGGGACAGTTCGGAATGGGAAAAATGGCGCCTGTTTGGTGGCGTGGGCGCGCTGGTGCTGGCCTGGCTTGCATGGCGTGTGTTCGGCGGCAAGCGAGCGCGCCTTGCGCAGCAGCCAGGCACGAGCATCGAAGCCATCCGGGCCGGAGCTGTTGCAAAAGGGCGTGACTCGCCCTTTTATGCAGTGGAGGCGCGACTGGCTGCCGAAGGACTTGGCCGCATGGAAAACGAGTCGATTCGCGATTGGGTCGAGCGCGTCACACCGAAGGTTGGCTCACAGCACCGGGAACTCAGGCGCCTGGCCGGGCTGCACTATCGCTACCGCTTCGATCCCGCCGGCAGTCCTTCCGGACAAAAACAGGTGCTGGAGCAGGCCTGTCGGGCATGGCTCGACGATCGGCCCGCAGCCGGTGCGACGGCATGACCCCGCCCGGGCATGCCAATCACTACTCCAGTTTTGCTCCGCTGCGCTTGACAACATCGCGCCAGCGGGCCGATTCGCGGCGGATGGTCGCCGCAAACTCCTCCGGCGTACCGCCCATGGCCTCGTCGCCGATGCTGCCGAACCGTTCCTTGAACGACGCGGTATTGAGGGCTCGATTGATCGCCGCGTTGAGCTTGTCGAGCACCGGCTTGGGCAGACCGGCCGGCGCGATGACGCCGGTGAATGTCGGTGCCTCGTAACCGGCCACGCCCGCCTCTGCGATCGTCGGGATGTTGGGAAAGGCCGGCGAACGCTTGGCGCCCGTGACCGCAAGTGCGCGCACCTTGCCGGACCTTGCATGCGGTGCGATGGAGTTGAGGCTTTCGATCATCATGTCCACCTGCCCTGCCATCAGGTCATTGATCGCGAGCGCCCCACCTTTGTAGGGCACGTGCACGATCTGCGTGCCGGTGAGAATCTTGAAAAGTTCGGCGCCGACATGCCCCGGGGATCCGTTGGCGGATGAGGCGTTGGTGAGCTTGCCGGGATTCGCGCGTGCCAGGGCGATGAGTTCGGCGACCGTACCGGCCTGAACCTTGGGGGAGACCGCCAGCAGCATGTTGCCTATGCTCACCAGCGCGACAGGCTGGAAATCCTTCTCGATGTCGTAAGGCAATTTCGCCATCATGTTCGGGCTGATCGCCAGGGCGCCCACAGGACCCATGCCGATCACGTAGCCGTCGGGTGCCGCCTTGGCCACCAGGTCCAGGCCGATGGTGAAGGCACCCCCGGGGCGATTCTCGATCACCACCTGCTGGCCCAGTTGCGGCCCGAGCTCGGTGGCGACGATGCGCGAGACCGTGTCGGTGGCGCTGCCGGGTGCCTGGGGAACGATGAAGCGGATGGGGCGGTCAGGATACTGCCCTTGCGCGCCGGCCACACCCGTCATCAGCATCGCGGCGATGACCAGCACACACCGGCCGATCCGGGATTGGCAGGGAGGTTGTTCGCGGTTTGGAATCATTTTGTCTCCGTATTCTTGTTGTGCAGGGGCGATGGGGAATTCAGGATTGTGCAGGTCCGCCGGCAGGCGGCATGCCGAAAATGCGCGCGAAACGTCCGGCATACTCCGGCCAAACCTGCGGGTTGATCAGGCGCGGCGGTCGCTCCCCGTTGAGCGCTCCGATGATCTGCGTGGCACCCATTGAGGCGACATTGCGCCTCGCTTCATGCGTCACGCCGGCGGTGTGAAAGGTCGCGACCACGTTGTCCATGGCTAGCAGCGGATTGCCAAGGGCGGGCGGCTCGGGGTGCCAGACGTCGAGCCCGGCGCCGGCAAGATGGCCGCTGGCCAGCGCCGCCGCCAGCGCAGCTTCGTCATGAATGCCGCCGCGCGCGGTGGATATGAAAATCGCACCCGGCTTCATGCGGGCGAAAGCCGCCGCATTGATCATGCCCATGGTGCTGGCGTCACGCGGGCAGTGCAGCGAAACGAAATCGGCGCGTGACAGCAAATGGTCCTGGGTGACCGGTTCGGCACCCCGTCGCACGATCTCGTCGTGCCCCAGAAACGGATCGACCGCGAGCACGTTCATGCCGAAGGCGCGTCCCAACGCCGCCACGCGTGAACCGGTATGGCCGATGCCGACCACACCGAGGGTCTTGCCATTGAGCTCGCGCCCCATCACGTCCTCACGCGGGAAGCCGCGCTCGCGGCGCAGGCGGCGGTCGCATTCGCTGATGCGGCGCGAGACATCGAGCATCAGGCCGATGGCCATTTCCGCCACCGACACCGCGTTGCCGCCAGCCTGGTTGACCACGGCCACGCCGGCTGCGGTGCAGGCGTCCACGTCGATGGTGTCGAAGCCGGCGCCGGCGGAAGAGACCAGCAACAACTTGGGACACCCCTTCAGCATGGTGGGCGTGATGAAAAGGTGTGGTGGCAGTTCGTCCTTGGCAGGCGATACGTGAAAGGCGTGGGCGTTGGCCAGCATGGCGCCGGCGTCCGCGGCAGGTGCCGCGATCGGGCATACCGAGAGGTCGGTATCGGCCTCCCTTGAAAGGATTTCCTTAAAGGAGGGGTGGAGCCAGAGGTCGGTGCGGACTACGGATTTTCGGGTTGCGGGCACGTGGGGCTTCCGGGATCGGTGGTTCGGGTTGCGGGGTCTTCGCGGGGCTGCGGGGCACTTCGCGCATTCTAGTCAAACCCGCCCATGCGGCCCGATACGCTGCTGGCGCATGTCTTGCTAACGGGAACCTGAGAGGCGCATTCCGTAGCCTCACAAGCGGAGTTAGCGTACATGCTTTTACCGGTCGAATACGGCATTCCCACCGACAAGGAGGCGATCCAGTTGCGGCTGGGTATCGCGCGCGGCTTTTTTCGCGACGAAGGCATAGACCTCTCCCTGCGTGTGGTGTTCGGCGGCCCGGAGATCGCCTCGCGTTACGACAGCGGCGAACTCAAGGTCGGTGAACTGGGCTCACCGCCGGCGACCACGGCGCTCTCCAAAGGTGCGCGGTTTCGCATCATCGGCAGCTGTATACGCCGGCGGGCGTTGCAGTATGTGGTGGCGCACCCGTCGATTGGTGACTGGAACGACCTGCGAGGCAAAACCGCCGCTGCGCTATCGTTGGGCAGCTGCAGCTACTGGTTCATGCGCGCGGTGTTGTCGCATCACGGCATCGATCCCGACCGCGACGTCAGTCTTGTGGGGCTGGGGCCGCGCTATCCGCGCGTCATGGACCTGTTCGACAGCGGCGAGCTGCATGCTGCGGTGTTGTCCGAACCGAATATCGCCATTGGCGAGGACGGCGGCCATTTCCGTGTCATGCAGGCGCTTACCGATGCCCGGTTCTGTCCGACCATGCAGTGGAGCGTGATCGTGGCCAATCAGCGCGTGATTGATCACGAGCCGAAATTGCTCGCGGCCATCATGCGCGGGGTGGTCCGCAGTTACCGGTACGCCATGGCCAACCCCGGGGTTCTGACCGATTTTGGCGCCGAGTACTTCGGCATCGAGCGAGGCACCATGGAAAAGTCGATCCGGCGCGAGGCCCCTGACCTGCATGCCGACGGCTTGATCGACATGGCAGGGCTCGACCAGGCCATCGCGCTGCAGCAGCGCCTGGGTGCGTTTGCGGTCCCCATGCAAGCCGCGGACATCGTGGATTTCCGGTTTCTGCCTGAAGCACAGCTTTCCGCCCTGAACGCCTGAAGGAGCCCGCCGCCATGACAACCCGCCATGCGCGCCTTGCGCAATCGATATTCCGATTTTCAATGGCATCAATGGCCCTGGTCAGCGGCCTTGCCCTGGCGCAGGCCTGGCCCGCGAAACCCTTGCGCGTGATCGTGCCGGGCGCGCCGGGCACCAGCCCGGACATTCTGGCGCGGACATTGACGCAGTACCTGGCGCCGCGCCTGGGTCAATCGATGGTGGTGGTCAACCAGCCGGGCGGTGGTGGCAATATCGGACACGGCGCGGCTGCCAAGGCGGCACCGGACGGTTACACCTTGCTGGTCACCAGCGACCAGTTGTCCATCAACCAGAGCCTGTTCCGGGAATTGCCTTTCCATGCGGTCGACAGTTTCATCCCGGTAATCCAGGCGATCGTTTCGCCGCAGGTGCTGATCGTGACGCCAGCCTTCCCCGCCAAGGACGTCGCCGGGCTTGTGGCGTATGCCCGTACGAACCCCGGCAAGGTCAATTTCGGTTCGCCGCAGATCGGCACGGTCGGGCACCTTGCCGGTGAACTTCTGAAGGCGAGCCAGAAGATCGACATCGTCCACATTCCCTTCCAGGGCGCCACGGCGGCCATCAAGGAGGTCATTGGCGGCCAGGTGCAGATGCTGTTTGTGACCTTGCCGCCGGCGGTGGGACAGATCCAGGCCGGTACCGTGCGGGCGCTTGCCGTCAGCACGCCGGCGCGCAATCCCGGTTTTCCCGACATTCCGACGATGAAGGAACTGGGTTATCCGGAATTCGATTTTGGCGCCTGGCAGGGCGTCTTTGTTCCGGCCGGAACGTCTGCCGAGGTCGTGGCCCGCTTGAATGGCGAACTCAACGCCGTGCTCAAGGATCCTGCCGCCAATGCGACCTTGCAGAAGGCCGGCTTCACCCCTGTAGGCGGATCGGCGGAGCAATTTCGCACCCTGGTGTCCGGCACGATCGACAAATGGGGGCGCGTGGTGCGCGAGGCCAGGTTGAAGGCGGAGTAGCGCGCGCAGTCGCGATCGCGCCTGACGGGTTCACGACTGACGCCGGTCGGATTGGCCGTCTTCCTGATCGGCAAGCAGAATGCGGGCGGTGCGTTCGGACACCACCAGCACCAGTTTCATGGTCGCCCGCGTGGCCCCGACAAACAGGCGCCGCGCTGCCGCATCGTCAAGCGCGCTGGCGCTTTCGGGAAGGTCTATTTCAGTGAAGACGATACAGGGCGCGCTGCGGCCCTTGAAACGGTGGACCGAGTCGATCGCGATGTCGCCCTCCGAGATGACGGCATTTCCAAGCAGGTCATATTGGCGCGTGTAGGCTTTGAGCGGGTAGGGGCCGAGCCGGTCGAACGGGGTCAGCGCCGACCGTTCACGGCCGCGGAACGTGACCACTGCGATCATGTCGCGCTTGAAGCCCGCGCCAATGCAGTTGGTAATCGCACGGGTGGTCTGCTTCAGCAGGTCAGCGGTATCGCTGTAGGTCAGGATCTCCACTTCGGAGCCGTCGACCGGGCTGCCCGCTTCCACCGGGCGGGCCAGCGGAATCAGGCGATTGATGGAGGAGAGGATGTCGCGCGGACTGCGGTAGTTGGTATCGGAATCAAGCCGGACCCAGCCCGGCAGTGAGACACTCGCGCGGCCATACAGGTTTTGCATCGGATCTTCAAGCCACCAGGCCCGCCCGGCTGGTTTGAGCAACTTCATGAGGTTGGGAACCCAGCGCTCTTCGAAGTCCTGGCCTTCGTCGACGACCAGTTCGTCGTACTGCGCGCCCGGCAATGGTGTATAGGCATCAAGGGCGCGCTCGAGCAATTCGAAAGCGCCGGGGCGCGAGAAGTCCGGCTTGGCACCGCTGGCTCGGGCGATGCGATCGCAAAGCTGGTGATAGGTGGCCACCTCGCTGCCAGGCGGGGCGATGAGGGCGACATGATCGGCCAGCGGCCGGTTGTAGCAGACGTACAGGGGCCGGCGTCCGGCGGCGATGGCGTCACCCAGCACCGCCAGTGCCAGCTGCGTCTTGCCCGAACCGGCGGTTGCGGTGACCCGCAGGCGGAAGGGCTCGCAACTGATGCGCCTGGCCCAGGTGGCCAACCCGCCGGAGAGCCGCGTGTAGAGCGTGCGCGCCTGGCCCGCCATGGCGCCTACATCGACGACCAGTTCCAGCAGGCCGGTGAAAAAGCGCAGCACGTCCGGGCGGGTACTATTGACCGCCTCTCCCGCCGGCAGGATGGTCTGGACGATGGCGCACAACTGGTCGCGTTTTGTGGCGTCCACGATGCGCGCCGGATCGAGGCCGGCCGTACCGGGCTGGCGCACCGTGTAATCGGGGCAGTACAACAGCGTTTCGAGCGGCGTCTTTGCGCCCTTGCAGAACTGGCGCAGACGGCCGTCGATGGCGCCGGCGGTGCGCGCCATTTGCGCTGGCACGCTTTTGGTCCTGTCGCCATAGGCCTTGGTCAAGCCGTTTTCACCCTCGGCGAGAAATCCCGATTTCTGTTCTATCAGCAGCACCCGGCCGGACGGGCCGACGACGGCGAAATCGACTTCGCCGAAAAGCTGGTGGCCTTCATGCACACGGGTCCAATGAACCCCATGGAAGACCGCGTAGCCGTCCGGCAGTCCCTGGGCGAACGCGTGCAAGGTCTGCAATTCGCGCTGCAGCGCGCCGGTGGCCGGCAACGCCTGCCAGCCGTCTGGATGAATGCTTGCCATTCCGGCATGCTAACCCGGCGCAGCGACGCATGGTGCGCCGGGGCGGCACTTTCCTGCGTGTTGTGTGATCATTCAAGCTCGACGAACCGGCGGCCCGCGGGCCGATGATGCGGCAACCATGAAAACCACTCTCGACACTCCGTTGAGCAACCAGGAGGTTGATGACCTCGATGCCTTCCTGCTGCAATCAGGCCTCGACGCGCCCATGGATATTTCCATGCTCGACGGTTACCTGTGCGCAGTGTTGTCAGGACCGCGGCAGTTGCCGCCGGCGCAATGGATGCCCTGGATTTGGGACTACGAGGCCGCCGAACAGGTGCCACAGTTCGCCAACGACAAGAATGCCAGGCATGTTGCAAATCTGGTGATGCGCTTCGCGCGTGAAATCGCGCTGAACCTTGAGCATGCGCTGGATGAATTCGAACCGCTTTTTCCGGAGCGTGAGACCGAAGCCGGCAGCGAGTTCGTGATCGACGACTGGTGCTTCGGCTTTCTGAAAGCCGTCAGCCTGGACCAGCAAGCCTGGCAGCCCCTGCTCGAAGCGCATCCCGATTGGTTCGAGACCCTGAACCTTTACGGCACCGAGGCAGGGTGGAAGAAGCTGGAGGAAGAAATCGAGACGCAGCCGGACGCGGATGCACGCCATGCGGCCAGCGTAGCCGCGATCGCGCCGGCGTTACGCAGGATTTTCGAGTACTGGCGCACGGAGCGCGGATCGGGCGGGGTGGCGGTACCGGCCGCGCCCGCCCCGGTGCGCGGCACTGCCAAACCCGCGCGCAACGCGCCGTGTCCATGTGGCAGCGGCAGGAAGTACAAGGTCTGCCATGGCGCCGCCGCCTGAGCCTTGGGCGGTCGGGTGTAGACCATCCGAATTGTGCGTCTAGAGCAACTACCGGCAGTGCTGGCAGGGGGGTGTCAGGGTTTTGGGTGGATCTGCACCTGACGCGGAATCGTGAAGCGCATCATTGTCGTTCCGTTGCCCCGGGGTTCGGCGGAAACGCGTCCGCCATGGCGCTCGACGATATGTTTGGCGATCGAGATGCGCACGCCTGCTTCGGCCGACTCGGCTTCGTCGCGCAACAAGCGCGCCACCCCGGTCAGTTTGGCAACGGCGCTGGCGGGCTGGTTGTCGGCTTCGTCTTCCACGCAGTAGCTGCCGTCCTCGAAGCGGGCGCGCACGCGCTGCGTGCTGCCCTCGGCGGCAAAACGCGCCGCCAGGCCCAGCAAATGACGCCATGCCTGGCGCAGCAGCGCGGCATCCCCATCGCACGGCGGCATGGATTCGATACGGAACACGGTATTGGGCCAGTCTCCACGGAGGTCGTCAGCGGCTTCAGTGGCGATCGCACGCATGTCCACGCCGAGGCGTTCCACATCGCCACGTGACTGGCGCGCGAAATGGGCCAGCTCGTCGGTCAGATGGCGGACCCGCTCGACATTGGCGGCAATCCGCTCCATCGCAACCTTGATCACCCCGGAGGTTGCGTCGGACTGCGGCGCCGAAAGGGCCGCCATGGAACCGGAGATGGCAGCCAAGGGGGCCAGGATGTCACCGGCCAGGGTCAGGTCGAAGTCCTCGATGGCACGCAGGGACCGCCGCAG
The DNA here is from genome assembly GCA_965279115.1 of Burkholderiales bacterium. Taxonomy (GTDB): domain Bacteria; phylum Pseudomonadota; class Gammaproteobacteria; order Burkholderiales; family JAEUOS01; genus JAEUOS01. The sequence continues at coordinate 5,655,628 of OZ257137.1, forward strand.
GTTGGCTATCTGTTCCTGCACCCGCTGCATCAGATCGTCATTGAAGGTCTTGAGCTGCTCCTGCACCAGTTCGCGCTCGGTCGCGTCGCGTTGTATCGCGATGTAGTGCGTGACCTTGCCATCGGGTCCGAAGACCGGATCGGCGATCATCTCAACGATGAATTCACTGCCGTCTGCGCGCTTGTTCACCAGTTCGACCCGGCAGCTATGGCCGCGCTCGAGGGTGCGGCGGAACCTGTCGAGCTTGCGCCTGGAGGTGCGCGGGCTTTGCAGCATGCGCGGCGACCGTCCGATGGCTTCCTCGGCGGTGAAGCCGGTGAGTTGCGTGAATGCCCGGTTGACGTACACGATGGTCGGGCCGGGGGCTTCGAGCCTGCCGTCGGTGATGATGATGCTGTCGCTCGCCTGCGCGGCAGCGCGCTCGAGCATGATCATGTTGACCAGCGCGGCGCGCTTGTCGATGCGTTCACGGGCGGCTTCAAGGTCGCGCAATACTTCGTCGAGATCGAGGACCCAGGGGCGGGAGCGGCCGCGAACGACTTCCTTGAAGGTGGCGAACGAGCGCCGGGGTGAAAGGCGGTTGCCTTCCTCGGCCAGCGTGACCGCCTTGTGCGGATCGCCCGCCCAGCTGATCTCCTCGATACGCTCCGGACGCAGATAGGCGAGGCCCGAACGACACTCGGCATCGAGCCGCACCGCCAGCACGCCGCTGGCACGTGATGCCAGGTCGGCCAGTTCGGGGTGCAGCGCGGTGAGACGATCGGTGTTCCAGGTGGACTGTGATGCCAGGTGGCCGCGCACGGCGTCGATCAGCATCGGGATGCGCTTCTCCGGCACGGGCGCGCCGTATTGTTTCCAGCTTTGACCGGACCAGCTCACCAGACTTGTGGCCTTGAGGACATCGAGCAGTTCCTCACCGACCAGATCAAGCAATTCCGCGAAAGTGAGGGTCGAGGCGCGCTCGCTTTCCTGGGCGATGCGCCGACGCACGGCTTGAACCTCGAGCAGTCCCTCGGAATAGCGGCGGCGCTCGGCTTCGGCCAGCACCAGTCCAAGGGTCTGTCCGATCAGCCCGGCGAACCTGCGCTGGATATAACTGAGGAAAAGCGTCGAATAGTGATGGCAGGCGATCAGTCCCCACAGCTTGCCGCCGACCATGAGCGAGATCACCAATGTGGCGCGCACACCCATGTTGGTCAGATACTCCACATGGATGGGGGACACGCTGCGCAGCATGCTGAAGCTCAGGTCGAGCGCGCGCCCGTCCTGCGGATTCATCTCCGGTACCAGGGGCACGGGGACATAGGACATGTCGGGGATGAAGCGCACCAGGTTTTCGGTGTACAGCCGGCGGGCCTGGGTGGGAATGTCGGTGGCGGGGTAGTGCAGGCCCAGGAACGGGGCGAGGTCGGGTCGGCGCTCCTCGGCGACGATTTCACCGTTCCATTCGGTATCGAATCGGTAGACCATCACCCGGTCCATGCCGGTCATTTCCTTGACCAGTTGCGCGGAGCGTTTCCAGAGCGACTCCATGTCGGAGGATTCGGCGACCTCGTCGAACTCGCGTTGCAGGCGCATCAGAAGTTCGTAGTTCTGCGCCGGCGAGGGGTCGGTGCGCTCGAATTCGACGATCAGCGCGCCACGATGGCGGTGTGCATTGATGTCCCACCATTCACCGCGCGGTCCGGCGGCGATCACATGGCACGGATCGCGACCGGTGGCGTCCTTGACGGCCAGCGCCGCTACAAGCTTGGCTGCTGCGGCCGAGCCGACCAGTTCGTCAACAGGCTTGCCTACCGCGGCAGTGCCGGGGTCGGGCAACCCGAAGAATGCGCAGGCATTGGCACTTGCCTGAAGGACGGTCCAGTCGCTGTCGCGCAGCGACAGCATCGCACCGTGGCCCTGGATCGCCCCGGGGATATGGATCGGCTCGCGGTCGCAATTGGTAAGGTCGACCGGCGGTCGAAATGCCTCGTCCGGTGCCAGGTCGTTCAGGTAGCTGTTGGGCAAGAGGGAGCCTGTGATGTTTGCCCGCAAGACCATGCGGGAAATGAGGAATTACAGCACCCGGCGCGGCGCGGCGCAAGGAACTATCGCAACAAATGGCGCAACTCGACCACCAAATGCGATTGCCGTCAGGCAAGAAGGTCAACGATGGCCTGGAGGTCCTTGCGGATGGAGGTGAGGTCGGTTGCCGCCGGCGCTGGCGCGGCCTTGGCCGGGACGGCTGCGTCGGCCTTCAAGCCGACCCCCATGCCCTCGTCGAGACGATTACGGGCGCCGTTGATGGTGAAGCCCTGTTCATAGAGCAGTTCGCGGATGCGGCGAATCAGCAGGACTTCATGATGCTGATAATAACGGCGGTTGCCGCGCCGCTTGACCGGCTTCAGCTGCGTGAATTCCTGCTCCCAATAGCGAAGGACGTGTGGCTTTACCCCGCAAAGCTCACTCACCTCACCAATGGTGAAGTAGCGCTTGGCGGGGATCGGCGGCAGAACCGCCGCACTCCGGTCAGACGTCCGTGCTACCGCCACCGTAGTGCGCCTCCACCATGGATTTCAGTTTCTGACTGGCGTGGAATGTCACGACGCGGCGCGCAGTGATCGGGATTTCCTCGCCGGTCTTGGGATTACGCCCTGGGCGTTGCGGCTTGTCGCGCAACTGGAAATTGCCGAATCCCGAAAGTTTGACGCTGCTGCCGTTTTCGAGGGCGGTGCGGATCTCCTCGAAAAACGTTTCCACCATGTCCTTGGCTTCGCGCTTGTTGAGCCCGACTTTTTCAAACAGAAGGTCGGCAAGCTCTGCCTTGGTCAGGGTCTGGGCAGACGCAGCCTCTCCCGTCGCGGGCATGCGCTCAATGATGGTCGGATCTTCCATGCTCCCTCGTTGCGATGTCGGGATTTTTTGGTCTCAGTTACCGGCTGTCCGGTGGCATGACCAGCCCCGGTTCCGGGTTCCCCTGGTGCTATGCCCGCAATCTCGCGCGATGTTTTTTTATGACGGCGTCCACCAGATTCTGCTTCATGGACTCCGCTTCCGCATCGGTCAACGTCCTTTGAGTATCTTGCATAACTACCCGAAACGCAAGGCTTTTTTCCGTTTCGGCGAGGTCACCGCCGGGCTTCACCGGGCGGTACTGGTCGAATATCGAAATGCTGGAAATGCGCGCATCGGCCGCGGATTTCATGGTCTGCAGGACGCTGGCGGCGCTGGTCGGCGCGTCCACGACCAGAGCAACGTCCCGCATCACCGCCGGAAATTTGGATGGCTCCAGAAATGCCGGGAGAGCCGTGTTGGAAAGCGCGGCCGTATCGATCTCGAACAGCACCGGTGCGGCAGGCAGGCCGAACTTTGCCACCCACTTGGGGTGCAGTTCGCCGATCCAGCCAATCGGCCTGGCACCATCATGAACGCGCGCCGAACGGCCGGGATGCAGTGCGGGGTGGGCGGCCGCCTCGAACTGCAATTGTCGGCCGGCGCCTGCCAATGCCTCAAGGTCGCCCTTGACGTCGAAAAAGTCGGTGGCGCGGGCCTTCACGTCCCATTGCTCTTCGAAGGCCGGCCCGAAGGCGATCGCGCCGATCATGGTTGGCTGGTCGATGCCGGCCACGGTCAGCGGGCCGTCGGCCACTGCGGCATCGCTCTTGAAGATCCGGCCGATCTCAAAAACCCGCACCCGTGATTGCTTGCGGTTGAGGTTGTAGGCGACGTTGGCGATGAGACCGCCAAAAAGGGTCGTGCGCATCACGCCCATCTGGCTGGCGATCGGATTCAACAGGGGAATCGGGCTGGCATTGCCGGCCAGATCCCTTTCCCAATCCGCGTCGACAAAACTGTAGTTCACGACTTCCTGATAATCGCGGCCGGCGAGCACGTCGCGCAGGGTGAACAGGTTGCGGCGGGTTTCCGGCGCGATGGACATCGCCGCGCGGGCCTTGGGCGGCAGCGCGGGAATGTTGTCAAAGCCGACCATGCGGGCGACTTCCTCGATCAGGTCTTCCTCGATTTCGAGGTCGAAGCGGAAAGGTGGCGGCGTGACTTCGAGCGCGTCACCGAGGTCGCGCACCGGCAGACGCAGGCGCTCGAGCGCTGCCTTCATTTCCGCCTTGTCGAGCGCAATGCCGATGACCTTGCGGCAGCGCTCGACGCGCATGGTGACCGGATTGCGCGCCGGCAAGGCCAATGTCTGGTCGCCGACCGGACCGGCACTCCCGCCACAAATCTGCAGGACCAGGGCGGTGATGCGCTCGATGTGGGCGACGGTGGTGGCGAAGTCGACGCCGCGCTCGAAGCGATGACCCGCCTCGGTGGTGAAATTGAAACGGCGCGCGCGACCCTGGATGGACTTGGGCCACCAGAATGCGGCTTCGATGAAGATGTTGGTGGTGGCAAGGGTCACGGCGGTGACGTCACCGCCCATGATGCCCGCCAGGGCTTCCACGCCTTCGCTGTCAGCGATCACGCCGACCTTGTCGTCGACGGTCACGGTCTGCCCATTGAGCAGTTTCACCTCTTCGCCGGGTTGGCCCCAGCGGACGTGCAGATGACCGCCGGCGATCTTGTCGGCATCGAATATGTGCGACGGCCGCCCCAACTCGAGCATGACGTAGTTGGAGATATCCACCAGCGCGGTGATGGAGCGCTGGCCGGCACGCTCCAGCCGGTCCTTCATCCATTGCGGTGTGGGGGCGGCGGCGTTGACGCCCTTGACCAGGCGGCCGGAAAAGCGCCCGCACAGGTCGGGGGCATGCACCGTGACCGGCAGGCGGTCGTCAATGGTCGCGGATACCGGCGTGCAGTCCGGTTCGCACAGCGAGGCGCCGGTCAGGGCGGCGACTTCGCGCGCGATACCCAGCACGGAGAGGGCATCCGCGCGGTTCGGCGTGAGCTTGACGGTGAAGATGCTGTCGTCAAGGTCCAGCACGTCGCGAACGTTCGCGCCCGGCGTCGCCGTGGCGGCAAGCGGCAGCAGGCCGGCGTGGTCGTCGGACAGGCCAAGCTCACGCGCCGAGCACAACATGCCTTCGCTTTCGACACCGCGCATCTTGGCGCGCTTGATCTCGAAGGGCTTGCCGTCGCCATCGGCGGCGGGAGGCAACCTGGCGCCGATCATGGCGCATGGCACCTTCATGCCAACGGCGACATTCGGTGCACCGCAGACGATGTTGAGCAGTTGCGGCTGTCCGGCATCGACCTGGCAGACATTGAGCCGGTCGGCGTTGGGATGCTTCTCAAAGGCGCGGATCTCGCCCACCACGATGCCCGAGAAGGGCGGTGCAGCGGCGTGCATATCCTCGATCTCGAGGCCGGCCATGGTCAGGGCATGGCCGAGTTCTTCCGCGCTTTCCTTGGGATTGACGAAGGAGCGCAGCCAGCTTTCGGAGAATTTCATGTTCGCCTCGCGCTTTAGTTGAACTGGCGCAGGAAGCGCAGGTCACCTTCATAGAACAGGCGCAGATCGGCGATGCCATAGCGCAGCATGGTCAGGCGCTCCAGGCCGGAGCCGAAGGCGAAACCGATATAGCGTTCCGGATCGAGGCCGAAGTTGCGAACGACGTCTGGATGGACCTGGCCCGATCCCGATACTTCGAGCCAGCGGCCTTTCATCGGTCCGCTGGAAAAGGCGATGTCGATTTCCGCGGACGGTTCGGTGAAGGGGAAGTAGGAAGGACGAAAACGGGCGACGATGTTGTCGTCCTCGAAGAAAGCGCGCATGAAGTTCAGAAACACGCCCTTGAGATCCGCAAAGGATATGTCCTCGTCGATCCACAGGCCCTCGACCTGGTGGAACATCGGTGAATGGGTGGCGTCGCTGTCGACGCGATAAGTGCGGCCGGGCGCGATCACCTTGATCGGCGCCATCGTGGGCTGGCCGCGGTACTTGGCCGCCTGGATGTTGGCGTAGCGCACCTGCATCGGGCTGGTGTGGGTGCGCAGCAGCAACTGTTTGCCGGCGCTGTCCTTCGCGTCAACGTAGAACGTGTCCTGCATCGAGCGGGCCGGATGGTTTTCCGGGCTGTTCAATGCGGTGAAGTTGTACCAGTCGGTTTCGATCTCCGGCCCTTCGGCGATATCGAAGCCGATGGAGCGGAAGATGTCCTCGACCCGGCGCTGGGTGCGCATGACCGGGTGCAGGCCGCCACGCTGGCTATTGCGCCCCGGCAAGGTGACGTCAAGCGCCTCGGCGGCCAGCTTTTGCTGCAGTTTCGCGTCGGCGAGCGCCTCGCGGCGGGCGATGAGGGCTGATTCGATCGCGTTCTTGACGCGATTGATGGCCTCACCCTGTGCCTTGCGTTCCTCGACCGGCAGTTTCGACAGGCCCTTGAGCAGTTCAGTAACCTGGCCCGCCTTGCCGAGGAAACGCGCTTTCGCTTCTTCCAGTTGCGCGCCGTCGCTGATGGCTGCGAATTGCCCGCGTGCCAGTGCGACGATGCTATCTAGGTCTGACATGGAAACGTCCTTGCTTCGTGGCGCCCGCAACGCGACAGGTGGGGCGCGGCAACAAAAAAGGCTGCGAAACCGACGCAGCCTTTTTATTCGTTAAGGCGGGAACTCAGGCAGCAGCGCCCTTGACCTGACCAACGATTTGCGCGAATGCCGCCTTGTCCATCACGGCGAGATCGGCTAGCACCTTGCGGTCGACTTCAATGGCGGCCTTTTTCAGTCCGTTCATGAAGACGCTGTAGGTGATGCCGTGCTCGCGAACCGCCGCGTTGATACGCGCGATCCAGAGGGCGCGGAAGACGCGCTTCTTGTTGCGGCGGTCGCGGTAGGCATATTGCCCGGCCTTCATCACCGCTTCCTTGGCGATACGGAATACGTTGCCCCGGCGGCCGCGGTAACCCTTGGCGAGTGCCAGAACTTTCTTGTGGCGCGCGCGCGCCGTTACACCACGTTTGACTCTTGGCATGGTCTACTCCTGACGAATGCTTTAACCGTTGAACAAAAAACCGACCTACGCGTAGGGCAGCATCTTCGCGACCGATTTCATGTCGGTCTCGAAAACGCCCACGGTGCCGCGCAGGTGACGCTTGTTCTTGGTGGTCTTTTTGGTGAGGATGTGGCGCTTGAAGGCCTGGCCGCGCTTGACGGTACCGCCCGGGCGCACGAAGAGGCGTTTGGCCGCGCTCTTCTTGGTTTTCATCTTGGGCATGACTGCTCCATTTTCGTTGTGACGCACAGGTGGCCCCCGACGGGGACGCTTCTTTGAACCAGGACATCACTTCTTTTTGCCGCAACCACTTCACTGCGGGAACTGCAAAAATCTTCAGGCCGGTCGAGCCCCGGCTGCGGGCTTGGCATCCGGCTTTTTCTTGACCGGAACGTCCTTCTTCTTCGGCGCCAGCACCATGATCAACTGGCGGCCTTCCATCTTCGGGAACTGTTCGACCACCGCGGTTTCCGCGGTGTCGTTGCGTACCCGTTCGAGCAGGCGCTGACCGAACTCCTGGTGCGCCATCTCCCGTCCGCGGAAGCGCAAGGTGATCTTCGCCTTGTCGCCTTCATCAAGAAACTTGAGCAGGTTGCGCATCTTGATGTTGTAGTCGCCGTCATCCGTGTTGGGCCGGAATTTGATTTCCTTGACCTGGATCTGCTTTTGCTTGAGCTTGGCTTCGTGTGCTTTTTTCTGTTCCTGGTATCGGAACTTGCCGTAATCCATGATCCGGCACACGGGCGGTTCCGCCTGCGGGGCGATCTCCACCAGATCCAGCTCGGCCGTTTCGGCCTGTTGCATCGCATCGGCTATCGAGACAATCCCAAGTGGTTCTCCCTCGACTCCTACCAATCGCACCTCACGAGCGGTGATTTCACCGTTGAGGCGCTGAGCGCGTTCCTGAGCTATGAGTTTCTCCTTCTCAACAATTGGAAAAAACGTCCCGGCCGATGCATTTCTACGCCCGGCTCGACACTTCGGTCTGGAGACGTTCGATTAGAGCTGCGATTGGCATCACGCCCAAGTCGTGATTGCCGCGGGCCCGGACGGCCACTGCGCCTGCAGCCTTTTCCTTGTCCCCGACCACCAGGACGTAAGGCACTTTTTGCAGGCTATGTTCGCGGATTTTATACGAAATCTTCTCATTGCGCAAATCCGGAGTGGCCCTAAATCCGTGTTTTTTAAGGCTTTGTTGGATTTCCGTGGCATAGTCGGCCTGCGCGTCGGTGATCGGCGACACCACCACCTGCAGCGGCGACAGCCACAGGGGCATGGCGCCTGCGAAATTCTCGATCAGGATGCCGATGAAGCGCTCCATCGAACCGACGATCGCACGATGCAGCATCACCGGTGTGCGGCGCGAACTGTCGTCGGCGACATACTCGGCGCCGAGGCGTTCGGGCATGTTGAAGTCCACCTGCATGGTGCCGCATTGCCACACCCGGCCCAGGGCGTCCTTGAGCGAGTACTCGATCTTCGGGCCGTAGAACGCGCCTTCACCCTTGAGTTCCTCCCAGTCAACGCCAGCGGCGTTGAGCGAGTCGATCAGCGCCTTTTCCGCCTTGTCCCAGGATTCATCCGACCCGACGCGCTTTTCCGGCCGGGTGGATAGCTTGTAGATCACGTCGCTGAAGCCGAAATCCTTGTAGACCTGCTGCAACAGGCGTGTGAACGCAAGGCATTCGGCCTGGATCTGGTCTTCGGTACAGAAGATGTGGCCATCGTCCTGGGTGAAGCCGCGCACCCGCATAATGCCGTGCAGCGACCCCGAGGTCTCGTTGCGGTGGCACTGGCCGAACTCACCGTAACGCAGCGGCAGGTCGCGGTAGGAGTGAAGCCCCGCGTTGTAAACCTGGATGTGGCCGGGACAGTTCATCGGCTTGACCGCATAGTCACGGTGTTCCGAGTGGGTGGTGAACATGTTGTCCTTGTAGTTCTCCCAGTGGCCGGAACGCTCCCAAAGCCGTCGGTCGAGGATCTGCGGACACTTCACTTCCTGATAGCCATTGTCCTGGTACACCCGGCGCATGTACTGCTCAACCTGCTGCCACAGCGTCCAGCCCTTGGGGTGCCAGAACACCAGGCCCGGGGCCTCGTCCTGCATGTGGAACAGGTCGAGCGAAACACCGAGCTTGCGGTGGTCGCGCTTTTCCGACTCCTCCAGCATGTGCAGGTACTGCTCGAGGTCTTCCTTCTTCGCCCAGGCGGTGCCGTAGACCCGCTGCAGCATCTCGTTCTTGGAGTCGCCGCGCCAGTAGGCACCGGCCAGCTTCATCAGCTTGAAGTGCTTGAGCTTGCCCGTGGATGGCACATGCGGGCCGCGGCACAGGTCGATGAAGTTGCCCTCGCGATACAGGCCGATGGCTTGCCCGGCCGGAATCGAGGCGATGATCTCCGCCTTGTACTTCTCGCCGATGGATTCGAAATATTTCACTGCATCGTCGCGTTGCCATTCCTCGCGAGTGACCGTCTCATCCTTTTTGGCCAGCTCCGCCATCTTCTTTCGATGGCCACGAGATCGTCCGGCGTGAAAGGGCGCTTGTACGAGAAGTCGTAATAAAAGCCGTTTTCAATCACCGGACCGATGGTCACCTGGGCGTCCGGAAACAGTTCCTTCACGGCATAGGCCAGGAGGTGGGCGGTGGAGTGGCGGATCAGGTCCAGACCGTCGGCATCGCGGTCGGTGGTAATCGCCAGTTGAACGTCGCGGTCGATCAGGTGGCTGGTGTCGACCAGCCTGCCGTCGATCTTGCCGGCCAGGGCGGCCTTGGCCAGGCCAGGCCCGATCGAGGCGGCCACCTCGGCGACCGTGACGGGGCGGTCGAACTCTCGCTTGGAACCATCGGGCAACTGTACGGAAATCATCGTGGAACTCCAGAAACAAAAAAGGCGTGGAACTCGAAGCGCCACGCCTTTTGAGGGCAAAAATCAGGGACGAGCGCAACCAGGGGTCAGTAAAGCCCCCGGGTAGTCAGCGGTGTCATAACGCTCGCTTTCATCTCATCTGATCCTAATATTGCCTGTCAAAAATGCTGGTTGGCGCGATTGGACTCGAACCAACGACCCCCACCATGTCAAGGTGGTGCTCTAACCAGCTGAGCTACGCGCCAGCAAGACCATGAGTATATCCGCAATCCCGCGCGTTGTCCAAACCGGCCGGCAGCCCGATCGGTGCGACCGGCGCTGCCAGGCATGTCAGGCGCGGCGCGCCGACACCACACCCTTGACCTCGCGCAGGGCTTCGAGCGTGCGCGCGAGGGTCGGCAGGCTGGAGATCTCGATGGTGAAGGACATGCGCGCAAGTTGCTTGCGGGTGGAAGTGCGCGACGCGGTCACATTGGCCTTTTCCCGCGAAAAAACCTCGCCGATGTCGCGCAACAGCCCGGAACGGTCGCCGGCCTCGATTTCCACGTCCACCGCGAAGAGGCCATCCTGCGTGTCGCCCCAACGGGTTTCAATGACGCGCTCCGGATTGCGCTCCTGCAGATGCGCGAAATTGTTGCAATCCGCCCGATGGATCGACACCCCCTTGCCGCGCGCCACGAAGCCGCATATCGCGTCCGGCGGCGCAGGCTTGCAACAGCGCGCCAGCTGGGTCATGAGCCGGTCCACACCGACGATCAGGATGCCGCGCGAGCCGGAGGACTCGATACGGCTCTTCTTCGGCGCAAGCGTTTCTTCCGGCGGCGCTTCCGGGGCCGACTCAAAAGCGGTGGCGATGCTGCGCAGACCGAGTTCACCGCGTGCCGCCGCCGTGAACATGTCGTCAGCGGCTGCGAAGCCGAGCAAGCCGGCAAGTTGCTCCAGGTTGGCGCCGGTGCGACCGACGCGCTGCAATTCGCGTTCGACCAGGGCGCGCCCCTGGGCCGCGGTCTCGGCGGCCTCCTGTGCACTGAACCACTGGCGCACCTTGGTGCGGGCGCGGTTGCTGGCCAGGTAACCCAGGGCCGGATTGAGCCAGTCGCGCGACGGCGCGCCGATCTTGGTGGTGATGATTTCCACCCGTTGCCCGGTCGCCAGTGGCGTATTGAGCGGCACCATCAATCCATCCACCTTGGCACCGCGGCAGCGGTGGCCCAGGTCGGAATGCAGGTGATAGGCGAAGTCCACTGCGGTGGCGCCTTGCGGCAGGTCGATCACCCGGCCCTGGGGAGTGAGGACATAAATGGTGTCGTCCAGGCGCGCCTTCAGCGTAGCCTGGCGCCAGTCAGGCGCGGCGGCGGCGGCCCCTGCGGGCGCATTGGCGACGTCATCGCGCCAGTTGAGCAACTGGCGCAGGTAGGCGACCTTGGAATCAAAATTGCCCGCGCTCCTGACCGATTGCGACGAATCGCGCACCCCGGCTTCCTTGTAACGCCAGTGCGCCGCCACCCCGAGCTCCGCGTTGCGATGCATTTCGTGGGTGCGGATCTGCACCTCGATGGCAAGGTCATCCGGCCCCATCACCGCAGTATGGAGCGAACGGTAATCGTTTCCCTTGGGGCGCGATATGTAGTCGTCGAACTCGCGCGGGATCGGCTGCCAAAGGTTGTGCACCACGCCCAGGGCGCCGTAGCAGTCCTTGACGTCATCGACCAGCACGCGCAGGGCACGCACATCGTAGAGATCGTCGAAGGAGAGCGACTTCTGGCGCATCTTGTTCCAGATGCTGAAGATGTGCTTCGGGCGGCCGATCACTTCGGCGCGGATATCCGCCTGTTGCAATTCGCCGCGCAATGCCGCGATGGCGCTTGCGATGTAGCCCTCGCGCTCGGCACGCCGGGTGGCCAGCATGCCGGCGATTTCCTTGTAGGTGTCGGGATTGGTCAGACGGAACGCCAGGTCCTCGAGTTCCCACTTGAGCTGCCAGATACCCAGGCGGTTGGCCAGCGGGGAGTAGAACTCCAGCGTTTCCCGGCCCAGCGCTTCGCCCTGGGGGTGGGCCGGCGTGCCCGATACGTGGCGCAGGCTGGTCAGGCGCGACGCCAGGCGGATCAGCACCACGCGCACATCCGACACCATCGCCAGGAGCATCTTGCGCAGGGTTTCGGTCTGGCCCGGCGCGTCCGTGTCAACGGATGCCGCGCGGGTCACATCGCGCAGCTTGTGCAGGCGTCCCAGTCCGTCAAGCATCTGGGTGACGGCATCGCCGAAGCGCGCCTGCACGGGGTCGTGCCAGTCGGCCGAAAAATGGGGCAGGGCGAAAAGCCATCCGGCCGCGATGGCGTCATCATCCACGCGCAATTCCCGCAAACGTTCAGCCACCGCGGCGGCATGGGTGACGACCATCTCACCGGTGCCCAGCACACGGTCGCCATAAGCATCACGCGCGGTCTGTTCGGCGGCCGCGAGAAAGCTCGTGCCGGCGGCGGCGTCGTTCGCCGCGGGCTGGTGGGCGGCAATCGGCTGGTCGGCCTTGTCCGGAACTCGCATCATGATGCCGTCATTTTAGTGCCGGGAACGCCGCCTATAATTCGCTGCCCTCATGCCGTTCCGCCGCGCAATTCGCCGGTTTGCCGACATTCTTGCTGCGCCACCTCAAATCCCCCTACGTGCTTCTCACCCTGACAAGCCTGCTGTGGGCGATCAACTGGGTGGTGGCACGCGCCATCCGCCATGATTCCGGGCCCACGGCCATGGCGCTGGGTCGTTGGGTCACCGCCCTGATCCTGATCCTCCCCTTCGCATGGCGGCACCTGCAGCGTGACTGGCCGACCATTCGCGCCAACGCCGGGGTGCTGATGCTGCTCTCGATCACCGGGGCCGGCGCGCACAACGCGATTTCCTACGAAGGCGTGGCCAATACGACCGCTGTCAATGCCATGCTGCTCAACGCCACGGTGCCGTTTTTCATCATGGGCATGGCATGGCTGGTGCTGCGCGAGCGCATGCGCGCCGGGCAGACCGCCGGCCTGATCGTCTCGTTCGCGGGCGCCTTGTGGATCATCATCGCCGGCGAACCGGCGCGGCTTGCCAGCCTGTCGTTCAATTACGGCGACCTGGTGGTGTGCGTCGCCATGCTTTCCTGGGCCGGCTACACCATCATTGTCAAGATGCGTCCGCTCGCCATCCACGTGACATCGTTTGTGACCATGCTGGCCGCCGGGGCCGTGGTCACGCTGGCGCCGTTCGCCGCCTGGGAAGTCAGCATCCGCCCGGTCACATTCTCCCCACTGGTGCTGGGCGGCTACCTCTATATGGGCCTGGGGCCGTCGGTGCTGTGTTACCTGTTCTGGAACCAGGGCGTGGCGGCGCTGGGGCCCAATCGCACCGGCATGTTCCTGTACCTGATTCCGGTGTTTGGCAGCGTGCTTTCGGCCCTGATCCTGCGCGAGCGGCCCGAGGCCTACCATGCGGTGGGCTTCGCACTGGTACTGGCGGGACTGGCCTTGAGCAACTGGCGGCGCACATGAGATTGTTCGAGCGATTCTCCGCCTGGAAGCGCGCCCGCATCGTCGCACGCCACGCGTTCGCCGATGAAGCCTGGGCTGCGGCGCTGGCGCCTTATCCGTTCTTCGACCGCCTGGACGACGCCGAGCGCTCGCGCCTGCGCGAACTGGTGTCGCTGTTTTGCGCCGAGAAGGAGTTCGCTGCCGCCGGGGATTTCGAGATGACCCTGCAAACCCAGCTCGAGGTCGCCGCTCAGGCCTGCCTGCCGATCCTCAATCTCGACCTGTCGCTCTACGCCGGCTGGCATGGTGTGATTGTCTATCGCGGCGAGGTGCTGGCCCGGCGTGAAGTCGTTGATGACGACGGCATCGTGCACCAGTACGAGGAAGTGATTTCCGGTGAAGCCATGCCCGGCGGCCCAGTGGTGCTTTCGTGGGAGGACGTCACACTAGCCGGGTCGGATGATGCGCCGGCCTACAACGTCGTCATCCACGAGTTCGCCCACAAGATCGACATGCTCAAGGGGGAAGCGACCGGCATACCGCCGTTCTTGCCGGCCTTTCACGGCGACATCGACGGGCGTGGGTTCGCCAACGCGCTGGCCAGCGCCTTCGCGGCCTTCGCCGCCGAGGTGGCGCGCTGGGAACAGGCCGGTGGACCGGACGATGACATGCCGCTGCTCGACCCGTACGCGGCTGAAAACCCGGTGGAGTTCTTCGCCGTGCTGTCCGAAGCGTTCTTCACCGGTCCGGCGGATGTGGCTGACGAATTTCCCGAGTTGTACCGGCTGCTGGCGCGCTACTACAGGCAGGATCCGCTCGGCCGGTTGAACGGCTGACGCGTGCGGGTGTCTTCCGCTTAGCCGCTTAGCCGCTTAGCCGCTTAGCCGCTTAGCCGCTCAGCCGCTTAGCCGCTCAGCCGCGCATGCCGGATTCGGCTTCGAATTGCGTCAGGTCGACGCGCGGCGCCGGTTTCCAGCCTTTTTTGCGGTGTTCCGCAACGACATTGGTGAAAATGCCGCCGCGCACATACCACTTTGCCGTAAGCCGGGCGTAGCGGGGCGCCACCGCGGCGACGATGTCGTCAAGGATGGCATTGGTCACCTTCTCGTGGAAGGCGCCTTCATCGCGGTAACTCCAGGCATAGAGCTTGAGGCTCTTCAGTTCCACGCACTTGCGATCGGGTACGTAGTCGATGATCAGGGTGGCGAAATCCGGCTGGCCGGTGAGCGGGCACAGGCAGGTGAATTCCGGAATCTGCATATGGATATGGAAATCGCGACCGGGCGCCGGGTTGGGAAAAGTATCGAGTTTTTTGCTGGGTCTGGATGGCATTGGGCAGGCTTTGTCAAGGGCGAAGCGCCTCGGGTGGGGTGGTATTATAAGTGGCACTTTCGGACGCCCTTGCAAGCATTTCAATACGCCGGGCGCCCCAACCGAACCACACATACGTATCGTGCGCCTGACCTCCATAAAACTCGCCGGTTTCAAGTCGTTTGTCGACGCCACCAATGTCGCGGTGCCGGGGCAACTGGTGGGCATCGTCGGTCCGAACGGCTGCGGCAAGTCCAACATCATCGACGCGGTGCGCTGGGTGCTCGGTGAATCCAAGGCATCGGCTCTGCGCGGCGAATCGATGCAGGACGTCATCTTCAACGGCTCGGTCAATCGCAAGCCGGTATCCCGCGCCAGCGTCGAACTGGTGTTTGACAACACGCTCGCACCGCCGCATGCCGGCATGGGGCAATGGGGCCAGTACGCCGAGATCGCCGTCAAGCGCGTGCTTACCCGCCAGGGCGAATCAAGCTATTTCATCAACAACCAGCAGGTGAGACGGCGCGACATCCAGGACATTTTCCTCGGCACCGGCCTGGGCGCGCGCGCCTACGCCATCATCGAGCAGGGCATGATCTCGCGGGTGATCGAGGCCAAGCCCGAAGAACTGCGGGTGTTTCTCGAGGAGGCCGCCGGCGTATCCAAGTACAAGGAGCGGCGCAAGGAAACCGAGGCGCGCCTGTCAGGCAGCCGCGAGAACCTGACGCGTGTCGAAGACATCCGTCAGGAATTCACCGCGCAACTGGTCAAGCTCGAAGACCAGGCCAAGGTTGCCCAGTCCTATCGCGCACTTACCGCCGAACAGACCGAAAAGCAGCATCTGCTGTGGATGCTCAGGAAAACCGAAGCCGCGCATGAACAGGAGCGCCACGCCCGTGAAGTCGAGCGCGTGGTCAATGAGCTCGAGGCGGAGACCGCGGCGCTGCGCAATTTCGAGAAGCAGGTCGAGGAAATGCGCGCGGCCCACTACGCCGCCGGCGACCGTCTGCATGCCTCGCAGGGCGAACTGTATGGCGCCAACGCCGAAGTAAGCCGCCTGGAAGCTGAAATCCGCTCCATCGTCGATGCCCGCACCCGCCTTTCAAACCAGCTCACCCAATTGGCCGGACAACACGAAACCTGGACCCAGCAGCAGGGCCAGACCCAGGCCGACGTGATTCACTGGACCGCCGAGGCCGAGGCCGCCGGCGTCCGGGCCGAGGAAAGCAGCGCCATCGCCGCCGAACACGCCGAACGCCTGCCCGATGCCGAGGCCGCCGCGCGCGGTGCCCAGGAAAAGCTCACCGCCGCGCGTGCGGAGGTGATGCAGACCGAGCAGCAATTGCAGGTCGAGGGCGTCCACCAAGGCAATGCGCAGCGCGCCCTGGAGGCGCTGGTGTCGCGCCGCGACCGCTTGCGCATGGAGCAGAACGGCCTGAATCGGCCCGACGAAGAGGCCATCACCCGAAAGGGCGATGAACTGGCTCGCCGGGAAGCCGAAACGGCCGAGCGCGAAGAACAACTGGCGGCGCTTGAAGAGTCGCTGCCGGGCGCCACCGCAGAGCGTGATGCCGCCCAGGGGGTCCTGCAATCGCAGACCCGCGAGGCCCACGAACTCGAAGCGCGCATTTCCGCGCTCAAGGACCTGCAGGAAAAGGTCCAGCGCAGCGGCAAGCTGCCGCCCTGGCTCGAAAAGCATGAACTGGCAGGCCTGCCGCGCCTTTGGCAGCGCCTGCATGTCGAAGCCGGATGGGAAACCGCCATCGAAGCGGTGCTGCGCGAGCGGCTGTCGGCCCTGGAAATCCGCAACCTTGACTGGGTCAAGGCGTTTTTCGACGAGCCGCCGCCGGCCAAGCTCGCGTTTGTCACGGTCGAGGCGGTGCAGCCCGGCACGGAAGTGCCCGCCGGCTTCATGCCACTGATCGATCGTGTACGCATTGACGACGCCAGCCTGCGTACCCTGCTGGGTGAATGGCTGGGCGGCATGTATGCCGTAGACGCGGTCGAGGAGGCATTCGCACGCCGCGCGCAACTGCCCCAGCGCGCCATGTTCGTGACCCCGGCGGGTCACATGGTGGGGCGCCATACCGTCAGCTTCCATGCGGCCGATTCCGAGCAGGCCGGCATGCTGGCCCGCCAGAACGAGATCGAGAACCTGCAACTGGCCATCAAGGCCAAGCACCTGCATCTGGACGAGGCACGGGCGAATGCGGCGCGCACCGAGAGCGCGCTGTCGCGGCTGACCGCGCAACTGGGTGAGATGCGGCCGGCCGCGCAAGGCGCGCGGCAACGTCTGCACGAACTGCAGCTCGACGTCGTGCGCGACCAGCAGGCGCTGGCGCGTTACCAGGAGACCGCCGGACGGATCGCCGCGGCCCTCGAGGAAATCGCCGCGCAGGAAGAAACCGAGCGCAACCGGCTGGAAGAGGCGGGCGAGAAGTTCGCCATGCTGGACGAGGCCCTGGCGGGAACCCAGGAAGCGCTCGAGGCCGCGCGCAACATGGCGGAGGCCGCCGAAGCCCGCCTGGCGTCCGAGCGCGAGACGGTGCGCCAGTCCGAGCGCGAGGCGCAGGAGGCCGAATTCCACGCCCGCCAGTGCCGCGCCAAGATCACCGAACTGGAAAACAACGCGCGCGGCATCGCCGCGCAGATCGAGCGGGTTGCCGGCGATACGGCGCAGGTGCGCGTCGAACTCGAAGGCCTGGATGACGCGGTGGTGCAGAACGGCCTGCAGGCCGCGCTCGACCTGCGACTCGAACGCGAGCAGGCGCTTGCGCGGGTGCGCACCGAACTCGACGGCCTGACCACGCAGTTGCGCGCCATGGACGAGGATCGCATCAAGACCGAGCAAAAGCTCGAGCCTTTGCGCAACCGGGTGTCCGACCTGCGCTTGAAGGAGCAGGCCGCCAGGCTGGCCCAGGAGCAGTATGCGCAGCAACTCGTCGACGCCAACGCCGACGAGGCGGCGCTCGCGCCGCGCCTGGAAGGCGCGCGCGCCGGCGTGCTCACATCTGACCTGTCGCGCCTGGCGCAGGAAATCACGGCGCTCGGTGCCGTCAACCTGGCCGCCCTCGACGAACTCGCCGCCGCCACCGAGCGCAAGGGTTTCCTGGATGCGCAGTACAACGACCTCACCGAGGCGGTGGCCACGCTGGAAGACGCGATCCGCAAGATCGATCGCGAAACCCGCGACCTTCTCAAGGCCACCTTCGACGAGGTCAACAAGCACTTTGGCGAGTTGTTCCCGGCGCTGTTCGGCGGCGGCGAAGCCCGCCTTGTGATGACCGGGGACGAGATCCTCGACGCCGGCGTGCAGGTGATCGCCCAGCCGCCAGGCAAGAAGAACACTTCGATCCACCTGCTGTCGGGCGGCGAAAAGGCGCTCACCGCCACTTCGCTGGTGTTCGCCATGTTCCGCCTCAACCCGGCGCCGTTCTGCCTGTTGGACGAGGTGGACGCGCCGCTGGATGACCCGAACACCGAACGCTTCTGCCAGCTGGTGAAGAAGATGTCGGCGGATACCCAGTTCGTGTTCATCAGCCACAACAAGATCACCATGGAAATGGCGCACCAGCTGGTCGGGGTGACGCAGCAGGAACTGGGCGTGTCGCGCATTGTCGCCGTCGACATGGACGAGGCCGTGCGATTGCGCGAGCCGATGGCAGCCTAGGGCCGATGAAAGGCAACCGGCCGGAAGGCCGTGACACCGTGACATTGAAGGGCGGTCTATGGGAGGGGCGTTGAGCGAATTGCAGATGGGACTGCTGGCGCTGGGCGTGGCGGTGGTGGTCGGCGTATTCGGATTCAACAAGTGGCAGGAAATCAAGCACCGCAAGGCGGGGCGCGGTTTCGTCTCGGGCCACGAGGACGTGTTGCTGGCCGAACGCGCGAGGGCGGTCGAACCGGCCGAGGTGGACGCGGTCGGCGCGATGCAGGTGGCCGACCGCATCGAGCCGCACTGGGAAGAACCGCCGATGGAGCGCGAGCCGGCGCCCGCGGTGGTACGGACCACCCCCGCGGCTTCCGCGCAGGCGCTCGCGCCGCCGGCGCTCGACGAGCGCATCGACTACATCGCGGAGATCGAGTTCGCCACTCCGCTTTCCGGTGAACGTGCGGCCACACTGGCGGCCGGCTTCGAAACCGCGCGCAACGTGGGCTGCGACGGGTTCAACGCCGCGGCGCGGGCGTGGGAAGCGCCGCTGGCCGGCAGCGAATACCAGAAAGTGCGTGTCGGCCTGCAGATCACCGATCGTGGCGGTCCGGTGCGCGAATCCGACCTGGCCGAGTTTCAGCAGGCGGTGGACGCGCTGGTGGCTGATTCAGGCGCTGCGGTCGCCTGGGGCGGCGTGCGCAACCCGCTCACCAACGCGGTCGAACTCGACGCCTTCTGTGCCGAGGTGGATGTGCAGATCGGCATCAGCCTGGTGGCAACGGCGACCTTCGCCGAGACCAAATTCCGCGGCTTGGCCGAAGCCAACGGGTTCGTGCGCGAGGATGACGGCGTGTTCCGTCGCCGCGACGACAGCGGCCTCGAACTTCTGACCCTGCGCCAGAGCGCGCCGGCGGCGGTGTCGCTGCTCCTCGATGTGCCGCGCGTGCCGCGCGACGCAGCCGTGTTCGGCCTGATGGCGCATTGCGCACGCACCCTAGCCAAGGGGCTGGACGCGCGCATTGTCGACGACAACCAGCGCGTGCTCGATGACGCCATGCTCGCCAAGATCGGCCAGGGCGTCGCGGGAATCCATGGCCGCATGGAAGCGGCGGGCATGCCTGCCGGAGGCCCGCTGGCGCTGCGATTGTTCGCATGACGCAAGCGGGTCCGGAGGGGGCGGCGGCGCGCGCGCAGGCCCTGCGCGCCGAACTTGAGCGACACATGCACGCCTATTACGTGCTTGATGCGCCCACCGTCCCCGACGCCGAATACGACCGTCTGTATCGCGAACTCGAAGCCATCGAGGAAGCCGATCCTTCGTTGCGTACACCCGACTCGCCCACGCAAAGGGTGGGCGGCAAGCCCCTCGATGGGTTCGCCCCGGTGCGCCATGTGGTGCCCATGCTCAGCATTCGCACCGAGCGCGACACCGGACCGACCGGCGCGGCAGGTTTCGACGAGCGGGTGCGCAAGGGCCTCGGACTGGAGACCACCGATCCTCCTGTGGAGTACGCCTGCGAACTCAAGTTCGATGGCCTGGCCGTCAACCTGCGCTATGAACATGGCGTCCTGGTGCAGGCCGCCACCCGCGGCGACGGCGAGACCGGCGAGGACGTCACGCAGAACGTGCGCACCATCAGGGCGGTTCCGCTGCGCCTGAACACCGCGCTACCCCCGCCGATCCTTGAAGTGCGCGGCGAAGCCTACATGGCGCACCGAGATTTCGAGGCATACAACGCGCGCCAGCGCGAGCGCGGCCTGCCGGGGCTGGTGAATCCGCGCAATGGCGCCGCCGGCAGCATCCGCCAGCTCGACCCGGCACTGTGTGCCCAGCGGCCGTTGTCATTTTTCGCCTACGGGCTGGGACATGTCGAAGGCTGGGACCAGCCGCCCACCCACAGCGCGACGCTCGACGCCCTGGCGGCGCTCGGTTTCCCGGTCAATGGCGACCGCGCCGTGGTGCTCGGTGCGGCGGGACTGGAAGCGTTTCATCGCAAGGTGGGCGCCGCGCGCGCCGGCCTGCCGTTCGACATCGACGGCGTGGTCTACAAGGTCAACGACTACGGCCTGCAGCGCCAGCTGGGCTTTGTCACCCGCGAGCCGCGCTTCGCGGTCGCACACAAGTTTCCCGCCCAGGAAGAGCTCACCGAGGTCGAGGACATCGAGGTGCAGGTCGGTCGCACCGGCGCCATCACGCCGGTGGCGCGCCTGAAACCGGTGTTCGTGGGCGGCGTCACCGTCACCAACGCCACCTTGCACAACGAAGACGAGGTGCATCGCAAGGACGTCTGGCGACGCGATACCGTGGTGGTGCGGCGCGCCGGTGACGTGATCCCGGAAGTGCTGATGGTTTCGCAGCCCGGGCCGCGCGAGGAGGGGGACTGGTTTCGCATGCCGGTGCGCTGCCCCGTATGCGCATCCGAGATCGTGCGCGAGGAAGACGAGGCCATCGCGCGTTGTTCCGGCGGGCTCTTCTGCGCCGCGCAGCGCAAGCAGGCGCTGTTGCATTTCGCCGGCCGGCGCGCGATGGATGTCGAGGGCCTGGGTGAAAAACTGGTGGACCAACTGGTCGACGCCGACGCTGTCCGCACTCCGGCGGACCTCTACAAGCTGGGATTTTCCAGCCTGGTCGCGCTGGAGCGCATGGCCGAGAAATCCGCGCAAAACGTGCTGGCGGCGATCGAGAAGTCACGCAATACCACGCTGGCCCGTTTCATTTTTGCGCTGGGCATCCGCCATGTGGGCGAAGCCACGGCAAAGGACCTGGCGCGTCACTTCGGCGCCCTCGATCCGATCATGAATGCCGACGAGGCGCAACTGGTGGAAGTCAACGACGTCGGCCCGGTGGTGGCAGCCTCGATCGCGCGCTTTTTCCGCCAGCCGCACAATCGCGAGGTGGTGGAGCAACTGCGTGCCGGCGGGGTCCGCTGGGAAGAGGGAGCGCCTGCGCCGCGTGGCGGCAGCCTTGCCGGCAAGACCTTCGTCCTCACCGGCACCCTGCCATCAATGGCCCGCGAGGAAGCCAAGGAAATGCTCGAGGCACGCGGCGCAAAGGTCGCGGGTTCGGTGTCGAAGAAGACCGACTTTGTGGTCGCGGGCGCTGAAGCCGGCAGCAAGCTGGCACGCGCCCTTGAACTCGGGGTCGCGGTAATCGATGAAGACGGATTGAAGGCTTTACTGGAGCAAGCATGAAAAAGATTCGCAAGGCGATTTTCCCCGTCGCGGGGCTGGGCACCCGCTTCCTGCCGGCCACCAAGGCCACGCCCAAGGAAATGCTGCCGATTGTCGACAAGCCGCTGATCCAGTTCGCGGTGGAGGAGGCCATCGAGGCCGGCCTCACCGACATGATTTTCGTCACCGGCCGCACCAAGCGCGCCATCGAGGACCATTT
Organism: Burkholderiales bacterium; assembly: GCA_965279115.1. Classification (GTDB taxonomy): domain Bacteria; phylum Pseudomonadota; class Gammaproteobacteria; order Burkholderiales; family JAEUOS01; genus JAEUOS01. Next base: position 5,677,287 of record OZ257137.1, read on the forward strand.
CGACAAGGCCTACGAGCTCGAAACCGAGCTGGTCGCCAAAAACAAGCACGACCTTCTGGAGGTGGTGCAAAGCGTGCTCCCGAAAGGCATCACCTGCGTGTACATCCGTCAGGCCGAGCCCTTGGGCCTCGGGCATGCGGTGGGGTGCGCGCGCGACGTGATCGATGACGAACCTTTCGCCGTGATCCTCGCCGACGACCTGATCGATGGCAAGCCGGGCGCGTTGAAGCAGATGGTCGAATGCGCGCATCGCCACAACGGCAGCGTGCTGGGCGTGGAGGACGTGCCGCGCGAGCGCACCCGGCAATACGGGATTGTCAGCACCACGCCGGTGGAGGAACGCACCGAGCGCGTTTCGGCGATCGTCGAGAAGCCGGCACCGGCGGACGCGCCGTCCACACTGGCCGTGGTGGGGCGCTACATCCTTTCGCCGCGCATCTTCGACATGATCGAAAACGTCGTTCCGGGCGCGGGCGGCGAAATCCAGCTGACCGACGCCATCAGCGCGCTGCTGGGCGAGGAACCGGTGTTCGCGCACCGCTTCGCGGGCGTGCGCTATGACTGCGGCTCCAAGCTCGGCTACCTCAAGGCCACGGTGGATCTCGGCCGCAAGCACCACGAGATCGGCCACGAATTCGACGCTTTCCTGAAGGGACTCCCGACATGACCATGGACCTCGAAAAGGCCCGGAAAATACTCGCCGAATCCGACGTGCTGGTCGACGCAAAACAGTGCAGCGCCGCCACCACGCGCATGGCCGGCGAGATCACCGCCGCCATCGGCAACGAAGCGCCGCTGGTGCTGGCCGTGATGGGTGGAGCCACGGTGTTTGCCGGGCACCTGCTTTCGCAACTGGCCTTTCCGCTGGAATTCGACTACATCCACGTGTCGCGCTATGGCGACAAGACCCGTGGCGGCTCGCTCAAGTGGAAGGTGGAGCCCTCCAAGCAGGTCGAGGGACGTACCGTGCTGGTGCTCGACGACATCCTCGACGAAGGTGAAACCATGGCGGAGATCCGCCGCAGGGTCCTCGAAATGGGCGCGACGCGATTTCTCTGTGCGGTGTTTTGCGAGAAAAAGATCGCCAAGGCCAAGCCCATCGCGGCCGATTTCGTCGGCATCACCGTGCCCGACCGCTATGTGTTCGGTTACGGCATGGATGTCTCCGGCCTGTGGCGCAACCTGCCGGCGGTGCATGCCGTGGCGGGCATGTAGGGGGGCGCGCATGTTTGCGATATTCGGCGGCAGCGGGCTCACCAACCTGGCGACACTCACCCATATGCGCCGCGAATTGGTACGCACGCCCTATGGCGAACCGTCCGGCCCGCTCACCTTCGGTACCCTGGCAGGGGTGGAGGCGGTATTCCTGCCGCGCCACGGCTACGGCCATACCATCCCGCCACACCTCATCAACTACCGCGCCAACCTGTGGGCCCTGCGCGAGGCGGGCGTCGAGGGTGTGCTGGCGGTCACCTCGGTCGGCGGCATCCGCGATGCCTTCGGCCCTGGCGCGCTGGTCGTGCCTGACCAGATCATCGACTACACCTACGGTCGCGCACACACCTTTTTTGAAGGTCCGGAGTCGAGTATCGGCACCGCGGTTTCGCACATCGATTTCACCTGGCCGTACGCGGAAAGCGTGCGCCAGCGACTGCTCGCGGCGGCGCAAAAGGCCGGCGAGCATGTGCATGAAGGTGGCGTGTACGGCGCCACCCAGGGGCCGCGCCTGGAAACCGCAGCCGAGATCCGCCGCATGGAACGTGACGGCTGCGATCTGGTCGGCATGACCGGCATGCCGGAGGCGGCGCTGGCGCGTGAACTGGGTCTCGACTACGCCTGCTTGTCGGTCGTGGTCAACCATGCGGCCGGCAAAGGCGACAGCGCACGGGCGATCACCCTCGACCACCTGGCGAAGGTGATGGATGGCGCCATGGCGCGGGTGCACCGCATTCTCGACGCGTTCGTGGCGCCATGATCCGCCCCATACTCAAGATGGGCACACCGAGCCTGCTGCTGCCCTCCAGGGCGGTGGCGCAGTTCGACACGCCGGAACTGCATGCGCTGGTGGCCGACCTGGAAGACACCATGGCGGCGGCCGATGGCGCGGGCATCGCCGCGCCGCAGATCGGCGTGAACCTGCAGGTGGTGATATTCGGCACCGATGCGCCCAATCCGCGCTATCCGGAGGCGCCGGTGGTGCCGAAGACGGTGCTGGTCAATCCTGTGATCACGCCGCTGGGGAGTGACGAGGAAGACGGCTGGGAAGGCTGCCTGTCGGTGCCGGGCATGCGCGGCATGGTGCCGCGCGCGTTGCGCATCCGCTATTCCGGGTACGACCCGCAGGGCAGGCCTCTGGAACGCGAGGTCGAGGGCTTTCACGCGCGGGTGGTGCAGCATGAGTGCGACCACCTGTGGGGTATTCTGTATCCGATGCGCATTCGGGACATGAGCAAGTTCGGGTTCACGGCAGTGCTGTTTCCGGAACTCGGCGACAACAACGACGACTAGAGGAGACAAGCCATGCGCTGGAAAAACCGACCGGAAGGTTCTACCTGGGGCGACTTCGGCCCCGACGACCAGATCGGCCGCGTCAACCTGCTGACCGCCGATCGGGTCAAGCGCGCGGCGAAGGAAATCCAGGAGGGGCAGTCGTTCTGCCTTTCGATCCCGCTCGATTATCCCGGCGGCAATGTGGTCAACCCGCGGCGCCTGCCGCCGCAGTTGAAGCCCACGCTGCGCGAAGGCAAGCCGGTGTTCAACTTCCCGTTCGAGCGCATGGACCGGCAGAACAGCGACATCGTCTCCGACGATCTGGTGATCATGTCGCTGCAGTACTCGACGCAATGGGATTCCTTCGCCCATGTGGGCTCCTGGTTCGACGCCGACGGCGACGGCAAGCCAGAGAAGGTCTACTACAACGGCTACCGCGGCGACGAGGACATCTGCGGTCCGAAGCGCTACGACTCGCTCGCCGAAGGCGGCATGGAGCATGACTGCGGCGACCATGGCGGCGCCCGCCAGCTGGGCATCGAGAATTTCGCCGTCAAGGGTGTGCAGGGGCGTGGCGTGGTGGCCAACCTGCGCGCGCAGTATGGCGACGCCAAGACCGCGGTGGGCTACGACGAACTGATGCGCGTGTTCGAGGCCGACCGCGTCGGGGTGGAGGAGGGCGACATGCTGCTGCTCTACACCGGCTGGACCGACCTGTTGCTGGGCATGAACAAGCAACCCGACATGCAGGTGCTGGACAACGCCTGCTGTGGGCTGGACGGCCGTGACGACAAGCTGCTGAAGTGGATCTCCGATTCCGGCGTGGCCGCGCTGATCGCCGACAACTACGCGGTGGAAACCCATCCGGCCCGCGCGCAGGAAGGGCGGCGACCGGCGCTGCCCCTGCACAACCACTGCCTGTTCAAGCTCGGCATTCCGTTGGGCGAGATCTGGTGGCTCAAGGATCTGGCCGACTGGTTGCGTGCGCATCAGCGCAGCCGCTGCTTTCTGACCGCGCCGCCGCTGCGCCTGCCGGGGGCCGTAGGTTCACCGGCGACGCCGATCGCTACCGTCTGAAGCGCTACGATGTCGCCGGTCCGCGCTTGCGGGCCGGATGTGGCGTATGCTGGGTCGACGTTGGCCAACCCTGAAAGAACGTCATGACCCTATGTCCGATCGCCATCGTCGCGGGATGCAAGAAATGCCCCGCGTTTTCGGTATGCCCGCTCAAGACCGTGATCGGCGACATGCCCAAGGAAGACGCCGTGAAGGCAAAACCGAAGAAATCCTGACAGGCCGGTCCCTGCTGGAAAAGACAAAACCCCCCGGCTTCGCGAGAAGCCGGGGGGTTTTCTTTTTGCGACCTTGAAACTTACTTCGCGGCCGGCGGGGTGGCCGGGGTTGCCGGCGCGGCAGGGGCTGCGCTCTTGTCAGCGCCGTGCATGTGCTTGTGCCCATCCTTGTGCTCACCCTTGTGCATGCCCTTGTGTTCGGCACGGGCAGTGCGCATTTCCTCGCGGGTAAGCTTGCCGTCCTTGTTGGCATCGAGCTTGTCGAAGTTGGCTGACAGGCCCTTCATCCCGGCGGCGTCGGCTTCGGCCTTGCTGATGGCACCGTCGCCATCCTTGTCGGCGGCCTTCATGCGCTCGGCACGCTTTTGCATGCGCTCGCCGCCTTTGCCGGCTTCACCTTTGGTGGCAGCGGGCGGGGTTGCGGCGGGTGTGGTGGTAGCAGCAGGTGCCTGGGCCAGGGCGAAGGCAGGGGCCAGGGCCACGGCGCTCACCAGGGCGATGTGTTTGAGGATGTTCATTGTGTTTCCTTTCGCTGTTGGGCCCACGATACGGGGCTTGTACGCCGATTAACGACCAGCCCGCGCCGCGGTGCACCACGATTACAGGCCGTTACATTTGTGGCGCAATTCAGGCGCGGGCCCTGCCGACGGGGTGCGAGGTTAATATTCCGGGGTTTGCGACACCCAACCAGAGGAGCCAGGGCAATGAGCGATTCGGCAGTCATGGAGCGGCGCGCGCCGCAGGGCATCACCCAGCTGGAGATCGACCAGCAGGTCTACGACCTTTACGACGAGTATTGCCACGGCGGCATGGACCGGCGTGAGTTCCTCGCCCGCGCCGCCTCGCTGGCGGTGGTAGGCGGCCTGGCGATGGCGCAGGCCCTGCTGCCGCGTTATGCGCAGGCGCAGACCATCTCGTTCACCGACAACCGCATCAAGGCCAACTACGTCACCTATCCGTCGCCGGGCGGCAACTCCGGGACCATGCGCGGCTACCTGGTGCAACCGGCCGGAACTGGACCTTTTCCCGCGGTGCTGGTGATACACGAAAACCGCGGCCTGAACCCCTACATCGAGGACGTGGCGCGGCGCGCGGCGGTGGAGGGCTTCCTCGCCCTAGCGCCGGACGGCCTGTTCCCGGTGGGCGGCTACCCCGGCAATGACGACGACGGCCGCAGCCTGCAGGCCGGTCTCGACCAGGGCAAGCTGCGCGTGGACCTGGTCAACAGCGCGCGCTTCCTCAAGACCCACAAGCTTTCCACCGGCAAGCTGGGCGCAACCGGCTTCTGCTATGGCGGCGGCATCGTCAACTTCCTCGCAGCCACCCTTGGCGCGGAAATGCACGCCGGCGCACCGTACTACGGCGTGGCGGCCGGCACCGCCAGCGTGGCGCGCATCAAGGCGCCGCTGGTGTGCCACTTGGCGGAAAACGACGAGCGCATCAATTCCACCTATCCGGCGTTCGAAACCGCGCTCAAGGCCGCCGGCGTGGCGCACCAGGTGCATACCTACCCGGGCACGCAGCATGGCTTTCACAACAACTCCACCCCGCGCTACAGCGAGGCGGCCGCCAAGCTGTCGTGGGAGCGCACCATCGCCCACTTCAAGAAGCACCTGGCCTGACCGCGCTCGAACCGATGATCCGGCTGCACTACTTTCCCGGCAACGCCAGCCTGATTGCGCATATCCTGCTGGAGGAGATGGGCGAGAAGTTCGAGCTGCTTCTGGTCGACCGCGACGCCGGCGCGCATCGCGCTGGCGAGTACCTGAAGCTCAACCCCAATGGCCAGATCCCGGTGCTGGTCGATGGCGACCTGGTGCTGTATGAAACCGCCGCCATCTGCCTGCACCTGGCCGAGACCCACCCGGCGGCCGGCATGGCGCCCGTCGCCGCCGTCGAGCGGGCGCATTTCCACAAATGGCTGATGTGGCTCACCAACACACTGCAGGCCACGCTGATGCTGTATTTCTACCCGGAGCGCTGGGTTGACGATGGCAATGCCGAAGGTGCCGCGCAATTGAAGACGCATGCCGAGGCCAAGGTGGGGGCGATGCTCGAAATCCTCGACGCGCACCTGGCCGGCCAAGGTGGGCGGTGGATGATGGGTGAGCAGTACAGCATGCTCGATCCGTACGCGCTGGTGCTGTGCCGCTGGACCCGCGGCTTTGTGCGGCCGGCGCGCAACCTGCCGCATCTGGGTTCTTACTTGCAGCGGGTGCTGGCCCGGCCCGCAGTCGCACGCGCGTTCGCCAAGGAGAAACTGGCGGCCCCGCTGGTTTGAAGGGAGACAAAATTGAAAATCAATCGAGCAGCGTCGCCGCCACGCGGCGTCACACGGCGGCGCCTGCTGGGCGCGGCTGGCCTGGCGGCGCTGCCGCTTGGGAACATGCCGGTCCGTGCGCAGACACGCTGGCCGGAGCGCCCGGTCAAGCTGGTGGTGCCGTTTCCGCCCGGCGGCAACAGCGACGCGCTGGGCCGGGTGGTGGCCGAGCGCCTGCGTGACCTGTTGGGGCAAAGCGTGGTGGTCGACAACAAGCCCGGTGGCACCACCCAGGTGGGCACCGAGTTGGTCGCGCGCGCCGAGCCAGACGGCTACACCATGCTGCTGGCGGCGGCCACCTCGTTTACCGTGTTGCCCAACCTGCGCAAGTTGCCCTACGACCACGAAAACGGCCTGGAAATCGCCTGTGGGCTGGCCGACTACGTGGCGATCGTCACCGCGCGCAACAGCCTGGGCGTGAAGACCCTGCCGGAGTTTGTCGCGCTGGCAAAGAAGCAGCCCGGCAAGCTCACCTGGGGTTCGGCAGGCGTGGCCTCGGCCGGGCACCTGTATGGCGAGGTGATCAAGCAGCAGACCGGCATCGACATGCTGCATGTGCCCTTCAAGGGCTCCGCCGATCTGATCGCCGCCCTGGCCGGCGGGCAGATCGACCTGATCATCGACGGGGTGGGGCTGGGCATGGCAAAGAACGGCCAGGCAACCGCGCTGGCGGCGTTTTTCCATCGCCGCCATCCGGACCTGCCCAACGTGCCTTCGCTGCGCGATACCGGGCTCAAGATCGAGATCCCCGCAGGCGGTTGGGGGCTGGCTTTTCCGAAGGGCACGCCGCGTCCGATCGTTGAACAGGCCGGCGCCGCCGCGGAAAAATTCCTTGCCGAACCGGATACCCGCGCGCGGCTGCTCAAGGCCAGCGTGGTGGCGGAATGGATGTCGGCATCCGACTACCGCAAGGCACTCAACCAGGGGCGCGGCTATTTCGGCACCCTCATCAAGAACGCCGGCATCCGGCTGGAAGGCTGAACCCAAGTGAACAAGCAGGCATTTTCCAACGTACGCATCCTCGATTTCACGCATTACCTGGCGGGGCCGGTGGGCACCTTTCAACTGGCCATGCAGGGGGCGGATGTCATCAAGGTGGAACCGCTGGCCGGCGACGGCATGCGCCCGTCGTCCACTGAAAAACACTGGAACGACCGCAACATGGGCCCGGCCTGGATGGCGGCCAATGCCGGCAAGCGCAGTATCCGGGTGGACTTGGGCAAGCCCGAAGGAGTGGAAATCATCAAACGCCTGGCAGCCACGGCCGATGTCGTGTGCGAGAACTTCCGCCCCGGCGTGATGGAGCGCCTGGGCGTGGGCTGGACGCAGCTTTCGGCCATCAACCCGCGCCTGATCTACTGCGCTGTGTCCGGCTTCGGCACCACCGGGCCGGACAGCAAGGAACCCGCCTTCGACGGCAAGATCCAGGCGATGTCCGGCCTGATGGCGCTCACCGGCGAACCCGAGCAGGGGCCGATGCGCGCCGGTTTCGCCGCCGCCGATGTAGCCACCGGCATGATGACGGCTTTCGCGCTTGCCACCGCGCTGTACCAGCGCACCCATACCGGGGTGGGGCAGTTCGTCGACGTTTCCATGCTCGACACCATGCTCAATTTCCTGGCCTGCCAGGCGGCCGAGACCACGGTGTCGAACGTGAAGCATGTGCAAAACGGCAATCGCTCGATCAGCCGCAAGCCCACCGCCGACCGTTTTCGCTGCGGCGACCGCTTCATCGTGCTGGCGGTGATGACGGAAAAGCAGTTCGTCAACCTGATGACGGCGATCGGGCGCGCCGATACGTTGGCCGACCCGCGCTTCTCCGGCTGGGAGGGCCGCACGGAGCACCGCGATGCCTTGCGCGAAATCATTGAATCGGCCATGGCCGTGGGTGGCTTCGACGCATGGGAGGCGCGCCTGAAGGAAGCAGACATCCCTTTCGGGCGGGTTCATTCGCTGGACGAAATCATCACGCACCGGCAGGTGGCGCATCGCGGCCTGCTACAGGAGGCCGCCACGCCCTACGGCCCGGTGACACTGATCGGGCCGGCCTTCCGCATGGCCCATGATGAAGGCCGGGTGGGCCCGGTGGCCGACCTGGGCGAGCACACCGACGCCGTGCTGGCCGAGGCGGGCTACGACGCGCAGGCCATCGCGGCGCTGCATGCGAAAGGCATCATCTAGACGCAGTTCATCAGGGCGCCACTACGACAACCACAGGGCGCCGCAATCCAAGGGAGAACAAGAATGGAAAAAGTACTCGTTACCAACAACCCCGACGGCACCACCGTGATCGCCATCAACCGGCCGGACCGTCGCAATGCCATCTGCGCGCAAACCGCGGAGGAACTGCAGCAGGCCTTTGCCGAATTCGACGCGTCCGAGCAGAAGGTGGCGGTGTACACCGGCGTTGGCGACGAGGCGTTTTCCGCCGGTGCGGACGTGACCAAGCTGCCGCAGCTTTGGCGCTGCATTCCCACCGTGGGCATCACCACCGAAAAGCCGGTAATCGCCGCGGTGGGCGGCTGGTGCGTGGGCGGGGCGCTGGTGGCGGCGATGATGTGCGACCTGCTGGTGGCGGCAGACAATGCGAAGTTTTCCTACCCGGAGGCCAAGCTTGGTTTCACTGGCGGCATGATCGCGGGGCTCGCCGCGCGTATCCCGCACAAGCTGGCGATGGAAATGATGCTCCTGTGCCGCACCTGGGACGCCAAACGCGCCTATGAAGTGGGTCTGGTCAACGAGATCGTGCCGGTGGGCAAACAGGTCGATGCCGCGCTGGCGATGGCGCGCGAGATGACCACCATGTCGCCGATGGTGCTGAAGACCATCAAGCGCTTCGTGGTCGAGGGCGTGATCCCGCAGGGGCCTTCCGAGCGCATGGCCAAGGCCGACCGTGACCTCGGCCTGGTGCGCGACAGCGAGGACGCGAAGGAGGCGCTGGCCGCCTTCAAGGAAAAGCGCAAGCCGCGCTTTACCGGCAAGTAAGGGGAAGGCGGCATGTCGCGTTTCCTGAACCTGGGCGCCTGGCTCGTTGGTGCGCTGGCCGCGCTGGCCTTACCGCCGGCCGGTGCGCAAACCTGGCCGAGCCAGCCGATCAAGCTGGTGGTGCCGTACCCCGCCGGCGGCAATGCCGATGCCATCGGCCGCCTGGTGGCCAACAAGGCTGGGGCAGCGTTGGGTCCCGGCATGGTGGTGGAAAACCGCGCAGGCGCCGGTGGCACCATCGGCGCGCAGGCGGTGGCGCGTGCGCCGGGGGATGGCTACAACTTCCTGCTGGCACCGGTGGCGATACTCGCGATCACGCCGCACCTGCGCCGGGTGCCCTACGACCCGGAAACCGATCTCGTTCCCGTGGCAATGCTTTCCAGCAGCTATGGGCTGATGGCGGCGCGCAAGGACTTTCCGGCGGGCAACGTCCAGGAATTCATCGCACTGGCCAGACAGCAGCCCGGCAAGTTCACCTTCGGTTCCGCCGGTGCGGCTACCGCCACGCACATCACCGGCGAGATCGTGCACCTCAAGTCCGGCGTGAAGCTCCTGCATGTGCCCTACAAGGGCTCGGCCGACGCGCTCACCGACCTGTTGGGCGGACGCATCGATTTGATGTACGACCCGGTGGCGCTTGCCCAGGCCAAGGCCGGCAACCTCAAGGTGCTTGCGGTCACAAGCAACGTGCGCCACCCGGAGTTGCCCAACATAGCCACGCTCAAGGAATCGGGCCTGGATATGCCGGGGGGAAGCTGGTTTGGCCTGTTCGCGTCGAAGGGTACGCCGGCCGCGCTGGTCACGCGCATGGCGGCAGAGGTGGAGAAGGTTGTCACCGGTCCGGAAGCGCGCGAGGCCATGCTCAAGTTCAGCCAGTACCCGGACTTCAAGGGTCCGCAGGCCTTTGCGAAGCAGGTACAGGACGACCGTGCCTTCTTCAAGGACCTGATCGACCGTGCCGGCATCAAGGCCGAGTGACACATGTGGAAGCCGCCACAGCGCATCAGGTTCCACCCGACGCCCGGGCAGATGCCGACACGCGAGGAAGCCACGGTCGCCGCGCTGTTCAGCCCGCTTGCCGTCGGTCCGCTGACCCTGGAACACCGCACCTGGGTGCCGGCGATGGTGCCGTGGCGTTCCAACAAGGAAGGATTCGTCACCACCGACGTGCTGCAGTGGTACGAGCGCTTCGCGCGCGGCCGACCGGGCGCCATCGTGATCGAGGCCACCGGCATACGCGATGTGCCCAGCGGCCCGCTGCTGCGCATCAGCCACGACCGCTACATCGCCGGCCTGACCGAACTGGTCGAGACCATTCGCCGCGCCAGCGATGGGCATACCCGGGTGTTCATCCAGATCATCGACTTCCTGAACATTCGCCGGCGCCCTGAGCCGGAGAAGTTCTTCCAGCGTTTTCTGCGCATCACGCCGCGCCATCGCGAGCTGCTCGGTGCGGCCGACTGGAGCGAAGAAGCGGTGCGCGCGCACCTGGCGCAGTTGCCTACCGAGGCTGTCCGTTCTGTCCTTGACGAGCGCGAGTGGGAAGCATTTCAGTACGGCGCGCGCGAGCGTGTCAATGATATGGAATTGCCGCATATCCGCGAACTTCCGCAGGTGCTGCCGGGGCTGTTCGCCGCGGCGGCGGCGCGTGCCCGCACGGCCGGCTTCGATGGCGTGGAATTGCACTATGCGCATGCCTACACCATGGCGTCCTTTCTTTCGGCAACGAACGTGCGCACCGACGGCTACGGCGGCGAACGCGCCAACCGGGTGCGGCTGCCCCTCGAGGTCTATCGGGCGGTGCGCGCAGCCACCGGCACGGACTATGTGGTCGGCTGCCGCTTTCTCACCGATGAGTGCATCGAGGGCGGCAACACCGTCGAGGACGCCACCTGGTTCGGGGTGGAGTTCGCGCGTGCCGGCATGGACTTCATTTCCACGTCGCGCGGCGGCAAGTTCGACGATGCCAAGCAGCCGGTTGTAGGTGCCTCGGCCTATCCGTATACCGGCCGCAGCGGCTACGAATGCATGCCGCAATACCTGTCCGACGAGTTCGGGCCGTTCGGCCGCAACATCGCGCCGACCGCCACGATCCGGCGCGCCATCCGTGCCGCCGGGTTCGACGTTCCGGTGGTGTGTACCGGGGGTGTGCACAATTTCGAGATGGCCGAAGCCATGCTCGCACGCGGTGATTGCGACATCGTAGGCACTGCGCGGCAAAGCCTGGCCGACCCGGATTGGGCCCTGAAAACCCGGCTCGGCCTTGGCGGCGAGGTGCGCCTGTGCGAGTACACCAACTACTGCGAAGGCCTGGACCAAAAACACAAGCAGGTGACCTGCCAGCTATGGGACCGCACCGCCCTGGATGAGCCAGGCATCCGCTTTTCATCCGACGGCAAGCGCCGCCTGGTGGCGCCACCGTGGTCGCCGCCGCTCTCCTGAGATGGCTGGTATCGCCTTCCAACCATCCGGCTACGCCGACGATTTCGCGCGCGCCAACCTGCCGCCGGCCGAGCAATGGCCGGAACTGATCTTCGAGTTGCCGGAACTGGACTATCCGCCGCGCCTGAACTGCGCGGCGGCGTTTGTCGATGCCCATGTCGCGGCCGAACACGGGGAGCGCACTGCGCTGGTCGGCGCGAGCGGCCCGGTGACGTATGCGGAATTGCTCGCGCGGGCCAACCGTATCGCCCGCGTGATCAGCGAGGACCTGCGCCTGCCCACCGGCAGCCGGGTGCTGCTGCGCAGCGGCAACAACCCTGCGCTGGCCGCCTGCTGGCTGGGCCTGGTCAAGGCCGGTTGCATCGCGGTGACCACCATGCCGCTGTTGCGCGAGCGGGAACTCTCCGCCATCGTGCGCAAGGCCGGGATCGCCACAGCCCTTTGTGATCATGCGCTGGCCGACGAGATGCGCCTCACCCGCGCCGCTTGTGTCGGGTTGAAGCACGTCCTGTATTTCAACGCGCCGGACAATGCGCCCGACAGCCTCGAGGCACTCGCGGCGGGAAAGCCGGCCGGCTTCACCAATGTCGACAGCGCGGCTGACGACGTGGCCCTGATCGCGTTCACCTCCGGCACCACCGGCGTGCCCAAGGGCACCCTGCATTTCCATCGTGACGTGCTGGCCATCTGCGACGTGTTGTCGCGCCAGGTCATCGCGCCGGGGCAGGAGGACGTGTTCATCGGCACACCGCCGCTGGCCTTCACCTTCGGGCTGGGTGGCCTGTTCCTGTTTCCGCTGCGGGTGGGCGCAGCCGGCGTGCTCATCGAGCAATGGACGCCGGAGACGCTGCTTGCGGGCATCGCCCGCCACAAGGCCAGCATCTGTTTCACCGCACCGACCTTCTATCGCAAGATGGCGCCGCTCGCGGCAGGGCATGACCTCTCCAGCCTGCGCGTGACGGTGTCGTCCGGCGAGATGTTGCCCGCCGATACCCGCGCCGCCTGGCGCGAGGCCACCGGCATCGAGATGACCGAATGCCTCGGTTCCACCGAACTCCTGCATGCCTTCATCGCCTGCAAGCCGGGCGAGGTGCGGCCCGGCGCCACCGGCCGCGTGGTGCCGGGATACCGTGCCGCGGTGCTGGGGGACGACGGGGTACCCGTGCCGCCCGGGCAGATCGGCCGCCTCGCCATCAAGGGGCCGACCGGCTGTCGCTACCTGGCCGACGCGCGCCAGGCCACCTATGTGCAGAACGGCTGGAACCTCACCGGCGACGCCTACCTGATGGACGGGGACGGCTACTACTGGTACCAGTCGCGCACCGACGACATGATCATCAGCGCCGGCTACAACATCGCCGGGCCCGAGGTGGAGGACGTGCTGCTCACCCATCCCGGCGTGGCCGAGTGCGGCGTGGTCGGGGTGGCCGATGCGGAACGCGGCCAGATCGTCAAGGCCTGCGTGGTGCTGCGCCCCGGTTTCGTGGCTGGCGACGCCACCGCACGTGAATTGCAGGACCTGGTCAAGGCCACCATCGCGCCCTACAAATACCCGCGGGCGGTGCAGTTCGTGGACGCGTTGCCGCGCACCGAGAACGGCAAGCTGCAGCGCTTCAAGCTGCGTCGCGGCGAGATTGCTTGAGGCGCCGGGCGCGCTCGCATCGGGAGGAATGGCCGTTACCCGCGGCCGGCGCCTGACCAGGCGAATGGACCGCTGATCCTCCGGTATCCGTCACGCGGGCCTGACCTCGCGTACTATTGGTCGCCATGAGCTTGCGCAACCGCATCCTGTTGCTGGTTTTGCTGGCGACTCTGGTACCGGCAGCGATCTGGGCGTACCTTCTTGCTGAGGATCGCGGGCAAGCCATTGCCGAGGCCGAGGAAAGACTCCAAGCCGCCGGCAGTCTCATCGCCGACGATCTTCATGATGCGGTGCGCAGCACGGCCCAACTGGAGTACGGACTGGCGCGCGCACGCGATCTCGACACCGGCGACCGGACGACCTGCTCGAACTTCCTCGCAGGGGTGCTGACCGAGCATCCGCAGTACACCGGATTGCTCACGATTCGCCCGGACGGCACCCTGTTCTGTGACTCGCTGCGCACCGGCAGGGAATTGCAATTGGCGGACCGTCGTTACTTCCAGGAGGCGCTTGCGCCCAAGACCCGGCTGGCGCTCGAACCGGCGTTCGGCCGCCTGACCGGCAAGGCGGTGATGCAGATCGCCTACCCGGCGCGCGACGAGCGCGGCGCCGTCAGGTTTGTGCTGCTGGCGTCGCTCGACCTCGACAAGCTCATGCGCACGCGCGCCCGCAGCGTGCCGTTCGAGACGGCGGTGCTTGCGCTGATGGACGGCAAGGGAACCGTGCTGACCTGGCATCCCGAGGGCGAGGTGCGCCCGGGTACGTCGCTGGCCGATAGCGCGCTTCACAAGCTGGCGCAACAGCGCGGCGCCAAGGGCGGGCATGCGCGCATCGCCTCGGAAAGCGCGGACCGGGTCTGGGTGGTTGCCTCACCGAGCCGGCGCGAGCCCTCCGGGGCGGACCTTGCGGTGCTGGTCGGGGTATCCCGGCACGAGTTGACTGCGGCGGCGGAACACAGGATGAACCAGGCCCTGGCGATCGTGGCGGTGGTTGCGTTGCTGGCCTTCATGCTCGCCTGGGCCATAGCGGAAGCCGGCATCCGCCGTCCGATCAAGCGCATGATGGACGCCGCGACGCAATTCGCGGCGGGCAACATGCGTGCGCGCATCGGTGCGCCCTATGCGCATGGCGAGCTTGGTTCCCTGATGCACTCGCTCGATGCCACCGCCGATGTGCTCGAAAAACTCAACACCGAACTGGAACGCCGGGTTGCCGAGCGGACCGCGCAACTCGAGGCCGCGAACCGGGATCTCGAAGGATTCAGCTACTCCGTTTCGCACGACCTGCGCACGCCGCTGCGGGCGATCGACGGCTTCGCGCGCACCTTGCTCGAGGATCACGCCGATGCGCTGGATGACGAAGGCCGGCGCCTGCTCGGCGTGGTCTGCGAGCGCGCGCGCTGGATGGGTGTGCTGATCGACGAACTGCTGGACCTTTCGAGGTTGAGGCACAGCCCGCTGGCGGCATCCGCGCTCGACATGGCGGCGCTGGTGCAAAGCGCGCTCGATGAGGTGGTCGGCGCCGCCGGTGAGGCGCCGCGCTGGCATTGCGAGATCGGCCCGCTGCCGGCCGCCAGCGGGGATCCCATGCTGATCCGCCAGGTATGGGTGAACCTGCTGTCCAACGCATTCAAGTTCTCCGCGAAAAGTGCCCAGCCTGCGGTCGAGGTGAGCGGCTCGATGAATGGTGCCGAACTGGTGTATTGCGTCAAGGACAACGGGGCCGGCTTCGACATGCGCTACTACGACAAGTTGTTTGGCGTATTCCAGCGCCTGCACCGGGCGGAGGAGTTTCCTGGTACCGGCGTCGGACTGGCCATCGTGAAGCGGGTGGTGGAGCGCCACGG
Source organism: Burkholderiales bacterium (assembly GCA_965279115.1). Classification (GTDB taxonomy): domain Bacteria; phylum Pseudomonadota; class Gammaproteobacteria; order Burkholderiales; family JAEUOS01; genus JAEUOS01. The sequence continues at coordinate 5,692,304 of OZ257137.1, forward strand.
CGGGCGGGTCTGGGCGGAAAGCCAGCCGGGACTGGGCGCCGCGTTTTATTTCTCGCTGCCGGCGCCCTGAAGCAAGCCTGCCTGCACCATACGCTTGCGGCGCGCGGCCGAGCGGCGCGGTTAGAATTCCCCGATGCCCAACATCGTTTACCGCGCGGATTGCCGCGACTGCCCGCGCCTGGCCACTTTCCTGGATGAGGTCAAGGCGCGCAACCCGGGTTATTTCTGCAAGCCGGTGCCACCGTTTGGCAGCGCCGACGCGCCGCTGGTGATCGTGGGGCTGGCGCCGGGCATGCACGGCGCCAACCGCACAGGCAGGCCTTTCACCGGCGACCATGCCGGCTACCTGCTCTACGACACGTTGAAGAAATTCAGGTTTGCCAAGGGGCGGTTTTCACCCGATGGCGATGACGACCTGACGCTCACCGGTGTGCGCATCAGCAACGCGGTGAAATGCCTGCCGCCGGACAACAAGCCGGAGACCGACGAAATCAGGCGCTGCAACCATTTTCTGGCGGCGGACCTGAAACAGCCCGGCCTGCGCGTGATGGTGGCGCTGGGCCTGATCGCGCACGGGGCCCTGCTTACCGCGATGGGCCTGAAAAAATCGCATTGCAAGTTCGCGCATGGCGCGGAACATCAATTGCCGGGCGGCATCACGCTGATCGACAGCTACCACTGCAGCCGCTACAACACCAATACCGGGCGGCTGACGCCCGTGATGTTCGAGGCGGTGTTCGCACGTGCACGCGCGTTGGTTGACGGCCGCTCGCTCGTGGACGCATGATCAACGAGGAAGGCACGGTGCCTGCGGAGCAAGCTTCGGCCGCGCAGGCGGCCGGATTCGACGTTGCCGAATTCCTGAAAAACTGCCCCGGCCTGCCTGGCGTGTACCGGCATATCGATGCCGAGGGCAAGGTCCTGTATGTGGGCAAGGCGCGCGATTTGAAAAAGCGCGTGTCGTCCTACTTTCACAAGACCCACGACAGCCCGCGCATCGCCCACATGGTGGAAAAGATCGCCCGGGTCGAGGTGACGGTGACGCGCTCCGAAGGCGAGGCGTTGTTGCTGGAGAACAACCTCATCAAGGAACTGGCGCCGCGCTACAACATCCTGTTCCGCGACGACAAGAGCTACCCCTACCTGATGATCACCGGGCATGCCTTCCCGCAGATCCGCTTCTATCGCGGCAACCTGGACAAGCGCCACCAGTACTTCGGGCCCTTTCCAAACGCCTGGGCGGTGCGCGAGTCGATACAGATCCTGCAAAAGGTGTTTCGCCTGCGCACCTGCGACGACACGGTGTACGCCAACCGCTCGCGGCCGTGCCTGTTGCACCAGATCGAGCGCTGCAGCGCCCCCTGCGTGCAGAAAGTGGGCGCGGAGGACTACGGCCGCGACGTGCGCGACGCGGCGCGCTTCCTGTCAGGCCGCTCGCAGGAGGTGCTGGACGAACTGCAGGACGAGATGCTGAAAAAGTCCGAGGCGCTCGCCTTCGAGGAGGCGGCAGCGATCCGCGACCGCATCGGCGCCTTGTCGCGGGTGTTGCAGGCGCAAGGGGCCGAGGCCGCCAACGAGACCGATGTCGACATCATCGCCGCCGCGGTGCGTGGCGGGCTGGCCTGCGTGAGCCTGGCGATGGTGCGCGGCGGGCGGCACCTGGGCGACAAGCAGTTCTTTCCCCAGCATGTGGACGAGGCCACGGCGGGTGACGTGCTGGCGGCCTTCATGGTGCAGCATTATCCGGGGCGCTTCACGCCGCCTTCGATCATCATCAACCAGGACCTGGAAGACGTGGAGGAACTGGCGGCCGCGCTTTCCGGCGACGCCGGTCGGCGAGTGAACGTGATCCGCTTTCCGCAGGAGCAGCGGCGCCTGTGGCTGACCATGGCGGAGAAGAATGCCGAGATCGCACTGGAACGGGTGCTCTCCGAGCGCGGCACCGCGCATGCACGCACCCGGCTATTGGCAGAGATTCTCGGCATGGACGAGCCGGCCGAGGGGTTCGAACTCCTGCGCATCGAGTGTTTCGACATCAGCCACACCATGGGTGAGGCGACCCAGGCTTCCTGTGTGGTGTACCACCACCACAAGATGCAAAGCGGCGACTACCGGCGTTTCAACATCACCGGCATTACCCCCGGCGACGACTACGCCGCCATGCGCCAGGTGCTGACACGACGCTACGAGAAGGTGGCGGCGGGCGACGGCATCAAGCCCGACCTGATCTTGATCGATGGCGGCAAAGGGCAAGTGGAAATCGCCCGCCAGGTGCTGGCCGAGGTGGGCCTGACCGAGCCGTTGCTGGTGGGCGTGGCCAAGGGTGAGGAACGCAAGCCCGGCCTGGAGACCCTGGTGTTTATCGACGGCCGGCCGAGCGTGAACCTGGCCTCCGACAGTCCGGCCCTGCACCTGGTGCAGACCGTGCGCGACGAGGCGCACCGCTTTGCCATTACCGGCCAGCGCGCCAAGCGCGACAAGGCGCGCATCACCTCCAGCCTGGAAGACATCGAAGGTGTGGGGCCGAAGCGGCGCCAGCGCCTGCTGGCGCGCTTCGGCGGGCTGCAGGGGGTGAAGCGCGCCAGCGTGGACGACCTGGTGACGGTGGACGGCATCAGCCGCGAACTGGCGGAGCGGATTTACGCGCAGTTGCGCTGATCAGACGGCGCCAGGCCCCCTCGACTTCCCCTGTAGCAAGCGCCGCCGCAGGTAGATGAGCTTGGCGGCCTCGTCATGCATGTCTGCCTCCTCGAACGACTCGGTGATGCGGCGGAACATGTTGGACGAGGTGTAGATCACCTCCTTGGAAAAGGTTTCCAGATCGCGGCGCGCGGCCAGTTTTTCGATGGAATGGATCACGCCTGCGACCCAGGGGTTGCCGGTAAAGCGTGCCTTGGCCTGGGCCAGCATGCCGTCCACCGCGTCCCAGTTGCCGGTGGCGGCGACCGCGCGTGCGGCCACCAGCAAGCTCCCGGCCTCCAGTTCGTCGAGCCGGCGCACGACCAGCGCATCTTCGCCGAGGGCGCCAAACGCCGGCTGCGGCAGCGCCGGCAGGCTGAGCCGGGCTGGCGGCAACGGCACCGGCAGGCCGGCCAGGCTTGTGCCGGAAGCGGTGACCTCCAGCAGGTGCAGCGTCTTGCCTTCTTGCGGCAGCAGACCCTTGGGGAGCGTGAGGCGCAGCACCATCCAGGCCTCGGCGCCGTAGGGCAGGTCCGGCAGGCGCCAGCCGTCTTCCGCATTGCCGGGGTAGGGGTTGAGCGCTTCCACGCTGACACCTTGCGGCACGTTGGCGCGCAGCGTGACGTCGCATGCGCAGAGGTTTTGCAGGAGCGAGAGTTCCTGCTCGAAGGGCTCCATCAGGTCGGCCGCGGTGTCCCCGTAGTAGTGGTTGCCGCGTCCGGTCTGGCCCATCGCCACCATGAGATCCTCGTTGAACTCGTTGCCCAGGCCGTACGTGGAAGTGCTGATGCCTTGCGCCGCGGCCTCGGCGCACTGCAGGGTGATGTCCGGCGTGCCGGTAAGGCCATGGTTGGCCTGGCCGTCGGAGAGCAGGATCACGCGCTTGAGCGCCAGGGCGCTGCTGTCGGGCAGCTTGGCCAGGGCATCGGCACCCGCGCGCCAGCCGCCATGCAGGTCGGTCCTGCCGGCCGAACGTATGTCTTCAATGGCGGCCATCAGGGCGCGGCCGTCGCCACGCGGTTGGGCTGCGTGCAGCACGCGCACATGGTGGTTGAAGGACACCAGGGCTACCTGGTCGTCGCCACGCAGGTGGCTGGCCACATAGGCCGCGCAACGGCGGGCCTCCATCATCGGCGCGCCGGCCATCGAGCCTGAGCGGTCCAGCACCAGGGCCAAGGCGTAGGGCGGTCTGGGCTCGGCCGCGTCGGGAGGCGTGGCCGGTGCCTGGATGCGCACCAGCACCTCCACCTTGTTGTCGAACCCGGCCAGGAGGGCCGGGCGGCGCGGGGTGGCGATGACGGAAAGCGGGCTTGTCATGGGGATGCTCCTTCACGGATAAGGGACGCCGCGCGGCGGATGGCCGTTTTGGCGGGGGCGGATTCTAGGCGCGCTTTTGTCGAAAAGCGAGAGGGGGGCGGCGCCGGAGGCGGAATGCTCCTCAAAAGTGATTAGAAACAGGATGTTGCGGCGGGCTTCTGGCCGGCCCTTGTGGCTCACCCCGCGAGCCCGTACCATGGGACACTGCGTCAAATACCCGGATTCCGCCAAGTGAACCAGACCGAACGCCTCTACAAGATCGAGCAGATGCTCAGCGAAAGCCAGGTGGTGCCGATCGCCACCATGCTGGAGCGGCTGGAAGTCTCGCGCGCCACCTTCAAGCGCGACCTGGACTACCTGCGCGACCGCCTCAATTCACCCATCGTGTGGGACCGGGAGCAGGGCGGCTACCGGTTCGAATCGCGCGCCACCACCGGCCCCAAGCACGAGCTGCCCGGCCTGTGGTTCAACAGCAGCGAGGCCTATGCGCTGTTGGCCATGCAGCAACTGGTGAAGGAGATCGAGCCCGGCCTGATGGCCAGCCAGGTGGAACCGCTCAAGACGCGACTGCGGGCGCTCCTGGGCAGTGCCGAGCACGACATCGACGAGGTGGAAAAGCGCATCAAGGTAGAACAGGTGGGCACGCGCCGGTCGAATGCCGAGCACTTTGCCCGCATTGCCAAGGCCGTGCTCTCGCGCCGGCAGGTGGCCATTGCCTACTACTCCCGCGGCAGCGGGGAAGAGACCGAACGCAACCTTTCCCCCCAGCGGCTGGTGAACTACCGCGGCAACTGGTACGTGGACGCCTGGTGCCACCTGCGCCACGACCTGCGCAGCTTTTCAGTCGACGCGATCCGCCGTGCGGATGTGCTTACAGACAAGGCCAAGGCGGTGGCCGAAAAGGACCTGAAGGAATACTTCGAGACCAGCTACGGCATTTTTCGCGGCAAGGCCAACAAGGTGGCCAGGCTGCGCTTCACCCCCGAGCGCGCGCGCTGGGTGGCCGGCGAGGTGTGGCACCCGCAGCAAAAGGGCGCATTCGAGAAGGACGGCAGCTACCTGCTGGAAGTGCCGTATCACGACGACCGCGAACTGGTGATGGACGTGTTGCGGCATGGGGCGGATGTGGAGGTGGTGGGGCCGAAGGAGTTGAGGGATGCGACAGCCAGGGCTTTGCGGACAGCGCTCGCCAAGTATGGCGAATAGTTGGCCGGCGACCGTTCAACCAATTCGAATGCGGCAGGCTCGCAGAATGAGCCTGCAGGGTCAGGGTTACGCGGATTGTCCGATCAACTTCAGCGTAGCCGCGTCCCGCTTCCCCGCGTAGTACCGCTCCAGCACCCGCCCGAACCCCGCTTCCTCCGGCGCTGCCACCTCGAAAAGCGTCATGCAGGAACACAGCTTCAGGTCATCCGGCGAGCCGAAAATCGCGTGCGCGGACTTGCCTTCCACACCCAGCACCAGCGCCGTGCACAGCCGCAATCGCTCGCCCAACACCGGGTGGCGCCAGTAGGCCTGCGCTTCGGCCAGATCGGCCAGCCCGTAGAGTTTGGCGGTGCTGCTGCGGCCCAGCGCGCGCAGTTGCGGGAATATGAACCACATCCAGTGGCTTTGCTTCTCACCGGCGCGGATTTCTTCGCACACGGTGGCAAACACCGGGGCCTGGGCGGTGACGAAGCGTTCGAGGTCGTGCCAATCGGTTGGCATGGCATTGGGCTCCTTTCAGTGCGGAAGGTATCACCTTGCGCGGGGCGCTGAACGGGCTCATATACGGAGAGGTCACCTTCGTCTGGGAATACACTTCCGCAAAACCGAAGGAGCCTTCATGCAACGCCGCCACTTCCTGCAAATGGCCGTCACAGGCGGCTTCACCGCCGCATCCGGCGCGGCGCCGGCGCAAGCCCGGCCGGGGCTTTTCTCCGGCGCGATCACGGATGTGGCCGGCATCAAGGTCGGCCACTTCACCGAAACCCGCCGCCCCACCGGCTGCACCGTCGTCCTCACCGAAGAGGGCGCCGTAGCCGGGGTGGATGTGCGCGGCTCGGCCCCCGGCACGCGTGAAACCGATCTTCTTGCCCCCACCAACCTGGTGGAAAAAGTGCATGCCATCCTGCTCGCGGGCGGCAGCGCCTTCGGTCTGGACGCGGCCACCGGGGTGGTCCGCTATCTGGAAGAGCGCAAGATCGGCCATAACGTAGGCGCCGCGGGCGTGGTGCCGATCGTGCCGGCAGCGATCCTTTTCGATCTTAACGTCGGAAACCCGGCCATCCGCCCGGATGCGGCCGCGGGTTATCAGGCCTGCGTGGCCGCCAACCGCGAGCCGCCGGCGCACGGCAGCGTCGGTGCAGGCACCGGCGCCACGGTCGGCAAGCTGTGGGGCATGGCGCGCGCCATGAAGGGCGGCATAGGCACGGCTTCGGTCACGGCCGGCGGCTTCACCATGGGCGCGGTGGTGGCGGTCAATGCGGTGGGCGATGTACAGGACCCGGCCACCGGCAGGCTCATTGCCGGCGCGCGCAGCAGTGACGGTCGCAGCCTGCAAGGTGCGGTGCAGGGCATTCTGGCCGGGCAGGTACCGCAGGCCCTGCTGCCCGGTACTTCCACCACCATCGGTGCGATCGCCTGTGACGCCGTTCTCACCAAGGCGCAGTGCCAGAAACTCGCGCAGATCGCGCACGACGGGCTGGCCCGCACCATCAACCCCGCCCACACCATGTGGGATGGCGACACCCTGTTTGCGCTGGCCACCGGCCGGGTGGCCACGCCGGCGAGCATGATGCTGCTCGGTGTTCTCGCCGCCGAAGCGATGGCGCGCGCGGTGGTCAACGCGGTTTTGAGCGCCAGGGGGCTGCCGGGCTTGCCGGCGGCGGGGGAACTGGCGGCTTAGGCCGGGCCCTGCGTGGCAGTTCCGGGCGCCATTCCCAACTCCCCGCACACCCGCGCCAACGTGGCCTTGAGGTCGCCGACCTCGGCTTCCAGCGTCGCTATCCGGGCGCGCAGGGCATCGATGTCGAGCGATGAACCATCCACGCTGGCGACGGACTCGGTCGGTGTTTCGATGGCGGGTGGGCCGGACAGTAGGTGCGCCCAGCGCTGCTCGCGCGCGCCGGGCAGGCGCGGCAGTTGCACCACCAGCGCGCCAGCCTCGCGCTCGGCAAGCTCCTGCAGAAAGGCCTCCACCGAGGAAATGTCGGCAAAGCGGTACAACCGCTCGCAGGCCAGGCGCAGCTCGCCGGGGGTTTGCGGGCCGCGCAGCATCAGTGCCGCCAACAGCGCCGCGGACTGTTCCGGCACATGCAGCACGCGGTCAAGGTTGTGCTCGTAGCGGGTGGTGCGGCCGCCGGAGGATTCGATCACCAGGCTTGCTGACTTGAGGGCGTCGAGCGCATCCTGCACCTGGGCGTCGCTGGCCTCTATCACCGGCGAGCGGCTGGTCTTCTGGTTGCAGCCGGACAGCAGTGAATTCAGTGTCAGCGGATAGGTGTCGGGCACGGTGCGCTGCTTTTCAAACAGCACGCCCAGGACACGGGTTTCGATCAGGGAGAGGGCAGGTAGGGGGCGCATGTCCGCGAGTATCGCAGGATGGCCCCGGGACGCTTCTCAGGTCCGCTTGGCCGTGGCCAGGCACACCCGGTCATGCTGCGCCCATTCCATGACATAGCGGCGCTGGGCATCGGTTTCCGGCGAGCGCGGGTGGCGCACTCGCTTGGCCACCGTGGTCCAGTGGCCGGCGATCTCGGCCAGCGCAGCCTCGCCGCTTTTGCCGTGGCGCACCAGCCAGCAACCGATGATGGTGCCGGTGCGGCCGATGCCGCCCCAGCAATGCACGTAAGGCACGGCGTTCACGGCGACGAGCGCGTCGATGCGGTCGAGGATGTGGTTGGCATGTGCCACCGAGTGCGGTACGTCGACGTCGCGGATGCTCCAGCGCTCGTGTGCCACCGGGCGATCGAGGCCGCGTGACAAGGCGGGCAGGTGCAGGTGGTAGGGCTCGAGTTCGTGCGGTTCGGTAAGGTCGACGAACTGGCGTACGCCGGCGGCGGCGATCATGGCCAGCCTTGAGCGCGCGATCACGTCGGCGGCGGCGCCGGGATATTCGCCGGCCATCAGCACGCCCGGCACCACCCAGTAGCAGTTCTGGTGCGGGCGGGAATCGGCGGCCTGTTGCACGGACGAAATGGTAACCGGCGCAGGCGCGGCTTGCCCCGCCGCCGCGTCAAACAGGTCGGCAATGGCGGGCTGGCCGGACAACCGGCGGGAGTGGCGGCGCGGAAGCGGCTGGTGCGTAGGGGCGGGGTTTGCAAATACAAGGTGCATGAAGGGTATTCCGGCAGGGTGGAGCCGCCATCATGACTGGCTTCGGGCTCGCCAGATGAGCCCGCCAGATCAACCCGCCATTGCGCCCGCGGCGCTGTCGGCGCGGCGCGTATCAGGCTTTTTCCGAAACGGTGCGGCGGCGCCGGGCGATCATGCCTAAGAGCCCCATCCCGGCGGCCATCAGGGCGCCCATGCCGGGTTCCGGAACCGGTGACACGGTGACGCCGACCTTCAGGTTATCCAGTGCCAGGTAGGTGTAGTCTGCGGTCTCGGTCTGCTTGCCCAACACCGTGAGGCGGGTGATCAGTTGGGTGCTCCCCGAGGATTCGGTCAGGATGTCTCCCACACTGGTCTTGAAGTTGCCGGCGGCGCTGGCATTGAGGTTGCTGCCATTGAAGGTGCTGCCGTCGGCGAAGGTGTAGAGAAAGAAGTACTCGCGGGTTTCGCCGCCGCGCGCGCCATAGTCAACCGAATCAAACCGGAAGGCGCCGCCATCGGTGCGGGTGACAGTCAGGGCGTTGACGGTGGTCAGGTAATTGTTGCCGTCCGGCGCCGTGACGAGGTAGCTCCCGCTGTCAAAGGTGAAACCCTGGTAGGTGGTGATCGGGGTTCCAGTCGTGCCCTGGTTGCCCAGATCATCAAAGCCAAGTGTCAGGTCGACAAGGGGAACCACCGCCTGCGCGGACAGGGTGGCGAGGGTGAAGCCGGTGGCCAGGGCGGCCTTGAGGAGCTGCTTGAACATGGGACTTTCGATTCGGTGAGTGGGATGACGTATTCACCGGTGCAAAAGCCAGGCCATGAATAGGAGAAAATAATAATCTATTTAAAAACAATTAATCATGAATAATACTTAAACAATATTAGTTAAAGTAAATTATTAGAATGGGTGTGCTGCCCAAAGTCGATCGAGCGATATGCCCCGCATCGCGACTTGTCATCGCGCTAGCGGCCGGGCGGGCCGAAAAAGCCGTCGTCAGCCAGTGCCGCGCGGATCCCGGCCAGGGCAGCCAGCGCGCCTTCGGCGATGCCGACTCCGCGGCTCTTGCCAAGGTGTGGCGCGCGCGGGTTGATGCGGATAAGCGGCGCACGCAGCCCTTCGCAGAAGGCGCGCACCGAGGGGACGTCGGTGCCGGCGCCGAGCTCGACGATCACCAGCCTGGACAACTGGGCGAGCCAGCGCTTGAACTGGCCCTCCTGCGCGTCGGTGCGGGCCTGGTTCCAGCCCCAGTCGCCGAACATCAGAATGTTGGGGCGGGCCAGTGCGGCGCAGTGCGGGCAATGCGGCAGGGGCGAGGTGAGGCGGCAGTGCTGGTTGTCGACCACCGGAAGGAAGCCGCTGGCGGGCCAGATGTCCGCGCTGCAGCTTTCGGTGCACTGCAGGTGATGGATGGAGCCATGGCATTCGCACACCTGGTTTGCGGCAAAGCCGGCCTTCTGGAAATGGCCGTCGACGTTGCTGGTGAAGACGAAGCAGCCATGCTCGAGGCGGGCGGCGATCTCGCGCAGCAGGGCGAAACCCGCGTGGGGTTCGGTGTTGCGGTACAGGGCAAGCCGGTGGCCGTAAAAGCCCCAGGCAAGCTCGGGATCGTTCTCGAAGGTGCGCGGGCTGGCGGCCTCGTAGAACGAGATGCCGGCACGGCCCAGTGCCGGATAGGCGCGCCAGAAGCCATCCTCGCCGCGAAAATCCGGCAGGCCCGAATCCACGCCCATGCCGGCGCCGGCGCCGATCACCAGGCCGTCGGCATCGGCGATCAGGCGGGAGGCCTGCCGGTAGCTTTCCGTGCGTTCGACCATGGGCCGGATGTTCAGGCCGGGGCGCGTGCGAGATGCTCGCGCAAGCGCGGCAGGTCCGCTTCTACAAGGCCGTTGGCGCTGTCGGTGAACACGACATGTTCATGCCAGGCGGCGGGAAAACCTTCGACCATGTCGTCGAGCGCCGTCCAGCGCGTCACCTCCGGATGCAGGGCAAGCCAGGCGCGGATCTCCCAGCAGCGGCGGTGCGGGCCTTCATAGTCGTCGACCACCGGTGTGACGCCGATGACGCGATCGCGCATGTCTGGCGCAAAGCGCTGGCGCAGGCGGCCCAAGGAAAACGCTTCGCGCCAGGTGGACGAAATGACGATGCTCACATGGGCGAAATCCGCCTCGCGCAAAAGCGCCTCAAGCTGCGGCAACCGGCCAAACGGTGTTCCGTCGGCATTGCCGCCGATCGGATGGGTGACGCCGTCGAAATCGAGGAAGAGGATGTGTTTCATGAACAGGTAATTCGCAGCTGCGAGCAGGCCCTGCGAGCAGGCCCCGCGGGCATGCCGGAAGGCCGGGCCGGGCCCCGGCTTACTGCGGCTCGATCTTCGCGCCCCGTATCACGTTGCCCCACTTGATGATGTCGGCGGCGATGACCGACTCCATCTCCCTGGGAGACGACGGCCAGGCTTCGATGCCGAGCGTGACGAAGCGCTCCGCGGTTTCCGGCAGGGCGAGCACGGCCGCGAGGTCGCGCGCGATGCGTTCCGCCAAGGCCACCGGGGACCCGGCCGGCATCATCATGCCCTGCCAGCCATCGGCGGCAAACCCGGGCACGACTTCGGCGATCGACGGCACGTTGGGCAGGGCCGCGAGGCGCTTGGTGCTGGTGATGCCCAGGCCGATGACCGTGCCTTTCTTGATCTGCTCGATGGCGGTGGTGGTGGGTTGCAGGATCAGCGGCACCTGGCCACCGATCACGTCGAGCAGAGCGCCTGTCTTGTAGGGAATGTGGGTCAGTTGGATGCCGGCCAGGCTGGACATCAGCTCGATGATCACATGGCCGGCCCCGCCCACGCCGAACGAGGCGTAGTTGATTCTGCCGGGTTGCGCCTGGGCCATGCCTATCAGGTCCTTTAGGGTCTTCGCCTGGAAGTCCTTGTTGGCGAGCAACACGTAGGGTACGGCGGCCACCAGGCTGACGGGCTGAAAGTCCTTCACCGGATCGTAAGGCAGCTTCTTGTAGACGAACTGATTCATGGTCACGATGGAATTGGCCATGAAGAACAGCGTGTGGCCGTCAGGCGCGGCCCGCGCGGCCGCCTCCGCCCCGAGCACGCCGCCGGCGCCGGCGCGGTTGTCCACCACAATGGGCTGCGGTGCGCCGGACTGGCGCTCCGCCAGCTTGAGCGCGAGGAAGCGCACCACGATGTCCGGCGAGGTGCCCGCCGGAAAGGGCACAATGATGCGCACCGGCTTGGTCGGCCATGCGGCCTGTTGCGCCAGGACCGGCCAGGACGCGCATAAAAACAGGGCAAGGGCGAACCGGATCAGCCCGTCACGGATGCTTGCGTTCATGTCTTGTCTCCTCCCGGCGCCCGCCGCGTGCGACGGGAGCGCAGGCAGCTTGCCGAGCTAGATCGTCGAGCCTTCGATATCGGCGGGCATGCGGAAGTTGTCGAGCTTCTTCAGGTTGCCGCTGGCATCGATGCCGAGTCCGGTTTCAGCCGCGGCGCGCGACAGCACGTTGGCATGCCAGGTCACCGAGCCGCCACCGCTGTGGCCGCCGACCATGGCCAGCACAGTCAGTTCATGGGCATTGTGGTTGCGGAAACCGCGCATGACGCCGGCCGGCACGGACACCACGTCGAGCGGTTCAATGCGCAGTTCCTCGCTGTCGTCGCCGATCAGCACCGTGAGCGGCCCGTTCATGGGAATGAACACCTCCGGCGTCTTGTGCGCGTGCAGGCCGGCCCCACCTCCGGGCGGGACCACGATGTAGGACACGGTGAAACCATGGTCGTCCGAGATCGGCGGCTGCATCGCCGGATTCTCGACCACCCCGCGGCCGATCACCTTGAGGTTTTTCTTGCGCCCTTCGGGCAGGAGCGAGTCGACAAATGCCAGGCCAAATGGCTTCAAGTCCTTGAAGCGCGCAAGATGGTTCTTTTCGATCTTCTGCAACAGTTCGCTGGCCATGTGTTGTCTCCTTTTGTTTGTGGTGCGGCAGGATTGCGGTTTTCGCGTGTCGTCCGGATGCTTGTTCAACGACTGCGAGGCCCGCAAGTCTCGGCGCGGTTGACCAGATTGGCCGTTCATCCCCGTCGAAACTGGATGGTATCAAGCATTGGCCGCGCGGCGAGTCCGGGCAATCCGGGCATAATGGATTTGTCATCGACAAGTACATTCAGGGAGACAAACATGAAGACCAAAACCGTCACGCCGGAAGAATTCGAAAAATGCGTTGCGCGCTTCTCCAGGGTGGCGCCGCAGAAGCATGACGCGGCGGCGCAAAACGGCATTCCGGTGGAAGCCAGCGAGATGGTGGCTGCCAAGGAGATTCGCTACTACATGGGCCCGGCCGGTTCCAGCACCGCGGTGAGCGGCGGCACTTTGCCCGCGGTTGAAGGGTTTCCCGGCATGTCGGTATACCTGGTGGCATGCCCGCCGGGCAACGGTCCGATGCTGCATGCCCACATGCACACCCTGGAAAGTTTCTTTTGTGTCGATGGCCGTTTCGAGATCACCTACGGCGACCGCGGCGAAAACGCCATCGTGCTCGAGCCGCGCGACATGGTGGCGGTGCCGCCGGGGGTGACGCGCAAGTTCAAGAACGTATCGGACCAGGACGCGCACTTGCTGGTGATGATCCAGGGCGACCCCAACCAGATGGGAGACATCCTCTATACGCCCGACATCGGCGAGGAGATCGTGCGTCGTTTCGGCCCCGCGGCCAAGGCCGGTTTCGAGAAGACCGGCATCGCCTTCACCGCGGGTGTGTGAGCGCGCAACGGAACATGACATGAGCGCAGGTGAGCGACTGCCGGGCACACCGGACCCCATGCACCGCTGGAAGGGTGCTGGTGGCATCAGCATCGCCGGCGACGCGTGGGGCGACCCGCAGGGGCCGCTGGTGTTGCTCCAGCATGGCGGCGGCCAGACCCGCCACGCCTGGAAGGGTGCAGGCGAATTGCTGGGTGCGGCCGGCTACTGCGCGATAGCGTTCGACGCGCGCGGCCACGGCGACTCCGACTGGGCGCCGGATGGCCTGTATGGACAGGACATCATGGTGCGGGACCTCCAATGCGTGATCGCAGCCCTCGGCGGCCGGCGCCCGGTACTGGTGGGTGCTTCGATGGGCGGCGGCACCAGCCTGGTGGCTGCCGGCGAGGACCATGTCGACGCCACCGCGCTTGTGATGGTGGACGTAGGGCCGCGCATCGAACCCGAAGGCGTGGACAAGATCGGCGCTTTCATGAGCCTGGAACCGGATGGCTTCGACAGTCTCGAGGACGTCGCCGATGCCATCGCCAGCTACCAGCCACACCGCACCCGGCCGGCAAATCTCGCAGGGCTGGCGAAGAACGTTCGCCTGGCCGCCAACGGCAAGTATCGCTGGCACTGGGACCCGCGCTTTCGGCCCGCACGCCATGATCTCCTGAAGCGGCGCGATCGGCTCGAAGCCTGCGCCCGCAGTCTTTCCTTGCCCACGCTATTGGTGCGCGGCGGACTGTCCGACGTGTTGAGCGAGGAGGGCGCGCAGGAGTTTTTGAAGCTGTGCCCGCATAGCGAATATGTCAACGTAAGCGGGGCGGGGCACATGGTGGCGGGGGACCGCAACGACCATTTCGCCAGTGCCGTGATCGAGTTTCTGCGCCGGGCGGTGCCGGTGGGCGGGACGCCGCTGAAGCCGGCCCATGTGCCGCAGCCGCGTCATCTCGGGCCGCCAGGGGATGTGCAGGATGTTCCGTGACTTGCTGATGTCGACCCGGCCCGTCGCGGTGTTCGGCTCGCCCGACAAGGCGACCTTGCAGTTGACCGGATGGTAGCCGGGCATCGCCTTCACTGACGCAGCGATCGAACTTGGCATGGACGTGAACAATTCCTCTCGGGCGCCTTCGGAACGCGTGATGTTCAAGTTGGGGTTCCGCCAGAGGCTCTTGTACAACCTGCGTCAGGGCGCCGACATGTTTGGCGGGCTGCCGGCCGGCGTGGTTGTCCTGCTGGTCATCAATTTCGCCGTCGGACCGCCGTCAGGGGACGTCATGGCTGCCGTGATTGACGCCATGGAAGTGATCGCGGTGGCAGCGCTTTGCCTCGCGGCTTTACTTTTGGTCGCATCGGCCATTTCAGAATCCACCGGCAGGGTGATCGTCGACGCTGATGGCATTGAAGCGTCGGATTGGGTGGTTGCCGCCAGGCATCTCAAATGGGCGGAAATCCGCGAGGTGCGCAAGGCACGGATCGGCAAACTCGACGTGCTGCAATTGTCCACGCCGGGAAACAGGGGCACGGTGAACATTGCCTACAAGATGCTGCCAGCATCGTTTGCAGGGGTTGTTGCAACACACGCCGGCACGGCCCATCCCTTGGCAGCAGCCCTCAAATGGATGCGTGAGGCGGATACGCCCCGATTGTCGCGAAGGGCAGGTTAGCGCGCGACTTCCAGCGCACGTGCGCATTGCGACCAGACGGTCCTGTCCATCTCCCATCCTTGACGTTCGGCGTAGTTCGCCAGTTCCATGTAACGCTTGCGCGGATCCAGGCGCATGCGCCACCAAACCTTGGCATCGCACTCCGGGCAAAAGGCCAGCGGCACCGCATCGCTCTCGCGCAACGAGTTGGCTCCGTTCATGCAGCATTCATAGGTCGTGCAATGCCAGATGCCGAGCATGTGGCCTATTTCGTGAAAGGCCACGCTGGCGGCCCGTCGCAGCAGGAGCGCACGCGGCGTCCGTGCGTCGGCCAAGCGGGCGAGCGACCATACACCGACGCGGTCCACCAGGCTGGCCATGCCGAACACATAGTTCCAGCCTTCTCCCGGCGTGAGATCGCGCGGCGTCATCGCCAGCAGGGCCGCTGCCTGGGTCGGCACGCGCGGCGTGAGCGCGGCGAGCAGCGGCTGGGTAAGCAACTGACGGCCGTTCTGTCCCTGAGGGCTGTATTCGGGCGCATCGGGTGGCAGCGCTTCGACCGGTAGCATCTGCACCGCGCCACCGTAAAACAGGCCGGCCAGCTCGCCCACGTCGTGCACGAGGGCGAGGAGGCGGGCATCGTAGTCGCCCCACGGCAGCACCTGGATTGCGTTGTGTGCGGGACGGGTCGCGCGGGAATACTGGCGCAGATAGGCGTTGAAGGTCTGGCCGGGTTCTTCGTAGACGTATAGCCACTCGCCGAAGCGCGCGGCATGCTTGCGCGTAAAGACCGGCCGGATGGCGTCGGCAGCGCTCCGGCAGGCGCGAACCTCGTCCTCGCCATCGAATGCGGTGGGAAGCCACACCTGCATGGCGATGGTGTCGCGCAGTTCGCGCCGGTAGTTCCATGAGACCGCACCTGCACCCGCCAACGCGAGCAGGCCGCCTATAACCGAAAAAGCCTGGCGACGCGAGAATGGCAACGGTGCCCGGGCGGCGCGCAGCAGACGGTTGAAAGCGCCTTGCGGGGCATGGTCGAGTCCACCTTTATCGGGATTCATCCATTGATCCTGTCGAAGCACCTGGAACCAGCCGTGCAGGATACGCGCCGGGTGGCAACGTTCTGTCCGGTCCAGGCCGCCGCGAAGGCGAAGGGCGTGGGCGTTGTGGTGTTCGAGGCGGTTTCGCCACCGCAGATCGACGCTGCCTTCGCGGCCAAGGCGCCGGGCCTGACCTTTCCGCCGTCGGTGCTGGTGCAGGCGACCAAGGTGATCGAGTAGCAGCTGTGCTACTTGCCCTTGGGAGCGCCCATCACGGTGTCCGGCAACCAGGTCACGGTGGCCGGAAACACCGTGATGATGGCAATGCACAGGACCAGGCAGGCGAAAAACGGCAGCGAGGCCCGGGCGATGACGTTGCTGTCGCGCCCGGTCATGCTTTGCAGCACGAAAAGGTTGAACCCGACCGGCGGGGTGACCTCGGCGATCTCGACCAGCAGCACGATGAAGATGCCGAACCACACCAGGTCGAACCCCGCCCTCTGGATCATCGGCAGCACCACCGCAGCGGTGAGCACGATCATCGAGGTGCCGTCGAGTGCGGTGCCGAGGATGATGTAGAGCAGCGCCAGCATGCCGATCAGCGCGTAGGGCGATAGGTTGAGGCTGGCGACCCAGTCCGCCAGCGCGATCGGAATTCCGGTGAAGGCCATGGTCATGGTCAGGAAGGCCGCACCGGCCAAAATGAACATGATCATGCCCGACACCCGCGTCGCGCCCAGCAGGCTGTCCATGAAGGTGCGCCAGGTGAGGGAACCATCGCGCCACGCGATCAGCAGCGACCCAAGCACACCATAGGCGGCGCATTCGGTGGCGGTGGCATAGCCGGCGGCCAGCACCCAGACGATGAAGATGATCAGGAGCGTGCACGGAATCAGGCCGCGCGACAGGCGCAGCTTTTCACGCAGGCTGGTCGATGGTCCGGGCGGCGGGGTTTTTTCGGGATTGAGCAGTGCCCAGGCCACGATGTAGGCGGAAAACAGCGCCATCAGGATGAACCCCGGGATGAAGCCGGCGAGGAAAATGCGGATGATCGAAGCCTCGGCCGCCACCGCGTACACCACCATGGTGATCGAGGGCGGGATCAGGATGCCCAGGGTGCCGGCGGTGGCCAGGCTGCCCAGCGCGGTCTTTTCGTCGTAGCCGCGCTTGAGCAACTCCGGCAATGCCACCTTGCTGATGGTCGCGCAGGTGGCCGCCGATGAGCCGGACACCGAGCCGAAAATGCCGCAGCCGAGGATGTTCACATGCATCAGGCGGCCGGGAATCCGTCTTACCCAGGGCGCCAAGCCTTCGAACATCTGTTGCGATAGACGGGTGCGGAACAGGATTTCGCCCATCCAGATGAACAGCGGCAGGGCGGCCAGGGTCCACGACGCCGACGATCCCCAGAATGCGGTGAAGAGGTTGGGCCCGGGCGCCTTGGCGCTGAAGAAGGCCAGCCCGACCCAGCCGACGATGGCGAGCGTCATCGCGATCCACACGCCACCCGAGAGGAACAGCAGCATCACCACCAGCAACAGGGCGCCTATCGCCACCAGACTCATGCGTCCTCCGAAAAGTCGCCACGCGCGTGGCGTGCCTCGACTTCCAGCTGGTAGGTCGGCACCCGGCCGATCAGCACCAGGACGAGTTCGTCGACCACGGCTACCGCCAGGAACACGGCGCCGAGTGGCAGGCTCAATTGCGGGATCCACATCGGCAGCACGATCAGGCCGTTGGCCATGTCGCCCAGGCGCCAGGTGTCGTAGGTCGAGACCACCGACCACCACGCCAGGTAAATTGAAAAGGCGCTGGCGCAGGCGAGCGAGACGGCTTCGGCCACGCGCCGGGCGCGCGGGCCGAGGCGCTCCAGCAAGAGGGTCACACGCACCAGATCGCCGCGCTTGAAGGCGTTGGCGAGCACCAGGTAGGCCGCTGCCGCGCAGAACCAGCCGACCACATCGTCGGTGCCGCCGGTGCGGACGCCGAATTCACGCAACACCGATTGCAGGATCATCACCGCGAAGATGGCGAAAATGAAGAACGCGGCGAGATAGGCGGCCGCCAGGTGCATGGCGTCGAGCGCGCGGCGCAGCATCAGAGCACCCGGTCGAGCACGGTGATCAGGCGGTCCACTTCGTCCAGGCTGTTGTAGTGCGCCATCGAAACCCGCACCACGCCGTTGGGTTCGCGCAAGCCCAGCGCGGCGACCAGCGCCGGGCTGTAGAAATCGCCGTAGCGGATGCCGATGCCGGCGGCGTCGCAATGCGGCGGTATCGTCGCCGAATCATGGCCGTGTGCCTTGAAGGCCACGGTGGCGACGCGCCGTTCGCGGTGCGCCGTGCTCTCACCGGCGATGCGCACGCCCCGGCGCGTATGCAGGAAATCCAGCAAGCGGGCCGCCAGCGTCTCTTCATGCAGGGCGATGCGTTCGTAGGCCAGACCGAGCGGGTCGGCGCCGCCGGAGCCAAGTTCCTCGAGATAGTCGACCGCGCCGGCCGCGCCCCAGGCGAGCTCGAAATTGAAGTTGCCCGGCTGCATCTTGTAAGGCAGGTCGGCCGGGTCGACACAGTCGTGGTTGATGCAGGGAAGGGCCGCCAGGGCGGCGCGCTTGCCGTAGAGCAGGCCGATGTGGGGGCCGAACACCTTGTAGAGGCTCAATACGTAAAAGTCCGCATCCAGTGCGCGTACGTCGACACGCCGGTGCGGCGCGTAGGCCACGCCGTCTATGCAGACCTGCGCACCATGGGCGTGCGCAAGATCGACAATGGGGCGCGCATCGTGGATGCTCCCCAGCACATTGGTGCAATGTGTGAAACACACCAGGCGGGTCCGGGGGGTCATCAGGGCTTCGAGCGCCGCGGGCTCAAGGCGCAAGGTGTCGCGATCGATGGCCCAGGTATCGAGATGCACGCCCTGGCGTTCGAGGCGGCGCCAGGGTCCGATATTGGCCGCATGGTCGGCTTCGGTCACCACCACCCGGTCGCCCGGCGCAAGTGACATGCCGAATGCGCTCGCCAGGTTGAACATCAGTTGGGTGGACGAAGACCCGAGCACGATCTCGGACGGGTCCGCCGCGTTCACCAGCCGCCCCAGGGTGGCATTGGCGGACGCCACCCGCGTGCCGGAAAGCACCGAACGGCCGTAGCTGGCGCCGAGTTGGACATTGCTCGACACCAGATAGTCGGCCACCCGCGCGGCGACGCTACCGAGCACCTGGGAGCCGCCGGCGTTGTCGAAAAACACGGTGTCGCCGTTCAGCGCAGGAAACGCGGCCCGCACGGCGGCCAGGTCAAGTGTCATCAGGGAACCCGTCAGGCTTCAGGCCGCGCGCGGGGGCGTCGGCCATTCAGGGCTCATGAAACGCTGGATCTCGAGCAGGTAGCCGTCCGGATCGCGGAAGAAGCAGTTGTAGATCTTGTAGGTGGTGTTTTCGGCGGGGGCCTTTTCAAATGCCACCCCCTTGGCCAGCAGGTGCCGGTACCACGCATCGACTTCCTGGGTGACAAAGGTGAAGATCAGGCCAAGCGGCGCGCGGTCCGGCAGGGGCGGTTGCTGCACCGACGAGGATTTGCAAACGCCGAGGAAGGCATCGCCCGGGCCAACCCGGTAGATGCGCGCCAGGCCCTGGTCGAGCACCAGCGGCAACTCCAGGGTTTCGCCGTAGAAGCGGTAACTCACCTCGGTGTCACGCACGTACAGGAACGTGACCTGCTGCTCGAAGGGCGGCGGACGCGTGCTCATCGCTTGAGCGCCTTGAGCGCCGCTTCCCCGTCGGCGCCAGCACGCTTGAGCCATTCGTCGGTGAGTTTTGCGCCGACCTCGCGCAGGCCGGCCACCAGCGCAGGGCTGCCCGGCTCGACGCTCATGCCGCGGTTTTTCAGGACCGCCGAGGTCTCGTCCGCGCTGGTGGCGGCGAGCGCCCAGCCGCGCGTCTCGGCGCGCGCGGCGGCATCGGTGATGACCTTCTGCAGGTCCGCCGGCAGCGCCTTGAAGGCGCGCTCGTTGACCATGGTCACGCTCTTGTTGTGCATGGCGCGGATGTCATAGAAATATTTCGAGTAGTCCCAGGCCTGGGTATCGACGCCGGTGGAGCCCGAGGTGATCATCACCGAGGCGATACCGGTGGTGAACGCCATCGGGATTTCGGGGGCCTGCACCGTGGTGGGGGTGGCGCCGAGCAATTCGGCGAAGCGCGAGGTGGTCGGGCTGTAGGTACGGAAGCGCAGGCCCTTGAAGTCCGCCACGGCGCCCAACGGCGTCTTGCTGTAGATCGCCTGGCCCGGCCACACCACATAGTAGAGCGGCAGCACACCCTGGCGCGTCAGGCGCCGGTCGATGTAGGACTTGGTCGCGTCGTACAGGCGTTTGGCGCCATCGAACCCCTGCACCACGAATGGAATGCCGTCGATTTCAAAAAACGGGTCTTCGTTGCCATAGGCGCCCAGGAGGATGTCGCCCAACTGCGCCTGGCCGGTGGCCACCGCGCGCTTGATTTCCGGCATCTTGAACAGCGAGGCGTTGCTGTGCAGGGTGATGACCAGTTGGCCCTTTGAGTCGCGCTGCACTTCCTCGGCGAATTGGCGGGCGTTCTTGGTGTGGTAATTCGATTCAGGGAAGGGGGTGGCCATGTCCCATTTGGTCTGGGCGATAGCGGTTGTGGCCAGCGTCAGGCCCGACAACAGCAGAACGGTGGCAATGCATGTGCGCGACGGGAACATGGTGCGGGATTTCAATTTGGTCTCCACAGGTTCGAAAGTTCGCAGCGGGAATGCGCGTCCTGCGCGGTGCAGGCCGGCGTAGGGATGATTCGGGGCCCGTTGAGCCGGCGGGGTATGCAAAGCAACTTCCGTTCCCTGCTGCGCGGCGGGTAAACCCACGCGCCGTGTAATGCCTTGTTGCGATCGCATGGCATAGGGCTTGCGTCCGCGTGGGGCAATGGATTTCAGATTCCCCCGGAGACGACCCATGGCCCATACCATTCCCCTGATCGACCTTTCGCCCTTCTACCAGCGCCCAAGGGATCCGCGCGCGATTGACACATTGCTGGCGCAGGTCGATGGCGCGCTGCGTGACATCGGCTTCCTGTGCGTTACCGGGACACGGCTGGACACCGCGCAGGTGACGGCCGCGCAACAGCAGGCACTGCAGTTTTTCGATGCGCCACCCGCGGTCAAGGACCGTTCCCGCGCGATCCGCCATGCGCATCGCGGCTACACCGGGCTGGGCGATCTCGGGCTTTCGTATGCGATGGACGCCGATGACCTGCGCGCCGACCGCAAGGCGCCACCCGACCTCTTCGAGCGCTACCGCATCGGTCCGGTCGATGACTTCGGGCCGGTACTGCGCCAGTTGTATGCCGACACCGCCTACGCACCCAACGTCTGGCCGGCCGATCAGGCGCAGTTCCAACCGATGATGAGCGCCTGTTACCGCGAAATGAACCTGCTCTCGCGCGACCTGTTGCGCCTGTTCGCGATGACCCTGTCGCTGGAAGAAACCTGGTTCGAGGACAAGGTGGACCGCAGCATGGCGTCGCTGGCCATCAACCACTATCCGGCCCAACTCGCGCCGCCCCTGCCCGGACAACTGCGTGCAGGGCCGCACACCGACTACGGCACCTTGACGGTGGTGGCGCCGACGGCGGCGCCCGGCGGCCTGCAGGTGCGCACCCGCGACGGCCAGTGGCAGGACGTGACGGTGACGCCTGGCACCTACGTAGTGAACATCGGCGACATGATGGCGCAATGGACCAACGACCGCTGGGTTTCAACGGTGCACCGTGTGGTCAACCCGGAAGCCTCCGCCGGGTCGAACGGCAGGCGCCTGTCGCTGGTGTTCTTCCACCAGCCCAATCCGGACGCGATGATCGACTGCATTCCCACCTGCATCGGCGAGGGTCGGCCGAAGAAGTACATGGCGGTCAATGCCGGCGAGTACATCAGCGGCAAGATCAACCGGCATTTCAAGAGTTACCTCGCGGCCTGATGGCGGCGCGGCCTTGGTCGGGCGTCGCTTCCATGGTGCCCCGATCATGCCGTGGACTTCGTGCCGCTGCGCCACAGTAAGCCGCACCGGCAGGCGGACGCACAAAATACAAAGGGCCACCTCTCGGTAGCCCTTTGATTTGTTTGGCGCGGCTGGCAGGATTCGAACCCACGACCCCTTGGTTCGTAGCCAAGTACTCTATCCAACTGAGCTACAGCCGCATCCGTAGGATTATAGCAGGGAAATCGTCCTCACGGGCTAGTTTTGTCGCACGCAATCAACGAAGTAGCGCGTCTTCCCATCCACTTCCTCTTCGGCCAGGCCGTGGATGTCGGTGTCAAAGCCCGGAAACTTCGCGTTGAAGCTGCGGGCGAACTTGAGGTACTCGACGATGGTCTTGTTGAAGCGCTCACCGGGAATCAGGAGCGGGATGCCCGGCGGGTAGGGCGTGAGCAGGATGGTGGTGACACGCCCCTCGAGGTGGTCGATCTCCACGCGCTCGATCTCGCGGTGCGCCAGGCATGCGTAGGCGTCGGAGGGTTTCATGGCGGGTTGCATGTCGGACAGGTACATCTCGGTGGTGAGCCGGGCAATGTCATTTTGCTTGTAGGCCTCGTGGATCTGCTGGCACAGGTCCTTCAGGCCGATGCGCTCGTACTTGGGATGCGCGGCGCAGAACTCCGGAAGGATCTTCCATAGCGGCGCATTCTTGTCGTAGTCGTCCTTGAACTGCTGCAAGGCGGTGACCAGGGTGTTCCAGCGGCCCTTGGTGATGCCGATGGTGAACATGATGAAAAACGAGTACAGGCCGGTCTTTTCCACGATGACGCCGTGCTCGGCCAGGAACTTGGTGACGATCGAAGCGGGTATGCCGGTCTTGGCGAACTTGCCCGACACATCCAGCCCCGGCGTGCTGACGGTGGCCTTGATCGGGTCGAGCATGTTGAAGCCGGGGGCGATATCGCCGAACCCGTGCCACTTGTCGTTGGATTTGAGCACCCAGTCTTCGCGCGAGCCGATGCCGTCGGCGGTGAGGTTCTGCGGGCCCCATACCTGGAACCACCAGTCCTTGCCCCATTCGTGGTCGACCTTGCGCATGGCGCGGCGGAAATCCAGCGCCTCGGCGATGGACTCTTCGACCAGCGCGGTACCGCCGGGCGGTTCCATCATCGCCGCGGCCACGTCGCACGAGGCGATGATGGCGTATTGCGGCGAGGTCGAGGTGTGCATCAGGTAGGCCTCGTTGAAGAGATGGCGGTCGAGCTTCTGGTCTTCGGACTCCTGCACCAGGATCTGCGAGGCCTGCGAGATGCCGGCCAGCAGCTTGTGGGTGGAATGGGTGGCGAACACCAGCGGACCCTTGGGGCGCGGACGGTCGCGGCCGATGGCGTGCATGTCCTTGTAGAAGTCGTGGAAGGACGCGTGCGGCAGCCAGGCCTCGTCGAAGTGCAGCACGTCGATGGTCGTGCCCAGTACCTGTTTCAGCATCTCGACGTTGTAGATCACGCCGTCGTAGGTGGATTGCGTGATGGTCAGGATGCGCGGCTTGCGCTGCGGGTTCCTCGCCTGGGCGGCCTTGGCGAACGGGTTGGCGTCGATCTTTTTCTGGATCGTGTCGGGGTGGAATTCGGAAAGCGGGATCGGCCCGATGATGCCCAGGTGGTTGCGCGTGGGGGTGAGAAACACCGGTATCGCGCCCGTCATGGTGATGGCGTGCAGGATGGACTTGTGGCAGTTGCGGTCCACCACGACGATGTCGTCTGAGGCCACGCAGGAGTGCCACACCATCTTGTTGGAGGTGGAGGTGCCGTTGGTGACAAAAAAGCAGTGGTCGGCGTTGAAGATGCGCGCCGCATTGCGCTCGGAGGCCGCCACCGGGCCGGTGTGGTCGAGCAGCTGGCCGAGTTCCTCCACCGCGTTGCACACGTCCGCGCGCAGCATGTTCTCGCCGAAGAACTGGTGGAACATCTGGCCGATCGGCGACTTGAGGAACGCCACGCCGCCGGAATGCCCGGGGCAGTGCCAGGAATACGAGCCGTCCTGGGCGTAGTGGATCAGGGCGCGGAAGAACGGCGGCGCCAGGCTGTCGAGGTAGCTGCGCGCCTCGCGGATGATGTGGCGGGCGACGAACTCCGGCGTGTCCTCGAACATGTGGATGAAGCCGTGCAGTTCGCGCAGGATGTCGTTGGGGATGTGGCTGGAGGTCTTGGTCTCGCCATACAGGTAGATCGGGATCTCGGCGTTCTTGAAGCGGATTTCCTCGATGAACTTGCGCAGGTTCAGCACCGCAGGGTCGAGCTCGGGGCCGGGGGTGAACTCCTCGTCATCGATCGAGAGGATGAAGGCGGAGGCGCGCGACTGCTGTTGCGCAAACTGCGACAGGTCGCCATAGCTGGTCACGCCGAGGATCTCCATGCCTTCCTTTTCCATCGCGTCGGCCAGCGCACGGATGCCCAGGCCGGAGGTGTTCTCGGAACGGAAGTCTTCGTCGATGATGACGATGGGGAATCTGAATTTCATTGGTGTGCACCCGGCCAGAAAAAGAACGCGCGCCCGCAACAATGCGGGCGCGCGGCGAAGTGTAATTCCAAAGTGGCGCGGAAAACGTTACAAGGCGCGATTTCCGGCCGGGTGTGTATCAGACGTGCAACATCGCCATCACGGCGAGCACGCCGCTGGCGGCGGCGGCAATGTAGACGCCGGTCTGCATCCACTTCTTCTTGGTGATGAGGGTGATGGCCGCCAGCGCGATGGCGACCTGGATCACCGTCATCGCTTGGGCCCAGCGGTGGTGCAGGTGGATCTGCTTTTCGGACTCTTCGTCCCACTTCCTGGAGTCGGCCTCGAGCTTCTCGGCGTCCTTCTTGATGCCTTCCTTCTCGTCCTTGTAGCGCGCGACTTCCTTCTTGTACTTGTCGACATCCACGCCGGGCAGGGCCATCGCCAGTTCCGCCAGGTTCTGCTTGCTGCTCTTGGCCTGGTAGTAGTTCCACTGGTTGGACGCCTCGGTCTTCTTGATGGCGGCGTTGTTCTTGAAGATCATGGCGTTGTTTTGCGTGGCACCGCCCTGGTAGGAGAACAGCGCGCCGACGGTCGCGAGAATTGCCGTGGTCACCGCCAGGCGGCTGCCGAAGCCCTCATCCGCATGGGCGTCATGTGAATCGTGTGCGGCATGTTCCACCGCGTGGTCGTGCGGGCCGTGTACGTGAAATCCGCCTGCGCTCATGGTGTGTGTCTCCTATGGTATTCGACAAAATCGTATTCGACTTCAGGATCGCCGCCGCGCGGCTGCGCGACGCGCGACGTCTCGCGCCACATTTTGGGGTCAATCGCCGGAAAAAAAGCATCGCCGTCGAAATTCCGGCGGATTTCCGTCACCACCAGGCGCTCGGCAGCGGGCAGCAGCGCCCGGTAGATTTCCGCGCCGCCGATCACGAAGGCCTCTGCGGCCCCGCCGCGGCCGGCGGTCTGCAGCGCGGCCGCAGGCGTATCCGCGGTTGTCACCCGGTCTGTGGTGGCCGGGCTTCCCGGCTTCCAGTTGAGGTTGCGCGAGAGCACCACCGAAAGGCGCCCGGGCAGGGGCTTGCCGAGTGTGGCGAGGATGGATTCGAAAGTTTTGCGCCCCATGATCACCGGGCACCCCATGGTCTGGCGCTTGAAGTGGGCCAGATCGGCCGGCAGGTGCCAGGGCATGCGGTTGTCGCGGCCGATGCAGCGATTGGCCGCCATGGCCACGATCATGGATACGCGCATGCGGCGGGCCTAGATCGCGACCGGCGCCTTGATATGCGGGTGCGACAGGTAGTCGAGGATTTCAAAGTCCTCGTAGCGGTAATCGAACAGCGTGTCCGGCTTGCGGCGGATGGCCAGGCGCGGCAGCGGGTAGGGCGTGCGGGAAAGCTGCTCGCGCACCTGGTCGAGATGGTTCGAATACAGGTGGCAGTCGCCGCCGGTCCAGACGAAGTCGCCAACGTCCATGCCCACCTGCTCGGCCACCATGTGGGTGAGCAGCGCGTAGGAGGCGATGTTGAACGGCACACCGAGAAAGATGTCGGCGCTGCGCTGGTACAACTGGCAGGAAAGCCGCGACGGCGCATCGGGCGTAGCGCCGGGCGCGGCATAGAACTGGAAAAAGGCGTGGCAGGGCGGCAGCTTCATGCGCGGGATGTCACCCACGTTCCAGGCCGATACGATGATGCGACGCGAATCCGGCGTCTCGCGCAGCGCCTTGAGGATCTGGGCGATCTGGTCGACATGGCCGCCGCCGGGGGTCGGCCAGGAGCGCCACTGGTAACCGTAGATGGGACCAAGCTCGCCATTCTCGTCGGCCCACTCGTCCCATATGGAGACGCCGTTCTGTTTGAGATACGCGGTGTTGGTCTCGCCCTTGAGGAACCAGAGCAATTCGTGGATGATCGAGCGCAGGTGCAACTTCTTGGTGGTCACCAGCGGAAAGCCGGCGGAGAGGTCGAAGCGCATCTGGTGGCCGAACACCGACACGGTGCCGGTGCCGGTACGGTCGGTTTTTCGCGCGCCCTGGTCGAGCACCAGGCGCATCAGGTCATGGTATTGGCGCATGCGCGGATTTTACCGATGAACCCGTCGTCGGGTCAGCGCAGCCGCACTCACAAGGCGATCTTGGCAAACAGCTCGCGGGCCGACTGGAACCGCTGCGCGGGATCCTTGGCCAGCAAGCGGTTGATCACCACCTGGAAACCTTCCAGGCCAGCCGGCAGCCGCGGGACCTCCGCATGCACGTGCTTGTAGGCGATGGCCGCCAGATTGTCGGCGTCGTAAAGCCGTTCACCCACCAGCATCTCGTACAGGATGACGCCCAGACTATAGAGGTCGCTGCGGGCGTCCTGCTCGCGCCCCACGCATTGTTCCGGGCTCATGTAGAGCGGTGTGGCGCCCGGGCCGGTGGAGGATGTGATGCTTTTTTCACCCTCCTGCTTGGCCAGGCCGAAGTCCACCAGCGCCAGGCGGGTGGCATCGCGGAACATGATGTTGTGCGGCTTCAAGTCGCGATGGATCACCCCGGCGGTGTGGATGGCGTCGAGCGCGCGGGCGATCTGCGCGGCGAGCCGGATCGCCTCGAGCGCGGTCATGCGTCCGGCGCCGCGCTGGTCCATGCGCGTGCGCAGGTCGCCGAGCGGAAAGTATTCCATCGCGATATACAGGTGGTCGTCGGTGACGCCCTGGTCATAGATGCGGGCAACGTGCTCGTTCTGCACCGTGGAGATGATGCGGTATTCGCGGATGAAGCGCTCGATGAAGGCCGGGTTGCGGATCGAGCGCGCATCGACCACCTTGAGCACGATTTCAACCGGCTCGGGCAGCGCCTGCCCCAGGCGCGCCACCCGGTCGGCCAGGTAGACCCTCGAGGTGCCGCCTTCGCCGATCTGGCGCTTGAGCCGGTAGCCATTGATTTCCGGGGCATCGCCATGCGCGGCCTCGACCATGGGCGCCGGTTCGCCGCCGGTCGCCGCCGGCCCCTGCACCATGGTGCGCGAGGCCGAGAAACGCTGTGTGAGCCGGGCCCGCGCGAACTCGCGGTCGCGTTTGACGGCCCGTTCGCGAATGGCGTCGTTGATCGATCCCACCAGGCGATGGGCGGTAAGGCGGTGGGTGGTGAGGTGGTCGGCGGCCCCGCCGCGCAGCGCCGCAATGGCGGTATCGGCCGTTCCGGGCGCGGCGGGTGTGGCCAGCATGATCACCGGCGCCAGCCTCTTGACCTTGCCGGACTGGGTTGCAAGCCATGCCATGCCGTCGTGCGCGGGCGGCTGGTGCCCGACCAGGATGGCGTCATACTGCGGCGCGTCGGGGGCCTGCACGGGCAGCGCGGAAAGCGGCCCGTCGACATGTGCGCCCGGCCAATACGAGCCAATGTGCTGGGCGCATTGGCGGGCCAGGTCGGGCAGAACGCCAATCACGAGAATTCGCATGATGGACGGAAAGAAAATGCTTGCAAAGGTGTCAGGCTTCCTGAAAATGACGCGGTGCGCGGCGCCCGGGTCGCTTTCTGGGGTGCGTTAATCCAATTAGAATAGCGCGATGGCATCGATTTCGCACCGGGCCGTCGGTTTTCGGGCCCCAACACCATGACGACCCAGGGACGCACGATGCAGAAGTTGCTCGACAGCCTGCGCCTGACGCGGGTGGGCGCGGACGGCGATCATCCCCTGGCGAGTCCGCGCGAGGCGGCGCAAATCTACCTCGAACTGCGCGCCATCGACCCCCTCAAGGGGCTCGAGGAGATTTCCGACTGGCTGGTCTCGTTCGTGGCGGCGGAGAATCTGCGGCCCGATCGCCGCTTTGAGGTAATCCGCCAGCTAGATGAATTGGCGCAGCCGCACCGCATCAAGCTGGCGCGCGAATTGAGCGGCGAGTCGCGCCATTCCAAGTTGCACGAAACCAAGGTGCGCAGCGTCAATCAGGAACTTTGGCAGAACATGGCCAGGGCCTACGACGACCTGATCGGCCGTATCGAAGCCAAGGAGAAGGGCGCCGATTCGATGCGCAAGGAAGTGCCATTGATCGCCATCCGCGCGATGCGCGCGGGCGGCATGCGCATGAAATGGATCTACCTGCGCTACGGGGTGATTCCGGTCGATATCTGGGAGGCGCTGGCGCGCGCCTACCGGTTTGTCGAGTCGCGCGGCGTGCAGCATGCGCGCATTCAGGCCTATCCCGGCATTCCGGGCGAATCCTCGCCCGAAGAGGAATACCTGCGCACCCTGATCCTGGCTGCCTCGGCGCCGGACGCGCTGACCCCCGCCGAACTGGAAGTGGCGGAGCGCCTCATCGCACATAGCGCGGGCAAGTTCCGCATCACGCTCAAGCCGCAAGCCGACTCCACCTACTGGATTGATCTGGCAGGTCCGCGCCAACCCTTGCGCCTGGCGGCCCCACCCACGCAACTGACCCCGGGGCTGCGGTTTTTCGCGACCGCCGCCGGTCATGCCGATGTGCAGGGCCTGCTCGAGCGACTCGAGAAGAACAAGGAGGCACCGCGCGGCGTGGACCTGGGCGGCACCGTCGAACCGGAACTCATAGCCAAGGTCCTGCAACACCTGCGCCTGAACTGGGCACCGCGCCCGCCGGTGCGTCGCAGCGAACGGCGCCGTTTGCAGACCCGCGTCAATGTCGTGCATGGCCTGGACGGGATCATCGGCTCGATGCGACCCTCCGAGCTTGATCTCGATTTCGGGGCCGACGTGGCAAACGAGACCTGGCTGATCGAAAACATGAGCGGCGGCGGTTTCGGCGCGGCGGTACCGCAGGCGAACATCGGCTGGTTGCGGATCGGCGCGCTGGTATCCGTCCAGCCTGAAGGGGTGAATGACCGCCGCGAGATCGGCATCGTGCGTCGGCTGACGCTCGACCACAGCGGACCGAGGCTGCAGGCCGCGGTCGGGGTGCAGGTGGTGTCACGCCAGCCCATCATCGGCGTATTCACCACCAATATCGGGCGCTGGGCCCACGGCGTGGCGACCGTCGAAGGAATCGTCGTGCCTGAAAGTGATGAACCCGGGGCCGTTTTGGTGGCCTTGCCACACGGTCTTTATCTGCCGGGCGAACAACTGCTCGCGATGATCGCCGATCGGCGCCACCTGATGTTCCCGATCGGGCTCATTGAACGCGGCGAAGACTACGACCTGATCAAGTTCCGCGCCATGGCGCAGGACGATTAGGCCTCCGCCAGGGGCAATTTCCTAGGAAGGTCCGGCCAATACCGCGCCGGCGGGCTCCGGGCGCAGGGAATGACGCCGGAAAATGCCCGTCACCATTCGCCACAGGCGGGCGATCAGCCAGACGGCGACCACGAACGCAAGCGCCAGTGTGACCAGGAAAGCCGCCGGGTAGGCGAACGCCAGCCAAAGCGCTCCGGCCACACCGATATCCTCGCCGAAGGAGGCGGCCCAGTTCGAAAACGGCTCGGGCGACGTATTGATCAAGGCGCGGGTGCCGGCCTTGGCGAAGTGCGACGTGCCGGCCAGGGTGCCGCCGGCCAACCCGGCGGCAAGAATCAGGGCCGGATCGGTATCCACGCCCAGGCTGGCCGCTGCGAGCAGGGCGCCGGCCGGCACGCGGATGAAGGTATGGATGGCGTCCCAGAGGGAGTCGACGCCCGGGACCTTGTCGGCGAGGAACTCCACCACGAACAGCACGCCCGCCACCGAGAGCACCAGGGGATGCGTGAGCGTGCCAAGGTGCCCGGGCAGGGTGATCATGCCGATGCGCGCCAGCAAGCCGGCGAAAAACACCACGGCGTACAGGCGCATGCCGCTTGCCCAGGCGAGCCCCGAGCCGACGGCAATGGTGTGGAGGGTGTCCATGTGCGAACGATTATATGCTTCCGGCGATCGTCGGGGATCCCGGCATGTCAAGCGGCCCCGGCCGGATAATCGGGGATAATCGCAGGATGCGAACGCTGCTTCTTGCCCTGCGCATGTTTGCGCGCGATGCGCGCGCCGGTGAACTGCGCCTGCTGCTCGTGGCGCTGTCGATCGCCGTGGCCAGCGTCACGTCGGTGGGCTTTTTCGCCGATCGCATCGGACGCGCCTTGAGCCAGGAATCGCATCAGTTGATCGGTGCCGACTTCGTGCTCTCCGGCGACCGCCCCCTGCCGGCCGAATTTGCCGACGAGGCGCGCCGGCGCGGGCTGATGGTCGCGCAGGCCATGAACTTCCCCAGCATGGCGAGCCTGGGAGAGCAGGCCCAGCTATCCGGGTTCAAGGCAGTGGGCGCCGGATATCCATTGCGCGGCAGCCTGCGCATCGCGCCCGACCGCAACCAGCCGGATGCGCGGACCCGCAACATCCCGGCGCGCGGCAGCGTATGGCTCGATGAACAACTCGCCGGCAGCCTGGCGGCGAAGCCCGGTGACATGATCGGCGTGGGCGACATCAAACTGCGCTTCGACCAGGTGGTGACGCTGGAGCCCGATCGTGGCGCCAGTTTCTTCGCGGTCGCCCCGCGCCTGATGCTGAATCTGGAAGATGTTCCCGTCACCGGACTGGTGCAGGTCGGCTCGCGGGTGACCTATCGCCTGCTGGTCGCCGGGGATGAGAAGCCGGTCGCCGCGTACACCGACTGGGCGCGCCCGAAAGTCGGCCGCGGGCAGTGGATCGAGGAGGTTTCCAACGCCCGCCCTGAAGTCCGGGCGACGGTGGCGCGCGCGCAGCAATTCCTCGGCCTGGTGGCCTTGCTGGCGGTGATTCTTGCCGCGGTGTCGATCGCGCTGGCCGCGCGCCGCTTCATGCAGCGCCATCTCGACGGCTGCGCCGTGCTGCGCTCCATGGGCGCTTCTCAAACCACGCTGTTGTCGCTGTTCCTGGTGGAGTTCATACTGCTGGGCGTGATCGGCTCCGCGCTGGGTACCGCGCTGGGCTATGGCACCCATGCCCTCCTGGTGCAGTTGCTCGGCTACCTGGTGGCCACGCAGTTGCCCGCGCCGACCTGGTTGCCCGCAGTGCAGGGTTTTGCCACAGGGACCCTGCTGCTGCTTGGCTTCGCATTGCCGCCCCTGATACAGCTGGCCGGTGTGCCGCCGATCCGCGTGATCCGGCGCGAGGTCGGCGAGCCGCGCCCGGCGACCCTCATGGCCTATGCACTCGGCGGCGGCGTGCTGGTGCTGCTGGTGCTCTGGCAGGCGCGCGATCTCAAGCTCGGCGCGATCGCCGCCGGCGGGTTCGCCGTCGCCCTGGGCGCCTCCGCAATGCTGACCTATGGCGCACTGCGGCTGTTGGCCAGGTTGCGCGGCGAGGCCGGCTTTTCCTGGCGTTACGGCGTGGCCGCGATGCGCCGCCGCAGCATCGCCACCGTCACGCAGGTGGTGGCGCTGTCACTGGGGCTGGCGGCGCTCCTGATGCTGACGGTCACACGGGGCGATCTGGTCAACCAGTGGCAGGCGCGCTTGCCGCCCGACGCCCCGAACCGTTTCGTGATCAACCTGCAGCCCGACCAGCGGACCGCGTTCTACGAGGCCTTCGCGGCCGCGGGCATGGCCCGTCCGGAAGCCTACCCGATGATTCGCGGGCGCCTGCTTGCGGTCAACGGCAAGCCGGTCGGGCCGGAAGCGTTTAAGGAAGACCGCGCCAAGCGCCTGGTGGACCGGGAGTTCAATCTCTCGTACATGAGCGTGCTTCCCGGCCACAACCGTGTTTCCGCCGGACGCTGGTTCGACGCCGCCAACCCGGCCGCGGCCGAATTGTCGGTGGAAGACGGCATCATGAAAACGCTCGGCCTGGCGATGGGCGATGTCCTCACCTACGAGGTGGCCGGTCGCAAATTCGAGGCGCCCATCACCAGCGTGCGCAAGCTCGACTGGGACTCGATGCGGGCCAATTTCTTCGTCATCGCGTCGCCCGCCTTGCTGCAGGAGTTTCCGCAAACCTACATGACGGCGTTTCACCTTCCGGCTTCACGCGCGGACCTGCCGGCCAAGCTGGTGGCGCGCATGCCCAACCTCACCGTGGTGGACATCGAAGCCCTGATCAGGCAGGTCAGGAGCGTGATCGACCAGGTGGTCGCGGCGGTGCAGTTCATCTTCATTTTCGCGCTCGCCGCCGGCCTCACCGTGCTCTATGCCGCACTGACGGCTAGCCAGGATGAGCGCGTGCGAGAAGCCGGCATCATGCGCGCGCTGGGTGCGTCGTCGACCCAGCTCAGGCGCGCGCAGTGGGCCGAATTCATGGTGACCGGGGCATTGGCCGGGTTGTTCGCCGCTTCGATCGCTTTCGGCGTCGGTGCCGCGGTCAGCGAGTTCGTCCTCAACCTGCCGATGACATTCAACCCCTGGTTGTGGGTGGCGGGCATGGGCAGCGGTGCCGTTTGCGCCATGGCCGGTGGCATCTTCGCCCTGTCCGGTGTCCTCAAGCGCTCGCCGGTTTCGACACTGCGCGAATTCGCGTAAGCAATTTTCCGGAAATGAGCGAAGAAAACCAGTCGCAGCAGGAAGGGCCGACGCCCTTCGAGATCATGGGTGGCCAGGACAAGGTGTACGCTCTGGTGGACCGCTTCTACGACCTGATGAACGAAGCGCCCGAGTATTACGCGCTGCGCAGGATGCATCCGCCGTCTCTGGACGGTTCGCGCGACAAGCTGAAATGGTTCCTTTCCGGCTGGCTGGGCGGGCCGCCGGTCTACTTCGAGAAGGTCGGGCATCCGATGCTGCGGGCACGGCACCTGCCTTACGCGATCGGCAGGGAGGAGCGCGACCAGTGGCTCGCCTGCATGTACTCCGCCATGGAGGACGTCAACGTGCCGGAGGTTCTCAGGAAAGGCCTGCAGGAAGCCTTCCTGAACACCGCCGACTGGATGCGCAACAAGGAAGGCTGATGGAACTCTTCCTGCTTGCCTCCGGTGCCGCCTGCGCCCTGGTGGCCGCACTGTTTGCCGTGCTCGCCTGGCGGCGCGCCGGTGCGGACCGCCAGGATGCCTCGTTCGAGCGCTTCAATCGTGTCGACGCCGCGAACGAACGCCTGGAGCGCGAATTGCGCAACGAGGTGCGTGAGGCTTCGCTGGCCGCGCGCCAGGAGTTGTCGCAGAGCGTGGCTCAGTTCCAGCAGGTGGTGGGACAGCAGATGTCCTCGATCGCCACGGTCCAGAACAACCAGATCGACGGCTTCGCGCAGCAACTCGCCAAGCTGACCGAAGCCAACGAGATGCGGCTTGTGGCGTTGCAGAAGGCGGTGGACGAACGCATGCAGAGTTTCGCCGTGGATGCGCGCGCCGGGCGGGAGGAGAATGCCGGCACGCTGGTCCGCTTTGGCGACGGCTTGAACCAGCAGCTCGCCGCGCGCCTGGCCGAGGTGCGCGCCACGCTTGAGGCGCGCCTGAAGGACATCGAGACGCAAAACGCCACCAAGCTCGACGAGATGCGCAAGACCGTCGACGAAAAGCTGCATGCGACGCTCGAGCAGCGTCTTGGTGAATCGTTCAAGCTGGTGTCGGACCGGCTCGACGCGGTGCACAAGGGCCTGGGCGAGATGCAGACCCTGGCCATCGGCGTCGGCGACCTCAAACGCGTGCTGACCAACGTGAAAGCCCGCGGCACCTGGGGCGAGGTCCAGCTGGGCGCGTTGCTGGAGCAGACCCTCACGCCGGACCAATACGCCACCAATGTGGCCACCATTCCCCGCAGCAGCGAGCGGGTGGAGTATGCGATCCGCCTGCCGGGGCGGGAAGGCGAGTCGCAGGTCTGGTTGCCGATCGATTCCAAGTTTCCGGTCGAGGACTACGAGCGCATCGTCGCCGCCCAGGAGGCCGCCGATGTGGTGGCGCTCGAAGAGGCCTCCCGGGCGCTCGAAGCGCGCATCAAGGGCGAGGCGCGTTCCATCCGCGACAAATATGTGGCGCCGCCGCATACCACCGACTTTGCCATCCTGTTCCTGCCCACCGAAGGCCTGTATGCCGAGGTGTTGCGCCGCCCGGGGTTGTCGGACTGGCTGCAACGCGAATGCCGTGTCACCGTATCCGGGCCGACCACCCTGACGGCCTTGCTCAATTCGCTGCAGATGGGATTCCGTACCCTGGCCATCGAAAAGCGTTCCAGCGAGGTGTGGCAGGTGCTGGGCGCGGTGAAGACCGAGTTCCACAAGTTCGGCGATGTGCTGTCGAAGACCAAGTCCCAGCTCCAGGCGGTGGCCAATTCCATCGACGCGGCCGAAACGCGCACCCGCCAGATGGAAAGGAAGCTCAAGGACGTGGAGGCCTTGCCCGAGGCGGGCGCGGCCAGGCTGCTCGGCAAT
Source organism: Burkholderiales bacterium (assembly GCA_965279115.1). Classification (GTDB taxonomy): domain Bacteria; phylum Pseudomonadota; class Gammaproteobacteria; order Burkholderiales; family JAEUOS01; genus JAEUOS01. The sequence goes on from OZ257137.1 coordinate 5,726,777, forward strand.
CCGGTGACCGAAGACTCGGCCGCTCCTTCCACGCCGGCCTGATCAGCAGGCGCGACTTACCAACCCCAAGGTGGAATACGCATGGCAACCCAACCCGAAATCAACAACATGGCGCTGTTTTGCGACTTCGAGAACGTCGCGCTGGGCGTGCGCGATGCGAAGTACGCGAAATTCGATATCGCCCGCGTCCTGGAGCGCCTGCTTCTCAAGGGCAGCATCGTGGTCAAGAAGGCCTACTGCGACTGGGAACGCTACAAGGAGTTCAAGGCGTCCATGCACGAGGCGGCATTCGAACTGATCGAGATTCCGCATGTGCGCCAGTCAGGCAAGAACTCGGCGGACATCCGCATGGTGGTCGACGCGCTCGACCTTTGCTATACCAAGGCGCATGTGGACACCTTCGTCATCCTGTCCGGCGATTCGGACTTCTCGCCGCTGGTGTCCAAATTGCGCGAGAACAACAAGGTGGTGATCGGCGTCGGTGTCAAGAACTCGACCTCGGACCTGCTGATCGCCAATTGCGACGAATTCATCTACTACGACGACCTGGTGCGCGAGGAGGAGGCCAAGCGCAACCGTGCGGCGCGCAAGTCACCCGCCAAGGGCGTCGCCGGCACGCAAGGTGGCGCCAGGAAGCCGGCCCAGAAGGCGCCTGACCCGGACGCCGGGCCTGATGACAAGCGCCAGGAGGCGCTCGACCTGGTGGTCGAGACCGTGGAGGCGCTGGTGGCCGAGCGCGGCGCCGGCGACAAGATCTGGGGGTCGATGATCAAGCAGACCCTCAAGCGGCGCCGCCCCGGCTTCAACGAAAGCTACTACGGGTATCGCGCGTTCAGCGACCTGCTCGCGGAGGCGCAGGCCAACAACCTGATCAGCCTGTCGCTGGATGAAAAGTCCGGCGGTTACACGGTGCAACTGGTGCCGGATTCCCGTTGAGATTTTGAGCCGGCAGGGGATGCCAAGGGGCCGTGCGCGGCCGGTTCTGGCAAGCCGGGAGTATGGGTATACTCGGTCGCTTGTCCGCGCTTCGGGGGGCTTCATGGCGCGGCGGGCCGCAGTACGAAATACCGGGGTAGACGCGCGGGATCGGGACCGTGCAGGACGGGGAGGGGCGAATGGCAGAGGCATCCGGGGTTGGTGCGGTCGACGGCAGCGTGGCGTATGTATCGCAGCTGCACGAAGTGTATCGGCTCAGCGACGCCCTGCATCGCACTTCGACCCTCGATGCATTCTGCGAACTGGCGGTTGACGGCGTCCTGAAGGCTACCGGTGCGTCGCGGGCGGCCATCCTGTTGCTCGACGCCGCGAACGTCATGCGCTTCCGGGCATGGCGCGGCCTCAGCGACGGCTACCGTGCAGCGGTGGAGGGCCACAATCCCTGGCGCCTGGATGACCGCGACCCGCTGCCCGTCCTGGTGCCGGATGTGCGGGTCGAGCCGTCGCTGGAACGCCTGCTCGCGGTCGTGCGCGGCGAAGGCATCGGGGCACTCGCGTTTGTGCCCATCACCTGCGACGGGGTGCTGGCCGGCAAGTTCATGATCTACCATGATGCGGCACATGTTTTCGGTGCCGCCGAAGTGGAAATCGCCTGCGCTGTGGCGCATCATGTCGGCTTTGCGCTGGAACGCAAGCAGGCCGAGAACCGGCTGCGCGACGAGCGCCAGCTGTTTGTCGATGGGCCGGTGGTGGTGTTCAAGTGGCGCGCCGGGCATGGCTGGCCGATTGAATTCGTCTCGGCCAATGTGGCCGTCCTCACCGGCCACAGCCAGGACGACTGGCTTTCTGGTAAGGTCGGTTTCAAGTCGCTGATCCATCCGGACGATGTCGCCCGGGTCCGTGAGGACGTGTGGCGCCACAACCTCGAAGGTGTCGAGCATTTCGGGCAGGAGTACCGCATCGTCCGCGCCGACGGCGATGTCCGCTGGGTGCGCGATTTCACCCGTGCGATCCGCGATGAGAGCGGTACGACTACCCACTTCCACGGCTACCTGCAGGACGTCACCGGGCTCAAGGCCGCCGAGGACAAGCTGCGCGACCTCACCACGACGCTGGAGACGCGCGTGGCCGAGCGCACATCCGCGCTGCAGGAGGCCTGCCGCGAGCTCGAAGCCTTCACCTATTCGGTGTCGCACGACCTGCGCGCCCCCTTGCGCTCGATCGACAGTTTCGCCGCCTTGCTGCGCGAGTCGGCCGGAGCCGGCCTCGACGCCGAGTCCGACGCGATGTTCGGCAAGATCCGCGCGGCCACCCAGCGCATGACCCTGCTGATCGACGACCTGCTGGCGCTTTCGCGCATCTCGCAACAGTCGATCGTGCGCAGGCGGGTCGATATCACGGAAATGGCAAACGAGGTGGCGCGCGCCTTGCAGGAGCGCGAGCCGCAGCGCAGCGCCGAATGGGTGATCGAGGCAGGCTTGACGGCGCAAGCCGATCCTGGCCTGGTGCGCCTCATGCTCGAGAACCTGCTCGGCAACGCATGGAAGTTCACCGGCCGCACCGCCGGTGTACGGATCAGCCTGGCTGCCCGCCGCGCCGGTGGAATCACGCGCTTCGAAGTGCGTGACAACGGCGCGGGCTTCGACATGCGTTACGTGGCAAACCTCTTCGCGCCGTTCCAGCGCCTGCATGCGGCCGACCAGTTTCCCGGCTCCGGGATCGGCCTGGCCACGGTATCCCGCATCGTGCGCCGGCATGGTGGCGAAATCGCCGCGCACGCCGCCCCCGGTCAGGGCGCCTCGTTCGTGTTCACCCTGGAACCCGATCCGGCGCCGGCCGGGCCCGCGTCACGCTGACGGCGGCGCCCGCCGCGCTCGCGCCGCGGCGAACAGCACGCTGATGAGCACAATGCTGGCGAAACCCAGCATCAGCGCGTGGCGGTCATACCATTCATCGAGCACCGGGTGCGCCAGCCGGGCCAGGCCGGTTGCCGCCAGGCCCAGGGAAAGCAGTGCGATGGCCCAGGTAATCCTGCGCGACCACGCCTGCCCGGTTCCGCCTATCGTATCGATCACCCGCGCCACCCACCAGCCGTTGGCGGTGTCGACCGCCAGCATGCCGATGGTGAAAACGGCGCCGAGCAGCAGGGCGGCACCCCATGCGAACCGGCCGGTCGCGGCCATCGAAAACACGGTTGCCTGGGACAGGGTGTCCATGGATATGGCGAACGCGGCGCCGATCATCGAGATGGCGAGCGGGTGCGATACCCGGGTCAGACGCAGAAAAGCGCCGCCGCGCAAGCCGCGCGGGACGACGGTGGCGCCGGGGGCGGCCAGCAGGGCACGCAGGTTGAGCGCCCCCATGAGTAGCAGGAAACCGATCGAGATGACCTGACCGGCTTCCTCGACCCAGGCGGGAATGTGATGCCCGCCAGCGGCCACGGCCAGCAGCGCGGCCACCAGCGTAACCATGGCGCCATGCCCGAGCGAGAAGAACAGGCCGCACCAGCGCGCCCGGTCCGGGCGCACGCTGGCGTTGAAGCGCGTGATGTTGTCGACCACGATCAGGTGGTCAGGGTCCATGCCGTGACGCAGTCCGAGCAGGAATGTGAGTCCTGCCAGCGGCAAGAGTTGCGCGACGTCCGGCATGAAGGGCGGGCCTAGTGGCGAGCCGCGCGGGCCTCGTCAAGCAGGCCCTGTGTGCGGATGAATTCGATCACTTCGAGAACCCCGGTGCCGGCACGCAGGTTGGTGAAAATGAACGGCCGGTCGCCACGCTGGCGCCGCGCGTCGCTTGCCATCACGTCGAGATTGGCGCCCACATGGGGGGCAAGGTCGGTCTTGTTGATGATCAAAAGGTCGGAACGCGTGATGCCGGGCCCGCCCTTGCGCGGAATTTTCTCGCCGCCGGCCACATCAATCACATAGAGCGTCAGGTCGGACAGTTCAGGACTGAAGGTGGCCGCCAGGTTGTCGCCGCCGGATTCGAGCAGGATCAGGTCGAGGTCGGGGAAATCCGCCTGCATGCGCGCGATCGCCTCCAGGTTGATCGAGGCGTCCTCGCGTATCGCAGTGTGCGGGCAGCCGCCGGTTTCCACACCCATGATGCGCTCGGGTGGCAGCGCGCCGGCGCGCAGGAGGATTTCCATGTCCTCCTTGGTGTAGATGTCGTTGGTGATGACCCCCATGTCATAACGGTCGCGCATGCCCTTGCATAGCATTTCGCACAGCGCGGTCTTGCCGGAGCCGACCGGGCCGCCTATGCCGACGCGCAGGGCTTGATGCAGCGGGTCGGCGGGGCGGGGCGGGTGTGGAGCGTTCATGGCGTTTCCAGTTCAGGAGCGGAAGATGCGGCTGTGCTGGGTCTCGTGCCGCATCGAAAGGATGGACAGGCCGGGCGTCCAGTTGGACATCTCGTCGTCGTCGATCGCAAGCGCGGTCCCGGCTGCGGCGAGAATGCCTGGTTCGAGCGCGAACAGGATGCGCTGGCCGGCCGCCTGGCCAAGCGGAATGGCCTTGAGCGCTGCCAGGGTCTGGTTCTCGGCCCAGGAAAACAGGAACGCATGCAGTGAGGCTTCCAGCGGGGTTTCCAGGATCACGCATGCCGCGGCAAGCGCGCCGGGAAATGGCAATGACGTGGCCGAAACACTGGCAGGCAACCACGCGATGCGCGGGTCCGCGGGAAACAGGTCACGCAGCAGGCGCCCAAGCGAAAAACCCATCTGGACTGTCTCGGCGCGCAATTCGGCAGTATCCCGGGCCGCCAGAAACCAGGCCGACCAATGGTCGGCGCGCGCGCGGTCTCCGGCGCTCCAGGCGTCGTAGAGGCGGCAAAACACCGGTGCCTCCAGCCTGGCCATGGAATGACCCAGCACCTCTTCTATCCAGGCCAGTGCGGTGGGTTCATCGCGCACCAGGCCGGCGTCGATGGCGGCTTCCAGCCCTTGCGAATAGCTGTACGCTCCCACCGGAAGCCCGGGGCTTGCCAGGTGCAGGAGGCGCAGCAGCGAGCGGCCGGACAGCGGTTCGGCGCTCACTTGTCCTGCGTGCCTTTCCACACCGCGAGATCAGGGCGATGGATCTTTGGCTCATGCACCGGCATGCGGCTGCCGGGATGCACATGGTGACCATGGTCATGGTCATGGTGATCACAGCTGCCATGGTCATATTCGTGGTCATGATCATGGTCGTGCGAGCCCACATGCGAGTGGCCGCCATAGGCACCGGATTCGGGCTCGAACGGCGCCATCGCCTCGTGCGAGTGGGCGCCGAGCCCGGCGAGCATGTCGGCCAGCACATGGTCGGCACGGATGCGCAGCGTGAAGTGGCCATCCGGTTTGCGACCAATCATCTGTACCGGCGTGTGACGGTTGCCGAGGTGATACGCGCATCGGGCGAATTCGAGCGCGTCGTGGCATTCGACTTCGAGCACCGGTTCGTCGGCGGCGACGATACGCACGACGCGCCCGTCGTCGCCCTGCAGCAGGTCGCCGCCGCGCAACACCGAACCGCGCTTGAGAAACAGCGCGACCTCTTCGCCGCCGGACAGGGTGGCGCGCAGGCGGGTTTTCTCGCGCAGTTCATAGGGCAGCGGCAGGTCGGCCACCGCGCTCGCCCCGGCAGGGGCTGGTTCCTTGAGGGTAAGCATGGTCAGAACAGGAAATAGCGTTGGGCCAGCGGCAGGGAAGTCGCGGGTTCGCATTTGAGCAGCATGCCGTCGGCACGCACCTCGTAGGTTTCCGGATCGACCTCGATTTTCGGGCAGGCGTCGTTGTGGACCATGTCCTGCTTCCGCACCGCGCGGATGTCGCGCACCGCCACCAGGGGCTTGGTCAGCCCGAGAGTTTCGCCGATGCCGGCATCGTGGGCCGCCCGTGACACAAAGGTCAGCGAGGTCTTGAGGGCGCGCCCGAAGGCGCCGAACATGGGGCGCGAATACACCGGCTGGGGCGTGGGGATCGAGGCGTTGGCATCGCCCATCTGGGCGGCGGCGATCATGCCGCCCTTGAGGATCATGGAGGGTTTGGCGCCGAAGAAGGCGGGCTTCCAGAGCACCAGGTCGGCGATCTTGCCGACCTCGATGGAGCCGACCACATGACTGATGCCGTGGGCGCGCGCCGGGTTGATGGTGTACTTGGCGATGTAGCGCTTGGCGCGGAAGTTGTCGTTCCTGGCGCCATCACCGGGCAGGGCGCCGCGCTGCGCCTTCATCTTGTGGGCGGCCTGCCAGGTGCGCGTGATGACTTCACCCACGCGTCCCATCGCCTGGCTGTCGGAACTCATCATGGAGATCACGCCCAGGTCGTGCAGGATGTCTTCGGCGGCGATGGTCTCGCGCCGGATGCGGCTCTCGGCGAAGGCGATGTCCTCGGCAATGGCCGGGTCGAGATGGTGGCAGACCATCAGCATGTCGAGGTGTTCGTCGACCGTGTTGACCGTATACGGCATGGTCGGGTTGGTCGAGGAGGGCAGCACGTTGGCGTGCTCGCAGATGCGGATGATGTCCGGCGCGTGTCCGCCGCCGGCGCCCTCGGTATGGAAGGTCGCGATGGTGCGCCCCTTGAAGGCCGCCACGGTGTTCTCGAGGAAGCCGCCTTCGTTCAGGGTGTCGGTATGGATCGCGACCTGGATGTCCATCCTGTCGGCGACCGAAAGGCAGTTGTCGATGGCCGCCGCCGTGGTGCCCCAGTCCTCGTGCAGCTTCAGGCCGATCGCGCCGGCCTCGACCTGCTCGATGAGCGGGCCTGGCAGACTGACATTGCCCTTGCCGAGAAAGCCCAGGTTCATCGGGAACGCTTCGGCCGCCGAGAGCATCGAATGGATGTGCCATGGTCCCGGCGAACAGGTGGTGGCCGAGGTGCCCGCCGCCGGACCGGTGCCGCCGCCGATCATGGTGGTGATGCCCGACATCAGCGCCTCCTCGATCTGCTGCGGGCAGATGAAATGGATGTGCGTGTCGATGCCGCCGGCGGTGACGATCATGCCTTCGCCGGCGATGATCTCGGTGGCGCCGCCGATGGCCATGGTCACGCCGGGCTGGATGTCCGGGTTGCCGGCCTTGCCGATGGCGGCGATGCGCCCCGCCTTCAATCCGATGTCGGCCTTGACGATGCCCCAGTGGTCGACGATCAGCGCGTTGGTGATGACGGTGTCCATCACATCGCGGTGCATGCGCTGGCCCTGGCCCATGCCGTCGCGGATCACCTTGCCGCCGCCGAACTTGACCTCCTCGCCATAGACCGTGAAGTCGCGCTCGACCTCGATCCACAGGCCGGTGTCGGCCAGACGCACCCGGTCGCCGGTGGTGGGACCGAACATTTCCGCATAGGCTTGCCGGCTGATCTTCATGGCTTCAGCGCTCCCATGACGGCGCCGTTGAAGCCATACACCTTGCGGTCGCCGGCAAGCGCGACCAGCTCGACGCTGCGCTCCTGGCCCGGTTCGAAGCGCACCGCGGTGCCGGCCGCGATGTTGAGGCGCATGCCGTAGGCGATCTCGCGCTCGAACCGCAAGGCGGCGTTGACCTCGTAGAAATGGAAATGGGAGCCCACCTGCACCGGCCGGTCGCCGGTGTTGGCGACCTTGACCTTCGCGGTGGCGCGGCCGGCATTGAGTTCGATCTCGCCTTCCGCAATGTCATATTCGCCTGGAATCATGGTGTCCTCGATGCGGAAACGGGGCGGAATGCCGGGGCCATCACGGAATCGGATGGTGCACGGTGACCAGTTTGGTGCCGTCCGGGAAGGTCGCCTCCACCTGGATCTCGGGAATCATCTCCGGCACGCCTTCCATGACGTCGGCACGGGCAAGGATGCGCGTGCCTTCGCCCATGAGCTCGGCGACGGTGCGGCCATCGCGCGCGCCCTCCATGATGGCCGCGCTGATCAGGGCCACCGATTCGGGATAGTTGAGCTTGAGCCCGCGCGCGCGGCGACGCTCCGCGACCAGGGCTGCGGTGAATATCAGGAGCTTGTCGCGCTCGCGTGGCGTGAGTTCCATCTTGATCCGGTGTGGGGACGGGTGGCGCGAGATTAACCGATGGTCGCGTGCCGCGCAAATCCGCTGCGGCATCCGCATGTGAATCGACGCATGCCGCCTAACGGGGCGTCGGCACAAACATGGTGCGTAACGCATTTGGGAATGCATCTTGGGCGTGCATTGACGCACCAGAATCGACTCACGCCGCCGGGGCAGCCCGCGTGCCATCGCGCCTGGCGGGTTTTCTGACGAACTGGCACGCCGCATGCTCATGGAAGCTTGATTCCGAATTCGGGCCTATAGCTTGCCCGGGATTGTCGGAACAATTTTTTGAACCTTTTAGGGGAAGACGATGCGTCGCAGAATGTTCCTGAAGAAACTGGCCGTCAGTGTGTCATTGAGCCTGGCTGGCGCCGGTGCCGCCTTTGCGCAGGCCGCCGATACGATCAAGGTTGGTGTGCTGCACTCCCTCTCGGGAACCATGGCGATTTCCGAAACAGTCCTCAAGGACGTGGCCCTGATGGCCATCGAGGAGATCAACGCCAAGGGCGGCGTGCTGGGCAAGAAGCTCGAGCCCGTTGTTGTCGACCCGGCCTCGAACTGGCCGCTGTTCGCTGAAAAGGCGCGTCAGCTGATTTCCAAGGACAAGGTGGCTGTCACCTTCGGCTGCTGGACCTCGGTGTCGCGCAAGTCCGTACTGCCGGTGTTCGAAGAGTTGAACGGCCTTTTGTTCTACCCCGTGCAGTACGAGGGTGAAGAGCTTTCCAAGAACGTCTATTACACCGGCGCGGCGCCCAACCAGCAGGCGATTCCCGCGGTCGAGTACCTGATGAGCAAGGCCGGTGGCGGTGCCAAGCGCTGGGTGCTGCTGGGTACCGACTATGTGTATCCGCGCACGACCAACAAGATCCTGCGCGCCTTCCTCAAGTCCAAGGGCGTCGCCGAGAAGGACATCGACGAGAAGTACACCCCCTTCGGCCACAGCGACTACCAGACCATCGTCGCCGACATCAAGAAGTTCTCGCAGGGCGGCAAGACCGCGGTGATCTCCACTATCAACGGCGACTCCAACGTGCCGTTCTACAAGGAACTGGGCAACGCCGGCCTCAAGGCCAAGGACGTTCCGGTGGTGGCCTTTTCGGTCGGTGAAGAGGAACTGCGTGGCGTGGACACCAAGCCGCTGGTCGGCCACCTCGCTGCATGGAACTACTTCATGTCCGTCAAGAACCCGACCAATGACGACTTCAAGAAGAAGTGGGCCGCCTACGCCAAGGCCAAGAAACTGCCGGGTGCCGACAAACCGCTGACCAACGACCCGATGGAAGCCACCTACATCGGCGTCCACATGTGGGCGCAGGCCGCTGCCAAGGCGAAGTCCGTCGAGACCGACAAGATCATCCCGGCCATCAACGGGCAGACCTTCAAGGCACCTTCCGGCTTCGTGGCCAAGATGGACGAGAAGAACCATCACCTGCACAAGCCGGTGTTCATCGGTGAAGTCAAGGCTGACGGTCAGTTCAATGTCGTGTGGAAGACCCCGGGCCCGGTGCGCGCAATGCCGTGGAGCCCGTTCATCGAAGGCAACGACAAGAAGAAGGACGAGCCGGAGAAGAAGTAATCCGGTTCAGGTAGCGCATCAACCGACCCCGGTCGCAGCCGGCCGGGGTCGGGCAGTACCAGAATTTCCAATTCCCCCATTCGCTCTGGAGCGGTCCTTGTCTGCGCTGACCCTGCGGTTTCTGCTCGCCTTCGCTTGCCTTCTCGCAAGCCAGGTCGCGTGGTCCCTGTCGCCCGAGGCGATCGGCAAGCTCTCCTTCGGGGAGATCGAGGACAAGAGCGCCGCGGTCGCGGCGATCGTCAACGCCGGCGACGAGTCCGCTATCCCCTTTCTCCAGGCACTGGTGGCCGACACCGTCAAGACCACGGCCGACAAGAAGGTCCTGATCGTCAAGGACGACAAGGGCACCGATGCCATCACCGGAAAGCCGGTCGATCCGCTTCCCGCGGACATGGATGACGTGGTCATCAACAACCAGATGCGCGGCGAAATCGGCGCGGCCATCGCGGCCCTGCGCCTGAATTCGCCCAGCCGTGATATCCGGCTGGCCGCGGCCAAGGAATTGCAGGGCAATGCGGAGGAGGAGATGCTGCCGACCCTGGCGCGGGCGCTCGCCAAGGAAAGCGATGCACAGGTCAAGGAAATCCTCACTCTGGTACAGGCGTCCCTGCAGTTGAAGAGCAGTGATCGCGCCGTGAAGCTGGCCGCCATCATCGCACTGGCGCAGAGCACCAATCCGAACACCAAGACCCTGCTGCTGCCCTTCCTCGAGAAAAAGGACGGCAAGTTCATCGAGCCGGACACCGAGATCACCGGCGCGGCGCAGTCCTCCCTGAACGCGGTTCAGGGGCGCCTTTCAACAGGCGAGCGCATCGCCCAGGCCTTTACCGGCATCAGCCTGGGTTCCATCCTGCTGCTCGCGGCACTGGGGCTGGCGATCACCTATGGCCTGATGGGCGTCATCAACATGGCGCACGGCGAACTGATCATGGTCGGCGCATACGCCACCTATGTGGTCCAGAACCTGTTCAAAGCCCATGCGCCGGCGGCTTTCGACTGGTATCTGCTGGCCGCCGTCCCCGTGTCGTTCGCGGTCGCGGCGCTGGTGGGCATGGTGCTCGAGCGCGGGGTGATCCGCTTCCTGTACGGCAGGCCGCTGGAAACCCTGCTGGCCACCTGGGGCATCAGCCTGATGCTGATCCAGGGCTGTCGTTCGATCTTTGGCGCGCAGAACGTGCAGGTGGAAAATCCGGTCTGGATGTCCGGCGGTATCGAGATCGTCACCGGCGTGGTGTTGCCCTACAACCGGCTGGTCATCCTCGGCTTCGCCATGTTCGTCCTGTTCATGGTGTGGGTGATGCTGACGCGGACCCGCCTGGGACTGTTCGTGCGCGCGGTCACGCAGAACCGCGGCATGGCGTCTTGCGTGGGCGTGCCGACCCGACGCATCGATACGGTGGCCTTCGGCCTGGGTTCCGGCATCGCCGGGCTGGCCGGCTGTGCGCTCTCGCAAATCGGCAACGTCGGTCCGGATCTTGGCCAGAGCTACATCGTCGATTCCTTCATGGTGGTGGTGCTGGGCGGGGTGGGGCAACTGGCGGGGACGGTCTACGCGGCCATGGGGCTGGGCATCGCCAACAAGTTCCTCGAGGGCATCGCCGGCGCGGTGCTGGCGAAGATCTGCATCCTGGTGTTCATCATCGTTTTCATCCAGAAGCGCCCGCAGGGCATCTTCGCGATCAAGGGGCGGTTCGCCGATTCGTGATGAGCAACCCGGGCGAAACCTCCCTTTTCCATCGACTGTACGGCCCGCGCGGCTGGGCGGGAGTCGCGGCGTTCGCGCTGCTGGTGTTTGTGGTCTTCCCGGTGTGCAACATGGTGCTGCCCAAGGACAGCATGTTTTCAATTCCGGACTACATGGTGGCCCTGCTGGGCAAGATCATGTGCTACGCGATGGTGGCCCTGGCGATGGACCTGATCTGGGGCTTTACCGGCATTCTTTCGCTCGGCCACGGCCTGTTCTTCGCCCTGGGTGGATACGCGATGGGCATGTACCTGATGCGCCAGATCGGCCTGGATGGCGTCTACAAGAGCCACCTGCCGGACTTCATGGTGTTTCTCGACTGGAAGGCCTATCCCTGGTACTGGAGCTTCACCGACCACTTCTGGTACGCCATGCTGCTGGTGGTGCTGGTGCCGGGACTGCTCGCATTCGTGTTCGGGTTCTTCGCGTTCCGTTCGCGCATCAAGGGGGTGTACTTCTCGATCATCACCCAGGCGATGACCTTCGCCTTCATGCTGCTGTTTTTCCGCAACGATACCGGGTTCGGCGGCAACAATGGCTTCACCGATTTCAAGCGCATCCTCGATGTGCCGATCGCGACGCCTGGCATGCGCATGACCCTGTTCGTGCTCTCGGCCTTTACGCTCATCGCCATGCTGCTGGTCGCGCGCTGGATCGTGACCTCCAAGCTGGGCCGGGTTCTCACGGCGATTCGCGACGCCGAAAGCCGCGTCATGTTCTCCGGCTACAACCCGGTGCACTACAAGCTGTTCATCTGGACGCTTTCGGCCATGATGTGCGGCATCGCCGGCGCGCTCTACGTGCCGCAGGTGGGCATCATCAACCCGTCGGAAATGTCCCCGGCGAATTCCATCGAAATCGCCATCTGGGTCGCACTGGGCGGCCGCGGCACGCTGGTGGGCGCGATTCTCGGGGCGGGCATCGTCAACGGCGCGAAGAGCTGGTTGACGGCCACCTTCCCGGAGTACTGGCTGTTTTTCCTCGGTGGCCTCTTCATCCTGGTCACGCTATACCTGCCCAACGGGGTGATGGGTTTGCTTGCCAAGTTCAGGCGCAACGGTACAGGGGCGGGTAAATGAGCGCGATCAGCGCGACCGGCACCTCGGAGGCGATCGACGGCCGGGTGTCCTCCGGCGAACTCGACACGGTTCACGGCCCGATCCTCTACCTGGATGACATCACGGTCAGTTTCGACGGTTTTCGCGCGCTCAACAAGCTGACACTCACCATCGAGCGCGGCGAGCTGCGCTGCATCATCGGGCCCAATGGCGCCGGCAAGACCACCATGATGGATGTGATCACCGGCAAGACCCGCCCGGATTCCGGCACTGCCTTCTTCGGCCAGACCATCGACCTGACGCGCCTGTCGGAGCCGCAGATCGCCCACGCGGGCATCGGTCGCAAGTTCCAGAAGCCGACGGTCTACGAGAACCACACGGTGTTCGAAAACCTCGAACTGGCGATGAAGACCGACAAGGGTGTCTGGGCCAGCCTGCGGGCGAAACTTTCCGGCCAGTCGCGCGACCTGATTGGTCAAACCCTGGAGCAAATCGCGCTGACCGCGCGTGCCTATGAGCCTGCCGGGTTGCTTTCGCACGGCCAGAAGCAATGGCTGGAAATCGGCATGTTGCTCATGCAGGAGCCGCAGCTGTTGCTGCTCGACGAGCCGGTGGCCGGTATGACCGACGAGGAAACCATGAAGAGCGCCGAGCTTTTCATGACCTTGCGCGGCAAGTATTCCGTGGTGGTGGTCGAGCACGACATGGATTTCGTCGCCAGGATTGCAAAAACCGTCACCGTGCTGCACGAAGGCAGCGTTCTCGCCGAGGGCAGCATGGACCAGGTGCAGTCCGACGAGCGGGTCATCGAGGTCTACCTGGGACGCTGATGTGCTGACACTAACCGGGGTGAACCAGTTCTACGGCGGCAGCCACACGCTGCGCAACCTCTCGCTCGAGATTCCGGATGCCGCCTGCACCACGCTGCTCGGACGCAATGGCGTGGGCAAGACCACGCTGCTGAAATGCCTGGTGGGCCTGCTGCCGATCCGTTCCGGCGCGATCATGTGGCAGGGCCGCGACATCTGCAAGCTGTCACCGGATGCGCGGGCGCGCGCCGGTATCGCCTACGTGCCGCAAGGGCGCGAGATTTTTCCGCGCCTGACCGTTGAAGAGAACCTGCAGATGGGCCTGGCGACGCAGCCGGGCAGTGCGCGCATACCTGGCCGCATTTACGAGATGTTCCCGGTGTTGAAGGACATGCTCAAGCGGCGCGGTGGCGACCTTTCCGGCGGGCAGCAGCAGCAACTCGCGATCGGCCGGGCGCTGGCGATGAACCCGAAACTGCTGATTCTCGATGAGCCCACCGAGGGCATCCAGCCTTCCATCATCAAGGACATCGAACGCGCCATCCGTTCGCTGGCGCAAAGCGGCGAGATGGCGATCCTGCTGGTGGAGCAGTACTACGACTTCGCCGAAAGCCTCGCCGACCACTACATCGTGATGTCGCGTGGCGAGGTGATCAAGTCCGGACGCGGCGCCGACATGCAGCGCGACAACGTCAAGGCGCTGCTGGCGGTCTGAGGACCGCCAGCTCGCTTGCATCAGGCCAGCGCCGCCTTTACCCGCGCGGGCGTGAAGGGCAGGTCGCGGATGCGCCTGCCGGTCGCGTTGAAGAAGGCATTGGCAATCGCCGCTACGGTGGGGCCCTGCGAGCCTTCGCCGGCACCCAGGGTGCGTTCCTCGGGGCGGTTGATCAGCGTGACATCGACCGCCGGGATCTCGCCGAAGCGCAGGATAGGGTAGTCCGGCCACGCCTTCGTGAGCATGCGCGTGGCGTCGAAGTTCACCGCCTCGCGCAAGGTCCAGCTGGTGGACTGGATGATGCCGCCTTCGATCTGGTTGCGAAACCCGTCCGGGTTGACGATCTGGCCGGCCTCGGCCGCGCTCACCGCCTTGAGGACCTTGACCACGCCGGTGGCGGGATCGACCTCGATGTCCACCACCACCGCGCAGTAGCAGGCCAGGTTCTTGTACTTGGAGAAGCCGATGCCGCGTCCGCGCTTGCCGTCGCCCCTGGCGTTGGGTTGCCAGCCTGCCTTGGTCGCCGCGGTTTCGATCACGGCACGGGCGCGCGGATCTTCCATGTGGCGCAGCCGGAATGCGACCGGATCAACGCCGGCGGTGGCCGCGAGCTCGTCGATGAAGCTCTCGAGGGCGAAGATGTTGGCATAGGCCCCGAGTCCGCGTAGCGCCGATACGCGTACCGGCATGTCCGTCAGCAGATGGTTGGTGACCTTCTGGCGCGCAAACTTGTAGAGGGGAATCGAGTTGCGGTCGCTGCCGCCCGCCGGTTGCGGAATGTTGCGCGCAGGTCCGGGGTTGAGCGGGTCCTGCAGGTGCCACGAAGCCAGCAAGTTGCAGCCGGCGGGATCATAGGGGCGGGTGCTGTGGGTGTGGCTCCAAAGCTCGTGTTCCCAATTGACGATCCTGCCGCCGTCGTCGAGGGCGGCCTTCATGCGGATGGCCATCGCCGAGCCGTAGGGCTCCCAGGCGAATTCGTCTTCGCGCATCCATTGCAGCTTGACCGGGCGGCCATTTGTGGCGCGTGCGACCAGCGCGGCATCGAGTGCCACGTCGTCGGCGCCATTGTGGCCATAGCAACCCGAGCCTTCGCGATGGCTGACCGTGATGTTCGCCTCGGGCGTGCGCAGAGCCTTTGCAAGATCGCCACGCAGCGGGAACACCCCTTGCGAATGTGTCCACACGGCGAGCTTGCCGTCCTTCCATTGCGCCACCGCGCAGGAGGGGCCGATCGAGGCGTGCGACTGGAACGGCCGCGTGTAATTCGCTTCGAAAGTCCTGGCCCCGGCCGCGGGTTCCGGTCCCTTGACTTCGCTGACGATCGTATCTGTCGAGCGCATGGTCTTCATGCGCTCGAACTGCGCGGGATTGTTGGGCGGAAGATCGGCCTTTTCTTCCCATTTCGCCGCCTTGCGGATCGCCTGCACGGCTGCGATCGCCTGTTCTTCGCGCTCCGCGGCGACACCCAGGAAGCTGCCGTCGCGCACTACCGCCACTACGCCGGGCAGGCGGCGCACCATCTTGTCATCAAAGGACAGCAGTCTGGCCCGGGGCGAGGGCGGACGCACCACGCGCCCGAACAGCATGCCCGGCAGGCGCATGTCGTGGACATAGGCTTCAGCGCCGGTGACCTTGCCGGGAATGTCGCTGCGCGGAATGTCGCGCCCGACCACCTTCATCTCGTTCGGCAGCTTGGGCTTGGCGCGCGCGGTCGCTTCGCGCTTGAGCATGCCGGCGTCGGCCAGGTCCCAGTACGCGGCCTTCTGGCCGGCGGGGTTGCTGACCACACCGTCTTCAACCGTGAGTGCGGCGGTGCGCACGCCCAGCTTGACGGCGGCGGCCTGCATCAACATCTCGCGCGCCTCGGCACAGGCGAAGCGCAGGGCGGTGCCGCTGTCCTGCAACGACAGGCTGCCGGCGGTGACACCTTCATTGGGTGTGCGCGAGGTGTCCCCGGACACCATCCGGATGCGCTTCAAGTCGATGTCGAGTTCATCGGCGACGATCTGCGAAAGCGCGGTGAGAATGCCCTGGCCGAGTTCGATCTTGCCGGTGAATACGGTGATGGTGCCGTCGCGATTGATGCCCAGCCAGCCGTCGAGCATGCGGTTGTTCTGCAGGCTGCCGGGCAGGCGCGGCGCGCTCGACGCCTGTTGCGCGTCTATTTCCAGGGCGGGAACCAGCGAGAAGCCGACCGTGAGGATGGCGCTGCGCTTGAGAAAGCCGCGTCGCGCGGCGCTGGCGGGGCGGGTGCGGACGGCCATCATGCCTGGCCTCCGGCGGCGGCGCGCTTGATTGCGCGCACTATGCGGTTGTGGGTGCCGCAGCGGCACAGGTTGCCGGAAAGCGCCTCGATGATGTCGGCGTCGCTGGGCTTGGGATTGGCGTCGAGCAGCGCCTTCGCGGACATGATCATGCCGGGAATGCAGTAGCCGCATTGCGCCGCCTGCTCGTCGATGAAGGCTTTTTGCAGGGCGTGCAGCTTGTCCTGGGTGCCCAGTCCTTCGAGCGTGGTGACACTGGATTTGCCGATCGCCGAAAGGGGGGTCACACAGGAACGCACCGGCTTGTCATCGACCAGCACGGTGCAGGCACCGCACTGGGACGCGCCGCAACCGTACTTGGCGGCATTGAGTTCGAAATCGTTGCGCAATACATACAGCAACGGTGTCGCCGGCGCCGCGCTGGTCGTGCGCGGTTTGCCGTTGACGCTTACGGTAATGGCCATGCCTGTCTCCTGTTTATTGTTGTCTGTCGACGCCCCTTCCGGAGCGTGTTCAAGTTCGCCATAACCGGGGCACTTGCGCCTGGATACCGGTCAGGTGGGGCCGCAGTATGCCCCAAAGCGCGACCAAGGCATCGCGCGCTTCCTCGGTGGAATGCCCCACATAGCGGATTACCGCGGCCATCGGCAGGCGTGTGGCCGCCATTCGCACGCCGGCAGGCATCGTCAGCATCACGGCCCGCAATGCATCGATCATGCCGCCATCAACCGGCCTTCCGGCCGCCACCAGGGTGGCGCAGACAGGCGCGCCGCCCATGCCCGCCGCCGATTGAAGCAGCGGGCTCCCGCCTTCGAGCCGGCCGGTCTCGTTCCACAACAGCGTTTCACCCTGCCGGATCTGCCAGCGCTGACGATAGCTGCCGCTCGCGAATCTCTCGCCGGCGGCGGTGCGGCCCAGGCAAAGGGTGTCCCAGCCAAGAAAGAGGGCGCCGCGGGCCAGCGCGATGTCCAGGCTGGCGCGCGCATCCGCCTGGTTGAAGACAATGGCTTCCTGCGGCAGCCACTCGATGACGCCATTGGCGGCGACATCGATGCAGACGGATTGCGAGGCGCTGCCGTGCGGGGTCTTGTACCACTTGGTGGCCCCCGGTGTCGTGATCAAGGCGTGCGCATCGGCGGACAACCCGATATCGATTTCCAGGCGATCACCGGACGCGATGCCGCCCGGGGGATGCACGATCACCGTGTGGCAGACATGCGCGCCTTCAGGATAGAGCGCCTTCTGGACCCGCAACGGGCCGAAATGGTTGCGCCGTGCCAGCACGGTGCGCGACCCGCCGACACAGTCGAAGCCCAGCTCGAGGCGCGCGTGCCAGCCCGGCGCGGCCTGGACACCCGGCTGCATCGGTTCCGCCGCGGGCATCAGGCGCAAGCGGCGCCCTCAGACCAGTCCATCGAACAGCATCACGTCGACGGGGTCGCCGATGGCCACATTGCCCTGGGCGTGCCCGAGTACGACAAAACAGTTGGCTTCGCTCATCGAGCGCAGGATGCCCGACCCCTGGGCGCCGGTGATTCGCACGCCGGCGACGCCATCACGGATCTCCAGGATGCCGCGCTGATACTCGGTACGGCCGGGCTTCTTGCGCATCGCCTCGAGCGAGCGCGCCTGCAGCAGCGGCAACTCGATGCCGGACGCACCGGCCATGTGCAGCAGCGCCGCGCGCACGAAGTGATAGAAGGTCACCATCACGGCCACCGGATTGCCGGGCAGGCCGAACAGGTAGGCAGACCTGTCGCCATCGGCGATGCGGCCGAACGCCATGGGGCGCCCGGGACGCATGGCGATCTTCCAGAACACCACGTCGCCCAGCTTTCTCATGATCTGCTTGGTGTAGTCGGCCTCGCCGACCGACACGCCGCCGGAGGTGATCACGGCGTCCGCATTCGCTGCGGCAGAGCGGAAGGCGGCTTCCAGTGCTTCCGGGTCGTCGCGTACCACGCCCATGTCGATGGCGTCCACGCCGAGGCGCTTCAACATGCCGAACAGGGTGTAGCGGTTGCTGTCATACACCTCGCCCTCGGCCAGCGCTTCACCCAGGGAACGCAACTCGTCGCCAGTGGAGAAGAACGCCACCCGCAAGCGCCGCCGAACCTTCACCTCTGGCACGCCGAGCGAGGCGATCAGCCCGAGTTCGGCCGGGCGCAGCAGCGCACCGGCCTGCAGGGCCGGTTTGCCCTTTTCAAGGTCCTCGCCGGCCAGGCGCCGGTTGGCGCCGGTTTCCTGGCCACCCGGAATGCGGATCTGCTTGCCATCGGCCTGTACCAGTTCGAGCGGGATCACCGTATCGCAGCCATGCGGCATGACCGCGCCGGTGGTGATGCGAACGCATTCGCCACGGCTGACCTTGCCGGTGAATTCGCGGCCGGCCAGCGCGCTGCCGATTTCCGTGAGGGTGACGCTTGCGCTCGCCGCCAGGTCGGAGCCGCGCACGGCCCAGCCGTCCATGGCCGAGTTGTCGTGCGCCGGCACGTTGATGGACGAGATGATGTCCGCGGCGAGGATGCGCCCGAGCGCGTCGCGCACCGCGAGTTGTTCGACGCCCGCGACCGGCTGCACGAACTGGCGGATCACCTCATTGACCTTGGCCACCGGAAGGGCATTCGGATCGTAGCCGTCGATGCAGCTGATGAGGGACGCCAGGTCGGCCGGGGCGGGCGCGGGCGCGGCGACGATCTCGGTGAGGAAATCGGTGGCGGCGGAAATGGCGTCGGCATCGGGCGCGTCGGAGACGGCCGGGTCGGCCGCCGGCTTGCGCCGGAAGCGCGGCTTTTGCTTGCGCGGCGGCGGCGGCAGACCCTTTTCAAACGCCTCGAGCTCCTCCGGGGTGTTGATGTTGCCGAACAGCGCGTCGTCATTGAAGTCGACATGCACGACCGACAAGGTGTCGTACCAGGCGTCGATCTTGCGGCCACCCGCCTTGAGGAAATCAGACAGATGCTCGATCACGCTGCGGCGCGCGAGCGTGAACACGGGATGGGGCTGCTCGCCGCTGGTGGCCACCGCCACCTGGGTGCCGGTGGACTCGAGCGCGTCGAACATCCGCTCGACCAGGTCCTCGGGAAAAAACGGCGAATCGCACGGCACGGTGATGATGAAAGGGCGCTTGGAGGCAAACAGGCCGGCATGCAGCCCCGCCAGCGGGCCGGCGAATTCGCCGATGGCGTCCGACACCACCCGCACGCCAAAGGACTTGTACTGCTCGTAATTCTGGTTGGCGTTGATCATCACGCCACCGACCTGCGGGGCGATGCGCTCGAACACGTGATCGACCAGCCGCTTGCCACGGAACTCCAGCAAGGCCTTGTCGCGCGGCTTGCCGGCCTGGTCCGGGTTCATGCGCGAGCTGCGCCCGCCGGCCAGGATAAGCCCGGTGATGGAGGATTTTTCGGCGGGCGTCATGCGAGGAGGGTGGTTGGATGCGTCACGAAGCGCTGCTGGCCGGTGAACAGGAGGTAATGACGGCCCTGGCAACGGCCGATCATGGTGATGCCGACCCGCCTGGCGATTTCATGGCCCATTTGCGTGAGCCCCGAGCGCGACAGCAGGATCGGGATGCCCATCTGGGCGCACTTGATGACCATCTCGGAGGTGAGGCGCCCGGTGGTGTAGAAGATCTTGTCGCCGCCGTCGACACCGTCCAGCCACATGCGCCCGGCGATCGCGTCGACCGCGTTGTGGCGCCCGACGTCCTCGACGAAATACACGATCTCCCCGCGGCTTTCGCCGCTGTTGGAGCACAGGGCGCATCCATGGACGGCGCCGGCCTGCTTGTAGATCGACTCGTGCTTGCGCACCCGTTCCATCACCGTGTACAAAACCTCTTGCGTCAGGCGTGCCGAGTCGGGCAGTTGCACCTCATCGATGGCTTCCATCAGGTCGCCGAATACCGTCCCCTGGCCGCAGCCGGTGGTCACGGTCTTGTGTTCGAGCCGGGCTAGCGCCGCCGGGCTGGCCCAGTGGTCGCCGCCGTGGGTGGTGATGGCCACGCTGGCGGTTTCCCAATCGACCTGCACCGCAGCGATGAGTCCGATGTCGTTGATGATGCGCTGGTTGCGCAGATATCCCAGGGCGAGGGCTTCGGGTGCGGCGCCCAGGGTCATCAGGGTGACCAGCTCGCGACGGTCCAGGTACACCGTGAGCGGATGTTCCCCCGCGATCGGCGTCGGCACCAGCTTGCCATTCTCGTCCACCGCATCTACCGTGAAGGTGGACGGGCGCGCTGCCGACGTCAGGTCAGGACGCATGATGAAGTGGGAATCAAGGTTTTGATGCGGGTCTGCGCGCCCCCGCCATGCCATTTTCGAGGACTGATTTTAGCCGAACACCAAACCGGCCAACGCGAATTTCCATGCGCACTGCGGTGGCATGCGAGTTGCGTGCAAAATGCAGTGATTGCAGGCGGCCAGACTCACGAGGAGATGATGGATGGACGGAGACATTGCGGATTTGCTGATACGCGACGGCTGGGTCATCGACCCGGCAAACGGTATCGAAGCAAGAATGGATGTGGCAGTCAGGAATGGCCGCATTGATGGCGTAGGCCCCGACCTTTCCGGCCTGCGCGCACGTCAGACCATCGATGCCGGTGGTGCCGTGGTATGCCCCGGACTCATCGACCTGCATGTCCATGTCTATGAATGGGTCACCAATTTTGGTGTCAACGCGGACGACGCCGGCGTCAACGCGGGATGCACGACCATCGTCGACCAGGGCAGCGCCGGGGCCTGGACCTTCGGCGGTTTCAAGGCCTATGTGATCGACCAGTCGCGCACCGACGTGCGCAGCTTCGTGTCCGTCAACCTCGCCGGCGCACTCAAGGGGGGCATGCGCGGCGACATTCTCCACAACCCGCGCATGGTCGACATCGACGACCTGGTGCGTCTCGCGGCGCAACACCCGCGCCTGATCCGTGGTTTCAAATGCCATGGCGAGTCTGGCGCGATTTCGCACTGGGGCACGGAAGTCCTGGAAGCGGCGGTGCAGGCGGCCGAGCGGGCCGGGCTGCCGCTTTATTGCCACACCGGTGAACTGTTTCCGGTGGTTGAATCCAACCGCCCGGTGGCGGAGCAGGTGCTGCCCAAGGTGGTTCCGGTGCTGCGGGCAGGAGACACGCTCGCGCATGTGTACAGCTCGATGCCGGATGGCATCATGGGCGCGGGGGACGCGGTGCCGGACATCGTCACCCAGGCGCTGCGCAAGGGGCTGCATTTCGATATCGGCTACGGCATCAACTTCAGCTTCGACATCGCGCGCCGCATGATGGCCGCCGGCGTGCTGCCGAACACGATATCAAGCGACATCCATGGTGACTTCGGCAGCTATCACGATGACAGCAAGCTCGACTACAGCCTGTGTGGCGCGATGACACGCATGCTGGCGCTGGGAATGCCGCTGTCGGAAGTGATCCGGCGCGTGACGGTGAATCCGGCGGCGATCCTGCGCGACCCCGACATCGGCTCGCTTGCGCTGGGCACGCTGGCGGACATTACGATCCTGGACCGCGTGCAGGCCGACTGGTTGTTGCGTGATGGTCGTGGCGAAGGCTTGCTGGCCACCGAGCGGCTGGTACCGCGCCTGGTGGTGCGTGCGGGCGAAGTCATCACACCGTCCCTGCGCTACCTCCCCGATCTTCTGCCGATTGCGCGAGCGGCCTGAGGGTGCAACCGGAGCACCCCGGGCAGCGTGATGCCCTACAGGCGCCGGTCGGACGCCGCTGGCAGGAAGCGCGAATCAAAAATCCCGTCCGGGCTCACCGGCGACTTGATGCCGAAGGCGGTGACCACCTGCTCGATCGTGTTGTCCAGGCGCACCTTGTTGATGGCCCCGAGGCCATTCTGGCGCACCGCAGGCGTGACCACGAAATGCTCCAGGCATAGCTTCAGGCGCTGGGTTTCAATCGCGACATCGACGAGGGGATCGTGGGCCTTGAGGGAGCGGATGCCCTCATCCGGATTGGCCACCACTTCCTTGATGGAGCGGTTCAGCGCGCGCAGGAAGCCGGCCACCGCCTGGGGCTTCTCGGCGAGCATGCGCGGCGTGGCAATGACCGCGCTGCCATACAACTGCACGCCGAAATCGGGGTAGCGCATCACCACCAGGTCTTCCGCCTTGACGCCGCGCGCGGCCAGACCGGGAAGGCCGGTGAAGTAGAAGGATGTGATCGCATCCACCTCGCCCTTGGCCAGCATGACTTCACGCAGCGCCGGGTCCATGGTTTTCCAGGTGACGGTCTTGAGATCAATGCCATTGGCCCGCGCGAAAATCGGAAAGGCCTTGCGCCCGGCGTCGAATACGGGGGCGCCAAGGCTCTTGCCGTTCAGGTCGGACGGCGTCTTGATGTTCGATTTTTTCAGCGCGAAAACCGCGCCCGGCATGGTGTCGTACACCATGTAGACCGCCACCGGACGCCCTGCGGGCGGCGTGCCGGGGTTGTTGCCGAGGAACTCGATCATCGCGTTGACATCGGCGAAGCCCATGTCATACGCAGCGGTGGACACCCGATTGACCGCTGATGCAGAGCCGGTACCGACGTCGATCTGCACATCCAGCTTCTCGGCTGCGAAATAGCCCTTTTTCAGTGCATGGACAAACAGGGCTGACGGGCCTTCGAAACGCCAGTCAAGGGCAAAGCGGATTTTGGTGGTTTCGGACTGCGCGGCAACACCTGCAGACGACAGGCACAGCACGGCCACCAGCAAGCCGGCGCAGATTTCGCGCAGTCGGGAAACAGTCGGAAAGCGGTATGTCATTGCATCTCCTGAGGTGGGTTTCCCCGGGGAGATGCAATCCACATGCCATATTGCGGCCCGGCTTCCCAGGCAATAACGATGGCCGGGGCCGGCGTTCTATTCGGGCTGGAAGTTGGCGGCCTTCAAAAGGCTGATGCCCTTGGCGAGGTCCGCACGCATGAACTCCACGAACGCGGCCGGGTCGAGGTATCCAGGCACGATCCCGGCGGCGTCGATACGGGCGGCGAACTCCGGCTGCTTGACACCCTCGGCAATCGCACTGGCCAGACGAGTGGAGATCGCCGGCGGCAATCCTTTCGGGCCCCACACGCCGTACCACGACGCGATGGTGAGTTCCGGCATGCCGGCCTCGGCGGTGGTGGGGATGTCCGGGTTGACCTTGCTTCGGGTGGAACTCGTGATCGCCAGCCCGCGTACCCGGCCGCCCTTGGTCTGGGGCAGCAGGGCGGTGGCGGAATCGATCATCAACTGCACGTTGCCGCCCATTACATCGGCCAGGGCCGGCGCCGTGCCCTTGTACGGGACGGCCTGCAACTTGACACCCGCGATGCGCATGAACTCGAGCGTCCCCAGGTGTCCTGCGGCACCCAGGCCGGAGAGGGCCATGTTGAACCCTGCGGGATTGGCCCGCACCGCCTTGACCACATCGGCCAGGGTGGTGGCCTCCACCTTGCTCGAAGCGATGATCAGGAGCGGTGCCTGCCCGACACGCCCCAGGGCGGTGAAATCGTCCAGCGGGTCATACGGCGTAGACTTGACCACGTTCTTGCCCATCAGGAACAGGCTGGCGTTGAAGAGGATGGTATAGCCGTCCGGTTCGGCGCGACGTACCTGCTCGCTGCCCACGGTGCCCGATCCGCCGGGGACGTTGGCGACGACCACCGGCACCCCGAGACGATCCGACAGGCGTTCCGCCATGATGCGGCCCAGCGCATCCGTGCCGCCGCCCGCCGGGTACGGCAGCACCATGCGGATGGGCTTGTTCGGGTAGCCTTGGGCGCTTGCCAGGGCGCAGCCGGCAAGGAGGGCGATCGCAACCAGGAGTTTGTGCATGGATTGCCTTTCTTCGATGAAAAGGGCGGGCTAGCCGCCGATGTAGGACATCTCGATCTTGCGCGCCTTGGCGCTTGCGGCGGTACGAATCTCCGAATAGCGGTCGGTGCGCTCGTTCCAGATCAGGCCGATGGCGGCGGCGATTTCGTCATCGCTGCGGCCGGCACGCAACAGCGCGCGCAGGTCATGGCCCGCGTCGGCGAAAAGGCAGATGAACAATTTGCCTTCGGTGGACAGGCGCGCGCGCGTGCAGGTCGAGCAAAAAGCCTGGGTCACGCTGGAGATCACGCCGATTTCGCCGGACCCGTCCACATAACGCCAGCGCTCGGCGACCTCGCCGGTGTAGTTGGGGTCGATCGCCTCAACCGGCATTTCGGCACCGATGCGGCGCACGATCTCCGCCGACGGCACCACGTCATCCATGCGCCAGCCGTTCGAGGACCCGACGTCCATGAACTCGATGAAGCGCACGATGTGTCCGGTGCTCTTGAAGCGGCGCGCCATCGCGACCACGTCGTGGTCGTTGACGCCTTTCTTGACCACCATGTTGATCTTGACCGGCCCAAGGCCTTCGGCCGCCGCGGCATCAATGCCTTCGAGCACGCTCGCGACCGGAAAGTCGACATCGTTCATGGCACGAAACACCGTGTCGTCGAGCGAGTCGAGCGAAACGGTGACGCGCTTCAAGCCCGCCTGACGCAGGGCGCGTGCCTTCTTCGGCAGCAGCGACCCGTTGGTGGTGAGCGTCAGGTCCATCGGCTGGCCGGCCCGCGTTTGCAGCGCGGCAAGCATGGCGATCAGGTGCTCGACATTCTTGCGCAGCAGCGGCTCGCCACCGGTGAGGCGCAGTTTCTCGACGCCATGGCGGGCGAAGATCGCCGCCGTACGGGTGATCTCCTCGAAGCTCAGCAGATCACCCTGCGGCAAATAAGGGTAATCCTTGTCGAATACCGACTTCGGCATGCAGTAGGTGCAGCGGAAGTTGCAGCGGTCCGTGATGGATATGCGCAGGTCGTGCAGGCGCCGGCCGCGGGTGTCGGCCAGGCGTCCGTCCGGCGCCGCCGCCCCCTGGGGAATGCGCGGCAGCGCGCCGTGCACGGCGCGGTTGACGATCGGTATGACCTTGGCTGTCACAGGGGATAGGACCTTTCGGGAGGGCCGCCATCATAACAAACGACAATCCCCCGCCACCCTGATGCGCCGATACAATCCCCGCATGTCTACTCATTCGGTCATCCTTCAGGTTCGCATGGAGCGGCGCGCGCTTGCGGCCAATCGCTGGGCCAGCCACCAGTGGGTGGTAGCGGCGCTACTGCCGCAAGACGAACCGGCTGCGACTACCGAGGACGCCAGGCTGTTCGGGCCGTTCGAAGTGCGACTGTTTCGTGATGAGGCCGAGGGCTATTTCCTCAACACCTCGAGTGGCCAGCCGCAGGCCTTCGTCATGTGGCGCCTGGGGGATGGCGGTCTCGAGGGGGATCCGGACGTCCGGTCGGTCACTTTCAGCTACAACGAGGCCGCGCGCCTGATGGATGCGCAGGAGAGGGTGGACACGGTGCCGCTGCCGGCCGAAATGCGCAATTGGCTGGAGTCCTATGTAGCGGAGCACTACAAGCCCGAACCCAAGAAAAAGCGCGTCAAGGCTTCGTTTCTTGCCCCGCAGGAAAAGGACAAGCTGTGACGGCGCCCTTCGACGACCGCGGCGAAAATTTCCTTTCGCGCTGGTCGCGCCGCAAGCGCTCCGAGCCGGAGAGGCGCGAGGCCGAGGACCGCCGTGTCGACGAGGAACTGGCGGCCGAGCGGGGTATCGCCGAGGCACCGCCTGAAGCCGCGCCTGTCAAAGTACCGGCTGACCTGCCGGCGATCGAGACCCTTACAACAGAATCGGATTTCAGCCGCTTCATGCGCCCGGATGTACCGCTGGCCACGCGCACGGCGGCGGTGAAAAAGCTTTTCACCGACCCGCATTTCAACCTGATGGACGGGCTCGATATCTATATTGACGACTATACGAAGCCGGACCCGATCCCCGCTGCGATGTTGCGCGACCTGGCCCAGTCGCGCATGCTCAAGCTGTTCGATGACGAACCGGAGGACAAGGCGGCCGCTGAAGCCCCGCCCGGGGAAGCGTCTGCCCAGGTCGATACCGATGCTGTAGCGCCGGCAATCGAAGCCGGGCCTGGCGCGCAGGCCGACTCGCCGACCGCCGCCGCATGCGAAACGGTAGCGGCGGAGTCGCTCGAGCCGCAGGGCGTGAAACCGGGCGGGCAGCAAGCCGCGTAGCGCGAACCACCCTGTGACGCGCGTGGTCTCTTCGCGCAAGCGTCAACCTATAATCCGCACGCAATTTTTTGCCTCGATCTGGGACGCAATCAAAGTGGCCAACTGCCTAGTCTGCAACTGCAATCGCACCATGCCGCTGGAGGGTGCTGCGCTAGCCGCAGCGCTCGGCTCGCCGCAACCTCTCAAGGTGCACCGGGAACTTTGCGGTGCGGAGCAGCAGGCGTTCGAAGCCGCCCTTGCGGCGGCAGCCGGCGATGTTGCAACCCTGACCGTCGCCTGTACCCAGGAAGCCCCGCTTTTCAGCGAACTTGCCGCCAGTTCACCGCACCGCGAAGTGCCGTTGCGTTTTGTGAACATCCGCGAGGCGGCGGGCTGGTCATCCGAGGCACGCCAGGCCACGCCGAAAATGGCCGCCCTGATCGCCATGGCGCAACTGCCGCCGCCGGAACCGGTGGACGGCGTCAGCTTCAAGTCTCAAGGCACGACCCTGATCGTCGGCGACGGCGCAACCGCGCTGGCCTGGGCCGAGCGCCTGGCAGACAAGCTGGATGTTTGCGTGCTCATGACCAGAACGGGCAGGGGCGCGGCGATGCCCGCAACCCGGCGCTACCCGGTCCTGTCGGGCAAGTTGACCGGGCTGAAGGGCTGGCTCGGCCAGTTCGAAGCCGAATGGCAAACCGACAACCCGATCGACCTGGCGAAATGCACGCACTGCAATGCCTGCGTCGAGGCCTGCCCGGAGGGCGCGATCGGGCCCGACTTCCAGGTCGATACCGACCTATGTCGTTCCCATCGCGCCTGCGTCACGGCCTGCGGCGACACCGCCGCCATCGACTTCGCGCGCGTGGCCACAGCCCAGCGCGAGACCTTCGACATGGTGCTCGACTTGTCGCGCACGCCAGCCATCGCCCTGCACCAGCCGCCGCAGGGCTATTTCGCGCCCGGCGCTGATCCGCTGGACCAGGCGCTGGCTGCTGCCGAGATGGCATCGATGATCGGCGAATTCGAAAAGCCGCGATTCTTCTCCTACAACCCGCGCACCTGCGCCCACAGCCGGTCTGCCAAGCAGGGTTGCAACCGCTGCATCGATGTCTGCTCCACGGCCGCGATCTCGGCCGACGGCGATCACGTCAAGGTGGAGCCGCACCTGTGCATGGGCTGCGGGGCGTGTTCCACGGTATGTCCGTCCGGCGCGATGTCCTACGCCTATCCGGCGGTGACCGAGGTCGGGCTGCGCCTCAAGACCCTGCTGAAGACCTTCAACGGCGCCGGCGGGCGCAACGGCCTGGTGCTGATTCATGATCAATCCGGTGCGCGGCTGATCGAGCAGTGCGCCCGGCCAACGGGCAAGGCTGGCAGCGGACGCGGATTGCCGGCGCGGGTTTTGCCGCTGCCTGTCCATCACGTGGCGGCAGCCGGCATCGACCTGTGGCTCGCGGCGCTTGCCTATGGCGCAAGCGGGGTGCACGTGCTGTTAAGTGGTGCGGAGGCTCCGGAATATGCCGAAGCATTGCGCCGGCAGGCGACAATTGCGCAGGCGATTTTGACCGGGCTCGGCTATGAGGGGGCGCATGTCGATGTGATCGATGGTGCGGCAGACAACTGGAGGGAGGCGCTGTGGACGAGTCCGCCGGCGCAGGCGGTGACGCGTGCCGCGACCTTCAACGTGGCGACCGGCAAGCGCCAGACCCTGGAGTTCGCGATCGACCATCTGGCGGCGCATGCACCGAAACCGGCCAGCATGATCGGCTTGCCGGCGGGCGCGCCATTCGGCGCGCTTGAGGTCAACCGGGATACCTGCACCCTGTGCCTTTCCTGCGTGGGCGCCTGTCCGGCCTCGGCCTTGTCGGACAACGCGGAAACGCCGCAGTTGCGATTCCTGGAACGTAACTGCGTGCAATGCGGGCTGTGTGTCTCCACCTGCCCGGAGAAGGCCATCACGATGGTTGCGCGGTTGAACCTTGATGATGCCGCGCGAAAACCCCAGGTGCTCAACGAGGCGGAACCGTTCAACTGTGTGCGTTGCAGCAAGCCATTCGGCACCCGCCAGATGATAGACAACATGACGGCGCGGCTGTCGGCCCATTCGATGTTTTCCGGCGGCGTGGCACTGCGCCGGCTGCAAATGTGCGCGGATTGCCGGGTCGTCGACATGATGGAGAATCCGGCCGAGGCCACCATCCATGACGTTCGCAAATGAGCGCGCCTGATCACTCCGACAGCAACGCAGCGCTTGCGCCGGAAGATGCGCTGCGGGCCGAGCTTTACGGATTGCTCGCGCATCTGTTCGCCGCCGGACCGGGCGACGAACTGCTGAAATCGGTCGCTGCATCGCCGGTTGAGCTTGGCGCGGAAGGCGACCTGCTTGGCAGCGCATGGCGTGGTCTCAAGGCAGCCGCGGAGAGGGCCGATGGCGCCGCCCTGGAGGTCGAGCATGCGGAACTGTTCGTCGGCACGGGCAAAGCCAGGGTTTCGATTTATGCTTCCCACTACCTTTCGGATACCTGGAAGGAACACACCCTGGTGGAACTGCGGGATGAATTGGCGTCGCTCGGCCTGGCGCGCCACGCGGGGGTGACGCAACCCGAGGACCATCTCGCCGCCTTGCTCGACGTGATGCGCCATCTGGCCATGCGCGGCGATGGTGGCAACGGGGTGGACGCGCAACGGCGCTTTTTCGAGCGTTATCTAGGCCCCTGGTACATGCGCTTCGGCGGGGACGTTGGTGGCGTTTCCGACGCGATGTTCTATTGCGCCGCAGCAAAAATGCTGGTGGCATTTTGCGATGTGGAGCAGCAGGCATTCAAGCTGGAACACTAGTGCACTAGGGCAGCCTATGCATATATACTCATAAGTTGAAGGCATTTGATGCAATAAGAAGGTCTGCCCGGTTGTTTTGTAGCATGCGGCTCGCCGCGTGCAATGCGGAGCGGACCGATCGGTTGACAACAAGGAGACGTATCCATGTCCAAGACCCCACTCGGCAATCGCCGACAATTCCTGCTCGGCGCGGGCGCCGCATCGGTCGCCACTGCAGCCGCAGTAGTCTCGACTGTCAAGCCTGCCGCCGTGGTCAAGCCCGGCGCGAAAGCCGGGGGCCGCGACGGCCGCGGCTATGAGCTGACCGAGCACATCCGCAACTACTACCGCAC
Organism: Burkholderiales bacterium; assembly: GCA_965279115.1. GTDB lineage: Bacteria > Pseudomonadota > Gammaproteobacteria > Burkholderiales > JAEUOS01 > JAEUOS01. Next base: position 5,756,159 of record OZ257137.1, read on the forward strand.
CACCGCAGTCTGACCCGGAGGCAAGCCATGCTGCTCACTCGCAAATCCGCCGGCGAGAGGAACTCTCGCGGCCTGTTGTCACGCACCTCCGGGGCCGCCCCCGCCTTGAAGGCGCTGGACCGGCGCGCGTTCCTGCGCAACTCGGGGTTGGGCCTCGGTGCCGGCGCGGTGGCGCCGCATTTGGGCTTCGCCATGATCGGGGAAGCCCAGGCGCAGGACGCGAAGTCCGCCAAGAAGGTGGAGATCAAACGCACCGTCTGCACCCACTGTTCGGTGGGGTGCGCGATCGATGCGGTGGTCGAGAACGGTGTATGGACACGCCAGGAACCGGTGTTCGATTCCCCCATCAATCTTGGCGCGCACTGCGCCAAGGGGGCGGCGATCCGCGAGCACGGCATGACCGAGCATTCGCACCGGCTCAAGCAGCCGATGAAGCTCGATGTCAAGACCGGCAAGTACCGGCCGATCAGCTGGGAAACCGCATTCTCGGAAATCAGCGACAAGTTGAAGGCGATCAAGAAGGAGCACACCGCCGATTCCGTGTTCTTCGTCGGCTCTTCCAAGCACAACAACGAGCAGGCCTACTTGTTGCGCAAGTGGGTATCGCTCTACGGCACCAACAATACCGACCACCAGGCTCGCATCTGCCACTCCACCACGGTGGCCGGCGTGGCCAACACCTGGGGCTACGGTGCGATGACCAATTCGTACAACGACATGCAGAACACCAAGTGCATGTTGTACATCGGCTCCAACGCGGCCGAGGCGCATCCGGTGTCGATGATGCACGCCCTGCATGCCCGCGAGACCGGCGCGAAGATGATCGTGGTCGACCCGCGCTTCACCCGCACCGCCGCCAAGGCCGACGAGTACGTGCGCATCCGCTCGGGCTCGGATATCGCGTTCCTGTTCGGCCTGCTCCATGTGATTTTCAAGAACGGCTGGGAAGACAAGAAGTACATCAACGACCGCGTCTACGGCATGGAGAAGGTGCGCGAGGACGTGATGGCCAAGTGGGACCCCAAGGCCGTCCAGGAAGTCACCGGCGTCACCCCCGAGCAACTGGAAAAGGTCGCCGAGATGATGGCCAAGGCCAAGCCCGCCACCATCGTCTGGTGCATGGGCCAGACCCAGCACACCATCGGCAACGCCATGGTGCGTGCCTCCTGCATCCTGCAGCTCGCCCTGGGCAACATCGGCATCTCCGGCGGTGGCGCCAACATCTTCCGCGGCCATGACAACGTGCAGGGTGCGACCGACGTCGGCCCCAACCCGGACTCGTTGCCCGGCTACTATGGTCTGGCGACGGGCTCCTGGAAGCACTGGGCGCGGGTGTGGAACGTCGACTACGACTGGCTCAAGGGCCAGTTCGCCTCGCAAGGCATGATGGAGAAATCCGGCACCACCGTTTCGCGCTGGGTCGATGCCGTTCTCGAGGCCGACGACAAGCTCGACCAGGAGAAGGCCGTCAAGGCGATGTTCTACTGGGGCCACGCGCCGAACTCCCAGACCCGTGGCCTGGACATGAAGAAGGCCATGGACAAGCTCGAGATGATGGTCGTGATCGACCCTTATCCGAGCGCCTCGGCCGCGATGATCGCCATGCCGTCGGAGACGCGCAATCCGAACCAGGTGGTGTACCTGCTGCCGGCGGCCACGCAGATGGAATGCGCCGGGTCTGCCACCGCCTCGAACCGCTCCATCCAGTGGCGCGAGAAGGTCGTCGACCCGTTGTTCGAGTCGCTTACCGATCACGCCATCATGTACGAGTTCGCCAAGCGGCTCGGCTTCGCCGACCAGCTGGTGGGCAAGAAGGACGGCAAGCAGAACATCGCCGTGGTCAAGACCGCCAATGGCAAGTTCGAGGAGCCGGTGGTCGAGGACATCCTGCGCGAGATCAATCGCGGCTGCTTCACCATCGGCTACACCGGCCAGTCGCCGGAGCGCCTCAAGCTGCACATGAAGAACATGCACACCTTCGACGTCAAGACCCTGCGCGCCAAGGGCGGGCCGTGCGACGGCGAATTCTTCGGCCTGCCGTGGCCGTGCTATGGCACGCCCGAGATGAAGCACCCGGGGTCGCCCAACCTGTACGACACCTCCAAGCACGTGATGGACGGCGGCGGCAACTTCCGGGCGAACTTCGGCGTGGAGCGCGAGGGCGTTTCCCTGCTGGCCGAGGACGGCTCGCACTCAAAGGGCGCGGACATTCCGACCGGGTATCCCGAGCTGGACCATGTGCTGCTCAAGAAACTCGGCTGGTGGGATGAGTTGACCGACGCCGAGAAGAAAGAAGCCGAAGGCAAGAACTGGAAGACAGATTTGTCTGGCGGACAGATCCGCGTGTTCATGAAGAACCATGGCTGCCACCCGTTCGGCAACGCCAAGGCGCGCGCGGTGGTCTGGAACTTCCCGGACGGCGTGCCGCAGCACCGCGAGGCCTTGTACTCGACACGGCCGGACATGGTCGCCAAGTACCCGACCCACGACGATGTCAAGACCTTCTGGCGCGTACCCACCTTGTTCAAGTCGGTGCAGCAGAAAGCGATTGCCGACAAGACCTACGAAAAGTTCCCGCTGGTGCTTACCTCCGGCCGGCTGGTCGAATACGAAGGTGGCGGCGAGGAAACCCGCTCCAATCCCTGGCTGGCCGAACTGCAGCAGGAAAACTTCATCGAGATCAACCCCAAGGCCGCCAACGACCGCAACATCCGCAACGGCGACATGGTGTGGGTGAAATCCCCGACCGGCGCCCAGATCAAGGTCAAGGCGATGGTGACCGAGCGGGTGGATTCCGGCACCTGCTTCATCCCGTTCCATTTTTCAGGGTGGTGGCAAGGCAAGGACATGAAGGCCTTCTACCCCGAAGGCGCCGAGCCGATCGTGCGCGGGGAGGCCGTCAATACGGCGACCACCTACGGCTACGACCGGGTGACCATGATGCAGGAAACCAAGACGACGATCTGCAACGTCGAAAAAGCGGTCTGACGAGGAGACATCGACATGGCAAGAATGAAATTTTTGTGCGATGCCGAGCGCTGCATCGAGTGCAATGGCTGCGTGACCGCCTGCAAGCAGGAGCACGAAGTGCCGTGGGGCGTGAACCGCCGCCGCGTGGTCACCATCAACGACGGCGTACCGGGTGAGAAGTCCATTTCGGTGGCCTGCATGCACTGTTCGGACGCGCCGTGCATGGCGGTCTGTCCGGTGGATTGTTTCTACAAGACCGAAGAAGGCGTGGTCCTGCACGACAAGGACCTGTGCATCGGCTGCGGCTACTGCTTCTACGCCTGTCCTTTCGGCGCGCCGCAGTTTCCGCAGGCAGGCGCGTTCGGCCTGCGCGGCAAGATGGACAAGTGCACCTTCTGTGCCGGCGGCCCCGAGAAGGATCATTCCGAAGACGAATGGAAGAAGTACGGGCGCAACCGGCTCGCCGAAGGCAAATTGCCGGCCTGCGCCGAAATGTGCTCGACCAAGGCGCTGCTGGGCGGCGACGGCGACATCGTGGCCGACATCTACCGCAACCGGGTGTTGAAGCGCGGTCGGGGTGCCGAGGTATGGGGCTGGAGTTCGGCCTACGGCGCGCCGCAGGGTGGCGGGCAGGCACCTGCCGCGGCACCGGCACCGGCGCCCGCCAAGTCCTGAAGGGGCTCGAGATGCGAACCACTCACTCGGCATCCCTTGCGGCCCTGGCAGCTTGCGCGTTCCTCGGCGGTTGCGGCGAATCGGGCCAGACCATGGGACAGGCCACCACATACAAGCAGGGCAAGTACCAGGGCAAGCCGGACACGCGGCCTTACGAAAACGCGCCCGGAGCCTTTTCCCAGGGAGCGCAGTGGAACGCCGGCGACAAGACCGGCTGGGAGAACGCCATCAAGCGCCGCCAACAAGGCCAGAACGAGTACGTGAAGGCTGAATAGGGGGCATGATGAGCCATTCCCGTAACGTGATTCATCGCCTGGCCGCATGGCTGGCGCCGCTGGTCTTGCTGTTCGCATGTTTCGGCGTTCTTGCCCAGAACCCGGCGCCGGGACAGCAGACCTTCGACTCGGTTCTCAATCCGAATGCCGCCGAGCAGGCCAAGCGGCAGCAGCAGCAACCCGGCAACAACGCGCCGGTCTGGCGCGATGTCCGTTCCGAAAAGGAGCACTACACTACAGCGCGCGGAGTTGAAGCGGGCGTGCTGATCCAGTCGGGTGGCGAAACCTGGCGGCAGCGCCGCAACAACCAGCTCATCCCCGCCGGCGGTGCGTTGATCATCGCCGCGCTGGCGGCGTGTGCGCTGTACTTCTGGTGGCGCGGACCGCTGCGCGTCAAGGCGCCGGAAACCGGCCGCAAGATTCTGCGCTTCAGCGGGTTTGAACGCACTGTGCACTGGACGGTGGCCATCACCTTCACCATCCTAGCATTGAGCGGCCTCATCATGCTGTTCGGCAAGGCGGTGCTTTTGCCCATCATCGGCCACACGCTTTTTTCGTGGCTCACCATACTGGGCAAGAACCTGCACAACTTTGTCGGCCCGGTGTTCGCCATTGGCGTGATTGTGTTGTTCGTTACTTTCGTGCGCGACAACCTGCCGTCGGTGAAGGACGCCCTGTGGTTTGCCAAAGGCGGCGGCTTGTTCAGCGACGTGCATGTGCCATCCGGTCGCTTCAACGGCGGCGAAAAGGTGTGGTTCTGGATTGGCGTGCTGGTGCTTGGGGTGACCGTCAGCGCCTCCGGACTGTTCCTGAACTTTCCCAACTTCCTGCAGGGGCGCGAGGCCATGCAGCTGGCGAACGTGATCCACGTGATCGCGACGGTGGTCATGATGGCGATGGCGGCCGGCCACATCTATATCGGCACCATCGGGGCGGAAGGGGCTTTCAAGGGCATGAAGACCGGCTATGTCGATGAAAGCTGGGCCAGGGAACATCACGAATACTGGTACGACGAAGTCAAGCACACGGCGTCCCGCGATATCAAGGGGTCGGCAGGGCCGGTTCCGGTCGGCGCCCCGCAAGCAAAGGAGCACAACTGATGAGATCCCAACTTTTCGCCGCGGTTCTTCTTGCGGCAAGCGGCCTGGCCCTGGCGAAGCTGCCTCCGCCGCCACCGGTTGATCCGGCCAAGGCCGAGGAAGCCAAGCAAAAGGAAGCCGAGGCCAAGGCGAAAGGCGCCGAGTTGCAGGCCAAGTACGAAGACAAGGCCGTCGCGGCATTTGCCGCCAAGGCAAAGACCGAAGGCAAGGAATTCAAGCCATTGATGGGACCGGGCGTTCCCGGGGCGCCGCCGCCCGTCGCGCCGACGACGACCGCAACCGCCAAGGCGCCGCCGGCGAAGAAGTAGCGCCCATACCGCGCGACCCGCAAAGCCGATCAGTCCTGGTCGGCTTTTTTTTGCCCGCAAGCCTGAAGCCTAACGGGGAACCGGGAGGGGCGTCAGGCGGGTCCCGCAGCGGGCGAACCCGGCTGAACTGCGTTACAATACCCCATAGCTTGTAGTGCTCCCCGGGGGTATACACAATATGTACGAATCCGATATCACGAAATTCATCCGTGAACTGCACCAGAAGCGCCCCGGCCTTGAGGCCGAGCAGGTGCGGGGCCGGGCCCTCCTGTGGGACAAGTCGCTCGACCGCGATGCCCTCAAGGCGCAGCAGCAGGCGCGGGTGGCGCAGCAGCCCTACGTCTACCAGACCAAGGTCTGATCGTGAGCGAAGGCATGGCAGAAGCCGTCGCGGAACGCGAGGCGACGCAGGCGCCTTCCGAGCCTGTGCAGCGCGATATCGCCCTGGCGGCGCCCAAGGCCCGCCTGTATGGCGAGCCCTTGCTTGAGCTGCCGCGTGACCTCTATATTCCGCCCGATGCGCTTGAGGTTTTCCTCGATACCTTCGAAGGGCCGCTCGACCTGCTGCTCTACCTGATCAGGCGGCAGAACTTCAATATTCTCGACATACCGATGGCGCGCGTCACCGCGCAATACCTGGAGTATGTGGAGCAGATCCGCGGCACCAACCTGGAACTGGCCGCCGAGTACCTGCTGATGGCCGCGCTGCTCATCGAGATCAAGTCGCGCATGCTGCTGCCGGTCAAGAAGTCGGAGGAAACCGGCGAGGCCGAGGACCCGCGCGCGGAACTGGTCCGGCGCCTTCTGGAATACGAGCGCATCAAGCGCGCGGCACAGCAACTCGACGCCATGCCGCAGCTCGGCCGCGAGTTCTGGCCGGTACAGGTCGCCCTGGAGTCCACCTTTGCCGCCGCCTTGCCGTCGGTGGATGCATCGGATCTCAGGCTCGCATGGCTGGCGGTGGTCCAGCGCGCCAAGCTGACCCGCCACCACCGGGTGGGCCGTGCGGAACTCTCGGTGCGCGAGCACATGAGCCTGATACTGCGGCGCCTGGGCAGCGAGCGGTTCCTGGAGTTCGCGGAGCTCTTCGCCGGGACGCCTTCGGTGGCCGTGGCGGTCGTGCACTTCCTTGCGCTGCTGGAGCTGGTGCGCGAGGGATTGGTCGACCTGACCCAGGCGGAAGCCTACGCGCCGATCTACGTGCGCATCGCCTTCACGCCAAGCTGATGGGGCTTCAGAACACCGGGCGCGAAACCGGACAGTAGTACTGGGGCGCCTCGGCGCGCTCGTACATGCCGTAGTCGCGCTCGATTTCGCAGGTGCGGAAAGTATCCACCGGGCCGCCCACGCGGCACACCTCGGTCATGTCGAGGGCCTCGCTGACCGACCCTACCGCGGCCACCTGGGCGAAATGCCCCGGGCGATACAGGCTTTCAAAACGCTCGACGCTTGCATCGCCCAGCTTGTCGATGCGCGCGGTGGAGTCGGCCACCACCATGTAGCGCGGCGGCCTGCTGGCCGGGTCGTTATAGGTGTTGAGGCGCTGCGGCTGCCACGCCGGCTTGCCGGGCGCCTCTTCGCGGACGACTTGCGCCACACGCAGCCGGTAGTCGGCGAACACCTCCTCGCGCCCGGCGGTCTGCGCGCCATGATGGCCGGCATGCACGCGCCAGCGCGCCATCGAGGCTTCATCGCGCCAGATCTGGTAGGAGAGCAGCCAGCCATCGCGATCGAGGCTCCTGAAACGGTCGATGAAAATGCACCCTCCCGACTGGTCCAGCAGCGGACGCATCGAGGCCGCAATGTCCAGATAGCGCTGCATCTGGCCGGCGCGCGGGCAAACTTCGAAGAACAGGGCGAGCATGGCGACCTCCGCTGGTATTCGGTGATTCTACTGGCGCGGGTCTAGAATCCGGCTATCGAGCCGCGCTAATCCAGCCATATCACCGGAACCGCCATCATGAGCCAGACCCTTTTCGTGATCAACCCGAACAGCACCCAGGCCGTCACTGACCATATCAGCCTGGCGCTGGAGCCTTTTCGGACCCCGAACGGGCCGCGCATCGTGTGCGCGACCCTGGAGAGTGGCCCGCCCGGCATCGAGTCACAGGCGCATGTCGATGGCATCAGCGAGAAGCTGATCGAGTATTTCGCTGCCCACCCGCAATACGCGCAGGCCGACGCAGTGGTGCTGGCATGCTTCTCCGACCCCGGTTTCCATGCCATGCGTGAAACGCTGGCCTGTCCGGTTTATGGGAGCGCGGAATGTGCCTACCTGACGGCTGCAGCCACCGCAGACCGCTTCGGTGTGATCTCCATCCTGTCGCGCGCCGTTCCCCGCCACAAGCGCCAGGTGCGACTCATGGGCCTGGAGCACAAACTGGCCGAGGATCTGGCCATCGAGATCGGCGTCGTCGACCTGGCCCAGGAAGACATCACCTTTGCACGCATGCGCGAGGTTGGCGGCACGCTCAAGAACAAGCACGGCGCCAAGGTGGTGATCATGGGGTGCGCGGGGATGGCGCGCTATCGTGCGCGTCTTGAAGATGCGCTCGACATCCCGGTGATCGATCCGACACAGGCGGCCGTGGCCATCGCCATGGGCCAGATGCTGGTGCGCAGCGCCGGTGCCGCCAGCAGGGTGCAAAAAGCCGCCTGAGCCGTGCGTTTTGAGCCGATGGGGACGCGCCTAGCGTGCCGTCAGGTGCTTGTGCTCCAGCCGGCTCATCAGCCGGACGATCGGCCATAGCAGCGCCAGGTACATCAGCGCCGCCAGGACGATGGGCGTCGGGTTGTACGTCAATGCCTGCGCCTGGCGCGCGTTGTTGAGCAGCTCCGGCAGGGCCACCACGCTGGCCAGCGTGGTCAGCTTGATCACCTCGAGCGTGTTGCTCACGAGGTCGGGCAGAACATTCTTCACCGCCTGCGGCACGATGATGTGGCGATACGCCTGGCGGCGCGTCAGGCCCATCGACAGCGACGCTTCCATCTGCCCGCGCGGGATGCTTTCAATGCCGGCGCGAAACACCTCGCCGTAGTAGCTCGAGGTATTGAGGAAGAAACCGATCGCCACAGCCGCAAGCTTTGGCATGTCGATGGAAAGGAAGGGGAAGCCGAAGTAGATGAAGATCAGCAGCACCAGCGGCGGAAACGCGCGGAAAAAATCCACGTAGACCACTACCGCCGTACGCAGGAGGCGCGAGTGATTGGTGGAGGCCAGCGCCACAGCCAGGCCACCCGCCAGCCCCAGCGGAATGACGATGGCCGACAACAGCAGCGTGGTGCCGAAGCCCTGCAAAAGGAACGGCCACACCTTCGCCATAATGGCGGTATTGAAGAAAACCTGGGTCAGCGTTTCCATGCGAAGCGCTTTTCGAGACGCCGGCCGAACCAGACGAAGGGAATGAAGAGAATCAGGTAGGCCAGCGCCCCCAGGGTGAGGGGCGTCGGGTTGCCCGCCTCCGAGGAGCCGCTGGAGGCAACGTTGAGAATTTCATGCAGGGCCACCACCGATCCCAGGGCGGTGCCCTTGGTGATGGCGATCACCCGGTTGGTGAGCGGCGGCACAGTCAGGCGCACCGCCTGGGGAAGGATCACATGCATGAGGGTCGCGGCGCGCGTGAGTCCGAGCGAAAGCGACGCGTTCCACTGGTCCTTGTGTACCGAAAGAATCCCGGCCCAGAACACCTCCTCCGAAAACGCGGCCAGCACCAGGGAAAGCGAGAGCCAGGTGGCGGTGAACGCGCTCATCGGCAGGTCGATGTACGGAAACGCGAAGAACAGCACGATGATGATCACCAGCGGCGGCAGGGCGCGAAAAATGTCGGCAAACCCGACCACCATCCAGCCGGTGAAGGGGATGCGCAGCGCCCGCACGACAGCCAGCGCCAGGCCGGCAGCCACACCGGCGACGATCACCGCCAACCCCAGGCCGAGCGTCACCAGCATGCCCTCGGCGATGCGCGGCAGGTAGCGGACGGCGACCTCCAGGTTGAAAAAGCTGGAGATGAAGCGTTCGAGATTGCTCATCCTGCGTGTTGCCCGTCCAAAGAAAAGGCGCCGGCAGAACCGGCGCCCTGTCCTGGAGCGAAGCTGATCAGGAGCACTTCACCGCGACCGGCGTTGCGTCATAGCCATCCATATTCGGTACACCATGCCCGGGCGCGATTTTCGCGGTCGAGGATTCGGCCGGCGGCTTGCCGCCAAACCACTTTTCATACAGCGCAGCGAGGCCACCGTCCTGCTTCATGCACTTGATAACCATCGATACCTGGTCGCGGCCCGCCTTGTCGTCGGCACGGAATGGTACCGCCCAGACCAGACCCGTCTTGATGGTGAAGGTGGTTTTGACCATCGGGTTTTGCTTCGCTGCCCAGGCCACCACGGTATTGCCGGCCAGATTGGTGCTGGCGCGACCGGATAGCACGGCCTGCACAGCATCGGCGTTGGTGTCGTAGACGTCATACTTGAAGCCGTATTTCTCCGCGTTGTTCTTGGCCCAGGTGTCGTAGGCCGAGCCCTTGTTCACCGAAATGGTCTTGCCCTTGAGGTCGTCAAGCGACCTGATCTCGGGATCGCTCTTCTTGACCAGGAACTGGAAGTCGGTGTCGAGATAGCCCTCGGTGAACAGCAGCGCCTTGGCGCGCTCGGGGGTCACGGTGGTGGGGGCGGCAATCCAGTCGTACTTCTTGGCGTTGAGGCCGGGGATCAGCCCCGAGAACTGCGTCGGCTCGATGTTGATCGGCCGCTTGAGGCGCTTGGCGATTTCGTTGGCGAGATCGACGTTGAAGCCCTCGATGCCGCCGCCCAGCTTGGGCATGGCATGCGGGGCGAACGTGGCATCGACGGCCGTGGAGATGGGTTGTTGCGCCAGTGCGGTAGCGCTGAATGCGATGGTGGCCAGGAAAGGCAGGGCGATTCGGGAAAGACGCATGGAGGTTCCTTTTTGTTTGCGGACGATCGATTTTTCAGGCAATTTAGCAGCAATGATCATGCCATGGAGAGGCTATTCCTCGGTTACCGGCTTGCCCGCGCCGACCCGGTCGACGATCAGGCGATAGTGCTCGGGCCGACGATGCTTGGCGAAGTTGAACACATGCTCGCGGAAGGTATCGCCCAGGGCCAGGTCGCAGTTGGCGAAGATCAGTTCGTCTTCCTCGGTGCAGGACTGGGCGGCGATCTCGCCTGAAGGGGCGACGATGGCCGACCCGGCGATCATGTGGAAACCGTCTTCGGCGCCGCATTTGGCGGCCGCCCCGACCCACAAGGCATTCTCGTGGGCATGCGCCTGCAACAGCAGCAGGTGGTGGAACATGCGCAAGTGGGTTGGCTCCGGCCAGTGGATGTTGTGCGAGGGCGTGTTGTAGCCCAGCACCACCAGCTCGGCGGACTGCAGGCCCATGACGCGGAAGGTCTCCGGCCAGCGGCGGTCGTTGCAGATGCACATGCCGATCTTCGTGCCCATGGTGTTCCACACCTTGAAGCCTTCGTTGCCGACATTGAAGTAGAGTTTCTCGAGGTGCTGGAAGGGCGCCTTGGGCTTGTGGTCGGAGTGCCCGGGCAGGTGCACCTTGCGGTAACGCCCGACGATCTTGCCGTCGGCATCCACCAGCACCGCGGTGTTGTAGCGCTCACCCTCGGGCGTCAGTTCCGCGAAGCCCAGGTAGAAGCCGATGCCAAAGCGTTTCGCTTCATCGAACAGCGGCTGCGTCGCCGGGTTCGGCATGGAACGTTCGAAAAAGCGGTCGATCTCGGCCTGGTCGGTCATCCAGTAGCGCGGGAAAAACGTGGTGAGCGCCAGTTCGGGAAACACCACGAACCGGGCGCTGCGGCCATGCGCCTCGCGCAGGAGTTCGACCAGGCGGGCGACGACGGACTCGCGCGAATCGGCCAGGTGGATCGGGCCCAGTTGGGCCACGGCAAGCGGGAAGGGACGTTTCATTTTGCGACCAGTGACTTGAAAAGTTGATGTTGGCCCGAAGGCGTGCGCGCGCTGGCCACCGGGCCCGGCGTCTTGCGTGAAATGAACATGCCGCTGCCGCGCTCGACCTGCAGGGCATTGTTTTGCACCACGACGCGCCCGCGGCTGATCACGACTTCCGGCCAGCCGCGGATGGTGCGGCCTTCATACGGGGTGTAGCCGACGTTGTCGTGGATATCCGCTGCGCGGATGGTGACCTCGCGCTCGGCATTCCAGATGCCGATGTCGGCATCCAGTCCCACCGCGATGGCGCCCTTGCGGTGCGCCAGGCCGTACATGCTGGCGTGGTTGGTGGAGGTCAGCGCCACGAACTGCTCGAGCGTGATCCGTCCCTTGCCCACGCCTTCGGAAAACAGGAGGGGCAGGCGCAGTTCGATGCCGGGCACGCCGTTGGCCATTTCCTTGAAGGTGGTCGCGGCGCCATTTGGCAGCTTGCCGGTTTCGTCGAAGCGGTAGGGCGCATGGTCTGATGAGAACACCTGGAAGGTGCCATTGGCCAGGCCTTCCCAGACCGCCTCCTGCGAGGCCTCGTCGCGCGGTGGCGGGCTGCAGCAGAACATCGCGCCTTCCAGCCCCGGTCGGTCGCTGTCCGATGCCTTGAGGAACAGGTATTGCGGACAGGTCTCGCCGAACACCCGCGCGCCAAGCGTCTGGGCGGCACGGATGGTCTTTACTGCCTCGATGCCGGATACGTGGACTATCAGAATCGGCGTATCGATCAACCGTGACAAGGCGATCACGCGGTTGGTGGCCTCGGCCTCGGCAAGCGGATCGTGGGCGACGGCATGGAACTTCGGCGCCTTGTGGCCGCGCGCAAGCAGGCGCTGGGCGATCCACTTGATCATGTCGTTGTTCTCGGCATGCACCATCACCAGCGCGCCGTGGGTGGACGCGGTGTCGAGCACGTCGAGCAACTGGATGTCGTCGAGCTTCAGCTTGTCGTAGGTCATGTAGACCTTGAACGAGGTGTAGCCCTGCGCGATGAGCGCCGGCAGGTGGGTGGTCATGGCCTCCTCGGTCGGGTCCGAGACGATCAGGTGAAAGCCGTAGTCGATCACCGCCTTGGGGCCGGCGCAGGCGTGATAGTCCTCGACCACCTTGGGCAGGTGCATGCCGCGATGCTGGGCGGCGAACGGAATGATGGTGGTGGTGCCGCCGAAGGCCGCCGACACGGTGGCCGAGTAAAAGTCGTCCGCGGTCATCATGCCGCTGCCGGAAAGTTGCTCCACATGGCAATGGCTGTCGATGCCGCCGGGCATTACCAGGCGATTGGCGGCGTCGATGTCGCGTTCGCCTGGCGGGAGCGTTGCGGCGATGGTGGCGATGCGGCCGTCGCGGACGCCGATATCGGCGCGAAAGCTGCCGGTGGCGTTGGCAATGGTGCCGTTGCGGATGGTGAGGTCGAATTCGTTCAAGGGGAAACCTGCGGGAAATGGGCGGAGTGATGCGCAGTCAACGCATGTGAACGCGGTGCGGGTGCGGAGAAGTCTGCTGTGGCGAAGTGGTAGGCGGTATGCTGGGCTAAACTGACAGCCTATTCTCACCCAACAACGGAACCTTCCGCAACGACTTATGGAAAACCGACTCGACGCTTCCGCCGCCGGCATGTATGTGATCTCCGCCACGCCTTTCACCGACAGCGGGGCCGTGGACCTGGACTCGACGGCCAGCCTGATGGATTTCTACATCAAGTCCGGCGTGACCGGCATGACCATCCTGGGCATCATGGGCGAGGCCCCCAAGCTGGCGGGCGACGAGAGCATGACCTTCGTGAAGGCCTGCGTTGAGCGCTTCAAGCTGCCCATCATCGTCGGCGTAAGTGCAGCCGGCCTGGACAACCTGGTGGGCTTTTCCAAACGCGTGATGGACGCCGGCGCCGCTGGCGTGATGGTGGCGCCGATCGCCGGGCTCAAGACCGACGAGCAGATCACCGGCTATTTCGACCAGGTGGCACGCGGCCTGGCCGGCATTCCCTGGGTGCTGCAGGATTACCCGGCCATCACAACGGTGACCATGTCGACCCCGCTGATCGTGAAGATGATCGCCGACTATGCCGACATGGTGATGCTCAAGCATGAGGATTGGCCGGGCAACAACAAGATCACGCGCCTGCGCGAGGCGGAGCAGAAGGGCGGGCGGCGAGTGTCGATCCTGATCGGCAATGGCGGCGCGCACTACTCGCAACTGCTGGCGCGTGGCGTCGATGGCGCGATGACCGGCTTTGCCTATCCCGATCTGCTGGTCAAGACCTACGACCTGTTCAAGGCGGGCAAGTTCGACACTGCCGAAGACGTGTTCGATGCCTGCCTGCCCCTGATCCTGCAGGAACTGCAGCCGGGGCTGGGCCTGGCGGTGCGCAAGTACGCCCTGATGAAGCGCGGCGCGATCAAGTGCGACCGCGTGCGGGCGCCGGGCCCCAGGCTCAATGATCTGGACCGGGCCGAGATCGACAGACTGATGAAACGCCTGGAAGCACGCGTCAAGGCGATCGGCTGACCATTGCCATTCGGCCGAGCGGCCTGATTCGGGGAACTCACGATGTTGAAGCTTCGCATTGCTGCAGCACTTTTCGGACTGGCGGCCGCGGCTTGTTCTGCAGGTGCCGCCGCGCAAGCCGCTTTTCCCGCACAGCCTGTCAAGATCATCGTGCCTTTTGCGCCTGGTGGTGGCTCCGACTTCATCGGTCGGTTCATCGCCGACAAACTCACCAAGACGCTCGGTCAGCCGGTTCTGGTGGATAACCGGCCGGGGGCCGGCGGGCTCCTGGGGATTGAAATCGGCGTCAAGGCACCCTCGGACGGGTACACCTTCATCCTGATCGCCTCCAGCTATGCGGTGAACCCGAGCATTTTCAAGCTCAAGTTCGATCCTGTGGCCGACATCACGCCGGTTGCGCAGATCTCGCAGGGCCCGATGGTGTTGTTGGCCAACCCGGGGCTCAAGATCAAGACCGTGAAGGAACTCCTCGAGCGCGCCCGTGCCAAGCCCGGCGAGATCACCTTCGCATCCGCCGGCCTGGGCAGCGTCACCCACATGGCCGGCGAATACTTCGCCAGTGCCGCCAGGATCAAGTTGACCCATGTGCCCTACAAGGGGACATCACCCGCCCTGACCGACACCATCGCGGGGCAGGTGAACGTGTTTTTCTCAAGTCCGGCTTCGGCACTGGCGCATGTTGAAAGCGGCAAGCTGGTCGCGCTTGGGGTGACCACCACCAAGCGCGCCACCGGCGCCGTTTACGCCAAGGTGCCGCCTATCGCCGAGGCGGGGCTACCGGGATACGAGGCGGTTTTGTGGCACGGACTGATCGGTCCCAAGGGTATTCCCAAAGCCGTCGTCGAGCGCATGAACAAGGAGATCGTCGCGGCCCTGGGCAACAAGGACGCGGTTGAAAAGCTGGAGACCGACGGCGTGGTGCCCGCCGGCGGCACTGCCGAACAGTTCGCGGCCCTGATCAAGCAGGACATCGCCTTGTGGGCCAGGGTCGTGAAGGACGGCAACATCAAGGTGGAGTAGCAGGCGGGCGTTTCAACCCTGTTTGCCGTAAAGGTCGATGACCGCCGAAAGCTCTTCCTCGCCCTTTCCTTGCGCTGCCAGGGTGCGCAGAAGTTGTGCCGCCAGGCCGCTCACCGGCAGCGGCGTACCGGTATCGCGACCAAGATCGAGCGCGGTATCCAGGTCCTTCAACATGGTATTGGCTGCGCCGATGGATTCCACCGGCCGGTCGATCATGCGCGGCACGAAGATCTGCAGCGGCTTTGAATCCGCGAATCCGCCGGCCAGCGCCCTGGGCAGGAGCCGGGCGTCGACACCCGCGTTTTGCGCCAGACGGATGGCCTCGGCGATGACCGCAATGTTGCTGCCGACGATCACCTGGTTGCAGAGTTTGGTCACCTGCCCGGCGCCCGAGGGGCCCATCAGGTTGATGTTGGCGGCATAGGCCGCCAGCACGGCTCGCACCTTCTGGAAGGCGGCAGGCTCCCCGCCGCACATGATCGCGAGTGTCCCTTCGGCCGCGCCCTTGACGCCGCCCGAAACCGGCGCATCGATCCAGTCCATGCCGCAGGCAGCCTTGAGGCGCGTGGCGAACTCGCGGGTCTTGTCCGGCCGGATGCTTGCGTGGTCGACCAGCACCTTGCCAGCCCCTGCGGCTTGCGCGATACCCAAGTCACCGAACACCACGGCTTCGACCGCGCCGGCGTCGAACAGGCACATGAGCACGATGTCCGCAGCCTGCGCTGCGGCTCGAGCAGAGTCGGCGGCGATCGCGCCGGCTTCCAGCGCGGGGGCCAGCTTTTCGCGCGAACGATTCCACACATGCACGGTATAGCCCGCGGCGAGCAGGCGCCGCGTCATTGGCAGGCCCATCAGGCCCAGCCCGATGTAGGCAAGAACAGGTTTGGTCACGCAATACGCTCCTTGGTTGGAAACTGCAGTACGGCTTGCAAGCGGCAGTGCCGCTTCATGGGTTCTGTGTGATGCCCGCTGTCTTGACCAGGCTTCCCCACTTGTCGATCTCGCTGCGGATAAAGGCGCCGAATTCCTCGGGGGAGGTGATGACCGGATCGAAACTCAGGCCCTCCAGGCGTTCCCTGATCTCGCTGACTTTCAGCACGGCACTGATCTCGGCATTCAGGCGCTGTGCCACTTCAGGCGTAGTGCCCGGCGGCGCGAGAATGCCGACCCAGCCCAGGCTTTCCAGGTTGAATCCGCTTTCGATGGCCGTAGGCACCTCCGGAAAGGTGTTGCTGCGCCGCGCGCCAGTGACGGCGATCGCCGCAAGGCGGCCCTGGCGGATTTGCGGCACCGCCGGCGGCATGGAGGTCACGACCAGGTCGACCTGGCCGGACATGGCGGCCAGTACCGCGGGCGCGCCGCCCTGGTATGGCACATGCAGGGCATCGAGGCCGCCAAGGTGGCGCAGCAGATACTCGCCCGTAAGGTGCGACGAACTGCCGACGCCGGCGGTCGAATAGGTCAGCTTGCGCCCCTTGTAGCGGTCGACAAAAGCGCGCAGGTTGGGCGCTCGGTTGTCGGGGTGGGTGGCGAGCAGTTCCGGCGTGGAGGCCACCATGCTCACCGGGACATAGGCGCGCGGGTCATAGCCCGGTGCGCCCGACATGGTGGAGTTGATTGCGAATGCCGCGGTATGGACCAGGAAAGTGCTGCCGCCTGGCGGTGCGGTCATCAGCGCGGTGGCTGCGACGTTTCCGCCGGCGCCGGCGCGGTTTTCAACGATGATGGACCGCCCGAACTGGCTGTTCAGGCGTTGCGCCAGCAGACGCCCCACGGTGTCGGCGATACCGCCGGCTGCGAAGGCGACCACGAAGCGTGTCGCAGCCTGGGCGTTCGACAGGCGTGGCAACAACGCCAACAGGGCGGCGGCCTGGAGTGCTTTTCGTCTTGCCGGAAATTGCGTCATGGTGTGTCTCCTAGTTGTGATTGGCAGGATTCCTCAGACGCCGGGCGGCCACTCAACCGCGCCGGAGTGGGTCACCGCGCCTTCGTTGGCGGGCCCGACCAGGCGCGCGTATTTTTCCAGCACCCCGGCGAGGCGCTCGGTTCGGCGCGGCTGCCAGGCGGCGCGGCGGCGGGCGATCTCGGCATCGTCCACCAGCCAGTCGATGCGGCGCGCGTTGCAATCGATGCGAATGGCGTCACCATCCTGCACCAGCGCCAGCGGACCGCCTTCGGCGGCCTCGGGTGCGGCGTAGCCGATGCACATACCGCGCGTGGCGCCGGAAAAGCGGCCGTCGGTCAACAGTGCCACCTTTTCGCCCATGCCCTGGCCATAGATCAGCGCGGTGGTGCCAAGCATTTCGCGCATGCCCGGGCCGCCCTTCGGCCCTTCGTTACGGATGATCAGGACATCGCCCTCGGCGTAGGCGCGCCGCTTGACCACCTCGACGCAGGCTTCTTCCCCGTCGAACACGCGCGCATGACCTTCGAACACCAAGGACTTGAGCCCGGCAATCTTGATCAGCGCGCCATCCGGGCACAGGCTGCCCTTGAGCACGACGACGCCACCGCTCGGATGCAGCGGATTGCCGGTGGGACGGATGATCTCACCATCCGCCCCGGGGCTGTCGACCAGGGATTCGGCCAGTGTCGCGCCTGACAATGTGAGGGTGTCACCATGCAGGTAGCCGCCTTCCAGTAGCGCCTTCAGCACCCGTGCCACGCCTCCCGCATGATGCAGGTCGCGCGCCAGGTATTTGCCGCCGGGCTGCAGGCTGGCGATCAGCGGCGTACGCTGGAACACTTCCGCCACATCATCCATGGTGAAGCGGATGCCGGCCTCGTGGGCGATGGCGGGCAAGTGCAGCCCGGCGTTGGTCGAGCCGCCGGTGGCGGCAACTGCCGCACAGGCATTCTCCAGGCTCTTCCTCGTCACCAGGTCGCGCGGCATGGGACCGCCGTCCTTGAGGATGCGCATGACCACATGGCCGGCGCGCCGCGCCAGGGCAAGGCGTTGCGAATACACCGCCGGCATCATCGCCGAACCCGGAATCGCCAGGCCCAGGGTTTCGGAAACCATGGCCATGGTGTTGGCGGTGAACTGGCCGGGACAGGAGCCCACCGTGGGCGCACAGTGCAGTTCCAGCTCAGCCAAGTCGGTCTCGCTGAAGGTTCCCGCCAGCACACCGCCGACGGCCTCATAGGCGGTGAGGATGGTCACCGGATCGCCGCGCCATTCGCCCGGCAACATCGCGCCGCCATAGATGAAAACCGAAGGGCAGTTCAGGCGCACCATGCCCATCATGACCCCGGGCAGCGTCTTGTCACAACCGGCAAAACCGATGAAGCCGTCGTAGGCATGGCCGCGCATGACCATCTCGATGGAATCGGCGATCAACTCGCGCGATACCAGGCTCATGCGCATGCCCTTGTGGTTCATCGAGGTGCCGTCGGACACTGATACCGTGGTGAACTCGATCGGCGTGCCGCCGGCCGCGGCCACGCCGAGCTTGGCAGCCTCGGCCTGGGGACGCAGTGACATGGAGCAGGGGGTGTTTTCCCCGTGCGTGCTCATGACGCCGATAAAGGGCTTGGCGATGGCTTCATCGTCCATGCCGGTGGCACGCATGAAGGCGCGATGGGCCACGCGGTCCATGCCGTCGGTGGTGATGCCGGAACGCCAGGGTTTCTTGGCCGGGTCTGTCATTGCTTTGCCTCAAGGGTCATGTAGGGGGCACGCCTGCCATCGATCCGGCTTGCGAAGATCGGGCACAAAACACGTCGAATACTTCGGCAGCCATGCGGGAAAATTGTTCCGTCACCGCGCTTGCGCCGCCGGTGCGGATGCTCGCCACCACCGGCAGGGGCTTGAGCGGCGGCACTACCTCAAGGACGCGCAGTTCTCCGCTGGCAACCTCGTGCGGAATGACCGCCAGGGGCAGGGTGGCGATTCCGAAGCCGTTGCGCGTCATGCTGATCATGGCGGCCAGCGAAGAAAAGAAGTTCACGCGCAGGCCGGTCGGGTCGATGCCAGGCCCGAGCATGTCGCGATAGACCACCGAGCGCTTGTGGAAAGTGATCAAGGGCAGGTGCGCGATTTGCGTAAACGACAGCGCGCCTTGCTCGATCCCGAGGGTTGGTGACGCCACCCAGGCCATCGGCAACGCGGCGATACGCCGGTTCTCGATGGCGCCCTCGGCGATTTCCTCGCTGGTTAGCGCGCAATCCAGCGTCCCCTTGAGAAGTTCGTCACGCAGGAAAGGGGTGATGTCGGAATGCAGTTCGACGGTGACCTTGGGGTAGCTGGCTGAAAACCGCGAAAGCAGCGCCGGGAGAAAGGTGTGCACAACCGTTTCCATGGTGCCGATGCGCAGGGTACCGGTGAACTCGGCGGCGTTGCCGGCAGCCTGTTGCATCTGGTCGGCCAGGCCCAGCATGCGCTCGGCCAGGGGCATGATCTGGGTGCCGCGCAGTGTCAGGGTCACCGAACGGCTGTCGCGGTCGAACAGCCGCGCACCCAGCTCGGACTCAAAGGTGGCGATGCGGCTGCTGATGGCGGCCTGGGTCGTATGCAGCCGCTCGGCGGCACCCTTGAAACTCTTCAGGCGCGCCACCCAGACGAAGGCTTCGACAAAGCGCAGGTTCATCGCGGCGACTGAGGGTGATCCGGTATGGGCGAAGACGAAGACGCGGGCAGGGATGCGGACACAAGCAAAACTGATCGCCGGCAATCAAAAAAAATCGCTCGACAGCGCGGCAAAATTTGCAATACTTCCGCTTCCTCCGGCAATCCGGGGATAATGACCGGACATATTCAGGTAGTTTAGCCCATGACTTCAGCCGCTCTGGCCGCCCGCCACGCCATCCGCAACAAGCAGCAGCGCGGTCCCACCGCCGGTCTTGCGCCGGGTTTCGTGCAGGGCAACCTGGCCGTGCTGCCCGCGGCCCAGGCGGCCGACTTCATGCGCTTTTGCCACCTCAACCCAAAGCCCTGCCCGGTGATCGGCGTCAGCGAACCCGGCAGCAGCCGCGTTCCCGCGCTCGGGGCCGATCTGGATATCTGTACCGACATTTCCGAATTTTGCGTCTGGAAGGACGGCGAACTGGTCGGCATCGTCGATGACCTTTCGCAGGTCTGGCGTGATGACCTGGTCGCGTTCGTGATCGGCTGCTCGTTCTCCTTCGAGGAGGCGCTGGTGGAGGCAGGCATTCGCATGCGCCACATCGAACGCGGCTGCAACGTGGCGATGTATCGCACCAATATCGCCACCGCGCCGGCCGGCCCCTTCGGCGGGCCGATGATCGTGTCGATGCGTCCGATGAAGCCGGCGGATGCCATCCGTGCCATCCAGATCACCTCGCGATTTCCCAACGTGCATGGTGCGCCGGTGCACTTCGGCGACCCGGCGGCGATCGGCATCGCCGATGTGACCAAACCGGACTTCGGCGATTTTGTCGGACTGGAGGCGGGCGAGGTGCCGGTGTTCTGGGCCTGTGGCGTGACCCCGCAGTCCGCCGTGCGCGCGGCCCGCCCGTCGCTTTCCATTACCCACAAGCCCGGTTCCATGCTGGTGACGGACTTGCGCAATGCGCAGTTGGCAAGCTTCTAGCTTTGCGTTGTTGTAACTTGATTCGGTACTTGACCTGTTGTTCCCATCAGACCCAGAGGAGATTGCCATGAAATTGAAGGGCTTGGTATGCGCGCTGGCCGCGGCGCTGTGCACTGTTTCGACCGCCGGGGCGCAATCCCTGCCGGCGGGGCCGAAAATCACCGTCACGGCGGTCACGCAAGCCGCGCCGACGATTCCCCAGTACACCAAGGTCGATGTGCCGATGCTGCGCGACAACATGCCGAAGGCAAGCAATGGCCGCATCGAGTTCAACCTCAAGAGTTGGCCCGAGGCGAATGTGCAGGGACCGGAGGTGATCAGGCTGGTGCGCTCGGGGCAGGTTGATCTCGGCGCCGCGCCCCTGACCACCGTGTCCGGTGACGTGCCGATTCTCGACGGCGCGGACCTCGCGGGGCTGAATCCGGAAATCGACATGGCCTACAAGGTGGCGTCAGCCATGGTGCCGATCGCCAATCGCGAACTCGAACGGCTCGGCGTGCGCATCGTGGCCACGTTCCCGTATCCGGCGCAAGTGTTCTTCTGCCGCAAACCGATTGCCGGCCTCGGGGATTTCAAGGGCCTCAAGGTGCGCGTGAATGGCCCATCGCCCGGCGACCTGATGAACGCCCTGGGTGCGCAACCAACAGCCCTCGCGTTCGGTGAGGTCTACTCCGCCCTTGAACGCGGCACGGTCGACTGCGGCGTCACCGGCACCGGCAGCGGCAACGGGGTCAAGTGGTACGAAGTGACGTCCCATCTGTACAACCTGCCGATCTCCTGGTCCACGGCGGCCTACTTCGTCAACCTGGCCTGGTGGAACAAGCTGGACCCCGCGGTGCGTAGCTTCCTCGAGGCGCAGCTGAAACAGGTGCAGGAAGCGCAATGGAAGCTGGGCGCAGACGCCACGCAGGATGGCGTGGATTGCAACATCGGCAACGCGGCGGGTTGCAAGATCGGCAACGTGGTCAAGAACAAACCCATGACCCTGGTCAAGGCCTCGGACGCCGACAAGGCGCGCATTCGCGAGGCGCTCACCAACGTCGTGCTTCCGAACTGGGTCAAGCGCTGCGGCGCCAAGTGCGGCGAGACCTACAACGAGGTCATCGCACCGATCACCGGGGTTCGTTACCGGCCGTAACCGTCGTTGAAGCTGGCACCACGGTCTTCCGGCGCGCTCGCGCCGGAAGACATTGCGCAGTTCTGCTGAAGGGAGTCCACATGCGGTTTTCCATCTTGCGCGCAGGCGCCGCCTGCGCCGCCATGCTGGTGTGCGCCGGCATCCAGGCACAGGCCCTGCCGGGCGGCCCCAAGGTCAGCATCTCCGCGGTCACGCAGCTTTCGCCCAGTCTGCCGCAGTACACGCGCATAGACATCCCGATGCTGCGCGAAGCGGTCCCCAGGACCAGCGGCGGGCGGGTGGAAATCAATCTCAAGAGTTACCCCGAGATGAATGTGCAGGGGCCGGAAGTGATCCGGCTGGTGCGTTCGGGGCAGGTGGAAATCGCAGGCGCGCCCTTGCCGACGGTTTCAGGCGACGCGCCGATTCTTGACGGTTTCGACCTTCCGGGCGCCCATACCAGCATGGAGCAGGTCCGGCGCGCTGCGCAGGCCCTGATGCCGGCCGCCAACCGCGATCTTGAACGCCTCGGCGTGCGCATCATCGCCACCAGCCCGTTTCCGGCCCAGGTTTTCTTCTGCAAGAAGCCCGTCACCGGGCTGGCCGACCTGAAAGGGTTGAAGATCCGCGTCGCGGGCCCGGCGCAATCCGATTTCCTGTCCGCTGTGGGCGCGCAGCCGGTGGCCATCGCCTTTGGCGAGGTCTATTCCGCCCTCGAGCGCGGGACGGTGGATTGTGCCGTCACCGGCACCGGCACCGGAAATGCACAAAAATGGTGGGAGGTGACCACCCATCTCTACACCCTGGTGGCGTCGTGGGGCATCTCCGGCTACATGGTCAATCTCGCATGGTGGAACAAGCTTGATCCGGCGGTGCGCACCTATCTGGAAAAGACCTTCCACGAGGTCGAAGACGCACAGTGGAAGCTGGGTGCCGAACTCACGCAGGACGGCATCGAGTGCAACATCGGCAACGCGGCCGGCTGCAAGATCTTCTCGGTGCTCAAGAACAAGCCGATGACGCTGGTGAAGGCGACCGACGCGGACAATGCGCGTGCGCGCGCCATCCTGGCTGAAACCGTCCTGCCGGGCTGGGTCAAGCGCTGCGGCCCCCGCTGTGGCGATGCCTATAACGAATTTGTCGCACCGATCGCCGGTGTGCGCTATCGGGCGCCCTGAAGATGCTCGAATCCGTGCGCACGCTCAATCGCGGCATCGATGTCGTGGCGCGCTTCATGGGCGGCTGCGCGGGGTGGCTGTTCATCGGCTGCGCATGCTTCATCACCTTCGATGTCCTGGCGCGCAAGTTTTTCGGGTTCTCGACGCAATCGAGCATCGAGCTTTCGGGCTACATGCTGGCCATCGGAATCGCCTGGGGACTGGCGAGTGCGCTCGAGGGGCGCGCCCATGTGCGTATCGACGTGCTGATCCAGCGCATTCCTGCGGGTGCGCGACGCTACCTGCACTGGGTGGCGCTGGCGATGCTGGCGGTGTTTGCCGGCTTTCTGGTCTATGGCGCATGGCAGACCTTCGCCGAGTCATGGGAGTTCAAGGCCACCGACAACAGCCTCATCAAGACCCCGTTGATCATTCCGCAGGGGCTGTGGCTCGTCGGCCTGGCGGTATTCGGAATCATGGCGGTACTGCGGGTGCTGGAGGTTGCTCTGCTCCTGCGCGGCGGCTCGATCGCCGAGATCGAGCACATCACCGGCCCGAAATCCTACATCGAGGAGGCCGACGAGACTCTGCATGCGTTGGGTATCGACGCCCACCTCGATGCACACATCGGAGCCAAGCCGTGATTGCCGTCGTGTTCCTGCTGATCCTGCTGGTGGTATCGGTGGTGGGGGCCATGTTCGGCGGCGCGAGCGCGTCGCAGATTCCGGTCGGGCAGATCGCGATGCTGCTCGGGCTTTTCTGCCTGTTCTTCGGCGCGGGCATCTATATCGCCGCGGCGCTGGGCATTCTCGGCATCATCGCCGGCTATGCCTTCTCTGACCGGCCGTTCTGGAACTTCATCGGCCAGATGGTATGGGGGCCGACCACCAACTTCGTACTGGTGGCGGTGCCGCTGTTCCTGCTCATGGGCGAGATCATGTTGCGGGCCGGCCTGTCGGACAAGTTGTACCGTTCGCTGAACCAGTGGCTTGAACGCGTGCCGGGCGGCTTGCTGCATACCAATGTGGTGGCCTCCAGCGTCTTTTCCGCCATCTCCGGGTCGAGCGTGGCCACCGCGGCAACCATGGGCTCGGTGGCACTGCCGTATTTCCGCCAGACCAAGTACTCGCAGCCAATGGTTCTGGGATCGCTGGCGGCAGGCGGCGCCCTTGGCAACCTGATCCCGCCGGGCATCACCTTTATCGTCTATGGGCTGATCACCGAAACCTCGGTGGGGGCGCTCTACGTGGCGGCGATCGGTCCGAGCCTGCTGGTTGTCCTGCTGTTCACCGCCGTGATCCTCTGGCACGGTCTGCGACATCCCTTGCCCAAGCCGCCGGCACAGGCACTGGCGGTCAAGCTGAAGGGATTGGTGGACCTGCTTCCCACCATCGCGCTGATTCTTGTCGTGCTCGGCACCATCTATACAGGGCTTGCCACGCCGACCGAATCGGCGGCCCTGGGGGTTGTGGCGTCGATCATCGCGGCCGCGCTCGCCGGCAAGCTCAACTGGCGCATGTTGCACGAGTCGGCCGAAGCCACCGCCCGCACCACGTCTTTCATCGGGCTGATACTTTGCGGGGCCTATCTGCTGAACTACATCTTCGGCGCGCTGGGGGTGCCGCAGGCGCTCTCCAAGGCGGTCTCGGGGCTGCCGGTGCCGCCCTGGGTCATCATGGCGCTGATCGTGGGGTTCTATCTGGCGCTGGGCACCTTCATGGAAGGCTTCTCGATGATCGTGACCACCATCCCGGTGATTTTCCCGGTGGTCAAGGCGCTTGGTTACGACCCGGTCTGGTTCGGTGTCGTGGTGACCATGCTGGTCGAGATCGCGCTCATCAGCCCGCCGGATGGCACGGTCCTCTACGTGCTGCAGGGCATGCGTGGAACGCCGGGTTCCATCACCGACGTGTTCAAGGGCGTCATGCCCTTCCTGCTTGTGTATATCGTCGCGATCGTCCTGTTGATGATCTTTCCGCAGATCGCCCTTTGGCTGGTGCGCGCCTGAATCAACCGATGCGTGCGGCCGCGCCTGCGCGGTGCCGTTTTATTGCAAAGTCTGAACCAACATGAATCAAGACACCGACTCCCGCTGGCAGTTCTGGATCGATCGTGGCGGCACGTTTACCGACGTCGTCGCGCTGGATCCGGACGGCAAGCTGCATACCCACAAGCTGCTGTCGGAGAACCCCGAGCAATATCGCGACGCGGCACTGGCGGCGATCCGTCATTTCCTGGGTGTCAAGGCGGGCCAGCCCATCCCGGGTGAGCGCATTGCCGCCGTGAAGATGGGCACGACCGTGGCGACCAACGCATTGCTGGAGCGCAAGGGTGACCGCACGGTGCTGTTCATCACGCGGGGTTTTCGCGACCAGTTGCGCATCGGCTACCAGAACCGGCCGCGCATTTTCGACCGCCACATCATCCTTCCCGAACTGCTGTACTCGGAGGTGGTTGAAGTCGAGGAACGCATGGGTGCGCATGGCGATGTGGTGTTGCCGCTTGACCGCGAGCGAACCCGCGCCGACCTGGCCGCCTCGTTCGCGCGTGGATTCCGCGCGATCGCCATCGTGTTGCTGCACGGGTATCGATACTCCGAGCACGAGCGCATCGTGGCGGGCCTGGCGCGCGAGATCGGCTTCACGCAGGTGTCGGTTTCGCATGAGGTCTCACCGCTGATGAAGCTGGTGTCGCGCGGCGATACCACGGTGGTTGACGCCTATCTTTCACCCATCCTGGGGCGCTACGTCAACCAGGTGGCTGCCGAGCTGGGCGGCGCGCGATTGATGTTCATGCAGTCCTCGGGCGGATTGACCTCGGCCGATCTTTTCAAGGGCAAGGATTCCATCCTCTCCGGTCCGGCCGGCGGGATCGTAGGCATGGTGCAGACGGCCGGCGCGGCGGGCTTCGAGCGCATCATCGGCTTCGACATGGGCGGCACGTCAACCGACGTATCGCACTACGCCGGCGAGTATGAACGCGCCTTCGAGACCCAGGTGGCGGGGGTGCGCATGCGCGCGCCCATGATGAGCATTCACACCGTTGCCGCCGGCGGCGGCTCCATCCTGCATTTCGACGGTTCGCGTTTCCGCGTGGGGCCCGATTCGGCAGGCGCCAATCCGGGGCCTGCCGCGTATCGGCGCGGCGGACCGCTGGCGGTGACCGATGCCAACGTGATGCTGGGCAAGGTGCAGCCGAAATTCTTCCCGAGCGTGTTCGGGGCGGACGCCAACGAGCAGCTTGACGGTGAGGTCGTGGCAAGGCGCTTCGAGGCGCTTGCGGCGGAAATCGGTGCTGCCACCGGCATGACCAGGAGCGCGCAAGACGTCGCCGAAGGCTTCATCCAGATCGCCGTGGAGAACATGGCCAACGCGATCAAGAAGGTGTCGGTGGCGCGCGGCTACGACATCACCCAGTACACCCTGCAATGCTTCGGCGGCGCGGGCGGGCAGCATGCCTGCCTGATCGCCGACAAGCTGGGCATGCCGCGCGTCTACATTCACCCCTATGCGGGAGTGCTGTCGGCCTACGGCATGGGCCTGGCCGACCTCACCGCGATGCGCGAGCGCGCGATCGAGCTCAGGCTGGAGACTTCGGCGCGTGCCGCGCTCGACAACGCGTTCGACACACTGGCGTCGGACGCGGCCGCGCAGATCGAAAGCCAAGGGGTGGCACGCGCCCTTGTCACCATCCGTCGCCGCGTCCATGTACGCTATGAGGGCACCGATTCGGCGCTCGTCGTCGATGACGGTTCCGTGTCGGAAATCAAGGCCCGTTTCGAGGCGGCGTACCGCATGCGCTATTCGTTCCTCATGGAGCACAAGGCCCTGGTGGTGGAGGCGGTGTCGGTGGAGGCGATCGGGCGATCCGGGGCCGCGGCGAACGCGGAATTTCCCTGGCAATCAAGGTCCGCCGGGCTGGCCGCGGCCGAGAGCGTGCAGATGTTTTCGGGAGGCCGGTCCCATACGACGCCGGTATACCTGCGCGACGCCATGCGACCCGGCGATCATGTGGCAGGGCCGGCCATCATCGCCGAGCGCAACGCCACCACGGTGGTGGAACCGGGATGGCAATGCGACGTCACCGCGCAGAACCACCTGGTACTCACGCGCGCGGTACCGCGACCGCGCCAGACCGCGATCGGCACCACGGCCGATCCGGTGATGCTGGAGATATTCAACAACCTGTTCATGGCCATCGCCGAACAGATGGGCCTGACGCTGGCCAATACCGCCTATTCGGTGAACATCAAGGAGCGCCTGGACTTTTCCTGCGCGGTGTTCAACCAGCATGGCGATCTCATCGCCAATGCGCCGCACATGCCGGTGCACCTGGGTTCGATGGGGGAATCGATCAAGACGGTGATCCGCGAGAACCGCGGCCGGATGAAATCCGGCAACGTTTACGTGCTCAATGCGCCGTACAACGGCGGAACGCACCTCCCCGACATCACGGTGATCACGCCGGTGTTCGATGCGGCCGGTGTGGAAGTACTGTTCTACGTCGGTTCGCGCGGACATCACGCCGACATTGGCGGCATTTCGCCCGGATCGATGCCGCCCGGGTCCAAGGTTGTGGAGGAAGAGGGCGTCCTGATCGACAATTTCCTGCTGGTCGAGGAAGGGCGCCTGCGCGACGCGGAAACCCGCGCGCTGCTGGGTTCCGGTCAGTATCCCTCCCGCAACATTGAGCAGAACATGGCCGATCTGCGGGCCATGATCGCAGCCAACGAGAAGGGCGTTCAGGAACTGCGACGCATGGTGACCGAATTCGGGCTCGATGTCGTGCATGCCTACATGCGGCATGTGCAGGACAACGCCGAGGAATCCGTGCGTCGCGTGATCGAGGTGCTCAAGGATGGCGAGTTCTCGTATGCGATGGACCACGGCGCGGTGATCAGGGTGAAGGTGACCCTCGACAAGGCGTCCCGCTCGGGTGTGATCGACTTCACCGGTACCAGCGCCCAGCTGCCCAACAACTTCAATGCGCCCTCGGCGGTATGCCACGCCGCGGTGCTGTATGTGTTCCGTTCGCTGGTGGACGATGACATCCCGCTCAATGCCGGATGCCTCAAGCCGCTTTCGATCATCATTCCGGAAGGTTCGATGCTCAACCCGCGTTATCCGGCGGCGGTGGTGGCGGGCAATGTGGAAACCAGCCAGTGCCTGACCGACACCATATATGGCGCACTCGGCGTGATGGGTGCCTCGCAGGGCACGATGAACAACTTCGTGTTCGGCAACGATCGTTACCAGTACTACGAAACCATTTCCTCCGGCAGCGGCGCGGGCAAGGGGTTTGACGGCTGCACCCCGGTGCAGACCCACATGACCAACAGCCGCATGACCGACCCGGAAGTTCTTGAATTCCGCTACCCGGTCCGGGTTGAAGAGCACTCGATCCGCTACGGGTCGGGTGGGTCAGGCAAATGGCGCGGCGGTCCGGGCGCCTTGCGACGCGTGCGTTTCCTCGAGAAGATGACCGCCGGCATCCTGTCCGGACACCGCGTTGTGCCGCCTTACGGGATGGCTGGAGGCGGGCCGGGCGAGGTCGGGCGCAATTGGGTGGAGCGCACGGACGGCAGCGTCACGCCGTTGGCAGGCAGCGACGAGACCGTATGCGAACCCGGGGATGTATTCGTGGTGCAAACGCCCACCGGAGGCGGCTACGGCGCCGCATGAGTGTATGCAGCGAAGCGTGGGCGGTTATCCCTTGTCGGTACCGCCGGGAAACTTGTAGTAGGTGCGATTGAGGTGGTTGGTCACCTCGTCGATGTCCTTCTGCTCCCAGTTCTGGCCGATGTTGCCTTGCCAGCGCATGACCTGGGTGCGCAAGCCGGGTAGATCGGTGGCGATGCGCTTGTCGCGCCAGTGCATCTGGGTGGTGTGGCAGGCGACACAAAAGGTGGAATACAGCAACTCGCCGCGCGCCTGGGGAGCGCGGTCCTGTGCCGCAGCGGTTCCCGCCGCGGCACACCAGACCGCTAGCGCCAAGAGTCCCGGAAAGCCGGCATGCACTGCGACACGACATCCGGCGCTTGCGGTCATGGCACTTACATCCGCTCGAATATCGCGGCGATTCCCTGTCCGCCGCCGATGCACATGGTGACCAGCGCGTAACGGCCGCCGGTGCGGTGCAATTCGTAGATCGCCTTGACGGTGATCACCGCCCCGGTGGCGCCGATCGGATGGCCCAGCGAGATGCCACTGCCGTTCGGGTTGACCTTCCTGGGATCGAGGCCGAGTTCCCTGATGACACCCAGCGCCTGTGCAGCGAAGGCTTCATTGGCTTCGATTACGTCGATCTGGTCCAGTTTGAGCCCGGTCTTGCGCAGCAGTGCCTGGGTTGCCGGTACCGGTCCGAGGCCCATGATCTTTGGCTCGAGGCCGGCATGGGCATACCCGACCAACCGGGCCATCGGCTTGAAGCCGTCACGCTCGGCGGCGGCAGCTTCCATCAATACGACCGCCGCAGCGGCGTCATTGATGCCCGAGGCGTTGCCGGCGGTGACGGTTCCGTCCTTCTCGAACACCGGCTTCAACTTGGCGAAATCGTCCGCCTTGGCATCGAGGCGCACATGCTCGTCGGTATCGAAGACGACGGTGCCCTTGCGCGACTTCATCTCGATGCCGAGGATCTGCTCCTTGAAGTAACCGGCGGCAATCGCCTTTTGCGCGCGCTGGTGCGACTCGAGCGCCAGCTGATCCTGCTGCTCGCGGGTGATCGCACATTGCCGCGCCACGTTCTCTGCGGTGACACCCATGTGGATCACGTTGAACGGGTCATGCAGCGCGCCGACCATCGGGTCGAGCATCTTGCCGTCGCCCATGCGCGCGCCCCAGCGGCTCGCTGGCAGCCAGTAGGGCGCCCGGCTCATCGCTTCGGCGCCGCCCGCCAGTGCCGCGTCGGCATCGCCAAGCAGGATGGATTGGGAGGCCGAAACAATGGCCTGCAGACCGGAACCGCACAGCCGGTTGACATTGAACGCCGGCGTTTCCAGGGGCAGGCCGCCATTGACTGCCGCCATGCGCGACAGGTACATGTCGCGCACATCGGTATTGACGACATGGCCGAAGGCGACATGGCCCACACGCGCCGGGTCCACCTTGGCGCGCGCGACGGCCTCGCGGACCACGGAGGCTGCGAGATCAACCAGCGGTGTGTCCTTGAGCGCACCGCCAAAGGTGCCGATTGCGGTGCGAACACCGGAAAGTACTACGACTTCACGTTGTGCCATGGCTTGCTCCTTGATCAACTGGTGTCATGTTAAGCCGCAAGTCTAGCCGCGTTCTCTTGCGGCGGGCTGACGCATGTCAAACAGACGGATGCGACGTCGAAGGTATCGACGCCGCAAGGGGCGGCGGCGGCCGGCCGGCCCCACGGATTGCCTTATGATGGGCGGAAACTCCTTCCATGGGCAAGCGCATGAACGTTCGTGAACTGGTCAACTATCTGCAGGGGCTCAAAGAGAACAACAACCGCGCCTGGTTCGTGATGAACAAGCCTTCATACGACATCCTGCGCGCGGAATTCACGCAATTGGTCGCGCAGCTGATCGATGATGTATCGGCATTTGACCCGCCGGTCGCCGGGCAGGACCCCAGGAAGGCGCAGTTCCGCATCAATCGCGATATCCGGTTCTCGAAGGACAAGAGCCCCTACAAGTCGAATTTTTCCGCAGTCATCGCACCGGGAGGCAAAAAGGATCCGGGGTCGCATTACTATTTTCATGTCGACCACGAAGGCAAGGTGCTGGTGGCAGGCGGCTGCTACATGCCGCCTGCGGATGTCCTGGGGAGAATTCGCCGCCATATCGCCGATGAACCGGAGACCTTTTCGCGCCTGCTGCGGAAAAAGCGCATGTGGGGCCATTTTGGCGCTTTCGCCGAGGAGGGCAGGCTGGCGCGGCCGCCGAAGGGATTCGACGGCAAGCTCAAGCACATCGAGAACATCAAGCAGAAGAGTTTCATCGTCTGGACGGAAAGTTCGGTCAAGGGCATGGACGGCGCCGCCGTGCGCAAGCATGTCGCTGACGGGTTCCGGGAGGCCTTGCCTCTTGTGCAATGGCTGCGCGAAGCCACCAAGTGATGCGTCGCTGGCTCGATACCGCGCGGTTTTGTTTTTGGCTGGCCATGTTGGTCGGATGTTGCTGGCCAGCGCTGGCGCCGGCGGAGCCCATGTCGCGTGAAAGTGCCTTGCGCAACCTGGGTTCTTCCAGGGTGGCTGACCGTCGGGCGGCGGTGGTTAGGCTGGGTGAGATCGGGCGCATGCAGGATGCCGGCAGGCTTGCCGCCTTGTTGTTTGATGACGATGAAGCGATCCGTGCCGCGGCTGAGGCGTCGCTCTGGCGCGTGTGGTCGAGAAGCGGTGACCGCCGGGTTGACGCACTCTACAGGAAGGGGCTGGCGGAAATGAATTCGGGTAGGGCCGAAGCGGCCCTTGCCACTTTCAGCGAGGTCATTCGGATCAAGCCGGATTTTGCCGAGGGCTGGAACAAGCGGGCAACGATTCTTTTCTTCCTGGAACGTTACAAGGAGTCGATCGCAGATTGCGAAGAGGTGCTGAAGCGAAATCCGCTTCATTTTGGTGCATTGTCGGGTGTCGGCCAGAACTATGGTCGACTGGAGAACTTCGAACGGGCGCTGGTGTACTTCGAGCGGGCGCTGGCGATCAACCCGAATATGCAGGGCGTCGCCATGAACATCCTTGGGTTGCGCAAGTTGTTGACGGACAAGGCGAACCGCGCGATCTGAGGCCACCGCATGTCCGCGGCGCGTTGGCCAATCTGTGACTTGTTTCACATTTTTTTGCAAATCGGCTCAGGATTTTTGCTGCGATGCCGTTTAGGAAGGCATGGGAAGCTACACCTTCCTTGACGTGGAAAAATGACAGTGGCATAGTTCGTTTATGCGAATGTCATATTTCTCCGCCCCATTGCAGGAAATACAATGACCGACCAGACCCAGCAACACGTCCAGGCACCCGCGAAATCCGTTTTGTCGGAGTGCCGGGAAATCGCCCATGCCCGCCTTTGTGAAGTCATCGGAAAGGCGCTCGCGAAGATTGACGAAGACCTTTTCCAGCTGGCCGACAAGACCTTGAAGCGCGCCGAACAGCAGGTATACCTCGACGCGATGACCCGGGTGCGCCAGCATCGGGCGGATATTCTCAAGAAGTTCGAGGAGTGCTTCCGGACGATTTATGACCAACGCCTGGACGGCACCAAGAGCGAATCCCAAGCCGCGCAGAAAGGCGCGACCGACCAGTTCGGTGGCATCGAGTTGTCCCTGGTATCGGATTCGATCATCGAGACAGGAATCGCGATAGACCGACTGGCAAAAACAGTCCGTAGCGCCGCCGACAACCACGAAGTGCTGGGCATCCGCGCGCGACTGGGCATGCTGCTCAACCGCGAGTCGCTGGAAGACGCAGACAATCCGCTCAGCCCGGAAGCAATCTTCGAAGCGCTGAAGCTTGCCTGCAACCATATCCCCGCCGAGGATGCGGTCAAGCAGGCGCTTCTGTCCGCGTTCCAGCCCTATCTGTCCAGTTCCATCACCCAGATATACCACGCGGTCAACGAGAGCCTGGTCGCCCACCACATCCTGCCGCGCATCCGGCATACGGTCAAAACCACGGGCGACCCGATGGGCGTATCCCAGCGCATGATGGGGTTGTCGGCGACCCAGCGCATGAACGCGCTTTCGCAAAGCGGACGGATGGCGCAGTTCAACCCCGCTGCAATGGGAACACACGGGGGCTGGGGCGGGACCACCGGCGCCAGTGGCCCGATGTCGATCGCAGCGATGCTTTCCGGCCTGGCGCAGGGCAATTCCATGGCGCGGGTCGAAGGCTTGCGCATGCTGGCCGACCCGGCACGCTTTGGAAGCGCGGAAAACGATGTTGCCGCAAGCGCCGGATTGCTTGAGTCCCTTGCGCGCATCCAGACCGAGGTCAATCTGGGCGCCGCCGCCGGCGTACTCGCGCCCGGTTACCTGCGCAGCCTTGATCGAACCCTGTTCGCCGACGGAACCCCGCTGGACCAGCTGACCGTCGAACTGGTTACCGTCGTCTTCGATTTCCTCAATGGCGACGCCAGGATCGCCGAGTCGGTAAAGGGATTAATAGCCAGGCTGCAGATCGTTGCCGTCAAGGCCGCGCTCCTGGACCGCAGCTTTTTTGCGCGCCGCCAGCATCCGATGCGGCGCCTCCTCGACCGCATGGCGGATGCAGGGAGCGATCCGGCGATCGACCTCGCTGAAGACGGCGCTTTCCTGCGCGGTGTCAAGCATATCGTCGACGATCTTGCCGTCCAGTTCAAGGACAACAACGACAGCTTTGAAACCGCTCTCTCCGAACTCGACGTGCTGGTCAATCGGGAGCATGAGGCGGCCGAGGCGAGGGCGTCCGCCCATGTCGCCGCACTGGCCGCCCAGGAGGCCCGCAGCGCCGCCGATGCCGCCGCGCGCGCCGACATCGCCGCTCGTCTCAAGGAACGGACCCCGGACTTCATTCGTGATTTCCTGTCGAACGTGTGGGTGGGCGCGATCGTCGAAGCGCAGGTCAACAACACTTCCGGCGAAGACAGTGTCACGGTAAGGTTGAACCTCGCCGCGGACCTGATATGGAGTGTGGAGCCGAAGGGCCGTGCGGACATCCCCGCACTGGCAGGCATGCTGCCCAAGCTGGTGCGCGGCCTGATCCGCGGCGTGGCCTGCCAGGGCATTGCCGACGAAGTCCGCCAAGCGTTCTTCAACCAGCTCATGAAGGCACACACCGAAGCGATCGCCGCCGCCAAGGCTTCAGTCGTCGAAGTGCCGTCACAACCCGTGCCCAGCCAGGCGGTCGATCCGCCGGTTCTCAAGGCGGTGCCCCTGATCGCGGTGAGTGATGCCTTCGAGCGTACCGCTGTCGAACTCGCCAAGGGGGCGCTGGTCGATTTCAGCGACCAGCAAGGCAAGGAGCGCTACAAGCTGACCTGGGTGAGCCCGAAGAAGACCTTCTACCTCTTTACCAATGGCGTCACCCTGCGCCAGATGAGCGCAGGAATGCTGGCCGGGCTGTTTCGCCAGGGCCTGGCCGAGCTTTGCGATGGCAGCGGGCCTGTGATTGATCGTGCGCTCGACGCTATGGGCACGCCGTCCCCTGCGGTTGAGCTTGCCGCGTAGGACAGACCGGGCGGGTCGCGCGGCGTTCAGCGACCCTGCCAGTAGCGCACTCGTGCACGGCGCCAGCGGTCGATCTGCAGCCCTGCGGAATCGATGCGAACTTTGATCGCGCCGTCCAGGTCGGTGCGATAGATTTCAATGCCTCGCCGCGAATAGCGTTCGACTACATCGGCGGCCGGATGGCGAAAGCGGTTGCGGTAGCCAACCGCCATCACCGCTGCTTCCGGTGAAACGGCGTCGATGAACTCGCCGGTCGAAGACGTCCGGCTGCCATGGTGCGGCACGACCAGCACGTCGCTGCGCAGCGGAGCGCCCCTGGCGAGCAATTGCCGTTCGACGTCGGCCTCGATATCAGCCGCGATCAGGACGCGTTTGCCATGTGTGCTGATCGCCAGGACGCAACTGCGGGCGTTGTCCTTGATGGTGGCGTCGGAAAAGTCCATATCGCCCGGCGGATGCAGAAACTCGAAGCGCACCCCGTCCCATTGCCATGAAGCACCGGCGGCGCAGCGTTGCTGCCCGCGTTGGCCGGATAACAACGGATGGTCCGGCGGCAGTGAACTGGCCGTCCACGCCGGATTGAGGGCCTTGCGCGACGACAGGGTGCCCCCGGTATGGTCGCTGTCATCATGACTCAATACCATGCCATCGATCCGGCTGATGCCTTCGCCACGCAGGAAGGGGACGATCACACGGTTACCGCCGTCAGCCTCGGGCGAGTATTGCGGGCCCGCATCGAAGAGCAGGGAATGGTTGCGGGTGCGTACCGTGATCGCCAGGCCCTGACCGACATCGAGGACATCCGCACGCAAGCTCCCGGGCTCAAGGGGCGCGGGTTCATGTACCAGCAGCGGCAACATCCATGCGATCCCGACAAGCCGCCATTGCCACCATGCCGGTACCACAAGCCAGGCGGCCCCGGCCACGGCAAGCAGAACCATCCACATGGGGGGCTCGGCGCGCTGCCAGATCGCCCATTCAAACCCGCTCAGCCAATTCAGGAACATCATCAGCCATTCAAGGGCCGCATGGGCCGCAAGTGCGACGATGTCGAACGGCAACAAGCTTGCAGCGATGGAAAGGGGCGTGACCACCAGGCTCACCACCGGAATCGCGACCGCGTTGGCGATCGGGCCTGCGACCGAGACTTGCTGGAACAGCGCCAAGGTAAGCGGCAGGAGTCCGAATGTGACCGCCAGTTGCGCGTTCACGGCTTCCCGCAGCCAATGCGCGGGGCGTCCAAAGCGGACCGCCGAGATCAGCAGGATGGCCACCGCGCCGAATGACAGCCAGAACCCGGGGGACAAGGGGGCCCAGGGATCAATCACGCATACGAGCCCGCCAGAAATCGCGAGTACCCGAAGTCCGGACCCGAACCAGCCACGCCACAGGGCCCAGGCCGCCACGCCGAGCATGAACAAGGTGCGCTGCGCGGGAATCGCAAAGCCGGCGATCATGCAATAGAGAAATGCCGCGGCGAAGCCCGCGACTGCCGCCGCACGCGGCGCCGCCAGGGTCAGCATCAAGGTCTCCGAGCGGCGCCAGGCCATGAACGCCAGCGCCGCCGCCAGGCTGGCGATCATGGTGACGTGAAACCCTGAAATGCTCATCAGGTGGCCGACGCCGGTACGCGCGAACACCTGCCAGTCGTCCGCGTCGATGGCGCGTTGATCGCCCACAGCCAGCGCGACGATCACGCCGGCGTGCGGCCTGTCGGCGAGCGTTGCCTGCAACCGGTTGCGCATCCGCTCGCGTGCCCGATCGATCACGCTGCGCGGTGTCCAGACAAACGCCGCCAGCAGACGCGGAGCTGACTCGCTGCGCGGGGGGCGCACATATCCGGTCGCGCGAATGCCTTTTTCGAGCAACCAGGCCTCATAGTCGAACACGTGCGGATTGGCGCCGCCATGCGGGCGCTTGAGCCGGACATTGAGCAGCCAGCGCTCGCCGGGCCGAACAGCGGGGTCCGGCATTCGGGCTTCAGCGGCAAACCCGCCGTACCAGGACAACTGCAAAAGCGCCGGCACCCGGGCGCCGCTGGTGAGCACCTGTTCGACGGTGAATTCGAAGCGCACACCGCGCGCGAAAAATTGCGGCAGGGACGAAACGGTCCCGACGAGTTCGACATCCCTTCCTTCGAGTTCCAAGGGAAGCTCGTCCGCGAGCCGGTAATGCGCGAAGATGGCGGCGTACGCGAACCCGGCGGCGAGCCCGGTGGCGAGCCACGCCGGGTTGCGCATGGCTGTCCGCGATGTCCGCGACGCAATCCCAGCGCAGCAAGCCATTGCGACAACGCAAAGCGCGATGATCAGGCCATTCGGCAGGGCGGACTGGATTTGCAGCAGACCGCAACCTGCGGCAAAAGCGAAAAGCAGTGTCCGCATCACCTGATTCTATGGCGCCCAGGGGGAGGCCGGGTCCACGCCTGGGCACCGGCGCAGCCTGTATCAATGGGTAGTCGAACGCGAACAATGAATCGCGTCTTGTATACTCAGCGACTCCGTCTGTGTATACAAAACGCGTCCGAATATGAGCCTCAAGCTTCCGCCCCTTTCGCCGCTTGCCGATCCAGAAAGTGCTTACGAAGACATCAATCCCCTGCCACGATTGTTGATGGGGCCGGGGCCGATCAACGCTGACCCGCGCGTACTGCGCGCCATGTCCGCACAGCTTCTGGGGCAGTTCGATCCGCAGTTTCGCCAGATGATGCGCGAAACCATGGCCCTGTACAGGGAGGTATTCGAAACCAGGAATGACTGGACCTTCATCGTCGATGGAACCGCCCGCGGTGCGATCGAAACGGCCATGGTGTCCTTTGTCGAGCCCGGTGACCGGGTGCTGGTGTGTTCGTTCGGCAGATTCGGGCAATTGAAAACCGAAATCGCCCGCCGGGTCGGCGCCGAGGTCAAGGTGATCGAGTGCGAGTGGGGTACGGTTTTCGCACCCGAAGCCATCGAGGCCGCGGTCAGGGCCTTCTCGCCCAAGCTGGTGACGGTATGCCAGGGCGACACTTCGACCACGATGTGCCAGCCGCTGGCGGAAATCGGCCGCATCTGCCACCGCTACGGCGCGTTGCTGCAGGTCGATGCGACAGCCTCGATCGGAGGAACGCCGCTACCGGTGGATGCCTGGGAAATCGACTGCGTGACCGGTGGATTGCAAAAATGCCTGGCCGGCCCGTCCGGCGCATCGCCTTTGACGCTCAGTGATGCTTTCGCCCGGGTGATCTATCGGCGGCGTCACATCGAAGAGGGCGTTCGTCCGAATGACTATGTGCCGGGCGAAGGCCGCATGATCGGCAGCAACTATTTCGATCTGGCAATGGTCATGGATTACTGGAGCGACTCCGCGCTCAACCACCATACCGAAGCCACCACCATGCTGTATGGTGCCCGTGAGTGTGGCAGGATTTTCGTTCGCGAGGGGCACACGGCGGTTTACAAGCGCCACTCCGATGCTTCGCGCGCGATGGTCGCCGGACTGCAAGCCATGGGACTGCGGGTTTTTGGAGATGTAGCCAACAAGATGCCCAATGTGACCGGCGTCCATATTCCCGACGGGGTCAATGGCGATCGGGCGCGGCAGGCGCTCCTCAATGATTTCAACATCGAAATCGGCACCTCGTTCGGCAGGCTGCACGGCAAGATCTGGCGTATCGGCGCGATGGGCTACAACGCGCGCAAGGATGCCGTCCTGCTTACGCTGGCGGCCATGGAAACCGTGCTTGCCGCTGAAGGATTCCGCATGCAGCGCGGCGCCGGTATCGACGCGGCCTATGCGGCATACAACGCAAGCTGAGGTCGCCCTGTCAGCTCGCGAGGAACAGGAACACGGCCTGTCGCCGGTCAAGCGCCGGCGCGGGAGCCTTGCGCCATTCCGAGATCGGCTTCATGAGCACCGTTTCGGTCGGCAAGGTCAGGTCGATGGCGACCGCAAGCCGGGTGCCGGGTTGCAAGGCGCCGAGCAGCGCGGTGAACAACGCGGCGTTGCGGTAGGGGGTCTCGATGGCGATCTGGGTTTCCGCACCGCGCCTTGATCTGATCTCGAGTTCGCGGATGGCTCCGGTCCGCTCATCCGGCTTGACCGGCAGATAGCCGCAAAACGCGAAGCGCTGGCCGTCCAATCCCGATGCCATGAGGGCGAGCAGCAGTGAAGAAGGGCCTACCATCGGAACAACGCGGATGCCCGACTCGTGCGCCATTCGTACCAACTGTGCACCGGGGTCCGCCACCGCAGGACACCCCGACTCCGACAGCAGTCCCAGATCGGTCCCGGCCTTCAGTGCTTCGATCAACGGATGCAGCAGCGCCCTGTCCGGTGCATGGCCGATTTCGGTGATTGCGATGCTTTGCATCGGAAAAGGTGTTCCTGCTGACTTGAGGAAGGCGCGCGCCGACTTCGCGTTTTCGACTGCAAACATGCGCAGTTGCGTGATCACCTTCAGTGTCCCCGAAGGCAGCGTGGCAGCCACCAGCGCGCCTTGATCCGACCCTTTGGGATCGGAAATGGCCGCCGGTATCAGGTAAAGGGTGCCGGAAGTCATTGCGGTCCGAGTATCGCAACCCCTTCGTTGCGCAACATGCGCGCAAGCGCAATCAGTGGCAGCCCTACAAGAGCGGTCGGGTCGTCGCCGGAAATGCGTTCCATGAGGGCGATGCCCAGGCCTTCCGACTTGGCTGAACCGGCGCAATCGTAGGGTTTCTCGCGTTGGAGATAGGCTTCAATCTCCATGTCGGAAACGTCGCGCAGTTCGACGTCAATCCTGACGACCCCGGACTGGGTATGGCCGGTCGCGGCGTTGACCAGCGCCAACGCTGTATCGAAATGGGTGATGCGGCCGCGCATGTGACGCAGTTGTTCGACCGCGACCGAATGCAAGCCCGGCTTGCCCAGGATCCTGCCGGCACAATGGGCGACCTGATCGCTGCCGATGACCAGGCCACTACCGGCGCTTTTTGCGACGGCGTTCGCTTTGGCGAGCGCCAGGCGCCCGGCTTGTTCCGGAGGCGTCTCGTCGCGCAGAGGCGTTTCGTCAACCCCCGGGGACTGCGTTTCAAATCGGATCCCGAGGCGGGAAAGCAACTCGGCCCGATAACGGGAAGTCGAGGCGAGGATGAGGCGTGGAGGCATTGCGGCAGTACTCGGACGAGGAATCGGGGCGCCACTTTACCGCGAAGCGGGATTTCGCAACGGGCAATCGTAAGCTTTTGACCATAAAGGCTATTTGCTCTATAATTTTGGGCTTTGCGCCATCAAGGGCATTTTGGACCGGAGTCCCTTCGTGGATGAAAGTGCCGAGTCCGTCCCCCGGGACGGGTGGATCGTCGATACAAGGCGCTTTTGCGAACGAAAGGAGAGTCTTTCCGCCGCCCTGGGGCCTGATGACCTGCTTCGGCTTGATGCGGAAGTAACCGAGGATTTTGCGCCGCTTGAAGTTGACATCGGGGTTGTGCTTTCACCGCGCGGGCTCCCCGGATTGTCCGTAGATATTGACGGAGCGGTGATGCTGACTTGCCAGCGGTGCATGCAACCGGTGGAAGTCGGGATCCGGCGCAAGGCGCGGTTTGAATTGGTGGATTCGTCTTCGGCGCTGGATGCGGATGACGATGACGAGTGGGACAGAATGTTGCATTCGGATCGTTTCGACCTCGTTCATCTTGTTGAGGACGAAATGTTGCTGGCGCTGCCATACTCGCCAAAGCATGATCAATGCGAGGCGGTTCAGCGATCGAATGCAGGCGAAAAGGTATCGCCTTTCGCGGGACTGGCTGCACTCAAGGGCACGAAGCGCAGGTGAATTCGCGGCAAGGTTGCAGGAATTTTTGAAACAAGTACAAGGAGTATTGTCATGGCAGTCCAGCAAAACAAGAAGTCCCCCTCCAAGCGTGGCATGCACCGTGCGCACGACTTTCTGACCAATCCGCCCCTGGCCCTCGAGCCGACCACCGGCGAAGTGCACCTGCGTCACCATGTCAGCCCCAACGGTTACTATCGCGGCCGCAAGGTCGTCAAGACCAAGGGCGAATAAGCGCATCCGGCGCTTTGCCTGATGGTTGAGCGCTTGGCGTGCCGGGCATTGGGCACGCGAAGGCATTGCGCCTTGGGTAGTATGCGGTCAGCAGGAGACACATGCCGGGGTGCATTCGTTGCGCGCCGGCAATAACATTGTGCGACAGCACGTTTTTCTGGCGAGGCCGAAAGGTCGCCGCAGCTCGTTACTTGAGCATGCCGCGCGGGCGAACCAATGCCACTAGTCATTGCGATAGATGCCGTCGGCGGGGACCACGGGCCGCCGGTCACGGTTCCCGCTGCCATCGAGTTCCTGGTGCGCCATCCGGATGCGGAAATCATCCTGGTCGGCGCGCAAGCCGAACTCGACGCGACGCTCGCCCGCCACTCGAAAAACACCGGCGCGATCGGACGCCGCCTGCAGGTGCAGCACGCCTCGGAATCCATCGCGATGGATGATCCTCCGGCACAGGCCTTGCGACGCAAGCGGGACTCGTCCATGCACGTCGCCCTGAACCTTGTCAAGGAAGGGCGCGCAAGCGCGGCTGTATCGGCAGGCAACACCGGCGCCTGGATGGCAATTTCATCTTTCATCCTGCGCACGCTACCGGGCATTGATCGGCCCGCGATCTGCGCGCCCCTGCCGAACCAGCACGGAGGCGCCACTTACATGCTTGATCTGGGCGCGAATGTCGACTGCAAGCCGCAACATCTTTACCAGTTTTCGCTGATGGGATCGGCATTGGTCACCGCCATCGAGAACAATCCGTCGCCGGCGGTCGGCCTGCTCAACATCGGCGAAGAGCAAATCAAGGGCAACGATACCGTCAAGGAAGCCGGCGAACTCCTCCGTGCGGCGCACGAAAAGGGCGAGATCAACTTTTTCGGCAATGTAGAAGGCAACGATATTTTCAAGGGCACTGTCGATGTCGTCGTTTGCGACGGATTCGTCGGAAACGTGGCCCTCAAGGCGTCCGAAGGCCTTGCCCAGATGCTGGGACGTTCGCTCAAGGCCGAGTTCGAGCGCAACCTCTTCACCAAGATCGGTGCCTTCTTCGCACTCCCGGCAATCAACGGATTTCGGCGCCGTTACGACCATCGGCGCTATAACGGCGCATGCCTGCTCGGCTTGAACGGGGTGGTCGTCAAGAGCCACGGCTCGGCGGATGCCTACTCCTTTGGCCGGGCGCTGGATCGGGCCCACGAGGCCGTCTCGACAGGCCTGCTCGAGGGCATCAGCGAGCGGATCGCGAGGCACGCCGCGGCTGGCGACCAGGCGCAGGCCGCTGCCTGATCAGTTACGATTGCCTGATGGCCCACTCCCGTTTAGCCGGAACCGGAAGCTATCTGCCCGGGCAAGCGGTCAGCAACGACGCGCTCGCCGCGCGCGGCATCGACACCACCGACGCCTGGATCAGCGAGCGTACCGGCATTCGTTCGCGACATCTGGCCGATAGCGGACAGACATCAAGCGGGTTGGCGTTGCCGGCCGCGCAGGCGGCCCTCCGTGCCGCTGGCAAGGAGCCCGCCGAGGTCGATCTGGTGATTGTCGCGACCTCCACCCCGGATTTCATTTTTCCGAGCACGGCCTGCCTGCTGCAGGCGAAGCTTGGCATCCCCGACTGTGCCGCCTTCGATGTGCAGGCCGTATGCAGCGGCTTCGTCTACGCGCTGGCGACGGCGGACTCCTTCATCCGCTCCGGGCAATCGCGTTGCGCGCTGGTGGTGGGCAGCGAGGTCTTCTCGCGAATACTCGACTGGACCGATCGCGGAACCTGCGTTCTGTTTGGTGACGGCGCCGGCGCGGTCGTCCTCACCGCCGGCGAGAGGCCCGGTATCCTCGCGTCCGCGCTGCATGCCGATGGGACCCAGGCGGGTATCCTCAATGTGCCGGGCAACATCGGTGGCGGCGCGATCATCGGCGATCCATTCCTGCGCATGGACGGGCAGGCGGTTTTCAAGTTCGCGGTGAAGGTGCAGGACGAAGTCGCGCGCGAGGTGGCCACCAAGGCGAACCTGGGCCTTGATCGTATCGATTGGCTTATCCCGCACCAGGCCAACCTGCGCATCCTGTCGGCGACTGCCCGCAAGCTCGGAATCGACCCGGCCCGCCTCGTGGTGACCGTGGATCATCACGGCAACACATCAGCAGCGTCAATCCCGTTGGCGCTCGACGAGTATGTCCGTTCCGGCCGAATCAAGGCGGGCCAGAACGTGCTTTTGTCCGCCGTTGGCGGCGGATTTACCTGGGGTGCAATTCTGCTGGAGATGTAATGAAAATCGCGATCGTTTTTCCCGGACAAGGTTCGCAGCGGCAAGGAATGCTGCAAGGCTTTGCCGAAACCCCGATTGTGCGTCAGACCATGGATGAAGCGTCCGCGGTGCTGGGCCAGGACCTGTGGCAACTGATCGCATCCGGGCCTCCGGAGGACCTCAACGCCACGGTCAACACGCAGCCCGTCATGCTGTCGTCCGCCTATGCCATGTATCGTGCCTGGGAAGCCGCGGGCGGGCCGCGCGCTGCGGTGATGGCCGGCCATTCACTGGGTGAATACACTGCCCTGGTTGCGGCCGGCGCGCTCTCGTTCGCCGATGCAGTGCCCCTCGTACGGTTTCGTGCCCAGGCGATGCAGGAGGCGGTGCCGATGGGTTCCGGCGGAATGGCCGTGATCATGGGACTCAACGCCGCGGCGGTGAAGGCCGCCTGCGAAGAAGCCGCCCAGGGAGATGTCGTCGAAGCGGTCAACTTCAACGATCAGGCGCAGATCGTGATCGCCGGCCTGAAGCCTGCCGTCGACAGGGCGTGCGTCGCGGCCAAGGCGCGTGGCGCCAAACGGGCGTTGCCGCTGCCCGTGTCGGCGCCATTTCATTGCTCGTTGCTCAAGCCCGCGGCGGAAAGGCTGCGGGCGCGGCTCGCCATTACCGCAATCAACCAACCGACCATACCCGTGATCCACAATTTTGATGTCGCAACGCATGCCGATCCGGCGTCAATTCGCGAGGCGCTGGCACAACAGGCCGCAAATCCGGTGCGCTGGGTGGAGACTGTGCAGTCAATGGCGGCGACAGGTGTCACGCACGTTGTCGAGATTGGCCCCGGCAAGGTCCTCCAGGGACTGGTCAAGCGCATAGCGCCGGAGATATCGGCGCTTGCCGTGACCGATGCGGACTCGCTCAAATCGACTTTGGAGGCGCTGGCATGACGCTCGCTGGACAAGTCGCCCTGGTAACGGGAGCATCCCGTGGAATCGGGCGTGCCATTGCAATGCGACTCGCCGCTGAGGGCGCCACGGTGGTGGGGACAGCAACCACCGAAGCCGGCGCCAGCGGTGTTTCCGAAGCCCTCAAGGCAGCCGGTGCCGTTGGCGGGAGCAGGGTGATCGACGTGAACCGGCGCGAGCAGATCGAACCGTTGATCGATTCGGTCAGAAAGGAATTTGGCGCAGTTTCAATTCTCGTCAACAATGCCGGCATCACCCGCGACCAGTTGGCGATGCGCATGAAGGACGAGGACTGGTCCGCGGTGGTCCAGACCAACCTGGACGCCGTCTTCCACATGAGTCGCGCCGTCCTGCGAGACATGATGAAGGCGAAAGCGGGACGCATCATCAACATCACATCGGTGGTCGGGCATTCGGGCAATCCCGGACAGGTCAACTACGCCGCGGCCAAGGCGGGTGTTGCGGGCATGACGCGCGCGCTGGCGCGCGAGATTGGCAGCCGCAACATCACCGTCAATTGCGTGGCGCCCGGCTTCATCGAAACCGACATGACGAGTTCGCTGAGCGAGGCGCAATCGGCCGCTTTGCTTGCGCAAATCCCGCTTGGTCGCCTCGGCGCGGTCGGGGATGTGGCGGGCGCCGTCGCGTTCCTCGCAGGCCCCGAG
Organism: Burkholderiales bacterium; assembly: GCA_965279115.1. Taxonomy (GTDB): domain Bacteria; phylum Pseudomonadota; class Gammaproteobacteria; order Burkholderiales; family JAEUOS01; genus JAEUOS01. The sequence continues at coordinate 5,799,872 of OZ257137.1, forward strand.
GCGGCTTACATCACCGGCAGCACGCTGCACGTCAATGGCGGCATGTACGTCTAGCGGGTCCGTGCATCGCACGACACGTTTTTGGCGCAGTGCCTCGAGTCAAAGCTGCTAAAATTCGCGCCGCTTTCATTTCAATACACGGGAAGGAGTTTTCTGAGCATGGACAACATCGAACAGCGGGTCAAGAAGATCGTCGCCGAGCAATTGGGCGTCAATGAGGCGGAGATCAAGAACGAGTCCTCTTTCGTCGACGACCTCGGGGCCGATTCGCTCGACACCGTCGAGTTGGTGATGGCGCTCGAAGATGAATTTGAAACCGAGATTCCCGACGAGGAGGCCGAGAAGATCACCACCGTCCAGCAGGCCATCGACTACGTCTCTTCGAACAAGAAAGCCTGATCAAGGCACGCATCGAAAGGGTATTTCTAGTGGGTTTTGCAAAGGCCAAACGCAGGGTTGTGGTGACCGGGTTGGGCGTGGTCTGCCCGATCGGAAACAGCGTCAAGGATTCATGGGGCAACCTGCTCGCGGGCAAGTCCGGAATCGCGCGCATCAGCCGCTTTGATCCGCAGGACGAGAAGCTCGGGATTGCCTGCCATATCGCGGGCGAAGTAAAGGGGTTTTCTGTTGAAGACTACATGCCGGCCAAGGAAGCACGGCACATGGATGTCTTCATCCACTATGGCATCGCGGCAGGCGCCCAGGCTTTTCGTGATTCCGGGATCGTGGTGACAGACGCGAACAGCGAGCAGATCGGTGTCAACGTAGGCTCGGGAATCGGCGGGTTGCCGATGATCGAGGAGATGCACTCGACCATGCTTGCGCGCGGCCCGCGGCGGATTTCCCCTTTTTTCATCCCGGCTTCAATCATCAACCTTACCTCAGGCCATCTATCGATCATGTTCGGGCTGAAGGGCCCCAACCTGGCATGCGTAAGCGCGTGCGCGACAGGCAATCATTGCATTGGCGAGTCGGCACGACTGATTGAATACGGCGATGCCGACGTCATGATCGCCGGCGGCTCCGAATCGACGATCACTCAATTGGCCATCGGCGGGTTCGCCGCCGCGCGGGCGCTTTCGCTGCGCAATGACGATCCCGCCACTGCGAGTCGGCCCTGGGATCGCGACCGCGACGGGTTCGTGCTGGGCGAGGGCGCCGGTGCGGTGGTGCTTGAAGAATACGAACACGCGCGCGCCCGTGGCGCCAGAATCTACTGTGAGCTGGCAGGCTACGGCCTCACCGGAGACGCGCACCACATTACTTCGCCAGACCAAAGCGGCCCCCGCAGGTCGATGGTCAATGCCATGCGCAATGCCGGGATCAATCCGGACCAGATCGACTATGTCAATGCGCATGGAACCTCCACACCGCTCGGGGACAAGAATGAAACCGAGGCGGTAAAGGCGGCCTTCGGCGACCACGCAAGGAAACTGGTGGTCAATTCGACCAAGTCCATGACAGGCCACTTGTTGGGCGCAGCTGGCGGCATCGAGTCCGTCTTCTCGGTGCTGGCCGTGGCCAACCAGGTTTCCCCCCCCACCATCAACATCTTCAATCAGGATCCTGAATGTGATCTTGATTACTGCGCCAATACCGCTCGCGACATGCCGATTCGCGCCGCAGTATCGAACTCGTTCGGGTTCGGTGGCACCAACAGCACCCTGGTCTTCACGCGCCTTTGATGCAAGGCACGGCGCCACGGCTTGCCGGCGACGTGGCGCTCGGCAGTCCCGACGCGTTGCGGGTCTGGTGGACGATTGCCCTGGGTTCCAACATGCTGGTGGCATTTTGGCTGTGTCTGGTCAGTGCATGGCTGGCTGCTCTAGCCGCTTTGGCGGTCTGCGCCGCAATCCTTTGGTTTCGCAGACGGTTCCGTACCACGTTCGAGCTGGGAGAATTGCACCTGCTTTCCGGTGGGGACTGGGTCGCGCGCAATGGCGCTATCGAAACGAGGCTCGAACTGATGTCGGCAGTACCTTGGCCAGGCGTCGTTCTGCTGGGTTTTGCAGCCGGCGAGCTGCGTTTTCCCGCAGCGATATCGGGGCACTCGGCGGGGCCGGCGGCATATCGCCAACTCCTGGTGCGTTTGCGGAACGCCGGCCCTGAAGATGGCTCCTGAACGGAGTCCCCGGGTTATACTTTTGTTGGCTTTGCATTCGGCGGCCGCGGATCGTGATTAAGGTGGACGGTTGTCAGAACGTGATGTCGACCAGCAGCTCGTGGAGAGGGCGCAGCGCGGAGAAAAGCATGCGTTCGAACTCCTTGTGGCCAAGTACCAGCGCAAGCTGGTACGTTTGATTTCGCGGATCGTTCGTGATCAGGCCGAGGTCGAGGATGTCGCGCAGGAGGCATTCATCAAGGCCTACAGGGCTTTGCCACAGTTCCGCGGCGAATCAGCCTTTTACACCTGGCTTTACCGGATCGGCGTCAACACGGCGAAGAATTTTCTCGTGTCCCAGGGCAGGCGGGCGCCGACAAGTACCGAAAAAGACGCAGAAGAAGCGGAAACTTTTGACGATGCCGACCAACTAAGGGATATCAACACACCCGAATCGATGCTGATGTCGCGGCAAGTTGCCGCCACCGTGAACGCCGCAATGGACCGACTTCCCGAGGAATTGCGCACGGCGATTACCCTTCGGGAGGTCGAAGGCATGAGTTATGACGAGATTGCGGAGTTCATGAATTGCCCGATCGGGACGGTTCGGTCGCGGATTTTTCGGGCGCGGGAGGCGATCGCCGAGGACTTGCGCCCGCTTCTCGGTACCCAAAAAGACAAGCGTTGGTAGGCAGCAACCCATGATGGAGACCCCCATGTCAATACCACAGGCCCCCCAGCGGGAGGCGTTGTCATCATTCATGGATGGCGAAATGGAGCCTGAACGTGTGGATGCATTCGTGAAGGCCTGTGGCCAGGGGATGGAACTGCGGCAAGAGTGGGCCGTCTATCACTGCATTGGCGACGTTCTAAGAAGCGAGGACATGGGCGCGCATTCCAACCGGCTTTCCCAAGTGGTGTCCGCCAGACTTGCCGATGAACCCTTTCTCCTTGCTTCACCGCGGCGCCCCGCAGCACACGCATCGATGCGCCGCGTGGCATCCATGGCGGCTGCAGTCGCAGGGGTGGCGGTAGTTGCCTATATCGCGCTTCCCCGCTGGAACGGTGGCAGTGAAAAGCTCGCCCAGGATGCGGGATCTGGCGGCCAGAAGGTGGTGGCCCCGGTAGCCAAGGTGGGCACGGCAACTTCCCCGGTCTCAGCTGCCGCACCTGTCGTGTCAAGTGAGTTTCTTGCCGCGCACCGCCAGTATTCCGGCGGCATAGCCATGCAAGGCATGGTTGGCCAGGTGCGCAATGTCTCCCTGGAAGCGGCGCGCTGATGGTAATGGGCGCGCGCCAGGTCTGGTTTGGCTGGTTCTTTTGGCTGGCGGCGGCTTCGACGGCCAGCTTTGCGGCCCCCGGCGCCGGCGGCGACGCTATGGCATGGCTGCAAAGGGCGCAGCAGGCGGCCCAACGCCTGAACTATTCGGGAACCTTCGTCTACATGCACCTTGGCGGTCAACCGCAGACTTCACGCATCACCCATGTGATCGAAAACGGCAACGAGCGCGAGCGGCTGGACATTCTTGATGGCGCTCCTCTGACCATATTCCGCGCCAACGAGGAGGTCAGGTCCTATTCGCCGGGCACGAAAACGGTACTCGTCGAGCGAAGGTCAGGGCGCGGCGGGTTCCCGGCCCTCTTGACCGACCCGGGCGCTGCGGTCGAAGAGCAATACGATGTACGCAAGGGAGAACTCGCGCGCGTGGCGGGACTGGATTGCCAGGTGCTGGTGCTTGAATCGCGCGACCGCATGCGGTACGGACACCGTCTTTGGGTGGAGGTCGCCACTGGCCTTCTCCTGAAGGCGCAAATGATCAATGAGAAAGGCGATGTGGTTGAACAGATCGCATTTTCCCAGGTGGAAATCGGTGGCTCGGCGGAAAAATACGCCAGTCGCCTCTCCAGGCCAAAGGGAGGTAAGGAGTGGCGAACCGCGACGCCTGGCGTCATGCCTACGCGTTTTGCGGATGCCGGATGGTTTATCGAGAATCCTTTGCCCGGCTTTCGCAAGGTCCTCGAGCTCAAGCGCGGCCTCGGTGCGACCGAGGTCGGCCAGGTGGTGTTCTCGGATGGCCTGGCTTCGGTGTCGGTATTCATCGAACCGATGCGTGGCGCGAACGCGTCCGAGGGTGTGTCGAGCCAGGGTGCCGTCAACGTCATCCGGCGCCGGATTGGCGACCATCTTGTCACCGTCCTCGGCGAGGCGCCGCCTGCCTGTATTTCCCGTTTCGCCCAGGCGATAGAATTCAAACCGGTGGCCCGGCAGTAGCCCGGGCCTGCGTGCAAATACCCGTTGTCCATTCAAGAGGCAGTCATGTCACGCCCGTTGTCGCGATTCCTTTCTTTTGTCTTTTGTATTGCAGCAGTGCAGTTTTCGCCGCTTGCGCATGCACAAGGCCGTGCATTGCCCGACTTCACAGATCTGGTCGACAAGGTAGGCCCGACGGTGGTGAATATCCGCACCACGCAGTCGGCCGGCGGCCCGCGCGGAGGAACGCGCCCGGGACAAGGCGCAGACGAGGACAACCCGTTCTGCGAGCTTTTTCCCTGGATGTGCCCGCCCAGGGGGGAGCGCGCTCCTCGCCCGCAGCGTCCTGCGCCTGAGCGCGGCAACGACGAGGTGCCGTCCGGCGTGGGTTCCGGATTCATACTGTCGCCGGACGGCTTCATCATGACCAACGCCCATGTGGTGCGCGGCGCCGACGACATCTACGTCAGGCTGACCGACAAGCGTGAATTCAAGGCCCGGCTTGTGGGGGCGGACCAGCGTACGGATGTCGCGATCGTAAAGATTGAGGCGGCCGGTTTGCCTGCCGTCGCTGTCGGCGACTCCGGGAAACTCAGGGTGGGCGAATGGGTGATGGCCATTGGCTCGCCTTTCGATCTGGACAATACGGTGACTGCCGGCATTGTCAGTGCCAAAGGGCGCGATACCGGTGAATATGTCCCCTTCATCCAGACAGACGTGGCGATCAATCCCGGCAATTCCGGCGGGCCGCTGATCAACATGCGCGGCGAGGTTGTCGGGATCAACTCGATGATTTACAGCCGCTCGGGCGGGTTCCAGGGTATTTCGTTTGCCATCCCGATCGACGAGGCGATGCGTGTCGGGGATCAATTGCGCACCAATGGGCGGGTGACGCGCGGATTCCTGGGCGTTCAGCCGGGCGCGGTGACCAAGGACGTGGCCGAATCCCTGGGCCTGAAGGCCGCCGCTGGCGCGGTGGTGGAGAAGGTTCTGCCCGGGACTGCCGCGGAAAAGGCAGGTTTGAAGGAGGGCGACGTCATCCTCCGCTTCGACGGCAAGCCCGTCGAAAAGCATACCGACCTGCCGCGCATTGTCGGCAACACCAAGCCGGGCCAGAAGGTCATGGTGCAAGTGTGGCGCAATGGCGCGGCGCGCGAAATCGCCCTTGCGCTCGGTGAAATGGAGCCTGAGCGTGTGGCGCAACGCAGCGGGCGCCAGGCGCCCGCGCCGGGAAAGGACAAGGAAAAGGAACCGATCCCCAATGCTTTGGGGCTGGTGGTCTCTGATCTCCCCGAGCCACGCCGGCGCGAGTTGAAGGTCGAGGGGGGCGTACAGGTGGATGCGGTGGACGGCGCGGCGGCGCGTGCCGGATTGCGCAATGGCGACGTGATCCTGAAGCTTCAAAGCAGCGATATCGCGTCGGCCAAGCAGTTCAATGAGCTGGTCGCCAAACTGGATCCGAAGCGCGTTGTGGCTGTATTGGTGCGACGCGGCGAGATTTCCCAGTATGTCACCATCCGGCCCGACCGCCGTTAGCAAAAATTCGCTAAAATAAGGACTTAGCGGTTTCTTTTGAGGGCGCGATGAAGATCGCGCCCTTGTTGTTTTCGAGTACACACAGTTTCGCCCAAGGCGGCACACCGCACATGCAGCACATCCGCAATTTTTCCATCATTGCCCACATCGACCATGGCAAATCGACCCTGGCCGACCGGATCATCCAGCTTTGCGGCGGACTTTCCGATCGCGAGATGGAAGCCCAGGTTCTCGACTCGATGGACCTGGAGCGCGAGCGGGGCATCACCATCAAGGCGCAGACAGCCGCGCTGGAATATGTAGCCCTGGACGGAAAACGCTACAACCTGAACCTGATCGACACACCCGGGCACGTGGATTTTTCCTATGAGGTCAGCCGCTCGCTCTCGGCGTGCGAGGGGGCGTTGCTGGTGGTCGATGCATCGCAGGGGGTCGAGGCGCAAACCGTGGCGAATTGCTATACCGCGCTCGATCTAGGGGTCGAGGTGGTGCCGGTGTTGAACAAGATCGACCTGCCGTCCGCCGACCCTGACAATGCCATCGCCGAGATCGAGGATGTGATCGGTATCGACGCCCACGGGGCGATTCGAGCCAGCGCGAAAACGGGCGAAGGTGTCCGCGACATCATCGAGGCCATGATTGCAAGGGTGCCGCCCCCAAAAGGCGATCCGGCCAATCCCCTGCAGGCCCTGATCATCGACTCCTGGTTCGACAACTATGTCGGCGTCGTGATGCTGGTACGGGTGATGGAAGGCTCCCTGAAGCCGAAGGACCGCATCAAGCTCATGGCTGCGGGCGGCACCTTCCTGTGCGAGCAGGTAGGCGTGTTTACGCCGAAGTCCAAGCAGACGGCAAGCCTTTCGGCGGGCGAGGTAGGCTTCATCATTTCCGGCATCAAGGAACTGAAGGCCGCCAAGGTCGGCGACACCGTCACCCTGGTCGATCGACCGGCAGCCCAGGCGCTTCCCGGATTCAAGGAAATCCAGCCACAGGTTTTCGCGGGCCTTTTTCCGGTCGAGTCGAACCAATACGAAGCCCTGCGCGATTCCCTCGAGAAGCTGCAGCTCAACGACGCTTCGCTGCAATACCAGCCCGAAGTGTCTCAGGCCCTGGGTTTCGGTTTCCGCTGCGGATTTCTCGGGCTCCTCCACATGGACATCGTCCAGGAACGCCTGGAACGCGAGTTCGACATGGACCTCATCACCACCGCGCCATCGGTGGTGTATGAAGTCGTATTGCGCAATGGCGAGACCATCGTCATCGACAACCCGGACAAGCTGCCGGACCCGGGAAGGATCGAATCCATCCGCGAGCCGATCATGACCGTGCAACTGTTCATGCCTCAGGAGTATGTGGGCGCCATCATGACGCTTTGCAACGTGAAGCGCGGCGTGCAACTCAACATGGCCTATCACGGCCGACAGGTGCATCTCACTTACGAAATTCCCTTGAACGAAATCGTTCTTGATTTCTTCGACAAGCTCAAATCGGCGTCGCGCGGCTATGCTTCGATGGACTACGAGTTCAAGGAATATCGCGCCGCCGACGTTGTGAAGGTCGATGTGCTCATCAATGCCGAGAAGGTCGACGCCCTCGCCATCATCGTGCACCGCGCCAACAGCCAGTATCGCGGACGTGAACTGGTGTCGAAAATGCGCGAGTTGATCCCGCGGCAAATGTTCGACGTTGCGATCCAGGCGGCCATCGGTGCGCACATCATCGCCCGGGAAAACGTCAAGGCGTTGCGCAAGAACGTTCTGGCCAAGTGCTATGGCGGTGACATATCGCGCAAGCGCAAGCTGCTTGAAAAGCAGAAGGCAGGCAAGAAGCGCATGAAGCAGGTGGGTTCGGTGGAAATTCCCCAGGAAGCATTCCTGGCGATCTTGCAGGTGGATGGCTGATGAACTTCGCGTTGATCCTTTTTTGCCTGACCGTCGGGACCGGGATCTTCTGGTTCGCCGACCTGCTCTATTTCAGGAAGCAGCGGCAGGCGGCATTCGTGGCTGATGTCAAGGCGCTGGACGAGCGAATGGCCATCAATCCAGCCCTGTACGCCGCAGACCATCGCGATCGCGAAGTGGAGCGCATTTCGCGGGAAACCCGCACGCCGCCCGCCTGGCTTGAGTTTCCCGCCAGCTTTTTTCCGGTGATCGCGATCGTTTTCGCGGTACGCTCGTTTGTGGTCGAACCGTTCAAGATTCCGTCCGGCTCGATGATTCCGACCCTGCTGGTCGGGGATTTCATCCTGGTCAACAAGTTCACCTACGGAATCCGCCTGCCGGTCATCAATACCCGGATCATCGAGATCGGCAGCCCCAAGCGCGGCGACGTGATGGTTTTCCGCTATCCGGTGGACCCGTCTTTCGACTACATCAAGCGGGTGGTCGGCGTGCCGGGTGACAAGGTTGCGTACCAGAACAAGCGGCTTACCGTGAATGGCGTCGCCTTGCCAACGCGTCCGGAGGCCGATTTCCTGCACCGCGACCGGGCAGCCTACTCCAAGCAATTTGCCGAAACCAACGATGGCAAGACCTATCGCACCCTCAATGACGAGGACGCGCCTGCCTTCATCATGTCCGCAGCCCAGTTTCCGAACCGCGAGAATTGCCTCTACAATAATGCGGGCGTCATTTGCACTGTTCCGCCCGGACACTACTTCATGATGGGCGACAACCGCGACAACAGCCTCGACAGCCGGTTCTGGGGTTTCGTGCCGGAAGCCAACATAGTGGGGCGCGCATTCGGAATCTGGATGAACTGGTCTGGCGGACTCAGCTTTGATCTTTCCAGAATCGGCGGTTTTGAATGACACTTTCGGAGGGGAAATCCATGACTCGCATTTTAGGGCTCTCACGCCAGCGCGGCGTCAGCATGCTGGGCATACTTTTCATCTGCATCGCCATCGTCCTGGTGGCGGTGGGTGCGCTGAAGGTCATACCGACTTACATGGAATTCCGCAGCATCAAGGCCGCGGCCGTCCAGGCCCGGGACGGGGGCAAGACGGTACTCGAGATTCAGAAAGCCTTTGATCGCGTCGCAACAGTGAACGACATCACCACCATCGCCGGCAAGGACCTTGAGATCACCAAGGAAGGCACGAACATCATCGTTGGCTTCAAGTATGACAAGAAGATCCACATGTTCCACAACGTCAGCATCCTGATCGAATACGCGGGAAACAGCGACCAACCTTGAGAATGGGCCATCACCTGAGACGCGTGAAGTCTGCGCCATCCATGACCTGTCGCGAACAGCGCGCCGCGAGAGCCGGGTTTTTCGGCGGAGCCGACAGTGGAATTGTCTGAACTCGAAGGCAGGCTCGGTCACAAATTCGCGACAGTCAAGCTACTTGGTCAAGCGCTGACGCATCGCAGCCACAGCGCTCCACACAACGAGCGCCTTGAGTTTCTCGGCGACAGCATTCTGAACTGCGCCGTTGCGCATCTGCTGTTCGAGCGATACACAAAACTGGACGAAGGCGATCTTTCAAGGCTACGCTCGAATCTGGTCAAGCAGCAAACCCTCTACGAGATCGCTCAGCGCATCGAACTCGCACCGCATCTGCGACTGGGCGAAGGTGAACTCAAGAGCGGCGGCTTTCGGCGCCCGTCCATCCTGGCCGACACTCTCGAGGCCCTGTTCGGCGCGATTTTCCTCGATGGCGGCTTCCAGGCCGCGCGCCTGACCATCGCCAAGCTCTATCATCCGATTCTTGAAACCGTCGATCCGCAAACCCTCGGCAAGGACGCCAAGACACTGCTGCAGGAATACCTGCAGGGGCGCAAGATCGCACTGCCTACCTACAACGTGGTGGCCACCCGGGGGGCCGCGCATAACCAGGAATTCGAAGTCGAATGCCTGATACCGAAGCTTGATATCCGCGCGACAGGGGCTGGAGCAAGTCGGCGTGCGGCCGAGCAGGCTGCTGCCAAGAAAGCGCTGGAACTTGCGCCCAAGGAAGCGCCAAAGAAATCGCGTCGGGCGCGCAAGGACAACGGCAAGCCAATCCCTGTTCCGCAGCGCATGAACGATGCAGTGGATGCCAACGGGCCGCCTGCAGGGGAGTCGTCAGTCGATCCGAAAACCACGGCAGATGAAGGTGAACCAGCGGCTGCCAGCGCGCCGGACGTTGCAGGTAGCAAGGCGTGAGCGACACGGGCGGGCAGGGCCAGCGTACCGGTTATGTGGCAATCGCCGGCAGGCCAAACGTCGGCAAGTCCACATTGCTCAATCGCCTGATCGGCGCGAAGGTAAGCATCACATCGCGCAAGGCGCAGACCACACGACACCGCATTCTCGGCGTGCGTACCGACGAGAAATCGCAGTTCGTTTTCCTCGACACCCCGGGCTTCCAGACCAGGCATCGCAACGCGCTCAACCGGGCCATGAACAAGAGTGTGACCGATGCCCTCGCCTCGGCGGATGTGGTGCTTTTCGTTATTGACGGCGCCGGCTGGCGAGCCGAAGACTCCGCGGTGTGCGCGCTCCTGCCTGCGCAAGTTCCCGCCATTCTCGCGATCAACAAGGCCGATTCTGCCAAGGATCAGGGAAGACTGATGACGCTGGCGTCGAGGGCGTCTGCGGAGCGCGATTTCGCCGCCATCGTTCCGATTTCCGCGCGTACCGGCAAGGGTATCGATGGCCTGCTCGCCGAAGTGGCGAAGCGCCTGCCTGAGGCCATGCGCATGTACGAGGAAGATACACTTACCGATCGACCCGAGCGGTTTCTCGCCGCCGAACTCATCCGCGAAAAGGTGTTCCGTCTCTCGGGCGAAGAAATTCCCTATGGCTGCGAAGTCACCATAGAGAAGTTCGAGGACGAGGGAGGCCTGCGCCGGATTCAGGCCAACATCCTGGTGGATCGTCCCGGGCACAAGGCGATCCTGCTCGGTCCCAAGGGAGAGCGGATGAAGCGAATCGCCAGCGAAGCCCGGGTCGACATGGAGGCCTTGTTTGGCGCCAAGGTCTTTCTTGAAGTCTGGGTCAAGGTCAAGAGCGGATGGGCGGACAATGCCGCGACCTTGAAGAGCCTCGGATACATTTGATGTCGGCCGTCATGCAGGTGACATACCCGGCCACCAAGCCCGTATCTGCAGCAGCAGCGGCGCCGGAAAGCGTGGCGAAGCGCAATTCTGCGTCGCGCCGCCTTGAAGACCAGCCAGGCTTTGTGCTTCACACCTACCCCTACAGCGAAAGCAGCGTCATTGTCGAAACTTTCACCCGCGCGCACGGACGGGTGCCGTTGCTCGCCAAAGGCGCCAAACGGCCCGGTTCCACCTTGCGGGGAGCGTTGCTCCAGTTCCAGCAGGTAGGATTCTCGTGGACAGGGAAGGGCGACCTGCGCAACCTTGTCCGTGCCGAATGGCTTGGTGGAATCCCGGTGCTCAATCCCAAAGCACTCTTGTGCGGTTTCTACCTCAATGAACTCATCCTGAAACTGGTCGAGCGTGATGATCCGCACGAACGACTCTTTGACCATTACGCCACTGCGCTGACCGGTCTTGCATCAGGCGCGCGCGAGGCCCAGGTACTGCGTGTTTTCGAACTTCAACTCCTGCGGGAGATCGGGTATGCGGTCAACCTGGGTGTCGATGCCAGCACCGGCGAGAAGATCGATCCATCGGCGCGCTACGCTTATGAGGTCGAAAGCGGGTTGCGGCGCATGTCGCCCGATGAATCGGCCGAACGCGAGTTGAGTGGCGCGGCTGCTCTGGCCATCGAAAATGGGGATTTCGGCAACCCCCAGGTGGCGAACCAGGCCAAGCATCTGATGCGTTCGCTCATCGATCATCACCTCAACGGACGCCGGATCGCCACCCGGCAGATTTTCATGTCACTGCAGCAATCATGAGCGATTCCATCAAACTGGGCGTCAATATCGACCACGTCGCAACCTTGCGTCAGGTACGCGGCACACCGTATCCGGATCCCGTGCAGGCCGCGCTGCTGGCCGAGGAGGCCGGAGCCGACCTGATCACCCTGCATCTTCGCGAAGACCGCAGACACATCCAGGATCGCGATGTATTCGAGCTGCGCGGCCAGCTCAAGACACGCATGAACCTGGAGGCCGCCATCACGCGCGAAATGCTGCAGATCGCCGTCAAGGTGCGCCCCCAGGATGTGTGTCTGGTACCCGAGCGGAGAATGGAACTGACGACCGAAGGCGGATTGGACGTGGTGGGACAGTTCGATCGGGTGCGTGACGCGGTTCGCCTGCTTTCGGAGGCCGGCATCCGGGTTTCGCTTTTCATCAGCCATGATCCGCGCCAGATTGAGGCGGCCAAAGCGACGGGCGCGCCGGTGGTGGAGATCCACACCGGGCATTTCGCGGATTCGAATGGCCAAGCCGCGGCGGTGGAACTGGCGGCCATTCGTCGCGGTGTGGACACCGCCCTGGGTCTGGGGCTGGTTGCCAACGCCGGTCACGGGCTCAATTTCTCCAATACCGCACCGGTAGCCGCGATCAGGGGTATCAGCGAACTCAACATTGGACACGCCATCGTGGCCGAGGCTGTGTTCCGTGGCTGGCAGCAGACGGTGCGCGATATGAAAGCCCTGATGCTTGCCGCGCGATCCGCGCCCTGAGTATTGGCGGCACGGCGACGGCTTGCCATCATGATCTCCGGAATCGGTACTGATATTGTTTCCGTTGCCAGGATCCGTCGCGCCCTCGGACGCCACGGTGATCGCTTCGCGCGCCGGATACTTGCTGATGACGAAATGATCGCTTTCGCGGCGCGTCCCGATCCGGCCCCCTATGTGGCCAAGCGATTCGCCGCGAAAGAAGCCTTCTTCAAGGCTTTCGGGCAGCCGTCCAGCAGTGCCAATACCTGGCACCAATTGACCATCGCCAATGCGCCTGATGGAAGCCCCCGTTTGCAATTCGGCGAATTGCTCGGCGCCAAGATGGCGGAGGTCGGCATTGACCGCTGGCACGTAACCCTGTCCGACGAGCGCGAGTTCGCGGTTGCATTTGTGGTCCTCGAAAGGAGCATGGATTGATGCGTGGATTGGCGCGCGGTCGCGTACTGGCCGACTTGGCAGGCGTCCGGATTACGCCGGAGGAACGGGAACTGCTTCTGCACCCGCAGGTAGGGGGCGTGATCCTTTTTGCCCGCAATTTCGAGTCTGCAGCGCAACTTGCCGAGCTGACCGCTGAAATACACGCGTTGAGGTCGCCACGCCTGCTTGTCGCGGTTGATCACGAGGGTGGCCGGGTGCAGCGCTTTCGCGAAGGCTTTACCTTGATCCCGGCGATGCGGAGGCTGGGCTCGCTGTGGGACGAAAACGAAGAGGCCGGCCTGCGGTTGGCGCGCGCCTGCGGAAGGGTTTTGGCCGCCGAACTGCGCGCTTGCGGGGTGGACCTGAGTTTTGCTCCGGTGCTTGATCTGGACCATGGCCCCAGCGGCGTGATCGGCGATCGTGCCTTTCATCGAGCCCCGGATGTCGTCGCGGCATTGGCTGCGGCATTGACACGCGGCATGCGGGATGGCGGCATGGCTGCCTGCGGCAAGCACTTTCCCGGTCACGGGTTCGTCGCGGCGGACTCACATCTGGACACCCCTGTGGATATGCGCCCGCTCGCCGTGATCGAACGCGACGATATCCTGCCGTTCCGGCGACTCGTATCCGCCGGGCTTGAAGCCGTGATGCCGGCTCATGTGGTGTATCCGATGGTTGACCACGCTCCCGCCGGCTTTTCGCGGGTCTGGCTGGATTACCTCCGTTCAAACCTGGGCTTCAAAGGCCTGATTTTCAGTGATGACCTCTCGATGGAGGGGGCCAAGGCCCATGGCGGCGTCGTAGAACGAGGTCTGGCTGCGCTTGCGGCCGGGTGCGACATGCTGCTGCTATGCAATACGCCGGCGGACCTGCATTGCCTGGTCGACGGTCTGGCCAGCAACAGCACTTCGGCGATTTCCGGGCAGCGCATTGACGCTTTATTTCGTGACGCGCCGGCGGCATCCATGGCATCCCTGCAGGGCTCCGCAGCCTACGAATCCGCCCGTATCCTTGTGCAAGAGTTCGCGCTGCAGTCCTGACCCGGTGCGAGCGAAGTGAACAAAGAGACTCGGTGAGGGTTATCGCTACTGTCTGTATGGAGAGTGGCGTCTAGAATCCGTGACGTGCTCTTGGGATTCAATTCATTTCTTCGATATACTTTAGACTTAAAACAAATTCAGGAGGCCAGCATGAAGGCATATCTCAGGTCTGTCGCATTGGCGGCGGTGTTCGGATCCACATTCGCATTGGCGCAAACGCCAGTCAAGATCGGTTTCATGGCTGAGTTGTCCGGTCCGCAGGGTGCGCTTGGCCAGGACCAGTACGACGCATTCATGATGGTGGTACAGGCCAACGGCGGCAAGCTTGGCGGAGTTCCAGTGGAAATCCTGAAAGAGGACAGCCAGCTCAAGCCGGAAGTGGCGGTGCAGATTGTCGACAAGCTCATTGAGCGCGACCGGGTGCCGATCATCACCGGCCTGACCTTCTCGAACGTGCTCATGGCGGTATTCAAGAAGGTGGTCGACAAGGAAGTTTTCCTGATCGGCTCCAATGCCGGACCGTCGCCGATCGCCGGTGCGCAATGTTCGCCGTATTTTTATTCGACCTCCTGGCAGAACGATCAGCAAGCCGAAGTCGTCGGCAAGTACGCGAGCGACAAGGGATTCAAGCGCATCGTAGCGATGGCGCCAAACTATCAGGCAGGCAAGGACTTCGTCGCGGGTTTCAAGCGCTACTATAAGACGCCTTTGGCCAACGAGATCTATACCTCACTGTCCCAGCAGGATTACTCCGCCGAACTGGCGCAGGTGCAGGCGGCCAATCCTGACGCGGTGTTTGTTTTCTATCCCGGCGGACTGGGTGTGAATTTCGTCAAGCAGTACGCGCAAGGCGGACTCAAGGGCAAGTATCCATTGCTCAATATTTCCACCACGGACGGCATCAACTTGCCAGCACAGGGCGACGCGGCGCTCGGCGCCGTTCTTGGTACGGCCTGGGGGCCTGACTTCAAGAATGCGCAGAACCAGAAGTTCGTTGCCGACTTCGAGGCAAAGTTCAAGCGCATACCTTCCCAGTATGCGGCGCAAGCCTATGACTCGGCATTATTGCTGGATTCGGCGATTGCGAAAGTCAAGGGCAATGTCGGCGACAAGAAGGCCTTCATGGCTGCCCTGCGGGCGGCCGACTTCAAGTCGATTCGCGGCGAATTCAAGTTCAATGTCAATGGCTATCCTATCCAGGACCTTCATGTCTTTGAAGTCGCGAAGGACGACAAGGGCCGCAACAGCCTCAAGACCATCGCCACGCCGCTCAAGGCCGACAAGGACGGTTACTTCGACAAGTGCACATTGAAGTAGCAGCGCGTGCCAGCCGGCGGAGGATGGTTGCCATCCTCCGTACTGCTTTTGCCGCCGGCTCCTGAACCTTAATCCGAGAATCGTGTGACCTGGGGACTTTTCCTGACGCAGGTGCTAAATGGCCTGCAACTGGGCGTGTTGCTGTTCCTGCTCGCGGCCGGGCTGACGCTGGTTTTCGGAATCATGAACTTCGTCAATCTGGCGCACGGCTCGCTCTACATGATGGGGGCCTATTTTGGCGCCGCCGGGTTTGCCGCGACCGGTTCATTTTTCGCCGCAGGCGCGATCGCGATTGCCGGCACCCTGGTTTTGGGTCTGCTCATCGAGCGCGTCGCGCTTGTACGGCTCTATTCGCGGGATCATCTCGACCAGGTGCTGGCCACATTCGGCCTTATCCTTGTGTTCAACGAGGTGGTGCGCTATGTGTGGGGCCCATCCTCGATTTACATGAATGCACCGGAGGCCCTTTCGGGGCAGGTTGCCCTGTTCGGACTGAGCTATCCCTCGTATCGTTTCGCGATCATCGCTGCCGGGCTGGCGGTGGCCGCAGGCCTGTACTTGCTGATCAACAAGACCCGGCTTGGCATGCTCATCCGCGCCGGCGCCTCTAACGCCGAGATGGTCTCGGCGCTCGGCGTGGATATCAAGTTTCTCAATACCATGGTGTTCGCCATGGGAGCCGGGCTCGCGGGTCTGGCGGGACTCATGGCGGGCCCGATCCTTTCTGTCCAGCCGGGCATGGGCGAACCGGTGCTTATTCTGACCCTTGTGGTCATCGTGACAGGCGGCATCGGTTCCATTCGCGGCGCCTTTTACGGCGCGCTCATCGTGGGCCTGGTTGACACGGTGGGCCGCGCCTTCCTGCCCATATTGCTGCAGTTGACCATTGAGCGTTCCATAGCGCAGGCGGCCGGCCCGGCCATAGCCTCGATGTTGATCTACCTGCTGATGGCGGTGGTGCTGGCACTGCGCCCGCAGGGACTTTTCCCGGTGCGGCATGGTTGATTTTCGCAGCGCTAGATTCTGGATTCCGGCGTTGGTCCTGGCGGGCTTTGCGCTGCTGCCCGTATACGCCAGCCTTTCCGGCCAGAGCTTCTACGTGACGCTTTTTTCGCGCATCCTGATCTACGCTCTCGCCGGGGTCGCGCTCAATTTCGTCCTCGGATTCGGCGGGCTGGTCAGTTTCGGCCATGCCCTGTATATGGGCCTTGGTGCGTACGCGGTAGGGATCCTGTCATACCATGGCGTTGCCAACGGCTGGATACACCTGGCAGCGGCGCTTTTCGTTGGTGGCGTTTTCGCAGCGATTATCGGAGCTGTGGTTGTGCGCACCGGAGGCATGACCTTCATCATGATCACGCTGGCATTCGCGCAGATGGGCTACTTTCTCGCGGTAAGCCTCAAGCAATACGGCGGCGACGACGGTCTGACCATCGATTCCCGCAGCGCGATGGGGCTGGTCGATTTCGGCAACAACACAGTGCTCTACTACGCGATCCTGGTCACGCTGGTGGCGGCATTGTGGTTGTTCAACCGGATCCTCGGCGCGCGCTTCGGGTTTGTCCTGAAAGGGACGAAATCGAACGAGCGGCGCATGCTCGCCCTCGGTTTTCCGACCATTCGCTACAAGCTGTCGGCTTATGTAATTTCCGCAATGGTGTGCACATTGGCGGGATTTTTCCTGGCGAATTTCACAAAGTTCGCCTCGCCGTCCTACATGCAGTGGAGTGTCTCCGGAGAATTGATTGTGATCGTCGTACTCGGCGGCATGGGAACCCTTTTCGGCCCGGTAGTCGGCGCCATCGTGCTTCTGTTGCTTGAGGAAATCCTGCAGGGCTGGAAGCCGGGCCTCTATCCCCCGTTCGAGGAGGTTGTCAACAAACACTGGCAATTGTTCATCGGGCTTTTCGTGATACTCGTGGTGTTGTACGCCAAGCGGGGGCTGTACGGCTACTTTGCCGAGGCAAGGCGGGAATGAGCGCCATCCTTGAGGTACAGGGGCTGGTAAAGCGCTTCGGTGGCCTTACCGCCACGGATCACGTCAGTTTCGACGTCAGGCATGGCGAGGTACACGCCATCATTGGGCCCAATGGAGCGGGAAAGACGACCCTCATATCGCAACTGGCCGGCGAGTTGCGCCCCGATGAAGGTCGGATTACGTTTGAAGGGCGCAACATGTCGGGTACTGGCGTTCCGCAACGAGCGCTTGCCGGGCTGGGGCGGTCTTACCAGATCAGCCAGATCTTTCGCGAATTCACCGCGCTCCAGAACGTGATGCTTGCCGTCCAGGCGCACGCGGGACACAGCTTTTCGTTCATGAAGCAGGTCGCCAGTGATGCCGCACTTCACGTGCCCGCGATGGCGGCGTTGCGGCAAGTCGGACTTGAAGGGCGCGCTCAAGCCCTGGTTTCTTCGATGGCCCACGGGGAGCACCGTCAACTCGAACTCGCGATGACACTGGCCTGCAAGCCACGCGCACTCCTGCTCGATGAGCCGATGGCGGGCATGAGCCAGAAGGAGTCGGAGGAAATGGTCGCCCTGATCCGCTCGCTAAAGGGACATTACGGCATCATCCTGGTCGAACACGACATGGACGCCGTTTTCGCCCTGGCGGACCGGATCTCGGTGCTGGTCTACGGGCGGATCATTGTCACCGGTGCCCCGGACGAGATCCGCACCAACCAGGCGGTGCGGGATGCCTATCTGGGTGACGAGGAGGCGGCATGAGCGAAGTCCTCCTGGAGGTCACGGACGTTGAAACCTATTATGGATCGAGCCAGGCATTGTTCGGGATGTCGTTTTCGGTCCGGCAAGGCGAATTCACCACACTGATCGGCCGCAATGGCATGGGCAAGACGACCACGGTCAAAAGCATCATGGGCCTGTTGCGCCCACGTGGTGGCAGGGTCTCGTTTGGCGGACGTGAATTGCGCGCAATGCCCGCTTACCGCGTGGCGCAACTCGGTCTTGGCCTGGTGCCGGAAGGACGGCAGGTCTTTCCCAACCTTTCAGTCAAGGAAAACCTTGTCGCCACCGCCAACAACCGCGCCCAGGCAGCCGATCCGTGGAACCTGGACAAGGTTTATGCGCTTTTTCCGCGCTTGCGGGAAAGGGAGCGCAACCTGGGCGCGAACCTCTCCGGCGGCGAGCAGCAGATGCTGGCGATCGGCAGAGCCTTGATGACCAACCCGCGCCTGCTCATACTCGACGAGGCTACGGAAGGGCTCGCCCCGTTGATCCGCCAGGAAATCTGGGATTGTCTGGCGGGGCTGAAGAGGGCAGGGCAGACCATCATCGTGATCGACAAGAACATCGCTTCGCTGCTCAAACTCGCGGATAACCACCACATCGTCGAAAAGGGGCAGGTTGTCTGGAGCGGCAGTTCCGCAAGCCTGCGGGAACAGCCGGGGCTATTGCACAAGTACGTAGGCGTGTAGTCAGGCGATTGAACGAAAAACCAAAAGTGAGGAGATGCACATGATGAAACGCAGAAAATTCCTGCAACAGGGCGGAATCGGCGCCGTGCTTGCGGCCGGGGCCGCCCCCGCAATTGCGCAGTCAATGCCGGAGGTGCGTTGGCGCCTTGCGTCGAGCTACCCGAAGAATCTGGATACGCTGATCGGCGCGGTCGACCTGGTTTCGCGGCGTGTCGCAGAACTGACAGGCAACAAATTCCAGATCAAGGTTTTCGGACCAGGTGAGATCGTTCCCGCGCTCCAGGTCCTCGATGCGGTGCAGAACGCCACCGTTGAATGCGGTCAGTCCGCCAGCTATTTTTATATTGGCAAGAACCCCGCGTTCGGTTTTGGCACGGCACTTCCGTTTGGACTCAATACGCGCCAGCAAAATGCCTGGCTGACCCTGGGAGGGGGCGTAGAGGCGATGAACGAGTTCTATCGGGCCTACAACGTCATGGGAATTCCGGTCGGCAACACCGGCGCGCAGATGGGCGGCTGGTATCGCAAGGAGATCAAGACCCTGGCCGACCTCAAGGGCCTGAAAATGCGCATTGGCGGGCTGGGCGGCATGGTGCTGGCGAAACTGGGGCTTGTACCGCAACAGATCGCGGGAGGTGACCTTTTTCCCGCTCTCGAAAAGGGCGTAATCGATGCGGCGGAATGGGTGGCGCCCTACGATGACGAGCGGCTCGGACTGCACAAGGTGGCAAAGTATTACTACTACCCCGGATGGTGGGAAGGCTCGGCCACACTGACGCTTTTTGTAGGGCTGAAGGCCTATGAAGCGCTGCCCAAGGAATACCAGGCGGCCCTGCAGGCCGCGTGTTCCGAAGCCAATCAGTGGATGACCGCGAAATACGATGTCGGCAATCCACCTGCCCTCAAGCGCCTGGTTTCCGGGGGCGCGCAATTGCGGCAGTTTCCCAAGCCGGTTATGGAGGCTTCCTTCAAGGCTGCCAACGAGGTGTACGCCGAGCTTTCCGACAAGAGTCCGGAATTCAAGAAGATCTATGATTCATGGGTGAAGTTCCGCGACGAACAGATCCTTTGGTTCCGCGTTTGCGAAAACGGCTTCGATAACTTCATGGCGGCGAACAGCCTGCGCAAGTAGCGGATTGAACGCAAGGCATGGCACGCGCCATCCCCTTGGCGTGTGCCTACAGGTTGAAGTTGTGCGGATCGGGTTTGCCGCCCCACATGCAAAGCGAGCGCGGCGCGTTCGGGAACTGGCGCGGTCGCGGATTGGAATCGGCCGGGATGGCCTTGGCTCCAGCGCAGTATTCGAAGAGCATGCCGTCCGGGCCTTCAAAGTAGACAAATATCGCGCTTGAGGTCGGCTCGCGGCCGGGCCCGAAGACAACCCGGACGCCGCTGTCTTTCAGGAAGTACCAGTTGCGCATGACGTCATCGAACGTGCCTACCTGGAACGCGACATGGTGAATGCCGGGCTTGCCGGACTGCATCAATGCGACTCGATGATGTACCTCGTCGAAACGCAACATCGGCGCGACACCTACACGGTCCGACACACGCGCCCCCAGCACACTGGTCCAGAAGGCCTCGTCGCGCGCGGGGTCGGAACTGCGCAGGCCGACATGCGCCAATCCGTCAACCCCCGCCGGTCGTGGCGGCAAGAACGGCGCGTCGGAATCCCGGGCCGGAACGACAATCTCGATCTGGTTGCCACTCGGGTCGCGCAGTTTGAGCATCGCCGACACGTTGCGCAGGGCGCATTCGTCGCGGGTACCCATTTTCGGCTCAATGCCGAGCGCATCCAGTCGCCGGGCCTCGGCCTTCAGTGCGTTGGCGTCCGCTGTTTCGAAGCCGACCGCCTGTGTCACATCTTGCCCTTCGCTGTAAACAAGCGCATGGTGGCGCGAGTCGCCGCGAAAGTAGGCTGCGCGGCTTCCTGGCACCGTGCCGATGCGCCCGACTTCCTGCAACCCGGCAATACGCGTGGCGAAACCCGCAGCGGCATCCAGGTCGGATGTCCCAAGCCGCACATAACGGATATTGGCGACAGCAAGCATTCAGGCGCTAACCGCTACCATTGTGAATACGGCCGCGTTCTCCCGCGCGGCACGCGCAGCGCGGTACTCCGGGGAATCGTAGAAGCGCTTGGCGGTATCTAGATCCGCATACTCGACGATTACGACCCGATTTGCCACCAGATCGCCCTCGAGCAATGCGGTTTCACCGCCGCGCGCGAGAAACTTGCCACCGTATTTTGCCGTGGCAATACCGGCCAGTCGGCGATATTCCTCGTACTGCTGTGGATTGGTCACGTTGATTGTTGCGATAACATAAGCAGGCACGCGGATATCCTCGTCGCGATCAGACAGATGATGATCGGGCGGGTTGAGGAACGTCTAACCCTCCCGGCCGCCGCATTTCACCACGTCAAGTTTAACGTTTACGGAGTACAAGATGGGACAAATTATCGAGTTGACGGCGGCCGATGGCCATCGCCTGAGCGCATATCGTGCCGAGCCGACAGGAAAGCCGCGCGGCGCCATTGTGGTGATCCAGGAGATCTTCGGCGTCAATGACCACATCCGCAAGGTTGCCGATGGTTACGCTGCGGATGGCTACGTTGCAATCGCGCCCGCGCTGTTCGACCGGATTCGCCCCGGCATTGAAATAGGCTACTCGATGGCTGAGATCCAGGAGGGATTCGGCTACAAGACAGCGAGCAAGACTGAAGACGCCATGAAGGATATCGAGGCCGCCGTGAAGGCTGTGGCATCGGCAGGCAAGGTGGGTATCGTGGGGTACTGCTGGGGCGGGTACCTTTCCTGGATGAGTGCGGCCCACGTGCCGGGATTGTCCGCTTCCGCGCCTTACTATGGCGGCGGTGTACCCGAGGCCGCCGGCGAGCAGCCGAAATGCCCGGTAATGCTGCATTTTGGCGAGAAGGACAGCTACATTCCCATGGAAGGCGTGGCCAAGCTGAAGGCTGCGCACCCGAAACAGACAGTCCATGTCTACGATGCCGATCACGGCTTCAATTGCGACCAGCGCGGGTCCTGGGACGAACCGTCCGCGACGCTGGCCCGTCAGCGGACTCTCGAGTTTTTCCGCGCCAACATCGGCTGAAGGCGCAGCGTCTACTCAAGCAGGTCGAGGGCGCGGGCAACAAACGCCTGCGCTCTCGGCACATCGGTCATTGCTATGAATGCCCCGGCGTTTTCAGCCAACAGGGTGCGCAGCTGGTCAGCCGTCGTGCACGCCGCAATGCCCTGCACGATCGTTTTGGTCGAATTGCCGGGCAAATCCCGCAGGTAGCTTAGGAGAAAACGCCGGCTGTCCTCGAACGGGGACGGCGCAGGGGACTTCGATTCGCTGTTGAACAGCGTGCCGAACAAGGAACGCTTCGCCACGCCGGCACGACGCATCATTCCGATACTGATATTGTCACCATTCCCGGCGGCGCGACGACGCGCCAGTGCGACGAGTCGGTCGCAGGCATCGGTGAGCCCGCGATAGGTTGTCAACGCCGCAAGTTCACGATTGCGGAAGTATGTCCACAGCCCATCCGAGGCCAGCAACACCGTATCGCCCGCTTCAACGTTTTCCAGACTGCCGAAGGCAAGTTGCGGCGGTTCAGGTCCCCCCAGGCTTGTGAACAGCTTGCTGCGATCGGGATGCAGCAAAGCCTCCTCCTCGCGAATCTCGCCTTGCTTGACGAGTATTTCCACCAGGGAGTGATCCTCGGTGCGTCCTGAATACTCGCCATTGCGAAAAACGTAAAGACGGCTGTCGCCGCAGTGCACCCAGTCGATGCGGCTTTTCTGGGCGATCGCGATGACGCAGGTTGAACGTGGGTCCCGATTCTGCCCCTTCCCGGTGGCCTTCACTTTCTGGTGCGCCGCGGCTACCATGCCTTCAAGCCAGTCGCCCGGCTTGCCGGTGCCGGGCGCGAAGGCATCGAACATCGGCAGCACGGCGTCCAGCACCGCCTGGGATGCAAGTGCGCCGCCCTTGTGGCCCCCCATGCCATCTGCCAGAACGGCGATGACCACGTCCTCGTGGCGCGGGTGCGAGGCAAGCGCCACCCTGTCCTGTTGTTCCTTGCGGTCGCCGATATTTTCGGCGCTGGCGAACTCGTAGTTCATTTTGTGTATTCGCGAGCGTTGGCCGATGTCCCCTCCAGCGGCGTTGCGATACTATACCGCGCCTTCCGGCACCAACCGCCGGACGACTACGGATACCATCAACATGCCCGACTTCTGGCGGCATTCCGGCTATCACCTAGCCGACAAGGATGCCGATGGCCGGCTTCTGCCGACGGACGACCTATTGCGGGCATACCTTGCACGGCCGGAGGTCGCTCCGATCGCGGAGTCCTGCGCCAATGAGCGCGCACTTTTCGAACGCTTGCTGGCCGCGCCGCGGCTGAAAGTAGGCAGCGACGACCTTGCGATGCTGGCAGATGCTGACGCGCGTGACAACTATGCGGTCGTGCTTCGATTTCGGGATCACCTCATCGAGACCGGAACCCTCGAGGCAGCTTATCGCGGGCTGTTTTCCGAGCGATCGGGGCGGACCACAGATTTCGCTTCCCGCGGACTGCCGCCCCTGTTCGCCGACCAGCTGGCGCAGATGATCCTGCGCAGTATTCTTGACGATTGCGATCTCCCGCTCCAGCTTCGCGCCGCCGAGTTGTTTTTCCGTGAGCAACGAGCGCATGTCGAGGACGGGCAGGTGCTGCTGGCCGACATCGAGACCATCGAGGCCAAGGCCGCCATCGCGGCAGAGGCCTCCGGGTTCGGCAATATCGGGCGTCTCCTCGCGCAGGCGCAAACGCCGCTGCGCAAGATCGAGATGGATGTCCTAGCCACCGACAATGCGCTTGACTACTGGCAACGCGACGAGCGCCACGACATGGCATTGCAGGTGAACTTCGGGCGCCCGGGCGTGTCCGCGCTGTGCCACGTGATCGAAAGATGGATCGAGCATTTTTTTGACGTGCGGGTTCGGGTCGAACCGCTGCGCAGCATCGACGGTGCGCGCATGCGCTGGTATTGCGGACTCGATGCGACGTCAACCGTGCTGCTGAATGGGATTTATAATGGAGTCGCGCCGGACGAAACGAGCCGGCGGCGCATCCTGTGCATGATGAAGCTTGACGTCGTCGATAACGGCATCGACACGTCTGCGCCACAAGTCACCGAGGTATACCTATCGCTTGCGATGGATGAGCAAGGCAACGTGCGCATGAAGCCGCAAAATCTCCTCACCAACCTTCCCTTCGCGCTGCGCGTGTGAGCAAATCTTCCCGCAGCAATAGTGTCCCGGACTACTGGGAAGAGGCCAAACGCGACCTGATGCGCTGTGACCGCGTCTTGCGCCGCATCATCCCGAAGTATGCAGAGGCCTGCCTCTCGACACGGGGAGATCCGTTTGTGACCCTCGCACGTTCTATCGTGGGCCAACAGATCTCGGTGGCTGCGGCGCAATCGGTCTGGAACCGGCTCCTCGCTGCGATCCCGGATTTTTCCCCTGAGCGAGTCGCACGCGCCCGGATTGATCGGCTGCGCGATTGTGGTTTGTCGCGGCGCAAGGCCGAGTACATCCTGGATCTGGCTGCGCATTTCAAGCAGGGAGGGGTGCGCAACGAGGATTGGCGCTCACTGGAGGACGACGCCGTGGTCGCGGCCCTGACCGAGATCCGCGGGGTTGGCCGCTGGACGGCAGAGATGTTCCTGATCTTCAACCTGATGCGTCCTGATGTGCTGCCAGTGGACGACCTGGGATTGCAGAAGGCCGTGAGCCTGCATTATTTTTCTGGTGATCCGGTTACCCGCAGTGAGTTGCGGGAGGTCGGTGAGAATTGGGCGCCATGGCGGTCTGTCGGCACATGGTTCATGTGGCGCAGCCTCGACCCCATCCCGGTGGAGTACTGAAATTGAGCAAGACACCATTTCTTGAATTCGAACAACCGCTCGCCGAACTTGAAGACAAGATCGAGGAATTGCGCTTTGTGCAGGACGATTCCGCCCTCGATATCTCGGAGGAGATAGAACGGCTCAAGAAAAAGAGCCACGCACTGGTCAAGGAGATCTATTCCAAACTCACCCCCTGGCAGGTGTCGCAGGTGGCGCGCCATCCGCGCCGCCCGTACACGCTGGACTACGTCGAGGCGATATTCACCGATTTTCAGGAACTTCACGGCGACCGTGCTTACGCCGATGATGCGGCGATTGTCGGCGGGCTCGCGCGATTCAATGGCAAGCCATGCATGGTCATCGGCCACCAGAAGGGGCGCGACATAAAGGAACGGGCCAAGCGCAACTTCGGCATGCCACGCCCCGAGGGCTACAGGAAGGCGCTGCGCCTGATGGAAACCGCCGAGAAATTCGGCCTGCCGCTTTTCACCTTCGTGGACACGCCGGGCGCCTATCCCGGTGTCGGCGCGGAAGAACGCGGCCAGTCGGAGGCGATCGGGCGCAACCTGTATGTGATGTCCAAGCTCGGAGTTCCGATCATCACGACCGTGATCGGCGAAGGTGGCTCGGGAGGCGCGCTTGCCATCGCGGTAGGCGACCTGGTCCTCATGATGCAATATTCCACATATTCGGTCATTTCACCCGAAGGGTGCGCTTCCATCCTCTGGAAAAGCGCCGAACGCGCACCGGATGCGGCAGAGACGCTCGGTATCACCGCAGTCAGGCTCAAGGCGCTTGGCCTGGTGGATCGCATCGTCAACGAACCAACCGGCGGGGCGCACCGGGATCCCGCGCTTGCGGCCAGCGGCCTCAAGAAGGCGCTTGCCGATGCTCTCAGGCAAGTGGCCGATATCCCCATCGAAAGCCTGCTCAAGATGCGCTATGAGCGCTTGATGCAGTACGGCCGCTTTGAGGAAGCCGTCGACTGAAACCGGCGGGCGCCTGGCCTCTCTCCTTCGGGCGAAGTTCCAGGCGCTCGCCGTGGCCCGCGGGCAGGATTCGCAGCGCATCTGTGTCGGTTATTCCGGAGGGCTTGATTCATCGGTCCTGCTGCATCTTCTGGCCAATCAGTCACGCGACAGCGGATTGACGCTTCTGGCAATGCATGTCAACCATGGTCTCTCGCCCAATGCAGACGCCTGGGAAAGGCATTGCCGTGCGACGTGTGACCAGCTGGCCGTCGAATTGCAGGTGGTCCGCATTCAGGTGACGCGGCATCCCGGCGAAAGTCTCGAGGAACAGGCGCGCGCAGGACGCTATGCTGCTTTCGCTACTACGAATGCGACAGTCATCGCATTGGCACACCACGCCGAGGACCAGGCGGAAACGATCTTGCTGCAAATGCTTCGCGGAGCAGGCCCCAAGGGGCTGGCTGGCATGGCGGAATGCGCCCCGATCGGGTTCGGGAAGTTACTATGGCGCCCTTTGATCGAGACTGACCGTGCGGACATTGCGCAATTTGGCGTCGACCGGGGCATCACCTGGATTGAGGACGAAAGCAACCTGGACGTGGGCTTCAGGCGCAATTTTGTGCGCCATCGCGTCTGGCCGGCCATGGCGGAAGGGTTTCCGGGCGCTGCCAAGGCGCTGGCCAGAGTAGGGCGCATGCAAGCTGACGCTGCCAGCCTGTTGACCGAGCTGGCGGATGCCGACCTTGCTGGTGTAGAGACCGCCGGCGGCCTGGATTGTGAAAAACTGAAGGCGTTGTCGGTCGCGCGGCAAGCCAATCTGCTGCGACGCTGGATTTCGCGAGCGGGAGCACGTGCACCTTCAGAGGCACGCCTGAGCGCCTTGCTCGCAGCGCTCGGCTGCAGCACGAACGACACGCGTTTGACCTGGGAGCACGAAAACCGGAAGGTTTACCGCCGCCGGAACCTCCTGGTGATCGAATCGGTCTGATTTCGCTGGCGCGCACGGTGTGTTTCCGAACCTTGCAGTCCCGCTGGGAGGGCCTCCGCTTTGGTATAATTTCGGATTAACTTGCACCACCCAAAACCTTAATTTATTTGGAGTTTTTGATATGGCTGTCGAACGAACCCTGTCGATCATCAAACCTGACGCAGTTGCAAAGAATGTGATCGGCAAAATTTATCAGCGTTTCGAGGACGCTGGACTGAAAATCATCGCCTCGCGCATGACTCATCTGTCGCGCGCCGAGGCGGAAGGTTTCTATGCAGTTCATCGTGAGCGGCCGTTTTTCAAGGATCTGGTCGATTTCATGATTTCCGGCCCAGTGATGGTTCAGGTCCTCGAAGGCGAAAATGCGATTCTCAAGAACCGTGACCTGATGGGCGCCACGGATCCGAAGAAGGCCGCACCCGGCACCATTCGCGCGGATTTTGCCGACTCGATCGATGCGAATGCCGTGCACGGATCGGACGCGGCCGAAACGGCGCGAAATGAGATCGCGTATTTCTTTCCGGCGTTGAACGTTTATTCGCGCTGAACGCGACAATGACGCAGATGAACCTTCTTGACCTTGACGCGACCGGGCTGAGCGCCTGGTTTGCCGAGCGAGGCGAGAAGCCGTTCCGCTCGAGGCAGGTGATGAAGTGGCTGCATCAGGCTTGTGTCGACGACTTCGAGGCCATGACCGACCTGGCCAAGTCGTTGCGCGAGAACCTGCGCTTGCATGCCACGATCCGGGCCCCGGCCATCATCAGCGACCGGATCGCCGGCGACGGCACGCGCAAGTGGCTCTACGATGTAGGCACCGGCAATGCGGTGGAGTCGGTATTCATCCCGGAGACCGACCGCGGCACATTGTGCGTTTCGACGCAGGCCGGATGCGCTGTGGATTGTGCGTTCTGCTCGACCGGAAAGCAGGGGTTTTCGCGCAACCTGAGCGCCGGGGAGATCGTTGCCCAGTTGTGGAGCGCCAATCGTTTGTTGCGCTCCGCTTCGACCGACCGCCCGGTGACCAATGTGGTCTTCATGGGAATGGGTGAACCGCTGCTGAATTTCGACAACACCGTAACGGCATTGCGCATCATGCTGGACGACAACGCCTACGGCCTGTCGCGGCGTCGTGTGACGGTCTCAACCTCCGGCGTGGTCCCGATGATCGACCGACTGGGGGATGAATGCGCTGTCGCGCTCGCTGTTTCGCTGCATGCGCCCAACGACGCCCTGCGCGACACCCTGGTGCCGCTGAACCGCAAGTATCCGCTGCAGGACCTGATGGCGGCTTGCAGACGATATGTGACAAAGGCGCCGCGCGACTTCGTGACCTTCGAGTACGTCATGCTTGACGGCGTGAATGACTCTCCCGCGCAAGCACTTGAGCTCGCCAAGCTGGTGCGCGATGTCCCCTGCAAGATCAACCTCATCCCGTTCAATCCGTTTTCTGTAGCAGGGGCGGAGATTGATTTCAAGCGCTCGGTCGCGGCCCGTGTAAAGGTGTTCGCGGACATTCTGGCCCAAGCCGGTCTGGTCGTGACAACCCGCAAGACTCGCGGCGACGATATTGCTGCGGCCTGCGGCCAACTCGCCGGCGAAGTGCGCGACCGCACCCAGCGGGTGGTTCGACTTGAACGCAGGACAAGACCGGCCGCGGCGGGTCCAGTTTTCTCGGCATGACTTCGGGGATGCTCGTCATGGAAAAAAATCTTCGTGCTAGGGCCGGTGCAGCATTGGCGGGCTGCGTTGTCGCCGTGATGCTTTCCGGTTGCGAATCGACAGGCGGGAGTGGGCAGAGCATGATCCCCGGAGGACAGGCCGCCAATGTCCAGCGCGCTGCAGGTGATGCGGCGCAGCGACAACAGCCGCCCACAGGCGATCGTCAGGAAACGGCCCGACTGCGAACCGAGCTTGCGTTCAACTATTTCCAGCGCGGGCAACTCAGCATTGCCCTTGAAGAGATCAGTAGTGCGCTTGCCGCTGACCCGAATTTCGCCACGGCATACAACGTTCTGGGCTTGATCAACATGGATCTCGGCGAGAACGCGAAAGCCGAGGAGTCCTTCCGCAAGGCGCTTTCCATCGCGCCCCAGGATTCGGACTCGCTCAACAACTACGGCTGGTTCCTGTGCCAAACCAAGCGGGAGCGCGAGGGTATCGATCGATTCCTGCTTGCCCTCAAGAATCCTCTTTACCCCACGCCCGACAAGCCATATCTGAATGCCGGTATCTGCTCGCAGCGGATTGGAAACGAAGCCGCGGCCGAGGAGTATTACCGCAAGGCGTTTACGCTTGATCCGATGAACGCCGGCGCCATGATGCGCCTAGGCGAAATGTATTTCAAGCGCAATGAAGTCGACAAGGCGCGCTTCTACATGGATCGCATAAACAAGAATTACGACCCATCGGCGGAATCGCTATGGCTTGCCTTGCGGATCGAACGCAAGGCGGGGGATCGTGTCGCGGAATCGAGTTTTGCCGCGCAGTTGCGCAGGCGGTATCCGAATTCGCCGGAATTCCAGTTGTTGCAGCAGGGCAAGTTTGAATGACCGCCGAGGTACAAGCAGAATCCTCAGGCGCGCCGGTGCCGGTGGCGGAACCCGCCGCGACTGCCCCCACGCTCGGCCAGCGCCTGCGTTCCGAACGCGAGCGTCAGGGACTGTCGGTCGCCGATGTGGCCCAGCGGCTCAAGTACGCGACGCGCCAGATTGAGGCCATCGAGGCCGACGATTTCAAGGCGCTGCCGGGCCTGACCTTTGTACGCGGATTTGTGCGGGGTTACGCCCGAATTCTCGGTGCCGACGGGGATGCCCTGGTACGCGCACTGGAAATGTCGGCGGAACAGGACAATGGCCCGACCACCGTGCAATTGCAGGGTGTAAGTGGTACGCGGGAGCAATTTCCCACCGGCGGCAGTTCACACAAATCCGTCTTGCCATGGCTTTTGGCCATCTTGCTTGTGGTCGGCGGGCTCGGTGGATATTCTGTTTACTACTGGCAGGCACCCAAGGATTTCCTGCCTTCTGAACCGGTGAAGCAACCGGTTCCGGCCGTGTCCGCAGCGCCTGAGCCGCCTGCCTCCCAGGCGATGCCGCCCGAGCAGCCTCCCGGGACGTCGGCGCAACAGCCCCCGGTGATGCCTTCCGACGCCCCGGCGTCCGGACCGGTCGGGGCCTCCGAGCCACCTGTCACGCCAAAGGCAGAATCGTTGCCTGCGGCCCCCGCGCGCCAGGCGCAGATTCGGCTGGTATTTTCCGGTGAATCCTGGACCGAACTGCGCGATGGCGGGGGTAACGTACTGTTGTCGCGCAAGAATGCCGCCGGCAGTGAGCAAACCGCCGAAGGCTCGCCCCCCTTCGACGTGGTGGTCGGAAACGCGCGCGACGTCAAGCTTTTCTACAACGGGGCCGAGGTGGACATGAAACCGTACACCAAGGTTTCCGTCGCAAAATTCCAGCTGAAGTAGCGCAATGACTGACCAGCCACACACCGGCGCCATTCGGCGCATCACACGCAAGGTACTCATACGGCATGGCGCCCGCGAGGTTGCCGTCGGCGGCGGCGCGCCGGTCATGGTGCAGTCCATGACCAACACGGATACTGCCGACGCCATTGCGACGGCAATCCAGGTCAAGGAGCTCGCGCGCGCCGGTTCGGAGGTAGTCCGTATCACCGTCAATTCGCCCGAAGCCGCGGCTGCCGTTCCGGCCATCCGCGAACAGCTCGACCGCATGGGTATAGACGTCCCACTTGTGGGCGATTTCCACTTCAACGGTCACAAGCTTCTGGCGCAGTACCCGGGCTGCGCGGAGGCACTTGCGAAATACCGCATCAACCCGGGCAATGTCGGCAAGGGCGCGCGGCGGGAC
Organism: Burkholderiales bacterium; assembly: GCA_965279115.1. Taxonomy (GTDB): domain Bacteria; phylum Pseudomonadota; class Gammaproteobacteria; order Burkholderiales; family JAEUOS01; genus JAEUOS01. The sequence goes on from OZ257137.1 coordinate 5,830,293, forward strand.
GACAACTTCGTCAGCATGATCGAAGCTGCCTGCCGGTATGACAAACCGGTCCGCATCGGTGTCAACTGGGGCAGCCTGGATCAGGAATTGTCCGCGCGATTGATGGACGAGAACGCTCGCCTTGCGTCGCCGGCACCGGCCGATCAGGTGCTGCGCGAGGCCTTGATTCGCTCGGCGCTGGACAGTGCCGCCCGGGCAGAGGAGATCGGCCTTCCGGGTGATCGCATCATCCTGTCCTGCAAGGTAAGCGGTGTTCAGGACCTGATACAGGTCTATCGTCCGCTGGCGGCACGCTCCGCCTATCCGCTGCATCTCGGTCTCACCGAGGCCGGTATGGGAAGCAAAGGGATCGTCGCGTCCACTGCGGCACTGGCCGTCCTTTTGCAGGAGGGGATCGGCGACACCATACGCGTTTCGCTCACGCCAGAACCGGGTGGGGATCGCACCCGCGAGGTCGTGGTCGCGCAGGAAATCCTTCAAACCATGGGAATTCGATCCTTCGCGCCGATGGTGATCGCATGCCCCGGTTGCGGACGCACCACCAGCACGGTGTTCCAGTCCCTGGCGGCGGATATACAGGGGTACCTGCGCGAGCAAATGCCGCGCTGGAAGGCCATCTACCCCGGTGTGGAAGACATGCGCGTGGCAGTGATGGGGTGCGTTGTGAACGGGCCGGGTGAATCCAAGCATGCGGACATCGGCATCAGCCTGCCGGGAACCGGCGAATCACCCGTCGCCCCCGTGTATGTCGATGGCGAACGAACGGTGACCCTCAAGGGCGAGCGTATTGCGATCGAGTTTCAGGCCATCGTTGATGAATATGTAAACAAGAGGTACGGCACGCGCTCGCGTGTGGCCTGAGAGACGTGCAATGAAGGAAGATCGGCAACCCCCCGGCATGAAAGTGGCCGGCGTCAAGGGCATGAACGACATACTGCCTGCGGATGGCGCCCTCTGGCAGGCCCTTGAGCGGCACCTGCACGGCTGGCTCGATGCCTATGGCTACCGCAACATGCGCATGCCGGTTCTCGAGCAGACGTCCCTTTTCAAGCGCGGCATCGGCGAAGTGACCGATATCGTCGAAAAGGAGATGTTCAGCTTCACCGACCGTCTCAACGGGGACGAGTTGACCATGCGGCCGGAATTCACCGCGGGCATCGTGCGCGCCACCGTCGAGCACAACCTCCTGTACAACGGGCCGCAGCGAGTGTTTTCGATCGGGCCGGTGTTCCGCCATGAACGGCCGCAACGCGGGCGTTATCGCCAGTTTCATCAGATCGACGTCGAGGCACTGGGCTTTGCCGGCCCGGACGTGGATGCCGAGCTCATCGTCATGACCAAGCGGTTATGGACCGACCTTGGCCTCACCGGCGTGAGACTCGAGATCAATACCCTGGGCGCGAGTTCCGAAAGGCAGGCGCACCGCGCGGCCCTGATCGAGTACTTTGAAAAGCATCACGACCTTCTCGACGAGGATGCCCGTCGCCGCCTGCACACCAACCCGTTGCGCATTCTCGACACCAAGAATCCGCGCATGCAGGAGATGGTCAATGCCGCGCCGCGCCTGGACGCGCATCTTGGTGCCGACTCAAAGGCGCACTTCGAACGTCTGCAGCAATTCCTTGCCGACGCGGGCGTGGAGTACAGCATCAATCCAAGAATGGTGCGCGGGCTCGACTACTACAACCTGACTGTATTCGAGTGGATCACCAACGAGCTCGGAAGCCAGGGTACGATTTGCGGCGGTGGCCGCTACGACGGCCTGATCGAGTTGTTCGGCGGCAAGCCGGCGCCGGCAATCGGATTTGCCATCGGCGTGGAGCGCCTGCTTGAACTCGCCCGGCTGGGCGGGCGCCTCGACGCGGCGGCCGCTTGTGATGTGTATATCGTGCATCAGGCCGCTGACGCCGACCGCGCGGCGCGGCTGGCCTTCCATGCCGCGGAAGCACTGCGCGATTGCGGCATCGACGTGATTGCCCATTGCGGCGGCGGCTCCTTCAAGTCGCAGATGAAAAAGGCCGACGCCAGCGGGGCGGAACTCGCCCTTCTGATCGGCGAGGACGAACTTGCCGCCGGCGAATTGTCGGTCAAGACCTTGCGGCGCGAAGGCCCGCAGGAACGCGTCCCCTTGAAAGACCTTGCCGCGCGGATCATCGCGTTGCTTCCCGAAACAGGCGTAAACAGCGGAACGGAAAACTGACATGGCAGCACTCGATCTCGAAGAACAGGAACAGCTTGCCCAGATCAAGGCCTGGTGGCAACGCTACGGCAATCTCGTCCTGACGGCGTTGACACTGGTATTCCTTGCGATTGCCGGTTACAACGGCTGGAATTACTACCAGCGCAACCAGGCGGTTGCGGCAGCGCAGGTTTTTGAAGGCGTGCAAAAACTCGCCGTCGGCGGTGACGCCAAGAAAGTCGCGGAGGCCAGCAAGGCGCTGGCGGAGCAGTTCCCGCGCTCCACCCTGGCTGCGATGGGCAACCTGATCGCCGCACGCGTCTCGTTTGACGCCAACGACCTTGCCGCTGCACGCGTCCAGTTGCAGTGGGTTATCGACAGCGGTCGCGACGAGGAACTCAAGCACATCGCGCGCATCCGTCTGGCGGGCATCATGCTCGACCAGAAGCAGTTTGACGATGCGCTCAAGCTCCTCGATGCGGCGCATCCCGCGGATTTCGATGCGCAGTATGGCGATCGGCGCGGTGATGTGCTGTACGCGATGGGCAAATCGGCGGATGCTCGCGAGGCCTGGCAAAAGGCCCTCGCCGCCAGCGGGTCGGCTGCAACGCTCAAGGCGGCGCTCGAATTCAAGCTGGAAATGGTCGGCGCAGCGCCGGCAGCGACGAAATCGTGATCGACCTGAAGTTCCGCCAATGGCGCGGTGCCGCCATCGCCGCTTTGGCTGTTGCGATCCTTGCCGGCTGTTCTGGCATGGCCAAGCTCAATCCACTCAACTGGTGGGGGCAGGACCGCGCCGGTCCGCAGCCCGCGCCGTTGACAGAGATAAAGTCAACCTTCGCGTTCGTCCCCGCCTGGCGCGCGACGATCGGCCAGGCGGGAAACTTCCTGTTTGTTCCGGCCATTGCCGATGGCATGGTCTACGCGGCCAGCGCCGAGGGCTTCCTCGCGGCTTTTGGTGTTGATGATGGCGTGCAGAAATGGCGCGTCCAGGCCAACCGGGCAGGCCTGTCGGCAGGCGTTGGCGCAGGAGAGCGCACTGTGGTGGTGGCAACCGCCAAGGGCGAGATTCTTGCATTCGATGCCAGCGGTGCGGAAAAATGGAAGGCTGCCGTTTCCAGTGAAGTTCTGGCGCCGCCGCTGGTCGTGGATGGCGTCGCGCTGATCCGCAGCAACGACAACCGGATCCACGCATTCGCATTGTCGGACGGCAAACGGCGCTGGACTTATCAGCGGACGGCCCCAGCGCTCGTCCTGCGCAATTTCAGCGGTCTGGTGGCCGGCGACGGGACGGTTTACGCCGGCTTTCCGGGCGGCAAGTTGGTGGCCCTGGCACTTGGGAATGGCTCCGTTCGCTGGGAAGCGACGGTCGCCGCGCCGCGCGGTGCCACCGAACTTGAACGCATCGCCGACGTGATTGGCTTCCCGGTCCTGCGGGATCGCTCCGTATGCGCGGTCGCCTACCAGGGCCGCGCCGCGTGCTTCGAGTCTGTCAACGGCCAGTCGCTATGGACCCGCGACGTCTCCAGCCAGGCCGGGTTGGCGGTCGACTCCCGTTACGCGTTCGTATCCGACGATCGATCGTCGGTGGTGGGCCTTGCTGCCGAGACCGGAAGCAGTCTCTGGAAACAGGACCGACTGCTATGGCGCGGAATATCAGCCCCATTGTCGATCGGGCGCGCTGTGGTGGTCGGCGATTACCAGGGCGTATTGCATGCGCTTGCCCGCGAAGATGGCAGCTTCATCGGCCGCGCGTCGACCGACGGCGGCTGGATTGCCGCGCCGCCGGTTTCGATCAGGATGTCACGCGGCGAAGGCATGCTGGTCCAGACCAGAACCGGTGGATTGTTCGCATTCTCGTTTTAGCATCCCTGCGCGAATCGTGCTGCGGCGCCGGCCGCCTGCACGCCGCTGCGAATGGCGCCTTCCAGCGTCGCCGGATAGCCGCTTGTAAGGTGGTCGCCCGCCAGGAACAGTCCCGGTAACGGCGTTGCGACCGCGGGGCGCGCAAGTCCGGGAGAGCAACGAAACGTCGCACGCTTCTCGTTGATGACGGCATGCGAGTCCGGCTCAGGCAGGCCCGGCATCAGCTGCCGCAATTCGGAATCGATGGCACCAGCGAGCGCCCGGGCCTCCAAGCCGCGCAACTGTCCGGCAGCGCTGACCACCACCGCGACCAGACCGGCGGTCCCGCCGAGGGCCCCGCGATCAAATGCCCATTGGCCGATCGGACCTTCGAGGCCGATCATGGGGCGAGCGAGCGACACGCCTGGAGGATAGTGCAGGTAACAGGTGACGATGGGTTCGTATTCAAACGCCGCCAACTGCCGCCGTACATCCGCCGCGTCATGGGTGCCCCAGTCAATGATTGCATCGGCGCGGCCAGGCGGTATGGCGCAAACCACTGTCCGGTACTCGCGGGCTTCCGCGACAGTCTCAAGAGCTATCCCGGAACCGCCGCCACCGAGTCTGGCGACACTTGCACCAAGACATAGCCTGGCGCCTTTCTCCCTGAGATAAGCCATAGCCAGATCCGGGAAAAGGGCGCCGAGGTCGACCTGCGGAATCAACAAGTCACTGTCCGACCGACTGCGCATGAAGGAGTCGGCCAAAACGGTGGCGAAGACCTGCGCGGAGGCCTCCTGCGCACCGGTGTTGAGCGCAGCGATGCATAGTGGCTCCCAAAGATACTTCCTTACCCGGGCTGGCTGCGCGTGCCGGTCGAGCAGGGCAGAGACGCTGATATCGGGCGCAATCCTGAAACGCCTGAGCGCAAGTGCGGTCATGAACCGAACGGCAGAAAGCTTGTCTGCCGCGGTCAGCCCGGCGGCACCAAGAAGCCCTGCCAGCAGATGCAAGGGCGCGGGAAGCTTGCGCGAGGCACGCAGTGTGAAATTGCCCGGATAGACCAGTTCCAGCGGCAGCCGCATCAGCAGGGTTGCCACATCGCCTCCGACAAGGCCGATCAGTCGCAGGGTTTCGCGATAAGCGCCGAGGAGGATGTGCTGGCCATTATCGAGTTCGCGGCCGTCCATGAGTACGCGGCGCGCCCGTCCGCCGGCATGCCGGGCCGCTTCGAACATGTCGACATCGTGCCCGGTGCGCGCCAGTTCGACCGCTGCCGCGAGGCCGGCCCAGCCGGCTCCGACAACCGCCACCCGGTTCATCCGAATGTCCAGGTCTTCCAGGCCAGCCAGAGCTTGCGGATTGGAGTGAGGCTGATGCGTTGATGCAGGACCTGGAACTTGTCACGCCTGATCTCGTCAAGCAACGTGCGGTAGATCGACGCCATGATCAGGCCGGGTCGCTGCGCACGTCTGTCCACGTCTGGCAAGGCTTCCATCGCCTCGCGATAGCAAGCCTCGGCCCGCGCGTGCTGAAACTCCATGAGGCGCAAAAAGTTGTCGCTATAGCGGGCATTGAGAATATCCGCCACCGGCACGTTGAACTGCTGCAGTTCGCTGACCGGCAGATACACCCGGCCGCGCCTGGCGTCTTCGCCTACGTCCCGGATGATGTTGGTCAACTGGAAGGCGAGGCCCAGCTTGGCCGCATAGACAAGCGTCGATTCCTGGGTACGCCCGAATATGTCGGCGGCGCACAGGCCGACCACGCCTGCGACCAGGTGGCAATAGCGCGCCAGGCCCTTGTAATCCAGGTAGCGCGTCTGCACCAGGTCCATTTCCATGCCGTCAAGTATCTCGCCAAGCCTGACGTGGTCAAGGTGATACTGCTCCACCAACGGAAGCAGGGCGCGGGTCACCGGGTGCTGGGGATTGCCCGCGTACATCTGCTGCAATTCATTGCGCCACCAGGCGAGTTTGACACGCGCCAGGTTTTCGTCGGCGGTCTCATCGACGACGTCATCGATTTCCCGGCAGTAGGCATACAGCGCCGTGATCGCTCGTCGCCTCTCGGGCGGCAGGAAAAGGAAACTGTAGTAGAAGGACGAACCGCTCGCGGCAGCCTTTTGCTGACAATATTCGTCAGGAGTCATCGTGGTCGGGTATGGCTAAACGAGCGGGGCGCGGCTGAAACGGAGCGAACCCTCATTGTACCGAGCCGAGAATGCGCAATCGAACTGCCCGAAGTGCCATCAGCAGCCAATCCAGTTTTCCAAGCACCGGGCGGCGAGCAAAAACATCGCAGGCTTGGCGTTCAATCTTTTCTAGGATTCGCAGCCCCCCCTGAACCACGAGCGCCAATTCCCAGCCGATTCGCCCTGGAAGGGCAACCGCCAGCGGTGCTCCCGCGAGCATCATTTCTCGCGCACGATCCAGTTCGAACTCGAGTGCCTGGCGCAGGCGCAGGTCGTATGCGACGGGAATCTCGCCGGCCGGATCGAACCCGCTACGCGTCAAGGTGTCGCGTGGAATGTAAACGCGGCCCTTTTTCAGGTCAACGGCAACGTCCTGCCAGAAATTGATCAATTGCAGCGACGTGCAGATGGCATCGGATCGCTTGAGCGAAAGCGCGTCGTCCTTGCGATACAGCGCGAGAAGAAGCCTGCCGACCGGATTTGCGGATCGGCGGCAATAGTCCGCGAGTTCCGCAAAATCCGCGTAGCGTTTCTGCACGACGTCCTGTGAGAACGCATCCAGCAGGTCCTCGAAAAGCCGGGCGGGCAACGCGTGCTCCCGGATGACCCGTCCCAAGGCCATGAACATCCGCGCCTCGGGCTCGGGATGCGGTTCGTCTCCCGACGTAACGCGGCGCAACTGGTCACGAAACGCGGCGAGGCCCGCAAGGCGTGCGGCGTCCGAAGCGTCGCCTTCATCGGCGATATCGTCTGCGCCACGCGCGAACCGGTAGATCGTCTCGATCGCCGGGCGAAGATGCGCAGGCACCAGCATGGATGCAACCGGAAAGTTCTCGTAGTGGTCAACGCTCATATCGTGAAATTGATCGAAGGAAAAAAAAGCGGCGCCCTGGAAAGGGCGCCGCCTTATCCTGCGATGCGGCCTGTGTCAGGCGTTCGGGGTTGACGTTTGAGCCTTGCTGTCAGCTGCCTTGGCACCTGCACACGCAAATGCTGAAGAAGTTGAACCCACCATCACCAAAACGACCAGCGCCGCGATGATTCTAGACACGGATCACCTCCCTTCCAATGATTGAAGAACCCCTAATGTAGCCGGGAAGGCTGGGCGCCGCAACATCAGTTGATGGCGTGTTCCTTGGCCCCTGTACGGGTATCCATGCCGAACTTGGCGAGCACCTCGTCCATACGCTCCCGTGCCTGCCGGAGCTTGGGGTCCTCCGGCGCCTTGTCGGACCAATGCGAGATGCTGGCGTCGCATGCGGCGGCCAGCGCGTCGTTCCAGCCTTGTGAGGCAAGCTTGCCGAGCATCGCCAAAACCTGATCGAGCGGCACAATCGCCGCAGTTCGTGCCACAACCGCGGCCCGGCTGGCCAGTTCGGACTCAACCCGTGCGCGGATTTTCGGGGACAGATCGGCGCGCGCGAGAAGGCTGCGGCCAATCGGTATGCCGGCATCGTCGCGTCCGGCCAGAAGACAGGCGTTGAACAAATCGAAATCGAGCGCCGCTGACAGTTCGGCGCTCTGTGACCTGCGCGCGGAAATCGCCTGCTCGACGGCTTCCTCGGCCATTTTCCTGGCATCTTCGCCGGGCATGCGCGAATAGCGGCGATGGGCCATCAGGTGTGATACGAGATCGGCTTCGGGTGCGCCGCGCATGCTGCGCCGCTGTTCGGCGCAAATCCGCTCTACGTCGGCATGCTTGCCTTGCGCCATGTAGACGTCGGACAGCGCGATGTAGTCCTCGGCGCGCGCCAGCGACGAGTTGCGTACGCGCTCGAGCACACGTCCATATAGTCGAGCCGACTTGTCATGGTCTCCCGTGGCCGCCGCCAGCTCGGCCGAATGGCGCAAGCGCGTGACGTTTCCGGAAGAAAGACTCGCCGCCTTTTCAAGCACCTGTAGTGCTTCGACCGGACGGTCAAGTTCCGCCTTCACCCGGGCAAGAAGGTCATGCGCACCGAGGTATTCAGGGTTTGACGCAGTCAACTTCTCCAGCACATGCTCGGCTTCACCGAGCCGACCTTCGGCAAAATGAATGCTGGCCAGTCCCATGTAGGCCCACGGCGCCAGCTTGCGCTCCAGGACCGCCTTGATCAGCGTTTCCGCTTCGGAATGACGCTTCATGCCCAGCAGCATGTCGATCATGAACCGATAGGCGTCTCCGGCGTATTCGGGATGCGCGGCCGCGATGGACCTGCATTCGGGCAAAGCTGCTTCCGCGCGCCCGCTTTCCATGAACGCGAACGCCCTTGAAAACACGTCCTTCTTGCGACTTACCTTGATGATCCGGTCGAGCAGCTGGTTGGCGGTAAACGGCTTGACCAGGTAGTCATCCGGCGCGAACTCGGCAACCGACACCACCTTGCGATAGTTTCTCTCGCCGGTGATCATCATGAAAATCGTCGCCAGCGGAATCAGATGGTCATGGCGCAGTTCCTCCAGAAGCTGCTGGCCATCCCTGAGGTCTTCGAGATGATAGTCGCACAGGATGATATTGACTTCGCGCGCCTTGACGCCTCGCAGAACCTCGCCTGCGGACTGCACGTGGGTAACCGAAAGTGCGCCCAGCGAAGTGACCATGTCGCGCAAGGCCGCACGAGTGTGTTTGTGGCGGTCCGCAATCAGGACCTTCTTTCCCTTGAGCGGCGCGGCGGCGTCTGCCTGGATGTGCATCGGGGACGGTTCTCAGGCGTGCCGCGCTTCCATCATCGGCCTGTCGTTAAAGGTGTCACCTGTCGGTGGCGGGTCACTGAAATCAAGAGTCTCCGGTCCGTTGTCGACCACCTCGACGCCGTGATCGGTCTCGATGGCGCACCAGAGCATGCGGCCGCCCGGGAACACGCCAGCCGGCCCGAAGAAATCGTGCCGCAGCAACGCGCCGAGCGCCTTCGTCTCCGCGTTCTGCGACTTCAGCGCGATTCCAAGGACGTGGTCTGCATAGCGCGCGCTCATGCCCATGTACTGGACATCGATCGTGCGCAGGGTCTCCTTGCGCATGCGGGTCGCAAGTTGCGCGAGCATCAGGAGTGTGGTTCGCGAATAGGCCATGATTAGCCGCTTCCAAAGAATTTGAGGAAAACGTTCCGGTAATTGAGGATATGGGTGAAAGTCCCGGTGCGAACCATCAATCAGGTGGAGTTTTGTCCCGCAAATTGGCTGCATGGCGCTTGCGAAGCGCGCGATCCTGAGCGGAAAGGGTGCGTTTAGAGTAAAATTTGGGACTTGCGACAGATGACAAACGCTCCCTGCGACCTACCGGTTGTTAGGAGTTTTGGCGCGGTCGTTTCCCGCGAAGGTGGCGGAACTGGTAGACGCACTGGATTTAGGTTCCAGCGCCGCAAGGCGTGCGGGTTCGAGTCCCGCCTTTCGCACCACCCCTGAAATCCTTTTTTTCGAAAATTCATCATGGCAGTGACCGTCGAGACCGTCAGCGCGCTTGAGCGCCGAATCAACTTGTCCATTCCGGCAGATCAGATCGAGAAGGAGGTCGCCAGCCGACTGCAGCGCATGTCGCGTACCGTGCGGATGCAGGGATTTCGTCCCGGCAAGGTTCCATTGCGCATGGTTGCCTCGCAGTACGGTCCACAGGTGCGCTCTGAAGTCATCGGCGATGCGATCCAGAAGAACTTCAGCGATGCGGTGACCGAACAGAAACTACGGGTCGCGGGGTATCCCCACATCGAGCCCAAGGCGCAGGCCGAGGGCGCGGCCAACGATGCAACCTTCGAGTTTGTTGCAACGTTCGAGATCTATCCGGAAGTCACCGTGGGTGACCTTTCGTCACTCGCGATCGAGCGGCCGCATACGGCTGTTTCCGACGCGGATGTCGACCAAACCGTCGAAACGCTGCGCAAGCAGCGCGTCAAGTTCGAGCCCGCGCAGCGTGCCAGCGCCAAGGGCGACCGCGTAACCGTCGATTTCGTCGGCAAGATCGACGGTGTTGCCTTCGACGGCGGAACGGCCAGCGACTTCGCCTTTGAAGTAGGCGCAGGGCAGATGCTGCCGGACTTCGATACAGCGGCGGTGGGCATGGCGGTCGGCGCCGAAAAGACTTTCGACCTGGCTTTCCCGGCTGACTACCAGGGCAAGGAAGTGGCCGGCAAGACCGCGCAGTTCACCATCACGATGAAGAAGGTTGAGGGCGGCGTGTTGCCAGACCTTGACGTCGAATTCGCCAAGTCGCTGGGCGTCGCCGATGGCGACATCGCCAAGATGAAGGCCGACATTCGCGCAAATCTCGAGCGCGAGGTGAAAAAGCGCCTGCAGGCCCGCCTCAAGAGCGGCGTGATGCAGGCGCTTTACGAAAACGTGAAACTCGAAGCCCCCAAGGCCTTGATCTCGATGGATGTCGAGCGCCTGATCGAGCAGGCGAGGGCAGACCTGGCCCAACGCGGTGTCAAGCAGGAAGTGCCGTTGCCTCCGGACATGTTCCAGGAACAGGCAAAAAAGCGCGTTTCGCTGGGCTTGATTCTCAATGAACTGGTCAAATCTAACGGGCTTGAAGCAAAACCGGACCAGGTTCGCGCAGTGATCGACGATTTTGCCCAAAGCTACGAAGACCCTGCCGAAGTCGTGCGTTGGTATTACAGCGACAAACAGCGCCTTTCGGAAGTCGAGGCCCTGGCGCTGGAAGAAAACGTCGTGAATTTCGTCCTTGCCAAGGGCAAGGTCAGCGACAAGCCAGTCTCGTTCGACGAACTGATGGGGCGGGCCTGAAACCCGCCGTAAACCCGCACTACAAGGATATGGCAAAGCGATGAGATCGGACCTGCATTTCCAGCGTTTCCAGCAGTACGTGCATGACACCGGCGCGGGTGATCCGCGCGCCCTGGGCATGATTCCCATGGTGATTGAGCAGAGTGGTCGAGGCGAGCGGGCCTATGACATTTATTCGCGGCTGCTCAAGGAACGGGTGGTATTCCTGGTGGGACCGGTCGAGGACATGGGCGCGAATCTGATCGTCGCGCAATTGCTCTTCCTGGAATCGGAGAACCCTGAAAAGGACATTTCCTTCTACATCAATTCCCCGGGCGGTTCGGTGACGTCGGGTCTGGCGATTTACGACACGATGCAGTTCATCAAGCCGGAAGTCTCAACCCTGTGCATTGGGCAGGCCGCCAGCATGGGCGCGTTCCTGCTTGCCGCCGGCGCCAAAGAGAAGCGCTTTTGCCTGCCCAATTCGCGCGTGATGATCCACCAGCCCTCGGCCGGTTTCCAGGGCCAGGCTTCCGACATCGAAATCCACGCCAAGGAAGTAATGGGACTGAAAAGAAAGCTCAATGAGTTGATGGCCCATCACACCGGCCAACCGGTGGAACGCATCGAGAAAGACACCGACCGGGACAACTTTCTGTCGGCCGAGGAAGCCAAGTCGTTCGGGATCGTAGACAAGGTGCTCGGCAAACGCGGCGAATGACCCTCCTTTCGCATACCCCCGACGCAGCCATTTTTTTGCATTCGGGCTTGCGCTGCGGGTGGCGGATGGCCTAAGCTACGCAAACACTTTCCGGTAAATTTCAACCCAGATGTCGGACAAGAAAGCCAGTGGCGAAAAACTGCTCTATTGCTCGTTTTGCGGCAAGAGCCAGCACGAAGTAAGAAAACTGATCGCCGGCCCGTCGGTATTCATTTGCGACGAGTGCATCGAGCTTTGCAACGACATCATCCGGGACGAGACGGCGACTGCGGACCCGGCCAAGCCGGCGAAGTCCGACCTGCCCACACCCCAGGAGATCTGTACGATCCTCGATTCGTACGTGATCGGACAGGAAACCGCCAAGCGCATTCTCTCGGTTGCGGTCTACAACCATTACAAGCGGCTGAAGCATTTCGGCAAGACCGACGAAGTCGAGCTTGCCAAAAGCAACATCCTGCTCGTCGGGCCCACAGGCTCCGGCAAGACATTGCTTGCACAGACGCTGGCGCGCTTGCTCAATGTTCCTTTTGTTATCGCGGATGCGACGACCCTCACCGAAGCCGGTTATGTCGGTGAGGATGTTGAAAACATCATCCAGAAGTTGCTGCAGAACTGCAACTATGAGATCGAAAAGGCCCAAAAGGGTATTGTCTACATCGACGAAATCGACAAGATTTCCCGCAAGTCTGACAATCCCTCGATCACGCGCGATGTTTCCGGGGAAGGAGTGCAGCAAGCGCTGCTGAAACTGGTCGAAGGCACCATCGCGTCAGTCCCTCCGCAAGGGGGCCGGAAACATCCGAACCAGGACTTCGTCCAGGTGGATACGACCAACATTCTGTTCATTTGCGGCGGCGCCTTTGACGGGCTGGAAAAGGTGATTCGCAATCGCTCGGAGAAGGGCGGCATCGGCTTTGGTGCAGAGGTGAAATCGTTGTCGGACAAGAATTTGTCCGACACGCTCCGGGATGTCGAGCCCGAGGATCTCATCAAGTTCGGCCTGATTCCGGAGCTCGTCGGCCGCCTGCCGGTCGTGGCGACACTCAACGAGCTCGACGAAACAGCGTTGATCGAGATCCTGACCGAGCCCAAGAACGCGCTGGTCAAGCAATACCAGAAGTTGTTCCAGATGGAGGGCGCCGAACTTGATATCCGGCCCGGTGCCTTGGCTGCCATCGCGAAAAAGGCGCTCAAGCGCAAGACCGGCGCGCGCGGCCTGCGATCGATCATCGAGCAATCCCTGCTCGACACCATGTACGAACTCCCCAGCGCCCAGAACGTCAGCAAGGTCGTGGTGGAGGAAAATGCAATCACCGGAGACGGGCCTCCAATCCTCATCTATTCGGAGGCGCCAAAAGTCGCATCGGCGCAATAATCAAGTGCCAGGCGCGCCATACGGCGCGCTTGTCGCTTGTGGGGTCTGCGGGGGTTGCGATCGGCATTCCCGCCCTCAAGTACATTTTTCAAGGCGTTTCCCGGCTTTGCAACAGAAAGGCGCAACAACATGTCAGGCGTGACAGAAAACAACGAATCACTGCAACTCCCGCTGCTGCCCCTGCGCGACGTGGTGGTGTTTCCCCACATGGTGATCCCCCTGTTTGTCGGTCGCCCGAAATCCATCAAGGCGCTTGAGCTGGCCATGGAAGCCGGAAAGAGCATCATGCTGGTGGCCCAGCGTTCCGCTGCCAAGGACGAGCCCGAGGCCAGTGACATGTACTCGGTGGGATGCGCTGCCAATATCCTGCAGATGCTCAAGCTGCCCGATGGCACCGTGAAGGTGCTGGTAGAAGGGGTACAACGCGCCCAGATCGCCGGAATCGAGGACGTCCGAAGCCACTTTGTCTGTGATGCCTCGAGCGTATCCGCAGACTTCGATTCGACGCCGGAAATCGAGGCACTGCGTCGCGCCATCGTCCAGCAGTTCGACCAGTACGTCAAGCTCAACAAGAAGATTCCGCCCGAGATCCTGACCTCCCTGGGCGGAATCGACGATGCCGGGCGGCTTGCTGACACCATCGCCGCTCATCTGCCGTTGAAGCTTGAGCAAAAGCAGGAAATACTCGAGATGTTCGATGTCCAGAAGCGGCTCGAACACCTGCTATCCGCCTTGGAGGGTGAACTTGACATTCTTCAGGTCGAAAAGCGCATTCGTGGCCGCGTCAAGCGCCAGATGGAGAAAAGCCAGCGCGAGTACTACCTGAACGAGCAGGTCAAAGCCATCCAGAAAGAGCTCGGCGAAGGTGAAGAGGGCGCAGACCTCGAAGAGATGGAAAAGCGCATCAAGAAGGCACAGATGCCCAAGGATGCGCGCAAGAAAGCGGAGTCGGAATTCAAGAAGCTCAAGCTGATGTCACCGATGTCAGCCGAGGCGACTGTCATTCGCAACTACATTGACACGCTCTGCAATCTTCCGTGGAAGAAAAAGAGTCGTGTAAACAATGACTTGTCGAATGCTGATAAAGTATTGAATGAAGATCACTACGGCCTGGACAAGGTCAAGGAACGCATTCTTGAGTACCTCGCGGTCCAGCAGCGTGTCGACCGTGTAAAGGCCCCCATCCTGTGCCTGGTGGGCCCTCCTGGCGTGGGCAAGACATCGCTCGGCCAATCGATCGCCCGTGCCACGAACCGCAAGTTCGTGCGCATGGCCTTGGGTGGTGTGCGCGACGAGGCGGAAATCCGAGGCCATCGCCGCACCTACATCGGCTCGATGCCTGGCAAGATCCTGCAGAACATGACCAAGGTGGCGGTGAAGAACCCCTTGTTCCTGCTGGACGAAATCGACAAGATGGGGATGGACTTCCGCGGTGATCCGTCGTCCGCATTGCTCGAAGTACTTGATCCTGAACAGAATCACACCTTCGCAGACCATTACGTCGAGGTTGACTACGACCTCTCCGAAGTGATGTTCGTCGCCACGGCGAATACCATGAACATCCCGGCGCCCCTGATGGACCGGATGGAAGTCATTCGCCTGTCGGGATATACCGAAGACGAGAAAATCAGCATCGCGCAAAAGTACCTGCTGCCCAAGCAGATCAAGAACAACGGGTTGAAGCCGACCGAGATCAGCGTGGCGGAAAGCGCCATCCGCGACATCGTCCGCTACTTCACCCGCGAGGCTGGCGTGCGGGCGCTCGAACGCGAGATTTCCAAGATTTGCCGGAAGGTGGTCAAGACCCTGCTTCTCAAGAAGGAAGTCGAGAAGAAGATCACCATCACGGCCAAGAATCTTGACAAGTATCTGGGCGTGCGCCGCTTCACCTTCGGCATCGCCGAGAAGGAAAACCAGATCGGACAGGTTACCGGACTGGCCTGGACCGAGGTCGGCGGCGAATTGCTGACCATCGAGACAGTGGCCGTCGCGGGCAAGGGCGCCATCACCCGCACCGGTACCCTGGGCGATGTCATGAAGGAGTCCATCGAAGCGGCCCGCACCGTCGTGCGCAAACGCGCCCGGCAACTGGGAATCCAGCCGGACTTCTACGAGAAGACCGACCTGCATATCCATCTCCCTGAGGGTGCCACGCCGAAGGATGGTCCGAGTGCCGGTATCGCGATCACCACCGCATTGGTCTCGGTGCTGTCAGGCATTCCGGTGCGCGCCGATGTCGCCATGACGGGAGAAATCACCCTGCGCGGAGAGGTTCTGGCGATCGGCGGCTTGAAGGAAAAGCTCCTCGCGGCGCATCGCGGCGGCATAAAGACCGTCCTGATCCCCGAGGACAACGTCAAGGATCTCCCCGATATCCCGGACAACATCAAGAACCGGCTCGAGATCATTCCCGTGAAATGGATCGACAAGGTTCTGGATCTGGCGCTCGAGCGCAAGCCGGTGCCGTTGCCGGATGAGGCAGTGGCCCCGGTGGCCGCCGTTGCCGCCACGCCGGCAGCGGAGCCTGCCGTCAAGCACTAGGCGGGGAGAATGGCGGTTCGTCAGCGATGAAGATCCAGGTTGCATCGGATCTTCATCTCGAATTCCTGGTCGGCCGGTTTCCGGGTTTCCGGGTGATCGAGCCTGCCGATGCCGACGTCTTGGTCCTCGCAGGCGATATCCATCAGCACCATCTCGCAGTCGAGGCATTTGCCGACTGGCCGGTTCCGGTAGTGCTGCTCAACGGCAATCACGAGTTCTACGGGTCCTCACCTGGCGCGGTGGGCGCCGCACTGGCGGCGGCGTCCGTGCGGGCACCCAGCGTCCACTATCTCGAGAACCGCGCCTGGATTCATCAGGGTGTCCGGTTCCTCGGTTGCTGCCTGTGGACTGATTACGACCTCTATGGAGGCTCCGCAAGTGCCATGGCGGCGGCCGAGCGGATCCTCATGGACCATCGACGCATCCGTCTCAACGACCATTTCCCGTTCACCCCCCGGCATGCGCTTGAATTGCACAGGGCGTCGTTGGCCTGGCTCAGCGATCAGCTGGCCACACCCTTTGACGGCAAGACGGTGGTGTGCAGCCACCATGGACCGTCTGCGAAGTCCACCCATCCGTCCTATGCGAATGATCCGCTCAATCCGTGCTTCATGAGCAAGCTCGACGCTCTGGTCGAGCAGGCGGACCTGTGGATCCACGGGCATGTCCACAACTCGTTCGACTATGCGGCAGGCGGTTCCCGCGTGGTGGTCAATCCGCGCGGATACGCATTGAATCTCCAGCAGGCGAGTTGCGTCGAGGAACTGGTATGGGAGAACCCGCTATTCGCCCCGGCGTTGGTGGTGGAGGTTTGAGCCGGGTGGATTCGGGCGTAATCAGGGGCAGTATTTGGGCTCGATTTAATTTAACATAATATACATTATGCCCTTCACAGGGCCCAGTCATGGTCAGCATGCCCGGACTCAGCGGCCCTTGGCTTTCGCGCGAATAAGATCGGCGATATCCGTATTGCGCGTCATCAGGGCCCAATCCACTGCAGTCTGGCCAAGGTCATTCTGGAGCGTTGGATCAGCACCTTCCTCCAACAGCAATTTCACGGTATCGGTATGCCCCCCGCGTGCGGCCATCATCAAGGCGGTCACGCCATTGGCTGGCGCCGCATCGATGTACGCGTGATTCTCCAGCAGCAGATCGACGATCGCCCGATGGCCGTTGGTGGCCGCATAAATCAGCGCGGTCCATCCCGGCTTGTTCACCTGCGCTTCCCGCGCGATCAGGAATTCCACGACGCTCTTGTGTCCGGCGATGGCCGCCATCATCATCGCACTTTCGCCATTCGCGTTGAGTCGGTCAAGATCGGCCTTTCCATCGGCGAGAACCTTCACAACGTCAAGATTTCCGCTTCGGGCAGCCAGCAGGAGGACCGGCATTCCGCCAGGGTCCACGCTATTGGCATCCATCCCGCGTCGCAGCCACTGCGCCACCTCGCGGCTGTTGCCGTTCTTGATCGCGTTGAGGAAGTCGTCATAGGCCGCACCAGCGGCAAGGCCTGAACACAGCACGAGCACCATCATCATGCCGAAACGCGCCAACCAAACCCAGACCAGCCTCATGCGTTTACTCCCGCCAGTGTTCCGGCGCGTTCGAACAGCCGGAAAAAGTTATTGGTCGTAGCGGCCTCGATTTCGGCCAATTCCACGCCCCGCAGCCTGGCGATCTCTTCCGCCACATGCGGGACAAACCCCGGCTCGTTGGTTCGGCCCCGATACGGCACCGGCGCCAGATAGGGGGCGTCGGTCTCGATCAGCATGCGTTCAAGCGGTATCGCGCGCGCCACCTCCTTGAGCTCGCGCGCGTTCTTGAACGTGACAATGCCGGAGAACGATATGTAGAAGCCCAGTTCCATCGCTGCCTCGGCAACGGCAAGGCTCTCGGTAAAGCAATGCATGACGCCGCCGGCCTCGTGGGCGGATTCCTCGCGCATGATCCTGATCGTGTCTTCCGCGGCGGACCGGGTATGGATGATCAGTGGCAAAGCGCACTGCCGGGCCGCTCGAATGTGGGTGCGAAAGCGTTCACGCTGCCATTCAAGGTCGCCGCTCAGGCGGAAATAGTCCAGCCCGGTCTCGCCGATGGCAACGACACGACTGTGCGCCGCCAAAGCCACCAGCCGGTCTGCATCAGGCTCGTCAACATCCTCGTAATCCGGGTGCACCCCCACAGACGCGAACACGTTGGGATTACGCTCGGCCACGTCCAGAACCGACTGCAGGGTCTCCATGTTCACGGCGGCGCACAGCGCGTGGCTGACACGCTTTTCGGACATGAGCGCAAGCATTTCCGGCATGCGCTCATGCAGGTCGGGGAAATTGATATGGCAGTGTGAGTCGACGAACATATTCAGGTGCGCCGGGTGCGCACCGGCGCGCCCCGCGTTCAGGTTCAGCCTAAAGAGTATGGGTGGGACGGCTCGATCCGAGCGAGTTGCCGAGCAGGTTTTCGATCTTGCGGCGAGCGGACTGCCCGCTGTCATCGGCCGAAAACTGCACGCCAATGCCCTGTTGCTTGTTGCCCTGGGCGCCTGCCGGCGTAACCCAGGCTACCGTGCCCGCCACAGGCAGTTTGGTCGGATCATCCATCAGGGAGAGCAGCATATATACCTGGTCGCCCAGCCGGTATGTCCGGTTGGTGGGAATGAACAACCCGCCATTTTTCAGGTGCGGCATGAACGCTGCGTACAAGGCCGACTTTTCCTTGATGTTCAAGGAGAGCATGCTCGGGCGGGCGCCCTGGTGGGGTTTTGATGCTTCAGCCATTCGCTCAAGTCCTGGGCGCGATCAGGCGCGCATAATCGATCAGAAGATCCTCGGAGTACAGACGACTGTTGAGTGGATGCTCTGCGACCCTTCGGTGGCGCATCAGCTTGCGATAGTAGGCTTGAAGAGCGCTCGCCGGCGCGATGCCCGCCAGACTTTTGATCGTAGCCGCCTGCTTCGGATGATAACGCACCTCGCCTCCGCTTCCGCAACGCAGCAGGTCGCTCACCCAGCGACTTAACCACAACACAACGTTCGAAGCGCCCGCTTTTTCACACTTTTCGGCCAGGACAACCGGATCAACAGGTCGGGCGGCGCAAAACGTGTCAATCAGCAATTCATGGAGGTCGGCATGCGGCTTCTCCACGGCAGCATCCAGCGGCGCCCCCCCTGCTTCGGCAAGCGCGGCAACCGGATCGCGTACGCCCTGCCCCTGCAACCACGCCGCCACCATCGCCGCGTCCGGCTGGCCGATGGGCATGCGCGAGCAACGGCTACGGATGGTCGGAAGCACATCGCTGAGCCGGCTGGTCACCAGCAGAAAATGGGTGGCTGGCGGCGGTTCCTCGAGCATTTTCAACAAGGCATTGGCGGCATCGGTGTTGAGCGCGTCGGCCGGGTAAACCAACAACAAGCGCCGTCCGGACCGGTGCGTGCCTACGTTGAAGAAACTGTCCAGCGCGCGAATCTGGCCGATTTTGATCACTTTTGATGGCGCCGCCTTCGACTTGGTGGCGCCAGGCTCGGCGGAAGCACCGTCATCGGCGGCCGCCGCAAGCTCCGGATCAGGCTGCAGTACTTCCGGGATGACCGACCGATAGTCGGGATGATTGCCCTCTGCAAACCAGCGGCAAGCCCCGCACTCACCGCACGGATGACCACTTTCGTCAGGCGATTCACACAGCAATCCCTGGGCGAAGTGCTCTGCAAGCGCACGCTTGCCGATACCCGGCGGGCCGACCAGCAGCAGTGCATGCGGAAGCCGCGTGCGCATCGCCAGCAATGCGGCAAAACCCACCTCAAGCCACGGATAAGGCAGTTGTTTCAATTGCTTAAGTCCTCGATACTCGAACTCACATTAATTTTTCTTTATATCATTTAAATACAAAATGTTGCGACTGTTTTTTCAAGTGTCTTGTCAATTTCTTCCTGTTTCAGCGTTGCATTGATCACCAGGAAACGCGCGGGTTCCGCACGGACAAGCTCAAGGTATCGTTCGCGAACGCGGGTATGAAAGTCTGCCTTTTCGCGTTCAAAACGGTCGAGGTTGCGTTGCCCCGCAATGCGGCCTCGGGCTACATCAGGCGGCAGGTCGAACAGGATGGTGAGATCAGGAACAAGCGCCGGGTGGACCCATTGCGCGAGGGTTTCGATTTTCGCGGCGTCCACTCCCCGACCGCCCCCCTGGTAGGCCCGCGTGGCATCGGTGAAACGGTCGCAAACCACCCATGCACCGCGTGCAAGCGCCGGCTCGATGATGCGCGCCACATGTTCGCGCCGCGCCGCGAACATCATGAGCGTCTCGGTCTCCAGGTGCATGGGTTCGGATAGCAGCAGTTCGCGGAGTCGCTCCCCCAGGGGCGTGCCGCCCGGCTCCCGCGTGACCACAACCTCGATTCCCCTAGCGCGCAAGCGTGTGGCCGTCGCCTCGATGTGGGTCGACTTGCCCGCACCATCCAGGCCTTCGAAGGTGATGAAGCGACCACGCGTCATTGCGGCCTCCGTGGCGCGTACTCGCCTCGATCGAAAAGGGTTTTCATCAGCCACCACGCCGCTGGAACTTGTTCACCGCCCGGTTGTGCGCTTCGAGCGACGCGGTAAATTCATGGGTGCCATCGCCGCGCGCCACGAAATACAACGCATCGGTCCGCGCCGGATTCAGGGCTGCCTGGAGCGCGGCCAAGCCCGGCAAGGCGATGGGGGTAGGCGGGAGCCCGGCACGGGTATAGGTGTTGTACGGACCATCCTGCTGCA
The DNA here is from genome assembly GCA_965279115.1 of Burkholderiales bacterium. Lineage (GTDB taxonomy): Bacteria > Pseudomonadota > Gammaproteobacteria > Burkholderiales > JAEUOS01 > JAEUOS01. The sequence continues at coordinate 5,850,594 of OZ257137.1, forward strand.
AGTCGCGCCGCCGCAGATTTCCGTCAAACCCGGTACCCAGCCCGTAGATCACGGTCGGGTCGGTCTGCAACAGCATGCCGCGGCGCAGTCGATTGACGAACACCCCCGCAATCAACGGACGTTCCCGGGCCTGCCCGGTTTCCTTTTCCACGATCGAAGCCATGATGAGTGCCTCATACGGCGTTGAATAAGGCACTCCGGGCGCGCGTCGTTGCCATTCTCCTGCCAGATGCCGCGACATTGCGCGATAGGCGCGGCGCAGGACCGCAACATCCGTCGATCCCTTGGCAAACAGGTACGTGTCCGGGAAAAACATCCCTTCAGGATGTGCGGCATTTCCGCCAGGCTCCGCTTTGGCAATCAATTCAAGCAGTTGCGCATCGGTCAAGCCACGTGTTGCATGTTCGAGCCCGGCATGCGCGTCCAAGGCGGCGCGAAACTGGCGAAAATTCCAGCCCTCTGGAATGGTCAATTCCTGTTGCGTGACATCGCCCCGCGTGAGCTTGTCGATCAACTCCAACGGAGTGACGCCGGACGCGACTTCATAACTGCCGGCCTTGATGCGCGTGTCCCGACCCGAAATGCGCGCCAGCAAAACCAGAGCATCCGGATAGACCGGCATACTGGCACCGGCCAGTCGCGCCGCGGCGCGCATCGAACTGCCGGGCGGGATGATCAGGTCCACATTTTCGCTCGCCAGGGCGATGGGATGATGGGCATACCACCAGACCCCGCCGCCGATCCCGGCCAAACTCAAAATACCCAGAAAAATCAGCGCCTTGAATATGCGGAACATGAAGCCATCTGAAGAACACCGGCCCGTATAATAGACGCATGAGGACACTTTGAACATGAGCATGTCCACCACCATCCCACTTTCTCACGATCGCATTCATCTGGCGACATGGGGCCTTCTGCGCGCCTCCGGCATGGACGCGCGCACCTTCCTTCACGGCCAGCTCAGCAACGACCTGATGGCCCTGGGCGCCGACCAGGCGCACTGGACGGCTTACTGCTCCGCCAAAGGACGCATGCTCGCCGGTTTTCTGGCCTGGCACGATGCCGATGGCAGCATCATGCTGGCCTGCGACAACGCCCTTGTTCCAGCGCTCATCAAGCGCTTGCGCATGTTTGTACTGCGCGCCAAGGTCGTGATCGAAGATGCCGGCGCGGCATTCCGGCTGCTGGGTGTCATGGGCGACCCGCAGGCGCCGGCCCCATTTGCCGTGCGCCATGAAGGGCCGGCAACGCTGGTCGGCTTGCCTTCTGTCGATGGGTCTTCACGCGCCCTGCTGGTCGAACCGATATCCGCAGCATCGCCGGCAAGCACCGATGAATCCGCCTGGAATACCGGCATGATCAGGGCGGGCGAATCCTGGATCACTGCGGCGACGCAGGAGCAGTTCGTGCCGCAAATGGTCAATTTCGATGCCCTGGGCGGCATCAATTTCAAGAAGGGCTGCTATCCCGGACAGGAAGTCGTGGCGCGGGCGCACTACCGTGGCGCGGTCAAGCGGCGCATGTATCGCGCCGTGGTCGAGGGGCAATCTGTGGCCCCGCTGCCCGGGACGGCCCTGTTTTCGTCGGGCCCGAACGCGCAGGAATGCGGCCAGGTTGCCAACGCCGTGCTTCACGCCGACGGTACATGCGAAATGCTGGCGGTGGTATCGATGCAAAGCCGGGCGGAGTCACCCGTCCATCTCGCCTCGGCCGACGGCCCGGTGCTCGGATTTGCCGACCTGCCCTACACGCTTCCCGAAGCGGCATGAGCGAGATCTACGATTACTACATCTATTACAAGGTGCCGGCAGATGCGCTTGCCGATTTCATTCCGGTGGTCGTCGGCATGCAGTCGGATATCCTGCGCCTGACCGGCATCCGCGGTCGCTTGAAGAAGAAGTCCACCGACCCGCTGACCTGGCTTGAAATCTACGAAGGCGTGCACCAGCGCCTCTTGTTCGACGCCGCACTGTCGGATTGTGTGGCGCGCTTCGGCCTTGAAGGCTATCTTGCCGACGGGTCGAAGCGCCACAGCGAAGTTTTCCACGATCCCTTGGCCTGACATGTGCCTGATCGCCTTCGCCTGGCGCGCCATCCCGGGCATCCGGCTGCTTGTGGCCGCCAATCGCGACGAGTATCACACCCGCCCGACCGCCCAGGCCGCCTTCTGGCAGGATGCGCCGCACATCCTCGGCGGGCGTGACCTGCAGGATGGCGGCACCTGGATGGCGGTGACCGGTGCGGGACGCTTCGCCGCACTCACCAACCATCGCACGCCGGCCGGTCCGAGAGCGGTCACGCGTTCGCGTGGCCACCTGGTTTCCGACTTTCTGCTTGGCTCCGGCCCGGCCCAGGCGTACTGCCAAGCGGTTGCCGCGCAAGCCGGCCAGTACAACGGCTTCAACCTGCTGGCCGGGGATGGCGAGTCGCTCGCCTACATCGGCGATCATGCGCCCATGCCGCGAGTGGTGGCACCCGGCATCCACACGCTCAGCAATGCCCGACTTGACACGCCATGGCCAAAGGCGGTCGGACTCGCGGACGACATGGAACGTCTGGCCAGTGGCACCCGCGGGGACGAGGCGCTCGTCACCGCGCTTATGGACGCCCTCGCGGACACCGCGACACCCGCCGACAGCAACCTGCCCGATACCGGCATCGGGCTGGAGCGCGAACGCATGCTTGCGCCGCGCATGATCGTGGCGCCCCTGTACGGCACACGCAGCGCTTGTGTGCTGATCGTCCGGGAGGATGGCTCGACGCGTCTCGACGAGCGAAGTTACGACCCGGGCGGCCGCGTCACCCGCCAGGTCAGCGAGACGATCGGGCCATCAGTCCGCTTGCCAGCGTAAGCACGTCGTAGACCGGCAGGCCGGTGGCAGCGCGCAACGCGTTTGCATAGGGCGGCATGTTGGTGCATTCGAGAATGATGGCGCCGACATCGGCATGGTCGGCCAGCAAGCGGGCACCGGCTTCAAGCACTTCCTTTTGCAGCTTCGCCATGTCCAACTCCGGCTGGTCGCCAAGGATGGCCCGAGCGAACTCCCCGTCGCATGCCACGCCTGCAACCGGCGTATCCGGGTCGGCACCCGCACCAAGCAAATGATCGCGACCAAGCGACTCGGCCGATATGGTCAGGACGCCCGGGCGCAAGCCTGCCTGAAGTCCGGCCGCGACAGCAGGCAACTGCAAGAGGCTGGACGATGCGAACGGCACACCGACCGCGCGTGCCATCTCTGCCTGAAATAGCGCGAGAAATCCGCAACTGGTCACGATCGCGGCACAGCCGGCACGTTCCAGCGCGCGGGCCGCATCGATGAAAGGCGCCAGCAGACCGGCTGCCCGCTCCGCAACGACCCGCCGCGGCGACGCACCTCGAACCTCCTGATAGCGCACCGGAAACGCGAAGCTGGCCGGGTTGCCGATGTCGCCCGGCGGACGCGGGAAATGCGTTTCCAGCATCACCACGCCCAGGCAAAGCGGATTCGGGCGCGCGGCCTTCATCAATCGTGTGCCCGGCTCAAGCCACCCACTCGCTCACCGGGGCGCGTGCTTCATGCAAGGGCTGGCAAATGATGTCGACCAGCGCAGGGCCGCCGCAATCGAGTGCCGCCCGCAGAGTTTCCCCCAGCTTCGCGGGATCCTCGACACGCCAGCTCGAAACGCCGTAGGCCGCCGCGACGGCCGCATGGTCGGTGCGGCTGAAATCGACCGAGAAGTAGCGCGCGTCGAACCCCGACTTCTGCCCGGCCTTGATCCATCCGTACACGGCGTTCGAAATCACCAGCATGACCACCGGCACCTTGAGGCGGACGATGGTCTCCATCTCACCGGCCGTGAACCCGAAACTGCCATCCCCCATGACCGCCACCACCGGCACCTTGGGGTCGGCAAAATGCGCGCCGACCGCCGCGGACATGCTGTAACCAAGGGCGCCGTGGGCGCGATTCGAAAAGAAGCGCCGCCCGGTGCTGCGAATCTCGAAATAGGCGGAGAAGTAAGGACATGGCGTACCAGGGTCCGCCACCACGATGGCCTGCGCCGGCAATGCCTCCCGCAACTCGTGCACCACGCGCTCGGGACGGATCGGCCGCTCGTTGGAAAGTGCCAGCTGCATGAAGCCCGCGCGCTTTTTTTCCTTGGCCGCCGCAACGGCGGCGGCATTGAGCCGGGAAGGCACCTCGAACACGGTCTGCGCATCAAGCGCGCCGATAAGCTGCCGCAGTACAAGTTTGGCGTCGCCCGCGAGTCCGACATCGGCGGCGTAGTTCGCACCGATCACGGCGGGGTCCACGTCGATGTGGATCACCCGCGTGCGGCCGGGCGCTGGATGCCTGCGCCTTTCAGTCGTCACGCTGCCGGCGCGGCAACCGATGTAGATCACCAGATCAGCCATGTCGACTATCGCGCGGGTTTCGGCCGTGCCGCCATTGCTGCCCACCACGCCGACGCACGCCGGGTCTGTTTCGGCCAGGCTGCCCTGGCCGGAAATCGTGGTGGCCACCATCGCGCCGGCCTTGGTAGCGAATTCCGCCAATTCGTTCTCCGCGCCGGAGAGCACGATTCCGCCGCCGACCACCACCAGCTTGTTGGCCATCGAGGTGATGAGCGCGGCGGCACGTTCCACCTCCTGCGGATCGGCGCCGCTGCGTCGCGCGGGATAAGCGGCGACTGCGGGATCGACCCACATTTCGGCCGCATCGACCATGCCTTTCTGGGAATCAAACGGCAGGCACAAGTGGGCTGCGCCGGTGCGGCCGGTGGTCATGGCCGAGAACGCGGCACGAATCAGGCGCGGAATATCGGCCGCCGCGTTCGCGGTGCCGTTCCATTTGGTGAGGGGCCGGAACAGTGCGGACTGATCGAGTTCTGTCAGGGTGTAGCGCCCGCGCGAAGTCATGGCGATGTCGCTGGTGATCGCCAGCACCGGCACCGACGACTCGTTCGCCTCCACCACTCCCGGCAGGATGTAGGTCGCGCCCCCGCCGGAAGGGCCTTCGCAGATGCCGGGGCGCCGCGCGATGCGCGCGTAGCCGTCGGCCATGTAGGCCGCGCTGCGCTCGTCGCGCGTCAGGATGTGGGTCATGCCATGGTCCAGGCGCGCCAGGGCGTCGTACATCGGCAGGCTGGTGTCGCCGCACAGGCCGAAGATGTGCTTCACGCCGGACAGTTGCAACATGCGGACAAGGGCTTCTGCCCCGTTCAGGGTAGTCATTGATGGATTCGCAAAGGGCGGTTGGAAGATGTCCCGATTATCGCCGCGTCGGTGGGCATACGCGTCCGGACTAATATATGGCCATGCGCCCTCTCGATCACATCGTATTCAATACGCGCGACCGCACCGACGCGGTGGTGGACTTGTTCTCGCGTCTCGGTTTCCAGGTCGGTGCGCGTGGTTTCCATACCCTCGGGTCGATCAACCACACCATCGTCTTCGCCACGGATTACCTCGAATTGCTGGGCTATCCGCCGGGCGCACCGCCGGCCAAACGCCCGGAACTGGTGCAGCGCCCGCTTGGACTGATGGCCACTGTGCTGAACACACCGGATGCGGACGCCACGCGCGTCGAACTCATGGACGCCGGTCTTGCGCCCCGTCCGGTACAGGCGTTTTCCCGCTCTGTCGACCTTCCGGACGGGTCCAGCGGGACGGCCGCTTTTCGCGTAACCCGCCTGGAACCCGATGCCGTGCCCGGCACATGGTTTTATTTCTGCCAGCAGCAAACACCTGAAATGGTCTGGCGCCCCGAGTGGCAGGTGCACGCCAACGGTGCGACCTGCATCGCCGGGGTCGACATTGAAGTGCCGGACAAGGACGAAGCGCTCGCCCGCTATGCGGGCTGCGCCGCAGTCGCAGGCGTTGCCCGGGACGGTCATGTTGAATTCAGCCTCGGCACCTGTGTTGTCCGACTGCACCCGGCTGACGGACCGGCGCGCATGACCGGGCTCACCTTCGGTTGCTGCTCGCTTGAACGCGTGACTGCAATCCTCGACAAGGCGAACCTCAAATTCGAGCAAGCTGCAGGCCTGGTCACTGTGGACCCGGCTGCAAGTTTCGGGGCCAAGTTACAATTCACAGTTCCGGCACGTTAGGTGCTTGGTTTGTTTCGGTATATACCGCGGAAGCCATCCCCGCTCCGCCATTGACCCCTCGAGGAGGATTCATGCGTTTTTCCGCATCTTTGCTGGCAGCCGCGCTTGCCATGGCTGGCACCGCCCACGCCCAGACCAAATGGGACATGCCCACCGCCTACCCCGCGGCCAATTTCCACACCGAGATCGCGGTGCAATTCGCCGCTGAAGTCGACAAGAACACCGGTGGCAAGCTCAAGATCAACGTCCATTCCAACGCCTCGCTTTTCAAGGCCCCGGAAATCAAGCGGGCGGTGCAGAACGGCCAGGCCCAGATCGGTGAGATCCTGCTGGTCAATTTCGAGAACGAATGGTCGGGGTACGGTATCGACGGCCTGCCCTTTCTCGCCTCCAGCTTCAAGGAAGCCCGCAAGCTTGCCGACGCCACCAAGCCTTTCCTCGACAAGAAGCTTGCCGAAGGCGGCATGATGGTGCTCTACATGGTGGCGTGGCCGCCGCAGGGACTGTACGTGAAGAAGGAAATCGGCTCGGTGGCCGACATGCGTGGCCTGAAGTGGCGTGCCTATAGTCCATCCACGGCCAAGATCGCGCAGTTGATCGGCGCACAGCCCGTGACCATCCAGGCTGCCGAATTGCCGCAGGCGCTTGCCACCGGCGCGCTGGAAACCTACATGTCCTCGGGAGCCACCGGCTATGACTCCAAGACCTACGAGCACATCAAGATCTGGTATGACACGCAAGCCTGGTTGCCGAAAAACGCGGTACTGGCCAACAAAAAGGCCTTTGACGCCCTCGACAAGGCGACCCAGGACGGCCTCATGAAGGCTGCGCGTGACGCCGAAGTGCGCGGCTGGAAGATTTCCGATGAGAAGAACGAGTGGTACAAGAAGGCGCTTGCCGAAAAGGGCATGAAGATCCTCCCACCTTCGGCCAAACTGACTGCGGATTTCAAGCAGGTCGGGGCGGTGATGCTTGAGGATTGGCTGAAGAAGGCCGGGCCGGAAGGCGCGGCCATGGTCGATGCATTTCGCAAGAAGTAGCACTCAAATGACCGGAGATCGGAAGGCACGGCGTTGATGCGCCGCCTGCTCGATGGACTGTTCGACGCCGCGGGAGTTCTCGCGGCGTTTTTTGTTTTCGTCATCTTCGCGGTGATGATAGGCACGTCGATGTTCCGCGTGATCGGCTGGCGCACGGGTGGCTTCGAGGATATCGTCTCGTGGCTCACGGCGGCGGCGGCTTTCTTCGGCATGGCGCACACCTTCAAGCATGGAGATTTCGTGCGCGTCGGCCTGTTGCTGGAAAGCCTGTCGCCGGCCAAGCGCCGGGTCTTCGAGATCATCGGCCTGGTAGTGGGCAGCCTCTTCACCGGGTACCTGGCCTGGTCAGTCACGGCCTATGTGTATGACAGCTTCGTCGTCAACGACATGTCGGGCGGCCTGATCGTCATACCGATCTGGATTCCGCAGCTTTCGATCGTCATCGGCTCCATTCTTTTCTTCATTGCCATGGTCGACGAATTGATTCGCGTCATTGGCGGCGTACGCCCCACCTATGTCACGGCGGTTGAAGAACGCCATGCCAAGGGCGATTTCTCCGAGGACGTATGAGCGTAGTCGAGATTGGCGGTTTCCTGCTGCTGGTAATGCTGCTGTTCCTCGCCGGCGGGGTCTGGATCGCCATCACGCTGGCGATCGTCGGCTGGATAGGCATGGCGCTCTTCACCAGCCAGCCTCCCCTGATCTGGGGCAAGAACCTGTTCTCGGCGTTCTGGGACTCCAACAACTCCTGGGAGCTTGCAGCCCTGCCGATGTTCATCTGGATGGGCGAGATCCTGTTTCGCACCAAGCTTTCCGAAGAGATGTTCGAAGGCCTTGCGCCGTGGCTGAACCGGGTGCCTGGCCGGCTGATGCACACCACCATCCTGGGCTGCGGGATCTTCGGTTCGGTCTCCGGTTCGTCGGCGGCCACCTGCGCGACCATCGCCAAGGTGGCCTTGCCGGAGCTGAAAAAGCGCGGTTACGACGAGAACCTCGCCCTTGGCAGCCTCGCCACGGCAGGTACCCTGGGCATCCTGATCCCCCCTTCCATCACCATGGTGGTGTATGCGGTGGCGGCGGACGCATCCATCATCCGCATCTTTCTCGCCGGATTCATCCCCGGCTTCATCCTGATGGGGCTTTTCTCCGGCTACATCGGCTGGTGGTCGCTGCGCAACCCGGACAAGGTGCCACCGCCCGGCCCGGAGATGAGCCTCAAGGAGAAGATCCGCAAGTCCGGCAACCTGATTCCCTGCACGCTCTTGATCGTGTTCATCGTATGGGTGCTGGTGGCCGGTTGGGCCACGGCCACCGAGTGCGCCGCCTACGGTGTGCTCGGCTCGCTCGGGATCGCCTGGAACAGCAAGAGCCTCAACTGGGAAAACTTCAAGGCCAGCCTGATGGGGGCGACGCGCGTCTCCTGCATGATCATGTTCATCCTTGCCGGCGCGGCCTTCCTGACCAAGACCATGGCCTTCACCGGAATACCGCGTGAATTGGCCGAATGGGTCTCCAGCCTCGGCTTGAGCCCACTGGCATTGATCGGCGTCCTGACCGTGGTTTACCTGATTCTGGGCACCGCGCTGGACGGCATTTCCATGATCGTTCTGACCGCGGCGGTGGTGTTGCCCATGATCCAGAAGGCCGGGTTCGACCTTGTATGGTTCGGCATCTTCATCGTGCTGCTGGTTGAAATCGCGGAGGTCACGCCGCCGGTCGGATTCAACCTGTTCGTCCTGCAAAACATGACCGGCAAGGACTCCAACTCCATCGCGCGCGCGGCGGTCCCTTTCTTTGCCTGCCTGGTCCTGTGCATCGGCATCATCACGCTGTTCCCGCAGGTGGTCACCTGGCTGCCGGATGCGGTCATGGGCGTGTCGAAGTAATGCATGTCGCGGTCATCGGCGCCGGCATCGTCGGCGCCTGTTGTGCGCTCGAACTGCTGCGTGACGGCCATGCGGTCACGCTGCTCGACGCCGACGAGCCCGGCGGCGAGCAGGCGGCCTCCTACGGCAATGGCGCCTGGATCAGCCCCGCCTCGGTGGTGCCCATGTCGATGCCGGGCCTGTGGAAGAAGCTGCCGGGCTACCTGCTCGACCGCGGCAGTCCCCTGACGCTGCGCTGGAGCGCCATCCCCGCCCTCGCGCCCTGGCTTGCGCGCTTCGTCTGGGCCGGCCACAGCGTCGCGCGGGTGGAAAGAACCGCGCGGGCACTGTCATCGATGTTACGCGACGCACCCACGCGCCACCACGCTCTCGCGGCCGAGGCCGGTGTGCCGGACCTGATCGCAAGCAAAGGGCTTTTGTACGCCTACGCCGACCGCGCCGCGTTCGAGGCCGAAGCGTTGGCATGGCGACTGCGCCGCGACAACCAGGTGGAATGGCGCTCGCTCGAAGGCACTGACCTGCACACCCTGCTTCCCATGCTCGACAAGCGCTACCAGTTGGGCATCCTGGTTCCCGCGGGCGCGCACTGCCTGGACCCGGGCGGTTATGTCGCTGCCCTGGTGCGCCATCTGGTCGCAAGCGGTGGCAGGTTGTTGCGCACACGCGCCACCGGCCTTGACATCGCGGCCGGCCGTTTGCGCTCAGTCGCGACTGCCAACGGCACCATTGTGTGCGACAAGGTTGTGATCGCCGCAGGCATCGGGTCGAAAATGTTTGCCGCGCAAGCCGGCGACCGTGTCCTGATGGAAAGCGAGCGCGGCTACCATGCCGTGCTCTCCGACCCGGGATTCGAATTGCCGGTGCCGGTGATGCCGGCGGACGGCAAGATGGGCAACACCTCGACCCTCCACGGCCTGCGCCTGGCCGGGCAGGTTGAACTTGCATCGGAGCATTCGCCACCCGACTGGCGGCGTGCCGATATCCTGGTCGAACACGCGCTGCGCGCCTACCCGCCCTTGCGCGACGGCACGCGCGCGACGGTGGCCAAGCGCTGGATGGGCCATCGCCCTTCCACACCCGATGGCCTGCCGGTCATCGGCCCGGCCTCCGCTTGCGCGGATGTGGTTCACGCATTTGGACATGGCCATGTCGGTCTGGCCAGCGGACCAATCACCGGCCGTATCGTCGCCGACATGCTCGGCGGCGTCCGCCCCGCCATCGATTGCAGCCCTTTTTCGCCCGCGCGCTTCAATTGAGCGCGTTTGCAGGTTCGAGGGTGAAATAGAACGTGGCGCCCGCATCGGGCCTGGCTTCAGCCCAGATGCGACCGCCATGACGCGACACAATCTGCGCGACCGTCGCCAGGCCGATCCCCAGTCCTTCAAACTCGGCCGCTGAATGAAGTCGCTGAAACGGCTGGAACAGGTTGGCCGCCGCGGTCATGTCGAACCCCGCGCCATTGTCGCGCACCAGGAAAACCGACTGCCCGTCGACCCGCGCGGCTTCGAATTCCACCACCGGGCGCGGGCGCCGCGATGAATACTTGCGTGCGTTTGACAGGAGGTTTTCCAGGACAATGCGGGCCAGGACCGGATCGGAGCGCGCGACCAGCCCGGGCGCGATGTGCACCTCGCCGCCTGCCGGGGCAGCGGTTTCGGCTGCGATGATGTCGGCGGCCATCGCACTCAAGTCCACCTCGCGGCGCTGCAAGGCTTCCGCCCCGGACTGGGCCATCTCCAGAAGTGCCTCGATGAAATCGTTCATGCGCCGCCCGGCGGCCTCGATGCGCCCGAGGAGTTCCCTGGAGTCCGGCGACAGGCTTGCATCGTGGCCTTGCATCAACAGGCCGGCAAATCCCAGGATGCCGCGCAACGGCCGCCGCAACTCGTGCGCCAGCGCATGACCATAGGATCGAAGCGCGCTGTTCTGGCGCTCCAGCAGCCTGGTTTCCCGCGCGACGCGGTGATCAATGGAGGCGTTGAGTACGGCCAGCTCGACCTGGGTGCTCTGCCGCTCGGCGTAGGCGGTGGCCAGGCGCGCCTGCAGGTCGCGCATTTCCTCCCCCAGGCGCTGCGCCTGCTCGCGGTCGGAGCCGGTATCCCCGTGCGGAATCATGCGCGCATACGCCTTGCGCAATTGCGCCTCGACCGCGTCGGCCAGTTCAGCGGGTTTGAAGGGCTTGGCGAGAAAGTCGTCCGCGCCCGTGGTCATCGACTTGCGGAAGCGGTTGCGTGACCCGTCTATGGTCAGGTAGATCACCGGCAGGAGCCGGGTGCGTTCGTCGGCGCGCAGCGTGACCAGCACCTCGTCGCCTGAAGTGTCCGGGAGGTAATGGTCCAGTATCAGGACGTCGGGCATTTCGCGGCGGATGGACTCGAATGCTTCGGCACCGGTCCTGGCGCGGGCCGCCCGATAGCCGCGGCGCCGCAAATGCGTTACCGCGTATTTGGCGATGACATCATCGTCGTCAAGCACCAGCACGTATGGTGACTGATCGTGCATGAAAGGCAGTTCTCCGCGGCGATCGCGACCGGCTTTGGCCCGAAACCCTCAGCCAAATACTATAACGCCAACCTGCGCGTGGCCACCGAAACAGCGTGTCAATGCGCCTGGTCCCAGTTCAGTCCGACGCCCACCTCCGCGAGGAGCGGCACATCCAGCCTCGCGACCGAGGCCATGAGCTGCGGCACCAGCGCGCTCATGGTTTCAAGCTCGCCCTCCGGCACCTCAAGCACCAATTCGTCATGCACCTGCATCACCAGGCGCGAGCGCAGCCCATCCCGCGCGATCCGCTCGGCCACCGCGATCATCGACATCTTGATCAGGTCCGCCGCGGTGCCCTGCATGGGCGCGTTGATCGCCGCGCGCTCGGCGCCCTGGCGGCGCGGGCCGTTGGGGCTGTTGATCTCCGGCAGCCACAGGCGGCGCCCGAATGCGGTCTCCACGTAGCCTTGCGCCTTGGCCGCGATGCGGGTGTCGTCCATGTAGCGCTTGACCCCGGCGAAGCGCTCGAAATACCGGTCGATGTAATTCTTCGCCGCATCACGCTCGATGTTCAGGTTGGCCGCCAGGCCGAATGCGCTCATGCCGTAGATCAACCCGAAGTTGATCACCTTCGCATAGCGACGCTGTTCCGAGCTCACCTCGGCGCGCGGTGATCCGAAGATCTCGGAGGCGGTTGCGCGGTGCACGTCCTCGCCGGCGGCGAACGCCGCCAGCAGCGCCGGATCCTTGGAAATGTGCGCCATGATGCGCAGTTCGATCTGCGAATAGTCCGCAGACATGATCACGCTGCCGGGCGGCGCGATGAAGGCCTCGCGGATGCGCCTGCCCTCGGCGGTGCGGATCGGGATGTTCTGCAGGTTGGGGTCGTTGGATGCCAGCCGTCCGGTCACGGCCACCGCCTGGGCATAGTTGGTGTGCACCCGTCCGGTGTCCGGGTTGACCATGCGCGGCAACTTGTCGGTATAGGTGCTTTTCAGCTTCGAAAGGCTGCGGTAGTCCAGCAGCACCTTGGGCAGCGGATAGTCCTCGGCCAGCTTCTGCAGCACCTCCTCGTCGGTCGACGGCGCGCCGGACGGCGTCTTCTTGATCACCGGCAGCTTCATGCGCTCGAAGAAGATCTCGCCGATCTGTTTTGGGCTGCCGAGGTTGAACGGCTGGCCGGCCAGCTCGAAGGCCTTGCGCTCGAGCTCGATCATGGTCGTGCCGAGTTCGTTGCCCTGCTTTTCGAGCAGCGCGGCGTCGATCAGCACGCCGGTGCGCTCCATCTGCATCAGCACCCTGGAAACGGGCATCTCCAGCTCGTAGATGAACCTGAGCTTGGGATCGGCCTGCACCTGTGGCCACAGGGTCTGGTGCAGTTGCAGGGTCACCTCCGAATCCTCGGCGGAATACTCGGTCGCCTTTTCGATCGAAACCTGGTCGAACCCGATCTGTCCGGCTCCCTTGCCCGCGACTTCCTCGTACTTGATGGTGGTGCGTCCCAGGTGGCGGGAGGCCAGCGAGTCCATGTCGTGGCTCTTGTGCGATTCGATCACGTAGCTTTGCAGCAGCGTGTCGTGGGCAATGCCGGCAAGCGAAATGCCGTGGTTGGCGAAGATGTGCGCGTCGTACTTGAGGTTTTGCCCGACCTTCGCAAAGGCCGGATTCTCCAGCCAGGGTTTGAGCAGCGAGATCGCCAGGTCGAAAGGCAACTGCCCTTGCGCGTCCGGCCCCGCGTGGGCCAGCGGCAGGTAGGCGCCGGAATAAGGCTCCAGGGCGAACGAAATGCCGACGATGCGCGCGCGCATCGGGTCAAGCCCGGTGGTCTCGGTATCCACCGCCGCAAGTTCCGCCGCTTCAAGCCGCGCGATCCAGGCGCGCAACTGCGCCTCGTCAAGGATGGTCTCGTAGTGTTTCGGCTTTTCGCCGGGCAACTCGCGCAGGCTCGTGGCCGCGCCGCCCGACGACCCGGGCGCGGCTTCGGCGCCGCCCGTTCCACCGTCGAGCTCGCGCAGCCAGGTGCGAAAGCCGAAGCGGCTGTACATGTCACGCAGGCGCTCGTTGTCGACCGGTTCGGGCTTGAGCGGCTCGATGGACAGGCCTGCGACATCGCATTTCACCGTCACCAGCGTGCGGCCGGTCGGCAGCCATTCCAAGGCGCGGCGCAGGTTCTCGCCTGCAACCCCCTTGATCGCCCCCGCATTGGCCATCACGCCGTCCAGCGAGCCGAATTCCGCGATCCACTTGGCGGCCGTCTTCGGGCCCACCTTCTCCACCCCGGGCACGTTGTCGACGGTATCGCCCATAAGCGTGAGGTAGTCGACGATGCGTTCCGGCGGCACGCCGAACTTGGCCACAACCGCCGCCGGATCGAGGCGCTCGTTGCTCATCGTGTTGATCAGGGTGACATGCGGCCCCACCAGTTGCGCCAGGTCCTTGTCGCCGGTGGAAATCACCGTTTCGATGCCGGCCTCGGCGGCGATGCGCGCCAGCGTGCCGATCACGTCGTCGGCCTCCACGCCTTCCATCATGATGAGCGGCCAGCCCATCGCGCGCACCAGCGCGTGGATCGGCTCGATCTGCCGCACCAGGTCATCCGGCATGGGCGCGCGCTGTGCCTTGTACTCGGCATAGATGTCGTCGCGAAAGGTCTTGCCCTTGGCGTCGAACACGCAGGCGCAATAGTCGGCCTGGACCTCGCTGCGCAGCTTCTTGAGCATGCTCACCATGCCGTGCATCGCCCCGGTGGGCAGGCCGTCCGGACTGCGCAGATCCGGCAGGGCATGAAATGCGCGGTAAAGGTACGACGAACCGTCGACCATCAGCAGTCTTGGCATGCGGTGCTTCCTTGGTGTCCCTGTTAGAGTCTGGGGCGGTGCGCCGGCGTCGGCGCCCCCAACCACGCGGCGGTATCCGCACACCGGGCCGCCGCGACTAGAACGGGATTATTCGATCATGGCTGTGAAGGTCAATCGCGCCGATTTGGCCGCCGAAAACTCGGCACGCGAAGCATGGCGCCTCTTTGGAATTATGTCAGAGTTCGTCGAGGCAACCGAACGACTCGAGCCGCTGCGCCCCGCCGTGTCGCTGTTCGGTTCGGCCCGCCTGAAACCCGAGGACCCCTACTACAAGCAGGCCGAGGTCATCGCCCGCAAGCTCTCCGATGCGGGATTTTCGGTGATCTCCGGGGGCGGTCCCGGCGTGATGGAAGCGGCCAACCGGGGGGCCTTCCACGGCAAGAGCGCCGCGGTCGGCCTGAACATCGAATTGCCGCGCGAGCAGCGCGGCAATTCATTCCAGAACGTGGCCTTGTATTTCAAGCACTTTTTCGCCCGCAAGTACATGTTCGTCAAGTTCGCCTGCGCCTACGTGGTCATGCCGGGCGGCTTCGGCACCCTGGACGAGCTCACCGAGGCACTCACGCTCATCCAGACACGCAAGGCGCCGCAGATGCCGATCATCCTGGTGGGCGGCGCGTTCTGGCAAGGCCTGCTGGACTGGCTGCGCGCCGAGATGGAAGGCGCCGGTTTGATCAATCCGGGCGACGTCGAACTGATGCAGGTGATCGACGATCCGGATGTCATCGTCGAGACCATCTTCAAGTTCTATGAGGCCAAGGGATTCACGCCCAGCAGTTCGGATCGTGAAGGCCTGCAATATCTATAGCGCGCGGCGCTTGCTACAATCCGCTTCATGAAAGCAAAACTCGCAACCGTCGGTCTGGCTGTCCTGTTGGCGGCCGGTGCTCAAGCCCAGCAGGGTGCAGGCAAGCTCGAGCCGTTGCCGGAAGTGCCGCCACCTCCGCGCATGAGCATCGACCCGGCGCTTGAGCCGCAAATCACCATCCGCCAGCGCGGAGCCGACAAGATCGAGGAATTCCGTGTCGGCGGCAAGCTCTACATGATCCGCGTCACCCCGCCCGGCGGCACCCCCTATGTGCTGATCGACCAGAAAGGCGATGGCCAGTTCGCCACCCCGGCGCAAGGCCCTTCGGACGCGCACAACCTGAGCGTTCCCATGTGGGTGATCGGTACCTTCTGAAGGCACCGGCGGCGGCTGTCGAACCCATTTTTGTACGCTAGGGGCCATGGCCGTCTTCACCCCTGTCACGTCCGACGAACTGGCGCCCTGGCTGGCAGGGTTTGACGTCGGCTCGCTGGTGCGCCTGGACGGGATCGCTTCCGGCATCGAGAACAGCAATTTCTTCCTCACCACCGGCGGCGGCGAGTTCGTTCTCACGATTTTCGAGAAACTGACACCGGTCGAGTTGCCTTTCTACCTCGACCTCACGGCACACCTTGCAGCCGGCGGCATCCCCTGCCCGTGTCCGATCGCCGACCGCGTCGGGCGCAATTTCAGCACGCTCAAGGGCAAGCCTGCGGCCATCGTGCGGCGCCTGGCCGGCCGCTCGCACATGGACCCTTCGTCCGGCGACCGCGCGCAGGTGGCGGCCATGCTGGCACGCATGCACCTGGCCGGCGCCGGTTTCAGGGGCTTCCAGGACAACCCGCGGGGGCCGCACTGGTGGGCGATGACCGCTCCCCAGGTCACTCCCTTCCTGGGCTCAGAAGCCGCCGATCTGCTCGCGACCGAGCTCGCCTTCCAGGCCAGCCATCGCCACGACCGGTTGCCGCGCGGCCCGGTGCATGCCGACCTGTTCCGCGACAACGTGCTGTTCGACGGCGCTGAACTGGGCGGCTTCATCGACTTCTATTTCGCCGGTTTCGATTGCCTGCTCTTCGACGTCGCCGTGTGCGTGAACGACTGGTGCATCGTGCGTGAAGGACCCGAGGCGGGCGAACTCATCGCCTCCCAGGTGGGCGAGTTTCTGCAGGCCTATGATGCCGTGCGGCCCATCACCGTCGAAGAGCGTGCTGCCTGGGACATGATGCTGCGCGCCGGCGCCTTGCGCTTCTGGCTTTCGCGCCTGTTCGATTTTCACCTGCCGCGCCCGGGCCAGTTGATCACGCCGCACGACCCCGGGCATTTCGAACGCATTCTCGCGCGCCGGCGCGCGAGGCCCGCACCATGGAAGTGAAGACCGTTCCGGCCATGCATGGCGCGCTCTGGGTCGCGCATGGATACCGCCTGTTCAAGGCCTATCCGTTTGCCTGGCTGGCACTGTGCCCGACGGTCTGGGTGGTGCTGCTGGCCTCGATGTTCATACCCTTCGCCGGCCCGGTGATCGGGCTGATCCTGATGCCCGCGCTTACCGCCGGCCTGATGTTGGCAGCCTCCGAGGCGCAACACGGGCGCATTCCCGGCCCGGCAGCCGTGCTGGCACCGGCGCGCGCCGATTCGCGCGCCTTCCTGCAGCTTGGCTTCGCCTATGCCGCATTGGTATTCGCGGTGATGCTGCTGGGCCTGTGGATGGCCGGGCCGAAAGCCCCTACCGCGCCCGCGCCAGGCACGCTCGGCAACCCGCTGGGGTCGCTGCGCACACTGATGTTCGCCCTGCCGCTCTATGTGCCCATCCTGCTGGCGTTCTGGTTTGCGCCTGCGCTGGTGCACTGGCACGGCATGAAACCGATGAAGGCGCTGTTCTTCAGCCTGGTCGCCTCCTGGCGCAACCTGCGCGCATTCGTGATCTACGGCCTGCTCTGGGCCATGCTGCAGGTCGTCCTGCCGCTGCCGTTCTCGAAGCTGGTCCGCCTGCTGTTGCCACCCGCCGCCGCCGACCTGCTGCTGGCGTTCGTCCTCGTGCCTTACGGGCTGGTCGTCGCCTGCACTTTCGTGTGTTCGTACTACTCAAGCTACGTGGCTCTGTTTCCGGAGCGCCCGCTTCCGCCCGAGCCTGCCGCGCCGTAAACAGCGCCCGGGGACGGGCCGGTCAAGCCGGCTCGAGTTTCGCGTACGCCAGCGCCAGCCATTTCACGCCATTGCGCCCGAAGTTCACCTGCACCCGCGCGTCCTGCCCCGACCCTTCGGAATTGACGATCACTCCCGCGCCGAACTTGGCATGCGAGACGTTCTGGCCGATGCGGTAACCGGAGTCCTGCGCTGCCTTGGCCTTGGCATAGGCCGGGCGGGAAACCGCCGCGAAATCGTCATCCCCCTGCCACAGGTTGCCGCGCCGGCTACTTATCTGCGGCGTCAGCCACTTGAGAACCACCTCCGGCAGTTCGTCGAAAAAACGCGACTTCATGTTGTAGCGGGTCTGGCCGTGCAGCATGCGGGTTTGGGCGAATGAGAGGTACAGGCGCTGCCGTGCCCGCGTGATGGCCACATACATCAGGCGCCGCTCTTCGTCGAGCCCGTCCTTTTCCATGATCGAGTTCTCATGCGGGAACAGGCCGTCCTCCAGGCCGGTGATGAACACCTGGTTGAATTCCAGCCCCTTGGCAGAATGTACCGTCATGAGCTGCACCGCGTCCTGCCCTTCCTGCGCCTGGTTGTCGCCGGACTCCAGCGCCGCGTGGGTGAGGAAGGCGGTCAGGCTGTCTTCATCTTCCTGGGTGAAGTTGGCCGCCGCGTTCATCAGTTCGTCGAGGTTCTCGAGACGTTCGCGCCCTTCCCGGTCGTTCTTGTAGTGAGTGCGCAGTCCAGAGTGTTCCAGCACGTGGTCGATCACCTCGGGCAGCGGCAGGCCCTGGGTGGCCTCGCGCATCTTGTCGATCAGGGTATTGAAGGCGGTGAGCGAGGTGCCGGCCTTGCCCGTCAGCAATGGCACCGCACGGTACAGGGATATGCCGGCCGGGTTGGCCATGTCGCGCTTGCCCGCCGCGTCGCCCAACTGCTCGAGTGAACGCGCGCCGATGCCTCGGGTGGGGAAGTTCACCACCCGCGCGTAGGAGGTGTCGTCATCCGGGTTGGCCAACAGGCGCAGGTAGGCGATCGCATGCTTGACCTCAGCGCGCTCGAAAAAGCGCAGGCCGCCGTATACCTTGTAGGGGATGCCCTCGGCGAAGAGCATCTGCTCGATCACCCGCGACTGGGCGTTGGAGCGGTACAGCACCGCGATCTCGCCGCGCCGGCTGCCGTCGTTGATCAGCGCCTTGACCTCGCCCACCAGCCAGCGACCTTCGTCCAGGTCGGTCTGCGCCTCGAACACCCGCACCGGCTCGCCGTGGCCGGCGTCGGTCCAGAGATTCTTGCCCAGGCGCTGGCCGTTGTTCTTGATGAGCGCGTTGGCTGCGTCGAGGATATTGCCATGCGAGCGGTAGTTCTGCTCCAGCTTGATCAGGTTCTGCACATGGAAGTCGCGCTCGAAATCGAGCATGTTGCCAACGCGCGCGCCACGGAAGGCGTAGATCGACTGGTCGTCGTCGCCCACCGCGAACACCGCGCTCGGGCTTTGCGTGCCGGCGCCACCGATCAGCTTCAGCCACTTGTACTGCAGCTCGTTGGTGTCCTGGAACTCGTCGACCAGTATGTGGCGAAAGCGCGTGTGGTAGTGCTCGCGCAGGATCTCGTTCTTCGACAGTACCTCGTAGGTGCGCAACAGCAGTTCGGCGAAATCGACCACGCCCTCACGCTGGCATTGCTGCTCGTAGGCTTCGTAAAAATCGATGAAGCGGCGGTTATGGTCGTCGTTGGCCACCACATCCTTCGGGCGCAGGCCGGCTTCCTTGGAGCCGTTGATGAACCACATCACGTTCTTGGCCGGGAATTTCTCATCGTCCACGTTGAGCGCCTTGAGCAGGCGCTTGATCGCCGAGAGCTGGTCGGCCGAGTCGAGAATCTGGAACAGCGCCGGCAGGCCCGCCTCGCGGTGGTGCGCGCGCAGAAAACGGTTGGCCAGGCCATGAAAGGTGCCAGCCCACATGCCGCGCAGGTTCACCGGCAACATGGCCGACAGGCGATGCAGCATCTCGCGCGCCGCCTTGTTGGTAAAGGTGACTGCGAGGATGTTGGCGGTGGACACCTGGCCGGTCTGCACCAGCCAGGCGATGCGGGTGGTGAGCACGCGGGTCTTGCCCGAACCGGCGCCGGCCAGGATCAGGGCGGACAGGTTCGGCAGCGTGACGGCCTGGAACTGTTCCGGGTTGAGGTTTTCGAGCAGTTTTGACATCGCGACCCGGTGGCATGCGCCCCATGACCCAGGGTGCGCCCGGGGTGCGCAAGTCAGGGCTGCCGAAGACGTGCAGGTTAAAATCGAAGCCTCAAATTATAACGATCCAAGAGACATCGCCATGCATGATTTGCTGATCCGCAACGCCCGCCTTTACGACGGCAGCGGCCGTCCCGCCGTGACCGGCGACCTCGCCGTCAAGGACGGTCGGATCGCAGCCGTTGGTGCGGTTGCAGGCGACGCGCGCGAAACCGTCGACGCCGATGGCCTGGCCCTGATGCCCGGCATCATCGACAACCACACCCACTACGACGCACAGATCACCTGGGACAGGACGCTCAGTCCCTCCCCCGCACTGGGCGTGACCACCGCCATCATCGGCAACTGCGGCTTCACCATCGCGCCCTGCCGTCCGCAGGACCGCGAACTGATCATGAAGAACCTCACCCAGGTGGAAGGCATGTCGCTGGACGTGCTGCGGCAAGGCATCCGCTGGGACTTCGAGACCATTCCCGAATACATGCGACTTCTGGAACGGCAGGGTGCGGCGGTGAACATCGCCGCCTTTGCCGGCCACTCCTCGCTGCGCACCTGGGTGATGGGCGAGGACGCGCCGAAGCGCGCCGCCACGGCGGCGGAAGTGGCCGAGATGAAGCGCCTCCTGCAGGAGGCCATGCAGGCCGGCGCCATCGGCTTTGCCACCAGCACCTCGCCGGCGCACAACGGCGAAGGCGGCATGCCGATGCCCTCGCGCCTGGCCGACGACGACGAATTGCGCACTCTGGTGGGCTCCTTGAAGGAGGCCGGCAAAGGTGTCTTCATGCTGACCAAGGGCGGCCACACGAGGATCGATTTCCTCGAGGAGCTCTCCGCCTTGTCCGGCCGCCCGGTGGTGATCGCCGCGCTGTTGCACAACAAGACCAACCCGCAGGCGGTGTTCAAGGACCTTGACGCGATCGCGGACGCCAACACGCGCGGGCGCAAGCTGCTGGGGGCGGTGTCGTGCTGCCCGCTCACCATGGACTTCACCCTGCACTCGCCCTACCCGGTGGAGGGCCTGGCGTCATGGAAGCAGGTGCTGGGCTTGAAGGGCGAGGCCTTCAAGACCGCGATCGCGAAGAAGGACTTCCGCGACGCGATGCGCGCCGAGATCGCCGCACCGGCGGTGTTTCGCCTGTTCAACGGAGAATGGGACCAGGTGCAGGTGGTGCAGGTGGCCGATGCGAAACACGCGCAGTACGAGCAGCGCAGCATCGCCGAACTCGCCCGTGAAACCGGTGCCGACCCGCTTGACTTCATGTTCGACCTGGCCATCGCCGAGAACCTCGACACCGTGTTCACCGCGACCATGCTCAATTCCGACGAGGACGCGGTCGGCCGCATGCTCAACCACCCCAACAGCCTGGTGAGTCTTTCGGACGCCGGCGCGCACCTCACCTTCTTCAACGACGCGGCGTTCGGCCTGCACCTGATGGGCCACTGGTCGCGCGATCTTGGCAAGATGCCGCTTGAAGAAGCCGTGCGGCGCCTCACCGGGCAAACCGCCGAAGTTTTCGGGCTTACGAACCGCGGCATGCTCAAGGTGGGCCACGCCGCCGACCTGCTGCTGTTCGACCCCGCCACTGTCGGTCGCGGTCCGAAACGGCGCGTCAACGACCTGCCCGGCGGCGCCGGCCGCCTGCATACCGATGCCGTGGGCGTGCATGGCGTGTGGGTCAATGGGGTCAAGGTGGCCGATGGCGGCGGCATGCTCCCGGGCGGGCCGCGCCCCGGCGTATTGATGCGGGAATTCGCGGCCTAGAACGGCGGTTAAACGCGTCGTCGCGAGGCATTGCGCTACCCTGTGCCAGAATAGCCGCATGACAGAAGACATACTCATCAACGTCACCCCGCAGGAAACGCGGGTCGCCGTGATGCAGCAGGGCGTGACGCAGGAAATCCACATCGAGCGCGAATCCAGCCGCGGTCTGGTGGGCAACATCTACCTGGGACGCGTGGCGCGTGTGCTGCCCGGCATGCAGTCGGCCTTCATCGACGTGGGCCTGGAGCGCGCGGCCTTCCTGCACGTGGCCGACATATGGGAGGTGCGCCATGCCCACCACAATGGTGGCAACGAGGCGCCCAAGCCCATCGAGCATATGCTGCACGACGGGCAGACCGTGATGGTGCAGGTGATCAAGGACCCGATCGGCACCAAGGGCGCGCGCCTGTCCACGCAAGTATCGATCGCCGGGCGCATGCTGGTGTACCTGCCGCAGGAAACGCACATCGGCATCTCGCAGCGCATCGAGAGCGGGGCCGAGCGCGACCAGTTGCGCAGCATGTTGCAAAGCATGATTCCGGAAGGCGAACGCGGCGGCTACATCATCCGCACCATGGCCGAGACCGCCACCGAGGCCGACATCCGCACCGACGTGGACTACCTGCGCAAGCGCTGGCATCACATCCAGACCGAGGCGCAGACCCGCTCGGCGCCAGCGTGCCTTTCGCAGGACCTGCCACTGGCCAAACGCGCGCTGCGCGACCTGGTGACGGAGGAAACCGGCAGCATCCAGATCGACTCGCGCGAGAACTTCGTCAAGCTCACCGAATTCGCGCGGGACTACACCCCGAATGTGCTTTCGCGGGTGATGCACTACACCGGCGAGCGCCCGCTGTTCGACCTGTTCGGCGTGGAAGACGAGATCGAGAAGGCGCTGGCCCGGCGCGTCGACCTGAAGTCCGGCGGCTACCTGATCATCGACCAGACCGAGGCGATGACCACCATCGACGTGAACACCGGCGCGTTCGTGGGCGGGCGCAACTTCGACGACACCATTTTCAAGACCAACCTCGAGGCGGCGCAGGCGCTGGCGCGCCAACTGCGCCTGCGCAACCTCGGCGGCATCATCATCGCCGACTTCATCGACATGGACAGCGAGGACCACAAGGCCGCCGTGCTTGCCGAGTTGAACAAGACCCTGGCGCGCGACCGCACACGCATCGGCGTGTCCGGCTTCACAAGCCTGGGGCTGGTGGAAATGACCCGCAAGCGAACCCGGGAATCGCTCGCCCATGTGCTGTGCGAGCCCTGCCCGGTATGCCAGGGGCGCGGCGAGATCAAGACCCCGCGTACCATCTGCTACGAGATATTGCGCGAAGTCACGCGCGAGTCCAAGCAGTTCAATCCCCGCGAGTTCCGCATTCTCGCCAGCCAGTCGGTGATCGACATGTTCCTGGAAGAGGAATCCCAGTCGCTGGCGATGTTGTCGGACTTCATCGGCAAGCCGGTGTCGCTGGCGGTGGAAAACGCGTATTCGCACGAGCAGTACGACATCATCCTCATGTAGTGGCATGGCCCCCTTTCGGAGCCCGCATGGTGCAGTCATGAAAAAAGCCGTCATCCTGTTCGCCCACGGCGCCCGCGACCCGGAATGGGCGCGGCCGTTCGAGCACCTGCGCGACGAGGTCGCCTCACGCATGCCCGGCGTCGACGTCGTGGTGGCGTTTCTCGAATTCATGCAGCCGCCGCTGGCGGACGCCATCGAGGCTCTGGTCAAGGACAAGGTTTGCGAGGTCGACATCGTGCCCGCCTTCATGGCCCAGGGCGGGCACTTGAAGCGCGACCTGCCGCTGTTGATCGACGTGGCCCGCGCCAGGCACCCGGAGGTGCGCTTCATCCTGCGCCCTGCCCTGGGCGAGGCGCCGGGCGTGATCGCAGCGATGGCCAGGCACATCGCCGAGAACCGCGCCTGACGACCCGGCTGCGGCGCGCGGCCCGCCGGCACGACAAACCGGCACACGCGGCATGCAACTGTATTAACATACAGTTTCGAAGATTTCCAGCCGCCCGCATGATCACTGCCACCGCCCTGCGCGCCGAACCGGCCGCCCAAAGCCCGCCCGATACGCGGGTTGATCCTTTCGCCGCGCTCAACGACCAGCAACGCGCGGCCGTTCTGCACGGCACGGACCCGGCCAACCCTGACGCGCGCCCACTGCTGCTGGTGGCCGGCGCCGGCTCCGGGAAGACCAATACGCTGGCGCACCGGGTGGCGAAACTGATCGCCTCTGGTGGCGACCCGCAGCGCCTCTTGCTGCTCACCTTCTCGCGCCGCGCGGCGCAGGAAATGGAGCGCCGGGCCGGGCGCGTTCTGGCCCGGGTGCTCAAGCTTTCCGCCACGGCCGAGCCCCCTTCGCTACCCTGGGCCGGCACCTTCCATGGGGTGGGCGCGCGCCTGCTGCGCGAATACGCACCGCGCATCGGCCTGGATGGCGCCTTCACCATCCACGACCGCGGCGACTCCGGCGACCTGATGGGCCTGGTGCGCCACGACATCGGCCTGCCCGCCACGCGCAAGCGCTTTCCCTTGAAGGGGACGTGTCTGGCCATCTACTCGCGGGTGGTCAACGCATGCGAGCCGCTCGACCAGGTCTTGAAAACCGCCTTTCCCTGGTGTGCAGAATGGGAGGTGGAACTGAAGCGCATGTTCGGCGCCTATGTGGAAGCCAAGGCCGCGCAGAACGTGCTGGACTACGACGACCTGCTGCTGTTCTGGGCCGGCATGCTGGAAGACCCGGCACTGGCCAGCGAGATCGGCGCGCGCTTCGACCATGTGCTGGTGGACGAATACCAGGACACCAACCGCCTGCAGGCTTCCATCCTCAAGGCACTCAAACCCGACGGGCGCGGTGTAATGGTGGTGGGCGACGACGCGCAATCCATCTATTCCTTTCGTGGCGCGACGGTGCGCAATATCCTCGATTTCGAGCGCGACTTCGGTTCCGCCCGGTTGATCACCCTGGAGCGCAACTACCGCTCCACCCAACCCATCCTGGATGTTTCTAACGCCGTGATCGCGCGCGCTGCCGAACGTCATGCCAAGACCTTGTGGACCGAGCGCACCTCCGCCATCAAGCCGCAACTGGTGGTGGTGCCGGACGAGGCCCAGCAGGCCCGCTGGGTGGCCGACCGGGTGCTGGCGCAGCGCGAAGCCGGCATGGCCTTGAAAGCGCAAGCGGTGCTTTTCCGCAGCAGTTCCCACAGCGCCGCGCTGGAACTGGAACTTGCCCGCCGCGACATCCCTTTCATGAAGTTTGGCGGGCTCAAGTTCCTCGAAGCTGCGCACATCAAGGACCTGCTGGCCCTGCTGCGCTTTGCGCAGAACCCGCGCGGCCGCATGGCCGGGTTTCGCGTGCTGCAACTGATTCCCGGCATCGGCCCGGCCACTGCCACGCGGCTGCTCGATGCCATGGACGCCGCCGCCGAACCCGGCGTGGCACTGGACGCCTTCATGCCGCCGGGCGCGGTGGCCGAGGCGGACTGGCGCAGCTTTGTGGAAGCCTTCACCACCCTCAACCGCGGCGGCGTGGCCTGGCCAGCCGACATCGATCTGGCCCGCACCTGGTACCTGCCGCACCTGGAACGCCAGTACGACGACTCACAAGCCCGCCGCGCCGACCTGGACCAGTTATCGGCCCTGGGCGTGAGCTTCAACTCTCGCGAACGCTTCCTGACCGAACTGACCCTCGACCCGCCGGAACTCACCAGCGACCGCTCCGAGCGTACCCACCTGGACGAGGACTACCTCGTGCTTTCCACCATCCACTCCGCCAAGGGCCAGGAATGGTCATCGGTGCATGTGCTCAACGTGGTGGACGGCTGCATCCCTTCCGACATGGCCGTGGGCACGAGGGAGGAGATCGAGGAAGAACGCCGCCTGCTGTACGTAGCCATGACCCGCGCCAAGGACCACCTGCACCTGTTGGTGCCGCACCGCTTCTACGTGACCCAGCAAGCCACCCGTGGCGACCGCCATGTGTACGCCGCCCGCACCCGATTTATTGCTGATGCCGACCTGCCCGGCTATGAGCGTGTGGCGTGGCCGCCCGCGCCGGAAGTGGCGCCTGCGGCCGTTCGCGAAGGGCCCGCCATCGACTTGCGGCAACGCGCACGGGCCGCTTGGCTATAGGCGCGGCGGCGCGAATTTTGATAAAATTCAAAGCGCAGTTCAGGTTTCGGGGAAGTAGCTCAGCTGGGAGAGCGTCGCGTTCGCAATGCGAAGGTCGGGAGTTCGATCCTCCTCTTCTCCACCATTAGACAATCCAGCCCCGTCCAAGTTAGTCCAAAAACATCAATAAAAACAATGGACTAAGACAGAAATCAGGCCAAGTTAGTCCAAACCGGGCCGCCTGAATCCAGAAAATGTGATGGTAGCCTTGGTGGTAACACCCACCCCAAGGAAGGCAGTTACCATGATTTCTGATACCAAGGTCCGCAGCGCGAAGCCTCGCGAGGCTGCATACAAGCTCACCGACGAACGCGGGTTGCACTTACTGGTGACGCCCAAAGGCGGCAAATGGTGGCGCTTCAACTACCGTTTTGATGGCAAGCAAAAGACGCTCTCGATGGGCGTCTACCCCGATATATCCCTGAGCGACGCACGCGAAAAGCGTGAGGCGGCGCGCAAACTGATCGCGAACGACATCGACCCCGGCGAACAGCGCAAAGCCGTCAAGGCCGCGAAAGAACAGTCGGCGGAAGACAGCTTCGAGGCTGTTGCACGCGAATGGTTCGCGAAGTTCAGTCAAGGATGGGCGGCATCCCATTCGTCGAAGGTCATTCGCCGTTTGGAGGTCCACCTTTTCCCGTGGATTGGTTCAAAGCCGGTCGCGGACATTACCGCGACCGAAGTCCTCAAGTGCCTACGACGAATTGAGGACTTGGGCGCAATCGACACGGTACATCGTGTCCATCAGAATTGCGGACAGGTGCTCCGCTATGCCGTGTCCACCAACCGTCTCGCTAGCGATCCGACTCGCGACCTACGCGGAGCGATCCCCCCGGCCAAGCACAAGCATTTCGCGTCGATCACCGATCCGGCGCGAGTTGGGGAGTTGCTCCGCGCTATCGACGGGTTCAAAGGAACGTTTCCCGTGAAGTGTGCCCTCCGACTCATACCGCAAATTTTCGTGAGACCCGGCGAGCTTCGGGCCGCCAAGTGGGCTGAGGTCGATCTCGATAAAGCGGAGTGGCGCTATTTCGTCACCAAGACAAAAGCTGATCACATCGTTCCCTTATCCCGGCAGGCTGTTGCACTGCTACGTGAATTGAAAGCGTTGACTGGTAGCGGTGACTATGTGTTTCCTGGTGCACGCAGCAACGGCAAGTCGATGAGCGACGCTGCCATTAACGCGGCCCTACAACGCATGGGTTATGACACCAGCACCGAAATTACTGCACACGGATTCCGGGCGATGGCGCGAACCATCTTGGATGAAGTCCTCGGCTTCCGTCCGGACCTGATCGAACATCAATTGGCGCACGCGGTGCGGGATGCAAATGGTCGTGCCTACAATCGGACTGCCCACCTTCCAGAGCGCAAGAAGATGATGCAGGCATGGGCCGACTACCTCGACAAGCTCAAAGCTGGTGCGACTGTCACAGCCATAAAGCGTGCCGCTTGACCACACGGAGAGCCGCCATGCAAGCCACCGCTCGACTGTCGTTTCCAGTCCTCGAAGATGCACGCGACGACGAATTCGTTTCCATCTGCCACCATGCCGTCGCGACGCTGCCGCCCGAAGAAATCGCAGACCTGCTTACCGGCTTGATGGAAATTGCAGCGCGCTTTCGGCACTGAATATGACCGACGAGATCGGTTCCTATCGCCCTGACCACATCCGCAACAGTCCGTGGGTCACTGGTAACCCGCGCCCAATGATTCGGAAGCGGGTCAAGGGGGGATGGTTGTGGAAGCGTGAAGGCGCCAGCGGGCGATGGCTACCTACCCTGCCCATAGAGCGGGAAGTGCTGGCGACTGAAAGCAGATACTTAGCGAAGGTTCGTCGCACGGTAAGCGCCCATTGGAAGAGGCGACGGCAGATCGAGAACCGGGCGCGGGGAACGGAAGCCCTGCGCCGCAAAGGCGCAACCACTTGCGAGCAAGTACGCGCACTCACCAGCGCGAATGAAGGCATGGACACGCGGAACCTCGCAGGGATCATCGCCCGAAAGCTGCAAATTTCGGCTCATCGCGTCCGACAAATCTGGCGCAAAGAAAACGGAAATCTCTAGCTGGGGCATATTTTCCGCACGCTCATACGCCGCCATCCTTCACTCCATGATGTACCAACATGGAGAAGTGAAGATGACGCAGGACAATGCAGCACAGGCTCTCCCCTCTGAGGGTTTCGTCAGACTCCCGCAGGTTCTGGCTGTCATCCCCGTTTCGCGTGCTGCGTGGTGGGATGGAATCGCGAAGGGCCGTTATCCCACGCAAGTGAAGCTCGGCCCCAAGACGACCGCGTGGCGTGTCGAGGACATCCGCACCCTGATCGCGAACATCAGTGCGAGCAAGGGGGCTTAGGCATGAACGCCAACGACCTCCAGCGCGAGCGGGAACGCACCCGCTGCGACGCTTGGAACCAACTCCCCTACCCGCTCCGGCTCGCTGCGGTGGTGCTCCTTGGCTGGCGCGCCACCTGGGCATGGTGCGAATACGGCCACTGGAGCGCCAGCGAGCGCGTAGCACTGGCTGGCGTCGCTCTCGAAATCACCGATCACATGCGCAGCCTTTTCGACATCATCCTTCCCGATGTCGTCTCGCATCTGCATGAGCAACCGCGTGCAGTGACCGCTAATAGCCTGCACGACAGCCCCGTGCTGACTGAGGAACAACATGGATAGCACCGACAAGGACATTGCGCCCGTCGAATCGTCCGATGCCGCCGTGGCACGTCTTGCCTTGCTTTCGCCTCTCGAATACGACCGTGTTCGTGAAACGGCGGCAAGCAAGATGGGCGTTCGCGTCAGTGTCCTTGACGCAGAGGTGCGTAATGCGCGGCCGGATTCGGGCGATAAGCGCGATGCCAAACAGTTGATCTTCGCCGAGGTGGAACCTTGGCCGGAGCCGGTAAATGGCGCGGCCCTCTTGGACGAGATCATCAAGACTATCGGCACCTTCATCATTTGCGATGAATCGGTCAAGATCGCCGCCGCGCTTTGGATCACTTTCACGTGGCTGATCGACGCGGTGCAGGTAGCGCCGCTGGCCGTGATAACGGCCCCGGAAAAGCGTTGCGGCAAGTCGCAGTTGCTGAACTTGTTTCATCGCCTTTCGCGCCGTCCGCTGGTTGCCTCGAACATTTCACCTGCCGCATTGTTCCGTGTCATGGAGGCATGCGGCCCGACCTTGTTGATCGACGAGGCCGATTCGTTCTTCAAGGAAAACGAGGAACTGCGCGGCATCGTCAATAGCGGACACACGCGCCAGTCGGCATACGTGATCCGCACCGTTGGTGACGACCACGAACCCAAACAGTTCTCGACCTGGGGAGCAAAGGCCATCGCAGGGATTGGCACGCTGCCGGATACGGTTCTCGACCGCGCCATCATCTTGGAACTGCGGCGCAAGCTGCCGACCGAATCGGCCCAACGCTTGCGGCATGCTCCGCCGCAGCTTTTCGGACGGCTCGCCTCGATGCTCGCTCGTTTCAGCCTCGATGCATCGAGCGCGATTGCCGCCGCACGCCCGGCCCTGCCTGACAGCCTCAATGACCGCGCACAAGACAACTGGGAGCCGCTCTTTGCCATTGCGGACCATGCTGGCGGCGAATGGCCGGAGAGTGCGCGTCGTGCTGCAATAAAACTGTCAGGCATTGCCAGTGAAGAATCCTCCCCTGCCGCTGAATTGCTGGCCGACATTAGGGAGGCGTTCGACAACAGCCATACGCAAAAGCTGTTTACTGCCGACCTGCTTCAAGCCCTGACGGACGATGATTTGAAGCCGTGGGCGACTTACAACCGTGGCAAGCCGATGTCCCCCGCGCAACTGGCAAGGAAGCTGCGCGAGTACAAGATCGAGCCTCGCACGATTCGCTGTGGGACAACGACCAAGAAGGGGTTCGAGCGGAAATGGTTCGAGGACGCCTTCAATCGCTACTTGCCCGATACATCTGCGGCAGGCGTCACACCGTCACAAACCATTGAAACCCCTTGTGCGACAACAGCTTGCAGTGTGACGCCTGCTGTGACACCAAATCGCTGTGACGGCACGGAGCGCGGAAGCGTCACAACTAAGTCGCTGAATACGTTGACTTGTTCCGGTGTGACGGCAAACACCGAGGACGCGGAGGTGTTGTGTATCGAATCACCGGTGCCGCTTGACGCTGACAACGGGGTTGACCTGTGAGCGCCGCCGCACGCCTTTACTCCGAAGTCACGGCCGCTGGCCTGACGTTGACACCGAACGGCAACCAGATCAGGGTCAGTCCCGCCGCCAAACTCACGCCTCACTTTGCGGCTCGCATTCGCGAGGCCAAGGCAGAACTGTTGCAACTGTTGACCACGGAAGCCACCGACGATGAACTCCTCGCCGACACCCGCGAGCTTGATGCCCTGATTACCCGCCTGTGCGACTTTGCCCGCTACCCCGATGCCATGCGGGCGGAAATGCTGGAAGCGCGCAGGCGTGCCAGCCCCGACACGGTGCGCACTGACTTGGCGGCAGTGCGTGGGCTGCTCCGCGACATCAATGCCGCGTCGGAAAACTCGAAAAACCACTTCACAAGACCGTAATGGAGAAACGCCAATGAAACACATCGAACCCTTTCCCGTTGTCAACCTGCCCGGCGATGCCCTGCGCAAAGCACTGGCGAGCAACCCGCACGATTACGTGCAGCCGTCGATCAATCCTGCACCGAGGCCCACGAATGCACCTGCCAAGCCCGTGCGGCCGGTGAGCATCAAGGAACGCGAGGCCCTCGCACTGGCGCAAATCAAGGCCATCCAAAGCAACCCATCTACCCGCATCTAAGGAAAACCATGAAACACGACATGCAGTCCCCCGCCCTCGCTTCCTACCTCGCGAACGAAGCGCGCATGAAAAAGCTTAGCGACGAAATCAACGCAATCGAGGCGCATGTCAGCAAGGCACGCGATGCCATCGCGGACGCCGAGCGCCCGACGCAGCAGGCCCAAGCCCTTAAGTCCAAGCGCCGCTCGATGTTGGGCAGGCTGTTCCTTGGACGTGGTGACGCGGTGGAGGTCGATCAGGTTGATTCGCAGATTGCCACGGCCGAAGCCCAGGCGGTGAAATCGGCGCGCACCCGTGAAGGCGCGGAAGCCGCAATTGAGGAACTGCGCCAGCCGATTGAAGGCTTGAGCATGCAGATCAACGAACTCCACCAGCATCGCCAGCCCCTCATGCACGCCGCCTATCGCGAGAACGCGCATGGATTGTTCTCCAACCTCGTGGCAGCGGCCGATGCGTACACGACCGCCTATGCTGCTGTGTTGGGTGCGTGCCGTGCCACCGATGCCATTGCGAAGGACAGCCAAGGGCAACTGTCGTACTACTTCGGGAGCGAACTGTGGTTCAACGAACCGCCCCTTGCCCGCGACAATGGGTTTTCGATCCGTCGCGACCTCAGCGCCGAGATTGCTGCGGGCATGAGGGCCGCACGCCAGAAGGTCGAGGGCCAGTAAGCAAAATTCACAACAGCCGGCAACTTGAGGGCGGGCTGTTGTGATTGGCGGCGAATGATCGAATGGTGCGCAAACAGAATTGCGCTGATTCGGAAATTCGGACCACTGTCATTCTCTGCAAAATTGGCGAAGTTTGTAACGCAATCGCGCTCCCTGCGCAATTTCGCATTCCCAAACTACCAATACACGCCAACCGCGCTCACGAAGCAGAGAGAGATTTCGCTTGTCGCGATCCAGTGTCCGTGAAATCTTGGCCAGCCAATAATCGGCGTTCGTGGCCGGCTGCCTAGACCCGCGAGAGCAGTCATGCCCATGCCAAAAGCAACCGTTGACGAATATTGCTCGCTTGCGTCCCAGCCATGCGATATCAGGGTTGCCGGGCAATTCTCGGCGGTGCAAGCGGTACCCAACATAGCCGAGTTCGCGCAGCGTCTTGCGCACGGAGATTTCCGGCGACGTGTCGACCGCCCTTACCTGCCTCATTGCGTGTGCGCGCTGAGACGGAGAAAGATTGTCGGGCACGCGAAACTATCCCATTTCAATTTGCAGACTGGGGTCTGTCTCGTGTTCAGCAACGATTCGGTTATAGGCATCCACGAGCCGCTCGAACGTCACCTTCCGGGCCGAAACCCTGAATAGGCTAAGTTCATGTAGGTTTCCCGCGATGAATTGTTCCGCATCCAAAATGTCTATTCGACCGGACAAGCCCGCGTTTTCGGCCAGGCCTTGCGCGACAGCCACACCACTTCCAATCGTCAAAATGACTGGCTTCGCTCCTGCATCAAGATTTCGTTGACATTTCCGTATCAACGCTTCGCCCGGAAACGTGGTGCTATGGACAATCGTGTCGTCGATCACGAAATCGCCCGACCTATCGGAAACTGCATCGGCGACCGAAGCACCGTGATGTTCAATACTGATCCCCGGCATCGCGAGTACTAGCTTTGCGCCTATCAGGTGCTGGAGCACAGCACCTTGATACATCGTCCCGCTATTTTCTTGTTGCCGCTTTTTGGCCTGAGCGAGTACGTCCTGAATGATGGCCTGAAATCCCTTCCCCGCATCGTATCGAAGGCGAAACGGCTTCGAGGCAAAATGATCATGTACCCGTGCAACCCACCATTCTTCGATCGCTTTGAGGTCGGGGTCATGCAATCCATTCAAGAACTCAACATATTGCTGCATGGTGCCGAGACTTCCGCGACTCGTGCGGCCCCCTTCTTCCGCGAGCACTTGAGTGATGCCATAGTCACCAAGGATGATTTGGACCGCATCTTTTCCAAGCCCGAGTACTTGTCCACCACCTTCGGTCAAGAGCTTCGTATGGTCCAACGGCAAACCGTTCGTCTTGGCAACCCGAGACACATGGAGGGCTACAGCCAACGCCCCCTTCCCTCGAATCCGCTTCTCGGTCCGGAATGCGTAAAGGAGGGCGTCAAGTTCCGGAGTGAGCGGCATTCAATCTCACGATTGGCGCAAGTAACCTGCGCCCCAACCATCGCGCCACAGGTGCGGCCACGGCGTCACCCATGGCCTTATAGCCATCGTTATAGGAGCCAGGAATGCGGTAGGACTCCGGCGCGCCCATCAGCCGGCCAGTCTCACGCACCGTAAGTAGCCGACTGTGCAATTGCCCGCGAACGCGGACAATCAGTACTTGACGGCTGCTGCCCCCTTCCGGCGTACGAAGGCATCCAGCAACATCGTCAAAACGTAGCTCTAGAACCTGCTTGCCGTTGCGAGTGCGCTTGTAACCGGGCGCGGCGAATCTTCGCGACGGTGGCACTGCATCCAGTATTGCGCGATGACGCGGGGAGATGAGGTTGATATTACGTTGCTCGGTTTCTGGACTGTCAAATGGTGCATCCCATTCAACAATTTCTGATAGGGCGCGAGGGCGATGACGCGGCTCCGGCAAATCCCACCAAATCCATTCGCCGAGTCCCTCGGCCACTTTACGTATCGCGGCCGTATGCAGCCACGTCGGACCAGTTCCAATCAATTGTTCAGGAATCCTCGCCTGTGAATCAACCGCCACAACGAAAATTCGTGGCCGAGATTGAGGAACCCACTTAATGGCGTCTACGAGCATCGGACCCACACGATATCCACGCTCGGCCAATGCTCGGTGAAGCGCCCTGTAGTGATCCCCATTCGCCGACGATACAAGTCCAGCGACATTCTCTGCGACCAGTAGCATGGGGCGAACTGACATTTCGTCAATGACCCTGAGCCACTGCCATACAAGGCCGCTTCTAGAGGCGTGAATGCCGCCAGCAAGACCTGCTAGCGATAAGTCCTGACAAGGAAACGACGCCCACGCCATAGCCGCTTCCGGTAGCTGATCGCCATGTACGTCCGCAATTGATCCGCTTTGAAAATGCTCGGGACCATGGTTTGCAATGTAAACCGCAGCCTTCTTGGCATCGAGGTCGTTTGCCCATGCGGCGCGGAACAAGCCCTTAAGGCCATGCGCTACCAGCCCGCTACCAGCAAAGAATTCGAGGAAAGAAGGCCGCTCCTCCACCAATCCGCCGCTATCCGATTGGCGTGGAGGTGCCGTGGATCGAAGGCCACTCTCGACGATGTTGAAAAGGTCGTCCATGCCGTTTCAGGAAATCGGGTTCAATCACGCGACCAAACCGCACCAGCGATCTTACCGCATCACCCTTGGCAAATCGACTAGGCTGACCGGACTCCGCGAATCATTTTCGATTGCCAGCTAAACCCGATGGCAACCTATGGGCATGAGCCTACAAACAGACCCGACGCCTTCCTAGCAGCACCTATGGTTGCAGCCCAATCAGAGTCGCTGACAATGGCCGGTCCGTAGACCTTCGCGTCGAAGGGAGCATCGCTCATCAGCCAAATAAGGAAGTCCGCTTTTCGCACCGATCCTTTTCCGCCGAACGCACCGCGAGAGTACTCCCGGTCACGTCCGAAGTAGCGGATGATTTTTGTACCATCTTCGTTCAATTGCGAGTCGTTCCAGTCGAGCAGGATTGCCGTTACAGTGTCGCGCCCGACCACATCAACTATGGCCCGAAAAGCGGCCGCAGCCTTCCGGCTATTGAGGCTCAGCATCTGCTCGCCCTTGGCTGGAATCACTTCTTCCCTCTGCATTAGTTGTGCATTGCCGGTTTGTTGATCTGATCTAGGTTTGGCTATGGATGCCAGCCTGCCCAATGCAGGCCTCTAGGACTGTGCAAGGCTCTAGCATAGCCCAGTGCCCCCAAAACCTCTTTGAGACCTCAAGAAGGGCCAAAACAGGCCCTAAAATGCCCCTCTGAGGCCCTAGGGCATGCCAAGCATCAAAAGCCCCTCCAAGGCCCCTTTTGAGGGGTTTATGCCTGTTGGTAACATTGTTGGTAACGGACCCTGAAAATAAAGTGAAGAATGGCTCACACCAACAGTTTTCAGAGGGAATTGGGTTGTCCTCTTCTCCACCAAATTCAAAAGGCGCCTCTCGGGGCGCCTTTTTTGTTGCCCGCACCGTGGCGAATCAGCCATTTTTGCTGCCCCCCGCCAATAAGCTTTCTGGTCAAGCCGGGCTCAAATCCAAACGCCTTTCAGCATCCAAACCGCTGCGGTACCCATGTTTGCGCCGCACCGGTCGCCATTGACCGGGTTATCGAAATGGTCCGTTGCCTCGACGGCCTGCAGGACGTCCTCGCGCAGTGCGAAATGCTGGAAAGCGGCTCCGCGAATCGTGTGCCGGCCCGTGCGGTATGATCGGACGACAGTTGGTGCCACATACAAGACCGTGCGACGATCGATCGCACGGCGCCCGCCGGAGGAGACGTGAGTTCCACAGAAGCGATATCAGTCGTCGATAGCAGAAACATGCTTGGCGAGGGCGCCCTGTGGTGTCCGCGCGAACAGGTGTTGTGGTGGTTCGACGTGTCCAGCGTGGTGCTGTGGCGCTTCGACCCTGCCTCGGGCCGCGTCGAACACTGGCCCCTGCCGAAACGTGCGGGATCCTTCGCGCTGCGCCGTGACCGAGGCCTGCTCTTCGCGTTCCAGAAGGGATTCGCCACGCTCGACGTTCCCGGCGGCGAATTCACCTGGCGCGATGTGCCCGGCATTGCTTTCGGCGATGAGCGCTTTAACGATGGAAAGGTCGACCGCGCCGGGCGCTTCTGGGCGGGAACTCTCGATCGCACGGTCGCCAATGCCATCGGGCAGCTTTACCGGCTCGATACGGAATTTCGCGTCACCGTCATGGACCGCGGGTTCACGGTTTCCAACGGCATTGGCTGGAGCCCCGACGACAAAGTCATGTACTTCACCGACACCACGGCGCGGCGCATCTACCGCTACGACTTCGATTTGGCGAGCGGGGAAATCTCCAACCGGCGCGTGTTTGTCGAAGCCGAACCCGGGCACGGCGGCCCCGACGGCATGACCGTCGACGCGGAGGGCTATGTGTGGAGCGCGCAGTTCGACCGCTGGTGCATTCATCGCTATGCGCCTGACGGGTCACTGGATCGCGTCATCCGCATGCCGGTGCAGAGACCAACCACCTGCATGTTTGGTGGCCCCGATCTGACGACGCTTTACGTGACCAGCGCTTGCACAGGCCTGCCGGCCGACGCTCCGGTGGCCCAACCCTTGGCTGGCAACTTGTTCGCGCTCGATCCGGGCGTGCGTGGCTTGCCCGAGGCGAGGTTCGGCGCATGACACTTTCCCTGCGTGACCAGGCCGCGATCGTCGGCATCGGCCAGAGCGCCTATGGCCGTTTCCTGCCCGACAGCCAGCTTGCACTGGGTGCAACAGCCCTCAAGGCCGCACTCGACGATTGCGGGCTCACTCGCGCGGACATCGACGGCATCGCGATCCACATGGGCTGGCCGCTGGGGATCGACTACGACCGTGTTGCCGAGACCTACGGACTCGACGTGCGCTGGATCAGCCAGACCTGGCTGCACGGGCGCTTCGTCACGACTGCCATCCAGCAGGCCGCGATGGCGGTTGCTTGCGGGCTGGCCGATGTAGTGGCGTGTGTAAATGCAATGAGCTTCACCCGCGAGCGCCAGATTCTCGGCGGCCCGGGCGATGCCGAAGGAACCCGCGAGGACGGCGGCACGCACGGTGAGTCCCCGCCCTATGGCCTGACTGCACCGGCGGGGGGTGCCGCGCTCGGCATGCAGCGCTATATGGCGCGCTATGGCGCCACCTCGGAGCAGCTCGCCGCGGTGCCGATGACGTTCCGCAAACACGCGCAAAAGAGTCCCTACGCGATCATGACCAAACCGATGACGCTGGACGACCATCAGGCGGCTCGCATGGTCGTCGATCCGCTGCGCCTGTTCGACTGCTGCCTGATCACCGATGGGGCGGCGGTGGCCATCGTCACCTCGGCTGCGCGCGCACGCGACCTGAAGCAGCGTCCGGTCTACATCTCCGGCATGCAGGGGCTGCGCACCGGGCGCGACGAGTTCATCTTCGCGCCGCGCGGCCTGGGCATAAACCAGCAGCGCGATGTTCCGGCAGGGCCGGACGAGCGCGACTTGGCGGCCTATCGCATGGCCGGCATCACGCGTGACGACGTTGCCGGACTCTATACCTACGACGCGTTTTCACCGCTGGTCCTGTTCGTGCTGGAGCGCTTCGGCTTCTGCGGGCCCGGCGAAGCGGCCGCATGGGTGCAGAACGGCCGTATCGAACTCGGAGGTGAGTTGCCGATGAACACCTCGGGCGGCCTGCTCTCGGAAGCCCATATGGGCGGCTGGAACTCGATCCTCGAAATTGTCCGCCAGCTGCGCGACACCGCCGGCCCGCGCCAGATCGCGAATGCCCGCCACCTGCAGTGGGCGACGGCGTGGGGTGATTCGGTGATCTTCAGAAACTGACGGATAGATGCCAAACCCATGAGCAGCGATTCGAAGCCATTGCCGCGTCTCACCCCCGACTCGGCGCCATTCTGGGAGGCATTGCGCGAACGCCGTCTGTTGCTGCCGTACTGCCGCGAATGCGGCTTGCCGCACCTGCCGCCCGGCCCGGTATGTCCATTCTGCTTCTCCGGGCAGCTCGAATGGCGCGAAGCCAGCGGGCGCGGGCGCGTCTCGACGTGGACGGTCGTCCACAAGGCGTGGTTCCCGTCGTTCGCCGCTGATGTGCCCTACAACGTCGTGCAGGTCGAGCTCGACGAAGGACCGCGCCTGACGGCGAATGTCGTGGGGCTGCCGAATGATCGGCTTGCGGTCGGGCTGGCTGTGGAAATCGACTATGGCGAACAACGCGAAGGCCTCACGCTGCCCCGGTTTCGGCCAATTGCAGGCTGAGAATCAGTGACAGCGCGCCGGGAGATTGGCAAGAATGAAGAGGCACGAATCGAATGACCTGGGCGGCGGGTCGCCCTCGGGGCTTCTGGGATCCAGGTCCGGCCAGTGCCCTGACAACGTCGCGATAGAGTTTCAGGGACAGGCGTTCACCTACAAGCGCTTTGACGCCGAGGTCAGCGCGGTCGCCGCCGGATTGCTGGGTCTTGGCCTGAAGCCCGGCGATGCCGCCAGCATCTTCCTGTCCAATCGCCCTGAATACCTGTTTGCATGGTTCGGCATCAACCGGGCCGGCATGGTGACGGTGTTCGTCAACACGGCCTACAAGGCCGCGTTCCTCGGTTATGGGATCGAACATTCGCAGTCGAAAGTCATCTTCACGGAAGCGAAGTTGTTGCCGGAGTTGCTCGCACTTGTCCCGCCCCCATCGGAGCTGAAATTCATTGTCTGTCTGGACGGGCTGCCGCAGGCCCTGCCGGACGGCCTGGGGGTCAGGGTGATGTCGATGGATGAATTGGTGGGAGCGTCCGCATCCGACACGCAATTCCCGCAGGTGCTGCCGCAGAGCGCGGGCGCCATAAGCTTCACTTCAGGCACCACGGGAAAGAGCAAGGGTGCGGTGACGCCGAACATGCTCAACGTCGTGTTTGGCAAGGAGGCGGCGCAGGCTTTCGGCTTCATCACCCGGGACCGCCTGTACACCTGCATGCCCTTGTTCCACGGCATGGCTCAAATGACATCGGTGATCGCGTCCATCTACGTCGGCGCCACACTCATCATCTCTCCCGCGTTCAACGTACGTGGCTTCTGGGACGAGATCCGCGATTCCCGGGCAACCGAATTCAATCTGGTCGGTTCGATGCTGTACATGCTCCTGTCGCAATCGCCCAGTCCGCGCGACCGCGAGCACAGCGTGACAAGAGTCTTCTCGGCGCCCGCGCCGGCCGATGTGCTGTATCGCTTTGAAGCCCGCTTCGGTTTGCAACTGATCGAAGGCTACGGCCAGACCGAGATCAAGAACGTGCTTTACAACCCCATCAATGGCCGCAAGGTCGGCTCGATGGGCAAGCCCACGCCCTCCACCATTCTGGAGATCCATGACGACGATGGAGCCCAGGTTGCGCCCGGCGTGACCGGGGAAATCGTGTATCGGCCGCGCATCGCCAACATCATGCTCAAGGAATACTTTCGCGACCCCGAAGCAACCTTGGCCAGCATGACCGGACTATGGTGGCATACCGGTGACCTGGGCTACATGGACGAGGACGGATTCTTCTATTTTGTCGGCAGGAAGAAGGACTCCATGCGCCGTCGGGGCGAGAACATTTCTTCCCATGAGCTTGAGTCGGCTGCAGCGCAGTTTCCCGGCATCGGTGAGGTTGCGGCCGTGGCAACGCGCTCCGACGTGGGTGAGGACGAGATCATGCTTGTCTTCGAGCACGCGAGCCCGGCGAACTTCGACTTCGCGGCCTTGTTCAAACACTGCGCTGCCACAATGCCCCGTTACATGGTGCCGCGTTACTACCGGGTCGTTACCGCCCTGCCACGCACAGCCAACGGCAAAGTCAGAAAAGTCGAACTGCGCGAAACCGGCATCTCGGCAGATACCTGGGATCACGTTGCCGCAGGCCTCGTCGTGCCGCGCTGACACGCCCTTATTGCAACAGCCTGGCCCGGTTGCGTTCGGCAGGTAGTTGGTCGAAGGGTGGCAATCCCTTCAACAATGTCGGTTGTACTCTTCTGCGTATTCTGAAGGTTGTTCATCCATACGCCCTTCTCTTTTTGCCGCAAGGCGCCTCAAGGAGTCTTTGCATGAAAAAACCAAAACCGCATATCGAGTTCACGTCGGTTGACCTGACCACGGGTTGGGAAGCGCCCGCCGGTTACAAGGACGGCTTCTGGCAGAAGATTCTGGCCAGTGACTTCGATGAAGTTGCCAAAACGGGGAGCAGATCAAGACTCGTGCGGATCGATGCGGGCGCGTTCTCGGAGCAGCCATTTGTGCATGACTACTGGGAAGAGGTATATGTCCTGCAGGGTGACCTGACAGTAGGCAACGATGCGCATGGCAACGGCGGGGAAAAATTTGTCGCGCCGATCTATGCGTGCCGCCCCCCCGGGGCCGCGCATGGCCCAGTCAAATCCGAAAATGGCTGCCTGGTATTCGAGATCCATTACTACAAGCCGGATTGAGAACTTTCCGCTTGAGAGGCCCATCCAAAACGGTGCGCGCGGAAAGTGTCGATGAACTTTACAGAGTTCCTGACGAACTCACGAAACCCCCTACAAAACAAGGCATTACCGATTGGCATGGGATATGCGTTATGTGCGCTATCACCTTAGGGAGTTCACCCAAATGAAAAAAATCCTTTCTGCCGCGCTCGCCAGTCTCTCCTGTGCAGCCGCCTTTGCCGGGCCCATCACCCTAACCGGCACGGTGCGCGATTTCGCGGCTGATGGGGTCAATTTTGAGGCTCAGAATTACGTCTCCGGATCAGGGTATGTGGCCTCCACTCTCACTGGCCCCTCTCCCACCCTCACAGCAACCGGGAGTGGTGCAGGGCAAATCAGCAATACCGGTGACGGCGCTTTCGACAAGTGGTTCACCAAGACCACAGACGCCACTTCGTATTCCATACAACTCAACGAGACGTTTGTTGGTTCCGGCATATACAAATACATCAACAACAGCTTCTTCCCGTTGGGGAACAACTACCACTTCACGTATGCCATCTCATCGACGTTCAGCTATGTAGCTGGTGCGGGCCAGATCTTTGATTTCAGCGGCGATGATGACGTATGGGTATTCTTCGACAAGAAACTGGGCATCGACCTTGGCGGCGTTCATGGAAGTCAATCCCAGTCAGTCAACCTGGATACGCTTTTCGGGAGTGGCAAGGCTTCTGGCGACTACAGCTTCGATTTC
The DNA here is from genome assembly GCA_965279115.1 of Burkholderiales bacterium. Lineage (GTDB taxonomy): Bacteria > Pseudomonadota > Gammaproteobacteria > Burkholderiales > JAEUOS01 > JAEUOS01. The sequence goes on from OZ257137.1 coordinate 5,890,782, forward strand.
TTCTTCGCTGAACGCCACACGACGGGTTCCAATTTGGAGATTACGACCTCCCTGGTTTTCAGGGACCCGCCCGTAAGCGTTCCGGAACCTGGGTCTGTGGCCTTGATGGGGCTCGCCCTTGTCGGTCTTGCGGCATCGCGCCGACGCAAACCTGCTTGATCTACTTGGTTTCGTAAGTTGCGGCACCTTCGGGTGCCGCTTTCCATTTGGAAACCTGCATCCGCTCTCAGGCCGCCGAATCCTTGCGCGTCCGGCGTCGCAACAGCAGAGCGCCCACACCGGCCGCAAAAAGAACCGTGATCGAGGGCTCGGGAACCGGCGACGCGGCGATATTGAGCGAGATGCCGCCCGCATTGTCGGGCACGTAATAGTCGCGAAGCGTAAACAGGAGCGTCGTCGTCTGGCTCAGCGTGAAATTCGCCGAGAAATTCTGCACCGCAGGCAGCGCCGCCACGGCCACTGCCAAAGATCCACCGCCCCTCTCGTAGTAGCCAAGCACCCGCCGTGTGGAATCGTCGGCCATCACGAATGCCCAGGCTGGTCGCCCGAGTGCCCAAAGCGGCGCGCATCGATCTGAAATAGGTGCCCAAAGGTCGGCTAAACTTTCCGACCCGGATTTGAACCGGACCCATTGTCCACAAGCTCGGCCGATCGAACGCAACATGCGTTGGTCCGCCCGCCAAAAACACAACGAAAGAGACCACCATGCAGCTCGGATTAAAAGGTAAGAAAGCCATCGTCACCGGCGCCAGCCGCGGTATCGGCCGCGCCATCGCCGAACTGCTCGCCAGCGAAGGCTGCGATCTGGCGATCTGCTCGCGCAATCAGACGCAGGTCGACGAGGCCACCAAGGCGCTTTCCGCCAAGGGCGTCAAGGCGATCGGTTCCACGGTGGACGTGGCCGATCTGGAGGCGCAGCGGCGCTGGATTGCCGCTTCAGGCGAAGCCCTGGGCGGGATCGACATTTTCGTCGCCAACGTCAGCGCGCTCGCGCAAGGGATGGACGAAGCCTCCTGGCGCGCCGGGCTGGATACCGACCTCATGGCCACCGTGTTCGGCATCGAGGCGGCCCTGCCGATGATCCAGCAATCGACCGCGGGAGCCATCGTCGTGGTCGGCACCACCGGCGCGGTGGAAGTTGCAGGACCGCCGCGCGCGTATGCGTCGGTCAAGGCCGCGCTGGCCCCTTACGTGAAGGCGCTGGCGCGCAACCTGGCACCAAAGAACGTGCGCGCCAACATGGTGTCACCCGGCAACGTGTACTTCGCGGATGGCATCTGGAATAAGGTCGAGGTCAACAACCCGGATGCCTACCGCACCGCCCTCTCGCGCAACCCGATGGGTCGCATGGGCACACCCGAAGAAGTCGCCAACGCGGTGGTGTTCCTGGCCAGCCCTGCCGCCAGCTTCATCAGCGGCACCAACATCATCGTCGATGGCGCGATGACCCAGCGGGTGCAGTTCTAGTCACCACCGGGGCGGCTGTTCGCCAGGATCATCTCCGCCCCCTTCTCCGCCGCCATCAGGGTCGGCGCATTCGAATTGCCCGACGTCCCGCTCGGCAGCACCGAGGCATCCACCACCCTCAAACCCGCCACCCCGCGCACTCGCAGTTGCGGGTCCACCACTGAAGTACCCGGCCCGCCCATCTGGCAAGTGCCCACCAGGTGGTAGCCCGATACACCTTTCTCGTAGGCATAGGCCAGCAGTTCGTCATCGCTGGCGAGCGACTCGCCCGGCATGGTCTCGTGGGTGCTCCAGCACGCAAGCGGCGGCATGCTCAGGACCTTGCGGGCCAACCGCAGGCCGGCCAGGCAGGCGCGGCGGTCTTCCGGCGCGCTCAGGTAATTGGGCGTGATCGCCGGCGCAACAGCCACGTCGGCGGCGCGGATGCGCACATGGCCGCTGCTTTCCGGAAAGGAGTGATAGCAGGCGATGGTCATGCCGCCCTCCTCTTCAAGCGCGTAGGTGCCGGGCTCGAAGCTGCCGGGCGCGAAGCTCATCACCATGTCCGGATGCTCCAGATGCGCGGCGCTTCGGGAATAGGCGCCGCAGGTGCTGGCGCCCAGGGTCAAGAGGCCGGTCCCGGTGAGGGCGTATTTAAGCAGTTCGCGGACGAAGGCCAGGCCATGGGTGCGCTCGTTCAGGGTGACCATGCCTTTCACCCGCTGCGACACGCGCACCGAATAGTGGTCGCGCAGGTTGGCGCCCACCAGCGGCAGGTCCACCAGCACCGGGATGCCATGGCTTTGCAGCAGGTCCGCCGGGCCTATGCCGGAGAGCTGCAGCAACTGCGGCGAACGGATCGTGCCGGCAGACACGATCACTTCGCGACGCGCCTTCACGGCATAAGGCCCATCCGGGCCGCGCAACATGGCGCCCACGCAGCGCGTCCCATCGAACAGCAGCCGTTCCGCCAGGGTGCGCGTCCTGATCTCCAGGTTGTTGCGCCCTTTCGCCTGGCGCAGATAGGTTTGCGCCGGGCCGCCGCGAAAGCGGTTGCGGCGGTTCTGGTGAAAGGCAGCCGCGCCTTCACGCAGCGGGCCGTTTACGCTCGGGTTGACGCGCAGTCCCGCCTGACCGCAGGCTTCCAGAAAGGCGTCGCTCAGCGGGTGGCGCTCGAGGAACACCGACACCGGCAGCGGATGATCGGGCGCCGCACCTTCCAGGTTTTCCATCGCTTCGTACACCGGCAGCACGTCCTCGAACGACCACCCTTCACATCCCTGCGCCACCCAACGCGCGTGCTCGGCTGGTGAGCTCCTCACATAGAGCATGCCATTCAATGATCCGGTGCCGCCCAGCATGCGCCCCTGCGGGTAGGCGATCACCCTTCCGCCTTTGGCACGGTCGGGCTCGGAGCGGTAGTTCCAGCTCAACTCCGGGTGGTCGATCAGCTTCAGGTAACCGGCCGGGATGTGGATGAAGGGGTTGCTGTCTTCAGCGCCGGCTTCCACCAGCACGACGCGGTGTCGCCCATCGGCCGAAAGCCGGTTGGCCAGCACGCAGCCAGCGCTGCCGGCGCCGAGGATGAGGTAGTCGGTTTCCCGGGTGAAGGTGACAGGCGATTGGGTCATGGTGGCGGCGCAAGTGAATCATCCAGGCGCCGCCATTGTCACGACAGGCACCGGCCGGCGAGGCCGGCGCGCCTTTTTATCACTTGTCCAGCCCCTTGCGGCGCAGCCACTTGGACAGCTCGCCCGCCACTGCCTCGTTGTTGAGGTCGGCAAACGGAATATGGCTGTTGCCGCGCAGACCCGCATCCGGCAGCATCAGCACCTCGCAGTCGCCGCCATGGCGCTTGACGATTCCGCAAAAGGTCTTTGCCAGTTCCACCGAATTGGCCCAGATCGGGCGGGTGCTGCTGTAGTCGCCAAACACCATCTGGATCGGGAATTTGGTCAGCTTCATGAACTCGTCCAGCGGTACCGAGTGGGGGCCGAACGGGCCTTTCGGCTTGGGCTCGGGCCCTTCGCCTTCCGGAAACACGAAGCCCGGGGTTTCGTAGGCGACGATGCCCTTCATGTTGCTGCCTTTCGCTTTCAGCGCTGACAGCATGGCCCGCCAGCCGCCGGCGGAATTGGTCAGCGCCACCACCGGGCCGATCCGGTCGATCGCCTGGCCACCGGCCTCCGCCTGCAGCAGCGCGTTTTCCAGCGTATCGAACTCGTCATAGCGCGCACGCGTGGCCTGGTTCCACGCCTCCGCATCGGCGGTCGGGAACTGCACGCCCGGGTGCCAGTTGGGATAGGTGATGCCGAAGCGCCAGGCGGCGAAATTGCGCTGATCGAAGAACTCGGGCTTGTAGTTGATCGGCTCGCAACTCCAGTTGGCGCGACCGACGCGCGGCCCATCCCACAGGTACACCGGGTAGCGCTTGCGCAGGAACATGCTCTTGAAGCCCTCCCCGCCGTCCCAGCGGTTCTCCCATACCTTGGTGCTGGAACTGTGCCACATGATCAGGCCAACCTTGCGCCGTTTCGCCGGGATGAAGTACTCCACGTAGCCGTGGTCGCACGAGAGCGTCTGGCTGGCATCGGCGGGGTTCGCGATGATCTTGCCGCCCACTTCGTATGCGCCGGTGGATTGCAGGACGATGGGGGGCTTGGGCACCACACGAACATCGGCCGCGATGGTGGCGCAGCCGACACCGCCCAGCAGACAGGCAATGGCGAACCGGTTGAATTTACCGAAGGCGGTGTGCTGTTGAACGCGTGTCATCCGTGAGTCTCCTTTGAGCAGCCGCTTCGTGCTCTCATTTGTTATATGCGGAAAATCAACCTGGTACAGGCGTTTGAGCATGCCGCCCGAGAATTCAAAACACAATCATTTGTTCACAACTTTCCGCACCGCGAAAAAGTCATCCCCTCCATCGCCCGCAGCCCCTTCGGTCCATGAGTCTGTCTTGCGGCGACAGATTTAGCGTCTGGACACGTGCATGGCCATCGCCCCGTATAGTGCGACTTCGCGCTCCATTCCCACGCCAGGAAGCACGCATGCCATCCTCCTGCTCACGCGTCCCTGCCCGCCTAGCCCACGCCCTCGCATTGGGCGCACTGCTGCTCGGCGCCAGCGCCGTGACGGCTCAGGCGCCCGCGCAGAGCGTGGCGGTTGAAACCTTTGCCCCGCAGGGCGAGGTGCGACAAATCCGCCAAGTTGCGGTGCGCTTCGCGGCGGACATGGTGGCGCTGGGGGCCAGCGGCGCGCCGGCGCCGCTGCAGATGGAGTGCTCCCCGGGCACGCCTGCCGCCACTGGTCGCTGGGTCGACGCACGGCGCTTCGTCTTCGAGTGGCCACTCGACCTGCCGGTCGGAACTCGTTGCGTGGTCAGCCTGCGCGGTGCCCCCAGCAGCCTGGACGGGGGTGCGGTAGTAGCCGCCGGACCTTGGCAGTTCAGCACCGGAGGCCCGAAAATCGCCGAACTTTTGACGCCGCGCGCTCCACGCGACCGCATTCGCGAGGACCAGGTATTCCTGATTCGGCCGGACGCCGCGACGGACCCTACCTCCGTTGGCCAGCACCTCAAATGCGAAGTCCAGGGAAGCGCCGCGACCCCGATGCAGCGGCTCACGGATGCCGAAGGATTGCGCGAGATGCAGTTGCAGGCGTATGACGAATTCAACCTGGACAGATGGCAGCGCGAGCAGTGGATGGCGGCGCGCTGCGCACAACCCCTGCCCAACGCCACACCGGTGCGCCTGATCTGGGGCGCCGGCATCGCCACGCCGAGCCAGGTGACCAGCAGCAGCGACCAGATCACCGGCTTCACCGTGCGGCCGGTATTCAGCATGGAGATCAGCTGCACTGTGCTGGCTTTCACGCCGGGCTGCGACACACGTGCGCCGCTGTTGCTGCAATTTTCCGCTCCGATGTCCTTGGGCATGCTGGAGCGCATCCGCCTGGTTGCCAGCGACGGCAAACCGGTCAACTTCGTCAAAACTCAAAACACTAGTTCTGTCACAGGCGTGATGACCGATATGTTGGATGTGGACGACGGTCCAGCCACCGTCACTGCCATTTTGACCGACACGGTGCGCGATGCAGACGGCCGCACACTTGCCAACGCCGACCGCTTTCCCCGCACCATTTCGTTCGCCCGCAAGCCAGCTTACATCGGCTTCGTGAATGCGGGCGTACAGGTCATCCCACGCGCTGCAGCCAACGGTGCGCCGGCGCAGGTGGTGGTGGCCGCGCGGTATGCGGAACCAGCCGTCGCAGTCCAGGCAGCGCGCATCTCCGGCATGCAGGGGATTCCCGGTGAAACAGCCGCCCTGGCACTGCTGCGCTCCGTCGCCGAATGGCCACAGCAGGCCGGCGACGCTGCATACCCGGTCTTCGGCAAGGTTGGTTCCCTGCTGCCGCCTGCCGCCCGCATGTCATTGCCCACCGCCGGCGGTCCGCTGGCCTTCGCCGGGCTGCCCTTGACCCAGCCCGGCCTGTGGCTGGTTGAACTCGACAGCCCACTGCATCGCGCCGCCCATCCTGGGGCACGCAACCCGACGGCGCCGCGCGCCACCCTGGTGCAGATATCCGACCTCAATGTCACGGCACGCATTAGCACGCGCGGGCGCTCGCTGCTCTGGGTCACCGGCATGGCCACCGGCAAGCCTCTCGCAGACGTGAGCCTGGCCATCTATGACTGCGACGATCGCGAGGTCTGGCGCGGCAGCAGCGCCGCCGACGGCAGCGCCAGCTTCGACGTGCGTACAAATTGCGCCGGCAGTGACTACTCCAGAACCTATCGTGTCGTCGCCCGCAAGGCCGATGACATGGCCGTGCTCCACCTCCAGCACATTTGGAATGCCAGTCAGCCAGTCCCCGGCATCGCCCATGTGGTGCTTGACCGCACCCTGCTCAAGGCCGGCGAAACCCTGCATCTGGAGTCGCATGTGCGCGGGCCGGTTGCAGGCGGCTTTGCGATACTGCCCCCCTCCGCCGGCACGCTGGAGGTACGCCACCAGTCCGGAGAAGTCGTCCATCGTGGCGATGTTGCCTGGGACGCGCAAGGCAGTGCGCGTGCCACTTGGGCCATACCGGCCGGCGCCAGGCTTGGCCAATACACCGTGCGGATTACCCATGTTGCGTCCGGCAGCTCCACCACGGCCAGCCTTCAGGTCGAGGAATTCCGTGCCCCGGTGTTCGACGCGGGACTTACCGGCACGGCGCAATGGCGCACACCGCAGGAGCAGGTGCTGCCCGTGACCGCCTCGGTGCGGTTTTTCGCCGGCGGCGCGGCTGTAGGCGCGCAGGTCACCCTCAAGGGCCGATGGCGCATGGGCGCGCCACCCTTGCGCCCCGGATTCGACTTCCTCAACCGGCGCGTCGCGCCGTTTGCCTCTCAGCTTCTGGCACCGGGCCGCATGCAACTAGACAAGACCGGCGCAGCTTCCACCACGATCACAGCGCCGCCATCTCCTCATGTGGTCAACCTGTTCGCGGAATTGGAGTTCGCGGATCCGAATGGCGAGGTTCAAACCATCGCCAAGCGATTTGTCGTATGGCCCTATCCCAACCGCATCGGCATCAAGACGCTGGTACTTCCGCAAGCTACCGGAGGCGCCATGCAGAACCAGCGCGCGGTCGAATTGAGCGGTGTGATGCTGGATCCGGATGGCCACCCCGTCGCCCAGAAAACGATGCGCTTCACCGTGGCGCGCGCATCCCCCAACCGCAATGGCTACTATGATCTGCTAGGTACCGAATCCGACGCCTGCGAGGGTGTCACCGGCGCCAATGGGGAGGCGCGCTGCACATGGCAGGCACCTGTCCCAACCAACCGCAGCGACAGCGGCCAATGGCTGTTCAGCGTCATGGTGGAAGGCGAAAAGCATGTCGCGACCACGCTGTTGAACCACTACGACCTGGCATGGCAACCCTCCCGTGCCGTGCTTGAAGTCGAAGGCCTCAACCCTCAGGATCCGCGATCCATGGTGCCGGCCGGCGCACCCGCCATCCTGCAAGTGCGGTCTCCATTTGCCCCCGCCACGCTGCTGCTCACTGTCGAGCGAGAAGGCGTACTGGCGCACAGCGTCCATGCCCTCGCCACGAACGACGAGCGCATCCCACTGGCGTTGGCCGGTCACTACGCACCCAATGTGCGGGTAAGCGCCACGCTGGTGCGCGCCATGGGCGGGTCCAGCGGGGACACTGCGCCGCACTTGATCTCGTACGAATCTATCGACCTGCGGGTGGTGCCGAGCGCCTACTCGCTGGCTGTCACGGTTGCGCCGCGCGGCCAGGAATTCCGCCCGCGCGGCCGCGCGCGGGTTGACCTCTCGGTCCGGGATGAGGCCGGCAATCCGCTGGCCGGGTCGCGCCTCACCGCCGTTGTGGTGGACGAGGCCTTGCTGGCGCTGAAGGACAACCCGACCTGGGCACTGTTCGAGGCAATGATGCGGCGCCGTGCCAGCGACGTACGGCTCCAGTCCCTGGCCACGTTGCTGTCGCGCCAGCACACGCTTGGTCCGCAACGCGCCTTCCAGCCGCGTGACGAACGCATGGCCCAACTCACCCTGGACCAGGCGGAGCGGGTTGACGGCAAGTTTTTCGAGAACATGCTGGCACGAGCACCGGCCCCGGCTGCGAAGCCCGCTGCCACACCTGTCGCACCGGCTGTGAATGCCATAAAGCGTGGGGCTGACGACGGCAGTCCACCGGTACGTTCCGACTTCTCGTCGTTGGCCTTGTGGCGCACTGAGGTGATCACTGACGCGAACGGCGTGGCCACGATCGAGGTACCGCTCAACGACAGCCTGACGCGCTGGCGCGTGGTGGTGATCGCCACCGAAGGCGCAGGCCGCTTCGGCACTGGCGAGACCACACTCACCACCACCCAACCACTGCAAGTGGTGAGTGGCTTGCCCACTAGCGTGCGCAGCGGCGACGCGCTGGAACAAAAGGTCACCCTGCGCAATACCAGCCCGCGTGCGCTCGAGGTGACGCTCGAGGCCCTGGCCACGCTCGAGTTCGACAGCAGTGTGGTCGGCGTGCGCCGTCCCAACGTTGCAGCGCTGGCGGCGCGCGGCCTGAAGTTCGCGCGCAAGCTCAGCCTCAAGGCGGGCGAAAATCGCGAGCTCACCTGGCCGGTCAGCGTGCCGGAAGGCACGCAGGCGCTGCGCTGGCGCATCGCGGCGCAAGCCGCCGACCTGGGTGACGTGGTGGAAGTGCTCCAGGCCATCACGCCCGCTGTACCCGTCACGGTGCGTCAGGCCACCCTGCTGCAGGTCACGGACGCCACCGACATGCGCGTTACGCAGCCACCCGGCGCCTTACCGCTGACCGGCGGCGTCTCGGTCGCCTGGCAGGCCAGCCTGACCGACGCGGCGCTGGTGGAAGTGCGCCGCTGGATGTCGGCCTACCCCTACGGCTGCCTGGAGCAGAAGTCCTCGCGCCTGGCCACCCTGGGCGACCGCCCGGGCTGGGACCGCCTGATGAGTGAACTGCCGAAGTACCTCGACCGCAGCGGCCAGGCGCGCTTTTTCCCCACTGAGCAGTTGCCCGGCAGCGAGGTACTGACGCTTTACCTGCTTGACACCGCCGCCGCGTTGGGCTGGCCGATTCCGGCCGAATCGCGCAACCGCATGCTGCGCGCCGTGCGCGACCTGCATCTCAGGGGCGCAAAGTCCCTTGACTGGGCGCCGGTCGACACCGAGTCGGCCAGTGCACTCGCCCGCCAGGCCACGCTGGCGGAACAACAGCCTGAAGTCCCCATCGAGCCGCGGGTGCGACCGCGCAATCTCGATGAATTGCCGACCACCTCCATCGTCGACTGGGCGCGCTTCCTGCTGGCCGCACCGCGCGACACGGGCCGTGACGCCGATCTCAAGTCCGCGGCGGCCTTGCTTCGCTCGCGTTTCGACATTCAGGGCACGCGCCTCAACTGGCGCAACGAGGCGCTGGAAAACTGGTGGTGGTTCATGTGGAACGGCAACGTCGCCGCCGCGCGCACGGCATGGCTGATCACGCGCTGGAGTAAGAAGGATGCCGGCTGGAACAGCGATCTGCCCCTGGTGATTACTGGGCTGGTGGGGCGCCAGCGCAACGGACACTGGGGCACCACCACCGCCAACGCGTGGGGTTCGCTTGCGTTGGCCGCGTTTGCCGCGCAACGCGAGAGCGTGCCGGTTAGCGGTACCTCAAGTGCGACCCTGGGCGCCGGCACCGCGCGTACCGACTGGCCCGAAGCGAAGGCGGCCACCCTACCCTGGCCACGCCAGGGCGCTATCGAAACCCTGCGTCTGCGCCACCAGGGCGCTGGCGCACCCTGGGCAACGGTGGGCATTCGCGCCGCGGTCAGGCTGGACCAGCCGGTGTCACAGGGCCTGTCGGTGCGGCGTGAAATTTCGGCCGTACAGCAAAGGTCGAAGGCGCAATGGAGCGTTGGCGACGTAATGCGGGTGCGGCTCACGATGACCAGCAATGCCGCTCTCACCTGGGTGGCTGTGCGCGACCCGGTGCCTAGCGGCGCGACGATACTCGGGCGCGCTCTGGCGCGCGAAAGCACCTTGGCGCAGGCCGGCACCAGTGGAGTTTCCGGCGCCTGGCCGGCATTCGTGGAGCGTGCGGCCGACAGTTACCGCGCCTATTTCCGCCAGGTGAACAAGGGCGAGTGGATGGTGGAATACAACGTGCGCATCAACAATGCAGGCCGTTTCGAATTTCCGCCGGCGCGCGTCGAGGCGATGTACGCACCCGAGATCTTCGGCGAGACGCCGATCGCGCCGCTGTCGGTCAGGCCGTGATGCGGATGCCCAACCCATCCCCGGCCACGAGGCCGCTGACTGCGTAGCTCTCGCGGACGGCGCCTGGCGCCAATGGGCTATTCGCTGCGCCCGGCAAACGCCAGCATGTCGCTCAGTTGGTCGTCGGAGCGCAGCAGGTCGCGGCGGATGCGTCCATGCTGGCGCTCTGCCGAATTTTGCGCATAGCCCACCAGCCGGTCGCCCAACCAGGCGGGCAGCGGCTTGCCTTCATGTGGAAACAGCTTGCGCACGGCATGGATGCGGCGCTTGAAAAAGTCATGGAAGATCTCGTCTTCAAGCGAGATCACCACCTGGAAACTGCCCGGGTCACCCTGCCGGCCGCAGCGGCCGAACAACTGTCGGTCGATGCGGCGCGAATCATGGCGCACGGTGGAAAGCACATGCAGGCCGCCCAACTCGGCCACGCCGGGTGCCAGGCGGATGTCGGTGCCGCGCCCGGCCATGTTGGTGGCCACCGTGATGCGCCCGGGTTCGCCGGCCCGTGCCACCACTTCGGCCTCTTCCTGGTCCTGCCGGGCATTGAGCACCTGGTGGTAAAGCCCTGCGGAATTGAGCATCTCGCTCAGGTGCTCCGACGCTGCAACTGAACTGGTGCCGACCAGCACCGGCCTTCCCTTGGCATGCAGCGCGCGCAGCTTGTCCACGATAGCTGCCCACTTCTCCGCGCCGGTGACATACACCTCCTCGGGCATGGCCTTGCGCTGCACCGGGCGGTTGGTCGGGATGGTCACCACCGGCAGGCGGTACACCGCCCACATCTCGCGCGCCACTTCGCGGGCGGTGCCGGTCATGCCGGCTACCCGCAGGTAGCGGCGGAAAAAGCGCTGGTAGCTGATGCGCGCCAGGGTTTCCTGCTGCCCGGTGATGGCGCAGCCTTCCTTGGCCTCGATCATCTGGTGCAGCCCGCGCTCCCAGGAGCGGTCGGCCATCACGCGGCCGGTGTATTCATCGACGATCTGTACCTTGCCGCCGCGCACCAGGTATTGCTTGTCGCGCTGGAACAGGTACAGCGCCGACAAGGCGCGCCGCACCAGCTCTTCCCTCCGGCGCGGCCCCATCCACACCCCGCCGTAGGGTTCGGCCAGTTCGGTGGCGCGGCGCTTGCCGGCAGGGGTGAGCTCGACGTCATGCTCGCGCGGGCGGATCATGAAGTCGGAGCCTGTGTCGAGCGCGCGCGCGATGGCGATGGCCTCGGAATATAGCTGTTCCTCCTGACTCGAATCGCCGCGGTTGGAGATGATCAGCGGCGTGCGCGCCTCGTCCACCAGCACGCTGTCGGCCTCGTCCACGATCACGAAGCACAGGCCCCTGAGCAGCAGGCGGTCGGTGCGCGCATGCTCGGCATGCAGCCCCTCGATCTGCAAATGCATCGGGCCGGAGCCGCGCCCAAGCATCAGCCGGTCCTTGAGGTAGTCGAACACCAGTTGCTTGTTGGTGCCGTAGGTGATGTCGCAGGCATAGGCGGCGCGCCGCGCGGCCGGTTCCATGCCCTCGGTGATGGTGCCCACCGTGAGCCCGAGGAAGCGGTACACCGGCTTCATCCATTCTGCGTCGCGCAGCACGAGAAAGTCGTTGACGGTGACGATGTGCACCGGAATACCTGCCATCGCGGCGGTGCAGGCCGGCAACGTGGCGGTGAGGGTCTTGCCCTCGCCGGTTTCCATTTCGGCGATCTTGCCGTCGAGCATCACGCGCCCGCCCAGCAACTGCACGTCGAACGGACGCATCCCCAGGCGCCGTTCGGAGATCTCGCGCACCAGCGCGAACGCCTTGGCCACCAGGCTTTCCTTGAGACCTTCGCTATAAAGCGCGCGGCGCAGTTCCGGCACGCCTTCGCGCAGTTGCGCGTCGGTCAGGTCCGCCAGGCCCAGGCCCGCGGCATTGACGCGCTCGAGAAAATCCCCTTGGCCGGGGCTGCGGCCATAGGCGCGCTGGCGGATGAAGCCGCCCACGCTGGCCGCAGCGCGGTCGAGCCAGTTGTCGCGCAAGTCCTCGCGTTGCGGATACGGCCCGAGCGCGACGCCGGGGCGCAATGCGGTGGTGCTAGACATTGAACTGGCGCAACAGCAGGCGCCGGAACGCGCGGTAGATCTGGAAACCGGCCGGCTCCCAGCCATGGTTGAAGCGCACGTATACGCGCGCCCCCAGGTATTCGGAGCGCATCTCGCCGGGCACGGTGAGATCGAGCTGGAACACCTGGCGCAGCGTGGTCACGCCCTGCTTGTCGCGCGGGTCCACCGCGATCGGGCCGCCGCCCGCGCTGCCCAGCGCCGCAGTGGGCAACTGCGAGGACGCGCCCGGCACCTCGCGGCGGATGCGCGCGGCGACCGGCTTCTCGCCCCAGCCGGACAGCATGACTTCCACCCCTTTGGTGGATTGCCGCACCAGGGCGATGTCATCCTGCAGCAGCGCCACCCGCACGGTGAGTTCGCGCGGCTGCACGACATAGCCGATCAGTTGCCCCTTGTTGATGAAGCGGCCCGGCAGGTCCACCGCGTTGGGTACCACCAGCCTGCCGTCGGAGGGGCTGCGATACACCAGTTCGGCCTCGCGCTCGCGCGCCCGGCGCATGTTGGCACGCGCGGCCACCTGTTCCTCGCGCACCATCGCGGCCTGCACCCGGTCGGTCGGCAACAGCGCCGTGTACTTGGCATCGAGTTCGGCCAGTTGCGCCTTGATCATCGCCACCCGGGTGGCGAGAAACGGCTCTTCCGCCTGCACCAGCGGCTGGCCGCGCAACACGTTGCCGTCCACCGGTGCCAGCAGACTGGTGATAAAGCCTTCGCCACCGGAACGCACCTGCGCCTCTTCGGGAACCCAGATCACGCCTTCGGTGCGGGTCCAGCTCGGCGCAGGCACGAAAAACAGCAGGCACACCACCGCCACCGCGATCAACAGGCTGGTGGAAAGCGCGCGGCCGCGCTGGCGCTTCAAGCCCGGGGCGGCGAACAGGAAGGACAATGCCTTGCCCACCGGCATCAGCAACTGGGTGGCCATGGCCCAGATCGCCAGCAGCACGCCGATGACGAAAAAGCGCCCGGCAATGAAGGTGATGATGATGAATGAGATGAATATGCGGTAGATGAACGAGGTCACGCCATAGACGGTCAGCCAGACCCGCTCGCCGGGCGTGGCCGATTCACCCTTCGCATCGCGCACACCGAGTACATAGCGCTGGAACAGGTAGCCGATGTACTGGTTGGCACGCCCGCCAAGATTGGGCATTTCGATCGCGTCGGCCAGCACGTAGTAGCCATCGAAGCGCAGCAGCGGGTTGCCGTTGAAAAGCAGCGTCGAGACCCCGCTGATGAGCATCACGTTGTAGGCCACCGCGCGCACCATGCCGGGCTCGACCAGCAGCCAGACGAACATCGCCAGCGACCCCAGGAACAACTCCACGGCGATGCCGGCGCCGCCCACCACCATGCGGCGGCGCTTGTCGGTGAAAGCCCAGGACGCCGACGCGTCCACATAAGGCACCGGCGAGAAAACCAGCAGCATGATGCCGATCTCGTGCACCTCGCCGCCCCACTTGCGCACCGCGTAGGCGTGGCCGAGTTCGTGCAGCCCCTTGACCACCGGATACACGAACCACAGCAACACCAGGTTTTGCGGGTCGAGCACGCGCTCGGTCACGTTTTCGGTCAGGTCGGTCCAGTGCGACACCGCCAGCACCGCACCGGCGGACACCACCACCAGCCACAGGAGCGCGCCAAACCAGCTGAACAGCGGACTCACCAGGGGCAGCGTGCGCTTGAGGAAACGGTCCGGGTCCCAGAGCGGGAAGCGCAACGCAAGCGGCGTCCACAGGCGGCGCTTCCACAGCATGCGCTCATGCCGTTGAAAGCGCCGGAACACTTCCATGCTGTCCGGCGGCACGTCGCACAAGAGCGCATCGGCGGCATGCAACTGGCCGAGCAGCTGGATCGCCTCTTCCTGGGTGGGTGCGGCGTCGCCGAGGTGCGCGCTGGCGGCTTCCCAGATCTGCTGCACGGTGCGCTCGCCATCCATCAGGCCGATGAAGTGGTGCGCCGCCGGGGTGAAACGGTGCGAGCGTTCCGCCACCTGGTCCTGCAGCACGAACCAGACGCGGTCGCGGAACGAATGGCGCAGGATGCGCGCATGCGCGCGGATGCGCGGCTTGAGTCCGGCGACCCGGTACCACGAGGGGCTGAAGAGCGTGTCGCTCACTTGGTCTGCACCCGCGCCAGGGTCACGGCCACCATGACCACACCCACATGCGCACCCAGTGCGTCAGCTTGTGGGTCCAGATCCAGATGAGCTTGCGCTGCTCGACCTCGATCTTGCCTATGCCCTCCATGCCGGGGCGCAGCTTCTCGATCGCGCCGCTGGCGACCGCCTCGACGCGGAAGAAATTGCGCCCCTGGTCGACCACCGACACCGGGGTGATCTTGTCGACGGCGAGCCGGATGTCCTCGTTGGGCATGGACGTCAGGGCAAGGCGGCCGGCCTGACCCACCTTCACGCTGTTGATGTCGCGCTCGTCGACCTTCATGATGACGCGGTAGGTATCGAGCGGTGCGAGCTCGAAGAGCACGTTGCCGCGCTCGATGGCGGCGCCCAGCGACTGGCTCAGGTCGCCCTTGACAATCACCGCGTCGAAGGGCGCGACCAGCCGGGTGCGACCGATCTGCTCGTCGATGAGGGCCATCTGCGCGCGGATCTGCCCGCCTTGCGCATCGAGAATGCCGGCACGCGCGCGGTTGCCCTCGGCGATCGCCTGGCGGCGCTCGTTCTCCTGTTGCGCGGCCTGGCTGACGAGCTTCTGGCGCTCCAGGCGCAGGTCGCGGTCGTCCATGGCCGCCAGCAGGTCGCCCTTCCTGACGACGTCGCCGGCGCGCGCGCGCGCCTCGATGACATAGCCCTGCATCGCCGCGGTGACCGCGCGCTGCACCTTGCCTTCGAGGCTGGCGTCGGCGGTGATCATGTAGTCGCCATCGGCGATCGAGAAAAACCCGATCACCAGCGCGACCAGGAGTACCCACAGCTTGAGGGCCACATGGCGCGGCCCGACCAGGTGGCGCCATTGCGTGGCCGCGCTGTCGAAGGCCTTGGCGCCGATCCAGCGATCCTCGCGGCGCTTGACGTCGAGCACCGGCCCGACCAGCAGCGCCGCATGCTGGCAAAGCTCGACGGTACGGGCGTCGAAGTCGCCACCGGTGGGCAACTCGAGCAACAGCGCGCCGAGCACATCCGCCCCGGCGGTGAGCGGTATGGTGCAAGCCGCCCCGGTGCCGTGCTGCTGCAGCAGTTCGGCATGCGCGCGGGTCACCTGGAAGGCGCCGTCGCCGCGCGCGGGGTAGACCACGGTGGCCGACTGGTCCGCCGCCTCCTCCATCGCGGCCTCGATGGCGCGCACGACATTGGTCTTGGCGGCGAAGGCGGCGCTGTGCGAGAGCGCCTTGACCTGGATGTGGCGCCCCTTCATGAATCCGATCGAGACACGCTCGCAGCCGAAGGTGGTGGCAAGTTCGGTGGCGACCGCGGTGGCCGCGGCCTGGAAACGCTCGTGTTGCAGCGAGGTCGCGATGAGCTCGAGCACCGTCACCAGGCGCGCCTTGCTGGTGAAGGTCTTGCGCCGCGCCAGCGCCTCCAGCCAGCCCAGGCCCAGGGCCAGGCGCTGGATCAGCTCGCGAACCGCCGCGTCCGACCGGCCCTCGATCTCCAGGGCGGCGGTGCCGTACAGCTCGTCATCGACCAGCACCGGATGGGCGAGAAACACCGGGTCCTGGCGGCGCGGGTTGCGCGTGATGCCGTCGACGGCGACCGTGCGCTCCTTGAGGGAGCGCTCGACCACCGCCACCAGGCGCGGGCTGCCTTCAATGCCTTCCGGCCATACCGCGAGTGGCGCGAACGCGGCCGATTCGGCCGAGCGCAGGACCACCACCCCGCGGATCACGCCGTCAAAGGCGCGGCACTGGATGTCGAGCCAGTTGGCGGCGAAATTGCGCACGTCAGCGGAGTGCGCCAGGCGGGCCCAGGAGGAGGATTCGAACGACTCGCCGTCGTTGGACGCGCGACGGGCGTCCGAAATCAGCGCGATGCCATCATCGTTTGCCACTGCGTATTCCTAGCTGTCTTGCTTGAACTTGCTCCGGACGGTGGCGCGCCGCGTGCCGCGGCGCGGCACTCACTGGAACGCCGCGCCCACGTCGACCAGGTCGGCCTCCGAGAGCGTCCCGGTGGCCAGTTTCAGGCGCAGGCGGTACAGGAGGTACTCGTAGCGGGCCTGGGCGAAATCGCGCCGGGCCAGAAACAGGTCGCGCTGGGCGTCGAGCACCTGCAGGAGTGAAAACAGGCCGGACTTGAAGCCCTGCTCGCGCGCTTCCAGTGCGCTTTGCTGCGAGATGACCGACTGGCGCAGCGCTTCCACCAGGCTGACCGCGCCGATGGTGCCGTCATAGGACGCGCGGGTGGACCGCTCGACCGAGCGACGTTCCATTTCGAGGTCTTCCTGCACCTTCTGGAAACGATGCGCGGCTTCCTGCGTGACCGCGCTGGTGAGGCCGCCTTCAAATATGGGAACCGAAAGCCGCAGCGTGACGTCGGTGGTTTCCACCAGCGTGCCCGGACCGAAGGAACCGTTGACCAGTGAACTGGCGGCGTCGCGCCGGTTGTAGTTCACCAGCAGGTTGACGCTCGGGTAATGGCCGGCGCGCTGGCGCTCGACCTCCTGGCGCGACACCTCGACAGCCTCGCGCCGCGCGCGCAGGATCAGGTTCTGGTCCAGCGCCGATTCGACCCAGCGCTCGACGACCGCCGGCTCGGGCGTCGACAGCGGGAATTCCGGCTTGAGTGTCTGCAGGCTTTCGATCACCCGGCCGGTGATCTCGCGCAGCGCCTGGCGAGCATCGCGCAGCTTGTTCTGCGCCTCGATCTCGCGCGCCTGCGTGACGGCGTAGCGGGCGGTCGCGTCATGCAGGTTGGTGATGGTGCCCAGGCCCGACTTGAGGCGTTCACGGGCCAGTTCCAGCACCTTGCCCACCGCCTCGCGCTCGGTACGCGCCAGCACCACGCTGTCGGTCGCGGCGAGTACCGAAAGATAGGCCGCCGTGGTGCGCAGCATGAGGTCCTGTTCGGCGGCCAGGAGGGTGTACTCGGCCTGCTTGACCACCGATTTGGCCTGCTCGAAGCGCGCGATCACCTCCCTGCGGAAGATCGGCTGCGTGATCGAAAGCGTGCGGCTGTCGGTCGGGTAGGTGCGCGCCCCGACCCCGACGAACGCGTTTTCGTTGCGCAACACGTTGTTGCGGGTCTCGGTGCGGTCGATGTCATAGCGCACCGTCGGCAGAAAGCCTGCGCGCGCCTGGTCCATGGCGGTGCTGCTGGCGCGCGACTCCGCGCGTGCCGAACGGTACTTGGGGTCATTTTGCAAGCCCAGGCTGAAGGCCTCCGGAAGCGTCACGCCATGCGCCGCACTGGCGGCCAGCCCTGCCGTGGCCACATACCCGGCCAGACGGCGCCCGAATCTGCCGATCTTCCCGTCACCCCACTTTGCTACCGACACGATCACTCCTGGATTGTTAATCCTCACGGCGCCCTACCTGCTCCACAGGGCGGCGGCCCCACCTCCGCGCTGTTCCACCGCACCGCCAGCGCCATCGGCGCCACCAAAACGAGTCGCGAGTCTACAACAGCAAAGAGACCTCAAGTACCGAAAATACATGCTAGGGGACACGCTGCAATGCCGGCTTGAATCAGCGTCCCAGCGTGACGCTGCACTTGATGCCGGCTGGAATCTTGTAGTCCGGGTTGGGCAGTTGCAGGCGCACGCCCAGGGTGCCGCTGGCGGCGTCGACGAGCTTGTCCACCACAACCACCTTTGCCTGGTAGGTTCCCGGGAACATCGGTGCAAGATTCACCCGCCCGGTCATGCCGACCTGCACGGTCTTGAACATGCGCGATGGCGCGATCACCTCGATGTTGAGCGGATTGATCTGCGCCAGGCGCAACACCACCGACTTGTCGGTACGGATGAATTCGCCCGGGGTCATGCGGCGCTCCACCACCACGCCATCGAGCGGGCTGACGATGGTGCGCAGCTTGAGGGTCTCCTCGTCCTTCTTGAGTTCCTCCTCCCGCAGCTTGACCTCTGTGGCGAGTTCATCCTTTTCCTGCACCGAGATCAGTTGCTTCTCGAACAGCGACTCGCTGCGTTCAAGCTTGCGCTTGGCGAACTCGACGCGCGCCGCCGACAACTTGGCTGAGGCCGCCTCGACGCCGGATTGCAGCCTGGCCACCACCTGGCCCTGTTTCACTACATCGCCGCGATTGACCAATACCTGGTCAAGCACGCCATCGACCGAACTGCCGACATTGACCAGGACATGGGGTTCAACCAGGCATTCGAGCTCATTGCCCCCTGGCGCCGCAACCGCGACCGGATTCGTCGCCGGCACGCCCGCGCGTGCATCTCCCCTGGGTGCCGCCATCCCCGGCGCTTGCGCACCAACACCGTGCGCCGCCAGGGCCAGCGCCGCGCCTGCAAAAAAAATCCTCATGCTTCCGTCCCGAAAAAACGCCGACGAACCTGCCGGCCTGGCTTCCCGACTCCGGCACCAACCGGGCCCCGGGAGGCGGGGAAGAGATGCTAACACCCAAACGCGAAGTTGGCCGAAGCCAGCTGCCGGCAGCCGAATCGGCCCGGCGGCGCGCCCGTGGCACCTTGGGAGGGCGCTACGCTTGGGGTCGGCGCGGGCGCAGCCTTGCGATCAGCCCGCGCCAGACGGCGCCGGCATGGGCCGCAAGCGCAGCGCGGTCCGGCACGACCCGCGGCCGCGACTGCTGCACGGCAACAAGGCCGGTGGCACCCATCGCCGTGGCAAGCAGGTCACCGGCCAGGCTCGACTCGCCCCCCTCCTCCACCTCGAGGTCGGAGAGGACACCGGTAGCCGGCGCCAGCGACTCCGGATCGGTGACCGCGCCGGCGGAGCCCGGCGCGGCATTGCCTGCCGACGCCGGCGTCTCGCCTTCAGGCATGACGTCGCCGTGCGGCAGGCCTTCGGGGGCGGAAATTGCATCGGACCCGAAGAGCTTCTGGAACAGGTCGGCATCGACCAGGACCGTGCGCCCGACACCATTGCCGAGGCTGAAGATCCGGCGGAATATTGCCGTGTCGAGCAGGGGATCATTGCGGTCGATCGCGTTCCGCAGGCGGTCATCGCCTTCGGTCATGAAGCCCGGCAGGCCGGCGAACAGCTCCTCCAGCAGGGTCTCGAGCTCCTCATCGGAGAGGAACCCGCCGCCACTTCCACCGCCGCCGCCGCCCAGGCCGGTGCCGGTGACGATACCGCCGGTGATGAACACCAGGCCGGTGTCACCGACGATGACGTCTTCGCCCGGCGAGCCGAAGATCACGTCACTGCCGCCGCCGCCGATGATCACATCGTTGCCCGCCCCGCCGTCAAGCGTGTCGGCGGCGCCATATGCCGGGTCGAGCGAGCCGATGGTGACCGTACCACCGCCGCCGGTGACGGTCAGCTGGCCGCCATCGCCGAACAGGATGTCGTTGCCAGCGGTGCTGGTGACGGTGTCGCTGCCGGCGCCGCCGATGGCGATATCGGCGCCGGCGCCGGTGCTGATGACATCGTTGCCGCCCAGGACCGGATCGCCGGACGACACCTGGGCAAGCGTGCCATCCGGGTTGTTGATGATGGTGCCGTTGTCACCCACCACCACGTCGTTGCCGGCGCCGGTGGTGACAACGTCGCTGCCGACACCGGCGATCACCTGGTTGTTGCCGTCACCGGTGGCAATGATGTCGTTTCCGCCGGTGGCCGCGGTCGTGTCGGTGGAGGTGATGTTGGTCATCACCGGGCCGGTGAAGCCGATCTGTGCGTTGTCGCCGATGATCGTGTCGTTGCCGGTCCCGCCGGTGATGGTGTCGGCACCGACACCACCGATGATCAGGTTGTTGCCGTTGCCGGCGTTGAGGGTGTCGTCGCCGCCGGTCACGGGAGTGGCATCGGTGGAAGTCACCAGCAGCGGGTTGGAGGTGCCCGGTGCGTAGGTGACCACGCCGTTGTCGCCCAGGATGATGTCCGCGCCGGCACCGGAGTTGACGGTGTCGGCGCCGAAGCCGCCGACGACGATGTTGGCGCCGTTGCCGACGTTGATCAGGTCATTGCCGCCCACGTCGGTCTGCGACGAACCGAACCCGGTGGGGAGGCCCGTGGAATCGAAGGTCACGAAGCCGTTGTCGCCCATCACGATGTCGGTGCCGCCGCTGACCACGCCGGCCTGGCCCGCCGTCGCCGGACCCGCCGGCTGGTTGACCAGGTCGTCGCCGACGCCGGCCAGAACGATGTTTTGCGCGGCCGTACCGCCCACGTCCAGCGCGGCATACGGGCTCGTAAGCGCGGTGTTCAGGGTGTAGACCGGTGCCCCGACGGTTCCGGTGTTGGCGTACACGGCCACCGCGCCGCTCGCGTCGCCGAGCAAGAGGTCGACGATGCCGTCGCCGTTGGCGTCGGCGAAGGCCGGCATGCTGTTGTTGCCCGCGTCGATGCCGCTGAACGGGTTGGCCGGGCCGACCAGCGCGGCAAAGGCCGGCACGCTGGTGGAGCCGGTATTCGTGAAGGACACCAGCGTGCCGTCGCTGGCCCCCACCACCAGATCGAGCGTGCCGTTGCCGTCGAGATCGACGAACGCCGGGGCCGCCGCGTCGCCGACATCGATACCGGTGAACGGATTGGCCGCGCCGGTGCGTTCCACGTACACCGGGGCGGTGGGTGTGCCGACGTTCTCGAAGTACTTCAGCGTGCCGTTGAAGTCGCCAACGACAAGGTCAAGGTCGAGGTCGCCATCCAGGTCGGCGAGCGCCGGGACGCTGGCCGAGCCCACGTCGATACCGCTGAACGGGTTGGCCGCGCCGGTGCGTTCGGTGAATACCGGCGTGGCGACGCTGCCGGTGTTCTCGAAATATCCGAGGGTCCCATCGGCGCGTCCGACGACCGCATCGGCCAGGCCATCGCCATTGATGTCGCCGAACACCGGATTGGGTCCGCCGCCGCTGACGATCACGTCGCCACCGCCGGTCGCCGCCGTGGTGTCGGTGGTCTGGGCGCCGGTCAGCACAGCGGTGCCGGTAGCGGCACCGGTTCCGGGGGTGTAGGTGAACACGCCGTTGTCGCCCAGGATCAGGTCCGCGCCGGTACCTGTCACAAGGACATCGGTACCGAAACCGCCGGCCACGACATTGTTGCCGTCGCCGGCCTGGATAACGTCGCCGGCACCCAGGGTCGGATCGGTGGTGCCGACCGAACTGAGCAATCCGCCCGTGGTCCAGGTGATCTGGCCGTTGTCGCCGATCAAGAGGTCGTTGCCGTTGCCCGCGATGATGCTGTCGATGCCCACCCCGCCAATGACCAGGTTGTCGCCGGCGCCCGCGGCGATGGTGTCATTGCCACCGGTGGCGTTGCCGGTATCGGTCGAAAGCACCTGGGCGAGGTTGGGCGAATTCGGGGTGTAGGTGACCGTGCCGTTGTCGCCGAGCAGGATGTCGGCGCCCGAGCCTGCGATCAGGGTGTCATTGCCGAAGCCGCCCACCGCGATGTTGGCGCCGTTGCCGAGGTCGATGACGTCATTGCCGCCGATCACGATCTGCGAAGAACCGAATCCGGTCAGCGTGCCGGTCCCGTCCCAGGTGACGAAGCCGTTGTCGCCCATCACCACGTCCTGCCCCGGGTTGGAATCGATCACCTGGTCGTTGCCGACACCGGCAAGGATCACGTTGCGCGTGCTGCCCGTGCCGGTGGCGAGATCGGCCAGCGGGTTGGCGGGGCCGGCGCGCTCGACGAACACCGGTGCCGACACCGTGCCGGTGTTCATGAAGTAATCAAGCGCGCCGCCATTGGCGCCGACGACCAGGTCGGCCAGGCCGTCACCGTTCAGGTCGGCCACCGCCGGCACGCTGAGGTTGCCCACATCGACGCCGTGGAACGGATTGGCGGCATTGAGCAGCTCGGTGAAGACCGGCACCGTGGTCGAACCGGTGTTGCTGAAGGTGCGGATCGTGCCGTCGCTCGAGCCCAGCACGAGGTCGAACGTGCCATCGCCGTTGATGTCGACAAACGCCGGCGCGCTCATCGAATCGGTGTCGATCGCATTGATCGCATTGAACGGGTTGAACGTATTGAGCAGCTCGGTGAACACCGGCGCCATGGTGGTCCCGGCATTGTCGAAAGTCCTGAGTCTGCCGTCGGCCGAACCAAGCACCAGGTCGAGCGTGCCGTCGCCATTGAGGTCGACCAGGGCCGGCGCGCTCATGTCGCCGACATCGATGCCGTCAAACGGGTTGGCGGCGCCGGCCAGCTCGGTGTAGACCGGTGTGCCGGCAATACCGGTGTTGGCATAGGTCCGTACGGTGCCATCGCTGGCGCCGACGACCAGATCCAGCAATCCGTCGCCGTTGATGTCAGCCAGCACCGGCGCGCTCATCGAGCCGACGTCGACGGCGGAGAACGGGTTGGCGGCGCCGATGCGCTCGGCGTAGACCGGCAGTGCGTTGCTGCCGATGTTCTCGAAGTAGAGGATGGTGCCGTTGCTGGTGCCGACCAGCAGGTCGAGCTTGCCGTCGCCGTTGACGTCGGCGAAGCTGGCAGTGCCGCCACGCCCGCTCTGGATCACGTCGTTGCCGCCGGTGGTCGGGCTGGTATCGGTGGTGCGCGCGCCGGTCAGCACGGCCACGTTGCCGGCGCCGGTGGTGTAGCTGAAGACGCCGTTGTCGCCCAGGATCAGGTCCTCGCCGATGCCGGTGTTGATGATGTCGGCGCCGAAGCCACCGGCGACGATGTTGGCGCCGTCGCCGACCTGGATCGTGTCTTTGGCGCCGAGTCCGGCATCGGTGGTGCGCACCTGCGCAAGCACGCCCGTGGCCGTCCAGTTGATCTGGCCGTTGTCGCCGATGACCCGGTCGACACCGCTGCCGGTGATGACGGTGTCGGTGCCGGTTCCGGCAATCACCAGGTTGTCGCCCTCGCCGCCTACGATGGTGTCATTGCCGCTGGCCCCACCGACCACGCCGGTGGAAACCGCCTGCAACAGATTGGTCGTGCCCGGGGTGTAGGCCACCGCGCCGTTGTCGCCAAGGATGATGTCGGCGCCGCTGCCGGTTGTGATGGTGTCGTTGCCGAAACCGCCGACCACGATGTTGGCGCCATCGCCGACCAGGATCACGTCGCCGCCACCCGCACCGGTGCTGGTGTTGGTGAACACGCGGATGGTGCCCAGGCTGTCGCCCACGACGAGGTCGGGGTCGCCGTCGCCGTCGATGTCGGCGAAGGTCGGCGCGCCATTGTTTCCGCCGGTGGCGCCATCGAACGGATTGTCGGTCCCGCTGCGCGCCACATAGGCGGGCGCGTTGGCGGTCCCGGTGTTCTCGAAGTAGCGCAGCGTGCCGCCGATTTCGCCCACCAGAAGGTCGGGGTCGCCATCGCCGTCGATATCGGTCGTGGCCGGTGCGGCGTAGGCGCCGACGTCGATGCCGTCAAACGGGTTGGCCGCGCCGCTGCGCTCCACATAGGCGGGCACGCCGATGCTGCCGGTGTTTTCGAAGTAGCGCAGCGTACCGTTGATCTCGCCCACCAGCAGGTCGAGATCGCCGTCGCCATTGATGTCGGCGATGGCGGGTGCGGCGGCATCGCCCACATCGAAGCCGTAGAACGGATTGGCCGGGCCGGTGCGCTCGACGAACAGCGGTGCCGTCGCGCTGCCGGTATTGGCGAAGAAATGGATGCTGCCGTCGGCCGCGCCGACCACCAGGTCGTTGGTTCCGTCGCCATTCAGGTCGGCGAAGGCCGGCATGCCCGCCTCGCCCACATCGATGCCGTTGAATGGATTGGCCGTGCCGGTGCGCTCGACAAAGACCGGCGTCGTGGCCGAGCCGGTATTCTCGAAGTAGCGCAGGCTGCCGCCGATCTCGCCCAGCACGGCATCAAGGTCGCCGTCGCCATCCAGGTCCGCCAGCGCCGGCGCCCCCTGGTTGCCGACATCGATGCCGTTGAACGGATTGGCGGCGCCGCTGGCGGGGGTGATGGTGATCGCGCCGGCGTTTTCGCTGTTGAACGATTGCAGGAGGCCGGCGGCATCCCAGTTGAAGCGGCCGTTGTCGCCGATCACGTAGTCGTTGCCCGCGCCAGGCACGGCGCTGGCCGAGAAAGGCTCCGCCGGGTCGTTGACATGGTCGGCTCCCATGCCGCCGAGCACCACGTTGTTGCCACCGCCGGTGACGATGATGTCGCCCCAGCCTGGCTGGTTCAGCGTGTCGATGGTCTGCACGCCCTTGACCTGGGTCGTGTCGGCCCAGAAATCGATCTGCGCGTTGTCGCCGGCGATGATGTCGTCGCCCGTGTCCACGTCGATCCGGTCCGCGCCGGCGCCACCGACGATGATGTTATTGCCGGCCAGGCCATGGATGGTGTCGTTCCCGCCCACGGTCGGATCGACGCTGACAAACTGGTCGGGCAGGCGGTCCAGGCCATCGGCAACATCGCCCGGGCCGCCGCCGCCCTGCTGCTCGACCACCTCGGCGGTGGTCAGGCTGCCTGCCACTGCGTAGCGGATCATGCGGCCGCGATCGCCGAACAGGATGTCGTCGCCGGACCCGCCGGTGATGGTGTCGTCGTCCTGCCCGCCAAACACCACCAGCTGCGCCGTCGATACGAAGGTTGTCGGCGTCAGCGCGCCCGGACGCACGCCGGTACCCGAGCCGATGACCTCGTCCTTGTCGCTGACGCCCGCGAAGTCGTTCCATGGCCCCTGCGTGTTGAGCACCAGCAGGCCGTCGGTGGTGTCGGTGACGCTGTTGGACTCGCTGACCTGCAGGTCCACATAAACCTTGTCATCGCCCAGGCCGGTATTGAGGGCGGTGATGGTGCGCACGCCGGTGCGTGCCGCGGCACCGTCGATCCAGACGGTGTCGTTGCCGAAGCCGGTCCAGATCGACACGCCGTCGGCAAAGCTTCCGGTGCTGTCGGCACGGTAGGTGATGGTGCCTTGCGCCAGGTCGACCCAGCCAAAGGCCCCGATCCCGCCAGTCAGGCCGCGGATGGCGATTTCGGCGTTCGCGGGCTCGGGCGCGATGCCAAGGTCGGTGATCAGGATGTCGTCGTTGGCAAGCGTGCTGGCCTCGCCGCTGACCATCAACTGGGCGCGGCCCTTGTCGGCGTCGATATTGAGGGCACCGTTGATGTTGTGCAGATGGCCGGTCAGGAAGTCCGGCGCCGCCGTGGCGGTGATGTCGGCGGCGGTGTAGGCGGCGGTCGACGACACATAGATGCGGTCGTTGCCCTCGCCGGTATTGATGTTGGTGGCAGCCGAGGTGCCCTGGACGTTGACGACGCTGTCGCCGGCGCCGAGGGTGGCGTTGAGGGTTTCGAATTCGTAGTAGTTGATGCCGTCGACGCGGCGCGCGACGATCGCCGTGCCGGCCTCGACATTGGCGGTGCGCACCACATCGACGGTCGTGTTCGCGGCCCGGATCGTGAAGAGCGTCGAGAACACCTTGCTGTCCGTGTTGGTGATGCGCAGCAGATCGCCTGAACTGGCGGCGGCGAACCCGGACCCGGCCAAGCCGTTGATCACCCCGACCAGCGCCTGCGCCAGCGTGACCGCGGTATCACCGTCCTGCACCAGGTAAGTGGCGGTGACAGCGGCGCCGCCGGCTGCCTGCAGGGTCACCCTCCAGGTGTCGCCGGCGACCGCCTCGCCGATCGAGCGCGTGGTGGTCGAGAACGCGCTGGCGGCAAAAGTGGTGGTGAACACATTGCCGGCAATGTTCTCGATGAAGAGCTTGCCGGCGCTGCTGGTGGCGCGGAACTCCGGCCGGCCCTGCAGGTTGATCAGGTTGGCCAGTGCACGCGCCACGCTGGCGTCGGTATCGCCGGCCACCACGGTATGGCTGAACACCAGCGGGGTTCCCGGCGCGAGGTTGGCGAACGCCGCGCTGGTGGCGCTCTTCAGGGTGACCGTCCAGGTCTCGCCGGCGCGCGGCTGGCCGGCTGCGGCGATGCGCGGTGTGGCGGCGAATACCGTGCCGTCGCGACGGACGATCACCACGCTGGCGCCGTCGGACAGGGCGGCGAAGTCGCCGTTCGCGCCGCTGTTGACGAGCGCCGCCAGGGCGGTGGCGATGCTATCGAGCGTGTCGCTGGCGCCCACGGTGTGGCGATGCACGCTCGGTGTGGTGGCGCCGTCGTCGAGGGTGATTTCCCACGCTTCGCCGGCGGTCGGTTTGCCCGACAGGGTCACCGCGACCTCGAACGGGGTTGAACGATCAATCGACTTGACCCCGATCACCGTGCCGTCCACCGACAGGCTGGTGCGGAAAGTGCCGCCGTCGCGGTTGGAGATGACCAGCACTCCGCCGTCGGCGACCGCAGTGAACACGTCGGCCGCGCGCGCATTGATGTCGGCCGCCAGTGCGCTCGCCGCAGCCGCGGCGCTGGCCGCCGAGACCGCGTGCGTGCTGCTGACGCCGCGCAGCGAAATCACCAGGTCGATGTTCCCGGCGCCCAGCGAGACGCTCGCGCCAGCCACATTGAAGAGCCGGCCGAAGTCGACGGTGGTCGCGCGCGGCGGCTGGTTCTCGATCACGGTGACGCCCTCGGTGCTGCCGAGGGTCACGGTGGTGGCAAGGCCTTCATGCGCCGTCGGGGCAGGCGCTGCCTCGGTGGTCAGGAGGCGGGTGTCGATGTCGAAGATCGCGAGGTCGCGATGCGCGCCCTGGAAGGTGATCAGGTAGACGCTGCCGACCTTGCGCACCGCGAAGTTGTCGGTATACGGCTTGGAAGGCGTGCGGGTCGCGGTATCGAAGGCGGCGTCGATGTCGATGGTCGCGCCGTTCGGGTTGAGTATGGTGCTGATCGCCTTGAAAACCTCGGTGGCGCTGGCGTTGTAGGCGATTGGCCGGGTGGTCCGGACCTCAAGCCCGCCCTTGCCGTCAGGGACGCGGAACGAGAGTGCGAAACTGCCGCCGGTGACGTTCGGATTGATCGTGATGGTCTCGAGGTTGTTGAGGCCGGCGTTCACCAGCGCGCCCTGGCGCAGGGTGGCCGTCTCGACGCTCACCGAGGCGTTCGGGCTGGGCACCAGGCTGGTGGTCAGGGCGCTCTCGGTCCAGCGTGGCTGCTGCTGGTTGACGCCGGCCTGGGTACGCACGAAATTGATGGTGTAGGTGACGTCAGTGCCGGTGCGCACGGCCGCCACGGCGATGTCGTCGGTCCCGTAGAGCGAGCGCAACTTCGCCTGCATGGCGGCTTCGTCGAGGCTGTAGTCGAGCGTGATGTCGGCGTAGCCTTCGCCACGGCTGATGCTGCCGGAATCCAGGCGGGTGCTGAATGCGCCGCCCTGCCGGTCGACGATGATGATGCGGTTGCCGTCGGCGAAAGCGGTGTAGCGCGCCGCGGCGGCATTGGCCGGCAGGACGGTCGCACCCGGAGCCAGCGCAGCAAGCGCGGCGCGCGCGGACAGTGAATCCGCCTCGAACCTGAACGCCAGCGCGGTGGCGAAATCGGCCAGCGTATTGACGACCTTGCCATTGACGGTTTCGCCCTTGGTGACTTCGTAGAACAGGCTGCCCACGCGCAGGCGCCAGATCTCGCCGGCCTGCGGCGTGCCGGTGAGGTCGACCATGGTCGTGGTCGCGGCGCCACCGTCGATGGCGGCTTCAGCCACCGTCACCAGCGCGATCGAAGCACCAAGCGTGCGCCGCGCCATGTCGGCCACCACCAGTGAACCATCCGGGGTGGCCGCGGCGTTGAGGCCGGCGAGCGGCGAGCCTGCCAGGTTGGCGGCGTTGTTGATGAGCGTCGCGAAGGCCTGGGCGATGGAATTCCAGGACTGGCCGTCGGTCACCGCCAGGTCGAACACATGGCTATTGCCGCCAACCAGCAGGCTGAGCGCCCAATGGGCGCCCGTGATCGGCGTGCCGGTCGCCTTCACGACCGCGGCGAACGGTGCGGTGGCACCGCCAGCCGGCTTGCGGGTGACGCTGGCGGTAGCTGCGCTGGTGCTGGGGCTGATGATCTCGATGGCGTTGTTAGCACTGCTGGCGGCAAGCGGCGAGGCCGCGGCCAGCGCGCGCGCCAGCCCGGCGGCGACGCTGGCATGGCTGTCGCCGGCGACCGCGACGTAGGTCGCGATGTAATTGATGCCGCCGGCACTCACCGCCAGGGTCCAGGTTTCGCCAACCTCGGGGCGTGCCAGCGAAGTCGGCAGGGTGACGGTGGTGACGAATCCCAGCTGGATATCGATCGCCGGTACGCGCTCGACACCCGCGGCGCTCTTGCCGCGCACGACCTCGGCGGCGGCGGCGGGCCGCAACTTGGCCACCACCGAACCGGCGGCAGAGAAGCCGCTGCCATCCCGCTTGACGACAATCACATTGCGGCCATCGGCCAGGGCGGTGAAACCGGCGCCTGCATCCTCGTTGATCGCCGCCGCCAGTGCCGCGGCGACCTGCGCGAGCGTCTCGGTTGCAGCCGGAGTGCCGACGGTGGTCACCACATGGCCGTAGCTGCGGGTGATGCTCTCGGTAATGCCACCGGTGGTCCTGCCGAAGGTCAGCGCGATGGACCAGGTTTCGCCGAGGGTCGCGGTGCTCGTGCTGGAGATTTCCAGCGTCCTGGCGACTGCCGGCGCTACCAGCACGGCCGCGCCGCCACGTGTGCCGTCCTTGAGCCGGATCTCGAAGCTGGCGTCGACGGCTCGCCCCGCCGCATCAAGGATGAACAGCTTGCCGGGATGATTGACGGCATCGCTGACGGCGATGAATCCGCCTGCCGCATCCGCACGAATCGCCTGTGCAAGGGCGGCGATGATGGCAGCGGGGCGGTCGGGTGCGGAGACGTCGCCCGCGGTGATGGTGTGTCCGTAGGCGAATGTGCCGGCGGCGGTAGCCAGCATCACGTACCAGGTATCCCCTTGCACCGGCGTGCCGGCGAAGCTGACCGCGCGTGCGGCAGGCGGCGTCGCCGCTACCGCGATGCCGGCTGCGGGCGCCACCGCGAAGGCGGCGGCCGGAATGGCGCCGCCATCGGCGCGGCTGATGAACAGCGTGTCCGCCTTGACCGTGGCGATATAGCCGGGCAGTACGCCGCTGGCGATCTGCTCCGCCAGCGAACGCAGGATGACGGCGACCGAATCAAGCGTGCCATTGACACGTTGCACCTGGCGGCTGTATTGCGCGGTCCCGAGCGTGACCTTCCAGATCTCCCCTTCGACCGGCGTGGCTGTCGGGGCGATGATCGTGGCGGCGCTCGCCACCGCCGCGGCGGTGAATCCATTGCGGGCGGCGGCGGCCACCGCGCCCGACGCGATCGGATAGGTACCGGTGAGCGGCGCCACCACCACCCTGCCGCCGTCGAAGGCGGCGACGAAATTGGCCAGTGTTGTCACGCTGGTGGTAAGCGTGGTGGCGTCGCGTGCGAAGGTCACCGACGGCAGCGCGGCGGCGGCATTGGCAAGGATCAGGCTGCCGCCAGTGGCG
This sequence comes from Burkholderiales bacterium, assembly GCA_965279115.1. Lineage (GTDB taxonomy): Bacteria > Pseudomonadota > Gammaproteobacteria > Burkholderiales > JAEUOS01 > JAEUOS01. The sequence continues at coordinate 5,920,551 of OZ257137.1, forward strand.
CTGGCGGTGAAGGAGGCCCCGCCCACCGCGTTGAGCGCGCGCGCCAGGGCGGCGATCACATCGGCCAGGGTATCGCCATTGACTGCCGCATAGGCGCCGCTGACGACGGCACCGGCGGTATTGACGCTGACGGTCCACACCTCGCCCGCCGTCGGGGTCGCGACCGCCGGTGTCGCGCTGACGATGAAGGCGCGCGCGTTCACGTCGGCCGCGAGGCGTTCCGCCAGCGCCTCGGGCGACTCCAGCGTGTAGCTGTAGGTCGTACTGTCAACCGTCACCCGCCAGGTTTCGCCGATGCGTGAGGTGCCGGTCAGGAGAAGGCGCGTGGTGGCGCCCGACACGGTGCGGCTGGCGCTGCCTGCGGTAGTTGTCGAATCAATCGAGAACGTCGCACTGGTGGCCGGTGTGCCTGTGTCTGTCACGACCAGCGTCGTGCCGTCCACACTGGCGTTGAAGCGCGTGCCCGCGGCGTTGATGCGCGCCGCCAGCGCCGCGGCGATCTCGGCCAGCGGCACCGATTCGCGCACAGTGACCACATGCAGGCTGGTGCCCAGGTTCAGGGTGATCGATTCGCCCACCTGCGGGGTGGCGCCGATCACCACCGCACCGCCGGCAATCAGCGTCGCGGCCGATGCCTTGTTGACGACGATCGGAATGTCGAAGCTCGCATCGCCCAGCACCACCAGCACGTCGCCGCGCCCGGCCGCGGCGGGGCCGGTGCCTGCCGAGACGGCACGCGCCAGCGCGGCCACCACCTCGGCCAGCGTCTGGTTGGCGCTAACCACATGGGTGAACCGAGTGCCGCCGACGTCGACCCGCCAGGTTTCGCCCGCCACCGGCGTACCGCGCGCCACGGCAGCGCTGGAACTCGGCGTGATCGCGGACGTGGTGCTGACGGTGGCGCGTGAAAGCGCGTAGGAGACTGTGAAGCCGAGGCCGGCATTCGCAGCGACAGCCGGATCGAGCGATACCTTGATCACGGTGCCGTCGCGAACCGCCAGGAAGTCAGGCAGACCGTGAATGGTCTGGTTGAGGCTGACGGCCAGCGTCGTCAGGTCAGACGTCACGGGCACGTCGACGGTGCTGCTGACGCCATCCAGGGTGAAGGTCAGATGCCAGGTATCGGTGGTGTTGGCCGGCCCGAACAATGCCAGCTCGCGCACGCTGGTGGCGGCCTTCTCCTGCGCGGTGCCGGCGCGGGAATCGCTCGCCAGCACGAAGGCCCGGCCGGCGTTTGCGCCTTCGGTCGAGATCATCAGAAGGTTGCCGGTGGCGGAAGCACGGTAGCCGGTGCTGGCGTTGATCTGGCTGGCGAAGTCGGCGGCGAGGGTCGCCACCACACTGCTGCCGGTGGCCGTGAAGGAACTGGTCACGCCGCCGCTGGTGAGGTTGAGTACCCACCTGTCTGCAGCCAGGGCGCTGCCGCCGAGTTCGAAGCTGCGCGATACCGACATCTGGCCCACCGGCGCCACATCGATCCGGGTGGTGAACGACGCGCCGAAGCGGTTGATGACGACCAGCGCATCGGCGTCGGCGATGGCGAGGAAGGCATCCGACGCCGCCGCGTTGATGGCCGCGGCGAGGCCCCTGGCGACGCCGGAAAGCGTTGTGGCCGTGGACACGAAGCTGAAGCTGGCGACCGCGCCGCTTGCGGCATCTACCAGCCCGACAGTCCAGGTGTCGCCTACCGCTACGCTGTCGGTGAGGGTGGTACGGGTGCTCGAGGCATTGACCGTCGCGACGGCATAGGTGCCGGTCGCGCCACCCACCGGAGTAAAGGCGCCGGTCGTACCGGTGATCAGCAGCCGAGCGCCGCTGGCGCTAGCCGTATAACCCGCGAAGTCGTCGGGTTCGCTCGTCGGGTTGTCGTTGCGGGCGTTGATGGCGGCGGCCAGTCGGGTGGCAATCCGCCCCAGCGCGCCGGCTGCGCCATCGGTGCCGATATCACTGCCCTGCACCGTGTAGGACGCGGTCTGCGTGCCGATCCTGACCGACCAGGTCTGGCCCGCCAGAGGCGTGCCTGAAAGCGTGACCGACTCCGTCCACTGGCGCGTGAGGGCGTTGAACGGTGTCACCGTCACGGCCGGCGCCGGGCTGGTAGTCGTGGTCGGCGCGATGTTCTTCACCACCACCAACGTGCTGCCCTCGACGATGGTCGAGAAGTCATTGCCCTTGCCCGCCAGCACCGCCAGAGCGCCGATCACATCGGCCAGGCGCATGCCGGCGGTGACGGTCACCGACACATCGAGGGTGTCGTACTTCAGGTTCCAGACCTCCCCTGCCACCGGCGTGCCGCTGAACACCAGGGTCCACGCCTCGCTTGCCACGCCTTGCGCCGCGCTGACACCGACGGTTTGTCCGGCGGAGATGGTCAAGGGGCCGACGAAGGCGTTCCCGCCCGCCTGGCGCACCACCACCAACTGCTCGCCGATGGCCACCGCCGCATAACCGCCCGCGCCGTCGGCATTGATCCGGGCGGCAAGCGCGGTGGCGATGTCCGCGGTGCTGGCCACCGGCCGTGTCAGCGAGTCGACCGTTACGGTATCGGTGCCGACCCGGACCGCATAGGCCGTGGTGCCCACCGTCACGGTCCAGAGCGAGTTGGCGAGCGGCGCGCCGCTGAGCGTGATGACCTGGGCGGCGCTCGCGGCCGCAGTGACGCTGCCGACGTTCAGCGGCCGGGTGACCTGGGTCGTGATCTGCGGGGCGGTGCTGCCGGTGGTCGAGATGATGGCGATCGAGTTGGTGGCGTTGGCCACGGCGACATAGCCCGCCAGGGCGTCGATCTTGAAGGCCAGGGCCGCGGCGAACCTGGCCAGGGTGTTGACGGTGACACCGTCGACCACCTCATTGAAGGCGACCGACACCGGGGCGGCACCGAGCGTGATGGTCCAGGTTTCACCGCTTTGCGGCGTGCCGCTCAGGGTGGCGAGGGCCGCGCCTGCGGACGCCAGGCTGGCGGACCCGGCCGGCAGGCCGGCCGGGTTGGCCAGGAGGATCGCAAAGCCGACATTGAGCGCCTGGTTGGTGCGACTGGCCAGCACCAGCCCATTACCCAACGGCGTGGCCAGCAGGTCACGATCCTGCGCCGCGGATGTCGAATTGGCGGCCTTCTTGTTGACGGCCGCGGCAAGCGCGAGCGCCACTTCGGCCGGGGTGTCGATGACGATCGCCGCGCCGCCTTCCGCAAGCACCAGACCGGTGGCCATGGTGTAGTCGGCGGCGCTCAGCGTGCTGCCGATGGTCACGCTGTGCTGGGTACCGTTGATGGTCAGGCGCCACACGTCGTCGGCGGCGGGATCGCCGCTCAGTGCCACCGACACCGCGCTGCCGGGGGCGGCGGCCAGGATCGTGCCGTTGGCGGCGGTGGCCAGGCCGATCACCGCGGCGCTGTCGAAGGCGGCGCCGGTACGCTCGGTCACGTGCAGGGTGGTGCCCGACATGAACGCGCTGAAATTGTCCGGTGCGCCGGCGTTGATGAGGCTTGCCAGCCGGGATCCCATGCCGGCCAGCGCAGCGTCGCCCAGGCTGGTGATGAGCGCGTCGACCACGCCGACGTACTGGACGCCGTTGATGGTGACGATCCAGCGGTCGCCGGTCTTGGGCAGGCCGGCCAGATCGAAGCTGGTGGTCGCCGCGGTGCGCTGGGCGGCCGTAGCCGCGCCTGCCGGCTGCACCGCTACGCTGGCGGCAAAGCCGGACGCCTTGGTGACGGTCAGGACCGGTGCCGGCGACGGATTGCCCTGGGTGACCACCGGCGCGCTGGCACGCAGGCCTGCCATCGCCGGGTCGGTGGAAGCGTTGACCGCGGCGGCCAGGCCGTTGGCGATCGCCACAAGGGTGTCGCCGGCACGCACGGTGTAGGAGAACGCACTGACGGCATTGCCCACCTGCACATTGAGCACCCAGCGCTGGCCGGTGATGACCGCGCCCGACAGGGTCGCCGTCTTCGCCGTTGCGCTACCCGCCACCACGGCGGAGCCCAGGCCGCGCACCTGCACCGCCAGCGCGGCCGGGAAGGCGCGCCCCTGGCGATCGACGATGATCAGCGCCCGGCCTTCGGCGCCACCGGCATAGGCGGTCCCGCCGGCGTTGATGCTGGCGGCGATTCCGCCGGCGATCGTGGCCAGCGTGTCGACGGTGAAATTGACGCTGATGGTCTGCGCGCCCGCGCTCGTAATGGAGAGCGTCCAGGTTTCGCCCTCGGCGGGGATACCGGCCAGCGCCACCGTGGCCTGCTGCGACGCAGAGGCGGCTTGCAGGGTCTGCGCGGCGCCGGTACGGGTGATGGTGGCCACGAACGGCGCACCGGCGGTGCGGACCGTGATGGCAGTTCCGGACGCCTGGGCGGTGTACGCCCCCGGCAGCGCGTTGAGCGCGTTGGCCAGGCCGATGGCGACATCGGCGAGCGGCTGGCGCACCGTGAAGCCGTATTCCACGCCGTTCAGGGCCACCAGCCAGCGTTCGCCGGTGACCGGCGTGCCGCCCAGGGTGATCGCGGTCGAGGCGGAACCGTCGCGGTCGATCGCGACGGTGCTGCCGGCATCCCCGGTCGTGTTGGGGGCGACCGGCTTGAGTGTCACGCGGAACGAAATGGTCGGCAGCGTCGGGGCGTTGGCGCGGTCGACCACCACCACGGTGTTGGCGATGGCGAGCGCAAGATAGTTCGGCAACCCGTTGCTGTCGATATTGATCAGGTCGGCCAGGCGGGTCGCAAGCTGTGCCAGGGTCTCACCGGCGCCGACTGTCAAGGTGAACACATGGCCCGAGACCGTGAATATCCACTGGTCGCCCGCGATCGGTGTACCGGACAGCACGGCGGCGGCGGTGGTCCCGTCGAGCGGGCTGATGGCGGTGTCGGGAGCGGTTGCGCGGGTCTTGATCTCGAAGGTCGCCTGGAAGCCCTCGCCGGTCGGGCTGACGATGGCGATGATGGCGCCGTCGGCGGTGGCGGCAAAGCCCGCGCTCAGGTTGATCCGGTACGCGAGGTCGCGCGCGATGTCGGCCACGGTGGTGACCACACCGGCGGTTGCGGGATTGGCGAACGCGGCGCCGACCCGGGTCGTGAAGCGCTGGTCGCCGGAGATCACCACGCTCCACTCGTCGGTGACGATCGGCGTCCCGGAGATCTGTACCAGCGCCGTGGCGGCGGTCTTCGAATCGATGCTGCGGTCGGTGATGCGCAGCGTGTAGACACCGGCGGCAGCCTGGACGCGGATGGTCTGCATCTCGGAGATCGAAGGCATGCCCATGCCGGTCAGCGTGGAGCCGGTGAGGATGCCGGCGGTCGTGCTGCCGACCGAACTGTCGTTGACGTTGAGGGTGTCGCTGCCGGCGCCACCGATGAGGGTGAGCAGCGCCCTTACCGTGCCCAGGCGGTTGTCGTCTTCCGGTATCAGGTTGGCCGCCGCCTGCGGGCCCACGTTGAACACGTCGTTGCCGCCCTGCCCGTCGATGGTGGTATGGCCGTCGATGGATTCGACATTGATGGTGTCGTCCACGGTCGCCAGCGGGGTGTCGGGGTCGCTGCCGGTCCAGATGTTGGTGGCGCCGGCATGGGTCGAATTGACCGTGAAGGTGTCGCGGCCGCTGCCCAAGCGGATGTTGAGCACCTCGAGGTCGCCATAGACGATGCCGCCCGGCAGTGTGCGGCCGGCGATGACGGTGGCCACCGGCATGCCAAGCCCGCTGATCTGGTTGGCGGTGAGCACGCCGATGTCGTCGGCCGGGCTGTTGCCGTTGTAGATGTTGAGCGTGTCGACCTGCTGGGTCTCGTCGACGCGCGTGTTGAGGTTGACCGGGCGGTAGAAGTACTGGTTGCCGACCAGTGCCTGGTTGGACTTGCGGGTCTCGATGACCGAAACCTGACCCACCGGCGTGACTTCCACATTGGTGGTGAACGGCGTGCCGGCAAGATTGGTGATGACCACCTTGTTGCCGCTGAAGGCGGCGGTAAAGGTCACCAGGCCGGTGCTGACGATGCTGTTGGCCAGTTCGCGGGCGAGATCGGCCAGGGTTTCGCCGGCCGCCACCACATGCGAGTGCACGGTGGTGTAGGTGGCGTCGTCAAGGATCACGGTCCAGACCTCGCCGGCGAACAGCGTGGTGGCGTCGAGCGAAACCACGGCAGCCCTGCCGGCCACCGCGGCGTTGCCCGTGTTGGCCAGGCTGAACGACGCCCCGGCGCGGTTGACCAGCAGCAGCGTCGCGCCGTCGGCAAGGGCGCTGAAGTCTTCCCGCCCGTTGACATTGACGGCGGCGGCCAGCGCGGCGATCACGCTCGCCGTGGTGTCGCCGGCAAGGGTGGTGTAGCTGAACGGCGTGGCGATGTCGGCGATGCGCAGGAGAAGCGTGTAGGTGGTGCCGGTCGCGCCGATGCCTGCGAGCGTGGCCGATGCGGCTGCCTGCAGCAGGTCGGTGCCGGTGGCCGCAAAACGCTGGTCTGCCGCGAACACGAGGGGATTGCCGCTGCCGATGCTGAAGGTCGGTGTCGCCGTGAAGGGCGTGAAGCGGTCGAGGATCACCAGCGTGCGATCCTCGGCCATGGCGGCGTGGCGCGGCTGCACGGTGAAGCTGGTCGTCGCGTTGGCGGCGTCGGTGATGGATACGGTCCAGACCTCACCGAGGGTGAAGGTTCCACCTGCGGTCAGCGTGACGGAGGCCGCCGCCGTGGTCTCCACGTCGCTGTAGGAATTGGTGGCGTTGGCCAGCCGCGCGGTGATCAGGCCGCCGTCGCGCTTGCTGATCGTCAGGTCGAGTCCGGCAAAAGTGGCAACGTAGACGCTTGGCGTGGTGGCATTGATCGGCGCGTTGATGCGCAGCGCCAGCGCTTCGGCCAGCCCGGCCTGGCTGTTCAAAAGGTTGATGCGGGCGGCGAGCGCGGCGGCGATATCGGCCATCGACTCGCCGGCCGCCGCAGTGTGGTCGTAGTCCAGGCCTTCCAGCGCGACGCGCCAGACCTCGCCGCTGACCGGCAAGCCCGCCAGCAGTGCCGACCAGGCGCGCGGCACGATGCCGTCTTTCACCATCTGTACGTTGTTGCTGGTCGTCGCCGGCGCTCCGCTGATCGCCGGCGTCACCGCGACGCTCGCCGTGAAGCTCGCGCCGGTGGTGCGGGCCACGACCAGGCGTTCGCCCTCGACCGAGGCGACGAACCCGCGGCCGCCCGCATTGATCAGCGTTGCAAGCGACAGCGCCACGTTGCCGAGCGTGTCGTCCGGCACGGCGTAGTAGACAAAACTGTTGCTGGCGGCCCCGTCGGCAAGCGTCGCGGTCCACATCTCGCCGGTGACCGGCAAGCCCTGCAGCTTGATCGACGCCACACCGGTGGCGCTGGCCACGCTGTAGAGGTCGGCCGTGCCGTCAATGGCCGGTATGAAGCGGAACGCGGTGTCGAAGGCCAGGAATCCCGAGCCGCTGCGGCGCACGATCACGATCGCGTCGCCGCTGATCACCGCCTTGAACCCGGCGGCCTGGTTCACGCTGTTGCGATTGATCCAGTCGGCGAAGACCACCGCCAGCGCGTTGGCGCTGCTGGCCACCACCTTCACGCCATCCGCGCCGACGGTATAGGTCTCGCCGACGGCGACGTCGAAGCGGTTGCCGGCGACGGTCAGGCTCCAGATCTCGCGCGGCTGCGGCGTACCTGCGAAGGTGACGGTGGTCGCACCTGCGGTTCCGGACACGGTCGCCGCAGGCGTGGCCGACGGGGCCGGTACGATCGCGAACGCCGCCGTCCACTGGCTGCCATCGCGACTCACCACTGCAATCTGGCGGCCCTCGGCCATCGCCGTCAGGATCGCAGGACCGGCGTCGTTGATCCTGCGCGCGAAGATTTGCGCGATATGTTCCTGCGTGTCGGCGACGATCCCGTTGTAGCTGTCGCCGATTCTCACCGTCAGGGTGCTGGTCGCGTTGCCCGGCCCCTTGAAGGTCAGCGTCCAGTCATGCCCCGTGGTGGCCGTGCTGTTGAACAAGCCGAGGAAGGCGACCGGCGTGGCGGCATCAACCACGAAGCCGCTCACATGGCGGATCGACAGTTGCGGCACGAAGAGCGTCGCGCTCAGGTCGACCACGCGCACGGTGACGCCGTCGCTGGTGGCGCTGAAGCGTTCGACCGCGATTTCGTTCACGATCGTGGTGGCGCCGGCGCGGGAGAGTTCGACGCTCCAGTTTTCGCCGTGGGCCGGTATCGCGCCGGCAAAATTCAGGGTGATCGAGGTCGCGGCCGCGTTCACGCGGTTGACCACATTGCCCAGCCCGTTGCGCACAAGGCCGGTGATGGCCCCGCCGGTGGAACTGATCACCAGACTGGTGCCGGTGGCCACGGCATTGAAGCCCGTGATCGCGTCGATGGACTTCGCCAGTCGAGCCACCAGGCCTTCGACGGTGTTGTCGACGCGGATGGTGGCGGCAAGCGCTTCGGCGATCTTGTCCAGTGTGCCGACCGCGCCGCCGACGGTCACCGAATAGGCGCGCCCGGCCAGTGTGATGGTCCACACCTCGCCGGCAAGCGGCTTGCCGAACAACTCCACCGTGGCCTGTGGCAGCCCGAAAGTGACGCTGCGCGGGGTTGCGGGCGTTACGCTCAGGGCCGCTTCGAAGGCCTTGCCGTCACGATTGACGATGAAGAGCTTGCCGTCCCGGGCGAAGGCATTGAAATCGGCCGCGCCGGCATCGTCGTTGATGCGGGTCGCCAGCGACTGGGCAAGTGCGGCCAGGGTCGGCGGTGCCGGGCTGGCCAGCGCCGGCAGGACGATGTCATAGGTGCGGTTGAGGTTGTCCCCGCTCAGCCTGAGCGACCAGGTTTCCCCGGCCAGCGGGCTTCCCGAGAGGAGCACCATGGCGCTGCGCGCGGTGCCCGGATCGACGCCCGCGGCACCTGCGGCGACGATGGCCAGGCTGGCCTCGAAGGCGGTGCTGCCGCTGCGGAAAATCTGCAGCAGGCCGGTAGCGCTGTCGGCAACATAGAGGCTGGCGGCATCGGCGTTGACCAGGGCGGCAAGCTTGTCGAGCACGCTGGTCAGGGAGGTATCGCCGGAGGTGGCCTTGTAGCTGTAGGTGGTGCTTGCGCCGCCCGCGACCAACTTCAGCACCCAGGTCTCGTTGGCGACCACGCTGGAGACCGAAACCGCCAGCTCGACCGGTTTGGCGACGCTCTCGGCGAGCGTGCCCGCCGCGCCTGCGGTCATGCCGCCCAGCGCGGTGAAGGCCACCGCGTCACGGTTGACGAAATAGAGGGCATCCGCGCGCGCCACGGCGCTGAACGCGAGCGCGTCCGGATCGGCGGAATTGTTGACCAGCGCCGCCAGGGCCGCCGCCACCTTGGCCGCGCTGTCTCCGGCAGAAGCAACGTAGCTGAGCGCGACGCTACCGCTGGCGGTTGCCAGGGTGACGTCAAAGCGATCACCGGCGCGCGCGATGCCACTCACCAGGGCCGCCTTCGCCGCGGGGGCCGGCGACACGATGGTCAACGACCCGGCCGGGGCAACCGAATACGATGCCGTGAACACGGTCCCGGCGCGGTTGACGATGAACACCTGGTTGGCTTCGACGACGGCGCTCAGGTCGGTCGGACCCTGTGCGTTGATGTTCGCCGCGAGGCTGGCGGCGATCTCGGCCAGGTTCTGCGTGCGCAAGGCCGGCGTGGCCGGGTCGCCGTCGGCGTCGACCATGGTCACCGCATGGCTGGCCACCAGGGTGGGGCCACTGCCGATGGTCAGCGCGACCCGCCATGTTTCGCCGGCAATCGCAGTGCCCGCAAGTACGAGCGTGTTCGCGTTGGTGGTGAGTGCGCTGTTTCCGGCGATGAACTCGCGGCTCACCGTACTGCTCGCCTTGGTCAGCGTGAAGGTCGGCGTGAACACCCCGCCGCTGCGCTTGACGATCACCAGGAAGCCACCGTCGCCGATGGCGCTGTAGTCCGCCACCTGGGCGAAGCTGTTGTTGTTGATCAGGTTTGCGAGCGCGCGCACCACCACGTCCCGCCCTTCCCCGCTGCCCACGGTGTGGATGAAGCTCACGCCGTTGAGGTCGACCTGGAAACGGTCATTGGTGACCGGCGTGCCGGTCAGGGTGGCATAGGCCGCCGTGGCGCTGTTGAATGCGGCCCCCCAGGAAGAGCTGGACGTGCTCGCCGGCACAAACGTGGCGGTCGGCGGGGTCGCCGTGGCAGGGCCCGCGATCACCACGCGCGTGCCCTCGGTGGTCGCAGCGAAACCGCCGCCGCCCTCGGAAATGGCGGCCGCCAGCACGCGGGCGATGTCGGTCAGGGTGCTCACCACGATCGGGCCGGCACCATAGTTGCGGGTGGATCCGACAACCACCGAGAAGACATTGCCGCCACCCAGCGTGATGCGCCAGACGTCGCCATTGACGGGGGTTCCGGCGAGATCGACCATGTAGGCAGACGGCGCCGCCGCCGCAGCGTAGTCAGGCTGCGGCGTGATCGAAATCGCCGGCGTGAAGGCGGTTCCCGCCTTGCTGACGATGGTCACGATCGTGCCCTTGGCGGCAGCGGTAAAGCCGGTCAGGTTGGCGTTGTTGCGGATCGCCTTTGCCAGTTCGGCGGCGATGCCCTCCAGGGTATTGACGCCGGAAGTGACCGTGAACACGCTGTCGAAGGTGGCGATCCGGATCTTCCAGGTGTCACCTACCACCGGCGCGCCGGTGAGCGTCACGCTGAACGCCGGAACGTTGTTGGCCGGGGTCGACGTGACGCCGGCCGTGACGGCGGCCGCGACCGTGGCCACGGTGTCGAAGCTGCCGCCGCTGCGCTTGACGATCAGGAGCACCGCGCCTTCGGCGATCGCGGTGTAGTCGCCCAGCACCGCGTTGGTGTTGATCCAGTTGGCGAAGCCCGTGGCGAGATCGGCAAAGGCGCTGCTGCCCGCGCCACTCTGCAGCACCCTGGTCTGCGGCGGCAGCGCTGGCGTCTGCGCCAGCATCGACTCATCCGTGATGGTCAACGTCCAGGACTCGCTCGCAACCGGCACGCCGCCGAAATTCACCCGCGTGGTCTTGGCGGTGACGACATCGGTGGTGGCGAAATTGCCGACCCGGAAGATCGCGCCGGTGCGGTTGACAATGATCACCTGCGCACCGTCGGCGGTGGCGGTGTAGTCGGCCAGGCCATCCACCAGGTTCGCCAGACCGGCGGCGACCTGCGCCGCGCTGGCCAGGCCAGTCGTGCTGAAGGTGACCGGCGCGACCTGGGTGTCGGTGATCAGCACGAGGGTCGCGCTGGCACCGGCGGCGAGGCCTGCGCCGATGGTCACCACCGCCGAGGTGGTGGTTGTGGTGTCGATATTGGCGCCGGAAACGCGGGTGATGCGGAAATCGGTGGTGAAGGCCCCGCCGGCGCGGTTGACCACCACGATCTGCGCCCCTTCGGCGGCGGCGACGAACTTCACGGCATCCGCCGAGGTGTCGTTGGTGATGGCCGCTGCCAGGCGCGTTGCAAGGCTGGATACCGCCTCGTTGGCGGCGGCGATCACGCTGTAGGCCAGCCCGCCCACGGTCACAGTCCAGGTCTCGCCCTCGGCTGGCGTGCCTTGCAGGGTGACGATGGCGGTAGTTGCCGCGTCTTCTCCGAACGGCGCGGCCTGGGTCGCAAAGTTCGCCTGGAAACCGCCGGCGGTGCGGCGCACCAGGATGATCTCGGTGCCTTGCACAAGGGCGTTGAAGTCACCGGCCAGCGAAGCCGAGATGCCAAGCCCGAGCGCGGCGGCGATCTGCGCCACGGTTTCGCCCTCGGCGACCACATGCGAGATCGTGCTGGTGGCGCCGTCGAAGGTCAGGTTGATGGCCCAGGTGGCGCCCACCACCGGCGCGCCCTGCAGGGTCAGGAGCGAAACACTGGCGGTACCCGCCAGGCCGGCCTGGTCGGTATCGACCACCAGCAGGTTGGCAAGGGTGAAGCGATGGCCGGCCCGGTTCACCACGATCAGGGTGGCGGCATCGGTGGTGGCACTGTAGTCGGCTGGTGCCGAGCGGTTGATGACACCGGCAAGACGGGCGGCGACCGACGCTGCCGACTCGACTTCGAGACCGGATTCGCCCGGCAGCAACGCCTCCCCGGCGGCTGCCTTGGTCAGCACCGTGGTCGAAAGCACCGTCGAGAGATCGTTGCCGACCAGGGTCACGGTGAAGGTCTGGCCCAGCACCAGGGTCGCGGGCAGGTTGGCGATGCGTACGATCGGCTGCACCGCGGCGCCAGTCAGGGTACCGGCCGGGCGCACCGTGGTGACAGTCGTGATCGCCAGCCCCTTGCGCTCGACCAGCACAACCCGCGCTCCGGACGCGAATGCTGTGATGCTGTCCTGCGCGTTGGCATTGACAGCCGCGGCCAGGCCGGCAGCCACCCCCAGCAGGGTCTGCGCCGTCTTCGGCGTGGCGGCGTTGCCATCCTCGTCGACCAGCCCCACCACATGTTGCACCGTGACCGAGGTGGCGCCAACGGTCAGGGTCGCGCTCCATACTTCACCGGCCACCGGCGTGCCGCCGAGGGAGCGCACCTGCACGGCGGCTGCCTGGATCGCAAGGCTGCCGCGCGCCGTTCCGATCGGGCTGGCGGCAACATGGGTGACGCTCCCTCCGAGCGTGAACGGCGTTCCCGCGGTATTGGCGACGACGATCGCCTCGCCGTCGGCCACCGCCACGAAACCGGCAGGAGCCGCGGCATTGAAGGCGTCGACCAGCTTGCGGGCGACGCTTGATCGGGTATCGGAAACGTCGACCAGGTGGCTGAAGCTGATGGCGCCGATTGAAAGCCGCCAGGTCTCGCCGGCCACCGGCCGGCCGCCCAGGGTGACCGCCCAGGCCGTCATGGCCGGGCCGGCGGTGATGGTGCCGGTAGTTGCCGCCGCCGGGGTGAAGCGTCCGGTGGCGGTGAAGTCGGCCACCCGGTTCACCAGGATGAGCGTGCTGCCTTCGCTGGTGGCGCTGAAGGCGGTATTGGCGGTCGCTTCCACCGTGGCGGCAAGCTTGGCCGCGACCACCTCGAGCGACTCGACGGTGTAGGCGTACGAGACGCCTCCCGCCGTCACCGTCCAGGTGTCGCCGATATTGGCCGCACCGGCAAGCGTCAGGCGGGTGACGGTGGAGGACACCACCGAACGGCTGATGCTGCCGGCGGCGCCCTGCGGGCCGGCCGAGCCGCTGGCGGCGAAGCCCGGCGCCGCGGTGTTTTCGATCACCAGGGTGTTGCCATTGACGCGTGCGCTGAAGGCGGTGCCGGCGGCGTTGATCCTGGCCGCCAGGCCGGCCGCGACTTCGGACAACGCCACGCTGGCCTTGACCACATAGTCGTGGGTCTTGGTAACCACGTTGACGCCGTCGTTGAAGCTGACGGTGACCGACCAGGTGTCTCCCGCGACTGGCGTGCCGGCGAGTTCCACGTCGCGTGCCCAGGTTTGTGCCGGGGCCGGGGTCAGCGGCGTGGATTGCGGGCTGATCGCGAAGCTGGTGTCGAGCGTGTTGCCGGCGGTATTGACGATGATCAGGGCAACGCCGGCAGTACGGGCGCTGAGGTTGCCGCCGGTGTCGGCGTTGACCGAGGCCGCGATCGCGTTGGCGATGGCCTCGAGCGATTCGCCGGCCAGCACCAGGTGGCTGAACTGCTTGCGGGTGCCAGCAATATCGAGCGTGACCGTCCAGGTGGAACCGGCTTGCGGGCTGCCGCTCATGACCAGCGTGCTGGTGGCTTCGGACGGCCACGGCGCGGCGAAGGTGACCGTATAGCCGGATACGATCGGCTGGAATGCGGCCGGCGCGCGGTCCGCGAGGTTGAACGTCAAATCGTCGATCTGGCTGACGCCCGCGGCAAGCGCCGATTGCGCCTTGACCTGGTAGCTGGCCGTCTGCACCGCGTTGCTGACCGGGTCGGTGGTGGTCAGGACCCAGGTTTGCCCGGCGACGACCGAACGTACCTCGAAGGCGGCCGTGGACCACTTGGTGCCGAATATGTTGGCGAAGTTCTGCTCGGGCGTTCCGCTTAAGGTGGCGCTTCCGGTGCCGCCCGACACCGTCACACTGGCGCGGAACACCGCCGCGACATTGCCAGCCTTGCCGGTGATGCGGATCTTGGCGTTGCCAAGAATGTCCACACTGGCCTCGGCCGTGAAGGTGGAGGCGCCGATCACCTGGCCGTTCAGCGCGTCGGCCCAGGCACGCACGACCTTGGAAAGCGCGCGCCCATCCGGCGTCACGGTATAGGCCAGCGATGCTGAAGTGCCGCCGCCCAGATCCACTGTCAGCGTCCAGATCTCGCCGGTGCTGGCGGCGCCGCCGAGGCTTACGACCGCATCCTGCCATTTCAGGTTGTTCTTGGCTTCGTAGGTGATCGCGGTGGTACCGGTGCGGTTCTGCTCCGGTGTACCGCTGAACACCACGCTGCCGACCGCCGGGTTGGCGCCGTTGACTTTCAAGTTCACCGCAAACGGCTGGTCACGTCCGATCGAGATGATTTCCTTCGACACCGACAGCACGTCAAGGAAGCGCTTGACCGCCGGGCCGTCGAGCCAGGTGAACTCGAACGGGAACTGGTTCATGCGCGGATCGAAGCCGGGGCGCTCGCCGTAAAGGGCATTGAAGTGCGAACCCTGGGTATCGGTCATCACGCCATTGCCGTTGGCGTCGGCGGAGACATCCTTGACGGTGCCGTCGGCCTGCGGATCGTTGGTTTCTTCCGGCAGGCGGAACGGATTGTTGAGGAAGCGCTCCTCGCCCGCCAGTGAGCCGCCTACGATGGAGAGCGGGCCGCGAATCGCGTTGACGCGCTCGTCGAAGGCCGGGAACACCAGTGCGTCGCTGCCATCGATGACCTTGTCGTCGATGGCCATGACCCCGACCACCTGGGCGGTCATCCAGTTGGCGGACGTGAACTCCAGCTGCTGCACCACAATGGCCGATCCAGTGTTGCGCAGGCCGTCGACCGCCGGGGTCGCGATGAGCAGGTCGGTGAGCTGCGTGGTGAGCGTCAGCCCCACCCTCACCTGCGCCTCGATGTCCTTGTCTTGTGCCACCGTGGCGTTGCTGATGGTGATCGTGCGGCCGTTGACCAGCACATCGTAGTCGGCCGCATTGAGCTTGCCGCCGAGCGCCGAGGCGATGTCGGAGAGGGTGTCGCCGAAGCGGGTGGTGTAGCGCACCGTCACGGCTGCGGCCGCCAGGTTCTTGAGGTCGCGCAGTTGCAGGGTCCAGGTCTCGCCGGCCACCACGTTGCCCTTGAGTTCGACCGCCACCGAAGCGAACCGGGTCTGGGTGGCGCTCAGGTTGGTGCGGGAAACGGTGACCTTGGCCGATCCGTCGGCGGCCTGCCGTACCTTGACCTCGCTGGCAAGCGTGCCCGGATTGGTATCGACACCCCTGGACACGGCGGCATAGAAGGCACTCGTGCCGGTCACGAGGATCTGCGGCGCGGCATTGCCAACGGCGATGTCGAGGTCGACGGCCGGCGCCGGGCCATTGTCCACCTGGAGCCTGCCGGTGAATCCGGTGCTGGAACCGGAGCGCTGGACCATAAGGACGCCGCCGTCCGCCGTCGCGCTGTATCCGCCAGTGGCGAGCCGGTTGATCTCGGCGGACATGCGGGCGGCGATCGCCGTCACGTCTTCGCCGGCTACCGGTGTGATGTCGTAACCGAAGGTCGCCGCACCATCGTTGAACTCCAGGCGCCAGGCGAGACCCGCCTTGGGCACACCGCCGGCGCCGAGATCGATCGACAGACCGGGGGTCATGGTGGCGCCGAAGCCGCCAAGCGCGATGGCGTCGGCAAGCGCCTTGGCCACGACCGTCAGGTCGGTGCTGCCGCCCTTGTAGACGAAGAACTTGCCATTGGCGCTTTCCAGAGCCGTTCTCTCGTCGGCGCTGATGTCTCCGTCCACCAGCGCCCGGAACACCGCGTCGACATACGCGTCCACGCTGAGCCTGGTGTCGATGCCGTTGAGCGTGACCAGCCAGTAATCGTTCGCGCCGGCGGTGCCGCCCAACTGGATCAGCGCGCGCTTGGTGGCAACCCGCACCTGCTCGGCGTTGTTTTCGCCGAACCCGGCATCGGCATTGAAGGCTTCATCGGCGTTGTAGGTGCGGGTGGCGGCCGGCGATACGTTGACGATGACCCGGTCGGTCGGCGCCCGGGTGAGAACCACACTCCAGCTGTCGGTGATCGGCGGGGTGGCCAGGTAGGTATTGTTGTAGGTCTGCGACATCCGCGAACTGATGTCGTAGAGGCTATTGAAATTGGGTACCGCCGTCCATGCGTCGGAATTGCGGGCGTCAAGGTAGTAGGTCTTGGTCCTGGCGTCGTAGCCGGTGATGGTGGCGGCCTGCCCCGCCCCCGCGCCTTCGACAAACTGCAGGGTCTTGCCGTAGAGCTCGAGCTGGTCCTGGTTGGCCGCGTGTCCCTGCACGGAAATGATCAGCTCATAGTTGATGCCCGGCAGCACGAATGGGAACATATAGCCGGGCAAGCCGTTGCTATAGGTGACTTCGGAGGACACCCGGATGGAATAGGTCGGGCTCGAGCCCAGTTCGCTGGTGGTGAGCACGCGGTCGAGCAGCGGCTCGAAAAGCGTGCTGCTGCCGGCATCGACCGGGCGGGTCGAGGTCGGGTCGTACTTGGCGGTCGCCACCACCGCCCCGCTCGAATTGAGCAGTTCGAGCACCGGGCTGTAGGTGACGACTACGGTTTCGTAGACCGGTACGGTCTTGTAGAAGGTGACACTGCCGAGGATCCCGAAGTTGAGGACGAAATCCACCACCTGCTGCGTTCTTCCGGTGTCGTACTGGAAGCTGTAGCTGAAAATGCGGGCCTTGTCGATGTCGGCCACGACATGCACGTCGCCGCTGCGTTCGGCGCTGAAAGTGAAGGTGTCGAGGCCGGGACCGCCAAGGCCGGGACCGCCCGTTTCCGCATTGGTGTCGCGGTCATAGATGCGGATGGTCGGGGTGTTGCTGGTGCTGTAGGCCGAGGGGGTGATCAGGTTCGCGGTCGCGGCGAAACGACCGTTCACTTCACTATTGATGACCGCAGCCAGCTTGGTCGCGACGGTGTTGAGGTTCCATCCATCGGTACCCGTGCCCTCCTTGAGTACCGGCTCATCCTCGACGCTGTACTTGTAGGTCTTGCCGTTCAACACCACGGTATATACCTGCCCGGCCGTCACATCCTGGAAGCCGCCCGCGGCATCTATCGGCATGATCGCCTGGAAGTAGCGCGTCGCCGGCGCGGCGGTTGCGGTGGTGCTGCCGGCCGGGTCAACCGGCGACTTGCGCACCCACTTGAACCCGCCGATGTCGAGCAAGGCACCGCCAGTGGGCGAGACATCGACGTTGTTGCCCGACGCTACGGCGGAGGCGACACCCGATTGCGCCGCGATCACCGCCGCCAGGAAACCGGCCAGCGTGCCCTGAGGGAAAGAAGTGTCGCCGAACTGGTAGGCAACGGTCGTGCCGCCCACTGTAAAGGTCCAGACGTCGCCCAGCGAGGTGCCGTTGCTGGTGACATAGCCGCTGCCGTTGACGTCCGGACTGACGCTGACGGCCCAGCCCAGCTTCACCGTGCCGTCGATGTCGGCCTTGCCCGCCACGTCTTCGGTGGCCAGTTCGACACCGCTCACGCTGAAAGTGGCCGAGTCTGTGCGATAGGCGTACAGGCTTGTGCCCGCCACGACGGCGCGGTACTTGCCGGAGCCTGTGAATGCCGCATTGCCCGCCAGCCCGTTGAGTACCTGGGTCAGCGTGTAGGTGGTGTTGGTGTCGACAGCAAGCGTTTCATGCTCAACGACGACATTCCCATCGGTGGCATTGAGCGTGAAGGTGCGGGTTTCGGCTTCGGCTACCGGACCGGCGACAGTGACCGCGACGGCCACCGCGGGCGTGGACACCGCCGCGGTCTGGGTGCGGGTGTTCTCGACAACCCGCGCCGAGGTTATCTTGCCGGTGGGGGTGGAGATCGTGACGGTCAATTTGTCGGTGTTTGGATCGTAAGTGGCGCTCAGACCGTTGCCGGACACGTTCGGCCTCAGCGCATTGGCCGTGGCGTCGGTTCTGGCATTTGCATCGGCCCCACCGAGGTACGCCTGCTCGAAGCGCACCGTGCCGGGAACGCCGTCGACCACGACCTCCAGGGTCCAGTGCCCCGCACCGGCTGCCAATGAGGTCAGCGAGGTCAGGACGATATCCACGGATTTTTCGCTGGGAGCAAGCACGCCCGTTACCGGCGACACCGGGCTGGCGCTGGCAACGGCATTGGTCTGCTCCAGGGACGGTGCGGCACTGAAGGCCAGGCCATCCTTGCGCACGACAACAAGGCTTCCGGAATCGAATTTCGCGGCATACACCGCTGACGCGGCGGTGTTCGTGTTGATCCAGTTCGCGAGATTGGCGCCGGTGGTTGCAATCGACGTGTCGAAGATCTCATAGTGGTCGATGATCGTCGGCAGCGACAGCACCCAGTAGGAGGCAGCGGTCGTGAATGTGGCGGTGCTCAGGCTGCGGGCATGTACAACCGACGAAGCGATGGTCGCGCCGCTGCCCGGCACCGCTTTGGTCACGCTGAAGTCGACCTTGACACCCGCGGTGGCAGCGAACGTGATGCTGGTACTTCCCGACACATGGGTAACGGTCAGGCCCAAAATCGCGCCGGGGCCGCCAGTCTTGAATCGATCGAAAAAGCGGTCGGCGATCTTGTCCGCCGTATCGTCAACCTTGGCCTTGTAGGCGAACGGGGTGCCGCCATTGATGGCGAGGTTCCAAAACTCATTCTCGTGCACCGGACCGGACAGGTCCAGTTTCACGCTGGTCCAGCTGATCGCTGTGATGGTGGTCGGGGTGCTGCCCGCCACCTGCCCCACCGGCGTACCAGCGATGCTTGCGCTGCCGCGCGGGTTTGCACCCGACACGCTGATGGCGACGTCGACACCTGCCGCATTGTTGGCCTCTACGGTGATGGCGTTGCCAGATTGCAAGACGGTAACGTCTTTAATCGCGCTGCTGGGCACAATCTTGTTCTGCAGCGCAAGCTTGAGCGCCAACGCGGTAGCGTCCAGATCGGGCTTGCCAGTGACCTCGTCCGTCGACACGCCGTTGACGGTCAATACCCATTTGTCGCTGGACGAGAAGCTGCCCGCAGCCAGCGTTATGACCGCCGTGTCGAACTTGATGGCAGTGGTGGTCCCGGCCTGCACCGCGGTGGTGGTGCGGGTGACGATCGCGCCGGAAGCCTCTTCGTTGACCAGGCCGGAAGCAGTCAACGCCTTGCCGGTAATGGTGGCTGTGCCATCGGGTACGGCGCTGGCACCGGTGATGGTCAGCGTCACGGTGATGCCGGTAAGCGAATTGATCTCGACCAGATCACCCGGGGGGGTGGAGACCGTCACACCCGCCAGGCCAAGATTGCTTACCGCGGTGCGCAGCGAGGCGGCGATGCTCGTCGGGCTGGTGGAGCCGGTCACGTCGGCGGTCGACACGCCGTTGATGGTGAGCTTCCACCTGTCGCTGGACAGCAGTGTGCCTCCCGTGGTGCTGGCCAGCTTCACTTGCGCATTAGTGAGCGTTGCAATGCTGTTGTCCGCCAGCCGGGCGGTGACCGTGCGGGCCTTGGCGGGCGTCGAGGTGGTCTCCGCGCCATAAACGAGGAAGCTCGCGGCGCGGCCCTGCAGCGCGAACCCGCTGGCGCTGCTGATGGTGAGCGCGCCGGGCGTCGCCGTGCTGTTGACCGAGTTCGCGGTCGCCGTGAAGCCTGCGGCGTTCAACAGGGTCGCGAAGCTGCTGGCGATGTTGCTCAGGGTGGTGCTGTCGCTGGCGACGTTCACCGTGAAGTCGCGATTGCCGACACCCAGGCGCCAGACGTCGCCCGCGGACGGCTTGCCGGACAACTGGTAGGTCACGCTGGTGTAGTAGGTCTGGGTGGCCTCCTGCAGGCTGTTGGTCGTGTTGGCCGTGTTGCCCACTCCGCTGACGGTTGTTGAAGCCAGGACACTCAGGGTCTTGGGCGCTGCGGCCACCGCGAAGCTGTAGATGTCGTAGCTGAAGTCGCCACTGCCGTTGATGCGCACATACGGCGTGCTGGAATTGATGGTGCTGCCGGTGCCCAGCGACGCATTGCCGATGTTCGGGTCGAAGAAGGTGAAGAAGTTGGCGCCCGGCTTGGGCCCGCCATCGAGCACCTGGCCGGCGCCGCTGTTGTTGCCGCCTTCCTGCTCCAGCACCGCCGCTGGCGCGAACACGAAGGAATCCTTGGCATGCTGCTCGACGGACACGTGCAGCTGGTAGTCCACGCCGGCCGGCACGCCGTCGATGCCGAACGGATAGGCCGCCGTCACTTCGATGTAATAGGTGCCGGCGGTCTGGATGTAGGTATCCAGATACGCGTCGAAATAGTAGGTGCTGCCGCGGTTCAAGTCGAAGTTGGGGTTGAAGAAGGCGCTCTCGGCCAGCTTGTTGGGCAAGGTCGGCTGGGCCGGGTCGAGCGGGTCGCGCAATTCGTACAGCTTCACGGCGCTGACCCAGAACTTCGAGTCGCCCAGGTCGTAGCCGTGGTCGATGTCGAATATCGTGCGGATTCCCTTGAAGCCCAAGGGACTGTTGCCGTTGTCCGCCTTGTAGGCGGTCAGGGCGTTGGCTAGCATCTCCGAGGTGACTTCGAAGGAATAGAAGTCCGGATTGCCATCGCCGGTGCCCAGCACCGTGAGGTGCGGGATGCTGGTGGACGAATCGATGTCGGTGCTGCTGTTGGCGTTCCATTTGGCGGTGTCAAGATCCTGCGCCAGGAACACCGAGTCGTGCACCCCGATCTCGCGAACGGTAGAGGTGCCGAAGTCGCCGATCAGCAGCACGGCCTGGGTGGCCCCCGAGCTCTTGTCCGACACCTTGACGTAGACGCTGAACTGCTGCGTCGGGATGCTGGTGCTGGTGATACTGAGATATTCGCCGTCGGCAACGACACTGAAACCCGCGAAGCCCGCCGCGGCGGCGAGTCCCGAGGCGATCTCGGTGAAAGTGGTGGGCGCAGGATCGCCTACGCCGGGGTACACGGCGCTGAGCACGCTCGAGTCCGCCTTGACCAGATACAGCGTCCAGATCTGGTTCGCCGAGGCCGGGATGGCGCTGGTTGTATTGCCGACGGTCTGCAGGCCCAGACCGATGCGGAAACGCGCCGAGGTGGCCTGGCTGAGCGCACCGGAGCCCAGGCGCACCAGATCGGTAGGCTCGATCACGTCGGTGGAAGCCCCGCTTTGCAGCACCAGGATCCCGGGCGCGTCGTTGTCGGCAATGGTGATGTCGAGCGAGTCAGGCACGGTGACGTCGCGATTGGCGCCGGCGACATACTGGAAGGCGAAACTGACCTGGCTGCTGGTGATCACGGCCCGCGCGGCCGGTTCGGACGGGCCCGTCGGGGTGTCAACCGGGGTGATGGCAAAGGTCAGCGAGAACGCACCGACACGGTCCACCGTCATCAGGCGGGTGCCGTCATCAGCCGGTATGGCGGCATCACCGTCATCGGTGGCGACCGTGACGGTGTAGCCGCCGGCACGGATCTGCGCGCCCAGGTCGTTGATGACCGTCTGCAGCGACTCGCCCTGCAACACCTTGTGCGTGGCGACCGTGACCCAGCCACCGGCGTTCACGCGCATGGTCCAGATTTCGTCCTTGGCCGGCAGCCCGGAGAAGTCGACCGCGACCCGGTCGGCCGCTGTGCCCACCGCCAGGTCCCAGGCGGCGCCGCGCGTCACCGGCGGCGCGGCGCTCACATTGGTGATCTGGAAGCTCAGTTTCGAGAAATGGGTGGCGCTGGCGATGCTGGCGCTGCCGACGGCGGTGTTGACAGTGCCGCCAATGTCGGGATCGGTCGCCTGCGACGCCGATTGCAGCAGGTTCACCTTGACCGTGAACGGCGTGCCATCGCGGGTATAGACGACCAGCTTCTCGCCTCCGGTGGTGCCGGACACCTGGCCTGTGCTCTGCACCGCCGCGCCGGTGACGCTCAGCGTGGCCTTGAGGAGGGCGTTGTTGTCGCGCTTGAAGGTGAACTTGGACTCGCCGGTCACATACGCGGTGGTGAGCGAGAAGCCGGTGGCGACGTCGACCAGTTCGGAGAGCTTCTTGGCGACGTCGGCGATGGTCTTGTTGGCTTCGACCGTATAGCTCACCTTGACGCCATCAAGCTCGAGGGTCCAGACATCGTTGAGGCTGGCGGTGCCGGCCAGCCTGACCGTGGCGGTCTGGTAGAAGGCGGCGAAGCGGGTGCCGGCCTTGTTGATGGCATTGGCGAGCCCGGCGGCCACGTCGGTGAGCGATTCCAGTTGCACCGGCGTGATGCCGGGGACGTTCTGGCGGGTGTAGCTGAATTCGGTGCCGTCGAGCACGGCGGTCCAGACCGCACCATTCGGCGCCGCGGTCCCCGAGTTGACGACGGTCACCTCGGCCTGGTTCCAGGCGGCCTGTGAATCCGCCGAAGGCGCCGCCACTTCGGCATACCCGAGCTGGGTGCCGGACAATGTGGCGGTACCGGCGGAGCTGCCTGACACCAGGAAGCTGACGGTGACCAACCCGCCGCCCCCCAGGCTGAGTGTCAGCCTGGGCGCGGTTGCCGGGCCGCTCACGGCCACTGACAGACCATCCTTGCCGTTGATCGCCGCGCGCAGGCCTTCCGCCACGCGCGTCAGGGCGTTGGCCGGTGCCAC
This sequence comes from Burkholderiales bacterium, assembly GCA_965279115.1. GTDB lineage: Bacteria > Pseudomonadota > Gammaproteobacteria > Burkholderiales > JAEUOS01 > JAEUOS01. The sequence continues at coordinate 5,943,236 of OZ257137.1, forward strand.
CAGGTCGCCGGCGGTCACGGTGTATACCCACGGCTTGCCATTGATCACCAAGGCCCAGGTTTCGCCTTCCCTGGCGGTGCCACCAAGGGTCACCACCGCCTGTGTGAAGGGCCTGCCGAGCTCGTAGCGGAAGGCCGGGCCCTCGATGGTCACCTTGTTGCCGTTCACCGAGGCGACGAACGGGCTGTCAACGTTGCCGTTGACCTTGCCAACCAGGCCGGCGGCGATGTCGGCGGCCGTCACCCCGAGGAAAAAGTCCATCGAAGCCGCATCCACGGTATGGGAGATGCGCGCGTAGTGGGTGCCTTCGCGGGCGCTGTCGTTGACCGCCTCGACAGTGATCTCCTGCGGCGTGAACCAGTTGCCGGTAGTGAACGTGAGCGTGCTGCCACTGAATGCGGAGCCGTTGAGCTTGGTGACGCGCGTCTGCCCGTCGGACGCCAGGTTGACAGTGACATTCCCGGTGGGCGCCTTGGTCAGCACCACCCAGTAGGTGTCCTTGTCCAGGCCGGTCGGCGCGGCCGGATCAGTACCACCGCCCTCGGCAACGATCGGCGTGAACACGCCGGCAAAATTGTTCGCGCTGGTACTGTCGTAGGTGGCGATCAGCACCGCAGCCGCGTCGTCGTCCACCACGGTCGCAGTCACGCCGAGCACGGCCAGACCGTCGTAGGCCCCGCCATCCTTGGAGCTCACGCCCTGCTGGGTGCGGTGCACGATGGTGTAGCCGTTGGTACCCTCGGCCAGCGTATCGGCTCCCGCAAAGACGTACACGTACTGCGCGATGAACCAGTTGTCACGGGTGAATACCAGCGACACCCCGTTCTCGCTCGACTCCGACTCGAGTGCGCTCGCACCGACCTTGACGCCCTTGCCGCCCGCCTTGCGCGCGCTCTCGGTGAGCGCCACCGGCACGGCGCTGACGGTGACGTTCTCTTCCGGAGCACGGGTGAGCACCACCATGTAACGGTTGACGACCAAGCCCAGAAGGTTCGGCGAGGCGCTTTCGAACACCCGGACCGGACCACGGTCCTGCAGAACCACGACGTCGGCCGCGTCGTTGTCGCGCACGTCTGCCACCACATCCTTGACGAACACGTTCTTGTAGGCGGCATCGGCGGTGGTGGTGGTCTGGATCACCAGGCCGCTGTGGCCTTCGAGCTTGTTGCTGACCACCGTGACTGCGGTACCGTTGCTGCCGCCCACGTGGAAGGTGTCGCTGCCGAGGCCGCCGACGATCTGCAGGTCGACGCCGGAACTGGTACTTTCAATGAAGAAGCGGTCGTTGCCTTCGATGGCGTCGACGACGATGCGTTCAAGCCCGGTGTAGGTGACGAACAGGCCGGCGCCGTACACCCCCTGGTCGTTGACCACGAAGTCGTCGCCGAACTCGGTGCCGATCACCGTAAGGGTGTCGAATCCGTCGCCGCCATCGATGCGCACAGGGGCATTGACGGTGAAGGCTATAAAGTCCGCGCCCTGGCCGCCGTTGATGTTCGTATAGGGGGCCTTCGGGTCATTCGGGTTGACCTTCACAAAAGCGCGCACGGTAAAGGTGTCGTCATCCTCGTCGCCGTTGAGGAACAACTCGGCCTTGTTGCTGTAGACGGTGAAGGTGTCGTTGCCGGTGCCGCCGAACAGGTTGGCGCTCTGGCTGATGCCGTTGGAAAGGAAGCCGCGGGTGATCTGGGTGGTTTCGAAGTAGTCCTCCTCGGCCAGGCCGTTGGCCGGATTGCGGCCGTCGCGGAACGACTGGTAGACCTGGGCGATCTGGAAGGTATCGGCGCCGGCGTCACCGAATACCGTCAACGGCGCCAGGTTGTCGTCAAGTACGAAGGTGTCATTGCCCGCGCGGCCATACACTTCGACCGCACCGCTGATGTCGGCGTCGTAGTTGATACGCTCGATCACACCGCCGGCCACCGGCAGGCGATCCCCGTCCACTTCGACCGCCGCCACCACGCCGATGCCGATGTCCTTGTTGGCACGGAACAGGAAGAAGTCGGCCTGGTTGGTGCCGTAGATGCGCAGGCGATTGATGCCGGTGTCGCCGCGCGACTGGTCGAAGACGTTGATGCGCGAGGAAATCTGGCCGGCCAGGCCGATCTCGTAAAGGTCGCTGCCGGCCTGGCCGTGCAACGTGAGTTCGCCATCGATGCCGCTGACAAAGGTTTGCTGGCCCTGCGCGTCGTAGTTGACGCGGATGATGTCGTTGCCCTGGCCGCCGAACACGGTGGTCGGGCCCGAGATGGCGTTGATGTTGACCACGTCGTTGACGCCATTGACCACCGCGGTCTCGTTGCCGGTGTCGATGACGGTCACGCCGCTGTGGGTCGAGCCGACATACAGGTTGTTGTCGCCGTTGCTGAGCCATACCTTGAGGACGTCGAATCCGGTGTAATCGACACCCAGGGTCATGCCCATGCCGACCAGGCTGGTGGCGGTCAGGCGGGCGTTTTCGCGCGCGCTGTCGCCGCCGTCGTACACCTTGAGGGTATCCGCGGCACCCGTGCCGGCCGTTGCCGTCAGCCTGCCCTTGATGCCGTTGACATTGGCATCGAAGGCGTCAAGGGTTCCGGTGGTCTGGCCGACCCGGCCGGTGGTCGAGCCGACCCGCACGATGTCGCTGCCGGCGCCGGCGTCGAGGGCGAGGTCGCCATCGAGTGTTTCGATATTGAACACATCCGGCCCCTCGCCGCTGGTGATCGAGGTCGTCGCGCCGTTTCCATGCGTGCTTTCAACCGTGAAGACGTTGCCGTTGACCGAGTCGCCCAGGTGGATCCCGAGTAGCTCGAGGGTGGAATAAGTGATCGAGCCGTTGGCTCCCATCAGGATGAAACCCGACGTATCGGCCCGCACCGCATTGGTGACGGTGGTGGCGGTCAGGGTACCGTGCGCGGGCACGCTGTCGTCGAAGGTGTCGTCGAGGTCGAGCCGGTCGGTGTCGCCGTTGCCCTGGCCGTTCACCGTGAGGGATGCATTGATGTCGTTGAGCGTGCCGCCGGCGTTGGTGTCGGCCTGCCCGAGCTTGCCCAGGGTGGCGTTGGTGCCCACATTGATGGTGTCGCTGCCGGTGCCGGTGTTGATGGTGGTACGGGTGGCGATTGCGCGCACCGCGATCCTGTCGTCGCCACCGCGGGTGTTGAGTTCGACCGCCTCGATGCCGGAATGATTGATCGTCATGCCCGGCTGGTGATCGACACCGGTGCGGAACTCGCGCGACTGGATGGTGCTGACGCCACCATTGACGGTCAGCAGGAAGCGGTCGGCGGCGTCGCCGCTGGTGACCACCAGACGGTCGGACGCGTCGGTGATGGCCACCACATTGCCGGCGGCGTCGGTCGCGCCGGTGACGATGTTGACAACCGCCCCGCTCTCCGTCGGTACGGTCACCAGGGTGTGCTCCTGGAACGGCCCGTCGTTGGCGGCGTTCTGCAAGGTGGCCACACCGCGCCAGTTGATGACGTTCATGCGGGTGCCGCCCACCTGGATGCTCTGGTCGAGGTCGTTGACGACGAAGGTGTTGTTGCCGGTGCTGCCGATGAGGGTGGCGAACTCGAAGATGTTCTTCAGGTTCTCCACCGTGGCCTTGTCGTCGAAGCGGTCACCCGCATCGAGCAGCTCGTTGGCCGCGTTCTTGCCGGTCTCGAAGGGCGCGGAACCGACACTGCCAAGCAGGTTGCCGACGACGAGCTTGTCGTTGTATAGGCCGATGTCGGCATCGACGGTCTCGGTACGGGTACTGAGGTTTTCGAGCAGCGTGTCGCTGTCGGTGGCGTCGCTGTCGTCGAAGAACTCGTCCAGGCCGAAGTCGCCGGTGACGGTGTCGCTGCCCTTGCCGCTGTCGATGACGTCGTTGAAGCGCGAGCCGCGCAGGGTGTCGTTGCCTTCGCTGCCGACAATGCGCAGGGCGGCGCGGTCGACCGTGAGCGCACTGGCGTTGACGGTGTCGTTGCCCTTGCGCGTCGAGACGATCAGCGTATCACCTTCCGAACGCACGGTATTGACCACGGCGATTACCGGCTGCGTGGCGGCGAACGCGACCCCGATGCCGGTGAAGCCGTCGGCGTTGTAATCCGAGAGGGTGACGCCGTCGCCCAGGGATGCATTGTCATTGCCGAGCACGGTCACGGTATCGGCGGCCAGATCGTTCGAGATCAGGAACTTCGGCTGTTCGATCGGCTGGCCGGTCTCGGGGTCGTTGACAAACTCGCTGCCGGTGCGCACCACGTTGCGACCAGAGTCGATGATGGCCAGTTGCAGACCGGACCCGGCCAGGTAGTCAACCAGGATGCTGTCGCCGCCGGCGCGCGAATCCAGGCGCAATTCCTCGAAGTTCGCGCCGGTGATCGCCCCGGCGGCGATGCCGCCCTTGAAGTTGGCCACTTTGACCAGGCCAGTGCCGGGTGTGGTGACACGGAAGTCGTCGGCGCCGGATGTGCCAACGATCTCGAGAATGTCTTTGTCGTTGCCGTCATTGACGGCATCGGTGTCGCCGTTCACCGTGCCAAGCGTCAGGTTGGCGTAATCCCAGTGGATCAGGTCGCTTCCGGCGCCGCCGAAGATCTGGTCGACGCCGCCGCGACCGTCAATGTCGTCGGCGCCCGACCCACCGCGGATCACGTCGTTGCCGAGGCCGCCGAAGATCTTGTCGCCATCCGCGCCGCCATCGATCAGCGAGGGGCCGGTGCCGTTGTGGATGATGTAATCCTGGCCGGCCCCGCCAAAGAGTTGCGCGTTGGTGCTGGCATCGCCGGTGAGCAGGTAGTCATCGCCATCGTCGCCGTACAGGAAGGCCTGGCCCGAGCCTTCGTAGAGCAGCACGTCGTTGCCGTTGCCGCCATGGAACTCGACATCCGAGGTGATGCCCTCACCGACGTACAGGTGGTCGTCACCCTCGCCGCCGAACGCGACCAGCTTCTTGACACCCTTGAAGATGGTCTCCCGGCCGCTGAACTTGACGCGGACGGTCTCGCCGCTGGCATCGCTGCCGACATGCTCGACGGTGTAGAGCTCGTTGCCGACGTTCTCGCCGATGCCACGCAAGGCGTTGCGGCTGCCGGCGTTGAGATAAAGGGCGCCATTGGAAGCCACCGGATCCCAGAAGCGCACATCACCGGTCGCATTGCCCGCCAGATACACCATCTTCGGCAGTTCCACGTAACCGATGGTGAAGCTCATCGAAACACGGATGCGCACGAACAGGATCTTGACCGAGGCGGAGGCTTCCACCACCAGCGGCACCCGTCCGGAGCCCGCTGCGGTGACACTGGCGCTGATGTCGACGCCGGCGAAGGTGATGCCGAAGGCGCGCAGGCTGGCACCGCCCGAGAATTCCACCCTGAAGAAGTACTCGTTCAGGCCGGTCGGGGCGCCCAGGTTGTCGAGGACCGGGCGCTCGCCGAAGGCGACGCGGAAGTGCAAGTTGGCCACCAGGCCGAAACTGCGGCTGCCCAGCACCAGTTCGCCGTCCAGCGAGATGTCGAAGTAGCCCTTGTAGTTGAAGAAGCCCGAGGCCTGCACCGTCATCAGGCCGAAGAAGTCCATGCGGGCACCGAACTGCACCTGCCAGGATCCGACGCCCTCGTAGCCCACTTCCAGGACGAAGCCGGCATTGAACTTGAGCACCTCGAGGAACTTCACCTCGCCGTTGAGCGCGATGCGGAAGCTGTTGGCCTGCATGGTGACGCCGGCAAGGGTCCGCGCCGCGCCCGTGGTATTGAGTTGCAGCTTGCCTGAAGCCTTGATCTTGATGACTTCGAACATGTTGGCTTCGACGCTCACATCGAGGAGCAGCGCGAGACCGGGATTGCTGTCGGTGTAGATCGCCGCGCCGCCACGGGCCGCGATGGTGAGCGGACCCAGCCCGAGCGAAATGTCGAACTCGATCGAGAACACATTCGCCTGCATCGTGATGGTGATGCTGCCGGAGGCCGATGCGAAGCCCAGGAAAGTGACCGAGCCGCTGATATTGAGCTTGAAGCCGCGCAGGACCGTGACCTGGCTGCCGTCGGCCTTGGTCAGGGTTTTCTGCGCCAGCGATCCCAGGTAGATCTCCACCGTGGCCCCGGCATTGAACGACAACCCGATGTCGCCGCCGAAGCCGGCGTTCAGGCTCACCGTGACATAGGCGGCGAAGCCATCGGCGTCCAGGCGCAACACTCCATCGATGTCGAACGCACCGATGCCCCGCAGCGACATGCTGGCCTGGGCGCGAATCTCGATGGCGGGCGGATTGGTGCTCAGGATGAACTCGAAGCGGCCCCTGATATCGATCGGGGCTCGCCCGGAAGCGTCGGGGGCGCCGATCTGCAGCAGGCCCTGCAGCACCAGGCGGATGCCCGGGTTGATGGTGATGGGGCCGAATACGAAGAAGGCGGTATCCGGATCGGTGGCGAGGATATTCGGCGCGGCGCCGCTGTAGGCCGGGTTGGCTTCCTTGTTGGTCTGGAAGCTCGTGATGGTCTTGGCCGACAGGTAGGAATTGACTTCCAGCAGGAACTGGCCACTGATGTAAACGCCCGAGGTCGGGCCGCCGATGGTGCGTGCCAGTTGCACGCGGCCGATGATGCCGGGGCCTTCGCCGTCCAGGTTGGTGAAGAACAGCAGGTCCATGCTGCCGCTCAGGGAGCCGATGAACGGGATGCTGGTGCTGACCGCGCCGGCGATGCGCACAAACGCGTTTCCGTTCAGATCGGTCGCCGCGGTGAACGAGATGAAGCCGGTCAGCGTGATCGTGTCGAACAGGATGATGCTGCCCTGGATATTGGCCGATACGTAGATCTCGGGCGCCGCGTTGACACGCTTGCTGCCATCGATTTCCGGCGCGGCGGCGAACACCGTGACACGGGTCGGCGCGTCGGCCGGCAGCAGGTCCAGGAAGGCCTGCGGAATCTCGAACACCTGTTCGCGCAGCGTGGTGTTGAGCGATACCACCACCGAGCCGCGCAGTTCGAATATGCCGTCCAGCGCCGAGGCCTGGTCGCCGCCCTCCGGCGAGGCGCCGAAGCTCAATTGCAGGTTGAGCATCATGGCGATGCCGGGCAGGCCCGGAATGCCGGTGCGGCCGTCGATGATGATCAGGCCCACCGCCGAGCCGTTCAGGCCCAGCACCGGGATGCGCGCTTCGGCCTGGACGAAGATCTCGAAGCGCTCGGGCGTGATGCGCAGGTAGAAGCCGCCGAACAGCTCCACCGCGTTGGGGGCGTTGACGTCCGGGGCGCCGTTTTCCTTGATCTTGAGCGAGCCGACGATCTGGATGGAGAACGACTCGGCCGGCAGTTCGAAGGTCTGTCCCTCGGCGAGAAGATCGACGCGGCCGGCGGTGGTGCTCGCCTTGACGAAGAACGACTTGCCGAATTTGCCGTCGGCCGTCTTGGTGATGATCTTCCACTGCTGGCCCTTGATGATGGTGCGCACGATCGCGCTGCCGCCGTCCTGGACGATCTTGTCGAAGGCCTGGGTGGCCGGATTGGCGTCGACCGTGCTCAGGTCCCAGCCGGTGGCGGCGAGGTCGACCTCGCCCAGAACGCTGGTTGACAGGCTGGTCGTGCTGAGCGCCAGTCCCTTCTGGATCGGGTCGCCGGGTATGCCTTCGAGGGCGATGGTCTCGGTCTTGGGGGTGTTGGTGGTGTTGATCTGCAGCAGCGCGCTGCCCTCGGCGAAGATGCCGTAGTTCTTCAGGAAATCGAGGTTGGCCTGGATCTTGGCAACGCCCCAGAACTCCGGACTGCCGGAAACGGTGGCGCCGGCCTGCAGGACGAAACGCGCGCCCGCCGAGCCGATGTTGCCCAGCTTGATGATCTTGATCGTACCGTTCGCGTCAATGGTGAATCGGTCGATGATGCTGCCGTTGCTGAGCTGGAACTTGCCGATCTCGAGGGTGACGCCGCCACGGATGTCGACGATCGGCTCGTCGGTGAAACCCAACCCCTGCAACTTGATGCCGCCGGAAATCTCGATATAGAAAACCTTGCCGACGCCCTGGCCGGACTGCCCGTTGTCCTGCTTGAGGGTTTCGATGACCTGGAACGCCTGGGTGGCGTTTTCGCCACGGTTGCCGTCCTCGTCGGCCCAGTTGGCACCGGTGAAGACCACGCTGACCGAGCCGGCGGCAAAGCCCTGGGTTCCGCGCGCGACATAGAAGCGGAAGACATTTTCATCAGCTTCATCGACCCGTCCATCACCGTTGTTGTCGATATCGTCGTTGCTGGAAGAAAGGCGGGTCGGCGCCCAGGACAGCAGCGCCGCCGTGCCGAGACCGCTGCCGGACAAGGCGAATTCGCGGGCGCTGTCAGCCAGGGTTGTCTCGTCGAGCGCCACGCCGCCGGCGGTGGTGAAGCGGATGTCGATCCAGGTGCTGTTGTTGGCACCGGCCGTGGTTTCGTTGACGGCATCGGTGAGCACCACCGGGTCGAGCGTCGCGGCGGCATTGGCCGTCGCCGCGTTGGCCGCATCAAGATAGTTGAAGCTGCCGGCGATGAGCTTGAAGTTGAGCGTGCCGGACTTGAAACTGCCGGTGTACCAGAAGCGGAACTTGTAGCCGATGTCGCCGATCCTGACCGGCGCCTGGGCATTGTCGAGCGAGAACACGCTGGCGGCAAGGGTGTTGACCAGCTCCAGCTCGGGATCCAGGTCGGTGATCGACGCCACGTCGATGGCGTCGAAATTGCCCGCGACGCGCAATGCTTCGAAGTCGACATCGAAGTAGCCACGGTTGTTGAGCAGGTCGGCGTCCACCGATCCGCCCTGCACCGGGTCGGCGAGCGCGGCGGTGAGGACGACAACGGTGAAGCTTTCGCTCGCCGCGAGGTTCAGTACGCCACCCGCATCGAGCGTGCCCACAACATCGGTGGCCACCGAGGCGACACGATCGGCCTTCAGGTCGATGGTCACCTCGCCACCGGCGAAGTCGCCGGTAAGGAAGTAGCGGAAGGTGTTGCTGTTGGTCAGGCGCAGCGGCCCGTAGGTGGCGGAAAGCGCGACCGTACCGCGTCCGTCGCCATCGATCTCGAATTCGGCGGCGAGGTCGGTGATCGAGTCGGCGTCGAGCACCGCGCCGCCGACGGGCGTGTAGCGGATGTCGATGTAGCTGGTATTGGCGGTCGACGGCGTGGCCACCACCAGGGTATCGGTTGCGGCGTGCCTGCTGCCATCGGTAAAGCCGATGGCGTTGGCGATCAGGGTGATGGTCACCGCACCGCTGGTGTAGGAACCCAGCGTGAAATAGCGGAAGGTGTAGGTATTGCCGGACTGCGGAAGCAGCAGGACGGGTGCCTGGCTGGCATCAAGGCGGATCTTGTGTCCGATGGAATCATCGATGCTGAACTCGGCATCGAGGTCATAGATGGTGTCGAGGTCGAGCGTCTTGCCGGAGGGGAAGCCGAAGGTGACGTCGAGGAAGCCGCGATTGTTCAATGCGGCCATGCCGATCAGGCCGCCGGCGGCCGGGCCGCTCACGTTGGCGGTGGTACCAACCAGTCTGAAAGTCTGGATGGTCTCGCGATTGCCAAGACCGGGGCTCGCGATCGAATCATCACGCACCGCGTTGGCATTGACGGTGACCGACACCACACCGTCGCCGGCCACGCTGAAGGCGCCGCCGTCAACGTAGTAGCGGTAGACATTGTTGCCCAGGAAGGTTGCAACCCTGTTCAGCATCGGCGGGCCGGTGATACCGGACCCGCTCATGGTCACGTCGCTGTACAACGCCGCGGTGACGGAATATCCCGCGCCGCCGCCCAGCTTGACCGATGGGGTGAAGCCGATGTCGATATAGCTGCTGCTGCGGGCCTTGAGCAGGCTGGCATCGACTTCACTCACCAGCGTGCCGCTGCCATTGGCCACGCTCGCCTGGATCGCCGCGGCGGCTTCGGTGAACGACCATGCGGCGGCACGGAAGGTCAGCGTGGCGCTCTGGCTGCCGTCGGTGGCGAAGCTGCCGGAAACGCGGAAGCGGTAGCTGTTGGTCTCGCCAATGCGCTGCGGGGCGACATTGCCAACCAGGGCGATGCTGCCGGTACCGTTCTTGGCGGCATTCTGGCCGGTATAGGTGATGTCGAACTCGGCGTCCAGGTCCGTGATCGAGCCCGGATCAAGGGCGAACCCGGCCGGCACATTGTCGAAATTGACCGTGATCCACTGCGAATTGGTGAGTGTGACCGTGGTTGAAGTCGGGTTGGTGCCGGCCTTGGTGAAAGCGACGCTGTTGGCGATGAATTCCAGCGTCACCGAGTCGTCCGTACCGGCATCGGCGGCAAACGCCCCGGAAATCCAGTAGCGGTAGGTCGGATTGCCGCCGACATCGGCCTGCAGCACCGGCGCCTGGCCGCTGTCGAGCTTGACGCTGCCCAGCCCCGCGCCACTCAGGGTGAATTCGGCGGCCAGGTCGGTAATCGACGCCGTATCGAGCACATAACCTGATGGCAGCGTGAAGCTGACGTCGATATAACCACGCGACTGCAGGGTGCCGATGTCGATGGCGCCATTGGCGCCCGGTGACACCAGGTTGACGGTCGGACCTTCCACGTAGAAGTCGAGCGCAGGCCTGGCCGCTGACTTGTTTCCTGCGTTGTCGCGCCAGCCGCTGCCATCGGCCTGGTGGGCGAGGAAGGTGATCGATACCTTGCCGGGCGCGAAATCAGGCGTCGAGTCGGCGATGTAGCGGAATTGGGTAATGCCCTTGTTCGCCAACTGCACGTACCACTCGGCATCGGTCTTGCCGGCCGGCTTGGACAGCAGGGTCGTGGTGGCGATGCCGTCCTCATCGATCGTGACTTCAACCGGCGTGGGTGTGCCTAGCACACCGGCCAAGCCGGTGACGGTGAATTCCTGACCGCTGTCCATGATGGACTCGTAGTCCAGCGCCGCCCCGGGCGCGGCGCGGAAATTCACGTCGATGTAGGCCTTGCCCGCCACGGAATTGGCGACGTTGACATCCACCGCGGGGCGGTTGGCGGTGAATGGCGACACCACTTCGGCGACCGGATCCACCAGCTCGAAGGTGAAGGTCTTGTCCTCGTCGCTTGCGGCACCGGCGGAGTCCTGCCACGCGCGATCGGCGGCGACCGTCAGGGTGTAGACGCCGGCCTGGACTCCCGCCCGGTCGAAGAACAGGCGCACTTTGCCGTCGCCGAGCGAAAGCCACGATTTCTTGTTCAGTTCGCCCGCGACGTCGGCGATGGGCGTGATCGTCACGGTGGCATTGCCGTTCTTGCGGGTGAGAGTTGCGCCGCTGGCGGCAAAACTCTGCATTGCGGCATCGCTGATCTCGCCGGTCGCCGAAGGCACCAGCCGCACATCGACGTAAGGCAGCATGAATACCGGAATGGCCAGGTCCGTGCTGGTCGATTCGGCCTGCCAGACATTGTCCGGGTCGAGGTAGGCGCCCCTGGTGGAGAACACCTCCGCGCCATCGGCAGAGGTATAGGACCAGGCTTCCTTGAGCCAGATGATGCCGATGGTGGTCTGGTGGGCCGTCGCGTCGCCCTTGATCCAATACCAGAGCTTGCCGTTGACCAGTACCGGCGCCTGGGTGTCGTCAAGCGTGACGCCGCTTCCTGGCGCCAGCCTGAATTCGGCGGCCAGGTCGGTCACCGTCGCCAGATTGAGCGAGGCGCCGGCCGGTCCAGCCGGGATATCCACCACGATATAGCCTCGGCCGGTGAGCGCGGCCGAGCCCGACTGCAGCGCCTCCGACGGGCCGATCAGGCGCACGTAAGGCTTGCCGGTCTTGGGGTCGACCACGGTGAAGGCAGCCTCCTCTCCGGTGTTCGGGTTGCGGAAGCCCATCTTGAATCGGCCGTCAATGGTGAGCAACTGCACCTGGTCGGGAATGTCGGCCAGGAACAGGATCGTGGCCTCGCCGGCGGCGATCTTGGACAGGTCGGCATAGAGCCGGCCGGTGATGGAAAGGTTGTCGGCGGCGAAATTGAGCTTGCCGATCACCAGTATCTTGCCGTCGGTGGAGATGCGCAGGATCACTTCGCCGTTGAACACCTCCTTGGAGGCATAGATGGTGAAGATCTTGGCGCCGCCGGTGATCAGCATCGGCGCGGTAAAGGCGGCGGTGAAACCATTCTTGGACGGGTCGGCCTGGATGGCGCGGTACTGCTTGACCACCTGCGCCCGGACGCCAGCGAGCCACTGGTCCGCGGTCAGCGCAGTGGGCAACTGGAAGTCGGGGCCACGCAGTTCCTCGGGCTTGTCGATCGACGGCAGGGTCTTGAAGAACTCCACACCGGCCGAGAAGTCGTTGATCGCCAGGCCCGTGTTGGGCTCGAGCAATATGCCGCCGGGCACCGAGGCGGAGATGAACACTCCCAGGGGACCGAGTTCCGATACCGCGAACTTGATGGTGAAGCCCCCTATCCCGGCCATCTTGAAACCACCCTCGACACCGATAAAGAACACCCGGTCGGCCACGGGTGTAGTGACGTCGAAAGTGTCGATCTCGGCGCCGTTGGCGTCGAGTTTCATGATGCCGCCGATCAGCCCGGCGGTGATCTCGCCGCCGAACATCTTGCCTTTCAGCTGCACGCCGATGGAGGCGATATCGATGATCGGGAACTTGCCCTGCAGGAGCAACCCGACGTCGATCTTGATGCCCTGTATGGCGCCGGAGAACTCGACGCTGTCCATACCCTGCAACCCGGTGACGGCGGCCGACAGCGTCAGGATGAAGTCGGCCGGGTCGTCCTGGATGTCACGCCAGGTAATGCCGATCTCGGTGATCTTGATCGGCAGCCAGGCCGGCCACTTGAAGCTGGCACCGTCGGCGGCGCCGACGCTCAAGAACACGCCGAATCCGGGCTTGGTGACGAAGGTGCCATCCCCCAGGAAGGCGAAGTTGCGTCCCTCGCCGCCCAGAGCCAGCGAGCCGATGGTGACCTCCGCGCCCACGGACCGGAAGCTGACCATCTCTTCGTCGGCGGCGGCCGAGGTGTTGATGGACACGTCGGTGGCATTGAGGGTGACCACCGAGCCCAGCGTGATCTTGATGGTGTCGGCACGGAAGATGAAACCCTTGACCTTGCCGTCCTCGAACTCCAGGCCCAAGCGGATGGCCTCGGTATTCGGCACGCCCGGGGCGATATCGGGTTCGGTCGACAGGCGATCGCTGATGATGGCCGAGACCGGCTTGCCGGGCAGGAACTTGGCGCCGCCGGAAGCGACGAAGATGGTGCCGTCGAAACTGACCGCCTGGCCGAAGGTGACCTTGAAGTTGGTCACGCCAATGCGCAGGTCGTCGAATTCGAGGATGCCGGCGATGCCGATCTTGCCGGTGCCGCCCGAGGTCTGCGTGGCGTTGGAGGTGTTGCTGCCGGGCTTGTAGATCAATTGCGCTTCGCCGATGTCGAAGCCGTCCATGTAGACGACCAGCCCCGGGCCATTGTTGGGATTGATCTGGCCGGTGATGCCGAATGACGGGAAGCTGATCGAGGCCTGCTGCACCACCAACAGGCGCTGGCGCGCCCCGCCGTTGTCCTCGGCCTTGTAGTTGGGATCCCAGTTGAAGACGATTCCGCTGGCGGTGACCTTGAGCGCGTTCGGGATCTCGATGGCCAGGCTGGAAATCTGGATGCCGAACTTGCCCGGCACGCTGAATGCCTCGAGCATGTTGCCGCCGCCGGTGATCGCACCCAGCGCCTTGAACACGTCGACGGCGATGTCGAAGGTGCCGAGCAGGCCGGTCAGCCTGGCTGTGATGCCGCTGCTGGTCTGGGCCGAACCGCCCTGGCTGCCACCGAACGCAAGCGAGGCGACGTCCACGCCGATGGCGACGGTGAGGATCAGCTTGCCATCCTTGAACTGGGTCTTTGCGATGGTCACCGACGGGCCCTGCAGGGACAGCGGGCCAAGCGCGATCGCGTTGGAACCGGCCGCGGCGGTCTGCAAGGACGCCGAGATCGTGAAGACCTCGTCGGTGCGCACGCTGGCCACCGCGCTGTCGCCGCTGCCCGCGCGCCAGCTGCCGGCCACCACCTGGACATTGATGTCGCCGGCGACGAAGGTCTCCTTGGGATCGATCCCGGTACGGGTGCTCAGGAGGTAGCGATAGGTGTTGCCGGAGATGTTGATCACCGTGGCGATCACCGTGCCGTCGGCGTTGCGGCCCAGGTTTGCCGCCCCTGCGCCGGTGATCCTGAGCTCGTTACCGTCGATGCTGGAGGCGTCGATGGCGGCGCCGGTCGGGCTGAAGAAGGTCAGGTCGAGGTAGCGCTGGGCGTTGATGGTGGCCAGGCTCACCACCGCGCCATTCGCCGGGCTGGCAAGCGTTGCGTAGGGCTTGGGCGAAGGCGCAGCCACCGCCGGCGCGGGCGTGTACAGGGTGAAGCGCTCGACCTCGGTCGCCCCGTTGGCGCCGCGCGCGTCGGACCAGGCGGCGTCGACAAAGGTGACGCTCACGGTCACGCCGCCTGCGCCCGCCTGTTCGATCGCGTCCTTGAAGGCCTGCGTCATCACCAGCGGATACAGGAAGGTCCGGTCGTTGGTCGAGTCCTCGGACTTGATCACACCCGAGTTGTTGACGGTGAGCCCGGTAATCGCGGTGCCGTCGGCCCGGGTGACGCTCACCAGGAACTCGGCCGCCGTATCCAGGATCGAGGTGTCGTTCAGCCCCACCCGGTTCGGGTCCTGGTAGGTGACGGCCAGATAGGTCAGGTCATTGATGCTGACGATCGAGGTCGAGGTCGGGTTGGCCAGGTCGGCAGTCGGTGCACGCAGTGAAGATGCCGGGGCGGCGATGGTCGCGCCCTGGCCAAAGATGGAATAACCGCTGACCCGGATGTCCTGGAGCTGGAAGCCCTCCGGGCCGCCGAAACTGAAGCGGGCGGCGCCGGTTATGCCGAAGGCTTCCTGCAGGCCGCCGGAATCGTTGGGGATGGAGATCGTCACCGCTGCCTGCGGCATGTCGACGTTGATCCGGCCGGTCGGGGTGCGGATGAACGATACCGCGCCGGACACCGTGAACACGCCGGCGGCGCTGATGGTCAGGGCGGTGGCCGGGTCGATCTCGCCCGCCTCGTTGAAGCCTGCCGTGAACTCCTCGGTCTTGGCGGCGGTATTGAACTTGACGCGTACCCCTGCCTGCTCGCCGGCCTCGTCGATCAAGCCGTCGCCATCGTCGTCCTTGCCGTTGGTTGCCACCGGCACGGTGGCCAGGGGGTCGCTCGGCAGGATGATGGTCCGGTCGATGGCCTGCCCGGAACTGTTGAGCCGCACCGTGATGGCGCCGCTGATGGAGAGCCCGTCGAGACCCACCAGCGCCGCTTCGCCATAGGCGTACACGGCATAGCGGGCGGCCGCGGTCGGGTTGCTGTTGCTCCACTTGATCAGCCCGACGGTGGCGTTGGTGACAAGGAGGCCGACTGCGCCCGGATTGAGATTTCCGGCGTCGTCACGCAGCGTTGCCCCATTGGGGATCGATCCGAGGAAGATCTCGACATTGCGGGCCCCGTAGAGGGTCATGTCGCCTTCGGTCTGGATGGTGAAATCGCCCTTGAGCTCGAAGAACGGCGGCACCGACACGGTGGCATTGAGGATGGCGAAGCGCACCACCCTGCCCTCGGCCGCGGTGAACTTGACCGCCACCAGGGTGTCGCCCACCGCGATGGTCTGGTTGACCGCCCGTCCCGTGGTGTTGATCTGCAGGAGCACGTCGCCCCCGAGTGTCGGGATGCCGGGATCCCCGGTGCTGAGGTCGACGGTTACCCGCAACTGGCCGGCGATGCCGTCCGGCGAGAAAATGAAGCCGCCCTGGCCATCGAACAGGCCGACCCCCAGTACATTGACGGTCACGTCCGACGCGGCTACGCGAATCGCCTTTGGAACGATGTTGTCGTTCGGGTTGGGGTCAACCAGGGTGATCTGCTCGAAGGCGAAGTTGCCCGACAGCACGAACGGCGCGGAAACCGATGCGTCGGCAAACGTGACCGTCAACGAGACCGCACCGGCCAGGCGCAGGAACGGCCCCTTCTGGAGCGAGAGTGTCTTGGTGATGGCGTTGCCGGCGGCGTCGTTGCCGATGACGAATGTCTCGTTAACCACGGCATTGGTGGTGTTGATCTCGACAGCCAGCATGCCGCTGATTTCAATGTCGGCGCTGTCCCCGGAGATGCGCAGCGGCGACGGCGGGTTGTACTCGATGCTGGCCGCCATGCCCTGCGGGGTGATCAGCAGGAGGCCGGTGAGGCCGCTCAACTCGAACACCGGATCGGCCGGATCGCCGAGCACGAAGGAAAGCTCGCTCAGCGCCAGCTTGATGACTGAAGAACCGTTCGGGCGGAACGACTGCTCGAAGGAGATGAAGGTCGAGAGGCTGATCTCGTCGACGCCGTCGGTGTTGAAATCGAGGCGGATGGCGACGTTGCCGGAGGCGGCGATGATGCGCTTGTTCATGTTCAGGAACAGCGGTGTGCCGCCTCCCGTACCCACGCTGAATCCGCCGCTGCCGAAGCTGGATCCGGTGGCTGTGAAGTCGATGACCGGTGCGGGCGGGCCGGTCGGCGCGGAGGCGCCGGTGCTGGGGGTGCTGCCGCCGTTGACCGTGACATCCAGGTTGGTGGCGTCGATGGCCACACCGGGGACGCCCACCAGGCTGATGCCGTTGGCGTTGGCCCGCAGGGCGTAGTAGCTGGAGCGGTCGCCGACGGCGATGGGTTTGAAGAGCGCGAGTCCGAAGTCCAGGTCGGTGATGGCCAGCCCCACTGCGCCATTGGCGGCCGGGTTGTCGCTGCTGTTGAACAGTCCGTCGCCGTTGCTGTCCGGGTTGCCGGTACCCACGAACGCGTTGATGTTGCTCGCCCCGACGGTAAGCACGCTGACCGACTTGGTGACAACCGTGCCAGGCGCCCTGCCGATGACCACCGTCTGTGGCGTGGTGCTCTTGGTGAATTCGAAGTTGCCGCTGACGTAGACGAAGTTGTCGATGATGATCGTCACGCTGCCAAACGCGCGCAGCAGGTTGCCGGTGAATGCGAGCTTGATCGAGGGCGCGGCAAGCTCGCCCGCACCATCCGGGTCGATGCCGGTCTCGACCACCAGACCGCTATTGATCGCAAAACTCGGGCTGTTTGCCAGGTCGAGCGCTTCGGCAACCCCCAGATGGTTCTTGCCGCCGTTTATTTGGACACCCAGCACATCCGCACGGATGGTGATGCCGTCGATGCCGATGATTTCGGCCCCGCCACTGGCGCTGACGGCGTAGTAGCTGCTGCGGTCGGTGAGCGGAGTGGTGGACTTGAACAGCGCCAGGGCGAAATCGAGGTTGCGCAGCACGAAGCCCATCGCCCCGTCGCTCTGCGGGGTGTCCTGCGCGTTGATGATGCCATCGCCGTTGGAGTCCACGAAGTACGGCCCGCCGATCCCGACGAAGGCGTTCACATCCGTAGCGCCGATGGTCATGACGTTGACCTGCTTGGTGGCGCCGCCGGCGATCTTGACGGTTTGCGGTGTTCCGCTCTTGCTGAAGGCGAATTGTCCGGAAAGGTGCAGGAAGTCTGCAATCGAGATCGAGACGTAGCCCGAAACCTTGAGCAGGTTGCTCTCCGCAAACGCCACCGTGACGAACTGGCTTGCCGCAGGGCCGGTCGCCACCTTGAGGCCGTCCGCGCTGCCCCATGCATCCGGATTGGCAACGGCGCTGGCGGCGAAATCGATGGCGGCGATATTGGTAGTCAACCCGCCCACCGTGGCCTTGGACTTGCCCTGGTTGATGGAGATCGACACCCGACCGGAAAGCTGCACGCCGTCCACGCCGATCAGCGCTGCTCGGCCGCTGCCGGACAGGGCGAAATAGCTCTTGGTGGCGCCGGCCTCCTGCACAACCGGCTTGCCGAGAACAATGGCCAGGTCGTCGATAGCCAGCGATACCCCGACTGCGTTCTGTGCCAGATCGGCGTCGTCATCCACCAGGCCGTCATTGTCGATATCGGCGTCACCCAGGCCGACAAAGGCGCGCATGTCGTTGGCGCCGATGGTCAGCACCTGCATTTTCGTGGTGGTCGCCGCCCCCACCGTCTTGACGAACAGTTCCTTGCGCTGCAGGGCGACGCTGCCGCTGACATACACGAAGTTCTCGATGGACACCATCACCGTGCCGGCCACCGAGAACTCGACGTTCCTGGTCAGGCGCGCGAGGTTGCCGAGACCGACATTGAAGCCATCCGTCGTATTGGTCGACAGGACCGCCCAGTCGATGCGCGTCCCGTCGCTTGCGGCCAGGTTGTAGGAGAACGTGAGGTCGCGGATTTCCAGGCTGAATGCGTCCGGCAGCCCGACCACACCGAGGCTGGCCACGTCGGCAGCAATGCCGATCCACTTGCGGCCGGCCAACGTACCGGTAGGCGGTTCGCCGATGATGGCGAGATCCAGGCTGGCGTCGGCGACATAGAAGCCGGTGGCGCTGGAGGTGTCCAGGCCGGTCACTTTGCCGTTCGTCCGGGTGACGCCACCATTGACGCCGGCGAAGAAATTGGCGTTGCTGAGCCGGATCACCAGCACATTGGCCATCGGCAGTGTCAAGCCCAGCGGGTTGGTTGTGGCATCACGATCGCTGAGCGCGACGCCCGACTGTTGCTCGATGCTGAACGAAGCCAGAACGATGACAAATCCGGAAACATTGAGGTAGAGCTCACCTTTGACCGAGATATTGGTCGCCCGCGAGATATTCCCCAGCTCGGTTCCCGCCAGGTGCAGCGGATCGCCAGCCAGGCCCGAAAGGTTGCCCCAATCGAGCTTGCTGCCATCGGCGGCCTTGCCGTTGAACAGCAGGTTCAGGTTGTTGATTTCAAGCGCGAAATCGCTCGGCAGGCCGGTGATGCCCATCGAACCTATGGTTGCCGATACGCCCATCCAGCTGCGCGTGCCGCCGCCCTCCTTGACGATCGCCAGGTCCAGGCCGGCGTTGGAGACGAAGAAGCCGGTCGCATTGCCGGTATCGAGTCCGGTGACGTTGCCGTCCGCATCCTCTGTGAACGCACCGTTGACGCCCACGAAGAAGTGCACGTTCGACAGGGAAATCCGCTGGGCCGTCGCGTTCGAGAGCGTGATCGTGCCGTCCGACCCGCTGATGCCGAACAACTGCTCGAAGCTGAAGGAACCGGCGGCCAACACGAAGCCCATGATGTTGATCTTGAGCGCTCCGGTGATGGCCAGGCCTTGCGCGGTCAGGGTGATGGGATCGCCGCCCACGACCACCGCATCCGCATCGAAGGTGGCGTCGTCGGATTGGAGGTCGATGGCCCGGGTCCAGTCCAGCGCTGCCGGCGCGCCCGCGAAAACACCGCTCGACTTGTTGGACGCGAAGTCGAGGCGGGTGGCCTCGATGACAATGTCCGACGGCAGGCCGACCAGCCGGGCGCCGCGGACGCCGGCAGTGATCGCCGTGTACGTGCGGTCGAAGCCGGTCGGGCTCTTGGCGACATCCGCGTTGGCCTTCAGCGAGGCGAAAGTGAGGTTGCCGCTGTCCAGCTCGAAGCCGACACTGCCGGGGACGCCGACAAAGAATCCGGGCAGATCGGGCGTGCCGGTGACCGAGGCTGGCTTGAGCGCGTCGTACAGCGTGGCATTGGCAGTGCGAACCAGCTTGAGGAACTGCATGTTGATGGTCATCAACTGCGCGTCGTTCAGGTCGATGGTGTTGTCGACACCGGGGTTCAGGTTCACATCAACGGTGCGGATGGTCATTTCAAACGACGCGAAGGCCTGCAGCACATTGAACGCGGACAGGCCGAGCTTGCCGGAGATGCCGGTGAAGTTGCCGGCCAGCGTGATGCTGCGACCGCCGGCGACGACCACGTCGGCCGTCTCGCCCTGGAACTGTCCGTTGCCGTTGAGGTCGATCGCACGCGCCCAGTTGAGCGGTGTCGGCGCCTGTGCGGGCGACGCCAGCGGCACCGTCCCGGAGGCACGGTTGATGTCCACCGAGATGTCGGCGGCCTTGATGCTGATGTCCGACGGCAGCCCGACGAAACTGGCCTGCCCTATTGAAGCGCTGGTGGCCAGGTAGGTCCGATTGTCACCGGCGATCGAGTTCGGGTTGGCCTTGACGATCGCCAGCCCGAGCGAGCCGGACGTCACCGAGAAGCCGATCGCGCCCGTGGTGACCGGTACGCCATTGGCACCCAGACTGCCGCCAACGCCGACGAACAGGTTGAGATTGGTCAACCCGATATTGAGCAGCGTGGCGTCCTTGAGGTCCTTTTCGGCCAGCGAGAACACGCCGTTGCCGTTCTGGTCGACATTGACCGTGCTGCTGGTAAAACTCATCGTCGCGCTGCCGACGATGAAGCCGAACAGGTCGATGGCGACACTGCCATCGACCGCCAGTTCCACATCCTTGGTGAGCTTGGTGTTGGCGGAAAAGTCCGGCAGCAAGCCGTCGGCGTCATCCGCCGTCGCCCAGTTGATGCGCTGGGTCGAGGCAACGCCGGCGGCGTTGGTCGCCTTGTTGACGAGGACCGTGCCGCTGGTGCGCAGGGTCAGGCCGTCGATGCCGTCAAGGGATGCGTTTGCGAGCGAGACGGCCAGTCCCAGGTAGCTGGTCTTGTTGGTCGCATCCGTGGTGGCGGGCCGCACCATGGCCATGGCCACGCTCCCGCCAACGATGCTGAAGCCCACCGCGTTGTTCTTGTCGATGACATCGTCGTCAGGCGGCAAGGTGCCACCGTCGTTGAGCGCCGCCCCGACGCCTGCGAAGAGGTTCAGGTTGGTGAGGGTGACACTGGTGATCGCGGCGTTGCTGATCGTGCCCAGGCCGGCATTGCCGGTGGTGACGTTGGAGCGGCCCATGGCCATCGAGAAGCCTGCCGTGCCGACCACGAAGCCGAAGATGTCCACCGACGCCTGGCCGCTGATCGACAGGTCAACGCCCTTGGTCAAACCGGCGCTGAACACCGGCAACAGGCTGCCCGTGGCCGACCCCCAGTCGATCTTCTGCGCAGCAACGGTGCCGCCGGAATCGGTGGCCTTGTTGAGCATGACCTTGCCGCTGGCGTTGAACTTGAGCCCCTCGATACCCACCAGCGACGCGCCAGCGAGCGAAACCTCAAGGCCCAGATAGCTGGTCTTGTCGCCGACGGCGAGTCCCGCCGGCCGCACAATCGCCATATCCAGCGCGCCACCGATGATCGCGAAGCCCACCGCGCCCGCCGTATTGATGGTTGCGGTGGCAGGATCGGTTGGCAGGATGGGGTTGAGGCTGCCCCCGACACCGGCGAAAAGGTTCAGGTTGGACAATGAAATCGCCATCACCGACGCATTGGCAAGCGTTCCGCCCCCTATCAGCGAATTTCCGGTACCGATGTCCTGGCTGCCCTGGGTGATGGTGAATGATGCGGTACCTATCACCGCACCGAATACGTTGAGCGCCACACTGCCGTTTACCTGCAGCGCCACGGCGTCGGTCAGGCTGGCGCTGAAGGCGGGAATCAGCCCGGCGGGATCGTTTGCCGCGCTACTCCAGTTGATGCGGTTGGCAGCCGCGAGGCCGGTGGCAGCGGTGGCCTTGTTGATGAGAACCGAGCCACTGGCAACGAAGGTGAGACCATCCACGCCCTCGAGGCGCGCGCCGGTGAAGCCGACCTCCAGGCCGGTATAGCTGGTACGGTCGCCCGCGGCCAGGCCAGCCGGCTTGACGATGGCCACTTTCGCCGTGACGCCGGAAATCAGGAAGCCGACCGCGCCCGCAGTATCGACAACTGACGTCGCGGTATCGATGATCGCGGAGGTATTGCCGGGAGCGTTTTTCAGGCTGGCGCCCACGCCGGCAAAAGCGGTCAGATTACCCAGCGAGATCGAAAACACCGAGGCGTTTGTGAGGGTGCCCAGCGCGGCGTTGCCAGTGACGACATTTGCGGTGGCGCGGGTCAGATTGAAGATTCCGACTTTTGCGACAAAGAAGCCGAATACATTGACTGCGGCCGAGGCATTGAGCACCTGCAGTTCGACCGCCTGGTCGACTGCCAGACCGGCGAGAAGATTGGCACCCGTCGAAGGTACAGTCGTTGCGCTGTCCCAGTCGATGCGCTGACCGTCCAGGCGGGAGGTGCTGTTCAGCGTGATGGTCCCGCTGACCCAGGCCTCGAACCCTTCGACACCTACCAGCCCGGCATTTGTGATGGTGGCACTGATGCCGGTAAAGGAATGGGTGAGCTTGGTGACGGACTTGAAAGTGACGGTGGCACTTGCCACCGAGAAGCCGACCGCGCCGCTGGTGACGATTGCCGTGCGCTCCGCGTTGAACGCCGCCCCGCTGCCTACAAACAGGCTGGCGTTGCTGATGCCGAAGGACAGCGCGTTGGCACCGTCGATGGTGCCGGCCGCGTTGCCCAGGCCGGAAATGGCCGCATTGCCGGTGACCACGTCCGCCGTGGCGATGTCCAGGGTCAGGCCACCGGCAGGAATCAGCGCCAGCAGGTTGCCTGGGCCGATATTGAGCGAACCGCCGGCCTCGATATGCATCAGCCGTGAAATGCTGGCGATGCGCATGCCAACCGGGGTGGGCAGATCCCTTCCGGGGTCGACCTGGTCGTTGAGCGCATCGGTCAGGTTGGGACCGGCAGCGGCCTCGCCGAAAGTGCCGTCGCGGTCGATGTCCAGCGCCTTGGTCCAGTTGAGCGCGGCCAACGGCGTGGTCGTGGCAACGGCCGACTTGCCACTGTTGAATTCGAAGGAAACACCGGAAAGCCTGATCGAGATGCTGTCCGGCAGCCCGATCATCTCGGCCTGCACATTCCGGGCAAGCACTGCGATATAGCTGCGCCCTTCCAGGGTATCCAGGACGGCGATGGCGACGCTGCCCGAGGTGATGGCGACGCCGACACCGTTTACGACAATACGCACCGATTGCGCCGGGTCCGCCTGTGCGTTGATGTTGATGGCGTAGGTAGAGAGCTGCGCACCGAGGACGATGTCCGTGCCATTGCTCTTGATGTCGACATCCACCGTCGTCTTGGTGAGCGCAAAGCTGGCCGAGATGGTGACGATGTCGAAGAGGTTGATGTCGACATTGGCGGCAAACGACGCCAGCTCGGTGGTGAAGTCGATCGGCAGCGGACGCGCGGGGGCGAGATCCTGCCCGGGATCGACGGGGCCCACAGTGGCGGCGACGAAAACGCCGGCGGCATCAAGATCGATGCTGTTGGTCCAGTTCAACACCGCGGGCGCCGGGAAGCCGGTGCGGGACGCCTTGTTGATGCTTACGCTGACGCCGGTGAGCGCGCCGGTCAGGTTGGGCACGCCAGTGACGGTGGCGGCCAGGTCGCGGGCCTTGATGCCGATGTATTGCGTGCCGTCGGCGAGCTTGATGGTCGCGACTGCCAGTGCGCCTGAGGTGATCGACGCGGTGATCGCGCTCGGCCCCGTACCGACAGCAAGCGACACCGGTTGGTTCACGCTTAGCGCGAAGCTGGTAAGCGTGACGTTGTCGAAGGTGGTATTGCCTACCTTGAGGTCGACCGTTCGGATGGCAAGCGCAAAGCCGACGCTCCCCGACAAGGACACTCCTCCGATGTTGAGGAACTCCGTGCCACCCGTGCCGCCAATGCCCGTGACCGAGCCGCTGAGGGCGGTCTCGAGACCGGAGGTGAAGTCGATCGGCAGGCTGGCAGGGAACGGCAGGTCTGCGCCCGGATTGAGAATGTCCTTGGCGCCATCGCCATCCAAGTCAAAAGCACGAGTCCAGTCGAGCCGCGTAAACCCGACTATCGCGCGATTCACGTTAAGGGATGAAATCGCAATATTGCCGGTGAGGCTGAAGTCGCCGCTCACCGCCGAGGCGCTGACGGTGACGTTGCCCATCTTCAGCGCCGTGTAACGCACTGGCAGGAAGGTGCCCGCCGTCGTGGCCGCCGGGCTCACCTGCGCGACTGCCAGTTCGCCCGATACGGTCACCGTCGCCACTCCGGTGACCGCCACGCTGGCGTTCGCTACCGACAGGGCTATCGTGTCCAAGCGGGCGCTCAGGAGATCCGCGCCGCCAATGCCATCAGTGTCCACGTCCACGGTCTGGCGCGTAAACGCAAACTCGGCACTGCCACTGATGCTCACGTCCCCTGCCGTCAGTATCGGGCCGCCGGAGATTCCGGTCACGCCGCCGGCCAGTCGCACCTCCAGGCTCGACGCGAAGTTGATCGCCAGGTTGGCGCCGCTCGGCAGGTCCGTGCCAGGGTTCAGAACATCCTTGGTGCCGTCGCCGTCCAGATCGAACGCCTTCGCCCAGTTCAGGCGCTTGAAGGTGGTGCCTACGGTATTGGTGACGCTGTTGACGTCGAGTTTGTCGATCGTCAGCGTGCCGGTCAGCGCAAAGCTGCCGCTCACTGCCGAGGCGCTCACGGTCACGTTGCCCATCTTCAGCGCCGTGTAACGCACCGCCGGGTACGTTCCAGGCGTGGTGCCTTCCGGGCTGACCTGCGCGACTGCCAGTTCGCCAGATACCGTCACCGTCGCTACGCCGGCCACTGCCACGCTGGCATTGGCCACCGACAGCGCTATCGTGTCCAGGCGGCCGTTCAGGAGATCCGCCGTCCCGTTGCCGTCGGTGTCGACATCCACCGTCTGGCGTGTGAAGGCGAATTCGGCGCTGCCGCTGATGGTGATGTCCCCTGCCGTCAGGATCGGACCGCCGGCGATCCCGGTCACGCCGCCCGCCAGCCGTACTTCCAGGCTCGACGCGAAGTTGATCGCCAGGTTGGCACCGCTCGGCAGGTCCGCGCCCGGGTTCAGAACATCCTTGGTGCCGTCACCGTCCAGATCGAACGCCTTCGCCCAGTTCAGCCGCTTGAAGTTGCCCACGACGCTGTTGACGTCGAGCTTGTCTATCGTCAGCGTGCCGGTCAGCGCAAAGCTGCCGCTCACCGCCGAGGCGCTTACCGTGACGTTGCCCATCTTCAGCGCCGTGTAACGCACCGCCGGGTACGTTCCAGGCGTGGTGCCTTGCGGGCTGACCTGCGCGACTGCCAGTTCGCCGGATACCGTCACCGTCGCTACGCCGGCCACTGCCACGCTGGCATTGGCCACCGACAGCGCGATCGTGTCCAGTCGGGCGTTCAGGAGATCCGCCGTCCCGTTGCCGTCGGTGTCGACATCCACCGTCTGGCGTGTGAAGGCGAATTCGGCGCTGCCGCTGATGGTGATGTCCCCCGCCGTCAGGATCGGGCCGCCGGCGATTCCGGTCACGCCGCCTGCCAGCCGTACTTCCAGGCTCGACGCGAAGTTGATCGCCAGGTTGGCGCCGCTCGGCAGGTCCGTACCCGGGTTCAGGATGTCCTTGGTGCCGTCGCCGTCCAGATCGAACGCCTTCGCCCAGTTCAGGCGCTTGAAGTTGCCCACGACGCTATTGACGTCGAGTTTGTCGATCGTCAGCGTGCCGGTCAGCGCAAAGCTGCCGCTCACCGCCGAGGCGCTTACCGATACGTTGCCCATCTTCAGCGCCGTGTAACGCACCGGCAGGAAGGTGCCCGCTGTCGCAGCCGCCGGGCTGACTTGGGCCACCGCCAGTTCGCCGGAGACCGTCACCGTCGCCACACCCGTGACCGTCACGTTGGCGTTGGCCACCGACAGGGCTATCGTGTCCAAGCGGGCGCTCAGGAGATCCGCGCCGCCAACACCATCCGTGTCCACGTCCACGGTCTGGCGGGTGAAGGCAAACTCGGCCGCGCCACTGATGCTCACGTCCCCTGCCGTCAGGATCGGCCCGCCGGCGATTCCGGTCACGCCGCCGGCCAGTCGCACCTCCAGGCTCGACGCGAAGTTGATCGCCAGGTTGGCGCCGCTCGGCAGGTCCGTGCCCGGGTTCAGAACATCCTTGGTGCCGTCGCCGTTCAGATCAAACGCCTTCGCCCAGTTCAGCCGCTTGAAGTTGCCCACGACGCTGTTGACGTCGAGCTTGTCTATCGTCAGCGTGCCGGTCAGCGCAAAGCTGCCGCTCACCGCCGAGGCGCTTACCGATACGTTGCCCATCTTCAGCGCCGTGTAACGCACCGCCGGGTAGGTCCCTGCCGTCGTGCCTTGCGGGCTCACTTGCGCGACTGCCAGTTCGCCTGACACCGTCACCGTCGCTACACCGGCCACCGCCACGCTGGCGCTGGCCACCGACAGCGCTATCGTGTCGAGCCTTGCGCCCAGCAGATCGGCTGTCCCGCTGCCGTCGGTGTCCACATCCACCGTCTGGCGTGTGAAGGCGAATTCGGCGCTGCCGCTGATGGTGATGTCCCCTGCCGTCAGGATCGGACCGCCGGCGATTCCGGTCACGCCGCCTGCCAGTCGCACTTCCAGGCTCGACGCAAAGTTGATCGCCAGGTTGGCGCCGCTCGGCAGATCCGTGCCCGGGTTCAGAACATCCTTGGTGCCGTCACCGTCCAGATCGAACGCCTTCGCCCAGTTCAGCCGCTTGAAGGTGGTACCTACGGTATTGGTGACGCTGTTGACGTCGAGTTTGTCGATCGTCAACGTGCCGGTCAGCGCAAAGCTGCCGCTCACCGCCGAGGCGCTTACCGTGACGTTGCCCATCTTCAGCGCCGTGTAACGCACCGCCGGGTAGGTCCCTGCCGTCGTGCCTTGCGGGCTGACCTGCGCGACTGCCAGTTCGCCGGATACCGTCACCGTCGCTACGCCGGCCACTGCCACGCTGGCATTGGCCACCGACAGCGCTATCGTGTCCAGGCGGCCGTTCAGGAGATCCGCCGTCCCGTTGCCGTCGGTGTCGACATCCACCGTCTGGCGTGTGAAGGCGAATTCGGCGCTGCCGCTGATGGTGATGTCCCCCGCCGTCAGGATCGGGCCGCCGGAGATTCCGGTCACGCCGCCTGCCAGCCGTACTTCCAGGCTCGACGCAAAGTTGATCGCCAGGTTGGCGCCGCTCGGCAGGTCCGTACCCGGGTTCAGGATGTCCTTGGCGCCGTCGCCGTCCAGATCGAACGCCTTCGCCCAGTTCAGGCGCTTGAAGGTGGTACCTACGGTATTGGTGACGCTGTTGACGTCCAGTTTGTCTATCGTCAGCGTGCCAGTGAGCGCAAAGCTGCCGCTCACCGCCGAGGCACTTACCGATACATTGCCCATCTTCAGCGCCGTGTAGCGCACCGCCGGGTACGTTCCAGGCGTGGTGCCTACCGGGCTCACTTGCGCCACCGCAAGTTCGCCCGATACGGTCACCGTCGCCACGTTGGCCACGATCACTTTGGCACTCGATACCGACAGGGCTATGGTGTCCAGGCGGGCGCTCAGGAGATCTGCGTTTCCGTTGCCGTCGGTATCTACATCCACCGTCTGGCGGGTAAAGGCGAATTCCGCTGATCCGCCGATGCTCACATCGCCTGCCGTCAGGAAGATGTTGTCTCCTCCGCCCGTCCCGGTCACCGTTCCCGCCAGCCGTACTTCCAGGCTCGACGCGAAGTTGATCGCCAGGTTGGCGCCGCTCGGCAGGTCCGTACCCGGGTTCAGGATGTCCTTGGTGCCGTCGCCGTCCAGATCGAACGCCTTCGCCCAGTTCAGGCGCTTGAAGTTGCCCACGACGCTATTGACGTCGAGTTTGTCGATCGTCAGCGTGCCGGTCAGCGCAAAGCTGCCGCTCACCGCCGAGGCGCTTACCGATACGTTGCCCATCTTCAGCGCCGTGTAACGCACCGGCAGGAAGGTGCCCGCTGTCGCAGCCGCCGGGCTGACTTGGGCCACCGCCAGTTCGCCGGAGACCGTCACCGTCGCCACACCCGTGACCGTCACGTTGGCGTTGGCCACCGACAGGGCTATCGTGTCCAAGCGGGCGCTCAGGAGATCCGCGCCGCCAACACCATCCGTGTCCACGTCCACGGTCTGGCGGGTGAAGGCAAACTCGGCCGCGCCACTGATGCTCACGTCCCCTGCCGTCAGGATCGGCCCGCCGGCGATTCCGGTCACGCCGCCGGCCAGTCGCACCTCCAGGCTCGACGCGAAGTTGATCGCCAGGTTGGCGCCGCTCGGCAGGTCCGTGCCCGGGTTCAGAACATCCTTGGTGCCGTCGCCGTTCAGATCAAACGCCTTCGCCCAGTTCAGCCGCTTGAAGTTGCCCACGACGCTGTTGACGTCGAGTTTGTCGATCGTCAGCGTGCCGGTCAGCGCAAAGCTGCCGCTCACCGCCGAGGCGCTTACCGATACGTTGCCCATCTTCAGCGCCGTGTAACGCACCGCCGGGTAGGTCCCTGCCGTCGTGCCTTGCGGGCTCACTTGCGCGACTGCCAGTTCGCCTGACACCGTCACCGTCGCTACACCTGCCACCGCCACGCTGGCGCTGGCCACCGACAGCGCTATCGTGTCGAGCCTTGCGCCCAGCAGATCGGCTGTCCCGCTGCCGTCGGTGTCCACATCCACCGTCTGGCGTGTGAAGGCGAATTCGGCGCTGCCGCTGATGGTGATGTCCCCTGCCGTCAGGATCGGACCGCCGGCGATTCCGGTCACGCCGCCTGCCAGTCGCACTTCCAGGCTCGACGCAAAGTTGATCGCCAGGTTGGCGCCGCTCGGCAGATCCGTGCCCGGGTTCAGAACATTCATGATGCCGTCACCGTCCAGATCGAACGCCTTCGCCCAGTTCAGGCGCTTGAAGGTGGTGCCTACGGTATTGGTGACGCTGTTGACGTCGAGTTTGTCGATCGTCAGCGTGCCGGTCAGCGCAAAGCTGCCGCTCACCGCCGAGGCGCTTACCGTGACGTTGCCCATCTTCAGCGCCGTGTAACGCACCGCCGGGTAGGTCCCTGCCGTCGTGCCTTGCGGGCTCACTTGGGCCACCGCCAGCTCACCAGACACCGTCACCGTCGCTACACCGGCCACCGCCACACTGGCGTTGGCCACCGACAGCGCGATCGTGTCCAGTCGGGCGTTCAGGAGATCCGCCGTCCCGTTGCCGTCGGTGTCGACATCCACCGTCTGGCGTGTGAAGGCGAATTCGGCGCTGCCGCTGATGGTGATGTCCCCCGCCGTCAGGATCGGGCCGCCGGCGATTCCGGTCACGCCGCCTGCCAGTCGCACTTCCAGGCTCGACGCAAAGTTGATCGCCAGGTTGGCGCCGCTCGGCAGGTCCGTACCCGGGTTCAGAATGTCCTTGGTGCCGTCGCCGTCCAGATCGAACGCCTTCGCCCAGTTCAGGCGCTTGAAGGTGGTACCTACGGTATTGGTGACGCTGTTGACGTCCAGTTTGTCTATCGTCAGCGTGCCAGTCAGCGCAAAGCTGCCGCTCACCGCCGAGGCGCTCACGGTCACGTTGCCCATCTTCAGCGCCGTGTAACGCACCGCCGGGTACGTTCCAGGCGTGGTGCCTTCCGGGCTGACTTGGGCCACCGCCAACTCGCCGGAGACCGTCACCGTAGCCACGTTGGCCACGATCACCTTGGCGCTCGACACCGACAGGGCTATGGTGTCCAGACGGGCGCTCAGGAGATCTGCGTTTCCGTTGCCGTCGGTATCTACATCCACCGTCTGGCGGGTAAAGGCGAATTCCGCTGATCCGCCGATGCTCACATCGCCTGCCGTCAGGAAGATGTTGTCTCCTCCGCCCGTCCCGGTCACCGTTCCCGCCAGCCGTACTTCCAGGCTCGACGCGAAGTTGATCGCCAGGTCAGCGCCGCTCGGCAGGTCCGTGCCCGGGTTCAGAACATCCTTGGTGCCGTCACCGTCCAGATCGAACGCC
The DNA here is from genome assembly GCA_965279115.1 of Burkholderiales bacterium. Lineage (GTDB taxonomy): Bacteria > Pseudomonadota > Gammaproteobacteria > Burkholderiales > JAEUOS01 > JAEUOS01. The sequence continues at coordinate 5,972,889 of OZ257137.1, forward strand.
TTCGCCCAGTTCAGGCGCTTGAAGGTGGTGCCTACGGTGTTGGTGACGCTGTTGACGTCGAGCTTGTCGATCGTCAGCGTGCCGGTCAGCGCAAAGCTGCCGCTCACCGCCGAGGCGCTTACCGTGACGTTGCCCATCTTCAGCGCCGTGTAACGCACCGCCGGGTACGTTCCAGGCGTGGTGCCTTCCGGGCTGACTTGGGCCACCGCCAACTCGCCGGAGACCGTCACCGTAGCCACGTTGGCCACGATCACCTTGGCGCTCGACACCGACAGGGCTATGGTGTCCAGACGGGCGCTCAGGAGATCTGCGTTTCCGTTGCCGTCGGTATCTACATCCACCGTCTGGCGGGTAAAGGCGAATTCCGCTGATCCGCCGATGCTCACATCGCCTGCCGTCAGGAAGATGTTGTCTCCTCCGCCCGTCCCGGTCACCGTTCCCGCCAGCCGTACTTCCAGGCTCGACGCAAAGTTGATCGCCAGGTTGGCGCCGCTCGGCAGGTCCGTACCCGGGTTCAGAATGTCCTTGGTGCCGTCGCCGTCCAGATCGAACGCCTTCGCCCAGTTCAGGCGCTTGAAGGTGGTACCTACGGTATTGGTGACGCTGTTGACGTCCAGTTTGTCTATCGTCAGCGTGCCAGTCAGCGCAAAGCTGCCGCTCACCGCCGAGGCACTTACCGATACATTGCCCATCTTCAGCGCCGTGTAGCGCACCGCCGGGTACGTTCCAGGCGTGGTGCCTTCCGGGCTCACTTGCGCCACCGCAAGTTCGCCCGATACGGTCACCGTCGCCACGTTGGCCACGATCACCTTGGCACTCGATACCGACAGGGCTATGGTGTCCAGGCGGGCGTTCAGGAGGTCCGCACCGCCTACACCATCGGTGTCTACATCCACCGTCTGGCGGGCAAAGGCGAATTCCGCTGATCCGCCAATGCTCACATCGCCTGCCGTCAGGAAGATGTTGTCTCCTCCGCCAGTCCCGGTCACGCCGCCGGCCAACCGCACTTCCAAGCTCGACGCAAAGTTGATCGCCAGGTTGGCGCCGCTCGGCAGGTCCGTGCCCGGGTTCAGGATGTCCTTGGTGCCATCACCGTCCAGATCGAACGCCTTCGCCCAGTTCAGGCGCTTGAAGTTGCCCACGACGCTATTGACGTCGAGTTTGTCGATTGTCAGCGTGCCGGTCAGCGCAAAGCTGCCGCTCACCGCCGAGGCGCTTACCGATACGTTGCCCATCTTCAGCGCCGTGTAACGCACCGGCAGGAAGGTTCCCGCTGTCGCAGCCGCCGGGCTGACTTGGCCCACCGCCAGTTCGCCGGAGACCGTCACCGTCGCCACACCCGTGACCGTCACGCTGGCGTTGGCCACCGACAGGGCTATCGTGTCCAAGCGGGCGTTCAGGAGATCCGCCGTCCCGTTGGCGTCGGTGTCGACATCCACCGTCTGGCGCGTAAACGCAAACTCGGCCGCCCCACTGATGCTGACGTCCCCTGCCGTCAGGATCGGCGCGCCGCCAATCCCGGTCACGCCGCCGGCCAGTCGCACTTCCAGGCTCGACGCAAAGTTGATCGCCAGGTTGGCGCCGCTCGGCAGGTCCGTGCCCGGGTTCAGAACATCCTTGGTGCCATCACCGTCCAGATCGAACGCCTTCGCCCAGTTCAGGCGCTTGAAGGTGGTGCCTACGGTATTGGTGACGCTGTTGACGTCCAGTTTGTCGATCGTCAGCGTGCCGGTCAGCGCAAAGCTGCCGCTTACCGCCGAGGCGCTCACGGTGACGTTGCCCATCTTGAGGGCGCTGTAACGCACCGCGGGGTAGGTCCCTGCCGTCGTGCCTTGCGGGCTCACTTGCGCGACTGCCAGTTCGCCTGACACCGTCACCGTCGCTACACCGGCCACCGCCACGCTGGCGCTGGCCACCGACAGCGCTATCGTGTCGAGCCTTGCGCCCAGCAGATCGGCTGTCCCGCTGCCGTCGGTGTCCACATCCACCGTCTGGCGTGTGAAGGCGAATTCGGCGCTGCCGCTGATGGTGATGTCCCCTGCCGTCAGGATCGGACCGCCGGAGATCCCGGTCACCGTTCCCGCCAGCCGCACTTCCAGGCTCGACGCGAAGTTGATCGCCAGGTTGGCGCCGCTCGGCAGATCCGTGCCCGGGTTCAGAACATCCTTGGTGCCGTCACCGTCCAGATCGAACGCCTTCGCCCAGTTCAGCCGCTTGAAGGTGGTGCCTACGGAATTGGTGACGCTGTTGACGTCGAGTTTGTCGATCGTCAACGTGCCGGTCAGCGCAAAGCTGCCGCTCACCGCCGAGGCGCTCACGGTCACGTTGCCCATCTTCAGCGCCGTGTAACGCACCGCCGGGTAGGTCCCTGCCGTCGTGCCTTGCGGGCTCAGTTGGGCCACCGCCAGCTCACCAGACACCGTCACCGTCGCTACACCGGCCACCGCCACACTGGCGTTGGCCACCGACAGCGCGATCGTGTCCAGTCGGGCGTTCAGGAGATCCGCCGTCCCGTTGCCGTCGGTGTCGACATCCACCGTCTGGCGTGTGAAGGCGAATTCGGCGCTGCCGCTGATGGTGATGTCCCCCGCCGTCAGGATCGGGCCGCCGGCGATTCCGGTCACGCCGCCTGCCAGTCGCACTTCCAGGCTCGACGCAAAGTCGATCTCGAGGTCAGCGCCGCTCGGCAGGTCCGTGCCCGGGTTCAGAACATCCTTGGTGCCGTCACCGTCCAGATCGAACGCCTTCGCCCAGTTCAGCCGCTTGAAGGTGGTACCGGCGGTGTTGGTGACGCTGTTGACGTCGAGTTTGTCGATCGTCAACGTGCCGGTCAGCGCAAAGCTGCCGCTCACCGCCGAGGCGCTCACGGTCACGTTGCCCATCTTCAGCGCCGTGTAACGCACCGCCGGGTACGTTCCAGGCGTGGTGCCTTCCGGGCTGACTTGGGCCACCGCCAGTTCGCCTGACACGGTCACTGTCGCCACGTTGGCCACGATCACTTTCGCACTCGACACCGACAAGGCTATCGTGTCCAGGCGGGCGTTCAGGAGGTCCGCACCGCCTGCACCATCGGTGTCTACATCCGCCGTCTGGCGGGTAAAGGCGAATTCCGCTGATCCGCCAATGCTCACATCGCCTGCCGTGAGGAAGATGTTGTCTCCTCCGCCAGTCCCGGTCACCGTTCCCGCCAGCCGCACTTCCAGGCTCGACGCAAAGTCGATCTCGAGGTCAGCGCCGCTCGGCAGGTCCGTGCCCGGGTTCAGAACATCCTTGATGCCGTCGCCGTCCAGATCGAACGCCTTCGCCCAGTTCAGCCGCTTGAAGGTGGTACCGGCGGTGTTGGTGACGCTGTTGACGTCGAGTTTGTCGATCGTCAACGTGCCGGTCAGCGCAAAGCTGCCGCTCACCGCCGAGGCGCTCACGGTCACGTTGCCCATCTTCAGCGCCGTGTAACGCACCGCCGGGTAGGTTCCAGGCGTGGTGCCTTCCGGGCTGACTTGGGCCACCGCCAACTCGCCGGAGACCGTCACCGTAGCCACGTTGGCCACGATCACCTTGGCGTTCGACACCGACAGGGCTATGGTGTCCAGACGGGCGCTCAGGAGATCTGCGTTTCCGTTGCCGTCGGTATCTACATCCACCGTCTGGCGGGTGAAGGCGAACTCCGCTGATCCGCCAATGCTCACATCGCCTGCCGTCAGGAAGATGTTGTCTCCTCCGCCAGTCCCGGTCACCGTTCCCGCCAGTCGCACTTCCAGGCTCGACGCGAAGTTGATGCTCAGGTTGGCGCCGCTCGGCAGGTCCGTGCCCGGGTTCAGAACATCCTTGGTGCCGTCGCCGTCCAGATCGAACGCCTTCGCCCAGTTCAGGCGCTTGAAGGTGGTACCTACGGTATTGGTGACGCTGTTGACGTCGAGTTTGTCGATCGTCAACGTGCCGGTCAGCGCAAAGCTGCCGCTCACCGCCGAAGCGCTGACGGTCACGTTGCCCATCTTCAGCACCGTGTAACGCACCGCCGGGTAGGTTCCAGGCGTGGTGCCTTCCGGGCTGACTTGGGCCACCGCCAGTTCGCCCGATACGGTCACCGTCGCCACACCCGTGACCGCCACGCTGGCGTTGGCCACCGACAGGGCTATCGTGTCCAGGCGGGCGTTCAGAAGGTCTGCGTCGCCAACACCATCCGTGTCCACGTCCACGGTCTGGCGGGTGAAGGCGAATTCGGCGCTGCCGCTGATGGTGATGTCCCCTGCCGTCAGGATCGCACCGCCGGAGATTCCTGTCACCGTTCCAGCCAGCCGGACTTCCAGGCTCGACGCAAAGTCGATCTCGAGGTCAGCGCCGCTCGGCAGGTCCGCCCCAGGGTTCAGAACATCCTTGGTGCCGTCACCGTCCAGATCGAACGCCTTCGCCCAGTTCAGACGCTTGAAGGTGGTGCCTACGGTATTGGTGACACTGTTGACGTCCAGTTTGTCGATCGTCAGCGTGCCGGTCAGCGCGAAACTGCCATTCACCGCCGAGGCGCTGACGGTCACGTTGCCCATCTTGAGGGCGCTGTAACGCACCGCGGGGTAGGTCCCTGCCGTCGTGCCTTGCGGGCTCACTTGCGCGACTGCCAGTTCGCCTGACACCGTCACCGTCGCTACACCGGCCACCGCCACGCTGGCGCTGGCCACCGACAGCGCGATCGTGTCCAGGCGGGCGTTCAGGAGATCCGCCGTCCCGTTGCCGTCGGTGTCGACCTCCACCGTCTGGCGCGTAAACGCAAACTCGGCTGTCCCGCTGATGGTGATGTCCCCTGCCGTCAGGATCGGACCGCCGGAGATCCCGGTCACCGTTCCCGCCAGCCGCACTTCCAGGCTCGACGCGAAGTTGATCGCCAGGTTGGCGCCGCTCGGCAGGTCCGTACCCGGGTTCAGGATGTCCTTGGTGCCGTCGCCGTCCAGATCGAACGCCTTCGCCCAGTTCAGGCGCTTGAAGGTGGTGCCTACGGTATTGGTGACGCTGTTGACGTCGAGTTTGTCGATCGTCAGCGTGCCGGTCAGCGCAAAGCTGCCGCTCACCGCCGAGGCACTTACCGATACATTGCCCATCTTCAGCGCCGTGTAGCGCACCGCCGGGTACGTTCCAGGCGTGGTGCCTTCCGGGCTCACTTGCGCCACCGCAAGTTCGCCCGATACGGTCACCGTCGCCACGTTGGCCACGATCACCTTGGCACTCGATACCGACAGGGCTATGGTGTCCAGACGGGCGCTCAGGAGATCTGCGTTTCCGTTGCCGTCGGTGTCTACATCCACGGTCTGGCGGGTGAAGGCGAACTCCGCTGATCCGCCAATGCTCACATCGCCCGCCGTCAGGAAGATGTTGTCTCCTCCGCCAGTCCCGGTCACCGTTCCCGCCAGTCGCACTTCCAGGCTCGACGCAAAGTTGATCGCCAGGTTGGCGCCGCTCGCCAGGTCCGTGCCCGGGTTCAGGATGTCCTTGGTGCCATCACCGTCCAGATCGAGCGCCTTCGCCCAGTTCAGGCGCTTGAAGGTGGTGCCTACGGTATTGGTGACGCTGTTGACGTCGAGTTTGTCGATCGTCAGCGTGCCGGTCAGCGCAAAGCTGCCGCTCACTGCCGAGGCGCTCACGGTCACGTTGCCCATCTTCAGCGCCGTGTAACGCACCGCCGGGTACGTTCCAGGCGTGGTGCCTTCCGGGCTGACCTGCGCGACTGCCAGTTCGCCAGATACGGTCACCGTCGCCACGTTGGCCACGATCACCTTGGCGCTCGATACCGACAGGGCTATGGTGTCCAGGCGCGCGTTCAGGAGGTCCGCACCGCCTGCACCATCGGTGTCTAAATCCACGGTCTGGCGGGTAAAGGCGAATTCCGCTGATCCGCCAATGCTCACATCGCCTGCCGTCAGGAAAATCTTGTCCACGCCGGTAGTGCCGGCAATGCTTCCACGTGCGGAAAACTCCAAGGTCGATGACAGATCAAGATCCAGCTCCGGCGCGGCAATACCGGCAATCTTGAACTTCAGGGTGTCCTTCGAGCCGTTGCCGTCAAGGTCAAAGGCACGCGCCCAGTTAAGGCGCGCAAAACCGGTCTCGGCAGCGTTGTAGTCAAGGCCATTGATCAGAAGCGTCCCGGACAATCCAAATGTCGATGCCGCACCGGTGCTGCCACTCACCGATACGTTACCCATCCGCAACGCCGTGTAGCGCGAGGTGTTCTGACCGGCAGGCGTGATTCGAGCCAGAGCCATGGCACCTGAGAGCGTCAACGTCGTGACGCCATCCACAACAATGGTCGACCCGGTGGCCAACGAAAGCGAGAACGCCTCAAGCGTGGCGCCCAAAAGGTCAGCCGCACCGTTGCCGTCAGTATCCACATCGACCAGCTCACGGGTCATTGTGAATTCGGCACTCCCGCCAATGCTCACCGGACCAGCCCGAACCAATCCGTTGGTCAAACCGGAGAAGGCGCCGTTGCCGGCAATGCTGCCATCGACCGCGAATTCGAGCGACGCCGCCAGATCCAGGGCAACCGCAGTGCCGGAATTAAGTACATCCTTGGTCCCGTTGCTGTCAAAGTCGAAGGCTCTTGCCCAGTTCAGCCTGGCATAGCCGCTCACCGCGTGGTTGTAATCGAGCTTGGCGATCGCGACTGTGCCGGAAAGCCCGAAACTGGTGGCGGAAGCCGAATCGACACTCACAGACACGTTGCCCATCTTGAGTGTGGTGTAGCGCGCGACGGTTTCCCCGGCCGCGGTAACCCGCGCCAGGGCCAGCTTTCCGGTCAGCGTCAGGGTGGAAACGCCGCTGATTTCGACGGTTGCCGGCAGGGCAATATCCAGAACAACTGAATCGAGGGTGGCACCAAGAAGATCCGCCACGCCGTTGCCATCGGTATCGACATCGACGACCTGGCGGCTCAATGAGAATGCCGCGCTGCCGCTCACATAGAGCGGGTCGGCCTTCAGGAGCACCTGATTGAGGTTGCCGTGGCTTGCGGTGCCGGTGATGCTGCCGCGGATCGCATATTGCAGGCTGCCGGGAAGGTCAATTGCCAGACTTCCGCTGGGGTTGGGGATGTCGCTCGTATTCCTGACGCCATTGCCGTCCAGGTCGAATGCACGCGCCCAGTTGAGCCGCGCATACCCTGCCGTCACGTAGTTGAAATCAAGCGAGTCAATACGGAATGTGCCTGTGAGACCGAAGTTGCTCACGGCGGGCGCACCGATCGTTGCGCTGACCGTGACGTTGCCCATCTTCAGCGCCGTGTAGCGCGCCGCCAGGAAGGTTCCAGCGGTCGCACCCGCCGGACTGACATGCGCTACCGCCAGTTCGCCCGATACCGTCATCGTCGCCACACCGCTGACCGCCACATTGGCATTGGTCACCGTCAGGGCGATCGTGTCCAGGCGGGCGTTCAGCAGATCTACCGTCCCGTTGCCGTCGGTGTCGACATCCACGGTCTGCCGCGTGAAAGCAAATCCCGCGCTGCCACCGATGCTCACATCCCCCGCCGTCAGGAAGGTATTGCCACCACCGCCGGTACCAGTCACCGTGCCGGCCAGCCGCACTTCCAGGCCCGACGCGAAATCAATGCTGAGGTCGGGCTGGCTCGGCAGATCGGCGCCCGGGTCCAGGATGTCTCGGGTGCCGTCGCCGTTCAGGTCGAACGCGCGCGCCCAGTTGAGCCGCTTGAATGTGGTGCCTGCGCTGTTGGTGACGCTGTTGACGTCCAGTTTGCCCACCGTCAGGGTGCCGGTCAGGGCGAATGTGCCGCCCGACGCCGTCGAGGCGCTCACCGTGACGTTGCCCATCTTCAGCGCCGTGTAGCGCGCCGCCAGGAAGGTTCCAGCGGTCGCACCCGCCGGACTGACATGCGCTACCGCCAGTTCGCCTGACACCGTCATCGTCGCCACACCGCTGACCGCCACATTGGCATTGGTCACCGTCAGGGCGATCGTGTCCAGACGGGCGCTCAGCAGATCTACCGTCCCGTTGCCGTCGGTGTCGACATCCACGGTCTGCCGCGTGAAAGCAAATCCCGCGCTGCCACCGATGCTCACATCCCCCGCCGTCAGAAAGGTATTGCCACCACCGCCGGTACCAGTCACCGTGCCGGCCAGCCGCACTTCCAGGCCCGACGCGAAATCAATGCTGAGGTCGGGCTGGCTCGGCAGATCGGCGCCCGGGTCCAGGATGTCTCGGGTGCCGTCGCCGTTCAGGTCGAACGCGCGCGCCCAGTTGAGCCGCTTGAATGTGGTGCCTGCGCTGTTGGTGACGCTGTTGACGTCCAGTTTGCCCACCGTCAGGGTGCCGGTCAGGGCGAATGTGCCGCCCGACGCCGTCGAGGCGCTCACCGTGACGTTGCCCATCTTCAGCGCCGTGTAGCGCGCCGCCAGGAAGGTCCCGGCTGTCGCATCCGCCGGACTGACATGCGCTACCGCCAGTTCGCCTGACACCGTCATCGTCGCCACACCGCTGACCGCCACATTGGCATTGGTCACCGTCAGGGCGATCGTGTCCAGGCGGGCGTTCAGCAGATCCGCCGTCCCGTTGCCGTCGGTGTCGACATCCACGGTCTGCCGTGTGAAGGCAAATCCCGCGCTGCCACCGATGCTCACATCCCCCGCCGTCAGGAAGGTATTGCCACCACCACCGGTACCAGTCACCGTGCCGGCCAGCCGCACTTCCAGGCCCGACGCGAAATCAATGCTGAGGTCGGGCTGGCTCGGCAGATCGGCGCCCGGGTCCAGGATGTCTCGGGTGCCGTCGCCGTTCAGGTCGAACGCGCGCGCCCAGTTGAGCCGCTTGAATGTGGTGCCTGCGCTGTTGGTGACGCTGTTGACGTCCAGCTTGCCCACCGTCAGGGTACCGGTCAGGGCGAATGTGCCGCCCGACGCCGTCGAGGCGCTCACCGTGACGTTGCCCATCTTCAGCGCCGTGTAGCGCGCCGCCAGGAAGGTTCCAGCGGTCGCATCCGCCGGACTGACATGCGCTACCGCCAGTTCGCCCGATACCGTCATCGTCGCCACACCGCTGACCGCCACATTGGCATTGGTCACCGTCAGGGCGATCGTGTCCAGGCGGGCGTTCAGCAGATCCGCCGTCCCGTTGCCGTCGGTGTCGACATCCACGGTCTGCCGTGTGAAGGCAAATCCCGCGCTGCCACCGATGCTCACATCCCCCGCCGTCAGGAAGGTATTGCCACCACCGCCGGTACCAGTCACCGTGCCGGCCAGCCGCACTTCCAGGCCCGACGCGAAATCAATGCTGAGGTCGGGCTGGCTCGGCAGATCGGCGCCCGGGTCCAGGATGTCTCGGGTACCGTCGCCGTTCAGGTCGAACGCGCGCGCCCAGTTGAGCCGCTTGAATGTGGTGCCTGCGCTGTTGGTGACGCTGTTGACGTCCAGCTTGCCCACCGTCAGGGTACCGGTCAGGGCGAATGTGCCGCCCGACGCCGTCGAGGCGCTCACCGTGACGTTGCCCATCTTTAGCGCCGTGTAGCGCGCCGCCAGGAAGGTTCCAGCGGTCGCACCCGCCGGACTGACATGCGCTACCGCCAGTTCGCCCGATACCGTCATCGTCGCCACACCGCTGACCGCCACATTGGCATTGGTCACCGTCAGGGCGATCGTGTCCAGGCGGGCGTTCAGCAGATCCGCCGTCCCGTTGCCGTCGGTGTCGACATCCACGGTCTGCCGTGTGAAGGCAAATCCCGCGCTGCCACCGATGCTCACATCCCCCGCCGTCAGGAAGGTATTGCCACCACCACCGGTACCAGTCACCGTGCCGGCCAGCCGCACTTCCAGGCCCGACGCGAAATCAATGCTGAGGTCGGGCTGGCTCGGCAGATCGGCGCCCGGGTCCAGGATGTCTCGGGTGCCGTCGCCGTTCAGGTCGAACGCGCGCGCCCAGTTGAGCCGCTTGAATGTGGTGCCTGCGCTGTTGGTGACGCTGTTGACGTCCAGCTTGCCCACCGTCAGGGTACCGGTCAGGGCGAATGTGCCGCCCGACGCCGTCGAGGCGCTCACCGTGACGTTGCCCATCTTTAGCGCCGTGTAGCGCGCCGCGTTCTCACCCGCCGCCGTCACCCGTGCCAGCGCGATCTCGCCACTCAAGGTCAGCGAGACCGGCGCCACCTCGATTCCACTCACATCCACCCTGACCGGAGTTGGCGCCGCAACCGCCAGCGCCATCGTGTCCAGCGTCGCGCCCAGCAGGTCAGCGGTACCGTTGCCGTCAGTGTCCACGTCCACCGTACTGCGACTGAGCGCAAAGGCAGCCGTGCCGGAGATGACTATGGGCGCAGCAGTAATCAAAACGTCGGAACGGTTGGCGCCGCCGACGACGCCACTGCCAGCACCTGCCAACGTTCCACTGACTTTCAGTTGCCCATCGCTCCCGGTCTCTATATTGATGGTCCCGGTTGCCTGTACAAGGCCGGGGATCTCGAAGGTGGCACTGTTGATCGTCACCACTGGCGGCGGCACGCTCCCGTCGAAGATGTCCCCGGTGTGTATGCCGAGGGTGCCGGACCCGGCGAGCACAAAGCCCGGATTATTGATGCTTGCCGTGGCGGCCAGGTCGAGGTCAAGCGAGCCGCTTGGCGTGAATGTCACCAGACTGGCGAAGCTCTTGGCCTGCAAGTCCGCGAGCGTGATGGTGTTGGATGGGGTGAACGCGACGTTCAGGCCTGCGGTGACGTTGGCCGTTTGCAACGTGACGCTCAACGCGCCGACGCCGGCATACTGGAGCGTCTGCGTTGTGGGCACTCCGGCAGGCTTGGAGAGAGTGGCTGACGCGTTGAAGTTGTTGAGCGTCAGCTTCAGGCCGTCAGATCCCTGGCCACCCACTGCGAACGAAACCAGCTTGCCAAAGTCGAGTTCAACCGCGAAATCCAGATCTAGGTCGACCGCAAGATCAAGGTTGAGGGGGGCGCCACTCAAGGGCCCGCCGGCAGCCGCCGGATCAAGGCTGTAAGAGGAAGCGTGCGTGAGGTTGAAATTGAACGCCATGGTTATCACGGCGGTCGAAGCATCGTAGGAAAGATCGAATTCCTGGTTGTCGTAGTTCGCGCCACCCACATCGACCAGACCAAGCTGGTCTTCGAGGATTTCCTCGAGTTGCGCCACCCTGTCATTCAGGCTGACGCCCACAATCGGCCCCAGTGTCTCGATGGCCGCCGCGGAGAATTTCGCAAACGGGTCGTAGCCCAGCCCATAGGTGCTGTTCGACAAAAGGTCGCTCAAGCTCAAGCCGATCACCGGCAGGTCCTGGTTCCATTTCGCCCCGATTCGGCCGTGTACATCGGCGACAAAGGCTTTGGCGTCGATGAATGCCTGCACCGCCGCTTCCACAGGATCGAGCGCACCGAGCCGGATCAGGTTCAGTGCCATGGCCTTTGTGCCCAGCAGGAGGCCGGTCGAAATCTGCAGGTCTGCAGAATCAGCGTCCAGTCCGGGCAACAGGCCAAGTATTGTCTTCTGTGTCGCCGGGTCATGCTGGATCTTGGTGTGCTCGATGGCACTTCCCGCCGGAATCTCGACCAGCACAGCGGAGCCGTCCTGGTTGGATACCAAGGCGAAACCATCAGATGCCGAAAAGGCAGAAACCGTCCCATCGCCACGGCCCGGATTGTTCCCGGTCTCATACCAGGGCTCTCCCGCCGCAGGCAGCCGGCCGATTACATTGGTAAAGGGCAGGATCTCGTTTTGGCGGCCAAGCAAAGGCTGGATGCCTGTTTGCAGAATGGCCAAGTCAGGCGTATCGACACCCGCACTGTATACAACGTAGGTTCTGGTTGAGGCACTCAGCGCCCGGGTCTTGGCAAATCCGGCGGGGTCTTGTGCGTTCAGATCGAGCAGCAGCGTGTTGCCGCCAGATGCAGCGTCCAGCGCAACCAGTACTTGAACACCATCATCTATGTTGTCCAGGAAGGGGTAAGTCGCAAGCAGATCGCCAAACGCTTCGACGTATTGCCCGATGAACGCGGTTTCGCCTGGCAGATTGGCACTGGTCACCGTGCTGCCATCCGGGTTTTTGAGGGTCCCGCCGGCTTTGATCAATTTGTACGTCGAATTGATCGTCGCGGCCAAACCGCGCGTCGCAGAATTCAATGCGAAATCATTGTTCAAAAGGCCGAAGTTTGACCCCACGCCCTGATTGGGTACCCCTGTTTGAATCAGTGTATTGACCGGCAACAGATTCAGCACCGGCTGGTTGTAAGCGGCGCTCTGCAGGTAACTGCGGGAAATCAGGCCGCCGGTACTATGGGTAATGACATCCACCGAGGTCGCGGCGGAACCCGTCAGCGATTGCCAGCTCGCCGCGGCTTTGTCCATCCAGTAGGCGAAATAATCCAGTCCGGAATCGAAGCTGTCTTGCGCCCAGTCGCGGATGGAGGTTGCCGTGACATCTGTCAATGCACCATCCTGGACGCCATCCGCGGTCACGGCCACCGGAGTGCGCCAGTCCCACAGTGACACGTAAAGGGTGCCCTTGACGCCGGCCCGGTTGGTTCCGTCGACATATCCCGTATTCACCAGGGACTGGACAAGGTCAGAGTAACCGTTGGTAAGCGGCTCCAGGGTCAGCTTGGTCGGGTCGATACCCTTGGTCAAATACCACTCTTCAAGCGTGGCTTTTGTCTCATCCACAAAGGAGCCGCCGAAGCCCGGGATGAACAGCAAGGGGCGATCAATGAAGTTTTCAACGCTTGCAACCACCGGAAGAGTAGTCGCGCCGCCCTGATTGATGACCGCATCGAAACCGGCCTGTCCATCAAAATTCAATGCTTCGGCGAAGCCTGCGGAAACGACGACCTGGTCGTTTCCGCCACCGCCCTTGATGGCGACCGTCTGGGCAAAGGTACTCTTGAGGAGGAATTGATCAGCCGACGAGCCGCCACGAATGTCCAGGACATTACTGAAGCGAATCGAGACCGGCGTGCCGCCCGGGGCCAGCAATGTTCCACCATTGGCTGAATCGAAAGTCCAGACCGAATCGCGATTTGGTCCGGTCAGCGCGACATGGCCGTTGCCCTTGATCTCCGTTATGCCGGCCAGATCAGCATTGTCATCCGCTGTGGTGCCGGTGACCGTAAGGTGTCCGTTCGCGCCACTGACGATGGCGATCGAGGTGGCGGTGTCACCCGACAGATCCAGGATGCCGTTGGAAGTGGACGCGGCAGCAATAACCCCAAGCGACGGTTGGGTATTTATCGGGCCCGCAAGTTCGACGCGTTCGCCCGCACCGAGTGTTTCAGCCATCACCGGCAGGCCGCTGTCATGCCCGAAACCGATGATGTGGCCGGCCTCATGCATAAGGACGGTCAACAAATCCATCCGGCCGAACGCCCGACTTTCGACCGCTGCTGCAACGCGGAAATTTTCGATATCGGATGTGAACTCGGAACTATCGTCCGGCGTCTCGTCGATGAACCAGCCGCGGCCGGCGGCGGTGGTATCGAGCGTGATTGTGTCCCGATCCGCGCCACCTAATTCGCCAGCGGGAAGGTCTACGATTTGAATCTTGACACTGGCAAGACGAGCAACCAAATCCTGGCTTATTCCCACAGCTGCCCAGCGCGCCATAACGGTTTGCAGCAGTGGCAGAACGTCAGCTTCGACGAGGAAAGCGGCAGGCGGCCCACGAGCCGAATTGTCGTAGGAAAGTTCTGTAGCAAGCAGCTTTTGAACGACAACAGCCCCACCATCGACCTCATCTGTCGAATTGGAGGGGCTTAAGTTGTTGATTTTCAATGCCTCTTCCGAAATGATCACGGAAGAAATTCGATCACCCGAAGGAGGGCCGGTGGCCGGTGGAGTGATGCTGAAAACACCGGAAATGCTAGCGTCGTCGGCCCCATCTGCAGGGGACGAAGAGCCTCGGGAATCGGGCTCAGTTTGCAATTGAACGTACGGTTTGGCGGGCGCAGCAAGTGCGACCTTTACCGCCGCAGCCTCATCGGATTCTGTCGCCACTACAGGCGCGGTTTCGGCATCGGCGTCAGGCGATGCCTGGGACACAGAAGCGGGTTGGGTGCTGCCCGCCTGCCAGCTTTGGGACCAGCTAACGGTGACAGCCGACCCGGAATCCCGGTTTGCTGCAACGCCATATCCGGCGCTCTCGGCTGCAGTATTTTGGCCAGCATCGACCTGTTCGACGATCGCATTTGTCGCCCCCGGCTCGCCATTTGAAGCGGCGTCAAGCAGGGTCTGATACGCAACAACTGCAACGACCGAGTCGCCGGAAAGAAGAACGCGCGGCTCCAGTGGCTCAAGGCGAAACTTGCCCTGTGCCTGGGAACTGCCTTCGCGAGATCCGCTTTTGCCCGAATCAGATTCGGGCTTCTGCGACCGCGAACGGTTCTTTAACCAATTGAACAAAAATTCGGTACCTGAAGACTTGCCCCGGTCAGCCAGCTTGCAAACTCAAAACTGACGACCTTTTGGGCATCTGACACAAGAAAACAAACTCAAGTTATCCGGCACCATGACGATAAGGCCGTATGGCCCGGAGTACTGACTAACCAATCGATCGCGGACAACAAAACGCACGCGACGAATTTGAAGCAGTCGCTAACATACTCGTTCAAAAGACGCTACGCAAGATTCCCTGCGACTTGTCGCGAAGAACAAAATTCGAATGTAAATACTCATAATATTTACGTATATTTTTGTTTTTACTATTCTTTTAATACTCTATTAATTTTGTCAGTAACCACTCTCCCAGCGCTGAGACAAGAAATTTTTTGGTCAACGCCGGGGCTCTCGCTTCGCTTTCTGTCGCGATAACCAGGGCGTTAGCCAAAATCCTTCCTTGAATCGCCCCGGGTTTTGAGGAGGCTCCGAACTCTGAGAAGATGGAGTCATGAGCAAATCAAACCGATTTTCGCCCGAAGTACGAGAACGCGCAGTCAGGATGGTGCAGGAACACCGTGGCGAGTACCCATCGCTGTGGGCCGCCATCGAGTCGATAGCACCCAAGATTGGCTGCGTTCCGCAAACCTTGCATGAATGGGTGCGCAAACAGGAGATCGACACCGGCGTGCGCGAGGGGGTCACCAGCGAGGAACGTGATCGCATCAAAGCGCTGGAGCGCGAGGTCAAGGAATTGCGGCGTGCCAACGAAATCTTGAAGGTTGCAAGCGCTTTTTTTGCCCAGGCGGAGCTCGACCGCCGACTCAAGTCGTGAGGAGCTTCGTCGACAAGTACCGCGACACCTACGGGGTCGAGCCTATCTGTGAAGTGATGCGGATTGCCCCGTCGGGATACCGACGCCATGCTGCTTGCAAACGCCAGCCCGAATTGCGCAGTGCCCGCGCAAAAAAGGACGACTCGCTGATTCCGCAAATCGAACAAGTCTGGCAGGCCAACATGCAGGTCTACGGCGCAGACAAGGTCTGGCATCAGATGAACAGGGAAGGCAGCGCCGTAGCTCGCTGCACGGTTGAGCGTTTGATGAAACGCCTGGGCTTGCAAGGGGTCAGGCGCGGCAAAGTCATTCGCACCACGGTACCGGACAAAGCCATGCCCTGTCCGTTGGATCGAGTCAATCGGCAATTCAAAGCCGATCGTCCGAACCAGCTGTGGGTATCGGACTTCACCTATGTCTCAACCTGGCAGGGCTGGCTGTACGTGGCTTTCGTGATCGACGTGTTCGCCCGGCGCATTGTAGGTTGGCGTGTCAGCAGTTCGATGCGAACTGACTTCGTTCTGGATGCCCTGGAGCAGGCTTTATACGATCGCCAACCCGAGCGCTCAGAGTCACTGGTTCACCATTCGGACAGAGGATCGCAATACGTCTCCATCCTTTACACCGAGCGCCTCGCACAGGCCGGGATAGAACCCTCAGTAGGCAGTCGTGGCGACAGCTACGATAACGCATTGGCTGAGACGATCAACGGGCTGTACAAGGCTGAATTGATTCATCGCCGCGCACCATGGAAAACCAAAGAGTCCGTCGAACTGGCAACCCTCGAATGGGTGTCCTGGTTCAACCACCATCGATTGCTGGAGCCCGTCGGCTATATCCCACCGGCCGAAGCTGAGGCAAACTACTATCGGCAGCTCGCCGAGAACGCCAGTTTCGAAGTCTCAACTTAAACCAACCAGCCTCCACGAAACCCGGGGCGATTCATCCTCGCTCTTTGCGAATTGGCAGATGAGCATACATAACGCCTCCATCACGCCTTTTTGTCCAGAACAAAAAGATAAGACTTTAGTCGCCTTGCATAGTGAGTTGCGGGTGCGCCCACCCAGAATTTCAGACCGATCCCGGTGCTGATGACACCTCTCGCCCCTCTGCCAGGGCAAATCTCCAAGCCAGCCTGAGAACCCGGGGTTAGTCCGTAGCCATCGGAAATTGCTTTCTCGGGCAGACATTGCCCAATAAAATCGGTCTCAGCCGCACACCTGCATGCGCGTCGCATGCGTGTTCTCGGCCCAGACCTAAAGGAGTGAGATGAAAAAGGGAGCAAAGTCGGCCGCAACGGCCGGCATGGCGTGGCCAGCCAAGGTCCACGCACTATTCAAGCGGGAGAACATCCGCCAGGTTGCGGTGGTGCCGGATGCGGGACATTCGCAGCTGATCCGCCTGATCGAAGCCGATAAAACCATGACACTCATAAGGTTAACTACCGAGGAGGAAGGGGTAGCCTTGCTAGCGGGGGCATGGCTGGGCGGCGATCGCGGTGTTCTTCTCATGCAATCCTCTGGAGTCGGCAACTGCATAAACATGCTGTCTCTGCCGCTTGCAGCCCACTTTCCCCTGCTCATGTTGGTGACGATGCGAGGCGACCATGGTGAATTCAACCCGGCGCAGGTTCCAATGGGAAACAACACCCAGCGCGTGCTTGAAGCAATCGACGTTGTCGTACGTCGCGCGGACCATGACGCCGACGTACCCGAAGCAGTATCCGGCGCGCTGCGCCTGACCTTCAACACCTTCCGCCCAGCTGCTGTCCTGATCGGGCAACAGGTGATGGGTGCCAAGGATTTCCGCAAACTGAGCAAGGATGATGACCATGAGTAAACTCCTCCGCCGCCGCGAAGTGGTCAAACAGTTGCTCGCTGACCGGGGCGATACCCTGGTGATCGCGGGACTTGGGGCCTCTGCCTGGGACATTACCGCCGCAGGCGATCATGCAAACAACTTCCCGCTCTGGGGCGCCATGGGTGGGGCGGTGATGATTGGCCTGGGCGTAGCTCTTGCCCAACCCAAGCGCCGCGTGCTGGTGATTACCGGCGACGGTGAAATGCTGATGGGCTTGAGTTCACTGGCTACCGCCGCGGTACAACGGCCGAAAAACCTCGGCATCGTGGTTCTGGATAATGAACGCTATGGAGAAACCGGCCAGCAATTGACCCATACGGGAATGGGGACCGATCTCGCTGCCGTCGCACGCGCCACCGGAATTGCGCAGTCATCCTTGGTCCGCACCAAAAGTGAATTGACTAATTTGTGCACAGATCTAACGTCGAAAAAGACACTCCAATTCGCCCAAATCAAGGTTGATCCGGAAAAACTTCCGATCGTCCTCCCGCCACGCGAGGCATCGTATTTGAAGAATCGATTCCGCATTTCGGTGCTTGGCGAGGGTGCGCTTCACGCCTGAACCACCGCAGCTGCCGGCAACCATCCGCACGGAGGGTTGCCGGCGGTCGGCTCCAGCCCCACTTTCTCCGGCTGGTATCGGCCCCCGCTTCGCCTTGCGTGCACACATGTAGCCGCAGTGCATGCGGTTCGCATGGGCCAAAATTCCAAGTCATTGTATACAACGGGCCGAACTCGACAGCGTCAACGTGCATGTCGGCGGCCGGAATTTCAGGCGATTCAAGTTCCCGGCCCGGGTACCTTCGCGCCTCATCCAGGCCCCCCTGAGGCCGCGGTCCGGGTTTGCGCATCCGGTGTTCCACGAAGGTTTGCCTGAGTCACTCAAGTTTTCCCCCACCGAGCCGGTAAGGGCCTATCGGGGAACGTTTGCGCCAGTTTGTCGCATGTCGCATCCCCTGCTTCCACAAGGCAACCACGAGCCAATGTCGCGAATCCGCCTGCAAACTTTTGGACGCTCCTGTGCCACATCCCTGCGCCAGGTGCGGGAAATGACCTGCCGCGAACGGGATTATCTGGTCTCCGAGTTTTGCAAGGTAGGTGGCCTGATGCCGCTGCTTATGAAGCGCCGCAACCACGGCGCCTGGACGAGCGGCGAGAAAGCCGAACTTGTTCTGCACATGAAGCGCCTTAGGGCACTTTCGCCCTACCTCGTGCTCACTGTGGTGCCGGGATCGTTCCTTGCCCTACCCGTTCTGGCATGGTGGCTCGACCGCCGTCGTCAGGGCCGCAGCCGTGCTGAAGCTGCGACTCAGCTGGCAGCACAGTCGCGCCGCCCGGGCGACTCAAGCGCCTGAGGCAACCTCCACCGCGAGAGCCTGGTGGCCTGTCCAGGTTTCCCCTGGCAGGACGGTGACTGGCACGCGAGCAGCCGCGGCTTCGACGCACACCATCTGCCGGTAGCCGTTGGGCGCCATATCCGCCATTTGCGCGCAGAGCAAGGCGCCCGGATTCCAGACTACCGTATCCGCAAACCCCGCAGACGCGATAGCGAGCACTCCCGTGGCATCCCGCAGCAGAACCTTCCTTGGCGCGTCGTGATATACCCGGTCGACCTCCGGCCCGAATCGCACCTCGTCTTCGTGTTCAAGCCGGATGACATTCCCGCCTGCCGCGTCCCGATATTCACAGCCCTTCAAGCCGCTCAAGACAACTTCGTCGATCGACGACACCCTGAAATAGGTGTGGAGCGCACCGGTAAACGAAAACGCCACCCCGCCCAGGTTGCGCACCGACATCCGCATCCCGAGCGCCGCGCCTGAAAGTTCGAGTGTGAACCTGATTTCAAAATCGTACTCCCAGATCGCTCGCGTCTGGGCATCACTACCGCATTTGAACGTGATGCCCCGCCCGTCCACTCCCTCAAATTGCCAGGGCCGGGTCCGCACGAAACCGTGTTTGGGGAGGTTTCCGAGTGCGGAAAATTGCGGGAAGCAAATCGGCACGCCGCCACGAATCGCGCTCTTGCCATCGCAGAGGGCCCGCTCCGAAAGAAACAAGCGCTCCCGCCCGTCGGCGGGAACCCAGGAAAGCACCTGCGCACCGAAGCGCGAGACGATGATGCTGGCGCCCTCGCTGCAGCAGCGCATACATTCGATACCCTGGTATCTGACACTTTCGACCACCGCCGGGGTATTGGCCATCGCTGCCCCCTCACCCTTGAGCGAACCGGACTGCAATCCTGCCCAGCACGCCAAAATCCATGCGCACATGATCCCCTGGCTTCACGGCAAACGGCTTGAAGCAGGTGCCCGTCGTAACCACCTGCCCGGCCTTAAGGGTGACTCCAATGGAAGAAAGCTCGTTGGCGAGCCAGGTCAGCGCGACCAATGGGTCGCCTAGCACACTCGCTCCGCTGCCCCGATGCTCGCGCACTTCACCATCAATGGCGCTCACGATGTGATGCACCAGGTCCATGTTCCGCCAGGCATCCGGCGCTGCATCCCCCAGCAGAAAGTACTCCGCACAGGCATTGTCGGCGATCAACTGCGCCTCGCCCGCCTTTTCAAACGGCTGGAATCGCGAGTTCGGCACTTCGATCGCCGGATGCAGGGAGGCGACCGCGTCCAATACCTCGGAACGGGTATATGGCTTCCCGCGCGGCGACAAGTCATGCGCCATGCGAAACGCGAACTCACCTTCGACCACCAGCATCTGGTTGCCCTTGAGGGAAATCACGGTCCCGCCAGGGAACACCCTTTCCGCCAGGAGCCTCCCGGCCAACGGACCACTTACATTGATGTGCTGTTGTCCGGCTTCACTGGTAGCCGCTATCTTCCATCCAAAAAGGGGATGCACGCTGAAGCTTTCGAGAACAGCTTGAACCTCGTAGGCTGCGGCGCGCCCCTCGGGACGCAAGTGGGCAGGCAGGAATTCAATGAAGCGACCGTCACGCGAGGCATCGGCGAGGAACCGGGCGGTTTGGATGGGATCTATGCTCATGTTCCTAATGATAATGTTGGCGCAAACGCGAGGCGCGCGAGAAAGGCCAGCCAGTCAATTTACTTCAGGAAGTCCGCGAGCGCGCGCGAGAGCGCCATCACTTCCGGTTGCAGTCGGGAAAACTCGGCATTGGCTTCCTCGAAACGGCCATCTCGCGCCAACTTTTCCAGCGAGCGCGCCAGACTCACTGCCGGACGCGCCTTGAACAGTCCAAGGGTTCCGTTCAGTGAATGCACAGCCTTCGATGCACCCAGGCCATCCCCCGCAGCAAGCCGCTCGCGCACTGTGGCGAGATCGAGCGGATACTGGTCGAGCGCGGCCTTCGCGATCATGCCGATGAGTTCCGGATTGGACTCCGCAAGGGATTGGGCATAGTCGAAACCCGAGGGAGGGCCAGCGTCGACCGTCCCCGTGTTTTCGACCGGCCTGGCTGGCGGGGCTGCCGAAATGTCCATCGCCACGGGTGGTGCCGGATTGCCGGGACTGGCCAATTGCAGCCCTTTCAAAGGCATGCCGGTGCCGGAGTTGTCGTTGTCGCGTGCAACCGCACCCTCCGGGTCCGCCGCCTGCGCAGCACCAGATGCGCCGTCAGCACCGGCGATGTCCGGCGCACGATCCGGTACCGACAGGATGGTAAGACGCGCAGTCCGGTTGGCTGGATCATTGCGCGCATCCAGGCGGGCCACTCCACCGGTGAGCCGGACGATGGCGCTGTAAAGCGCATCCACCTCCACCGGCTTGGCGACATAATCGTCCATGCCCGCAGCCATGCATGCTTCCCGGTCGGAATGCATCGCGCTGGCCGTCATCGCCACGATGGGTACGCGCTTGCTCCCTTGATTCATTTCGGTCTCGCGAATGCGCCGAGTCGCCTCGATGCCGCCCATCACCGGCATGTGCATATCCATCAGAACCAGGTCAAACGCGCTCTCGGCAATGCGCTCAAGGGCCACGGAACCGTTCTCCGCCATGGTCACCGTATGCCCCCAGCGTTCCAGCAATTCCCGGGCGAGCATCTGGTTTACAGGGTGGTCCTCGACCACCAGTACCGACAAATGCGGGCCCGATTCCCGGATCTCATGGCGCGTCAGGAGCGCGCCGTCTGACGACCCGAGGCCGCCGGCCTTGAATTCCAGTGCGCGGTGCAGCGTGGCGAACAGCTCCTGGTGCGGAACCGGCTTGGCGAAGTAGCCGGCCATGCCCAGTTCGCGACACCGCTTGGCGTCGCCACGCACCGCGTCCGACGACACCATGATGATCGGCACCCGCGCGCTATAGCCACTTTCCTGCATACGCGCTGCCAGCTCGAAGCCGCCCGAATCAGGAAGGTTCGCGTCGATGATGACAAGATCGAAGTCGACGGGGCCTTGCGTTTTGGCAAGAACGTCCTCGAAAGACCCGACTTCAGTCACTTCGATGCCCCAGTCGGCCAGCGCGCCCGAAAGCAGGCGGCGATCCAGCGAATTCGAGTCAGCCAGCAGGGCTCGCCTGCCCGACAATCCGGCATCAGGCAGGGGCTTTTCGGGTGGAGCATCGTCGAGCTTCAGGGGAACTTCAAATGCAAACTCGCTGCCCCGTCCGGCCTTGCTCGCGACAGTGATCTGGCCGTGCATCAATTGGACAAGCTGTTTGCAGATCGCCAACCCCAACCCGGTGCCGCCGTACCTGCGCGTCGTCGAGGTGTCGGCCTGTGTGAAAGCCTCGAATATGTCCGCCAGCCGCGACTCGGGCAGACCAATGCCGGTATCGTGCACCGCGATCCCTACCGCCGCCTTGCGGCCACGCGCATCCACGCTGGCCGTCACCTGCACCTTGACCTGCCCCACCTGGGTGAACTTGATGGCGTTGCCGACCAGGTTATTGAGCACCTGCCGGATTCTGCCGGGGTCACCGATCACCCGCAGTGGCACTTCCGCACCGATTTCACAGACCAGTTCGATACCCTTGCCATGTGCAGTGACTGCAAAACTGCGCACCGCATCGTTGACCATGCGCGGCAAGTCGAAGGAAATCTCCTCGACAGTCAATTTGCCGGCCTCGATCTTTGAAAAATCCAGGATGTCATTGAGGATACCCAGCAAGGCTGTCGCTGAGCTTCGCACCATGCCGAGGTAGTCCCGCTGCACCGGGTTCAGGTCGGTTCCAAGAGCAAGGTCGGACATGCCGATAATGCCGTTCATCGGCGTACGGATCTCATGGCTCATGTTGGCAAGGAACTCGCTCTTCGCGTGACTGGCGTTCTCTGCCGCTTCCTTGGCCAGTTTCAGTTCCGCCGCCTGCCATTCCGCGTGGTTCTTCAACTCGGTAGTGAGCGCGAGATCCTTTTCGCGGCGCTGCACATTGCGTACCAGCAGGAACAGGGCCGCCAACAGAAAGGCGATGCTGCTCGCGGCGAAAATCGCAATCGAAGTCACCGACCTGCGCCAGCCTGCCAGAAACAGGTCTTCGGTAGCGACCGCGGCGACGATGAGCGGATAGTTCTCCACCAGCCGGGGGGCTGCCAGTCGCCCCCCGCTCTGGTTGCCCTGGGTGAACCGGGCGCTGTTGGTGTAGACAACGTCACTCGCGCGCTTCTGTACCTCTATCACCTCGTATGTGGCGCTGGTCAGGTTCTTCTTCCCGACCAGATCGTCGACCAGCGGAAATCGCGTCATCAGGGTGAAATCGCGTCGATACAGGCTCACCGATGCGCCATCGCCCAAGTGGGCCGCCACCCGTTCGTAGAATTTCGAGAACACCTCGACCGAAATCCCGACCAGTACCATCCCTAGCATGGTGCCATTGGCATTGTCGATGCGCCGGCTCAGGTAGAACACCCATTTGCCGTTGCCCTTGTTGCGCACGGGCAGGCTGATGAAATTGCTGACTTTCGCGTCCTTCACGTGCGCCTGAAAATAGTCGCGGTCCGCCAGATTGATCGGCGGTGCAGGATGCGAGCGGGTGAAGTTGAGGACATCGCCATTCGCCGCGACCACGGTGGCAACATCGATTTGCGGCAAGCCGCGGGTCTTGTCGCGCAGCATCCGGAAAACTTCCTCGCTTGCCATGCGACGCCGGAAGACAACGGGGTCCTGGATTTTGGCACCCAGGACATCTTCCGAAATGGTGTCGAGCACCACGTCGGCCGAAAACATGGTCTTGTTGGCCTGCTCGGCCAGCACCAGGGTCAGACTTGCGAGTTGGCGCTTATAGTCGTCGATCGCCTGTTCGCGCAGGAGCGTCGCCGACCCGAAAGCCGCCAAGGCCATCACGACAATAGCCAGAATTCCAAACAGGACTGCGAGACGGCTAGTCCGCGCTTTGACCCAACCTTGCTTCATAGTCTCGTACCCGTGGGGTGGGCGCCGCTTGCATCTGCGCGCCCGCTCGGGAGAAAGGCCCCGGATATCCGATTATCGGCGCTCCTGTGCACCGTCCAAGCGCGGAAATAAGGTCGAGTTCCGCCTCCCCGACACGGATTGGCCAGCAAAAGACAGATCAGGCCCGTCCTTGTCCGCGCTCGATCAGCGCGTAGGCCGAATGATTGTGGATGGACTCGAAATTTTCCGCTTCGACCACATAGCTGAGCACGCGGGGATCACCGTTGAGCGCGGCCGCCACGTCCCGCACCAGATCCTCTACGAACTTCGGATTGTCGTAGGCCCGTTCGGTCACCAGCTTCTCGTCCGGACGCTTGAGCAAACCGTACAACTCGCAAGATGCCTGCCGCTCCACAAGTTCGACCATTTCCTCGATCCAGACAAAAGCAGCTGTCTGCGCGGTCACAGTCACGTGGGAACGCTGGTTGTGCGCGCCATAGTCGGAAATCTGCTTCGAACAAGGGCACAGGCTGGTCACCGGCACCAGCACCTGCATGCGAAAGCGGGTCTTGCCCTCGCTGATCTCGCCGATGAAAGTGACTTCGTAGTCCATCAGGCTCTTGACCCCGGAAACCGGCGCCGACTTGTTGATGAAGTACGGGAACTTCATCTCGATATGGCCTTCCTGCGCCCCCAGCCGCTCGACCATTTCGCGCAGCATCACATGGAAGGATTCGACCGATATCTCCTTCTCATGGGCGTTCAGGATCTCGACAAAACGCGACATGTGGGTACCCTTGAACTCCTGCGGCAACCCCACGGTCATGTTGAAGGTGGCGACGGTGTGTTGCACACCGGGCGCCGCGCCTGAAACGGGGCGCTCGGCGATCTTTACCGGGTGCCGAATCGACTTGATGCCCACCTTGTTGATGGCGATCCTGCGGGTATCGGCGGAGCCCTGTACATCGACCATGGGGGCCGATTTGCTGAATGCGGCGTCGCGGGTATTCATGTGCAATCCTTTCGGCCGAAGCCGCGCAAGGGAAATTTCGGGAGGAGGTTCAGGCCGTCCCGGATTGGAGCAGCATTGGAGATGCGGGGCTACTCGGCTTTTTCAAGCCGACTTCTTCAGTTGATGCATGGATAGGGCAGCCATGCGGGCTGTTACCGCGGCACGAATGCCGTCCGCGTCAAGACCCTCGGCGCCGAGAAGCTTGACAGGGTCACCGTGATCGACAAACCGGTCGGGCAGCCCGAGATGAAGCAAAGGCACCGTGATTCCCATGGCAGCCAATACTTCCGCGCAACCCGCGCCGGCCCCGCCCGCCACCACGTTCTCTTCCGCAGTCACAAGCAAGACATGGCTCAACGCCAGTTCGCGCAACATGTCGGTGTCGAGCGGCTTGACAAAACGCATGTTGACCACGGTCGCGTCGAGGAGTTCTCCGGCCGCCAGGGCCGGTTGCACCATCGACCCAAACGCGAGTATTGCCACGCGGTCGTTGGCACGACTGGCCTTGCGCCTGATGTCCGCCCGCCCCCAGGGCAAGGCCTTCATTTCCTTTTGCACGGCTACACCGGGACCGGTTCCACGTGGATAGCGCACCGCCACCGGGTGGTCCTGCAGGAACCCGGTATAGAGCATCTGCCTGCATTCGTCCTCGTCGGAAGGCGCCATTACTGACACATTCGGCAGGCAGCGCAGGAATGAAAGGTCAAAACTGCCCGCGTGGGTGGCGCCGTCTGCACCCACCAGCCCGGCGCGGTCGATGGCCATGAGGACAGGAAGGTTTTGCAGGGCGACATCGTGGATCAACTGGTCGTATGCACGCTGAAGAAAGGTTGAATAGATCGCCACCACCGGCTTGAGACCCTCGCACGCCAGCCCGCCGGCAAAAGTAAGCGCGTGTTGCTCCGCAATGCCCACATCATGGTAACGCTCGGGGAAACGGGCCGCGAAATCCACCAGACCGGAGCCTTCGCGCATGGCCGGCGTAATGCCGACCAGTCGCGAATCCGCCGCCGCCATGTCGGTGATCCAGTCGCCGAAAACCTGCGTGTAGGTGGGTTTGCCTCCGGCCTTCGATACGATGCCCTGGGCCGGATCGAACTTTCCGGGACCGTGGTAGAGGATAGGGTCGGCCTCGGCGAGCTTGTAGCCCTGCCCCTTGCGGGTAACCACATGCAGGAACTGCGGTCCCTTCAGCTGCTTCATGTTCTGCAGCGTGGGAATGAGCGAATCGAGGTCATGGCCATCGATCGGGCCGATGTAGTTGAAACCGAACTCCTCGAACATGGTGCCCGGCACAACCATGCCCTTCGCATGCTCTTCCAGTCGCTTCGCCAGTTCCCACAACGGCGGCGCCACACCCAGCACCCGTTCGCCGGCGCGCCTGGCGGCGGCATAGAACCGACCGGACATCAACCGCGCCAGATGGCGGTTCAAGGCCCCCACCGGCGGGGATATCGACATGTCGTTGTCGTTGAGCACAACGATCATGCGCGCGTCTTCACATACGCCGGCGTTGTTGAGCGCCTCGAAGGCCTGGCCGGCGGACATCGCGCCATCACCAATGATCGCCACCGCGTGGCGGTCATCACCCTTTTGTCTCGCGGCGATGGCCATCCCGAGCGCCGCCGAGATCGAGGTCGAGGAATGCGCCGTGCCGAATGTGTCGTATTCGCTTTCGACACGCCGCGGGAAGCCGGAAATGCCGCCCAGCTGGCGCAATGTGCCCATGCGCTCACGCCGACCGGTAAGAATCTTGTGCGGGTAGGTCTGATGGCCGACGTCCCAGACCAGGCGATCGCGCGGCGTATTGAACACGTAATGCAGCGCGATGGTCAGTTCAACGGTGCCGAGATTCGAGGAAAGATGACCGCCGGTCCGGGACACCGACTCGAGCAGGAAAGCCCGCAATTCGGTCGCCAGTGTGCCCAGGTCGCGACGCGAAAGCTTGCGCAGGTCGGCGGGACTGTTGATGGTTTCGAGCAACTTGTACATGGGGTATCAACCGACAGCTAGTCTGGGACCGTCATTGCCTTGCGGCCGGCCAGGCGGCCAATGGGACGACAGGCCTGAACATATCATCAAAAACTCCGCTTCGCGATGAACCGCGCCAGGTCGGCCAATCGGCTGCCTCGATCGCCAAATGGCGCCAACGAATCAAGCGCCGCGGCAAGCAAATCCTCGGACTTGCGCCTTGCCTGGGCCAGTCCGAGGATGGAGACGTAGGTCGGCTTGGCGTCCTTTTCATCCTTGCCCGCCGTCTTCCCCAATGTCGAGGTGTCGGCCGTCGCGTCCAGGATGTCGTCTACCACCTGAAACAGCAGTCCGGCGCACTTCGCGTAGTGGTCGAGGCGCTCGCGCTCGCCGGCGGCCAGCGGCCGGCCGCAAAGCGCCCCCAGATTGACGGCAGCACGGATCAGCGCGCCGGTCTTGTGAATATGCATGAGTTCGAGCTCCGGCTCGGTCAACTCGCGCCCGACTGCATCCAGGTCGATCTGCTGGCCGCCGCACATGCCGCGCGAACCTGCCGCCTGGGCAAGCAATTCGACCATGCGAAGCTGAGCGGCGGCATCGGTCGCGGCCGGATTTGCCGCCAGGACATGGAATGCCTGCGCCTGAAGCGCATCGCCGGCGAGGAGCGCGGTCGCATAGTCGAACTCGACATGCACAGTGGGCTTGCCGCGCCGCAGGCTGTCGTCATCCATGCAAGGAAGGTCATCATGCACCAGAGAGTAGGCATGGATCATCTCCAGGGCAGCCGCAGGAATCTCGAGGGCTGCGGCATCCGCTCCGGAGAGTTCGCCGGCGCCAAATACCAGCAACGGACGCACGCGCTTGCCGCCTCCCAGCACCGCATAGCGCATCGCGTCATGCAACCTGGGGGGCAAGGTATCTCCCGGAGGCAGCAGGCGGGCCAAAGCGGCTTCCATGCGAGCTTGCACGGCGGACATCCACTCTCCGAATGCGACAGTCGCAGTCGCACTCATTGCGACACTCCATCGGGCTCCAACGGCTTGAGTACGCCTTCTTCAAGCATGCGGACCTGCTGCTCGGCGGCGTTCAGGCGCTGCTGCGCCGCGCGCACGAGCTCCACACCTCGCTTGTAGGCCGAAAGCGAATCTTCCAGTGCGAGCTCGTCGGACTCCATGCGCAGGACAATGGACTCGAGTTCCTTGACGGCCGCTTCGAAAGAGAGTGAGTCGGGTGCTGCGCCCGGGGGGGAAGTTTTCGGCAATTCGAACCGTGCCGCCCCGAAAACGTCAGGAACGGCAATTTGGAATAAAGTCGCATTTTAAGGTGTCTTGGCGGAACGCGCCGGGGTAAAATCCGGCTCTGGTCGGATATTCGGCGTCCATGTCATTCGCGCCGGTTGTCCTGATCGTAGTTGCCCCCGTGTGATTCCGAAATTCCGCGCATCGACACCTGCTAGCCACGCCAACATGAGCGCAGTGCGAATCCGTTTCCTCTCCCCATTGGCCCGCGACGGGCCTGCGCGCGCCTGAAGCTCCCTTGAAACAGGGGCTGCGAGGGGTTTTTCCTCCAGCCAGTCACGGATTTTCGGTTCCGGCAAGCCACGCCTGCCGGCGCCACCAGGGATATTCACCATGTCGGATATCGCAACCCTGGCCCGCCTGGAGCGGGCCGTTTCCCAACTGCCGGTGCACGCCTATCACGACGAAGGCGTCTTCGCGGCCGAAATGCGCAGCCTGTTCGCGGACGGCCCCGGCTATGTCGGCCATGAACTCATGGTGCCCAATGCAGGGGACTTCCATGTCCTCGGCTGGATGGACAACGCCCGTGTGCTTGTCAACAATGGCCAAGGGACGGAGTTGCTTTCCAACGTCTGCCGGCATCGGCAAGCAATCATGCTTGAGGGACACGGCAACCGGCCCAACATCGTCTGCCCGCTGCACCGCTGGACCTATGACCTGCAGGGCAAGCTGCTGGGTGCCCCCCACTTCGCCGACAAGCCCTACCTGGACCTCGATCGGGCACCGATGTCCAACTGGAACGGCCTGCTTTTCAATGGCAGGCGCAATGTCGCAGCCGACCTTGCAAAGCTTGGCGTGCGGGCGGACCTGGATTTTTCAGGCTACATGTTCGACCGGGTCGAAATCAACGAATGTGCCTACAACTGGAAAACCTTCATCGAGGTGTATCTGGAGGACTACCACGTCGCCCCGTTCCATCCGGGATTGGGGGGATTCGTGACTTGCGATGACCTCGAATGGCAGTACGGTGAACGCTTTTCGGTGCAAACGGTGGGCGTGAACAATGCGTTGGCGCGGCCCGGAAGCGAGGTTTATCGCAAATGGCATGAGCAGGTGCTCAAGTTCCGCGGTGAGCGGTTCGACGACCGGGTGCCCAAGTACGGCGCCATCTGGCTGACCCTGTACCCGAACATCATGGTGGAGTGGTATCCCCACGTGCTGGTGGTCTCGCACCTCATTCCGCGCGGGCCGCAGGCCACCACTAACGTGGTGGAGTTCTACTATCCGGAGGAAATTGTGCTGTTCGAGCGCGAATTCATCGAGGCTGAACAAGCCGCCTACATGGAAACGGCACGCGAGGACGACGAGATCGCGTTGCGCATGGACGCCGGACGCCGCGCTCTCATGCGACAGGGCATCAACGAGGTGGGTCCTTACCAGTCGCCGATGGAGGACGGCATGCAGCACTTCCATGAGTTCGTGCGCAAGCAACTCCCAGCCATTTACTAGCAGCCGCGTCAGGCGAAGCCGGGACTGCCGCGCCACATTCCAATCAACCGAATCAGGAACCGCTACCATCA
Organism: Burkholderiales bacterium; assembly: GCA_965279115.1. Classification (GTDB taxonomy): domain Bacteria; phylum Pseudomonadota; class Gammaproteobacteria; order Burkholderiales; family JAEUOS01; genus JAEUOS01. Next base: position 6,002,044 of record OZ257137.1, read on the forward strand.
TGCATGACAAGATCGTATCGACAGCCGAGCTTGCAGCCCATTTGAATGATCCGGAATGGATCATCCTCGATTGCCAGCACGACCTCATCAACCACGCGTTCGGACGCGAATCCTACGCAAGGGAACACATCCCGGGAGCGCACTTCGTCTCCATGGAGCATGACATGGCAGGCGTGAAAACCGGTCGCAACGGCCGCCATCCCCTGCCGTCTCCTGAGGCATTGGCCGTCACGCTCGGCCGTCTCGGCGTGACCGCCGGTCGCCAGGTCGTCGCCTATGACGGTTCGCAGAACAACTACGCCGGGCGGGTCTGGTGGACACTGCGCTGGCTTGGCCACACAAGTGTCGCAGTGCTCGATGGCGGCCTTGGCAAATGGAAGGCCGAAGGACGCGCACTGACCTCGGATGTGCCTGTGCCAAAGGCCGCAGCCTTCACTGCGCGGCCCGATGACAGCATGCGGGTGAGCGCGGACACCATCCTCGCCGCCATCGGCAATCCCAGCCTGCAGGTTGTGGACGCGCGCGCGCCGGAGCGCTACAGCGGTGCCGCCGAAACCATCGACCCGGTCGGCGGGCACATTCCCGGCGCGCTGCTGCGCTTCGGCAAGGACAACGTCAATCCGGACGGCACTTACAAGAGTCCGGAGACCCTCAGGGCGGACTTCAAGCGCCTGCTTGGCGACATTGCGCCGGAACAGGTAGTGCACCAGTGCGGCTCAGGCGTATCGGCGTGCAACAACCTCATCGCCATGGAACTGGCAGGACTGGCGGGGGCCAAGCTTTACGTTGGCTCATGGAGCGAGTGGTGTTCCGATCCCGCGCGGCCGGTGGCAACCGGCAGCAAGCCCTGAAGGGGTCGCCCCTGCGACTCGGGGCTGCCCTTAGGCAAACGTTGCACCAAGGCGGAAGCGGTCGAGTTGCTGGCGGGACTGCGAAGCAAGCGTGGCCAGACCTTCGGAGGTCGCCGCGATCTCAGTTGCGGCCTGAGCATTGCGTTCGGCAATGCTATCCAGGGTCCTGACGTTGCTGCTGATGGCGATCATTGCGGCGTTTTGTTCAGTGACCGCCGCGCTGATGCTCGTAAGCAGTCCCTCGGCTTCGTTCGACACCTTCTCGATCTTCTGCATTTCGAGGTTCACATCCCCGGCCATCTCGACGGCGGTATGTGAGTCAGCCATGGCTTCGCCTACTAGGAGCGAGATCTCCTGAACCGAACTGGCGACGGTCTTGGCGAGCTTGCCGATTTCCTCCGCGACGACCGCGAAGCCGCGGCCCGCTTCACCCGCCCGCGCGGCCTCGATGGATGCATTGAGGGAAAGCAGGTTGGTTTGCGAAGCGATCCCGCCGATCATGTCGGAAATCCTCGAGATTCGGGTACTGTTTCCGGATATTTTCTCTGCCACCGCCACCATTTCATCCATCTTGCCGCGTCCAGCCTTGACGATGGCTGCGGATTCGCGCGCGGCCACGCAAGTGGTTTCGGCGTGCCTTGCCATCTCTTCCATGGCCGCCGTTGTCTGTGTGATGGCAGCAGACAGCTCATTCACCGCGCCAAGCTGCGCCTGAGACCCTTCCGCGATCTGTGCGATGGCACGATTGGTCTGGTCGGCCGCCACAGCCACGCCCTGGGTGTTGTCGCCGATCAATCTCAAGATCTCCGAAAGACTCTGCATCGAGGAATTGATCGCCTCCTTGAGTCTGTTGAAGTCGCCCTCGGCCTCCCCGCCTATGCGCTGGGTCAGGTCATGATGCGCCACCGCGTCCATCACCCGATTGATTTCGCTTACCGAGGAATGCATGGATTTCATCAGCGTGTTGAAAGCCTGCACTGTCAATCCGACCTCGTCTCGCCCCTTCATCTCGATGCGCTGGGACAGATCGCCGCTTGCTTCCATTCCAAGCACGTTCTTTGACATCTGGTTGAGCGGCCGCGTGATGCCGACCGTGATCGCTATGCTCATGATGACTATCAACGCGGCCAGAACGGCGGATATGACCAGAGTGAAAAAGATGGCGTCCTTGACACCTTCGTTGACTCCTTGAACCATTTCCGCCTGGTTCTGCGCGGTCGCCTTGACACGAGCCTCTCCCTGCCTGGACTGTTCGGTCACCAACGTCTTGATCCGCTCCATCAATGCCTGCATCTTGGTCTCGCTGCCGATCACACTTGCCTTTGCACTGGTGATGCGTGAGATCGCGGCCACCATCACCTTCACCGCTTCAACCGATTGCCCTGCGTTGGCAGCGAGTTTGGCAGCGCCAAGTTCCCGCAATTGACTACGCACCTTTTCAGCCCCTTGTTGCAGGCGTGCGCCAAGCGAATCCAGACTGCCCCGAACCGTCGCCAACTCCTTCTCGTTGGACGCGAGCATTAGCAGACGGATGGTTGCGGTGGTTTCCTTCGCATCAATGGTGACCGCATTGCCGTTCCCCAGCGCGCCGGCGGCGCGCGACTGGAATTCCATCGCCTTGTCGATCTTTTCGCGCTCCTTCACCAGGGTGATTTCAAGCGGGTCAATCACCTCTGCCACCTTGGTACCGATGGAAGCGATGCCGCCCAGTATGCCTCGCCGAACCTCCTGGTACTTTTCGTCCACATCGCGACCTGCCAATTGCTGGACCCGCATCTCAATGAGCCCACCCGGTTCACGGTTGATGTCATTCTGGAACTTGGCGGCAGCGTCGCGGATATCCTTCATCAGCGGGATGTCCTCCGGCCCCGGCTTCATGCCCTGGATGGCATCCACCGCCGCCTTCAGGCGTTCCTTGATCGGGCCCATGCGAAACTTGTTTTGCACCGCGTCGATGTAACCCACCTGCAACTCGATATCCTTCAATCGCCCCTGGTAGGTGAGCAGCTTCTTGACAGTCGCATTGGCCTTGGCGCCGGAGGCTTGCGCCTCCGCGACACCACGCGCGGCCTGTGCAGAGAGTCCGGCAAGCTCCACATTTCCCGTGGCTATGGTGGTCTCGATATTCTTGAGCGACTGATTGACTGCTTCTGCCTCGCCCACGAAAGCGCCGAGGTCCTTGAGACGCTGGGCCGCCACGTCCTGCGCGGTGCGGGCTGCATCCCTATACATTGCGGTGTCCAGTTTGCTCTCGGGATTGAGTACGGCGATGGCGGCCCTGAGGCTGTCCATGCTCTTGAGTCGCTCGTCGATTGACGCACCGATTCGCTTGACTTCCGCCTCCTTGTCGGCAAGTCCGATCTTCAGGAAGTCGGCCACCAATTGCTCGGTCAATTGCTGGAACTCCAGCGTCTTCACCTGCAGGGGCGTGGAGTGCGAGGTCAACTGGTTGATGTTGTCGCGCGTGCGTTCCAGCGACAGCAAGGCGACTGCCGCGATCGCGACAATCCCCAGGATGGTCACCAGCGAACTGATGACAAGCTTAAGCTTGATGCTCATGATGTCCCCGTGCAGCGTCGGCTCTCGTCAAACCCAGGGGCGATCGGACCGCAAAGCGCTCCGGTCGCCAGCCTTGCCTTGGAAAGGCGGATTATTTTGCGATCGTCTGGATGGCGACCACCACGCCACCCTTGATCTGGGTGAGGAATACCTGGTCAGACGCCTGGTGATCGTCTGCCGCCATGGTGAACTTGACGCCGCCTACATCCACGCCCTTCATGCCCTCGAACTGCGCGATCAAGCCGGCGCGGGTGACATCGCGCCCGAGGTTCTGCAGGGCAATCACGATGGCCTTGGCAGTCATGCATCCTTCAAAGTTGACGAACCCAAGTTTTTCGCCCGGCGCATGCTTCGCGATCAGGCTCGCGCACTCCTTGGTGATGGCGACGCTCGCATCATCCGGATATGGAACCACCTGGGAGATCACCACCCCATCCCCGTCCTTGCCCACCAGGCTGGCCAGGTTGTCGGTGCCGACGAACGATACGGTGGCTAGCCCCGCCTTCAGGCCCGCGCTGCGCGCTTCCTTGACGAATGCGGCGATCGGCGCATACGGCCCCACCATGACCACAACGTCCGGACTGGCCGCCATCACGGCCGCCAGTCCCGTCTTGACCGCAGTGGTATTGCGCTGGAACGAGCCCTTGGCAGCGACGTCCATGCCGCGCTTCTTGAGCGCCTTCTCCGTACCGGAGAGCACCGCCTGACCGAATCCGTCCTCCTGGTAGAACACCGCGAACTTCTTGGCCCCGGTATCCTTGATGAAGCGCTCGACCAGCGCCTCGGCCTCGTCGTCGTAGCTGGCGCGTACGTTGAATATCTCTTTTGTCACGGGTGCACGCAGGGACATCGCTCCGGTGAACGCGCCGATGAGCGGCACCTTCATTTCCTTGACAATCGGGATGGCCGCATTGGCGGTCGGCGTGCCGACATAGCCGAACAGCGAAAACACCTTGTTCTCCTCGATCATCTTGAGAGTGGCGTCGATTGCCTTGTCGGGCTCATAGCCGTCATCGCCGACCAGCAGATTGATCTTTCGGCCGTGAATGCCACCGTTGGCATTGACCTCCTTGAACACCACCTCCGCCCCCACCCGCATGCCCTTGCCGAGGGCAGCCGCCGGGCCGCTCTGCACATTGACCATTCCGAGCTTTATTTCGGTGTCGCTGACGCCTGTTTCGGCGGCACGTCCATCGCTTGCCGCAAGCGCGGCCACCAGGGCCACAGTCAATCCGGGTTTGAACATGATTTCCTCCGCCATTTGGTTGGTAGGGCGCGAACGGGCGCGCCGAACGAAGCGGCCTCTTGAAAGACCGATTCGCACCCCTTGAAGTATCCAGATCCGGAGGCGTTGTCATGGATCAATTACGCGCCAGATCCTTGGGCTATTCAAGCAATGCCGGCGCCCCGGCCGCGGGGCCATTGCACGTGCGAAAATCCACTGACCCGAAACGCGTTTACCAAGCACCGCCATGAGTCTCGACACGCACCTGATCCGCGACCTGAATTCCTTAAGGATCCTGTACGGCCAACCCGCCGAGGCCTCGCTCAGGAAGGAGGTCGACCATATTCACCCCTTCTACCGTGCTTTCATCGAGGCCGCGCCATTCGCGGTTTTGGGGACCGTGAGTACGAACGGGGTTGACGCGTCTCCACGTGGCGACCCGGTGGGGTTTGCGGTTGTGGAGAATGAGCAAACCCTGCTCCTGCCAGACCGCCGTGGCAACAACCGTATCGACAGCCTTGCCAATATCGTTTCGGATCCGCGGGTTGCGCTTCTGTTCCTTATTCCCGGCGTGGGAGAGACCTTGCGCGTGAACGGTCGGGCGGACATTTCGGTCAACCCGGACCTGTTGGCGCGCTTCGTGGTTGACGGCAAGGCGCCGCGCTCCGTGCTGGTGGTGCACGTTGAGACTGTCTATTTCCAGTGCTCTCGTGCGATCGCGCGTTCCGGTCTATGGGAAGACAGGACACGAATCGCGCGCAGCCGGTTGCCCTCGACCGGCACCATCCTCGCCGGGCTGTCCAAACATTCGATCGACGGCGAGGCCTACGACCGTACCCAGGACGAGCGCGTTAAGGCAACGCTTTACTAATGGTTTCGGGGCCAGTGGTGGTCGACGCGGCCGCTCCAACCGGAGGCGACCCCGGATAGTCAGGCCGCCCCGACCCAGGTCTCAGACCAGGCCAGCACGCAACTCGATGACGCCTTGCCGGAACGGTCCTGCGCAAATGGCCGTGCCGCGGAAGCCTCGCCATTGACCGAAAGCTGAGCGCCGCGCGCGGGGAAAAAAGTGCTGTAGACGCCTATCGGCCGGTTCATCTGCCCCGGCGGCACGGTAATCACGAACGCGGGCAGCAGGTCCCACCATGCCAGCACGATCTCGCCCTCGTCCGAGGAAATGCGTTCCTCCACCGTCGCAAGGGAATTGCCGGTACGCGTGAATTCCGCGTCGATCACCGGCAGAGACTCGTCCCCGAAAGGGGCGTGCAGCAAGCTCTCGATCCGGCGTTGCAGGTAGCGCGCCATGCCGATGTTGTCGGAATAAACGCGCGGCCCCTCACCGGTGAGCGGGCTGTCGATGAACAGCGCATGCCCCTGCCCCGCGGGTGACCAAAGGACGCGCCAATGGCTGACCCGATCGACCAGTGTCTTGCCGTCGTCGATCGAAAGCCGCACAAAGGAATTTTCCCCGGTCATCACGACGTCGCCGGGATCCACCAAACGTGGTTCGCTCATCTTCTTCTCCTCCAAGGTCGCCGCCAGGCTGCAGGTTAAGGATCAGTCGGCGTAACCGGGCAGTTCCCGGTCAAGGACGCGCATCATCGCCTCGAAATAGAGGCGCTCGCGTTCCGCGCGAGTGTGTCTGTCATCCGCAGGCGGTGACTGCACCTGAGCCACGATCGAATCAGCCAGAATTTCCAGCGGCTGCCCGGACCCCATCGCCAGCACCTGGGCACGGCATACGCGCTCGAGCTTGTAGAGACGCCGGTACGCCTGCGCCACCGTATCGCCTACCACCAGCACACCGTGATTCTTCATGAACAGCACCTGCTTCTTGCCGATCAGGTTGGCCAGGCGCTCGCCTTCCTCGACAAAGTCGGCCGTGCCCTGATAGTGATCGTCATAGGCGACATGGCCATGAAAGAAAGCCGCGGTCTGGCTGGCCGGCAAGAGCCGGTTGTCCTTGAGCATGTTGAGTGCGACCGCCCAGGTCTGGTGGGTGTGCAGCACCACCTTGGCACCGGTGATGCGGTGGATCGGCGCGTGAATGCACTGCGCTGACAGTTCCACCACACCCTCGCCTTCAAGCGTCTCGCCCTTCTCGTTGAACACGATCATGTCACTAGCACGCGCCTCGGACCAATGCAGTCCGAACGGCAGCACAAGGTAACGGTCGTCGAATCCCGGCACGGTCATCGTGAAGTGGTTGTCGATGCCCTCTTCCAGATCGTCCAGCACAGCCAGGCGCAGCGCTGCTGCCAGGTGAACCTTGGCCTGCCGGACTGCGTCGATCGCGTCGGCAGCGCGGGAGGATTTGAGTGGATGGACGGACATGCAGAACCTCGCTGTGTGGGAAAGGCAGACGCATCGAGTATAGCGGCCTCAGCGGGATGCCCGCAGCTCGATGTCACCGTACCAGGCTGTCGCGGATTCCCCGGTCTGGTCGGTATCGGTCATCACGGCGATCCCGGAAACCGGTGGCGGCTCCTCCTTGAACGCGCGCTTGTAGTCCTCGTAGACATTGCGCTCGACCGCAACCCATTCGCCTACCCGCCTGGGTCCTGACTCCACCACGAACATCATGGCGCGCGCGGTATAGGCATTGGGCAACATGGTGCCGGCCGGCGCCTTGCCATCCCACACGTAGTTGATGCCCGCATGCGGCGGGTATTCCCCATAGAGCGCCTTGGCCATGGCGTATTGCATCCGCATTCCCGCCCCGGCGCGCTCGGCATCATAGTGGAAGGTCACGTAGACACGCGCCGGATAGTCATCTCCCTGCCTGGAGGAGATGTCGGCCCCTTTCAACAAATTCGAGACCTTCCAGCGCCAGCGCAGGATCGGGGTTTCGCGAAGATTCACCTTGCCATCGTCGAAGCGGCGGATCAGTCCCGAGGCCGACTTGCTGCTTTCCGCCCTCAGGACCGTGACACCGGAATCGGTCGCGAGGCTGTAGCGGGTGAGTGTTTCGATGTTGCGAAAGGTCAGCGCTTCCCAGCGCGGCGGCAGATTGTTGCCCGGTGCCAGTTGCGAAAAGACCCCCGCTTCGACCACCTGCTGCGCTTGCACGTTGATGGCCAGAGTCGACAGCGCCCACGCCAATGCCAGCGCCACTACCACCATGCTTCGCGGCGGGCATTTGGGCAAGCCGATCAGGGGTCGTCGGCGAATTTCGCCGTGGCGACAGGGTTGTGCGGGAAGGGGGAATTTCATCGCGGGCGCCGGCAATCACGGTACTTCAGGCAAGAGCGAGCGGAGTTGGACGTCATCACGCAACCTCGTCAGGTCCTGCGGCACGTCCACGTCCGGCAGGCAGCCGGCCTCAGCCAGGGAGGCGCCAACGCGCCGCGCCCTGTCGCGGGTCTGCGCCATGACACGATCACTGCCCCACGCTACCCCGGCGAAAAGTTCCGGAACAGCGCGCGCCAGGCCGATCGCGACATACCCGCCGTCCTGTGCCGCCACGAACGCGCAATCATGGTCTTCCAGGGCGTGATGCAGGCGCGTCACATCAAGGGGAGCCAGCCACGGGCAGTCAGTGCCGATCAGGACAGGTACGTCCCCCGCGCGCAGCGCTCCGAGCATCGCCAGCCACATCCGCGCGCCCAGGTCGCCCGGCGGCTGCTTGCGCAGCGTCACGCCGAAACGCCCGGCACATTCGCCGAAGAACGCATCGCGGTCGTCAGGCGCGCACCACAATTCAATCGACGCGCCCGCGCTGCCCTCACGCCACTGCCGGGCCGTCCACAAGGTTCGCAAAACAAGGTTGAGGTGCAGTTCGGCGGCGCCCGCCGCGCCGAGCGCGGGGATCAACCGGGTCTTGCACTCGCCGGCCACAGGTGCCCGGGCGAAAACCTGCAGCACCGGGGTCATCTGCCGCCCGCAAATCTCTTGAGCAACTGCGGCGCATATTGCCGCCAGGCGACGCGGGACAGGCTGCCCGCCGATTCGAGGTGCATATGCAGCGCGGCCAAGCGGCGGCGCGCGTTGCGCACTGCCCCTTCATCGCGTAATTGCGCAAGATCTTCGGCCGCACTGCGCACTTCCTTCAGGGTTTCCAGTTCAGGGGGCAGGCAACCCGCGTTCTTGAGGATGCGGTTGGACATGCGCACTTCCGCCGGCACCAGCAGGTCATCGTCGAGGTCAAGTGGCTGCCCCGCACCCGGCAGGCGGTCAAATTCACCGGCTGCCAATGCGCGCGCGATGCGTTCCTCGGCAATCCGGTCGAAAGCGGAACTCATGCGTATGCGATCCAGCGTCCGCAGGCGATCACTGCGCTCCAGATCAGGAGTGACAGTGCCGCCGTCAGGCGCGCCTCCCAGGGCGCAACCGCCTGCCAATTCGCGGGGTTCGAGCGGCTGCCGGAATGGAAGATCGCGGCATTGATGCCGGCCGCGCCGATCAGGCATATCTTCAGGACAAACACCCGGTTGCCGATCAGGTCGTCAGCATGCGCCAGAAACAGCATCAACCCGGTCGCGCCCGCCAGGCAGAATGCGATCAACGCGATGGGTAACGCATGTCGCAACAGGGGTTCGATCGGGAGTGCCTTCGAAAAACCGAGAATCCGCAAGTCCACCACAGCCATCGCGCCGAACAGGGTTGCCAGCGCACCGATATGCAGGGTCTCCACCAGAGGGTAGCCCCACACCACCGAGCGCATCCATGCTCCCGGCGGCAACGCCGCCAGCGCCTGTCCGACTCCCATGAGCGCTAACGAAGCTCGATGGTCTTGCCGTCGATGACGATGCGCTCGGCGCGCAGTTCGTCGGCTTTGGTGCGGTTGGGATAGCCCACCACCCGTGCCTTCACCCCCGCCTTGATGGCGTCGGCCTTGAGGCCGCGCGCTTCCATGCGAAAGGGCGGCGCCAGGACCGCCACCCAGGTCTTGTCTGCGGACTTGAACCTGATCACCGTATGGGGGTTGTCGTAGGCGGATTCCAGCACGGTGCCATCGAGCGTAAGCACCTTGTCGGCGTCGTATTCGCTCCAGCCGTGATGGGCCAGCGCGGCGACGGGAAAGGCGAGCAAAGCGGCCAGTAAACGCAGGGGTTTCATGTCATTCCTCCGTAGCAATGGGTGCCAGTTGGTCGAGTTGGCGGTTGCGCTCCGCCTTGTCCAGCGCTGCGAGCCGGCGCACCGCCGCGTAGAACGCCGGAAGGTCGCCGCCCGCTTGCGCCAGCAGGGCCGTGAATTGCGCCACCCGCTGAGTATAAGTGGCGATCGACGCCAGTTTGGCATTGTTCAGCTCCTTGAGAACGAAGTCGTCGTAGGCCCGCGCCTGGGCTTCACCAAGGTTCCACGTCGCCTTCAGCGCGGCATAGTCCCCGGCCAGCCGCCCGAGGATGCGTGTCTTGGCAGCGCGTTTGATGTCCGCATCGGTGGGCGCGCCGTAGGCCGCTTCGAGGTCGCGCCGCGCCGCCACGAACAGGCGCGTCAGCGCTCGCCGCCGCTCGGCAAACGCGGCATAGCCTGCCCGCTCGGCCGCACCGGCGTTCGCATCCATCCAGCGCTTGAGCCCGGTTTGTTCCACCGCCACGGCGAACGACTCATTGAAAGTCGAATCGTCGCCGACATAGGCCACCTGATGTGCCAACTCATGGAATAGCAACCGGGCGATCTCCAGGTCCGGATAGCGGATGAAACTGTTGAGCAAGGGGTCGGCAAACCAGCCCAGCGTCGAATACGCCGGCACGCCGCCGACATACACATCCAGCCCCTCCGCGCGCAGGGCGGCCGCCTCCGCATCGGCGCCAGCCTGCGCAAAATAACCACGGTACACCACGCAACCGGCCACCGGAAAGCAATGGGTGCGCAGTTTCAGCGAATCCGCCGGTGCCGCGAATACATTCCAGACCACAAAGGGCCGCCCCAGATCGGCATAGCGGCGGTAGCTGGCATTGTCCGGCAGGCCCAGTGCGCTGCTGGCGAACTCGCGCGCCCGTTGCGCATATTCGAGGCGGCGCCGCAGGTCGGCCGGTGTTTGCGGGTCGGACAACACTGCCTCGAGCGGGCGGGCCAGCCGCGTCACCTCCATCTGTCCTGCGAAAGCCTGCCAGTAAAACGAGACGGTCGAGCAGCCGGAAAGCAGCAGGGCGACTGCAGGCAAGAGCAGGCGCGCCGCCCGCATCAGCCGAAACTTCCGCCCTGGATGAAGCGCAGCATGCGCCGGGTGACCTGATGGGACATCAGCATGCCGGTATGACCGACCGGGAGCACCAAATGTTCCCGCTCCCCAATCACATGCGTCTCGTCGACACTCACCGTACCGTCATGCGGGCGCTTCAGGTCGGGGGCGACCATGCGGCCCAGCCCCAGGCTGGAATCGCCTGCGATGACGCCAAGATCAACGCCCGCCGGCACGCACGGCCGGTGCGAGGCCAGCCACTCCTTGAGGGCATGGCCGGCAAGCGCGCCGCCGACCTTTCCCAGGATCGGCCGGACGTTGCGACCACCTACCAGCGCGCGCCCGGCACGACTGTCCTGGAACGGCGGCCCGGCCAATACGATGCGCCCAAGCTCTTTGCCGGCAAGCGACCAGCCACGGCTGTCCAGCATCGATACGATGGTCACCGCACCGAGGCTGTGTCCGGCGAAATGCACCTTGTGTTGCGGCAGGGCATCGACAAATCGTCCCAGCGCGGCGCGGTTGTGCGCCATGCGGCCACGCACGCTGGGGTAGGAGAAGGCGTAAGCGGTATAACCGGCCCGCTCGAACTGGTTGCGCCAGAAGCGCGTGGCAAATCCGGACAGCCACAGCCCGTGCACGCACACCACCGCCTCGTCATGCACACCGCTCATGCGAAACGCGACAGGGCGAACAGGATGACGATCGCGCCAAAAGCGACCATCAACGCAGGCATGACCAGAGCGGTAATCAGGTTGATGCGCTCGGCCTCTTCCGGATTGTCCGGATTGACCGCCACTTCGACCTTCTCGCCAATCTTGAGTCGCTGGTGGTAGGGCATCCGCGATACAAACCGGTGCGTCGTGCCGGTCGCGGCGGTGTATTCGATTTCCGGGCAGCGCAGCACGGACACCCGCACCAGTGCGATCACCTCGCCGGTCACCCGCGGCCAGTGATGGTATTTCTGCCACGAAAGCCGCACGAAAGCCACACCCATGACGGCGAAGATCAGCCCCGCAAGCACCGGCCAACTGGAGAACAGCGTCACGTCAGCCCTGCGCCCGATCCGGCGCCGCGGCGCGCTCGACCTCGACCAGACAATCATAGAACGTCGGGCCACGCCCGAGGTCGGTCAGGGACTGGTTTGTCACGGCATTCGCGTTGCGCCCGCCCGGCGTGTGCTTGTGCCACCAGACCGACAGCGCCGTCACCACGCCTGGCCGGGACCTGCCGTTGACCCGCGCCCGGGCCTGGAAACTTCCACGTCCGTTGAAAATGCGCACCATCTCGCCATCGGCAATACCGCGTGGCGCGGCGTCTTCGACGTTGAGGTCCAGAAACGGCTCCTTCTCGGCGGTGCGCAGGGCGTCGATGTTGCCGAAGGTGCTGTTCATGAAGTTGCGCGCCGGCGGCGAGATCATCATCAACGGATACTTCGCCGCCAGCCCCGGATTGGTGGCCGGCGATTCGCGCGGCGCGATGTAGTCAGGCAAGGCCGGCAGCCCCATCTCCAGCGCCCGCGCGCTGACGAATTCGCACTTGCCGGATGGTGTGCGGAAATTGCCCTCAGCGAAGGGCGTCCAGCGCTCAGGAACGTTCAGGCGCTGCCAGCCGGTTTGCTTCATGCGCTCAACCGAGATGCCGGTGTTGTAGGGGTGCCGCTGGTCGATCGCCTGTGCGGCGATGGCTTCGTCGGACTCGTGCAGGCAGGCTTCCGTAAAGCCCATGCGATGGGCCAGTTCGCGAAACACGTCGCTATCCGAACGGGCCTCGCCGACGGGTGCGATCGCCGGCTGGTTGACCAGCCAGTACAGGTGCCCGTAGGACTTGTGGATGTCGAAGTGTTCGAGCTGGGTGGTCGCCGGCAGCACGATATCGGCGTAATCGCAGGTATCGGTGAGAAACACGTCATGTACGACCGTGAACAGGTCTTCGCGGGCCAGTCCGCGCAGGGCGCTGTTGGAGTCCGGAACCACAGCGGCCGGGTTCGAGGAATACACGAATAATGCCTTGACCGGCGGCCCGCCTGACAGGGCCGCCGGGTCGCCGGCGAGCGCCTCGCCCAGCTTGATCATGTTGACGGTGCGCGGATTGTTCCAGATCAGGTCGGGTCGCTCCAGCGCCTTGCCGTCAACAGGATAGGTGGCGCCGGTGCCCAGCAGGACGCCACCGGCGGCATGGCGCCATGCGCCGGTCAGCGCCGGCAGGCAGGCGATGGTGCGGCAGCTCATCGCCCCGCCGGCATGGCGCTGCAAGCCGTAATTGATGCGGATGGCGGCGGGAGCCAGCGTGCCGTAGTCAAGCGCCACGCCTTCGATCTCTGCTTCGGTGAGGCCGGTGATGGTCGCGGCGCGCGCGGGCGTCCACCCCGCCACATGGTCTTCGAGCTCGGCGAAGCCCAGCGTGTAGTTGGCGATGTAGTCGCGGTCAAGCAGCTTGTCGCGTATCAATACATGCATCATCGCCAGTGCGAGCGCCGCATCGGTACCCGGGCGGATCGCCAGCCACTGGTGGCACTTCTCCGCGGACAGCGACTTGTAAGGGTCGATCGCGATCACCTTTGCGCCACGCCGCCTGGCCTCGGTCACACGCGTCCATAGATGCACGCTGGAGGTGATCGGGTTGGTACCCCACAACAGGATCAGCTTGGCCTCGTCGAAGCGTTCCATCTCGGGGCCGATATTGCCGCCGATGGTCAGGCCGATCCCCTCCTTGCCGGCGTTTGCACAGATGGTGCGGTCAAGCAACGACGCCCCGAGCTTGTGGAAGAAGCGCCGGTCGATCGAGTTCGCCTGCACAATGCCCATGGTGCCGGCATAGGAATACGGCAGTATGGTCTGCGGATCGTCCGCCGCGAGCGACTTGAAGCGCGCCACGATGGTATCGAGCGCCTCGTCCCAGCTTATCCGCTCGAACCTGGCGCCGGGCCCCTTGGGCCCGCTGCGCTTCAACGGATGCAGCACCCGGTCCGGCGCATAGGTACGGTCCAGATACCTGGCCACCTTGTTGCAGAGCACCCCGTGCGTGGTGGGATGATCCGGGTCGCCGCGGACTTCCACCGCGCGCGCGCCGCGCACGCTGCCGTCAGGCATCGTGACCTCCCCTTCCACCGTCACGAGCATCGCGCAGGTGTCGGGGCAATCATGCGGACAGGCGGCGCGCACGATGCGCCGCGACGGGGCTGGAAGGTTCATGTGTTTCCCTTGCTTTGCGCCTGCAGCTGGCGGGCCTCGACGGCAAGCTCGTTCATGCGGCGGATGGTCTCGGCCTTGCGGGTCGCAACTTCGTCCAGCTTTTTGGTTACCGCGGCGAGTTCCGACTGGCGCTGCTCCGATAGCGGTCCCTGCTCGAAGCGCAGCATCAGCTTCAACGTGTTTACCTGGTTGACAAGCGCGATCTCCTCGAAATTGATGCGCCCGAGATCACGCTGCAGTTGCCGGTACTCGGTCACCAGGCGGGTGAGGCGATCACGCCGCTCGTCCGGCTGTCCGTCCGGGGTCGCCGGAGCAATCGATGGATCGGCGGGGCGCGTGAACGTCACCGGCACGCTGCGGGCCACCACCAGCGCGATGCCATCCTCCAGCGCGGGCACGATATCGACCACCCGTGCCTTCTCGCCTGCGTGCGGCCTGATCAGCCCTTCGCGCAGCCGCGGTTCGGCAGCGCCCGCCCGTTCCAGCAGCTCCTGGAGATATTGCGACTTGATGGCGTAATTGACGTTCTGTGGGATGTCGCCGGTCTGGCGCGCGACCGCCGCCGCATCCAGTTTCGAGGCGACCACGCCGACCACATTGCCTTCCATGTTGACAAGAGGGCCGCCGGAGTTGCCGGTCTGCACCGGCGCGCTCACCTGAAACACCCGTGGGTCGTTGTTGGCGCCCGAAAAGCTGTTGATGATGCCGTCGGTCACCTTCGGTTCGATCCCCTGTTGGCGCACGTTGGGAAAGCCCATGGTGACGATCGCCGCGCCGCGCCGCATCTCGCCCGAGGCGGTCACCGGGAGGGGCTTGAAAGTGCCTTCCGCCTTGAGAACGGCAAGGTCATTGGCACGATCGGTCAGGACCACGCGCGCGGCGAAGGTTTGTCCCTTCAGGTTGCGCAACGCGACCGACTGGGAACCGACGATCACGTGGAAGCAAGTCACGAAATAGCCGTCGGCGGTGATGAAAAATCCGGTTCCCGTGGCGACCCGCTGCGGCGACGATGGTGCCAGGGGTGTCGCGCCCGGTTGCGCCGGCACCTGCGCCTGAGCCGTCGGCGCGAAGCACAACTGGCTCACCAGGCAAGCCAGAGTCAGGGCCAGGCCGCGCGATACAAAAAGCCGGAAGGAACACATCCGGACGATTGTAATGGCAGAAAGTGCCCGCTCCTGCCTGCATTCGCCGCGTCGCTGCATTTAGGGCGACAATACGCTCCGCGTCCCCTTGGGGGCCGTCCTGGATCGAGCCCACCCGTTGAACCGACCGTCGCTGAACCGCTTCGCCGCGCTGAAGAACCTGTTGCCGTTCTGTCGTCCGTACCGCGGCCGATTCGCCCTGGCTTTCGTTTTTCTTTGCGTGGCCGCCATGGCGACACTGGCGATTCCGTTTGCCTTCCGCAACCTGATCGACCATGGATTCGCCGCCAACCGCTCCGGCGCGGAAATCAACACGTATTTCATGGCCCTTTTCGGCATCGCGATGGTGCTTGCCGTATTCACCGCGGCACGCTTCTACATGGTCAGCTGGCTGGGCGAGCGGGTAACCGCCGACCTGCGGGCGGCCGTGTACGGTCGCATGCTGCTGCAGACACCGCGGTTCTTCGAAACCACCCAGACCGGCGAGGTGCTCTCCCGCCTGACCACCGACACCACCCTGGTGCAGACGGTGATCGGCACCAGCATCTCGATGGGCCTGCGCAACCTTTTCCTGTTCATCGGCGGCCTGGGCATGCTGGTGCTCACGAACCCGCAGGCGACCCTGATCATCCTGGGCGTCATCATCGCCACGGTGATTCCGGTGGCGGTCTTCGGCCGGCGCGTGCGCAAGCTTTCGCGCGCTTCGCAGGACCGGGTCGCCGACGCCAGCGCCCTGGCCGGGGAAGTCCTGGCCGCGATGCCGGTGGTGCAGGCCTTCACCAATGAGTCCTTCGAGCGCAAGCGCTTCGACGCCTCGGTCGAGCGGGCCTTCTCCACCGCCGTCATACGCACCACGGCGCGCGCCATGCTCACCGCCATCGTCATCACCATCGTGTTCGGCGGCGCGATCTACGGTTTGTGGATGGGCGCGCGCGCGGTTTCAGCCGGCGGCATGACCGCCGGGCAACTGGCCCAGGCCGTCATTTATGTCGCGATCGTCGCCGGTGCGGTGGGCGCGCTTGCCGAAGTGATTGGCGACATCATGCGTGCGGCCGGCGCGACCGAGCGCCTGCTTGAGCTCTATACCGCCGTGCCCCACATCGCCTCCCCTGCCGCGCCGCTCGCCTTTCCGGCGCGCAGCGGCGCCAGCGGCGCGCGCGTCGAGTTCGATGACGTCGTGTTCCACTACCCTTCGCGTCCCTTGCAGGCGGCGCTGGACCATGTGTCGTTCACGGTCGAAGCGGGGCAAACCATCGCCATCGTCGGCCCCTCCGGCGCCGGCAAGAGCACGCTCATGCAACTGCTGTTGCGGTTCCACGACCCCGACAGCGGCGCGGTCCGTATCGACGGTGTCAGCCTCAAGGACGCGGATCTCGCGGACTTGCGCGCGCGCATCGCGATCGTGCCGCAGGATGTGGTGATCTTCGGCGCGAACGCGCTGAAAAACATCCGCTACGGGAATCCGCTCGCCGATGACGACGCCGTGGTGGCGGCCGCGCGGGCCGCCCACGCCCATGATTTCATCGAACGCCTGCCCGAGGGCTACCGCACATTCCTGGGCGAGCGCGGTGTGCGCCTCTCCGGAGGACAGCGCCAGCGCATCGCCATCGCCCGTGCGATCCTGCGCGATGCGCCACTGCTCCTGCTTGACGAGGCCACCAGTGCCCTGGACACCGAGTCCGAACTCGCGGTCCAGCGGGCGATCGAATCAGCCTCGCGCAACCGCACCACGCTGGTCATCGCGCATCGCCTTTCCACGGTCAAGAACGCCGACCGCGTCATCGTCATCGACCAGGGGCGGGTGGCCGAAAGCGGGGAGCCGGCGCAACTGCTCGCCGAGGGCGGCCTGTACGCGCGCCTGGCCCAACTGCAGATCAGCGATGGCGCGGGCGCCACGAACCTTCACTGAGCCGCGCTGCGCCAGCCCTGCTCGAACACCCGGGCTTCGGTCATGCCGGCGGGTGCTCTAGAATCCATGCTGTGACAGACGAGACATCGCCCACTTGACCAACAAGCCTGACCCTGCCAGCGCAGCGGCCGCGTCGATCGCCCAACTGGATGCCGAATTGGTTCGGCGCGCCCTCGAAGGCGAGCGCACCGCCTTCGACCTGCTGGTCGTGCGCTACCAGCGCCGCATCGCCGCGCTTATTTCGCGCTATCGGCTCGATGCCGGCACCATAGAGGACCTGACCCAGGAGGCATTCATCAAGGCCTACCGTGGCCTGGCGGGCTATCGCGGCGACGCTTCTTTTTTCACCTGGCTGGCGCGCATCGCCCTCAACACCACAAAAACCTACCTGAGCGACAACAAGCGGCGCGTCGAAACCGTCGGCCTGGAAGACGACGCCGCCGAGCTTGATCCCCTCGCCGGCATTGAATCCGGTGACCTGACCGAAGGCACCGTGGTCTCGCGCCAGATGGGCGAAATCATCAACCGCGCCCTCGAGGACATGTCTCCGGAGTTGCGCGAGGCCCTCACCATGCGCGAAATCGACGGCATGTCCTACCAGGAAATCGCCGCAACCCTCAAAGTTCCGCTCAATACCGTGCGATCGCGGATTTTTCGCGCCCGCGAGACCGTTTCCATGAAACTTCGCCCGCTTCTGGAAGTCAGCCGCTCCAAGCGCTGGTAAAAACCATGAATACAGATCAACTATCCTCCCTGATTGACGGCGAACTCGAAGTCGCCGACGTCGGCGCCGCCCTCGCGGCGCTCGCCACGGATACCGACGCGCGTGATGCCGTCACCGTTTTCCAGATCATCGGAGACTCCCTGCGCGGACGCATGGTCGAGGATGACGGCTACAGTCGGCGCATCTTCGCCGCGCTCGACCAGGTGCAGATCGACCGCTGAAACGCGCGGCCCGGGCTTGCCCGGGTCGGTGGTTTTGCGGATTTCACGGAACTTTCCGCCGCGCGACAGGCCTATCCAGTACGACGAGCCATCACGGCTTGCGGTTTGAAAGAAAGTCATGAAAAAGCGCCTGCCGCGCCTGGCGGACGATGTCCTGCCAAAACTCGAAGTTCCCGTGCGCCGACTGGTCGAAAGTGATCGTCCGGCCTTGCTCGACTACTACCGGCGCCTGTCACTCGCGGACCGCGCCTCCCTGTTCGGGTTTCCATTGCCGGACGACAAGCTGGCGATCTATGTCAACCGTCTCAATCTCGAAACCGACGGCCATGTTGCCGCGCGCGGCGCGGCTTCGGTGCTCATCGGGGTCGGGCATTGCATCGTGTTCGACAACCAGGGCGTGCTCAACGTGCACGTGGCGCATGGCTATCGCCGCCGCGGCATCGGCACCGCGCTGGGGCGCGAGCTGACGCGTTTCGGCGCCAGCCGCTCGCTGCGCTGGCTGCGCGCGTACTTCAGCAAGAGCGATCCGATCGCCGCCAGCCTGGCGCGCAGCCTCGGACTGGAACTCAATTTCGGCCTGGACCGCTTCTATGCCGAGCTCGCCCTCGCCAGGCCGGCGTCGGGGGTGCAGCGTGCGGCGTCCGCCAAGGCGGCCCGCGCAATACAATCCGCGCATGACCAGCCCGAACCGGCCGAAACTGCCGCCGCTGCATGACCTGACAGCGTTCGAGGCCGCGGCGCGGCACATGAGCTTCCTCAAGGCTTCCGAGGAACTGCATGTGACGCAATCGGCGATCAGCCATCGTATCAAGGCTTTAGAGGAAACCCTGGGCGTAGCGCTTTTCATCCGCGTGAACCGCAACATCGCGCTCACCAGTTTCGGTGAACGTTACCTCGGGGACGTCCGCGAAATCCTCGACCGGCTTGGCAGCGCGACGGCCCGCCTGGGCGGCGACAACCGGACGCGGCTGCGCATCTCGGCTGCGCCTGCGCTTGGCGCCCGCTGGCTGGTCTCCCGGCTGGCGTTGTTCCAGCGTGCCCATCCAAACATTGAACTGGTCGTCTCGTCTTCCTACGACTTCGAGTTGCTCAGGCGCGGCGAGGCCGACGTCGGCATCCGCTACGGGCCGGAGCCGGAGATTGGATTGCGCTGCATCCGCCTGTTCGAGGAAACCCTGTTTCCCGTGGCTAGCGCCGCCTATATCGCCTCGATCGGCGGGCTCGCCAGTCCGCGTGACCTGGAGCGCGCGCAACTGCTGCGCCACCCGATGCTTTCGTGGAAGCGTTGGTTCGCCGCCGCCGGTATCGAGCGCGACGAGCCCGGCGCCGGCACACTGTTCGAGGACGCCACCCTCATGTACGAGGCCGCGGCGGCCGGACAAGGCGTCGCGCTCGGCCTGAAAACCCTGTTCGAGGACGCCCCGCACACCCGCCTGGTAAGGCCCTTCGATCTCGAGGCCTGGGACAGCGCCTACAGCATCGTGCTTTCGCCGGCGGCACAACAAAAACCCCAGGTCGCGACGTTCTGCGCTTGGCTGCGCGCCGCCGCGCAAGGCACTGCCGCCGGCACCGTCTAGCGGCGTGTGCGGAAGTCGCGCAAGTCGGGCACGCGCCAGAACGGCAGCACCGCGATCAGCAGGCAGGCCACCGCGAACACGAAGCCCGGTCGGTAACTGCCGGTCAGGTCATGCATGACCCCGGCCATCAGCGCGCCCAGCCCGGCGCCAAAAGCGTTGCACGCATAGATCACACCGTAGATGGTGGCGACCTGCCTGCCGGCGAACAGCCGCGTGGTAATCGAGGAAATGATCGGCCCGCGGGCGCCCTGGCAAAGACCGAACGCGATCACGTACAGCACCAGCCACTCGGTGCGCGCGTGCCACGATACGATGAACAGCACGATGATGCCGGCGATACTGCCGGCGTAGGTGGCGGTAACGGTCCGGCGCGGGCCATAGCGATCCGCCAGCGCGCCGGTGGTCACGATACCGAACACCGACGCCATCGACGCGGCCCCGAACACCGTCGCCGCCAGGATCGCCGAGAAGCCCTGCTCCACCAGGTAAACAACTGTCTGCACCGTCACGGAGAACATGCCGACCGAGGTGAAGAAGAATATCCAGGCCAGGCTCCAGAAATTGCGCGTGTAAAGCGCGTCACGCAAGGTCCAGTCGCGCACGCCCGCCGATCCGCGCTTGCGCTCGACCCGGTATTCGGGATGGCCGGCGACGATTGTCTTCCAGGGCATGGCCAGTACCACCGGCACGGCCAACAGGAGGGCGATGCCGAGTATCTGGTAGGTATCGCGCCAGCCATGCTGCGACAGGAGCGACTGCGTCGCCGGAACGATCAGGAGCGCCCCGAGGCCGAGGCCGGCGAATGCGATCGAGATCGCGGTGGAAAGACGCTCGCGAAACCAGCGCGCCAGGAGGCTCGACGACGGCACCATTCCCAGTGCCGCCACCGCGAACCCGGTGATCGCGCCCACCGTCGCATAGAAATGCCAGAGGCTTTCGATCCGCGATGCCAGCAGGTAGGCCATCGCCAGCCCCGCCATCCCCGCCCCGTAAACCACTCTCGGTCCGACCCGGTCGAACAGCAGCCCTATGAGGGGGGCGGTCAATCCGTTGACCAGAAGATAGACCGAATACACGCTGGTCATCTCCGAACGGCTCCAGCCCAGGTCGCGCTCGAGCGGCAGCAGGAACACCACATAGGTGTCCGCGGTGCCACGCCCAACCAGGTTGAGCAGCAGGCACAGCACAAGCACGCCGATGGCGGCGCGTGCGGAGTCGCGGGGGGCGGGTTCTCTGGGTGACAAAGACGGGATTCGATAAGGGTTGCCAGCGGCCCCCCGGTACGGGCCCGCTCGCCGAGTTTACTCGCCAAGCGTGAAGCGGAATACCGCGCCTGCGTCAGGCACCCCCTCGGCCCAGATGCGCCCGCCATGCCGCTGCACGATCAGGTTTGCCAGCGCCAGCCCGATGCCTGCGCCACGGTAGTCGCGTTCCGTATGCAGGCGCTCGAACGGGCGGAACAGGCGCTCGATATAGGCCATGTCGAAGCCGATGCCGTTGTCGCGCACGAAGTAGACCGCCGGAGCCGCGCCATCGAACTCCGCCCCCACCTCCACGCGCGGCGCGGTGGCCCGTGAAGAGTACTTGAAGGCGTTGCCGATCAGGTTGACGAACACCTGCCGCAAGAGCGTCGCATCGCCGCGCGCCTCGGGCATGCGCCCGATCACCGCCTCGATTCCCGGATACTCGGAAGAAAACCCGAGCACCACTTCGCGTGCCAGCGATTCCATGTCGACCGGTGCGTGTTCAAGCGTCTTGCGCGAGGTCTGCGCCAGGGACAGCAGGGCGTCGGTGAGGCGGCCCATCTGCTGCGCACTCTGATCGATGACACCCAGGAGACGCAGCCCCTCGGCGCTTAGCTGCGGCCCCTCATCTTCACGCAAAAGGGTCGCAAATCCGGCGATCGCCCGAAGCGGTGCGCGCAGGTCGTGGGAAACCGAATAGGAAAACGCCTCCAGTTCGCGATAGGCGGTTTCCAGCGCCCGGGTGCGCTCGGCGACACGGCGCTCCAGGTCGGCATTTAATATTCGCAGTGCGTTCTCGGCGACCACCCGGTCCGTGATGTCCTTGCCTACGCCGCGGTAGCCCGTGAACACCCCTTCCTTGTACTGGGGCTCGCCGGACACCTGGATGTACCTTTCCCCCCCCCCGGACGCCGGGCGCGCGACCACGAACTCGTGAAATGCGCGGCGGCTTTCCAGGTCCTCGCGATGGCGCCGCCAACCCGCATCGTCGGGCTGCGTGTAGGGAATCTCCCAGCGCGTCTTGCCCAGTTCGTTGGCTGGCGGAACTCGTCCGGAAGGACGCCGGCTGTACTCCTGCCAGACAAACCGGTGCTCGCTGTCGGTCTCCCAGAACACGTCGTTGGTAAGGCCCACCAGGCTGCGAAACCGCTCTTCACTGGCCGCAAGGGCGCTTTCGGCGGCCTTGCGCTCGGTGATGTCGATGGTGGTGCCGATGGTGCGCAAGGCGCGGCCGGAGGCGTCGCGGCTGGCGACGCGGCCGCGCGAGAAGATCCAGCGCCAGGCGCCCGAGCGGGTGCGCACCCGAGCTTCGACCGCCAGTTCGGGCACTTTCCCCTGCAAGACCTCGCGACTGGCCTGTCGCATGCGCGGCAAGTCCCCGGGATGGATGAGCGCCGACTGTTCACGCACCGTCGTACGGGTGATCGCGCGAGGCGCGCCGAGCAGTTCGGCCCATTCTTCCGAAAGGAAAATGGTATTGCCTGGCACGTCGATGTCCCACAGGGAAACCCGCGAACATTCAAGTGCCAGCGCCAGGCGTTCATTGGCTTCACGCGCCGCCGCCTCGGCCAGCTTCGTCGCGGTAATCTCGATCCCGAAACTCACGATGCCGCCGTCCGGCAAAGGCTGGTCGTCCACCAGCAACCATCGGCCGTCCTGGCGCCGGCGCTCCACCGGCCCCACGCGCGCATGCCGCATCGCCATCCGCTCCGCCAGCCAGGCCTCTTCGCGTCCGGCGGCATCCGGAAACATGCCGCGCGCGATGCCGGCGCGCAGGTGGTCGCTGTAGTGGCAGCCGGGCCGCGCGAAATCGGCAACTTCGCCATTGAAGGCGAGGAAGCGCCCGTTGGCGATCACGATGTTGTCATTGGCGTCGGTCAGCACGATCATCTCGCCGAGATTCTCCAGGCCCGCGCGCAGTCGCTCCTCGGCGGCACGCGCCTGCAACTGCAACGCCTTGCGTGCCGAGATGTCGACGATGACGGAGACGACGTGATCGGGTCGTCCGTGGGCGTCCCGCACCACCGACAGGTTCAGTTCGACCCAGACGACCGTACCGTCGCGGCGCAAGTAGCGCTTTTCGCGCTGGTAGGAATCGATTTCGCCCGCCGCGATCCGCTGGTTGTAGTCAACCGCGCGCTCGCGGTCTTCCGGCGGTGTCAATGCGACCGAGGAAATCTGCAACAACTGCTCGCGCTCGTATCCAAGCATCTCGCAGAGTTTGCGATTGACCTGCAGCCACCGGCCAACCAGGTCCCGCACCGCCATGCCCACGGCCGCTTGCTCGAAAATTCCGCGAAAGCGGGCCTCGCTGCGGGCCAGCAGTTCTTCGGTGCTCGCCGGCACGGTCGCAACGGATGACGAAGCGGCCTTCCGACCGCGGCCGTCTTCCTGAGCATTTCCCGGAACCACATCTTGCATACCTGCTCCGCCCGACCGCACCGCAAATCCGGAGGGCCGCCTTTGTCTTCGGGGAATCTGGAATCCCGCGTGAATTCATTTCATGCGTGAGTGTGCACCTTTTCGTTTGCCCACGCTTGCGCCTGGAGCGATAGTGCGTAGGCACCACCCAAATCCGGTGCAACGCGCGCGGCGCCACCCGCTTGCCACGCGTCATGCAGTTCGCCTTCGCGCCGGCGCCAACCAGGGTCGACCAAGCAAAGGCTACCCCATCCGCCGGCATCCCGGTCGGACGTAGACGACGACTTTTTCCCATCAATGACGCCTGCGAACGCGCACGCCGCAGGCTATGCAGAGAAAACAACCCACGAAAGGAAACCCGCCATGACCATGGCTGACCGCGACGGATGGATCTGGTTCGACGGCGCGCTGAAACCCTGGCGCGAAGCCGCCATCCATGTGCTGACCCATACCCTGCATTACGGACTGGGGGTCTTCGAGGGGCTGCGCGCCTATCCCGGCCCGCTCGGCCCGGCCGTCTTCAGGTTGCCGGAACACACCCGCCGACTGCTGCAATCGGCGCACATCCTGGGCATGGAGATCCCCTACAGCCAGCCACAGCTCCAGGAAGCGCAACTGGAGGTCTTGCGGGCCAACCAGCTGCCGCGCGCCTACATACGCCCGCTGGCGTTTCTCGGTGCGGAAAGAATGGGCATCGATCCGGCTGGCGCTCGCGTCCATGTGGCCATCGCGGCGTGGGACTGGGGCAGTTACCTGGGCGACGCCGCGGCGGAACACGGCATCCGGGTGAAGATCTCTTCCTACGCCCGTCACCACGTCAACGTGCAGATGTGCCGCTCGAAGTCGGTGTCAACCTACGCCAATTCGATTCTCGCCAACCGTGAAGCCCGCGGCGACGGCTATGACGAGGCCCTACTGCTCGATACCGACGGCTTCGTCGCCGAAGGTGCCGGCGAAAACCTGTTCCTGGTGCGCGACGGCCGGCTGGTGGAACCCGAACCGACCTCGGCGCTGGAAGGTGTGACCCGCCGCACCATCATCGAGCTGGCGCGCGAGGAAGGGCTGGAGGTCGAGTCTCGCCGGGTCACGCGCGACGAGGTCTACATCGCCGACGAGGCGTTCTTCACCGGCACCGCCGCCGAAGTCGTGCCAATCGCCGAAGTGGACCGGCGCCGCATCGGCACCGGCAGCCCGGGCCCTGTCACAAGGCGGCTGCGTCAGCGCTTCCTCGATTGCGTCCACGGCAAGGACCCGCGCCACGCCGGCTGGCTGACACCCGCCGGCGCCTGAGCGAAGGGGCGCGCGGCATGCGCGCCCCTTGCCGGAACATCACACGCCCCAGACGTCCTGCGCGGTTTCGATCACCAGACGCAGCTTGTTGCGCTGCGCCTCCACGGCGATATTGTTGCCGTGGACGGTGCTGGAGAAACCGCACTGGGGCGAAAGCGCGAGCTGGTCAAGCGGCGCGTACTTGGCCGCCTCCTCGATCCGCCGCTTGAGCGCGTCCTTGGTTTCCATCTGGTCGATCTTGGTCGTCACCAGGCCCAGGACGACCGTCTTGCCCTTGGGCAGGTAACGCAAGGGCCGGAAGTCGCCGGAGCGATCGTCATCGTACTCAAGGAAGTACGCATCCAGGTCCATTTCCGACAGCAAGGCCTCGGCGACCGGCTCGTAGTTGCCCGCGGCGGCGTGGGTGCTCTTGAAATTGCCGCGGCAAAGATGCATCGCAAGCGTCATGCCGGCAGGCTTGTGTGCGACCACCTTGTTGATGAACCCGGCATAGCGATGCGGCAGTTCGTTGGGATCGTCGCCACGCTGGCGCGCCGCCTCGCGCATGCGTTCGTCGCACAGGTAGGCCAGGTTGGTGTCGTCGAGCTGCACGTAGTTGCAGCCGGCGGCGGCAAGCGAGTGCAGCTCGTCGCCATAGGCCTTGGCGACGTCATCGTAGAACGCCGGATCGAGTTCCGGGTAATGCTGCTTGCTGATGCCGGCGCGTCCGCCGCGGAAGTGCAGCATGGTCGGGGAAGGAATGGTGACCTTGGGCGTGTGTCCGGGGCTGACCTGCGACTTGAGATACTCAAAATCGGCGCGCTGGATGTCCTTGACGTGCCTGACCTTGTCGACCACCCGCATCACCGGCGGCGCGAGCTCCTCGCTGCCATCCTGCTTGATCAGGGTGACCGGGATGTCCGCCGACACACCGCCCAGTTGCTCAAGGAAATCGATATGGAAATAGGTACGGCGGAACTCACCGTCGGTGATGCTTTTCAGGCCCACGCTCTCCTGGAAACGCACGATCTCGGTGATGGCGCGGTCCTCGACCTCGCGCAACTGGGCGGCGCTGATGGCGCCCTTGGCCTTCTGCTCGCGGGCATCGAGCAGGTACTTGGGGCGCAGGAAGCTGCCGACGTGGTCGTAACGGGCCGGCAAGGGAAATGTTGTGCTGCTCATGCGATTCTCCTTTGAGGGTGCGTGGCCGCTTTGGCGCACGCGCGGGCCGGATTATCGCAGGAGGCGCCCGACTGCGGCGCGCTTTCAACCCACCGCGTACAGCGCGCGCCCCTGGCGCGCCGGCTGCTCGTCGACAACCGGCGCCCGCCAGTTGCTGATCCAGTCCGATAGCTGCTCGGCCGGTATCGGCTTGCTCATGAAGTAGCCTTGCCCGACATCGCATCCCGCCTGGCGCAGATGGCGCCAGATCGCCTCGTTCTCGATCCCTTCCGCCACCACCTTCAGGCCCAGGTTGTGGCCAAGGTCGATGGTCGAACGCACGATCGCTGCGTCATCCGGATCGGTTTCCACACCGCTTACGAATGAACGGTCGATCTTCAGTTCGTCGACCGGCAGTCGCTTCAGGTAGGCCAGTGACGAATAGCCGGTGCCGAAATCGTCGATCGACAAGCGGAAGCCCATCGCATGCAGGCGCTCCAGGGTTGACAGCGCGCGCTGCGGATCATCCATGATCGCGCTTTCGGTGATTTCAAGGCAGAAGCCCGCGGCGTCGACCGCGTCGCGGGCGAGCATGGCCGCGAAGCGCTGCGGCAGGTCGAGATCCATCAGGTCGCGGGTCGACAGGTTCACCGCGATGCCGATATCGATGCCGTCGGCCTGCCAGCGCGCCGCCTGCCGCACCGACTTGTCCATCACCCAGCGGGTGATGTCGGTGATGAAACCGGTCTGTTCGGCGAACGGGATGAAATCGCCGGGAGGCACGAAGCCGCGCTGGGGATGCACCCAGCGCACAAGCGTTTCCACGCCGGTGACCGCGCCGTCGGCCAGCGCAAGCTTGGGCTGGAAGTACAGCACCAGTTCGTCGTTTTCCACAGCGCGGCGCAGTTCGGAAAGCATGGACAGGGTGTCCTGGCTGCCGCGGTCGAAGCTGGCGTCGTACATCAGCACGCCAGCATGCCTTTGCTTGGCCGCATACATGGCCACCTCGACGCGCGACAGCAGCAGGGCAGCGTTGTCGGCATGCTCGGGATACACCGCCACACCGATACCGGCGCCCATGTCGATGGCCTGGCGCTCGACCTGCATGGGCATTTCCAGCGCCTGGCGCAGGCGCTCGGCGATCATGCGCGCCTGCGCCGCGTCCTGCCCCGGCAATAGGACCGCGAACTCGTCGCCACCCAGGCGGGCGACACTGTCGGTACGGCGCAGGAGCACGCTTTCGAGGCGGTGCGCCACTTCGCGCAGCAAGGCGTCGCCAAACGCGTGGCCGAGAACATCGTTGACGTGCTTGAAGCGGTCAAGGTCGAGCATCAGGACGGCGCAGGCGCCCTCCCCTTGCTGCGCCGTCTCGATCGCCAGATGCAGCTTCTCGA
The DNA here is from genome assembly GCA_965279115.1 of Burkholderiales bacterium. Taxonomy (GTDB): domain Bacteria; phylum Pseudomonadota; class Gammaproteobacteria; order Burkholderiales; family JAEUOS01; genus JAEUOS01. Next base: position 6,029,062 of record OZ257137.1, read on the forward strand.
GGAACTGGTCGCGATTGGGCAGACCGGTAAGCTTGTCCCAGTACGCGAGCTTGCGGATCTGACCTTCGCGCTCGGAGATGCCCTCGCGCATCCGGTTGAAGGCGCGCGCCAGGTCGCCGATTTCACGGTCGCCATCCATTGCGATCGGCTGGTCATAGTGTCCGTCGCCCAGGCGTTGCGCGCTTTTCGTTAGCGCCAGGATGGGTTGGGTGATGCGCCGCGCCGTCGCGATGCTGCCCACCAGCGAAACCAGCAGGCCCGCGAGCGTGAGCGTGATCAGGGTTACCTGAAGACGCGCAAACGGCGCCACCGCTTCGCTGATGGAGCGCTGCAACACAGCAAGCACCGGGATTTGACCGCCGCCGGACAGGGTGGCGACCAATATCCCGACATCTTCGCCCTCGATAAGTCGTTCGTCCGCCTTGCCGGCACGCGGCAGGGCGCCGGAATCGAGCAGTGCCTGCGCCGTACGCGCCGGCAGCGAGCTGGCGAGCAGGCGGTTGCCGCCCGCGCCTTGCGCAATGAAGGTGAGATCGAGACGCGAAAGCGCGCGCATGTCGCGGGCCAGGGTCTGGTCGACCGCGAAACCCATCACCACCCAGCCAATCACCACCGGCGCCCGGACCGGAACCACCACCAGTTGGTACAGCCGCGCATCGACCAATGCCGAACCGCTGCCCCAGCCTTCGCGGCCGGCCTGTCCGATCAGGGCGTCCACCTGGCGCGCATCGATCGTCCATTCCACACCGCCGATCTCCCCCGCATTGCTGCTCCTGAGCTTGCGGTCGACGGTGTAGAACCGCGCGATGGTCGCGCCGATGCGCTCCCCGTGGTTTTGCAGGGCCGACGCGATGGTGTCGACGTCGTCGGAAGCGACGGCGGCACGGAACCCGTAGTCGGACGCCAGTACGCGCGCGCCGAGCGCGAGCTTGCCGGCGTTTTGTTCCGCCAGGCGTGTGAACACGCGTTGCCCCACGGTGAGTTCTTCGCCGGCCGAACGGCGCGCGTGCTCATCGATGGCGGCGCGAATGACCACGAAGCCGGCCATCTGCACCAGCAACAGCAGCGCCAGGAACAGCACCGCGATGCGCGTGCGCAGGCTTTCGATGGACAGGACCCGACGCCATGCGGGGCTGGCCGCGTTCAGTGCCGCATGCATCACAAGGCGCCCGGACGCAGGTCAAGCCGCACCGTGGCGGCCCCCGCATCGCCCTTGAGCACGACCGTCTGTTCGGCCGCGAAATCGAGGTTGGCCAGGTCGTAGTGCCACACCTTGAGCTTGTAGCGGCCGTCGGGAAACCCTTCGAGGCGTGCCCGCCCGGAAGCGTCGGACTTGCCAAACCATGGCGTATCGACCACATGGATGTACGACACCATCTTGTCGTGGATGTTGCAACCCAGGACTACCGAACCGGGCTTGTCGAAGACGACCGGGTTGGTCGGGACGCCGGAATACAGCTTGATCTCGAACAGCCTGGCCTGCGACAGCGAATAGACATGGTGGCGAACACTGTCGCGATTGGGGAAATGGATCCCCTGCCCGACCTGTACCACCGTCATCATCTGGGAAAACCTGCGGTCCTTCTGCTCGATCTCCACGCCGCGCGGCTTGAGCGGTGGCGCTTTCGCGTCAAGCGGCTCAAGATAGACCGCAGCGTCTTCGACCGGTTTGCCGCCCCGGTCGGCCACCGTGACAATTAGGGCGGCAGCGAACGCCCACGGAAACAGCACCGCGCCAGACAGTGCGGCGATCAGTCGCGCGGCCAGGACGGGCGTTCTCACGCCCCCACCACTTCGCGCTTCATCGGCGCGAGCAGGCGCAGCAATTCGTTCTTTTCGCGCTCGCCGACGCGGCGATCCAGCACCGTCCGCATGGCGGTGACAAGGACATCGAACTCGCTATCGGTGATCTTGAGGCCGTGACCGGCACGGCGCATGGCCTCCGCCTCGTGCTGGCAGGGGCCGCCCGCGAGCACGCATACCTGCGCCGTGACGTTCTGCCTGAGCGCCGGCAGCCGGCTTGCATCGAAGGTGCGCCGGGTTCGCGGGTCGGCCGCGGCCTGGCTGACGCTTGCCTCGACGATCAGCTCAATCTGCTGCAGGCCGCCCAGTCGCACATAGAGGGATCCCGGATTACCGGCGGAAAACCCGGCACAGCCGATCACCAGCAAGGCCAATGGCAGTGCTGCGCACGGCCAGAAAATCTCGCGCACGGCTGCCGCGTCGGCATCCGACCCGACTTCGGCCTTCTGACGTGTCCACATGCTTCCCTCTCCGTTCATCGCAACGCATTGATTCGCCGATGGAATCCAGGACGAACAGACGCATTCGCCCAAGGCGCGCCACGAATTTGACGCTTCTCAACGTCGTTAACGGCCGGAACGCACGCTACTTTAAGGAGGAACCATCTGCCCGGCCGCAAGATCGCGGCGCGCCGGACCGGGCGCGTGGCGGGCCTCGTGCCGCAGCAACCAGGCCTTGGTCGCAAGCCCTCCAGCGTAGCCGGTAAGCGCGCCATCCATGCCAACCACGCGGTGGCACGGCAACACGACCGCGAGCGGGTTCTGGCCATTGGCCGCGCCGATCGCGCGCACTGCGGCGGGACGCCCGACGCGCGCGGCTTGCTGGCGGTAGGTCGCGGTGGTCCCGGCCGGTATCGCGCGCAAGGCCAGCCACGCGGCCGCCTGGAAGGCCGTGCCTCCGGTGCGCACAGCCAGTTGGTCGAGCGCATCCAGGTCGCCGTCGAAATAGGCACGCATGCGGGCCGAAGCACCGCACGGGTCATGGCGCTCGATCAGTTCATGCGTACCGTAGCGCCGCTTGAGCAGGCGATGCATGCGCTCCTCATGCCCGGCGAAATCAACCGCGCACAGGTGATCGCCGTCCGCGACGAGATGGATCGCGGCGAACGGCGCGCCGGGTGGCACCACGATCGTGTCGATGTGCAAGGCACGGGGTGGGTTTTTCATGCTGAATCCTTGGGATTGAAGTTCCAGAGCGCCTGGGCGGCATAGGCACGCCATGGACGCCAGTGTTCGGCGTGGCGTTCAAGCGCACGGGCGGTTTCGGCGATGCCAAGCACCCGCGCGGCGCGCAACAGACCGAGATCGGCCGCCGGGAAGGCATCCGGATCGGCGAAACCGCGCATCGCGATGTATTGCGCGGTCCATGCGCCGATCCCCGGAAGTTCGACCAGGTCGCCGCAGAATTCCTCCAGGCTGCGGTAACGCAAGCGCCAATCCGGATGATCGGCCACGTGACGGGCCAGACCGATGACCGTCGCCGCCCGTGAACGAATGATCCCCAGTGCGGTGAGGTCCGTGACCGCAAGCGCCGCGATCACTTCCGGTGCCGGGAACAGTAACTGCAGTCCGGGTTCCTCGCCATCGAAATGCGCACCGAAGCGCGCCACCATGCGCGCCGCCAGCGTGGTGGCGGCGGCGACGCTGACCTGCTGCCCGAGGACGGCCCGCAACGCCAGTTCATATGGATCCCAGGCCACCGGCACACGCGGCGCGCCACTTCCGAGTGCCGGGCGCAGCAGCGGATCGGCCGCCAGGTGCGCAAGGATCGCCTCCCGCGGCGCGGCGATGTCGAACATGCGCTTGGCACGCGCCACCACCTGCGGCAACTTCGCCGCGTCGGCAAACGCGCTGGACAGGCAAAGCTGGCCGCCACTCAGGAACAAGGCAAAACTTCCGGTGGCCGTCCCGATGCGCACGTTGCGGGCATAGCGATCGGCGCGCGCCAGCTCGACCCCGGCAAAGGCGCGGGCACGATAAAACCCGCACATCGTCGCGAAGTCGGCGTCGCTTAAGGCCCCCAGCCGCAATGTCACCGCCGCACCGCCGCTGGCGGTGCCGCCCCCCTCACCCGCCGCGCCGCGCCGCAGCGCGCCGGGCGCGCTCCGATAAGCCGCCGCGAAGGCGGCGTTGAAACGGCGCACGCTCGCAAAGCCGGCGGCAAAGGCCACGCGCGTCAGCGGCAGGCCGGTTTCCTCGATCAACTGGCGGGCGAACAACAGCCTGCGCGTCTGCGCCACCGCCACCGGCGAGGCGCCCAGATGCTGGTCGAACAGGCGCCGCAAGTGCCGCGCGGTCACGCCAATGCGTTCGGCCAGCATCGCAAGCGAGCCTTCGTCGAGCACGCCGGCATCGATCGAAGCCAGCGCACGTGCCACCAGCGCCGCGCCGGGTGTGGCGTCGCCACCCGGGCGCGGCGCACGCTCCGGCCGGCAGCGCAGGCACGGTCGGAACCCCGCGGCAAACGCGGCCGCCGCGCTGGCATGGAACTCGACGTTGCCACGCTTGGGCGTGCGCGCGGGGCACACCGGACGGCAAAATATGCCGGTGGTACGCACGGCCACGAAAAACCGGCCGTCGAAACGCGCATCGCGCGTCTCATAGGCGCGATAACAGGTCTCGGCGTCGAGGTCGCCGGCGCTGCGGGATTTTGTGCGCGGGGCGGGCGCAATGGTTGTGTCCATGGCGCCACTGTAACGCGGCGCGCAGCACCGCACTGGCCGTTTTCGGACATCGATGCGCGGGAAGTTTCCCGCCGCCCAACCCTACTTCGAGCCGGTGGCCAGCACGATGTCGCCGTACCAGGCGTGCGCCTGCGCGCCGGTGTTGTCGGTGTCGGTCATGATGCCGATGCCGGTGATCGGCCCGGGCTCCTCCCCGTAGGCGCGCCGGTAGTCCTCGTACAGATCGCGCCTGACCTGCTGCCAACTGCCCAGCCTTTCCGCCCCCGACTCCGCGACGATCATGCGGATGCGCTCGGTGAAGCGGCTGGTGATGACGGTCTCGCGCGGCGAGTTGCGGGCCCATATGTACATCAGGGTCGCATAGGGGAGTTCCTGGCCGGTGACCGCCTTGACCTGGGCGGCGAACATGCGCTCCGAAAAATCGAGCTTGCTGCGGTCCCCATCGAAACGCACCACCAGCCGCAAAGGTGCGTCTTCGGTCGCGCTGCGGGTATTGTCCTGGTCGCGTATCAGGGCTTCGGTCTTCCAGCGCCAGGCAAGGTCGCGATAGCGCAGCGGATCGACCCGGTTGAGCGGATGCAACAGCGCCGAGGCCGAATCATCGGCGCGCGCCATCACCACCGTGGCGCCATCCTTGAGGACGAGGTCGTAGCTGGTCGGTTTCTTGAACCTGGCCAGCGTCCAGGCATGCCACCCGCCCGGCAGAGCGCCGCCCGGCTGGCCAACCGAGAAAGGCGTCATGTCCGAGAGCGTGATGCGCTGCGGCGGCGGCGCCACGGACGCGCAACCAGCGAGCGCAAGAATGCACAGGATGGTGAAAAAATTCCGGCGGATCACGAGGCGATACTTCCTCAAGTTTTCGGACGCACGGATCATAGCGCAGCGCCCCCGCTGCGGCAGGCAGGGATATCCCGCGGTGCGCTCTATTGCGCACTGGGCCGAATTCGTGTGCAATGCGCCATGGCCTCAGACAAGAAGTATGACGTCACCGTTACGGTGCGTACCCAGTTCTTACCCGACCAAAGCGACGCCGCGCGCGGTCCGTTCGTCTTTGCGTACTTCATCACCATCCGCAACACCGGCGCCATCGCAGCCCAGTTGATCAGTCGGCACTGGATCATCACCGACGCCGAAGGCCGTTCCCAGGAGGTGAAGGGTTTGGGCGTGGTCGGCCAGCAGCCGCTGCTGAAACCCGGCGAGGAATATCAATACCAGAGCGGCACGCCGCTCAACACCCCGGTAGGCACCATGCGCGGCACCTACCAGATGGTGGCCGAGGACGGCACCCATTTCGATGCCATGGTGCCGGAGTTCGTGCTGTCCATGCCACGCACCTTGCACTAGCGGTCAAGGACACCATCCTGCCTGTGGCGGAAGGAGTCTGATGAATCGCCGCCAGTCCCTGTCGATTGACGTCCGCAAAGGCCAACCATCGCGATGCGCCGCTGGCTGAACCGGATTATCACGCCCCCCTTGATGTTCCTGGCGGCATTGATCCTGTTCGCCGAGGAGATCATTTGGGAGGTTCTCAAGCGCCTGATGGCAGCGCTGGGGCGGCTGCCCCTGATCCATTCACTGGAGGGCATGATCGCGCGCCTACCACCCTACGGTGCCGCAGCGGCCTTCCTGTTGCCCGGTCTGTTGCTCTTGCCGGTGAAGATCGGCGCGCTATGGTTGATCGCGCACGGGCAGGCCATCGCCGGCCTCGGCCTGATCGTCGCCGCGAAACTGGCCGGCACCGCCCTGGTGGCGCGCATATTCTCGCTGACCCGTCCCGCCCTCATGACGCTCGGCTGGTTTGCCCGCCTCCATGGATTCATCATGCGCTGGCGCGAAAGGCTCTATGGCTACGTCAAGGCAAGCGCAGCGTGGCATGCGCTGGAACGCGCCCGGGCAAGAGTGCGCGCGGCGTTGGCGCGCATCAAGCCGGGCCGGCTGATGCAGCGCCTGCGGGCGATCCGTCGCTGGAAGCGACGCGGCGCGAACCGCTGAACGCGCGGTCTGCGACAATTCAAGCTTCGTTCCGCGGTCGGTTCGGGCCTTCGGGCCCCTCGCCGGCGGCAGGCTTTTTCTTGCGCGGCAGGGTCCACCATACGATCAGCGCTCCGATCGCCAGGACCGCCAACATTTCCAGATAGATGATCCACATCCCGCCTTCAAACATGTGGCGCTCCGCGCTACGACAGGCCGCCATTCTAGCGGCGGCAATCGCTTTGGCGGCATGCGCGCAATTCGAGCAAAAACCGGCCTCCCCCGCCGCACCGCCGGTGTCCGTACCTGGCGCGGCGGCGGCGCCCCCGCAAGCTTGCCCGGCACCAGCCGCCGCCTGCGCGCCCTGCAATTGCGAAAAGCCGCCCGAGCCGCCCCCGAAGCCGACCTGGAAAAGTGGCGACTGGTCGCAACTGCCCGGCTGGAAAGCGGACGCGCATGATGAAGTCTGGAAAGCCTTCCTGGCTACTTGCGGCCTGCTCAAGCGGCAAAGCGCCTGGCGTGCCACCTGCGAAGCGGCCGAGCGGCAGCCGCCGGCCGGTGCACGCGCCTTCTTCGAGGCGCAGATGACGCCGTGGCGCCGCGTGGATCAGAGCGGCGTGCCACCCGCCGGACTGGTGACCGGGTACTACGAGCCTTTGCTCAACGGCAGCCGCACCCGGCGCCCGCCCTATGTCCATCCCGTATACGGAGTGCCGGATGACCTCCTCACGATCGATCTCGGCGACCTGCGCCCCGATCTCAAGGGGCAGCGCCTGCGCGGCAGGATCGAAGGTCGCCGCGTGGTTCCGTATTTCTCCCGCGCCGAACTCGAGGCAGGCCGCGGCGCGATCGCCGGACGTGAACTGCTGTATGTGGACGATCCGGTCGACCTCTTTTTCCTGATGATCCAGGGGTCGGGCCGGGTCCGGCTGGCGAACGGCCAGACCGTGCGGCTCAACTATGCCGACCAGAACGGCCATCCCTATCGCTCGATCGGCAGACTTCTGGTCGATCGCGGCGAGTTGAAACTCGAGCAGGCCTCGATGCAGGGCATCAAGGCGTGGGCGCGCAGCAATCCGGGCAAGCTTGCCGAGTTGCTCAACGCAAACCCGAGCTACGTGTTTTTCCGCGAGACCGGAACCTCCAGCGGACCGGGCACCGACCTTCCCGGGCCCCAGGGTGCGCAGGGATTGCCCCTGACCGCGGGGCGCTCGATCGCCATCGACCCGTCGTTCGTGCCGCTCGGCAGCCCGGTATGGCTGGCGACGACCTGGCCCAACACCACGCGGCCGCTGGAGCGACTCATGCTGGCCCAGGATACAGGTGGCGCGATTCGCGGTCCCAACCGCGGCGACTTTTTCTGGGGCTTTGGCGACGAAGCCGGGCGCGAAGCCGGACGCATGCGCCAGGCCGGCGAGATCTGGCTGTTGTGGCCTACTTCGGCGGGAGAACCGCCACCCTGAAATGAAAAGGGGCGGATGATCCGCCCCTTTTCAGCGACATCCCGCCAGATTCAGGCGGCCTGGCGGTCGGCCTTGCGACGCTCATGCTCCTTGAGATGGCGCTTGCGCAAGCGGATGCTCTTGGGCGTGATTTCGACCAATTCGTCATCTGCAATGAATTCCACCGCCTTCTCGAGCGTGAGTTCCATCGGCGGGACCAGTCGGACCGCTTCATCGGTACCCGAGGCGCGCACGTTGGTGAGCTGCTTGCCCTTGATCGGATTGACCACCAGGTCGTTGTCGCGCGAGTGGATGCCGATGATCATTCCCTCATACAGCGCCTCGCCGGGCGAGACGAACATGCGGCCGCGATCCTGCAGTTTCCACAACGCATAGGCCACGGCGGCGCCGTCATCCTGGCTGATCAAAACACCATTGCGGCGCTCTTCCATGTCGCCCTTGACCGGGCCATAGTCGTCGAAGATGTGGCTGGCCAGGCCGGTGCCGCGGGTCATGGTGAGAAATTCACCCTGAAAACCGATCAGGCCGCGCGCCGGAATGCGGTACTCGAGACGGGTGCGGCCCTTGCCGTCGGCCTGCATGTCCTGCAGGTCGCCACGGCGCCGTCCCAGCTCTTCCATCACCCCGCCCTGGTGGCTGTCTTCGACGTCCACGGTAAGCAGCTCGTAGGGCTCCTGGCGCACGCCGTCGATTTCCTTCATCACCACACGCGGGCGGCCGACAGCCATCTCGTAGCCTTCGCGGCGCATGTTTTCCAGCAGGATGGTGAGGTGCAATTCGCCACGCCCGGACACCACAAAGGTGTCGGAGTCGGAGGTGAATTCCACCTTCAGCGCAACGTTGGACTGCAGTTCGCGCTCAAGCCGCTCGCGGATCTGGCGGCTGGTGACGAACTTTCCTTCGCGCCCCGCCAGCGGCGAGGTGTTGACCATGAAGTTCATGGTCAGCGTGGGTTCATCCACCTTGAGAAGCGGCATGCCGACCGGATTGGCCGGGTCGCACAGCGTGACACCTATGCCCACGCCTTCAACGCCATTGATGAGCACGATGTCGCCGGCCTCGGCACTATCGACGATCGTCCGTTCCAGGCCCTTGAACACCTGCACCTGGTTGACCTTCGCATTCACCGGCGTCGAATCCGGGCCATTCATCACCACAACCGGCTGTCCGGAACGAATGCGGCCGGCCTGGATACGCCCGATGCCGATACGTCCGACAAAGCTGGAATAGTCCAGCGAGCAGATCTGCAGTTGCAGCGGCGCTTCCGGATCGGCCTCGCGCACCGGCACGTGCTTCAACACCGCCTCGAACAACGGGCGCATGTTGGGTTCCGGCTTGTTGTAGTCGAGCGTAGCCCAGCCATTGAGCGCCGAGGCGTACACCACCGGAAAATCGAGCTGCTCTTCAGTAGCGCCGAGCTTGTCGAACAGGTCGAACGTATGGCTGACGACCCAGTCCGGACGCGCGCCCGGCCGATCAATCTTGTTGACCACTACGATGGGCTTCAAGCCAAGTGCCAGCGCCTTGCGGGTGACAAACCGGGTTTGCGGCATTGGGCCTTCCACCGCATCGACCAGCAACAGCACACTGTCGACCATGGACAAAACGCGCTCGACCTCGCCGCCGAAATCCGCGTGTCCCGGGGTGTCGACGATGTTGATGTGGGTGCCTTCGTACTCGACCGCGCAGTTCTTCGCCAGAATGGTGATGCCACGTTCCTTTTCCAGATCGTTGGAATCCATTACGCGTTCGGTGACATGCTGGTGGGCGGCGAAGGTACCGGCCTGCTGCAGCAGCTTGTCGACCAGCGTGGTCTTGCCGTGGTCGACGTGGGCGATGATGGCGATGTTGCGAAGATTGCGGGACATGAAAAACCTCGTTCTATGGCCGCCGGCATTCGGGACGCGATTTCACGCGCCCGCCGCAGCGGGCACGCAGCAAATGCTGCGATGCAAAACCCGCCATTGTACTGGGTGAATGTTACGAAAGCCATTGTTTTTCAACAAATAATGCCAAAAGCAACAGCTTTTTTTAAGGCACGCCCATCGATCAATGCCACGCCTGGCCCGGCGTCGGCAAGGCATCTGGCGCCAATTGGGGCAGAATCCCGGAATGCCCTGATGGAAGAATGATGTGAATCCAGCCCCGGAAAAGTCCGCAAACTTCGTGCTCGCGCAGGCCGATGCCGCCTTCGCCATCAACCCGTATCCCACCTACCGCATGCTGCGCGACACGGCGCCGCGGTGCGTGCAGCCCGACGGTTCGGTGTTCCTGTCGCACTATGAGGATGTGCGTGCGGTCATGACCGATGCCGAGCGCTTCAGTTCCGACAAGCGCGTCGATTTCCTGCCCAAGTTCGGTCGCACGCCCCTGTACGAACACCACACCACCTCGCTGGTGTTCAACGATCCGCCCTCCCACACCCGGGTGCGCAAGCTGCTGTCGCCCTTCTTTTCCGCGCAGGCAATGCGACGCATGGAAGCCGGCGTGTCGGCCAACGTCGACGCCCTGCTTGAACGCGCGGCGGCACGTGGCGTGATCGACGTCCTGAGCGAATTTGCGCTGGTCATCCCGCTCGATCTGGTATGCGACCTGCTGGGCGTGCCCAAGGAGGAGCGCGAGCCCCTGCGCCATTGGGCCTCGGTGATTCTGGGTGGACTGGAACCGGTTCGTACCCCGGAGCAACTCGCTGCCGGCAACCAGGCGGTACTCGACTTCAAGGCCTACCTTCGCGACCTCATCGCGGCCAAACGGCGGCGCGGCATTCCCGAAGACCAGCCCGACGTGCTTGACATGCTGATCCGCGAGCATGACAGCGGCAGCGGCCTGACGGAAGACGAGATCCTCCACAACTGCATTTTCATGCTCAATGCCGGGCACGACACCACCACCAGCTTCATCACCAATGGCGTCGACCTGCTGCTGCGCTTCCCGGACCAGCGGGCGCGCCTGGCCGCCGACCCCGCCTTGATGCGTACCGCCATCGAGGAAATGCTGCGCTACGAAAGCCCGCTGCAGATCGGCAACCGCAAGGCGCTGGCGGACTGCGAACTCGGCGGAGAACGATTCCCGGCAGGCACTTTTTTCCATCTCGGCATTGGTGCCGCGGATCACGACGAGCGCCAGTTTCCCGACCCGGAGACCTTCGACGTGGGGCGCACACCCAACCGCCACATCGCGTTCGGGCACGGCATACACACTTGCGCAGGCAACGCGGTGGCGCGCATGGAAGCGACGCTGGCGTTTGGCATGCTGCTGGCACGATTCCCGCATTTCGAGCGCGCCGGCCCGACCGTGCGACCGCCGCGCTGGCGCTTCAGGATCATCGACGAGTTGAAGGTGGATCTAAAGCCATGACCTCGGACATCACCGCACTTGTCGCCGCCATCCGCCAGTTCGCCCTCGACCGCGATTGGGAGCAATTCAACTCCCCCAAGAACCTCGCCTGCTCCCTCTCGATCGAGGCGGCCGAGATCCTCGAGCATTTCCAGTGGCTCACCGACCAGCAAAGCCGCGAACTGCCCGCCGAAAAGGTGCAGGCGGTTGCATTGGAGGCTGCGGACGTGTTCCTGTACCTTTTGAATCTCACCGACAAGCTCGGCATCGATCTTGTCGCCGCCGCGCAGGAAAAACTCGTCATCAACGCCCGCAAGTACCCGGTCGAGTTGTCGCGCGGCACCAGCAGGAAATACACGGAACTCTGAGATTCCGGCAATCGAACCCACGGAGACATTGACTTGAATTTCGACAACCTGCGTTTCGGATCGGGCCGCCCCGGTGACCATGACGAACAGAACGCCCTGGTCCGCGGGCGCGGCTCGTATACCAGCGACATTGACGTCCCCGGCCAGTTGCACGCCTGCTTCGTGCGCTCGGTCGACGCGCATGCGCACATCCGCGCCATCGACGCATCGAAGGCCCTGGCCTTGCCCGGCGTGCACGCGGTGATCACCGGTGCGCAATTGCAGGCGGCCGGGCTCGGCCGGATTCCACCGCTGGCCATTTTCAACGGCCGCGACGGCAAGCCGATGGTCCAGGCCGGCATCCCGCCGCTCGCCTACGGAACGGTGCGCCACGTGGGCGAGGCGGTCGCCGTGGTCATCGCAGACACGCCGGCCCTGGCGGCTGATGGTGCGGGGTTGGTGGCGCTTGACCTCCAGTCCCTGCCGGTAGCCAGCAGCATCGAGGCGGCCATGGCCCCCGGTGCGCCGGCCATCTGGCCCGAGCGCCCCGGCAATGTGGCCCTCGACTGGGAGGATGGCGACGCCGCGGCTTCCGACGCGGCGTTCGCGGCCGCCTTTCATGTCGAGGCCGTCGAACTCGACGACCCGCCAATGGCGGCCAGCCCGATGGAAACCCGCTCCTGCATCGCCCAGTGGGATGCCGCGCGGGAGGGCTACACGCTGATGGCCAGCACGCAGGGTGTGATGGTGGTGAGGAAACTGCTCGCCGAGGGTGTGTTCAGGATCGCCCCCGACAAGCTGCGCGTGCTCACGCCGGATGTCGGAGGCGGCTTCGGCGTCAAGGTGCAGGCCTACCCTGAATATGCGGCCCTGCTGCATGCGGCAAAGGTGGTGGGCCGCCCGGTGAAGTGGACGGCCAGCCGCCTGGAGGCCTTCCTCGGCGACACCATGGGCCGCAACTCGAAGCTGAAGGGCGAAATGGCCTTCGACCGCGATGGCCGCATCCTCGCTGTGCGCGCCGACGTGCTTGTGGGACTCGGTGCCTATACCTCCACCTATGTCGGCATCGTTGCCACCAACAACACCAAGAACTGCCTTTCAAGTGTCTACCGGGTGCCTTCGATCCGCATGCGCTCGCGCGCGGTTTTCACCAATACCGCACCGCTGGGACCTTATCGCGGCGCCGGGCGGCCCGAGGCCATCTACATGCTGGAACGCCTGCTCGATCGTGCCAGCGAAAAGTTCGGCATCGACCGCGCCGAGATGCGCCGCCGCAACCTGATCCCGGCTTCCGCCATGCCGTACAGCGCGCCCAACGGCCAGGTGTACGACAGCGGCGAATTCGAGGCGGTGATGGACAAGGCGCTCGGACTGGCGGCATGGAAAAGCTTCGGTGCACGGCGTGCCCAGTCGGCACGCGCCGGAAAATTGCGCGGCATCGGCATGTGCTGCTTTCTGGAGGTCGCCGGCGGCATCCTGGAAGAACCGGCCGACCTGCGCTTTTCAGACGACGGTACGGTCAGCCTGCACACCGGCGCACAGGCGCTCGGTCAGGGCCACCTCGCCACCTTCCCGCGCCTGATCGCCAAACAGTTGGGGATCGATGTATCCAGGGTGCGCCTGGTGGCCGGCGACAGCGACCAGGTGCCCGGCATCGTCGCCACGGTGGCGTCGCGCTCGATCATGATGGCCGGCAGCGCTTCTTCGCTGGCCTGCGACGAGGCGATCCGCCGCGGCAAGGCGATCGCCGCGCACCTGCTGGAAACCGCCGAGACCGACATCGTGTTCGCCGACGGCAAGTTCAGCGTCGTGGGCACCGATCGATCAGTTCATATTCTCGACATCACGTCCAGGCTCAAGCAGGCAGGCCCCCTGCCGCCCGATGTCCCGGCCGCGCTTTCCAACGTGGCCAAATTTACCTCGCCTGCCATGAGTTTTCCGAATGGCTGCCACATCTGCGAAGTGGAAGTCGACCCCGAAACCGGCGTGGTGCGCATCCTGCGCTATACCGCTGTGGATGACGTCGGCGTGATCCTCAACCAGACTATCGTCGAGGGACAGATCACCGGTGGCGTCGCCCAGGGCCTGGGCCAGGTGTTCGGCGAGCGGCTCAGCTACAGCGCGGACGGCCAGTTGCAGAATGCCTCGTTCATGGACTATCCGATGCCGCATGCGGGCCTCATTCCACCGCTGGTCATCGGCCACCTGGAGGTGCCGTGTCGCAACAACCCGTTGGGGGTCAAGGGCGCGGGCGAATCAGGAGTCACCGGTGCCCTGCCCTCGACCATCAGCGCCATCCTGCAGGCGCTAGCCGAGCGCGGCGTGAAATCGCTCGACATGCCGTTCACGCCGGAGCGGGTTTGGGCCGCCTTGAACCGCGCTCAGGCTTGACGCACCGTCCGGTTGTCTGACCGCTTCACTGCGCCGCGTCGCCCACCTTGCCGATGAAGCGCACGGTGTCCTGCAACTTTTTCACGTCCGCGCGAAACGCATTGGCGTACTCTTCTCCGTCCATGTAGGCCACGGCGGAATTTCCCTTGTTCATCGAGGCGCGGAACTGCTCGTCCTGCACCGCCTGTCGGACCGCCTGCATGATGGTACGCAGGGCCGCCGGGGGCGTTTCGGCAGGCGCGAACAGCGAGGTCCACAAGGCGAACTCCAGGTCGATGCCCGCCTCCTTGAAAGTCGGCACGTCGGCAAACGAGGGATGGCGCCGCGCGCCGGATTGCGCCAGGGCGACCAGCCGCCCGGCCTGCACCTGCGTGAACGCAACGCTTGGCGCGGAAGCCACCGCATTGGCGTGACCACCCACGGTCATGGTCATGGCGGGCGCACCGCCACTGGTGGGCACATGGCGCAGCTTGATGCCGGTGGCGATCTCGAGCATCGCCACCGGCAGATGGGTGGCGCCATAGGTGCCCGAGGATGCGACCACCAGTCCGTCAGGCTGCGCCCTGGCGCGGGCTATGAATTCCTGGATGGTCTTGACGCCCACCCCCGGGTGCGCCATGAAGATCGCCGGATCGGAGGTGATCTGCGCCACCGTCACAAACTTCGCAAGCTGATACGACGGCGGGCGGTCGAACAATGCATCTATCGCCGGCACGGCAGGAAATGATGGCGTACTCAGCAGCAGCGTGTAGCCATCGGGCGCGGCATTGGCCACCGCGACCGTGCCGATGGAGCCATTGGCACCCGGCCGGTTGACGATCAACACCGGCTGCTTGAGGAATTTCTGCATCGCCAGCGCCAGGCCGCGCCCTACATTGTCGACGAACCCGCCAGGCGCATTCGGGTTGATGATGGTGATCGGTTTCGAGGGGAAAACATCCTGGCCCGAAACCGGGCCAACCATGGCGAGTCCACCCAACACGGCCCAAAGCGCGGTACGGATCCGCCGGCCGACGAACTGCTGACATGCATCTCGCATGGTGTGTCTCCCTGATTCGTGTTGTGTCGCCGCGGCCGGACGGCTATGCATGGCGGCCTCTATCCAGCAGACATCGCGGGATCACATCGTCGGGCTCTTCACCTCACCGCCCAGGGCGACCAGCCCCCAGGGTGTGGTTTGCGCGTCGATCGAGAAGACGATGTGCCCGACTGCCGCATGCGCGTCGCGGAACATGCGCTGGATCGGGTATTTGTCATAGATGCCGTTGGCCCCTGCCATTTCGTGCAGCATGTCAATCGCCTCACTGGTCATCCTGACGGCCATCGCACTGTTGCGGCGGAAGCGCAGCTTGGTGGCCACGTCCATCTTGTTGCCCGCCTTGATGATGTTCCAGCCTTCCACGCAATCGGCGTGCATCCAGGCATACGCGCCATCGATCTTGGCGCCCGCCGTCCCCACCCGCAACTGCACGGTGGGAAAATCGCGCATCTTGGCGGTGGTGTAACTGGTGCTGCGTGCCTTGACCGATTCGATGGTTTCTTCCAGCACCGCACGCGCGTTGCCGAGCAGCGAGCCGCCGATGCCGTTGCCGCCCAGCGCACTGGTAGGTACACGGAACATCGGGTTCGGATGGTGCCGCAATCCCGGGAACTCATGCCCAGGCTTGTTGACCGCCTGCGAAAGCACTCGATGTTGCGGCACGAACAAGTCCTTGCACTTCACGCTGCGGCTTCCGGTGCCGCGCATCCCCAGGGTTTGCCAGTCATCGATGATTTCGTAATCCGCGCGCGGCACCAGGCACATGCACCAGTCCACCGGCTTGCCATCTTCCTTGACCACGCAGGCCAGCATGTTCCATTCCGACACATCCACACCCGAGGAAAAGCCCCACTGGCCGGTGAGAATCAGGCCGCCGTCGACCTGGCGCGCCTCGCCCTGCACGTAGGCGATACCGGAGGCGATCAGCGCATCGGGATTTTCGCCCCAGATTTCCTGCTGCGCCTCGATCGGCCACTGCGCCAATTGGCGGTGGTGCGAACTCAGGTTGGCAAAGGTCCAGCTCGTCGAAGCGCAGCCGCGTCCGAGAATTTCCGGCAGTTCCATGAAGGCCGGAAAATCGAGTTCCATGCCGCCAAACATTTTTGGCTGCTGGTAGCGGAACAATCCGCTTTCATGCAGGGCTTCCAGCACGGTGTCCGGCATGTGGGTGGTCTTTTCCGTCAGGTCGGCCTGCGAACGGATGAAAGGCACCAGGTCAAGCGCCCTCTGCAGCGCCTCCGCGTGGCTCACATCGGCGAAACTCGCCCGGCGCCGCGCGGGCTTGGGGGTGAGCAATTCTTCCTTCTTGGCGGGTGCGTTCATGGGGATCTCGGGATGGCGTGCGTAGCTTGCCGGCAACGCCGCAGGATGGGCTGATAGGGGGATGCCAAACCTTATCCGCCAGTGTTTTAATTGTCAATACAAAATCAGGATTGAACCACAGGTGCCTGAACCCCGCCCTGCTTCAGACCGGCCATCCCATTATCAGTACAATTCCCGGCATCGGGCACCGATTGCGCACACAAGCCCATTCTCGACAGGCACAAACATGACAGTCCTGGCTTTTGAACATGTGAATGTCGCCACTGGCGACCTCGAGCGCGCGCGACGCTTCTATGCCGACGTGCTGGGCCTGCGCGACGGACCGCGCCCGCCCTTCAGCCGGCCCGGGGCCTGGATGTACCTGGGCGACCAGGCGGTGGTGCACATCTCCACCAGCCGTGCACCTGCGACGCGCAAATCGGACGCGTTCGACCACGTGGCCTTCAAGGCGCAAGGACTGGACGAAACCCGCGAACGCCTGCGTTCCCACAACATCTATTTCCAGGAGTTCGGCGTCCCGGAAAACGACCTGCACCAGATCTTCTTCCGCGACCCCGATGGCACCGAAATCGAACTGATTTTCGGCGGCGAGGAGGCACGTGCGGCGGCTGCCGCCGGAGCAGCCGTCGACGGCACCATCGGCCGCAACACCTGACGCGCATGCTGCCAGCCGGGAAAAATCCGCCCCGGCACCGGCAGATTGCCGATGCGCTGCGCGAGGACATCCGTTCCGGCCGCTACCAGTTGGGTGAGAAGCTTCCCACTGAAGAGCGCCTGACCAGCCTCTTCAACACCAGCCGCCCTACCCTGCGCCAGGCGCTTGGCGCGCTTGCCGCCGAAGGCCTGATCCTGCGCCGCCCACGCACCGGCTCGACCGTCATCGCCACCCACGAACCGGTGGTGTTGTCGCATGCGGTCACCTCCGTCGAGGAACTGCTCGACTACCCCGGCGGCATGACCCGCAAGGTGGTGGCCACGCGCTACATCAAGGCCGACCACGAGCTGGCGTCGCTGCTGCATTGCGCCCCCGGCAAGGACTGGTTCCACATCAGCGCCCTGCGCTTCGCCGGCGGCTCCACGGTGCCGCTGTGCTGGACCGACTTCTACATCCTGCCGCGCTATGCCGAGGTGACCAGGCACAAGAAGCACAACCAGATACCCGTCTGCCAGCAGATCGTCGAGATGTACGATGAAGTCATCGAGCAGGCCGACATCGAGGTTTTCGCGCGGCGCATTCCGGCTGCCCTGGCCGCGCCGCTCAAGGCGCCGGCGGATGCGCCTGCGCTGGTGGTGATGCGCACCTACAAGGGCCGCGATGGCGAGGTGTTCGAGACCACGGTCAGCACGCACCCGGAGGAGCGCTACCGCTATCGCTTCGAGTTCCGCCGCGAATTGCGGGCGGCGCGCCGCCGATAGGAACCCGCGCCGCCAGCCGGCGCACGGGAGGCCTGGATCAGAGCGCCGCGCGCGCCGGCAGTTCGACCACGGCATTCCCCCTGGCGGTAGTCTCGCCCAACTGATTCTCGACGAACACTTCGAGATCCACCAGGTGCGCGCCATCCTCGATGCGCTTGTCCGCGACCCTTGCCCGGCACCACGACACGTCGCCAAAGATGTTCGGACGCCGCACCGACACATTGAGCCGCCGCAGGAAGCCGTCATCGCCCATCCAGTTGGTCATCAGCTGTCCCATCCACGAGATGCGTTGCGGCCCCACGTCGTAGCCGCCCGGCATGCCGACCTCGCGCGCCATGTTCTGCTCGGCATGGCCGCGCGCCGGGCTGTCCTGCGCGCCTGTTTTGGGATCGATGTAGGCATCCGCCGGATGGCGCTTGCGATACATGGTGGCGCGCCGGTGGGCCTGGTAGCTGTGGCCGCCGCCGGAATACCAGCAAATCATGTCGGTGATGTTGAGCGGTCCCTTGAGCATGGGCTGCACCATGGAGCCGACCGCGACGTCTTCCCAGCAACGTACGGTGGCACCACGCAGTTCCTCCGTCTCGATCGCGTGGGCGATGTGTTCAAGCTCCTCGGCCGAATAACGGTGTGTCTCGCGGGCTTCGTACTTGAGGCCGTCTTTCGCCTTTGCCCTGGGTACGCGCGCGGTACTGCCAAGCGCACGGCACACCAGTTCGCCGTGCTGGTTGGTGTAGAGAACCTCGCCGGTCTGGATGATGAAGCTTTTCGCCTTGCCGCCCCGCTTTTCCACTGCGTCGAGCAGGCGCGCGCGAACGGTGAAGCTGTCGCGGTGGCGGATCGGCTTGTACCATTCCCAGTCGGTGCCGCCGTACAACCACTGAATGCCGCGCAACTTGGGCGCCACCACCGTGGTGTCGATCGTGTAAAGAAAGCAGCCCGGGGCGAGCGCCGACTTCCATTTGCTCGCGGCACCGTAAGCCGGGTCGCAGAACAGCGGGTTCTCGTCCCCCAGCGCCCAGCAAAAATGGCGCACGCTGTCGGGCGCGGCCTCGGTGTTCCAGGTCTGGCCGGTGCGTCGCAGGTCCACGCCGATCAGGCTGCGCGCCTCCTCGAGCGCACCTTCCCAGAGGGCCGGCGCCTGGGAGTCCGGCTGCCTGACGGCCGAGGATTGATCAGGGTTGTTCATTGCCAGCCTTGCGAAAAAAGAGGTCGCGTCAGGCGATCACACCCGACTGTTGCAACCCGGCGATCTCCTCAGCCGACAAGCCGAGGATCTCACCGAACACGTATTCATTGTGCTGCCCTGTGGTGGGACCGCAGCGGTCCACCACAGGCGCGAAATCCGGGAAACGCCAGGGTGCGCTGCACAGGGTGTCTTCACCGTAGACAGGCAGTTCGACCCGGTGGCGCGATCCGCGCGCGAGGAAATGCGGATGCCGCCATTGCTCTTCGACCGACAGCACCGGCATGCATGCCACACCGGCGGCCTGCAAGCGGCTCACCAGGAGGTCGCGCTGGTTTGCCTGTGTCCATTGCCCGATCAGGCCGTCGAGTTCGACCGCATGGGTCAAGCGGCCGCGGGCGGTCGCAAAGCACGCCTCGCCGGTCCAGGACGCGTCCCCGATCACGCTGCTGAGCGCCTTCCATTGCATGTCATCCGCCACCGACAGGGCGAGCCAGGCATCGTCGCCGCGGGCACGATAAACGCCGTGCGGCGCCATGCCGGGATGCGCATTTCCCATCGTCGCGGGCTGCACGCCGCGCACCTGGCTTTCAAGAAAATACGGCCGCAGGCCGCCCAGCAGGGCCTCGTTCTGCGAGAGGTCGATATAGCAACCCTGACCGGTCAGCCGCGCGCGGCGCAGCGCCGCCAGCACGGCCACCAGCCCGTGGGCGGTGGCGTTGGGGTCGCCAAGCGCCACATTGAGCGCGCCGATCGGTGCCTCGTTCCGGTAACCCACCAGCGCCTCCATGCCGACGAAGCTCGACATCGTCGGGGCATAGGCCCGCATGGTGGCGAGTTCGCCGAACTGACCGGCCGACGACATGGCCAGCATGACAAGACGCGGATTGACTGCCCGCAGCGTTTCATAGCCCAGGCCGGTGCGCTCCATCGACCCGGGCGACATGTTCTCGACCACCAGGTCGCTTGAGGCGACCAACTGCTTGAGCAGTTCCACCGCGCGCGGTTCCTTGGCGTTGAGCGTGATGCCCAGCTTCCCGTGGTTGACCTGGTGGTACATCGGCGACATTTCCTTCGAGGGGCCGTCCACGAATCGCCCGTCGCGCATCACCTTGCCGGAAAGTCTCAGGTTGTCGGGCCGATTCGCATGTTCGACCTTGATGACCTGCGCCCCCAGTTCGCACAACAAAGTGCTGACCCACGGCGCCGACCATACCCAGCCGAAGTCGAGGATGCGCATGCCCGCGAGCGGTCTGGCGTCGGCTTCAGCCAGCGCGGCAGGCACGGTCGCGCGCGGCCCGGACAGCAGCTCGTGCGCAATGTTCACGGCTCCGGCGTCACGCGAAGCGGACGCACGGAACGGCAAGCCCGGCAGGACCACCTCCCGGCCGGCAAGCCGGGCGGTCTCGAAAAAGCCGCGTTCTGCGAAATGCGGCGTGCGCAGGACTTCGTCCATGCCGCGCAGGGGCGCGACGATCAGGTTGTTGGCCAGGGCGATGGACTCAAGCTCGGCCTTGGAATGGCTCGCGAACCAGGGTGCCACGAGCGCATCGACCTCTTCCGGATAGCGGGTGCCCATGGCGCGCAGTTCCTGGTAACGCGGTTCAGCCGCCCAGGCCGGATTGCCCATGGCCGCCACCAGGCGCTGCCATTCCTCGCGCGTGCGCCCGCATATGCATACCGCGCCATCCTTGCAGGGAAGGATGACGAAAGGATAGGCGCCACCGGAACCCGAGGCACGCCGGCCGCTGCGCGCCCACTTCAATCCATGGTGGACATAAAAGCGGCAGTTGCCCGCCACATAGCTCGCGAGCACGTCGGCCAGAGCGATGTCGACCACTCGCCCGCGACCGTCGCCATCGCGCACGTTGAGCGCCAGCAATATGCCCGAGGCCAGCATGGCGCCAGCCTGGTGCTCGACGATGCCCGGCGGCAGGCTCAATGGCTCCCGGCCGGGTTCGCCCAGCACCCATGCCATGGCCGCGAGCGCCTGTGCCTCCAGGCTGCCGCCCGGCAGGCCCGCATAGGGACCGTGCAGCCCGAACGTGGACGCCATGCCGATCACCAGTTGCGGCAGCCGCGCTTGCAGGGAGTCGGGCGCGATCCCGGCCCCGGCGAGCGCCTGGGGCGCATCACACAGGAACACGTCGCATGACACGAGGCATGCCGCCAGGCCCGCCTCGTCCGGCGGCAGCGCCGCGACCGCTTTGCCGGTCGAGAGCGATACCCTCGCGAGTTCAGTGGCGTCGTTTGGGTCTTGCGGCTTGGCTGCCGGGTCAACCAGCCGCGTGACCTGCGCCCCCATGTGCGAGAGCAACCAGCCCGCATACCCTGCCGCGATGCCGGCCCCCGGTCCGGCGTATTCGATCACCCGCAGGGCGCTACCCGCAGCGCTCGCAACCGTCATGCCTGCCTCATTCCGGCTGGATGCCGGCACCGCGCGCGAGGTCGCGCCACTTGCGTGTCTCGCCGACCACCCATTCGCGCAACTCCGCAGGGGACGTGGGCGCGGCGTCCATGCCCATGCCGGTCAGGCGATCGGCGACCTCCTTGTCGCGCAGTATCCGGCCGATCTCGTCGTTGAGGCGGCGCACCACCGCCTCGGGGGTCTTGGCCGGCGCGAACGCGGCGATGAAGCCCACCAGCTCGTAGCCGGCAACACCCGCCTCCTGCAGGGTGGGCATGTCGGGCATGGCGGCGGACCGCTTCGCACTCGACACACCGAGCCCCTTGAGCGCGCCCGAACGGATATGCGGCAGCATCAGGGCGATGTCGCCGAACAGCATCTGGATCTGGCCGCCGCGCAGATCGGTGAGCGCCTGCACGTTGGACTTGTAGGGCACGCTGAAAATGTCGATGCCCGCCTTGGACTTGAGCATCTCGGAAGCCAGGCGCGCCGAACCCGTGCCATTGCCAAAGCCGATCTTGCCGGGGTTCCCCCTGGCGTAAGCAATGAACTCCTGCACCGTGTTCGCGGGCACACTGTTGTTGACCGAAAGCACCAGCGCGGCGATGCCCATGCGGGTGATCGGCTCGAAATCGTTGACCGGGTCGTAGGGCAGGTTCTTGAGGAAGCTGGCATTGCCCGCGTGGGTGGTGTTGGTACCGATAAGCAGGGTGTGGCCGTCAGGCGCGGCTCGCGCCACCGCCTGGGCGGCGATGACGCCGCTGCCGCCCGGCTGGTTCTCCACCAGCACGGAGGTGCCAAGCACCTTCGCAAGGCGCTCGGCGACGATGCGCGTCAGCGTGTCGGTGGCCCCGCCCGCACCCACCGATACAACCATGCGCACCGGCCTGCCGGCAAACGTATCCTGTGCCACAGCGGGCGCACCGATCGTCAATGCCAACCCGATTGCAGTGGAATTGAGCAGCCGCATCATTGCCTGCGGCACAGCGCTCGCAGCTTTCCGATTATCTTCATTCATCGCTTGTCTCCGTTTTGTGTGATGCAAGGCCCGGACCTCAGGCCGCACGCGCCTCGTAAGCGGTCACGCCACCGGCATCAACGGCCCATAGGTGCCACTCATTGCCATCCTGGCGCAGGTTCAGCGCGAGTTCCCGGCCGCAAAACATCGGCGCGACATTGCGCGCGCTGAAATTGACGGGCTCGCGCCCCACCGTGGCGCGGAACATCTCGAGCAGGAACATGCCCGGTATGCTGCCGTTGACCACCAACGCCGGATACCCTTCAGTCCCGCTCGCGTAGGGAAAGTCATAGTGGATTCGGTGCGGATTGTCGGTAATGGATGAATAGCGGAACAAAAGCGGCTCGGTCGGCAACAGGGTCCTGGTTACCTCCGCCACTGGCAGCCCCGGGCGCGCGCCCGGCGCGGCCGCCGCTCCCGTCATCGGGTTTGCCGACGCGGCTTCGCGCAGGACATAGTCGTTGGTTTCAACCAGCGCCGGCGCGCCCTCGCCTGCTACGAAGATGCGATGTTCCACGTGCAGCAATGCAAATCGCCCGGACCGCCCTTCCTTGATGCGCGCCTCCCCTTGCCGCGATTCCCGCCGGACCTGCGCGCCGATGGGGATCGGCCGGTCGAAACGCATCTGCCGGCCCCCCATCATCAGGCGCGGCAGGCCGATGTCCGGGATCACCAGGCCGAGGCCGGCGGCGCCGTCATGCCGCAGCTCGGATTGCCGCGTCGGCGGATTGAACATGCAGACATGCCAGCCGCAGGGCAGCGCATCACCTTCACGCAGCGTGAGCGGGTCGCGGTCGAGCATGGCCGCCAGGCGGCGCACCAGCGGCAGCGCGCAGACATCCTCCGCAGTTTCGCAATGCAGCACCGTGGATTCCTGTGTCATGGCAGCCAGCCGTTGTGCTCGACGCGAACCGTCCGGCCGACGAATTCGCTTTCCTGCAGGCGGGCGATCAACCCGGCGTCTTCGCTGGTGACAAGGGCGCGCCGCCCGTCCGGCGTATCGGCCAGAGCAATGGCGCGCGGCGCCTGGCCGCGACCATGGAGTACCGTGTACCCGGCAACACGGGCATCGCCCGAAAAATCCTCCAGCACGTCCCGCGTGCCGATTTCCGCAGCCACCTGCGTTGACAGGTCCGCATGCACAAAGGGTTTCGGCGGTTTCGCCATGGTCCACAAGCCAAACGCCTGCTTGGTAAGAATGCCGGACACCGATGACACCAGCGCCGTCTTGCCGTGCCCTTGGCGCATGAGCTCGCCAGCGCGCGCCGTCGACTGCAACACGTAGTTGTTGTACGGCCCCCCCGCGAAAGGCATGCCGCCGGTGACGGTCAGGTCGCGCGTCAGCGGCAGCCCGAGTTCCGCGGCATAAGCCTCGACCGCGATCGGAAAGCAGCTATACAGTTCAACCAGGTCGATCGCATCGGATGCAAGTTCAAGCGCCGCCAGCGCGGCGCGCCCGGTGATGCCCGCACCGGGGCAGGCGGCGAGTTCCGCGCGCGCCGATACCGCGACCATGTGGTTGGACTCCGTGCTCGCAGCCGCATACACCCAGCGATCGCGCGGAATGCCGAGCTGCGCGGCGCGCGCAGCCGAGCAGAACAACAAGGCGGCCGCCTGGTCGACGTTCCAGGTCGAGCAATGGTAGCGGGTGTAGGGAAAGGCCTGCATGGGGTTGCGTTCACCGGCTTCGCGGATGGTGACGGCGTCAACCGGTTTTCTTTGCCAGGCATGGGGGTTGGCGGCGGCGATCTGCGAAAACCGCTCGGCAAGTTGCGCGAGACGGTCGCGATGTTCCGCCACCGACCAGCCATGGCGCGCCCGGTAGGCGCTTTCCATCATGGCGTACAGCGACACCGGCATCTTGAGCCCGGCGCGCTTTTCGGCCGGATGGCGCAGTTCCTCCTTGGGCGCGAGGTAGACGTCGGGCTCATCCTCCTGGCTACGCTCCGGCGCCTCGCGCCCGGCGATTTGCGCACGCAACAGGCGATACCCGGCATCCGCGCCCGCCACCAGCGTGGTGTGGCACTCGCCGCGGGCGATGCGCGCGCAGGCCTCGC
The DNA here is from genome assembly GCA_965279115.1 of Burkholderiales bacterium. Classification (GTDB taxonomy): domain Bacteria; phylum Pseudomonadota; class Gammaproteobacteria; order Burkholderiales; family JAEUOS01; genus JAEUOS01. The sequence goes on from OZ257137.1 coordinate 6,053,502, forward strand.
CGATCAAGGTTTGTTGCAATACACCGACACTGGCCAGCACCGTCACCGCGGCTTCGGCACCTATCGCGAGGGCGATCTCGCCGGCCGGATTGCGGTAGCGCCAGCGGCCGCGCGGTACCGCGATGTACCCGGCCCCGGCCAACGCTGCGACCGTACCGGAATCGATGCCGGCGGCCGCGACCGCTTCCAGCATGAGGTCCATCGGTTCCAGCGCATTCTCGAAATTTTCCTCGCGACGCGCGGCCGTGCCGATGCCGACCAGGACCGGTATGCGATCGGGATTCATGATGCGCGCGTCGTTGCGCGGGTTCGCACCTTGACTGCCTCGGCCTTGACCGCGATCTCGAGGTGCCGCGCATAGGCCTGCAGGTCGCGCTCGACGCGCTGGCGCGCCAGGTCGGCCTGCCCGGCCTCGATGGCCTGCAGGATGCGGCGATGCGCATGGGTGACCAGTGCGCGCACGTCCGGCGACGCGAAATGCTCGAAGCGCGACGCTTCGAACATCAACTCGGAAATCGACGCCGTGAAAGCACGCAACAGGTCGTTGTGGCTGGCCACCGCCAGCGCGGTATGCCAGTTGACGTTTTCCATCAGGAAACCCGGCACGTCGTCGACGGCCGCCGCGTCAAGCCGGGTGGAAATCTGCTTGAGTGCCGCCAGGTCTTCAGGCGTACGGTTGCGTGCAGCCAGCGTCGCGACCATCGGCTCGAGGGCCTGGCGCGCCTCGACCAGGGCGCGCAGCGACACGCTGTGGCCCTTGGCGAAAAGGCTGATGTGGCTTGCAAGCAAGGCATCGGTCGGCTTGGAAACCACCGATCCTCCGTAACGGCCGGCGCGCGTGCGTACCAGGCCCTGCGCCTCGAGGATGCGCAAGGCCTCGCGAACCGATCCGCGCCCCAGGCCGGTGGCGCTGACCAGTTCGCGCTCGGTCGGCAGGGAGGAACCCGGCGGAAACGCGCCGCCAAGAATCTGCTGCTGCAGGCGCTCGGCCAGAACGTCGCACGACTTCGGAACGTTGATCGCGCCCAGCGCGCCCAGCATGGTGCCGGCGTCGTGGGCGGGCAGTTCCATCGCATCGGATATTGGCATGCCGGAAATATAAGTATATTATGCGCATAAGTCAATTGTATGACCATAGAAGGCTGAGGCTTGCGCCCCCCGCAGGCGTACTGCGGCCCGTATCGGAGGCAATCCCGATGTCCCACCTGCTGGTCGAGCGACGCGAAAGCGTCGCCATCGTCACCCTGAATCGCCCCGAGAAGCGCAACGCCATGTCGCCGGAAATGGTGGTGCGGCTGGCAGGGTTCTGGAAGGAAATCGCCGCCGACGACACGGTGCGTGCCGTGGTGGTCACCGGCGCTGGCGACCAGGCCTTTTCCGCCGGCGGCGACCTCGGCAGCCTGATCCCCCTGATGATGCGGGCCCGGGAGCCACAGGGCGAATGGGAACAACGCTTTGCCGCGGACCGCAAGCAACTCGGCGCGGCGATCCTGCGCAACGCCACCTTCTTCAAGCCGGTGATCGCCGCCATCAACGGCCATGCGCTGGCGGGCGGCGCCGAATTCGTGTTCGCCACCGACTTGCGGGTCATGTCCGAGACGGCCACCATCGGTGTCACGGAAGTGCGCCGCGGGCTGATCGCCAGTGGCGGCTCCCTGGTACGCCTGGCGCGCCAGGTGTCCTGGGCGCATGCGATGGAACTGTTGTTGCTGGGCGAGGCGGTATCGGCGCAGCAGGCGCTGGCGATGGGCCTGGTCAACCGCGTTGTGGCGCCCGACCAGGTACTTCCGACCGCGCTGGAACTGGCGCGCCGCCTGTGCCTCGGCGCGCCGGTGGCGCTGGAAAAAACCAAGGAAGTGATGGTGCGCTCCAGCGGCCGGCCCTTCGAGGACGCGTTCGCGATCGAGATCGAGTGCACCCGCGAAAACGCGAAAATGGACGACGCGCGCGAAGGCCCGCGGGCGTTCATGGAAAAGCGCGCCCCGGTTTTCCGGGGACGTGCGCCGAGATGATGTTTCCCGCGCCCCATATCAATCCAACAGACCGAAAGAGACAGACATGAAACCCGGACTGCAACATCCTCTTCTGCGCATGGCGGCCGCGCTTGCCCTTGCAGCCGCCGCCTTCGGTGTTGTCGCACAGGAAGCCTATCCGAACCGGCCGGTGAAAATCATCATCGGCTTCGGCCCCGGCTCCGGCACCGACATCATGGCGCGCATGCTGGGCGAGGAACTCCGGCAGAACATGGGCCAGCCCTTCGTGGTCGACAACCGCCCGGGCGCGGCAGCGCAGATCGCCGCCGGCGCGGTGGCCAAGGCACCGCCCGACGGCTACACCCTGTTCTTCACCTCGAACTCCTCGCATTCGGTCAATCCGCATATCTTCAAGAAGCTGCCCTACGACCCGATTGCCGATTTCACGCCGGTCGGCGGGGTTGCCTACTTCCCCTTCATCCTGGCGGTCAACACCAACGTGCCGGCACGCACACCGCAGGAATTCGTCACCTTCGCCAACGCCAACAAGGGCAAGTTGTTCTATGCCTACGGCACCCCTACCGTGCAGATCCCCGCGGCGGCCTTGAGCAGGTTGCTCAAGCTCGACGCGGTGGGCGTGCCCTACAAGAGCAGCCCCGCCGCCCTCACCGATGTGATCGGCGGACAGGCTCAGTTCCTGGTGGTCGATCTCGCCTCGGCCCGCCCGCACCTGCAATCCGGCAAGCTGCGCGCGCTGGGCGTGACCACCTCGAAACGCTCGGCACTGGCGCCGGATCTGCCCACCATAGAGGAAACGCTCGGCCTGCGCGATTTCGACCTGGCCGCCTGGACCGGCGTGTTCGGACCGGCCGGCATGCCGCGCGAGGTGACCGAGAAGCTTTCTGCCGCCCTGCTGCAGGTATTGGCCAAACCGGACGTGCGCGAACGCATTCAGGCCGCAGGCGCGGAGCCGACGCCTTCGGACATTTCAACTTTTACCGCGCTGGTCAGGCGGCAGCTCGAAGTGTGGGGCCGCAAGGTCGCCGACGCCGGCATTCAGCCGGAGTAGGCAGCCAGGGTCGCAAGCATGCCCGGCAGGGCCCGCTGGATTTGCGCGGCGATGAACACGACGCCGAGCGGGTCGCCGCAGCTACCGGCCGTCGGCGGGCCGAACACGCGCAATCTTTCGACCACCCCACCGCGCCTGTCGAACGGTCGGCATTGCCCATCGACTTCCACCCCGATCCCGGTCGGATCCATGCGCAGCATGCCGCGCTCGCTGGCACTGGCCAGGAACGGGTTCTCCCTCATGCCCATGGACGGATCAAGTCCGGTGCAGTTGATGATGGCGTCGAATACTCCTCCATGGATGGCGCGTGTCGCCGGATCTTCCCATTCCACCCTGACTTCGCGCACGCCTTCGCCGACATCCACGCTGTGCAGTCGTGCAGCGCGAAACGCAACCCGCCCTTCCCGTTCCGCCCGAGCCACCACAGTCGCGTTTTGCGGCGGCACGCGAAAGCGGTAGGCGTCGTACCAGGGGCGCAGGCGGTGCAGGATGCGCAGTTTTTCCGCCACTGCGATGCGCGGCCAGACTTGCCATAGCACATCGCGCAGCCCATCAAACCCGCCGTACCAGTCGCGACCGGCTGCCCGATCGATTTCGATCTCGCGGCGCACCGCCCGCAGCAGCGAACGCGCGGTGGGACTGGCTGCGCCGCCCAGCAGATACCCGGGTACCGCTCCCTCGATACGCTCCATGATGGTGGGCAGGACCCTGCCAGGCTCGGGGGGCTGAACCGGCCGCTGCCCGACAGGCCGCATGCCGCGTCGGGAAATCACGGTAATCGGTCCGCTGTGATTGCGGCGGACCAGAGTCGACAGGATGTCGTACGCCGTCAGGCCGCTGCCGATCACCAGAACGCGGGCTTCGGTCGGCACGGTACGGATGCGTGCCATGTCGCTCGGCTGCGCCACGATGGATGGATGATGCGCATGCGCGGCCTTGAAAGGTCGCGGCAGGCGCGGCGCCGCATTGCCTGTGGCCACCACCACCAGGTGCGCTTCGAGCAGTGCGCCTCTGCCGGTGCGTACCGTCAAGCCCGCCTCGCCCGGCAACAGATCGACCGCCATGTCGCGGCAATGACGGATGGTGGAGCCATTGGACTGGCCGCTTGAATGATCGCGCAGGGTATCGGCCACGAAGCGCCCGAAGTCCGTCCGCCGGATGAAGGTTCCGCTGCCGGCAGTGATCGCCGCCAGGTCACGCGCCAGCAATCCGGTGCGGTCTATCCATTTTTGCAACAGTTCGGGCTGCTGCGGATCGATCATGTGCGTGAGCGGTGTGCCGTTAACCCGGTGGTCGGGGTCGTCAGCCGAATATGCCAGGCCGCGCCCGAGTTCGGCGGCAGGTTCCACGATGGTGATGTCGAGCGCCAGCGTGCTGGCGCGCACCAATTGCACCGCCGTCGCGGCGCCGCTCAGTCCCCCGCCGACAATCGTGACCCGGCGCACCGGACGCGCCGTGGCGTCAGGGTTCGCTGCCCGCATTGACCGGATAACCCGCCTCGCGCCATGCCTTGGTGCCGCCATCGAGCGCGACGGTATGCAGGAATCCCATCTCCCGCAATGTCGATGCCGCCAGGGTCGAGATCTGCCCCAATTCACAGCACACCAGGATGCGTCGGGTCGGGTCCGGCAACTCCTGGTTGACCCGCAGTTCGAGCTGACCGCGCGGCAACAGGCGCGCACCGGGAATGTGCCCCGCCAGGTAGGCGTCACGCTCGCGCACGTCCAGGATAGTCATGTCGGCTGCGCCGGCATCGACGCGCGCCTTCAGCTCTTCAAGCGACATGAAGGGCACTTTCGCCGCGGCCTCGGCCAGCAGTTGCGCGACCGCCTTGCCGCCACTCATGTTGGTGCGCAATGCCTCGGTCACATGGGTGGGCATGGAAAGGTTGAGATTGTTCATCATCGCGACAAACGCTGCCTTTTCCTTGACCTGCAGGCGCGGGTTGCTGGCGATCTCGTCGCCGATGGTGGAATGCTTGCGGCCCTTGTAGTCATGCGCCGGGAAAACCAGGAGTGCCGGGTCGAGCTTCAGCAGGGAGTCAAAAAGGCTGTGGAACAAGGCTTCCGGGTTTCCGCTCGGCAGGTCCGTGCGCCCGGTGCCGCCGATGAGCAACGTGTCACCGGTGAACACGCGGTCTCCCAGCAGCAGACACATCGAATCGCGGGTGTGACCGGGCGTGTGGATGGCGCGCATGCGCAGCTTGCCGATGACCAGCATCTCGCCATCACCGATGCGCATGTCGACAAACGGCGCCGGGCTCAGTCGATGCATCACCACCGGCACGCCGAGCGTTTTCGCCAGCTGACGCGTGCCGGAAAAATGGTCCGCGTGCGTGTGGGTATCGACCAGGTAGCGAATCCGCAACCCGTCGCGCGCGGCGAGTGCCAGATAGTGATCGAGCTGGCTGATCTCGGGATCGATCAGCGCGGCCGCGCGGGTTTCTTCACATCCCACGAGATAGGACTGGCATCCGCCGGTTGCAACTTGCTCGAAGATCATCGACGTCTCCCTTGTTTCATCCGCCTTCTATCCGTGGAATGAAAAACACCTCGCAGCCCGGCCGGATCGGCTGGGTGTAGACCACCTCGTGGATCTCCCCGTCGATGGCCACCGAGGTCTCTTCTTCCAGGATTTCGCCCAGACCGGGAAAGCGCGTGTCCATCGCCTTGAGGACACCACGCAGGGTGGCCGCCTCGATGGCGAATTCCTTAACGCCACCCGTGTAACGCTGGGAAAAGCCGGTGGTCAATACCACCCGCGCGGGCTGCGCGGGTGGCACCCTATGCGCCCTTGCCCGAGTCAAGCGCCGCCAGCAACCTGGGCGGCGACATCGGCAACTCGGTCATGCGCGTGCCGGTGGCCTGCACGATGGCATTGGCGATCGCCGCCATGGGCGGCACGATCCCCACCTCACCCACACCCTTGACGCCAAACGGATGGTTGGGGTTGGGGACTGTGACCATCACCACATCGAAGTTCGGCAGATCGGACGCCACCGGAATGCGATAGTCGAGGAAGCCGGCATTGGCGAGCCGGCCGTTCTTGTCGTAGATGTATTCCTCGTTCAGGGCCCAGCCGATACCTTGCGCGACCGCGCCCTGGATCTGCCCTTCCACATAACTGGGATGAATGGCGCGGCCGACGTCCTGCGCCGCCACAAAGCGCAGGATCTTGACCGCGCCGGTCTCCGGGTCGACTTCGACATCGCAAAACTGGGTGGCAAAGCCCGGCGCCATGCCGCCGGCATTGACCGCCGCTTCGGCCACGATCGGGCCGCCGGTCACGCCGCGCTTGGCGGAAATCGCCTTCAGGGAAAGCGGGGCGAAGTCACCCACTTCGGGGCTCGCCGGCCGGGCATGCCCGTCCTCCCACACCACGTCCGCGACTTTGACGTCCCAGATCAGGGCGGCGCGGCCACGCAGATCATCGACGATTTTCCTGCAGGCGTCGACCACGGCGATGCCGGTCGCGTAGGTGACGCGCGAGCCGCCGGTGACATGGTTGTAGCCGATGGAGCCGGTATCGGCGACGGTTGAACGCACCTTCTCGTAGGGCACACCGAGAATCTCCGCCGCCATCATGGCCATCGATGCGCGCGATCCGCCGATGTCCATGCTGCCGGTGGCGATCACCACCGACCCGTCCTCGTTGACGTGCACCGTCGCTGCCGATTCGCCGCCGCCGTTGAACCAGTAACCCGAGGCGACGCCGCGCCCCTGGTTCTTGCCCAGCGGCACCTTGTAGGCCGGATGTCGCATCAAGGCCTCAACGGTTTCCGCGTACCCGTCATGCGCATGCTTGGGGCCGTATGCGGTTTGCGTGCCGGCGCGGGCCGCGTTTTTCAGCCGCAGGGCCAGTGGGTCCATGCCGATCTTCGTCGCCAGCACGTCGAGCACGCTTTCCACCGCGAAAGCGGAAATCGGCGAACCCGGCGCGCGATAGGCGGCGGCCTTGGGCCGGTTGCACACCACGTCGTAGCCGGTGGTGTGGACATTGGCGATGTCATAGGTGGCGAAGGAGCACATGCAGGCGTTCATCACCGGCGAGCCGGGAAATGCGCCCGCCTGGAACTTGAACAGGCCGGTCGCGGCAACGATGCGGCCGTCCTTCTTGACGCCGATCTTCACCGTCATCGAGGCGCCGGAGGTCGGGCCGGTGGCCCTGAACACATCCTCCCGGCTCATCATGATCTTCACCGGGTGGCCGGTCTTCTTCGACAGCAACGCCGCCACCGGTTCCACGTACACCACGGTCTTGCCGCCAAAGCCACCGCCGATCTCGGCCGGATGCACCAGCAGGTTGCCAATCTCCATGCCAAGCAGCTTGGCGGTATAAGCCCGCACCACGAAATGCCCCTGGCTGGCCGACCACAACTCGCCCTGCCCATCGGCGCCGATACGCGCCAGGCATGAATGCGGTTCGATATAAGCCTGGTGCACGGCCGCTGTCTTGAAACTCATCTCAACGACTTCATCGGCGGCGGCGAAACCTGCGGCCACATCACCCAACTTGAAGTCGATCTTCTTGGAGATATTGGAGGGCGCGGTCGGCGCGGGTTCGACGCCGCGGGTGATCATGTTGTCGAACAGCAACGGCGCGCCAGGCGCCATGGCGTCATCGACGTCGATCACGTGCGGCAGCACTTCGTAGTCCACCACGATGAGTTTCAAGGCCGCGGCAGCCACCGCCTGGCTGACCGCCGCCACCGCGGCGACCGCATGCCCTTCGTAGAGCGCCTTCTCGCGCGCCATGATGTTGCGCACCATGTGCCAGTAGTTCACCGCCACCCGCTCGGGGCCGACGTACTCGAACGGCTGCTCCGCGAAATCCGCGCCGGTGATCACCGCCTTGACGCCGGGGAGCGCAAGGGCCCTTGAGGCATCGATGCTACGGATGCGCGCATGCGCGTGCGGCGAGCGCAGGATCTTCGCCCACAGCATGCCGGGCAGGGAAAAATCCGCGCCATACTGCGCAAGTCCGGTCACCTTGGGCTCGCCGTCCGGGCGAACCGGGCGGGTGCCGATAACCTTCATCAACGCTTCGTCTTCCTTGGTCTTGGTCAGCATGTTCAGGCTCCCCGCATTTCACGCGCGGCGTCCAGCACCGCTTCGATGATCTTCTGGTATCCGGTGCAGCGGCACAGGTTGCCCGCCAGCCAATAGCGCGCCTCCTCCTCGGTCGGGTCCGGGTTGTGTTCCAGCAGCGAACGCGCCGCCACCAGGAAACCGGGCGTGCAGATGCCGCACTGCAGGGCGGCATGCTCGAGGAATTTCCGCTGCAGCACGTGCAGGTGGTCGCCCTGGGCCATGCCTTCGATGGTCTGGATGGCCTTGCCCTCGGCTTCCACGCCCAGCACCAGGCAGGAACACACCAGCCGGCCGTCCAGGGTCACGCTGCAGGCGCCGCAGTCGCCGGTGCCGCAGCCTTCCTTGGTTCCGGTCATGTCGAGTTCGTCGCGCAAAACCTCGAGCAGCGTCTGCCGCGTTTCGCACAGGAATTCAACGGGATCGCCGTTGATGGTGGTCGTCACATGATGCTTGCTCATTTCAGTTCGCTCCCTGCGCGCGCTGCAGCGCGCTGACGGCGGCGCGGCGCGCCAGCACCCCCGCCACCTTGATGCGGAATTCCCTGGTACCGCGCTTGTCGTCGATCGGCCGGCAGGCGGCGCTCGCGGCGGCGGCCAGCCTGGCCAGCGCGGCTTCATCCACCTTCGAGCCGATCAGGGCAGCGGCCGCTTCAGGCACCAGAAGCGCACGCTCGGCAACCGCGCCCAGGCCAAAGCGCGCGTAGGTGCAAACACCCTTGTCGTCAAGCGTGATATTGACGCCCACCCCCACGACGGCGATGTCCATTTCGGTGCGCGGCGTGAAGCGCAGGTAGGCATCACCTGACCGTGGCGCACGTTTGGGCAGCAGGAACGAGGTGACGATCTCGCCTTTGGCGAGCGCATTCTTCCCCGGGCCGATGCCCATTTCCTCAACCGGCAATTCGCGCCGGCCGGCCGGCCCGACGATCACTGCACGGGCACCGGCTGCGATCAGCGCCGGCACACTGTCCGCTGCGGGAGAGGCGTTGCAGACATTGCCGCCAACCGAAGCGCGTCCCTTCACCTGGATGGAGCCGATCAGCTTGACCGCATCGGTCACGCCGGGCCACGCCTTGATGAAGTCGGCGGTCTCAATCAGTGCCATGCAGGACATCGAGGCGCCGATGCGGTATGCGCCGCCCTCGTTGGCCAGCGTGTTCATCTCGGCAATGTTCTTCACGCTCACCAGCAGGGCCGGTTCGACCATGCCGCCGCGCATCTGGATCAGCAGGTCGGTGCCGCCGGCCAACAGCTTCGCCGTGCCAGACGCGCCCGACAGCAGCGCGACGGCCGCCTCCGCGGTGGCCGGCGTTTCGAATCGGATATCGCTCATCTCTCTCCCATGATTTTTGTGGTCCCGCATTGGTCAATGCCGTCAGCGCCGGATTCTATTCCAGCGCGGCTGCCCTGCTTCAATCCGCCGTTGCCCCGGTTGCCTTGACTGCCGCAGCCCATTGCACGAGGTCTTCACGGATCAGCTGCGAAAACGCTTCCTGCGTGCTCGATTGCAGGCGAAAGCCGGCGTCGCCCAGACGCTTTTGCACCACTGGTTCCGCGATCACACGAGCGACTTCCTGCTGCAGGCGATCAATCACCGGCTTTGGCGTACCTGCCGGCAGCATGAGTCCGGTCCATGACTCCACCTTGTAGCCCGGAAACGCGGCCTCGGCGACTGTCGGCACCTCGGGCAGTTGGGCCGATCGCCTGCCACCCACCACCGCCAGCGCGCGCAGCTTGCCGGCCCGAATCTGCGGCAGGGATGCCGCGACGCTGTCGCACATCACCTGCACATTGCCGGATACCAGATCGGTGATGGCCTGCACACTGCCCTTGTAAGGCACATGCAGGAATTCGATCCCTGCCTGCCCTGCCAGCATGGCACAGGCGAGATGCGATACGGTGCCGCTGCCTTGCGACGCCATGTTGAGCTGGCGCGGGCGCGCCTTGGCGTACGCGATCAGTTCAGCCAGCGTCGCCACCGGCAGGCCCGCCGTCACATTGAACGACTGTTCCGTGATCGCCACGGTGCTGATGGGCGCCAGGTCCTTCTGCAAGTCAAACGGCATCCTGCTGTTGAGCGCCGTGCCGACGGCATACACCGAGGTGGGGGCTGTCAGCAATGTGTAGCCGTCCGGCGCGGCCTTGGCAACAAACTCCGCGCCAATGGCGCCCGAGGCCCCGGCCTTGTTTTCCACCACGAAGGGCTGACCCAATCTTTCGGCCAGGCGATCGGCCAGCACCCGCGAGAGCATGTCGATCGAGCCTCCGGGCGGGAAAGGGACGACCAGGCGTATCGGCCGGTTCGGATATTGCTGGCCGAAGGCCGCGCCGCCCATGCCAAGCAGCAGCAAGACGGCCGAAATGTGCAACAGAATCGATCTGGCGTTCACGCTTTCCTCCTCAAGTCAGGTGAAACATGGCGCCGATCAACTTCTTGTCTGGTCGCTGCGGCAGGTGCTTTGGCGGCAAGGTCGTCAACCCAGCCCGTCCCAAATGCCGTCCAGGTCGGATTTGGCAAACTTGTCGCGCATCGGCAGGGAGGTGCAGTACTTGCCGGCGTTGAAGATCAGCGGCTCACCATCGCCATAGCTGATCTTGTGCACCCGGCCCACGAACAGCAGGTGGTCGCCGCCTTCGATGACCGATTCGGTCTTGCACTCGAACGCGGCCAGCACTCCCGAGATCAGGGGCGAGCCGCCGTAGCCTTCCCCGACAGCAATTCCTTCGAACTTGTCCGGCTTGGGCGTGGCAAAGCGGTGCGAAATGTCCGCCTGGCCGGCGCGCAGCACATTGATGGCGAAATGCCCGGAATCCACGAAACTCTGCAGCGAACCCGACTTGCGCACGATGCTCCACAGCACCAGCGGCGGGTCGAGCGAAAGCGCCGAAAACGAGTTGGCGGTCAGCCCTTCGAGCTTCCCGCCCGGCGCGCGCGTCGTGATCACCGTCACGCCGGTGGGAAAGCGGCCCAGGGCATTGCGCAATTCACGGGAATCGTGGCTGCCATCCAGCAGAACTTCCTTCATTGGTGCATCTCCGGCCTTGTATGTCCTGCCGGATTGTGCCCCATCAGGGGCCTGTGGGCGTGAATACCAGGTCAACCCCGTCGGCGCGTGCGACGAATTTCCCGGTCACCTTCTGTCCGATGAAGGGGGTGTCGCCGGTCCAGCGCCCCAATGCGCGCACGCCTTCTTCCAGGTCCACCGTCACCAGGGTGTAGGGCAATTCGGCCTTGAACGCCGGATGGAAAGCATGGTGCGACACGGTCCAGCTGTGGATGGCGCCGCGACGGCTGGCTTCGATCCATTCGACCGCGTCCGAGTAACAGGAGTCGCACAACAGGCGCGGGTAGTGGCGCAATTTTCCACACCCGGCGCAGCGCTGGATCATCAGGCGGCCGGCGGCGGCGCCCTCCCAGTAGGGGCGCGACAGCTCGGTGGGGATTTGCGCCGGCCTGGACGGAATCTCGGTCATTTTTTCACTCCCTTCGCATGATGGCGAGCCCGCCGTCGCCCATGTCGCCATAACCGGTCACCACGCCCAGTTCAGCGTCGGCCACCTGGGCCCGCCCGGCTTCGCCGCGCAACTGGCGCGCCAGCTCGACGATATGATTCAGCCCCCATACGTGGGCCTGCGACAACAGCCCGCCGTGGGTATTGGTGGGCAACGCGCCGCCCAGGCGCAGGCGTCCGCCAGAGACGAACGGCCCGCCCTCGCCCTTGCCGCAAAAGCCCATGTCCTCGAACTGCCGGATCACCGCATAGGTGAAGCAGTCATAGATTTCGGCGACATCGATATCCGCTGGCGTGACGCCCGCCATCTGAAAGGCGCGCGGCGCTGCCTTGGCCAGCCCGAGGCTTGTCATGTCGGCACGCTGGGTGATCGAGTCCGGCGAATCGGGATGCCCGGCAGCCACGCCTGAAATGAATACGCGGCGATGGCGCAGGTCGCGGGCGCGCTCGGCGCTGCTGATGATCACGGCCGCGCCGCCGTCGCTTTCCAGGCTGCAGTCGAGCAGGCGGAACGGGTCGGCGATCATGCGCGATTCGCGGTGATCTTCCAGCGTGATCGGTTTTTTCATCACGGCGTTGCCGTTGAGCAGGGCGTGCTCGCGGCAGGCCACCGCAACCTCGCCGAAATGCTCGACGGTCGTGCCGTAGAGTTCCATGTGGCGGCGTGCCATCGGCGCATACAACTGCGCGGGCGCACTGGCGCCCATCGGATGCTCGAATTCGGTCACATAGTGGAACTGCGGCATGTTGTGGATTCGCGCACCGGCCTTGTTGCCGCCCGCCGCGACACCGGTGACATTGCGGCCAAAGGTTATGAGCACGTGGTTGCACACCCCGCTTGCCACCGCCATGGCTGCCGTCTGCAGGGCCATGGCAGGGCTGGCGCCGCCGTGTGGCACCACGGCGGAGAAGCGCAGGTCAGGCAGACCGAAATTCTCGATGAAATCATCCGCCGTGCCGCTGACAATGCCGATCGGGATCACGCCATCGATGTCCTTAGGGCTCAGGCCCGCATCCGCGACAGCTTTCAGCGAGGCCTCGATCTGCATTTCGAAGGCGCTCTTGGTTGCGCCGCGCAGGTAGGCGGTTTCACCAATGCCGGTCACACAGCTGCGGTCACGCAGGCTCATGGGAGGCTCCCCGGACCAGCGCGTCGCGCGCCTGTGGATCCGCGATGTTTGCAATCAGCAATTTTCTTTCCTCCAGTGTGGTGGCGCGGATATCGGCAGCGCCGAATTCCGTGACGATGACGTCGACGTCGCTCTGCGCCGAGGTAATGTGCCCGCAGGCGATGCGCGGCACGATGCGGCTGGCGCGCGCGCGCCCGCTGGTGGCGGGCAAGGCGAGAATCGCCAGCCCGCCGGCGGAACTACGCGCCGCCCTGAAATAGTCGGTCTGCCCGCCCACCGCGCCGACATAGCGCTCGCCGAGGAATTCGGCGTTGACCTGGCCGCGCAGGTCGACCTCGATACCGGAATTGATGGCCATGTAAGGCGATCCCGCCAACGGCACGACCAGTTGCGCCAACGGCGCGAAGCCGAGCGCCCCGTCGCGCGCCAGGGTCTGGTACAACGCGCGGCTGCCAACGGCCAGCGACGCCGTGCAGTTTTCCGCGGCGCTGGTATCGATGGCGCCGGCGGCAACCAGTTCGGGGAACCAGTCTCCCACCATGCCGCTGCGAACCTTGAGCCCGCGATGGCTGGCAAGCGCCCGCGCCACGGCAACCGCCAGAGCCCCGATACCCAGCTGCACGGTGGCGCCGTCCGGCACCAGGCGCGCCACCTGGCGGGCCACCTCCACCTGCACCGCGCCCGGCTTCTCCGCCGGTGATTCGGGCAGTGGCGCGTCGCTTTCAAGCGCCACCACCACGCGGCTGGTGTGCAGCCGGCAGGCGCTGCGTGTCACCGGCACATTCGGATTGACTTCCACCGCGATGACCCGCGCCGCCTGCAACGCATCCCAAACGTAATCGACCGCGCCGCCCAGGCTGTGGTACCCGTCCGCATCGGCGGGGGATACCTGCAACAGCACCACATCGACCGGCAGCTTGCGCGACTCGAAAAGGGAGGTCAGCTGGGATAGTGAACACGGCAACACCCGCGCACGTCGGCTCGACACCAGTCCGCGCACCGTACCCATGCCGCAATAGGTTGATACGCGCAGGACGGCGGGAACCTCGCCTTCCCAGGCCGGGTTGAGCGACAGCCCGCACAGAACCTCGAGTGGCGCGACGCGCGGTGCGAGCTCGAACAGCGCCGCGACCAGCCCGGCCGGCTCGCCGGTGGCCTGACCGATGACGATGCGGTCGCCCGGACGCAGCAGTTCCGCCAGTGCGGGCGAAATCATGCCGCCCCCTCCTTCGCGATGCGCAGCACTACGCGCGGCCCGCCTGCTTCAACTGCAAGTGTTCAGGCAGGCGGCCCGCGATGGTGAGCGTCATGCTGGCGGTGCCCCGGCTGGTCTCGCCGTCCAGCACGGCCTCGATGGCCACCGGCTGGATGCGGTGCCAGTGCTCCTTGCTCGTGCCATCCGGATAGACGATCCTTGACGGATGGGACACGTCCCAGACGTCGGACTCCAGGTGGTTCTCGCCGCGCCAGGCGCCCAGCCCGCGGCCGTCGTCGTAGCCGCCGCTGTAGCCCAGCCCCTGCATGGCGATCGACGCGCCCTGCGCCTCCACGGCCAGCCGCAACTGCTTGCCGCCTTCGAATGTCGCCACCACGCCGGCGCGGCGAAAGCGCCGCGTGCCTTCATGCAGTTCCACCTCGAGCGCGATGTTGGTGACGTGTGAAAACGCCTCGCTGCGGCGGTCGGTGACCACGCCGGTGGTGTAGGGTTGATCGTCGCCGCGCCCCTGGAACAGCAGGTGCCCGCTCATGGTGCCGGTGGAGAAAAACAGGAACGACATCACATGCCCCTTCTCGGCCAGCGTCACCTTGGGGCCTGTGACCGGCTCGGGCACACCCATGCCGCGCCGCACGCCCCATGAGTGGTCGCGGCACGACCACCAGTTCTCGATCTCCACGCGCCGGCCGGCGGCCTCCAGGTAGCCGCTGGCCGTGCCGATCTGGTCGAAGCGGCGGTAATCCTCGACGGTGCGGCTTTGCAGGCGGGTGTAGTGCGGATGCTCCTCGCGCGCCGGTTCGACGCAGTCCCAGCGGATCTGGCCGTGCAGCCCATGCGCGCCCGGCTCGATGATGATCTCGAACGACTTCAGGGCCTCGATCGGGCGGATGAGCACCGGCCCGCAGACCGTCTCGACGCTGCCGTTGAGGGAGCGTGACACCCGCAGGTTGTACTGCTTGCCGTCGACGATCATCACGGCGCCGGCGTCGAGCACGTTCATGTTGCGATAGGCCCCCATCGTGACCTGGATGGCCACCCGCCCGTCGCCCGAATAGATGGCGAACCAGTAACGGTCGAAAAAGCGCGGGTCGCTGGTCCAGACATGATCGAAGGTGGTCGGCAACTGGTGCCAGAGGGTATCGTCGAGGGGGGTCAGCATGGTTCAGGGTTTCGCAGGGGGAGGTGTGGCGGGAGCAGGCGCGGTCGGCACATAGCGCATCGGCACGCGCGACGCCCGTTCGGTCATGTGCTGCACGATCGCCCGGTGCATGTCGGGGGGCAGTCCTTCGCTGCAAGCGGCCGCGGCAAGAAGCTCACGCAGCCGCCGGTTGCGCTCTTCCAGTGCCGCGCCATCGACGACATCGGGTTCGGGTTCGGCCAGCGCCCTGTCGATACGCGCGGCCAGGTCCGGCGCCAGCGCGGAACGCAGGTTCGACAGCAGACGCAGCGTGACCAGGTTGTCGTGGCGCAGGAATCCGGCCACCGCCGGCAGCGCGCCGGTCAGCATGCGCAGGTTGGCGATGAGACCATCGAGGATGGTGCGGGCGAACGGGTCGGCGACGCATGGCGCGACGACGTCCTCGAGAACACGGCAGGTGCCTTGCAGCTGCTCTTCCACGGTGGGTCTCATGGCGTTGCCTCCATCATCTGGAACATCGGCCGGAACAGCCACGACGGGGTCTGGAACACCCTGCTGTAGCGCCCGGCGACGAATTCGTTCACCGCGGTCAGCTGGATCACCGCGAGCTTCCAGCAGGCCAGCACATTCCACCAGGTGAGGTCCGCCTCATTGACCTTGCGGCCGGTCAACTCGCGATAGGCGTCGACAATCTGGCGGCGTTCCCAGTGCCCCGGTATCTGGTGCTCGCGCTTGCGCACCGGATTGGTCACCCAGCCAAGATCCTCGAGCGGGTCGCCCAGGTGCGCGGTTTCCCAGTCGAGCTTGGCGGTGATGCGTCCGTCCTCGACCAACGCATTGCCGGGCTTGAAGTCGCCATGCACCAGCACGATCGCCTCCGCCTGCGGCGCGGTCCGTCGCAGCCAGGCCAGCACATAGTCGAGCTCCGGATGCGGTTCCAGCTGGACACGCCGGTATTCCGCCTCCCAATGCGCGAGCTCGACCTGCGCCGGCGAGCCTACCGGCACGCCAAGGCTTTCGCCCAGGCCGCGCGAGCGCCAGTCGAGCGCATGGATGTTCGCCATGAGTTCGATGAACGCGCGGGCAAGTGCCAGGCGGTCCGGCAGCGGCCGCTTGCCATTGAGGATCATGTAATCGCAACTGCCAGGCATGCGCGTCATCACCACCGATGGCGCGCCAAGATGACGCCCGTCCGGATCCATCCAGTGCACCCGCGGGGCGGCGACGGCGCTTCCCTCAAGCGCCTTCAGCACCGCGAATTCGCGCGAGCGCTCGGTATTGAGTAGCGTACCGGCGGCGTCGCGCATGAGCATCAGCCGGTGGGAATGCGGACCATCGTCGTCGGTCCAGTACGCATCGAGCGACCAGTTCTCGCGCGACAGCCCGCCGGCCGCGCGTGCCAGCCCGGCAAAACGGATGTCGCGCGCCGAAGGGATCGCGTGGCCGATGAGGTTCTTCAATCCGGCGACGACCTGGTCGACGGGTGAATCGGTTTCGCCTGCGGAAATCGATGCCTGGGTCATGGGTGTATCGTTATCTGGGCTTTCGCGCTCAGGGCTGGCCGGCGCGGCGCACCTTGGGCAGCAGCGCATTGCCGATGATCTGCTTCATCACCTCGGCGGTGCCGCCGCCGATACGGCACATGCGCGCGTCGGCATAGGCGCGGGTGATCGGGTATTCCCACATGTAGCCCCAGCCGCCGAAGAACTGCAGGCAGCGGTCCATCACCCTGCCCTGCAGTTCGGTGGTCACCAGCTTGCAGGCGGCGGCATCGACCGGGTCGAAAGCGCCCTTCAGATGCAGCTCGATGCAACGGTCCACGAACACCCGCTGGCTCAAGACTTCGGCATGCAGGGCCGCCAGTTCGAAGCGGGTGTTCTGGAAATCGCCCAGTTTCTGGCCGAACATGTCGCGCTCGGCCACGTACTCCAGGGTCCACTGGATAGCAGCCTCAGAACTTGCGACGCCGCGAATCGCCTGGATCAGGCGCTCCTGCGAAAGTTGGGTCATGAGCATGGCGAAACCGTTGCCCTCCCCGCCCAGCAGGTTGCCGGCCGGCACCCGCAGATCGGTGAAAAACAATTCGGCGGTGTCCTGGGCCTTGCAGCCGAGCTTTTCCAGCTTGCGGCCGCGCTGGAATCCGGGACGGTCGGTCTCCACCAGGATCAGGCTGACCCCCTTGCCGCGCGCCTTCGGGTCGGTCTTGCAGGCCAAAAGCAGCAGGTCCGCGGTGTGGCCGTTGGTGATGAACACCTTCTGGCCGTTGATCACGTAGTCGTCGCCGTCGCGCAAGGCCTGGGTACGCATGTTCTGCACGTCGCTGCCGCCCGACGGTTCGCTCATGCCCAGCGCGCAGACGACCTCGCCGGTGGCCATTCTCGGCAGCCATTTGCGCTTCTGCTCCTCGGTACCGAAATCGACCAGGTAGGGCGCGACGATGTCCGAATGCAGGTAGAAGGTCGGCCCGGTGGCGCCGGCGCGCGCGAATTCCTCGATCAGGATGGTGCTGTAGAGGAAATCCGCGCCCATGCCGCCATACTCCTCGGGCACGTTGCAGCACAGGAAACCCAGTTCGGCGGCCTTGTGCCAGAGCGCGCGCGGCACTTCACCGGCCTTTTCCCAATCGAGGTGGTAGGGTGTCACCTGCTCGGCGATGAAGCGCCGCACCGTATCGCGGAACGCGTCATGCTCGCTGCTGAAAATGGTGCGTGGAATCATCGGATCATCCGTTCGCGTTGGTGTCGAAGCCGTCCTCGGTGAGCCGCATCGGCATGCGCAGGGCCGGCACCTGGCCGTCCACCCGGGCGGGGAAAAGCGCCTGCAAGGCGCCATCGGAGCCGCGTCGCACCAGCCCGCGCGCGGCCACCTGCTCGCTTTCCAGTGCCTCGGCCAGCGAAAGCACCGGGCTCACGCAGCAGTCCGCAGGGACGAAGCGCGCCACGCACTCATCAAGCGTCATGGAGGCGATGAGTGCGCCGACGTCGGCGATCAGGGCGCGTTGCGGCAAGGGTTCATGCTCGCGCGCGATCCATTCCGGCCGGCCGGCGGCTTCGCAAAAACGCTTCCAGAACACCCCGCCGGCGGCGCCGAGCGCCACATGCCGGCCATCCCGGGTGGGATAGCCGCGGTACCAGGCGGCGCCGTCGTTGAGGTAGGTTTCCTCCGGGCCCGGCGAATAGCCGCGCTTGCCGAAATCGGCCAGCTGGAACGACTGCAGCGGCCACATCGAATCGGCCAGCCCGGTGTCTATCATGCAGCCGCGAGCGCTGGCTTCGCGCTCGCGCAGCGCGCCCTGGATGGCGATCACGGCGAACAGCGCCCCCACATCATCCGAAATCGGCGGGTCGAAATACGAGCAGGTGCCGCGCCCGTTACGGTACAGGACACCGGTTTGCGCCAGGTAGTTGGCGTCGTGTCCCGCGGCCAGCGCCAGCGGACCATTCGCGCCATACCCCGAAACGCCGCAATAGATCAGGCGCGGGTTCAGCGCGGAGAGCACTTCGTATCCCAGGCCAAGCCGCGTCATCACGCCGGGCCGAAAGGTTTCGAGCAGGACGTCCGCCTCCTTCACAAGGCCGAGGAATTCCGCCCTGGCAGCCTCATCCTTCAGGTTCATGCGCCGCACCTTCTTGCCGCCGTTGAGTGACGGATAGAAGATCGGTTCGCCCTTGTCGTCGCGCGGTCCGAGGTGCTGCATGTCGTCGCCGTCGGGGCCTTCGATCTTGAGCACCTCCGCGCCCATGTCGGCCAGCAGCATGCCGGCGAACGGGCCGGGCCGGTAGCGCGACAGGTCCAGCACCCGCACCCCCGCCAGCCACTGGTTCAGGCGTGACATGTCAGTCGGCCTTGGCGCCCGACAGGCGCACCAGTTCGTTGAACTTGACCCGCTCGCGCGCCGCGAAGGCCACGGTCTCCTGCGGAGTCGAGGCGGTGATGCGCGCACCCGCGCCCAGGAAGCGCTTCTGCACTGCCGGGTCGGCGGCGATCTCGGCCATGGTGCGCGAGAGTTTCTCGACGATCGGCATCGGCGTGCCCACCGGCGCCACCATCGCCCCCCATGACGTGATGACGAAATCGGGAATGCCGACCTCGGCCATGGTCGGCAGGTCCGGCAGGTTGGGCCAGCGCTCCGGGCAGGTCACTGCCAGCCCGCGCATCGTGCCGGCGGCAAGCAGGCTCGCGTAGCTGGCGATGTTGTCGATGGAGGTGTCCAGGCCGCCGGACATCAGCATTGAAATGGTTTGCGGCGCGCCGCGCGACGGCACATGGGTGGCGGCGATGCCGGTGCGCACGCGGAACAGTTCGCCCGCCAGGTGCGGCGTGGTGCCCACACCGGATGAGCCGAAGGTGATGCCCTTGGGCTGCGCCTTGGCCCAGGCGAGGAATTCCTTCATGGATTTGGCCTGGCTGTGCTGCGGCGACACCATCACCACGTTGCAATTGGCCCAGAAGGTCGAGACATATGTGAAGTCGCGCTCCGGGTTATAGGGCAGGCTCTTGAACAGGAACTGGTTGATGGAAAGCGTGCCGATGGTGGCGCTGGTCAGGGTGTAGCCGTCGGGCGCGGCCTTGGCACCGGCCTCCATGCCGATGTTGCCGCCGGCACCGGTGCGGTTGTCGACCACGAAGGTCTGGCCCAGTTTCGCCTGCAACTGGTCGGCCAGGATGCGCGTGAGCACGTCAGAGGCGCCGCCGGTGGGAAACGGCATGACGATGCGCACCTGGCGCTCGGGCCAGTTGGTGGCCTGCGCGACCGCGCCCTGGGCGATCGCGAGGGCCGCCACGCAGAGCGCCGAGCGGAGGGTGGACGGGAATGGGTTCACTTGGAATTCTCCGGGTTGGGGGACAGCTTGGGAAACTGCAGGATGATCACTTCGACGCCGGCAGGACCGGACTCGTACTCGCAGGCTTCGTCCGGGCCCGCGAATGCCACACTGAATGCGGCGGCCGCCTCGCCGGCCAGCAGCATGCTGCCCTTGGTCACCACATGGTGGCGACCGGCATTGGCATGTGACGCCGGCAGCTTGAGCGTAAGGCCAGGCCCCATGCGAACCAGGTGCGCCGCCAGCCCGTCGGCGCGCGGCGCGATCAGGTCTTCGACGCTCGCCTGCGACGACGCGGCGATGTCGGCTTCGCTCACCGAACCGGACGTCATGCCGTGCTGCTGCTCGCGCTTCAACCCCGGCCGCATGCGCTCCCGCGAACCCGGCTTGTGCAGATACCAGGCGCCGGTGTCGCCCTGTGCGCGCAAGGTCAGGTAGGAAATCCCTTCGGGTCCGGCGGTAATCGGCCCATAGCCGGTCTCGGGGGCGGCGTAATGCACCGCGTAAGGGGCCACCGGATGGCGCCCGATCGATCCGCCGCCCGCGGTGACGACCTGGAACTGCGATTCCAGATGAAAGTGCGGCGGCGTGGCCCACTCGGGATCCTGCTCAACCAGGAAGGCCTGTGCACCCGGCGCGCGCTCTTCGAGCGTAGCGATGAAGTCCGTGACATGGCCATTGAAGGTATCGGTACGGCGCACCCGTCTGGTGGCGCGTGCCTTGTCCCAGCTCTGCATGATGATCATGATGCTCAGCGTCCTTTCCAGTCAGGTTTGCGCTTTTCGGCGAAGGCAGCCGCGCCTTCGCGGGCATCTTCTGAAGCCAGGATCGGGCCGGTGATTTCCAGCTGGCGGGCGAACATGTCCGCAATCGGCCAGTCGCGCTGCTCGACGATCACCCGCTTGGAGGCCGCCACCGAGAGCGGCGCATTGGCGATGATGCGCGCGGCCAGCTTCTTCGCCTCGGCCAGCGCCTCGCCCGGTTCGGTCAGCACGTTGATGAGTCCGTATTGGGCGGCGCGTTCAGCGCTGATCATGTCGCCAGTGAGCGCCATTTCCATGGCGATGCGCTGCGGGATCACGCGCGGCAGGCGCATCAGGCCGCCGGCGGCGGCGGCCAGGCCGCGCTTGACTTCCGGGATGCCGAATTTGGCATCGCGCGACGCCACCGTGAGGTCGCAGGCCAGCATGGCCTCGAAGCCGCCGGCCAGCGCATACCCCTCGACGGCGGCGATCAGCGGCTTTTTCGGCGGCGTCATGGCAATGCCCATGATGCCGCGCCCTTCCACCCGGGTGACCTCGCCACGCAGGAAGGCCTTCAGGTCCATGCCGGAACAGAAGGTGCCGCCGGCGCCGGTGAGTATGCCAACCCGCAGGTCATCGCGCGCGTCGAGCTCATCGACAGCGGCGCACACACCATACGACACCGCGCGGTTGACCGCGTTTTTCGCTTCAGGGCGGTTGATGGTGATGATCACCAGGCCGTCCTGGTGTTCCACAAGCACTTCGGACATGTTTTCAGTTCTCCCCGGCCAAGGCCATCAGGCGTTCCATGGCGTCCAGATATTCGGTTTGCAGTCGCACCATCACCTCGCGCACGCTGGTTTCCTCGTTGACGTCGCACACCGATTGGCCGACCGGAAAGGAATACAGGTCGGCCCGTTTCGCCCGCACCACGCGGGCGTGGGCTTCGTTGTAGAGCACGCCCTGCAGCGGCGTCGGCAGGTAGGCCGGTGCGCCGGGCTTCTCCCACACTTCCGAAAGCTTGCTCCTGATCATGCGGACGGTCTTGCCGGTACGGGCACGACGCCGCACCGCGTCTTCCGCCCTTGCGGCGAACACGGCTTCCTTCTCGAAGGCGTCGAGCTCGCTTTCGCGTGTGCCCAGCCACAAGGTACCGCACCACACGCCTTGCGCACCCAGCGCCAGCGCGGCGGCGATCTGGCTGCCTTTGGTGATGCCGCCGGCGGCCAGCACCGGGACATCCGGACCGCAGGCCGCCACCACCTGCGGCACCAGCACCATGGTGGCGATGTCCCCGGTGTGGCCGCCGGCCTCGGTGCCCTGCGCGACGATCAATTCCACGCCGGCGGCACGCTGGCGCTGCGCATGCGCGGCCTTGCCGCACATCGCGCCCACCACCACGCCACGCTCCTTGAGCAACGCCACCACTTCGGGCGGTGGTGCGCCGAGGGCGCTGACAATCATTTTCACCTGGGAATGCCTGAGCGCGACGTCGACCAGCCGCCGCGCGCCGTCCGGTGTCATGCTGCCGCGCCCCTCGACGATCTCGCGGTGAATCCGCTCGCGCTCGCCCGGTGGCAGCGGTGCCACGCCTTCATCGGCCAGGAATTTTTCCATGAAGGCCTTGTGTTCGGCCGGGATCAGGCGGTCAAGATCACCACTTGCGCGTTCCGCCTCGGCGTCGTAGGTCGACGGGATGATCACATCCACACCGTAAGGTTTGCCGCCCACCTTGGAATCGATCCAGCGCAGCTCGGTTTCAAGCTGCTCGGGACTGAAGGTGGCGGCGCCCAGCACGCCAAAGCCGCCGGCCCTGGTGACTTCCACCACCACGTCGCGGCAGTGGGTAAAGGCGAAGATGGGCAGGTCGCAGCCCAGTCGTTTGCAGATTGCGGTACGCATGTTCAGCGGGCCTTCGCGCCTTCGGGCGCATTCCAGACGAAAAGGGCATCGAGCGCTTCAACCGCGGCGCCGCGCACCCACAGGGGATTGACATCCATGGCGGCCAGGTCCGGCCCGAGGCTCCAGGCTGCCCGCGCGATGCGCGCGATCGCCCTCGCCAGCGAATCCAGGTCGGCAGCGGGCACACCGCGCTGCCCCGCGAAAAGCCTGGCGCCGCGCAATTCGGCCAGCATGGCGCGGATCTCCGTCTCATCGACCGGCAGCACACGCAGTGCGACATCCTTGAGCGTTTCGACCCATACCCCGCCCAGCCCGACGGCCAGGACCGGCCCCCACTGCGGGTCGCGCGCCATGCCGACGATCAGTTCGATGCCGCGCTCGCGCATCGGCGCGACCAGCACGCCGTCCAGCCTGGCCTGGGGCGCGTGCGCCTCGACGGCCGCGAGGATTCGCGCATGCGCGGCCGTCACCGCGTCCGCGCCACGCAGGTTCAGCATCACGCCCCCGATGTCGCTCTTGTGGGGAATGTCGGGCGACGCCACCTTCAGCACCACCGGAGTGCCGAGCGCCTCCGCCGCCGCCACCGCCGCCCGCGCATCCGCCACCAGTGTGGCGGGCACCACCGGCACGCCCTGCCCGGCCAGCCAGGCAAGCGCGGCGTGTTCCGAGTCCGGGCGCACATCCGCGGGCACATACGGAATTTCGTCAACCCCGGCTGCGGTCTTGCGCTGCCGCTGGCGCGCTGACCACCAGAAAACGCCGGCCAGCGCGCTTATCGTGCGATCGAGGCCGAATGCGCAATACGGCGCACCGGTGGCCGCGATGATCTTTTGCGCATGTTCATTGACCACCGAGTGGGTGTAGCTGGCCAGGATGCCGGGGACAGGGATGTCGTTCAACGCCAGCGACAGGTGGTGGTGCAATTGCGTCAGACGCTCGCTTTCCTCCGCCGCGCAGTTTGGTATCGGGTACCACACGCACAGCAGGGCAGCAACATCACCCTGCCCTGCCATCAGGCGCAATGCATCGGCACACTTGGGCGGCTCGACACCGCCGGTCAGGTCGAGCGGATTGTGCGGTGTGCCGAATCCGGGCATGGCGTCGCGCAGGCGCGCCGCCACCTCGGCTTGCAAGGCCGGCACTGCGATGCCGTGCCGGTCGGCGGTGTCGGCGGCGATCTCGCAGATGCCACCGGAATTCGAGACGATGGCGAGGCCACCGGAGCGCAGGACGCCGGTGCGCCCGGCGATGTCGGCGGTGGCCAGCAATTCCTCTATCGAGCGCACCCGGATGATGCCGGCCTGGCGGCATACACCGTCGAACACCGCGTCGTCGCCGACCAGCGCGCCGGTATGCGCCGCAGCCGCTTTCGAGGTCGCCTCGCTGGCGCCGACCTTGAGCACCACCACCGGCTTGGCGGCGGCGAAGGCGCGCCGTGCCGCGGCGAGGAAGCGTGCCGGATGCCGCACCGTTTCAATGAACAGCGCGATGGCACGGGTATGCGGGTCGTCCACCAGATGGTCGAGAAAGGCGGCGGCATCGAGGTCGGCTTCGTTGCCGGTGGCCGCGACGATGCTGACCCCCAGGTCCTGCTGCCAGGCCAGTTCGGCCAGGAAATAGGCGGTGGCGCCGCTTTGCGAAATGATCGCCACGCCCGCCGCGCGCGATGGCGCGCGCACCGGCGTGGTCCAGGCATGCACGCGATCGGTGAAATTGATGAAGCCCAGGCTGTTGGGGCCCATCAGGCGCAGCTTGTGCGCGCGCGCCCGTTCCGCCACCTGTGCCTGCAGGGCCGCGCCGGCACTGCCGGTTTCCGCGAACCCGGAGGTCAGGAGCACGGCAGCGCGTGCGCCGGCTGCCCCCAGGTCCTCGACCGCATCAAGCATGCCCTGCGCAGGCACCATCACGATGCCTACATCGATGGCCTCGCCGATGGCGCGACAGTCGGTGGCTGTCTGGCGCCCGTGCGCCATGCCACCGCGACGATTGACCAGATGCACCGCGCCCGGGAAACCGCCGCGGGCGAGATTGGCGTTGACCGCCTCCGACCAGCGCGAGCGGTCCGACGCGCCGACGACGGCGATCGAGCGCGGACGGAGCAGCGCGTCCACCGCGGTCACGCCGCGCGGGGCTTTCATGGCCTGTTGCATGCGCGTGATGCCTACATCTCGATGGCCAGGCGCCTTGCGACCGGCGTCCAGCGCGCCACTTCGGAGGCGACGAACGCCCTGGCCTGCTCGGGGCTGGTGTCGGTCACCGGCTGCAGCCCCTGCGACTGCAGCTTTTTCTGGAACTCGGGATTCTTCATTGAACTGGCGACCGCCCGCGCGATCTGCGCCGCACGCTCCGGCGATGCCTGCATCGGCAGCGCCAGCAGGTTGTAGGTGGAGGCCACGGCGTCAAAGCCCTGCTCCTTGGCGGTCGGAATGTCCGGCGCCGAGGGGATGCGCGCATCGCCCAGCACCGCCAGGATCCTCAGGCGCCCGGCAGCGTGATGCTGCTGCGTGGTTTGCAGGGTTTCGAGCATGCAGGTGACATTGCCGCCAATGGTGTCGGTAATGGACGGTGCGCTGCCCTTGTAGGGCACATGCAGCGCCTTGACGCCAGCCTTGTCGAACAGCAGTTCCGCCGCCAGGTGCGTGGAGGCGCCGATACCGGCGCTGCCGTAGGGTTGGCCCGGCTTGGACCGCAGGTAGTCCATGAAGCTCTTCAGGTCGGCCACCGGCAGTTTCGGATTGGCGACGATCACCAGCGGCGCCACCGACATCAGGGCCACCCACTGGAAGTCCTTGAGCGGATCGTAGGGTGGCTTCTTGCGGATCACCGTGGCGAACACCGCGGAGGACGCGGTGTGCATCATCGCCACCGAACCGTCCGTCGGCCCGCGCAGGAACGCCTCGGCCGCGACCATGCCCCCGGCGCCCTCGCGGTTCTCCACCACCACCGTGCCAAGCTCGTTGCGCAACTGCTCGGCGATCAGCCGCGCGAAGGTGTCGCCCGAGCCGCCCGGTGGAAAGCCGACCATCAGCTTCAGCGCGGCCTGTTGCGCCACCGCCGGCATCATGCCGCTTCCGGCCGCCAAAACCGCCGTTGCCGCACCCAGGAACTGCCGCTTGCCCTTGTTCATGTCGTCTCCGTTGTGTTTTTTCGAGTGCTTGCGCTGCACCGTGCAGGTGGTCAGGCGCCGATGGCGTGGTTGATGATGGGCATGGCCTTCTCGGCCATCAGCACCAGCGAGTTGCGCCCGATCTCGCGGTCCTGCCAGTCCATGCCGCCGTACAACAGGGTGCCGAAGTCGCCCACGGTCTCGCGGAACTTGAGCACGCCATCGGCCACCTTCTGCGGCGAGCCGTGGATGACCAGGTTCTCGATCACCGACTCCACGGTGACGTCGCTGTCGGGCTGGTTTGGGTCGTTCTTGAAAAGCGTGAGCGGCGCGCCGCGGCGCTTGAGCTTGCCCATCAGCGAGGTGTAGTAGTGGTGATACGGGCCGTTGGGATCGGTCACGTAGCGCCGCGCCGTGGCGTCGTCCTCGGTGACGCAGAGGGTCTTGGCGATGCGCCAGTTGGCCGGGTCGGCCGCGCGATTGCCGCGCGCGCAGCCTTCGACATACTTGTCCCAGTGGGTCTTGACCCAGCAGGGCATCAGGAAGTTGGCCGAGATCGGATCCCAGCCGCGCGCTGCGGCTTCGGCCACGCCCTTGGAATGCGGTGCCACCGCGGTGACGACGATCGGCGGGTGCGGCCGCTGCAACGGCTTGGGCACCGTGCCCATGCCGGTTTCCGGAATGTGGTTTTTTTCGGTGGTGATGTTCCAGAACTGCCCCTTGAGGCGGTAAGGAGGTTCAGTGGTCCACAGTGCCAGCACATGGTTGATCGCCTCGAGGAACATCGCCGGGCGGTCCATGTCGCTGTTGCCGAAGGCCTCCGCATCCGAGGGCAAGGCGCCCGGGCTGATGCCGAAGATGAAGCGGCCGCCCAGCAGGTGGTCGAGCATCGCCAGGTTGCCGGCGGTGGCCACCGGATGCGAGTTCGGCATGTTGGTGGTGCCGGTGCCGAGGCGGATGTTCTTCGTCGAATCCGCGAGGGTGGCCAGGAACATCGCGGAGGAGGTGATGTTTTCCTCGAGGTCGGTGGCATGCTCGCCACAATAACCTTCCGTGAAACCAAGCTTGTCGGCCAGGATGAAGGCCTCGCGGTCCTCCGCGAGGGTCTGGCGCCAGTCCTTGCCGCGCGGGTGCATGGGCATGGTGAAAAAGCCGAGCTTCATGACGATTCTCCCTGTGGATTGGCGACCAGGTCGGCGGCCATCTGTTTGAGTTCGCGGCGCAACAGTTTGCCCGTGGTGGTGACCGGCAGATCGGCGCGGATTTCCACCCGGTCCGGCGTCTTGTAGGTGGCGGCGTTGGCGCGGCAGTGCTTGCGCAGCTCGTCTTCGCTGACCGCGACGCCGCGTGCCGCGACCACGAAGGCGACGATGATTTCGCCCTTTTGCGGATGCGGCGCGCCGGCCACCCCGGCGGCGGCCACACCGGGATGCTGGCGCAGCACTTCCTCGATCTCCGCGGGGGCGATGTTGATGCCGGCGCGCTTGATCATTTCCGAGTCGCGGGCGCGGAACGCGATGTCGCCGTCGGCCGTAATGAGGCCCAGGTCGCCGGTGCGGAAGTAACCGTCGGCGGTGAAGGCCTTTACATTCTGCTCGACGCTGGCGCCGGTATAGCCCGGGGTCAGGTAGCCGCTGACTTCGATCAGGCCGGTTTCTCCCTGCGGCAGCTCCCGTCCGGATTGCGGATCGATGATGCGCATTCTCACCCCCGGCAACGGCGGCCCCTGACACTCCTTGCGCCGTTCCAGCGGCCAGTGGTGCCAGGTGACGGCGCAATTGCCATAGGACTCGGTCTGGCCGTAGATGTTGCAGATCTCCGCCGCACCCAGGCCTTCGGCAGCGGTGACGATATCCGCCGGGGTGCCGATGGTCACGCCGGTGCGCAGGCTTCTGGTGCGTTCGCGGCGGAAGGCCTCATGTCCGATCAGCGCATTGGTGATCGCCGGCAGCGTGTAGATGGAGGTGCAGGCATGGCGCTCGATGAGATCCAGCGCTGCGGCGGCCTCGAAACGCCCTTGCAGCACCAGCGTGGCGGCGTGGGTGAAGGTGGCGCACATGGCGTTGGCCGAACCGTATGACCAGAACAGCGGCATCGGCAGGAGCACCCGGTCGGCAGGTGTCAAGCCCTGGCGCTCGCCGATGTGGAAGCCGTTTTCGATGGCGTCGGCATGGGTGTTGGGCACCGCCTTCGGATACGAGGTGGATCCTGAGGTGTAGAGGATGAAGGCGACATCGGCAGGACGCGCCCTTTCACCCGGCGGCGGCAGTTCGGCCAGCGGCGCCACGTCCATGAAATGCGCATGGTCGATCGCGCCGGGCAGGCGCTGTTCGCCCAGCATGACGATGGTCTCAAGCGCAGGGTAGCGCGAGGCGCGATTCTCCAGAATGCCGGCCAGGTCGGTCGCGTAGTCGTTGTCGCCGAAACGGTCCAGCGTCACCAGCAGTTTCGCGCCGGAATCGGCAAGCAGGAAATCAAGCTCGCGCCGGGTCGACCAGGTGGAAAACGGTGCCGCCGTGGCGCCGATGGCGGCGGCGCCGGCGCAGATTTCCAGCCACTCGACGCGGTTGTTGATCAGGATGGCGACACGATCGCCCTTGCGCACGCCTGCCTTTCGCATGGCCGCCGCGGCACGCAGCGCGCGCCCGGCCAGTTGCGCATAGGTATACGAACGTTCGCCGTCGATCACCGCCAGCTGCGCGGGATGGCGTTCGCCCTGCTCTTCCAGCAGGTCGAAGAGGTTGCGGCTGTAGGGGGCGCGCATCATTCGGGGACTCGCTTGATGGGTGTGGACACGGCTTTCATTCCGCTTCGATGCGCGCCATGCGGATCAATTTCGACCAGCGGTCACGCTCGGCGGTGATGAACTGCGCGAGTTGCTCGGGCGTGCTCGACTCCACCTCGACACCCACCCGTGCGAAGGCTTCCTTGATGTCCGGCTTGCCGAGAATTTTCACCAGCTCGGCATTGAGGCGCCGGACGATCTCGGGTGGCGTTCCGGCCGGCGCGCACAGCGCCGTCCAGGCGAACACCTCATAGCCCGGCAGGCCGGCCTCGGCGATCGACGGCAGCTCAGGCAAAAGCGATGTACGTTGCGCGGTGGTGACGCCAAAGGCGCGCAGCTTGCCCGCCCTCACGTGGCCGAGCGACGGCGGAATGTCGACGAACATCATGCTCACGGTGCCGGCGAGCGTGTCGGTGAGCGCGTTGGTGCTGGCCTTGTAGGACACCGGCAGGATATCCAGCCCGGCCATTTGCGCGAACAGCGCGGATGACACCTGGCCGGTGGCATTGGCGCTGGCGTAGGAGAGCTTTCCAGGATTGGACTTCGCATAGGCCAGCAGCTCCTTCATGCTGGTGAAGGGCTGACTGGTGTTGGCCACCAGCATGAAGGGCAGCACGCCGACGCGGCTGATGGGTGCGAAGTCCTTGACCGGGTCGTAGCCGGTTTTCTTGAGCAGGCTGGAATTGGCGGCCAGGGTGGTGGTGCTGCCGTAGAACAGGGTGTAGCCGTCGCCCCCGCCGCGCAGCGCTTCCTGCACGCCGATCACCCCGTTGCCGCCCGGGCGGTTGTCGACCACGAACTGCTGGTTCATGGCGGTACCGAGTTGCTGGGCAAGAAGGCGGATGGTGGTGTCACCGCCGCCGCCGGCGCCGAAGGGCGCGATGATGCGCACCGGGCGCGCCGGGTAGGCTTGCGCCAGCGCCATGTCTGCCAACCCGGCAGCCAGCATCAGCATGGCCGGCAACGCAATCAGGGTTCGCTTCAGGGAGTGCATGGTTTGTCTCTTCCGGTTTGAAGGGGCGCGGCTATCGTGCCGCTGCGATGTTGGTGCGTTGAAGGGGCTTCATCTGCCGAGTTGGCGTTCGATCTGTTCGGCGCAGTTGCGTGCGGCTGCAAGCAATATGCGTTCATGGGATTGGGTGGCGCGGTTCTTGAGTACCGAGGCGTGAATGGCGGCGGCAAGTCGTCCGGAGGCGTCATGGATGGGAATGGCGTACCCGATGATCCCCTCCACCGACTCCTCCATGCTCTTCGCGTAGCCGAGCTTGCGGATGCGCGCGAACTCCCGTTCCAGCTCCTTCGCGTCGGTGATGGTGGCCGCGGTGAGTCTGGGCAAGGCGCCGGCAAGCGCCGCCGCGCCCAGCGAAAGGTCGTTGGCCGCATACAGCTTGCCGGTGGCGGTGCTGTGCTGGTAGAGCGGCTCACCCAGGCGGATATCGAGCGAGATGCGCTGGGAACCCAGGCAACGGTCAGCGTACATGACGCGCTTGCCGACCCGCATGGCGAGGTAGACGTCGTCCTCGATGGTCTTGGCCAGTTCCTGCAGGTGGCGGCGGCTGATGGTGCGGATGTCCAGCGAGGACAGCGTGTTGAGCGCCAGGGCCACCGCGCGTGGCCCCACGGAATAGCGCAGGTCGTCGCTGACGGTTACGACCTCGGCGCTCACCATGGTCTGCAGCATGTTGTGCATGCTGGAAACCGGCAGGTCGAGCGCCTGCTTGATCTCGGTCAGGCGCATGCCTTCCTTGTGGCGGACCAGCAGGTTGAGCACGTCGAAAGTGCGCAGGTAGCGTTCAGGGCTCATGCCGGCTCTGGATCAGGGTGCGGGGTGTTGGCTTCAGGCGCGCGATGTCGTGACAATACGCCAGTTTCTCAAAAAGCGAAAATATTTTCGGTTTTTCGAAAAATGAACGCGAACTGAAGCCGTGCCCTCCCAAGTACAGGCGCAGAAACATCCCTCTACCGCAGTGCAGCGAACGGTAACAACGGACCGCCGGCGCCGGACGCCAGCCGGCTCGACCTGTTGGCCCCTAAGGCGCGACTTGCAGGAGCCCGGTCAACTCTTGCATTGACTTGAGCCGGTCGAATCCATGCACGACCTCCAGGCTCGCCTCGACCCGAGAAGTCGGCAGCCCGGAGCCGGGTACCAGGACCCGGTACTTGTCGTCCACATCCGCCCAATCCACGCCGCGCGCACCCGAGCCGCGCGCGGCCTTGCAGGTGTTGCTGTGGATAACGCCGGAGCGCAGCTTGATATGCACCGTGCCGCCATGACGGTGGGTGAAGCGGTCGGGCAGCGGCGCGGGATTGGGGTCGAACACCACCTTGTCCTGCAAGGAGGAGATGAGCGGGTCCAGCAGCTTGGCTTCCGAGATGTGCTCCCAGGAAAAGCGCCGGTCCGCCACCGCGGCGGCGACGAAATACACCACGCTGTGCGCCGCGCCGATCAGGTCGCGCGGGTGCGACTTGGCACCCCAGTCCTTCATCTGTGCGGCAGATATGGTGATTTGCTCCACCTCGCGCGGATCCACATTGCCCAGGATGGCTGCGGTCGCCGCCGCCTCCGCGATGGCGTGGAAGGGATGGCCGCCCGGCATCAGCTTGATGGCCATGTCGGTCACGATGTCCCAGGAATCGCCCAGTCCGGCGGTGACGTCGTCAATGGCCTGGCCGCCGAGGGCCTGGAAGAAGCCGCGTGGCGCTTCCAGCGACTTTTCTTCCGAAGTGAAGCCGCGCGATGCCGCCAGTGCCGCCTGCGTGCCCAGCATGGCCGAGAGACTGGCGTGGTACTCGCGCGCCCAGCTGGTATCGGCCGCGATCGCCAGCCCGCCGATGGAGGTGGCGGCGAGCAGGATGGCATGGGTCATCTGCTCGGTGGAGAGGTCCATCAGCTTGCCGGTGGCCACCGCGGCGCTGAAAATGGTTGAGACCGAGCCGTGAAAGCCGCGCTGCATGCGCCCGGGCGTCAGGGCCTCGTCGATGCGCCCGGCCACTTCGTAGCCCAGCACCATCGCGCCCAGCACCTCGATACCCGGTTTGCCGAGCTTTTCGGCCATGGCGATGGCCGTGGTGGAGGCGATGGTGCCGATGTGCGCGATGCTGCGCATGTCACTGTCGTCGGAGGCGGCCGCGTCGCTGGCCACTGCGTTCACCCGCGCGGCGCTGGCGGCCGGCAACTTGCCGGACTCGAACCACAGTGTGGCCTGGGGCGCGCCGCCGTTTTCCTTCTCGATGGCGCGGATCGCCTGCGCCGACGGGATCGAAAGGCCCATCGCGGTACTGGCGATGGTGCTGGCGATACTCATCTTGGCGCGCTCGAGCGCCAGTGGCGGCAGGTCGGCGGGCGATTTTGAAGTGACGAAACGGGCCAGCTCGGCGGCGATGGTCATGGGAGCGCGTTGTTGTTATAGGAGCGCGCGATTCTACCCACCGGCGCGGCGTTACACTCGGCGGTGCAAGGTAATGCCAACACAACCATTCAACTGCCACGTCAGGAGAGGTCGCAATGAAGGAACGTGTCGCCATCGAAATCCGCGACGGCATCGCCGATGTCAGGATGATTCGCGCCGACAAGATGAATGCCCTGGATGACCGCATGTTCGATGCGCTCATCGAAGCCGGTGCAACATTGGCTGCCAACCCGGCGGTGCGCTGCGCCGTGCTGTCCGGCGACGGCCGGGCGTTTTGTGCCGGCATCGACCTCGGCCGCCTCGGCGCAAAGCCGGCCGGCGATGACGGTGCGCCGGCGGTCTCCTCCCCGGCGTATCGCCTGTCGCCGCGTACCCACGGCCTGACCAATCGCGCGCAACAGGCCGCGTGGACATGGCATGAACTGCCGGTGCCGGTGATCGCCGCGGTGCACGGGGTCGCCTTCGGCGGCGGCTTCCAGATCATGCTGGGCGCGGACATGCGCTACATCGCTCCCGCCACCAAACTCTCGATCATGGAAGTGAAATGGGGCCTGGTGCCCGACATGGCCGGCACCGTGCTGATGCGCGAACTCGCGCGCGCCGACGTGATCCGCGAACTCACCTATACCGGACGCATCTTCAGCGGGACAGAAGCGCATGCCTGGGGCTTTGCCACCCGGGTCTGCGACGACCCGCGTGCCGAAGCCATGGCCACCGCCCGGGAGATCGCGGCGCAAAGCCCTTCGGCGGTCGAGGCCGCCAAGCGCATCTACAACCGCGGCCCGTCATTGAACGTGGCCGAGGCACTGTTGCTTGAATCCGCCGAGCAGGATGCGATCAAGGGCGGGCCGAACCAGGTGGAGGCGGTGGCCGCGGGGCGCGAGAAGCGTGCGGCCAGGTTTGTCAATGCACGCCTGGGTTGATGCGTGACGGCATGGAATTGACTTCGCCGCGGCGGCGCGCTATTCGATTACCCTTGTTGCCTGCAACAGGATGGATTGCGGCAACTTGAGGCCGAGTTGCATCGCGGTCTTGAGGTTTACCACCAGTTCGAAATTGATCGGTTGCTGGACCGGCAGGCTGGCGGGTTTCGCACCGCGCAGGACCTTGTCGGCAAGTTCGATGACCTGGCGGTAAATGACGGCGATGCGCGGTCCGTAACCGAGCAACCCCCCCTGCTCGGCGGTCTCCGGCCATTCAAAGATGGCCGGCACCCGAGCCTGGGCGAAGGCGGCGATCTGGCGGGCCCGGAAAGCGTTCAGGGTTGGCGACGCGAACACGTTGACCGCGCCCACCTTGGCCTTGAGCAGCGTGCCGATCGCGGCGTCGATCTGGTCCGGGGTCTGTGCCGGCGCCAATACCAGTTCGATCTTCATGTTGCGCGCCGCGGCCTGCACCGCCGGAAGCGAGGTCGCTATCGAGGGTTCATACAAGGCGCCATAGCGTTGCACGCCGGGCGTGGCCTCGCGCAGGATGGAAAGCCGCTTCGCATTGAGTTCGGTGCCGAGGATCGAAATTCCGGTCGTGTTGCCGCCCGGTCGGCCCATGTTGTCCACCAGGCCGGCGCCGACCAGGTCTTCGGCCATGCTGATGATCGGAATGCTGGTCGTCGCCTTTTGCGCGGCCCGTGTGCCGATCGGACCAAAGGTCAGGATCAGGTCGACGCCGCGCGCGACCAGCTTGGTCGCCAGGCCTGGCAAGGCGTCGGCGCTACCGCCAGCCCATTCAAACGCAAATTCGACGTTGTCGTTTTCCTTCCAGCCCAGCGTCGCCATTTCCCGTCGCAGCGGTTCGAGAAAGGTCTCTCCGGTGTCGCGCGGATTGACGCGCAGGACACCAATGACCGGACGGCGCTTTGTCCCCTGCGACCACGAGAGGCCAGGCGCAAGTGCGCCGGCACCCAGTGCAAGAATCAAATTACGGCGCAAATTTTCCACGCAAGTCCCAATCAGGAATCGGCATTCGCAGGTGAGCGACCATGCGCCCCCTTCGACAGGGATTGTGGCACGCGGCGCACATGGAGGGTCTGGCGCTTCGATCGCGTTCCGCCCTTCAATCCACCTTTGCCCCCGATGCCTTGATGATCGGCACCCACTTGGCGATTTCCTGGCGCACCTTTGCAGCGAATGCATTCGGCGGCTCCATGGGCGCCGCCACCAGTTCAAAGCCTTGCCCGGTCAGCTTTTCCCGCAAGACCGGCACCGCAAGCGACTTGTTGAGAGCCTCCTGCAGGCGTGACACCACCGCCGGCGGCGCGCCCGCCGGCAGCACAAAGCCGAACCAGGTGGTCACATCCAGCCCCTTGAAGGCAACTTCATCCAGCGTCGGCACGTTGGGGATGGCGGCGGACCGGGTGAGGCCGGTGACCGCCAGCGCGCGCAGCTTGCCGCTGCGGATGTGCGACACCACCACGGGAATATTCTGGAAACTCATGTCCACGTCGCCGCCGAACACGCCCACCAGCGCGTCCGGGGCGCCCTTGTAGGGCACATGCAGCAGTTCGGTGCCACTGGCCTGTGCGAAGGCCACGCCGGCCAGGTGCAGGCTGCTGCCGGAACCGCTGGATGAATAGGTGAAGGTGTTGCGCGGCTTGGCCTTGATGGCGTTGAGCAGTTCAGCAACGCTTGTAGAGGGGTTTTCGGCGCGCACCACCAGCACGTTCTGCAGGCTTGCGACCACGCCGACGAAAGTGAAGTCCTTCAACGGGTCATAGCCCATCTTGCTGTACAGGGCCACGTTGGACACCAGGTTGCCGGCCGTGCCGAGGCCGACGATATAGCCGTCAGGGGCGGCGCGGGCGACGTCGATCAATCCGAGCGACCCGCCCATGCCGGCCTTGTTCTCGATCACCATGCTCTTGCCCAGTTGCGCGGACATCTCGGTGGCGAACACACGCGACAGGGAGTCCGCTCCGCTGCCCGGGGCATAGGGGGTGACCAGCTTGACGGACTGCGTCGGGTACGCCTGTGCGTTTGCCACATTGGACAAGGGCGCAAGGGCAAGAATTGCGACTACGGCTGCAACGGCTG
This sequence comes from Burkholderiales bacterium, assembly GCA_965279115.1. Taxonomy (GTDB): domain Bacteria; phylum Pseudomonadota; class Gammaproteobacteria; order Burkholderiales; family JAEUOS01; genus JAEUOS01. The sequence goes on from OZ257137.1 coordinate 6,088,427, forward strand.
GGCGCATGGGGTATCTCCGGCTTGTTGTGGTTTGCACCCATTCTCGCATCGAAACGCCCATCCACCGCCATCGGTGAATCTGATTGTTGCCTGCGACGGAAATGCGCAAGAATGGCATTTGTTCGCGCCTTCGCCCCAACCAGACGACAAAGGACTGTTCCCATGAAAACCCGCATCACCGAGCTGTTCGGTATCGAGCACCCCATCATCCAGGGCGGCATGCATTTCGTCGGCTTTGCCGAACTCGCCGCCGCGGTATCGAATGCGGGCGGACTGGGCATCATCACCGGCCTCACGCAACGCACCCCGGAACTTCTCGCCAACGAGATCCGCCGTTGCCGCGAGATGACCGACAAGCCCTTTGGCGTGAACCTCACCTTCCTGCCCACGGTTTCGTCGCCCGACTATCCCGGCTACATCCGCGCGATCATCGAAGGCGGGGTCAAGGCCGTCGAGACGGCCGGGAACAATCCGCAAAAATGGCTGCCGGCCATGCATGAAGCCGGCATCAAGGTGATCCACAAGTGCACCTCGGTGCGCCATTCGCTCAAGGCCGAATCGATAGGCTGCGACGCGGTAAGCGTGGACGGCTTTGAATGTGGCGGCCACCCGGGAGAGGACGATATTCCCAACTTCATCCTGCTGCCGCGCGCGGCCGAGGAACTGAAGATCCCGTTCGTGGCCTCCGGCGGCATGGCCGACGGCCGTTCGCTGGTGGCGGCCTTGTCGCTCGGCGCCGAGGGGATGAACATGGGCACCCGCTTCATCGCCACGAAGGAAGCGCCGGTGCACGAGAACGTCAAGCAGGCCATCCTTGCAGCCACCGAACTCGATACCCGCCTGGTGATGCGCCCCTTGCGCAACACCGAGCGGGTGTTGCGCAACGCCGCGGTGGACCGCCTGCTGGAAAAGGAGAAGACCCTGGGGGCCAACCTCAAGTTCGAGGACATCATCGACGAAGTGGCCGGCGTATATCCCAAGATCATGCTGGAGGGAACCATGGAGGCCGGCGCATGGTCCTGCGGCATGGTGGCCGGGCTGATCCATGACATTCCGACGGTGAAGGAGCTGATCGACCGCATCATGGGCGAGGCCAACACCATCATCCACAAACGCCTGGCGGGGTTTGCCGCCGCCTGATCACAGTCCATGAGTGGCGCAAACCTGCCGCAGACGCAGGTGCACATTCGAAACAGAACGTCGGAGACATCATGAAATCGATACGCGCGGGGCGGCTGTACAGTGCCTGGTTGGCCGTGGTCTTGGCCTCGCTACCCTGCGCCAGCCCTGCGCAGGATTACCCCAGCCGGCCGATCCAGATGATCATCCCGTTCGCCGCAGGTGGCGGGTTTGATCAGACCGCGCGCAACACGGCGCAGGCGCTGGCCGAAGTGCTCAAGCAGCCGATTGCACCTTTCAACATCGACGGCGCGGCGGGCAGTATCGCGCTGACCCGCCTGGCCAACGTCACGCCGGACGGGTACACCATCGGCATCACCCCCGCGGTTTCGCTCACCAGCGAGCCGCACCGCAACAAGAGCCTGACCTACAACCTCGACTCGTTTCGCTACGTTTGCCAGGTGTTCGACAACATTTTTTCGATCGCCGTACAGAAAGACTCCCCCTACAAGACCATCGGCGACCTGATCGCCGACGCAAAGCGCAATCCCGGCAAGATCAGCTACGGGACTTCCGGCACCGGCTCCATCCCGCATCTGGCGATCGCCGACATTGAAGCGGCAGTGGGTGTGGAATTTATCCACGCGCCCTACCGTGGCGACGGCCCCATGCAGCCAGACCTGATTGCCGGGCGGCTGGGCTTCGCTGGCGTGCTGCCCAGTTCCTTCCTCGGCCAGGTAAAGGCAGGCAACCTGCGCCTGCTCGCAATGTTGCCGGAGCGCCGCCATCCGGCGTTTCCCGAAGTACCCACGCTGACTGAATCCGGCATACCGGTTGTGCAGTTGAGTTTTGGCGGCGTGCTGGTGCCGGCGAAAATGCCCGCGCCGATCGTAGCCACGCTGGAAGCGGCCTGCGAAAAAGCGGTCGCGTCATCCGCCATGCAGGCCTGGGCGGCAGGCGCCAGCCAGGTGCTCGCCTATGCGGGTGGCACAGCGTTCGCCGATCGGTTGCGCAACGACAGCGCCGCAAAGGCGGCCACGCTCAAACGCCTGAAACTGGCTGCCGAATAGGAAGGATTCGGCAGGCTTGCAGCGCCACCCTTCAATAGTTCACTAACCAACAGGAGAAAAGTCGATGTCGTTGCCGATCCGCAGGGTAGTCACAGGGCATGACGAGCAAGGAAACGCCGTGGTCAAGATCGACGAAGTGGTGAGCCACTGGCGTGACGGCCGCCCTGGCGCCAGGGTGTGCAATGTCTGGACCACTGACACCGCGCCCGCCAACAATTCGGGCGATGCCGACGGCGGCAAGCGCGAGGGCAAGTTCACCATGATCAACAACGGCAGCGTATTCCGCATCCTGGAATTCAAGCCTGGGCTCGAGGCGCGCATGCACCGCACCGACTCGATCGACTACATCGTGGTGATGTCGGGCGAAATCGACATGGAACTCGACAACGGCGTCGAGGTGCACATCAAGGCCGGCGATGTCATGGTACAGCGTGGCACGGTGCACAACTGGATCAACCGCGGCACCGAATCATGCGTACTGGCGGTGATCCTGATCCACGCGGACCCGGTGGTCGCGGGCGGCAAGACCCTCGCCGCCCACGGCTGATGCAAGTTCGGATCAGGCGCTTTTCGCGAGCGCCTGGTTCACCTGCGGAATGACGTCGGTGGCCATCAGCTCCATCGAACGTCGCGCCAGGGCCGGATCGGCCCAGTCGAGTCCCGCATAGACGAGTTCCCCGAAACCGCCGGTAAGCTCGTGCAGCTTGAGTATGCCGTCAACCACCTCGCTCACGCCTCCGGCGATCACCAGCTTGTCCATGATTTCGTCCAGCGGCACCGGATCGACCGGCGTGGTGCCTGATTCGGTGAATACCGCATCGCGCTTGCCGCGCCGCAATTTGGTGTAGAGGTTGCGATAGTAGAAGCGATAGGGGCTGTTTTCATCGGTCTTGCCGTAGCGCTTGGCGACCTTGTCGTCCTCGCCCACCATGATGGTGCGCGCGACCCGCCAGTCGGCGCGTGAAGCCGTCTTGCCGGCATTGGCCTTGCCCTGGGCATAGTTGTTCCAGTGCGAGGGCAACCACTTGTCGAACAGGAAGTTCGCGGAGAGCGGATGGAAGTCGCGCTCGCCCATGGCGATCACGCCCTTGGAGAAAGGCGCGACCACGGTGCCCACGATCTCCGGGCGCGGCAACTGGTAGGGCTTGTACAAACCGCCGGTGGCCGTTTCCGCATTCATGGTGGTTTTGGTGGTCACCTTGTAGCGATTGTCCGGCAGGTCGATGTCATAGGGCGCGTCGCGCTCCCAGATCTGCAGGATCACATCGATCGCTTCGGCGAACATCTTGTTGCGGTCCTCGCCGAGAATGCCCAGCACCTCGGCGTCGGACGGCAAGGCGCCCGGGCTGATGCCGAGGATGAAACGCCCTTCCGCGAGGTGGTCCAGCATCGCCGCGTGGGACGCCACCAGCACCGGATGCAGGTGCGAAAGATTGGTGGTGCCGGTGCCCAGCATGATCTTCTTGGTGGAGTGGATCAGCGTGGCCATGAACAGCATGCTGCTGGTGATGTTCTCGATGCGGTCCGACAGGTGCTCCCCGACGAAGGCATCATGAAAGCCGAGCTGGTCCGCGAGGATGATGATCTCGCGGTCTTCGCGCAGGGTTTCGGTGGGGTTGCGGTGCGGTGGATGCACCGGCATGGTGAAGTAGCCGAGTTTCATGTTCATCATGTACTCACTGTCGCCCGGTCGCGGCTTCGGCGCGGCGCATGAAGTCGACGTAGGCTTTGGTGATGGCAGGCTCGTGCTCGGCCCATTCGGTGAACGGGATCAGCGGGATGTCCTGGTCGGTGATCGGCAACTGGAACAACTCGCATCCCGGAATCAGCTTCTGCGCCGCGAGGCTGCTGGCCGACGCATGGGTCTTGTCGTTGCCCGGGATGATGATGGTCGGCACCTTGAACGCACCCAGCTGCGCTTCGGTGATGCCCATCACCGGCGCCTTCGGGCCGCTGGTGAAAATGTCCAGCCAGTGGCTCATCACCGCGATGTATTTCGCCGGGTCCATCGCCATCAGGCGCTCGCCGGTGGACGGGTTGGCGGCAATGCGTTCCCGCACCTGCTCGGTGGCGCAGACCGCCGCCATGCCACCGCTTTGCGCGGCGCGGATGAACTGCGCGTAGTACATCTCCGGCAGGCGTCCGGCGGCGAAGTCCCCGCCGGTGACCCGCATCAGCAGGAGGCCACGCACAAACCCGGGGTGGCGCATGTAGGTGAGCATGGAGATGCGCGCGCCGGAGGATCCGCCGCCTATCCATGCGGAGGTCGCGCCCAGTTGCTTGAGGAGAATCACCAGGTCATCGGCCCAGATCTGCTCTTCGCCTTCCTCGCCCTCGATCACCACCTCGGAGGCCCCTGTATTGCGGCGGTCATGCAGGAGCACGCGGTAACCCTCCCCGGCGATGCGCCTTGCCAGCGACACGAACTCCTGGTAGCCGCGACGCCCGCCGGTGACAAGCGCGACCCACGGTCCCGCTGTGCCGACCACTTCATGATTGATGCTTACACCTCTTACATTGGCGATGGCCATTCACTGCTCCAGTTTGCGATTGCTTTGAAGAAACTAAAGGGGTTTGAAGTTGATATCCCGTGCCAGCTTGCCCCACAGGCCGAAATCCCTGCGGATGGCCTCGCTGAAGTACTCCGGTGACTCCAGGTGGGTTTCCAGTCCGAGCGTATTCATCTGCTCGCGCACGGCGGGCTGCGTCATCGCGGCGTTGATCTCGCGGTTGAGCAGACTGATGATGTCCTTCGGAGTTCCGGCCGGCGCAATGATTCCGAACCAGCCCCCGGACACGAAGCCGGGCACGGTTTCGCCGATGGTGGGCACATTCGGATAGGCGGGCAGGCGCGCCGCGCGCGCGATGCCCAGCATGCGCAGCTTTCCGGAGGCCACATGCGGCTGCAGCGAGATGTACGAGCCGAGCGTGGCGTCGATCTGCCCGCCCATGATTTCAGTCATGATCAGCGCGTTGCTCTTGTAGGGCACATGCAGGTAGGTGAAACCCGCCTGAATGCGCAGCAACTCGGTGGCGAAGTGCAGGAATGCCCCCTCCCCGGTGGTGCCGAACGACACCTTGCCTGGGTTTGCCTTGGCATGGTTGATCAGGTCGGCCGTGGTCTTGAAGGGCACATTGGGGTTGACCGCCAGCGCCAGGAAGTTGGACGCCATCAGCGATACCGGGGCGAAATCCTTTTGCGCGTCGTACGCGACCTTGGCATAGGCGATCGGCACGATCACCATGTTGCCCCCCTGCCCGCAGCCCAGGGTGTAGCCGTCTGGCGCGGCCTGCTTGATGAGCGTCAGGCCGAGTTGCCCGCCGGAACCCGGCCGGTTCTCGATCACCACCGCCTGCCCGAGCTTTTCGGACAGGCGCGGCGAGATCAGTCGCGTGAGCACATCGCAGCTATCGCCCGGCGCGGCCGGGATGATGACGCGGATCGCCTTGTTGGGATAAGACTGCGCGAAGGCTGCACCTGAAATTGCAAGGACGGCAAGCAGGGCAACCTGGAATCGCCTCATGTTCATTGTTGACCTCGTCGGTTGTGGACTTGAACGGTGTCGCATGCTCTCCGGCACGACCGGAAGGCATCACTCCATCTTGATGTTCGACTCCTTGATCACCCTGCCCCACTTGGTGATCTCCGAGCGCACAAAGGCGCCGAACTCCTCCGGGCCATCCCCGGCGATCTCATAGCCGAGGGTGAGCGAATCGGCCTTGATTTGCGCCGAGGCGAGAACTTTCGCCGTGTCCTGATGCAGTCGACGCACCACCGCCTCCGGCGTCCCGGCGGGCGCGAAAAGCCCGTTCCAGCCGGCCGCCTCGACACCCGGCAACCCGGCCTCGGCGAAAGTCGGGACTTCCGGAATAGTCGAAATCCGGCGCGGCCCGGCGACACCAAGCGCACGCAATTTTCCGCTCTTGATGTGCTGAGCCACCACAACCGGCGAGAGATAGGCGGTCATTACATGGCCCGCGAGCAGGTCCGGCATCTCCGCGCCAATGGACTTGTAGGGAACCTCGCGCACCTTGATGGCGGCATCGCTCTTGATCTTTTCGCCCAGCAGTTGCGTGATGGCGCCAAGGCCTCCGGAGGCGAACGTCAGGAAATCCGGTTTGGCCTTGCCCAACGCGAGGTACTCCTTGAGGTTGCTGGTCGGCACCGAGGGATGTACCACCATCACCAGCGGCGTGCTGAAAAGCTTGGTCACCGGAATCAATGCCTCGTTCAGGCGGCAGCATTTGTCGCTCGACAGCAAGTCATTGAGTGAATTGTTGACGTTGCCGTGCAGCAGCGTGTAGCCGTCCGGCGTGGAGCGTGCGACCTCCCGCGCGCCAATGGCGCTGTTGCCGCCAGGGCGGTTTTCGACGATGACGGACTGGCCCAGCAGTTCGCCAAGCCCGGGCGCAATGCGGCGCGCGTTCACGTCCACCGCGCTTCCTGCAACGGCGGGCACGATGATGCGCACCGGCTTGGATGGAAACGCCTGCGCCTGCGCCAGGCACGGAAGCATTGCGGCGGACAGCGCCAGCAGTGCGCTTGCGATGTTCTTCATGTGTGTCTCCTCCCGGTTGATCCGGTGTTGGTTTGCCCGCCGGCTTCGCCGGCAAGGAATTCAGTGCGAGTCCAGAAAGGCCTTGAGAATGTCGTTGAACCCGTGCGGATTCTGGATGTTGGCGATGTGCGCCGCATTGGGCACCGCGCTGTAGCGCGCCCCGGGCACCTTGTCTGCCAGCCCTTGCATCAACGCGGCCGGCCCACCCAGTTTGTCGTCGGCACCACCGATGAAGAGCGTTGGCGTACGGATCTCGGCGATACGCGCTTCCAGAGCCAGCCCCATGAAGGCGGAGACCACGCCGAGATAGCCTTCCTTGCTGGTGGCGCGAATCATCGCCCGCACGGCGTCGATCACCGCCGGATTGGCGGCCTTGAATTCATCAGTGAACCAGCGCTGCGCGGTTTGCTCGACGATCGGCTCCACACCGCCCGCCTCGACCGTTTTGTAGAGGTTGTGCCACATGGCGGCGAAGTCCGGCACCATTTGCGCGCGACAGCAGCACGGCGCCAGGCTGATCAGCCGATCCGGATGGTCGATGGCCACGCCCAGCGAGACCGAGGCACCCAAGCCGAGTCCGACCAGATGGGTGCGGCGAATTCCCAGCGCATCCCACAGGCCGACCATGTCCTGTCCGAGTGACGCGATGCTGTACGGGGCCGGCGTGGCGGCCGTCCTGCCTTGACCGCGCAAGTCATAGCGCAGCAAGCGGTACTTGCTGGCGAGTACCGCGACCTGCCCGTCCCACATGCTGACATCATTGGCGATGCCGGTAACGAAGGTCACCCAGGGGGCGCCCTCTGGTCCATCGACGACATAGTGGACCTCGAGTCCGTTGACCGTTGCAAACACGTCTGTCTCTCTCCGTTGTTGTCCTGCTGCGAACCGTGCTGATCCACCGACCTTGCACGGGACGCAACACTACCATCACCGGAGACGGCGTGCAGGCGATGGCATGCCCCTGCGCAAGCTCCATTTTCGGAAACGCGCCGCCGGATTGATGGAATCGCCATTGCGGTATGGGCGGGCCCAGTGCATTCCCGCGCGCTGCGTGCGAGCGCTTGCCTTGTAATATTCACGCCGATGAACCATGCCGCCCTTGTTTGCGAAAGCCTTACCGATGACCTGTCCGGAGTGGCCGTGCGGATGCTGCCCACGCCAGCCCCCGGGCCGAACCAGGTCTTGTTGCGCGTACATGCTGCCGCGCTGAATTTCCCCGACTACCTGATGACCCAGGGGCGCTACCAGTTCAAGCCACCCATGCCGTTCGTGCCCGGCCTTGAAGCGGCCGGCGAAGTACTCGCCACAGGCGCGAACGTTCTCCACGTACGGCGCGGCGACGCGGTGGTCGCGCACGCCCGCTACGGTGCGGTGGCTGGCGCCATGCTGGCGGATGCTGCGGAGGTCCGGCCAATCCCGCCCGGCCTGGACTGGGCCGGGGCGGCCGCGTTTCATGCGGCGGCCATCGCCGCGTATGTAGGGCTGGTCAGGCGCGCCCATCTGCAGGCCGGCGAAACCCTGCTGGTGCATGGCGCCAGCGGCGGTGTCGGCATGGCCTGCGTGCAGCTGGGACGCCACCTTGGCGCGCGTGTGATCGCCACCGGACGTTCGGAGGAAAAGCTCGCCATCGTGCGCTCCCATGGCGCGCATGAAACCGTCAATCTGGCCGCCAACCTGCGCGAGGAAGTGCTGCGCCTGACCGACGGGCATGGCGCCGACGTGGTGGTCGATACGGTGGGCGGCGATGTCTTCGACGCCTCGTTGCGCTGCATGGCGTGGGGCGGCCGGTTGCTGGTGGTGGGCTTTGTCGGCGGCCGCATCCCCGAGGTGAAAGCCAACTACATCCTCATCAAGAACCTCGCGATCCTTGGCGTGCGCGCCGGCGAGTACGGCCGTCGCGACCCGCTGCGCGGGGCGGAGAACGTGCGCGAAATCGATCGCCTGGCCAGCGCCGGCGTGTTCCGTCCTTACATCGGGGCGCGCCTGGATATCGATCAGGCGGTCGAAGGGCTGCGCATGCTGGCCGCAGGCCAGGTGACGGGCAAGGTGGTGGTGGAGTTCCGCGACGGCGCGGCGGGTCCTACGGCTTGACGACGTTGCCCTCCGTGTCTTCACCTGGCAGCAGGAAGACCATGGAGGCAGTGCAGGCGGCGATGCCCGCCATCACCATGAACACCACGTTGAATCCCAGGCCCTTGACCGCCGGACCGAGCAGCCACACCGCGGTGGAACTGATCGAGAACGAGACAGCCAGACGCATGCCGGCCACGCGCGAGCGCAGCCGGTCGTCCACATAGCGCACGATCATCGCGTCGGTGAACGGAATCGCGCCGAAGATGAAGGCCATGGATGCGGTCAGCAAGACGAACAACAACCAGCCCTGCGCATTGGCGGCGGCGAAAAGCAGCGGGATCTGCCCGATGACGATCCAGAAATAGAGCCTTCTCAACGGGTATTTGTCGATCAGGCGTCCCACGATCACCTGGGCGATCGAGGCCACTGCGTAAACCACCGCGAGCAGGATGCCAAGCGTTGCCGGGTCTTCGATGATGCCGCGGAAGCGCTCGGTGATCAGCTGGCCGTTGCCGTTGGTGGTGAGGTTGAACAACAGGCTGGCGGTGACGGCGGCGGTGGTCATCACCAGAAACGCGCGCGCCATGGCCGCGGGCGAAAGCACCACCTTGGCGCCGCCCTTGCGCTTGGCCGGCGCCTCGCCTTCGCGCGGGCACACCAGCGCGAACCAGGCCCCGCAAGCCAGGCACAGCACGCCCGGAATGGCAAACGCCGCGCGCCAGCCCAGCCACTTGATCAGAAAGCCGGTGACCAGCGCCGCCACCGCGATGCCAAGATTGCCCACCAGACCGTTGAAGCCGATCGTCGCCCCGGGGTTCTGCGCGTGCTGCACCAGCATCGGGATGCCGACCGGATGGTAGATCGAAGCAAAAGCCCCCAGCAGGGTGAGCGCAATCGCCAGTTGCCAGGCGCTTTGCGTGAACGAAGCCAGGATCGCCGAGGCGCCTATCCCGAAAAAGAAGATCACCATCATGGCACGCCGGCCCCACAGGTCGCCCAGCCTGCCTGCCGGCAGCGACCCGATGCCGAACAGGAAGAACGCCCCCACGCCGTAGGGCATGAGGTCTTCCCATTTGGCAAAGCCGAATTCGGTCGCGATCGTCGCCACCGCGGCGGCGAAGATCAGCAGGAACATGTGGTCCACCGCGTGGGCGAGGTTGAGCAACCCGGTGACCACCGGCGGAAAGGCGTATGGCGCGGCTGGCGGCGGCGCGGCGTTGGCGGCATTCATGATGGGAGGCTTTCCAGGTTGTCAGGCGGCTTCGAGCAGGCCGCCTTCGGCCGCAAGGAGCGCAAGATGATGGTCGGCATCGCCGAACAGGGTGTCGATGGCGGTCAGGCGCTTGAAGTAATGGCCGATCACGTACTCGTTGGTCATGCCGATGCCGCCGTGCAACTGGATGGACTGCTGCCCGACCAGGCGCGCGGCGCGGCCGATCGCGATTTTCACCGCACGCATCTGGCGCCGCCGGGCGACGGCGTCGGGTTCGCCCACCAGCATGGCGGCCAGCATGGCCATCGAGCGCGCCTCCTCGATGGCGACCATCATGTCGGCGGCGCGATGCTGCAAGGCCTGGAAGGAGCCGATCGCGCGACCGAACTGCTTGCGGGTATTGAGGTATTCGAGGGTCAGCCTGAGCGAGGCCTGCATCGCCCCCACGGCTTCGGCCGCCAGCGCGGCAATGGCTTCATCGACCACGCGCTCGGCCAGCACCAATCCCTCGCCGGGCGAGCCCAGCATGGCGTCCGGCCCGACGATCACGTGATCGAGAACGATGTCGGCGGCACGCATGCCGTCATGCGTGGCGTAGTTGCGCCGCGTGATGCCTGGCGCGGAGGCGTCAACCAGAAACAGGCCCACACCGCCCGGGTCGAGACGCGCGCCGGCCACCCGTGCCGTGACGAAAAGCTGGTGGGCGGAGCCGCCGTGCAGGACCACGCGCTTCTCGCCTTCGAGCACCCAGCCGCCGGGTTGCATCATCGCGCTGGTCTGGCAATCGGCCAGGTCGTAGCGCGATTGCGCCTCGGTATGTGCAAAGGCCAGGTGGGTGCGCCCTTCGATTACGCCAGGCAGGATGGCCGCGCGCTGCGCCGGCGTGGCCGCATGGCGCAGGAATGCGCCGCCCAGGACGATGGTGGCAAGCCAGGGCTCGAGCGCGAGCGCCTCGCCGAGCAGTTCGGATACGAGCATCACCCCTTCGGGCCCGCCATCGAAGCCGCCATCATCGGCCGAGAACGGCATGCCAAGCAGCCCCATCTCCGCGTAGGCGGCCCACATCTCGGGCGAGTAGCCGGGGTCGCCCGCCATGTAGGCCCGCCGCGCCTCGAATCCGTAGCGCTCGCGCAGCAGTCGTTGCGCGCTGTCGCGGATCGCGGTTTGTTCTTCGCTCAGATCGAAATCCACTTCACAACCCCATGAAGGCCTTGGCCATGATGTTCTTCTGGATCTCGTTGGATCCACCGTAGATGCTCTGCTTGCGCCAGTTGAAGTAGGTCGCCTGTGCCAGCCCGGTCCACTCAGGCAACCCTTCTTCCGCTGGAGGCGCCGCCACCATGCCATAGGGACCCGCGGCCATGACATAGAGTTCGGATATCGCCTGCTGGATTTCGGTCCCGCGAATCTTCAATACCGACGAGGCCGGATTGGGCTTCCTGTCCTTCAGGGCGCGATTCTCGTCGGCCAGAACACGCAGGGTCGTCATCTCCAGCGCCTTGAGTTGCACCTCGACCTCGGTGAGACGGGTGCGAAAGCGCACGTCGTCCATCAGGCGCGCCCCGCCGCTGCCGGGTGCCTCCATGGCCAGCTGGCGCAGGCGCTTCAGGCGCTCCTTCGAGGCGCCCACACGGGCCTGCCCGGTCCGTTCGTTCGAAAGCAGGAACTTCGCGCAGTCCCACCCGCGGTTCTCGGTGCCGATCAGGTTTTCCACCGGTACCCGGACATCGTCAAAGAACACTTCATTGACCTCGTTGCCACCGTCAATGGTGACGATCGGCCGCACGGTGATGCCGGGCGTCTTCATGTCGGCCAGCAGGAAGGAGATGCCCTCCTGCGCCTTCGGATTGTCCGGGTCGGTGCGCACCAGCAGGAAGATCCAGTCGGCATGCTGCGCGAGGGTGGTCCAGGTCTTCTGGCCGTTGACCACGTAGTGGTCGCCGCGCCGTTCCGCGCGGGTCTTGAGCGAGGCCAGGTCGGAGCCGGCGCCCGGCTCGGAAAATCCCTGGCACCACCAGTCGTCGAGGTTGGCCATGCGCGGCAGGAAGCGCTTCTTCTGCGCGTCGGTACCAAAGGCCGCGACAACCGGGCCGCACATGGCGACGTTGAACCCGAGCGGCGCCGGCGCCGGCGCGGCCTGGATTTCCTCCGACAGGATGAAGCGCCTGATCGCATTCCAGGGCTGCCCGCCCCACTCCACCGGCCAATGCGGCACGGCCCAGCCGCGCGCGTTCAGACGGCGCTGCCAATCGACCACCATGTCCTTGGTAGGGGAAAGGCCCGCGATCATGCGTTCACGGGTGGCCTCGGGCAGTTGTGCGGCGATGAAGGCGCGCACCTCGCTGCGAAACGCCTGCTCTTCCTCGGTGAATCTCAAATCCATGTCGTCATGCTTCCCGCGGTGGTCTGCTTCAGCCCGGCCGGATGCCGGGTGGCGGATTGAACTTGCCGTTGTCCGCGGCAAGGCGTTCGATCAGCGGAGCGGGTTTCAGGTTGTCGTCGCCGGTGGCCCGTGCGTAGTGCGCCAGACGCTCGCGCACCTTGGCGGCCCCCAGGGAATCGGCCCAGAACATCGGGCCGCCACGCCAGGCCGGCCAGCCAAACCCGTTGATGAAGATGACATCGATGTCGAGTGCGCGCTGGGCAATACCTTCCTCCAGGATGCGTGCGCCCTCGTTGACCATCGGCAGGAGTACCCGCTCGAGAATTTCCTCGTCACCGATCTTGCGCCGGGACACGCCCTGCTCGGCCGCGACGGCGAGGACGATGCGCTCGACCTCGGGGTCGGGAATGCGCTTGCGGTTCTCGTCGTACTTGTAGTAGCCCGCACCGGTTTTCTGGCCCAGCCGGCCGGCGGCGACGATCGCGTCGGCCACCGGAGCCACCGTGCCGCGCGCCTTGCGCACCGCCGCGCCGATGTCGAGACCGGCGAGGTCCCCGGTGGCCAGCGGCCCCATCGCCATGCCGTAGGCTTCCATGACGCGGTCGATGTCCTGCGGCAGGCAGCCTTCAACCAGCAGGCGTTCGATCTGCGGGCCCCGCTTGCCGGTCATGCGGTTGCCGACGAATCCGTCGCAGTTGCCGACCACCACGTTGAGCTTGCCGATGCGCCGCCCCACATCGATGGCCGTGGCGAGCGCGGCGAAGGATGTGGCCTTGCCGCGCACGATTTCGAGCAGGCGCATGACATTGGCCGGGCTGAAGAAATGCATGCCCAGCACGAGCTCCGGCCGTTTGGTCGCCGCGGCGATCCTGTCGATGTCGAGCGTGGAGGTGTTGGACGCCAGCACCACGCCCGGGCGGGCCAGGCGGTCGAGTTCGGCGAACAATTCGCGTTTGGCCTCAAGGTTTTCGTAGATGGCCTCGATCACCAGGTCGGCACCGGCCACCACATCAAGGCTGGTGGAGCCCTTGAGCAACGCGCTGCGCCGCTGCATCTCGCCCGCGTCCAGCTTGCCGGAGTCGACCGTGCGCTGCCAGTTGGCACGGCACCTGGCCAGGCCCTTGTCGAGCGCGCCGGCGTCGCGTTCCACCACCGTGACCGGCAACCCGAAGTTCGCGCATGACATGGCGATGCCGCCGCCCATGGTGCCGGCGCCGATCACCACCACATTGGCCACCGGCAATGGTTTGACATCGTCCGGCATGCCGATGATGCGCTGCACCTCGCGTTCGCTGAAAAAAACGTGCCTGAGCGCGCGCGATTGCTCGCCGGCGTGGATCTGCGCCGAAATGCGCCGCTCCGCCGCGATGCCCTCATCGAAAGGCAGCGTCAGCGAATTGCGCACCGCCTCGACGCAGCGCAGCGGGCTTTCCTGTCCGCGCGCGCGTTTGGTCAGGTCGGCCGCGAGCTTGTCAAAAGCGGCAAGGTCTGCGCCGGCAACGTGGTCCGTGCGATCACGTGCAAGCTGGAAACGCCTTCCCGCGGCGTTTTTTGCCCAGGCAAGGGCGGTCGCCTCGAGGTCACCATCGACGACCGCGTCTATGAAGCCCATCGCGTGCGCCTGCTCCGCGCTCACCGGCTCGCCGGACAAAATCATCTTCAGGGCCGCTTGCGCACCGATGATGCGCGGCAGGCGCTGCGTGCCGCCAGCACCCGGGATCAGGCCACGCTTGACTTCGGGCAATGCCAGCTGGGTGCCGGCCTTGGCCAGGCGCGCATGGCAGGCAAGCCCGACTTCCAGACCGCCGCCGTATGCGGTGCCATGAATCGCGGCAATCACGATGCCCGGCCAGGCCTCGATGGCCGCCAATACATCCGGCAGCAAGGGAGGTGGGCGCTCGGAACCGACCTCGCGCAGTTCAGCGCCGGCAGAGAACATGCGGCCACTCCCGGAGATGACCAGGCCGGTGGCGCCTTCCTGGCGCGCCGTATCCAGTGCCGCGACAATTTGCGCACGCAGTTCATTGCGCAGCGTATTGACTGGCGGGTTGCAAAGGCGCAGCAAGTGCACGTCGCCGTGACGTTCGTGCTGCAAATACAGGGGGGTGTCTGCCACTGCGCTGTCTCCTCGAGAATGCTGCTCCGCGCTTGGCGCGCGTGTTGTGTGGGTCAGGTCCGCGCAGACCCAAAAGGCCGCGCCATCAGCATCCAAAACCCGACTTCGAGCCGGCGATGCTACCGCATTCACGCGCCAGTGCTACTCGGATGTGACTACGGCGATTTTTCGTAGAATGCCGGTTCCCCAAAAACTCCTCCGATCGAGACCGACAATGCCCGCCCCTCTCCAGACCCGCCGCCTCGGCGCCTCCGACCTCGACGTGACAGCCATCGGTCTGGGCTGCATGTCGCTTTCGGGAATCTATGGCGAGAGCAGTGACGACAATGGCATCGCTGTCGTGCATGCGGCGCTGGACGCCGGCGTCAACTTCCTCGATTCGGCCGACATGTATGGATGGGGCCACAACGAAACCCTGCTCGGCAAGGCCCTCAAGGGGCGACGCGACGGCGTGATCCTCGCGACCAAGTTCGGCCAGATACAGCAGGCCACTGGCGGCAATGGGGTCGACGGCCGGCCCGAATACGTGCGCGCAGCCTGCGAAGCGAGCCTCAAGCGCCTCGGTGTCGACGTGATCGACCTGTACTACATCCACCGGATCGATCCCAAGGTCGCCATCGAGGATACCGTCGGTGCCATGTCGCAACTGGTCAAGGACGGCAAGGTGCGTCACCTGGCCCTGTGTGAGGCCAACCCGGCGACGATTCGCCGTGCCCACAAGGTGCATCCGCTGGCGGCGGTGCAAACCGAGTATTCGCTGCTGTACCGCGAGGAAGCCGAGGAAACCCTTGCCACTACCCGCGAACTCGGAATTTCGTTCGTGGCCTACTCACCGCTGGGACGCAGCATGTTGACAGGCGCCGTGCAAAGCGCCGCGGACGTCGCCAACGACCGCCGGAAGGACCATCCACGCTTCGCGGCCGAAAACCTCGAACGCAATCGCCGCCTGGTCGCGCACCTGGAGAGTCTCGCGAAGGCCAGGGGCTGCACGGCCGGCCAGATCGCGCTCGCCTGGGTTCTGGCACAGGGCAAGGACGTGGTGGCCATTCCCGGCACCAAGCGCACGACCCGGGTCGCCGAGAATATCGGCGCCCTGAATGTCACCCTGAGCGCCGCCGAAGTCGCGGACCTGACGGCAGCATTCCCCAAAGGCGCCGCCGCGGGCACCCGCTATCCGGCAGGCCAGATGAAGAGCGTATTCATCTAGGGCGGCTGACGGGCACGACCATCAGGTTCCGCTTCCGCCCACGTCAGAGAGCTTGACCTCATATTTCTTGGCCACCGGTTCGCTGCTGCGCTCGTCGAGCACGGCGGCGAAAGCCTCGGCGAGCTTGAAGCTCATGCGTGCGAGCACTTCGGGCGATGGCTTGGGTTTGTCGGGCTGGGCTGGCGCCAGTACGACCCGACTGGACAACTCGATGAATATGCGCGCCGCCATTTCGTTTGCGGAAAGGTCGCTCGGGTGACTGGAAGTGCTCATGGCAGCTTTCTGCGCTTGATCTAAGGCCCGCCATGCTACCCGCAATCCCTGGTTGAACCGAATCCTTGCGCTCCCGGATTCACTATTTTGAGGAAGACCGATGACCACCACCACACCCGCATTTGAACTGCTCGAGGATATCGAGTTCGCCCATCATGACGGCGTCAGGCTAGCGGGCAACCTGTATCGACCGACCGGGGCCGGCCCGCATCCGGTGGTCATCGGCATCCACGGGGGTGGCTGGCAACTGGGAGAGGCCGCCCGCTACCGCTATTGGGGGGAATGGCTGGCCGCGCGTGGCTATGCGCTCTTCGCCGTGACCTACCGGCTCTCGGCGCCCGGCCGCAAGGTCTTTCCGGAATGCTTCCATGACGTGCGCGCCGCCGTGCAGTTCATTCGGGGCGAGGCCGCTTCCCTGCGTCTCGCCGCGGACCGCATTGCCCTGATGGGCGATTCGGCAGGCGGGCACCTGGCCGCCCTGGTCGCACTGGCGGGCGACCAGGCGCCGTTCGCCGGCGCCTATCCGGGCGACCGGCACGCGGGCGTTTCGACCCGGGTCAAGGTGGTGGTGCCGGTATACGGGGTGTTCGACCTGTACCAGCAATGGCAGCATGACCTGGTAGCGCGGCCGCGTGACAGCATCACCGAAAAACTGCTCGGCGTCTCCGCGGCGGACGACAAGCACGCTTACTTCAATGCTTCGCCGCTCTCCTGGATTTCGGGGCGCGACAACGGCACCGCTTTCCTGGTGGTGTGGGGCACGCGCGACGACACCGTGGATTACCGGACCCAGTCGGAAGCCTTCATGCTGGCGCTCAAGCAGGCCGGGCATTTCGTGCGCCCGGTGATCGTGGAGGGCGCGCCGCATTTCTGGGTTTGGGAACCGGTTGAAGAAGCCGGCACGGCGAACAATTTCCTGGCACCGCGCCTGCTGCGCTTCCTCGAACAGCGTCTTTAGGGCCGAAGTGGCGCGGTCAATCCGCGCTGTTCGTCCGATGCGTGCCGCTCCAGGCTGCCTAGACTGGTGATGGCCCTTCGCCCGACCTGCGCCTTCGCGGGGTGCGGCATGGCCCTCTCTTGGAGTGCAACGAACATGAATTCCGCCAGCACCGCCTACGTGAACGGCATGGGTGACAAGCATTCACTGATCGACGCCATGGTGCAACCGGCCGCGGTGCTTGGGCCCGACGGCCGGGTGATGGCCGTCAACAACGCCTGGCGTGGACTTGCCGAGGACGGCGAACTGGCTGCCTTCAGTCTCGGCACCGGCTCGGCGCGCACATCCGGATGCGACTGCGGGCACCGGGATGCATGCGAGTTGAGCGAAGCCGCGGCCGAGGGCATCGTGGATGTGCTGTTCAGCGGCAAGCGCAATTCCGGGGCCAGCGCCATGTGTGAGGCCTCCGGCCGGCAGCGCTGGTTCCGCATCGACGTCGGCGCCCTGCCCCTGGGAGACCAGAAGGGCGCACTGGTCGTGTGCACCGAGGTTACGCAGTACGTCGAAAAGCCGGTCGAGACCCTGCCTGCGCAAACACGCCTGTTCGCCTGACCAGTTAGCCGTCCGCACCGGCTGGGCCGATATACTGGGCTATCCCCTTTCTCAGTCGGACCCGCCATGCGCTTGATCACCTTGTCGCTCGGACTTTGGCTGGTCGCGCTGGTGCAGCCAGCCGCCGCCGAATCCTGCGCCGCACCGCTCAACCACAGCTTCACCCCGCTGATGGGCGGCAAGCCCGCGTCGCTTTGCCAGTATGCCGGCAAGGTGCTGCTGGTGGTCAATACCGCCAGCCACTGCGGCTACACCTACCAATATGAGGGGCTGGAAAAGCTCTACCGCAAGTATCGCGAGCGTGGCCTGGCGGTGGTGGGGTTTCCCGCCAACGATTTCGGTTCCCAGGAACCGGGCTCCAACCAGCAGATCGCCGAATTCTGCAAGCTCAACTTCGGCGTCAGCTTTCCGATGTTCGAGAAACTCGCCACGCCGATTCCGAAGAATCCTTTTTATGCCCAGTTGATTGCAAGCAGCGGGCGTGCTCCGGGCTGGAATTTCCACAAGTACCTGATCGACAAGTCCGGGCGCATCGCCAGTTTCGACAGCAAGGTCGAGCCCGGCGGGGCGGAACTCTCGACCGCGATCGAAAAGGCCCTCGCCGCCCGCTGACGCGGCGCCGCCTTCAACGGCGCAGCATCAGGTTGCGCCGCGCTGCCGCACCGCCTCGAACAGGCATATGCCGGTCGCGACCGAGACATTGAGGCTCTCGACGCTGCCTCCCATCGGGATGCGGCGCAACTCGTCGCAGGTTTCGCGGGTAAGGCGGCGCAGGCCTTCACCTTCGGCACCCAGGACCCACGCGAGCGGGCGGTTCAGACCCGGCGCGTGATGCGCATGCTCCGCTTCCTCGGCAGCGCCGACGATCCAGATGTCGCGCTCCTTGAGTTCGCGCAGCGTCCGCGCCAGGTTGGTCACCGTGATGTAGGGCACCGTGTCGGCCGCACCGGATGCCACCTTCATGACCGTCGCATTCAGGCCCACGGCCCGGTCCTTGGGCGCCACCACGGCGTGCACGCCCGCGGCATCGGCGGTGCGCAGGCAGGCGCCGAGATTGTGCGGGTCGGTCACGCCATCGAGCACGAGCAGAAGTGGCGGCTCCTGCACCTGGTCGAGGACGTCGTCCAACGAGACGGCCAGTTCGACCACGTCAACCTTGGCCGCGACGCCCTGGTGCCGGCCGGCGCCGGCCATGCCATTGAGGCGCACAGCGTCGATTTCGACCACGCGCACCTGAAAGGACTCGGCCAGCTTGACCAGGTCGCGCGCGCGCGGGTCGCGGCGGGCGCTGTCGACATAGACCTCGTGGACCGAACGGGCGCGCTGCTTCAGGCGCGAGGCCACCGCGTGGAAGCCGTAGATATAGCGGGTATTGGCCACGATGTCAGCCGCGCACCTTGAGCATGATCTTTCCGATATGCGTGGAGGCTTCCATCATCTCGTGCGCCTTGGGCGCGTCCTCCAGGAAAAACTCGGCATGGATGATGGTGCCCACCTTGCGGCTTTCGAGCAGCGGCCACACGTTGGCCAGCAGGGCTTGCGCGATGGCGGCCTTCTGCTCCACCGTGCGCGGACGAAGCGTCGAACCGGTGACCGTAAGGCGCTTGACCATGATCGGCATGAAGTCGACTTCGTTCTTCGAAGACTGCAGGAACGCGATTTGCACCAGGCGGCCATCCAGCGCAAGTGACTTCAGGTTCTTCTCGATGTAGGGCCCGCCGACCATGTCGAGGATCAGGTTCACCCCCTTCTTGCCGGTGTGTTGCCAGACGGCCGCCGCCCAGTCTTCCTCGCGGTAGTTGATCGCGACGTCCGCGCCGAGTTGCTTGACCGCGGCGACCTTATCGGCATTGCCGACGGTGGTGTAGACGGTCGCACCGAACGCCTTGGCCAGCTGGATCGCGGTAATGCCGATGCCGGAAGACCCGCCATGCACGAGAAAGGTCTCGCCGGCCTTGAGCCCGCCACGGTCGAACACGTTGGCCCAGACCGTGAAATAGTTTTCCGGCAAGGCGGCAGCCTCGAGGAGGCCCATGCCCTTGGGCACCGGCAGGCAATTCGACGCCGGCGCCACGCAATACTCCGCATAGCCGCCACCAGGTGTCAGCGCGCAAACCTCGTCGCCCAGCTTCCATTGCGTGACGCCCTCGCCCAGGGCGGCGACGCAGCCGGCGACTTCCAGTCCGATATACGGGGACGCGCCGGGCGGCGGCGGGTAATGGCCGCGTCGTTGCGCGACATCGGGCCGGTTGACGCCGGCATAGGCCACTTCGATCAGGACCTCCCCCGCCTTCGGCACCGGCAATGGGCCGTGCTTGAGCTGCATGCAACCGGGATCACCGCCCTGGCCGTGGTCAATGAATTTCATCTCTTTGGGTAGTGTCATTCCGGTTCTCCTTGATTGCTGTTCAATTGCGCTTGCGTTTTCGCTCGCCGGGTCGCTGCCCGGCCTGGTAAGGGGATCTGCGCGGATCGGGCTCTTCGTCGGCAGGCGCGGCATCGCGAATCTTGCTGGCCTCATCTACCAGGGCGAGGTCGATTTTCAAGGCGTCCGGGTCGGCGCGTACGATCTTCACCGTGACCCGCTGTCCGAGCGAGAACGACACACCGGTCCGTTCGCCGTGCAGTCGGTGCCGGGTCTCGTCGAACACGTAGTAGTCGCGCCCAAGCTCGGACACGTGGATCATGCCGTCGATGAGCAGTTCGTCCATCGTGACGAAAATTCCGAAACCCGCCACGCCACTTATGGACCCGCCGAACGTGGCGCCGAGATGCTCGGCGGCATATTGGCACTTGAGCCAGGACTGCACTTCCCGCGACGCCTCGTCGGCGCGCCGCTCGGCGCGCGAGCAGGCCGCGCCGAGCGCGTCCCAGTCGTCTTCGCGATAGGTGCGGCGCTTGATGATCGCCTTGATCGCGCGATGGGTCAAAAGATCGGGATAGCGGCGGATCGGAGAGGTGAAGTGCGCGTACTTTTCGTAAGCCAGGCCGAAATGGCCGATATTGTCCGGACTGTACTGCGCCTGCTGCATGGACCTCAGCATCACCGAAGAGATCAGCTCGGCGTCGGGACGGCCGCGCGCCTGTTCCGCCAGGCGCGCATAGTCGAGCGCATGGGGGGCCTCGCCACCGCCCAGCGAGAGCGACAGCGGACCCAGAAAGGCGCGCAGGTTTTCCAGCTTGGCCGGCGTCGGTCCGGCGTGTATGCGGAACAGGCCGGGGTGCTTGTGACGCTCGATGATGTCCGCCGCGCAGACGTTGGCCGCGAGCATGCATTCCTCGATCAGCCGGTGGGCCTGGTTGCGGGTGACAGGCACGATCTTCTCGATCTTGCCCGCGTCATTGAACATGAGGCGGGTTTCGGTCGATTCGAAATCGACCGCGCCGCGTTTGGCGCGCGCCGTCAGCAGTACCTTGAACGCCTTTTCAAGTTGCAGCAGGTGGGGAACGATGTCCTTGCGCCTGGCGGCCGCCTCGCCCCTGGGATCGGCAAGTATCGCCGCCACCTCGGTGTACGTCAGGCGCGCGCGCGAATGCATCACGCCGGTGTAGAACTCATAGGACGCGATTTCACCGCTCGGGCGCACGACCATGTCGCAGACCATCACCAACCGGTCCACCGCCGGATTGAGCGAACACAGGCCGTTGGAAAGCTTTTCCGGCAGCATCGGGATCACGCGGCGCGGGAAGTACACCGAAGTGCTGCGCTCGCGCGCGTCCGCATCCAGGGGTGCGCCGGGCTTGACGTAATGGCTGACATCGGCGATTGCGACGACCAGCCGCATGGATCGGCTGGCGCGGCCGGATTCGCCGCGGATCGGCTCGCAGTAGACCGCATCGTCGAAGTCGCGGGCGTCCTCGCCGTCGATGGTGACCAGCGCGATGTCGCGCAGGTCGCGCCGCCCGCTGGCGTCCTTGGCACGCACAGTTGCGGGCAGCGCCGCGCTTTCAGCCAGGGCAGCCGGGGAGAAAACATGCGGCAAGTCATGCTTGCGCAGCGCGACTTCGATCTCGATACCGGAATCGGTGGGCGCGCCCAGTGTTTCGGTGATGCGTCCCTCGGCCTCGCGGCCGTCACCCGGATAGCGCGTGATCTCGACATCGACAAAATCGCCTTCACACCCAGTCGTGCCCTTCTCGAGTGCGATTGGCGCAGGGAAATTGCGGTCCTGGGGCAGCACACGCCAGCGCGCGCCATCACGGGCGAGGCGACCGACGATGCGACGCACCGCGCGCTCCCGCACCTCCACAACCCGGGCTTCCTGGCGGCCACGCCGATCGAAACCCCGCCGCGCGAACGCGACGGTATCGCCCTGCATCACGCCTTCAAGCGAATGCGCCGGAACGAACAGGTCATCGCCACCGGTTGACGGCGTGACAAACCCGTAGCCATCGCGGTGCCGCGAAACCCGGCCGATCTCGAGCACACGCGCCACGCCGCCAGCCAGTTTGCCACCGGCGCGCAGGATGAGTTCCCCGTCACCGAGCATGGCCTCGATGCGGCGTGACAGGGCTTCCCGCGCAGCGCGCGGCACCTTGAGCGTTTCGGCGACTTGCGCCAGCGTCAGGTTGGGATGCTCCTCGAGCGCGTTCAGGATGGCCGAACGCGCGGGGATGGACACCCCGGCGATGTTCGACTGCGGAACGGCCGGATTGGCGCGGAATTTTGGGCGCGCGGATTTTGCCGGCAGCCTGGTTTTATTGTTTTTCAATTTTGGTTATAATCTCTTTCTCGATGTTCAAGCTTGATTGTGCATCGGGCAATCGGGCCCAGATGGCGGAATTGGTAGACGCACCAGGTTCAGGTCCTGGCGGTGGCAACACTGTGGGGGTTCGAGTCCCTTTCTGGGCACCAAGTTTCCCCGATTGAAAAGTAGTCGCAGCACCCGCAGAGCCGCTCCCTTCGAGCGGCTTTTGCTTTTGTACGGCGCGCGTTCAGCCTTGCCCCAGACGCGACGCAAGCTCCGCGGGCTTGAGCTTGTCATAGATCTCGAAGGGCTGGTGGATCCAGGGATTGTGCGGCAGATCATCAGCCCAATAGTCCGGCGTGAACACCGAACAGCCCTTCTTCCAGATGACCGCCGTGCGAACCTCATGGATTCCGGGATAACGGTGGCGCAGGTGCGACACCACTTCCTGCATGGTCTTGCCGGAGTCGACCAGGTCATCGACCAGCAGGATGCGGTCGCCCAGGCGTTCATTGACTTTGGCCATGTGCTGGCCGATGGTGAGCTCGCCCTGCATTTCGGCCGTCTTGTCGGCGTTGGCGAAATAGGATTGCGTGGCGAGCACGCCCAGCGGCTGGTTGAATATGCGCGACAGGGTATCGCCAACCCGCAGGCCGCCCCGCGCCAGGCAGATGATCTGGTCGAAATCGAACTTCGAGGCCTGTACCTTGGCGGCCAGGCGCTCGATCGCGTCGTGATAGTCGTTCCAGGAGATGTAGAGGTCGGCCATCGAGGTCACTTGAATGGGTGCGAAAGCACGATGGTCTGGTCCCGTTCCGGTCCGGTGGAGATCAGCGCGATCGGCGCGCCGCACGCCTCCTCGAGGCGGCGCAGGTAATTCTGCGCGTTACGCGGCAACTGATCGAAATTCTGCACGCCAACCGTGGATTCGCTCCAGCCCGGCATTTCCTCGTAGACCGGCACACACTGCGCGGCACCATCTGCACCGGCCGGCAGCAGGTCGCACGGCTCGCCGGCCTGCAAGTATCCGGTAGCCAGCTGCACCGTTTCCATGCCATCGAGAACGTCCAGCTTGGTGATGCACAAGCCGGTGATGCCGTTGATCTGGATCGAACGCTTCAGGGCGGCGGCATCAAACCAGCCACAGCGCCGCGGCCGGCCGGTGACCGAGCCGAATTCATTGCCGCGCTTGCGCAGGTGCTCTCCGGTTGCGTCCGACAGTTCGGTCGGGAATGGCCCCGAGCCCACGCGCGTGGCATAGGCCTTGGTGATGCCCAGGATGTAGTGCAGTTGGCCCGGACCGACACCGGCGCCCGCGGCAGCCGCGCCGGCGACGCAATTCGACGAGGTGACGAAGGGATAGGTGCCATGGTCGACATCCAGCAAGGTGCCCTGTGCGCCTTCGAACAACAGGCCCACACCCGCGCTGCTTGCCGCATAAAGCTCATGCGATACGTCGGCGACCATCGGTTTCAGGCGCGGGGCAAACGCCAATGCCTGGTCCAGAGTGGCCTGGTAGTCGACCGGCGCGGTCTTGAGATACTGCGTCAACACGAAATTGTGGAACTCCAGGGTTTCCTTGAGCTTCTCGGCGAATCGGGCCGGGTTGAACAGGTCGATGACCTTGAGCGCCCGGCGCGCGGCCTTGTCTTCGTAGGCCGGCCCGATGCCGCGGCCGGTGGTGCCGATCTTGGCCTCGCCACGGGCGGCTTCGCGCGCCTGGTCCAGCGCGATGTGATACGGCAGGATCAGCGTGCACGATTGCGAGACCCGCAATCGGCTGGTGACCTTGACGCCCGCGGCTTCGAGTTCCTCGATTTCCTTGAACAAGGCCTCGGGCGAAAGCACCACGCCATTGCCGATGTAGCAGGTGACGTTCGGGCGCAGGATGCCGGAGGGGATCAGGCGCAGGATGGTCTTGCGCGCCCCGATCACCAGCGTGTGGCCAGCATTGTGTCCGCCCTGGAAACGCACCACGCCACCGGCGTGGTCGGTCATCCAGTCCACGATCTTGCCCTTGCCTTCGTCGCCCCATTGGGTGCCGATGACCACCACGTTTTTTGCCATGATTTTCCAGCGCTTCAGTTGATTGGTACGACGACCCAGTCGCTGCCGGCCATCTTGAGTTCCCGATTGCAGCATGGTTGCCACGAGGCTTTGTCATGCCCTGGCAGGGCCATGACCACGACGTCCCCTCCGGCACGCAATTCGGCGATGCGGCGTTTGAGTACCGCGTCATCCGACCAGGGCGCAAGAATACCCTCGCAGGCCGGCTCCTCTGGCGAAAGGCGCGCCAGTTCGCGCAGGTCCAGCGAAAATCCGGTGGCGGCCCGCGCGCGCCCGAAGGCGCGGCCGACCTCGTCGTAGCGGCCACCACGGGCAATCGCATTCGGCACGCCGTCGGCGTATGCGGCGAACACGACCCCGGAGTGATACTGGTATCCGCGCAACTCGGCAAGATCGATGCTGATGGCGGCTCCCGTGACAGACCGGGCGAGCACGTCGAGGTCGTCGAGCGCTTCATGAATCTGTGGCAGGTCCGGCAACGCGTGGCGCGCTTCTTCAAGCACCTCGGGGCCACCGTAGAGGCGCGGTAGCCGGCGCAGCGCTTCACGAACGGGCTCGGCGATATGTTCGGTGAGTTGCTCGATCGCCGGCGCGTCCTTGGCCTGCAGCAGGGAAAACAGGCGTTCGCCCGTCTCGCCACTGATGCCGGCGGCCGCCGCGAGCGCACGGAACACTCCCACATGCCCCAGATCAAGGCGCGCAGTCACGCCCGCCTGGCCGAGTACTTCGAGCAGCAGACTCTGGATCTCGATATCGGCCTCGATGCCGGCATGGCCATAGACCTCGGCGCCGATCTGCAGGGGCTCACGGGTGGCGGCCAGCCCCGCGGGCAAGGTATGCAATACCGGGCCGCAATAGCATAGCCTGGTCACTCCCTCCCGGTTGAGAAGGTGCGCGTCGATGCGTGCCACCTGGGGCGTGATGTCGGCACGCAGGCCCATGGTGCGACCGGTCAACTGGTCAACCAGCTTGAAGGTCGACAGCTCCATGTCGTGGCCGGTTCCGGTAAACAGGGAATCGACATACTCAAGCAGCGGCGGCAGGGTCAGTTCGTAGCCGTGGGCGCGAAAGCTGTCCTGCAGGATGCGGCGCAGCTTTTCAATGCGCCGCGCCTCCGGCGGAAGCACGTCGGCGATGTATTCAGGCAAGGCCCACTTTGACATGCGAATCGGTGGCAGCCCGGGAATCAGGCCGCGAAAAGATAAAGCAAGGCGCCGCACGCGATCGAAGCGGCGCCGATGAAGCGGATTTGCCCATCGCGCATCTCGATGATGCGACGAAAGGTCTCGCGCCAAGCCGCCGGCGCCAGGAACGGAACAAGACCTTCGATAACGAGCATCAGCGCGAGTGCGGCAACAAGCGAAGACAAGCCATCACCCCGAAACGGATCAACGCGACTTGCCGGCGGGCGCGGCAGTCCGGCCGCCAGGAGACTTCAGATAGCGGAAGAAGTCGGAATTCGGCTCCATCACCATCACGTCCCCCTTGTTGCGGAAGCTATTGCGGTAGGCCTCCAGGCTGCGATAAAAACCATAAAACTCGGGATCGCGACCAAAAGCCTCGCTGTAGATCGCCGCAGCCTTGGCGTCGCCATCGCCCTTGACGCGCTGCGCGTCCTTGTAGGCCTCGGCCAGGATCACTTCGCGCTGGCGATCAGCATCGGCGCGGATTTTCTCGCTGTCGGCGAAGCCGGTCGAGCGCAACTCATTGGCCACCCGCTTGCGTTCGGACTCCATGCGCTTGAAAACCGAATCCTTGATCTCGTCGGAAAACTCGACCCGCTTCAGTCGCACATCGACCACCTGCACGCCGATCTTCCCGGCATCCACGTTGACCTTGCTGGAAATGTCCTGCATGACCTTGTCGCGCACGCCGGAAACCATTTCATTGACGGTGCGCTTGCCGATTTCGTTGTTCAGCGCATCCTTCAGACTCTGCTGGATGCGGTATACGGCGTCGGTCTCACGTCCCTGCACGCTGACGTAATAAAGCTTGGGGTCGCTGATGCGCCATTTCACGAAGGAATCGACCACCAGGTTCTTCTTTTCCGAGGTGATGAAGCGGTCCGAGTCGGGCGTATCAATGGTCATGATGCGCTTCTCGAAGTAGGTCACGTTCTGGAACGGCGGCGGCAGCTTGAAATGCAGCCCCGGCTCATTGACCACTTCCTTGACTTCGCCAAGCGCGAAGACAATCGCGTATTGACGCTGGTCGACCACGTAGAGCGTCGAGGAGGCAAGCGTGCCCAGCACAAGCAGCGCGAAGATGGCTGATATGAGGCGATTCATCACCGGCCCTCCCGCTCACGGTTGCGCTGCGCATCGCGCGAACGCGGCTCGACGACAGCAGGCGTCGGCGGCGCTTCCAGTGTCGGTGGTCGCGCAGCGCCCATGCCGGAAGGCTCCACCTGCATGGTTCCGCTCCCCACCCCGCTGCCGCCGCCGGTCTGCTGCACCAGCTTGTCGAGCGGAAGGTAGAGCAGCGGACTGCCGGAACGCACATCGACCAGCACTTTCGAGGTATTTGCATAGACCTGCTGCATGGTGTCCAGGTACATGCGGTCACGCGTGACCTGCGGCGCCTTGCTGTACTCCACCAGCACCTGCTTGAAGCGGCTGGCATCGCCTTCGGCGCCCGCGATCACCTTCTGCTTGTAGGCCTCGGATTCCTCCGTCAGCCTGGCCGCCGTACCGCGCGCCTTGGGTATCACGTCATTGGCGTAGGCCTGGCCCTCGTTCTTCTGGCGCTCGCGATCCTGCCCTGCCTTCACCGCGTCATCGAATGCCGCCTGCACCGGCTCTGGCGGCTGCGCGTTCTGCAGGGTGACATTGACGATCATGATGCCGGTCTTGTAGCGATCGACGATCTGCTGGATCAGTTTCTCGGCGGACTTGGCGATCTGCTCCTTGCCTTCGTAGAGGACAAAGTCCATTTTCGACCTGCCCACCAGTTCGCGCATCGCGGTCTCCGCGGCCTGCAGGACCGTCTCGTCGGGAGCCCGGTTGTTGAACAGATAGTCCGTCGCCGAGGAAAGCCGGTATTGCACCGCGAACTGGATGTCGATGATGTTCTCGTCGTCGGTGAGCATCAGCGACTCCTTGAGCACCTTGGTCTTGACGTTGTTGCGATACCCGACCTCGACCTGGCGCAACTGCTGCACGTTGACCATTTCGTGCTGCTCGATCGGATACGGCATGCGCCACTTGAAGCCCGCACGGTCGGTCAGCTGGGTGAACTTGCCGAAACGCATGATGGCCGCCGTCTGCCCTTCCGGCACGATGAAGAATCCGCTCGACGCCCACAACAGCACAACCACCACGGCCACCAGCGCCACGCCGCCGCCGAACATCTTCATGTTGGGCGGCTCGCCGCCTCCACCGGCAGGCACGCGCCCGCCCCCGCCACCGAACATGCCGGACAGCTTGCGATTGAAATCTCTCCAGAGATCCTCGAGGTCCGGCGGTCCGCCGCCGGTTGCGAACACGCGGTTGCCCGCGACGCGCTGCCTGATTGATGCCAACAAGGTTGCTAGACGCATTAACCGCGTATCCTCAAAAAACAGAAGCGGCGGATGGCCCGGTTGGCTCCGCCGCAGTCGACGCCTGATCGTCTTGAGTGCCGCGCGCAAAAAGCCCGGCTTGCTCGATCAACGCTTCGCGCAACAATCCCAGGCCATCCCGGGTCTGTGCGCTCACAAAAATCCTTGAAATTTTATCATATTCGTCCCTTTCCACCCCGGCTTCGAAGCGGGTTTGGCCATCCGGCCCGGCGAGGTCGATCTTGTTCCACACCAGTATCTGGGGAATCTGCGCGGCGCCGATCTCGGCCAACACCGCATCGACTTCCACAATCTGCTCCAGCCTTGCAGGTGAGGCCGAATCGACCACATGCAAGAGCAGGTCGGCCTGGACGGTTTCTTCCAGGGTGGCGCGGAATGCGGCTACGAGCGTATGCGGCAGTTCCCGGATGAAGCCT
Organism: Burkholderiales bacterium; assembly: GCA_965279115.1. Classification (GTDB taxonomy): domain Bacteria; phylum Pseudomonadota; class Gammaproteobacteria; order Burkholderiales; family JAEUOS01; genus JAEUOS01. Next base: position 6,116,719 of record OZ257137.1, read on the forward strand.
ACGGTGTCGGAGAGCACGATCTCCACGCCTGCCGCCAGGTGAACCCTGCGCGAGGTGGTATCCAGTGTGGCGAACAACTGGTTGGCCGCGTAGCTCTGCGCCTTGGTCAGGGCATTGAAAAGCGTCGACTTGCCGGCGTTTGTATACCCGACCAGCGATACCGAGAACACCCTGCCGCGGCTGCGCGAGCGGCGCTGGACGTCACGTTGGCGCTGCACTTTCTTGAGGCGCTCCGTCAGAAGCTTGACCCGGTTGCCAAGCAAGCGGCGATCGGTTTCGAGCTGCGTTTCGCCAGGTCCGCGCAGGCCGATGCCACCCTTTTGCCGTTCCAGGTGGGTCCAGCCGCGCACCAGGCGGGTCGCCAGGTGGCGCAATTGCGCCAGTTCCACCTGGATCTTGCCTTCGTGACTCTTGGCGCGCTGCGCGAATATGTCGAGAATCAACGTGGTACGGTCCACTACCTTGGCCTTGAGCTCGCCCTCGAGGTTGCGCTGCTGGGCAGGCGAAAGGATGTGGTTGAACAGCACCACATCGGCCTCGGCGTCCGCCACGACCGCCGCGATCTCGCGCACCTTGCCCGACCCGGCAAACAATGCCGGATCCGGCCTGGCTCGGCGCGCCTCGACCAGCCCGACCGAATTCAGGCCGGCGCTGCTGGCCAGAAGCCTGAATTCCGCCACTGATTCCGCGTGATCGACCTTGCCGAAATCCAGACATACCAGGACAGCGCGCTCACCCGTACCAGCAGGTGGGCGCCGCCTTGAAACCTCATAGGAGTCCAGCATGGTCAGAGGTTCCGGGGCCGTCTGCCCCGATCCCGCATGCCGGAGAAACCGGCGTCATCAAGATTCGCCGGCAGCTTCCAGATTCAGGTTCACCGGACGTGACGGAACCACCGTGGAGATGGCGTGCTTGTAGACCATTTGCGTCACCGTATTCTTGAGGAGGACCACGTACTGGTCAAAAGACTCGACCTGGCCCTGGAGCTTGATGCCGTTCACGAGGTAGATCGCAACCGGCACGTGCTCGCGCCGCAGTGCGTTCAGAAACGGGTCTTGTAGCATTTGCCCTTTATTGCTCATGGTAGCTCCGAATTTCTTGTTGATTTTTCAATGTACACGAAGAGCACTTGGCGTGCCAAGTTCCCGGAAACCCGCATCCGACATGCCCCAAATGGAGCCGGAACGGGCAAAAATGTGTCAATCCTCGGAAAACGGGTTCTTCCCGGTCTTGAACTGTACCCGTAATGGAGTGCCCTTGAGCCGAAAAGTTTCCATGAAGTACCCTTCCAGGTACCTCCGGTACGAATCCTTGATGTTTTGCAGGGAGTTGCCGTGCACGACAATGATGGGCGGATTGCTGCCACCCTGGTGCGCGTAGCGCAATTTCGGTCGGGTCACGCCTGCCCGGGGAGGTTGCTGGCGCGCCACGGCATCCGCCAGCGCCCGGGTGATGCGCGGGGTTGAAAGCTTGACGTAGGCCGCGGCATACGCCTGTCCGACCGAGCGCATCAGGGCCCCGACGCCCTGGCCTTCGCGCGCGGAGATGAAGTGAACGTTGGCGAAATCAAGAAACTGCAGCTTGCGCGCGAATTCGTGCTTGACGCGCTCGCGCGCGTAGCTGTCCAGGCCGTCCCACTTGTTGATCGCCACGACCAGCGCGCGTCCCGATTCGAGGATGAAGCCGGCAATGTGCGCATCCTGATCGGCGATGTCCTGGCGCGCGTCGAGCACCAGCACCACCACGTTCGCATCGGCGATCGCCTGCATGGTCTTGATGACCGAAAACTTCTCCACGGTCTCGAAAACCTTGCCGCGGCGACGCAGGCCGGCGGTGTCGATCAGCGTATAGGAACGCCCCTCGTAATCGAAATCGATGGCGATCGCGTCACGCGTGGTACCGGGCTGGTCGAAGGCGATCACCCTTTCCTCGCCCAAAAGCGTATTGACCAAGGTGGACTTGCCTACATTGGGCCTGCCTGCGATGGCGATGCGCGCCCTGCCACCGCTCTCGTCGGCAGGCGCCGGTGCTGCCTCGGCTTCGGCAAAGGGCTCCAGTGCCAGTTCGAGCAATTCGCGCACGCCGTCGCCATGCGCAGCCGAGATCGAGAATGGCTGGCCCAGCCCAAGCTCGTAGAACTCGTTGGCGACCCCGCTCAAGGTCATGCCTTCGGTCTTGTTGACCGCCAGCAACGCGCGCCGCCCGGACTTGCGCAACAGCGTCGCGATCGTATGGTCATGACCAGTCACGCCCGCGCGGCCGTCAGTCATGAAAATCACGACATCAGCTTCGGCGATGGCCTGCTCTGCCTGGCGGGCCATCTCGCTGACGATGCCGGTCTTGGCATCCGGCTCGAAACCACCCGTGTCAATGACCAGGAAGGGGCTCTCGCCAAGACGCCCATGTCCGTAGTGGCGATCGCGCGTAAGGCCCGGAATATCGGCCACAAGAGCGTCGCGCGACTTGGTCAGGCGATTGAAAAGCGTCGATTTGCCGACGTTTGGTCGGCCGACCAGCGCAATGACTGGTTTCATGATGTCGTAGGTGGCGCGTGGATCAGGAGACAGGGCCGCTGGGGGTGGGCCGACACGCGCAGGTGAATTTCAAAATCGATTGTATCACCCGGCGGCCGGGCTGTCGCTGCTTTGCAGCATTTGGCGCAATTGAGCTTCGAGCCGGGCCGCATCCTGCGCTCCGCGCGCCTTGACCACAGCAGGCAACAGGACCGGCAGCAATTGGGCGAGTTCCTCAAGTGTTGAAGCCTTTTCAACCTTCAAAATGAAAAAGAAGGCCTTGAGCCCCAACACGTCGGCGGCGATCTCGCGCAGCAACCCGGATGCGGTGCGAAACCGCCCATAGGCGTCCTCAGCTTCGTCAGGCGCCGCGGTTTCGGCAAGGCCAGGCAAACCGGTCTGGACCAAGTCGCCACGCACAAACCCCAGCCGCACCAGTTGGTCCAGCGCATCCGGCGGCGCTCCCAGGGCTGCCGCGGTTTCCGTGAACCGCGACATCGGTTTTCCTTCAGCCATCAGCATCAGGGCACGCAATCTTGCGCTGATCCGCTTGTCGCGGGAATCCAGGGCCTGCTGTCCTTCCGGTGACCTTCGAAAGACGACCTCTGCACCCATATGCACCTCGATTTGCAACTGGAACGCATTTGCCTGTCGCATGGTAGCCCAACGCGCCACCTTGCGCGCGCCCGGGGTTACCGGAATCGCGCCAGCGCCTCGGCCGCCCGTTCGACCGCCACCACTTCGATGCCGGGAATCGGTGTCTTGGGCAGGTTGCCTTTGGGAATCAGCGCCTGGGTGAAACCCAGCTTGGCGGCTTCGCGCAGCCGCTCCTGACCCCGCGGCGCCGGCCGGATCTCGCCGGCAAGCCCGACTTCGCCGAAGACCACCAGCCCGCGCGGCAGCGGCTTGCCTTTGAGCGAGGACACGATCGCCAGCAGGACCGCAAGATCGGCGGCGGGCTCGGCAATTTTCACGCCCCCGACCGCATTGATGAACACGTCCTGGTCGTAGCAGGCGACGCCGACATGGCGATGCAGCACCGCCAGCAGCATCGCCAGGCGGTTTTGCTCGAGCCCTACGGAAAGGCGGCGCGGATTGGGCGAGTGGGCATCGTCCACGAGCGCCTGGATTTCGACCAGCAGCGGGCGCGTTCCCTCCTGGGTCACCAGAACCGCCGAGCCTGGCACGTCCTGGTCATGTTGCGAAAGAAACAAGGCGGACGGATTCGCGACCCCCTTCAGGCCGCGATCGGTCATCGCAAAAACACCCAGCTCATTGACCGCGCCAAAGCGGTTCTTGAAGGCGCGCACCAGTCGAAACGAGGAATGCGTGTCCCCTTCGAAATACAGGACCGTGTCGACGATATGCTCGAGCACGCGCGGACCGGCGATCGTCCCTTCCTTTGTGACATGACCAACCAGCACTATGGTCGTACCGGTCTGCTTGGCGATGCGCGTCAATTGCGCCGCGCATTCACGCACCTGCGACACCGACCCCGGCGCGGCGGTCAGCGCTTCGGAATACAGGGTCTGGATCGAATCGACCACTGCGACCAGCGGCGCTTCGGCCACCAGTGCTGCCTGGATCCTCTCCAGGTTGATCTCGGGCAGGAGCTTCATGCCGGGCGCTGAAAGCCCGAGCCGCTGGGCGCGCAGGGCGACCTGTTCGGCCGATTCCTCGCCCGTGACGTACAGCACCTTCGCGCGTGCGGACAGGCCAGCCAGGGTTTGCAGGAGCAGCGTCGACTTGCCGATACCCGGATCGCCGCCGATCAGTACGACACCGCCGGGAACGAACCCACCGCCAAGCACGCGGTCGAACTCTTCGATAGTGCTGGCGATACGCGGCGTATCGCGCGCTTCGATTTCCGCCAGTGATTTCATGGCGCCGCTTGCGGCCAGTCCGGCCGGCGCCGATGCGTAACGGTTGCCGGCCGCCGACCCGGTTGCGTCGATGCGGATTTCGGACAGCGTGTTCCAGGCCGAGCAATGCGGGCACTGCCCCTGCCACTTGGGGGCCTCACCGCCACACTCGCCACACACATACGCCGTCTTTGCCTTAGCCATTGGCCGCTTTCAGTTGTTGTACGCCCAGCGCGCGGAATTCCGCGTCGACTGGCAAGGTGCGATTGTCCACGTACATCGCGATCACCGACAAAAGAATCCAGTTACGCTCCTTGACCGGTACTTGCGCCAGCGCCTGCGCAGCCCCATTCCGGTCGCCGGAAAGAAAGCGAATGTATGCGATACCGGACCAGGCTTGCGCGAAATTGGCTGAGTCGGGTGCCGCCGCGGCGCGCGCGGCTTCGAACCTGGCGAGCGTCTCCGCAACCATCGTCGCAAGTCTCGCGCCCTGGTCCTTTTTGGCACGCCACAGGCTGATCAGCCCAAGCGTGTAGTGGGCGTCTGAAACCTGCCCGCGCACCTCCTGGTTCGAGCTGCCGCCAAAGCGGAGCACCATGTCTGCAAGGATGGCCTCCCCGCTGCCTTCCTCGCGCGCCTCCATCAGGGCCGCCTGTTGCAAAGTCCCCCAGGCGCTGCGCCATTGCATTTGCACATCGCCGGACCCGCCGATGCGTTCCTGCAAGGCGGCGTATGCGGCCAGCGCGGCATCCGACTTTCCCGCTTCGCCCAAGGCATACGCCTTGAGCCGCAGTGCATCGGCCGCCGTCTGCTGCATGTCTGGCGGATCTCCAGCATGAACCAGCGCGGCGGCACGGTCGTAGGCAACCTCCATCTCATTGTGCCGATCACGCCGGGCAAGCAATTCGCCCTTGCGCAGCAGGGCCGACGCAGCACGCGCGCGGTCGTCAGGCTTGACGAGCTTGTCGATGGCGCCGAGGCGATAGAGATCATCGTCCAACCGTGCGATATCCGGGTCGGTTTCGCGCGGAACCAGGGCCTCACCGGTGGCCTCTTCGCCAAGCCAGGCGGCCCGCAGCACTTCGCGGAAGGTACGCGCATGCGGATATGCGGACTGGCCGATGGCGGCGAAAGCGACCGCGGCGCCGGTGACGAGAATGAACGGCAACAGCGTTTTCCACAAGACACGGCCGATCCAGCCGCCGGCGCCGCCGGCCCTCAGGGTCTTGATCAACCCTCCAGCCAGCATGGCCTCGAAGGCGGCTTCCACGAGTATTTCGGGGCCGATCCAGATGATCCAGAAGGCACTGCCCAGCACCGCAAGCAGCACCAGCAGTGCCAGCAGCAATACAACCAGCCCGTCAGCATCGCCCAGGTCGAAGCTGAAACCGGATCCGGAACCCGAGCCGCCGCCCGAACCCCCGACAGAGGGCAGGAGATCGCCCACGCCCTCACCTGACACAAAGGAATCCGACGCGCCAGCGCCGGCGAAATCGCCACCGCCCCCACCGCGGAAAGGCAGGCGCACCGGTCCCGCGCCACCGCCACCTCCTCCACCGAGGTCAAGCGGAAGGTCGAATCCGCCACCATCTCCTCGTCGGGCTTTCCGGTCCCGGTCGACGCTGGCGCCGACCGGCCGGACGGCATCAGGCATGTCTGCAGCCCCGACATAGGCAAGCCACAAGCGCACGCCAACCAGAAAGGCCGCATAGGCAACCAGCATGGACGCGAGATAGCGCAACCACATCGTCTCCACGCCCAGCCAAAGCAGCACGCGGGTGGTCACCAACCCGGCACAAAAAGTGAACACCAGGATCAGGCTGACATGAAAGCGCAGGAAAAAGCGCCGCTTCAGCGCGCCGCCGATGCGGGCCTTGATCCGCTCCCTCCGGTCCGGATCGAAGGCCGCGGCCGAACTCACGGCGCGCGGTCCTCCACCGGCACGCGTGCGGCAAGGGCGCACATGAGTTCGTAGGACACGGTACCGCAGGCCGTGGCGACTTCGTCTGCCGGCAATCCCTTGCCCCACAGCACCACCTTGCTCCCCGCTTGCGCACCAGGGACCGGCGTCAGGTCGACATAGAGCATGTCCATCGCCACCCTGCCAACCGTGCGGGTGCGCACGCCGTCGACCAGAATCGGCGCGCCCCCCGCATTGGTCCCTGGCGCATGGCGCGGATAACCGTCCGCATAGCCGCAGGCGACGATGCCGACCCGCATGTCGCGCTCAGCCCGGTAGATGAAACCGTAGCCGATGCCTTCACCCCTTGAGAGGTTTTGCACCGAGATGATTTCGCTGTGCAAGGTCATCACCGGCAGCAAGCCGAGCGCCTCGGCACTTGTTTCCGGGAACGGTGAAGCTCCGTAGAGCGCGATGCCGGGCCGGACCCAATCCCGGTGTGTCTCGGGATAGCGCAGGATGGCGGCCGAGTTCGCCGTGCTCCAATGCGCATCAAGTCCGGCCGCCACGACCTGCATGGACGCCATTTGCGCGGCGACGCCGAGCGCACCGTCGGCGTCCGCAAAATGGGTCATCAGCGTGATCGACTTCACCTGCGCCAGGCCGGAAAGTCGCTGATGCGCCTGCCGTACGGCCGGCCCGGTGAAGCCAAGCCGGTTCATGCCTGAATTGACCTTCAGATAAACATCGAGCGGACGCCGCAACGCGGCTTTCTCGAGCATTTCGATCTGGCCGGGGTGATGAATCACCGGCGTGAGGTGAAGGCTGTCGACGACATCGAGGTCGCCGGGATGGAATACCCCTTCAAGCAACAGCACCGGATGCAGGAACCCTGCCTCGCGCAGGCGCACCGCCTCGGCGAGATCAAGCAGGGCGAAGCCTTCGGCCGCCCGCAACGCGCCCGCGGCGCGCAGCAGGCCATGGCCATAGGCATTCGCCTTGACCACCGCCCACACCCGTGCGCCCGGGGCGGCCCTGCGCACCACACCCAGGTTATGCGCCAGCGCGGAGGTATCGAACTGAACTCGGATCGGACGCGGCATGCGGGCTATTGCCGGTTCATTCCAGGCAAGAGCGGCGGCCGTTTTCGCAACCCCGTGGGGCGTCGCATGCCATTGCCGCCGGATTTCGCATATTCGGGTTAACCAATCCTAAATCGTTGATTTGAGGGAATGTATTCGTGCTATAAAGCCGGGCGCCTGAGGCACCCTTGCCCCTTTTTGCTCACGCAGGTGCGCGATCGGACACAATTCTAAATCACCAGAATGCGATGAAGACCGGGTTCTACACCATCATGTCGGCGCAGTTTTTCTCGTCGCTGGCGGACAATGCGCTGTTCGTCGCCGCAGTGGAACTGCTCAAGAGTGATGGTGCGCCCGAATGGCAGCGCGCGGCGCTGGTGCCGATGTTCGCACTCTTCTATGTGCTGCTGGCCCCGTTCGTGGGTGCCTTTGCCGACCTGCTGCCGAAAGGCAGGGTGATGTTCCTGTCGAACAGCCTCAAGGTGGTCGGCTGCCTGATGATGCTGGTGGGCATACATCCGCTGATCGCCTACACCGTGGTGGGCATGGGGGCGGCCGCCTACTCCCCTGCCAAGTACGGCATCCTCACGGAGTTGCTGCCGCCTTCGCAGCTGGTGAAGGCAAATGGCTGGATCGAGGGGCTGACCATCGCATCGATCATTCTCGGTGTGCTTCTGGGTGGCCAGCTCATCGGCCACCGTGTTTCGGATGTCCTCCTGCAAATCGACCTGCCGAACATCCACACAGGCATCGACACGCCGCCGGAGGCGGCGATCGCGGTGATCGGCATCCTGTATGTCGTCGCCGCGGCGTTCAACCTCTTTATTCCGCTGACCGGCGCGGCCATGCTGCCGTTCCCGAAGCGCTCGATTGAACTGCTGACCGACTTCTGGCGCTGCAATGTGATTCTCTGGAGAGACAAACTCGGTCAGATCTCGCTTGCCACCACCACCCTTTTCTGGGGCGTCTCTGGAAATTTGCGCTACATCGTGCTCGCCTGGGCCGCAGCCGCGCTGGGCTATGGCACAACCCAGGCTTCCAGCCTGGTAGGCGTCGTGGCCATCGGTACCGCGGTGGGCGCGGTGGTCGCCAGCATGCGCATGAAACTGGAACATGCGACAAAGGTGATCCCGCTTGCGATCATCATGGGTTTCCTGGTCATTCTTCTGATCTTCATCCGTGATGTGTGGATCGCGGCCCCATTCCTGATCCTCTTGGGCGGCATCGGCGGTTACCTCGTCGTGCCCATGAACGCGTTGCTGCAGCATCGCGGCCACAACCTTATGGGGGCCGGCCGCTCGATCGCCGTGCAGAATTTCAACGAACAGGCCTGCATCCTGTTGCTCGGCTTCCTTTACTCCTCGTCCACCGGCGCGGGAATATCGGCATTCACGGCCATCGCCGGATTCGGCATCCTGGTCGCCTCGATCATGTGGGTGATAGGACGCTGGCATCGCAGCAATACCATCCATCACAAGGCCGAGGTCGACCGGCTCCTCAAGCTCGCGCGCAGCGACTCGATGCACTAGAGGCGGGCAATCACGCCCCGGCCGGTTCGCCAGGCCAACCTTCAGGCACCACAAATCCACGCCCGCATTCCGTCCCCGTGCCACCCGGGGCATCAAACCCGGCGACCATCACCGCGCGCGCATCGCCTTCAAACCTCGCCTTGATTTGTCGCGCGACCTCGGCCGCGCAAGCGGTCTCGCGCCCGGCGGCCGCAAGCGGCCCGTTCATCCAGTCCGCCCGCTTGACCAGCGCAAAGCGCCGCCCGAGGCATTCCGGCGTTGCCGCAAACTCCTCCAGCTTGCGCCACCAGCCGCGCTGGTGGAAGGGACTGACCTCGGGCACACCGGCCAGCCCATCATCCGGGTGGAACAGCCAACCCTTGACGAAAGCCCGCGAGACCGCTTGCCCGCTGCAAATTGCCGCCAGCGCAGCACGCCCGGCCGGGCTGGTCCCGAGGCGCAACTGGTGATCAAAGATGTGCCGCGCCTTGCGCGCCAACGTGTCACGCCCCTCCGGCCCGAGAAACTCCGTGCCGCCACGGCGCCGCAAATAGAACTTCACCGCCATTTCCCAGTGGATCACCCCTTGCTCTTCATGATCCCGGAAGAGGAGGTCGAATTCACCGAGCGTGCGGCCGGCACCGCGCACCGCAAGGTTTTGCGCCAACAGTTCGAAACGGCCGGACTTCTCAAGCCAGAATGCGATCAGGCATTCCGCGAGCCGTCCGAGACGTCGGGATGCACAGTTCGCTACCGCTGCTTCAAGCCCAGCCGGTTCGCGATCCAGTGCGAGCATCAGTCCGGTTGAACCTGCGAGCGCCCTGCGGCACCAGTCATCCGAAACCACCGCGTCTACTGCGACATCGGCTGGCGCCACCAGCAAGCCGGGCGATCCCAGCAGCCACGCCAGAGATCGCACCAGCGGGTGATCAAGCTTCAGGTCAGGCCTCAAAGCACCACGGGAGAGTCAGGGAGTTCGTTCGGATTGTCCTCAAGTGCGGGAAAGTGCCGCGCCAGGAGTTCGCTGATCCGGCCCAGGGCCCGCGACACCCCTTCCTCGGCTTTTCCTTCACGGAAAGCGCGCGCCAGTTCGCGGCAAACCGCTGCCCAGTCCGCCGGATCCACCCTGGCCGCGATACCGCGATCGGCCACGATCTCCACCGCCTTGTCAGCCAGCAGCACATACAGCAGGACACCGGTGTTGCGCTCCGTATCCCATACCCGCAGCTTGGAAAACAGCATGACCGCACGCTCACGCGCGCTGGCGCCGCGACGCAGATAGGACCACGGCAGCGAGGCCTCGATGCAGAAGCGCACCTCTCCGTCATGTCGTGCCTCGCCCGCGGCGATGGCACGACGGATGTTGTCGAGCGCCGCTGCCGGCAAGACCCGACGCACTGCGCGATCGTCGGTAACGAGATGGCGTACCGTGCGCCGCAAGTCAGTCACCACCGTCTCCCCAGCCGCCGGATGCTCCGCCGCCGCCGAAATCGCCGCCGCCCCCCGACGAGAAGCCGCCAGAGCCGCCTCCCGAGTGCGATCCGCCCATGCCGCCGAATCCGCCCCCCAGCCCGGGCCCGAATCCGCCGCCCCGACCGCCGCGTGCATTGCCCATGATCAGCAGAAACAGCAAGGCGACCACCCCGATCGCGATTGCCGCCAGCACACTGCCTGCAACCAGCCAGGCGATCAACCCGGCGCCGCCGGCACCGATGAATGAACCGGCGGCTCGACCGAACATCGCCTTGAGAATCGAACCGCCCACGATCAGGCCGATGAAGCCGAACATCAGCCAGACCTCCAGGTCATTGTTGTCGGACGTCGGCGTCTCCTGGCCGCCTTTGGGCGGCGGCAAGGCCTCGCCCTCGATCAGCTTGAAAAGCGCATCCAGACCCGAATTGAGCCCGCCGGAGAAATTGCCCTGGGCGAAACGCGGCGCCATTTCCTCGCGAATCACGCGCTTGGCGGCCAGGTCCGGCACCGCGCCCTCCAGGGCGCGAGCCACGTCGATGCGTACCCGCTTGTCGTCACGTGCGACGATGACAAGCAGGCCGTCGCCCACGCCCTTGCGACCGATCTTCCAGGCCTCGCCGACCCGGTGCGCGAAGTCCTCGATGGGTTCGGGCTGGGTGGTGGCCACCAGCAGAACCGCGATCTGGCTGCCATGCGCCTGCTCAAAAGCCGCCAGCTTCGCTTCCAGGGCATCACGCGCCGACGTCTCCAGAACCTGCGCGGTATCGGTGACACGCGTCTTGAGCGAAGGTATGGCGACAAGCGAACCGCCCTGTCCCCATGCACTGGCTCCGACCAGCAGCGTGCAGACCCCCCCGGCAAGCGCGTGCGCGAGTCGCCGCAACGCTAGCATGGCAGGTGCCGCCGCGGGTCCGATGGCGCCCTACTTCTTGTCAGCGGGCTTGTCGAAATTGACCGTCGGTGCGGCGGAAATCGCCTTTTCGTTCTCCACCGTGAAGGACGCCTTGGTCTTGTAGCCCATCGCCATCGCCGTCAGGTTGCTCGGGATGGTGCGCACCAGGATGTTGTAGGCCTGCACCGACTTGATGTACTTGTCGCGGGCGATGTTGATGCGGTTCTCGGTGCCCTCGAGCACCACGCGCAGGTCGCGGAAGGCCTGGTTGGCCTTCAGGTTGGGGTAATTTTCGGACACCACCATCAGCCGGGACAATGCGCCGGTAAGTTCGCCCTGGGCGGCCTGGAATTTCTGGAAGGCCTGCGGATCATTGATCAATTGCGGCGTGGCCTGGATGGAGGTGGCGCGCGATCGCGCTTCGATCACCTTGGTCAGGGTTTCCTGCTCGAAATTCGCCTCCCCCTTGACCGTCGCGACAATATTGGGCACCACGTCTGCACGCCGCTGGTACTGTGCCAGGACACCGGCCCAGTCCGCCGTCACCTGTTCATCAAGGCGTTGAAAGTCGTTGTAGCCGCATCCTGCGAGCGAAAGGGCCATGAAGCCAAACAGGGCGACCAGAAACTTGCGCATGGTGATGGTGTCCTTCAATTTTGAAATCACGCGTTGGATGTGGGGTCGCGAGCGCCGGTTTGCAAGCCCCGCCAGGTTGCACGGGCGAACACCAGATCTTCCCATGACTTCGCCTTGTCGAGCGGCGTGCGCAGCAGGTAGGCGGGGTGGTAGGTGACGATGGCCGGCGTCGCGGCAACCTGGTGCAGGCGGCCGCGTAGCGAGGCGATCGACGCGTCGGTCTCCAGGAGAGCATGGGCGGCGAAGCGCCCCATCAGCAGTATCAGCCGCGGCTTGACCAGGGCGACCTGGCGCAGCAGGTGCGGCAGGCAGCGCGCGACCTCTTCCGGCTCGGGATTGCGATTGCCCGGAGGCCGGCACTTCAGGACATTGGCGATGAACACGTCGCGTTCGCGCGTCATGCCAATGGACGCCAGCATGGCGTCAAGAAGTTGCCCTGCCTGGCCAACAAACGGATCACCGCGCGCATCCTCCTCGGCGCCCGGCGCCTCGCCGATGATCATCCAGGGCGCCTCCTGATTGCCGACACCGAACACCGTATTGCGTCGCGACTTCGAAAGCGCGCAGGCCGTGCACTCGGCCACGGCTTCACGCAAGCGCGGCCAATCCATGCGCATGATCGCGGTGGCGCGTACGTCCACCGGCGGCGCGGCCGTGACCGGTTCATCGAAGTCTCCGTAGCCGGCGTCGTCATCCTGCCCGGCAAACGCAGCGGCGTATTCATCGACCAACCCGGTCTCTGCCGGCTCGGAGGCCGGCGCGGGATCGTCACCCGGCTCCGTCGCGTTAACGGGCGCCGATTCTTCCGGCACGCCCGGTTGCAAGCGCAGTTTCCAGATCGGTCCCAGGCCCATTTCCTGGAGCAGGTGTTCTTGCCGGCTGTTCATAGCGCCCGCGAAAGCACCAATGCATCCTCACGGCCACCCCGCGCCGGATAGTAGGCCCGCCGCATCCCCACCTGGCGAAATCCGGCCCGCGCATACAGTTCACGGCCCGCCACATTGGTTGGCCGCACTTCCAGGAACATGGACACTGCGCCATGGCCGCGCGCCACTGCCGACACTTCCTCGAGCAAACGCCTGCCATGACCGCGCCGCTGGGCCCCCCGGGCTATCGACAGGTTGAGAAGGTGCGCTTCATCCAGCGCCAGCATCACCACCGCGTAGCCAAGCAGGTCACCCGCCTGTCGGTACAACCAGCAGCTATAGCCCGATTCCAGGGAGTCGCGAAAGTTGCCGCGCGTCCATGGGAACTCGTAGATGTCATTTTCGATCACCTGGACTTCTGCAAGCATTTCCGCGGTCATCGGCACAAGCGACGGCGCGCCCCCCTTGAGGACCGCACTCATGCTGCCCGCCGCGCGGCGCGCGAGGCCGCCTGCTCGCGAACATCAAGCGCCACCTTGTCGCGCAAATAAACCGGCGCGGCCGCCTCGGCGGCAACGCCCCCGCCGGCGGCCAGCAAGCGCGCGCCGAGTGCGGCAATCGCGCGCGCGCGCGGAACCGCCTGTGCGTCCGTGGCCGTCAAATCGTACGCAAGCGCCAGGGCTTGCCCCTGTACCGCGAAGCCGCTGCCCGCCCCTGCCCATCGCCCGGCCAAGGCCGGCAAGGCGTCGGGACGCACAAGACACGGCGACTTGAGCGCGCGCCACCCGGTGTCGAAGCGCTCATATCCAGCCAGGTAAAGCTCGCCCATGCGCGCATCCAGGCAGGCGATGACCCGCTCGCCAGCGGTCTCTTCGGCAAGCGCTTCTAGCGTCACCACAGGCAAAACCGGCAGGTCGCGCGCCATCGCCAGGCCTTGTGCGACGCTGCACGCGATCCGCAGCCCGGTGAACGAACCGGGTCCGGCGCCGAACGCGATCGCCTCGATTTCGCCGATGCGCGAACCGACTTCCGCAAGCAGGCGCTCCACCATGGGAAGCAGCAACGTGGAGTGGCTTTGTCCGGCGCGCTCGAACAGTTCATGGACGTCACCCCCGTCCGCATACGCGCAGGAGCAATATTCTGTCGAGGTTTCCAGTGCGAGAAGGCGCATGCTGTCCGGCTGTGCAGCCCGTTCGCGGGCCGCCAAAGCTGCTTGACTCGCGAGTATAGCGGCTGGCCCCGCCTGGTCGTCCTGGCAGGACGCACCTACTCGAAGGGGTTGTCGACTGTTCCGGCCGGCCGCGCCCGGCCGGCGCGCCTGGCTGGAAACTCTTCTTCGATATTGTCCCGGTAAAAGCTCCATGCGGCGCCGCTGGCCATCAGGCGCCGGGCGATCTCCTTGCCCACGCCGGGGTGTTCGAGGATCTCCCCATTGGCCAATTCCACTTCCAGCAACCGCCGCGCCTCGTCATAGCCAACCGAGCGGAGGTTGCCGGCGACCATGCGTTTGCGTTCCATTTCTTGATGTCGCCTACAGGATTCGGTTGAACCACAAGAGCGACAGGCCGGCTGCAAGCACCGCCAACAGCGCTGCTGCGGCGGCGAACATCGCGCCCACCTCGATTTCCTTCTTCTCCAGGGTCAGGCGCGAGGTCAGGGATTCGTAAACCGCCTTGAGGTCGGCCGCGGACGAGGCCTGGAAGTACTGTCCGCGGGTGGCATTGGCGATCTGCTTCAATGCCTCTTCATCGAGCTTGACGCGCATCGACCAGCCCTCGAACCCGATGGTTTCGCCCTTGGTGGTTCCGATACCTACGGTATATACGCGCACGCCGCGTTCGGCCGCAGCCTTGATGGCCGCAGCGGTCTCCGGCCCCGCTGTTCGTTCGCCGTCGCTCACCAGGATGATCGCGCCGCCGTTGTAGGAGCCCGGTGGCACGGGCTTGAAGGGTTCCTTCTTTTCATTCGGCCGCATGCCGAAAGAAAACTGGCGGCGCGGACCATCCGGCCCGTTGAGGATGTCCTTGAGTTCAGGACCGGCATCGGGAAACAAGGTCGTCAGGGCGACCACGATGGCGCTCCCAATCGCGGAGCCACGCTGCACCTGGAACCGATCGATGGCATTGAGCACGTCCTCGCGATTCTGGGTGGGGTACTGAACGATCGACGCCGTGGCCGCGAATGAAACCACGCCGATGCGCACACTGCGCGGCTGGTCCTTGACGAATGCCTTGGCAGCCTCCTGCGCCACGATCAGCCGGCTTGGCTTGACATCCGTGGCGCGCATGCTGCCCGAAACATCGATGGCCAGGACGATATTCTCGTGCTGGGTCGGCACCGCCACCACCGATACCGGCCGCGATACCGCGAACACCATCAACCCGACCGCCAGCAGGAATATGGCGGGCGGCAGATGCCGGCGCCAGCGCGGCCCGCCATCCAGTGCCGCGCGCACCAGGGCGAGGTTGGCAAACCGCAGCCCTTCGCGCCGCTTGCGCCGCAAGAGCCAGACGTAGCCCAGCACCAGCAGGGGCAGGATTGCCATCAGCCACAGCATTTGCGGCCAGATGAACTTCATGCCATCCCCGCCAGGTGACGCGGCATGCCGCCGCCTGATAGCTGGGACACCCGCTTGCGCAGGTCGGCGAAACGCATGACCGCATCCATCAGGGTATCGTCGGTTGCAAGTTCGAGCACATCGACACCGGCCTCCGCGAAGCCCTGGCGCAATTCATCCTCACGCTGTTGGGCCGCCGCCACAAAGCGCTTGCGAAAGCCTGCATCGTGGGTATCGACCATCAGTTGCTCACCGGTCTCGGCATCGCGGACCAGCACCATGCCGAGGTCCGGCAATTCCATCTCCAGGGGGTCATAGAGGCGGACCGCCACCACTTCGTGACGCTGTGTCAGGCGCGCCACTGCCGCCGACCAGCCCGGTTTGCTGATGAAATCCGACACCACGAACACCAGCGAGCGGCGCGGAATGAAGCGGAATGCGCTTTTCATGAAAGCTTCGAGGTCGGTTTCCCCCGAACCGCGCTTCTCCTCGCGCGCGAGCATGCGGTGCAGGATGTGCAGCACCTGCATTCGCCCGCTCTTGGCCGGGATCACCGCGTCAACCTCATCGCCGTAGATCAGGGCGCCCACCCGATTGCCGCTGCGCGTCAGGATGCGCGACAACAACCCGACAAATTCGGCCGACAGGGCGCGCTTCTGCACGTCGCCCGAGCCGAAATCGAGCGAGGGTGACAAATCCAGCAGGAACCAGGCCGTCACCTCGCGGTCCTCGTGGAACTGGCGCACATAGGGGTCGCCGGTCCGCGCCGTGACGTTCCAGTCGATATGGCGCACATCGTCGCCATACTGGTATTCACGCAGATCCGCCAGGTCGAGCCCGAAGCCGCGGAACAGGGTGCGGTAGTTGCCGTGGATCGCGCCGTCGAGACGTCGCAACACCGTCCACTCGAGCCGTCGCAGCATGGCCTCGGCGCCGGTCGCGCCGCCGGCCTTGCCAGCTGCCACCAGGCGCAAATCAGGCTGCGGCCTTGACATGGGCCTCCAGCGGCTTTTCGGGCGCGGCGATCTGGCGCATCACTTTGGCGATCAGCGCATCAGCGGTCATTCCCTCGGACAGGGCTTCATAGGTCAGCACGAGGCGATGCCGGAATACATCCGGCACCAGGTCGGTGACATCCTCGGGCAGCACGTAGCTGCGACCGCGCAGAAAGGCCAGCGCCCGCGCGCCTTCGATCAGGTGGATGGGGGCCCGCGGCGAAACGCCGAAGGAAATGAAGCGCGCCAGGTCTCCCAGACCGTGCTTTGCGGGATCGCGCGTGGCCGACGCCAGCTTGACGGCGTACTGCATCAGCGAGGGCTCGACATACCCGGTGCGGCACTCCTGCTGCAATGCCGCCAGTTGCTCGGTCGTGGCCACCGCCGCCACCGTCTGCTGCACCGCGGCGGTCACGCGGTCGACGATGACGAACTCCTCCTCCTCGGTCGGATAGCCCACCAGAACCTTCATCATGAAACGATCGACCTGGGCTTCCGGCAGAGGATAGGTGCCCTCGGTTTCGATCGGGTTCTGGGTCGCCATCACCAGGAAAGGTTGCGGCACCTTGTGCGTCTCGCCGGCGATGGTCACCTGGTACTCCTGCATGACCTCCAGCAACGCGCTTTGCACCTTGGCGGGCGCGCGGTTGATTTCGTCGGCCAGCAGCAGGTTGGCAAACACCGGCCCCAGGGATGTGGTGAATTCGCCGGTCTTCTGGTTGTACACCCGCGTGCCCACCAGGTCGGCAGGCACCAGGTCGGGGGTGAACTGGATGCGCTTGAAGTTGCCGCGGATGGTGCGCGCCAGCGTCTTGACCGTCAACGTCTTGGCCAGTCCCGGCACACCTTCCACCAGCAAGTGCCCCTGGGCGAGGATGGCGACGAGCACGCGCTCAAGAAAATGGTCCTGCCCGACCACGACCTTCTTGACTTCATAGAGCAGGCGCTCCATCAGCGGCTTGATGTCCTCGCTGGCGCTATCGTTCATTGTGGCTCCTGTGGGATATGGGGATGCGGGTTGAAATCAAAATGGCGAAACGCCGATCGAATTGGCGGCATTCTCGATCGGCACGGCAAAGCCGATGCCGATGAAAACGCGCTGGCTGGTTGGATTCAGGATGGCGGTGACAATGCCCACCACCTGGCCGTCGGCGGTGACGAGCGGGCCGCCGGAATTGCCCGGATTGGCGGCCGCATCGAACTGGATCAGGTTGGTGAGGGTTTTCTTGCCTTCCGGCGAGACAAACTCGCGCTTGAGCCCGGAGACCACGCCGGATGATGCCGAAGGGCCGATACCGAACGGAAAACCGACTGCCACCACATGGTCCCCGATCTGCAGGTCGCCGGTGGACCTGAGCGTGGCAGGCTTGAGGTCATCGGGAATGGTCTTGGCCTGCAGGATCGCCAGGTCGTGCTCGGGCTTGACACCGGTGACGGTCGCCTCCGATTCGAGCCCGTCCGCGAAGATGACCTTGACCCGCTCCGCACCGGAAACCACATGCATGTTGGTGAGGATGATGCCCTTGTCGACGATCACAACACCCGTCCCGACCCCGCCTTCCATGTCGGGTTCGCCGGTGGCGCCGGAGAAAACCCCCTCCACCCGCACCACCGAGGGGCCAATCGCCTCGAAGGCCTTGGCAGCCACTGACGGCGGCGGCTTGTTCTCGAGCGAATTCTGCACTGCGTTATCGATGTCTTCCTGGGTGAGCTCACCGTTGGCGGGCGAGCCGCGTTGCTGCAGGAACATGGCTGCACCCGCGATGAGCATGCCGGCAGCAAGCATCAGCCAGCGCTCATGGCGGCGGGCAAATCGGCGCAGGCGCCCGGGTTCAGCTTCAACAGCGGGTTCCGCAGCGCCGCCCGGCGCCTGCGCGGGCGGGATCGCCGGCTGTTGGGCGGGGATGGGCGCGGCGCGTGCCGGCCCTGCGTCAGCGGGACGCTTCGAATGGGTGGACCGACTGTAGAGCGGAACACGTTTCATCGGATTCTCGGATCAGCGTGATCGAACAGGCGCAACGACGGAAAAGGTAACACAGGCTGCGCGCGTCCGCGCAAACCCGGCGCAAACCCCGCGCAAATCCGGTGGTACCCGTGATTCAAGCGAGCACGCTTCATGCCAGGGACAGGGCATCCTTGCGCACCACCCGGTGCGCGGCCGACGGCGTCGGCGATGCGATCGCCACCCGCGGGCGAGCCTCGCTACTATCGATCGCGGTAGATGTCGCGGCCGTGGTCGCGGATCTGCCGGCGCAGTTCGCGCCGCTCGTCCGGGCTCATGCGCTGGCCATCGGCGGCATCGTCGCGGCGTGGCGCCAGGCCTTCGCGGCGCGCGTCATCGATGGGGCGGCGCGGGCCTTCATGGCTGGCCCGGCTGTCACGGAATTGGCCGCTGCGCTCGTCCATCCCGCGGCGCTGGCCGTCCGGACCGGAAGGACGGACCGGTTGCGCCCAGGCCGGCTGCGCAAGGGCAGCGACGACCAGGGTGGCAAGAATCAGCGGGCGGATCATGGCGTGGGTCGGGTTTGCTTTGGCAACGAAAATGAAAAATGGCGGGCAGGGGAAAATGGGACCGGAATGCCTGCCGAGATGATGACATAACGGCACACTTCGGAACCCAGTTGACCAATCCTACCCTTCAAGGCCGGGGGGAGTGGTAAGAAGTTGTAAGCCACCGGACCGGTACAATCCCGCGCATGGATACCGATCAATTCGACTACGTCATCGTCGGCGGCGGTACCGCCGGTTGCCTTTTGGCCAACCGCCTTTCGGCGGATCCCTCCAAGCGGGTATGCCTGCTGGAAGCCGGTGGTGAGGACAACTGGATCTGGATCAACATCCCGGTAGGCTACCTGTACTGCATCGCCAATCCGCGTACCGACTGGATGTTCCGGACCACCCGGGATCCCGGGCTCAACGGCCGGGACATCCACTACGCGCGCGGGCGCGGCCTGGGTGGCTGCTCGTTGATCAACGCCATGATCTACATGCGCGGCCAGAAGCGCGACTATGATCATTGGGCCTCTGTGACCGGAGATCCTGGCTGGGACTGGGAATCCGTGCTCCCCCACTTTCTCAAGCACGAGGACAGCCACCGCGGCGACGGTCGTTACCATCGCAGCGGCGGCGAAGTCAGGATCGAGGAGCAGCGCCTGTCCTGGAAAATCCTCGACCGGTTCGCGCAGGCGGCCGAGCAGGCCGGCATTCCGCGCACGCCGGACTTCAACACCGGCAACAACGCCGGAAGCGGCCGGTTTGAAGTGACACAAAAAACCGGCGTGCGCTGGCACGCGGGCAAGGCCTTCATCAATCCGGTCAGGAAACGTCCCAACCTGGTCATTCGCAGCCATTCGCAGGCACAACGCCTTCTTTTCGAGGGTTCACGGTGCGTCGGCGTGACGGTGCGAAGCACCGGCGGGAGCGGCCCCGGCACCTGGACGGCGCGGGCGCGCGACGAAGTGGTGCTCGCCGCGGGATCGATCGGATCGCCGCAATTGCTGCAGCTGTCCGGAATTGGATCCCCGGACCTGCTGGGGCAACATGGCATCGCAGTCACGCACGCCCTGCCCGGCGTGGGCGAGAACCTGCAGGACCACCTGCAGTTGCGCATGGCGTTCAAGGTGCGCGGCATCAAGACCCTCAACACCATGGCCAACAGCCTGTGGGGCAAGGCGATGATGGGGCTCGAGTACGCCTTCCTGCGCAGCGGCCCGCTGACCATGGCCCCCTCCCAGTTGGGCGTGTTCTGGCAATCGTCCGACGAACACGCAACGCCGAACCTGCAATACCACGTGCAACCGCTGTCGCTCGACAAGTTCGGCGACCCGTTGCATTCGTTTCCCGCCTTCACCGCCTCGGTCTGCAACCTGCGCCCGAGTTCGCGCGGCCATGTGCGCATTACCTCGACCGATCCGGACGCGAAGCCCTCGATCAACTGCAACTACCTGTCGACCGACGAAGACCGCAAGGTCGCATCCGCCGCGCTCCGGCTGACCCGCCGTATCGTCGGCATGCCGGCGCTGCGCGATTACGCGCCAGAAGAGTTTCTACCCGGGCCGACCGTGCAGACCGACGCGGAACTCGCGCGCGCGGCCGGTGACATCGGCACGACCATCTTCCATCCGGTGGGCACCTGCCGCATGGGCAAGGCGGGCGACCCGCTGGCGGTGGTCGACCCGCAATTGCGTGTGGCCGGCCTGCAAGGGCTGCGCGTCGCCGACGCATCCGTGATGCCGACCATCACTTCGGGCAACACCAACGCTCCCACACTGATGATCGCCGAGCGCGCCGCCGCGATGATGCTGGCCCGATGACGGGGCCGCGCGAGCCCCTGCGCGTGGGGATTGGCACGCTGTCGCTCAAGAACCCGGTGATTTGCGCCTCCGGCGAGCATGTGATGACCGAAGCCGGCATCCGCGCCGCCCTGGAGGCCGGCGCGGCCGTGGTAGTGGCGAAATCCATCAACGAAAGCCAGGCCGCGCGCAACCAGTTGGGGCAAACCGGCTACCTGCGCACCGGCCCTTCCTGGGAGTCCCTGCCGTGGCACGGCCCGGGTGGCAGCGTCCTGTGCCGTTCCGGACTTCAAGCGCGCGCCTGTGCCGACTGGATTTCCGCGGTTGCCGCACTCGACCGCGAAGCCGCCGCCCGAGGTGCCTTTGTGGCCGGCAGCATCATCCTGGCCGGCCTCGATGCGGCCGTTGCGCTGGCCCGTGACTACGAAAGGGCCGGCATCCGCCTGCTCGAATTCAACGTCGGCACCCCCTACGGTGACGAAGCATCGCACGGCGGCGTGGCCACCGAACGGGCGGCGGACAGGATTCGCGAACAGGTCAACGCTGTCACCGGCGCGGTGCGGATTCCGGTCTGGGTGAAACTTACCGGCCAGAGCGAAAACGTCGCTGCGTTGGCAACCGCCGCGCGCGAAGGTGGCGCGGCAGCCGTCACCATGATCGGACGCATGCTCGGGATGCTGCCGGATCTGGAAACCATGGCGCCGGCGCTGGACACCAACCTTGGTTACGGCGGTCCATGGGCGCTGCCGCTGACCTGTTACTGGCTGGGACGTTCGCGCCGCACCCTGGGCAATGACTATCCCCTGATCGGCACCAACGGCGCCCGCTGCGGCCATGATGTCGCCCGCATGCTTCTGGCGGGCGCAAGCGCTGTCGAGATGTGCTCGGCAGTCATGACCGGGGGCTTCGGCGTGCTTCGCGACGCGATCGATGAATTGGCCACATACCTGGACTCGCACGACGCCGCCGCGCAGGCCATCGTGGGGCGCGCCGCGGACCGGGTCAGGAGTTTCGCCGACCTGCCGGACCGCGGCGATGTCTGGCGCGAATACGTTCCGTCAGCAACCCTGCGGGACTGACCCGCCCTGCATCTACTTCGCCGGCTCCGCCAGTTTCAGGTCGGCGATCAATTTCTTGAAGTGGCGGTCCTCGGCATCCAGTACGACACGAAACTGGTCCGGATCCAGGTACATGGTGCTGTTGAACGACTTGCGGGTGGTTTCCACGAATTCCGCTGCCTTCATCGCCTCGGGAATCGCCGCCACCCACTTGCGCACCACCGCCTCCGGTGTCCCCTTCGGCGCGAAGAAACCGAATTTGGTGACGTCCGTCATGTCCAGGCCGCCTTCCCGCACGGTCATGAGGTTGGGCATGAGATCCGAGCGTTGCGGCCCGGTGATCGCCATGGCCAGCAACTTTCCGGCGTTGACATGCGGCATGATCGCATTCGGCAGGCCGATCACCACGTCGACATTGCCCCCCAGGATCGATGTGACCGCCGGCCCGATCCCCTGATAGGGCACATGCAATATCCTGAAGTTTCCGGCGGCGGCGATGGCCTCGCCGGCCATGTGCGTCGTGGTGCCGGCGCCGGCGGAGCCAAAGCTGATCTTGCCGGGATTGGCACGCCCGTATGCCACGAATTCCGCCAGGGTCTTGAATGGCGCGTCCGGCCGCGCGGCCACGACGAACGGCGTGCCGATCACATTGCCCAGCGGCATGAAGTCGTTGCGCGTGTAAGGCGTTTTGGTCATGTTGGGAATGACCGACATCGCGCCCGTGCCGGTGTACAGCAGCGTATATCCGTCAGGGTTCGCCTTGTGCACGGTGCCCGTGCCGATGATGGTGCCGCCGCCGGCGACGTTGTCGATCACCAGCGATTGCCCGAGGATGCGCTGCAGCACCGGCGCCATGATGCGGACCTGCTGGTCTGTGCCACCGGGCGCGTAGGGAACGATCACGCGGATCGGCCGCGACGGGTACTCCTGTGCGCGTGCCGCCGCAAACGGCAAAAGCAGCGTGGACGTGGCCAGCACGCGTCGGCGCGAAATGTTCATTGTGCTTGTCTCCGGCGATATTTGTTTGAACGCAGGCCGCAGGATACCTGCAAGAAGCGCCGAACGGAAATCGTCAGTGGATACCCATGAACCACTGGATGACCTGCTTCATCAGGAACCCGAAGATGCCGAAAGCCAGCACGAAAAACAGCACGAAGGTGCCCATCCGCCCTGCCTTGGATTCCTTCGCCACGCTCCAGATGACGAACAGCATCAACACAATCAGGCCACCGACGCCCCAGGTCAGGCCGAAATGCGCCACCTGCTCTTCGGTCAGGCCGAACGCCGGGCCATCCATCAATCGCGCTCCGCCCAGGCGCCGGCATCGACAAGGTCGCGATAGGCATGCCAGGTGGCGTGCCCCAACACCGGGACGCTGACCAGGAATCCGGCCATCCAGGTAAACACCGACACCAGGCACGCCAGCATGATGATGGCCGCCCAGAACGCCATCACGACAGGATTGTCGCCTACCGCCCGGACGCTGGTAAGCAAGGCGCTCGCAAGCCCGATGCGCCGGTCCAGCAGCAGCGGCGCGGACACCGCCGTCGCCGCGAAAACCAGGCAGCAGCCGAGCGCACCGGCCAGCATCCACAGGGAAAACATCGAAGCGCCCTGCTGCGCGAGCGCATAGTGCAGGAAACCACGCAACGAGTTGATCGGCTGTGGAACGAAGGCCATGAACAGCGATGCCGACAGCGCAACCCAGGCGCTGCCAGCGGCGAACAGCAGCAGGCCCAGGCCCACCAGGGGCCGGGTGCCGCGCTGCCATGCATAGAACACCTGTGACACGGCAGCACGCCGCCCGCTGTGGTGGCGGCGGCTCAACTGATACAGGCCGGTCGCGATGATCGGCCCAAGCAGGAGAAAGCCGCTTACCGCTCCCGGCAGCAGCAGCCACGCATATTCACCCAGCCACAGCACAAGCCAGCCACCGCCGGCCACCAGCACGCCGTGCAGCAGGCTTGGCAGGGGGGTGGCCAGCATGTCGCGCCAGCCCATTGCCAGCCAGGCCAGCGGACGCGACAGTCCGATGATGCGGACCGCCGGGAGATTACGGGTTGTCATCGCCCGCCTCGCGCCGCTCTGCGCGCACCACCGTGACAGAACACGGCGCACGCGCCACCACTTCCGAAGAAACGCTGCCCAGGTATCTGCGCATCGCCCCGCTGCCGCGCGCCCCGATCAACACGTGGTCAACCTGGTTGGCGCTTGCGTATTCGACGATGGCACTGGCCGCGTCCGGCGCCTCGAGCACATGGAAGGTCATGCGTTCAGGCGGCAGTGCGAGCGGTCGCGCCCAATCCTTGAGCGCCACCAGATGCTTGACGTGGATGTTGCGTCCTTCCTCGTCGGTGATGCTGTCCATGCCGATGCGTGCCGTCTTCTGCACGGTGACACAGGCCAGGCGCGCGCCCGGCTCGATGGCCACGATGCGCCGCGCGGTGGCACGCAGTTTCTCGGCCAGCGCGGTGCTCCCGGCCGACAGATCAACCGCCGCCATGATGAAGGGGGCGCGTTCGAGTTGGTCTGCCACATTGCCCAGCATCACCGGCTCGGCGCCAATCGACTTGAACCAGCGCTTCATCGAGCGCAGGGTGCCTTCCTTGGACGCCATGGCGGCCCGCTCGGTCAGTGTCACCTGATCGGGGTTTTGCAACGCAAAGGCGACCTCGGCCGCGCTGGCGTAGCGGCGCTCGGGGTCCACTTCCAGGCAGCGCAGGATCACTTCCTGCAACCAGGGTGGGTAGTCGGGGCGGATCGCGCGTGGCGGCACCGCCGCCTGTTTCAGGCGCTTGCGCAATCCTGATACCGAGGTCGGGAAGCCGAACGGCCGCTCGCCGGTGGAAAAGTGATACAGCATCACCCCCAGCGCGAACAGGTCGCTGCGCGGGTCGTTGCGCACCCCCAGCACCTGTTCCGGCGAGATATAGGGGCCGGTGCCCATCGGCAGGCGGAACTCCTCGGCCAGCAGGTCGGGCAGACGGTCATGGCGCGACAGTCCGAAATCGATCAGGATGGCGCGGCCGTCCGGCCGGAACATGATGTTGGAAGGCTTGATGTCGAGATGGATCACATGCTGGCGATGCAGATCGTGCAAGGCGGTGGCGACGCGCGCGCCGATGCTCGCGACCTCGTCCAGCGGGATCGGTGCGTGGTCCAGCCGCGCGCGCAGGGAATCGCCGGCAATGTGCTCCATGACGATATAGGGCTGATCGGTGAAATCGCCGGCGGCGATGAACTTCGGCACGTGCGGGCCCGACAGGCGCGGCATCAGCATCTGCTCGACCTCGAAGCCGACGATGGCCGCCGGGTCGTCGTTGTTCACAAGCTGGGGGATCTTCATCAGCATCGGGCCGTCCAGCCCGGGCTTTTCCACCCGCCACAGCGTGGCCATACCGCCCTTGTGCAGTCGGTCCAGGAGCGTGAAGCCGTCCAGCACCATGCCTTCGGTGAAAGAATGAACGCCCATGACCCCCTCAGGTTCCGACGCCCAGGCGCGCCGCAAGTTGCTCGGGCAGGCCGGCCGCGCGGATCTTGGCGGACGCAGCCTCGTGGTCGTACGGGACCCGGTAATAGACCAGTTCGAACGTTTCGTCGTCGAACATCGCATAGCAGGCCGCAGGGTTGCCATCGCGCGGCTGTCCCACCGAACCCGGTATCACCAGCCAGCGCCGTTGCGGCATCAGCGGAATGGGGCTTTCCGGCACGGGAATGAACTCGCCCACCATGCCCATCTGCGTGGTTCGGATGTGGGTGGCCATGTGATACAGGATGGGCTCGTGCATGTGGCCGCAAAAGGTGTAGCGCTGGTTGGTGGCGCGCAGACTGCGCCCTGCCTCAAGCGTTCCGTCGACATACTCCCATTCGCCCGGCGCCCAAGCGTTGGCGTGGACGAAAAGGCAATCGCCGTCTTCCTGGGTCAAGGGCAGCGCGGCCAGAAACGCGAGCTGATCAGGCGACATGTTGGCGCGCGTCCATTCGATCACCTGCTGGGCCTCGGGCCGCATTTGCCGCCGGGGACCGTGCGCGACCGCGGTATCGTGGTTGCCCAGAACCGCGAATGCCCCTTGCGCCACGTGCGCCATCACCGTGTCGACCACCCAGGCGGGATCGGCCCCGTAACCGACGAAGTCACCGAGAAACGCGTAGCGTTCTGCCGTGCGCCCGGCATGCGCGAGGCAGGCCTCGAAGGCCTCGCGATTGGCATGAATGTCGGTCAGGAGTGCAATGCGCATGAACTGGTCCCTCGGCCGCGTTTAGCCGCCATGTGAATCCTAACGCGGAGCACCGGTCCCGGCTTGATCCAGCGCAATTCCCGCCATGGCTAGTCCGCCTTGATGCCCGCCTCGCGCACGAACTTGGCGAACTTCACCGCCTCGCTCCTGACAAACTGGCCGAAGGCCTGCGGCGTACCGCCGATGGGCTCGAAAGCGATGGCTGTCATGCGCTCACGAATCTCCGGAAGTTGAAGAACCTTTTCCACATCCGCATTCAAGCGCGTGACAACCGGGACTGGAGTAGCCGACGGGACAAACATCCCAACCCATGTACGGTCCTCGAACCCGGGAAAGCCGGATTCTGCGATGGTGGGAACTTCAGGCAACGCGGGCGCCCGTTTCGGACTGGTCACCGCAATTGCCTTGAGCTTGCCGGCCTTGATGAGCGGAATCGCGGGAGAAAGCGCAACGTTCACGAGCTCAACATTGCCGCCGGCCGCCGCTTGCAGGGCCGGGCCGCCGCCGTTGAAGGGAATGTGTGTCACGTTGACGCCCGCAAGCACCTTGAACAGGTACTCCGCCGCAAGGTGCGGCGACGTGCCATTGCCGGCTGTGCCGAAATTGAGCTTTCCGCCCCTTGCCAGCACGACAAGTTCCTGCAGATTGTTGGCCTGCACCGACGGATGCGCGACGATGACACTGGGTTGCGCAGCCACCAGCACGACCGGCGAAAAATCCTTCTCGATGTCGAATCCAGGATTGGCCGACATGCCAGGCGCGACCGCGATGGCACTGGTGGTCAGGAGAACGACATGGCCATCCGCCACACCTCTGGCAACCTGCTGCGCGGCAATATTCCCGCCGGCACCACCGCGGTTCTCGACCACGACTGACTGCCCCAATGCATCGCCCAGACGCTGGCTGATCAGCCGCGCGACGATATCGGCCGGGCCACCGGGCGCAAATGCCACCACCAGCCGGACAGGCTTTTGCGGCCACACGGCACGGGCATCCTGTGCCCGCGCCACAAGCGGGCCAAGAAAGGCCGAGCACAGCAAAGACCGCTTTTTCAGTTGCATCATCAAGTCCCCGCGCAATGAGTTCCAGCACCCCCGGGCATCACAAGACCCGGCTACTTGAGATTCCGCTCCCACAGACTGAACACCTTGGCCCACGACGCCTCCGCCGCCACCGGCGCGTAGGTCTGGCGCTCGGCGAAGCAGAAGCCATGCTGGGTGCCCGGCAAGGTTTCGATCTCGTATCGGGTGCCGGCCTTTTCGAGAGCCGCCCGCAAATCGGGAATCACGCGGTCCGGCACATGCGCGTCGGTCTCGGCAAAGCCGTAGTACAGCTCGCCCTGAATCTTGTCGAGCAACAGGTGCGGTGAATCGGGTGCATCGGTGACGATACCCACGCCGTAGAGCGAGGCCGCGGCGGCGATGCGGGTCGGGAAGCGCGCCGCAACCGTGGTGATGTAACGCCCGCTCATGCAGTGCCCGACGCAGCCTACCGGCCCGGCCCTGACCTCGGCTTGCGCGTCCAGAAAGGCCAGCAGCCCGGCAGTGTCATCCACCACGTCGGCATTGGACAGGTGGTTCATCGCCGCGAAGATCACCGCGGTCATCGCGTCGCTGCGACGCGGAATGTCGAAGCGCAAGTGGCCCATCCGGTAGTACATGTCCGGCAGGATGCAGAAGTAGCCGTGTTTGGCGATGCGCCGCGCCATGTTGCACAGTTCCTCGCGGTATCCCGGCGCGTCCATGTAGAAGATGATGCCCGGATAAGTACCCGGTGCGTCCGGACAGGCCGTGAAAGCCGGCATTCTTCCATAGCGGGTGGTAACGAGAACTTCCTTTTCTTTCAGTGGCATGAGTCAATCCTTTGGTTGTCTGAAGTTACGGTTTGGTTCGATAATTCTGCCCCGACATGAAAACGACACCGTCCGCATGAGCCTGGAAGAGAATCTGCACGAGGCACGAACCGAGATCGCGCGCCTGCAATCTGCGGCGCTGTCCCGGAATGTGGCCATCCCTGCGCCCCCGGACATGCCCGATCCGCGCACCTGTTGCGGTCGCGGTTGCAATCCGTGCATGTTCACCTATTACTTCGAGGCACTCGAAGCCTGGCGCGGCAGAGTCTCGGCCTGCCTATAGCTTGAACCCGGTGGCCTCGACGACCGGCCGCCACTTTTCGATCTCCGCCCTGATGTAAGCCGTGGCAGCGGCAGGATTCGAGTCGGTCGTGGCATCGATGGCGAGCGTCGAAAGCTGTTGGTGCAAGGATGCGTCCGCCATTACCTTGGCGGTCGCCGCGGCCAGGGTCGCCGTCACGGCCGGGGGAAGTTTCGCCGGCGCGGCGATCACGTTCCACAGCACCGACTCGAAACCGCGCGTGCCGATGGCTTCATCAACCGTGGGCACGTCAGGCACCAGTGGGGAACGCTTCGCACCCGCGACCGCCACGATCTTGAGCTTGCCGGATTTGTGGAACGGAATCAGCGGGCCCAGGGTGTCGACGGACATGCTGACTTGCCCGCCGATCAAGGCCGGCAGCGATTGCGCGCCACCGCGATAGGGAATGTGCTGGATGTCGAAATTGCCTGCCTCGCGCTTGAGGCGCTCGGTGGCCAGGTGCAGCGTGGTGCCCTCGCCGGGAGAGCCATATTGCAGCTTGCCGGGATTGGCGCGTGCCGCGTCGATCAGGCCCTTGAGCGTCTGCGGCGCACCCGGGCCCACCCCGAAGGCGGCTGGCGCGCCCCCCACGATCGCAATATGGGTGAAGTCGCGCACGGCGTCGTACTGTGGTTGCCTGGCAACGGCGTTATAGAGACCGTGGGTGGTCGCGGTGCCGAACAGCAGCGTGTAACCGTCGGCCTCCGCGTTCTTGACTTCGAGCGCGCCGATCGTGCCGCTGGCGCCGCTCTTGTTCTCCACCACCACAGCCTGGCCCAACGCCACCGTCAGGCGTTGTGCATATTGACGCGCAAAGACGTCGGTAGGGCCGCCAGGCGGAAACGGCACGACCAGCCGCAGTGGCCTGGATGGATATATGCCCTGGCCCTGGGCCCAGGGCGCATGCACCGGCAAAGCTCCCAGGAGGCCAAGCTTGATCAGGTCACGGCGTCGCATCATTGCTCTCCTTCAAAGGCCGGCGGCACGCCAGTCGGGATTGGGTTCCGCCGGCTCGGTGGCCCAACCGGCCTCATGCACTGCCTGAATGGCACAGTACTCGTCCTTGTCGGAGGCGTCTCCGCTGATGCCGACGGCACCTATGACCAGCTTGTCCGGATTGAGGATCAGCACGCCGCCGGGCACCGGAATAAAGCGTCCATCCGAGGCGGCGGCAAGCGCGCTCTGAAAAGCGGGGCGCGCAGCCAGGCGGTCACGGATCAGGCGCGTGGACATCCCCATGCCCAGCGCACCGTGCGCCTTGCCGAAGGCAATGTCGAAACGCATGACGCCCGAGCCGTCCTCGCGCTTGAACGCCACCAGTTGACCGCCGGCATCGAGCACGGCCACGGCAAGCGGCAACAAACCCTCGCGACGGCGGATCGCGATGGCACCATCGACGATGCGCGCTGCGACCTCAAGCGGCATACTGGTCTGGAGTTGATGCAGGTGCTCAGGCATGGCGCCAGTCCGGTCAATTCCGCATCATCAGGTGCCTGGCCTGGGCGCGATCTGCACCACCTGCCCGCCCTCCAGGCGGAAGGACATCAAGTCCTCACCCACCACCAAAGGGCCGGCGTAGGTTTTGCGGGTCATGTCCACGACTTCCCTCTCGGTCACCGGCGGCACCTTGGGCGTGCCAAGCAGCACGAAGTGGTAGTAGACCGCAAGTTTCGGCCTGGCCCGCGCGAACACCACCCCGGCCTCTTCCGGCTTGGTATGGTGGTCCAGGATCGCCTTGAAAACCGGCGAGGCCATCAGCTCCTCCCGGACCGCCGCGACCTGGTGGATCAGCAGGTCTGTCCCGGTGGCATGCTTGATCAGGTTCTCGTTGAACCGGGTGTCGCCCGAAATGGTGACCGAGCGGCCGCCATGGTCGATGCGGAATCCGAACGCGGGCTTCAACAGCTCGCCATGGTCGACTTCAAACGCCGTGACCTTCACGCCGCCCTTGTCGTACACCACGCCCTGGCGGATTTCGACGACCTCCGGACGGACATTGGCCGCATCCAGCTTCTGGTCGGCGATGCGCGCCTTGATGTCCCAGTCGTACGCCTTGACCAGGCCATCCATCAGGCCCTGCGATCCCGCCGGACCGAATACCCGGAACGGCCCGACGCGCTGCGCGTAGTTCGCCTCCAGCCAGCCCGTCAGCCACAGGTCGGGAATGCCGACCACATGGTCCGAATGCAAATGCGTGACAAACAACGCATCGACCGCACCCAGTTTCAGGCCCGCCTGCAGGAGTCGTTGCGTGACGCCGCGCCCGCAGTCGATCAGCAGGTTTTGCCCTCCCGCCTGGACGAGTACCCCGGGACCGAAGCGGCGCATCACCGGGTTCGGGCTGCCGGTGCCAAGCAGCGTCACACGGAACTCGCCGTCGGCGACCGGCGCCGCCGGCGCCTGCCCAAAGGCAGCGGCGCACACCAGTACGGTCGACAGGAGCCCCACCAACCATGCCAGTGCACGCATGACTCTCTCCTTACTACTCGTCGGCAATCGGATTCGACAGGACTCCGACACCTTCGATGTCGATCTCGCATATGTCGCCGGGCGCCATCCACACCGGCGGGGTCCGCGCATATCCCACTCCAGCGGGCGTACCGGTGATGATCACGTCACCCGGTTCCAGGGTGATGCATTCGGTGATGATGCACAGCGACTCGACCACATCGAACAGGAAGTCCTTGGTGTTGGCGTCCTGCATGACCTTGCCGTTCAGGCGCGACTGGATGCGCAGCCCTGCAGCACCGGCCGGCAGTTCATCGGCGGTAACCAGGCACGGGCCGAATCCGCCGGTGGCATCGAAGTTCTTGCCGATGGTCCACTGGTTGGTCTTGCGCTGGTAGTCGCGCACCGAGCCATCGTTGTAGCAGGCGTAGCCGGCCACGCAGGAAAGCGCGTTGGCCTTGGTGAGATGGCGCGCTCGCGTACCGATGATCACCGCGAGTTCAGCCTCGTAATCGAGCTTTGTGGAGGCCTTGGGGCGGATGATGGGCTGGTTGTGCGCCACCTGCGAGGTTGCGCCACGCATGAAAAAGCTCGGGTACTCGGGCTTGGCGTGACCGCCTTCCTTTGCATGGTCGGCGTAGTTCAAGCCCAGGCAGATGATCTTGGGCGGGCGTGGAACCACCGGCAGGTAGGTGATGCCGGCGAGCGGCTTGACCGCATGCACAGGCGCCGCATCGGCGGCGGTCTTGACGGCCGCCAGTGCGCCTGGCGCCGCAAGCAAAGTCGCCATGTCGGTGGCAAAGGCAAGCCCGGTGGTGCCGAGGTCGACAAACTCGGTGGCGGTGGCGGATTTGATGACGCCAATGGCGGCGCGTCCATCCTTGAGGTAGCTGATCAGTCGCATGGTATTTCCGTGATGGTGGGTGGCAGGGACAGCGTGACAGGAAGTGAATCAGGCTATTCGGCCTTGGCGCCGGTACTCTTGACGACCGCGGCCCATTTCGTGACTTCTTCGCGAAGGAAGGCACCGAACTCGGCGGAGGTGTTGCGGGTGGATTCCATGCCCAGACCGACGAACTTCTCCTTCGAATCGGGCAACTCCATCGCCTTGTTGATCTCCGCGTTGATCCGGTCCACCAGTGCCTGCGGCGTGCCAACCGGCAGGAAGAATCCCACCCAGGTGTAGTCGTCGAAGTCCTTGTAGCCAAACTCGGTAACCGACGGCACGTCGGGAAGGAGCGATGAGCGCTTCGCACTGGTGACCGCGATCGCACGCACCTTGCCGGCCTTGATCTGCGGCACCGCCGGCGGCATCGAGGTGGAGGACATCTGCGTGTGGCCGGCAACCACAGCGGCGATCGCCTGTGCCGGCTGGTAAGGCACGTGGGTGATGTCGACCTTCGCTGCCGCCTTCAGGCGCTCGATGGACAGGTGCGTTGTCGTGCCGATGCCGGAGGAAGCGTAGTTGAGTTTTTCCTTGCGCGCGAGATCAATCAGTTCCTTGAGATCCTTGGCGGGCGTGGCGGGATTCACAGTGATGATGTTGGGCGTGCGCGGCCCGAGCGCGAGGGGCACAAAATCCTTGATGGCATCGTAGCCCGCATTCGGATAAAGCGAGGGGTTTACGGCGTAGGCCACGCTGTGGACAAGGATGGTGTAGCCGTCCGTTGTCGCACGCTTGACCTGGCCGGTGGCGATGTTGCCACCAGCGCCAGGCTTGTTTTCCACCACGAAGGAGCCGCCGGTGGTCTCGCCCAGCTTCTGCGCGACCACCCGCGCGATCACGTCGGTGAATGCGCCCGGACCGAAACCCACCACTATGGAGACAGGCTTGGCCTTGGGCCAATCCTGGGCTGTTGAAATGCCGGTTGCAGCAAGCAGCGCGGCGCCCAGCAGGGTGATTGCGACTTTTCGTATTGAAGTGGCTGGCATTGCGTTTCTCCTCATGAAGCGATGAATGGCGGGCGCCCGGTTCCAATCAACTGCGACGAACACCACGCGTCATTCAAACTTGATGTTCGCTTCCTTGATGGTCTTGCCGGAGCGCGCGATTTCATTCTTCAGAAAAGCGGCGAAATCCTCGCTGCTGCCGCCGAGCGGCTCGCCGCCGGAATTGATGATCTTTTCGCGAATGTCCGGCGTGGTGATCGACCGGTTCGTGTCGGCGTTGATCTTGGCCACCACCTCGCGCGGCGTATTGCCCGGTGCGAACAGGCCGTACCAGTTGGTCGCCTGGAATCCCGCCAGGCCGGATTCGGAAATGGTCGGCACCTCGGGCAATTGCACGGTGCGCTTGAGCGTCCCGACGGCTATGGCCTTCAGGCGGCCCGCCTTGATGTGCGAGAGCACCGTCGGCATGGTGTCAAGGTTCATGTCGACCTGGCCGGCGATAAGGTCGATGACCGCCTGCCCGCTGCCCTTGTAGGGAATGTGCAGGAGGTCGGCGCCGGTCAGGAACTTGAAGGTCTCGGTCGACAGGTGCTGCACGCTGCCATTGCCCGAGGAGGCATAGCGAAGTTGCTTGACCTTGCTTTGCGCGATCAGCGCCTTGACGTCATTGGCAGCCACGCCGTTGAAGAGCGTCATCACCAGGGCCACCTGTGAAACCGGCACCACCGGGGCGAAATCCTTGATCTGGTCGTAGGGCAGCTTGGGGTAGGCGAACGAAGCCACCACGTTGGAATTGGGCAGGCCCATCAGCAGGGTATGGCCATCGGCGGGCGACTTGGCGACCAGGTCAGCGGCAATCGTGCCACTGGCCCCGGCGCGGTTCTCGACGATGACCTGCTGGCCCCAGAGTTCGGACAACTTCACCGCGAGAATGCGGGCGGTGATGTCGGTACCGCCGCCCGGCGGGAAGCCGGCCAGGATGCGCACCGGACGTGACGGGTAGCCCTGCGCCGCGGCGCTTGCTGCCGCGCAACCCAGAATCAGCGCCGCGATGACGCCGGCGCTTGCCGACATGCGTGGCAGTTTGAATCCCATTTTCTGTCTCCGGCTGCGGCCTCAGGCCATGTAATTATTGAACCCGGCGCCGTGGCGCCGGGCGGTTGAAAATCAGAGCAGCTTCGCGGCTTCTTCGAACGTGAAGCGCGGCAGGCGCCCCATTACCTTGGACGGGTCGCCGTGGCCCAGATTGCACAGGAAATTGGTCTTGACCTTGGTGCCCGCCCAGAATTCGGCGTCCACCTTGGCGGCGTCGAAACCCGACATCGGACCGCAATCCAGCCCCAGCATGCGCGCCGCGATCATCAGGTATGCGCCCTGCAACGTGCCGTTGCGAAATGCGGTGCCCTGGATCATGGCGTCATTGCCCGCGAACACGCCGCGCGCGTTCGGATTGTGGGCGAAGTTCTTGACCAGGTGCTCGTAGAACTCCAGGTCGTGGCCGATGATCACCACCACCGGCGCAGCCAGGATCTTCGGCTGGTTTCCAGGCGAGGCCAGGGGGGCCAGACGCGCCTTGGCTTCTGCGGTGCGCAGGAACTGGAAGCGCGCCGGCTGGGTGTTCATCGAGGTGGCGCCCCATTTGGCGAGGTCATATACAGCGCGGATCTCATCGTCCGAAACCGGCTGGCTGGTGAAGCCGTTCTGGGTACGCGCGTTGCGAAAGACCTGGTCCTGCACTGATTCTGGAACGATGCTCATGATTTTCCTGATGTTGATTAAGGCGGTTGATGAAACGAAACTTGCGGCTCCAGGTCAGGCCGGGATCGGCGTCGATTGCCACGCGGCGAGTTGCCACTTGCCGTTGCGCTTGAGCCAGAGGTTGAGAAAGCGCCCATTGACTCCGCGGGTGGTGCCGTCGGCGTTCCTGAGCGTGAGGCGCACATGCCCGGTCACGCGCGCGCAGTCGCCGAAAACGTCGATGTTCTCGACCGGGCGCTCCGCCGCGGCATAGGCCCATTTACCGCCGAGAATGCCGTCTATATAGCTCTGCTTGGTGTCGATGACGGCATTCGAATGGGTATAGATGAGGTCGTCGGCCAGGAGTTCCTCGAGAACGGGGCGGTCGGCCGAAACCATTGCCTTGTAGCGGCGGTCTTCAAGCGCGCGAATGTCTTGCGATGTGGTCATGTGGTCTCCTGGAAATGGGCGAATGCAAGGACAGCGATTCTATAACCAAGCCTGCTTTGCGAACCGCGCGATCATCAGAAAGGCCATCAGCGACAGGAAAGCCCGCAGCCAGCGGCGATAGGCGACGATGTCGGCGCGCTCGCGCATCCGGATGCCGAGCCGGAATGGCAGCAACGCCGCGATGGCCAGGGGGGTGGCCGAAATCCATGCCATGACCGGAATCCCGCCTGCCGTCAGTGCCGCCACCTGGGTCGTCTTGCCGGTCAGGAAGCACAGGTTGAGCACCTGAATCAGGGTCACTGGCGTCAGTCCCATTACCAGGCACCATATCAACAGAAACGGACCGCCGACGTTGATTGCGGATTCGGAAACGCCGGCCAATGTCGCGCAAATCACCGCGCCCGGATGCAGAAATCGCCGGGCGCCCGGAAACTCCGCCCGCCCCAGCCAGTCGAGCGACACATACATCAGCAGGGCCAGCCCCAGCGAAAGCAGCAGCCATGACGGGTCGACCGAAAGGAAGATGCGCGCGCCGATCATCGCGCCAGCCACCATGCAAAGCGGCATGTACCAGAAGCGCGCAACGCTCTCGCGCAGGTTGCCGCCACGAAAGATCAGGTAGGCCGAAAGGATCATGATCGTCGGCACGGTGACGATCACGGCCGTGCGCAAGTCCACCATCAGCGACAGGAGGGGCGTGGCAAGCATCGGATAACCCACGCCCAGGAGGCCCTGTATGTAACCCGCAAGCATGGTGACAACGATGATCCATGCGATCGCCTGCCAGCCCAGATCAATCCATTCCAAGGTTTCGCCGCCTTCAATGCCGACGCAAAGCGGAATGCCCGCAAACCGCGGCCAACGTGGCATCGACATCCGCGAAGCCCTCGTTGCCGCGCCAGGCAACGACTTGATCCGGCCGGATCAACGCGTATTCGGCCCCATATGCATCGCGCAATTCGGCCAGGCCCGGCGCAAGTATGGTCAGCGGGATCGCGCGGGCACGTGCCACTTGTTCGAAGGCGGCCGCAGTATGGCCGGGGTCGCGCAGACAAAGTAGCGTGAACTCGAAACCGAATCGGTCGTACAGCGACTTGCCGTCAGCCAACCAGGCATGCGGAGCACGTCCCCCCGGACAGGCGGTGGGCAGGTACTGGTTGGCCTCGTCTGGCGGCGGACCTGTACCGTCACCGACAATCGCGTTCGAGCCGTCATAGCGGGCGCCGAAGGTGATGCCCGGAATATTGAACTCGGCGCGCGAGTGCCGGTTCAGGTAATCGCCCGCCTCGGCCCGCAGCGTCGCACCCTCGGCCGTGTCGTCTTCGATGCGCGGGTGCGGTTTGAACAAACCCACGGAGTCGGCAAAGCGGCGTGCGAACGCGGTGTTTCGCTGTGCCACCGGCCGGCGCTCGGCCTCGTACGACCCCAAAAGCGCCTCGCCGGCCCATCCGTTGATCACCGCCGCCAGTTTCCAGCCCAGATTGACCGCGTCTTCAACCCCGGTGTTGTACCCCAGCCCGCCCGTGGGTGTGAAAAGGTGCACAGCATCCCCGGCCATGAAAACCCGGCCGCGCCCAAATTCGTCGGCCACCAGCGTGAAACCGGCCTTCCAGGACAGGCGGGCCAGGAAGCGCACGTCCATTTCCGCACCGAGCGCCTGGCAGAACATCCGTTGTGCCTCGGCGTCGGAGACATCATCGCCATCCTCCTCGCGCAACTGGGTGTGAAAGACGAACTCGTCGACGCCATTGATGGCCGCCATGAACGCACGCCGCTCCGGATTGAAGGCCCAATACATCCAGGCACGCTTGCGGCCGAGAAAATCGTACAAGCCCGGTGCCTTCACATGGATGGCATGCATCTGCCCGCCCATGAAATCGCGGCGCGCCCCGCCCTCCCCGCCATAGGCGATGCCGAGCTGCTTGCGCACCAGGCTGCGCGGCCCGTCGGCCCCCACCAGGTAGCGCGCCGTGACCCGCCGGGAAGCGCCGGTCGCCAGGTCGCGCACCTGCGCGCTCACATGGGAGCCATGGTCGGAAAACTCTTCCACGCGGGAGGCGAAATGCAAGCGCACCGAAGGCAGCGCCTCGACGCGCGCCTTGAGGATGCGCTCGATGTACATCTGCGAACAGCGATGCGGCAATTCCGCCGCACTCCACGAACCGGACAGGCTGCGCACCATCGCCCGCGCATCCCGCGAAGCCGGCAATTCAAAGCGGGCGAGTTCATGACGGCTGTAGCGCGTCCAGTAGGTGACGTCGGTGGGGTAGTCCGGTGGCAGACCCTGGGCGCGGATCTGGTCGGCCAGACCCAGACGCCGGAAATGCTCCATCGTGCGTGCCTGGGTCGCGTTGGCGGCCGGAAGAATGGCCGTATCCGGCTTGTCATCCACCAGCACGGTGCGCACGCCGCGCAGCCCGAGTTCAAGCGCGAGCACAAGCCCGGTCGGTCCGCCGCCTATGATGATGACGTCGGTGTCAGGTACCGCGTTCATGGTCGAGCCTTGTGATCCGGCCGCTCCCATGGAGCGGCCGGATCCGCATCAGCGTGCTTCCTTGGGAAGCACGAAGTCGAAGTCGAGCGTGTAGAAGGGCTTGTCCATCCTGCTGCCGTCGGGCGCCGTACCCGGATCCTTGCGCACCCAATCCGAGATCAGCGAAGAGCGCACGCCGAACACCGCGTCGGAATCGAGATACTTGTCGTCGGAGCGGAATACATGGGTCACCAGCTTCTCGTAGCCCGGTGCCTGGATCATGAAGTGCAGGTGCGCAGGACGGAACGGATGGCGCCCCGAGCGGCGGATCCACTCGCCCACCGGACCATCGGTGGGAATCGAATAGAACTCCGGCAGGATGCTCTTGAACCAGTACTTGCCTTCCGCATCGGTGTGCAGGCGACCGCGCGCGAACAAGGCGCCGTTCTTGTCGGTGTACTGGACATCGTAGATTCCGTCGCCATCGGCCTGCCATACGTCGACCACGGCATTGGCGATCGGCTTGCCATCGGCTGCACGCACCGTACCTCCAATGAAAGCGGGTTCGCCAGGCGCGCCACCGGAAATGTCGTCACCGTTCTTGAAATCCGACGCCTTGTCGGTGTGAAACGGCCCGAACACGGTCGCTTCGGTGCAGCCGGCCGGTTTCCGGTTGTTGAGCGCCACCACCAGCATGGAAAGCCCGAGGGTGTCGGAGAGCAAAATGAATTCCTGGCGCTTGTCATCGCATTTCTGCCCAACAGCGGTCAGGTATTCGAGGCCCAGCATCCATTCCGCTTCAGTCAGCTTCACCTCGCGGGCGAACTCGTGGAGATGCTTGGTCAGGCTGGTGAGGATTTCCTTGAAACGGGCATCCTTGCAGCCCTCGAGACGGCGGATGGCTTCTTCGGTGATGGTGTTTTCGTCGAGGTTGCGCATGGCGGGTTCCTGTGGTGGATTGAGCGGGTTGCGGTATTTTATTGGGCTTGCATCTTGGCGCGCTTGGCGATGCGTGCCGAGACTTCGATTTCCTTGCGCACGAAGGCGTCGAATTCCGGCTGTGTCATCGGCATCGCATCGGTGCCGGTCTTGAGATAGCGATCCTTCACCTCCGGCGTGGCGGCAGCCTTCTGGATTTCCGCATGCAGGCGCTGCACGATCGCCGCCGGCGTCCTGGAAGGCAGGAACGCGCCCACCCAGAGCGAAAAATCGGAGTCCGGAAAACCCGCTTCTATGCTGGTGGGCACGTCGGGCAGCAACGGGCTGCGCCGCGCGCCGCTGGTGGCCAGCGCGGCCACCTTGCCGTCCTTGATCAACCCAAGTGCCGCGTTGATCGGCGCACAGTAAAACTCGAGGCGTCCGCCGACAATCTCGGTCACGGCTTCCGGGGTTCCCTTGAACGGCACATGCTGCAGGTCGATGTCGGCGACCAGCATGAATTTCTCCGCATTCAGGTGGGTCGCGCTGCCAATGCCAGCCGAGGCGAAGTTGAGCTGGTTGGGCCTGGCCTTGGCCGCGGCGACCAGGTCCTTGAGCGTCTTGTAACGGCCCTGTGGCGCGATGATGATGTTGGGAACCGCCCCCAGGCCGCCGACGTTGGTGAAGTCCTTCAGCGTGTCGTATTGCAGGTTGGTATAGATCGCCGGATTGACCGCGTGCGAGCCGGAATGCACCAGCACGGTGTAGCCATCCGGGTCGGATTTGGCCACGGCAGTCGCGGCGATCGTGCCGCCGGCGCCGGGGCGGTTCTCGATCACGACCGGCTGCCCCAGCGAGACCGCCATGCGCTCGGCGATGGTGCGTCCCATGATGTCGGTCGAGCTGCCGGCCGTGAAGGGAATCACGAACTTGATCGGCTTTGTCGGATAGCCCTGCTGGGCCCTGACGCCGGCGGCTGCAAGGGCCGCGGCGGATGCGCCAGCGGCGAGAAACTCTCTTCTTTGCATGATTTGAATCCTTTCCCGAGTCAATGTCCGATGTGTAGCGCCACCAGGAAGCGCGACACCATGTTGTAGGCGGCAACGGTGGCCACCATTTCAGTGAGCCCGCGGTCGTCGAAGCGGGCGCGCACCGGCGCGAACACGGCATCCGGCACCTCGATGTCGCGGGTCATGCAGTCGGTCAGGGCGAGCACGGCGCGCTCGGCATCATCAAACAAGTGCGAAATGCCGGCTTCGCGCACCGCGTCGATCTTGGCCTGCGACGTGCCTGCCTTGAGGGCATGCGGCACATGGGCGTCGAATTCGTAGGGAGCGCGGTTGAGAACCGCCACCCGCAGGATCGCCAGTTCACGCAGATGCGCCGGCACGCTGCTGTGGTTGCGCACCGCCGAGAGCATTTGTTCCCAGCCATTGGCCAGTGGGGCGCTGTTGAGAAGCACCTGGTACAACTCGGAAATGCGGCCGCGTGCGGCCTGGATGCTGGCTTCCTGCGCAGCCAGTTCGGGACGGGTGCCGGGTGGCACCGGTGGTACGCGTGTGGACATGTTTGCCTCGGTGTCGTGTTGTCAGTTCGGAAGGCGCCTGAAGAAGTCAGCCGCATCGCACCGTCATGCCGCCATCCACCACGATTTCGGTGCCGGTGATGAATCGGGCCTCGTCGGAGGCCAGGAAAAGAATTGCGTTCGCGGTGTCCGTGCCGTCGCCCATGAAACCAAGCGGTATGCGCGCCTGGCGGGTCTTGAGCAAGGCCTCGACATCGCCTCCGGCGCGTTGGCCGGCCAGCCGGTACTCGACCATGGGCGTATGCAACTGGCCCGGAACCACGGTGTTGACGCGAATGTTCTTCGAGGCATATTGCATCGCCACCACCTTGGACAGCTGGATCACCGCCGCCTTGGTGGCGGCATAGGCCACCTGGGCAGCCCCGGTCCAGCGCAAGCCGGAGGTCGAGGCCAGGTTGACGATGACGCCGCCCCCCTGCCCCTCCATGACCGGCAGGATATGCTTGCAACCCAGAAACACGCTTTTCAGGTTGAAATCCACCTGTGCGTCCCAGACTTCCTCGCTCATCTCCACCGGGCCACCGGCGGCGGAACCACCGACGTTGTTGACCAGGATATCCACCCTGCCGAAGCGATCCTTGCAGGCAGCGATCATTGCTGCAACGGAAGCGCTTTCGGTCGCGTCGCATGAAAAGGTCTCGATCTCGCCACCGGCTT
This sequence comes from Burkholderiales bacterium, assembly GCA_965279115.1. GTDB lineage: Bacteria > Pseudomonadota > Gammaproteobacteria > Burkholderiales > JAEUOS01 > JAEUOS01. Next base: position 6,156,902 of record OZ257137.1, read on the forward strand.
CCCGCGCGCGCGCCACGGTTTCGGCCAGGCGGGCCGCGTCGTTGTCGGCGGCCAGCACGCGCGCGCCCTCCTGCGCGAAGCGCACGGCTGTCGCACGGCCGTTGCCCCATCCGGGGCCTACCGAGCCTGCTCCGCTGACGATGGCCACCTTGCCGGCCAGGCGCGCAGCGCTCATGGCTTGATTCCCGCCAGACGCTCGCTGTAGCGCACGGTGGATATGTAGTCCAGATCGCCGTCACCTTGCGCGGCGATGGCCTCGTAGATCTGCCGGACCTGCGCCGTGAGTCCGAGCGGCACGCCGCTGCGCGCCCCCTCGCCCAGGATGAGGTCCAGATCCTTGATCATCTGCAGGCCGGAAAAAGTGGACGCGTAATCGCGCGCCTGCAAGGGCGCCACCTTGTAGTTGACCATCGGCGAGCCCGCCGCGCTCTTGCCCATGATGTCGAGCATCTGCGACCAGTCCAACCCGCCCTTCTCCCCCAGCGCCAGCGCCTCTCCCATCAGACCGGCGGTGCCGGCGATGAGCAGGTTGATCACCAGCTTGATGACACGTCCCTGCTCGCCTTCCCCGAGATAAAAATGCGTCTTGCCGAAGGTATCCAGCAGCGGCCTCACGAAGTCGTATGCAGCCCTGGGCCCCGAAGCCATGACCGTCAGCGCCGCCGCGCGCGCGACCACCGGGTTGCCCGATACGGTGGAACGAACGTACTCGACGCCCGCCGCCTTGAGGGTCGTGGCCACCTCGGCCGAAATGCCGGGAGAGACGGTACTGGCATCCGCATAGATCAGGCCCGGGCGCCCCGCCGCCGCCACCGCCGCGGCCACGCTGGCGAACACCGCGTCGTTGGGCAGCGAACTCATCACGACGTCAGCGGCACTTGCGCAGGCACCGACGTCAGACGCCGCCTTTGCGCCGGCCGCCGTGGCCAGGGCAAGGTTGGCTGCCACGGGATCATAGGCAACCACGCCAAAACCGGCACGGCACAGGTGCTCGATCATCGGCACGCCCATCTTGCCGGCGCCGATGAATGCGATGGTATGGGTCCCCGGGGTCGCGATCGTCATCAGGCCACCTTCTTGAGATTGAGCGCACCGAGGATGCGGTCGCCGGAAGCGGACAACTGCGCCTGCAGTCGGGCGATGTCCGCATGCAGCAATTTTCCGTGGCGCTTCTTCCAGCGCCCCGCGATCATCACGGAGTCGATATTGGCGAGGCTGGTCTGCATGACCACGCTGGCTACCGGGTCGTGCACCGGGTGCATGTTGAGCTGGCGTGCGTCGATCAGCACAAGGTCCGCCTGCTTGCCCACCGCCAGCGAACCGATGCGGTCTTCCATGCGCAGCATGCTGGCCCCCAGCGTGGTGATCCACGACAATGCGTCCCGCACCGGCACGGTGGAGGTGTCCGGAATCGTGGCATGCGCGGCGCGGTAGTCCGCGTTGTCCAGCGCGCGTTGCATGGCCAGCGCGATGCGCGCCACCGTGAACATGTCGCCGGACATCACCGATTCGAGGTCTACGCCGAGCGTGGGGCCACTGCCAAGCCTGCGCAGGCGTCCGGTGATCGGGTGGCCGTGGCCCTGTGCCATTTCATTCTCGGGCGTGATCGAAAAACTCATGCCGAGATCGACGAAGCGCTTCAACTGCTCGTCCGACAGGTTGTTGCCGTGGACGATGTTGACGTTGTCACCCAGGAGGCCGGCCGCCTCCAGGCGCTCCCAGCCGTCCGGCGTCTTGGCGGCGCCGCCCCCCTGGTGCATGCTGGCGATCAGCCCGAACTCGCGTGCCAGCGCGAAATCCGCCATTGCCACGTCAAGGGTGGAGTAATGCGGTCCCAGGATCGCCAAACCGAGCGTGACCAGGCCGTCATTGGCGGGCAAGCGATGCTTGAGCAGGCGCTCGACTTCGTGGCGTGGATGCGGAACTTCCCAAAAGGGTTTCTGGCCCGGCTTGGGATCCGGCTTGGGGCTGCCGTGGAAGAACGCGGCCCGAATGCCGGACTCGACCAGCCCGTCGATGGCCGCGTCGGTATGCGCGGGCGTAGGGTTGTTGTGGCACCAGTCCACCAGCGTGGTGGTCCCGCAGTTGATCTGGTTCAGCGCGCCAACGGTGTTGGCGATGCCGATGTCCTCCGGTCGAAACACGGTCGCCAACCCGGCATGCACATGCTTGAAATACTCGAGCAGCGTCCAGTTCGCGGCGACGCCACGCAACCCGGTCTGCCAGGTATGCATGTGGGCATTGATGAGGCCCGGAATGACGATGAAGCCGCTTGCGTCAACCACTTCGGCGTCGCCGACCGCAAGGGAAGGCGCGATGGCGGCGATTCGATCGTTTTCGATCAACAGGTCGCCTGTCAAATCTCCCGTCGCCTCATCCATCGAGACGATCGTGGCATTGCGAATCAGGATGCGGGCCATGGCGCCTCAGGACTCCAGGCCGTCGCTGATCTCAACATTCGCCGGTGTGAGTTCCAGCCCGGCGTTCTTGGCCAGTTCCACCAGCAACACCGCGAAATCGACATTGTCGTAACCACGCCCGACCAGCGCCGCAATCGATTCCCGGGTCGCGGCCGCCGCGGGCATGGTCACTCCATGGGTCTTGGCCGCGGCCATGCCGAGGTCCATGTCCTTGAGCAGCAGTTTGGGGGTGAAGGTGACCTTGTCGAAGGTGAGGTTGGACAGGGTCGGCGTCTTGTAGGTGGTGTACATCGACCCCAGCACCGAATTGTTGATCGACTGCAGGAATACGTGCCGCGGGATGCCGGCCTTCTCCGCCAGCACCGCGACCTCGCAAAAGGTCTGGATGATCACGCCGAACATGGTGTTGTGGGCGATCTTCCAGACACGCGCCAGTTCGCCTTCACCCAGCCACATTTCCGAGCGCCCCAGCATGGCGAGGTAGGGCCGCACCGCATCGTAGGATGCCTTGGGGCCGGAGGCCACCACCGAAAGCTTGCCAGCCTTGGCGACCTTGGCATTGCCCGAAACCGGAGCGCAAACGTAGGCGATGCCGCGCTTTTCCAGCTCGGCCCGGACTTCCGAGGACCCTTCCTGTGAGATCGACGAACAATCCACCACCATGTTCGGCTTGGCCGCGCCGGAGAGCAGGCCGCCTGCTTCAAACAGGACTTCCTTCAGGTCGGCGGTGGTCGATACCATCGTGAAAACGATGTCGCGATCGGCGAGATCGGGCTTGCCGGCCACGATCTTCGCGCCATGGGGTTTGAGCGGTTCGGCCTTCGCCGCAGTGCGATTCCAGACCGAAACGTCACAGCCGTTCTTGAGGAGGCGGATGGCCATGGCTTCGCCCATGCGTCCGAGTCCGATCCAGCCGATGGTGGGGTGCTTGCTCATTTGATTTCCGATGCGTTGGTTCGAGGTTGAATGAAGGCGATGTTGATCAGGGTTTGAGCAGCGGTACGCCGGAAATGCGCACCAGCTCATCGAATGACAGACCATCCACCCAGTCCACCGCCGTCACCCCGCCGGGGCCGATGGCCAGTGTGGCCAGGTCGGTGTAGACGCGCTTGACACATCCCACCCCGGTCAGGGGATAGGTGCAGCGCTCGACGATCTTCGACTCGCCCGCCTTGGTCTGGTGCTCCATCATCACATAGGTACTTTTTGCGCCGACCGCCAGGTCCATCGCGCCGCCGACCGCCGGAATCGCATCCGGTGCGCCGGTGCTCCAGTTGGCCAGGTCGCCGTTGATCGCCACCTGGAAGGCGCCGAGAACGCAAATGTCCAGGTGGCCGCCACGCATCATCGCGAAGGAGTCCGCGTGATGGAAGAATGCGCCCCCGGCCAGCAAGGTGACCGGCTGCTTGCCGGCATTGACGAGATCCCAGTCCTCCTCGCCCTTGGCTGGCGCCGGCCCCATGCCGAGGATGCCGTTCTCGCTGTGCAGGAAGATCTCGCGCTCATGCGGCAGATGGTTGGCGACCATCGTCGGCAAGCCGATGCCCAGGTTGACATAGGCGCCTTCCGGAATGTCGCGGGCGACGCGTGCCGCGATTTCGTCACGGGTTCTGCGTGTATAGCTCATGCGGCCTCCTTCTGGTCCCTGCGCGCCACCTTGACCACGCGCTTGACGTAGATGCCCGGGGTGACCACGACTTCGGGGTCGAGCGCGCCCAGTTCGACGGTCTCGTACACCTGCGCGACGGTGCACTTCGCGGCGGTGGCCATGATGGGCCCGAAGTTTCGCGCCGCCTTGCGAAATGTCAGGTTACCCCAGCGATCGCCGCATTCCGCCTTGATGAGGGAAACATCGGCGTGGATGGGATACTCCAGTACGTACATTCGTCCGTTGATCTCGCGGGTTTCCTTGCCTTTAGCCAGCTCGGTGCCGTACCCGGTGGGCGTGAAGAAAGCGCCGATACCGGCACCCGCGGCGCGGATGCGCTCGGCCAGGTTGCCTTGCGGCACAAGTTCAAGTTCCAGCTTGCCGGCGCGATACAGACTGTCGAAATGATGCGAATCCGCCTGGCGCGGAAACGAGCAGATGATCTTGCGCACCCGCCCGGCCTTGAGCAGGGCTGCCAGACCATGCTCGCCATTGCCGGCGTTGTTGTTGACGATGACGAGGTTCCTGGCCCCTTGTTCGATCAGGCCATCAATGAGCTCATTGGGCATGCCGGCGCCGCCGAACCCGCCCGTCATGATGGTGGCGCCATCCGGTACGTCGGCCAGCGCCTCGGCGACCGACCTGCACAGCTTGTTGATCATGCTGGTGTTCTCCTCATGCGGCCGGCGCGCGGCCATGAAAAGCATCGTCCAGGAGCGCGCGAATGGAAGCGCGATCCAGCGGGCGCGGATTGGGATAGGGCGACGAAACGGCAATTTCGGCGGCGCGGTCCAGGCCGTCCTCGGTCATGCCGATGGCAGCCAGTGAAGTCGGCGTACCCAGCCGCTGTTCAAGCGCATACAGGCCCTGCGCCGCATCCGCGGCGCCGAGCGCGCGGGCGATGCGGCGCATGGCTTCGGGAGCCGCCTTGGCGTTGTACGCCGTGGCATGCGGCAGTATGACGGTGTGGGTTTCCGCGTGCGCCAGGTTGAAAGTGCCTCCCAGCGTATGGCACAGCTTGTGGTGCAGCGCCATCGCGCATCCGTTGAGCGCGATGCCGCACAACCAGGCGCCATAGAGCGCATTGCTGCGCGCCTCGATGTCGCCCGGCGCGGCGAGCACTGCGGGAAGGCCGGCAGCGAGGGCGCGAATGCCTTCCTCGGCCATGAGCGAGATCACCGGATTGGCATCGACCGCATAGAGTGCCTCCACCGAGTGGGCGATGGCGTTCATGCCACTGGTGGCCGACAGAGCGGTCGGCAATCCGAGGGTCAATTCGGGGTCATAGATCACCGCGCGGGGCAACACACGCGGATCGCGCCCGGTCTTCTTGAGGCCGTCCTCGGTGATTCCGTAGATGGTGGTCATCTCCGAGCCCGCGTAGGTGGTCGGGATGGCAAGGATCGGCAGGCTGGATTCCAGCGCGATCGCCTTGCCCAGACCGGTGGTGGAACCACCGCCGATGGCGACCGCGCAATCCGCGCCCAGCCGTGAGGCCTCCTCGCGTGCCGCGCGCGCGGTTTCGATCGGCACATGCATCACCGCCCGGGCAAAAACACCGGCGCAACGCCGACCCAGGCGGCGTGCCACGTCTTCGGCCTGCGCCGCCTGTTCGGGCGTGGACAGCACCAGTGCGCGGCTGGCGCCCAGAAGGTCGATTTCGCGCTCAAGATGAGCGATCGCACCTGCGCCAAACACCACCCGGCCGGGATGGGAAGAGTAAACGAATTGCATCATGGCGGAATTTGGGGTACCTTGCGCGGGGAAATTTGTTCGCCACTAGAACCGATGTTCGAATGGCGGATCAGGATGCAAAGCTGGCGCAAGTTTGTCAAGCAGATTTCGGTTCGAATCGAGAACCGTCCAAAAATCAGTGGATTGGGAAACCATGAATGTCAATTTTGCTGCGCCGCAAGGTGCCTCCCCTGCCCCCAGTGACAGCTACGTTCAGTCATTTGCACGCGGTCTTTCGGTAATTCGCTCTTTCGCCGCCGATGCACCGACCCAATCCCTCACCGAAGTGGCGGCACGTACCGGACTGGACCGGGCCGGTGCCCGGCGCATCCTGCTGACCCTGCAATCGCTTGGTTATGTCGCCCAGGAAGGGCGAAAGTTCCGCCTCACGGCGCGCATTCTTGATCTCGGTTACGCCTACCTCTCGACCACGCCGCTCTGGAACCTGGCCGAGCCGGTGATGGAAGAGCTTGTCCACCAGGTCCATGAGTCCTGTTCGATCTCGGTTCTGGAGGGAACCGAGATCGTTTACATCCTGCGTGTACCGACGTCGCAGATCATGGCCATCAACCTGGCTATAGGCAGCCGGCTGCCTGCCTGGTGCAGCTCCATGGGCCGCGTACTGCTTTCCGGCCTCGACGACGAGGCCCTGGCGAAGGTACTGGCCGCTTCAGACCTGAAACCGCATACCCGCCATACCGTGGTTGCTCCAGCCAAACTGGCCAGACTCATCTGCCGCGTACGGGTCGAGGGCCACGCCCTGGTGAACCAGGAACTTGAGGAAGGCCTTTGCTCGATCGCGGTACCGCTCAAGGATCGCGCCGGAAACGTCATCGCCGCGATGAACATCTCGGCCAATGCCAATCGCGTGTCCGTGACCCAGATGACGCGCAATTTCCTGCCGCCTCTCAAGGCGGCCGCCGCACGCATCAATCAGGCGCTTGCGCTGCGCGCATGAGCGTTACAATCGACCGCATTCCACAATGACCATCCGCACCGCAGAAACGCACGCATCATGAACGGCAGCCAGACGCCGCCCGCCAAACTGCTGGTCAGCCTGCTGTTCACGGCATCCATCCTTTTCGGTGCCTTCATTGTGCTGTCGCCTTTCATCCTGGCGATCCTGTGGGCAGCCATCCTGGCGGTGGCGACCTGGCCCCTGCATGAATGGATCACCGCCCGCCTGGACAATCGGCGCAGTCTCGCGGCAGCCGTTTCGACCACACTGGTCCTGGTGTTTCTGGTGGGCCCGATGGCCCTGCTGCTGGTGTTCCTGAGCCAGGATGCCTATACCGCCGCTTCCTACCTGATCGACGCGGACACCTACGGCAAGCCGGTACCCGCGATTCTCGACAAACTGCCCTTCGGTGGCGATTACCTGACCCAGCTGTGGGAGAAGTACCTGGCGCAACCGCGCCGCCTCTCGGCGGTCCTTGAAGCGCAGCTCGACCTGATCCGCAACGCGGCGCAGTCGGTGTTCCTCGACCTGACCTCACGCGTGGCCACGCTGATGTTCGCGCTATGGGTGCTGTATTTTTTCTACCACGACGGACGCGCCATCAGCGCCTGGGTCAATCAGATCGGCTACAAGTGGCTGGAATACCGCTGGCCGTCCTACGTGTTCCAGTTGCCCGATGCGATGCGTGCCGCTGTCAACGGCATCGTGATCGTCGGCTTTGCCGAGGCACTCCTGTTGTCACTTCTGCTCTGGGTTTGCGGCGTGCCTTCCGCGGTGACGCTGGGCGTGATCACCGCGGTGATCGCCTTTATTCCGATGGCGGCGCCGCTTTTGCTCGCCATCATCGGCTTCATCCTGTTCGCGGGTGGCGCTCCGGTGGCTGGCATCGCGGTTTTTGCCGTCGGCACCATCATCGTGATGGCAGCCGACTATGTGGTGCGGCCGATCCTCATCCAGGGCGGCACAGCATTGCCATTCCTCGCCATCCTGTTCGGCATTTTCGGCGGCGTGGGTACGATGGGCATCGTCGGCCTGATCATCGGGCCCGTGCTTCTGGTGCTGCTCCTGGTGCTATTCCGCGAGGCCGCGATCGACGAGAAAAGCATCGACCTGGACCTCACGCAATCCATGAAGGCCTACGACCCGCGCAACCCCTGACCCGGCTTATGCAAAACAAAAGGGGCGCAGCACTTGCGCCCCTTTTGCATTCTCTCGGCAGGAAACGCTACTTGAGGGCGTCGATGCCGGCCTTGGCCGCCACGCCATCCTGCTGGGCGGTACCGCCCGACAGGCCGATCGCGCCGACGATCTTGCCGCCGACGACGATCGGGATACCGCCTTCGACCGCTACCGCGCCTGACAGGGTCAGGATGCGCAGACCCGCGCCGCCAGCGGCAACCGCGTCCTCGAACACCTTGGTCGGGCGCCGGTAGGCGACCGCCGATTGCGCCTTTTCAAGCGCTACCCGGGCGCTTCCTGTCTGAGTCCCGTCCATGCGTTCGAAATAGACCAGATGACCGCCGGTATCGACCACGGCGGCGGCCATGTTCCAGTTGTTCTTCCTGGATTCGGCGACAGAGGCCGCGACCGCCTTGCGCGCCGCCTCCAACCCGATGGATTCGCCGTAGGCCTGGGCCGCGACGTTGGCGGAAATCGCGAACGCAGCAACCGCCATGGTCGAGCAAAGAATTTTACGAAACGACATTGTTTCCTCCGTTTTTTTTGGACAGTTCGAATCGGCTTAACAGCCGGAGTCGCGCCGATATTCCGGCGCGCTCCCGCATGATGTCGATTGCAGGCCGCAACCGGCTTGACCAATGTCAACACGACCGCAAGGGATAACCCTCATCCGGCAACGCGAACATGCAGCCAGGGCGATCAGGCGAGGTGGACCCCGCCGTCCATGAAAACGACCTCGCCGGTCATCGCCGTAGCGCCGGCCAACAGCACCACGCACATTTCGGCCATCTCCTCGGCGCTGACGACTTTCTTCAGCGCGGCCTTGGCGATCATCGCGGCCTTGGCCTTGTCCGCATGTTCCTGGCCGCGGCCACGCACATGCCAGCCGGTGTCCACGAAACCCGGCGCGACGCAATTGACACGCACCTCGGGTCCCAGCACCCGGGCCAGCGACTTCGTCAGGGTATGCACGGCGGCCTTGGTTGCGGCGTAGGCCGTCGAGGTGCCGCCACCGGTGACGGCAGCACGGGAACCGATGTTGACGACGCTGCCGTTTCCGCTGGCCTTGAGCGCAGCCGCAGCGGCACGCGTCATCTGATAGACAGACACGACATTGTTGCGATAAAGACGCATGAAGTCATCACCGGACAATGCGTCGAGGTCCGCAGCCGGAGCCACCTTGGTTTCACCGGCGTTGTTCATGAGGGCATCGATGCGGCCGAACTTGTCGAGCGCGGCCTGCACCAGCGATTTGCAGGCCGCGTCATCGGAAACATCGGCCTGCACGGCAATGGCCTCGCCGCCGGCCTGCCGGCACTCCGCCGCGACCGCCTCAGCAGGTTCCCGGTTGGCGCGGTAGTTGACCACGATGCGCCAGCCACGCGCGGCAAGCTGTCGCGCCGTTGCGGCGCCGATGCCGCTGCCCGCACCGGTAATTATGGCGACGCGCTTTTCCATCATGCGGCCTTCGGCGGGCGCATCTGCAACGACTTGTACTCGAGAAATTCCTCGAGCCCGTAGACGCCGGATTCACGCCCGTTGCCCGACTGCTTGAACCCGCCAAACGGCGCCATCGGGTTGAACGGACCGCCGTTGATGTCGATCTGGCCAGCGCGAACCTGGCGCGCCACCCGCGTGGCACGCGCTTCATCCTTGGACCAGATGGTGCCAGCCAGGCCATACACCGAATCGTTGGCGATGCGGACCGCATCGGCTTCGTCCTTGTAGGAAAGGATGGACAACACCGGCCCGAAAATCTCCTCGCGCGCAATGGTCATTTCGGGCTTGACGTCGCCAAACACCGTGGGCTTGACGAAATAGCCCTTGGGTTGTCCTTCGGGCGCCTCGGCGCCGCCGGTGAGGAGTGTCGCGCCTTCCTCGATGCCTTTCTTGATGTAAGCACGCACCCGATCGCGCTGCAACCCGGAGATCAGCGGCCCGAGACGGGCGTCGCCCATCGGGTCGCCAACGGTGAAGCCGCTTGCCACTTCGGTGGCGATCTGCGCGGCTTCCGCGTAGCGCGACTCCGGTACCAGCATGCGCGTGGTGGCGGCACAGGTCTGCCCGGAGTTGAGGTAGCAATAGCTGACCGTGGCCTTGACGGCGGTGGCGAGGTCGGCATCGTCCAGAACAATTGCAGCCGACTTTCCGCCCAGTTCCAGGGCGACCCGCTTGACCGTCTGCGCCGCCAGTTCCGAGACGCGCTTGCCGGCACGGGTGGAACCGGTGAAGGAGACCATGTCGACGTCGGGCGATTTCGCCAGCACTTCGCCCACGACAGGGCCGTAGCCCGACACCAGGTTGAACACGCCCTTCGGCAGCCCCGCCTCGTGAATGATCTCCGCCAGCATGAAAGCGTTGAGCGGCGCGACTTCGGAAGGCTTGAGGACGACCGTGCAACCCGCGGCAAGTGCGGCGGCAACCTTGAGGGCGATCTGGTGCAGCGGAAAGTTCCACGGCGTGATCGCACCCACCACACCCACCGGCTCGCGCACGATCAGCGAATTGCCGACTGTCTTCTCGAATTCGAACTCGGCGGCCAGCTTCGCATACATGCCGAAGGTGTTGAGCGGATTGCCCACCATCACGCGCTGGGCCAGCTTGAACGGCACCCCCACCTCGCCGGTGATGGTGCGCGCGAATTCGTCGGAGCGCGCCTTGAGACCCGCCTGGATGGCCGCCAGGTATTCGCCACGCCTGGCCGCAGGCGTGGCCGACCAGGCACCGAACGCCGCCTTGGCAGCGGCGATTGCGGCTTCGGCATCGGCTTCGACGCCTTCGGGAATGCGGCCCATCACCTCCTCGGTGGTGGCGTTGATGACGTCGATCATCGCCTTGCCGGCGCTCGCGACCCAGGCACCGTTGATGTACAGTTTGTCGAAGGTTTTCATCCGCATTCCAATCCAAAAAAAGGGAGACTTGAGGCGGCGCATTCTAGCGCAGCGCCCGGCGCCACCTCGTCGGGCAAGGTCAGCCACCCCGATGCCAGGGCGCTGGCTCGAATTTGCGTCCGCTAAGGCCTCAAAACCGGCAGAGCCGCGATTCGTCGCTCAATCTCGGCCATCATGCGCCTGTACTCCACGCCGCCCGTACCGCCATAACGCCGCTTGAACTCGGCCTCAGCCATGAACTCCGGCAGGTCGGCAACCTGCGGAAAAATGGCATTGGCGGCCAGATCGATGCTGGCCAGCCGTTGCACCCGGGATGCGCCCGCCGCACTGGATGTCGCCAATTCGCCGAAACGCGTGCCCGCGCGATCGGCGGCGATATCGTTGAACGAGAACCCGCTCCCGCCGCGCGAATCGTCGACCTCCTTGAACAGGCCCACGGCATCGGCCAGCGGGCTTCCGGCGGTGGCCGCGAGTGCGGCCGATACGGAGAAGTGTTGCGCGAAGTCGTGCCGCCCGGCCAGTGTGACATTGCGCGCTGCCGGGCGCAGCCATGCTTTCGCGGCGGGATAAATGGCTCCCAGGCCCTTGCCGTTGACGAAAAATGCAAGAGTCAGCAAGGCGGCGCGATTTTCCGCCACCACATCGCCGGCTCGCTGCGCCCCCAGGGCAAGCAGCGCCTGCAGCACGCGTTCCATCGGTACAGGCCCACGTTCGCCGGATTCCGCCAGTTTCACGACCAGCGCCTGGTACGCCTTGAGACGCTCGCCTTCTTCGGCGGAAATCAGGATGCTCGCCAAGGCACCGGGCAAGGCGTCGCTCCATTCATAGGTCACCATCAGGGCGCCATCACGCATCGACACGCGACGGATCGCGTCGACCGCCACCCCTGCTCGCACTCCCGCTTCGGCGCCGCCAGACCAGTTTTTCATGCCCCACAGGAGCACCCGGTTGGCGACTGCGCCCGGCACCGGCAACCGGCCCACACGCAGCATTTCGATGTCCGGCAATCCCTCGGCCTCGGCAAACACGGCTTCGATATTGATGAATTTCCCGAACGGATTGGCCGGTACCGCCAGGCTTGCCCGGGCCGTTGCGAAACCCTCGGAAATCCTGATGCTTGCGCTGCCGTGGCCATGCTGGTTCGCCAGGTAGTTGACGGCGAGATCGAGATCGTCGCCGCCCACTACAATGCTGCGCAACATGCCTGGCCGCATGCGACGCGGATCGTTGCGCTCGATGATGCGCTTGGCCCGTGCGACGCTTTCCGGCTTGATTTCCGCGGATCGGGTCAATGCAGGCCGATCATCGACCGCAAGGAGCAGCGCCGCCAGAACTGCCAATGGCAGAGCGATGACCCCGACCAGAAGCAACGCAAGGAACGCCTTCAGGAAAAGTCGCATTCAGTGCGGGCCGTGAATCTCAAGCACCCTCGGGCCTGACTTTTTCATACCCGATCACCAATTGCCGGAACTCCCCGGGCAGGGGTGCCGGAGCGTCCGCGACCGGATCCTTGTAGACGTAAATCAATTCCCCGCTGACCAGATGATCCCCGCCCCGGTGGATTTCCGTCACCGTGCGCATCGAAGACCGACCCAGCCTTGCGACTCTGACGCCGATGTCGAGTTGGTCGTTCCAGCGCGCCGGCGCATGGTACTCGGCGGTCGCCTTGACGACATAAATGTTGTGGATCCACTCGTTGAAGCGGTCCTGCAGTGCGGGTGCGGCCGATTGCAGGCCGGCCGCCACCATCGCCTGCCACGATTCATAGACCGCGACATCGAAATAGTTGAAATAGTTGCCGTTGAAGACAACCCTCTGCATGTCGACTTCGGACCAACGAACCGTCACGCGGTGGAAAAAGGAAAAATCGGATCTCATCTGCCGCCCGGGTTCAGGACTTGGCCGCCAGACCGAGCCGTTCAATCAGTGACTTCTCCGACTCGAAGGTATCCTCGCATACTTCGTATAGGCCGCGGTATCCATGTAGATGGCTGATTGGTCGTACTTGTCGAGCACCGCCTGTACCGCCGGGTCGTCGAGGGTCTTCCTGAAAGCATCGTGCAGCGTCTTCACCACCGCGGGATCCATGTTCTTGGGTCCACAGACACCGAACGGCGAATCCGAAATGGTCTTGTAGCCCAGTTCATCCAGCGTTGGCACGTTGGGCCAGCGCTTGGTGCGCTTGCTGCCATAGGTTGCCAGGAGGCGCAGCTTGCCGGCGTCCACATGCGGGCCCCAGCCGGTGGCGTCGGACGCGCCCATCACATGGCCACCCAGCACCGCCTGCATGTTCTCGGCATTGCCCTTGTAAGGTACCGGCTGGAGTTGTATGCCCGCGCGTTGCGCGAACTCCTCCACCGCGAGGTGCGGGCTGGTGCCGGTGCCGGTGTTGCCGTAACTGAACTTGCCGGGATTGGCCTTCGCGTAGTCCACCAGGTCCTTGATGGACTTGATCGGTGAATCCACGCGCACGACAAAACCGAAGGTGTAGCCGGTGAGGCAGGCGATCCAGGTGAAGTCCCTGAGCGTGTCGAATTGCACCTTCTGCATGTGCGGAATGCGGAAAACGCTGATCGGCAACTGCGCAAGGGTATAGCCGTCCGGACGCGCATTGACCATTTCGATGGCACCCAGGGTGCCGCCGGCACCCGGCTTGTTTTCAACGAGCACTGTCTGCCCAAGCGCCTTGCCGGCGCTCTCCGCGAATGCACGCATGACGATGTCGGTCGAGCCGCCCGCCGGCCAAGGGCAGATATAGCGGATCGCCCTGGCGGGGAAGGACTGCGCCCGGGCTATCGAGGGGGCAATGGCGGATCCCGCGACAAGCGCGGCGGCCTTCAACAGATTACGGCGTTGGGTCATGTCCTGTGTCTCCTTTGTGCATTTGTGCGCCGCCTGACCGCAGCGTGTCCGGCAATTCTAGCGGTCAAGGTCATTCAGCGAGAATGCAATGGGCCTTGTGCGTGGAAGAGAATGCGCGCGCCGCCGGATAGGCGGTGGCGCAGGCGGCTGTCGCACGCGGACAGCGGGTGTGGAAATGACATCCCGCAGGCGGGTTGGCCGGGCTCGGCAGGTCCGCGAACAACTTGCGGTCGGCCGATGGCGGCGCGGCATCGCCTGCCTCGATGCGCGGTACCGCCGCCAGCAGGGCCTGTGTGTACGGGTGACGCGGCCGGCGCAGCACCTCGTCGGCAGTACCGGATTCGACGATACGGCCCAGATACATGACGGCGATGTCATGCGCCAGGTGCTCCACCACCGCCAGGTTGTGCGTGATGAAAAGCAAGGCCACGCCACGCTCTCGCTGCAGGTCGGACAGCAGGTTGAGAATCTGCGCCTGCACCGAAACATCCAGGGCGCTGGTAGGCTCATCGCAGACAATCAACCGGGGTTCGACAGCCAGCGCGCGCGCGATGGCGATGCGCTGGCGCTGACCGCCGGAGAATTCGTGCGGATAGCGTTGCCGGGCGTCCGCCGGCAATCCAACCTGCTCAAGCAATGCGGCGGCCTGGCGATCGCGACCGGCGGTGTCGCCACCTATGCCGAACGAAGCCATGCCCTCGGCGATGATGTCGCCCACCCGCATGCGCGGGTTGAGCGAGGCAAACGGGTCCTGGAAAACAATCTGCATGAGCGAGCGGCTGCGCCGCAACACCGCGGCTGGCGCGTCCGCGAGTTCATGCCCGTCAAAGCGGATCGATCCGGCAGTCGGGGCGATGAGCTGCAAAAGCCCCTTGCCGACCGTGGTCTTGCCGCACCCTGACTCGCCCACCAGGGCCAGCGTGCGGCCGGCGCCGATCGCGAACGAGACACCGTCGACCGCCTTGACATGCCCGACGGTGCGGCGAAACAAGCCGCGCCGGATGGCGAAGTGCACCTTCAGGTCACGCACTTCGAGCAAGGCGCCGGTTTGCGCTTCCGGCAAGGCCGCCGCGGCGGCGCCTGCCGCCGGACGCAAGGGCGGAGGCTCGCCCTCTTCGAGCAAATGGCACCGTGCCAGATGGGTTGGCTCCGGTGCGCCGCGCGCGGCATGCCAGCCGGGCGCCTCGGTTTCGCAGCGCGAGTACGCGAAGGCGCAACGCGGTGCGAATCTGCATCCGGTGAACTGCATCGTCAACGGCGGAACCATGCCGGGGATGGTCGTCAGGGACGCGCCACGGCTGGCCGCGCCGGGAAGCGCTGCGAACAGGCGTGCGGCATAGGGGTGCAGCGGACGTGCGAAGAATGCCTCGCGGCTGCCCATCTCGATGATCTCACCGGCGTACATCAATGCCACACGATGGGCCATGCGCGCCACGACCCCGAGGTCATGGGTGATGAGCAGTATGGCCATGCCGTTGGTGCGCTGAAGTTCCGCGAGCAGGTCGAGGATCTGCGCCTGGATGGTGACATCGAGCGCCGTGGTCGGCTCGTCGGCGATCAATACCTCCGGCTCGGAGCACAGCGCAAGGGCGATCATGACCCGCTGTTTCATCCCGCCGGAGAGCTGGAAAGGATAATCATCCAGCCGCTGCGCGGGATCCGGAATCCCGACCCGCTGCAACCATTCGAGCGCGCGGGCACGCGCGGCGGTACCGCTTGCGAGCCCATGGCGCTGCAGGACTTCGATTATCTGTTCGCCGCAGGTCATCACCGGATTCAGGCTGGTGGCGGGCTCCTGGAAAATCATGCCGATGCGCCGTCCGCGCACGTCGCGCATTTCGTATTCCGGCAATTCGAGCAACCGGCGCCCGCCCTGTTCGACCCGCCCGCTCTCGACCCAGGCCGCCTCCGGCAAGAGGCGCATGATCGACAGGGCCGTCATCGACTTGCCGCAGCCCGACTCCCCGACAATGGCGAAGGTCTCGCCTGGCGCAAGTTCGAAGGAAACGTCGTCGAGCGGCCGCACCACCCCGCCGGCACTCTCGATCCGGGTATTGAGCCCGCTGACCTGCAGTACACCCGTCATGTGGCGGCCTTCGCCGGCAGGCCGCGCCGGCGCCGCTTGAGCGACAGGCGCGGATCGAAGGCGTCGCGCACCGCATCGGCGAACAGGTTGGCCGCCAGCACCAGCGCGAGCATGAAGAAAAACGCCGCCGCGAGCGACCACCAGACCATCGGGTCGCGCGACATTTCCAGGCGCGCGGCGTTGATCATCGAGCCGAAGCTCGACATCGACGGGTCGACCCCCACTCCGACATATGACAGCACGGCCTCGGTCAGGACCATGCCGGAAAAATCCATCACCGCGCTGATGATCACCAGGTGCATCACGTTGGGCAAAATGTGGCGCACGATGATGGCCAGGCGCGACACGCCGAAGGCGCGCGCCGCCTGCACATATTCGAGTTCACGCAATTTCAGGGCCTCGCCGCGCATCAGCCGGCACAAACCGGTCCAGCTCATCATGCCGAGAATGAAGCACAGGCACAGCAGGCGGAAATCCGCGCGCTCGGCGGCGGTTGCGAACCAGCCTGGATTGGCATCGATGGCCACCTGCATCATCAGCACCGATGCGGCGATCAGCAGCACGCCGGGAATCGAGTTGAGCGTGGTGTAGAGATACTGGATCACATCATCGATCCAGCCGCCGAAATAGCCGGCTGCGATACCGAGTAACACGCCCATCGGCAGCATCACCAGGGTGGTCAGCGTGCCGATGATCAGCGCGGTGCGCACGCTCTTCAACGCCAGGTACAGCACGTCCTGCCCGACCTTGTCGGTTCCCAGCAGGTGGTAGCGGCTGCCAAGCGTGGCCGCTACACCGGCGCAAATGCAGATCGCCAGGAGCGTGATGAGGATTGCTCGCCACGGCACCTCGCCCGCCCCGCTCCATGCCATCGTCCAGGCTTTTGCAAGCCCTCCTTCGCCCTGCTTCGCCGCCGTGGCGCCAAGCAGTGCGAACGACAGCATCAACCAGGCCATGAAGCCCATGGCGACGCCGCGGCCGGCATGGATCGCCACATCGGTTGCGCGGTCGCGCTGTGGATCCTTGAGGTGCGCGCCGCCGTTGGCCAGGCGCGGGTACTCGCGGACCTGGCGCGGCTTTCCGTCCGGCCCGGCCTTCTCGAGCGTCTCGCGGGAAAACGCATGCGTCGCCAGCGGGGCCGAGTAGGTCTTTTCGCTTTTTCCCGCCATCGGCCCGAGCACGCCCTGGACGATCAGGTCGAGCACGCTGCGAACCTCGACGGAATAGCGCGCAGGCCCCGGAGTCCCGGGCTTTGCCTCGATGAGCGGCCGATAGTGCAGGCTGTCCAGCACACCGATCAGGGCAAACGTCGCCAGAACCGTCGCCGCCGCCATCCCTGACGCACTCCTGCCCATGCGCGCCCACGGGGCGCGCAAATGGGCATGGCGGGAGGCGTGCCGCGCATAGGCCAGGCAAACCCCGAGCAGGATGAACAGCAGGACATCGGTCCACAACACGACGACCATGAAGTTCATGTGTCCAGCCTCACGCGCGGGTCGACGATCGTGTACGAAATGTCGGTCAACACCAGGCCCAGGATATACAGCACGGACCCGATGAACACCATCGAACGCACCACGCCGAAGTCCTGCGCCTGGATCGCCTCGATGGTGTAGCTGCCCAACCCCGGGATGCCGAAAAACGATTCGGTGAGCAGGCTGCCAACGAAAAGACCGGGGATCACCACCACCACACCCGTCAGAATCGGGATCATGCCGTTGCCCAGCACATGGCGGAACAGCACGGTCAGTTCCGACATGCCCTTGGCGCGCGCGGTGCGCACGTAGTCACGCCCCATTTCCTCGATGAAGATGGTGCGGTAAAGCCGGGTGGCGCCACCAAGGCTGCCGAAGATTCCGATCGCCACAGGCAATACCAGGAACTTGAAGGCGTCGGTCCCCCCGCCATAGCCTGAAATGGGCACCAGGTGCCACAGCTTGGAGAACACGTATTGCCCGGCAATGATGAAGAACAGGCTGGAAATGGACATCATCGCCACCAGGAACACCTGGGAGGCGAAATCGAAGCGGGTGGCCCGGAACAAGGCCAACAGGAGCGCGAACGACACGTTGATGCCCAGCCCGACCACGAATACCGGCACCTGCACCGCCAGGCTGGGGCCGGCGCGGTTGCGGATCTCGTACCAGATATCGCGCCCGTCATCTGCGCGGCCGAAATCGAGCATGAACATGGCGACCGACTTCTCGAAATAGATCGTGTCGGTGAAGCGCCTGCCGCCCTCAGCCGTGCCGTTGTACAGGAGAGGCTTGTCGTAACCGCGCTCGGCCTTCCACTTGGCGATTGCGTCAGGTGTCACGCGCTTGGCCCCCAGTTGCAGGCGCGCCACGTCGTCGGGCGTGTTGACCTTGAAGAACAGCCAGAACGTGATCAGGTTCACACCGATCAGGATCAGGATGGCGTAGAAAAGCCGCCGGATCAGGTAGGCGGTCATGTGCTGATCGCGACCGCGCTCTCGGAGCGGCGCCAGTAACGCACCCCCGCCCACGCCAGCAGGATAGCCGCCAGGATGAGGAGCGCAAACGGCCACACCACCGGCCGGTTCCATTCGGCGCGCTTCTGCGCCCGCAGCGCCGCGTCGATGCGCTGGTACTTGATGCCGTTGTTGGCCATCTGGTTGGGTTTGCCATTGCGGATCCACGCATGGGCCAGCCCGTAGCTCTTGGGATGGTAGCCCCACACCCATGGGGCGTCCTGCTGCAGCAGCCGCAGGATGCGGTCCATCATCGCCTGGCGCTCAGGCCCGTTGTCCATGGCCTTGACTTCGTCGAACAGGCGGTCGAACTCCGGATTCGAATAGTTGGCCTTGTTCTCGCCGTCGCTCCTGGCCGCCGCGTTCGGCCCGTACAAGAGGAACAGAAAGTTCTCCGGGTCGGGATAGTCCGCGTTCCAGCCCAGGAAGAACATCTGGGTATTGCCCTTGCGGATCTTTTCCTGGAAACGGTTCCAGTCGGTGCCGCGGATCTCAAGCTGGACGTCGATCTTGGCAAATTGCTTGCGGTACCAGTCGAAGCGCGCTTTGTCGCCGGGGCCGCGGTCGGCGGCATCAAGATAGAGCACCAGCGGAGCGCCGCTGGCTGCGTCGCGTCCATCCGGATAACCGGCTTCCGCCAGCAGCTTCTTGGCATGCGCGATCGCCTTGCGCTCGGCGCGCCCCGACTTCCAGTCGTAGACCACCGGGTTGACCGACTCGGCGCCATCGCGGAAACCGAAGATCCCGGGCGGAATCGGGCCTTGCCCCGGAATCCCGCGCCCATTCATGAAGATCGAGATGAACTCCTCGAAATCGAGTGCGATGGAGATTGCATGCCGCAGCTTGCGCGTGCGCTCGGCAGTCTTCGGATCACTGCCGCCAACCACCGGATCACGCCAGTTGAACGCCATGTAGTACGAGGTGGTCGCCGTCGACGTTCCGAGGCGGATGCCGCGCGCTTCCATTTCCGGCGTCAGGGTCGCCTCCCCTTCACCTCCGGCCTTGATGGCCTGGTCGAAAGTGTCGGACGAAATACCCGAGGTGTCGTAGTAGCCCTGGAGGAACTTGTTCCAGTATGGAATGGACTCCTTCTCGCGGGTAAAGACGACCCGGTCAATGAAGGGCATGGTCTTGCCCGCGTCGGCCAGCAGGCCGGCCGCCGCGTCCCCGGCCTCCCCCTCGGCCGGATATGGCTCGCCGCGGAAGTGGGGATTGCGGGTCATCACCATGCGCGCGTTCGGATCGTTCTCGGTGAGCATGTAGGGGCCGGTACCGACCGGGTACCAGTCCAGGGTGAGGTTGCGATCGGCCATGCCGGGTTGCGAGTAGAACTGATCCGCTTCCCACGGGATCGGCGCGAAGAATCCCATCGCCAGCCAGTAAATGAACTGCGGGTACTTGCCCTCCACGGTGATGCGGTAGGTGTGACGGTCGACGATGTCCACACCTTCGATCTTGTAGGGCCGGAGGTCCACCCAGGCGTCCTTGCCAACGCGCGCCTCGGCCTTCCTGACTTCCGCCTTGAGCTGGTCGCCAAAGGACTTGAGTCCGACGATATAGTCGGCCATGTGGCTGAAGATGGGTGAATTGACGCGCGGTTGCGCCAGCCGCTTGATCTGGTAGACGAAATCCTCGGCGGTCAGCTCGCGCGTGCCGGTGGATGCGAAGTCGGACAGCCGGTATTTGGTGGCGATCGCCTCGCGCGACAGCGCTCGATTTGCGTCGATGAATGCCGGATGCGGCGCGTACCGGATGCCGGGACGGATGCGGATGTCGTACACGCTGCGTGCCACCGCGGCGGCCGGCGCGTCGCCCGGCAGTTCGCGCCCCTGCTTGTCGAAATAGCGCGGCTTCGGGACCTCCGTCGCACTGGCTGGAACCAGTTCGTAGGGCCGCTTGAAGTAGTGGTACTGAAATGGCGGCTCGTAGATTTGCGCCACGAACTCGGCCTCGTCGGAGGTGTAGGACTGCGCAGGATCGAGGTGCTTGGGACGCTGCGAGAACGACGTATAGAGGGTGTTGTCGGACCCGCCGTGCATGCCGTAGGGGTCGTTCCAGATTTCGCCGCATCCCGCCGCGGCAAGCAGCGCAAGCCCGGCACAGACCAGTGCCAACCGCTTTTTCATTCGCAATGTCGCCGCCGAGATCATTGGCGAAGTGTAGCGAATGTGGCCGGGCTTGACGTCCTGCCCGAACCTTATAATTGCCGTCCTGCATACGTAACCGCGGAGACGCAATGGGTTTTCTCGAAGGCAAAAGGATTCTTGTGACGGGGGTGTTGAGCAACCGTTCGATCGCGTACGGCATCGCCCGCGCCTGCCATGCCCAGGGCGCGCAACTGGCCTTCACCTACCAGGGTGAGAGATTCGAGGAACGCATCCGGGGGTTCGCCGGCGAATTCGGGTCCGAACTGGTGTTTCCATGCGATGTCGCCGACGACGCGCAGATCAGCGCGGTATTCGACGCGCTGGGAAAAAGCTGGGACAGCCTGGACGGGCTGGTGCACGCCATCGGGTTTGCCCCGCGCGAGGCGATCGAGGGGGATTTTCTCGATGGAATCACGCGTGAACGATTTCGCATTGCCCACGACATATCAAGCTACAGTTTCGCCGCGCTTGCCAAGGCGGCGATGCCACTGATGCAGGGTCGCCCCGGCGCGCTGTTGACGCTCACCTATCTGGGCGCGGAACGGGTGGTGCCCAACTACAACACCATGGGCCTCGCCAAGGCGAGCCTTGAGGCAAGCGTGCGCTACATGGCGTCCAGCCTGGGACCACGCGGACTGCGCGTCAACGGCATATCGGCAGGGCCGATCAAGACGCTTGCGGCGATGGGCATTGGCGGCTTTTCGAAGATCCTCAAGTTCGTCGAAGAAAACGCGCCGATGCGACGCAACGTGAGCATTGAGGACGTCGGCAACGTCGCTGCTTTCCTGCTTTCGGATCTGGCTGCCGGCGTCACCGGGGAGATCACCTATGTCGATTCCGGGTTCAACGCCGTGATGGGCGGTATGCCGGTGGACGCCTGACAGGTCAAGTGTCGCCGCGCTGGCCGGCGCCGGATGCTTGCCGCGGAGAGTCGAGTCGGGTAGATGTGTCCATGATCTCCGTGGCAAATGCCGCTCCGTGCGCCAGGCGCAGCAACAATGTGCATACAATTTGCCCAACGCTTGTGTGCAAAATGCCAAGCCCAACCCTATTGAAAGTCGAGCCGTGCCGATCCTGACCCGCATGAAACCCAACCTGTACAAGGACTCCGTCGCCTTGATGCGGATCGCCGAGAAAGTGCTGCAGGATCCTGCGATCAGCCGTGCAACCCTGGTGATGGGAACTCCGGCCAACAAGGAGATCCTCGACGAAGCGGGCCTGCTGGGCAGCGAGGCCGCGGTCGCCAATCCGAGCGACCTGATCATCGTCATCGAAGGGCATGACAGCGCGATTCTCGATGCCGCCTTCGACACCATCGAAGCCGCGCTTACCGCGAGCGCCAAGCAATCCGGCCCGGCGCAGGAAATCACGCCGCGCAGCATCGCCATGGCGATGGGCGACAAGGCTGAATTCAACCTCGCACAGATTTCCGTTCCCGGTGCGTACGCCGGCGCCGAAGCCCTCAAGGCGATCAAGGCCGGATTGAACGTGTTTCTTTTTTCGGACAACGTACCCATCGAGCAGGAAAAGGCAGTAAAGGCGCTGGCGGCGCAGCGCGGATTGCTGGTGATGGGGCCCGACTGTGGCACCGCCATCATCGGCGGGGTGCCGCTCGGCTTCGCCAATGTCGTGCGCCGGGGGCGTATCGGCCTGATCGGCGCGTCCGGCACCGGACTGCAGGAAGTGTGCTGCCAGATCCATCTGCTGGGTGAAGGCGTCAACCACGCCATAGGCACCGGCGGTCGCGATGTCAAGGCCGAGATCGGCGGCACCACCATGCTGATGGCCCTCGATCTGCTGGCTGCGGATGCGCAAACCAGCGTCATTGGCATCGTCTCCAAGCCCCCCGCCCCCGCCGTGATGCGCGCCGTGATAGAGCGCGCCGGCCGGGCCGGGAAGCCGGTGGTGGTGTGTTTCCTTGGCGGGGCCTCAATGGACTTGCCTGCGGGCGTGAGCCAGACCGCAAACCTCTACGATTGTGCGGCGATGTGTGTGGCGCAAGCGCGCGGGGCAGGATCGCCCACCGCGCCAGCGGCGCCGGTGGCGCCGGACCTGCATTTCGCACCCGGGCAACGCTACCTGCGTGGCCTGTTTTCGGGCGGCACCTTCTGCACCGAGGCGCAGGTCGCGTTGAGTTCGCTGGGCATCAGAAGCCGTTCCAACTTGCCGCTCGATCCGGCACTGGCATTGGCGCGCCTTGACCGCGCCGAGCAACACACCATGCTGGACCTGGGTGATGACGACTTCACCGTCGGCAAGCCGCATCCGATGATCGACCCCTCGTCGCGCATCGCGCGCATCGCTCAGGAGGCCGCGGACCCGGAAACCGCGGTCATTCTGCTTGACATCGTGCTGGGCTATGCGGGTCACGCCGACCCTGCGGGCGCCCTCTCGACGGCCATTCGCGAAGCACTTTCGCAGGCGAAAAGCGGCGGACGCGAACTCGCGGTCGTGGCCTTCGTCTGCGGCACCGAAGAAGATCCGCAGCGCCGTTCGGCGCAGGAGGCCTCGCTGCGCTCGGCAGGCGCGCTGCTCGCCTCGTCCAGCACGCAAGCCGCCGCCCTCGCTGCGCGCCTGGTAGCCGGACGGGCCGCATGAACGCGCCCCGCGCCATCCACGGCAAGCGGGTAGTCATCGCACTCGGGGGCAACGCCGCCTACCCTCCCACCATCCGCGGTACGGCCGAGGAGCAACTCGACGTGATGGCCGCGTTGTGCGAGCACTTCGTGCGCATGATCGAGTCGGGCTACAAGCTGATCCTCACTCACGGCAACGGTCCGGTGGTGGGCAACATCCTGTTCCGGATGGCCAAGACCGCGCGGGAATTGCCGCCCATGCCGATGGACGTATGCGTAGCGCACTCGCAGGGCGGCATGGGCTATATGCTCGAACAGTCCTTCACCAACGTGCTGAAGCGGCGCGGCTGTCACGCCAAGGTGGCCGCGGTGCTCACTGAAGTTGAAGTCGATCCTGACGATCCTGCCTTCAAGAATCCAACCAAGCCGGTGGGCAAGTTCTTTTCCGCCGACGAAGCAGCGAGCATGCAGGCGGAAACCGGATGGGTTTTCCAGGAGGATTCCGGGCGCGGCTGGCGCCGCGTCGTGCCCTCGCCGGCCCCAAAGCAGATTCTCGACCTGCACGCCATCGAGGCGCTGCTGGCAGCGGACATCATCCCGATCGCCGCAGGGGGTGGCGGCATTCCCGTGATCCGCGATGCCGGCGGTTGCCATCACGGCGTGCCCGCCGTGATCGACAAGGACCTCACCTCGGCCATGCTGGCCGCGCAGGCGGGGGCCCGCTCCCTCATCATGCTCACCGGAGTGGAGCAGGTGATGTTGGACTTCGGCAAGCCGACCGCCCGGCCCGTGTCCGAGATGACGGTCACGCAGGCGCGGCGCCACATGGCCGACGGACAATTCCCTCCCGGCAGCATGGGGCCGAAGGTGGAGGCCGCGCTCAACTACCTCGCATCCTGCGACGGGCAGGTGGTCATCACCTCGCTCGAGCGCGCTTTCGATGCGCTTGAGGGCCGCGCCGGCACGCGGATCGTTCGCGATGCCTGAAACCCTGCAAGAGGTGTCCGTTTTGGCAATCGGCGCCACGGCGTGCGCCGCCCTTGCGGCTTCGGGAGGGCGACTTGCGCCCTTGCCTGAATTTCCGGATGCCCCTTACATGCGCGCAGGCCTCGAGATCGTCTGGGTCGGCACTGCAGGACCCCTGCACCCGCGCGCAATTTTCATCGATGCGCCGGCCCTGCTGCGTGGGCATGTCAGAAACACCGCAGTGCCGTGGTCGACCGATCGCCCCGCCCTGGCGGACGATGAAGCCAGCAACTTCCGGCGCTTGTTGGGAGACCTCTTGCCGGCACTGGCACACACGGCAGGCCCTTCGGGCCTCGCACCCTTGCTTGCCGGAGGTGCGCCCTTGTTTCCACTCGCCGCACGTGCCGAGAGTTGCCGCAATGCCAGCCACGCAGCGCTCGCGGCCGATCCGCAGGCGTTTGGCGCCGCCGCCGCGCGCCTGCTCGGGGCGGGCCTTGGCCTGACACCATCCGGTGACGATTTCGTCGGCGCGGCGTTGTTTACACTGCGCGCGCTTCACCCGGGCGAAGCTTGCTGGCCCGCAGTGGCAAGCCAGCTTGTCGAATTGGCGCGTTCGCGCACCCATTCAATCGGCGCGACCCTGTTTGCCGATCTAGCCAGTGGGCGCAGTTTTGCCCCCCTGCATGATTTGTTTGCGGCACGCGACCGTACAACCTTCGGCTCCGCCGCAGCCAGATTGGCAGCGGTCGGACACAGCTCCGGCCAGGACATGCTCGCCGGCATTGTGGCCGCCAGCATCGGCCTGCCTCCCCTCCTACCCAGCAATTTCGCCAAAGACAATTCATGACGCTCATTTCCTCGACTCCGGCCGCCCTGAATGTGGGCCTGGACAGCTTCAATCTCAGCGTTTCCGGCAACGGCGGCAGCGCCCGACAACTTGACTGGCAGCCACCGGGCAATGCCGATCCTGCGCTGGCCTGGAAACTGGCCAGGCTGATGGCCGACAGCGGCGACCCCGAGAGCATCGGCAGCCGCATCGATGCCGCCAATCGCGAGGCGTGCGAACGGGTCATCGCCGCCCGGCCGATGCTGGTCGATGTCGCCCTGCGCGCCGATTCCGTCTGGCCCGAATTCAGGTCCGAGCGCATTCTTCTGCATGCGGGCGCACCGGTGGCCTGGGAAAACATGTGCGGCCCGATGCATGGCGCGATGATCGGAGCGGTGCTGCATGAGGGCTGGGCGGACACCGCCGAGAAAGCGCGCGCCTTGCTCGAGCGCGGCGAGGTGCGCTTCGCCCAATGCCATGACTTCAAGGCGGTGGGGCCGATGACCGGCATCATCTCCGCCTCCATGCCCGTGTTCGTGGTCGAGAACAGCACCCACGGCAATATCGCCTACACCAACGTCAACGAAGGCATAGGCAAGTGCCTGCGTTTCGGCGCCAACAGCCCGGACGTGCTGGCCCGCTTGAAGTGGTTCGAGAACGTATTGGCCCCTGCCATGCAGGCGGCTGTGCGCCAGACCAAGGGAGGCATAGACCTCAAATCGATCCAGGCCCAGGCACTCCTGATGGGTGACGAGGTCCACTCACGCAACGCTGCCGCGACCGCACTGTTCTTCATGCAGTTCGCCACGGCGCTGTCTGCCACCGATACGCCACAGGCGATGGTGCGCGAGAGCCTCGAATTCATTTCACGCACGTCGCAGTTTTTCCTCAACCTGTCGATGGTGGCCTCCAAGGCGATCATGGATTCAGCGCACGGCATCGAATACTCGAGCGTCGTCACCGCCACGGCACGCAACGGCACCACCACGGCGTTGCGGGTATCCGGATTGGGGAAAGAATGGTTCCAGGCGCCCTCCGACCAGCCGGTGGGCCTGTTCTTCCCCGGCTTCAAGCAGGAGGACGCCAATCCTGATCTGGGCGATTCGGCGATCTGCGAGACCGCTGGCTACGGCGGTTTTTCGCTCGCAGCCTCGCCCGCGCTTACGCTTCTGGTTGGCGGCACGGTGGCCGATGCCAATCACTTTTCGCGCCTGATGTACAACATCACCACAACCCGCAATCCCGCCCTTTCGCTGCCGAACCTCGAGTTCGATGGCGCCCCCACCGGCATCGACGTGCGCAAAGTGGTCGACACCGGCATCCGGCCGGTCGTGACCACCGGGATCGCCCACAAGGAGGCAGGCATCGGCCAGATCGGCGCCGGCATCGTACGGGTGCCGATGGAATGCTATACGCGAGCCCTGGAAGCGCTGGCGCAGCGATATCTCGGAGACTGAATCGCGCCGCCGACGCCACGCCCAGTTGGTATAGTATCGAAGGCGCACCCCGCACACGGCAAGGGCTCTCGGGAACAGGCATAGCGTGCAATCATGACCGGACTCAATTTCCATCGTCACTCCTCGCTGGCCCCCAATACATTCGATTTCGTGCCGGAGACCCTGGTCATCGCGGGTTGGACCGGGCGTGACCGCGCGGCACTCGAGCACCACATCGCCGAACTCGAGGCCCTGGGCGTGCGGCGACCGTCCTCGATGCCGGTCTATTACAGGGTTTCTGCCGAGCGGCTTACCCAGGATGCGGCCATACAGGTGCTTGGTCCGGATTCATCCGGCGAGGCGGAGCCGGTGCTCTTTTCGATGCCGGACGGGTTGTGGCTGGGAATCGGGTCGGACCATACGGATCGCAAACTGGAAACCGTTTCCGTGGCCATGTCGAAACAGGTGTGCGGGAAGGTCGTCGGCCGACAGCTATGGGATTGCCGCGAGATTGCCGGGCACTGGGATGAATTGATCATCCGGTCGCGCATCCCGATTGAAAGCGGCGGCAAGGCCTCGCTATACCAGGAAGGACGACTGGCACAGATTCTGCCACCGCAAACCCTGATAGACGGGCACGCCGGTGCGAAGGGGCTGCCGGTGGGAACGGTCATGTTCTGCGGCACTTTCCCGGCCATCGGCGGTATCCGCTCGGCGCCGTGGTTCGAAATGGAAATCGAGGACCCGGTGCTAAATCGGTTTCTGCGCCACCGCTATCGCATCGACGTCCTCCCGGCCGTCGAATAGACACCCGTCATCGCGGCATGCCGTCCGGCCTGCCGCGGCCGCACTAGCGCTGCTCGCGGAAACCGTGCTGTTCGACCCGTGGTAGCCGCAAATAATCGACCGTCTGCATCTCCTCGATGCGACTGACCGTGCGCGAGAACTCATGCGAAAGCGCACCCTGGGTATAGAGCTTGTCCGCGGGCACGTCGGCGGCCATGATCATCTTCACCCGGGCGTCGTACATCACGTCGATCAGCCAGGTGAAGCGGCGCGCCTCCGCAGCCTGTCGCGGCCCCATCTCGGGAACATCGGATAGCACAATGGTGTGGAATCGACGCGCCAGGTCAACGTAGTCGGTGTAGGAGCGCGGACCTCCGCAGAGTGTCTTGAAGTCGAACCAGACGATGCCGCCGGCGCGGCGCATGTAGTGGATCGTGCGCCCTTCCACATCCAGGGGCTGGTGCTCGTCCGAGACCTCCGCAATGCGGTCAAACTCGGCCGCCAGGGCAATGTCGGTATCGTCGGTGATCGGGGTGTGATAAACCTTGGCGGACTCCAGCGCCCGGCGACGGTAGTCGACGCCGGCGTCGACGTTGATCACTTCAAGACGTGACTTGATGAGCTCGATCGCCGGCAGGAACTGGGCGCGCTGCAGACCGTCCTTCCACAGCAGGTCGGGATGGTAATTGGAGGTCATGCACAGCATCACGCGGTTCTCGAACAGGTGGTGCAGCAAGCGCCCCAGGATCATCGCGTCGGCGATGTCGTTGACGTGGAACTCGTCAAAACAGATCAGGCGGTATTTCTCGGCGATGTCGCGCGCCAGGAGCTTGAGCGGATCCTCCTCGCCCTTGAGTTCGTCCAGCGCCTGATGGACATCACGCATGAAATGATGGAAATGGACGCGCCGCTTCTTCACCAGCGGCACGCACAGGTAGAAACTGTCCATCAGGAAGCTCTTGCCGCGCCCCACCCCTCCCCACAGGTATACCCCGCGCGGCAGCTCCGGCTTGACGAACATGCGCTTCAACGCGGTGTTGCGACGCGCCTTGTAACCCACCCATTCGTCATAGAGCGCCTGCAGGCTGCGCACGGCCGACATCTGCGATTCGTCGCTGATATAGCCGCGCCGCTCGACCACCTTGTTGTAGTAGTCGAGGACAGTCAGTTCACCCGATTCGGCGGCCTGATTGATGTCGTCGATCGAGTCGTCGTCCGGATCGAGCGCGGAGTCGCGCATAACTGCTTTTCGCCTGGGGTTCTGTCCTGGAACCGACCGGCTTTGCCGGCGATGCCTGGGTGATTGAACTCCGTCAAAAGTAGGTTTCCACTTTTGGCGGAATCGTCATATGTGTATCGAGCGCTTGTCCACGCCCAGCATCGCCTCCTTCATCACCTCCGAGAGAGAAGGATGCGCATGGCAGGTCCGCGCGACATCTTCGGCGGCCGCCATGAACTCCATCGCAAGCACCGCCTCGGCAATCTGCTCCGAGGCATGGGCATGGATCACGTGGACACCCAGGATGCGGTCCGTGTGCGCATCGGCAAGAACCTTGACAAAGCCGCCCGGCTCACCCTGCGACAACGCGCGACCGTTGGCGGAGAACGGAAAGCTGCCCACCTTGTATGCGGCGCCTTCGGCCCGGAGTTGCTGCTCGGTCTTGCCGACCCAGGCGATCTCCGGCGAGGTGTAGATCACCCACGGGATGGTGTCGTAATTGACATGACCGGCCTGTCCGGCGATGATTTCGGCGGCCATCACGCCTTCTTCCTCACCCTTGTGCGCCAGCATCGGGCCGCGCACCACGTCACCCACGGCAAATACTCCCTTGGCCGCGGTGCGGCAGTGCCCGTCCACATCGATGAAGCCGCGCGCATCGGGCGCAAGGCCGATCGACTGCAGGCCCAGGTTCTCGGTGTTGGGCACGCGGCCGATCGAGACGATCAATCGATCGCACTCCAGCTTTTGCGGCTGGCCATCGGCGTCGGTATAGGCCACGGTAACACCGTTCTTGCCCTGTTTGATCTCGCCCAGTTTCACACCAAGATTGATCTTCAGGCCCTGCTCCTTGGTGAAAGCCTTCCATGCGTCCTTGGCGACCGCCTCGTCGCAACTGGCGAGGAAGGTGGGCAGGGCTTCAAGCACCGTCACGTCGGCGCCCAGGCGCCGCCAGACCGACCCCAGCTCGAGGCCGATCACGCCGGCACCGATGACACCCAGCGTTTTGGGCACCGCAGGCAGGGATAGCGCGCCTTCGTTGTCGCAAATGCGCACGTTGTCCACAGGCACATCGGGCAGGTGGCGCGCTTTCGATCCGGTCGCGATGATGACGTTCTTCGCGGTCACTACTTCGGTGGCATCGCCACCGGAAACCTCGAGGCGGTAGCCGCCGTCGGCGGTGCCCGTGAACTTGCCGTGCCCCTTGAGCCAGGTGACCTTGTTCTTGCGAAACAGGAATTCGATGCCCTTGGTGTTCTTGGACACCACGGAGTCCTTGCGGGCAAGCATCTTGGCGACATCGAACTCCACACCCTTCACCGTAATGCCGTGGTCGCCAAAACTGTGCAGGACCTTTTCGTAGTTTTCCGAGGATTCGAGCAGTGCCTTGGACGGGATGCAGCCGACGTTCAGGCAGGTACCTCCCAGAGCGGCATCCCCTTTCGGCGTCTTCCATTTTTCTATGCATGCCACCGAAAGGCCGAGCTGGCCCGCACGCACCGCGGCGACATAGCCCGCCGGGCCTGCGCCAATCACAACCACATCAAAGTTCTTCATGTTTGCCAATTTCCGTGGCGCCGCCGCACCGCGAGGCGCGGCGGTGCGTCGATCACAGTTCAAGCAGGATGCGCGACGGGTCTTCCATCGCCTCTTTCATCGCCACCAGCGCCAGCACCGCCTCGCGGCCGTCGATGATGCGATGGTCATAGCTCATCGCCAGGTAGTTCATCGGCCGCACCACGACCTGCCCGTGCTCGACCACCGCGCGGTCCTTGGTGGCATGCACGCCGAGGATCGCCGACTGCGGCGGGTTGATGATGGGCGTTGACAGCATTGATCCGAAGGTGCCGCCGTTTGAAATCGAGAATGTGCCGCCGGTAAGGTCTTCCAGCGAAAGCTTGCCTTCCTTGGCCTTGGTGCCGAAGCCGGCGATATCCTTCTCGATCTGCGCGAAGCTTTTCTGGTCCGCGTCGCGCAGGATGGGAACCACCAGACCGCGCGGGCTGCCCACCGCGATGCCGATGTCGAAGTAGCCGTGATAGACGATGTCATTGCCATCCACCGACGCATTGACCACGGGGTACTTCTTCAAGGCATACACGGCGGCCTTGACGAAAAAGGACATAAAGCCCAGCTTGACGCCATGCTCCTTCTCGAAGCGCTCCGCGTATTGCTTGCGCAGGTTCATGACCGGCTGCATGTTGACTTCGTTGAAAGTCGTGAGGATTGCGTTGGTGGCCTGGGATTCCAGCAGGCGTTGCGCAACGCGGGCACGCAGGCGCGACATCGGCACCCGTTGCTCGGCACGTTCGCCCAGGAACTGCATGTTGACCGCCGCCTTGACCTCGGGCAGAGGCGCCTTGACGGCGGCCGTCGCAACCGGGGCTGGCGCAAGCGCCGCGACCGGCGCGGGCGCAGCGCTGCCGATGACGTCTGCCTTGGTGATCCTGCCATCGCGTCCCGAGCCGGCGACCGCAGCCGGATCGATGCCCTTTTCGGCCATGATCTTGGCGGCCGACGGCATTGCCATCGGTGCGCCGCTCGCTGCGGCGGAAGCGGATGACGCGGCAGCCGTCTTGGGTACAGCTGTCGCCCCGGCGCCTGCAGCGGCCGCGGTGTCGATGCGGGCGATGATCTCGCCGGAAACGACGGTGCCGCCGTCTCCCTTCACGATCTCGACCAGAACGCCGGAATCCGGCGCCGGCAATTCCAGCACGACCTTGTCGGTTTCGATATCAATCAGGTTTTCGTCGCGGGTAACGGTGTCGCCGGCCTTCTTGTGCCAGGTCAGGAGCGTTGCCTCTGCGACCGATTCCGACAACTGCGGAACTTTTACTTCGATGATTGCCATTGAACTAGACCTTCGCCTTCTTTTGAACAGGTTGCAGCCGGCGCGATCGGCCGGCGCGATTGAAACGGGTTATTTGGTGAGAACGAAGCCGCGGGTCTTGCCGAACGCCGCTGCCAGCAACGCCTTCTGCTGCTCCGCATGCTTGGCCATGTAGCCGGCCGCCGGCGATGCCGACGCCGCGCGCCCTGCATAGGCGAGCTTCTGGCCATCGGCCATGTTCTCGAGCAGGTTATGCTGGATCTGGAACCAGGCGCCCTGATTCTGCGGTTCATCCTGGCACCACAGGAGTTCGGTCGCGTTCTCGTACTTGCGAAGTTCCGAGGCGAACGCCTTGTGCGGGAACGGATAAAGCTGCTCGAGCCGGATGATGGCGGTATCGTCGTGCTTCTTGTCGCGCCGGGTCGCCACCAGGTCGTAGTAGACACGTCCCGAGCAGGCGATCACGCGCTTGACGTCTTTTGGCTTGATGCTCTTGTCGACTTCGCCGATGACGGTGTCGAACTGGCCGCGCGCGAGTTCGCTCAAGTCCGAGATCGCCTCCTTGTGGCGCAGCAGCGACTTCGGCGTGAAAATCACCAGCGGCTTGCGGAACATCCTGACCATCTGGCGTCGCAGGAGGTGAAAGATCTGCGCCGGCGTGGTCGGCTGTGCAACCTGGATATTGTGGTCCGCGCACAGTTGCAGGAAACGCTCGATGCGGGCCGAGGAATGTTCCGGTCCCTGTCCCTCGTACCCGTGCGGCAGCATCAGGGTGAGGCCGCAGGCGCGCCCCCACTTGACCTCGCCGGAGGTGATGAACTGATCGATCACCACCTGCGCGCCATTGGCGAAATCACCGAACTGGCCTTCCCAGATGACAAGGGTGTTCGGCTCCGATGCGGCGTAGCCGTATTCGAAACCCATCACCGCCTCCTCCGAGAGCACCGAGTCGATCACGGTGAACGGGGCCTGCTTGTCGGATATGTTGGCAAGCGGGACGTAGCTGCCGGAATCCCACTTTTCGCGGTTCTGGTCATGGAACACCGCATGCCGGTGGGTGAAGGTACCGCGGCCGCAGTCCTGGCCGGTGATGCGCACCGCGTAGCCGGATGCGACCAGCGAGGCAAAGCCGAGATGCTCGCCCATGCCCCAATCGAGCGGCAATTCGCCGCGCGCCATCTTGCGGCGGTTCCCGACCAGGGTCTCGACCAGCGGGTGGAGCTTGAAACTCTCGGGGATGGTGGTGATCCGCTCGCCCAGGCGCTTGAGTTCGGCCAATGGCAGCGCCGTGTCGGCAGCGTCGGTCCACTTCTTGTTGAGGAAGGGCAACCAGTCCACCGCGTACTTGCTCTTGAAGTCCGACAGCACGTACTCGACGGTGGACTTGCCTTCGTCCATGAGGTCGCGGAACGACTTGACCATGCGGTCCGGCTCCCCCTCGGGGACCACCCCCTGGGCAACCAGCTTGTCGCCGTACAGCTTGCGCGTGCCGGGATGCTGGCCGATGCGCTTGTACATCAGCGGCTGGGTCAGGGCCGGCGTGTCCTGCTCGTTGTGCCCCAGCTTGCGGAAGCAGATGATGTCGACGACGATGTCTTTCTGGAACTCGACGCGATAGTCCATCGCGATCTGTGTGGCGAACACCACGGCCTCGGGGTCGTCGCCGTTGACATGCAACACCGGCGCCTCGATCATCTTGACCACGTCCGAGCAGTACAGGGTCGAACGCGAGTCGCGCGGGTCGGAGGTCGTGAAGCCGATCTGGTTGTTGATCACCAGATGCACGGTACCGTGGGTGCCATAGCCGCGCGTCTGCGCGAGGTTGAGGGTTTCCATCACCACGCCCTGGCCAGCAAACGCGGCGTCACCATGGACCAGGATGGGCAGGACCTGCGAACCGTCGCTGTCGCCACGGCGGTCCATGCGGGCACGGCATGAACCTTCGACCACCGGGTTGACGATCTCCAGGTGGGACGGATTGAATGCGAGACTCAGGTGTACCGGGCCGCCGGGCGTGGAGATATCCGACGAAAAGCCCTTGTGGTACTTGACGTCGCCGGCCGGCAGGTCGTCGAGGTGCTTGCCCTCGAATTCCTCGAACAGGTCCTTGGGCATCTTGCCAAGCGTGTTGACGAGCACGTTGAGACGTCCGCGATGCGCCATTCCGATGACGATTTCCTGTACGCCCTTTTCGCCGGCGCGCTGGATCAGTTCGTCCATCGAGGCGATGAAACTCTCGCCGCCTTCAAGCGAGAAACGCTTCTGGCCCACATACCTGGTGTGCAGGTAGCGCTCCAGGCCTTCGGCCGCCGTGATGCGCTCGAGGATATGGCGTTTCTTGTCGCCATCGAAGTTGGGGCGCGAGCGGGTGGTTTCGAGACGCTGCTGCAGCCAGCGCTTTTGCGCCGGATCGCTGATGTACATGAACTCGGCACCGATGGTCCCGCAATAGGTCTCGCGCAGCCCCTGGATGATTTCGCGCAGCGTCATCGACTCGCGCCCGAAGTACAGCGACTGGGCGTTGAAGGTGATGTCCATGTCGGCCTCGGTGAGGTCGTAGAACGCCGGCTCAAGCTCGGGAATCGGGGCGCGCTCGGCACGTTTCAGGGGATCGAGATCCGCCCAGCGGGTGCCGAGAAAGCGATAGGCCGCGATGAGTTGCTGCACGAACACCTGCTTGCGCGCGACCGAAAGATCGACCGTGGATCCCCCTTGAGGGCGCAAGGTCCCGTCCTTGGCGCGCAGCGCGAAGGATTCGACCACCGGGGCATGGGGCACATCGCGCGCCGCGGCAGAGCCGTCGGCCGCCGGAACGACCTGAAGGGCGTCGAAATAGGCGCGCCACTTTTCGGGCACCGAACCCGGATTGTCGAGGTAGCTCTCGTACAACTCCTCGACATAGGGGGCGTTACCCCCGAACAGGTACGAATTTGACTGGAACTGCTTCATCATGGCATTCACCTTTTTCGAGTTTCTCGATGCAGTGCGGGCAATCCGGACATGGCTATTCGATCAGCCCCCGTATTGACCCCCTCGCGACACGGCCTGACCGGATGGCGAGGAGCCGCGCGCCCGGGGTGGCCGGCCGCGCGAAACCAATTGTAGGAATTTAATCTATGTCAATCGGCAGGGTCTGACGGGAAAAGTGGCCCGAGAATAGCACTTGAAGCTTGCGGGCCGATTACAGGGAAACACGCAAATTCGCATGTCTGATCGATGTTTCGGGTCGCAGACTAGCGCTTGTCAATGGCAATGACGTCGCGGCGCGGGCTGCCGATGAACAACTGGCGCGGGCGACCGATTTTCTGCTCCGGATCGGAAATCATCTCGTTCCACTGGGCGATCCAGCCAACAGTGCGGGCCAGCGCGAAAATGCCGGTGAACAGCGAAACCGGGATGCCGAGCGCCTTTTGAACGATGCCGGAGTAGAAGTCGACGTTGGGATAGAGCTTGCGCTGCACGAAATAGTCATCTTCAAGCGCGACCTTCTCGAGCGCCATCGCCAGCTTGAACAACGGATCATCATGCAGTCCGAGTTCATTGAGCACTTCGTAGCAGGTCTCGCGCATGAGCTTGGCACGCGGGTCGTAGTTCTTGTAGACACGATGGCCGAAGCCCATGAGCTTGACTTCGGAATTCTTGTCCTTGACCTTGGCGATGAACTCGCCGATCTTGGCCACCCCGCCCTGGCGCTCGATGTCATAAAGCATGTTGAGCGCCGCCTCGTTGGCACCGCCGTGCGCCGGGCCCCACAGGCAGGCGATGCCCGCTGCGATGCAGGCGAAGGGATTGGCGCCTGACGAGCCCGACAGGCGCACCGTCGAAGTCGAAGCATTCTGCTCGTGGTCAGCATGCAGGATGAAAATGCGGTCCAGGGCACGGGTCATGACGTCGTTGACCTTGTAGTCCTCGGCCGGCACGGCGAACATCATGCGCATGAAATTGGCCGTGTAGGACAGGTCGTTGCGCGGATAGACGAAAGGCTGGCCGATCGAATACTTGTATGCCATCGCCACCAGGGTGGGCAGCTTGGCGATCAGGCGGATAGCCGATACTTCGCGGTGGTGCGCGTCGTTGATGTCGAGGGAGTCATGGTAGAAGGCCGACAGCGCGCCGACCGACCCCACCAGCACCGCCATCGGATGCGCATCGCGACGGAAGCCGCGAAAGAAGTTCTGCATCTGCTCGTGCACCATGGTGTGGCGCGTGACCAGGTCGACAAACTTGTCGCGCTCGCCCGTATTCGGCAACTCGCCGTTGAGCAGCAGATAACAGGTCTCGAGGAAGTCGCAATTCACCGCGAGCTGCTCGATCGGGTATCCGCGGTAAAGCAGTTCGCCCTTGTCGCCATCGATGTAGGTGATCGAGGAATTGCACGCCGCTGTCGACATGAAGCCCGGGTCGTAGGTGAACTTGCCCGACTTGCCGTAGAGCGCACGGATGTCGACCACGTCCGGGCCGATACTTCCCTTGTAAACCGGAAAATCAATGGCGGGGGTGCCGTCGGAGAAGGTCAGGGTCGCTTTGGTTTCACTCGGCTTCATGCTCATGGGGGCTCCCGTAAGGTCTGCTTTTTGAGGTCCAACTGGTTATTGCGAATTCGCCGGCTGACTGGTGCAGCCGCGCAGCATTTCAAGTACCGAGCGCACTGGCGCGTCAACCGAAGGGGCAAGTTCGCTGCGTGCGGCGATCAGGTCCCAGAGGTCACCATCGACCAGTTCCAGAAGCGACGCAAGTCCGCCCGCCAGTGTGGCATCCAGGTCGGCCTCGTAGCGCTCGAAAAAGGCTGTCAATACAATGTCGTTTTCCAGCATGCCGCGACGGCTATGCCATTTCAGACGTGATAGTGCGACCGGATCGATCATCGCAGTGACGTTGACGCGGGCCTAGACGGCGCGCCGCACCATCAGTTCCTTGATCTTGCCGATGGCCTTGGTCGGATTGAGCCCCTTGGGGCAAACGTCGACGCAATTCATGATGGTGTGGCAGCGGAACAGGCGGTACGGATCCTCGAGGTTGTCAAGACGCTCGCTGGTGACCTGATCGCGAGTGTCGGCGATGAACCGATAAGCCTGCAATAGTCCCGCGGGACCGACGAACTTGTCCGGATTCCACCAGAACGAAGGGCACGAGGTCGAGCAGGATGCGCACAGGATGCACTCGTACAGCCCGTTCAATTCCTCGCGATCATCCGGTGACTGCAGGCGCTCCTTCTCGGGGGGCGGATCATTGTTGACCACGTAGGGGCGAATCGAATGGTATTGCTTGAAGAACTGCGTCATGTCGACGATCAAATCGCGGATCACCGGCAGTCCGGGCAGCGGACGCAGCACCACATGATCGCCAAGCTCGGCCACATTGGTCAGGCATGCCAGTCCGTTCTTGCCGTTGATGTTCATCGCATCGGACCCGCAGACGCCTTCGCGACAGGAACGACGGAATGCGAACGAGTCGTCCATCGCTTTCACGCGCACAAGTGCATCGAGCAGCATGCGGTCCGACGGCTCCAACTGCACGTCGTAGTCCTTCATGTAAGGACTGGCGTCGCGGTCCGGATCGTAGCGGTAAATCGAGATTTTCATCTGAGTCGTGCCTGGGAGTTCGATAGGGGGATCAGTAGGAGCGAACCTTGGCCGGAATCGATTCGGTCGAGATCGGCTGGAGAATCACGGGCTTGTATTCAAGCCGGTCGCCTTCCTTGAACCAGAGCGTGTGCTTGAGCCAGTTCTCGTCGTCGCGCCCGTTCGGATGCTCGGGCGTGTCATGACAGTCGGCCCGATCATGCGCTCCGCGACTTTCCTTGCGCGCCTCGGCCGATACCATCGTGGCACGTGCGACCTCGATCAGGTTGTCCAGCTCGAGTGCCTCGAGGCGGGCGGTGTTGAACACGTTGGACTTGTCGGCGATCTCGGTGGCGGCCACGCGCTCGGCCACTTCCTTGATCTTGGCCACGCCGTCGACGAGCATGTCGGGAAAGCGGAACACGCCACAGTGGCGCTGCATCACACGCTGCATGTCGGCGCGGGTCTCGTGAACGTTGGCGCCGTCCTTCTGGTTGTTGAGGCGGTCAAGGCGGGCCAGGGTGCGGTCCGCTGCGTCCTTGGGCAGGTCGCGATGGGCGCGGCCGCCGGCCAGGTACTTGATCATGTTGTCGCCCGATGCCTTGCCGAACACCAGCAGGTCGGTGAGCGAGTTGGTGCCCAGGCGGTTCGCGCCATGCACCGAGGCACAGGCGCACTCACCGGCGGCATAGAAGCCTTCCACCACCGTGTTGGGATTGCCGTCGCGTGGCGCCACCACCTCGCCCTTGTAGTTGGTCGGAATGCCACCCATCTGGTAATGGCAGGTCGGCACCACCGGGATCGGATCCTTGGCGGGGTCGACATTGGCGAACTTCTTGGCGATCTCGCGGATGCCGGGGAGGCGCTTGTCGATGGTTTCCGGCCCGAGATGGTCAAGCTTGAGCAACACGTAATCGCCTTCCTTGCCGGCGCCGCGCCCCTCGTTGATCTCGGTGGCCATGGCACGCGCCACCACATCGCGCGAGGCCAGGTCCTTGGCGTTGGGCGCATAGCGTTCCATGAAGCGCTCGCCATCCTTGTTGAGCAGGTAGCCGCCCTCGCCGCGCACGCCTTCGGTGATGAGCACACCCGCTCCAGCCACACCGGTGGGGTGAAACTGCCAGAACTCCATGTCTTCGAGCGGGATGCCGGCGCGCGCCGCCATGCCCAGGCCATCACCGGTGTTGATGAAGGCGTTGGTCGAGGACGCGTAGATGCGCCCCGCGCCCCCGGTCGCGAACAGCGTCGCCCGGGCCTGCAGGATCATCACCTCGCCGGTCTCCATTTCCAGGGCGGTGACGCCCAGCACCGCGCCGTCAACCGGGTCACGGATCAGGTCCAACCCCATCCATTCGACAAAGAACTGGGTGTTTGCCCGCACGTTGCGCTGGTACAGGGTGTGCAGCATGGCATGGCCGGTGCGGTCGGCCGCGCAGCAAGAGCGCTGCACCGCCGGGCCGGCGCCCATGTTTTGCATGTGGCCGCCAAACGGGCGCTGGTAGATGGTGCCGTCGTCATTGCGGTCGAAGGGCATGCCGAAGTGCTCAAGCTCGATCACGCACTTCGAGGCCTCGCGCGCCAGAAACTCCGCAGCGTCCTGATCGGCAAGCCAGTCGCCGCCCTTGACGGTGTCATACATGTGCCATTGCCAGGAATCCGGGCCCATGTTGCCGAGAGACGCGCCCACGCCGCCCTGCGCGGCAACGGTGTGCGAACGGGTCGGGAACACCTTGGTGATGACTGCCACCTTGAGACCGGCCTCGGAGAGTTGCAGAGCACCGCGCAGACCTGCACCACCGGCACCGACGATGACGGCGTCAAATTTTCTTACGGACAAAGCCATTGTTACCTACCCTTCACTGCAGGAATATTTTCAGTGCCCACATGCCGCAGGCCACCAGCCAGACGATCGTGCCGACCTGCAGCACCAGGCGCAAACCGGTCGGCTTGATGTAGTCCATCCAGATATCCCGGATGCCGACCCATGCGTGATAGAACAGACACAGGAGGAAAGTCAAAGTTGCAATCTTCATCCAGGCGGGACTGAAAACCCCATACCAGCCAAGATAGTCGGAGGGCTTCGCAACCAGCAGCACGACCAGAAGCAGAACGGTGTAGAGCGCCATGAGCACGGCAGTTGCGCGCTGTCCAAGCCAGTCGCGCAAACCGTAATGCGCGCCGACGACGATGCGTTGTTTCATGTGATGTTGGCTCCGCCGCGGTTCTAGAGGAAGAGGCGCCACGCGACCAGCGCGGCAAGGGGGATGCTGACGAAATACACCGCCGCCGCGCTGGAGCGGGCTGCCGGCAGTTCGATGCACTTGTGCATATCCAGCAGGAGATATCGGATGCCGGCGCAGAAATGATGCATGTAGGCCCAGACCAGGCCTGCGAGCGCGAGCTTGACCCACCACATTTGCAGGATGCCGGCCAGCGCCTCGAACCCCACTTCCGTGGTGAGGCTCATGTCCAGCAGCCACAGCAGCAGCGGCAACGCAAGGAACAATCCCGCGCCGCTGGCGCGGTGCATGATCGAAACCCAGCCCGGCAAGGGCAATCGAATCTTCGACAGGGCAAGGTGTTTGGGGCGTGGCCGAGTGGCCTTGGCGGTAGTGGTAGACATTCCGTATTGAATTTCCCGGTTATTGGATTTAGGCCCGATCTCCCGCCGCGATACACCTGCGGCGGGCCCGCGCGGAACATGTTCCGGCCAGGCTATTGGGCACCCCCGTGACATGGCGCGACCTGAATCTCCGCACCACCACCCTCGCAGACTTGAAATTATACATCCCGCCTCCACAGGGCAACATAACAACGGCACGCATCATCAACTCAGCTCGTTCTTGTAGTGATGGCGGGTGGTCAGGTAAAGGCCCCGGCGGACCTCGACCGGGCGGTCGCCATAGGTGTAGGTGACTCGCTCGACCAGCAGCAACGGCATCCCGGCCTCCACGCGCAGGATGCGCGCTGCTTCGGGATCGGCAGGTACCGCGCGGATTTTTTCGTCCGCGCGTACCATCTTGATTCCGAATTCGCTCTCGAACATGCTGTACAGCGGCGCCTTGGATTCGGTCAGCCGCTCGGCGGAAAGGCCTTTGAACAGGTTGCCGGGCAACCACAGCTCATCAAGGACGCAGGCGTAGCCGGCAAACGACAACAGCCGGCGCAGGGTGACCACCGGATCGCCTGTCTTGAGTTCGAGGGTACGTCCGATCTCCGCAGGCGCGCGCACACGGCGGCACTCCAGGATGGTGCTTTCCGGATATCCCTGCTCTCCCTCGTCAGGCATCAGGCGCAGGAAGCGGTACTGCGCACGCGGCTCGGTGTGGGTGGCAACGAAGGTGCCCTTCCCCTGGCGACGCAGCAACAGGTTTTCCGCGGCGAGTTCATCGATCGCCTTGCGCACCGTGCCCTGGCTCACCTTGTAACGCGCTGCGAGCTCTATCTCGGACGGGATCATGTCGCCAGGCTTCCACTCGCCGACCTCAAGGCTCTGGGTGATCAACGCCTTGATCTGCTGGTAAAGCGGACTGAATGTCGGCGAAAACAAAGCTTGCGAGCTGCCTGTGGCCGTTGCATCGGAACTCATGATCCGGGATTGAATCACAAACCCCGGGCTTTAGTCTATATCTTGTTTTATATCTTATATAAGACATAAGACCTGACTTGACTTTGCCGCACAGAAGTCCCTAAACTTAGAGGGTTTCGTCGCGCCGTCAGAACCGTGAGCGGAAGGCCTGATCGGCGGCAAACTCGACCACCCGCTCCGCTCCAGCATCCACTCCGCAACCATTCCCAACTCCACGCCTTAAAGCCCAAGGAGAATCTGATCATGGCCAAATCCCCCGTGCGCGTCGCCGTTACCGGTGCCGCTGGACAAATCGGTTATTCGCTGCTGTTCCGCATCGCCAATGGCGATATGCTCGGAAAAGACCAGCCGGTGATCCTCCAGTTGCTCGAAATTCCGGACGAGAAGGCCCAGAAAGCCCTCAAGGGCGTCATGATGGAACTCGACGACTGCGCCTTCCCGCTGCTGGCCGGGATGAGCGCGCATGGCGATCCCATGACCGCGTTCAAGGACATCGACTATGCCCTGCTGGTTGGCGCGCGTCCGCGCGGCCCCGGAATGGAGCGCAAGGACCTGCTCTCCGCCAACGCGGCGATATTCACGGCCCAGGGCAAGGCCCTCGACGCGGTTGCTTCCCGCAATGTCAAGGTCCTGGTGGTCGGCAATCCGGCCAACACCAACGCTTACATCGCCATGAAGTCGGCGCCTTCCCTGCCGAAAAAGAATTTCACGGCGATGTTGCGCCTGGATCACAACCGCGCGCTTTCGCAACTGGCGGCCAAGTCGGGCAAGCCGGTCGCCGCGATCAAGAAGCTGGTGGTGTGGGGCAATCATTCCCCGACGATGTATCCGGACTATCGCTTCGCCACGGTTGACGGCCAGAGCATCAAGTCCCTGATCAACGACGAGGTGTGGAACAAGGATACCTTCCTGCCGGTCGTCGGCAAACGCGGCGCCGCCATCATCGAGGCGCGCGGCCTTTCTTCCGCCGCGTCCGCAGCCAATGCCGCCATCGACCACATGCGCGATTGGGCGCTCGGCACCAATGGCGAGTGGGTCACCATGGGCATTCCGTCGGATGGCAGCTACGGCATTCCCGAGGACACCATGTACGGTTTCCCGGTCATCTGCGCCGGCGGCGAATACACCATGGTCAAGGGTCTCGAGGTCGACACGTTCTCGCGCGAGCGCATGGACTTCACGCTCAAGGAACTGGGTGAAGAGCGCGACGGCGTGAAGCACCTGCTGGGCTGATATCGCGGGCCGGCGCGCACGGATTCCCGTCCCGCGCCGGTTCCCTTATGACGACCCATCCCAAGGACGTCCTTTTCGTAGACGGCAGGCCGCTTCCGGCCATTCCGGTGTGCGAGCACTTCGCCGGCAACGAGAAATTCATCCGCCGCGCCTTCGAAAAGCAGCGCGCGACCGCCGTGGCTGGCCTCCCGGTTTTCGATGTCCTGTGTGATCTTGAGGACGGCGCGGCAGCCGGGCATGAGGGCGAAACGGCCGAAATGGCCGCGGAACTGGTCGCGGGGTCCGACAACTCCTACGGTCGTGCCGGGGTCCGGATTCACGACGCCAGCCACCCCCACTGCATGAAGGATGTCGAAACCGTCGTGCGCGTCGCCGGGGCCCGGCTGGCGTACATCACGCTGCCGAAGTGCGACAGCCGCATGGATGCCCTCAAGGTCGCCTCCTACATCAACCACGTCGCCGAGGA
This sequence comes from Burkholderiales bacterium, assembly GCA_965279115.1. Classification (GTDB taxonomy): domain Bacteria; phylum Pseudomonadota; class Gammaproteobacteria; order Burkholderiales; family JAEUOS01; genus JAEUOS01. The sequence goes on from OZ257137.1 coordinate 6,198,806, forward strand.
AAACGGCCACAATCGCCTGATTCCCCTGCACATCATGATCGAAACCCACAACGGGCTTCGCGAGGTGTTCGACATCGTCGATCTCGGCCAGATCGAGGGCGTGAATCTCGGCATCATGGATTTCGTCAGTTCGCACCAGGGCGCGATCCCCGCTTCCGCCATGTCGTCGCCGGGGCAGTTCGACCATCCGTTGATACGGCGCGCCAAGCTGGAAATCAGCGCGGCGGCGTTGGGCGCGGGCGCCTTGCCGATTCACGGCATAACGCAGGAATATCGCGACCCCGCGGTGGCGGAAGCTGATGCCCGGCGTGCACGCGAGGAATTCGGCTACCTGCGGCAATACAGCATCCACCCGGACCAGATCCTGCCCATCGTGCGCGGCATGCAGCCGAGCGCGCAAGAGATCGAGGATGCCACCGCCATACTGCTGGCTGCGCAGGCGGCCGCCTGGGGTCCGGTTGGCCACAAGGGCAAACTGCACGATCGCGCCAGCTTTCGTTATTTCTGGCAACTGCTTGACCGCGCCTGGCGCACCGGCGCAACCTTGCCGGCGGAGGCTGTCATGGCATTTTTCGACAAGGAACCACAATGAGCAAGCAATCCGCGGGAGCCAAATTCCGCCAGGCCGTCAAGGACGAAAACCCGTTGCAGGTGGTGGGCACGATTACCGCCTACGCGGCCCGCATGGCCGAACGTACCGGCTACAAGGCCGTCTACCTGTCCGGCGGCGGCGTCGCCGCGAACTCGCTCGGCATGCCCGACCTCGGCATCAGCACCATGGAAGACGTGCTCACCGACGCGCGCCGCATCACGGCCGTGTGCAACCTCCCGCTGATGGTCGACATCGACACCGGCTGGGGCAGCGCCTTCAACATCGCCCGGACGATCAAGATGTTCACCCAGGCCGAGGTCGCCGCGGTGCATATGGAAGACCAGGTGAGCGCCAAGCGCTGCGGGCACCGCCCCGGCAAGGAAGTCGTCACCACCGGCGAGATGGTCGACCGCATCAAGGCCGCGGTTGACGCCAAGACCGATGCCGATTTCGTGATCATGGCACGCACCGACGCGCTGGCCTCGGAAGGCCTGAATTCAGCCATCGATCGCGCCTGCGCCTACGTGGAAGCCGGCGCCGACATGATTTTTCCGGAAGCCATCACCGAACTTGCGCAATACAAGAAAGTGAAGGAAGCCGTGAAGGTGCCCATCCTCGCCAACCTAACCGAATTCGGCTCGACGCCCATGTTCACGCTCGACGAGTTGCGCGGCGTCAATGTCGACATCGCCCTGTATTGCTGCGGCGCCTACCGTGCCATGAACGCCGCAGCGCTGAATTTCTACAAGGTGCTGCGCCGCGAAGGCACGCAGAAGAGCGTCGTGCCGACCATGCAGACACGCGCCGACCTCTACGATTACCTCGGCTACCACGACTACGAAAACAAACTCGATGCCCTGTTCTCGCAGGGCAAGGGCAAGTGACGCAGACCACAAAGGAGAACAACATGAGCGAACAGCAAACCCCGACAACCGGCCCGAAGCCGAAAAAATCCGTCGCCCTGTCCGGCGTTGTCGCCGGCAACACCGCGATGTGCACCGTCGGCCGCACCGGCAACGACCTGCACTACCGCGGCTACGACATCCTTGACTTCGCTGACACCTGTGAATTCGAGGAGATCGCCTACCTGCTGGTCCATGGCAAGCTGCCCAACAAGGCGGAACTGGCCGGCTACAAGAAAAAGCTCAAGGCCCTGCGTGGCCTGCCTGCAGCGGTCAAGGCCGCACTGGAGGCCTTGCCCGCCTCCTCGCACCCGATGGACGTCATGCGCACCGGCGTCTCGGCCCTGGGTTGCGCCCTGCCCGAGAAGGACGACCACAATCACCCGGGCGCGCGCGACATAGCCGATCGCCTGATGGCCTCGCTGGGCTCGATGCTGCTTTACTGGTTCCACTTCAGCCAGAACGGCCGGCGCATCGAGGTCGAGACCGACGACGACTCCATCGGCGGGCACTTCCTGCATCTACTGCATGGCGTGAAGCCCTCGGAATCCTGGGTCAAGGCGATGCACACCTCCCTGATCCTCTATGCCGAGCACGAATTCAACGCCTCGACCTTCACTTGCCGCGTGGTTGCAGGCACCGGATCCGACATGTACTCCGCCATCTGCGGCGGCATCGGCGCGCTGCGTGGCCCCAAGCATGGGGGCGCCAACGAAGTGGCATTCGAAGTGCAGAAACGCTACGAGTCGCCGGACGAGGCGGAAGCCGACATCCGCGCGCGCGTCGAGAAGAAAGAGGTCGTGATCGGCTTCGGCCACCCCGTCTATACCATCTCCGATCCGCGCAACAAGGTGATCAAGGAAGTCGCACGCAAGCTTTCCAAAGAGGCCGGTGACACCAAGATGTTCGACATCGCCGAACGCCTCGAGTCGGTGATGTGGGACGCCAAGAAGATGTTTCCCAACCTCGACTGGTTCTCCGCCGTCAGTTACCACATGATGGGTGTTCCGACCGCGATGTTCACGCCGATTTTCGTCATCTCCCGCACCTCGGGCTGGGCCGCGCATGTCATCGAACAACGGCAGGACGGCAAGATCATCCGCCCCACTGCCAACTACACCGGCCCTGACGACCTCAAGTTCGTTCCGCTCGCCAAACGCTAACCGGCAACCATACCCGCCATGAACACCGCCGATCGCAAGCCCCTGCCGGGCACTTCGCTATCCTATTTCGACGCCCGCGCGGCGATCGATCGCATCGCGCCAGGCGCTTACGACAAGCTGCCCTACACCTCGCGCGTTCTGGCGGAAAACCTGGTGCGCCGCTGCGAGCCGGCTCAGCTTGCTAACTCGCTCCGGCAGCTGATCGAGCGCAAGCGGGATCTGGATTTCCCCTGGTTCCCGGCACGCGTGGTCTGCCACGACATTCTCGGCCAGACTGCGCTGGTGGATCTGGCGGGCTTGCGCGACGCCATCGCCAAGGCCGGCGGCGACCCGGCCAAGGTCAATCCTGTAGTGCCGGTGCAGTTGATTGTGGACCACTCGCTGGCCGTCGAGTGTGGTGGATTCGATCCGGACGCATTCGCAAAGAACCGCGCCATCGAAGACCGCCGCAACGAGGACCGGTTTCATTTCATCGAGTGGACAAAACTCGCATTCGAGAACGTGGATGTGATCCCCGCCGGCAACGGCATCATGCACCAGATCAACCTGGAGAAGATGTCGCCGGTGATCCACGCCAAGGATGGTGTGGCATTTCCGGACACGCTGGTAGGCACCGACAGCCACACGCCACATGTGGATGCGCTGGGCGTCATCGCCATCGGCGTGGGTGGACTGGAAGCCGAGAGCGTCATGCTCGGGCGCGCCTCCTGGATGCGCCTGCCGGACATCATCGGCGTGAAATTGACCGGCCGGCGCCAGAGCGGCATCACCGCCACCGACATCGTGCTGGCGTTGACCGAGTTTCTGCGCAAGCAGAAGGTGGTTGGCGCCTATCTCGAGTTTTTCGGCGAAGGCGCCGCAGGACTGACCCTCGGCGACCGGGCCACCATCTCCAACATGGCGCCCGAATATGGCGCCACCGCGGCGATGTTCTCCATCGACGAGCAGACCATCACCTACCTGCGTTTGACCGGGCGCAGCGACGAGCAGGTGAAACTGGTCGAAACCTACGCCAAGGTCGCGGGCCTCTGGTCCGACACGCTTGCCAATGCCGAGTACGAACGTGAGCTCACGTTCGATCTTTCGACCGTCGGGCGCAACATGGCGGGCCCCTCCAACCCGCACGCACGCGTGTCCACGGCTGACCTGGCCGCCAAGGGTATCGCCAAGGCATGGGAATCGGTCCCGGGCCAGATGCCGGATGGCGCGGTGATCATCGCGGCCATCACCAGTTGCACCAACACCAGCAACCCGCGCAACGTCATCGCCGCAGGCCTGTTGGCCCGCAATGCCAACCGCCTTGGCTTGACGCGCAAGCCGTGGGTCAAGAGCTCGCTTGCACCTGGGTCGAAGACGGTCGAGTTGTATCTGGAGGCGGCCGGCCTCAAGGAAGAACTCGAAAAGCAGGGTTTCGGAATCGTCGCCTTCGCCTGCACCACCTGCAACGGCATGTCCGGCGCGCTTGATCCGAAAATCCAGCAGGAAATCATCGCTCGCGACCTCTACGCCACCGCGGTGCTCTCGGGCAACCGCAATTTCGATGGCCGCATTCACCCTTATGCCAAGCAGGCCTTCCTGGCCTCGCCGCCGCTGGTGGTGGCCTATTCCATCGCCGGCACGATCCGCTTCGATATCGAACGGGATTCGTTTGGCAATGACGCCAGTGGCAAGCCGATCCTGCTCAAGGATCTGTGGCCGTCAGATGACGAAATCGACGCCATTGTCGCCGCCAGCGTCAAGCCGGAACAGTTCCGCAAGGTCTATATCCCGATGTTCGACGAGCGCGCCATTTCGACCGAGCGCGTCACGCCGCTGTACGACTGGCGTCCGCAGAGCACCTACATCCGCCGCCCGCCCTACTGGGACAAGGAAGGCCAGGGTGCATTGGCCGCCAGCCCGCGCACGCTGAAAGGCATGCGACCCCTCGCTGTTCTTGGCGACAACATCACCACCGACCACTTGTCGCCATCGAACGCCATCATGCTCGACTCAGCAGCCGGCGAGTACCTGGCCAAGATGGGCCTACCGGAAGAGGACTTCAATTCCTACGCCACGCATCGCGGCGACCATCTCACCGCGCAGCGTGCAACCTTTGCCAACCCCACGCTCAAGAACGAGATGGTGCAGGTCGACGGCAAGGTCAAGCCCGGCTCGCTGGCCCGCATGGAACCCGAGGGCAAGGTAGTGCGCATGTGGGAAGCCATCGAAGCCTACATGGCGCGCCGCCAGCCACTGATCATCGTGGCGGGCGCGGACTACGGGCAAGGCTCCTCGCGCGACTGGGCCGCCAAGGGCGTACGCCTGGCCGGTGTTGAAGCGATTGCTGCAGAGGGCTTCGAGCGCATCCACCGCACCAACCTGATCGGCATGGGCGTGCTTCCGCTGGAGTTCAAGCCCGGCACCACCCGGCTCACGCTTGGCATCGATGGCACCGAAACCTACGACGTCATTGGCGAGCGCACCCCGCGCACCACCCTGACGCTGGTGATCAACCGCAGGAATGGCGAGCGCATCGAGGTGCCGGTGACCTGCCGGCTTGATACTGCCGAAGAGGTCTCCATTTACGAAGCCGGCGGCGTGCTGCAACGCTTCGCCCAGGACTTTCTCGAAAAGGCTGCCGCATGAAAACCTTCGCGCCGCAAATCCGCGTTCCCGCCACCTACATGCGTGGCGGTACCAGCAAGGGCGTGTTCTTCCACGTACCGGACATGCCGCCTGCAATGCAGAAGCCGGGACCCGCGCGCGACAATTTCCTGCTGCGCCTGATCGGCAGCCCCGACCCTTACGGCAAGCATACCGATGGCATGGGAGGCGCAACCTCTTCGACCAGCAAGACTGTGTTGCTGTCCAAAAGCGCCCGCCCCGATCATGATGTCGATTACCTGTTTGGCCAGGTCGCCATCGACAAGGCTTTCGTTGACTGGGCCGGCAATTGCGGCAACCTGTCCGCCGCCGTGGGCCCCTTCGCCATTGCCAATGGACTGGTCGACCCGGCGCGCGTTCCGAAAAATGGTATCGCCACGATACGCATCTGGCAGGCCAATATCCAGAAGACCATCATCTCGCATGTCCAGGTGACTGACGGGCAGGTGCAGGAAACCGGTGATTTCGAGCTCGACGGCGTGACCTTCCCGGCCGCCGAAGTCCAGCTCGAGTTCATGGACCCCGCCGCTGAAGAAGAAGGAGCCGGCGGTGCCCTGTTTCCGACCGGCAACCTGGTGGATGACCTCGAAGTGCCCGCCGCGGGCAATTTCAAGGGCGGCGTCCTGAAGGCCACCATGCTGACCGCCGGTATCCCGACCATTTTCGTCAATGCCGCCGACATCGGCTTCACCGGTACCGAGTTGCAGGAAGCCATCAACGGCAGCCCTGACAACCTGGCCAAGATGGAGGCGATCCGCACTGCCGGCGCGCTGAAAATGGGCTTGATCAAGAAGCCGGAGGAAATCGCTACCCGCCAGCACATTCCCAAGGTCGCGTTCGTCGCCCCGCCGGTCACGTACTCCGCATCCAGCGGCAAGACCATCAACGCTGCCGACATTGATGTGCTGGTGCGCGCCATGTCGATGGGCAAACTGCATCACGCCATGATGGGCACGGCGGCGGTGGCCATCGCCGTGGGCGCATGTGTGCCGGGTACGCTGGTGAACCTGGCCGCCGGTGGCGGTGCGCGTTCCGAAGTGCGCTTCGGTCACCCGTCCGGCACATTGCGGGTTGGCGCCGAGGCCGTGCAGGCGGGCGGCGAATGGCAAGTCAGAAAAGCGGTGATGAGCCGCAGCGCGCGGGTGCTGATGGAAGGTTTCGTGCGCGTTCCGGTTTAGTCCCAGAAGCGATTCAGCGGGCGATGTTCGTCCGGAAATTCCAAACAAAGAAAGGGAATCATCATGTGGAAGTGGATCATCATCGGAGTCCTTGCCATCGCCGGCATGTTCGCCCTGCTTGTCAAGGGCGGCGGCAACGTCAGCATGCTGGGCGAACATGGCGGCGATGCGCATCCGCCGGCAGCCGAGACCAAGGCCGAGCCACCCAAGGCGGACGCACCCAAGGCGGAAGCGCCGAAAGCCGACGCGCCTGCGCCCGCTGCCGCGCCGGCCACTGACGCCAAGGCGGACGCCCCCGCCGCGCCTGCCGCCGCTGCACCGTCAGCGGCCCCGGCTGCGCCAACCCCGGCCGCGCCGCAAACCAAGTAACCTTCAGCCCATCCTATCCTTCACCCTACGGGAGCATCATGCTTACTGCCTACCGCCAACATGAAGCCGAGCGCGCCGCCCTCGGCATCCCTGCGCTGCCGCTGTCCGCGCAGCAAACCGCCGACCTGATCGAACTCCTCAAGGCCCCGCCGGCAGGTGAGGAAAAGACCCTGGTGGAGCTCATCACCTATCGTGTGCCAGCCGGCGTGGACGATGCCGCCAAGGTCAAGGCTTCTTATCTCGCTGCGGTGGCCCACGGCACGGAAAAGTGCCCGCTGATCAGCCGTGAAAAAGCCACCGAACTGCTTGGCACCATGCTGGGCGGCTACAACATCCACCCGCTGATCGAACTGCTGGGCGACGCCACCGTCGGCACCATCGCCGCCGAAGCGCTCAAGAAGACCCTGCTGATGTTCGACGCCTTCCATGACGTCAAGGAACTGGCCGACAAGGGCAATGCGAACGCCAAAGGCGTGCTCAAGAGCTGGGCCGAGGGCGAGTGGTTCACCAGCCGTCCGGAAGTGCCCAAGAGCCTCACCATCACCGTGCTCAAGGTCACCGGCGAAACCAATACCGACGACCTCTCCCCAGCCCCTGACGCCTGGAGCCGCCCGGACATCCCGCTGCACGCGCTGGCCATGCTCAAGAACCCGCGGCCCGGCATCACCCCGGAAGAAGAAGGCAAACGCGGCCCGGTCAAGTTTCTGCAGGACCTGCGCGCCAAGGGCAACCTGGTGGCCTATGTCGGCGACGTGGTCGGCACCGGATCCTCGCGCAAATCGGCCACCAACAGCGTGCTGTGGTGGACCGGCGAGGACATCCCCTTCGTGCCGAACAAGCGATTCGGCGGCGTGTGCCTGGGCAGCAAGATCGCCCCGATCTTCTTCAACACCATGGAAGACGCCGGCGCCCTGCCGATCGAGCTCGACGTTTCCAAGATGGAAATGGGCGACACCGTCGAACTGCGTCCCTATGAAGGCAAGGCGCTCAAGAACGGCCAGGTGATCGCGGAATTTTCGCTGCGCTCGGACGTGATTTTCGACGAAGTCCGCGCCGGCGGCCGCATTCCGTTGATCGTCGGTCGCGGCCTCACCGCCAAGGCGCGTGAAGCCCTCGGCCTGCCGCCCTCGACCCTGTTCCGCCTGCCGCAAAGCCCGGCCGACACCGGCAAGGGGTACACGCTGGCACAGAAAATTGTCGGCCGCGCATGCGGCCTGCCAGAAGGCAAGGGTGTGCGTCCCGGCACCTATTGCGAGCCGCGCATGGCGTCTGTCGGCTCCCAGGACACCACCGGCCCGATGACCCGCGACGAGTTGAAGGACCTCGCCTGCCTGGGCTTCTCGGCCGATCTTGTGATGCAGTCGTTCTGCCATACCGCCCCCTATCCGAAGCCCGTGGACATCAAGACCCACCACGAACTGCCGGAATTCATGTCCAACCGCGGCGGCATCTCGCTGCGTGTCGGTGACGGCATCATCCACTCGTGGTTGAACCGCATGCTGCTGCCCGACACCGTCGGCACCGGTGGCGACTCGCATACCCGCTTCCCGATCGGCATTTCCTTCCCGGCCGGCTCCGGCCTGGTCGCCTTTGCCGCCGCCACCGGCGTCATGCCGCTGGACATGCCGGAATCGGTGCTGGTGCGCTTCAAGGGCGAAATGCAGCCCGGCGTGACCCTGCGCGACCTGGTCAACGCGATCCCGCTGGCGGCCATCAAGAAGGGCCTGCTGACGGTCGAGAAAAAGGGCAAGATCAACGTCTTCTCCGGCCGCGTGGTCGAAATCGAGGGGCTGCCCAAGCTCAAGTGCGAACAGGCTTTCGAGCTGGCCGACGCCACCGCCGAGCGTTCTGCCGGCGGCTGCACGGTGCGCCTGGACAAGGAACCGATCATCGAATACATCACCAGCAACATCACCATGCTGAAGTGGATGATCGCGACCGGCTACAACGACGCCCGTACCATCCGCCGCCGTATCAAGGCGATGGAGGACTGGTTGGCCAATCCAAAGCTGCTCGCCCCGGATGCCGACGCCGAGTACGCGGCCGTCATCGAGATCGACCTGAACACCATCACCGAGCCGATCGTCGCCTGCCCGAACGACCCTGACGACGTCAAGACGCTGTCGGACGTGGCCGGCGCCAAGATCGACGAAGTGTTCATCGGCTCCTGCATGACCAACATCGGCCATTTCCGCGCCGCTTCCAAGCTGCTCGAGAACAAGCGCGACATTCCGGTCAAGCTTTGGGTCGCTCCACCGACCAAGATGGACCAGAAGCAGCTCACCGAGGAAGGCCACTATGGCGTGCTCGGTTCGGCCGGCGCCCGCATGGAAATGCCGGGCTGCAGCCTGTGCATGGGCAACCAGGCGCAGGTCAAGGAAGGCGCAACCGTGTTTTCAACCTCGACGCGCAACTTCCCCAATCGCCTGGGCAAGAACTCCAACGTCTACCTGGGCTCGGCTGAACTCGCTGCCATTTGTTCCAAGCTCGGCCGCATCCCGACCAAGGCGGAGTACATGGCCGACATGGGCGTCATCAACCAGGATGGCTCGAAGATCTACAAGTACATGAACTTCGACCAGATCAAGGACTTCTCGGACCAGGCTGACAAGGTCGCATCCTGATTCGAACCGCGCCGTCCTGAAAAGCCCCGCCCCGGCGGGGCTTTTTTTCGCCCAATCGCAACAAGCCAGCTACGCAGTCCCGCAGTTGTCGCAAGTCAACATCGCAGCCCGCATTCGTCCTATCATGAGGCTCGGCCTCGCAATTCCGCTTGCGCCGGCTTCAACACGCCGCATCGACCGCATCCGATGAAATTCTCCGATCTCGAGGACGACAGCGAAAACTCTCCCGAGGAAATCGCAGCGCGCGCTGCTGCCGCCAGCCGCAGCACCTGGGTAAGCGTCGTGGTCAACCTGCTGCTGAGCACGGTCCAGATCGGGGTTGGCGTGTTCGCCCGCTCGCAAAGCCTGATCGCCGACGGGATCCACTCTTTGTCCGACCTGGTGGCCGATTTCGTGGTGCTGTTCGCCAGCCACCACAGCAAGAAAGGCGCGGACGATGATCACCCCTACGGCCACCAGCGTTTCGAAACCGCCGCCTCTCTGGTACTCGGGCTGCTGCTGCTGGGTGTGGGTGTCGGCATGCTGTGGTCCGCGGCGGGCAAGCTTGAGGCGCCGGATACCATTGGGGAGGTGCATGTGGTGGCGCTCTGGGTCGCCATCGGCGCCCTGGTCGCCAAGGAAACCCTGTTCCGCTACATGCTGGCCGTGGCCAAGCGGGTCAAGTCCGGCATGCTCGTGGCCAATGCCTGGCATGCCCGGTCGGACGCCGCCTCCTCGCTGGTGGTGGCCATCGGGATTGCCGGCAACCTGCTCGGCTACCCGATGTTTGACCCGATCGCGGCCCTGATCGTCGGTTTCATGGTGGGACGGATGGGCTGGAGCTTCGCCTGGGATGCCCTGCATGACCTGATGGACCGCGCCGTCGACGACGCCGAGGTCGCGGCGATTGCGCAAACCCTGGTTGAAACGCCTGGGGTACGCGGCCTGCATGACCTGAAAACCCGCAAGATGGGCGACATGATCGTCGTCGACGCCCATATCGAGGTCGATGCCGCCATCACGGTGGAGGCAGGCCATGACATCGCCGTGGCGGCGCGCAACCGCGTCATGCAGCGCCACCGGGTGCTCAACCTGATGACCCATGTCGACCCGCAACACCGCCCCGACCTGGATCATTTGCCGGTGCAGCCAGCCGGCGCTTCGGCGGCACGGGACCATTCCGCGCTGCACCCTACCAGTTGAGGCGCGTTGCCCGTACAACAAGTCGGGTTGCCCAAACCCGCGTTGGCGTGGCAGACTGGACACACAGTTGTAGCCCCGCATCCGGGATGTAGCCCGGTGCCCGTACCGGCACGAACCTGACGCCGCACGCGTCTCCACCAGGAAGCCGCCATGTCCCACCCGTTCGCCCACACCCTCAAGTCGTACAAGGCAGGTGGCAAATCCATCGGCTTCCACTCCCTGCCCGAATTGGCGAAACGCCACCCGAACATCGGCCGGCTGCCGCTTTCGGTGCGGATAGTGCTGGAGTCTGTCCTGCGCAATTGCGACGGCAAGAAAGTCCTGCTTGAACATGTGACCCAGCTGGCCAACTGGAAGCCCAACGCCGCGCGGGTCGACGAGATTCCCTTTGTGGTCGCCCGTGTGGTGCTGCAGGATTTCACCGGTGTGCCACTGCTGGCCGACCTGGCTGCCATGCGCAACGTTGCCGCGGAAATGGGCAAGAACCCGAAATCCATCGAACCGCTGGTGCCCGTGGACCTGGTAGTCGACCACTCGGTGATGATCGACCACTACGGCGGACGCGACGCGGTGGACCTGAACATGAAACTCGAGTTCCAGCGCAATCGCGAGCGCTACGAATTCATGAAATGGGGCATGCAGGCCTTCGACACCTTCCGCGTAGTGCCGCCGGGCTTCGGCATCGTGCACCAGGTCAATCTCGAATACCTGGCCCGCGGCGTGTTCATCAAGGACGGCGTGGCCTATCCGGATACGCTGGTCGGAACCGACAGCCACACCACCATGATCAACGGCATCGGCGTGGTGGGCTGGGGCGTGGGCGGCATCGAGGCCGAGGCCGCGATGCTGGGCCAGCCGGTCTACCTGCTCACGCCGGATGTGGTCGGGTTCGAACTCACAGGCAGGCTGCGCGAGGGGGTGACCGCCACCGACCTGGTGCTCACCGTCACCGAAATCCTGCGGCGCGAAAAGGTGGTGGGGAAATTCGTCGAATTCTTCGGCGAAGGCACCCGAACCCTTGCCCTGCCGGACCGCGCCACCATCGCCAACATGGCACCCGAATACGGGGCGACGATGGGGTTTTTCCCGATCGACGAAAGGACCATCGAATACTTCAGGGGAACCGGCCGCACCGCTGACGAGATCGCCGCCTTCGAGGGCTATTTCAAGGCCCAGGGCATGTTCGGGGTGCCGGCCACCGGCAGTATCGACTATTCGCAGGTGGTGAAACTCGACCTGGGCAGCGTGGCGCCGTCCCTGGCGGGCCCGAAACGGCCCCAGGATCGCATTGAAATCACCCATTTGTCCGCGAAATTTGCCGAGTTGTTCAGCACGCCGATTGCCGACAATGGCTTCAACCAGCCCGCGGACAAGCTTGCAAGGACCTATGCCGCCGGCGACGGCGTGAGCCTGCGTAACGGCGACGTACTGATTGCTGCGATCACGTCATGCACGAACACATCGAATCCCGGCGTCATGCTGGCGGCCGGCCTGCTGGCGAAAAAGGCGGTCCAAGCCGGCCTGTCGGTCGACCCGAAGGTCAAGACCTCCCTTGCGCCGGGCTCGCGCATCGTTACCGAATACCTCACCCGGGCGGGCTTGTTGCCCTACCTCGAAAAGCTCGGCTTTGCCGTCGCCGCGTATGGGTGCACGACCTGCATCGGCAACGCCGGCGACCTGAGCGCCGGGATCAACGCCGCCATCATCGACAACGACCTCGTTTGCGCCGCGGTACTTTCGGGCAACCGCAACTTCGAAGCACGCATACATCCCAACCTGAAGGCCAATTTCCTGGCCAGTCCGCCGCTGGTGGTGGCCTATGCGATCGCCGGCAATGTGACAGTGGACCTGATGACCCGGCCGGTTGGCAAGGGTACCGGCGGACGCGACGTTTACCTCGGGGATATCTGGCCTTCATCGGACGAGATCCACAAGTTGCTCAAGTTCGCGATGGACGGAACGGCGTTCAAGGCGAACTATGACAAGGTCAGGACCGAGCCCGGCAAACTCTGGAACGCGATCAAGGGCGGGGCCGGCAAAAGCGGAGGGCAGACATACGCCTGGCCTGCCTCGACCTACATTGCAAAGCCGCCATTCTTCGAAGGTTTCACGATCCAGCCGGAAAAGCGCGAGCATGGCGTGCGGGATGCCCGCATCATCGCCCTGTTTGGCGACTCCATCACCACCGACCACATTTCCCCGGCCGGGTCCATCAAGGAAGCCACACCCGGCGGCAAGTACCTGGTCGACCACGGCGTGCTGAAGGCCGACTTCAATTCCTACGGCAGCCGGCGCGGCAACCACGAAGTGATGATGCGCGGCACCTTCGCCAACGTGCGCATCAAGAACCTGATGATCCCTCCGGGCCGCGACGGCTCGCGCGAAGAAGGCGGTGTGACCCTTTACCAGCCGTCGCGCGAAAAGATGTTCATCTACGACGCGGCGATGAAATACAAGGCCGAAGGCACACCGACGGTGATCTTCGCCGGCGAGGAATACGGCACCGGATCGTCACGCGACTGGGCCGCCAAGGGCACGCAACTCCTGGGAATCAAGGCGGTGGTGGCCAAGAGCTTCGAACGCATCCACCGCTCCAACCTGGTGGGCATGGGGGTGCTGCCGCTGCAGTTCAAGCGCGACGACACATGGCAGAACCTGCACATCACCGGGCGCGAAACCGTCGATGTGGTGCTCGATGCCGAGATCAAGCCGCTCTCCGAGGCAAAACTGGTCATCACCGACGTGGAGGGCAACACCCGCAACGTGACGGTGATCCTGCGCATCGATACCGCCATCGAGGTGGAGTACTACAGGCACGGCGGGATATTGCCGTATGTGCTGCGGCAGTTGCTGACGACCTAGCGCTGGCGTTTACAGCACCGCCCCCGCCGACTTACTCGACGACCTCATCAGCGCTGATCAGGATCGATTGCGGGATGGCAAGGCCGAGGACTTGTGCGGCCTTTCGATTGATGACCAATTCAAACCGTGTCGGTTGTTCGACCGGAAGATCCGCGGGCTTGGCACCCTTGAGAATCTTGTCGACGTAAGTTGCGGCGCGCCGATAGTTGTCGGGAAGGTTGGGCCCGTAACTGAGCAGGCCGCCGGCTCGCGGGTAGGCCCCGTCCCCGCCAGTTGATGGCAAGCGGTACTTCGCCGCAAGCTCCGCGATCAGTCGCCACTGCAGAATGAAGATCGGATCGGTCGGCACGATCACGGCCTCGGCCTTCCTCGCTGCCATCGCGGCAAACGCCGCGTTGATTTCGCTCGCACTGCGTGCTTCAACTGAAAACACCGTCACCCTGATCGACTGCGCGGCATCCTGGATCGATTTCAATCTTGCGGCAAGCGCGGAATTGTCCGGATTGATCAACACCGCAACCAATGCCAACCTGGGCCGGATTTTGACCAGCGTATCCAACAGCCTAGGGGCGATCTCCAATGCGTTTTCCGATATCCCGGTGATATTGCCTCCGGGTCGCGCCAGGCTTTTGACGAATCCGCTGGCCACCGGGTCGCCGGCCGAGCCCATGACGATTGGCACTGTCGCCGTCGCATTTTGCGCAGCCGCCGTGGGTTGTGACGCCGCCGTGACGATGACATCCACGTTCAATCGCACGAGGTCCGCCGCCATGCCCGAGAGCTGCTCCGGCTTGCCGTCGGCAAAGCGCCACTCCAGGCGCAAGTTGTTGCCCTCGACATAGCCCAACTCGCGCATACCTCGCACGAAGGCTCCGGGAATGCCGGTGTCAAGGGACTCAGGGCGCTTGCGCAATGTCAGAAATCCGACGCGCCAGATTTTTCCCTTGGTTTGCGCCAGCGGCCGCAGCGACACAGCAAACGACGCCGCTCCGAATCCGACAAGTAGTTTTCGACGCTTCTTCATGTTCTCACCATAACATGCGCCAGACCGCTCGTCCGCGAATGTGTCAAGCCTGAAGTTCGATGTATCGAATTGCAGCGCAATCCAGTTCAAAGGCGCATTGAATTGGGCCAGCCGATCAACCCAAGGCGTCCTTGGGCGGATTTTCCTTGAACCACTGCGCGATGCCAGGCATGTGCGGCTCGAAAGCACCGGGAACTGAAAAGTTGAGCACGCCCGCCCGCATGTCACTATGGTTCTCGAAATCGTGGACCATGCCGCCCGGCACCAGCACGAAGCTTCCTCGCGCGGCGCTGGTCCATTTTTCGCCGACCAGCACACTCATGGTCCCTTCGATCACATAGAAGATATCGTCTTCATCGTGGCTGTGAGCGCCCGGTCCCTGGGTATGCGGGTCCAGCCACCATTCGGAAATTGAATAGCGGTTTGCGGTCTCGGCACCATCGGCCTTGAACAGGGCGCTGATTCGTCCCATCGGGTAGGCACGCCCTGCCCCGGGCGCAAGGATCACTGCGGGACGTTGCCCTGCATCTGACGGTTTCATTTCGCTCCCTATCGACTGGTAGACTGCGGCCGCTTCATTCGAAAAGATCGGCAACCATGATAACGCTTGCACTCCGCATCACACGCACATGCGCGCTCGCCGCCTGCCTCACCATGGCTGCGGGCGTATTCGCCCAGGGGTTTCCAAATCGCCCGGTGAAGCTCATGGTCGGCTACCTTGCCGGCGGCGGCGTCGATATCACCGCGCGCCACCTGGCCGAAGCCTTGCGCGACGGCTTGGGCCAGACGATCCTGGTGGAAAACCGCGCCGGTGCCGCCGGCATGCTCGCCGCACAGGCGGTTGCCAAGGCTGCGCCGGACGGCTACACCCTGCTGCTCTCCGCTTCGGGCGAAATCGCCACCAATCCGCATCTTTACAAGCAGAAGATGCAGTACGACGCACTGAAGGACCTGCTGCCCATCACCAACGTGGTGATGATGCCCAACGTGCTTGTGGTCAACGCCGATGTGCCGGTCACGAACGTGACCGAACTCATCGCCTACGCCAGGGCGCGGCCGGGCAAGCTCAATTTCTCGTCATCTGGCATCGGCAACCCGCTGCATCTTGCCGGCGAACTGTTCAACAGGATGGCAGGCGTCGAGATCGTGCATGTGCCCTACAAGGGCGCCGCCCAGCAGACCGCCGATGTGGCCGCCAAGCACATCACCATGACCTTCGCCAGTGTCGCGGTGGTGCAGCCCTTCATCAGCGGCGGACAGGTGAAGCCCATCGCGGTCACCTCGAAGACGCGGGTCGCCGCGTTGCCCAATGTGCCCCCGGTGGCGGATGCTCCCGGCATGGCCGGTTACCAGCTGGTCAACTGGTACGGACTTTTCGCGCCGGCAGGTACGCCGGCGGACGTGGTCTCAAAGCTCAACAATGAAGTCACCAAGGTGTTGCGCACGCCCGAATTCACCGCCAAGATGCGTGCCATCGGCGGTGAATCCAACCCGATGACACCGCAGCAGTTCCGCGAGTTTGTGGCATCCGAATCGGCCACCTTCAAGAAGGTGATCGAGGACGCAAAAGTCACCCTGCCGGAATAGCCCGTTCAGGCCGGTACGCGGCCGGCGCGTTCTTCCACAAAAGCCAGCACCGCAGGGTCGAGTTCGATCCCGCCGGCACGCTGCGCCTTCATGCGCATGATTTCACGTTCGCCCGGCAACTGCACCGGCACCTTAGGATCCACCGGGGGCGACGCATGCAGGATGGCGGCAAAGTCCGCCACGCGCGCCGCGAGGTCGGGCAGTCCCAGCCTGGCCGTGTCAATGAGGATGAAGAAATGCCCGAGGTTCTGCGGCACTTCGGGCTCGTCCACCCATGACTTCACGTGGGTCAGGAACGCGGCACCGGAGAGCAGCCCCGCGAACATGTCGACCATCAGCGCCAGGCCGTAGCCCTTGTAGCCCCCCACCGGCAGCAGGATGCCATCGAGGGCCGCCTTGGGATCGGTGGTCTTGCGTCCGGCCGCATCAGTGGCCCAGGTATCCGGAATCGACTCGCCGCGCGCCAGCGCCTGGCGGATCTTGGCGCGTGCCACCACGCTCATGGCCATGTCCAGCATCACCGGATCGCCGCCCGGATTGGGCACGCAAATGCCGAACGGGTTGTTGCCAAGGCGCGTGTCGCTGCCGCCGGTGGGCGCGATGGTGAGGCTGGCATTGCTGCCGATGATGCTGGCGAAGCCCTGCTCCTGGGCAATCCATGCATAGGATGCGATCGGACCGAAATGGTTGCTGTGGCGCGCAAAGGCGACGCCCACGCCGGTTGCCCGTGCGCCTTCCATGGCGGCTTCGAGCGCGCGCATGCCCACCAGGGTGCCCACACCGTTGGCGCCATCCACCATCGCGATGGCGCTCGACTTGCGCTCCACCCTCACTTGCGCCTTCGGGTCGATGCCACCGATCTCAAGACGCTCGCCATAGGTCTGAACGCGCATCACGCCATGGGTGGAAATGCCGAACAGGTCGGCCAGCACCAGGATGCGCGCGGCATCGGCAGCGTCTTGCGGAACCAGCCCGTAGCTTTGCAACGCGCGGGTGGCGAGCGCGTGGAGGGTGGCTTCGGCGATATTGCGGGTTTGCGGCATGGGAAGGTGCGATCTCTTGGTCAGGCAAGGGCCCGTACTTTACTTGGATTGCGGTACCCTCACCCCAATCCAATCCAACGATCGCAGGAAGACCCGCATGTACCAGGTAGACGTGCTTGTTCAAGGCTTTCCCGGCCGCGCCATTTGCCATGGCGGCCTCGGCTGGAGCACCATCACACTGCTGCGCGGCCATGGACGCAACGTGCTCATGGATGTGGGCGCGTTCGGCATCCGGCGCGAACTGGCCAAGCAACTGAAGGCGCATGGACTCGCGCCCGGCGACATCACCGACGTGGTGCTCTCGCACGCCCACTATGACCACAGCATCAACTTCACCCTCTTCCCCAACGCCACCGCATGGATAGGCCGCGAGGAACTGGAATGGGCCGCCGCCCAGCCGCCGGGTTTCAATCCGCTCCCGGAGTTGTATGTGCGTGAACTGGCGACCAGCCCGCGCACCCGCCGCGTCGAGGACGGTGAAGAGCCGCTGCCAGGCATCAGGGCGATGGCCGGGTCCGGCCATACGCCGGGTCACCTGTTGTTCATGCTCGAAGCCAACCCGGCGCCCATCCTCTTCACCGGGGACGCGGCGAAGAATCGCGCCGAACTGCTGTGCCGCGACGTCGACCTCACGCTTGACCGCAATGCGAGCGTGGCCACCATAGACCGCATATGGGCGCTCTGGAAGGCGCGCGCCGGGACGCTGCTGATACCCGGGCACGACCTCTCCATGCTGCTCGATGCAGAAGGCGCGCCTCAATACGTGGGCGAACGCAAGGCCGCCATAGGCGCGTGGTTTGGCGAATCGATCGAACACATGACCACCATCGACCTGTGCTGCACGCCATCCCTGGCGAGCGCCCCGGGCGCCTGACCGCGCGTACCGGACCTACTTCACGACCTCGCCAATCTCCAGCCTGATGCCGCCGGTGCCCGGCTTGACCGGTACGCTGGAGCCTTCCAGGTCGCCGCTCTTCGGGATCGGGTCGCCGGATTTCGAAATCCGCGCCGTGACGATCACCTCGGACGCGGAAGAGATTTTCGCCTGTGGCGCCATCGCCATGCTGTCGTCGAGCCGGAAGTCCATGGGCAAATCCTTCACCTTGAGCTTGAAGGCCGCCAGCGGCATGCGCGGCCCTTGCGCCGCGCGCGCGAAGATGAACACCACGTCATCCGGCGCCGCCTTGCCGGCAAGTGCGGCCGCCAGGGTCAGGCGCCCGCTGAGCGCCTCCTGCCCTGCCCCGGCGCCGCCCGGAGCGACGCCCTTCGCCGGACCGGGCGCGGCTGATGCGGTCGCGCCGCCCCCGGCCTTGGCACGCGCTTCCTCGATGCTCTGGCGCAGCGAGGTGATCAGTTCCGTATCCTGCGGCGCAAGTACGGTCACCCGCTCCCAGGCCTCAATCGCGCGCTTGTATTGCCCTGCCTCGAACTCGGCCGTACCGGCCAGCAGCAAGGCCTTGACATTGTCCGGGTCGGCAGCAAGCGAGCGCTTGAGCAGCAGCATCGGCTGGCCTTCGAGCCGCCTGCCCTGCGACATCGCCAGCGCATCCGCATAGTCGGCCAGCATCTGCGCATCGTTGGGCGCCAGTGGATCGGCTCGCGCGAACGCGGATGCCGCCTTGGCATACTCGCCCATCGCCGCGTAGGAACGCCCCAGCATGGCCCAGCCCTTGGCATCCTGCGGGCTCGCCGCCAGCCTTTCCTCCAGGGCCTTGATGCGTTCCTGCATCTGCGCAACGGCCTCGGCCTGGTCGG
This sequence comes from Burkholderiales bacterium, assembly GCA_965279115.1. Lineage (GTDB taxonomy): Bacteria > Pseudomonadota > Gammaproteobacteria > Burkholderiales > JAEUOS01 > JAEUOS01. Next base: position 6,217,730 of record OZ257137.1, read on the forward strand.
CGGGCTGTACTGCAGGCTGTCCTGCGGCCTGCAGGTCGCCGCTCAAGACAGTCGGCGTACCGATCGCCCAGTAGGTCGGCAAGGCCACCAGCGGCACGAAGACCACGGTGGCCAGGACCGCTCCCTTGTACCCGGCACGTCCCGGCCGCGGCGCGGGCATGATCAAGGTGTCGAGGATGCGTCGCGCCAATGCGTCGCGGGCCTGCGCGAACGCGGACTCGTCCAGGGTACCGGCAGCGCGCTGACTCTGCAGTTCGGTGTGTGCGAAACGCACTGCATCAGGATCAATATTGCCGGCGGGATCGGCGCCGGGCCATAGCAGCGGGCGCAGCACCATCAGGCAGGCGGCCACGCACATCAGCGCGGCAATCACGGCAAACAGGGTCACTTCAGGTCCTGGGGGTTGGAGGCGCCCGGTCTGGCGCGGCAAGATCGTAATCATCAAGCACGGCATCGGCCGGGTCATCCTCGGTGGCCATCGAGCGGCGCTTGCGCAGGTAAAGCATCAATCCGGCCAGCCCGGCCACAACCAGCAACAGGGGGCCGAACCAGAGCAATGCGGTGATGCCTTTGACTGGTGGCCGGTAAAGCACGAAATCCCCGTACCGCGCGACCATGTACTTGATGACGTCGTCTTCGCTCTTTCCCTGGCGCAGTTGTTCGCGCACCTGGTTCTTGAGATCTACCGCCAGTTCGGCATTGGAATCGGCGATGGTCTGGTTCTGGCAGACCAGGCAACGCAATTCCTCGGAAAGCTTGAGGACACGCTTTTCGAGCGCCGCGTCCGCCGGCGCCGGCCCGTCGGCCGCGCCGGCGCTGCCACCGGTCAGGATCAGGGCTGCGCCCCACAGGACCGCAAGGACAAGCCTAGCCATTGAGTTCCTTGAGCAGCGGCAGGATCTTCGATGAAATCACCTCGGGTGTAAGCGGCCCGACTTTCTTGTAGCGCACCACGCCGTTCTTGTCGATGACGAAAGTTTCCGGGACACCGTAGACGCCGTAATCGATGCCGGCCCGCCCGTCGCGGTCGACCAGCACCGACTTGTACGGGTTGCCGAACTGCCTGAGCCAGCGCTCCGCGTCGGCCTGCTGGTCCTTGTAGTTGAGGCCGTAGATCGGCGCGCTGGTCCGTTTGGCCAGGTCGGTGATCAGCGGATGCTCTTCGCGGCACGGTCCGCACCATGAAGCGAATACGTTGAGAACCCAGGCCTGTCCGGCAAGGTCCCGATGCGTCAGCTTGCGCCCGCCATCCTCGAGCGTGGCGAGGTTGAACGCCGGCGCCGGCTTGCCGATCAGCGGCGACGGCACCTCGCGCGGATTGAGCGTCAGGCCGATGCCGAGAAACACCAGCAATACGGCGAAGATGATGGCAGGGATCAGGGTGCGCTTCATCGTGCACCTCCCGGCGCGACCATCATTCCGGTCAACGCTGCGGCGCGGGCGCGTTCGGCGGCGCTGCGATAGCGCCGGTCGCCCACTGCCACCAGGCCACCGAGTGCCATGAGCACGCAGCCGATCCAGATCCAGCCCACGAAGGGCTTGACATGCACCCGCACGATCCAGGCGTTGCCGTCGGGTTCACCCAGGGCCACGTAAAGATCGCGCGTGAAACCGGAGTCGATGGCCGCTTCCGTCATCGGATTCTTCTGCACCTTGTAGATGCGCTTCTCCGGACGCAGGGTTTCGACCACCTTGTCGCCTTCGACCACCTGCAACTCACCACGCACCGCGGTGTAGTTGGGCCCCTTGACCTCCTGCACGCCATTGAAGCGGAACGTGAGCTCGCCCACCACCGCGGTTTGTCCCGGCACCATGCGCAGATCGGCGTCGCGCTCGTAGGACTTGACCATCGTCACGCCGACAATGAAGACGGCCACCCCGAGATGCGCCAGCAACATGCCCCAGTACCCGCCGGGTTGCACCGCCAGGCGGGCCCAGGTCGCGGCCGGTCGCGGCCAGGCATCGCCGGCACGCTCGCACAGGTTGACGAACGCCGTGGCCACAATCCAGAAAGACATCAATAGCCCGAGGCTGGTCAGGGGCTTCCAGGCGCCGGCCAGCACGGGCGCGATCAGCGCGCATGCCAGGCTCACGCCAGCCGCCCAACGCAGGCGGCGCGCCAGATCCGGCATGCTGGCCGACTTCCAGCGTGCTATCGGCCCGATGCCCATCAGGAATACGGCCGGCGCCAGCACCGGAACGAACACCGTTTCGAAATAAGGCGGCCCGACCGAGATCTTGCCCAGCCCGAGGGCGTCGAGGATCAGCGGATACAGCGTGCCAAGCAGCACCGTGCCGGCCGCGGCCAGCAACAGCACATTGTTGGTAAGCAACATGGACTCGCGCGACACCAGGTCGAAGCGCGAACCGATCCCCACACGCGCCGCACGCCATGCGAACAGCACCAGCGAGCCGCCCACCACCAGAGCGAGAAACCCGAGAATGAACACCCCGCGCTTTGGGTCTGTGGCAAACGCATGGACCGAGGTGAGCACGCCGGAGCGCACCAGGAAGGTTCCCAGCAGCGAAAGCGAGAACGCCAGGATCGCCAGCAGCACCGTCCAGGCCTTGAAGGCGCCGCGGCGCTCGGTCACCGCGAGGGAATGGATCAATGCCGTGCCGACCAGCCAGGGCATGAACGAGGCGTTCTCCACCGGGTCCCAGAACCACCAGCCGCCCCAGCCGAGTTCGTAGTAGGCCCAGAAACTGCCGAGGCAAATCCCCAGGGTGAGGAAAAGCCATGCCACCGTCGTCCAGGGACGCGACCAGCGTGCCCAGGTGGCGTCGAGATTGCCGCCTATGAGGGCGGCCACGGCAAAGGCGAATGCCACCGAAAAGCCGACATAGCCCATGTACAGCATCGGCGGATGAAAGATCATCCCCGGGTCCTGCAACAAGGGGTTGAGGTCGCGCCCATCCGCCGCGGCCGGCAACAGGCGGTCGAACGGGTTGGAGGTGAACAGCATGAAGAGCAGGAACCCCACCGAGATCAGCCCCATCACCGAGAGGATTCGGGCGATCATCGGCAAAGGCAGGTGCGCCGAAAAACGCGCCACCGCCAGCATCCAGCCGGCCAGGATCAGCACCCACAGCAGCAGTGACCCCTCGTGCCCGCCCCACACCGCCGCCAGGCGATACTGGATCGGCAGCGAGGAGTTCGAGTTCGACGCCACGTACATGACCGAAAAGTCGTTCTGCACGAACGAGACCGCAAGGCAGCCGAAGGCGAACAACACGAGCAGGAACTGCGCCTCCGCCGCGGGACGCGCCAACTTCATCCATTCGTCGCGTCCGCGCGCCGCGCCCGCCATCGGGACCACCCCCTGGATCAGGGCGACGGACAGCGCCAACACCAGTGCGAAATTGCCGATTTCCGGGATCATCTGGACGCCCCCTGCATGCTGCCGGCCGGCTGGCCTTTTTTGTCATGCGCCTGCTTGAGCGCGGCCGCTGCCTCCGGCGGCATGTAATTCTCGTCGTGCTTGGCCAGCACCTCGCGCGCGCGGAACACGCCATCCGGCCCGAGTTGGCCCTGGGCCACCACGCCCTTGCCTTCCTTGAACAGGTCCGGAAGGATGCCGCTGTAGACCACCGGTATGGTCCTGGCCGTATCGGTCACGCGGAAGCTGACCTCCACACCATTGCGCTTGACACTGCCCATCTCCACCATGCCGCCAACCCTGAAAGCCTTGCCTTGCGGCGCCTCGTTGGCGGCGATTTGCGAGGGCGTGTAGAAGAAAACCAGGTTGCTCTGAAAGGCGTTCAACACCAGCGCGGTCGCTATTCCGAGCACGACGATACCGATGGCCACACCGGCCATGCGTTTGTGCCGTGGTTTCATGCCTGCACCCTTTCGAGCTTGCCCGCCCGCGCGCGGCGCGCGCGCAGGGAGAGGATTTCGATGGCGATCGCCAGCGCCGTGACTCCATAAGAGCCCCAGACATACAGGCCGTATCCACCCATGGCGAAAAATTCGCCAGCGCTATTCCAGTTCATGCTTCAGCCTCATCCGTCATGTCAGTTGCGACCTCTCCGGCTCGCCGGTTCACGTGGCTTCGACATCAAGGCCGAACTCGCGTTCCGCGATGATCGAACGCAAGCGCCACAAAGCCGCGCCAATCGAATACATCCAGCAGGCCAGCGCCATCACCAGCATGCCCAGCAGCATGGTGGCCGCCATCTTCGGGGCGGACGTCAGGCTCACAGACGCGCCCTGATGCAAAGTGTTCCACCAGCGCACCGAAAAATAGATGATCGGCACGTTCACCACGCCCACAATGGCGAGCAGCGCGCCGGCGCGATCCGCGCGTCGCGGATCGTCGATGGCCGCCTGCAGCGCGATGAAGCCGATGTAGAGAAACAGCAGGATAAGTTCCGACGTCAGGCGCGCATCCCATACCCACCAGGTGCCCCAGGTCGGTTTGCCCCACAAGGCGCCGGTCCACAGGGCCACGAAGGTGAACATCGCGCCGGTGGGCGCAAGGGCGCTGGCCATCATCGAGGACAGGCGGGTATTGAAAACCAGACCGATCGCCGCCCACCCCGCCATCACCAGGTAGATGAACATCGACATCCACGCCGCCGGCACGTGGATGAAGATCACGCGATACACCTCGCTTTGCTGCGCGTCCGTGGGCGCGACGAAGAAACCGATATACAAGCCGGCGACGCCAAGAGCCGCCGCCAACACGAAAAACCACGGGATCATGCGCGCCGCCAGCGGATCGAAGGCCAGCGGCGCGGCATAGCGAAGCCAGATCGGACCGGTATGTTGCGGTCGCGCCGGATCGCGTGCCTGGTTGACTTTGGTCATTCTGATATCGAAAGTGGTTCAGTCCAGCGAAATCCGCAGCGCCGCGGCCGACGCGAGCGGAGCGAGCGCGAGCGCGAACGCAAGCATCGCGCCGAGAATCGAAAAATGCGCCCCGGCACCTGCGCCGGACGCCGCCGCATCCACCGCACCGGTACCGAAAATAAGCACCGGGATGCAAAGCGGCAGGACCAGCAGCGGCACCAGGACACCTGCACCACGCAGCCCGACCGTGAGTGCCGCGCCGACCGCGCCCACCAGGCTTAGCACCGGAGTGCCGAGCGCCAGGCTGGCGGTGAGCACGCCAATGTCAGCGCCCGACATGTCGAACTGTACGCCCAACAGCGGCGCCATCAGCGTCAAGGGCAGACCGGAAGCCACCCAGTGAGCCGTGATCTTGGCCAGCACCAGGTAAGTCAGGGGCTGCGGCGCGAGCAGGAGTTGCTCGAGGGTGCCGTCCGCATGGTCGCCGGCAAAAAGCCGCGCGAGGGAAATCATCGACGCCAGCATGGCCGCGACCCACAACACGCCGGGGGCGATCGATCGCAGGGTCGAAGGTTCCGGCCCGAGACCAAGCGGGAACAGGCTCACGACCATGACGAAGAACACCAGCGTGGAGAGCACGTCCGAGCGCTGACGCCAGGCCAGGGCCAGGTCCCGCGAGAACACCCCCCGCAACGCGCGCCACATGCCTCAGGCACCGAGCTGCAGTCGTTGCAACCTGTCAGGCGCAATCGCGATCTCCTGATGGGTGGTAAATACCAGCGCTCCGCCGCCATGCAAATGGCTTTCCAGCAGTCGTCTCAGGTTTTCGGTCGACTCGGCATCGAGTGCCACGAACGGCTCGTCCAGCACCCACAACGGGCGGGAGCGCGAAAGCCACATCCGCGCCAGGGCGACGCGACGACGCTGCCCCTGTGAAAGCGACTTCGCAGGCAGCCTTGCGCATGCCTCCAAACCAAGCTCGACCAGCGCGCCGCGCACGTCGGCGGCCGCTTCGCCGCCGCCAATGGCCATCGCATTGGCGAGGTTCTCCTCGGCCGTGAGGTCATCCTTGAGCGCATTGGCATGGCCCAGGTACAGCAGTTCGGCGTTGTACTCGTCGCGCCGGGCGCGGATGGAATGGCCGCGCCATGCGATTTCACCGCTCTCCGGGCGGGTCAGGCCGCACAGCGCGCGCAGGAGAGTGGTCTTGCCACTGCCGTTCCTGCCGCTCACCAGCAGGGCGCGGCCGGGTGCCACCGCCAGCGAGAGTCCGCTGAACAGGCGCCGCCTGCCACGCCGACACTCCAGGTCGCGTGCGCTCAGCAGGGGATGATCAATGGACATGTGTGGTGTTTTTGGAGGCTTGCGCCCCGCAAGACGTGAAATCCTGTCATTTTCCCACGTTTCCACACCCCGCCCACGCAATTCGGCCGCTTGATTCGGGCGCCGCTTGACCCTCGTCAAGCGAGGATATGCGGCCGCGGATGGAACGGCTTCCACCGGCCGCCCGGCGATTTAAGGTCGATCACGGGTCGACCATCCACTAAAATGACTCATCAGGCATCCACCAGCCGCTTTTTGCTGGATGCACCCCAAGTGTGCACGCTAATTGCTTGTGGGAATGCAGTCCTCCAGGAGTCATTGTGTCCATCCACGTCGCCCTTCGCCACATCACGCATTACCGCTACGACCGTCTGGTCAACCTCGGGCCGCAGGTGGTGCGCCTGCGCCCCGCCCCGCACTCGCGCACGCCTATCCTCTCGTATTCACTCACGGTCAACCCGACCGGGCATTTCGTCAACTGGCAGCAGGATCCGCAGAGCAATTACCTGGCGCGCCTGGTTTTCCCGGAAAAGACGCGCGAACTCAAGATCGAGGTCGACCTCGTCGCCGAAATGTCGGTGATCAACCCGTTCGACTTTTTCCTCGAACCGGAAGCGCAGGAAATCCCGTTCAAGTACGACGCATCACTCGAACATGAACTGGCCCCGTTCCTGCTCAAACTGCCGGCCACGCCGCTGTTTGCCCAATACCTCGCCGAAGTGCCGACCAAGGCGATGCCGACCATCGATTTCCTGGTGGCATTGAACCAGCGCCTGCAGTCCGACGTGCGTTACCTGATCCGCATGGAACCCGGCGTGCAGACGCCGGAACAGACACTCAGTCTGGCCAGCGGCTCATGCCGGGATTCCACCTGGCTGATGGTGCAGTTGCTGCGCCATCTGGGCCTGGCGGCGCGCTTCGTCTCGGGCTACCTCATCCAGTTGAAGCCCGACGTCAAGTCGCTCGACGGCCCGTCGGGCACCGAGGTGGACTTCACCGACCTGCATGCCTGGTGCGAGGTATACCTGCCCGGCGCCGGATGGGTGGGCCTCGACCCGACCTCCGGCCTGTTCGCCGGCGAAGGCCACATTCCCCTGGCCGCGACACCCGACCCGGGCAACGCCGCGCCGATCACCGGTGCCACCGACAAGTGCGAGGTCGAGTTCGAGCATCACATGGAAGTCACGCGCATCTTCGAGGCGCCGCGCGTCACCCTGCCCTACACCGACGCGCAATGGGGCGAGATCGAATCCCTCGGCGCGCGTATCGACGCGCAGCTCGAGGAAGACGATGTGCGCCTGACCATGGGCGGTGAGCCCACTTTCGTATCGGTCGACGACCGCGACGGGGCGGAGTGGAACACCGACGCAGTCGGCCCGACCAAGCGGGGCCTGGGCGCCACCCTGCTGGACCGGCTCAAGGCGCGCTATGCGCCGCATGGCCTCAAGCACTACGGACAGGGCAAATGGTATCCGGGCGAGCAGTTGCCGCGCTGGTCGCTGACCTGCTTCTGGCGCCGCGACGGCGAACCGATCTGGCACGACGCGGCACTGTTCGCCGACGAAAAGACCGACTATGGCGCCACCGAGGAACATGCGAGCCTGTTCCTGCGCACCCTGGCCGCCAAACTGGAACTGGACCCGAAGTACGTGTTCGAAGCCTATGAGGACGCCTGGTACTACCTGTGGCGCGAACGCAGGCTGCCCACCAATGTGGATCCGTTCGACTCAAAGCTTGAAGACCCGCTGGAGCGCAAGCGGCTGACAAAGATATTCTCCCAGGGCTTGGACAAGGTCGCCGGGCATGTGTTGCCGATTGCCCGCAGCACCGAACGCTCGCGTCGCTGGCAGACCGGACCCTGGTTCCTGCGGGCCGAACGCTGCTACCTGATCCCCGGCGACTCGGCCATCGGCTTGCGCCTGCCGCTGGATTCCCAGCCATGGGCAGCGCCGGCGGACTATCCCTGGATCCATGAGCCGGACCAGACGCAGGCATTCGCCCGCCTGCCGGCCCACCGCGAAATCGCCCGCCTGTTCCAGACGCCGCAGGACGCCCCGCGTGTCCATCACGGCGCGTGGCTGGATGCGGCCGTCGGCAGCGAACATGACCAACAGGCGCGTTCGACCGACACCCCGGCCGGATTCCTCGAGTCCGCCGGCTGGATCACCCGCTCGGCGATGTGCGCAGAAGCACGCAATGGCGTTCTCTACATCTTCATGCCGCCGATGGCTGCGCTGGAGCACTACCTCGAACTGGTCACCGCAGTCGAAGCCACCGCTGCGGAATTGCGTTTGCCGGTGGTCATCGAAGGCTACGAACCGCCGCGCGACCCGCGCCTGGAAACCCTGCGCATCACCCCGGACCCCGGCGTGATCGAAGTCAACGTGCAACCGGCCAGAAGCTGGAGCGAACTGGTTTCCAACACGACCTTCCTCTACGACCAGGCACACCTCACCCGCCTGACCACCGAGAAGTTCATGGTCGACGGCAAGCACACCGGCACCGGCGGCGGAAACCACTTCGTGCTTGGCGGCGCCACGGTGCAGGATTCGCCCTTCCTGCGCCGCCCGGATGTGCTCAAGAGCCTGATCGCCTACTGGCACAACCATCCGGCGCTGTCGTTCCTGTTTTCCGGCATGTTCATCGGCCCCACCAGCCAGGCGCCGCGCATCGACGAGTCGCGCAACGACTCGGTCTACGAAATCGAGATCGCCTTCGAGCAGATCGACCGCCTCGCGGCGATGGGGCGCGAGCACTGCCCGCCCTGGAAGGTCGACCGCGTCCTGCGCAACCTCCTGATCGACGCTTCCGGCAACACCCACCGCACCGAGTTCTGCATCGACAAGCTCTACTCTCCAGATTCGGCCACCGGACGGCTCGGCCTGCTTGAATTGCGCGCCTTCGAAATGCCGCCGCATGCGCGCATGTCGCTCACCCAGCAACTGCTGCTGCGCGCGCTGGTGGCGCGCTTCTGGCGTCGCCCCTACAGGCCATCGCGCCTGATGCGCTGGGGCACCGAGTTGCACGACCGCTTCATGCTGCCGTATTTCGTCTGGCAGGACTTCAAGGACGTCATCGCCGAACTCAACGAAGCCGGATACGCCTTTTCGGCGGACTGGTTCGCCGCACACCACGAGTTCCGCTTTCCGCGCTATGGCGAGTTTTCCGCCGCGGGCGTGCATGTGGAACTGCGCAACGCGCTGGAGCCTTGGAACGTGCTGGGCGAGGAGTCCACCGCGGCGGGGACGGCGCGTTATGTCGATTCGTCACTCGAGCGCCTGCAGGTCAAGGCCACCGGCCTGATCAACACCCGCCACGTCCTCACCTGCAATGGCCGGCCGGTCCCCCTGCAACCCACCGGCAATGTCGGCGAGTTCGTCGGCGGCGTGCGATACAAGGCCTGGGACCCGCCCTCGGCGCTGCATCCGACCGTTGGCACCGACGTGCCGCTGGTGTTCGATCTCATCGACAGCTGGAGTGAAAGAAGCCTGGGCGGCTGCCAGTACCATGTGAGCCACCCGGGCGGTCGCAGCCACGAGGATTTCCCGGTCAACGCCTATGCCGCGGAAGGCCGTCGGCTGGCGCGCTTCTTCCAGATGGGTCACACCCCCGGGCCAGTCACACTGCCGTCGGTCGAGCGTAACCCGAACTTTCCGTTCACCCTGGATTTGCGCCGCGACTGATCGGCGATGCCCTGCCCGATCCGGCCTGCATGGCCGGATTGGGTGCTAACCTGTCGCACCCAGGCCAGAGTGCGACTGACTTGCGCTCCCGTGGTACCGAGACTTTCGTGCCAAAGCAACTGCTCCAAGCCTATCCGCACCCGCAAGCCCGCTACGACGAAATGTTCGCGGCGCCGGAAAAGCCGCGCGCCCATTGGCGGGCGATGTTCGACCAGCTGGTCGCAACCCCGGATGAAACGATGCTCGACCGGGTGCGCGAGATCGAGCGCCAGGTCCGCGAAAACGGCGTCACCTACAACATCTACGCGGACCCCCAGGGCACCGACCGCCCCTGGGACCTGGACCTCCTGCCGCAGATCATTCCTGCCGACGAGTGGGCGCGCATCGAGGCAGCCGTGGTGCAACGCGCCAACCTCCTCAATCTCGTGCTGGGCGACGTCTATGGTCCGCAGACGCTGATCGCCGAAGGACTGTTGCCGCCCGCATTGGTCCATGGCAATGCCGCTTACCTGCGCCCGAGCCAGGGCCTCGCCAGTCCCGGCGGTGTTTCCCTGCATGTGTACGCGGCCGACCTGGCACGTGCGCCCGACGGCCGCTGGTGGGTGGTGGCGGATCGCACCCAGGCGCCCTCCGGGGCCGGCTACGCCCTGGAAAACCGCCTGGCGATCTCGCGCGTGTTTCCCGACCTGTTCCGCGACCTGAAGGTCCAGCCGCTGGCGCCCTTCTTCGCCGCCCTGCGCGACGCCCTGGCGCAATGGGCGCCACACCGCGGCCAGACCCCGATGATCGTGCTGCTGACACCGGGCCCCTACAACGAAACCTATTACGAGCACGCCTTGCTGGCCCGCTACCTCGGCTTCCCGCTGGTCGAAGGTCATGACCTGACGGTTCGTGACGGCTGCGTCTGGCTCAAGACCCTCTCGGGCCTTGAACGGGTGCATGCGATCCTGCGCCGCCTCGATGACGACTACTGCGATCCGCTGGAAATGCGCAGCGATTCGGCACTGGGCATACCCGGCCTGACCGAGGTGGCGCGGCGCGGCAACGTGCTGATCGCCAACGGACTGGGCTCCAACCTTTTGGAGTCGGGCGCGATGCTCGGTTTCCTGCCCGCCATCTGCGAGCGGCTGCTGGGGGAGGACCTCAAGATGCCGTCGGTGGCCACCTGGTGGTGCGGCCAGCCGGCCGCGCTCGAGGAAGCCATCGAACGCCTGGACCAGCTGGTGATCAAGCCAGCCAACCCGCAACTGCGCATGGAAACGGTGTTCGGCCCGGACCTGAGCGAGGCACGCCGCAAGACCCTGATCGCCGAAATGCGCGCCCATCCCGGCAACTATATCGCCCAGGAACTGGTGCGCATCTCGCAGGCGCCGATCTGGGACCGCCAGCAAAACAAGAGCCTCAAGGCGGGCGCGATCGGCGTACGGGTGTACGCGTGCGCGACGCCGAGTGGCTACCTGGTGATGCCGGGCGGACTCACCCGCGTGGCCAGCGGCCCGGATTCCCGCGTGCTGTCGATGCAGCGCGGCGGCGGCAGCAAGGACACCTGGGTGCTGTCGAACGGACCGGTGTCGACCGCACGCCTGCTCGCACGCTCGATCACCGCCGCGGACCTGGTGCGCAGCAGCCACAACCTCTCCAGCCGGGTGGCCGAAAACCTGTTCTGGTTCGGTCGCTACTGCGAACGCTGCGACAACACCGCGCGCCTGCTGCGCGTCGCGCTCGGTCAATTGATCGATGAATCGCCGGACCGCGTCGGACTGGAATGGAGCGCGGTGGCCAACCTGGCCCATCTGTGCGCGCTCCTGCCGGGCAAGGCGCCCTTCGCGCGCGACGCGGCGGAATCGCTGCTGCGCGCCGCCGTCCATGACCCGTCGGTTCCCGGACTGGCGATGAACATGCGCCAGTTGTTCCGGGTCGGTTTCCAGTTGCGCGAACGCCTTTCGCTGGACAACTGGCGCACCTTGAACCGGATGGTGCAGAGCCTGGCGCGCTGGGAGCACATGCGACCCGGCATGGCCGAGGCATTGTCCGAACTGGACCAGGCGGCCTCTTCGCTCATGACCCTCGCGGGCTTCGCCATGGATGGCATGACGCGCGACCAGGGCTGGCGCTTCCTGTCGATGGGACGGCGGGTGGAGCGCCTGCAATTCCTCGGCAGTGCCCTGCAATGCGGATTGGATGCGCCACCGCGCGCCGAGCTCGACTGGCTGCTCGAACTCGCCGACAGCATCGTCACCTACCGCTCGCGCTACATGGCGCACCCGCAGTGGCTTCCGGTCCTCGACCTGCTGCTGCGCGACGAATCGAATCCCCGTTCGATCGCCTACCAGCTGCTGGGCTTGCACGACTACCTGAACCGCCTGGGCGACACCTACGGCGACTGCGGCGCCGCCTCGCTCGCGCCCTTGATCGCCGAACTCGGCGCGCTCTCCGTGCAGACCGACCTGGACCCCGCGAGCCCGCGCCTGCGCGCCTTCATGGGCGGCCTGCGGCAAACCGCATTCGCGTTGTCGGATCGCATCAACCAGCGCTTTTTCAGCCACGCCGGCGAAACGGACTTGCGCGTTCTGGCGCCCTGACGCGCACCCTACCAATCATGACCCGACCTCGGCCGCCGGCCCTGAACATCACCCACGAAACCCACTACCGCTACGCCGCGCCGGTGACGCTGTCGCGCCAGTTGCTGCACCTCTCGCCCCGCAGGCTCCCATGGCAGGAATTGCTGGCGCACCACATCGACATCACGCCGGCGCCTTCGGAATCGGCGAATTGGCGCGACTACTTCGGCAATCCGGTGACCAGTGCCGTCATCTCCACGCCGCACCGGCAACTTTCGATCATTGCCCAGTCGCGGGTTCTTGTGCAGGAGCGCAACGTAGCCGTCGCCGCACGCCGGTCGCCCGAGATGCAGGCGTTGGGTGCCGCCATCGCCGCGCCGCGCGGAGAAGCCTTGCTGGACGCGGCGCGTTTCGCCTTTGTGTCTCCGCATGTCAGCTTCGACCCTGCGGTGCAGGCCTACGGCGGGCAGAGCCTCAAGCCCGGCCGCCCCCTGCTCGAGGCGCTCTTCGAGCTCAATGCGCGGATTCACCGCGACTTCGAATTCGACCCGTCGGCCACCAGTGTCAGCACGCCGCTGGCCGATGTCATGGCGCATCGCCGCGGCGTCTGCCAGGACTTCGCGCACCTGATGATCGGCTGCCTGCGCGCCTATGGGCTCGCGGCCCGGTACGTAAGCGGCTACATCCTCACCGACCCTCCCGAAGGCCAGGCCCGGCTGGTGGGCTCGGACGCCTCGCATGCCTGGGTGTCGGTGTATTGCCCCGGCGCCGACAATCCGGATGACGACTGGATCGACCTGGACCCCACCAACGACTGCCTGGCAGGCGCCGGCCACGTCACGCTCGGCTGGGGACGCGATTTCAGCGATGTCACTCCCACCCGCGGAGTGATCCTGAGCGGCGGCGACCAGGAATTGTTCGTCAGCGTCACCGTCGCGCCGGCCGACGAGGATCAGGCCGGGCGCGACGCGGAGCCCGATGCGGGTTATGCTGCGGCAGGCTGAAGGTCCCTTCACGCCTTCCATTGCCGGAGATATACATGAACAACCAGCAGCTGGCGGAACTCCTGGCGGGCATCGCCAAGGCGAACAACGCCATTCTCGACGCGATGGATCGCGCCAGTCCCGGCTTCAAGTCGACGCACCTGGCCCCGGTGCTCAACGTCGCGGCGAACGTGCGCAGCGCCGAGCCCCGGCTCATCGACCTGCCCGCGCGCATCCTGTTGCGCTACCAGGGCCGCGCCGCGGTGGACGTGGACGCGATCCGCGCCGACCTTGACCGCCTGACCAATGGCGGCACGGCCGGCGGCGGCGATCTTGACTTCGCGGGTGACGGCAACTGAGCACCTTTTTCCCCGGCACGCCCGCGCAGGGAGTGCCGATCAAGGCGGTACTCGATACCAATATCTGGCTCGACCTCCTGGTGTTTCGCGACCCCGGCGTGGCGGCCTTGGCAGATGCCCTCGCCCACCGGCGCCTTGAAGCCTATGTGGATGATTTCGGGCTCGGCGAACTCGAACGCGTGCTTGCCTATCCGCTGGGACGCATCCGCCTCGATGACGCGGCCCGCTGCGCCGCACTGGCCGCCTGCAAGGCGAGCGCCATCGCATTGAGGTCGCCTGGCCCGCCCGCGACGGGGGTACCGCTGCCGCCCTGCCGCGACCCGCATGACCAGCCGTTCATGGAACTCGCGGCAGCCTGCGATGCCGACTGGCTTGTCACCAAGGACCGCGACCTGCTGATGCTCGCGCGCCGGTTAGCGCTGCGACAGGGCTTTGCCATCCTGACGCCGCAGGCGGCGGGCAGGTTGCTGGCCGCCGCGCCCGCTGTCGGCCCCGGCTAGAGTTTTCGCCAGCCGGGCTCATCGCGATCAAGCATGCGCTTGATCGAATCGAAGTAGAGGTCGCTCTGCTGCCGCTCGCCGGCGATTTGCGCCGCCACTTTCGCACACATCTCGTCGGGAATGCGGCGCAGGCGTCCGCCCGCTGCCGCCTGGACGGCCAGCACCTGGTGCATGCAGGTGCGTTCCAGGTAGTACAGGTCGTCGAATGCCCAGGCCACGTTGGGCCCTGAGACGGTCACACCATGGCTGGCCATGAACATCACGTCGCAGCCGGCGAGCTTGCCGGCGATACGGCGTCCCTCGGCGTCATCCAGCGCCACGCCGTTGTATTCGTCGTCGTAGGCGATCCGGCCGTAATAGCGCAGCGCATTCTGGTTGCACCACTCGACCCTGCCGCCGGCCACCAGCGTCAGCGCGGTGGCGAAAGGCATGTGGGTATGCATCACGCACTTGGCCGCACGATTGGCCAGATGGATGTGGCTGTGGATGAAGAACGCGGTCGGTTCGAGGGCGTGCCGGCCTTCGAGGATGCGCCCCTTGGAATCGATCAGCAGGATGTCGCCGGGCGTCACCTCGCTCCAGTGCATGCCTTGCGGGTTGATGAGGTAGCGGTCCGGCCCGACCTCGAGGCTGAAATGGTTGCACACGCCTTCGTTGAGGCCAAGCCGCGCGGCCCAGCGCAGCGCGGCCGCCAGGTCGGTGCGTTCGTTGACATGCGAAAAGCCGCGCCTGGCAGGCGCTGCCTTTGATGCCTTTGCGGATTTGGCGGACTTTGCGGGCTTGGCCGGCTTCGCGGTCGAAGCGCGCGCCGAAGGTCTTGTGGTTGCCATGCGTATCTCCTCTTGAGTGGACAGGAAAATCAGGTGGCCTTGCGACGGAATACCCAGCGGTCCGCGGTCGACGCGGGCTCGTTGAAGGCGTAGCCGGCGCTGTCAAATGCCTTGAGCGCCTCGACCTCGACAACGCGTTCGAGGATGGCATGACGCGCCATCATGCCGCGCGCCTTCTTGGCGTGAAAGCTGATGATCTTGTAGCCGCCGGAATTGGCGTTCCAGTCCTCGAACACCGGCGTGATGACGCGCGCCTTCAGCGACTTGGGCTGCACGACACCGAAATACTCCTCCGACGCCAGGTTCACCAGCACCGGCGAATCCTGTTCGGCAAGCACCGCCTTGAGGGCCTTGGTGACGCGTTGCCCCCAGAAGTCATACAGGTTGTCGCCGCGCTGGTTGGCCAGCCGTGTCCCCATCTCCAGGCGGTAGGGCTGCATCAGGTCAAGCGGGCGCAACACCCCGTACAGGCCGGAAAGTATCCGCAGATGAGCCTGCGCGAAGGCGAAGTCCGCTTCGCTGAAGTCGCCTGCCGCCAGCCCGTCGTAGACGTCGCCATTGAAGGCCAGCACCGCCTGCTTGGCATTGGCAGGTGTGAATGGCGGTTTCCATTCCCCGTAGCGCGCAATATTGAGCGCGGCCAGCTTGTCGGACAGCGACATCAACTGCGCGATGTCGGCCGGACCGAGCTTGCGCAGCCGGCTGATCAGGCGTTTCGATTCGGCCAGGTGCGCGGGCTGGGTAAAGGTGGGCGTGACCGGCGGTGTCTCGTAGTCGAGCGTCTTGGCAGGAGAAATCACCATCAGCATGTTCAAGCCTCGCCCATCAGTTCGCGCACATGTTCGGCGATCGCCAGCGCGGAGGTGAGCCCGGGCGACTCGATGCCATACAGGTTCACCAGTCCCTTCACGCCGTGCGTCTTAGGCCCGTGGATGACGAAATCGCGCGCCGGTTCGTGCGGTGCCTGGATCTTGGGCCGTATGCCGCAATAGCCGGGTTGCAGGGCGCCATCGGCGAGCCCCGGCCAGTATTTGCGGATCTCGGCATAGAACAGGTCGGCGCGCCCCGGATCGACGCCGTAGTCGATGTCCTCTATCCACTCAACGTCCGGGCCGAAGCGCGCCTGTCCGCCAAGGTCTATGGTCAGGTGGACCCCCAGTCCGGCCGCTTCAGGCACCGGATAGATCAGGCGCGAAAAAGGCGACTTGCCCGACAGGGAGTAATAGTTGCCCTTGCAATAGTAGGTCGGCGGCACGTCTTCCTGCGGCATTCCTTCGAAACGCCGCGCCAGTGCCTGGGCGTACAGACCGGCGCTGTTGACGACCATCCTGGAGGTGATCTCCATCGGTTCGGCGCCGTCGACCATCAGCGTGATGCCGTCATCGCGGCACACCGCGCGCGCCAGCGGGGATTCGAACGCCAGCATGCCGCCGGCAGCTTCGAAGTCCCCCTGCAGGCCGAGCATGAAGCCATGGCTGTCGACCACGCCGGTGGAGGGCGAATGCACGGCGGCGACGCAATTGAGATTGGGTTCCATGGCGAGCGCTTCGGCGCGGGTTTTCACCACCAGGTCGGGCACGCCATTGGCGCGCGCCTTGCCGACGATACCCGACAAGGTGGCCACTTGCGAATCATCGGTGGCAACGATCAGCTTGCCGCAATTCTTCGCCTCGATGCCGCGTTCGGCGCAGTAGCGATACAGCAGCTTGCGGCCCGCCACGCAGAAGCGCGCCTTGAGCGATCCTTGCGGATAGTAGATGCCGGCGTGGATCACCTCGCTGTTGCGCGAACTGGTACCCGTGCCGATGGCACTCTCGGACTCGATCAGGATGGTTTCGATGCCGGAGAGCGCCAGCGCGCGCGCGATCGCAAGCCCGACAACACCGGCGCCGATGACGGTGCATTCAACGGTTTCTGACATGGGGAATTACGCGGATTCCGGTGGCCCGGATCAATCAAGAGGAATGCATTGCGAAAAGCTGCATGAATGTTAGCAGAGGCCGAACCCGTGCAGGCGTGGCCGCAAGACTGCCGTAGCGCCTTCAGTCCGTGCGCCGGATCCAGACCGCGGTGTCGTGGAATACGGCGCCGCCATTCGGCCATCCGGGTTCGGCACTGGTCAGCGAATTGATGCCGATGCCATTGTCGAAGCGGTGGTTTGGCCAGATGCCCTCCACCACCACCACACCCGGCTGCTGCCCTTGTGCCGGACGCACATGCACCAGCACTTCGCCGCGCTGGTTGCCCAGGCGCACCCGGCCGCCTTCGGCCACGCCGAGAGTGGCGCAGTCATCCGGATGCATCAGGACGGTGGGGCGTCCTTCGCGCTTGAGCGAGCCAGGCGTCTCCGTGAAGGTGGAATTCAGGAAGGTACGCGCCGGGGCGGTAATCAGCCGGAACGGCCGCTCCGCGCAAGCCACGTCGATCACCGGGAAATGGTCCGGCAGCGCCGGCATTTCCTCCCAGCGCCCGCCGAAGCGCTGCCAGTCGGCACGAAAGTGGAACTTGCCGTCGGCGGTATCGAACCCGTCGAGGAAATGCATCTTCTCGAACGGGTAGGCCAGGTCCTGCCCGCCGCGCTCGATATTGGTGTTCGCATCCCACAGGCCGGAAACCCGCAGGGTCTCGTCCATGATTTCCCAGGCGCTCATGTCGAAGCCGCGATGCTGGGCGCCCAGGCGCCGCGCCAGTTCGCATATGACCCAATGGTTCTCGCGCGCCTCGCCCGGCGGTTCGATGATCTTGCGCGCGGCCTGCAGCACGGTGTGCCCGCCACCGGTGTAGAAATCGTCGTGCTCGAGAAACGTGGTGGCCGGCAGCACGATGTCGGCAAACGCGGCGGTTTCGGTCATGAACTGCTCGTGCACGCAGGTGAACAGGTCTTCACGCGCCAGTCCGGCATGCACCTTGTGCAGGTCCGGGCACACCATCGCCGGGTTGGTATTCTGCACCAGCAAGGCCGTCACCGGCGGCCCGCCCATCAATGCCCGCGCATCGCCGGTGAGGACAGGCCCGAGCCGGGACTGGTCGAGCGTGCGCACCGAGGTGTCCTGCATCTCGAGCCCCTCGATGAGATTGCGGTCGACGGGATAGATCGCGAAATTGCCATACAAGGCCCCGCCGCCCTTGTGCTGCCATGCGCCGGTGACCGCCGCCAGGCTGGTCACCGCGTGCATGTTGACCGCGCCGTTGCGCGAACGCGAAAACCCGTGGTGGGCACGGATGTAGCTTCGCTTGGTGGAACCGAAGAGGCGCGCAAACCCGGTGATGGCCTCCACCGAAAGCCCGGTGATCGCCGCCGCCCATTCCGGGGTGCGGGTCTTGACATGCGCGGCCAGGTCATCCGGTGCATCAGTGTAGCGGCGCAGGTAATCCCAATCCGCCATGCCCTCGGCGAACAGCACATGCATGACCGCGCAAGCCAATGCACCGTCGGTGCCGGGGCGCGGCGCCAGGTGGATGTCTGCCTTCTCGGCCGTGCCGGTGCGGTATGGGTCCACCACCACAAGCGTGGCACCGCGCTTCCTGGCCGTCATGACATGCGTCATCACGTTGACCTGCGTATTGACCGGGTTGCCCCCCCAAATGACGATCAGGTCCGAATGCTCGGCCGCCTCGAGCAGGGAAACGCCGCGCTTGCTCCCCACCCCGGCGATCCAGCCGGCATCGGCCAGCGCATTGCAGATGGTGGCATGCCAGCGCGAATACTTCATGGCGTGGCGCAGGCGATGGATGCCGTCGCGCTGCACCAGGCCCATGGTGCCGGCGTAGAAATACGGCCACACCGTCTCGGCGCCATGACGAGCGGCATTTTCAACAAAGGCCTCGGCCACGCGGTCGAGTGCCTCGGTCCAGGTAATGGCCTTCCACTGCTTGCTGCCTTTGGGGCCGTTGCGCAACAGCGGAACTGTCAATCGGTCGGGATGGTGCACCCTCTCGGCATAGCGCGCGACCTTCTCGCAAATAACCCCCGCGGTATAGGCATTGCGCCGCGAACCGCGCACCCGGCCGATGGTGCGTTCGTCGGTAACCTCGACCTCAAGAGCGCATGTGCTGGTGCAATCGTGCGGGCAGACTGAGGGAGCGGTGCGAAGCTGGGTGTTCATGGCGTGCGATCAGGCAGTGGTGTGCAAGGCGACACGCACCGTATCACAGCATTCCCTACTTGTCGTGCCGCAGGTCTTGCCAGGTGGCAACGCGGCGCAACTAGGCCGCGCCTGCCGCCAGCCAGTCACCGTCCGCATAGCGTCGGGTGTCGCGGGCGTCGATCAGAGCCGAAACCAGCGCGAGGGCGTCTGCGCCCAGCCGATGGACGTCCGAATCGCCGAACTCACCGGACTGCGCACCCAGCGCGACGACGGCCTTGCGGACCATCTGCCCTTCCGCGGTGAGCCCGGAGGCGCCAAGAACCCGCCGCGCTTCCGCCAGCGGATCAGTCGCCTGGCACTTGCGGGATACCCGACGCTTGACGTCGGCAAAAAAATCGGCTGCGTTCATGGCTGCTGGCTTTCGGTACGCAAATCGCCTCGTCCGGCGAAAACCGGGCGCGAGGTGCAAGGGACTCGCGTTTACGAGCCATGTCCAAAGCATGCAGCCGGCCGGTGCGCCGGTCTGTTCGTCAGGGTACGTAAGGACTCGCGGTCACGCCGCCTGCCGCCGGACCTTCGCCACGGTGCCATTTCCGCTTGACGACGCCGGGCTAGGTCGCTCGAATGTGGTGCCAACTTCGTATGTCAAAGGCGGTTCACGCGAAACAGTTCATCGAGAAACGCGACCAACTCGCCCGGCAGCACCATTTCGCCGCCCTCATATTTCTCGATTCCTTCCGCCACGACAGCCCGATTGCCGTCGGTCAAGTCGTACAGACGCATCTTCAGATAATCGTCGATGAACCGCTTCTGGTAACCAAATGCCCGAAATGACAGCGGGCTCTCATAGGGCATTGCGCCATCCAGCCCCGCAATTTCCGAAACCGACGCGTTGTTCTGATGCATGCTGCCTCCCGCTTAGAAGCCCTGCCCTCCGGAAACCATTCTCACCGAAAACGATCAGGCGACGCGCGCGGAATTGCAAAAGTGTGTCAAGACCCGATGTGGCGTGTACGTCCCAATTGACCCTCAGATTTGCGACTACGAATCATTGAGGTCAAAGGCTTATGTGCTCCCGAATATTTCGTTTGTTCCATTGAATAGTAGTTTGGCTACGAGTTGGCCAGTACGATCGAATAATCATGCGCTATACACATAATGCCCTTTTATAGGATCATTCGCTTTGACATCGCCTCGCCTCTCGAATAAAATTGCTCGTTAATTCGAGCATTGCACTCTTGATGAGCGGCTAAACGAACATGCGCGTAACCCAGTCCACCGTACTGAGCCCCGAGCTCACCAAGGAGTCCCAAAAGCTGGGCACACTCCTCGCCCGACTTCGCTTGTCGCGCGGCATCAAGCAGCAAGACGCCGCCTTGCGCGCCGGCATCTCCCGCAACACCGCCTACCGCATGGAGCAGGGAGACCCAGGACTGGCCGTCGGGCAAATCCTCCGCTACCTCGATGCCATTGCCCCCGGCCAGACATTGCGTGAGTTGCTGGCCGAATCCGACCCCGCCCTGGTCGCTTTGGGTGAGCGCGAGAAGAAGAAGCGGGTCCGCAACATGTCATCCGCGGAACGCAGCAGCCTGGACTTCTAGACGGAACACCGGCACGCCCAACCTCGCCATGCCGACATCAACCCAGCAACTCTTCGTCTTCGCCCATCTGGACGGCGACTGGGCGCCATGCGGGCGCCTCGAATTGACCGAAGACGGTTCCGAGGTGATGGCGTCAAATTTCGCCTACGGCCTGCGCTACCTGGAGCGCGGCAATGCCGTTGAGGTCGACCCCGTTAGCCTGAGTCTGAACGACCGGGCCGCCGTGCGCGAAAAAGTGCTTTACCCTGCCAATGCTCTTACCGTGTTCGGCGGCATTCGCGACGCGGCACCAGATGCGTGGGGCCGCAGGGTCATCGAGGCCAAGCTGAAGGTTCCCGCCAACAGCCTGCCCGAATCTCAATACCTCCTCCATGCCGGCGGCGACCGCGTCGGCGCCCTCGACGTACGCCAAACCCTGCAGGAAGCGCCGCGCCCAGGCCTCGCCACCTGGAACAGCCTCCAGTACCTGATGGAGGCGGCAGAGCGAATCGAGGAAGGCCAGCCCATCCCTGCCAATCTGGAGGTGATTTTCCAGGACGGCACCGCGCTTGGTGGCGCACGGCCCAAGGCCTCGGTCAGGAATGAGGAGCAGGTGCTGTGGCTGGCCAAATTCAGCAGCCGCAACGACGCGTTCAACGTTCCCTTGGTCGAGTACTGTGCCCTGCGCCTGGCGGCCGAGGCCGGCCTGACGGTCCCGCCATTGCAATACCTGACCCTCGGCTCCCGCCCGGTGATGCTGATTCGCCGCTTCGACCGCTACTGGGCCCCTGCGGACGCCACGTCCGCGGCGCCTCTTCCCTACAGCCTGATGGACACCCTGCCTGGCGCAGGGATGGTGGAAAAGCGCATACCGTTTGTCAGCGGCCTGACGCTCCTCGGCTGCGACGAAAGCGAGTCGCGCACCAAATCCTATGGCAACCTCGCTGGCGCGATACGGCGCTACTGCCATCCTGCCGTGATTCGCGAAGACAACCGGCAACTGTATTCGCGAATGATCTACAACATCTTTGTGAGCAACGACGACGACCATCTGCGCAACCACGGGTTCGTATGGGACCCGCGCAAGAGCGGCTGGCGGCTCAGCCCGCTCTACGACGTGCTGCCAAGACCAAGCGTCGCATTCGAACGCCAACTGCACCTGGGCGTAGGCCCGCAGGGTCGCGCGGCGACGCTGGACAATGCGTTCGCCGCCCGCGAGATGTTTACCCTGTCGCAGGCGGACGCGGCAGGCGCCATTGCCGCCGTGTGGGCCAAGGTGCGCGAATGGCGGGTTTACTTCGAAAACTACGGTGCCACACAAGAGCAAATCGACAAGGTCGCGCCGGCGTTCAGGCATATCGACGACGTGTCCTCGCAGGAACTTAGGGGTTTGCTGCCATAGGCTTCCCATGCGTCACTCCGCAATGGAGTGTCCGCATCGATTCGAAGGGTGGCCCGAAAAAGCAAAAAGCCCGCTAGCGATAGCGGGCTTTTGCATGCTTTGGCGTCCCCACGGGGAAACGCACCTAACCCCGTGATACGGGTGGCGCGAGATGTGGTGCGGACAGGTTAGGCATGCGACGGGCCGCTTGCGACTACGAATCACCGAGGTCAAAGGCTTATGTGCTCTCGAATATTTCGATTTTTCCATTGAATCGTAGTTTGACTACGATCCGGCTGATGCAATCGAATAATCGATCACTATAAACATAATGCTCGTTTATAGTTTCATTCGACTTGACATCATTTTGCCGCTCGAATAGTATTGCTCGTTAATTCAATCATAAAACCCTTTATGAATGGCTAAACGAGCATGCGCGTTACCCAGTCCGCCGTACTGAGTCCAGAACTCGCCAAGGAGGCCCAAAGGCTAGGCACCCTCCTCGCCCGACTTCGCTTGTCACGAGGCATCAAGCAGCAAGACGCCGCCGTGCGCGCCGGCATCTCCCGTAATACCGCTTACCGCATGGAGCAAGGTGACCCGGGGCTGGCCATCGGGCAAATCCTGCGCTACCTGGATGCCATCGCGCCCGGCCAGACCCTGAGTGTATTGCTTGCTGAATCCGACCCCGCCCTGATCGCCTTGGGTGAGCGCGAAAAGAAGAAACGCGTTCGCGACATGTCGTCCGACGAACGCAGCAGCCTGGACTTCTAGACGGGACACCTACACGCCCAACCTCGCCATGCCGACATCAACCCAGCAACTCTTCGTCTTCGCCCATCTGGACGGCGACTGGGCGCCATGCGGGCGCCTCGAGTTGAACGAGGACGGCTCCGAGGTGTTGGCGTCGAATTTTGCCTACGGCCTGCGCTACCTGGAACGCGGTAACGCCATCGAAGTCGACCCGGTCAGCCTGAGTATGAGCGACCGTGCCGCTGTGCGCGAAAAGGTCCTCTTCCCCGCCAATGCGCTACCGGTATTCGGTGGCATTCGTGATGCGGCCCCAGATGCCTGGGGTCGCCGCGTCATTGAGGCCAAGCTCAAGGTCCCCGCCAACAGCCTGCCGGAATCCCAATACCTTCTCCATGCCGGCAGTGACCGGGTCGGCGCACTCGACGTGCGCCAATCGCTGCAGGAAGCTCCGCGCCCAGGTCTCGCGACCTGGAACAGTCTGCAATACCTGATGGAAGCTGCCGAACGCATAGAAGAAGGCCGCCCCATACCGGCAAGTCTCGAGATGATTTTTCAGGACGGCACCGCGCTTGGTGGCGCACGGCCCAAGGCCTCGGTCAGGGATGAGCATGAGGTGCTGTGGCTGGCCAAATTCAGCAGCCGCAACGACGCGTTCAATGTCCCGATGGTCGAGTACTGCGCCCTGCGTCTGGCCACCGAAGCCGGGCTTACCGTGCCCCCAATGCAATACATCACGCTCGGTACCCGCCCGGTGATGCTGATTCGCCGGTTCGACCGCTTCTGGGCCCGGCCAGAAGCCACGGCCGCGGCGCCGCTCCCTGACGACCTGATGGCAACTGCACCTGCCGCAGGGCTGGTGGAAAAGCGCATGCCGTTTGTCAGTGGCCTGACGCTCCTTGGGTGCGACGAAAGCGAGTCACGCACCAAGTCCTACGGCGATCTGGCCAGCGCGATACGGCGCTACTGCCACCCCACCTTGATTCGCGACGACAATCGGCAACTTTTCTCAAGGATGGTCTACAACATCTTCGTCAGCAACGATGACGACCATTTGCGAAACCATGGCTTTGTGTGGGACCTGCGCCTGCGCGGCTGGCGGCTCAGCCCGCTATATGATGTGCTGCCCCGACCCAGTGTTGCCTTCGAACGCCAGTTGCACCTCGGAGTCGGCCCGCAAGGCCGCGCCGCGACGCTCGACAACGCGTTCGCAGCCCGCGAGATGTTCACCTTGTCGCCGGCGGACGCAGCCAGCACCATCGCAACAGTGTGGGCCAAGGTGCGCGAATGGCGCGTGTATTTCGAAAGCTATGGCGCCACTTCGGAGCAAATTGACCGGGTGGCGCCTGCGTTCAGGCACATCGACGACGTGTCCACGCCTGAACTCAGGCGATCGCTGCCATAGAACATACTGACCAGACAAGAAATGGTATTGCGCTTTTCAACGCCCACCCGCAATCGCGTCGAGCTGCGGGCACTCAGCCCGCTTGGTCATCGTGGGGCACCTGAAAAAGCTCAAACAGCCGGTCAGTGGGATCCTGGACCGCAGCCACTTCCAATGCCCACGTCCGCCAACTGGCGAATTTTTCCGTCGACTCGCCGCCACCGACAAACCGACTTTCCAGAGTCGCCACCAAGCGCCGGATACTTTCGGCTTTGTTCAAGCCAACGGCTTGCTGCAAGAGTTCTTCACGTTTCCTCGTCTCCTCCGCCCGGCGTTGAGCTTCAGCCTTACGCTGCCGTTCCATCTCCTCCATTTGAAGCCGCCGGACCTCTTGTTTTTGCCGTTCGATTTCACGCTCGCGCTCCCGTTCGCGTGACCTTATGACGCAACCGTAAACGAACACCTGGTTCAGAGCGTCTTCCAACGGAGCGCCGGCCGCCTCGGTCACCTGATAAGCCGCGTACCCTCGTTCAATATTGAGGCGAAGTCTTCCAGTCGAAACCAGCTTCTTCTCCATGTGCGGCTTCTTGTCCCAAGGGTTGAGGACCGATACAAACGTCGCCTCCAATCGTTCCGTGAGGTACATATCAAGATTGGCGCTCTCTAGGGAAAATCGCAGCCGTGAATTCCCACTCGTCAACTCAACCTCAAACCCCCGGTCCTCGGCTGCATACGCCAGCGAGTTCAAGATAGCAAGGGCTCGGTTGTATGTGTTCACGGATACGCGCATGGCCACGGACCTGTGCGTGCGTCCTAGCACCGGATCATTGCTGGCGATCTCCCATTCGTGAAAGGCGGGCTCCGGAGGGCGCTTGGGTGACTTCTCGCGCCTTGCTTTCTCTGCCAGCGCGTTCCGATACTTGGTGACGCACTCTTCAAGCCAGATTTTCAAAGGCAGGACGGCGGGATGCCATTTTGCAGGCTTCGCCGCGACGACAATCTTGTTGCGAGCCTTCTTCTCCTCAATCAATCTGGCGTCCAGCCAGGCCTTGTCCTCGTCGACAGATTGCGTCGGGGTTTCCGACTTCTTGACCGGAGTGCTGTGAAAGGTTGTGCGCGCCGCAGATGCCGACAGCAACGGCCGAGGCGGCGCTTTCCCGGCTGCCGCTTTTGCCCAGTGCCCCGCCTTTGGCAGAGGAATATCCATTGCCTTGCAGACTTTCCTGACCCCGTTGTCCGAAAGGCCGTACTTCTTGGCCAAGGTCGTTAACGGCGTCGTCCAGACCTCGGCAAACAGCTCTTCGCGTTGAAACGTGATGCTCAATTGGCAGCCTTAGAAGTGCGAGAAACGTGGTTGCGGTTCCCGTTGCATGGTTCGAGGCCGCGCGTCATCGATCATGCGCTTTGCCGGTACGTCCATCTGGATCACCATTCACCCAGCTCGAAGGAAGACGTCAATTGTCTGATCCAAAACTTAGCGAAGCTAGCCGCCGCCCTGGGTATCAAAATCCGGCGATGGCTTGCTGGTGCTCAAGCCGTGAACAAGATGACCGTCGTGCACCAATTCAAAAAATCAATATGACCACCGTGCGCCCTACCCGACGCACGCACCGAAATGAGGCACCCAAGGGGACGATCGTCAGGCGGAAAACAAACCGTGCGGCCCCTTGAAATAGCGATCCAGGATGGCATGCTCCCACTGGTGCACGGCGTCCATCACATGGCCGCCCCAGCGCACCAACACGGCCAACAGGATGTGCACGAAGTCCGAGAAAGAAATAGGCTTGGCGCAATAGGCGGTCACGCCCAGGTTGTAGGCGCGTTCAACGTCCTCGACCAAAGTTGAACTGCTGAACATCACCACCGGCAGGTCACTGGTGGCCGGATCAGATCGAATCTTGCGCAACACCTGAAAGCCGTCCACACGAGGCATGGTGGCGTCCAGCAAAACGAATCTCGGCAGATGCCCTGGACCGCGCGCGACGGCCGCCCACAAGGACTCCAGCGCTTCGACACCATCGTGGCAAATGAGCGGTTCGATCAAGGTGCCGATGTCGTCCAACGCGCGAATCACCAAAGCGATTTGGTCGGGATCATCTTCTACAAGCAGGAAATGCGAGGTCACGCGGGGCAGATCGATCAAGGCGGGAGCCAATGATTATTGCGCCGATGTCCCCACACAACAAGAGGATTTGTTGCGATCGCACAGAACGATCAACCTCAGAGAATTCAGGTAGGTCGGTCATCGGACCACCCTTCTTTTCCATTGCACATCCGACTTTGGAAGACTTTTCAAGGTTTCAGACCTTCTTGTTCCACCGTGAATCCGGCGGCAGCGATTGCCGCCCCTAAGTCCGCCCATCCAGCCGCATTCGCAAAATGTCGAATTCGCTCCAAGGTATGAGGCGTGGCTTTGCGGCGCAAGTCCACAGGAACGTCTTCGGGGTGCATTGACCATGCTTGAATCGAGTGGCCCACTGTTCGTGCGTCTTGAGCAAGCGTCGCGGCTATGCGAAATCCGCCTTCATCGATGTCGCCCCAGTGATAGACCGGCAAATCCGAAGGCAACTCGGTCAGGATGCGCTTGTACATCGTTCGCCATGCTGGTGACGGCATACCCGCCGTGTAGATCAGCAATAGCTCTTGATTCGAGCGCCTTCGTGCTTCACTGTGAAACGTCGTCAGGTTTTCAATCGTCAGCACCATTTTCGGGACGCTCACCAGGCGTTTCAACGTACCTGCCGGCAGTCCCATGTAAGGGGTGTCCAAACGCGCGGTGACGCCTTCACGCTCGGCAACGACGTTGCCGGCTAGCAGCACCGGATGTTCTTCACGAAAAAGTCCGAGTTCCTGCCAAACCGAAGGGCCATCGCGTGCCTCGCCTTCAACGGAATTGGCCAGAAGAATATCCAGCGGAACGGTCAGCTTCTCGATGCGCTTGCTGTCATTGAAGAGCCGTGCACTGACCTCCCGGATAGGCTGGGACAACGGCTGGTCGACCGAAAATGACTGGCAAAACTCGATGGTTCGAGCCGCGGATATCCAGTCCTCAGCGCTTTCCGGACCGAGTCCTCTTGTCTTTCGCAGTTCAGTCCAGCGCTGCAAGACATCATGAACGACCGGAAAGCTGGTTGCCATCGCCGCCAGCCGCAACTGTGCTTCCGCAACCTTGTCCTGCGCCAGGATAAGCCCGAGGAATTTGCCGAGCCGCCTGGCGTCCACGAGATTGATTCGCTCGATGAATCCGGTTTGGACGACTCCCCCGTCCCAAACGAGCTCGACCGCACCCTCGGCACGTGCAGCCGTCATCGTCGATTCAAAGGATTCCTTGCGCTGAAGTGACGTAAGCCGCCTGTACTCGTCGAGATCGCCCCTCGTCAATGAGGCTGCGCGCGAACGGCGTCCCGCCGCCAGTTTCTCGCCGGACGAGAGCAGACGTTCCAGACAGGACCGGGCCAGGGCATCCATTCCTTAAGCGCCTGCTTCCTGCACCACAGCGCTACTGCGCCCGGACCGCGCTGCCGCAATTTCCAGATCGACAAGGGCGGGATTGAATTCCGGAAGATCCTCCCTGAACTGCTCACGAACCTGCTGCGATACGTCATGCCCCTCCAGAAAAATCGCGTTGTTGTCGGCGTCTCGCAGGATGTCGTAGTAGCGATGAAGAAAGGCGGTCAGGGTTCCCAGATTCTCGCCCGGGCTGGCCATGAAGACCTGCAGCCCCAGTTCTTCCAGATAGCGCATGGTGGCGATGATGTTGGTCATGTCCATCTTGTTGAAGGCCTCGTCCAGCAGCATGAGGCGCAGTCCGTCCTTCTTGCCGCGGTCGAGGCGATAGGCTGAAGCCAGCGCTGCCCCCGCAATGACATATAACGGAGCGCGATGCTCTCCACCCGATCCCGGCCCCAGACGTTTGCTCAGGTGACCGACGATCTTGGAGCTCTTGGATACCGGGTCCTCCCGCAAAATCTCGATGTCAAACTCGAAAAATTCGCGATAGTCATCGAGCGGACTGCGCACGCCGGCCGCTCCCGGTGCGATCTTGTCCTCGATGAGTTGCCGAAAGGCTTCAGGAATTTCACCTGGTCCGCCCAACAAGTCGACCGTGGGTCCATACGATGCAACGTCCTTGACGAATTTCAACAGTGAATCCAGCTGAGGACGAACGACTCGCCGGAAGCGATACCGCTCGCCATTGGAAAACGCCGGGCACGTTCTCAGCACGGCATTGAGGCGTTCCATCGTCTCTTCGAGCCAATCGAGGTTGTTGCTCAAAGCGATCGCCACGTCATTCCGGAAGGTCTCCTGCGATGTCCGGTAGGCCACATCCATTTCGGCCTTATGCTTCGCGAGTTCCGTGCGGTCCAGTCGTTGAAGAAGGTCTGTTAGCCACTGGCTGGCGCTGCGCCAATCGGAAATCGCGGCAGTCGAAGCCTGCTCCCGATAGTTCGCGAGGAAGGTCCCGAATTCGCCCATTCCCTTGCCCGTCGCTGCATTCATCCGTCTCAAGGCGCTTTCACTCTGAGTGCCGCAGTGATCGGCCATCTCGACATAATGTTCACCAAATCGTTCGAGCAGAGGATCCCACTGTCGCATCCAGAATTCATGGTCATACTCGGGATGGGCACGTGCATCGGCCGCTTCGCTTTCGGATCGGGAAAGCTTGACTTGGGCGTCGGACTCCAATCGCTCTTTCGCGGCAAGTTCGATCGTCGCCGCACCGACTTCCTGGTTCAACCTGGCAATCTGCGGCGCCAGGGACTGGGCACGATCGAACCATTCGCGCTCTTGGGCACCCAACCCGACATACTCCGGGTCCGCCATGCCCTGAAGCTGCTGCGTCTTTGCATCAGCCTCGTCGCTGGCCTTGCGCTGGTCCGTGAGCAGCCCCACCAGATGTTGAATGACGAGGTCCTCGCTGGCGATGCGGCGCAAGGCGGATAGCAACGGCTTCAACGAGGTGAGCTCGCGATCCAGACGCTCCAACTCGGCTTTGTACCCCTCGATTTCCCGATGGAGTGCGTCCCGCTGTCCGGAGCCGCCGGCGCCGATCCGGAAGGCTTCCGGTCGCACCAGTCGAAGACGTTCAATTTCTCCCGTCGAAACGAGCATCCCGTCCTGGGTCAGCGTGCGCTTCCCCTGCGAAAGCGCTTCGCTGTCCGTGGTCGCCTGCCGCAAATCCCCGAACTGTCGCCGAAGGTAGGCCGTCGCGGCAGCGGAATCCCCGGTTATCAATTCGGCGACGGAACCCGCTTCCGGCGCCTTGCCCACAAGCTGTCGGCTCTCCATCGCGATCTTGGCGCCGTACACCGCACGGGGTCCGGTCAGCCCCCGGTAGATCTGGAATGCTTCGCGCTCCTCGTGTTCTGGAACCAGCAACGCGTCAATATGACGCCCGAGATAGGCTTCGATGACTGGTTGCCAGGTTGAGTCTGAAACCCGGACAAGATCACAAACCGGAACAGGGTTCAGGCCGCGGTCACGCAGTTCGGTCAACAATCGCTGTACCGACGGCTCCAAAGGCGCGCGGCCTTCGCGGACACGAGCCATGGCCGACTCGGCATCCTTCAATGCGGTGGTGACCTCCAAGTGACGCCGCTCTATGGCACTACCCTGGTTGAACACGTCGGAGAACGCCGCAGCGGCAATTTCGAGAGGGCGCTTGAGGTTCGCCCGGATGTCGACGGCAGTGATGTTGTCCAGTCGCGAAACGATCGCATCAACAGACTGCGCGGTGGATTTGAGGTCGATTGACCGCCGCACCATCAACGGTGAGCCCGCCGCGTCGGCAAGCGTTCTCTGAATCAGCCCCAACGTGGTGCGCAGTTCCCGCCCTTTGTCTTGACTGGCCTGGCGCGCCGACTGAATCTCAGTTTGCAGCGCGCCGTAGTCCTTGTGGGCCGCGTGCGCCTCGCGAGCCAGTCTGAACCTGGTCGCTTCCGCATTCGCGTGCGCGAGGTCCGACTCGAAGGTCTGAAGGTCGGCGGTTTTCTTGTCCAGGGTCTCCTGAGCGGCAAGCTTGGTGACCTGTGCATTCTCCAGGGCGACGCGATTCGCCTCCACCGTCGCCATCTTTGCAATAGTGGTCCACGTTTGCGCACGACGCGATTCAGTGGCTGCCTTTTCGAACTCCGCCGCAACATTGCGGCCGTCCGCGATCTTCGTCTCGATCTGAGCAACCAGTTCAGCCAGCCTGCGGAACGAATCCGTCACATCGCGGAATTTCCTGACGTTCGTCGGACGCGCTTCAAGCACATCGTTTCGCACGATCTGATCAACCGATTTGTCGAAGCGCATGCGAAGTGCGAAACGAAACGCGCGGACAAAGGCTTCGGTATGCGGCGTGCTGTCGCTGCCGCGTAGCGCCAGGAGCGCCGCTTGTATGTAGCGTTGCGAATCGTTGAAGAGTGGATCTTCCCCTGAGACACGGGCGCGCTCGATCAGTTGGTGCCGAAAGGTGCCCCAGTCACGCGGCCTCTCGATACCGTCGACAGATTCGAGATGGTCGCCCAGCGAGAGTTCGATCTTGGGCAGAATGTAGCGCCCCAAGACCTCGTGGCCCTCTCGGTCGGCGGAGGCCTGCAGGCAAACGCCCATGGACAACGGTTCATTCGTTCGGGCATCCCGCCATACCAGTGTGATGTACGTGGTCGCGTGCTCGCGCGCCCGATGCTCGGCGCTTTCGCCGTACTGTCCGAGGCAATACGCCCGCAAGGACCGTGTGGTCGCCTGTTCATCCGCTTGCGCATTCAGTGCGACAAGCCTGCTGTTCGCGCCCAGCATGGCGATCTGCACCGCATCCAGTAACGAGCTTTTTCCGCTCCCGTTTGGCCCGAAAACACCGGTGATATCGCGAAGCCGAATATCCTGGCTTTCGAAGAGGAAGAACTGGACGACCCGGACATGTTCGAGGTATTTCACGCGGTCCTCCCGTCTTCGCTCGCGAATTGCTCATCATCAGTTGCCACCTCCCCTGTGTCGGTGGGCGTAGACGACACGGACCGCCAATCGGCCAGGCGCTGCAACGCGGCCTCGCCCAGAACATCGACTATCGCGGGGCGAATGAGTACAGCATAGGGTTGGGTCGAACTCGGCTCGCCGATGGCATCGGAAACGTGCTCATCCGATCGCTTCGCGATGCCCCAGCGCTTCATGGTCCTCAACAGCGCTTCCAGCTCGCCCTTTGCAGGCAGTTCGCGGCCTGTCATCAGTCGATACTTCTCATCCAGTTCCACCAAATCACAGACAACCTCCGCGTCATCGGTGAACTGTCCGATTCGCGCGGACTCGTCGTAGATCGCCCGCAGCACAAGCGCCAGGAGGGTTTGCGCGGCGGAGGCGGTTCCGGCCTTGGGGTGCCGGGGCAACGCATAGACGTATCGCTTCTGCCGATTCACTTCCACTGTGACTCCCAACGGTTCCAGTACACGCTTGAATTCGCGCTCGTAGCGCTCGACCATCCAGTAGGCCGACTTGCTGTGGCGATCTGCGTAGTACAGGACCTGCTCGGTTACTAGGCGATACGCGGTAGCTTCGAGTTCCTGCGGGGTGTGCTGCCCCATGGATCGCTCGGCAATGTCTTCCCAGAACTGGCTCATTTGCGTGACTCCTTCGCTGTAGCGCCTGCGGACTGACGCAACTCCACGACAAAGGGCCGTCCTGAAATCCAGGGGCTCTCCGCCTCCGCCTCCTCGCGCATGTCCACCCGAAAGCCTCTGGCGAGAGTCATTGCCGACAGGTACAGGCGTCGGCTATTCGCACTCATCGCCAGCCCCACCGTCGACAGCGACTGCAAACAGCGAACGTCCGTCAACGACTGCGGACTCATGTTTTCGCTGCCGAGCCTCTGGTCACCGTTCAATTGCGCCAGGACATAGGCGGTCAATTTCGGCGGCGTGACTGACCGAGCGTCTCTGGCACGAAGCATGAGCTGGGATCGGGCCAGTTGAGCTTCGGAGGGAACATATCGTTGCAAATTGGAGGGGATCGATCGCTCCCTGGCTTTGCGCGGCTCAGCAAGATGCTCCCCGCTCACCATATCCCCGGACGGGAACGGATCTCCGAGAATCGGTGTCCTCCTTCCTGTCGCGGCGGCGATGGCATTGCTGACCAGTTGATCGACGGGGCGAAGGGAACGCAATCGATAGTCGAGGAAAGCCAATGCGCGACGGTTGGCGCGGCGAATTTCATCATCGAGGCGATCGAGAAACTCATCGATGCGCCGCAATTCGAGAAGCCGCTGAACGTCCTTTTCAAATAGTTGCTCCGCTCGAATTCGATTTCCAGGGCACCGCTTGGATTCGTACCAAGCAATCAATCGCGCTCGCTGGTCTTCCGACGCGTGCAATTCTTCGACGATCCGCAGAATCTGCGCCTTTCGCGACAGCGGATGCTCCCGTTTTTTTAACTCGCCATAGTCGCCGATAAAGAATTTCTCGATGTAATCACCGAAGAACCCTTGGACATACTGAGCAGTTGTCGTGCTTTCCGCCAACAACTCCATGATGTCCCGGATGTTCGTACCGGTGTTCCTCACATGTTCAAGGAGATTGCGTGCCTGCTCCGCAGTTTCAGCCAGGGTGTCACCGTCAGCTCGACCTTCCATGACCTGCTGGATGTTCAGTTCGATGGATCGGATCTTCCCCGAGACGAATACCGGTCCGGTTTCGGCAAAGGAGACCAGTAGCGTGAGGAATTGACTCACGGTCGGTCGCATGGTCAGTCGCTTTTCAACCCCATAGCGCTCCAATCGGAACCAGCCACTTTCCAGAAGGCGGTTGAATACCGCGTTCGCCCGAATGGCGAGTGGCGTGTCTGGCGTATTGCCGTCCTCGCTTTCCCAAGAGTCTTGCGTGACCAGTTCGTCTTCGATGTCCTGCATGACGTCACGCGGTGTGAAACCATGACTCGGCGGCAATGGCGCATCTGGGCCGAATCGCTTTGCGTGAAGTCGGCAAAGCAATGTCCAATAGCGGTGGCGGTTCGGTGACGCCAATGGCGCAAACAATCGATCCGGAAGCCGCTCGAACAGCAGTCTGGCCGCGGAGCGGTGAGCAGCACCGAGCTGCGCGAGGGTCAAGTCGGAAACAGCCACGGACGAACCTCCTCAATATTGGCTACAGCCATCTGGAAATCCGGGGGCCGTTGCTTCGCGGGATCTATGGCCGCTCTGACGTCCTGGATGAAGTAGCTGACCAACGCGCCGCGACAGGTGTCCACTCTCGCCGAGGTGTTGTTGAAGTACTCGAACCGGATGAGCGCCTCCTGATCCGGAGTCAGGTCGGGGTGCGCCACCAGACGCACCGGCACCTTCGTCATCCAGGCTCGATCGTCCTTCTCTGTGCGCTCAGCCGGCGAATCGAGTCGCTCCACCCTTTCGACACGACCCAGCGCGTAGTCCCGGAAGTCCTGATTCGTCGACGAGAAGGCACGCAAGTGCCAGCGTCGGCCCGCACGTATCAGGCTGTGGGGCGCGATGATGCGCTGATGGGGTGCCGGCTCGCGCATCGAGCGATAGGTAATTTTCAGCGCCTGCCGCTCCCGAATCGCTTCTGAAACGAGCGCAAAAGTTCTGGGGGATGGGGCGGAGAGATCCGGAAAGGCGGCCCAAATGGCTCGACTTTGGGACGGCTCAGTGACCGAGTGCGGTATGCCCACCAGTCCGAGGTATTGCGAAAGCGAAATTGCGTCGCCTTGTTTGCGCTGGTCGCCGCCCGCATCGGATCGATATGCCTTCAGGGTGGCGTGGTAGCTGCGGGTCTTGCTGTTCCATTCGATCCAATCGGGGTACGTTTCGCGGAACTCCCTGATCCATTCACTGGCCCGTACGCTGCTTAAGTCGAATATTTCTCTCAGCCGTGCGTTGTTGAGGCGCCCCTCCCAAAGGAGGATCGTCGCGAGTAGCGTCAATCGCCGCTGATGCACGTCACCTTGAACCATATTACGAATATCCGTATGTTACGTTTTTCCATATCTTACGATATTCCGTAATATATTCGCAACCGCCATCGCGGTCACCAAGGCTCGATTTACCATATTGTCAGTAAATCGTTTATACTTCTGACACTTTTGGAGATTCACCATGCCGACCCTGACCAAACAAGTCCTCGAGCACGCTGCCGGGCTACCGGAGGGCACCCCCTTGGTCAGCAAGGAGCTATTGCACTTGGGTAGTCGAGCCGCCGTGGATCAGACGCTTTCCCGCCTTGCACGACGCGGCAAGCTATTTCGGGCGGGTCGTGGCATCTACGTTCAGCCTGTCGAGAGCCGCTTTGGCACGCGTGCACCTTCTACCGTCAAAATGGTCGAGGGCTTGGCAAACCAACGCGGTGAAACGATCGTTTCCCATGGCGCAGCAGCCGCCAATGCACTCGGCCTCACTACGCAGGTGCCCGTGCGGGCGGTCTATCTGACATCCGGCCGGAGCCGTCGCCTGAAATTGGGGGCACAGACCGTCGAGTTTCGGCACGCACCAACCTGGCAACTGATCCTCCCGGGCCGCGTTGCCGGCGATGTCGTCAGGGCACTTGCGTGGTTGGGTCCAGGAAAGGCCGGAGAAGCGATCGGGACGTTGCGCAGCAAACTACCTCCGACCGAACTTAAGGAGGTCGCAGCGGCCCGCGGACGGTTGCCGACATGGATGGCCCAAGAGGTCAGTGCCCTGGTAACCAATGGCTGAGTTCTTCCAACTTGCCACGGCCGAACGGCTGGATGCGCTCAACGCGGTCGCGGATTTATCGGGACTTCCCCCTCACCTGCTGGAAAAGGACATCTGGGTCGTCTGGACCTTGCACCAGCTTTTTACCGGACCGTATGCGGACCATCTCGTCTTCAAAGGCGGGACATCGTTGTCGAAGGCCTACGGGATCATCCGGCGCTTTTCCGAGGACGTGGACCTCACCTACGACATTCGAGCCATCGCCGCCGATTTGGTAGGCGACTCCGTCGCCCCACTGCCCGCAACACGAAGTCAGGAAAAGAAATGGAGCAAGGCAATTCGTGCACGCCTGTCCGACTGGGTCACGACTGAGATTTTGCCGCGGATCAAGCAATCCCTCGAACAAGCATCCTTGCCAGCAACGGTGCGTGCCGATGGCGACAAAGTATTTATCGACTATGCCTCATTGACTGCCGGAACCGGCTATGTGTCACCCGTAGTCATGCTTGAGTTCGGCGCGCGCTCCACCGGCGAGCCTAGCGAAATTCGGGACATCCGCTGCGACGCCGCGGCGTTCCTCGACGGCGTGACGTTCCCGACCGCCACGCCGGCGGTCATGCGCCCGGAACGAACATTCTGGGAAAAGCCCACAGCGATTCACGTGTTCTGTGCCCAGGGTGAGTTTCGTGGAGGCGATAGATACGCCCGTCACTGGCACGATGTGACCCGCCTTGATACTGCCGGATTCGCCGATGCTGCGATAGCGGACGCCGCGCTTGCCCGCGCAGTCGCAGATCAAAAGAGCGTTTTCTTCGCAGAAAAGAACTCGCGCGGCGACGTCATCGACTACCACGCCGCTGTATCAGGTAGCCTACAACTCGTTCCCGATGACCAGGCCCTCGCGACACTGGCTGGCGACTATCAACAGATGGTCGACGACGGTTTGCTCCTCGATGAGCCCGAACCCTTCGAAGCGTTGCTTGACCGCTGCCGCGCAATTCAGGAAAAGGCGAACCGCAGTAGAGCCCGCGAGAGCCAGTGATCGTTCTCGAATCATTGCCCGCCAATCAATGACAGTTATGGTTGGCTCGCAACGCTTGTTCGCGCGAATCAGCATTGCCAGATCGCAGAACGCTTTTGGCCCCGTGAGCGCGGAGTCCCATAGCCGTCTGGCGGGCGTTTCGTGCAACTACGATGCTTCCTCGTCCTCGCTAGTGGTAGCTACCCGCGCGGCCCGAAGTAAATGACCGCCACGCCGGCCAGTGCGATGCCGGCGCCTATAAGGTCCCAGCGGTCCGGCGCGAGCCCGTCGATCAGCCAGA
Organism: Burkholderiales bacterium; assembly: GCA_965279115.1. Taxonomy (GTDB): domain Bacteria; phylum Pseudomonadota; class Gammaproteobacteria; order Burkholderiales; family JAEUOS01; genus JAEUOS01. The sequence goes on from OZ257137.1 coordinate 6,253,926, forward strand.
GCCAGAGGATGGCGACGGCGATATAAACCCCGCCGTACGCCGCATAGACCCGCCCGGCCGCATGGGGGTGCAGGGTCAGGAGCCATGCGAACAAGGCGAGGCTCGCGGCCGCCGGCAGCAGAACCCAGGCCTGGGCGCGCTGATTGATCCACAGCCAGGGCAGGTAGCAGCCGACGATCTCGGCCAGCGCGGTCGCGCCGAACAGCAGCAGCGAACGCAGCGGTTCCGCGGCGGCGCTCATGTACCACCGATGCGGTGGCTGCCACGCGGATGGGCAACGGTGATGGCGGCGGCCTGCCCGTTACGTGGCGCGCGCTTCGAAAGCTCGCCGAGAATGCCGCAGTCCGCGGCCGTCTCGACCTTGCGGCACTGGGTGCGCAGGCGTCGCAGCTGCTTCTCCAGCACCTGCAGCTCGGCGATGCGGTCGGCCACGTGGACTATGTGCCCGTCGAGCAGCGTATTGACGCCAGCGCAATTGTCGGCAGGCGCATCGCGAAACCGCAGCAGCACGCGGATTTCGTCCAAGGTCATGTCGAGCGCACGGCAATTGCGGATGAAGCCCAAGCGCTCAACGTGGGCGGCGCCATACTGCCGGTAGTTGCTTTCCGACCGCGCCGGCGCCGGCAGCAGGCCTTCCCGTTCGTAGTAGCGCACAGTTTCCACCGGCGTGCCGGTCGATTTGGCGAGTTCCCCGATCTTCATTGCTTTCTCCAAGTTGCGCGGCAATTCGACATATTAAACCTTGACTCTGGAGCAACTACAGGGTTTTTAATTCTGTTCAACGCAGTGAATGTCGAAAGAGGCATGACCATGAACCAGCGAATTGAAGACCCCAAGCAAGCACCGTCGATCGGACGCCCCGCGGTGTACCGGATCGAGAACATGGATTGCCCCACCGAGGAAACCTTGATCCGCGACCGGCTAGGCAAGCTTGAAGGCGTGCTCGGCCTGGAGTTCAACCTGATGCAGCGGCGGCTTTCGGTCAGGCACACGCTGGCGGGCACTGCGACCATCGAGCTGGCACTTGCCGAAATCGGCATGCGTGCAGAGCCGCTTGCGGAGGCTGCGACCGGCTCCGGCACCCGCATTCCCGACGCACCGGCCATCAGCCGGCGCCAGTGGGTACTGATGGGCGCCGCGGGTTTAGCCGCCATCGCCGCCGAGATTCTCGCCTGGAGCACGGGGCAGGATGCGTCGTGGCCGGTGATATTGCTCGCCCTGGTCGCAATCGCCGCCAGCGGGTTCGAAACCTACAAAAAGGGCCTGATCGCGCTGCGCAACTTCAATCTCAACATCAACGCCCTGATGGCGATCGCCGTCACCGGCGCGGTGGTCATCGGCCAGTGGCCCGAAGCGGCGATGGTGATGGTGCTGTTCTCGATCGCCGAGATGATCGAGGCGCTGTCGCTCGACCGCGCCCGCAACGCGATTCGCAAATTGATGGAAGCCGCGCCCGAGACGGCGACAGTGCGGCAAGCCGATGACACCTGGAAGGAGATGGCGGTCGCGGCGGTCGCGGCCGGCATGCTGGTGCAGGTCAAACCGGGCCAACGCCTGCCTCTCGACGGCGAGGTTGTCCTTGGACAATCTGCCGTCAATCAGGCCCCGATCACTGGCGAAAGCATGCCAGTCGACAAAGAGCCAGGCGACTCCGTGTTCGCCGGTTCGATCAACGAAACCGGCTCTTTCGAGTTTCGCGTCACCTCCGCCGCCGGCCAATCGACCCTGGCACGCATCATCAAGGCGGTGGAAGAGGCCCAGGGCAGTCGGGCGCCGACCCAGCGCTTCGTCGACCAGTTCGCGCGCATCTATACGCCGGCTGTGCTGGCGATCGCCGTTCTGGTGGCCCTGCTGCCTCCCTTGGCTTTTGGCGAGCCGTGGATCGACTGGATCTACAAGGCGCTGGTGCTGCTGGTGATCGCATGCCCGTGCGCGCTTGTGATCTCGACCCCGGTCACCATCGTCAGTGCACTGGCGGCGGCGGCGCGGCGCGGCATGCTGATAAAGGGCGGCGCCTATCTTGAGCTCGGCCGCGACATCAAATCCCTGGCACTGGACAAGACCGGCACCATCACCGAAGGCAAGCCTGCAGTCACCGACTTGATCGGCTGGGACGGTAGCGCTGCGGATGTTGCCCTTGTCGCGGCGGCCGCGCTCGCGGCGCGCTCGGATCATCCGGTTTCGCGCGCCATCGCACGCCGCTTTACCGAGAGCGGCGTCAATCTGGCGACGGCTGAAGTCGGCGAATTCGCCGCGCTCACCGGGCGCGGTGTGCGCGGCGACATCGCGGGGGTGGTCCACCATCTCGGCAACCATCGGCTGATCGAAGAACTGGGCCTGTGCTCACCCTCGCTTGAAGCCAGCCTCGAAACCCTCGAAAAGCAAGGCAAGACGGCCGTGGTCGTCACCCGCGGCGCGAGCGTGCTGGGCATCCTGGCGGTAGCGGACCGGGTACGCGAAACCAGCAGGGCGGCGCTTGCCGACCTGCACGCCCTGGGCGTGCGCACCCTGATGCTGAGCGGCGACAATTCCCACACCGCGACGGCGATCGCCAGGGAAGTTGGCATCGACGATGCGCGCGGCGACCAGATGCCGGAAGACAAGCTGGCCGCGATCGAGGCCGAATTGCGCACCCATGGCACGGTGGGCATGGTGGGCGACGGCATCAACGACGCCCCCGCGCTCGCGAAATCGAGCATCGGCTTTGCGATGGGCGCGGCGGGCACCGATACCGCGATCGAAACCGCCGACGTGGCGCTGATGGACGACGATCTGCGCAAGATCCCGGAGTTCATCCGCTTGAGCCGGGCCACCGCCGCGGTGCTCAAGCAGAACATCGCCCTGGCGCTGGGCATCAAGGCGGTATTCCTGGTGCTGGCCATCGCCGGCCAGGCCACGCTGTGGATGGCGGTGTTCGCCGACATGGGCGCCAGCCTGCTGGTGGTGTTCAACGGCATGCGGTTGCTGCGCCCGCGCGGCTCGAACTGAACCGCGGAACATGGAGCGTCATGATGGACTCCAATCTTCTCAAGCCTACCCCTCTGCTCGACTTCAATCACCCCGGCATCGAATCGCTGATCGTCGCGCGCAGTTGGCGCGCCCTGCCGGAGCGCGAGCGCATCGGCGCGATCTACGATTTCGTGCGCAACGAAATCGCCTTCGGCTACAACGTCGCCGACGATCTGCCGGCGTCACGAGTGCTGGCCGACGGCATCGGCCAGTGCAACACCAAGGGCACCCTGTTCATGGCGCTGCTGCGCGCATCCGGCATCGCCTGCCGGCTGCATGGCTTCACCATCGACAAGGCCTTGCAGAAAGGCGCGGTTACAGGCTTGGCCTACCTGCTGGCGCCGCGCGAGATCCTGCACAGTTGGGTCGAGGTGCGGTTCGGCGAGCGCTGGGTCGAACTCGAAGGCTTCATCCTGGATGCCGCCTACCTGTACAGCCTGCAGCGGCGCTTTCGCAACAGCCAATCCCTTTGCGGCTTCGGCGCGGCCACCCCGGACCTGCAGCGGCCGCAGGTTGAATGGAACGGTGGCGACACCTATATCCAGAAGGAAGGCGTCGTGCGCGATTTCGGAACATTCGACACACCGGACGCGTTCTACGCCGCGCACGGCACCAACCTGCGCGGGTTCAAGCGATGGCTGTTCGAAAACCTGGTTCGCCAGTCGATGAATCGCAACGTGGAACAAATCCGCCAAAATCCGGTCTGATGGTTTGCCTGCGCCTGATTCCCAAAGCCACCAAACCTCAATACAATCCGCCCGTGCGCAAATTCCTCATCATCTTTCTGCTGGCCTGGATGCCGACGCAACTCGCCTGGGCTGCGGTAAGCGTCTATTGCGAGCATGAGCAGGCGCCATCCAGCCAGACCGCGCATCCGGGGCATCACGAGCATGAACACGCCGCCCCGGCCGATTCCAGCCTGCCCGCCGACACCGGCATGGCCCATCCCGATTGCTCGGTGTGCCATGCCGCGACCACGCTTCCGGGCACGGAAGCGCTGGTGCGGATGGTTCTTACGGCTGACGCCCTGCCGCAATTCGTCATGAATCCTTTCCCTGTGCCGCCGTCCGGCGCGCCCGACCGCCCCAATTGGCGCGCCGCGTAAGCGGCGGAAAATACTTGCCTTGAAGTGATGGGCCCGGAACCCTCCGGTGCCCTGAGCGCGCACGGCTTCCGCCGGTATCTCCCATGTCGTTTCATTTTTCGTGGAGAAAACCCGATGGGTATCCGATTCGCCGCGCCATGGCTGGCGGCTTTCAGTACAGTCATTTTCGCTTGCGCTTCAACGCTGACGTTCGCCCAAAGCGCACAGCGCGGCTTGCGGGACGCGCTTGAGGCGGCCTGGGCGAGACAGCCGCAAGCGCTCGCCAAAGAAGCCCGCGCCGAGGAATTCGCCGCTCGTCGCAGCGCCGCCGAAGCATTTTTTCCCGGTCCGCCCGCCTTCGGAGGTGAGCACTGGACCGATGCTCTCAACCGTAACCAGGGGTTTCGCAAGTTTGCCGGCGAGATCGCAGTGCCGCTCTGGTTGCCAGGGCAGCGCGATCGCGCGCAAGTCGTGGTGGCGGCCGATCGCGAGTTCTATGACGCGAGCGCGACTGCGGCCAAGCTTAAACTGGCCGGCGAAGTGCGCGACGCCTACTGGTTGGCGCGCAGCGACGCTGCAGAGGTAGAGTTGGCCAAGGTGGCGCTCGCAACCCTGATGGCGCTTGAAGCGGACGTGAAGCGGCGCAGCGCCGCCGGCGAACTGGCGCGAGTCGATGCCAATCGCGCCGAAGCTGAAACGCACCTGCAGCGACTCACGCTGGCTGAAGCCGAGGGTCGTGCCTTCCGCAGTGCGCGATCATTCCTTGCGCTTACCGGGATGCCGCGCTTGCCCGATTCGGCCGAGGATCTCGCGGCCACGCCATCGCAACTGCAAACGCACCCCGCGCTGCTGGCGGCGGCGCAGGCAATCGAGGGCGCGCAAGCGCGGCTGCGCCAGGTTGCAGGCGATACCCGCGATGCGCCTGAGTTCGGCGTGGGCACGTTTCGCGAACGCAATGAAACCGGTAGACCCTGGGAACAGATCGTCACCTTTCGGGTGCGTATCCCCTTCGGCGCCGAGAACCGCAATCGCCCGCGCGTGACCGCAGCGAATGTGGAGCTGATCGAAGCTCAGGCTCTGCGCAACCGCTTGAGCGCCAGCGTCGAAGCCGAGGCCAGTGCTGCTTCGCAGGAAGCCGATATCGCGAGCGCGGCGCTGCCGCTGGCACGGCGCCGAACCGAATTGGCGCGCGATACCCACCGCTTGTTCGCACGCGGCTTCGCCGCTGGAGAGTTCGATTTCACCACCCGCTTGCGCGCCGAGCGTGAATTGCGCGAGGCCGAACTCGCCGATGCCCGCGCGCAGCTCGCCGCCGGGCGCGCCGCTTCGCGTCTCAAACAGGCTTATGGAGTACTGCCATGACAAACTACATCGTATCGGCTGCACTGTTGGCCGCATTACTTGCAGGGACGGCCAGCGCCGGGCCCGCCCACGACCACGGCAAGACGCCGCCGATAACCGCAACCACTTCGAGCCCACGCTTCGCAGCGCACTCCGACCTGTTCGAGTTGGTCGGTATCGCCAACGGCGCGACCCTGCTGCTGTACCTCGACAGCTTTGCAAACAATACGCCGATCAGCGTCGCCGATATCGAGCTGGAACTGCAGTCGGCCAGCGGCGCAGCGCGCAAATTCAAGGCCGCACAGGCCGAAGACGGCACCTTCAAGATCGACCTGGGTAAACCGCTGGCCGAAGGCGTGACCGCCATTACCGCGACGATTCGGGCGCGCATCGCCGACAAAGCGGAGGACGATCTGCTCAGTGGCAGCATCGAAATTCCAAGTCGTCTGGCTGACACCACGGCCCATGGTGGCGATATTCCCATCCGTGCACTGGTTGCCGCAGGCGCCGTTCTGGCTCTCCTGACCGGCCTGTTCGTATGGTTTCGCTTTCGTGCCAGACGCGCGCGCAGCATCGGGGGTTTGACATGAACCAATGTGGTTTTCCACACATCGCCAGACGCATAGTCGGCACAGCGGCCATGCTTGGCCTTTGCACGCTCGCGGCCGCGCTTGGATCAGGCGCCGCCTATGCCGCACCCGGCCACAACCACGGCGACGCCCCGACACTTACCACCGGCGACGCGCCACGGCGCTTGCCATCGGGCGAAGTGTTCCTGCCCAAACCATCGCAACGCAAACTCGCGGTGCGCACCTTTATCGCCAGCGCCGGGGAGCATCCGCGCGCATTCGACTTGAATGGCCGCGTGGTCGCCGACCCCAATGCCGGTGGGCAGGTGCAGTCCACCCAGGCAGGCCGCTTGATGGCGGGACCGAACGGCTTGCCTGCACTGGGTGCGCAGGTACGGCGCGGCGACGTGCTCGCTTATCTGGAGCCGAGCATTGGCGCTATCGAGCGCAGCAACCAGGAAGCCCTGGTGGCAGACCTCAAGGCGCAACACGAAAGCGCCAGACAGCGCCTGGCGCGCCTGGAGCAACTTGAGGGCGCGGTGCCGGCGAAGGACATCGAAAACGCGCGCCTCGATGTGCGCTCGCTGGCCGTTCGTGGTGGCGTCGCCAGTGCCGGGCTGTCCGCACGCGAAACCCTGCGCGCACCGGTTGCCGGGGTGATCTCGGTCGCCGGCGTGGTCGCAGGCCAAGTGATCGATGCGCGCCAAGTGGTCTACCAGATCGTCGACCCCAAGCGCCTGATGATCGAGGCGCTCGCCTACAGCGACGACCAGACCGCCGGCATCGTCAGCGCCGCGTTTCGCGCCGCCGACGGCACCAGCGTCAAGCTGGCACTGATCGGCGCCGGCGCGCAGTTGCGCGACCAGGCCTTGCCGCTGATGTTCCGCATCGATGGCCAGGTCGCGCTGGCGGTGAACCAGCCGGTGCGTATCACCGCGCAATCGGCTACGCGCATCAAGGGTGTCGCGGTGCCCAGCACGGCGCTTGCGCGCAACGCATCCAACGAAACAATCGTGTGGATCCATACCGAGGCCGAAACCTTCGCTCCGCGCGTGGTGCGCAGCGTGCCGCTGGACGGCGCGCGGGTGGCGGTAGTCGCCGGCCTCGTCGGCGGCGAACGCGTGGTGGCTGAAGGCGCGCAGTTGCTGGGCCAGGTGCGCTAGGAGAAATCATGTTCAACGCGTTGTTGGTCGCGAGTTTGCGCAACCGCCTGCTGGTGCTGGTGGCGGCTCTGGTATTGATGGCTTATGGTCTGCTGACACTGACGCGTACGCCGGTCGATGTGTTTCCCGACCTCAATCGCCCCACAGTCACCCTGATGACCGAGGCGGGCGGCATGGCGCCGGAGGAACTTGAACAGCTGGTCACGGTGCCACTGGAAGCGGCGATGAGCGGCATGCCGGGGGTATCCGGCGTGCGTTCGACTTCGTCGGCAGGTTTGGGCTTTGTCTACATCCAGTTCGACTGGAATGTCGATATCTATCGCGCGCGCCAGCTCGTCTCGGAGCGGCTGGCGCTGGTACGCGAGCAGTTGCCGCAGAACGTGCAATCGTCGCTCGGCCCGGTTTCATCGATCATGGGCGAAATCGTACTGATCGCCCTGCCGGTCGGCACACCAAAAGACGCCAAGTCGAACCCCGTCGGCGCCGCTGCGCCGGACGCGCTCACCGCAGGCATGCGCGCACGCGAGTACGCGGATTGGGTGATGCGTCCACGACTGCTCAACATTCCCGGCATCGCCCAGGTGATCCCGATCGGCGGCGAGGTGCGGCAGTTCCAGGTGCAGCCGAACGCGGCGCGGATGGCCGAACTAGGGGTTACGCTTGAACAAGTGGAGACCGCGTTGCGCAACTTCTCCAGCAACGCCAGCGGCGGTTTTCTGGAAGTCAACGGCCGTGAGTATCTGATTCGCACGCTGGCACGCACCGCGTCCCTGGCCGATCTGGCATCCGTCTCCGTCACCCCGCATGAAGGGCGTACCACACGCCAGCCGATTCTTCTGAAACAAGTGGCGACGGTCACCTTCGGCGCCGCGGTCAAACGTGGCGACGCCGGCTTCAACGGCGCCCCCGCAGTGATACTCGGTGTGCAAAAGCAGCCCGGAGTGGACACCGTGGCGGTGACGCAACGGATCGAGCAGGCCTTGGCGGAGCTCAAGAAATCGCTGCCGCCGGGCGTTGAGGCGCCGCGCATCACGTTTCGCCAGGCCTCGTTCATCGAAGGCTCGATCGGCAATCTGAAGGGCAAGCTGCTGTCCGCCTCGGTGATCGTGGCGGTGGTGCTGCTGCTCTTTCTGGGCAACTGGCGGGTCACGGCGATTGCGCTGACCGCGATTCCGGCCTCCCTCTTGGTGACCATCCTGGTATTCAGCGCGATGGGGCTGTCAATCAACACCATGACCTTGGGCGGCATGGCGATAGCGATCGGTGAACTGGTGGACGATGCGGTGGTCGGGCTGGAAAACACCCTGCGCCGCCTGCGCCTGCATGAGCAATCCGGTTCACGGCGCAGCCTGCTGGAGGTGGTTGCCGCCGCCACCATGGAGGTACGCTCGGGCATTCTGGTTGCCACCCTGATCATCGTGCTGGTGTTCGTTCCCTTGTTCGCACTGCCGGGCATCGAGGGCAAACTGTTCACCCCGCTCGGCATCGCCTACCTCGCCGCCATTCTGGCGAGCCTTCTCGTATCGATCACCGTATCGCCGGTACTGGCCATGCTGATGCTGCCCGGCGCGGTGGAGGGCACGCACGGCGATTCGCGGCCGCTCGCCTGGATCAAGCGCCGCTACGCCGGCATGTTGGCCGCGGTGTTGCGGCGACCCATGCTGATGCCGGTGGGAGCAGCGTTGGCCGCCATCGCGGCGCTGGCCAGTGTGCCTTTCTTCCCCACCACTTTTTTGCCGCCGTTCAATGAAGGGTCGGCACTGGTGGGCCTGCGGCTGGCGCCCGGCATCACCCTGGCGGAATCCGCGCGCATCGCGCGCATCGCCGAGGTGGCGGTCAGCGCTGTGCCCGAGGTCGAGCATGTCGGGCGCCGCTCGGGACGTGCCGAACTCGACGAGCATGCCGAGGGAGTGCACGTCAGCGAACTCGACCTGCAACTCAAGCGCCTCGGCCGTCCACTGGATGCCGTGTATGCGGACATCCGCGAGCGCATCAAGGATTTGCCGGTGGCGATCAACATCGGCCAGCCGATCTCGCACCGCATCGACCACATGCTCTCCGGGGTGCGCGCGCAAATGGCGATCCGCGTGTTCGGCGAAGATCTCGACACCCTGCGCGCCGAGGCGGAGCGTCTGCGCGCCGCGCTGGCGACGGTGCCCGGCATCGCCGATCTGGAAATCGAAAAGCAGGTACTGAGCCCGCAAATCAAGGTCCGCGTCGACTACGCCAAGGCACAGGCCTACGGACTTTCCCCGGCGGTATTGACCCAGGAACTCCAGGCCTTGGTCGAGGGCCTGCGCATGGGGCAGGTGATCGATGGCAGTCGTCGCTTCGCGCTGGTGTTGCGACTGCCGGAATCGGAACGCGGCATTGAAGGGCTTTCCAACCTGCTGATCGAAACGCCGTCAGGTCCGGTCGCGCTTTCACGCATCGCCACCATCGAGGACGGCGATGGACCGAACCAGATCAGCCGCGACAATGGCAAGCGGCGCATTGTGCTGTCGGCCAATGCACAGGGGCGCGCGCTTTCAGCCGTGGTGGCCGACGCGCAAGCCGTGCTGGACGGCTTCAAACCGCCCGAGGGCTATTACGTTTCCTTCGAAGGCCAGTTCCAGGCGCAGCGCGAAGCCTCGCGCCTGATCGCACTGCTATCTCTGGCCTCGTTCGCGCTGGTGGCGCTGACGCTTTATTCCCGCTATCAGTCCTGGCGCCTGGCTTTGCTGATTCTGGCCAACGTGCCCTTGGCCTTGATCGGTAGCGTGGCGGCGTTGTGGATATCGGGGCAGCCGCTCTCAGTGGCTTCGTTGATCGGCTTCATCACGCTGGCCGGCATCGCCGCGCGCAACGGCATCCTCAAGGTGAGCCATTACATCAACCTGTGCCGTTTCGAGGGCGAACAGTTCGGTGACGCGCTCCTGATGCGCGGCTCGCTGGAACGACTGGCGCCGGTATTGATGACCGCGCTGGTGGCGGCTCTGGCCTTGGCACCGCTGTTGCTCGACGCAGAGGCACCGGGCGCGGAGATCCTGTATCCGGTGGCGGTGGTGATTTTCGGCGGGCTCATCACCTCCACCCTGCTCGACAGCTTTATTACCCCCGCCCTGTTCAAGCTGGTCGGCGAAAAGCCACTCGCGGCCCTGCTCGCGCAGGCCGACGCCGAAATTCTGTAGTCCCATACAAACGAAAGGAATCCTCGATGAAGAACCTTCATGCAATTGCGATCGGCGCGCTGTTGGCGCTGCCACTCGTCGCCTTCAACGCCTCTGCAAGCGGCGACAAACATGCCCACGCACCCAAACATGGCGGCGTTGTCACAGAGGTCAACCACCTGGACATAGAGCTGGTCGCACAAGCCGACGCGCTGCGCATCCACCTGCGCGACCACGACAAGCCGCTGAAGCTGGCGGGTGCGACGGCGAAGCTGACCCTACTCGCCGGCGGTGTCAAGACCGAAGTGACGCTTGTGCCCGCCGGCGATGTCCTGGAGGCAAAGGGAACATTCAACACCGTCGGAGCGACGGCGGTCGCGCTGATCACGCTGCCGGGAAAACCGCCACTGACGGCACGCTTCAAGCTGAAGTGATGCGCGGTGCGAGGTCGGTGGCGCGTCGACATGCACGCATCCAGCGCACCGAACCCAGCGCAGAATAAATTTCATGGTCACCGCCAACGCCCTCCGTCACCCGGCGGGCGACGCCCTTGCGGCGCTTGTCTTACCGCAGGGTGCGGTCGCGGTGATGGCTGCGCGAGGTTGCGCGTCGACGCCGCGGGTGGCGATATAGCCGACATGCCATCCGGCGAGCCCTGCGACATGATGGGCGAGGCGCGGGTCGCCGAGGACCTGCCAATCGAACGTGTTGAAAGCTTTTCCGCGCCAAGCATGTTTACAGACGTATAGCTATGTGAGGCTAATGCTCGCGTCACCAACGACGAATGTGAACATGCCGGAATCTTCGCTTCTGCACGTAGGAAACGGAACTGGAGTTTCGGCGATTGTGCGCGCCCTGCGACGCCGCGTGATTCCTGGCCCACATCACAGATGCTTCTTGTAGAAGGCCCACTGCATCCGCGTCAGAATGGCCGCTGCAAACGCCGCGGGCCCCCAAACGAATCGCGGATCGATGGAGACGGGTAGTAGCAGGCACACAGCGCAACTCAGCGCGATCAACACCAGTTGAAGGTGCTTGCCGCGGTGATAAATGCTTGCCGACTCCCGCCCGCCACAGGCGCGCCGGATCGCGCGCTGTGTCAACCCATCCGCAGCCGCCACGACATACAAAAGTAGAAACAGCGGCGCCACAATCAGGACCGCTGCAAGACGAACGCCAAGCAGTTGCGTCCCGATCATCGCCACCTCGATTGCCTCCCGATTGCCGATATAGGTGTTGCGCACGATCGTGTCCGGAATCGACAGCGGCGCCCCTTCGGCGAAGCGTACGCCCATATCGTGAACGCCCGTCAGCTTGAATACCACCCCGTAAAGGAGGTTCGCCGATCCGGCGGCCACATCCGGCAGTAGCCCTTGCCACTGGATCAGCCTCGACGCGCGTTCCAGATCGGCTGCGAGGATGAGTTTCAAACGGTCAACGCCGTCCGGCCACACGTTGAACACCCAAAACCAGTCGACCACCCAGGCCGCAAAGGTGATCAAGGCGACGATCAGGACAACAACAAAGACACACTTGAGCGGCGCAAGTAACGCACCGCCGAGACCGGCTTCATGAAACGATGCATTTCTGGACGCCACCTCAATTCTCCACAGCAGGACCAAATCCGCCTGCCGGGCGCGATGGAAAAGCAACCCTCTCGCGGATCTCGGCGCCTATCGCCTCAAGGCTGACAGGCATCGACAAATCGTGGCTGGCATCCGGCAACGGCATGCGGATCTTGTGCAACTGCCCGCCATGAATGAGGGCAAACGCCTGCCCCTTGGGCAATTGCACCAGGTCACTCGGCGAAAGCATCGGTGCGCTTTCCGTCGTGATCCGGTCCTCGTTCCGACTCGCAAAATCCGCGAACTCCCCCGGATCGTTGGTATCCGACACCGACGACGACGCGACGGTGGACATGATCCGCACCTCTGGCAACTGGCTGGTCAGCAGTTCCGCCGTGGCGATCTCCTTGACGCGCAGCATGATCAGGGTGTTGAAGTTGCCGGCGATCTGCCCCGCCTTGGCCTTGGATCCGATGCGCGCCTCCACATCCGACCAGGTCTGGGTATAGGCCGTGACCTGGAAGCCGGCACCGCCAGCCTTGTTGAGAAGCGGGATGAACTCTTCACCGATCAGCTCGTTGAATTCATCCGCGTGGATCGCAATGCGGCGTGGCGCGGTCTCGCCCGGCAGCCCCCGCCCGGCGCCAAATTTGTACAGGCTGCCCGCCACGCTGGTGAGGTCCGCAAACATCGAGTTGCCGACGGCCGCGGCCACCTCGTAGTCCGACAGGGCGTCGAGCCCGACATACACGATGCCACCCAGGTTGATGACCGACGACCAGTCGAATACCGGACGCCAGTCGCTCACGTCGTTGAAATCCGGCGACAACAACGCCGACGTGCGGCCGGTGGTGAGCTTTTCCATCAAGGGCAGGAGGGACGCCACCAGCTTGTCGAAATGGCTCTTTTCGTAATTGAGGGTCGAGGCCAGTGCGTTCCCTATCGGGTCATAGAGCTTCTTGCGCCGCACGTACTCGACCAGCGTCACCGCGCGAAATCCGCGCGACTGCAGGCCCTTGTCCAGGCTCTTCTTGTCGATCGCCATCGATTCGACTTCCGCACGCCAGCCGGCGGCGGCGGGTTCCTGGTCCAGCCAGTGCTCGAAATAGTCGTTCAGCAACGGCTCGACATTCGATGCGTAGCGGTTGATCTGCTCGTAGTCGGGCTTGCGCCCCAACGCCACCAGCGCCCTGGCCATCACGTTGACGAACCGCCAGACGAATTCCTTGAACGCGGCCGACTGGCCTTCGGAAGGCAACTGCCCGGCGATTCGGGTCGCCACTTCGGTGATGCGCGAGAAGCTGCCCACCGGGTTATAGCGGGACGAGAGTTCGGGATGCCCGAGGTGAAACATGAAGAATTCCCCTTCCCGCCCTGCCCGCCGGGCTTCGGCATAGATGCGGCGCAAGAGGTCGATATCGCCCTTGGGGTCGAACACGATCACCACCTCGCCGCGGCGAATGTCCTGGGAAATCAGCACTTCAGCCAAGCGGGTCTTGCCGACACGGGTAGTGCCCAGCACCAGGGTGTGCCCGACGCGATCAGCGATATCCATCCAGATGTCCGATTCCGCCGGCTCGACGCCGTGAATCGCAGGATCGCCGCCAATCCCGGCAGTGGCGTCCGGCACGTCTTGAAACGACGCGGCCATCCGGCCAAGCCAACCGGTACACAGCAGATACTGGTTTTCCGGGAGGCGGGATTCGATCAGGCGCTGGGTGTGACGCTGGTCCCACCGGAATCCCCTGCCCAGAAACAAACGCTCGGCCGAATAGGGCAGATCGACAGCAGTGACGACATAGCGCCGCTGGCGCCGCAGATTCGACCGATACCGAAGCACTTCAAGGCCCGCAACGCCGCGCCAGATGCAATGGCAAAGCAACAACCCGCCGAGAACCACGGCGTGCCCCTGGGTCAACAAGAAGGTCGACGGGGTCGCCAGAATCACGACGGTAGCAACGCCTGAAACCAGCGCCGAGCGCAACTCGTACGCGGGCCGCAAACGTGCTTCGAGCGGATACGCCATTGATCTCAGGCAACGCCCTGACTGGCGGGCACGCGAACCAGCGCGGGATTGACGCCTGGCGCCAGATCGACGAACCGTTCAGGCTTTTCAAGAACCACACCGGAAAGGTTCGAGGCCGGGCGATTCCCACGCATCACCTGGTAGGTCAGCATGTTGACGCCCTGTTCCGCCTGCAGGTGCCAGCTTGCCCTTAGCACCTGCCGCAATACCCACTTGCCTACATCCGCGTCGGACGCCGCGACACCTTCGCGGAGCAAGGCAATTTCTTCCCGGCGCTGCTTCGCATATTCCCGAAATATCCCCGGCGAAACCAGCAGCATGCCCTCCGGCACGCCGTGCACCAGGGCGCCGGGTTCATTGGTCCGGATGTTTCCTCCGGAAACACCCGCCTTCAACCAGCCCATGAAGCGCTGCGCCCCTTCGACCGCCCTCGGCTGCTTCGGCTTCCCCGGCACCTCCAGAGGTGGTTTGGAATTCGACGAATCCGGGCGCCCGTCGTCCACGTCATCGAGGTATTCCTCGTCGGATGGCAATGTTGACGAATTCGCCTCTGCCTGAACTGCAGCGTCCGGCGCGGAGCCCGGGTATTCCGGAGGTAGCGTAGCGATTGCAGTGCCGTGCACTTCAATTTCCTTCGGGCCGCCAGTTATCGAGCACTTGGCGCGGCACACCAGATGCCCTATCGCACCACTCCGGACTGCGCCCTCCCCGGAAAGACAGGCCTCCAATTCGCCCATCAAGATTCCATCTGCTGCCAGCCATGCCAGCACCGGAGGCGGCACCAACCGATTCAGCAATTGCACGGCAAGTCCGTCAAGGCGGCCGCCAACTTCGACGCCCACGACCGTCGCCATCACCCTATAGCTGACCGCGCCACAGGCACCCATCGAGCCTTCCAGCGGATCCCAGCCCCTTACGCCACCCGACGCCAGGCGCAATTGGACGCGTACGCCCGCCAGGGTCTTGCCCGCATCGCCCAACAACCCGGCGATCAACACCCCGTAGGTCCACCGGTGCATGTGCTCCCCGATCACCTCCGGCGCAGCACCGCGCGGGAGTATCTGGCCCCGCCGGTAGTCGAGCGCAAGCAGTGCCACTTCAAGCGCCTGGATGAAGGCGCCGGACGCATTCGCACGATCAGTGGATTCAGTCGCTGGCAGGGATTGCAGGAATTCCGCGTAGCCACTGATGACGGGACGCACGACCTGATCGAACACCTCAACAGGAAAGCCGAGCTTGGTTCGCAATAGTCCGACCAGCGGGGCAAAGCGATAGCGTTCAGCCAATTCCCGAAACCCCGACACCGGGAACTCGTCTTCTGGCCACAGCGGAGCACCGGCCAGGTGCGCTGGATGCGAAGTCGAGCTAGAGGAATGTGTCGCCATCGGCCGAGTATTTCCGCTCGCCAGCAGGTCGGCCGCATCAATCGTGCCCTTGACCGGGCCCCGATGGCGTCTTGACGAGCCCGACGCACCCGGTCCCATGTCACCGTACCGCGACTGACACCCAAACCTTCAAACCGCGCAATTCCCGATTGCAAGCCGATTGGCGGCCTCCTCAAGGCTCCAATTCGAAGCTGGAAATGCGCCACCGCTCCCTACGATGCACTGGACCACTCGCGCCGGCCGACGAGATCAGTCCGACGTCGCTTCAGGAGAACGCATTGCAGTCACCAAAGGGAAGCAGAACGAATCCACGATGGCTTGCCGCCGTCGCCATCGGCATCACCCTCCCCGCTTACGCCTGCTGGGATGACGCCGCCCGGCGCTACAACGTCAGCGGCGATCTGCTCTACGCCATCGCCCGCACCGAATCCGGCCTGAACCCGCAAGCCATCGGCCGCAACACCAATGGCAGCCGCGACATCGGCCTGATGCAAATCAATTCCGCCTGGCTGCCGACGCTCGCGTCCCACGGCATTGGCGAGCGCGACCTATACGAGCCCTGCACCAACATCCACGTCGGCGCCTGGATTCTGGCGGGCAACGTCAACCGCCTTGGCTACACCTGGGAAGCGGTGGGCGCCTACAACGCCGCCAATCCCGCGCGCAGGCGCGCCTATGCCGACAAGGTACGGCGCCATTTGCCCGCCGCCGCGACCACGCGATAGCTCCACACACCGCGCCCGCAAATCCGCCGCACCTGAAATTCCAGCGTTGTACCCCCACCCCCAACCTTTGGAGAAACAACCATGAAGCCTACCCGCAACACCGCCGCATTCGCTGCCACCGCGGCACTGATCCTGACCTTCGCCGCCGGATCGGCCCTGGCCGGCACCACCGGCACCGAGTTCCAGACCATGTACACCACCCTGCTCAATTGGGTGAACGGTTTTCTCGGCAAGTCGATCGCGATCGCCGCCTTCATCCTCGGCGCAGGGGTCGGCATCGCCCGCTCCTCGCCGATTCCCGCACTGGTGGGCATCGTGTTCGCGCTTTTCATGGTCTACGTGCCGACCATCATCGATTCGATCATGACGGCAGTCGTCTGACTTGCTTCCACGATGAGCGACGTATCGCTTGAAATTCCGCGGCGGCTGAACGATCCGCCGCGGATGTTCTGGTGGGACCTCGACGTGGCACTGCTGGTGCTCGCCGCGGCCCTGATCGGGATGATTTCCGGATTCTTCATCAGCGGCTGCGCGCTGGGCATGCTGCTGGCGTCTGCCTACGGTCGTGCGAAGTCGGGCAAGCACCCGGCGTTCGCGCTGCACCTGCTGTACTGGCACCTGCCGGCCGCTCTTACCGGACTCAAGCGCACCCCGCCCTCGCACCTGCGGGAGATGCTGGGATGAAGCTCACCAGCATGCGCGAGGACATCGCCAGCGCGCGCCGGGCCACCACATTCCTGGTCGTGCTGGTGACGGGCTCGATGCTGGTCAACCTGGTGTTGGCGGTGTTCGCGGTGCGACTGGCCGGGCATGAACGGGTGGTGGTGGTTCCACCCTCGGTGCACAAGACCTTCTGGGTCGAATCCGATCGCGTCAGCCCGGAATACCTCGAACAGATGGGGTATTTCCTGATGCAACTCACGCTCAACGTCACCCCGCACAGCGTGGACCACCAGGCCAAGGTGTTGTTGCAGTACGCCGCGCCCGCCGCCTTCGGCGAACTGCGCTCCGCGCTCAACGCCGCAGGCGAGCGCCTCAAGCGCGATGGTGCCTCGACGGTGTTCAGCGCCCAGGATCTTTCCGTGGATGAGCGCGGCCTCCGGGTGGGCCTGCGCGGCTTGCTCACCACCTTCATCAGTGACCGCCGGGTCTCGGAAGTCGCGAAGGGCTATGCCATCGAACTTCAATACACCGGCGGGCGCATCTACCTCAAGGCTTTCCGTGAAACCAACCCCAATGATCCCCTTGAAACCCAGCCTCGTCCTGCTGCCACTGTTGCTGGCAGCTAACCACAGTGCCTGCGCCCTGCAGATCCTGGATGCAAAGGACGGCGAAACCGTGTTCGGCAAGATCTCGCAGAAGGCGGTCACACGCATCAGCGTCGAGCGCGGACGCATCCGAAAGGTGACCGGCAACGCCGGCGAGTTCGTGCTGGAGAAGGACGAAGAGAAGGGCCAGGTGTTCATACGGCCGGCGAGCCCGGACGCGAGCAAGCCGATCAACCTCTTCATCACCTCCGAGCGCGGCACCGTCGCGCTGCTGTTGCAGCCGGTCGATACCCCTAGCGACACCCTGGTGATCCGCGAGAGTCGCGACCCGGCCACCGCCCCCTCGCGTGTGGAGGCCAGCGGCCGGCATGTGCGCACGCTCAAGAACCTGCTGCTCGCGATGGCCGGCGACGCACTGCCCGACGACATGGAAGTGCGCGAACCGGCGCAGGACCTGACGCTCTGGCCGGGCGTGCGTCTGACCCTGCAACGCGCCTGGCTGGGCGCCGGCATCGTCGGTGAGAAATACCAGCTGGCCAATATCGGCAACGGCGCATTGAGTCTGGTCGAGCGCGACCTGTTCAAGCCGGGCGTCATGGCCGTCAGCCTGGAACACCCCAGCCTGGGCCCCGGGGAAGCTACCAACCTGTTCGTGATCCGGGAGCGCCGCCCAAATGACTGAAGCCTCGCATGTGGATCGTCCGGCCACGGTAAAGCGGCGCCAGTACCTGTTGCTGGCCGGAATCGGCGCCGCCATTGGCGGTGCCGCCCTGCTGTCCGTGTCACTCACCGGCACCCGCAATTCCGGTGAGCCACCCGCCAAACCAAAATCCACCAACATCCTCGCCCCCGGCGCGCAGGTCGATCCCCGTGACGCCTGGCGCGGCCAGGCCGACGCCCAACTCAAGGGCATCGAACAGCGCTCGCGCGAACTCGCACAGCGCAACGCCGAGCTGCAGGGCCAGAGCAAGGAGATGACCGAACGGCTCAAGAAGCTGGAACAAGGCGGTCTCACCCCCCTGCCCCCGCCACCGGTCGCAGCACCGGCCGTACGGCCGAACTTCGGCCCGGATCGGCCTGGCGCGGACTTGCCCGACATTGGCCCGCAGCGCCTGCCGCCGCCACCCCGCCCCGGACCGGTTCCGACCTTCGGCAATCCAACCGCCCCCGGCATGGGGCCAGGTACGCCGTCCGGCATTGTGAGCATCGCGCTTGGCGACATCACGCCAGGCAAAGCTGCCAAGCCCGGTGCCGACACATCAAGGACAGTTGCACCGACTCGCGACACCCGTCGTTACATCCCCAGCGGGGCCTTCACCCGTGCAATCCTGCTCGGCGGCCTGGACGCCCCTACGGGCGGCCAAGCACAGCGCAACCCGCAGCCGGTCCTGCTGCGCCTGGTCGACAACGCCGTGTTGCCCAATCAGTTCCGCGCCCGGGTCAAGGAATGCTTCGTCGTTGGCGCCGGCTACGGCGATGTCAGTTCCGAACGCGCCTACATCCGCACTGAGTCGCTTTCCTGCGTGACCCGCGACGGCACGGCGCTCGACGTCCCGATCAAGGGCTATGTGGCCGGCGAGGACGGCAAGGCCGGCATGCGCGGACGCCTGGTCTCCAAGCAAGGCCAGTTGCTGGCCAATGCGCTCCTCGCCGGTGTGGCCAGCGGCATCGGCCATGCCTTCCAGCAGGGCTCGACCACGATGTCCGTCTCGCCGCTCGGCGCCACCAGCACCGTGGATCCGGGCAAGCAGTTCGAGGCCGGGTTCGGCACCGGCGTCGGCAAAGCCCTCGACCGCCTGGCCCAGTACTACATCACCCTGGCCGAGAAGGTCTTCCCGGTCATCGAGGTCGATGCCGGACGCACCGTGGACGTGGTGGTGACCCAGGGCATCGCCCTGCAAGGGCCGCTGGACGCCGCCGCGCAGGACCGCGAAGAGTTTCCGCACCTCACTGAACGCAACCGCAACACCCGGAGAACCGACTATGACGATGAATAAGCTGCAACGCGCAGTAACGCTGTGCCTGTTGGGCGCGGCGCTGGCGCAACCAGCCCTGGCACAGAACACCTCAGCCGCCCCCACCGCGATGGCCGAGCGCCTGCAGGCGCTCTACCCCGGCACCCGCTTCGGCACGGTCAACGCCACGCCCTGGCCGGGAGTGTTCGAAGTGGTCATGGGCGCGAATCTCGCCTATGTCGATGCGAGCGGCCAGTACTTCCTGTTCGGCCACTTTTTCGACATGAAGGCCCAGCGCGACATCACGGCCGAGCGCAAGGATGCACTGATGCGCATCGACTTCGCCACCCTGCCGCTGGCCGACGCCATCATGGAAGTGCGCGGCACCGGTGCGCGCACTCTGGCGATTTTCAGCGACCCGGACTGTCCCCACTGCCGCAAGCTGGAAGCGGACATCAAGGGCCTGACCGATGTGACGATCTACACCTTCCTGATGCCGATCGCCTCCCTTCACCCCGAGGCGCGGGCAAAGGCGATAGCGGTGTGGTGCGCCAAGGACCGCCTGGCCGCCTGGCACGCGACGATGTGGCGCGACGAAACAGTGGCACCCGGGAATTGCGCGCATCCGGTCGATCGCAATGTCGATCTGGGCGAGAAGCTTGGCGTCACCGGCACCCCCACCTTAGTGGCCGCCGACGGCCGCGTGCTGCCGGGTGCGGCCAGCGTCGCGCAGATCGAGGCCTGGCTCTCGCGCGCCAGCGCCAGTGCAGACAGCCCGTCCGCAACCGCCGGCACCGCGCGATGAAGCATGCCGCCCAATCGCTGGCACCGCTCCTGGTGCTGGGTGCCACTCTCGCCGGCTGCGCTTCGGGCTTGTCCGGTATCGGTGGCACGGACGGCTATGCATGCAAGGCGCCTACGGGCGCGCAATGCACCTCCGTTTCCGGCGTCTACGCCAACACCGCGCAAGGCATGCCGATGACGCCCAAGGCCCCCGGGAACAAGTCGCCCGGCCCCGCCCCCGCCCTCTACGGCGCCACTTCGATTGCACCGACCGCCCCCGCCACGTCACCCCGCGCCGCCATGCGTTCCAGCCCCCGCGTGCTGCGCCTGTGGGTCGCGCCCTGGGAGGACGCCGATGGCGACCTCCACGAGGAATCGCTGGTCCATATCCTGGTCGACACCGGCCGCTGGCTGATCGAAACCGCGCGGCCGGCGCCGCGCAACCTGATCGACGGCGTCGCACCGCCCCTGCCATCGGCCCAGGATGCGACGCCAGCGAGGCCGTCCAGCGTCGCGCCGCAACCGCCCACACGCTTCCCGCTGCCGCCGGCAAGCGAGCCGGCCGGCGCAGACGCGTCGATGGAGCGCTGATCCATGCTGCGCACCCTGATCGCCGATCTGGAAACTGCGTTCTCTGCCGCACGGGCATCCGACCTTGCGCCCGGCTCGCGCCGGCAGCCACACCCGGTGGGCGACGACACGGCCGCGTTCTCCCAATGGTTGCCATACCGCGCCTGGCTCGAAGACCGGCAGGTGTTCGTCAACCGCGACTCGCTGGGCTTTTGCCTGGAGTTGCGTCCCCAGTCGGGCGCCGACGAGGAGATGGCGCGGGTCCTTCCGGCGCTCTATGCCGCCGCACCGCCGGGCGCCAGCATCCAGTTCCACCTGTTCGCCAGCCCCGCCATCCGTACGCCCCTGTCGCATTACGCCGCGCTGCGCATGCCGGACGAGGTGGTGCCTGAGTTCGCCCATTTGGGACGCGCCGGCCGCCACACCAACATCCACCGCGCCATGGCCCGCCGCCGGGTCGAGCACTATCTCACGGGCAGCCGAACCTCACTTTTGCCCGCGCAAAGCTACCTGCTGCGGGATTTCCGGCTGGTGGTCAGCGTCTCGATGCCGGGCAGCCCGGCGGACCTGGCACGGCTGGACGATCTGGCGCTGTTACGCGATGGCGCCCGCGCCACCCTGCATGCGGCGGGCTTCCCATCGCGCAACTGGAACGCAACGGATCTAATCAACTGGGTGTCGGGCCTCCTCGATCCGCACCGCCAGGCTGGCGACGGACTGTCCCTCACCTACGACGAGGGGCGCGAACTGCGCGATCAGGTGATCGACCGCGGCACCCGCATGCAGATTCGGCAGACCGGCATCGTCCTGGCCAATCCGGCCAGCGAGCGCGAAACCGCCATGCGCCTGCTCTCGGTGCGTTCCTTCCCGCCGCGCTTCGCGCTGTGGAACATGGGCAGCCTGATCGGCGACCTGTACCAGGGCACGCTGCAATACCCCTGCCCGTTCCTCATCACCCTGGGCGTGCATGTGCTGGCGCCCGACGCGACGCGCAACTGGGCCTACCTCAAGGCGGCACGCGCGACCACCAACGCCACCAGCTACATGGCCCGCTTCCTCCCTGACCTGCAGGAACGCAAGGCCGACTGGGACATCGTCCTTCGGGCGCTGGACGACGGCCAGCAACTGGTCGATCTGCAGCACCAGGTCGCGCTGTTCGCGCCGGCCTCCGGCATCGTGCAGGCGGAGCAGGCAGCGCGCGCCATCTTCCGGGCGCGCGGGTTCGAGCTCACCAACGACACCCTGATGATGACCCAGGGGCTGATGGGCTCGCTGCCGATGACGCTGTCGGAACCCTTCCATGCCGACTTGAAGCGCATGAAGCGGGTCAGCACCAAGACCTCGGCCAATGCGGTGCACCTGGCCCCCCTGATCGCCGAATGGCGCGGTACCGGTACGCCTGTATTGCTGCTGGGCGGCCGGCGCGGCCAGGTCATGCAACTCGACGTCTACGACAACCCGGCCGGCAACTACAACGTGGCGATTGCCGGCACCTCGGGCTCCGGCAAATCCCTGCTGCTCAACGAAATCGCCGCCGCCTATCTCGGCACCGGCGCCCGGGTATGGATCATCGACGTCGGCCGCTCCTACGAGAAGGCCTGTCGCCACTTCGGCGGCAGTTTCATCGAATTCACCGAGCACGCCGCCCTTTCACTCAACCCTTTCACTTTCGTGACCGACATCGACGAGGACATGGAGCTGCTTCAGCCACTGCTGGCCCAGATGGTGTCACCGCGCGAACCACTGGACGGCTTCCAGTACTCCACCCTGGGTGCGGCGATCAAGAAGGTCTGGAAAGCCAAGGGCAGTGCCATGCGGGTGTCCGACGTGCACGATCTGCTGGCCACCGGCCGGCTCGACGACGAAAGTCGCGACGACGACCGGCGCCTCAAGGATCTGGCGGCAATGCTGCACCCCTATACCCGCGACGGCACCTACGGGAAGTATTTCGAGTCGGAAGCCACCATCGACTTCAGCGCCGACTTCATCGTCCTGGAACTGGAGGAATTGAAGTCCAAGAAGGACCTCCAGACCGTGGTGCTCCTGATCATGATGTACCGCATCACCCGCGAGATGTACTTCTCGCGGAACCGCAAGAAGATTGTCATCATCGACGAAGCCTGGGACCTGCTCTCGGGCGGCGCCACCGCCGAATTCATCGAGGCCGGCTACCGCCGGGCGCGCAAGTACAAGGGCGCCTTCATGTCCGCCACCCAGGGCGTGGACGACTACTACCGCAACCCCGCGGCCAAGGCCGCGCTGGATAACTCCGACTGGATGTTCCTGCTCCGGCAAAAGCAGGAGTCGATCGAGATGATGGACAAGCTAGGCCAGCTCACCATGGACGATGCGATGAAGCGCCTGTTGCAGTCGCTGCGCACCGAGCACGGCGCCTATTCAGAGATTTTCATCCATTCGCCGGCCGGCAACGGTATCGGGCGCCTGATCGTCGATCCGCACAGCCTGCTGCTGTTCTCCAGCCGCGCCGAGGATTTCAGCGCCATCAACGAGAAGCGCGCGGCCGGGCTGTCCGTCTCCGATGCGATCGACGCCGTGCTGCGCGACCGGAGCGCACGATGAACGCACACACCACAGCGCTTGTACTGCTCGCGAACCTGGCTATAACCAGCGCCTCGATCGCCATCCATGCGCGGTGGATCGCTCCACCCCGGCCGCCGACCCTGGCGGTGCTCGATGTAGGCGAGCTGTATCGGCTCAAGGAAGCGCAAGTCACGGCAATCCTGGTCAATCGCGAGTCTCCTTCCGAAACACGCGCGGAGGCATTGAAGCGCGCCAGCGCCTTCAACCAGGAGCTCAGTCATCTGCTTGACACGCTGCCGGATGAATGCCGTTGCCTGCTCCTCGCGCGCGGTGCGCTGGTCGGCCCGGCGCCCATGCTTTCCGACCTCACCCCGGAAATCCGCCGGCGCCTGGGGCTTTAGGCAACCGTCATGCGAACACTTTTCACCCAAACCAACTTCTTCCGGGAGTTCGACCATGCGCTATTTCGTAGCCGCCTGGAAAGCCTCGCACGCCGCTGGGGCATCGCCTGCGCACTCCTGGTTGCCGCTGCGGCACTGTTTCAGCAGCACTTCATGTTCGGCCTGAACGCCTCGCCCAGCCTGCCGGTCGGGTTGTTCCTGATCCACAAGGGCACAGTGTCGGCGCAGGGGCACTACGTCGCATTCCGTTGGGCAGGTGGCGGCCCCCACCCGGCAGGCACCACCTTCGTGAAAGAGATCGCCGGGATGCCGGGCGACGTCGTGACGCGCATCGACCGTGATTTCTTCATTAATGGGTCCAAGGTCGGGCGCGCCAAGGCATTCAGCCGCCAGGGCGTGCCGCTCGAACCCGGCCCCACCGGCATCCTGCCGGCCGGTCACTACTACGTGCGGGCACCGCACCCGGACAGCCTGGATTCACGCTACCGGCTGACTGGATGGGTCACGCAATCGCAAATCATTGGACGGGCCTATGCGCTGTTCTGATCACAAACACTGGTCGATTCGGGCCGCGCGGCAGTGCCGCGTCGCCCTCGCCGCCTCGGCCCTCGTGGCTTTTTCCGCACAGGCACAGGACCTGGGCGTCATCGGCCCGGTTTACCCGATCGCCGAACCGAGCCTGCTGGACGTGATCCTCGCCAAGCTGCGTGACGCCGAAGCCACCGGCGCACTGGCCAAGCTCCACCGCGACGCACGCACCGGCATCACGCGCGGCATCGAAAACCCCGCCCCCGTCGCGAAGATCACCAAAACCTCCAAGGCGCGCAGCTTCTATTTCGACCCGAGCATCGTGGTCCCGGCCGCCATCACGGACGCCGACGGCAGGGTACTCGTCGCACCCGGCACCCGGGTCAACCCGCTGGATACGGTTTCGATGTCGAAGCAACTGCTGTTCATCGACGCCCGCGACGCCGCACAGGTCGGACGTGCCAAGACCCTCATCGAAGAACGCGGCGGCAAGGTCAAAGTCATCCTCACCGGCGGCTCCTACATGGACCTCATGCGTCGCTGGAAGCGGCCGGTGTTTTTTGATCAACAGGGGACGCTTACCGACAAGCTCGGGATTCGCCATGTGCCGGCACTCGTCACCCAGGAAGGCAAGAGGTTGCGCATCGATGAACTTCTGTAAGCGCGTAGCCGCACTCCTCGCATGCGTCGCCGGGCTCGCCGCCACGGCACCAACCGGCGTGGCAGCCGCATCCGGCCCGACCTGCCACGGCCAGTTCATGAACCCGATCACCGACATTTGCTGGAGCTGCGTGTTCCCGCTCAGTATTGGCGCCGCCTCACTGATCACCGATGGTCAGAGCGACATCGGCAATCCGTCCACGCCGGTCTGCTATTGCAGCAACCCGCCGCGCATTGGCGTGACCATCGGCTTCTGGGAGCCGGTTCGCCTGGTCGATGTCACCCGCACGCCCTTCTGCATGGTCGGCCTGGGTGGTATCACCATCGATCCGGGCTTCGATGTCCCCCGCGGCGCCCAGGTCGGCCACGACAGCCAGACCCGCAACAGCTTCTACCACGCCCACTGGTACACCAACCCCATCCTGTACTGGCTACAGGTGCTGCTCGACTTCCCTTGTCTGGAAAAGGGTTCGCTCGACCTGGTCTATCTGACCGAAGTCGATCCGCTGTGGGCGGACGATGAACTGACCGCCATCCTCAACCCGGAGGCGGTGCTGTTCGCCAATGCCCCGGCCAAAGCGGCCTGCGCCGCCGACTGCGTCGCCGCCAGCGCCGGGTTTCCCATCGCCAGCCTGTTCTGGTGCGCCGGTTGCCAGGGGTCGATCTACCCGATGACCGGCCATGTCGCCACCCACATCGGCGGGGTGCAGGCTTCGACGCTCATCACCCAGCGCATGGCCGCCAAGATGCATCGCCAGCTCGCCACCTTCGACGGCGCGGGTGCGGCAGGCCTGTGCGGCTACTACATGCAGCCGATCATGGACAAGACCCACTACAAGATGCAGATGGTCTATCCGGTGCCCAACACGCAAAAGGATGCCGGCCAGTGCTGCCAGCCCTTCGGGCGCACCACCATGATCTGGGGCGCAGGAAAGTCATTCCCGGTGACGGGTGAAGATTTCTCGTATCAGATCTTCCGCAAAAGGAACTGCTGTGCCGGCGCGTATTGATCTGATTGCCGGCATTGCGCTGGCCTGCCTCCTGCCCTGCATGGCCCTGGCGCAGGCGCCACAGTGGCCCATGCCACAGGACGTCGACCGCGCACTCAAGGCCAACCCGTTCCCTGATCCGGGCCGAATCGCCTCGCAACCCGTACCTCGGCCGCCACAGATCGACGCACAACCCGGCGGGATCGACATCGAAGCACTGGCCAAGGGCAAGGTCGTCGTGCCCGGTTCCACCGCCGCACCCACGTCGGCGCCGCTACGTATCTTCGTCACGCTGGACATGCCGCGCGCCAGCCTGAAGCTGCTCACCGACCAGGCGGCGCGCTCGGGCGCCGTGCTGGTGCTGCGCGGCCTGAAATCACAGTCGATGCGAGAAACCATCAACGCCGTGGGCGAACTCATCGGCGAAAGCAAGGCGACGTGGGTCATCGACCCGGAAGCATTCACGCGCCATACCGTGCGCCAGGCACCGACCTTCGTCCTCGCATTTAACGATGCCGCGAATGTCGCGCCAGGCACTTGCGGCGCCGGCTGCGTGGCCCCTACGGGCTTCGTGAGCGTAGCCGGCGACGTGAGCCTCGACTACGCCCTAGAGGCAATCATGCGTCGCAAACCTGAAGCCGCGCCGCGTGCCAGTCCGATTCTCAAGCGCTTGAGGGCGCCCAAATGATCCGCGCCTTCCTGCGCCTAGTCCTGGCGGCGGTTGCGATCCAGGCGCACGCCGACCCGGCGGCCGACGCCTTCAATCAGGGCTCCACCTTCGGCAAATCCGGCAATGCCGCGGCACGTAGCGGGAATTCCGGAGCCTCGCCGCAATCAACCGTACCCAATTTCACCGCCACCCCGCCGGAAGCATCCTATTTCGGCAATCCCGGCCTCGGCACACCCGCCTCCACCAAAGCCGCAGCCTGCGTGCCGCCCACAGGGAGCAGCCCGGCAGGCGGATTTGGCGACCAGGCCTGCAACGCGGTGGGCTTCTCGCAGACCAACCCGTCGCGCCGCCCAACCTACAGCATCGGCCCGAACGATCCGTTGCTCACCCGTGCCAAGGCGATCACCGCCGACCCGCAGGCCATCGCCGGCAGCCTGAGCGGCACCTACAGCGGCTGCACCGTGCAGACGGTGACCAAGCCGGATGTGTTCGAGACGCTGATCTGCAACCAGTACCGCACCATCGAGAACACCACTTGCGACAAGGTGCTGATCGTCACGCCGATTCAAGTGCCCGGATGCTCGCCCGGGCAATTCCTGACACGAGTCGTCGCCGACCCTTGCCCAAACTGCATCGACTACATCGCCTTCGACTTCTCCTGCGGCGCAAACAACTACCTGATGCACGCCTTCACCATCTACAAGTCCAGTGGCGGCGTGTACATGGAACTGGGTTCGCAATACGTCCCCGGCACGCTCAATACCCAGATCGGCCAGACCCTCGGCCCCTCGCGAATCGACGGCTACTACTGCTACCAGACCTACTACAGCCAGTCTTGCTCAGGTGCCAACTGCTCGATCGGCGCCTGGTTTTACAACCCCTGCGCGGGCACCAGCTACTACGGCGTAAGCACCTTCGCCATGCCCACCACCGTGAGTTTCCGAGATTCCTGGGACAACCAATGCGCGGCGCTGGAGGCGCGCGCCCAATGATCCGGCGTTTTCTGGAATTTCTAGCGCTTGCAGCGGCCTGCCTCGCCAGCCCGACAGGCCACGCTGCCGATTGCCAGAAGCTTTCCGAAGCCTGCGTCGAAGGACCAGCCACCCGCACCATTGCCGGTTACCCGGTGTATCGGGACTGCTGGCGCACCCGTTCGCAGTTCAGCTGCGTCTCCCAAGCAATGACCGACGACTGCCAGCCCCTGCGCGACCGCGGCTGCAGCCAGGTGGGCTCACGCTGCATCGATACCAGCCCGCAGGGCGCCTGCATGCTCTACGAGCAATCCTGGCAATGCAAGGTCTCAGCTGGTTCGACCTCGACCATCACCAACTGCGGCAGCCAGCAGTTCTGCCTGAACGGCAAGTGCTTCGATACGGCGCATACGCCCGATGCCGATTTCGCCAAAGTGGTAGCCGGGATGGAAGCGCAGCGCGAGGCCGGCAAGTACATGGACCCGAACAGCCTGGTGGTGTTCCAGGGTTACGACAACCGCTGCCGCAAGAAGCTCTTCGGCCTGGTCAATTGCTGCAAGGGCGCTGGTTCCAGCGGTTCGCTGTTCAGCAACCTGAATATGATCATGGGCGCCGGCAGCCAGGCGGCCGGCGTGCTGGGGTCGAGCTACACCTACGACGCCTTGTTCACCTCCGACGCGCCGGACCTCGTAATTGCCGGCTTCGAGGCCCTCTTCGGCGCCGGCGGCGGTTCCTCCGCGCTGGCTGGCCTCCTCGCTGGCGACGTGTCGGTGGTGTCGTTCATCGAAACCCTGGTGCCCGGCCCCTGGAGCATCGCCATGCTGGCGATCCAGCTCTCCGGCATTCTCAATTGCGAACAGGCCGAACAGATCCTCGTCATGAAGCGCGACAACCGGCTCTGCCACGGGGTGGGCAGCTACTGCTCGGCCCGGGTGCCGATCATCAGGCTGTGCATCGAGACCACCGAATCCTACTGCTGCTTCAACTCGCGCCTGTCGCGCATCATCAACGAGCAGGGACGCGGCCAACTCGGCAAAGGCTGGGGCGGGCCCGAGAACCCCGACTGCAGCGGCTTCACCATCACGCAATTGCAGGCGCTCGACTTCTCGCGCATGAACCTGGCGGAGTTCTACGCCGAGATCGCCCCCACGCTGCCGGATACGGGCGCCATCCGCGCAAACGCGCAACAGAAGGTCAACAGCTACTTCGCCAAATGAACGATCTTTCCATCCTTCTCACTGGCTCCCTGCTCGCCCTGCTCGCCTCACGCGGGGTGCAGGCCCAACCATCGGCCCGCATCCAGGTGCCGGACATCAAGCCGCTACTGCTTCGCGCGATCGAGCGAGGGTCGGCGCAAGGCGCACTGGTAGGCGTTGCCGCGGCCTATACCCAGCGCAAGTTCGGCACCACCAGCCCGATCGAAATCGACGTCCGGCGCCTGCAGGCGCTACCAAACCCAGGCTGCGCCCGGTTGGAAGTCACTACCCGCCAAAAGGACGTGGTGGAACGCGGCCAGAAAGGCGACGGCGAACTCGTCTACCAGGTGAGCTATTGCCGTGACGGTAGTGTTCCCGACAAACGATAGATCGCCATGCAAAAGCCAATCCTCGTTGCAGTGCTGTCTCTGGCCATGCTGCCGATCGGCGCCCTTCCCGCCGACGATTCGGCAACCTCAATCAACGCTGCCAACGCCCAAACCGGTCCGGCAACCATCGGCGACGGCACCTACTGGCGCCGCAACGGCGAAGGATGGTTCTGGTACCGCGACCCGCCCGAATCCGCGCGCTCGCCCAAGGCCGCGGCGCCATCGACCCGCCAACCTGAACTGGTCGAGTTCGAAGCGATGCAGAAGCGTCTCGACGACCTGAAGCGCGTGGCCGTGATGAACCCCACCGACGCGAACCTGCTGTCCTACATGCGCTACCAGCGCTTCGTGATGGACAAGTCCGAGTTCTTCGCAGAGCACTGGCAACGCCTGGTGTGGTCCGTCCCGGACCTCGACTACGGCCTGACCGGCCGGCCCACCAACGCGATGGCCATCGGGGTTTTTGATGACCAGCAACGCGACAAGCAGGCGCAGGCGGTCCGCAATCTGGCTTCCACGCACGGCGTGCTGTTCATCTTCCGCAGCGACTGCCCCTACTGCCACCGCCTGGCGCCGATCCTGAAGCGCTTCGAGCAGGAATACGGCATGACGGTGTTTCCGGTCAGCCTGGACGGCCGTGGCCTGCCGGAATACCCGAATCCCCAACCCGACAACGGCATCGCCACGCGTCTCAACGCCTCGATGGTGCCGGCGCTGTACCTCTCGGCACCGTCCAAACGCCAGATTCGCCCGATCGGCTTCGGCGTGATGGCGATGAACGAGCTCATCGAGCGCATCGCCGCCCTCGCCCAGGACACGCGCCGGGACCCGCTGTAACGCCGCGAAGGAACCATCATGCCCTCCCGCCCCAAACGCTTCATGGCCGGCCTGCTCGCGCTGGCCATATTGACCGCCCCCACCGCCAGCCACCCGGCCGATCTCAATGCCGAAATGCAGGCGATGTTCAACGACCTGGGCGTGCTGGGCAACGTCACTGCCCCGGGCGCGTTCCGCGGCCAGGCCATGAACCTGTACACCGGCGGCAGCCTGATGATGCGCGCGCCGGGCAAGAATTACCCGCTCATCAACGCCCGGCTGCCCAGCCTGCGGGCCGGCTGCGGCGGCATCGACCTGTTCGGCGGAGCGTTCTCCTTCATCAACAAGCAGCAGTTTGTGGCGTTGCTGCAGAACATCGGCTCGAACGCAGTGGGCTACGCCTTCAAGCTGGCCCTTCAGTCGATCTCGCCAGATATCGACAAGCTCCTGACCGAATTGCAGGACCAGGTCAACAAGATCAACGCGATGAACATCAATTCCTGCGAGGCCGCGCAGTCGCTGGTCAACGGGGTCGTCGGCGAATTCGACAACTCGGTGCAAAGCGGCTGCGCCAACATCTCCCAGTACCTGGGCAGCGTCTCCGACCGTGCCGACGCACGCTTCGCCTGCGCAACGGGCGCCCCGGCGGTAGTCAGGAATGCGGCCGATTCCACCGACCCGAACGTACGCAACGTCACCTTCGTCAAGGGCAACGTCACCTGGTTGGCCCTGAACCAGGTGGGCGGCAGCATCAGCCGGCAGGAGAAGGAATTGATCATGAGCGTGATCGGCACCGTGATCCTGACCCCGCCGGCAGACGACGGCAGCGGCGCCATGCCCCAGTACGTCGAGCCCAGCATCATCGGCCTTCACGACCTGCTGCTCGGGCGTGGCGCCTCCGCCACCGAGGGCAATGTCGACATCGAGGTCTACGTCTGCGACGAACCGACCGAATGCCTCAACCCGACCCGCACCACGGTCTCCGCCAAGCCCTTCACCCGCCTGGTGGCCGAGCGGCTGCGCCGCATGTCCGACAATATCGCCACCCGTTCGCCGCAAACCAGCGCCGACATCGGCTTCATCAACAACACCACCGAGCCTGTCTACAAGATGCTGGCGGTCGCCAATGCCGTGCCCGGCTCCAACACCGCCGAAACCCTGATCGAGACCTACAAGGACGTGGTAGCGCTCGACTATGCCGAAACCTTCCTCAACCGGGCGATCCGCCAGGCTCTCAGCGCACTGTCGCAGGCCCTGAAGCGCAGCGGGGTCGAGCAGCAGTACGTGGACACCCTGAGGCAGAACGCCCAGGACGCGCAACGCCAGCTCCTCGCCGAGAAGCAGACCGCCTACGCCAAGGTGCGTTCGGTCTCCTCCATGACCCAGGATCTGCAAACCCTGGAGCGTCAACTCTGGAGCTCGATGCCGCCAGCGGTAAAGGCAATGCTCGAATTCAGCGTCAATTCCGGCGCGCGCGGCTCCTGACGCCAAAACTCTCCATCCAGGCCGCCCGACACCCCGCGGCGGGACGCCACAACCCCATCCCGTGTTCGAGATCTACGCCTACGGCAATGTCGATTCCCTGACCGGGGTCTTCAACGCCATCGCCGCCATCATGGGCGGTGCCGGCTATTTCGGCCTGATCAAGACGGTGGCCGTCACCGGCGTGCTGGTGGCGGCTTTCGCCGGCCTCTTCTCACCGGGCAAGTTTCACGGCTGGGGCTGGCTGATGGGGTTCCTGTTCATCTACTACGCCCTGTTCGTGCCGAAGGCGGACGTGGTGATCGTCGACAAGCTGGGTGGCCAGGCACCCGTGGCAGTCGGCAACGTGCCGATTGGGGTGGCGTTTTTCGGGCACTACACCAGCCTGGTGGGCGACGTGATGACGCGCTTCTTCGAGACCGCGTTCCAGGTGATCCCGGCCACCAGCGCCCAGCTTCCCAGCGAACTCGCGTACCAGAAGAACGGTGTCCTGTTCGGCAACCGCCTGATCCAGGCATCGCGCTCGATCAACGTCGCCGACCCGCAACTGCGCACCGACATGATCGCCTTCGTCTACAACTGCACGATGTACGACCTGCAGGATGGCACCATCGACCCCGCCACCTTTGCCCAGAGCGCCGACATCTGGGCGTTGATGGGGAATCCGAATCCGGCACGTTTCTCGACCTACGGCAACCCGGTGCAGGTACAGCCCTGCCCGGCCGTGTACACCTACCTCGCCAACCGCCTGCCGGCCGAAGTGGCGCGCGCCCGCGCGGTTCTGGCGTTTCAGATGAATCCCGCGCTCGATGCGACCGCCGCACAAGGTGTGATCGACAGCCAGATCGAGCAGGCGTACTTCAAAACCAAAATCGCCACCGCCGCGCAAGGCGCGGCCGACCTGCTGCGGCAGAACATCATGATCAACCTGGTGCAGGACACCGGCAGCATCGTCGGCCAGAAGATCAACGATCCGGCCTCCGTCATGATCGCCACCGCACGTGCCAGCGCCACAGCCTCGATCAACTCCTCGTTCCTGACCATGGGCAAGGTCGCGGAACAGGCCCTGCCCCTGGTGCGCAACGTGATCGAGGCGATCATCTACGCAGTGTTCCCGTTCGTGTTCCTGCTGTTCCTGCTGGCCCAGGGGCGCGGCCTCGGGCTCGCACTCAAGAGCTTCGTGCTGAGCCTGGTGTGGATCCAACTCTGGCCGCCGCTGTATGCCATCCTCAACTACGTGGCCACCCTGGCCAGCGCCAAGAACCTCGAGGCCGCGGCGCGCATGGGCGCCGCAACGCAAGGCCTGGCCCTGGATACCGCGGCCAGCATCTACCGCGGCGCGATTTCCGACCAGGCTGTGGCGGGCTACATGGTGATCTCGATTCCGATCATCGCCACCGCGATCATCAAGGGCGGCGAAGTCGCCTTCCAGGCGGTGACCGGGGTCGGACCGATGCAATCTGCCGTGTCGGGAGAAGCGGCCAGCACCTCCAAGGGCAACGTCACCCAGGACGCGGTCGCCATCGACCAGCAACAAATCGCACCGACCCGGACTTCCGCCTTCATGTCCACGACCAGCGATGCGCACGGCAGCACGATCCAGGGCAGCGGGCCGGATGCGGGGGTTTTCCGGTATCAGGCCACCATGAGCCGGCTGGCAACTACGTTCACTTTCACCGAGCGGCAAGCCAATTCGCTCTCGGACAGTGCACGAGAGGCGGAAACCCTCGGCAAGACCGAGCGTGAATCGATGCAGCGCAGCCAGGCCACCGCCCTCACCCGGGCGCTGGGCATTCAGGAGAGCTTCGACCGCTCCCAGCAGCGCTCAGGCGCGAGTAACACCTCGGAAGGCGGATCGACGTCGACCCAACTACAGACGCTGAATTCCGTGGCGCGGGAGGTCAATCGACGTCTGGGAATGGGCGAGGACTCGTCGGTCGGTAAAAGCGTTGCGGCATCGGCCGCCACCGGCGCACGTATCCCCCTCACAGAGATCGGCGCCCAAATTCGGTCGGAGGGCCGGCAGGTCAGCCAACAACAACTGCAGAGCGCTCACGACTATGCCCGCAAGGCCGTCGAAACCGCCCAGTTCTCGGAAGCCACGTCCCTGGTCAAGGAGTTCCGGTCCTCGGATGCGTATCAATGGGCGCGTGGAAACCGCACAACGTCCACTTCCGGATTCGACTCGTCCTACCGCGAGGCAGCAGATCATCAAACGGCGAGCGAATCCGCCTACGGTCAGTCGAAGGAACTCGCCCGCACCGCGCAATTCATGCGTGAATGGAGCAGTGGCGCCCAGACCGATTTCACCAACTACGCGGCGCGCCGGCTTTCAGAGCGCGGCCTGCTTCGCGAGGACGATCCGATCAAGTTGCAGCGTGCCGTCACCGAGATTGCCTACGGTTATGCGAAAGGCGGAAACGTTGGAGATGGCTTCGTGCCAGCCGACAGCCCCTTGGCATCAAATCGCCACACTGACGCAGCGCTTGGCTGGCGATCCTCCACGCTGCGCGAGGAATTCGATCAGTCCGATAGGTCGGGTAACACCGACGCGTTGCGGAATCAGGCCGCTACAAACGAAAATTCGATCCGCGATCGCCAATCTCGGCAACGCGCCCCACCTGGGCAAGCCATTGGCAATGACGTTGCCGAGCGAGTACACGCTACGGAAAGTCGTGCCTCCACGGCCCTCGATTCGCGTCGGCGCGAAGTTTCCCAGGAGCAGGGTGGCTTGAGCGCGGACTACAACGCGACCGTTCAGGCGGGCAAGGTAAATGCACAACACAGCGGAAATCGAGCAGTTTGGGACACCATTGGCGCCCAGACGGACAATCGCGCAAAATTAGGATCGGCCCCGGAGCGTGCCGAGGTCGGTGAGTGGCATTTTGACAAGGACGGTACCCCGGTTGCGGGACCCGAGGTCAAACCTGGAACATCGGCGACGAAAGAAAAGCCGCCGACTGCCGGCCAATAGCTCAGACTTCTGGATGATCAGAAATCACGGCCCATGGAGAACGCTGGAACAACGAAAGCTCAGTCTTTAGAGGCGCCAACTTCGAGGCTTCCCAGCCCGTTTCGCGTGATGTAGCCGGGCGCATCATCGCCGTAGCGACTCGATGGATTGCCTACGACCATCGGATCGCAATGCAGCCAGCCCTTGAAATCGGGATCGATCAAGCGCTCGGCCTCCCGGGCATCCTCTTCCGAAACGACGCCAACGGCGAACGCCGCGCGAACTTGCGTGACAACGCTGCCGAAAAAATCGCTCAGGGAATTGCGCAGTGGGGTGAGATCGGTGTTCATGGACGCACGTCAATTAGTTCGCGTAGTCAAAAAATGTTACGCCAATCCGCGCGAGATTTCAGCAAGAAAAATCTTTCCTGCACTGGGCTCGCCACGATCCCAGCTTGTCGTGTTACTCGACCAGTTGGTCGCGGCCTCACGCTTCGCCGGTGTAACGCAGTATCCCGATGAAGTCGTCCTGCGCGATAGGGGAAAGCCCGAGCGGCAGCCCCTTACGGGAGGACATCCGGGTCCGCAGGGCGGCCGCTGTGCATGGCGTCGATGGCGCTTTTCGTCATCGACTCAAGAGTCTCGCGGCTATAGGCAACGCCCTCTCCGCGATCCAGTTGCTCGTCACCCTTCTTGATCGCCGCCTGCCAGGCGGCGACGCGACTCTCCTCGGCCTGCATTCGGCGGATTGCGTCGCGGATCACTTCTGTGGCGTTGCCATAAAAGCCGCTCGCGACCTTGCCCTTGATGAATCCTTCCATTTCCGGCGATAGGTTCACGTGCATGGTCATGGCGTACTCTTCCCGCAAATCATATCCATTAAATATACATTAAATGTATATGCCATGGATATCTGAGCGAGTAAGGTCGTGGCCCAGTATCCGGGGTGGTATGTCTCAATTCGATAGGCTCGTGAAGATTTGACTGCGCCGGCCGCGCGTCAATGGACGGTCTGTTCGTCCGCGGTCGGCGCCGGCAGCAACCCCACGAAGCGCCCTTCCACGCCATCGGCGAAGATGAAGTCCACCTGGCCGAATGTGCGCTTTTTCTTCGAAGGCGGTTTCGGCTTGATCGCTGCCGAGCCAACCCACACGCCGTCCCGTGACTCCAGGGAGAAGGTCACCACGTCCTCCTTGTGCGGCGATGCGCCGATCGACCCGTAGCGGTCCAGGATCTCCTGGTGGCGCGTGAGCAGCCGCTTCGGCAGCGCCCAGGCTTCCATCACGCTGAATATGAAATCCGCCTTGACCATGTCCGCCGTCAAGCGGATCTGGTTTGCCGAAAGCTCTTTGTTTTCCGGGCCATCGGTATCGATGGAAACCGGGAATAGCTCGCCGGTCGCAGATCGGCCCACGAACGCGAGCGGCGCGAGCTTCTCGCCGCGCTCCAGAATGCCACGCGCCGTGTTCATCATGGATTCAACGAGTGGCGCGAAGCGCGCAGGAATCGGCTTCAAGTCGCCCCCTGCATACGGTCGTCGGTCATGCTCAGCGCCATCGCGTACTCGGCATCGAAATCAGCCCCTGTTTCCGCATCTTTCTGAAACTGCCGTACGCCGGCATGCATCATCGAAAGCAATTGCAGGCCAGTGAACTCCTCGTCGGGCGCGGACTTTATCCGATACGTGCGCCGCGGATTGTTGATCTCAAGTCCGGTTTGGCCCAGCGTAGCGATTTCAAGTGTCATCTGCCCCACGTCCTGTTTGCTCATGGCCGCGAAGCGGCGCAGGGCATCGACGATATACGTCACCACATCCATCCGCAATCCATTGGTGCGCGAACGCAGCACGTCGTGCGCCAGGCGCGTCTGGTCGGCGCGCGCCATTTCGGCCACCGGGTGATCCGAAAATCCCTCGATGATCCTGCGAAGCAGGTCACCGCGTTCCTTCTGGTATGCGGCATCGCCGGTCTCTTGCAGCGCCTGCGTGAGGCCGTAAAACACGCCGGGTTCATTGGACAACTGATGCACCGCCTCCCGGAAATGGGACACGGCGTCGGCCGCCCGCCCGGTTGCCAACAACACGCCCCCAAGGTTGCGATGCGCATAGCCGTCACCCGGATCCAACTCGATGGCGCGGCGCAGTGCCCGCTCGGCCTGGGCCGACTGGTGCAGGCGCTGGTAGGCCACCCCCAACCCCGTCCACGCATTGACATAGCCCGAGTCGATGTCCGTACACGCGGTGAGCGCTTCGATCGCCTCTTGAAACCTTCCCCGCTCGGAATGCGCGATGCCTAGGTTGTAGAGCACGTCGGCGTCGGGCGCGGCGTTCTCCCGCAGCCAGGCGAGAATCTCGGTGCCCTCGGCGAGTTTGCCCTCGCGCATCAACGCACAGGCGTGGTCCAACAGGCTGCGGGGATGCGCGGGAAACAGGGTGACGCGAATGACACTATCGCCCAAAGCGACGCCGGCATTGATCCCCTTGTCAGCGTACTGGCTGATGAAATACGCCAGTACCGCCTCTTCGAACGCCTGCGACCCTATGGTCCGCGCCGTTGACGGCAACAATGCGAGGTCGAAGTCGGCAATCGGGATTTCGAAGGTGAGTGGGCGGTCGGTAGCCATAGTGCCATTTTAGCCTTGCACCCTGAGGCGCTACGCCAAAACGCATCACCCTGACATCCAGGGTACCTCCTGAATCACCGCTGAAACGGCACCCAGTTGAACCAGTCGCGAATGCCCAGCGCGGTTCCCCAAGCCTCCACCAGCGCACGGTCCGCCTTTGGATCGGCAGGAAGCTCATCCAGAATGTTCAATAGCCGCATGCCATCGTCAACGACGCCGACCACCTGATAAGGCAACGCGAAATAACCGGTGCCAAGCAGCCGGTCGGTGAACAGGGCGTGCACGGCATCGATCGCCAGGAATTGAGGCGGAAAGCGCACCTTGCCAGCCCGCCACCGGATATGCCCGGCGTTTTCTTCCTGCTGCAGCGTGAGCGAAGCCGACTGCTGGTCGCGCAGGGCGGGATACGCGTCGTGAATCCAGCGGTCGATGCGCAGCCCGACAGGCAACGATCTGAGCGTCAACAGCAGCCAGTGAGACATGCGCTCCGCCGCCGCCTGCAACTCGGGCGCCGCATCACCCGGTGCGAGCATGGCCTTGAGCAGGGGCATCATCCGCGCAGCCGCGTCGCTTGGAATGGCCGCGAAATCGAAGCGCTGATCCGGTGGCGTTTCAAACAAGCGCAGGACATACCCGCACTGGTACGCCACGACGTAGTCCAGCGATTCACCTCCCGGCCGCAGCGTGAGGACGTGTTCTTTCGCGCCATTGCGGGCGATACGCAGGTTCGCGATGACCGGAAGCGCCGCATCCTCCGCGAAGCGGATAGGCAGTTCGGTGACTTGTTCGACCTGATTGATGATCTGGCGGGTTTCGGGGAGTAAAGCCAACTGGGAAGTTCCTGTGACGAGCGGTAGGTGCCGTAGTACCAAACACTCAAAAAGTGTGGGCCTCAAGCGCCCGTTCCTCTAAATACGCTCGCGCCAAATCAACCAAATGTCGATGGTGCGTAAAGATCATGATGCACCCTTCTTCGACAACCGCAAACGACATCGCGATCGAACGACAGCACAATAAACCCAAGCTGCGATCGTAGGCGGCGTGTGGCCAAGCATGACCCGTACAACGCCGACACCTGACGTTTGTTGAAAAGCCTCCCAGATGGCAAGATCCAAGACAGTCGGAAGGCTTTTGACGGCCTCACGTAAGCAGCCTTACCACCAATCGCTTGTCGAAATCGGGCACATCCTGCTTTACCATCCAATCTCGTGTGCTCTGTACCCACGCCAAGACCGTTTTTTTCTTGTTCAGTCGAAGCAATCGGAGCACTAAAAGTTTTCGTGTGTCCACGCGCTTCTTGCCCGCAACGCTGTCATATATCGGCTCTCTCCGAATCTTAAATCGCTCAGGCACAGTTTGGTACTGGCGGCTAATGGCGAGCATGCGGAGAAACTGGGCAAGGTGATTGTCGCGCAGTTGACTTGCTGCTTTTTCTGCCTCTCGATACTCGCCGTCGCCGTACGACGCATATACGGCCACCACAGCCTTCGCAATTGCCGGGTGTGCAACACTTTCCAAACTGCCGACGAGCCGTTTGAGTAAAGGTAGTGAACGCCGGTCGCCATAGCGGAGAATCAAGAGTGGTGCTAGCGCCGCGCAGCGCTGCCAGCCAGGAATTTCGTACTTTCCGGAGAGCAAGCCCGATGCGATTCTACGAATTGCGCCAGCCTCAACACTAGTCGCCTCGATCTTGAGTAAACCCTCAGTGAGAATCTGGTTTACGTCTGGATAGACCTGACATGGGTCCGCCCATAGTCGCAGTACAAATTTCAGATACTGGTCCGCACTGCCCGTGACTCGCATGTAATCCGCGATTCGGTCCGTGAGCGTTGGCTCGGCCAGGATATCCGGCAGCGCGCGATGTCGGAGGAAGCGCGCTGTAGCGACGCCGGCCAGCCGGTAGAAGCGCTTCAGTACCTTGCCCCATTCGCCGCCGGACATCTCGAATTTCCGGTACTTGCGCCATACCTGTCCGAGCGCTGACCGAAAAGCTCTCTTTTCGGCTACGGTACCCCGTGCCATCTTGTCGATGACATCCAACTCCGCATTTATATCGAAATAAAAGTGTCGACTAGCTTCTGCAAGACTCAATATTCGGGTCTTGGCCGCGTTCGGCGTAAGGTGAAGTCGGGCCAGTGAGTCGCCGCAATGCTTGAGAATGTTCAATCCCTCTGAATAGCTCCTAGCGCCAAAGTTTTGGTCGTCCATCCACCGAACGTACGCATTGACCCCGACATGCTGCGCCATTCGATCGTCGTGCGGGAACAACACCATGTGGGCGATCGTCCGTGAACAATCAAAATCGTCCACCGGGAGTCCAATTCTTGGCGACTCGTTAAAGGCGTCGCGAATCGAAAGCCGTTCCAGAATGAAAAACAGCAATCCGACTAGATTGCGATCGACACGGATCGCATGTAAAGCATCCGCAACGCGGTCGTACAGGACCGTGTCGAAGAAATTCGTAATGTCCGTCAAGACAATGTATGGATGAACCTGCTGCATGAGCAGGTGCTTTCGATACTGGTCATATTTCAGCCACGCGACCAGCGCACTCCCTGAAGCAAAGGCATACGCCGGGTCACCGCCTTCGCCGTCCTTCGCAATCTGCTTCAGTTTTTTGGAAAGCGTGTTTTGCGCAAAATACACATGTGGCTGCTCAACGCGCTTGCTTTTCTTGTACAGGTAATCGACCACGGCCCGGTACAGAACCAAGTCCGGAACACTTGGCATCGTCATGCGACGGCTAAAGCCCATCTTTTTCGCCACGGAAAATCGATGAACGGTCGCAGGCTCATAGCGTCCCGCCTCAATATCCGCGAGCAGCCGTTTTATCCACCATTCCGGATCGATGTCGAACTCGACGAAATCGGTGACGTCCCGCAGAAACGTGCGTGACAATTGCTTCCTGACGTTTTTCCAGGATTCCCACAGCGATGCCTTTGTGATACCTTGAACCTTAGGCATCAGGCACCTTGAGCCAGGAATCCCCGCATGTTTCGCACGAACATGGGGAACATCACCAAGGGGCCGACAACCGATCGACGACGTCCCTACGCGCGAGCACGCGCGAACACAACTCCCATCGATCACGATCCGGGTCGATGGTCTCCCGATAGCGCAGTTCGAATACGTCGCGCGCCTGTTTGCGCAGGTGCATGTATTCGTCCATCAGTTCTTCGAGGTGTTCGACGTTGTCGATCCATTCGTCCTCGATGGTATCCGGCACGCCGCCGAAAATGTCGTAGCGATCCTTCATACGTCGCGACAGCACTTGGTAAACCTTCTCGTCTTGCGTGTGGTGGTAGACGAGGTTGAGCATGTCCACTGAACGCCTGGCCTGTCCGAAGCGTTTGATGCGCCCAAGCCTTTGCTCAAGCCGCGAGGGGTTCCATGGCAGGTCGACGTTGATCAGGGTACCGAGGGTTTGCAGGTTCAGGCCCTCGCAGGCGGCATCGGTCGCCACGATAAGGCGGATGTCGCGGCGCTTGACCGCGGTCTTGATATCCTCGCGCTCGACGGAAGCGAAGTCAGCGTCGCGAAAAATCCCGCTTTTGCCGGCACCGGCGTAGACCCCCACCGGCTCGCCCGACAAAAGCTTGGCCAACTCCGCACCCACTGCGTAAGCCGTGTCGTAGTACTGGCTGAAGACAATGCAGCCGTGTTCCAACCACGTCTTGCCATCGCTGCGGTGTTGGGTCAGGAAATAGCGCACCGCCGCCATCTTCGGGTCGCGCGCCTCAGGTCGCGAAAGTTCGTCGACAATCGTCTGCAGGTGCCGAGATTCGTCCGCTGTGAGCACGGCGAGGGCGTCCTCGATTTCCTTGGCGTCCTCTTCGTCATCGAGAACTTCACGCCGCAGCATTTTTTCGGCGGTGGCACGACCGGAGGCAAAACTTGAACAGATACGCTGCAGCAGCAGGGTCTTCATGAACCCGGCCGCCTTGGTCCGTTGCTTCAAGACAGTCGTGAAGTCCTCGGCAGCCTTGTAAGCAAGGTCGAACGGCAGGTTGGTCAAGAGCCCCAGGCCGTCAAATCCAATGCCTGAATATGCGACGGAACTCGCTTCAGGATCGGGATGCACGTTGACGCCCACCTTTTCCAACAGCCCGGCATCTTCGAGAGTTTGCCGCCTGCGAACCACGGTGTGACGAACTGCCGGGTTGTGTTCCTTGAAAAATGCCGGCGCCAGCGCCTCGCTGATGGACTGCTGTTCCAGGAATCCGAATGAACCGAATCCGCGATCGGTGAAGAACGTCTGTTCGGGCAAGCCGAGGTGCAGGCGCAGCGTCGCGAATAGCGCGCCTTCGTTACCCGGCGGCAACGGATTGCGCATCCACTCCCACGCGTCACGCTCATCAGCGGCCGATTCCTCGCCTTTCACCATCGGGAGCGCCTTCTTGAAATCCCACCAGCGGGTGAAGGGCTCACGCCCGAGCACGAAATCGGCGCCGGCATTGAGGATGCGCATCAGGTCCCACAACTCGTGCACTTCGGTTTGGATCGGCGTCGCGGTACTGAGAAGCAGGTGGCGGGTACGCGGCCCGATCCTGAGCATGAAATCCAGCAGGTTGTTCGGCTCCTCCTTGTGAGGCCCCATCCCGCCGCGCCGCCGCGCCTTGTGCGCCTCATCCAGCACGACGGTATTGAATTTGCGGGTCAACAGGTACTGCTGTTCTTCAGAGTGGTGAAAAATCAGCCCGGTGGAAACAATCGCGATCCGAAACGGGCAGCGGATGATGTCTTCCGCACCACGCGTCTTGATCAGATGGCCCTTGGGGTCGACCCACATCTTTTTGTTGGACAGCCAAACCGCCGCCGGGATGCCCAGCTTGTCCACCAGTTCGACCTGCCATTGCAGCGTCAAGGTGGAAGGGCACAGAATCAATACCGGTCCGTCGTCGAGGAGTGCGGACACCATCGCACTGGCGGCGAGCGAGAGGGTCTTGCCGACCCCCACCTCGTCGGCCAGCAGCAAGCGCGCCTTGCCGTAGGTCTCGCGATGCGCCAGGAACATGGTCACGAATGAGCGTTGCCATGGCTGCAACTGCTCGCCACCGCGATAAATCGGGCTCTCTGCCAGTGCCGCGGCCGGCAGGTTTTCGGGTGTGGTGTCCTCGAAGCGTATCTCGACACGGTCCGCGACCCGCTTGATTTCCTCGATGATCGCGTCGGGAAGCGGGTAAGCGTCCTTCCATAGTGCGTCGAACTCTTCCTCGACCCAGGCCACGCCGTCCGGTGACGGGTCTTCCCACAAGATTTCGTAGTTTTTGGCGAACGCGCTCCGGGTTTCGTTGATGGAACCCAAGAAACTGGTCTTGCTGCCGTCTGCCGCCTCGATCACCCCGGCCTTGCCATGGATGAATACCCGGTCCTTCGGCACGACGCGAATCTCGACGCGACCGGAAACCAGCAGATCATGCAGCCGGCGGTAGCGTTCCCGATGCAGCAGTGCTTCCACTTCCGAAGGCGCCTCGTTCCAACGCTCCTTGAGGGCGGTGTCGCGCACGTGCTTGGAAATAAGCACGTCGGCGGCGTCGAGCTCGCTATTGCAAACTACCTGAACTTTCTGAATGGCGGCGATTTCCTCACCGACCAGTTCGAAAATCGAACTCCGAAAATAGCCGGCGATGCGGCGATACGACCGTGCACCTTGCAGCTTCTGGGCGAGAAAAGCGTGGTCGAGCCGCTGCCGGCGCGAGGAAAACCGCTGCAGCCCGCTCATGTGTCTCCGCCCTTCGGCCCGCCCTTGGCGGCGGCGCGGCGGTGCTTTTGCCGGCTGCTGCGCGGCTTGTCAGGGAGGGGCATTTCGATCAGTACCGCGTCCAGCGCTGGCTGCAAATAGGCCATGCGGAAGTGCTCCGCGTTCTTGAACCCAAGAGCCTCCTGAAGTTGTAGCCGGGTCATCTCACCCTTCAGTGCGTCCGCCAGCCGCACTTCCGTGGTGACTTGTCCAGCGACATTTCCGGCGACATTTCCGGCGACTTGTCCGGGAGCTTCTGGGGTCGGCACCGGCAGCGGACGTCGCACGGTCTGGACGAACTGCCCGCCAGTCTGGCGAAATTCCGGCGCCTGCAACCCTGTGTCACGACAGCGCGCCATCATGTCGAGAATCCCGCTACCGGCTTTCTCGGCGTAGCTCGCCAGGAACATCGGTTCTGCAATCAAGGGGTTGCGCGGAATCGACGTATGCGGCACGCGCAGGTCGGCCAAGGTCAGCGCCGGTGGCAATACCCCCGGAATCCAGATTCCCAGGCGGTCGGAGGACAGCATTACCCGAGGCGCTGGTTCTTCACCAGCTCACGCAACACCCGCGCCTCCTTCGCCTCATCCGGGCGGATGCCCTCAAGCCGCTTGGACAAATAGTCCGCCAACTCTGCCGCCAGCTCGCGCTGGGTCGCATCACTGTAGTAATTCGGCACGTTCAAAGTGAGGTGCGCCAGCACCTCGCTGCCGTCAACCGACTGCGCCAGTTCCATGAGGGCATACAACACCGCACGCAATACCGACTGGTGCAATTCCGACCCCTCGCTCATCTCGGCACGCCCGAACTCAACCGCGCTCTTCAGTCGTGCCTCATTTGCTTTCTGACTGGCCAGCAACACACGAAAATCCCGCACCTTGAAGGCCTTGGCAAAGTTCTGGTAGTTGTCCAGCGTTTTCGCGCCACGCGCCTCCATGTCCAGCATCTTGAGACAGAACCGCTCGGCTCCCGACAGCTTGTCCCAATGATTCTTCGTAACGCCCTGCGGCACCAGACACTGATTCGCCGTATCAACAGCAAAGGCAATCAGCCCATCAACGAACGTCGTCTCCCCCTTCGTTCGCGGACGACTCGCCTCTGAGGTC
This sequence comes from Burkholderiales bacterium, assembly GCA_965279115.1. GTDB lineage: Bacteria > Pseudomonadota > Gammaproteobacteria > Burkholderiales > JAEUOS01 > JAEUOS01. The sequence goes on from OZ257137.1 coordinate 6,297,581, forward strand.
ATATCCCGACCGTCAATGATCGCGTAGCGCGTCAATACCCGAAGCGCAGCTGCATAACCCGCCATCTGTATGTCTGCGTCCTCGAATACGTTCTCGTCGCGATAGAGCCCCTTGGTTTGTTGATTCAAGCCTGCAAGCGCATCCACTTGAGCCTGCACTTCCTCCTGAATCTCCCACGCAAGGTCGTCACGTGTGGTCTTGTGCGTTCCCAATCGCTTGCGCAACACGAGCAACACAGTGCCTTTGACGTAGCTGCCCTCACGCAACGCGCTATCTGTCTCGGTAACAACGTACCAGGCTGCAGTCACTCGAAGTCCCGAAGCCCATACGATATTCGCCATGTCAGCCCAGATTGATCCAGACTGATGGGTAAACATGATGATCTGAATGCCGTTGTCAGGCATGCATTCCGTCATGCGCTTGTATGCACCCACCATCCCGCGACGGAAGCCTTCATCCTCACCCTTTATTGCTAGTGACCGACGGCTATCCCAAACCCATTCAGAGAACTCGATAGGCGGACACTTGCGAAGCCATGCAATAAAGAATTCGAGGATTTCCTCGTATTTGACTGCGTCCCCATAAGGCGGATCGGTCACGTACATGTCATGCGTTGTATCAATCTGATTCGCGGCACGGCATTCGACATGCACGACAGCTGCCTCCGGCAATGGAAAGCTCTTCAATGCCGAGTCAACCAAATCCAATGCATACGGGGCCGCGCGGCAACCGTAGTTAAAGAGTGTATTGAGCGCCTGATTGTCAAAGACTTGTTTCACCCCGCCACTTCGTCCCTCACCATCACCGATGCTCCATCGGGTAAGCCTGGCACTTGAATTGAGCATTTGGGACATGCGCAACTTTAGCCGTGCGTCGCTAAATTGATTGACCAATCCGGCTACCAATAGCTGCCGCGGATTGAACAGGTGATGCCAATGTGTCCACCCTCGCTCTCGATAAAGGCGTTCCGTCTCGTCGCCAGATTCGATACGCATATCCGGCAGCCATCCACGCGATTGCCATTCAACCAAGTGATCCTGAATAAACTGCTCAACAATGCGCTCGCGCTTCTCATCCTCAGGGGTCACGCCACGGAACACATAGTCGTCGCCCTTGCCGCTAGTTTTGGGTCGCATCCACTGGATACAGTAAAGGCGCTCTTGAAAGGTGTCGTCGGGTCGAGGTCTGAAATCACTTCTGTCCCAAAGTCGGAGGCGATTGCCGTTCGAACCATCTTCCTTCCGATAGTCTCCTCGCAACGTCGAAATTTTTGTGCGGTGCTCGACACCCGCGACCACATGTATCAAATATGGCTCTTGCCCGCGACCGTCAGATCGAACAGTTCCTAGTTCAGCTGCTTTGAACTCTTCATCGCCAACTTGTTGATGAATGGTGATCTGGTAACGCTGGTTTTGCGTATCGGGAATCAAACGTGCGACGACTCTTTCACGTTTGCTGACAACCAAAGTAGGCAAGAGCGGAACCAGCCAGCCAGTCTGCGGGCAACGCGTCTCGACACAATATAAGAAGACCTTAGCACTCCAACCCTGACCGTCTCTCTCGACACCAAGCCTATCGATCTCAGCATGCACCCGATTGACCAACAGTTGTTGATCGCGCGCGAACTTTTCTCGATTCAATACGCTGTCGCCAACAATATGGAACGCTCCCCAGGTGAGCATACAGGCGACTGGATTTAGATCCGACGCATAAACATCGCACCCCAAACGCGCTCCCTCAAAAGGAATCTGGCCCGAGCCGCTGAAAGTATCGGCAAGCCGAGGGCGATGCCCAAAACGCATAACACCCAGTTGTTCGACGAGTTCAGGGAAAGAGTGCGCGCTGGTACCCAGATGCGCGTTCGACGCCTCCCAAATGTGATTGTGAACAGTGTCGGCCACCTCTTCCGGACGACGCGCGACCTCTACCCGATCCCGATACGGAACGGCGGGTAGCATTTGTACTTCCAGCGTCAGGCGCTCACGCTCCGGAACATCCTCACGCCAAGCAATTTTGATCTCGCGAAACTCCAAATTTGACCAATCGATTGGGGCCGATGCTGGCAACGTACCCTTACCTGATATTGTGAAATAGTCGCTGATACGAGCGATCGCCAATTTCTCAAGAATCTCTTTTGGTCGAGGGCGCCGCTTCCAGCGTGAGACAAAGGACTCATCGTCCATCGCCATCAACTTTTCAAAAATCTCCAGATCGCGCGCTGGATTCTCCGTTGCCGGTAGCAGGCAGCCAAGAATGCAGGCCTTGTTGAGAATCAACGGTTTGCGGCCCTTCCAATAGCTGCCCAGCGCGGTGAGCGTCTTGCCATGAACCGCCATTTGCTCTTTATATGCCTCCGCCGAAAGCTTCTGCACCGGGAAAAGACGCTCAATTAGCGCCGGAGCATCCTTGAGTGAAAATGGCACTACTTCTTGCGTCATTCAATTTCCTTAAATAGCGGCAGGCGAAACAAATCATCTTCGACCGGCCGACGACGCTTGCGGCCGGGTGCAGGTTTTTCGCCATCAGATAGAGCATGGAACAACGCCCGACGCCAGCCACGATCCGTATCGTCTGGCATGCCAGCCTCAGCCACGGTTTGTGAAAAAAGCCACCAGCGCTCTTCCGGTCGCAGCGCCGCCCATTTGCTGGCGATTACGGGGATCACATCCGGACCCGCCGTTTCGGCGGCCCAAGCGAGAACGCACAGTTCCTTGCCTAGCAAGCGGTCGACCAAATTGATGCCAGTATGCCAACGCCCCGTAGTTACCTGCGCGACCTTGAGGCGATCGTTGAATTCGCGCCTGGCTGTGTCTGCGATGGCGGACCAGACGGAGCGGTCGAGCATGACGCGCTCTTCTTCGCGTGGGATACCGCCTTGATCACCGCGGTACCCGAAGTCTTCGACGATGAGTACTGGCTCGTTGCGCGTTGCGGGGATATCTACGCGAAAGAGGTGCACACCAAAGCCAGTCGGGGCACCAAAATCGACGGTCTTGATTTTTTCACTCATGCGAATGCTGGCGTCTTATTGCTCGATGTCGGCTTGCTGCAACTCGATACCCAACTTGGCCGCGAAGTCCTTGAGGTCGTGGCCGGAACCGAAGTGCGCTTTGCGAAAGCTCATGGTCACCGGGGTATCGGCGGAAAATTTCTCCAGCACCTTGGTGAGCAACGACTCAATGAAACCGCCTTCGACCTTGATTTCGCCGACGCTGATATTGATCATCTGGCTGCCCTGGCCGACGGTGAGTACGATGCCCTCGTACGTCACCGCTTTTTCGTTGGCCTGCTTCAAACCTTCGAAGGTCTTGCCTCGTGAGTCGAGTTTGTGCGGTTGGCGTGACGACACCAGGCGGCCAGGTTTGACGTCGTCGACCTGCACGCCTTTTTTTCCAACGGCGGGAAAACGGAAGTCGGCCTTGGCCTCAATGCCCTCGGCTTCGGCGAAGGCAAGCATGTGAACATCCGCATCGCCGATCGCGATCGGTTCGGTATAGGGCGTGCCTTCCCTTGGCTCGCTGCCGTCGAGTGTGAAGCGGATCGCGCCTTTGGGCGAAACGAACAGTTCCACCAACCGTTTGCCGTCCTTGTCGGACAACTGATTGCGCAGGGTCAGCTTGTTGGTCCAGGTGACCGGGTCGCCGGTTTCATACTGTGCGGACACATCCTTGACCAGGAAACTGACGCGCAGTGCCTTGGTGAGGTAGGGATTGTCCTTAAGCTGGTCGCTCGATTCGGACACCGCCGAGTCCTCGGCGAAATAGATGCGTGGCGCCGGGCCGGCGTTTTGGGGGTTCACGCGCAGGCGCACCTTGCCTTCGTCACCAAGTTCAGGTTCGGCCACGATCTGCGCGGACGTGCGCTTCTTTTTCGGCTTCTTGGTGACGTAGCCGGTACCCTGGTCTTCCCACAGGCCGCGGTTGCAGGCGATGGACTTGAGTACGTCCAGGCCCTTCGGCGGCAGCCAGAACATGGCCGCCTGCTCGGCATAGCGGTCGGCCGCGTCGGACCAACGCACTTCGTCCAGGCCTTCCGGCCACAACAAATCCTGCGCCTTGTCGCGAATGGCGTCGAATTCGGTTTCCACATCCAGGCACAATTTGACCGGATTGGAGGTCAGTGTTTTCTCAATTTGCTCTTCACCATTGAACGCCTTGGTACCGTCGCGGGTCATGTCCAGCGGTTTGTGCGCCAACTGCGCCGGCCTGCCGGCGCGCTGGATCGGGAATAGCACCTTGTCAAACAGGTTCAATATGGTGGCGTTGAAATCCTGCTCGTACGCCTGCTGCTTGCGTTCAAGGTCGTCGCGCTGCGGGTGCCCTCTTGGGATACGGCCATCAGCCTTTTGCGCCGCGAAGAACTGACGGGCAGCCTTTTCAACGCTGGCCAGCGCCGTCTTGTCGCCGGTCAGCACACAGAGGTTGTTCTTCTGGCTCAGGCCGTCGAAGAATTTCTGCACTTCTTCCGGCGGAATCTTGGAATCCGGGCTGACCACGAGCAACACACGGCCCTTGCGCACACGATCGGCCACGTCCTCAAGCCTGGGCAGTGGCAGAACATCGTCATACGCGGTCTTGCGCGTCGGCTTGAACATTTCACGCAGCCGATGGCGGATGAGGTCATCGACCTGGTTTTGCGGTGCGTCGTGAGCCAGGCTTTGCAGGAGCTTGGTGAGATTTTCCTGCCGGTCGAAGTAGTAACGGCCTTCCGGGGTGTGGTGAACGTACCACGCGGCTTTTTCCAGTTCGTCGAATGCGGCCAGAAAATCGGAGGGCTCGCGCAGCGGCGAGACCAGGCACTCGACCATCTCTTCGCGCGTCAAACCCTTCACTGCATTCACCGCAGTGGAAAGGCTGGCGGTGAGAAGCAGCGCGCCGAGTTGTGTGGCTGCTTCCTTGCCGGTTTGCAGGTCGATCACCTGTGCGTGTGCCGACTTTTGCGAATCCCAGAGGTCCTTGGCGATCACGTCGCGCATGCCCGATATCTCGGTCAGCTTGTCGCGCACCTCGGCGATACCGAGATCGAAATGTTGCGGTCCGATCAAGAACACGTCATTGACCTGCCGTTCCCAAACCGACTTCAGTAGCCGGGACACCAACTCGATCAGGCCGCGGGTCTGCTTGAACTGCTCGTTTTCCTTGAAAAGCGCGATGACGTTCTTGAGGCGAGGGTGGAACGGATAGGTCGCGACAATTTCATCGGCAATCGCCTCCGCGCCACGATTGGCGGTCTTGGATTTGGCCGCTTCTTCGAGCTTGCGCCCGAATGCGTCGGCCACGTCCTCAATCTCTGCCTTGTCCGGCAAGGTGAGGAATAGACGCGTGCGCAGAATGTCGTAAATCTCGTTTGCGGCCAGGTCCACCGGCGTGATGTTGCGTTCGCCACGCCCGAGTTCCTGGCGTGCGTTGTCCAACGCCCGATTGATCAGTGCGCCGCCGGACTGATATGCCGCGAAGAGGTCGGATACCACGATGCAGACGTTCGATTTCTTGCCTGCGGCGGTCAACAGGTTGGCAAATGCCCGGGTGGCGATGTCGGCGACCGTGCCGGCTCCCACCGGCCGGGTCGCCAGATCCTCGAAATACGGCGGCAGCTCGTCGAGAAGGATCAGGACAGGCTTGTCGCCTCCGAGCAAGCCGAGCCAATCTTTTTCGTCCGGTGCTTTGGGGCCGGACGCCCAGAATTCTTTGAAAGCGTCGCCCTTGCCCAACTGGTTGGCGATTTCGCCCCAGAAAAAATGGGCAGGGCTATTGCGGCCGTTGAAAGCCGCAATGCTTGCCGCCCCGAACGCATCAACATGAGCCATCCCGGCACAGTAGGTTTTGCGCAATTCGCCATGTCGTGCGAGCAGCCCGAAACCCACCAGCAAATGCGTCTTGCCGCCACCCATCGCTTGCTTGAGGTGGAAAATCGCTTGGGACGAGGCGCCGGCAAGCCGCGCGATCCCCTCACCGATCAGGTCCTTCATGCCATGCGTGATGAAGGTCCTCTTGAAAAACTCGCGCCCGTCGCCTTCCGAGGTGATCAGCTCGTCCAATTGCTCAATCTGGTCACTGAGCTTGATCGAGATCGCGTTGGGCTGGAGTACGCATGCGTCGCGAACGGTTTTCATGTTTTAGGGGCGATTTTGATTTTTGTTGGTCGAAAAGGCACGAATAATCGGCCATAGCTCTCAAGAATACCGATTCAAGGCGTCAGTGATACTTCACGCGCCGATTGTCAAACGCCGGCTTCGTGCCTTCCAGTACATTTACGACGTGTACGTTGATCGCAGGATTCTCGATCGCTCCCGCGACATACGCGATCTTCGACTCCTTCTTCCTGTCAAAGCTGGAATAGATAACCTGCTCGGCATCGCACACCACCGCCAAATTCGGGTTGTGTGTGACCATGACAATTTGGCGCTTCTTCTTTGCTTCAGTCAGCACCGGAACGAGCAGACTAACCACCGTCTCGTTGTCCAAGTTTTCCTCCGGCTGATCCAGAATTATTGGGTTACGTCCCTTGTCCACCAGAAGATAGAAAATCAGGAGCAACGCGCCCCGCTGACCCGGGGACAATTGCTCGATATGCGTGTCTTGAAACAACAGCGAATATCGTGGCTCCAGGAACGACAGGCCAAACAGCAAGTCATATACATCGCTCGCAACCTTGTCCTTCCTGAGGGCGTTGGAAATCCCGACGATTGCCTTGTTTCCTCCTGCAGCCGCCAGTGCGATCTTCTCGTGGAGCTCGGTTACGAACCCGAGCACCCCTGCGCGGCTGTTGAAATCGTGGCTCTCGGCAACTTTTTTCACGGCAGCAAAGCTCTCATCTCCGCCACGAAACTCACCTGAATTTTGCTTTATGAGAGCGAAAAGTGAGTCCGCCACGGCCTCCGAAGATCCACCGAGCGTCGCCTGAAATTGCAACTTGTACTCATCTCTGATCAGACTATTACCTTGTATGAGGTCCTGCACCGGTTTGAAAAGCTCCTCGCGCGCCCGCCGTTGTCCGTCAAGTATGTCGAATATATCGCCTGCCAGCTTGAGCCTCAAATGGCGGCGCTCTTCCAGTGTCTTGGGCAAGTTATCAAGCTGTGCGATGCGCGCCTCCAAGCCTTTCAAGGTCTCGGGCGCTTCGGGCGTACCTGTCAGTTCGCCGAGTTTGGCTTCCCAGTCCTCAAGTGCCTTCAGGTTTTGCTGATAGTGCAGCTGCGGCGCATTGAGTTTGGCGTTGAGGGCGACCTGTTCTGCCATAAGTGCCGCCTTCTCTTCGGCGTCTTTAAGTCCCGCCGCTTGCAAAGTCGCCTGCTCACCGGGAATTGTCGATGCGATGTTGTCGATCGGCTCGATGTTTAGTGACAGTGTCGCGACGTCGCCGGGCTTCAGACCCAACGCTACAAGATCAGCGCTGGAGTCGTCTTGAAATTGTTTGTAGGCGCGCTCGAGCAACCGCACGCGTTCGCGAAGGTTTTGAACTGCCTTTAGCTTTCTTGCCAGTAAAGAATCCGATGCCGACGCCGCGGTTGCTTTTTGATCTAGGCCCTTCAACTTGGTTGAGATACCCTCAAGCGCGGATGCAGCCGCTTGCTGTTCAGGGCTCAACTCTTCGGCCGGCTTTGGCACCACAGCCGGTTTGATTTTGCCGTGCTCATCAATTTGCCTTACCTTTAGCGTCAGCAGCTCCTGTAACGCACGCTTCACGTCCGGCTGAAGTTGATCTTCGATCCCCGCAATTTCCTCATTCAACTTCTTGAGATCCTTCCTGAATTCGCCGAGCCGATCCCTGAAACTTCGTTCTTGCTGATCAATCAGTTGATCAAAGTCGAGCGCTCCAAGTCGAATGGATTCCCCGGCATGCGAGAAAATGACCGCCCGCAATTCGCGTTCAAAGGCATTGGATCGGCCGGATACGTGTTCATTGCAAAGTTCTTCAAAATGCCCCTGGGGAATGTATCGAACGAGTTCAACTTTGTCATTTGGCGGATCATCATTCAGGCTTCGCTGTTCGTTACTGGCATCGCACCAGGTCAGTGTCCCGATAAAATGCTTGGCAGGTTCCCCCGCCTTCCCGCGAAATCGGTCTTTCTTCAAAAATGAGAAATGTGCCTTTTGGCGAGAATTTCCAAGCAGCGCAATGACGTCAGCAAGCGCGCTCTTCCCGCTGCCCTTATTTCCGATGATAGCGACCAGATCAGGATTTAGTGGGAGTCTGCAACCGTCCAGCCATGCGCCGGACGCAGGACCACCGTGCGTTTTCTTGACTTCAACGGCATCAATGAAAAACGTTTTGTTCGCGGTGACCTCAGACAGCTTCTGAGGCTGTTCCCCAATAAAGGACCGCTTCGCGGGTTCCATGATGGCTTGTAGCAGCCCGTGGAATGACGGATCCGATTTGATCCAGGTTGCCTTTCCAGAAGGGAAGTCCCCGTAGCCTCGCTTGTCGTTGTCACCTTTCACGCCGACAAAACGATGGGCGTCACTGCCGGAGACAACCAGTCGCGGCACATTTCCTAGGCCCTCCTGAAAGCTCTTAATCCATTTGACATTGCCTAGCGTCTGTTCGTTGATAAACGCGCCACGCAAATCAGGATTTCGCGATTCGAATATCGGCGAGGTCTTGAACAGCCCGAGGAAATACGCGTAGTGGTCCTGCCACTTGACCTCCGCGAGGCCATCGCTGGTGTCAAACGGCATGAATCCGATCGCCAGGCCATTGGGAACTTTCTCGATTGCATTTTTGTAGCTATCGCAATTGATTTCGGCGATCGTGGATCCGGCCAAAAGCGCTTTGAGGTCGTCCGAATCGATCTCCGGCTTTTTGAATCCGTGAATCTTCAATTTATCTTCGCCCACTTTGCGTGCCAGCTCAATGAGGGAGGCATCGGAAAGGGGACGAGCCACTATTTCTACTTGTAACGCTGCGCGAAAATCACGAAGGTCCTGGTCCGCGATTTCATCGGAAAACAATACGTGTGCGTTTAGCCGGCACGTCGTTGGCGCTGAAAGCCTGAGCTCGATGCCCGGAAAAACTGTCTTGTTCAATTTGGGCGCACCTGCCTCGCTCAATCGCCGTTTCAAGGCGAACCAGCCATCAAAGGTCCAATAGTCCATCAAGGCGAATACAGCAGGTTCTGCCGCATTGAGGGCAGCGATCATTTCATCGACCAAGTCAGCGTTAGCCTTTGCACCCGGGTCAGCATCGAATCTCTGCCCGAGCCAGTGGAACGACGCCGGCGTATGAATATGCAAATCCCATTTCCGCCACTCCGATCCACGCTCCAGTCGCTTGGCTGCCATTCTCAAGCCCCTTGTTCTGTCAATTTTTCCGACTTCAGTTTGTGAGTAGCTGCAAATCCGGGCTATCAAGCGTGGGGGAGTTAAAGGGCCACCATCATGTAACAGACAGCGGCAACGCATATTTTGAGCCCGATTGGAAAATCGTCACGGACGAAAGGACCCAACGCGGGTAGCGGAAAATCGCGGTGAGTTTCTTTAGGCTGGCATGAACTGAAAAGCAAGAATTTCACCGAGATTTGGCACGCTGTGTCGAGACTTGCTTGGCGCCGTATTGCGCCAGCGCATCACTTGTCTGCAATTGCACAGCCTGCCGCAACTCTGATGGCCCGATAACCAAAACCTCCGCCCCATGTCGCAGCACATCCATCACCAGTTCCCGGTCATCGTGATACGGCACCTCCAGCACATAGCTGCCATCGGCATCGAATGTGCCCTTCTGCTGCGCGTGCCAGGTTTCAATGGCCACCCAGCGCGCCCGCTCCGGCGTGAACCTGAGCTTGGCCACCTTGGTCGCCTTGCCGCGAAATATCCCGTAGCTGGTCTCGAAATAGTCGTTCAGGTCCTTTTCGGACACGGCCTTGGCGCGGTCGCTCAGCACGTCGGCCTTGCGGATTGAGTCGACCGAGAAACTGCGCAGGTCGTTTCGTAGGTGGCACCAGGCGTCCACGTACCAGCTGCCGCGATAGTTCACCAGCCGCTGGGGCGAGATGGTGCGGTCGGTACCCTCGGCGGTGCCACGGGAGAAATACGATATTCGGACCTGCCGGCGCGACAGAAGGGCGTTCGCAACCTCGGCGAAAAGCGCCGGGTTAGCGTGTCGGGCGCCGACCTGGATAACCTTGATGCGCTTTTCCACCTCATCAACTTCATGGTCGGTGGACCCGAGCAGCGCGCGCAGGCGGGTTTTGAGGGGCTCGACCTGGCCGGAGAGCAACCCGGGCTCGATCTCCTTCAATAATTGCTGCATTGCAAGAAGCGCGTAGGCCTCGCTGCTGTTGAACCACAGCCCGGGCAACTCGTGCTTCGGGCCGGCCCGGGTGCCCTTCCCGGTCGTGCCGTCAAATCGGTAGCCGCCCAGTCCCCGGTCCCAGACAATCGGCGCATGCAGGCGGTCGCGCAGGTAATCCAGGTCGCGTTTGAAGGTGGCACGGGAGATTTCCAGCCGCTCAAGCATGCTTTCGATCGGTACCACCTGGCTCTCCGAAAGCATTTGCTCGATCTTGTAGAGCCGTTCGGTCTGGTTCACAGGATTTACGTACATTTCGGAGAAAGTCACATACTACGGGCTCGCCACGCGAGCCTCAAGCGCGAAATCCGTATCACGCCATTTTTTCGGCATCAATCCAGTACTTGGATCGAGGAGCCCACTTCATCCCTGAACCGGCTCATTTGGTGAGCCTCGTGCACCCTATCCTGTTATGCCCACAGGTCAGGAGCCTCGAAATGCGCAAAATCATCACGCGTTCCGCAGTGTGCAGTCCACGGGAGCCCGCCCCCCCATACGCGGCCTTCTAACCAAAGCGCATTGGGTCCGGCCCACCCGCTGTCCCCGCCGCCCGAAGCGCCTCCAAAATCGGGCGTATGTTCCGCTCCGCTTCGGCCCTATCCGGGCCCGAGGACTCACGTTCCAGCCACATAAAGGAGAACGACATGAACCCCAATAGCCTCCACAACATCCCCGTTTTGGCCACCCCGCGTCGCGCTGCCCTGCTCGCCGGCTTCGACAACAAGATCGAGGTGCTGGTGCGCATTCAGGCGCCTGACGCCCCCGTGGGTCGGGTCGCCGAGCGCCCGCCGTACGGTCTGGCGCTGGTGATCGACCGCTCCGGCTCGATGGGCGGTCAACCGCTCGCCGAGGCGATGCGCTGCGCCAATTTCGTGATCGACCGCCTGCGCCCGGACGACCAGGTGGCGCTGGTCCAGTTCGACAACCGCGTGCAACTGCTGTGCCCGGCCCAACCGCGCGGCGACGGCCAGGTACTGCGCGAGGCCATCGCCGGCATCCACAGCGGCGGCAACACCAACCTGCACGGCGGCTGGCGCGCCGGCGCGGACAGCCTTGCCGGTATCGCCCAGAGAGCGGACAACGCCGGCCTGAAGCGCGTGATCCTGCTCTCCGACGGCTGCGCCAATGAGGGCGTGGTCGATTCCGCCGAGATTGCCAAGCAGTGCGCCGAACTGGCCGCCCAGGGCGTGACCACCAGCACCTATGGGCTCGGACGCCAGTTCAATGAGCAGCTGATGATCGACATGGCCCAGGCGGCGCAAGGCAACAACTACTACGGCGAAACCGCCGACGACCTGATGGAGCCCTTCCAGCAGGAACTCGCCTTGATCGAAAACCTGTGCATCAAGGGCCTACGCCTGAGCGTCAACGTGCCGGCAGGGGTGTCGGTGGAGATGCTGAACAGCTTCGCCGGCAACACGGCCAGCGGTTGGCGCTTGCCGGACCTCGCATGGGGTGCCGAAGCTTGGGCAGTGTTGCGCCTGCGCATCCCGAAGGCGCTGGTGCCCGAAGAAGGCAAGTCGCTGCATTTCCTGGAAGTCACCGCCCGCGGCGAGGATCTCGAAGGTGCGCCCGTACCGCTTGCCCCGGCGTTGCTATCGCTGCCCGCACTCAGGCCCGAAGCCCTGGCTGCGGTGGCAGAGGACGAACTGGTCATGCGACGCTTGAGCGAGCTCGACGCGGCGCAACTGCTGGTTGAGGCACGGGCCGCGGCCGGGGCGGGAGATTGGAATGCCGTCGATCGCCTGCTGGCGCAGGCCGAATCCCGGTTCGCCAACAACCCATGGGTGGCGGGCGTGATCGAGGCCATCCGCAAGCTGGCCGCGCGCCGCTCGCGCGAGGAGTTCATGAAAGAGGCGATGTATTCCTCCTCCAACATGATGCGCCGGCTGGCCCAGAGCGGAGAAGGCATGGGGCTTGCGGAATCGGACAAGGCCGCTTATCTGCGGCGCAAGATGGCGCAGGGCAAGTCGCAGTTCACGCCGCCGGCAGCTCCAAAGGCACCGCCGCGCGATCCGGACGCGGGCACGCCGGGCGGGGCTGCGTAAGCAGGGTTTCTTAGGCGCACTCGCCGGGTTGCCCCGCAGGCCGGGGCAACTTCACCGATGCTTCGCCGACGACGCGTCCACCTCGTGCGTCGGAATGGTCATGGCATGTCCGCTCAATCGAATTCGCCGGCCATGTGCACAAGTGCGGGCGCCAACCCGCCATGGCTCACCAGCCGCACGTCAAGTTCGAATTCCGCCACGAGTTTCAGCGCGCGTCGCATCGCGGCGTGAATCCAACCCACGTCATTGCCGAAAACGCCGCCGCCGAGCCGAGTCAGCAGCACCAGATTCGACCCGCCACGCTGCGCATTCAGCACTGCGGCCCACATAGTGGCCTCGTATGCGGCTTCAAGCACCAGCTTAGCGAACGCCTGCCAGTGGCTGGGCGGCACGCCGGTGTACGCCACCGGCAGGGCTGAACAAAAGGCTTGCGAAACGCGTGGTCGATGTTCACCATCGGCATCGGTGACTTCCACGTCGCTGTGCACGCCGATATGCAGTCTGGCGCGCAACGCGTCGATCTGGCCAGGGTTGAGCGTTGCCAGGTGCCCGGCAATCGCGTCCAGTCCGTGTTGGGAGCACAACGCGTAACCGTTGCGCATATCCCATAAGGCACTTACTGGCTGCCCCAGCGCTGCGCTCAGCGCTCCCCCGAGACCGGCCAAACCATCAAGCTGGCGATCGCTGGTTTGGCCCGTGTTGTCCCCCACCGGCACAAAATAGTTGCGATAGATCGTGGCGGCGCCGGCAGCAATGGCGCAGCCCGGCCCCTGGGTACCGTCGTTCTCGTAGCGCGTTACGCCATGTTCGGGCTTCACATTCGGCGACACCATTTCCAGCATGTTGAACTGCGACGCCACCTGGAACAGCCCGCCAGCGTACTCCGGCATCTGGTGCATCTGGCGCACGTCACCGCTGACGGCGCGGACGCGCAGCTTGCCCGCCATTCCACTGCCGCGTTGCAAACGTTCACGCAATGTCTCTAGCGAGACCAGCTCAAATTCCCCGATGCCGAACGACGCGCCGTTGACGCGTGAGCGCAGTTGCGTCGCATCGACTTCGAGGTTTTGCCGTGTAGTGGCGTAGTCCAGCTCGCGAAACCCGGTCAGGCGTTCAAACCAGTCCATCTTTGCTCACTCCACTGTTCAAGACACTCTTGGCCGGGCGATTCCGTCATAGGCCGGCGCCCTGTGATTGCGCATTTTCCCGGATGTCCCCGCGTTTTGGTGATAAAAAGCACCGACGTCACTTCCGCGATGTGTCCGCGCCGCCCCCATGCCCTATCACGTCTATGTGATTCGATTGAAGACGGAATCACTGCAGAAAAAGAAGATGATGAAAGCGAATCCAGGTCACCTGCCCCATAAGCCTTGCGTGTACGTCGGTTCAACGTGGCATTCGCCAGAGACGAGGTATCTAAAGCATTTGACGACCAAAACGGGCAGCCAAATGGTGAAGGAATTTCATCTTAGCCTGCACAAGCGCCTCACCGCCAAGCAACCGGTTTTCGCCACGCGTATCGAGGCTGAAACCCATGAGCAATGGCTCGCGGAGCGCTTACGGCGAAAAGGGTATGCCGTCTGGTCCAATTGACTCACCGACGTGAAACCCTGGATCAGCCGGCCGCATGAACGATGTTTGCCACAACAAAGTCATTTCAACGCCTGAATAGACTTATCCACGGCCGCGTCGGCGGCGCCTCTCACGCCAGAGACGCGCGGCGGTGGGTAAGTCGTCTGCTTTAGCCCCCAATTGCAGAAGGCGTTAGCACTGCTGACATGCAACGGCTCTTCGAGACGCAACTCTCAGCCAGCGCGATCTTCCTGCATTGACGGGCATCCCGCTTGTGCCGCCACGGAACTTGTACACCGAGAAGCCGGTCACAGCGAGTAGCCAAGTGGCCGATGTTCTATGCGCGAAAGGTCATCGCGAGAATGTGCCAGACCACCTGACATTGCACAGTATTTGACGCTGGCTGAGTCAGCCCGCCTGATGCCCGTAAGGCATCGTCCCTGCTCGCATACGCGGGCGCAAACGTCGGCCTGATCTCCCGAAAGCCGACCGCCGCAAGGCGTGGAGATGTACGTAAACCTGTGGACAGGGTCTTGCCGCAACCAGGTTTGAGGGCGCTCCGCCAATCAGCACCCGCCATCGAAGTGCCGCAATCGTGCGTCGGAATTGCCGCGAGCATCTTCTCTGCACGCCAGTCCATGTCGCACACACCTGCTCCCCTGCCCCAGTCGCAATACCCGCCGCTTCCAACCGTGATGCGCAAACGTCGCTTGCAAGCAATTCGCGCCGGCCGGCTGCACGCCGGAAATCCGTAGCGGCTCCAATCGTTTCGCAACCTGCCCCAGTTCCGCCGCGTCACTGCGGCAACAACCCTGCGCCAATCGCGTCGTCACTACACGGCGCCGCCGGTAGTGACGACGCGCACGATGCCCCAGCAATCAAAGAGTTATCGGTGGCTGGCGCAAGTGACAACCCCAAGTGATGGGCTCCCCGACCCATCGTCAATCCGGACCGCGCAATACGGTCCGCCTCCCCGCCCGCTCCCTGCGGGCTTCGTCAACACCGCGCTCCCCAAGCGCCCCACCGAGCCCTGGGTCAATGGCTCGACTCGACGGATCGGCTTCCCACAGGAAGCGCCGTCGATGCCAATGCCGCGTGTCGCGGCGGCAAGCAATAAAACAATCGGCACAAATCGGGAGTGGTGTCCCGCGTCCCTCGTAGTTCCCGACACGCCCAGGCGTCCGGGACGGACAGAAACACTTACCGGACAAGCATTACACACCAGCAGCAACGAATCGGGCGGAACAACCGGGGCAACCGAACGCGGAAAGGGATTGAACCTGGCCAAGCGAATATGCGGGATCTGAACTACGAACTTAAGCAGCTTTGCCATCGCAACCGCGACGGCAGCTATGCCACGCAGCGCGACCGCGCGCGCGTGCTGGACCTGGTCGCCAACCAACTCCAGCACCTGGGATACCGGCATCTGGCCGCGGCAAGCCTGAAGCCAAAGCACGTCGAAGGTCTGGTCGAGCGCTGGAAAGCGGAAGGCCTGGCGGTGGGGACGATCAAGAATCGCATGGCGGAGCTGCGCTGGTGGGCGGAAAAGGTCGGCAAGCAGAACGTGATCGCCAAGGACAACGACCACTACGGCATCGGCCATCGGCAGTACGTCACCAACACCAGCAAGGCGCGCGAGCTGACCGGCGGCGACCTGTCCCGGATCACCGATCCGTATACCCGCATGTCGCTGCAACTGCAGGCGGCATTCGGATTGCGGCGCGCGGAGTCGATCAAGATCCAGCCGGAATGGGCGGACCGGGGCAACCGGTTGGCCCTGAAAGACTCCTGGACCAAGGGCGGCCGCGCCCGGGAAATCCCGATCCGTAATCAGGATCAGCGCCAGGTGCTCGATGCGGCGAAACAACTCGCCGGCAGGGGCAGCCTGATTCCGGCTGACCGGAACTATGTGGAGCAGCTACGGCGTTTCGAATTCCAGTGCGCCAACGCCGGGATTCATCGTGTGCACGGGTATCGGCACCAGTATGCGCAAACACGCTACCAGGAGCTAATCGGCTGGGCTGCGCCGGCCGCCGGCGGGCCGCGGTCACGGGATCTAACCCCGGGGCAAAAGGCGATCGACCGCGAGGCCCGGCTGACGATCAGCCGGGAGCTGGGGCATGAGAGGGAGCAGATTACGGCGGTTTACCTGGGCAGATGATCCGCGCCCCCGATCATCAAGACACGCTGGATCACAAACGCCCTTTTAGTCCCGGATCATGTGCCGTGGCGCCAGGTCTTGAACGCCGACACGACGAGAATGGCGGCCAGACCAGGCAACAGGACGCTCGCGGGGACCACACCCAACCCGAGACCGCCAATTCCCGCGCCGACGATGGAACCGGCCGCCATGCTCGGCACGAAACCCCGGCTTTGGCGCAGCACAGCGAAACTTCCGTCCCGGCTGTAGCGCGCGAAGCCCACCAACATGGTCGGCAGACTGACTGCCAGCGACAGGCTGCCCGCCAGTTTGATTTCCGCACCGAACAACAACACCAGTGTCGGGATCAGCAACTCGCCCCCCGCGACCCCGAGCAAGGATGCCACCGCACCAATCAGCAGACCCGCGACCACCCCGGCGACAATCAGCGCGACACCATCGAGCGCGGGACGTCCCGCCGCATTCTCATGGCCGGCGAGCAACACGATCGCAATCAGAGCCAGCAGAACCGCAATGACGCGCTGCAGGGTCGCACTTTTCCAGCGTGTGGCCCAATCGGCCGCAAGCCACGCGCCCACCAGGCTGCCGGCGAGCAGGTTGGCGATGACCGGCCAGTGGCGGACGATCTCCCCCGGCGGCACGGCCGCGCTGCGGAACACCAGGGCGGATGTGACGACCACCAGACTCATGGCCTTGTTCAGGATCACCGCCTGCAATATGGCGAAGCCGAACAGCAGCAGCAACGGAAGCCGGAACTCGGCGCCACCCAAGCCCACCAATCCGCCCAGGATGCCGACCAGCGCGCCGCCAGCGAATGCCGCGACGCACCGGCGCGTTTCGGCTGAGCCTTGTGTCACAGGATCAGACCTCCCTCTGAGGCATGACGTGGACAAGGTCGAAATCGAGTCGCACGGCCAACGCGTCACCTGGCTTGAACTGCAGGCGCAGCGGGCCTGACAAGGTCAGGAGCAGACGCGCGCCGCCAACGTCGGGCAGCGACAAGGTCGCGAGGGTGATCTCACCCAGATGACGCGCCTCGGCGACTTCAGCACGAAACTCGTCGGCGTGTTGTGGCGGCCGTTCAAGTAGGCCGATGGCATCGCCCGGGATGATCCAGTTCACCCGTTGCCCGACCGGGATCCTGCCCTTGTCGCGCACGTCGAGCACCGGGGCGCGACCCGGGTCGCCACCGTCGGTGGTCCAGCGCAACAGCCCCCGGCCGGCCGATTCGGCAGGGCCGAGCCACTGCCCCGTGAAGCGGTTGTGAATGCCCACCAGATCGGCCACGCGGGCATTGCGTGGCGCCCGATGGATGCTGGCCGGCGAACCTTGCTGCAGCACCGCGCCGGCGTCCATGACCACCAGCCGGTCGGCAAGCATGCGCGCCTCGTTGAGATCGTGGGTCACCAGAACGATGGGTATCGCCAGTTCGCGCCGCAGGTCGGCCAACAGCCGATACAGGCCCTGGCGGCTCATCTGGTCCACCGCGGAGAATGGCTCGTCGAGAAGCAGCAGGCGCGGCTCGCGCGCCAGGGCGCGTGCCACCGCGACGCGTTGTTGTTGCCCGCCGGAGAGCCGGGCGGGTCGTCGCGCCTGCTGTTCAGCGGTCAGGCCGACATGGTCTAGCCACTGCCGGGCGCGTGCCCGGCGCGGAGCCGGAGTCAGGTGCAGCAAGGACAGCGCGACATTGTCCAGGGCATCCAGATGCGGCATCAAGGCGTAGTTCTGGAACACCAACCCGACATGCCGACGTTGCGGCGGCAGGAAGATGCGGCGCGCAGTGTCGCACCAGACCTCGCCGCCAACCACCACCCGACCACGCGCCGGCCGCATCAGGCCGGCCAGCACGCGCAGCACCGAAGTCTTGCCGGCCCCTGACGGGCCGACCAATGCCAGGAGTTCGTGTTGCTCGCAACGGAACCGCCCTGTCAACGGCATTGGCAGGGCCTGCTCCACCTCGACCTCGAGCGCGCGTTCTTCCACCGCCGACGGCGGCCTGTTCATCGCCGTACCGCCAGGCGGGCGGAGGCGAAGAACGACGCACCCACCGCGCCGAGCGAGAGCAGGAGCAACAGAAGGGCCATGCGGTTGGCCGCGACAAGATCGAAAGCCTGCACCCGGTCGTAGATCGCGATCGCGATGGTCTTGGTCTCGCCGGGAATGCTGCCACCCAGCATCAGCACGACGCCGAATTCGCCAAGGGTGTGCACGAAGGTCAGCACCATCGCCGAGAGTACACCGGGCCACGCCAGCGGCAGTTCGATGCGCCAGAAGGCTTGCCAGGCGCCCAGCCCACTCACCGCCGCCGCTTCACCCAACTGGCGCGGAATGGCTTCGAACGCGCGCTGCACCGGTTGTACCAGAAAGGGGATATTGAAGATGACCGACGCCAGCACGAGGCCCAGAAAATTGAAGGTCAGGCGGATGTCGAAATGCTCCGCCATCCATCGGCCCAGCGGCGAGGCGCCGCCCAGCGACACCAGCAGGTAGTACCCGAGCACCGTCGGCGGCAGTACCAGGGGCAGCACCACCAGCGCTTCGATCCACGCCTTGCCGGAAAAGCGGGTGTGGGCCAGCCAGCGGCCAAGCATCAACCCTGCGGGCAACAGGACAACCAGCGTCACCGCCGCGAGTTGCAGCGAAAGCGTCAGCGCCTGCCAGTCCATGCGCCCCTCACTCCCTGGGCATGGCGAAGCCGTAGCGGGTCATGATCTCCTGCGCGGGCGGGGTGCCAAGGTAGTCGTAGAACGGGCGCGCCGCTGGCGGCGCGTCCTTGATCAACACCATGCGTTGCCGCAAGGGTTGATGCCAGCTCTCCGGGATCAGCGCGAACTCGCCCAGCCTGGCGACCGCGGGCGACTTGACCAGCGACAAGGCGATGATCCCGCCTTGCGTCGAGCCCGAGGTCGCGAACTGCGCGGTCTGGGAAATGTTTTCTCCGAGCACCAGCTTGGGCTGGATCGCGTCCCAGAGCCCGGCATGCTGCAGGGCCTCCTTGGCGCGCGCACCATAGGGCGCGTGGTCCGGGCTGGCAATGGCGAATTTTTGCAGCCGGCCGTCCTTGAGCGCGGCCGCCAGGTCCTTGAGTTCGGCATCGGCCTTCAATGCGGAACCGTGCGGCACCATGATGCCGATGCGGCCGAGCGCGTAGGCGCGCCCCCGATCCTGCGTCTTGCCTGCATCGGCGAGCTTGAAGACGAAATTCTCGTCCGCCGACATGAAGAGGTGGAACGGGGCGCCTTGCGCGATTTGTGAGAAGAAATTCCCCGACGAACCAAAGACCAGTCGCAATTTCTGGCCGGTTTCCCGTTCGAACCGGGCCGCGACCTCTTCAAGGGCGAATTTGAGGTCCGACGCGGCGGCAATGGTGGTCACCGTTTGCGCAAACGCCGATGACGGCGCAAGCGGCGGCAGGCAGGCCGCAGCCAGTGCAAAAAACAGTTGGCGTCGAAACGATGGCATGGAATGGCGTGGTTTCAATGGACCGATATCTTTTGAATTGTATATCGGTTCGTCGACGAACCATCGCCCGGCCACCGGCGCGCCCGGTTGATAGACAATCCAGTCCATCATGAAAACCACGCTCAGCGTTTCGCCGCTCGACGAGAAGACCCGCTTTCGTGTGCAGATCAAGCACATGGTCGCGATCGGCCCGGGCAAGGCCGACGTGCTTCAGGGGATCGCGGAAACCGGTTCGATCGCCGAGGCAGGTCGACGCCTGGGCATGAGCTATCAGCGGGCGTGGTCCCTGGTGAAGGCGATGAACCAGGATTTCGTGGAGCCCCTGGTCACCAAGCAGCGCGGCGGCGTTACTGGCGGCGGTGCGACGCTGACACCGACGGGCAAACAGGCCTTGACCATCTATCGCGCCATTGAAGAGGAAGCGCAGCGTGCCGTTGCGAAGCAGTTGTCGGAGTTGCTGGCCATGATCAGACCCGAGGCAGGCACCGACCGATAGGCACGCTGCGCCGCACCCGACATGGCGCTCGCTGCGGCCGTTGCAATACTCGCGCTAGAGGTGAATCCTTATAATTCGACTGGATGAGCACTCTTGCCACTATCCAGACCATGCTGGTCGCCGAATTCGGATTGACGTCAGAACAGGTTGTCCCAACAGCGAAGCTCGCCGACCTCGGCATCGACTCGCTGGCGACACTGGAATTCCTGTTCAAGCTGGAGGAAGAGTTCAAGCTCGACCTGAACAGCGACCCAACGCCGGTCGAAACCGTTGCGGATATCGCGTCCGAAGTGGATCGCCTGCTTGCGGCGAAGACTGCTTAGTACGAGCGGGCGCGATTTGAGACAGTCGGCGCGCAAATAAATATCGGTACGGCTTTTGGCCGTACCGATTCAAAGTGTTGCTTCTTCAGTTTTCAAAAGCACTGCCAAGCCTTGGAACGGAAGATCGATTCGGAAATTCAAGCCGCTTCGACGATCCCTCGCCATTCCGTCGGCGCCAGCTCGATCAACTTCCCACCCAGCGCCTCGAACTCCGTCGCCCGGTCGTAGTCCTCGACGTCCTGCGAAAAATGCGTGACGGCGTTGACCAGACCATAGGCTGAGAGATCGCCTTCGACGACGAGATGCCGCAGCACGCCGGCACGCTCGTTTTCGTTGAGCGTGTAGCGATTCGCGAGCACCTCGACCGCCTTGACGGGATCGCCCCTGAGCTTGATGTCCAGGGTTTTCTGCATCTTCTGCGCCACCTGCCGGAACGTCGCCTCGGAAACCGCGGCCTCGACGACATCCCGCACCTTCAGGAAAAACGCCTTGTCATCGGCTGCAAGGGTGTCATCCCGATAGACGTTGACGGACTCCTCCCCGGACTGCAGGATTCGGCCGACATGGGTCTTGCGCAGCGCATGGTCGGACGCGATCAGGCCGTTCCGACAGATCAGCCGGTACACCAAGGGCTGAACTGCCAGTGTGCCGCAACCGACTTCCGAGTTGGTGATCACGATGCCGGCCTGGACCACATCACCCGGCGCCACTTCGAACTTCACCTGCGGTGTCACGACCTTGAGGTACATCTTCGTTTCAGTCAGTTCCACCGATTCGAAGCGTGCCTCGGGAAGCCGCTGCAGGATCGGCAGGACGTTTTCCGCGAGATCGAAGTTGTCCAGGCGGCGGTAGCGGTCGGACAGCACCGCGCGCACCTGCCCGTCCAGCGTCCGGATCATGCGGCGCTCGCCGTCGGTCTGCAGCCAGGTGTTGACATTGCGATCCAGAAGGTCCGGCTGCTCGGTCCGCATGCGTTCGAAGTACGTGAACGGGATCTTCAGCTTTTCGGCGAGTTGCCGGCGCGCGAGGTTGGTCACCCCGAATGCGCCGTCCCCTCCCCTGCCTTCGATCGCCATCTTCAAATGTCCGCCTGCGTCGGTGCTGCACTGCATAAGCGACGAAGGCACTACCAGGTCCTGCTTCGAGCCGATCTGCCGCTCGAGTTCCTGGGCCAGACTAACGAGAGTACGTCCGTTTTTCATTTAAAACCTCCAAATGGAAAACGGGGACGGCGGGCCCCATGCCGGGGATGCACATCCCCGCTGGGATCAACGAATCGACACGGAGGATTCCGGGCCGGGACAAAGCGCAACTTGCGTCGCGCCTACGACTTACGCTGACAAACGGGAATCGCTTCCCGCCTGTCAGCACTGCAAACAGCTACAACATGCCGCGTTCCGCGAACGACGTCACACCGGTGCCGGCAACGACAAAGTGATCCAGCACCCGGACATCGACCAGGGCCAGCGCGTCCTTCAAGGCCCGAGTCAACATCGCATCAGCCTGGCTGGGTTCGGCCACGCCGGACGGATGGTTGTGCGCGAGGATCACGCCGGCCGCGTTGGTGGCGAGGCTCCTCTTGACGACTTCCCGCGGGTACACGCTGGTTTGGGTGAGCGTGCCGCGGAACATTTCCTCGGGCGAGATGACGCGATTCTGCGCATCCAGGAACAGGACCATGAAAACTTCATATTCCCGGCCCGCCAACGTCATGCGCAGGTAGTCCCTCACCACGGCCGGTGACGACAACGCATCCCGGTACCGCATCGACTCGGCCAGCGAACGCCGGACCAATTCCTTGGCGACCTGCAACTTCGTCTTGGACCTGGCCGGCGCGTCGCAGGCCGGCATCGGTCCGTTCAACAACTTGAAGAGGCTGCCTTCAGCGGCCTTGATCATCCATTCGGCGGTCTTGCTGCCGACCAACAAGCCCAACAAATCGGTATTCGACAGCGCTTCCATGCCTTGACTCACGGTGTTCTCCTTTTGCATGTGAAAAGGGGAACACCGCCCCGTCGGGGAGGAACATTCCCCGAGGGTTGACTGACTGCGATCTCCGGACCTTGCGGTCGCCGGCTTCCAGGAGATGAGGCCGGTTTCATGGGCGCTGCCAAACGGCAGCGGTGGAACATCGAACGACGCCGCCCGCTTAATGCCAGGCAGCGAGCGGCGTCTCTACCCAGGCCGGCGCAAGACCGGCTTGGGTAGAGCCCCTCGGATGAGGGGCTGCCAGGCGGCATTCCTCGATGCCGCCGCAAATCGCCTTCCGCCGAGCCACGACTTATGCAACGGCCCGGACGAAGGCGATGATCTGGGAAATCACGATGCAGAGCACCATGACGCTGGGGTTTGTAACGACGTTCAACAGCGCTTGTTTCATGCGGGCCTCTCTCTCGGTGGGTTGCGGGGTTTTCACCTCTGGGTTGGCCCACAGGTGAAAACCCCGCCCGAAGGCGAGGCTTTCGAAGATGGTCAGGCGAACACTTTGGCGATCGCGATGACCTGGGATGCGACGACGATCAGCACCATCAACTTCAGGTTGGTGACCACGTTCAATACGGACTCTTTCATGACGCTCTCCTCGACAAATTTACGAGGAGACGTCTCCCACGGGGAGAGATGTCTCCCCATGGGGTGGTGGCACTGCTAACGGTTGCGAACGGTCAGGCGGTGGCGCGCTCGGGCTGATTCGAGCGATCCGATTGCGGTACCTCGACGGTTTTGCCGTTGACCTTGGCAAACTTGACCCGCAACAACCGGCCCTTGATGGTGACGCCCATCTGTCCGGCGTTGTCACCCTTCTCGAAGGTGAAGGTCTCGGGGTAGATGTCGGCGATGCGGAAGCCGATGATCACGGCCTTCTCATCCTTGACATCGGATTCGAGTTTCCGGATCACCGTCTTGGCGTCGGCGCCGCTGACCGTGCAGTCGAACTTGGTGTAGCTGACATCGTCGCTGCTGCCGCGAAAGGCCGAAATGCTGCAGGCCAGAAACTCCTGGCCCTTTTTCGGCTTGACGGTACGCACGCGATTGACATAGCCGACGCCTTCGACATGCAGGTTGAAGTACGACTGCTGATTTCCTGACTGGGATTGCTCGGACATGATGGTCTCCTATACACATGGAAAATGGGGAGACCATGCCCCGACCGGGGATGGAATCCCCGACTGGGTTGATGCGACTGACAAAACCTCCAGACCTTGCGGTCACCGGCTTTCAGGAGATGAGGCCGGTTTTGGCGCTCTCACGAGCGTTGGGCGATGCGTGACGTGCATCGGGCGGGCTGACACAGCCAGCGTGTTACTTCGGCATGCTTGACTGAGCGATTGCCATGCGGCATGGCCACCGAGCCAAGACTATTCAGATCAACAGACCATCTGTGTCGCTATTGGTTCCAAGGAATCGCAGGACGTCGCAATACGTCGGATTCCATTTCGGCGGCACCCGTTGTCGAGAAGGACTGCAAACTCCGGATTCCGGTACGACGTGGTGCAGGCATCGAAAGGGACGAGATGGCGGTCACCATGTACGCTATGCAGTGCGCGTTAATGTGTAGCCAGGCAGGATCAATCCAACGGCGGCCTGCGATATTTGCACCAAGTCATGGAGAATTTACTTTGCCGTTTCGATGTGTGTCACCACGTATTCCCCTTTGACTTGATCTGCCGCGAACCTTACCTTGTCACCTTTCCTGAATGTCGTGAGTGCCTTCTTGTCCTTGAGGCCGAACTCCATGGTCATGGCGCCCATGCCGATGTTTGGGATTGGACCGTGCTTCAACAGCACCTTCCCATCCTTGGGATAGATGTCGACCACTTCAGCACTTGTCAGCGCGGCACCCGACTTGGCCGCCGCTTGCGATGCCGGGGTTTGTGCCTGCGCAGAGAAGGTAGACGCTGCGGTGAGTAGGGGGAGCGCAGCCAACAGTTGAATCAGTTTCATCGTCAATCTCCAATCATTTTAGAGGCGGGGTTGGAAAAACATTTCAGTGCGCCGGTGTTGGCAAAGTTTGCACAGAAGTGGCAGACCGAGCCATTCGACCGCGCATGATCATCAGCCACACGGCCGGAATCACCAGCATGGAAAGCAGCGGGGCTGTGATCATGCCGCCCACCATGGGCGCTGCGATCCGCTGCATCACTTCCGACCCCGTGCCGCCGCTCCAGAGGATCGGCAACAGCCCGGCGAGGATGACGGCTACCGTCATGGCCTTGGGTCGGACCCGCAATACCGCGCCCTCGGTGATGGCGTCGAGCAACAGTTCTTCAGAAGGCGTTGAACCGCCGGCCAGGCGGCGTTCCCACGCACCCTTCAGGTACACCAGCATGACCACCCCGAACTCGGCCGCGACGCCCGCCAGCGCGATAAAGCCGACCGCCGTGGCCACCGAAACGGCATGGCCAAGCGACCAGATGAGCCAGAAGCCGCCGGTCAGCGCGAACGGCACCGCCAGCAGGATGAGCAGGGCTTCTTCAATGCGCCGGAAGATCAGGTAGAGCAGCAGGAAGATGATGGCCAGCGTAAACGGCACGACCATCTTGAGCCGTTGCGACGCCCGCTCAAGGTATTCGAACTGCCCTGACCACGCGATCGCGTAGCCCGCCGGCAACTTGACATCCTGCGCCACCCGGCCCTGCATCTCGGCGACCGCCGAGCGCAGGTCGCGGCCGTGCAGGTCCACGTAAACCCAGCCGGACAGGCGCGCGTTCTCGCTGCGCAGCATCGGCGGCCCGTCCTCGATGCGGATGGCGGCGACGTCCGCCAGGCGCAGTTGTGCGCCCTTTTCGGTCACGAAGGGCAGATCACGCAGTTTTTCAAGGGAGTCGCGGGCCTCGCGCGGGTAGCGCACGTTGATGGGAAAGCGCTGCCGCCCTTCCACCACCTCGCCGACGTTGTCGCCGCCGATCGCGGACGACACCAGCAACTGCACGTCGGCCACATTGAGCCCGTAGCGTGATGCGGCTACCCGGTCGATCGAGACATCGATATAGCGCCCCCCTACCAGACGCTCGGCGAGGGCGGAGGTCACGCCGGGCACGTTTTTCACCGTCGCCTCGACCGCGCTGGCGAGGCGATCGATCTCGGCCAGGTCGGGGCCGCTCACCTTGACCCCTACCGGGCTCTTGATCCCGGTGGCCAGCATGTCAATGCGGTTGCGGATCGGCGGCACCCAGATGTTGGACAGGCCCGGCACCTTGACGGCGCGATCCAGTTCCTCGACCAGTTTTTCCGGCGTCATGCCCGCACGCCACTGCTCACGCGGCTTGAACTGGATGGTGGTCTCGAACATTTCAACCGGGGCCGGGTCGGTGGCGGTTTCGGCACGACCGGCCTTGCCGAACACCCTTGCCACTTCCGGCACGGTACGGATCATGCGGTCGGTCTGCTGCAGCAGTTCAGCCGCTTTCGCAGCGGAGAGCCCCGGCAAGGCCGATGGCATGTACAGCAGGTCGCCTTCGTCCATCGGTGGCAGGAATTCGCCACCCAATTGCGAAAGCGGGATCCAGGTACTCGCCAAGGCCAGCACCGAAGCAGCGATGGTGGCCTTGGGAAACCGCAGCACCAGGGCCAACACCGGCCGGTACAGCGCAATCAACGCCCGGTTGAGTGGGTTGGACTGCTCGGGCGGAATCCGGCCGCGTATGAGATAGCCCATCAGGACCGGCACCAGGGTGACGGCAAGGCCGGCGGAAGCCGCCATGGCGTAGGTCTTGGTGAACGCCAGCGGCGAGAACAGGCGCCCTTCCTGGGCTTCTAGAGTGAACACCGGGACAAACGACAGCGTGATGATTAGGAGCGAGAAAAACAGCGCCGGCCCCACCTCCACGGCCGCTTCGGTCACTACCGACCAGCGCTCATCTGGCGACAGTTTTCGGCCCGGATGCGAATGGTCCCAGGCTTCCAGATGCTTGTGCATGTTTTCGATCATCACCACCGCCGCGTCGACCATTGCGCCGATGGCAATCGCGATGCCGCCCAGCGACATGATGTTGGCGTTGATGCCCTGGTAGCGCATGACGATGAAGGCCGCGAGGATGCCCACCGGCAGGGACACCACCGCCACGAGCGAGGAGCGCAGATGCATCAGGAAAAGCACGCAGACCACGGCCACCACGATGAACTCTTCGATCAGCTTGTCCTTAAGGTTGTCGACAGCGCGCTCGATGAGCTGCGATCGGTCGTAGGTTGGCACGATTTCGACGCCGGCCGGCAGGCTGGCCTTGATCTGCTCGAGCTTGGCCTGGACAGCGCGGATGGTCTCCAGCGCGTTCTTGCCGGTTCGCATGACGATGATGCCGGCAGCTACCTCGCCCTCGCCATCGAGTTCGGCGATGCCACGACGCATTTCCGGCCCGACCTGAATCCGTGCCACATCGCCCAGGCGCACCACCACGCCCTCGTTCGAGGCCGAAAGCGGGATGTTGCGAAAATCCTCCAGGCTCGCCAGGTAGCCGCGCGAGCGCACCATGTATTCGGTCTCGGCGAGTTCGATAACGGCGCCGCCTGCTTCCTGATTGGCGCCGCGAATCGCATCGAGCACCCTGGCGTGCGTGATGCCATGGGCACGCAGGCGGTTCGGGTCAATCAGGACCTGGTACTGGCGGACCATGCCACCGAGGCTCGCCACTTCGGCGACATTGGGCACGGACTTCAATTCGAACTTCAGAAACCAGTCCTGCAACGCACGCAACTGCCCCACATCATGGCGACCGGTGCGGTCCACCAGCGCGTATTCGTAGATCCAGCCCACCCCGGTGGCATCCGGGCCGATCGCGGCACTGGCCCCGGGCGGCAGTTTGGCCTGCACCTGGTTGAGATACTCCAGCACCCGCGAGCGCGCCCAGTACAGGTCGGTGCCATCCTCGAAAAGGACATAAACGAACGAATCGCCAAAGAACGAATAGCCGCGCACCGTCTTCGCGCCCGGTACCGACATCATGGTGGTGGTAAGCGGGTAGGTGATCTGGTTCTCGACCAGTTGCGGCGCCTGCCCCGGATAGGACGTGCGGATGATGACCTGCACGTCCGAGAGGTCCGGCAAGGCATCCAGCGGCGTGCGTGCCAGCGACCACAGGCCGCCACCAACCAGGAGCAGTGTGACCATCAGCACGAGAACGCGATTACCGACCGACCAGCGGATGAGGGCGGCAATCACGGCTTGCCTCCGGCAGGCAGGGTCATGACATGCTGCAGCACGAAATCATCCCCCTGTTGCACGAATTCGAAATGAATCCGCGCGCCCACCTTCAGGTCCTTGGGCGCCCCACCCGGCGGAGGCTTGAAGCCCATGGTCATGGCCCCCCATTTGAGCGCCGGGATCGGACCATGCGAAATGGTCAATCCGTCCTTGTCCATCGCCTCGACCCGGCCTTCAGCGGAGTAGCTCACCGGCGTGGGCGCCTTGGGCGCGGCGGTATCCAGCCGGGCCAGACCGGATTTGAGGCTGGCTTCGGAGTCGAGCAGGAACTGGCCCGAGGCAACGACCTTCTGCCCTTCCGCGAGGCCGGACCTGATCTCCACGTCTGCGCCGGACTCACGCCCCAACTGGACCTCGACAGGACTGTATTTCCCGCCTTCTGAGGCGACGATGACGACACTGCGCTTTCCGGTCGTGATCACCGCCTCCTGCGGTACCACCAGCACCTGTACATTGCCGGCCTCTTTGACGGCAACACGCACAAACATGCCGGGCTTGAGCAGCAGGCCGGGATTCGGCAGTTCCACCCGCACCTTGAGCGCGCGGGTGGCGGCATCGACGTCGGGAAGAATTGCCGACACCTTGCCCGCGATGACACTCGTCGCGCCGGCGGCACGTACCTCGGCACTGGCGCCGGGGCGCACCTGCGCTGCCTGGGCTTCCGGCAAACTGGCGAGCACCCATATCGAGCTCAGGTCGACGATGCGGAACAAGGTCATGCCGGGCGAGACCATGGCACCTTCCCTGACACCGAGTTCAGCCACCACCCCGGATACCGGCGCCGTCAGGGTGAAGCGTGACTGCGCCTGGCCGGACAGCTCGGCGGCGGCCACCACGCCATCCGGGATGGAAAGCAGCCGCAACCGTGCCCGTGCGGCTTCGACCAGGGGTTGCCCGACTTGTGCGCGCCGCACGCCGAGATACTCCTCAAGCGCCGCAGCCCAGTCCGGCGCATGGAGGGTTGCCAGTGGCTGGCCCTTTCTGACCGGGTCAAGCACTGCGCGGACGTGGAGCTTTTCGACGAAGCCGGTGACACGCGACTGCACCACTTCGGTTGCCCGCTCATTGGGCGCGACCACTCCTGTCAGGTCCAGGCCATTGGACAACGCGGCCTTGCGTACCAGCACGGTCCGAATGCCGAGGTTCTGGGCCACGCCGGCGCTCACGCTAACGCCGGCGCCGGTGGATTCATCCGCATAGACAGGCACGAGCTGCATGTCCATGTACGGCGACTTGCCGGGCTTGTCGAATCTGGAGGTGGGCACCATCGGATCGTGCCAGTAGAGGATTTTCCGGCCTGTCTTGGGGTCGACCTGTGGATCGACAGGCGCAGCCGCCGGCAACGCCGCGGGGTGGCGCATGCCCAGTTGGTAGGCACCAGCCGCGATGAGAGCGCCGCCCACAAGCGCCACGGACACCAGGGTGACGGTTTTCATGGTTGTGTTCCCTTGGCGCGCGCCATCGCCGGTTCAACGTACGCAAAATTGAGCTGAGCCCATAACCGGGCAGTCTCACGTTCCAGGTCAAGTAGCTGCATGCGGGCCTCGACTTCGGCGCGCCGCGCTTCGAGAACGGCAGCCAGACTGCCAGGCCCCGCGCGATAGGCGCCCAAGGCCAGCTCGACCCGCTGGCCTGCCACGGGCAGCAGCGCTGCGGCAAGCCGCTTGCGCCGATCAACGAGGCTTTTCCATTCCGCATGTGCCGCGGCAAGTGCTGCTTCGGTTTCGCGGCGCATGTCTTCATGCAGGACATGCGCCTGTTCGAGCTGCGCCTGCCGGGCGGCGACCTCCCGGTCCTGCTTGTTGGACGCATTGAACGTCAGCGGAATGCTGACCCCAAACGAGACCATGTTGGAATACGCAGGGCCACGCTGACTGTAGGCCACTTCCCAGCTCCAGTTGGCACGCTTGTTCGACTGGGCGACAGCCAGGTCGGCCCGGCTGAATTCGCTTTCCGATTCATGCTCCCTGAGCGCCGGCGCGGCGTCCAGCAGACTTGGCGTTGCCAGGTCGAGCGCCAGCGAATCGACGTCGGGCGCCGCCGCCGGTTCGCGCGCAGCGTCCTTGCCGAGCCATCTCCCCAGTGCGATTTGGGCCACCCGCTCCTGTTTGTCCGCCACCATCAACCTGTCGCGCAGTTGCAGCAAGGCGGCGGTGGCCAGTGATGCATCGCCCACACCCGCCTTGCCGGCACGTATCTGCGAATCCAGGGTACGCAACTGAAGTTCCACCTCCGCTTCAAGAGTTTTGAGCAGTTCACGCGACTTGCCGGCGTAGTAGCGCTCGAACCAGGCAACAGCGACTTCCTGGCGCAGATTGGCCGTGAGGCGACTGCGGGTCGCCTCCTGGCGCAGGGCCTCGAGTTCCACGCGCCTACGCAGCAAGTCGCGCTTGTCGGTGGTGACATATTCCTGCATCACCCCGATGCGGCGCATGGTCATGAAGTCGTTGCCGACTTTCCATGCGTCTGGTCCGTTGGCGGGCAGGTTTTCAACGCCGAAACGTAGGATGGGGTCGGGCAACTGGCCCGCGGCGACGGCCTGTTCGCGTGCCGCGCGGGCGCCGATGGTGGCGGCATTGAGCGCCGGCGCATTCGACTGTGCGAGGCCCAATGCCTCGTGCAGCGCCAATCGGCCGGGCGACTGCGCCCCCACTTGACTGGCTGACCAAGACAAAACCACGACCACCATTGCGACGGCGCGTCGATTGAAAGCGAATCTGAATGAAGCCATGACAACCTCCCAAGTACAGACGATGGACATCAAGGCAACGCATGTCGGTGCGCCGCCACGAGGTACCTGGGAGTGTCAAATGTGCAGCCGGCAGCTGCGCGATAGCGGAGGTGGGGAAGTGGCGCGAACGAGCAGCGAGGACTGCACGTCGAACGCTGGCAAGATAGCGATCTGGTTGATCGCCGGGCTAACAAAAAGAAGACCCAAGACAGGCTGGAAGTCGAATGAAAGCGTCGAACCGACGCTCTGGTGCCCTTGTTGGCAGTACTGGTCGCACAGCACCGGCTGATCGATATCCATATCGGCGCACGGCATACCCGCCATGTCGCCATGCGCTTCCATTTGCGGGGCGTCATTCGCCGGCAGCAATCGAGGGCAGGCATACGCCGACAGCACCAGTTGGGAAAAAAGGATTCCCAGGAGTGCAATCCAGGTCGTTAGCGAGTGGTGGCGCAACTTCATCATTCTTGCTTGGCAGCCGTTCTGACTATTCTAGCCTCGAAAGAATGAACGCCGCCCAGGCACCGTTTTGGGCAGAGGCAATTATTGTGGTCGAAATTCGAGACGCCCCTCACAGCGTCGACTTCTCACAATTGAACCGTCCGAAGCAGTACACCGGACGCTAAGCACGGAAAGGACGGGGCATTTGGCGGTCTGTATATCGCTTGCTGAAATTTCGCATGCGAATCGATGCAACACCGGCGCTCCGTGATGCCAACTACTTCCTTCCCGAAATGACCGAAAGCAGCACGACACCCAGTGCGACGACCAGCAGGGTCGGAAGCCACATCCAGCTGACGCCCCCCATGTGGCCTACCCCCATCATCCCGCCGCTCATCATGGTTCCGGTCGCCATGCCTCCGCCTAAAATGAGTAACAGCAAGGCAACGACAACAAGCCCGATAACAAGGGCCGTCCTGGTGGCAGCGTCCATGATGTGATTTCCTTTGAGGTATCTAGTGATGAACAAGGCCCGCCGGCGGCGGGCCCTTTGACTCGCTAAACCTTCATCTGGACGCTGCGCAGTCGCAACGAATTGGCGATGACGCTGATGGACGAAAGCCCCATCGCGGCCGCGGCCACTGCCGGTGACAGCAGCGTCCCGAAGAATGGATACAACACGCCGGCTGCAATCGGGATGCCGGCAACGTTGTAGGCGAACGACAGGAACAGGTTCTGCCGAATGTTGCGCATGGTCGCCTGGGATAGTTGCCTCGCGCGGACAATGCCCATCAGGTCGCCCTTCAGCAGGGTCACCCCGGAGCTTTCCATTGCCACGTCGGTACCGGTGCCCATCGCAATGCCTACCTCCGCGGCGGCGAGTGCGGGCGCGTCATTGACTCCGTCCCCCGCCATGGCGACCACCTTGCCTTCGGACTTCAGGCGCTGAACGACTTTGGCCTTGTCCTCCGGAAATACCTCGGCAATCACCTCGTCGATGCCGAGTTGCTTGCCGACCGCCTCGGCCGTCGTCTTGCCGTCACCGGTCAACATGACAATCCGCACCCCGGCGGCCCGAAGCGACGCAAGCGCGGCCGGCGTGGTGGCCTTGACCGGGTCGGCGATGGCGACAAAGCCCGCCAAATGTTTGTCAATCCCGACGAAAATGACCGTCGCAGACTTGACCCGAAATCCCTCTGCCTCGGCAGCCAGTGGCGCGACGTCGATGCCTTGCTCGGACAGGAACTTGGCGCTCCCGCAGACCACGTGGGCGCCATCGACGACGCCGACCACCCCTTTGCCGGCGGGTGAGTCGAAATCCGTCACGGGCGTCAGCGCGAGTTTCTGTTCCGCAGCCTGCGCCAGGATGGCTGCCGCGAGCGGATGCTCGCTGGCCCGTTCGACGCTCGCCAGCTTCTGCAGTACTCCCGGCTCGTCGAATCCGGCTGCAGGGCTGACTTTCACCACTTTCGGCCGGCCCTCGGTCAGGGTGCCGGTCTTGTCGACCACCAGGGTATCGACCTTTTCCATGCGCTCAAGGGCCTCGGCATCGCGGATGAGAACGCCTTGCTGTGCGCCCCGACCCACGCCGACCATGATGGACATGGGTGTGGCCAGGCCCAGCGCACACGGGCACGCGATGATGAGGACCGCAACTGATGCAATCAAGGCATACGATGACGCCGGCGCCGGCCCCCATATCATCCAGGCGCCGAAGGTCAGGACTGCGGCCGCAATCACCGCCGGCACGAACCAGCCGGCGACCCGGTCCGCCATTCGCTGAATCGGGGCCCGGCTTCTCTGGGCGGTGGCGACCATGTGGACGATTTGCGACAGGAGCGTATCGGCACCGACCTTTTCCGCGCGCATCACGAAACCGCCGGTCTGGTTGAGCGTTCCTGCCGTGACCTTCGTGCCGGGCGCCTTTGCCACGGGCATCGCCTCGCCGGTGACCATCGACTCGTCGACCGTGCCCTTGCCTTCCGTCAATTCACCGTCCACCGGCACCTTCTCCCCTGGTCGGACGCGCAGCAGTTCGCCGACCTTAATGGTGTCGATTTGTACCGTCTCGTCGGTTCCATCCGTCTTGACTCGCACGGCCGTCTTTGGCGCCAGGTCGAGCAGGGCGCGGATGGCACCCGAGGTCTTTTCACGAGCACGCAGTTCCAGGACCTGCCCAAGCAGAACCAGCACCGTAATCACCGCCGCCGCCTCAAAATAAATGGCGACCGAGCCATCGCTCATGCGCAAATCCGTCGGAAACCATTGCGGCATGAGCGTGCCCACGATGCTGTAGACCCAGGAGACGCCGGTGCCAAGCGCAATCAGGGTGAACATGTTCAGGCTGCGATTCACAAGCGAGGCCCAGGCCCTGACAAAAAACGGCCAACCGGCCCACAGGACAACCGGCGTTGCGAACAACAACTGCACCCAGTTCGAGGTCTGCCCCGCGATGAGGCTGTGCAGGTCGAATACATGGCCGCCCATCTCCAGCGCGAAGACAGGCGCAGTCAGCGCCAATGCCACCCAGAAGCGCCGGGACATGTCCCGCAGTTCGGGGCTTTCGCCGGCCTCGCTGGTGGCGACGACGGGTTCCAGGCTCATCCCACATATCGGGCAGTTCCCGGGACCCATCTGCCGCACCTGCGGGTGCATGGGGCAGGTGTATTCGACGTTTTTCTGCCCTGGTTTAGGCGATACCGCCCCGGGCGCCGGTTCAGGGCCGGTGTCCATTCCGCGCTTGTCGTGAACCGTACCGGCGTTACGCGCCCCGTGCACCGCAGGGTCATGCGCTTCCAGTGTGCCGGCCATGATGCGGGACCGCTACTTTGCTTCAGAGGGCACAACGCCCTGACGGTCCATCATCATCTGCATCGACATCTCCATCATCGACATGCGGCGCTCCATCATGTCGTGTCCTGATGCCACGGCGCCCATCATCATGGAAGGCCTCTTGGCGCCGGCCTTCGGCATGCCGTCCATCGACATGCCCTTTTTCATCTGGCCCATCATGGACATGCCGTCCTGCATGGCCTTCATATGCTCTTGCATCAGGGCCGCACGTTCTTCAGGCGTCTTGGCTGCCTGCATCTTCTGATGCATGTCCTGCATGGTTTTCAACTGCTCATCCACACGGGTCGCCTCCGCTGAAGGTTTCGGGGCAGTTTGTGCCGGATGGTGTGCGCTGTGGTCATCGGACGGTGTGGCCGCGATGGCAAGGCCAGTCGATACTCCTGACAATGCAAAAAGCGATGCACAAAGGGCGATTTGACGGAGTTTCATGTTGTTTCTCCAAATGCGTAAATGCGATTTTCGACGGTGCGCCAACGCCTGGCGCGCGTCTGTATGGTGGCGAACGCTGGAGATGCCGCGACCGCGCGCGACGTCTGGGAGATTTCAACTGCAGCAACAGCCCGAACGTGCCCTTGAGGTAGACGCAGCGGGGACCTTGGTCGCGGCCGACAAAAGCACAGGCGTGTACCCGGCATCGGAAATCGCTTCGGCAAACTCGGCGTTCGCGAGGGTCGACGCGATCTGGACCTGGTGGGACGCCAACTCGAATTCAAGCGCGGCGTCCGGGTCGGCTGCCTTGACGGCTTTGGTTATCTGGCCGACACAATGGCCACAGGTCATGTCGTTCACTTGAAAGGTAATCATGGTGTCTTCCTTGCTGGATTGAGAAGCGAGGAATCCACTTTCGACCTTGACATCATGGGAATGTCAAGAACATTTAGATAAAACTCTTCCGGTAATTTGCGCCACCGCACGAACAATCCGGATCGAAGCTATTCGCGGATTTGGCCAAAGATCGATGCACCTCTTCGATTGGTGCCCTTGGTCAACAGTCGGTGAATCGCCCTACTGCGACATCAAAGACGCTGCGTTCGAACAAGGATCCTTCGCACCGCGTTTCCACAGTCACGGACATGACGCGGCCAGCTGACAGTCCGCCGAATCGCCATGCATGCACGCGGAATCCGCGAAATGAAGCGCGATACTCTCCGAGGCAAGCAGCGTCCGCCACCGCGATCAACACGATGGCGCGCAACATGCGTAGCTCTTCAACACTTGGACATGGCAATCGGTTCATGGTCAGCAAGGTGCGAAACAAGCTCCGCGCAAATGTCAGCCCCTTCCATCGGTCGCCTCCCTGCGTGGCTTGAGCCTGACCTCGGCGACGCGCGCGAGGCTCAGAAACAGGCTGTCCGCATTCAGGTAAAGCGCACGCCGCTCCTCACCTGTCCCCGTGACGGTCCACTTGTTCTCGACGAGACGTCCAATGACCTGCACGCGCGCACCCTTGGTCACCAGATTGGCGACCTCAGGCGCCAGCCGCTCGCCCCAGACGTTGACGTCCAGCCAGAAACCGCCCGTCTGTTCCAGGCCACCAGACCCGTCCTGACGGTACTCGTCAAAAAACACCCGCAACTCGGTGACCTGACGCGGATTGCCACTCACCATGGCGGTCCTTAAGACCGGTTGATCACCGACATTGCCGGTCCCGCGAAACTCGTTCGACATACACATCTCCTTTCAGTTGATTGAACTACCCAGTAATGCGCACAGGCGCGGGCGACGACTGCGCACGTAGTTCCGCCCCGCCTTCACGCCACACCGCGCTCGGCAACGTTTCACGGGAAACGTCCGCGCAGCTCCCATTGGTCCACGCAACCGCCCAATCCGGTTCGACCGAATTGCCGCTGCCCTCACAACAACTCCGCCGCCGATTCAGGCGATTCCACGTCGGCGGAGAGTGACGCCTGCTCCAGAAGACGCAATTCCGCGTCAGTCAACTTGACGCGGCGCCGTGTATGCCGTGGCGCATTCGCACCGGTGAAGACCGGACGAGGAACTTCGCCGAACAGGGCCACGGCCGCCTGCACCCGTCGGCGGGCGATCTCGTCCGCCGTTGGCAGGAAGTCGCTGCGACTCATTTGCCGCAACTCATCGCGCAGTAGATGCCGCTCCCAGCGAATCGGCTCCAGGAACAGCGCGCGCATTTGTCGACCGACTGCGCGGATCGCGGCCCGGCCTTCGGTGTCGCTGATTCGATCCTTGTGGACCAGGGTCTTGATCATGCGCACGTAGTAATCGAACTCGACGATCGCCTCCGCAGTGGCATACCCATACGGGCTGCGGAACCCGAGCTCCACGGCCTTGGGGTTGCGCGATGCCATCACGGAGAGGCCCAAGCCCTTGCGCCTGAGAAGTTCGAACGATTCCTCGCGCGACTTGATGACCTGGTCCAGGTGGCTTCGAACCGCGACCAGGCCGTCGTACATGCGGACCAGGATCCAGTCGGCATACGGGTTGTCGTTCGCGGACAGATGCCAGATCGACTTCAGAACGGCCGCAAACCGGCGTCCGCCCACAATCTGCGACCCGAGGCCTTTGGCATCCGCCGGCCGGCCGGTGAACATGCGATACGCATCCTGGGTGTGCAGGGTCATCGTGTCGGGCGTAGCGTCCGCAAGCTGACCCAGCTTCGCGTTCGTATCGGCGGGGGGTTGCTGTGACGCATCGTCATGACCTGCCATGAAAACTCCTGTGGGTTGATCGATCAAGGAAGGTGTGGAGCCAGCGTCGCCATCCGTTAGCACTGCTCGCAATGGATCCGGAGCATGCCCGTGCCGGCCAGTCATTCCGCACCTCCCTTGGGGGATTGCGGACGCGTCGCGTTGAGCATCTGGCGAATCTTTTCGCGGCGCTCGGCGGCCTTGGCCTGGTACTCCGGGGTGGCGCGTTCGGCGGCAAGGCGACGCTCTTCCTCTTCGCGTTGCTGGCGCTCGATCAGCTCTGCTTGGCGATTGCGCCGGGCTGCGGCGACCCGTGGGCCCAGTTCGGGGATGAACTCGCCGGTGGCAGCACGCTTGACGAGGCCACGCAGATACGCGATAGGCGCGGTGTGAATGGCCTTGGCCTGCATGCGTGCGCTCAACTCATCGAGCAAGGCCTGCGCCTGGTCAGGACATTGCTCAAGCATCCGTCGCGCGGAAGCGCGCTCGTCAGGGATCAGCGCGTTCGGGAATACCAGGTCACCATCACCCTGCATTCCGGTCTCGACAGCGCGTGCGTCAACAGCCGGTGGTTGTTGTACTGAAACACTTGTACTTCTTTGTATATGTAGTTTGGCGCTTTCGGCAAAACTGTGATGGCGGTTTCGGCGAATCAAGTTTGGCGGTTTCGGCAAATCAGGAATGTGGGAATCCCACACTCTTGATTCGCCGTTCGGTGGAATCCTGGTTGCGGCGATCCCGCGTTCAAGAGCGGACGACACGATCAGGCCGCCAGCGGCACCACGCTCACCGCGAGACAGCAAGTCCAGCAAGCATTCCAACCTGATCCGCGCGACGAGTTTGGCCGGAATGCCGGTCAATGCCTCTTCCCAGAGGCCCGCACGCATCAACTCCCGGCGCGCCGCCTCCTGTTCGCGGCGGGAAAGCCCGATCTCCTGCGTCCAGCGGTTCGCCGAATTAGCGATCCACGCGTCCAGTTGCCGGCGCATCTGCAAGCGCGTCAGATACAGCGCTCGTGACAACAGCAGACCTGCGTGAACACCACCCGCCACGCCCGCGAGAACGCGGTGGAACGAAAGCGATGGCCCGAGCAGTTCGGCCACGGCAGCGCCGTCGGCCCAGTCCAGACGGCGACTTGCGTCGCCAGGCTGACCGAACAGCAATTCGCCCAGCTGATCGACGCAAAGCCGGAAATGCAGCCGCGCCGGCAGTCCGATACGTCGCTCCCCCAGAAGGGCCAGGTCGCGCAGCAGCTCCCGGGCGGTCGCCTGCTCCTTGGCGGAAAGACCCGTTTCCATCGTCCACTGCTCGCCGGTCTTGAAGAACCAGCCGTCATTCATGGCGATATCCCGCCCGTGCCGGGTCCAGTAGATCGCCTGGGACAGCATCAATGCCGCTTTCACATTGGCCGTCACGTCCACGAGGCGACGGTGGAACGCGATGTGCCGGCCCAGCAGGGGCCAGATGACCGCGAGTTCCTGGTTTCGTCTTTCTGACTGCCATGCATCGCTCCCCGCCGCCGCTCCGAATCCGTTCTCCGCCACGCCTGCTCTCGGCACCGTCAGCGCGGCTCGGCCGCCTGGGCCTGCAGCGCGCGCCAGACGACATCGACGCGCACCCGGAACCACAGCTTGGCCGGCATGCCGACCCGCCGCTCCTCCAGGAAGCCGACCTTGCGCAACGCGCGCCGCGCGGTTTCCTGCTCCCAGCGCGTGAGCCCGGTTTCTTCGGTCCATTGGTCCTGGGACTTGCAGAACCAGCCAAAAGCCGTGGGATCGACCGCCTGCGCCGTGCAGATGGCCTGCGACAGCATCAGGGCCGGCGTGACACCGCCGGTCACCGGCACCAGGCAACGATGGAAGCTGATCGGCAGGTCGAATACGTCGAGCAGCAGGTCGGGGGAGACCACGGCCGGCACAGAGGCACGCGTGCTCATCGGTCGGCCTCGAATTCGCGCACGATCGCTTCCAGCACCGCGATTGAATGCTGTGGAAAGACCTGATGCAGCCGGTAGTACCGCGCCCGCGGATCCGGTTCATCGAGCCCGTACCAGACCCGATAAATCTGCTCGCGCATGACATGATCGGGAAGCGCAATGCGGCCCGATGGCCGCCAGGCCCCGTAGTCGCGCCGCCGCCTGAGCGTGACCTTGCGGCGCAGCTTGAACAAGGTGTTCATCATTTGCCAAGTCGCACCGTGGCGGATGAAGTAGGTCTCCAGAGCCTTGGCCTCGTTGACCAGCGCCACGGCCCGCAATCCGGCCTTGAGGCCGGCGCCATCGACGGCTACCGCGATGGTCAGTTGGCGCATGCCTGCAAGGCGGTTGAGGTCGAGCGCCGAAAGCTGCCGCAGTCGCGCGAGCTGATCGGCGTCAATGCCGGCGGCGTTGACCTCCTCACGCTCTGCCTCGGCAAGCCTCACTGCGACGTGATTGAGCAGGACGAAGCGGACCTGGGCGTCGAGCAGTGGCAGCATCAGGTGCTCTCCGACATTGAATCCGGTTCCGATTTGGCAGCGATTCGCGCCGCAGCCTGTGTTTCACGGACGGAAATCAGGATGTCCAAGAATGCGCCGGCGCCCGCGTCAGCCGCATCGATGAGCCAACGTACCAAGGCCGTCTCTCCTTTTGCCGTGGCAGCAACGGCATCAGGTTCGAGAGACACACCGTCATCGGAATCGGCGCGCGCAGCGAGCGCAGTCAGAAGTCGCGCCGCACGTTGTCTTTCGATCGGGTAACGGGTCCATTCGCTCTGTGCCGTCGCGTCGAGCAACACATAGCCGATTGACGCGCCTGGTGCGATTTGGAGCAAGTCGCCGACGCCGGACACGGCGGCGAAGGCTCGCACAGCCGCGATGAGCTTGGCGGACGCACCTGACGCAGCTTCTTGTGGCACAGGTCCAGGCGGTAGCGCTGCCAGTTCCGCAGCCACGGTTTGCGGGATGTTAGAAGTGCTAACGTTGGGCAGGCGAGGTGACGACAGGCCGGCCAGGACTGCCTGACTCGCGTATGTAGCGCCGGCATTCGAGGCATTGGTCGTCGATGCCGCCGGAGGGGGCACGCCACGTGGCGATGTGTCGAGCGCCGCGCGGACCTTGTCGACATGCTCGCCGAGCCGCAACGCCAGTGCTTCCTCGCAAGCACGCGACAGGGCCACCACGCTGAAAGCTGAAGTCTTCCGAAACTTGTCTGCGAAGCGCCGGAATACCGGCTCGAAGGTACCGGTATAGAGGTCGTCTTCGGCGATGGACGCGCGCGCCAGCGCGTGGCGCTTCATCGCGTTTAGCCGCGGTTGCAAGGTTTTGACGTCCAGGCCGGACAGGCTGGTCACGGCCTCACCGAGGGTGCCCAGGCGATCGGTGGCGAACAGATAGTGGGCGAGCGTGGCGGTGTTGATCGAAAGGCCCAGCGCCTTGATCGCCTCTTCAAGCTGGCGGATGGAGAGAGGGACGCCCTTCTCCGCTTCGAGTCGGGCCTTGAGGGAAACAACGCCGCAGGCCTTGTCCCAGAACGACATTTCGCCGCGCAGTTCGTTTTCGATCAGGTGGGAGGTGAGGACATGGCTCTCGGATTGCCACGGACGGAACAACACCAGGAGCTTCTGGAACCGCGCATCGCCGGTCTCGGCCCACAGTTGCTGGATGGCCAGCAGTCGGGTGTTGCCACCGGCTTCAACGATGAAATGCGTTTCCCCCGGCCGGCGGGTGACGGTGAGCGGATTTCGGATTCCGTTCGCCCGAACCGACGCCTTGATGTCCTCGAAGCGTTCGTTGCCGCTGCGGCGCGGGTTGTCCTCGTAAGGGCGGATGGCGTCGACCGGCAGTTCGATCTGGCATTCCTGGCGCGGGTCGGCCTGCGCCGGCAAGTCACCAGAGCGGCTGTCCGGATTGCCAACGCGCAGCGACTCGGCCACCAAGCGGCGCCGCTCGTCGATCGACAGTTGGCGTCCGACGGGCAGTGCGATCGGCGTCCGTTCCGCATTCGATCCCGGTGTCATGCCGTCTTCTCCTGCGCCTGGAACGGCTCGGCATAGACGCCCAGCAGGCTGGGGATCAGTTCCCACGCCAGTTGATGCATGACGGTACTGGCGCTGGGTGTGACGCCTTCACGCTTGCGTTCATGCCGATGTACAGGGATACGCAGCGTGGCGGCTTCCTTGTAGGCCTTGGCATGGGGCACCACGGTTTCCAGTACGGAGACGCGGCCCTTGAGCTTGATGAAGTCGTCACGAATGCCGCTAGCGATGGTGCGCGCGTCGGCGGTACGGTCCTGCCGGTAGATGACCGCCTTCATCGGCCCGAGCGTCGCGCCCAGGGCGCTGCCGGGCTCCAGGCGGTCGAGCAGCTCCATGGTGCCGTCCTTGAACTCCCGGGCCGAAAGGATCTCGGGGGTGATCGGCGAGACCAGGATGTCGGCCGCCAGCACGGCGGCGTCCTGCAGCGGCCCGATGGCGCCCTGGGTATCGATCAGCACGCAGTCATAGGCGCCGACGACGGCAGCCGATTGCAGCGCGAACCGCAAACGGAAGCCGCGGTCGATCCGGTTGAGCAACCAGTGCGGCAGATTGCCCTCGGGATCGTCGGAGACGACGATATCGAGATTGCGATACAGCGTCGGGGTGATGCACTGTCTGGTGACCTCGCCGCGCACGATCACCTCGGTCAGCCCGGCAAGCGGCTTGGGTGTCGCCAATGGGAAGTACTTCGACAGCGAAGGCTGCACGTCCGCATCGATCAGCAGGACGCGCAAGCCCATGTCGGCCAGTAGTGCCCCCAGGTTGGCTGTGAGGGTGGTCTTGCCGACACCGCCCTTGGTGCTGGTCACCGTGAATTTGATCATCGAATCTGTAGGGAATTGAGGCCTGATTCAGCGATACGGATTCGCGATCAAATGTGTCGGCTCATTTCCGCAAGTAGTCCCCAAGGCCCTGATCTGCAAAGATTTTTCGGATGCGATTGATTTCCTCGTAGAGCGTGCCGCGCGGGATTCGGAGCTTTTCGGCGGCCTCCTTGATCGACAATCCCTCTTCGCCCAACAGCTCGCAAAGTCGCCGCTGTCGCGGTGTCAGATGGCGCAGCGCCCTGGCGACATCGATGCGCGCGTCGCCTGGATCGAGGCCATGGTCCGCGGCGGCGTCACGGCCTCGCGCCGCGTCGAGCAGTTCAGCGAATGTCGGCGCGTCGTCACCTTCGCCCGTGGGCGCGTCGAGTGAAACCGCGTCGTAGTCGCCGGCGCGTTTGGCAGCGTCGCGTTCGCGAAACAGGTCGGTTAGCTTGTTGCGGACGACTGTTGCCATATAGGCGATTGGCGGACCGTCGCGGTCGGTGCGAAGCTTGCGCCGCACCTCGATCCAGTGCATGAGGCACTCCTGCAGAAGGTCGTCAAATTCTTCGCGTTCCGGACTTTGTGACTGCCTGCGGTATTTACCAATTAGTTGCTTTGCAACTGCAATCTCCCATTGCTGGAGTTCTTTCCCGTTCTTGAGTGCCATCCGGCCCCCCGTGCGTTATGCGACGGGGGGTTGAACGAACGCTTCTCAGAACTTATGAATTGAAAAAACTAATCAAAATCAATGACTAACGATGGATGCATCGCATCTAGCCGACACTTTTATAGGCTTTTGCGTATTTGGTAGGGATTGACGCAACTTGACCTAGGAAATCGAATGCATCGCTTCAGGACGGTGTCGGCATTCCAGTTGGCAATCAGCATGTGTCGCGGGAAATTGCTGGGCGCTGAAAAATGAAGCGGATCGGCGACCTACGAGAGCCTTCAACACGTACCGTGATTGCTCGCGTGACGCCGTCAGTTGGACGGCCAGACCCGCAACGAGCAGCACGGCAACTAGCGCCGATCATTGCCCGCATGTGGGAAGCGCAGCAGGCGCGTGTCGCTGCTGAAATGGCCTCGAAAAGCGCTCGGGAAGGCGCTACACTTTCCGACCATGATCCGAGCCGCCCTATACCTACGGTCGAGTAAAGACCGCGCAGACGCCTCCATCGACGCCCAGCGTCGCGAACTGCAGGCGCTCGCCGCCGCACGCGAAATGGTGGTGATTGAAGAATTCGCCGATCCAGTGGAGCGCGCCGATGACGGCGAGCGGCCTGGGTTTCAGGCGATGTTGCGGAGGCTGAAGGACCGCGAGCGGACCTGGTCAACGCTGCTGGTGATGGACACGTCCCGGATTGCCCGGCAAAACCAGTATCTGGCAGCCGCGTTCAATTTCGAATGCGAAAAGCGCGGCATCCACGTGCTCTATAGCAAGCTGCCTGAGACCAACACCATCATGGATGTGGTCACCAAGCAGATGATGCGTGCGTTCGACCAACTCCACAGCCTGATGAGCCGCGAGAAAGGCCTGGCGGGCATGGCGGAAAACGTTCGCCAAGGCTGGCGTGCCGG
The DNA here is from genome assembly GCA_965279115.1 of Burkholderiales bacterium. Classification (GTDB taxonomy): domain Bacteria; phylum Pseudomonadota; class Gammaproteobacteria; order Burkholderiales; family JAEUOS01; genus JAEUOS01. The sequence continues at coordinate 6,340,216 of OZ257137.1, forward strand.
CGGACGCGCCCCCTTTGGATTCCAACTGCAAGCGCATGAAACCGGCGCAATCCGTGAAGGCGCCGCGGTCACCAAAAGCAAGCTCGTCCCTGACGAGAACGCCAAGATCGTCGGCGAATTCCTGCGCCATCGCGCGGCCGGTACCGGCCGCGCCAGGGCAATCGAACTGACAGGCATTTCGCTGACCGCGTCAACCTTGGTCGGTATCGAATGGAACGCCCTCACCTATGCCGGCCACACGGTCTGGAACGTGCATTCGGAGCAACTGCCAGGCGGTGGCTACAAGGGCGGCCAAAAGCGGCGCCCCCGGTCAGAATGGCTGATCCAGTACGACACCCATCCGGGGCTGATCTCCACCGATGAGGCTGAAGCCATCCTCGCTCACCTTGAGGCAAGCCCGCACACCAAGGGACGCCGGCCCAGCAGCGAATCGCTACTCGGTGGTCTGCTTCGTACCGCCGAAGGCCGCACATGGCATGCCGAGGGCGAGTTCTACCGTCTGGGCAAGGGCAAGCGCGTCAACCGCGCAGCCCTGGACCGCGACATCGTGAAGCAGGTTCTCGATGATCTTCACTCGGATGCGTTCGTCAAGGCGCTGCTGGCCGAGGCGCGCAAGGCGACGATGCCTGTTCCGGATGCGGACGTGGCGCCTATGCGTGAAAAAGTGTCGGACCTGACCCGCAAAATCGGCCGAGCAACGGAATTGGCCATGGAGGCACAACAACCGCGCCCTTGGCTGGAAAAAATCGAGCAATTGGAGAAGGAACGGGCAGCGCTGGTGGAACAACTGGAGCGGGCCGAAGCCGAAACGCGCGCTGCTGAATCAATGCGCAACATTCGGGAATCGGACGTTCGCGCAATACTGAGCCAAATGGCGCAGGGCGTAAACGTTGATTCAGAGACCGGTGCGCTGAAGGACTTCTTGCGCGACCTGGTCGAATGGGTGGAACTTGAAGATTCCACCTGCCGCAACCACTACCTGCTATCCGCAGGTGGGGTTTGCTTGGCGTCCCCACGGGGATTCGAACCCCGGTACTCACCGTGAAAGGGTGATGTCCTAGGCCTCTAGACGATGGGGACCCGGACTAACCGTACTGCTGAAGCGTTTTGGTGGAGGTAAGCGGGATCGAACCGCTGACCTCTTGCATGCCATGCAAGCGCTCTCCCAGCTGAGCTATACCCCCAACGCAGTCCAATATTATAACCAGACTGACGCCGGTTTTGCAAATATCCCGGGCAACTAAATATGCTGCTGCAGGCGCGACAACACCCGTTCGCGGCCGAACAGTTCCAGCACCGCATCAAGCGAAGGGGTTTGCGGCGTGCCGGCCACGATCACCCGCACCGGCATGGCCAGTTGCGGCATCTTCAGGCCAAACGCGGCGAGTGTGGCCTTGATCTCGGCGCTGATGGCGGCCTTTTCCCACACCGCACCCGTCAGGCGACGCGTCAGATCGGCCAATACAGGCCGAACCGCGTCGGTGACGTGCACGGTAAGAAGCTCCGCAGCCGGCGCATGGCCGGCATAGAACAGCATGGCCGCATCGGCGATGTCGTGCAGCGTGTTGGCGCGGTCCTTCACCAGTGCCACCACACGATCGAGCGCAGGACCTCCGGCAACCACGGCGCCGCGCTGAACGATCAGCGGCTCGACCAGCCCGGCCAGCCGGGCCGGGTCGGCTTCCTTGATGTATTCGTGATTGAGCCAGGTCAGCTTGGCCTGATCGAACTGCGCCGCCGAGCGCGAAACGGTGTCGAGTTCGAACCATTCGATGAACTTTTCACGCGGAAATTTTTCGGCGTCACCATGGCTCCAGCCCAGCCGAGCCAGGTAGTTGAAGAGCGCCTCGGGCAGGTAACCATCGGCCGGGTACTGCATCACGCTCACCGCGCCATGGCGTTTCGAAAGCTTCTCGCCGTCCGGTCCGAGGATGGTGGGCAAATGCGCAAACTGAGGCACCGGCGCGCCGAGCGCGCGGTAGATGTTGATCTGCCTGGGCGTGTTGTTGACGTGGTCGTCGCCGCGCACAACGTGCGTGATGGCCATGTCGAGATCGTCGATCACCACGGCGAAGTTGTAGGTGGGCACGAGGTCGGCGCGCGCGATGACCAGGTCGTCGAGTTCGGTGTTGGAAATCGAGATCGGTCCCTTGACGAGGTCGTTCCATGCGACATCACCGTCATCCGGGTTGCGGAAGCGGATCACCGGCGCAATGCCCTCGGGCGGGGTCTTGGCCCTCGCGTTCTCGGGGCGCCAGCGGCCGTCATAGCGCGGCTTGAGGTTTTTCGCCCGCTGCTCCTCGCGCAGCGCGTCGAGTTCCTCGCGGCTGGCGTAGCAGCGATAGGCGCGCCCGTCGGCGAGCATCTGCCCGATCACTTCGCGATAACGTTCCAGCCGTGCGGTCTGGCGAATCGGTCCTTCGTCATAATCCAATCCCAGCCAGGCCATGCTCTCCAGGATGACCTGCACCGCCTCCTCGGTGGAGCGCTCAAGGTCGGTGTCCTCGATGCGCAGCACGAACTTGCCGCCATGGTGGCGCGCATAGGCCCACGAAAACAGCGCCGCGCGGGCATTGCCAAGGTGCAAAAAGCCGGTGGGACTGGGAGCGAAACGGGTGCGAACCTGCGACATGACGAATTGCCTCGATGCGAAGGCCGCGATTGTAGCCCGACAGGTGCAATGGCAAGCCGCCAAGTGCCGCGGATTTGCTATACTCTGAGGCTCTCTTCCGGGCGGTTAACTCAGCGGTAGAGTGCCACCTTCACACGGTGGAAGTCACTGGTTCGATCCCAGTACCGCCCACCACGAATTTCAAACGGGTTGCGCTGCGAAGCGCGACCCGTTTCTCTTTGTCTGCGGCACCAACGATCCTGCCGCTCAGGAATCCCAGAACACACTCTTCTTCTGGGTCACGCCCCGCTCTTCCCACGCCCGCAGCTTGCCGGGGTTCAGCAATCCCGCCGGATCCATCGCCACCTTGAGTTCCACATGGCGCGGGTTGATCGACTTCTTGCCGCCGTCTTCCACCACCCAGGTATGCGGATCGGCGATATAGACGCCCTCTTCCTCAAGAATGCGCATCACCTCGCGCAGGCGCTGCTCGTCCTTCCAGCGCACGATCGGCAAGCCGCTGCAGGTAACCGCCCCCTTCACGCGAATGAACTCCACGTGCTGCACCACCTCGTCACCGAAGATCTCGTGGATGCGGCGCACCAGTTCGAGGTTGCGGCCGGCCGGATAGCCCAGCTGCAGGTAGGTGATGCCGCCCGCCATGCCCGGCGCAGCGCCCGCGGCCTCGGCTTCACGAATCGCATGCAGGGTGGCGTGGTTCCACATGAATTCCTGCAGGGTAAGACGCTTCGCCCCCGCGGCACGCGGGTCGTTGCGCCAGGTGATCGCGCCGCCGGCGGCCTTCACCATGTCGGCGAACGCGTCTTCGCTGTATTCGGCCACCAGGGTCATGACGACACTTTCACCATCGCGCACCACGTCCCTGAGCGGGCGGTAGCTGCGCGGCAGGGGCCACTGGTGCGCGGAGACGCCCTTCTTGGCGATGCCGTCGGATTCGCCCAGCGCCTGCGCAAAGGCCACCGCGTCGTTGAAACTGCCGAAGCTGGCGATGAATTCCACCCAAGGCAGGGCGGGGGCGAGCGCCAGTTCGACTTCAAGCACGATGCCGTTGACGCCATACGCATGGTGCAGGTCCACTGCATCGCGGCCGCGAAACTGCAGCGCGCGCGGCTGCGGTTCCATCGACAGCGCCTTGACACCGAGGATGTTGCCGGGATCCTTGAGCATGCCGTAGTTGTTCGACCCTATGCCCACACCGCCGCCGCAATAGAAGCCGCCAACGGTCGAGCCGCGAAAGGTGGAGGGCAGCATGCGCTGTTCCCAGCCGGATTTGCGTGCTTCGGCGTCGATTTCGGACAGGCGCGCGCCGGCCTCGGCACGCGCCGCACCGGGCTTGACCCACAGCACCTGGTTCAGGCGCGTGAGGTCCAGCACCACCCCGCCGGCGAGCGGCATTGCCTGTCCGTAGTTGCCGGACCCGAGTCCGCGTGGTGTCAGCGGCACGCCCGCGGCCGCACAGGCACCGACAATCCGCGCAACCTCATCCTGTGTCGTCGGTACCGCCACCATGTCCGCCCGCTTATCATCAAGCAGCGCCTTCAACACCGGGCTGAACCAGTAAAAGTCGCGCGACAGGCGGGTCAGGTCGCCCGCATCGCGCAGCAAGGTGATGCCGGCCAATTGGCCGGCCAGCTTTTCGATCGTATCGCTCATGCGCAGGTTCAGTAAGCCCATCCGGAGGCGCGTATATGTCCGGCCCCGCCGGGCGCACCTTCAATCTGGTCGTAGCCGGCGATCTTGCCGGGATTCATCAGGCCATGCGGGTCGGTGGCGCGCTTGAAGGCAATCTGCGCATCATCGATCTTGTGCATGCCGCCGTTCTGTAGGAAATAGGTATGCGGGTTGGCGATCTTGACGCCCAGGTCTTCAAACGCCTGCGAAAGTCGCTCGATCTGTTCCTGCCCGGTATAGCGGATCACCGGGATGCCCTCCACCGCCATCTGGCCGTTGATGCGCTTGAGTTCCAGGTGCAGAGGTGCTTCGTCACCAAATCGCTCATGGATCATGCGCACCTGTTCAAGCGGGTCGCTGCCGCGAAAAATGCAGATCAGGTAGGTCACCGCCGGGTCATCGCCCAGCACCTGCAGGGTGGTATGCCCCCAGGTGTACTCATAGATCGGCCGCTGGTTGAAGCTGCCTTCGGGATGATTGAACGACAGCCTGCCGCCGAACTCGCGTACCAGGTCGTCCAGCGCCTCCAGGCTCGCTTCGCCCACCATGCCCAGCACCGCATGCTGGCCATCCGGAATCGCGTGACGCAACGCATGGAAATGCTTCGCCAGGTTCCAGGTGATCGGCGACACCAGTTTTTTCAGGATGCCGTCGGAGGTGGCAAGCGCCCAGCCGAAGCGCGCCGCCTGCATGAAGTCGGCGAAGGTCACGATGATGTCGCGCCACGCATAGGCCGGCGCCAGCGGCATCTCAACCTCAAGCATGATGCCGTTCACACCGTATGCATGGTGCACCGTGGCCAGCTCGTCGCCGCGAATCTCGAGGATGCGCGGCGTCTCCTCGATGGTGGCGAGCTTGATGCCGAGGATGTTGCCGCGGTCGCGCAAGATGCCGTAGTTCACCGAGCCGATGCCGGCATGTCCCCCGCCCATGAAGCCGCCCAGGGTGGCCAGGCGCTTGGTCGAAGGGTGCATGCGCAGTTCCCAGCCTTGCGCCCGGGCGGCCGCGTCGAAATCGGACACCATGATGCCGGCCTCGGCACGCGCCGCGCCGGCCCGCCCCACCCCGCCCACCCACAGCATGCGATTGATGCCGGTCATGTCGAGCACCACGCCGCCCGCCAGCGGCACCGCCTGGCCGAAATTGCCGGTGCCGGTGCCACGCGCGGTGATCGGGATCCGATGGCGCGCACACAGCGACGCCACCTTCAGGACCTCGTCCTGGGTGCGCGGGGCGACCACCAGTTCAGCCGTCAGGCCGTCCAGTTCCTGCTTGAGAATGGGAGAAAACCAGTAGTAGTCGCGGCTCTTCTCGGCCAGCAGCGCCGGCTCGGCGGAATGCGGAATATCGCCCAGATCGCGGGCCAGCGCGCCCAGCGCGCCACGCAATGGCTCGCTCATGACTACTCCCGGAACTCGGGCATCATGCGCTCGGCCCTGGGTGGCAAAAAGCGGTCGGTGTAAACCTGCTCGGGCTTGAGCGTGCCTTTCACATTGAACGCATCCAGCGTCGAAGCGATGGTCTTTTCCAGCTTCCTGGGCTCGACGGCCGACATGCCGTTGGCTTTGACGTTCGGCGTGAGATACATCTCCTTGACGGCCAGCACCATGCGCTTGTTCTCGAGATCGATGTTCACCAGCGGATCGCGCCCCTTGAGGGCATTCACCGTCGCCTTCGGATCGGCCACGGTGTCCCGATAGGCACGATTGATCGCCTTGGCAAGTGCGCTGATGGTGCGCGGGTTTTTCTCGACAAAATCCTTCAGCGCGAACACCACATTGCCGTAGCCATCAAGCTTGTGGTCGTCGTATTTCATGACCACGATGTTCTCGCGCCTGACACCCAGGCCTTCCACACCCAATCCGCCGGAGGTGATGAAGCCGGCGATGGCGTCGACCTCGCCACGCACCAGCATGGGCTCGCGCAGGGGCGCGTCCATGGTGACCCAGGTCACTTTCGAGGCGTCAATCCCGTTGGCTTTCACCAGCGAAGGAAACATCTGCCGCGCCCCGTCGAACACCGGCGCACCGAGTTTTTTCCCCTCGAGTTGCTTCGGGGTCGTGATGTTGGCGCGATCCTTCAGGCTGATGATGGCCAGCGGATAGCCGTCTTCCGGAACGTAAAACACCAGCAATTGCTTTTCCGGATTCTCGGCGTTCCACTTGATGATCACCCCCATGTCGGCATGGCCGATCTCGTGGCTGCCGGAGATCACCCGCTGGATCGACGCGCCGGACCCGGCGCCGCGGTCGATGGCGACCTCCATTCCTTCGGCCTTGAAATAACCCTTCTCGGCGGCGTACACGTAAGGGGCCTGCGGGGCCTGGAACAGCCAGCCGAGGGTCAGCTTCACGGCAGGTTTCTCGACCTGGGCGGCGGCGGGATTGGCCACCAGCGCGGCCCCTGCGGCCAGCGCCAGCATGAAAGCGGTCATGCGCATGTTTCTTGTTCTCCGTAGGATGAATGTACGCCGCAAACCCGGCCTGGAACCGGCGTTCACGGCGATCGCGAGGCGTGATGATACTGGTCATGTGCCGATTGTCGCGATACCGGACTGCCTTGATCCTGATCAAAGCGCCAGGGCAGGACGGGACTACGATTGCTTTACCTCTTGTCTCCTGCATTGCGACCTGGCAATTTCGACTTCACATGTTCAGCCTGCAAGTCCGCGACGTTCTTGATCGTGCCAAGTTGCTGACGGCGCCGCCCGGAATGTCGGTCTTCGACGCGGCGGGACTGATGCAGGCGCACGGCAGTGGCGCGGTGCTTGTCCTCGAATCGGAGCGACTGGTCGGCATTCTGACCGAACGCGACATCGTCTTTCGCGTGGTGGCGCGCGACCTCGACAGCCACAACACGCCGGTGGTGGAAGTGATGACGCCGTCGCCGATGACCGTGGAACCCGATCGCACCTTCGGACATGCACTCATCCAGATGCAGAAGAACGGCTTCCGTCACTTGCCGGTCTTGCAGGAAGGCCGCGTGCTGGGCATCGTGTCCGCCCGCAATGCGCTGGACCCGGACCTCGAGGAATTTGTCGCCGAGGCGGTACGGCGCGAGCAGTTCGGCCGGGAAGGGTTCTAGCCGCAGCGCCTACTGGTGCATGTAGATGAACTCGCGCACCACCGGATAGATCTCGTTGGCCCAGCGTTTTCCGTTGAACACCCCATAGTGGCCGACACCTGCCTGCACATGGTGGCGCTTGCGGTTCAACCTGATTCCGGTGCACATGTCCTGGGCCGCGAGGGTCTGGCCCAGCGCGCAAATGTCGTCCTTTTCACCTTCCACGGTCAAAAGCGCAGTGCGCACAATGGCCGCCGGTTCCACCTTCACGCCCTGGTATTTCAGTTGCCCGCGCGGCAACTGGAACTCCTGGAACACCTTGCGCACGGTCTCGATATAGAACTCGGCCGGCAGGTCGCATACGGCCAGGTATTCCTCGTAGAAGTCGCGGATCGCGTCGGCCCTGCCGTGTTCGCCGTTGACGCGCAGCCAGTAAAGGTCGGAAAAAGCCTTGTTGTGGCGCGCCTGGTTCATGCTCATGAAGGCGCCGATCTGCACGAATCCGGGATAGACCCGCCGGCGCGCACCGGCGAAACGCAAAGGCACCGCACCGATCAGGTTGTCCTCGAACCATTCGATCGGTTTCGACATCGCCAGTTCATTGACCTTTGTCGGCGCAACCCGCGCGTCGATCGGGCCGGCCATCAGGGTCAGGGTGGCCGGCTGCGCGGCGTGTTCTCCAGCGGCCATGACCGACGCGGCGGCAAGGGCCGCCACTGTCGGCTGGCACACCGCCACCACATGGGCCCGCGGCCCCAGGTGCTGCAGGAATTCGATCAGGTGCGAGGTATAGGCGTCGAGGTCGAACCTGCCGCCCGCCAGCGGCACATCGCGCGCGTTGTGCCAGTCCGTGATGTACACGTCATGGTCCGGCAGCATGGTGACCACCGTGCCGCGCAGGAGGGTTGCGAAGTGTCCGGACATCGGCGCCACGATCAGCACCCGCGGCTGCTCCGGAATGCCGCGCTTGCGGAAATGCAGCAGCGTGCCGAACGGGGTCGTCATTGCCGCCTCTTCGGTCACCTGTACAGGCATACCCGCGACAACCACCTCCTCGATGTCGAACGCCGGACGCGCATGGGTCAGCCCGGTTCGCACAAACACCTCGCAGGCGGCCGCGGCCCCCTTGCCGAACAGGCTGTCGGCGAAGAGCGCGGGCGCCAGTGTCATCAGGCTGGAATAGCCTCCCGCCATGAGTCGCCAGGGCTCGGTGGCATCAGCCATTGCCTGAAACCCCTGGTAAAGCATTGCGGCGCGGACTGCCGCCTTGTCCATTTGCATGCAAATCGATCGATGGCGTTGGTGAACAGTTCAACGCAATGGCCGTGCCAGAAAATTGGTATCCAGCTTGGCACGGCCATTGCGAGAACCGCCCCGTCGATACCCCATTCCCCGCGGGATCGCAACTCGAATACCGGGAGACAAGCCCATGCCGCGCACCGCAAAAACCACCCTGACCTTGAGCAGCAAGAATTATTCGTCCTGGTCGATGCGTGGCTGGCTACTGGCGCGCTTCGCCGGACTGCCCTTCGAGGAAGTCATCCTTTCGCCGGAAGACGCGGCCGCCCGCGCCGAGATCCTGCAGCTTTCGCCGTCATTCCTGGTTCCCTGCCTGACCCACCAGGAGGTGCGCGTATGGGACACCCTTTCCATCGCCGAGTACCTCAACGAGGTGAAGCCCAAGGCAGGGCTGCTGCCCGAGGAGCGCGCCGCCCGCGCCCGCTGCCGCTCGATCTGCGGGGAAATGCATTCCGGCTTCTCGGCCATGCGCGCGGCGCTGCCCATGAACCTGAAGGGCCATTTCCCCGGCTTCAAGGTCTGGTCGCGCGCCCAGGCCGACATCGACCGCATCGTGGAAATCTGGGAAGGCTGTTTCGCGGATTACGGCGGGCCCTACCTGTTCGGCAAGGCGCGCTGTATGGCCGACGCCATGTACGCCCCGGTGGTGACGCGGTTTCTTTCCTACGACGTCAAGCTTCCGGCTGTCTGCGCCCGCTACTGCCGGACCATCATGGCCATGCCCGAAGTGGCTGAATGGGTCGAGGGCGCCAAGGGCGAACCGGAAGATATCGAGGAGCTTGAGGTCGAGTTCTGAACCGCGGCGGCGCAGGCAACTCTGCGCCGGCCAGTACGTCCGCTAGCGCCAGGGTTGCGGGGCCGGCACGGCGCACGGCCCCTCGACCTCCACCGTATTGAAATCCGCAGGGCCGACCACCTCAAGATATTCCATGTCAGGAGAGTAGTCGAAGAGATAGTGGACGATGCCGGGTCGCTGGTGCACGCAATCGCCCGCCTCCACCAGGGTCTCGCGGTCCTCGTACATGAACCTGGCCCAGCCCTTCAGCATCAGCACCATATGGAATTGCGCTTCATGCCGGTGCCAGCCGGTGCCTTTCTCGGGGGCCATGTTCGCCCTGACCAGCTGCGCGATCACCTTTCCGTGGGTCGCCTCGGTGATGCCAAGGTCGCGATATTGAAAGAAGTCCCGCAAACCGTCGGACCGGAACGGGGTGTCGGAGGTCTTGATATGCGAGAAAAGCGTTTCCGTGCGGTCGAGCATGTGCGGCTCCCTGGGATGAGTTGGACGACAGACCCGCAGCTTCGTGGCTGCAAATGCTGCGTCGCAACGGATGTGCCAGGCCGGCGCAGGCAACATGGCGCAAAGCGACGTCGGGAAACGCGACTCCAATCGGTGCACTCGCCTGCATGTGGGCGCACCGCCCGGGAACAATTTCGGCGCCTTGGCCCTGATGCAAGGACCTCCAGCCGATCGCATCGTGCTGTCGTGCACGTCCGGTACCGGGCCTATCGCACCGCTTCCGGGCACACGGCGGTCCAGGTGGCCTGCCGGGATGCCGGGTCAACCTGCTCCGATCCGGCCGGATGCGCCCGACATCGGGGCATGACGCCGGCAATGCGCGCCGACTTGATGCCCCGCGGCACCCAGCTCGCGCCAATCGTTACTACCTATTGGCGCCAGACAAAAGCCGCCATGCGCCCGCTCCTGCCACGATCGCGCCGGTGGGAAAACCAGCGGGACTCCTCGACAGTGCAAAACCCGCCGCCGGACAGTGCGGTTACGCCAAGCGCTTCCAGGCGTTGCCGCGCCAGCGTGTACAGGTCGCAAAGCCATTTCCCGGGACGGCCGGGATAGGCAGAAAAAGCAGCGGCCGCGCGGGCGTCGTAGGCGACGAAAGCCTCCAGGACGTCAGCTCCGACTTCGAAGTTGCGCGGGCCGATCGCCGGCCCGAGCCAGGCGGAAAGGCGCTGCGGTGACGTGCCCATGGCGCGAACCGTGGATTCGATGACGCCCGACGACAGCCCGCGCCATCCGGCATGCGCGGCGGCGACCGTGCTGCCATCCTGGTCGCACAGCAACACCGGCATGCAGTCGGCCACCATCACGGCGCACACAACACCCCGGCTAGCGGTCCAGGACGCATCGGCTTCGGGCTCACCCGCCACGGCCGAAGCCTCGACCACGCCTGCGCCATGGACCTGACGCAACCAGGCGGGTTCGGCCGGCAGCGCCGCGCGCAGGATCGCGCGGTTGCGCCGCACGTTGTCAATGTCGTCCCCGCTGCGCAATCCGAGGTTCATGCTGTCAAAGGGGGCCGGGCTGATGCCGCCCGCCCGCGTGGTCACGAAAGCCCGCACGCCGCTCGGCGCCTGCCATTCCGGCACGAGCCAATCGGGATGCATCTGCGTCATGCCGCCTCCAGGCTGTCGAGCAATGCCTGCATGTCAGCCGGAACAGGTGCCTCCCACGCCAGCGTACGGCCGGACACCGGATGCACCAGGCCAAGGCGGCGCGCATGCAATGCCTGCCGCACGAACCAGGTCCGCCATGGCAACTGGCCATATACCTGGTCGCCCACGATCGCGTGGCCGATGTGTTGCATGTGGACTCGAATCTGGTGTGTGCGGCCGGTCTCGAGCCGGCACTCGAGCAAGGTCGCCTCGCGCCCGGCGCGCGCGAAGTGCTGCAAGGGGTTGAAATGCGTCACCGCCGACTTGGCGCCGCTGGCGCTGTCAGGCAAAACCGCCATGCGGGTGCGCTGGGAGGGATGACGGCCCAATGCCGCATCCACCCGCCCCGCATGCTCGACCCGCCCGCCGACCAGCGCAAGGTACTCGCGCCGGACGGCACGCTCCTGCAACTGCCTCACCAAGGCGGTTTGCGCCTCGAGGGTCTTGGCGACCACCAGCAGCCCGCTGGTGTCCTTGTCGAGGCGGTGCACGATCCCCGCACGCGGCACATCGGCCAACTGCGGCGCATGATGCAACAGGGCATTGAGCAGGGTGCCGCCCCAGTTGCCCGCCGCCGGGTGTGCCACCATCCCGGCCGGCTTGTCGATGACGATGATGGCCTCGTCCTCATGCACCACCGCCAGGCTGATGTCCTCCGGCGCATGCGAAGCCGCATCGTCCGCCGGTTGCGGGGTCACGGCGATCGCCTCGCCGCCCTTGAGCTTGTGCCTGATCGCCACGGTGCGCTTGTCAAGGGTCACATGGCCGGCTTCTATCCATTCCTGGATGCGGCCGCGGGAAAACTGCGGCAACCAGCGCGCCAATCCCTGGTCCAGGCGCATGCCCAGGGCCTCGGCAGGCACGGTCAGGCGGATCGCCGTGTCGGCGGCGTCCCCTCCGTTATAATCCACAGGTTGTTTTTCACCGGTTCTGCGCATGGCATGCAATCCTAGCCTACATTCGCGCGCCTTCGCGCTGATTCTCGCGATCGGCGTCCTGTTCGGCCTGTCCGGCTGCGGCAGCACGCCGACCAATGACGAGACCGCCGGCTGGTCCGCCCAGAAGATATACACCGAGGCACGCGAGGAAATGCGCGCCGGCGGCTGGGACAAGGCGATCAAGCTGCTCGAGTCGCTGGAGTCGAAATATCCGTTCGGCCGCTACGCGCAGCAGGCGCAGATCGACATTGCCTATTCCTACTGGAAGAACAACGACATCGCCTCCTCCGTGGCCGCCTGCGACCGCTTCATCAAGCTGTATCCCAACCATGAAAACCTCGACTACGTCTATTACCTGCGCGGTCTGGCGCTCTTCAACGAGGATATGGGTCTGCTCGGCAAGTTCTCCGGCCAGGACCCGACCGAACGCGACAACCGGGGCTTGCGCGAATCCTTCGACACCTTGAAGACGCTCGTCAACCGTTTCCCGCAAAGCAAGTACACCGAGGATGCGCGCCTGCGCCTCAAATACCTGGTCAACGCGCTCGCGCAATACGAGGTGCATGTCGCCCGCTATTACATGCGCCGCACCGCCTACCTGGCCGCGGCCAATCGCGTGCAGTACATGATCACGACCTACCCGGACACGCCCGCCCAGGAGGAGGCGCTGTACATACTCGCCTCGGCCTATGACGCGATGGGCATGACCGACCTGCGTGACGACACCCGCCGGGTGCTTGACAAGACCTATCCGAACAGCGAGATCGTGCGCAACAAGGGCCCGAAATCCGACTCCGCCTGGTGGCGAATCTGGTAACCCGCTAAAGGGGCCGCTCGCCATCCCTGCAAGGGGCAGGTGCTTTTCGCGCCTGCCCTTTTGTTCATCTAGACCTTGATGCTTTCGTCCCGGATGTACTGGGCGACAATTTCGTCCATGGTCCTGTCGGCGCTAAATCCCATGCCGTTGGCGCGCGGCGTATCCAGCCTTGCCGCCCAGGTCTTGACTATCGCCCGGATGCGCTCGTCGTTGACATAGCGAACCCGGCTGGCCGCCGCCTCGCCACCCAGCCGGCGCAGCGAATCGACCATTTCCCCGACGCTGACCACGATGCCCGGCAGGCTGACGGCGCGCAACTCACCAAACGCCTCGCTGGGCAATTCGAAAGCACGCACCAGGTTGGCCACCACCTTCGCCGGTGAACACATCCACATCAGGGTTTCCGGCGGCACCGGACAATCGTAGTCGACACCATTGAGCGGCTCGCGGATCACCGCGCTGGCGAACGACGAGGCGGCAGCGTTGGCCTTGCCCGGCCGCACCGACACGGTCGGGATGCGCACGGCGCGCCCGTCGATGTAACCCTTGCGGTTGTAGTCCGCGGTGAGCCACTCGCCGATCAGCTTCTGCACGCCATAGGAGGCCTGCGGGGTCGGCGTGGTGGAATCGGTGATCACATCCGGCAGCGGCGTGCCGAACACGGCGATGGAACTGGAAAAAAGCAGGCGCGGCCGGTTGCCGGCCTTGCGGCAAGCCTCCAGCACAACGCGATAACCATCCAGGTTGACGCGCATGCCGAGCTCAAAGTCGGATTCGGCCTGGCCGCTGACCACGGCCGCCAGGTGGAATACGCCGTCGGTATCGTTTCCGAGCGCGGCAGCGACCGCCGCCGCATCGCTGACCTCGCCCTTGACGAACCGGACACGCGCGTCCTTCACGCCATTGGCAGGCTCGGCGATGTCCATCAAGGTGATGCGGCTGACCGGTTTGCGCTCGCCCCTTGAATTCACGGTGTCACCCTGGGCGAGCAGCGCGCGCGCCACACGCTGCCCCAGAAATCCGCCACCACCGGTAATGAGTATGTTCATTCCTGTCTCCGCTTTGACTGCAATCTAATCGCCGTTTTCGCCTACGGCCGCGATTGTATTGGAACTCTCCGGCGCAGCGCCGGAGAGGAAAGCCTGCGCCTCGGCACGTTCGCGGGTGCGGCGCATCGGCGGCAACGCCTGCCACAGGCGGCGACCGTAGGGCTTGTCGGTCAGGCGGGTATCGCAGATGGCCAGCACGCCGTGATCGGTCTCGTCGCGGATCAGGCGCCCCGCGCCCTGCTTCAAGGTGATGGCCGCGCGTGGCAACTGGTATTCCATGAAGGCGTTTCTGCCCTGGCGCTTCATTTCGTCGATGCGGGCGGACAAGACCGGGTCATCCGGCGGCGCGAACGGCAGCTTGTCTATCACCACCAGCTTCAACGCATCGCCCTTGACGTCAACACCCTCCCAGAAGGACTGGCTGGCCACCAGGATGGCGTTGCCGAGCTTGCGAAACCGGTCCAGCAATTCGGTGCGCGAGCCCTGCCCCTGCAGCAACAGCGGCAGTTCCAGCCCGTGGCGCGGCAGCAGTTCGGCCAGGAGTTCATGCGCGCGATTCATGCCGCGGATGGTGGTAAAGAGCATGAAGGTGCCCGCGGGCCCGTTGCGGTTGGCCGCCTCGATCAGCGGTATCGCCTCCTCGACCACGCGGGTGTTGAACTCGGGCGCCATCGCCTCCGGCATGTTGCGCGGCACGTAGAGCAGCGCCTGGCTGGCATAGTCGAACGGGCTGGGCCAGGCCTGGGCCTTGGTTGACGCGATCCCGTCGAGACCCAGTTCACCCAGGTAGAGCGAAAAATCGTTCTTCACCGCCAGTGTCGCGGAAGTGAATATCCAGGCACGCTTCTCGGCCTCGACCTGGCCGCGGAAAAGCGGGGCGATCGACATCGGCGTCAGGTGCAACTGGAAACTGTGGCCGAAAACTTCCAGCCAGCGCACCGGCGGATTGTCGTCGCCCTCCCCTGCGGGCTTGTCGACAGGTTTCCAGTGCCCGCACCAGCGCTCGATCAGCGTGGCCAGCTCCTGCGCACGTCGCCAGACCGCCTCCAGGCCTTCGGCGCGCGCCGCATTGGCTTCCAGTACCCGGCTGATGTCCAGAAGGCGCGCCAGCATTCGGGCCAGCGCCTCGTCGAGCGGCTCACGCCTCGTCAATTGAGCATAGGCGATGCGGATCGGGTTCTCGGGAAGCACGATGCGCACGTCGCGCACGGCGTTTTCAAGCGCGCGGGTGAGATCGGCCCAGTCGGCGGCATCGCGCGCGCCCGCGTACCCCTCGGAAAGCGCGTCGCGCGCCAGGTCCATCAGCAAGGCGCTGCCCACACTCTGGCCGAAGAACATGCGCGCGGTTTCCGGCAACTGGTGCGCTTCATCCAGGATCACCGTGTTGCAGGCCGGCAGCAATTCGGCCATGCCTTCGTCCTTCAGCATGACATCGGCGAAGAACAGGTGGTGGTTGACCACCACCACGTCGGCCTCCAGCGCGTCGCGCCGCGCAGCCAGTACGTAGCAGTCCTTGTGGTGCGGACATTCCTGGCCCAGGCAGTTCTCGCGCGTGGAGGTTACCTGGCTCCACACCGTCGCGCTTTCGGGCACACCGGCGAACTCGGCACGATCACCCGAAGGCGTGGCCTTGTGGGTGCTGCCTATCATGCGCAGGTAGCGAACGTCGTCCTTGGACTGCAGCCGGCCATCGGACATCGCGCGTTCGAGATGGTAATGGCACACATAATTGGACCGCCCCTTGAGGAGCGCCACGGTCACCGGCGCCTTGAGCGCACGGCGCACCGCCGGTATATCGCGGTGGAACAACTGGTCCTGCAGGTTCTTGGTGCCGGTGGAAACGATCACCTTGCCACCCGCCAGGAGCGCCGGAACCAGATAGGCGACGGTCTTGCCGGTGCCGGTGCCCGCTTCCAGTACGGCCACACCCTCGCCCTCGATGGCGGCGAGAATGGCCTGGGCCATTTCGATTTGCTGCGGACGGTGGCGGAAGCCGGGAATCGCTTCGGCAAGCGGCCCCGCGGCGCCCAGCAGGGCATTCAGGTCGATATCGGGCAAAGCGTTGCGGCGCCGTTGCAGGCGGACCGCTTGAGGACGAAGAATGCGATTTTATCGCGCCGTCACTCCACCTTGATGTTCATGCCGCGCACCAGCGGCACCCAGCGCGCGCGCTGCGCGGCGCCAAAGGCGTCCGCCGCCTCCGGCGTGGCGCCGCCAAGGTTCTCGGCACCAAAGGATTCGATGCGCTTCTTGATGTCCGGATTGGCCAATGCGCGGTTGAGTTCCCGGTTGATGCGCTCGACTACCGCCTTGGGCGTAGCCTTGGGGGCGATCAGGCAATTCCAGGTATATGCCTCGTAGTTGGGCACGCCGGCCTCCGCATAGGTAGGCACATCGGGGTAGTCGGGATGGCGCTTGCCGTTGGTGGCGAGAATCCGCATGGCGCCACTTTTGTGATGTTGGCCGGCAGTGGCGAACCCATCGAACACCAGGTCCACCGTGCCTGCCAGCAGGTCGGCCATGGCCGGGCCGTTGCCCTTGTACGGCACATGCAGCAGATCGATGCCCGCTTCCTTCTTGAAGGTCTCGCCGACGATGTGGCTGATCGCGCCATTGCCACCGGAGCCATAGGAAATCTTGCCCGGATTGGCTCGGGCTGCGGCAATCAGCGCCTTCATGTCGTTCCAGCCGCCCTTTCGGGACGCCAGTACCAGCGGGGTCGCCGAGATCAGGCCCACCGTCGTAAGGTCGCGGTCGATGTCGAACGGCAAGCTGCGGTACAGGGCCGGGTTCATCACCAGCTGCGAACTGGTGCCCAGGCCCAGCGTATACCCATCCGGGGGAGCTTTTGCCACGGCCTCAGTGCCGATCATGCCACCGGCGCCGGTGCGGTTTTCCACCGTGACGGGTTGTCCAAATGCTTCCGACAAGCGCGGCGCCAGAAGTCGCGCGATCACATCATTGCCGCTCCCCGTGGCAAAAGCCACGACGATGCGAACCGGACGCGTCGGCCATGACTCCTGGGCACGCGCTGTAAGGCCTGTCGCGCTCGTCGTTGCCGCCGCTGCAACAGCGATGCTGAATCTCCTGCGGTCCATTGCCTGTCTCCTTGTTCTAGGGTTCTGCTATTTTCCGGGCCAGTTGGCAGCACGCTTTTCGATGAACGCGGCCCGCCCTTCTTTCGCGTCTTCGGTAAGTGCAAGGGTCATGATCTGCGATTCGAGGAATGATATCGACTGTTCGAAGGTCATGTCCGCGGCGGCGCGCATCATGGCCTTGCCGCGGCGTATGGCCGTTGGCGACTTGTTCACCACCCGCCCGATCAGCCAGTTGGTCCTGGCGTCCAATTCCGAATCGGGCACCACGTAGTTCACCAGGCCGATGCGCTCGGCGTGCTGCGCGTCCACCGGCTCGCCGGTGATGCACATTTCGGCCAGATGGCGCGCGCCGATCAGGTTTTGCAATACAGCCAGTACTTGTGCTGGAAACAGGCCGATCTTCACCTCGGGCAGGCCGAAGGTCGCATGGTCGGCCGCTACCGCCATGTCACACATGGCGAGCAATCCCATGCCACCGGCCATGCAATGCCCGTTCACCCGGGCGACCAGGGGCAAGCTAGTGGTCCACACGTAACGCAGCAGATCGGCGTATTGAAGGTGCGGTATCGAGGGGTCGTACTGGAACGAGCCGGAGCCCTTGGCAAGGTCCGCGCCTGCGCAAAAGGCCTTGTTGCCGACACCTGTGAGGACGATTACCCGGATGTCCGGATCCGCATGCGCTTGTTCGATGCCACCGCGCATTCCGGCCAGCACGCCCTCGCTCATCGCATTGCGACGTGCCTCACGGTTGATGGTCAGCCAAAGGGCGTGGCCACGTTTTTCCACCAGCAGTTCGCCGTCTCGACCGGAATCACGCATATGCCCCCCTTTGGCTTTCTGTGCCCGAAACACCATGCGGCTGGATTCTACGAGCCCTGTACCGCTCCATGCGAACTGACCGCCATTGGAGCCTCTCGCCGAAAACATCGTGAACGATTCGCAGGAAACAGGCAAAATCGGCCAAAAGCGGTGTTGCGCAAGTTGTTGCTGCCTCAGCATTTGACGGCCTTCTTCGGCACCTAAAACCAAGCGACTCACGGGGAAAAGCATGGATCCGGTACAACCAATCAAGAAAACCACCGCTGTTTTTCGCCAGGCCGGCCCGTTGGAGCGCGGGCGCGGAAAGGTGTCCGGCATCATCGCGTTTTCGCTTGCCATCCTGTGCCTGTTGGGCGTTCTGGCCTTCCATTTCCCCGAATACCTCACCACGCCGGAATTGCGCAGGAAATACTCGGTCGAGATGCTGCGTCATGTGATGCTGGGCGCGATGATCATCGCCGGCGGCATCGCGCTGGCCAACCTCGTCCGCCGGCGCAATCGCTGGCTCAACGGTACCGCCTTGCTGCTGGTGGCTCTCACCGCCGCACTGGGCGGGCATCAGGTGCCGGTAGGCGACTTTCCCGACAGCACGCCTTACATCGGCCTGGACTGGTTCATCCTCGACCTGCTGGGTTCGACGATGATCTTCATCATGATCGAGAAGCTGTTTCCGATCTACAGCCAGCCGGTGTTCCGACCCGGATGGCAAACCGACTTCACGCATTTCGTGGTCAACCACTTCATCGTCGGCCTGATCCTCCTGATCGTCAATTTCGCCGTGCACCGATTCTTTGGCTGGGCGGCGTACGCGCCGCTGCAAACCTGGATCGCCAACCTGCCATTCGGCGTCGAACTGCTGCTGATCCTTCTCACGGCCGACATGGTGCAGTACTGGACCCACCGGGCCTACCACGAGGTGCCGTTCCTGTGGCGGTTCCACGCCGTGCATCACAGCGCCGAGTACATGGACTGGATGGCCGGCTCGCGCCTGCACCTGTTCGAGATCATCTTCACCCGCGTGGCCGTGCTGGGGATCATCTACGTGCTCGGGTTCTCCAAGGACGTGATGGACATCTACATCATCGTGGTCGGCTTCCAGGCGGTGTTCAACCACGCCAACGTCAAGCTTCCCGCGGCCTTCGGGCGCGCGCCGCTCAAGTACCTGGTCGTGACGCCGGATTTCCATCACTGGCACCACAGTTCGGAGCAGGAGGCGCTCGACCGCAACTATGCCGCACACTTCGCCTTCATCGACTACCTCTTCGGTACGGCGGTGAAATCGGACCGGCGCTTCCCCGAGAAGTACGGGGTGCTCGGCGACTACATGCCGGAGGGATTCCTCAGGCAGCAGTTGTTCCCGTTCACCTGGAAAGGCTAGCTGGACGAGCTTTCCGGGAACGCCGCGACTGAACCGCTGCAGCAGGGACGTGCCCGAGGCGCGTCACTTCGGATCGAGGTATCGCACTTTCCTGCTTCGCGGCAGTTGCCGTATCGCATGCTCCGCCTTGAGGGCGGCTGACCTGTCGGCGTAGGCCCGCGATCCCAACAGCCGCACCGGAGGGTTGGCACGGGTGTACCTGGCGCCCTTGCCTGCAACATGCTGCTCGTAGCGTCGCGCAAGGTCGTTGGTGATGCCGGCGTAGTAGGCGCCGTTGCGGCATTCGATCAGGTAAAGATGCCAGTCACCCAAGCTGCGCGGCCCCCCCGCCCACCGCGGCGCGCGCCTCGCTTGCGCTGGCAACCCGCCGGCCCAGCGCGGCACACAGTGAGACGATGCGCTCGACCAGATAGGCATTGGATGGCGCCAGGCGTGACTCGTCGAAATCGCGCACCGAGTCCTCGTAGCCCACACGGACATGGCCGCCAAGTTCGATGGCCAGCGAGCGCAAGCCCAACCCGTACTTGCCGCCCTTGGCGAAGAACCAGCGCGAGGTCGCCGGCAGTGCCGCAGCGAGCTCCATCAGGTGCAGGGCACCGGCGCGCATGGAAGGCGGATCCTTCATGATGAGGCCGAATGACGCGGGCGAGAGCACCGCCCCGGCTTCGATCAGCCCGAGTGCGCCCTTGAGCATCGCGTCGCTGTAGACCGACAGTTCCGGCCGCACGCCGGCGTCGCGGATGCGTACGGCCATTTCCTTGACCAGTCCCTGGGCGCGCGCATCGCCGTTCATGAAGGCCACCAATGGTAATGAGACCATTTCGGGCTTGAGGACAATCGGTTCGAGCGCCTCGTCGACGGTAAAGCCGGGCGTTCCGAGCGAAATCTGGATGACGATGTCGCTTTTCTCGCGGATGCGTTCGACGATCTCGCGAAAGACCGCAAGCGACTGGGTGGGCTTGCCGGCGGCATCGCGCGCATGCAGGTGGGCAATCGAGGCCCCTGCTTGTGCGCAACGCAGGACTTCCGCGGCGATTTCCACCGGGGAAATGGGCGTGGCGGGGTTGTCCGACTTCCCGGCATAGGCGCCGTTGGGCGCCACCATGATCATCACCGGCGCATTCATGCCGCTGCCTTCGGTACAAATGTGACCGGTGTGCCGGCAGCAAGGGCGTTCGGCGTGCCTGGCGCCGCCGCCTGCTCCGGGTGTCTTGCCAGCCATTCGGCCAGCTGACCGGAGGCACCGCCGTTGGAGATGATTTCCCGCAACACCTCCGGCATCGCCGGGAATCTCGCTTTCACGCCGGTAGTGTGGTTCACCGCTTCGCCGGTGGCGAAATCGACCTCGATCTCGTCACCAGCCGCAGCGAAAGCTGCGGCTCCTTCGCATCCGGTCAGGACCGGCAGACCCTTGGAGACCGCGCCACGCAATGCCTTGTAGGGCATCGAGCCGCACAGCACGCCCATGTCCAGCCCAGCCATGGCGATGAACCCCTGGATATGCGGCTTGCCGCAGCCAAAGTCGTTCCCGGCGATCACGAAGTCGCCCGGCTTTACCCGCCCCACGAATCCCGGATCGATGTGTTCGAACAGGTGGGGAATGAGTTCCTTCGGGTCCGTGACACGGCCAATCGCATACTTGAAGGCCATCACGCCTTCATCGAGCGGAATCGCATCGCCGAACACATGGCACCGCCCGCGTTTCTTGAGAGACTTTTGCATGTGGTAAATCCTCAATTGCCCATGAACTGTCGCGGATCGGCCAGATGGCCGGAAACCGCCGAGGCCGCCACTGTCAGCGGACTGCCGAGAAACACCTCGCCCTCGTGGGCGCCGAAGCGGCCGGCATGATTGGTCGCCGCGGTGGCGATCGAAACCTCGCCGGGGCCCAACGGACCCATCGCACCGCCCGCACAGGGGCCGCATCCGGGCGGCAGCATCACGGCGCCGGCATCGACGAATACCTGGGCAATGCCGTCATCGGACAGGCGCCGCGCGGTTTCCTGTGTGCCGGGCACCACGAACATGCGCACGCCTGCGGCTATCTGCCGCCCGCGCACGATGGCGGCGGCGTCGGCGAAATCCTGGTACATGCCGGAACCGCAGGCACCGATGTATGCATGGTCAATCCGCTGGCCGAGCACGCTCGAAAGGGTCGCCGCCCGATCGGGCCCGCCCGGCAACGCCACCTGCGGTTCCACCGCCGACAGATCGAAACCCATGCGCCCTTCATACACCGCATCGGGGTCGCTGGCATGGTCCGGTGCATGGCTCACGTCCATGCCGGAAGGCGGCTGCGCGAACAACACGTTGGCCACCCCCATCTCGGTGATGGAATTGATCAACGCCACCCGCGAAGCGAGATCGAGCCCGTCGATGCCCGGCCCGCCGAACTCGATGATCCGGTAGTCATGCTGCACCCCGAAACGCCCGTCGCCAAACCCTTGCGCAAGCAGGAATCCGACGTCGCGCGCATGGGCGCCGTGCCTGAGGCTGCCGGTCAGGTCAACCCGCACCGTTTGCGGAACCGTGGTCCAGAGGCTGCCGGTGGCAAGCACCGCTGTGACCTCGGTTCCCGCTGCCATCGCCAGCGCACCAACCGCGCCGAAGTTGGTGCAATGCATGTCATAGCAGAACAGGAACATGCCCGGCTTGACCAGACCGGCTTCCATGGGAAAGATGTGGCCATGGCCGCCGCGCCCCGCATCGAACAGTTGTCCGACCTTCCAGGCCTTGGCGATACTGCGGATGTTGCGTCCGCGCTCCACCGCACGTTGCGACGTGTACACCACTTCGTGATCCGTCACGAAAACCACTTTCTCCGGCGCCACCACGCTGCCGTAACCCAGCGCATGCAGCTCGCGGTACGCCGTCTCCACAAAACCGTCGTGGATGATGACCAGCTCGGGCACCGGATAAATCACCTCGCCGGGCGCGACAAAGTCGCGACCGCAGGCGCGTGCCAGCATCTTTTGCGCTGCGGTCATCGGGCGACGCGCCGTACCACCCGCAGTGCTTCCACTTCCTGTGCTCATTGATGTTGTCTCCTGCTCAAGGTTGCGGCCATCTGGCCGTGCTGCCGGACGCCCGACGCGGCTCCCCGAACACCCGCAAGCCGGCCATCGCGACGGCCCTGGCGCGCTCGTTACGCGCGGTCATGGGCACCAGCGTCGGTGTGGCCCCTGCAGAAACCGGGATCGCGGAGTCGCGCGCAGCGAATTTTCGCCATTGGGTGATTGTCTTACAATCGTTCGAGATTCGGGGTGAATGGTCCTTGAAGGTCCATTTCGCCAGCCGGCCCATCCATTCGAGGAGGAAGTGCATGTTTTTCGGACGTTCGATCAGGCAACTGGCGGGCCACGCCCTGGGAGCGGCGCTGCTTTGCCTCGCAGCCCCGCCGCTTCTTGCACAGACCTATCCCAGCCGCCCGATCAAGATCATCGTGCCCTTTCCGCCGGGCAATGCCTCGGATGTGGCCGCGCGCACCTTGGGCGACGAACTGGCCAAGAAGCTCGGACAGCCCGTGACGGTCGAGAACCGCGCGGGGGCGACCGGCACCATCGGCGCCGCGGCGGTCGCCAAGAGCCCGCCCGACGGCTATACGCTGCTGATGACCTCCACCTCGTTCGCGATCTCCACGGCGCTGGTCGCCAACCTGCCCTACAACGTCACGGCCGATTTCGAGCCGGTCGTGCATGTGGGCGGCAGCGGCGGCATGATCCTCGTGGTCAACCCCGGCTTCCCCGCCAGCAACCTGCAGCAGTTCGTCGATCTGGTCAAGAAAAATCCCGGCAAGTACAGCTATGCCCACCTCGGCCGCGGCACGATCCAACATCTGACCATGGAAGTTTTTCTTTCCATGATCGGCGCCGACGTCGTGGCAGTGCCTTACAAGGGCAGCGTGCAGGCAATCACCGACATCATTGGCGGGACCATACCGATGATGTTCGACTCGCCCAGTTCCGCGTCCTCCTTCATTGACAGCGGCAAGGTCAAGGCGCTGACAAGTTCAGCTGAAAAGCGCAGTTCCCGCCTGCCGGGGGTGCCCGCGGTCACCGAATCCGGCATCGGCGCGCTCGACAACTTCCGCGTCGGCGGCTGGGTGGGCATGATGGCCCCCGCCAGGACGCCGAAGGCGATCGTGCAGCGGCTGAACGAGGAACTGGTGAAGATCATGCAGGCGCCCGAAGTCAAGCAGCGCCTGTATGCGCAGGGTCTCGAAACCGTCCCTGAGCACACGCCGGAAAAATTCGGCGAATTCCTCAAGGCAGACATGGCGCGCTGGCAGGCCGCCGCCACCGCGGCCAAGATTCCCAAGGAGTAGCCGCCATGAAGGCGGTCTGGTACGAGCGCAACGGCGCGGCGCGTGACGTCCTGCAGTACGGCGACATGCCCGATCCGGAACCGGGCGCAGGCGAAGTCAGGGTCGCGATCGGCTTCTCGGGCATCAATCCCTCGGATGTCAAACGACGCGCCGGTTACAACCAGCCGCCCCTGGCCTATCCGCGTGCGATCCCCAACATGGATGGCGCCGGCAGGATCGACAGGGTCGGCGCAGGCGTCGATCCCGCGCGCATCGGGGAGCGGGTCTGGCTGCACAGCACCGCGCACCAGCGCCCGTTTGGCACCGCCGCGGAATATGCGGTCACGCCCTCGGCACGCGCATTCACGTTGCCGGCCGGTATCGGCATGGATGTGGGCGCGGGGCTGGGTGTTCCCGCGATGACGGCGCATCGCTGCGTCTTCGGCGCCGGCGCGGTGAAGGGAAAGTCGGTCCTCGTCACCGGCGGGGCGGGCGCTGTCGGTTTTTATGCGATCGCGCTTGCAAGATGGGGCGGCGCCCGGGTGATCGCCACCGCAAGCAGCGCCGAAAAGGCCCTGCACGCCAGGCGCGCCGGCGCCGACCTCGTCGTCAGCTACCGCGACGGGAATGTCGCTGACCGGGTGCTGGCTGAAACAGGCGGCGCCGGCGTGGACCTGATTGTCGATGTCGATTTCGGCGCAAACCTTGCGACTTCCCTGGCGGTGATCAAGGACAACGCGGTGATCGCCACCTATGCCTCGATGGGTGCGCCACAACCGGTTCTGCCTGCGTACACCCTCACCCGCAAGAACCTCACCGTCATGGGCGTTTTGGTCTACAGCATGCCGCATGCCGCGATGAGTGCGGCATGCGCTGACGTCAACGCCTGGCTGACCAGCGGCCAGGCGGTGCACCACCTGGCCGATCGATTCCCGCTCGAGCGCACCGCCGATGCCCACCTGGCGGTGGAAAGCGGCAGCGTGATCGGCAAGGTGATCGTCGAGGTCGGCGGGGAACTGCGCTGACGGCGCAGTTTCGCCGATCAGTCAAGGCCCGCTGTCCGGCTGGCGGCATTGCCGGGCCATTTCCACCAGACGATCATGCACCAGGCGGTCAATCTCGATGCCCTCCTGCAGGGCACGCTCGCGCGACCGGAACGAATGCTCCGACGGAACGCGTATCCCGGGCACACCAGGCTGGCGCGGCACGGACTTGACGCGCAGGAGCATGCCTGCCAGCTCACGCTTGAAGTCCGCCAGCGGCAGCAACAGGTCAGGCCGCATCGCGATGATGAGATAACCGTAGTCCTTCGCGGTGTTCATGCCTGAGCCGGCCAGTACCCCCAGCGCTTGCATGGCAAGGCCCAAGGCGAAGCCCTTGTGCCCGCCAAACGGAAGCAATGCGCCGCGCTTGGCGGCTTCGGGGTCGGTGGTCGGAGCGCCTTGCGCATCAAGCGCGACACCCACCGGCAGCGGCAGTCCCAGCAGCTTATAGAAGTCCAGTTCGGTGCCCGGAAACGCCGCCGTGGACACATCGATGACCAGCGGGTCGCCGATGGCCGGGAAGCCGAACGCGACCGGATTGGTGCCATAGGCGGCCCGCGCGGCGCCGGGCGGCGCGACCAGGCTGGCCGAGCCCACCGTATGCAGGCCGATCAGGTCCGCGCGCGCGATGCGCTCCACGTAGTAGGCGCTGCGCCCGCTCATCCAGCTGTTGGTCACCCCGATGAGCGCGAAGCCATGCTCGCGCGCCTTGCCGATGGCGACGTCGGTCGCATGATGCATGGCCAGCATGCCGGAATGGTTGCCGCCGTCGATCAGCGCCGAGACCGGCGTGGCATGGATTTCGCGAATCGGCGTGACAGGCTGCTTGCGCTTGGGACTGGCCGCGATCTGCAGGATTTTCGGCAGGCCGGAATATTCGTAGCCGCACAGGGCGGCGTCAAGCATGTGGTCGGCGAGGATGCGCGCCTGCGCGTCATCGTAGCCGGCGCCACGCAGCGCGCCAAGAGCCAGGGCTCGCGCCTGATCGACCTCCAGACGAACGCGCCCAACGGCTGCCATCATCATGGCAGCGGCGTGCGGCCCTGCGCGAGCAGGCGGGCGGCCACCGCTTCGTCAACCGTCACCGGCATGGTCAGGATCAGCGCGCCGTACGATTTGCCATGCGGGTCGAGCGAAAGCGAGCGGGTGACCCCGCCCCCCAGGGACTTTTCGAGAACGAAATTGAGCGCGTCGACGTTAGGCAGTTCGTAGCGGGTGATGGAGCCCTTCACCAGATCGCCGAAGTGCAGGCGCAAGGCTTCGACCGTGATCTGCCGCACCAGGATCGGATAGTCCTCGTGGCGATAGGCGATCAATCCGATGTTGCTGGTATCGCCCTTGTCGCCGGCGCGCGCATGGGCGATCTCGCGGAGGTAGAAACGCCTCATGCGCCCACCTCATGCATGACGATCCGCGGCATGACCGCACTGCGCGGAATCAGCACCGAATAGATCGCCAGCACCTCGCGCACGCCGGTGCGCGGCAACGATGACATGGCCGGCCCCTTGCCCACCAGGGTCTCGACCTCGCCGGCCAGCTTGGCCGCATCCCGCCTGGCATTGGCACGCCCGGCAAAGCGCACCCGCACCTCGTAGGGCTCGTGTGGCGTAGGCAGCGACGCGCCGCCATGCAGCGAGTTCATGCCGATATGGTCGACCCGCAGTTCCTCAAGCGTCACGCCGCCGATCTTCAGCCGTTCTCGCACCACCTGCTCGGCCAGGCGCGCGCGGTTCAGGCAGCCCAGGCCCGCGTAGGTGATTTCCGCCTCGCCGATCCAGCCTTCCTTGATCCCCACCGACACCTTCAGTTGCTCCGGCCGTGGCCGCCCGCGCCCGCCGGCGATGGCTACCCGGTCGGGCCCGACTTCGCGCAGGTCCACTTGCGTGAAGTCGACCACCACGTCCGGCGTGATGTAGTCGGCCGGGTCGTGGATCTCGTAGAGCATCTGTTCGGTGCAGATCGCGCGGTTGATCACCCCGCCGGTGCCTTCGACCTTGGCGACGATGCAACTGCCGTCGGCCATCATGTCGAGATACGGATAACCGAGATTGCCCAGGTCAGGCACGTCCTTGTAGCCGGGATCGGCGAAGAATCCGCCGGACACATTGGCGCCGCACTCGACCATGTCGGCGCATACCTGACCCTGCCCGAGCAGATCCCAGTCGCGCTGGCTCCAGCCGAACTCGTGGATCATCGGCGCCAGGAACAGGGAACAATCCGCCACCCGGCCGGTAAGCACGATGTCGGCCCCCCGCGCCAGCGCCTCGACAATGTTGTCGGCGCCCAGATAGGCATTGGCGGACACCACTTCGCCCTGCAGTGTGGAGAGCGGCAGGCCGGACTCCATGATCGGCAACGCGTGCGCGTGGGCGCGGCAGTAGTCCAGCACATCGTCGCCAAGCACGGCGGCGATTCGCATCGGCCCCAATTGCATGTCGCGCGCGATCTGGGCGGCTTTTTGCGCCGCCGCGGCCGGATTGGCCGCGCCCATGCTGCTGACGATGCGCGTGCCATTGGCCTTGCAGTGCGGCAGTACCGCACGCAGCCTTTCCTCAAGAAGCTCGTTGTAGCCGCCCGCCGGGTCTTTCATGCGCTGCACGTTGGCCAGCGCGATCGTCCGTTCGGCAAGGGTCTCGAACACCAGGTAGTCGAGCTTCCCGTGCTCGGCCAGCAGGGCCGCAGGTTCGATGCGATCGCCCGCGTAGCTCGCCCCGGCGCCTATGCGCAGGTGGCCGGAGGCGGCCACCCGCGCGCTGCGATGATCGCTCATTCGCCCTTGATGCCCTTCAACTTGATGATGCGCGACCACTTCTCGAAGTCGGCCTTCTGCAGCGCGGTGAGGGAGGCCGGGGTACCGGGCGCGGGTATCACGCCGGCGGCCAGCAGGCGCGACTTGACCGATTCCGCCTCGAGGGTGCGGCGCATGGCCTGGTTGATCCGCTCGACCTCGGTCGCGGGCGTGCCCTTCGAGGTGTAGACGGCATACCAGTTGTTGGAATCCACGCCGGGCAGGCCCATTTCATCGAGGGTCTTGACGTCCGGCAGCAGCGGATGGCGCCTGGGAGCCGCCATGCCCAGGGCCTTGAGCTTGCCGGCACGGATATGCCCGAGCGCGACCGGCACATCAATGAAGATGGCATCGACATGGCCGGCGATCACATCGGTGATCGCCGGTGCCACGCCCTTGTAAGGCACATGGCGCAGGTTCGCCTTGGTCACATCGGCGAGCAGTTCCATGGCCAGGTGCGGCACACTGCCGATACCCGATGAAGCCAGCGTCGCCCCCTCCTTGCGCTGCTTCACCGCGGCGATGAATTCCGGCACCGTGTTCGACGGATTGCCGGCCGACGCGACCATCACTTCATCGGTGTTGACCACCAGGGTCACCGGCGCCAGGTCGCGAAACGGGTCCAGTGGCATCTTGTCGTAGAGCGCCGGGCTGATCGCGACCGCACCCGCGGTGGTCAGAAACAGCGTGTGCCCGTCCGGCGCCGCCTTGGCGACGAAGTCGGCGGCGATCACCGCATTGGCGCCCGGTTTGTTTTCCACCACCACCTGGTGCCCGAGTTCACGGCCAAGCTGTTCGCTGAGCACGCGCGCGACCATGTCGATAGGGCCTCCGGGCGCAAATCCGACCACCAGGCGGGTCGACTTGTTCTGGGCGTACGTCGCAGGTGAGCCAAGCACCGCGGCTGCGACGAAGAGGCCCAGCAGGGCACGACGGGCGAAAGGTCTGGTAGGCATGTTTTGTCTCACGATTTTTGTGGTGGGAAAGCGCTGCGGCGATTATAGGCAGCCTTGGGTGGCCACAAACAGGTTCAGGTAAGCGCCGCGGCGGCCGTAAACGATGCACGGAGGCACACATCATGGATGTAAGCACGATCGCCGCTCTGGCGACCCAGCTGTCGCAAACCAGGACCGCGAATGAGGTGCAAACCGCGGTTTTCAGGAAGGCGCTCGACCTACAGGAACAGTCGGCCATGCAACTGATCGATGCCGCATCCCAGGCCGGGCGCGCCAATCCGCCCCATCTGGGCAATCAGATCGATACGTTCGCATGATCCAGATATTGCGATTGCGTAAACTTTCCGACGCGCCCCACGTCTAGAATCCCGGGGCGGCCTGCTCCCGATGCGTTGTCGCGCCTCGCCGCAACAACCTGAGGATGACCATGCTTTTCGCCCCGTTTTCATCGCGCACGCTTTATCTTTCCAACCGTACCGTGATGTCGCCGATGACGCGCAATCGTGCCGTCGTCGATGCAATGCCCAATGCGCTCATGGCGGAGTATTACGGACAACGTGCGAGTGCCGGCCTGATCGTCACCGAGGGCGTCAGCCCTTCGCCAAACGGGTTGGGTTATCCGCGCATACCCGGCCTCTACAACCTGAACCAGATGCGCGCCTGGCAGGCCGTGGCCACCGCTGTCCACTCGCGCGGGGGCAGGATCTTCATGCAGTTCATGCACACCGGGCGCGTCGCGCATCCGGCCAACCTGCCCGCCGGCGCCGAGGTGCTGGGACCGACAGGGCTGCCATGCCCCGGAGACATTTTTACCGACACGCAGGGCATGCAGCCGCACGGCGCGCCACGCGCCATGTCCATCGCAGACATCAGCCGCGCCGTTACCGAGTATGTCACCGCGGCCAGGCTGGCGGTCGATGCCGGTTTTGACGGTGTGGAACTGCACGCGGCCAACGGCTACCTGATCGAGCAGTTTCTCAATGCCAACGTCAATACCCGGATCGATGCGTATGGTGGCGACGCCGCCAGCCGCAACCGCTTCGCGCTGGACGTGGCACGCGCCTGCGTGGATGCGATCGGTGCCGACCGTGTCGGTATCCGCCTGTCACCGTTCGGCACTTTCAACAGTACAGGCGCGTTTCCCGGCATGGAAGAACAAACCCTGGACCTGGTGCGCAAGCTTTCGAAAATGCGCCTGATCTACCTGCATGTGCTCGACCACTCGGCCTTGGGCGCACCGGCGGTGCCGCCGGAATACAAGGCCGCCCTGCGTCGCGAATTCGATGGCGTGTTCATCCTGGCCGGCGGCTTTGATCGCGCCAGTGCCGAGGCCGCCATCGAAGCGAAGCAGGCGGACCTGATCGCGTTTGGCCGCCCCTTCCTGGCAAACCCGGACCTGGTTGCACGCCTGAAGTCGAACGCACCGCAAAACGCGCCGGACATGGCTACCTTCTATACCCCCGGCGCGACCGGATATACGGACTACCCTGCGCTGCCCGCCTGAATCTCAAGTCCTGCGCCTGGCCGGGGCCGGTAAAATCCCGCCTGGCCGGCCACGACCGCTGGCGGGAGACACAACATGAACATCGTGCCGATCGGCGGCATTCTGGGTGCGCGCGTGGAAGGGCTGGACCTTTCGCAACCGCTCACAGGCGAGGCATTCAGGACGCTGGAACAGGCGCTCGGCCGTTACGGCGTGTTGTGCTACCCGCGCCAGACGCTTACTTCGCCGCAGCTCAAGTCATTCGCCGAACGCTTCGGGACCCTGGAAGTCAACGTAGCCAACGTGTATCAGGAACCCGGACTGCCCGAGGTGATGATCCTGTCGAACAAGATCGGCGCAGACGGCAAGCCCCTCGGCCTGGCCGATGCGGGACAGGACTGGCACACCGACATGTCCTACAGCCGCATGATCGCATTCACCAACATCCTGTACGGCATCGAAATTCCGCACCGTGATGGCGTCCCACTGGGCAACACCGAATTCTGCAACATGCACGCCGCCTACGAGGGACTGCCTGATGAATTGAAGTCGCGACTGGCCGGCATGTCCATCACCCACGATTTCGCCAAGTTCTGGGACAAGATGCGCCTGACGCCAGGCAGCACGCGCAAGCCGCTCACCGAGGCGCAGCGGGCCGCCAAGCCGCCGGTGTCGCACCCGGTTTTTCTCACCCATCCGATCACCGGGCGCAAGGTCCTGTACGCCAATCCCGGCTATGCGATGCGCATCAACGAACTGCCCGCGGACGAAAGTGCGCGAATTCTCGATTTCCTGTTCGAGCATCAATTGCAGCAAGAGTACCAGTACAAGCACCATTGGCAGGTGGGCGACGTGCTGATGTGGGACAACATCGGCACGATTCACAACGCCGTCCCTGATTACAAGCCGCACGAACCCCGTTACATCAAGCGCTGTCAGGTCATGGCAGACCGCTATTTCGCCACTGGAACCGCATGAAACACGCCACCATCAATCGCCCCCCCGCAGCCTTGGCCGCCACGTTCATCCGGAGGTTCGCCATGCCCGTCGCCCCCGTGCGCCTGTTCGCGGCGGCGAGCCTGGCGATTGCCGCCTCAATGCCGGCGGCGGGGCAGGACAAGTACCCGGAAAAGCAGATTCGCATCGTCGTCGGATTCGCCGCGGGCGGCCCGACCGACGTGATCGCGCGGGT
Organism: Burkholderiales bacterium; assembly: GCA_965279115.1. Lineage (GTDB taxonomy): Bacteria > Pseudomonadota > Gammaproteobacteria > Burkholderiales > JAEUOS01 > JAEUOS01. The sequence goes on from OZ257137.1 coordinate 6,371,196, forward strand.
TCTGGCATCCGACATGACCGTCAGCCTCGGACAAAGCGTCTTTGTCGAGAACAAGGCCGGTGCCAGCGCCATGATCGCCACCCGCGAGGTCAAGAACGCCGCGCCGGACGGATATACGCTGCTGTTCGCCTCCCTGGGCCTGAATGTAAGTCCGATCCTTGTAGGTGCCGCCGCGGGATACAACCCGGCGACCGATTTCGCGCCGATATCGCTGGCCGCCACCTTGCCATTGCTGGCGGTCAATGCGATGGATTCACCGATCAGGACCATGGGCGACCTGGTAGCCAAGGCACGCTCCAAGCCGGAAGCCGTCACCTACGGCTCATCAGGCAATGGCGGGTCCGGCCACCTCGCCGCCGAACTGCTGGGCACCATGGCCAAGGCGAAGATGTTGCACACCCCGTTCAAGGGAAACGGCCCGGCCCTCATTGAAGTGATGGCGGGTCGGGTCGACTTCATGTTCTATCCGGTCATCGGCATTGCCGACCATGTCGAAGCCCGGCGCTTGCGCATCCTGGGCGCCGGCACGGCAAAACGACTGGCACAGTTTCCGGACGTGCCGACGATGGCGGAAGCCGGGTTCCCGGGCTTCGAGGAAACCGCGCCCTGGGTCGGCATGCTTGCACCTGCGAAGACACCGCCTGCCGTGGTCGCGCGCCTGAACGCCGCGGTACAGAAAGCGATCGCCAACCCGGACGTGCGGGCCCGCATGGAAAAACTTGGTGCGGTGGTGGTCGGCGATTCGCCTGCACAGTTCGCCGCCTTTCTCAAGCGCGACTACACGCGCTGGGAAGAAGTGATCAAGGCCGCGGGCGTAAAGGGCGAGTAATCTCATGAATCCGCTGCACCCCAAGAAACTCTTGCTGACCAAATGGACGGCCACGCGGCCGGTCGCAAGGCAAAAGCACTTTCTGGTTTCAAAGGTCGTCCAGCCCGACGATCCCGGTGCGCCTGTCGAATGGGTGGAAATCGAGGCAGTGCACTCAAGATCCGTGCGCCGCATCGCCTGGCGCGACCTGCAGGATGCGTCGGCATGGCGGCAAGGGTGGCTCTAGGCTGCGACAACGCAGTGGCGCCTGTTCGGCACGCCAACGTACGTCCTTGATACATCCAACATCGGAGCACACATGTCAGCCGATACCCTACTGATCGCCAATGCGCTCGATTTCGCCTGTCGCAAGCATGTGCATCAGCGGCGCAAGGGAGAAAGCCGCGAACCCTACATCAACCACCTGGCGGAAGTCGCTCATTTGGTCGCCGAGGCCACCGGTGGCACGGACCCTGCCCTGGTTGCCGCCGCCCTGCTTCACGACTGCATCGAAGACCAGGGCGTCACCCAGGCAGATATCGCCGGGCGCTTCGGCGAAGACGTGGCTGCGCTGGTGATGGAAGTCACCGATGACAAGAGCACGGCCAAGGAAATGCGCAAGCAGGCCCAGGTGGACCACGCCGCACACATTTCCGCACGCGCCAAGATCCTGAAGATCGCCGACAAGACCTCCAACCTGCGCGCCATCCAGCACAGCCCGCCGCCGTGGCCGCTGTCGCGCAAGCGGCGTTACTTTGCGTGGGCCCGCGCCGTGGTGGCAGGTGCCCGCGGGCACAACCCTGTGATCGACGCCGCGTTCGACGCCGAATATGAAAAGGCGGTGGCTTCCGGCCTGGCCGATCGCGACTTTGTCTGGCACATGGGCCTCGAAACCGAGGGCGATGACTGACCAGGTCCGCCGATAGTGGCGATGCCTGGCCGATCCGCTAGGATGAAGGGCCCTGAGATTGACAGCAAGAACCGGATCGCCCGGATTGAACATGACAGCCAAGCCCGCCGCGCGCAAAAAGACCAGCGCCCGCAAGACTGCCGCACTTGCAGCGCCGCTTCCGGGCACCGCGAAGAAGCGCCTGATCATCGGCATCACCGGCGCCACCGGCGTGATGTACGGCGTGCGCCTGCTCGAGACATTGCGGACCATGCCCGATTGGGAGACACACCTCGTTGTGTCGGACGCCGGCGTACTGACTGCCTGGCAGGAACTGGGCATGTCGCGCAAGGACCTGGAAGGGCTGGCGGATATCCACTACAACCCGCGCGACATCGGCGCCGCGATCGCCAGCGGATCCTTCCTCACAGAAGGCATGGTGATCGCGCCATGCTCGATGAAAACCCTGGCGGCGGTGGCGCATGCCCACGCCGATGACCTGATCTCGCGTGCGGCCGACGTCGTGCTCAAGGAACGGCGACGCCTGGTGCTGATGACGCGCGAAACCCCGCTCAACCTGGCGCACCTGCGCAACATGACGGCCGTGACGGAAATGGGTGGCGTGATTTTTCCGCCGGTGCCGGCCTTCTACGCCAAGCCCGCGTCGATCGACGCGATCATCGCCCATACCACCGGGCGGGTGCTGGACCTGTTCGGCCTGCACTCGGCCGAACTGGCGCGCTGGCAGGGCATGAAAAAGGCCTGAAGCTCAGGCGCCGCCCGCCTCCACCCGGCGCTTCGCTTCCGCGACCAGCGCCGCGCGATCGATCTTGTTGGTGGTGGCCAGCGGCAATGCGTCGAGAAACCAGATCCAGCGCGGATGCTGGAAGGCCGGCGCGTGCTTGAGCGCGTGCGCCTTGAGTTCCTCGGCCGTCACGCCCGCGCCGCTACGTCGCACCACGAAGGCGGCCGGCTTGTAGCCCTTGATCTCATCCTCCACCGGCAGGACGGCGGCCTGCTGCACCCCCGGATGCGCCTCGAGAAGCTTCTCCACCTCGCCCGGATAGATGTTCTCGCCACCGGAAACGAACATGTCGTCGCTGCGGCCGACAAAGAAATGAAAGCCGTTTTCGTCGCGCCGGAACACGTCGCCGGTGCTGTAGTAACCGTCCGCAGTGAAGGGATACTTGAGCGGAGGGTTGCGGGTGGCGGCCTTGTGGTAGCCGGTCATCACCGCCGGCGACTTCATCTGCAATACACCCTGGTCCGCGTCGAGGTTGTCGCCATCGACCAGGCGCAACGATACCGCCGGGTGCGGATAGCCCACCGAAAGCTCCGGCTGCTTCAATCCCCGGGGATGCGGGCCGAATACCACCGGCCCGCCCTCGGTGGTCCCGAACGCATTGGTGACCTGCGTATCGGGAAAGGTCGCGCGAATGGCCGCCATCAGGCTGGGCGAAACAGGTGCCGAACCCATGCGCAGAAACTCCACCGAAGACAGGTCGGTCGCCTTGAGCAGCTCCTTTTCCTGCAACATCATCGCGATCATTGGCGGCACCGCGGTGAGCCAGGTGCAGCGGTACTTCGCGATGGTTTCGATATACGCCCTTGCAACGAACTGCGGCAGCAGGACGATGGTGGCATGCGCCACAGAGGCCATCTTGGCCAGTGCCAGCGCATTCATGTGGTACAGGGGCGCCGCGATCAGGTAGCGGTGCCGCGCCCAGTCGTTGCTGCCGACCCGCGTGCGTGCCACCCAGATGTGGCTGGCATGCGAGAGCATCACCCCTTTGGGTTTGCCGGTGGAGCCCGAGGTGTACAGGAACATCGCCGTCTCGTCGGCAGCCGGTGTGACGGCTTCAAACGGGCCCGGATCGAGAAAGGCCTCGAATCCCGCGGCACCGGGCTCGTTGAACGCGACTGCCGGGATGGTCGCCGGCAACTCGCCCTTGCGCGGCGCGTCGCAGAAAACCATGCGCGCGTCCGCGTCGCCCAGGACGAACTCGACCATCGCGCGCGGAAACCGGAAATTCACCGGTACGGCCACCAGGCCGGCGCGCATGATGCCGTAGTAGGCCGCAAGGTTCTCGACCCGGTTGGCGGACAGGATGCCGATGCGCTCGCCGCGCCGGTATCCCCGCTTCAGCAGTCCGCGCGCCACCGCGTTGGCCATCGCGTCGAGTTGGCCATAGGTGAATTCGCGTGGCGCGGTCTCGCCGCCCAGATCGATCAGGGCCAGTCTGCCCGGATCGAGGTCGCGGCGTATCAGGTCGCCCAGGTTGTGAAAGTCCGGCAATGGCATCGCGATGTGCTTGTGTGAAATGGAAAACGCCGGCCTCCATTGCGCCGGCGGTCCGGGCTCGAAGCCGGGGTCAGGCCTTGGGCGGCGGTGGCGGCGCTGTTGAGTACACGCCGCGCCCGCTCGCGCACAGGGCGCCATCCTTGTCGAACACCTGCGCTTCGGCAACGCTGAACTGGCTGCCGAACTTGATGACCTTGCCCTTCGCCACCAGGTCGCCGGGCATGGCGGCGCGGTGGTAGTCGACACGCAGGTCGATGGTCGGCACACCGCGCCCGGTCTTGGAAACCAGTGCCCAGTCGGCCGTCAGGTCCACCAGCGCGGCGAGGATGCCGCCGTGGGTGTACTTGCGGTCCGGGTTGACGACCCACTCTTCGCGCCAGGTGGCGGAAAGCTCGATCTCGCCTTCACCTACTGACAACACCTTGAGTCCCAGCCACTGGTGGTACGGTCCTCGACGCAGCTTTTCCTCGACTTCGGCGGCGGTGATTTTCTGTTCGCTCATGTTCGTTCCGATCAGGGGGTGATGACGACTTTGCCGATGACCTCACGGTCCTCGATCAGGCGCAGGCCCTCGCGCGCCTGTTCGAGCGGCAGGGTCTTGTCGATCAGGGGCTTCATCTCGCCCCTGGCGATCATGTCCATCAGGGCGGTCAGGTTGTCGATGTAGAAGCTGTTCGAGCCGATGATCTGCAACTCGAAGCTCCACACGTAGCGCAGGTCTTCCTTGGGATCGTGCCCGGCGGTTGCGCCGCATACCAGCAGCTTGCCGCCGCGTTTCAGGCACTTGAGTGAAGGCACCCAGGTGTCGCCGCCGGTGAAGTTGATCACCACGTCGACGCCGCCTTCGTAGGTGCGCCGCTGCGGCTTGCCGTACTTCTCGACCGCCCATTTGGAGAAGTCGACTTCCTTGTAGTTGATCACCTCGTCGGCGCCGATTTCCTTCAGGCGCGCCAGCTTGTCGGCGCTGCTGGCACAGGCGATGACTTCGGCACCCAGCTTCTTGGCGAGGATCACGCAGCCGGTGCCCACGCCGCCGGATGCGCCCAGCACCAGCACCCGGTCGCCCTTCTTGATGGTGTTGTGGGTGATGATCATGCGGTGCGCGGTGCCGTAGGCCACCGGCAGCGATGCCGCTTCGGCGAAAGACACGGCGTCCGGCATGGGAATGAGCTGATCGGCCGATACCAGGCAATACTCGGCCATGCCGCCGTCGAGCATTTCGCCCATCAGGCCCTTGGCCTTGTTGAGCGGATTGACCAGCACGCGATCGCCCGCTTTCCAGCCCGTCACGCCGGCGCCGATCTCGGTGATCGTGCCGGCCATGTCCAGCCCGATCACCACCGGCAGCGGCACCTTGATACCGGGCATGCCCTTGACCGTGAACACGTCGTGATAGTTGAACGAGGAGGCGCCAACACGGATGACGACGTGGCCGTCTTTCAACACCGGCATCGGGTGGTCGGTGACGACTTCGAGATTTTCCAGGCCGCCATGCTGGCGCAGGACCAGAGCTTTCATGCTGTTTCCTTGGGTTTTCGGGAGAGTTGTGAAAAAGGCGCTTCCGGAACGCGCGCCGCCTGTGTCAGGCGGGTGCCGCAACGTCGACCAACCGGTTTACGTGGCTGCCGACGCGCGCGCCGTCAAGCCCGTAAATGTGGATCGAAAGCGCGACATTATCGCCGCCATTGCCGAGTTTGTGGACGGCATCCAGGCCGGCATAGGCAAAGCTTGCGGCACCTTCCTCGAGGCGCTCGCAACCGACCGCGGCTGCCCGGCGCGTCACCCCGTCCCATGCGTAACGTGTTTCAGTGAGCGGGTTGCCCAGAACCGCGTAGGCGCACCAGGCGTGATGGCCATGTACCGGACTGAATTGCCCGGGTCCCCACACCAGCGAGACGATGGCGAAACGGCCGAGCGGGTCGGCATGCAAAAGGTGGCGCGTGTAGCGCACAGGATCCGGGCGCCTGGCCTCCATGGGCAACAGCGCTGTATCGCCTGCGATGGCCGCCAGGGCTGCCGCCATGCGCTCCGGCATTTCATCCATGGGCGCGCGACAGGCATGGTCTGCACGGCTTGCAAGCAAGCGCAGGCCGGAGCTGCTGTTGATGAAACTCTCTGACTGCATGGGACACCTCGCGTGGCGAACGTATGTATATCGCCCATCGTAGCGCCCCGCGACCGGAAAAGGCTCGCAACTTTGCTATCCTTTTCCCCTTGATTGAGAATTTTTTTCCATAAATATGTCATTTGACAAAATAGATTTGCAAATTCTCGCCCTGCTTCAGCAAGATGCGTCCATGCCGGTGGCCGCCATCGCCGAGAAAGTACGGCTCTCCAGTACGCCCTGCTGGCGCCGCATCCAGCGACTGGAGGCCGAAGGCATCATCCGCAAACGGGTTGCCCTGCTAGATGCCGCCAAGCTCAACGTCGGCGTGACCGTGTTCGTGGCCGTGAAGACCAGCCGCCACAACCAGGAGTGGTTCGAGAAGTTCCACGCCGCGGTGATGAAGTTGCCCGAGGTCGTTGAGTTCTACCGCATGAGTGGGGAGATGGACTACCTTCTCAGGGTGGTGGTGCCGGACATTGCCGGCTACGACGCCGTGTACAAGAAACTCATCCGCACAGCGGACCTGTTCGACGTCACATCGAGCTTCGCGATGGAACAGATCAAGTACACGACCGCCCTGCCCCTGAATTCAGCCTGACCGCACCAGTGCCTCATGCGGGCGCGCCGGCAAACAGCTTGTCATAAGCCGCCAGAAGGGTCTGGTGCATGGCGCTGCCCTGCATGTCCGCACCCAGCGTTTCGAGCCCGAAGAAGCGCTCGCTGCCATCGAGCAATGCCTCCGCCTGGCGCAGGGTTTCGGCGCCGTACAGCAGCGCCAGCGCACGCCGGAAGGGGGCTGCGTCGTCCAGCTTCACCAGGGTTTCAACACAGCGGTACACCAGTCGACGCGCCGGATTCATCTGGTGGTAATGGTGGATCCAGTCGCAGCCTTCCTCGATGGCCTCCTCGTCGCCGATGGCCAGGGCGAGCAGGGTCTTGAGTTCGCCAATGCGCAACTCCTTCCATACCGTGCCAAGCGGAACGGCCAGGCCGAGGATTTCCCACAAGGGCCGCTCATCGGACAGGTTGAGCGTCTGCAGGTCACCGAGCAGTTCCGCGCACTCTTCATCACTCAGGTCGGGCAGTCGCACCAAGGCCGGGCGGATGCGGTTGCCAATGCTGTTGTTCTCCCATTCCAGGTCTTCCACCGGGTAGATCTCGGACATGCCCGGCACCAGGATGCGGCAGCTATAGGCACCCTGCTCGGAAAAGTCCGCGACATAGATGTCGTGGCCCTCGGCCTCGATGGCCTTGCACAGCCAGGCGTAGTCCTCGGCGGTGGTGGTGCCGAAATTCCAGTCGCAGAACGGAAAGTCGGGCTTGTCGCCCAGGAAGTTCCAGCTGATCACGCCACTGGAGTCGACAAAATGGATTTCCAGGTTGGAAGGCAGGTTGATCTCTTCCATGTCGAAGCCCGGTTCGGGAAAGCCTTCCAGGGACTCCAGCGCCCGGCCCTGCAGCAGTTCGGTAAGGGCGCGCTCGAGCGCCACCTGAAATCGCGGATGTGCGCCAAAGCTGGCAAAGCAGCCCTGATCCTTTGGATGCAACAGGGTGACATTCATCACCGGATAGCGCCCGCCGAGCGATGCGTCACGCACCAGAATGCCGAATCCGGCGTCGCGCAAGCCCTTGATGCCGGCCGCGATGCCGGGATAACGGGCGATCACCTCGTCCGGCACTTCAGGCAGGCACAAGCCCTCGCTGATGATGCGGTTCTTGATGTTGCGCTCGAAGATCTCCGACATGGCCTGGCTGCGTGCTTCCATCATGGTGTTGCCGGCAGCCATGCCGTTGCTCACGTACAGGTTGCCGATGATGTTGACCGGGAACCAGGTGACCGCGCCGTCCGAAAGCCGCGTGTAGGGCAGCGTGCAGATGCCGCGCCCGACGTTGCCCGAGTTCAGGTCGACCAGAACCTCGCCGTCGATATCGCCGTCGGGGTTGTAGAAGGCGTGCAGCTTGGGGTTGAGCATGGCCTTCGGCCATTTTCCATTCTTTGTGGGCGCGAACCAGCGCTCCTGCGGGTAGTGGACGAACGGGCGGTTGGCACGCGTCTCGCCCAAATAGAAGTGCGTCCAGAAATAGTGGGTGCCCAGACGTTCCGCGAACTCGCCAAGCGCGCTGGCGCGAGCCGCCAACTGTGTCCCGCCCTTGCCATTGGCGAACAACATCGGGCAATCGCGATCGCGCACATGCACCGACCAGATCGCCTCCACCGGATTGAGCCATGACGACTCGTCAAGTTCGAACCCGCGCGCGGCCAGCTTGGCCCGCATGGTGGCAATGGTCGATTCGAGCGAGGCGTCCTTGCTCGGGATGAAGGTTTCTTTTTGCATGATGTGCGGTGCTCGATTGGGTTGCTGACATCAGACCCGCAGGCCACCTGTGGGTCTGCCGACATGCCAGCGATGGAACAAGCGCCTGCCTGACAGACGCAAAAAAAGAAAAAGCCTGAACGATATCGAAAACGACGTTCAGGCTCTGATGGTGTGCAACGGGATCAGGAAGAAATCATTCCCTACGCTTCTGAAGTTTAGTCCCTTTTGGGCTCCCCGCCCCGCCCTGCGCACCCTGGCCGGGGAGCCTATTCGGCCTTGGTTCCGGAATCACGGATCACCTTGCCCCATTTCAGGATTTCGGATTCAACGTAGCGGGTAAAAACCTCGGGCGAGGCCACCTGAAGTTCAGCGCCATCAACCGCGAGTCGCTCGGCGAAATCGGCCTGCTGGGAAACCTTTGCGATTTCGGCATTGAGCCGGGCAATGGCACGTGCTGGTGTACCGGCTGGGGCGGAAACGCCCAACCAGGAAGCGATTTCGTACCCTTTCACCCCCGCCTCTGAAATGGTGGGGACGTCCGGCAGCGCCCTCAGACGCTTCTGGCTGGAAACGCCGAGGGCACGCAGCTTGCCGGTTTTGACATGCGGCGCCGCTGCGGATACCCCGGCGAACATCAGGTTGACCTGCCCGCCCACTACGTCCAGCAAGGCCGGGCCGGTTCCCTTGTACGGAACGTGCACCAGACTCACCCCGGCCATCGCCTTGAACAATTCGCCGGCGAGATGCGCGCCGCCGCCGCTGCCGGCGGAAGCGAAATTCAGGATTCCGGGCCGCGCCTTGGCATCCGCCACCAGTTCTCCCACCGTTCGCGCGGCCACGGAGGGATGCACCACCAGCATCAATGGATACGAAGCCACGTTGCTGACATGCGCGAAATCGCGCATCAGGTCATACGCCAGCTTCGGGTACAAGGTCACGTTGGCCGCGTGACTGGAGGTCATCATGAAGATCGTATAGCCATCCGGCGGCGACTTGGCAGCCATTTCCGCGCCGATGTTGCCGTTGGCGCCGCCGCGGTTATCCACCAGCACCTGCTGGCCCAGGCCCTCGCCCAGCTTTTGCGCGAGGCTGCGCGCGAGAATGTCTGCCGGTCCGCCAGGTGGGTAGCTGACGATGAACCTGATGGGTCGAAGGGGGTAGTCCTGCGCGTGTGCAGCCGTACCCAACAGGGCCGGAAGAGCCAGCCCGACAGCGGCGAATACCTTGGAGAAAATCACGGCGGGTACCTCAATCGAGTGAAGGGGGCGTTTCGGTCAAGGCCTTGGTAACCTGTTCCGCCAGGCTTTTGACCGCGAGCTCGAAATAGTGCTTGCCCGCAGCCGCCGTTGCGGTGCTGGGGTCGCCCTGGTGCCCATCCCGCGATACGGCGGAATGCGGATAGTGGAAGAACGGCCGGACGCCGTGCCCGACCATGCGATAGGTCTTGGACATGTCCACCAGGTCGGGCCGCAAATGCAGCATGAGCGATGTCTCGGCCACGTTGGCGTGGCAGCGGCCGAAACTCTCGTCGGTGGAAAACCAGTTGCGCAGTTCGGCATTGATCTCCCACCAGCTCATCGCACGCATGCGCAGATCGGCGTAACGCGTTCCGCAATTGGCGATCGCGTTCTGCAATGGAAACTGGTTGGGGAGATTGCCGTTGACGAACAGCACGCGGCGAAAGCCCTCCGCATATATCCAGTCGCACATCTCCTCGATGACCTTCTGGAAAGTCTCGGGCTTCAGCGAATAGGTGCCGGGAAATCCGCGATGGTTCGAGGAGTGCCCGTAGGGAATCGCCGGCAGCACCGGCACCCCGGTCAAAGCCGAGACGCCACGGGCGATCTCCTGCGCCAGCAGGAAATCGACATTCAACGGCAGGTGCAGGCTGTGCTGCTCCACCGCGCCAACCGGCAACATGACCATCTCCATACCGCGTGCAATCAGGCTTTTGACCTGGGGATGGCTGAGTTCGTCAAGCAGGATGGGTTTTGGGTTCATTGATATGTTCCTGGAAAGGGCGGCTTCAATCCGCCTTGATGTTGTTGTCGCGAATGACCTTGGCCCATTTGCGGGATTCAGCGTCGATAAACTGCGCGAATTCCGCGGGCGTGGACGGCGTGATATCGAACATCTGGCGCGTCAGCTGGGCATTGAGCGCGGGATCCTTCAGGGTTGCGACAAGTTCCGCATTGAGTCGCTCGATGACCGGCTGCGGCGTCCCCGCCGGCACAAGCGCGCCGAACCAGGAGCCTGCGTCATAGCCGGGATTTCCAAGCTCGGCCACGGTGGGAATCTCGGGCATCACGCTCGAACGGCGCGGGCTGGTGATCGCCAGGGCGCGCAGGTCGCCCGAGCGCACGCGCGCGGCTGCGGTCGGCGCATTGTCGAACATGAAATCCAGCCGTCCCGCCAGCAGATCGACCATCGCCGGCGCGCCGCCGGCGTAGCCGATGTTGGAGAAACGCACGCCCACCATGCCGCCCAGCAATCCTGCGGACAATTGTCCCGACGATCCCACACCGGTGGTGCCGTAGTTGATCTCTCCCGGCCGCGCACGGGCGGCATCTATCAGGTCTTTCAGGGTGCGGATCGGCGAGTCCTTGCGCACCACGACAATGTTGGCCACCGACGCCAGCATGGCGATCGGCGCCAGGTCCCTGACCGGGTCATAAGGCATCTTCACCAGGTGCGGCAGCACGGTAAGCGGGCCGATCACGCCCATCAACAGCGTGTAGCCATCGGGTGCGGCCTTGGCCACCACGTCGCTGCCGATCAGCCCGTTGGCACCCGGCCGGTTCTCGACCGACACCGGCTGGCCGACGCGGGTTGAAAGCTGCTGGGCCAATGCGCGGGTAAGGACGTCGCCGCTGCCGCCCGCCGGGTACGGGATGACCCAGCGGATGGGCCGGTTGGGCCATGTTTGCGCCGCTGCGCCTTGCGCAAACAATCCGGCGAGCAGGGTCAGGAAGACTAAGCGGCCAAAACTGGTCATTGTGTTTCTCCAAAATTGGGCTCAGGCGACTTCACTGGCTGAACCATTAGACCGCAACACGACAAGCGCGTCCGCGACCGTGGCCCCGCGGCCATCGGCGTGGACGATCAGCGGATTGATGTCGACCTCGGCGATCCATTCGCGCAATTCCAGCATCATGGTCGACAAGGCCGCAAGCACACCGGCCACGGCTGCGCGGTCCACCGCCGCCTGACCGCGCACGCCGTCAAGAAGCGCGCTTCCCTTGAGTTCATCAAGCATGATGAGTGCCTGGCCCGGGCTTACCGGCGCGACGCGCAAAGCCGTGTCGCGCAGCACCTCCACCAGCACCCCGCCCAGACCCGCCAGAAGCACCGGCCCGAACTCGACGTCCTGATAAGCGCCCACGATCATCTCCAGGCCTGCCGCAGCCATCGGCGCGACGAGCACGCCATCGAGCCTGGCACCGGGCCGATACGCGGCAGCACTTGCCATGACCGCCGCGTAGGCCTCTTTCACCTGCGCCGCGTTCGCCAGACCCAACCGCAGGCCGCCAGCCTCGGTCTTGTGCGCAATGTCGGGCGAATGAATCTTGAGCGCGACCGGGTAACCGATCCGATTCGCCGCCGCCACGGCCGCATCGGCCGAAACAGCGACTTCCTCACGCGGGATGTCCACTCCATACAAGGCAAGCAGCTGCTTGCTCGGATACTCGGCCAAGACGGCACCGGCGGTTTCAAGCAGCCGGCGCGCCGCCGCGACGCGCGCATGATCGACCTGTGGCTGTCCAGGGACCACGCGGCCGTGCCCCCGGCTGTGCTGATGCTTGCGGTACATGCCCAGCGCACGCAAGGCGCGCAAGGCATCCGCCGCGGTGTCATACACGGTGACACCCTCGCCCGCCAGACGCACCACGGCGCGTTCCATTTCGTGGTGGTCGCCGGCCCACATGGGCACGAACACCTTGCCGGCCGCCCGCACGGCGGCCGCACTGTCGTCGACCACGCGCTCCGCATATGGCAGGCCGGAGAGCGCCAGCAGCACCACGTCGACACCCGGATCCCGCGCCAGCAAGCCTGCGAGTTCGCCAACGGCACCAAAGCCGCCTGACCAGGTGGACATCGCGGCATCCAGCGGATTGAGCGAGCCGCTTACGCCCGGCACCGCAAGGAGCGCTTCACGGGTCGCCGGTGACAGGTCCGCCATCGGTATGCCGAACCTGGCCGCGCCGTCCGCCAACAGCCCGCCCATGGCGCCCGACATGCTGATCACCGCCATGCGCGCCCCCGCACCGGGCGTCACGACGCCGCAATGATTCGCCAGAAGCGCCGCGCCAAGAAACAATTCCTCCGGGTCCTCGCAACGAATCACGCCGTCCTGGCGGAATACGGCATCGTAGACGGCATCGTCACCCGCCAGCGAGCCGGTATGCGCCAGCGCCGCCTGGCGGCCGATTTCCGAAGAGCCGGTCTTGAGCACCAGGCAGGGCTTGCCCAATTCGGCCGCCCGGCGCATCGCCGCGCGAAACCGGTCTGCATGACCGAGGCCCTCGGCAAACAGGGCGATCACCCGGGTGTTCACGTCTTCCACCAGATGCTCGACACATTCGACGTTGCCGATGTCGGCCTGGTTGCCGGTGGTGATGATGTAGCTGAAGCCGATGCCGCGCTCCTGCGCGCGGTCCACCACCGAGGCGGCCAGCGCCCCGCTCTGGGTCACGAAACCGATCCGGCCATGCAGCATCGGGCGGGTCAGGAGGCTGGCCGAGCCGAACAGGTTGACGCATGCATGGCTGTTGTAGAAACCAAAGCAGTTGGGCCCCAGCAAGCGGATACCGAGCGACCGCGCCAGCACCAGGATGGCCAGTTCATCGGCACGGCCCTCGGGCCCGGCTTCGGCGAAACCGCTGCTGATCACGACGGCGGCCTTGACACCCTTGGCGCCGCATTCCCTGACCATCTCCGCGATGCGCGCTTTGGGAACCGCCAGCAACGCGGCGTCCACGTCGCCCGGAATCGCCGTCACGTTCGGGTAACAGGTCAGGCCACCGACGCTTTCGTAGCGCGGATTGACCGGATGGATCGCGCCCTGATAACCATGGCGTCGCAGGTTTTCCAGAAAGCGTCGTGCCATGCTGTCGCGTGCCGTCGGATCGAATTCGCCACCCTTCACACCGACCAATGCGATGCTGCGTGGCTGCAGCAGTCGTTCGAGGGACCCGCTCTCCCGCGACATCGAATTGCCGGCGTCCGGATCCCGGACGGCGGTGGGCGACGACGGGCCGCTATCGCTTGTCGACAAAGCGCACCGCCTTGGTCTGGCTGCCGGCATCGTAGATGTCGCGCGCCGCGGAAAACTCGACACGCGGACGCACCCGTACCGCCGCATGCGCGCGCTCGGCAAGTGCACTCGCCAGGGCATCCCGATCCGGCGAGGTGGTGGCCACCCGCAGGACCATCTCGTCCATCGAAAACGGGTCAGTCGCGTCACTGCGCGCCACCACCACCTGCAACTCCTCGACCCCGGGCTGGCCCTGCAAGGCCTCCAGCAGCACCGTCGGGTTGATCAGCATGCCCTTGACCTTGACCAGATCCTTGCTGCGGACCACCGGGCCGACCACCCGGTCGCCATTACGACCGCAGGACGGGCATACGGAGCGATCGATCGAGACGATGTCCCCAACCAGGAAGCGGATCAGGACCGTGCCGCGACGGTCGAGGTGGGTGAGTGCGAGCGCGCCGCGTTCGCCGTCCGGCAAGCGGCGTCCGGTCTCCGGATCGACGACTTCGTGGTACTGGATTTCCGGCGCCGGGTTGTGCCACGGCCCTTCTTCGCGGCACTGTGCGAACGCCCCCAGTTCGGTCGAGCCGTAGCGGTCGAACACCGTGGTGCCGCGCGCATTGAGCGCGCGCAGGCAGCGGCGCAGTTCCTCGCGCATGGCCGGCGTGGTCGCCTCGCCGGTGATGGCGCACATGCGCACGCTGGAAAAGTCGGCCTGGAACTCGATCGCGCGCAACAGCACGCGGCGCAGGAAGCTCGGCACTCCCCACAGGATGGTGGTGCGGTGGCGCTCGATGCGCCTGACCGCCTGATCGAGCGTGCGGTGCACATCGAAGTGCCCATGTGGCGCGCCCGGCAGGGCGGCGAAAATGGCGGCACCCGCCGCGTAGGCATTGGTGGCAGACCTGACGAAGGCACCCATCGGCGCCGGCGTGAGCGGGAACAGGTTGGCGATGACGTCCTCCTCGCCGATGCCGGAGATCTCCGCCACCCGTCCGGACTGGAAAAGGTAGGCGTGATAGTCATGCGTGGTGTTGTAGACCGGGGTCGGCTCGGCCGTGCTGCCGGTGGTGTAGATCACCTCCCACAGCACCCGCTCGTGCAATGGCAGGTCGGAAAGCTGCAGGCGAAAGCTCTCGGGATCGGCCATCATGGCTTGCTTGGGTGTCAGCGGCAGGCGCTCCAGGTCGGCCACGCTGCGGATGGATGCGACGTCAATCCCCGCTTCCTGCCATACCCGACGGTAGTAGGGATGCCCGCGTGCGCACAACGACAGCATCCCGCGCAGGCGCTCGCCTTGCAACGCTTCGATCGCCTCGATCGGCTGGCGCAGCAGGTCGGTCATTGCGCGGCCGGGCGGCGCTTGATGAGCGTGATCTTGTCGTTCTGGAAAACCAGTTCGTCGCGCTGGTTGTAGACATGGTCACGGAAGGTGACAATGCCGCGCCCTTCGGCGGAAGTGAGCTTCTTGTCCACCACCTCGACCTCGGTGCGGATGGTGTCGCCGGGCCGCACCGGCGCCAGGAACCGCGCGCGTTCGATCGCCAGCAGGCCAAGCACCGATCGTGCGAACAGGTGCCCCGTCATCGCGGTAGTGAACGACATGATGAGGTGGCTGGGGCAGATGCGCCCGCCGTATGGAGTGGCCCTGGCGTAGTCCTCGTCGAGAAACAGCGGTACTTCGTAGCCGACCAGCTTGCAAAAAGCCAGGTGGTCCTCCAGCGTGATCAGGCGCGAAAGGGTCGGGTAGCGCGTTCCGACCTCGAAGTCTTCCCAGTAATGGGTATACAGGCCTTCTTTCACGCTGCCACTCCATCGCGGCACGCGGTTTCGGCGGGCGCGGCAGCGCCGGTCGCGGACATCCCCGTCCCGGGGACAACACTTGCTTGAAACATTGGGCACGCCGAAATTGACTTCACCTGCAAAATCATACATGCTGCCTTGCACAAGGGCAAACGTCCGCGCCGGACAATGCCTTCGCCCCACCCCGTTTTTTCGACTCCTGAGAAGCCTTCGCCATGCCCAGACAGAAAGCCTCCGCCCATCGCGGCCGCCAATCCCGCCTTTGCCGTTCCGCAATGAACGCGCTGCTGATGCTGGGCGCCCTGCTGCCCTGCGCCGCGATCGCGCAGAAATACCCGGACCGCCCGGTACGCGTGGTCAACACTTTCCCCGCAGGCGGCTCCGGCGACGCGGTGCTGCGCATCGTCCTGGACAAGGTGAGCGCGGCGCTTGGCCAGCCGTTCGTGGTCGACACCCGCACCGGTGCCGCCGGCGCGATCGGCACCAGCAACATCGCCACCTCGCCGCCGGACGGCTATTCGCTGCTGCTCGGTACGGCGAGCACTTTCGGCACCAACTCGGCAACGCAGAAGAACCTGCCGTACGACCCGGTACGCGATTTCACGCCCGTCATCATGATGGCCACCACGCCCTTCCTGCTGTTGACCCACCCTTCGGTGCCGGCCAACAACCTGCAGGAATTCCTGGCCTACGCGAAGGCCAATCCCGGCAAGCTCAACTACGGCTCCTTCGGCCTGGGGAGCTCCAACCAGCTGACTTACGAGCTGCTGCGCCAGGCCACCGGGCTGGACATGGTGCATGTGCCGTACAAGGGTGGCGCGCCCCTGATCACCGCCCTGATGGCGGGTGAGGTCCAGTCCTCGATGGACGTGTACGCGACGGCCATCCAGAACGTGCGCGCCGGGCGCTTCAAGCTGTTGGCGGTAGCCTCGGCGAAGCGCTTTTCCCTGCTGCCGGATACGCCGACCCTGGTCGAACAGGGGTATGCGGTGGAAGGCGGAACATTTTTCGCCCTGCTGGGCCCGGCCAAAACGCCTGCCAACGTGGTGGAGACCTTGAACCGGGAAGTCAACCGGGCACTGCAACTGCCGGACGTCCGTGAACGGCTCGCCGCGCTTGGAACCGAGCCGGTCGGCGGCTCACCCGAGGTCCTGGCCGGCACGATCACGAAGGAACTGCAAAAGTGGTCGCAACTGGTCAAGGTGCGCAATCTCAAGTTCGATTGAAGCGCAAGGCCTGCCGGCGTTGCGGTCTTAACGAGCGATAAACGCCGCCATCAGCCTTGCGATCGCCACGCCCTCATGCGCGTGGCGGATACTTTCGATGCCGCTGGCGAACTTCTGCTCCCCCAGCTTTTCGCGCCGCATGTTGATCAGGTTGCCAAGGAAGGTCACATCCATCTCCGGATGCGGCTGAAGGCTCAGCACATGATCGTCGAAAGCGAACGCGGCCACCGGGCAGGTCTCGTTGCTGGCCAGGAGGCGCGCCCCCGGCGGCAGCTCCAGCACCTGATCCTGGTGCGTGGCGAGCAAATGGAAGGTGTCACTGCCATGCGGCACCGGAAAATCCGGGTCATGCCACTCATAGCGCATGCGCCCCATGTTCCAGCCCTGCGGCGCGCGTCCCACAGGTGCGCCCAGACAGACGCCCAGCACTTGGTGGCCGAAGCAGATCCCCAGCAGCTTCTTGCGTTGCGCCAGAAGTCCATCGACCTTGTCGCGCAGTTCGACCACCCAAGGCTCAGCCGAAAAGGCGTCCGCGCGGCTGCCGGTCAGCACCACCGCATCGTAGGCATCGAAAGATTCGGGGTACTCGCCGTTGACGGTGTTGAAGACGTCAAAAGTCCATCCCTCCACGCCGGCGCTGCGGAACAGATTGATGAACAGGTCCGCGATGCGGCTGATGTGTGGCGCCGTGCGATTGTCGACGGTGTCGTTTTCCAGAATGCAGACGTGCATGGTTCAAACTTTGCGCGCCGCGAACAGGGACTCGATTCCTTGTCCACCTAGCCGATCGAAGTCGTCTGGTAAATCCATTTCCCCCGTCATGAAACCCAGCCGGTTACCTGTACTCGTTTGCGCATCTGCCAGCGCCACCACTTTGACCATCGGCTTTCCAGCTATGGCGATGACGAAACACTCCCCTCGCGCGGCTCGCTCGACAAGCCCGGAGAGATGCAACTTGGCCTCGTGGATGTCTACGGTGATCATGACATTGGAAAACATCAATCCCACAAACAAAACCGCCCGATTCTCGCTAAGAATCAGGCGGTTGTGAAATTGTTCTGGCGGAGAGGGTGGGATTCGAACCCACGGTAGGCTTACACCTACGCCTGATTTCGAGTCAGGTACAATCGACCACTCTGCCACCTCTCCGAACCGCAAATTCTACCAGAACCCGCTTCGATTCACGCGGCGGAAATGCGCTCAGCGCCGCCCATGTAGCTGCGCAGCGCGGCCGGAATGGTGACACTCCCGTCGGCGTTCTGGAAGTTTTCCAGAATCGCCACCAGCGTGCGGCCAACCGCAAGACCCGAGCCGTTCAGGGTGTGCACGGTTTGCGGCTTGCCTTTCTCGTCACGATAACGCGCCTGCATGCGGCGCGCCTGGAAGCCCTCGAAATTGCTGCACGACGAGATCTCGCGATAGGTGTCCTGCGCCGGCAACCAGACTTCGAGGTCGTAGGTCTTGGCGGCGGAGAAGCCCATGTCGCCGCTGCACAGCGCCATCACCCGGTACGGCAGGTCGAGCCGCTTGAGGATGGCTTCGGCGTGGCCAGTGAGAGCCTCGAGCGCCTCGTAGGAACGGTCCGGATGCGCGATCTGCACCAGTTCCACCTTGTCGAACTGGTGCTGGCGGATCATGCCGCGGGTGTCGCGGCCGTAGGAGCCGGCTTCGGAGCGGAAGCACGGCGTGTGGCACACGAACTTGAGCGGCAGCTTGTCCAGCGCGACGATCTCGTCACGCACGATGTTGGTGACCGGCACCTCGGCGGTGGGGATCAGATACATCGGGCTGTCGTTGTGCATGACCTTGAAGAGGTCCTGCTCGAACTTGGGCAATTGCCCGGTGCCCTTCATCGAGTCCGCGTTGACAATGTACGGCGCGTATACCTCGGTATAGCCATGCTCGGTGGTATGGATGTCGAGCATGAACTGCGCCAGCGCGCGATGCAGGCGCGCCACCTGCCCCTTCATGAGGGTGAAGCGCGCACCGCTGATCTTGACAGCGGTGTCAAAATCGAGCCCGCCCAAGCTGGTGCCAACGTCCACATGGTCGCGGGCGGTGAAATCAAAACTGCGCGGCGTGCCCACCCGGCGCACTTCCACGTTGCCGGTTTCATCCTTGCCGACCGGCACGCTCTCATGCGGCGTATTCGGCACGGACAGCAGCATCGCGTTCATGCGGCCCTGCACTTCGGTCAGCAACGCCTCGTTGCGCGAGAGTTCTTCGGGAATGGCGTTGGCTTCGGCCATCAGGCCGCTGGCGTCCTCGCCTTTGCCGCGCGCCTGGCCGATAGCCTTGGAAAGCTGGTTGCGGCGCGCCTGCAACTCTTCGGTACGGGTCTGCACCGACTTGCGCTCTGCCTCCAGCGTCTGGAAGGCCGCGCTATCGAAGGCGAAGCCGCGGGCTGCGAGCCGCGCGGTCACGGCGTTGAGGTCTTTGCGGAGGGACTGGATGTCTAGCATGGTGTCGGATCTATCCCCGATCGGACGGGGCTGCCTGTAGGGTGGGGCGAATGCTTTCCTTATGGAGCAGAAGGAGCGCCGATAAAGCCCGATTTTAGCTTTTATCGCCGCGCTTCCTGGCGCTATCAAGGTCGAGTGAGCGCAGGTATTCGAGCTTTTCGCGAATCTTGATTTCCATGCCGCGCGCCACCGGCTGATACCAGTTCACCTTGGGGAAGTCGGCCGGGAAATAGTCTTCGCCGGCGGCGTACCCGCCCTCCTCGTCGTGGGCATAGCGGTATTCGCGGCCGAAGCCCATGTCCTTCATCATGCGGGTCGGAGCGTTGCGCAAGTGCACCGGCACCGGCCGGGTCTGGTCCTGCGCCACGAAGGCGCGCACCGCGTTGTAGGCCTCGTAGACGGCGTTGGACTTGGGCGCCACCGCAAGGTAGACAACGGCTTCGGCAAGTGCCAGTTCGCCCTCGGGCGAGCCGAGGCGCTCGTAGGTTTCCGCCGCGTCCAGTGTGAGGCGCAACGCGCGCGGATCGGCCAGCCCGATGTCCTCGCTGGCCATGCGCACCAGGCGGCGCGCCAGGTAACGCGGGTCGGCGCCGCCGTCGAGCATGCGCACAAACCAGTACAGCGACGCGTCCGGATTGGAGCCGCGCACCGACTTGTGCAGCGCGCTGATCTGGTCGTAGAACTGGTCGCCGCCCTTGTCGAAGCGCCGCAGGTTTTGCGACAGCGATGTGGCGATGAACTCGCCGCTGATCACCGAAACCCCCTGCGCGCGCGCCGCGGTGGTGACGATCTCGAAGGCGTTGAGGATGCGCCGGGCGTCGCCATCGGCCCAGCCGATCAGCCGCGCGATGGCATCTTCATCCAGGGTCACCCCGCCGGCGTGCGCGGCGGCCCGTGCCAGCAGGGCGCGCATGTCCCCGGGCTCAAGCGGCTTGAGCACATACACCGTGGCGCGCGAGAGCAGCGCACCGTTCACCTCGAACGAGGGGTTTTCGGTCGTCGCGCCGATGAAGGTGAACAGGCCGCTTTCCACATAGGGCAGGAAAGCGTCCTGCTGGCTCTTGTTGAAGCGATGCACCTCGTCGACGAACAGGATGGTCGCACGCCCGCGCGCGCGCGCTTCCTCGGCGGTTTTCACCGCCTCGCGGATTTCCTTGACGCCACCCAGCACGGCGGAGATGGCATGGAAATCCGCGTTGAAGCCGCGCGCCATCAGGCGTGCCAGCGTGGTCTTGCCCACACCGGGCGGCCCCCAGAGAATCATCGAGTGCGCCTTGCCGGACGCGAACGCCACGCGCAGCGGCATGCCCGGCCCCAGCAAGTGGGACTGGCCGATCACCTCATCGAGCTCGTGCGGGCGCAATACCTCCGCCAGCGGCGCATCGCCCGGCGGCCGCGGCATGCCGGCCGGTTCATCCTTGTCGAAAAGTGAGGTGGTGGTCAAGGTGTCGCGGCGCGCCACGCACGCCAGTGTGCGGCAGCGGGTTACTTGCCGTCGGCGCCGAACACGTCGGCGCCCTTGGGCGGGGTGAAACGGAAGGCGTCCGCCGCCAGAACGGGATTGCGCTCCATCTTGCCGAACTGCAGCACCGAAGTCTGGCCGAAGCTGTCCTTGAGTTCCATCGCGGCCAGCACGGCGTTGCCATTCTCGACCCGCATGCCGATGCGCACCAGTTCGAACGTGGTGTCCTTGGACTTGGGCACCGCGATCAGCCATTCCAGGCCGTCCTTGACGCCACCGTCCTTGAGGTCGAAGTTCTTTTCAAGGTCGTCGTTGCCGGAAAGGATCGCCGCCGGGCTCTGGCCGAGGGCACCGTCGAGTTTCCTCACCGTCACCTGGTTCAGGTCGCGGTCATGGATCCACAATTTCTCGCCGTCGCCGACGATGGATTGCTCGTAGGGCTTCTCGTACACCCAGCGAAACTTGCCCGGGCGCTGGAACATGAAAGAACCCGACACCGGGTTGGAGGTCTTGCCGGATTTGTTGACCACCACCTGGGTGAAGGTGGTCTTGCCGGAACGGGTGGCGCGGACGAATTCGCGCAGCGCGTCGAGGGCCGCCGCTTCCACAAAAAGCGGTGACAACGCCCCCAGTACCACCAGGTAACGGACAAGGTTCTTCATTCGACCCGCGCCGGCGCAAGGATGTCGCGGTTGCCGTTGGACTGCATGGGTGATACCAGGCCGGCCTTTTCCATCGCTTCGAGCAGCCGGGCGGCACGGTTGTAGCCGATGCGCAGGTGCCGCTGCACCAGTGAAATGGAGGCGCGCTTGTTGCGCAGGACGATCTCCACCGCCTGGTCATACAGGGCGTCGGCCTCCGCATCCGCCGCCTCGCCACCTTCGCCCCCCTCCTCGCCTTCAAGCACGCCACCTTCGAGAATGCCCTCGATGTAGTTGGAAGGCCCGAGCTTCTTGAGGTAGCTCACCACATGGTGCACCTCGTCGTCGGCGACGTAGGCGCCGTGCACCCGCTGCGGCAGGCCGGTGCCAGGCGGCAGGTAGAGCATGTCGCCCTGGCCGAGCAGGGACTCCGCCCCCATCTGGTCGAGGATGGTGCGGGAATCAATCTTGGAAGACACCTGGAAGGCCATGCGCGTCGGGATGTTGGCCTTGATCAGGCCGGTAATCACATCAACGCTCGGACGCTGGGTTGCGAGGACAAGATGAATGCCCGATGCGCGCGCTTTTTGCGCCAGGCGGGCGATGAGTTCCTCGATTTTCTTGCCGGCCACCATCATCAGGTCGGCCAGTTCGTCGATCACCACCACGATGAAAGGCAGATGCTCGAGCGGTTCGGGCGACTCCGGTGTCAGGGTGAACGGATTGGTCAGCGGCTTCCCCGCGGCTTTGGCATCGGCCACCTTGACATTGAATCCGGCAAGGTTGCGCACGCCGAGCGAACTCATCAGCTTGTAGCGCCGCTCCATCTCGGCCACGCACCAGTTGAGCGCGTTGGCCGCCTGCTTCATGTCGGTGACCACCGGCGCCAGCAGGTGCGGAATGTCGCCATAGACGCTCATTTCCAGCATCTTCGGGTCGATCAGGATCAGGCGCACATCCTTGGCTTCGGCCTTGTAGAGCAGCGACAGCAGCATCGCATTGATCCCCACCGACTTGCCCGATCCGGTGGTGCCGGCCACCAGCAGGTGCGGCATGCGCTGCAGGTCGGCCACCACCGGCTTGCCGGCGATGTCCTTGCCCAGCGCGATGGTCAGCATCGAGGCATTGTCGTTGTAGACCTGCGAGCCGAGAATCTCCGACAGGCGCACGATCTGCCGCTTCGGGTTGGGCAATTCAAGCCCCATCAGGCTCTTGCCGGGAATGGTTTCGACCACCCGTATCGACACCATTGACAAGGCCCGCGCCAGGTCCTTGGCCAGGCCCACGATCTGGCTGCCCTTCACGCCGGTGGCAGGCTCGATCTCGTAGCGCGTGATGACCGGCCCCGGGTAAGCGGCCTTCACTTCGGCCTGCACGCCGAAATCCTTCAGTTTCTTTTCGATCAGGCGCGAGGTGAATTCAACCGTCTCGGCGCTGACGGTTTCCTGCTGCGCGGCGGGCGCGTCAAGCAGGTGCAGGGGCGGCAGGCCGGTATCGGGCATGTCCGAGAACAGCGGCACCTGCTTTTCCTTCTCGACCCGCGGCGACTGCGGCACGGCCACCACCTGCGGCTCGATGCGAATCTCGGGACGGGCCTCGAAAAGCTCGCGCCGCTCCTCTTCGACCACCTGCTCGCGCTCTTCTAGCGCGATCTCGCCGACTTCGCGATCACGCCTTTCCTCACGCTTGCGACGGAAATAAAGCCATGCGTCCTCGATGGCGCCACCCACGCGCTCGGCCAGGGCGATCCACGACAAGCCCGTCAGCAGGGAAAAACCTATCACCACGCCGATCAGCGCAGCGAGCGTGGCCCCGGTAAAGCCCAGCTGCGCCTTGAGGGGGCCGCCGAGCGCAATGCCCACCATGCCGCCGGGCGCCAACGGCAATCCCGCCTTGATGGAGTGGAAACGCAAGCCCTCCACCGTCGCGCTGGCGACAAGCAGCAGCAGGAAACCGCCCAGCAGGGCCAACAGGGAACGGCGATCCAGAACCGTGGCGTCGGCGCCCAGGCCCGAGTCGGCCAGGCGGCGATATCCGGCCACCACCAGATAGCCGAACAGCACCACGCTCCACCAGGCGGAAAAGCCGAAAACGTAGAGCAACAGGTCCGCCGAATAGGCCCCGATGCGCCCGCCGGCATTGCCTACCGTGGCACCGGTGGCCTCATGCGACCAGCCCGGATCCCCCTTGCCGTAGGTGGCCAGGATCATTACCAGATACAGGCCGACGCCGACGAATGCGATCCAGCGCGATTCGCGCAGCAATCGCGCGGCGCGCGAAACGCCGGGCGTGTCCGCAGAGGTGGCTCGGTCGGCATTCATGGTCGAATTATAGGGGTGCGACAACACCGTCCGTTAGCCGGCGGCGATGCCAACCGGCCACGCGCTGACCATTCGCCCGGCGCGGCAGTCGGGTCAACGCGGTGGAATCAAAGCGTGGAGGAAAGGCGCTCGCGCAGCACGATCGCGCCATCCGGCAGGACTTCGATGTAGCCCTCCACTTCAAGGCCCTTCATGACCCGGCTGACCATTTCGCGCGAGGCGCCGATCATCTTGGCGATGTCCTGGCGCGGCAACTTGCCCTTGACCACCTTGCGGCCATCGATATCCTCGGAAAATTCGAGAAGCACCCGCGCCACCCGGCCATACACATCGAGCAGGGCCAGGCTTTCGATCTTGCGATCCGCCTCGCGCAGGCGCTTGACCAGGCCGCGGATGATCACCATTGCCAGCTCGAAGTTGTTCTTCAGGAGCGCGTTGAAATCGTCCTTGGCCAGCGACACGAACTCGCTTTGCTCGGTGGTCACCACCGACGCGGCACGCGGCGCGCCGTCCAGCAATCCCATTTCGCCGAAAAAATCACCCGGCCCGAGCACCGCGAGGATGACCTCCTTGCCTTCATCGTCGGACATCTGCACCTTGATGCGGCCCGCGATGACGATGTACAGGCTGTCGGTCGGGTCCCCTGCCTTGATGATCGTGCGGTTCTTGGGCGCGGATTTGCGTGACATGACCGCCGAAAGCGCATGCAATTGGGCTTCGTCGAGAACCGCGAAAAGCGGAACATTGCGCAAGATGCCGATGTGTATGCTTGGATGGGCCATGCTGGCTACTCCCCGAAAATCCCGTAGTTCAGAAAATGTAATCCATCAATGCGGCCGGGCCATTGTATTGGCGCGACGACTGCCGCCGCCCCCGCAAACCGTCGACTGCCGCCGGGCAACCGGACACCTGCATCCTGGTGCAGGCCATAAATGCCCCTGCATGAACAGCCGGCGGCCCGTGCTCAACGAAGCGACACAAGTCGGGGCCGCCATGTCGATATGGGATAATCGTCGCCGACAAGGAAACATGCTGCAAAAACGCCCGGAAACACGCCACAAACCATTTGTTTTCAAGTAATTCCTCAAGTATAGCCACAAATTTTTGCAAAAGCTTTCCTCTCCATGACCACGAGCAAACACTCCCGCGTACTGATCCTGGGTTCCGGCCCAGCCGGCTACTCCGCCGCCGTCTACGCCGCGCGCGCCAACCTCAAGCCGGTATTGATCACCGGCCTTGAGCAGGGCGGGCAGTTGATGACCACCACCGACGTCGACAACTGGCCGGCCGACGCCGACGGTGTGCAGGGTCCCGAACTGATGGATCGCTTCCGCAGGCATGCCGAGCGCTTCGGCACGGAAATGATCTTCGACCATATCCACACTGCACAGCTCACCGCCAATCCGATCACGCTGACCGGCGACACCGGCACCTACACCTGCGACGCCCTCATCATCGCCACCGGCGCTTCGGCCATGTACCTGGGGCTTCCATCGGAGGAGAAGTTCATGGGGCGCGGGGTTTCCGGCTGCGCCACCTGTGACGGCTTTTTCTACCGCAACCAGGACGTCTGTGTGGTGGGCGGCGGCAATACCGCCGTCGAGGAAGCCCTCTATCTGTCGAACATCGCCAAAACCGTAACGGTCATCCACCGGCGCGACAAGTTCCGTGCCGAGGCCATCCTCATCGACAAGCTCATGGCCAAGGCAGCCGAAGGCAAAGTACGGCTGGAATGGAACCATACCCTCGATGAGGTGCTGGGTGATGAAAAGGGCGTCACGGGCGTACGCATTCGTGCCACGTCCGATGGCGCCACCAGGGACATCGCGCTCACCGGCTGCTTCATCGCCATCGGCCACAAGCCCAATACCCAGCTTTTCGCCGGCCAGCTGGAAATGAATGCCACCGGTTACATCAAGACCAGGAGCGGCACCGACGGCATGGCGACCGCGACCACCCTGCCGGGTGTATTCGCCGCCGGCGATGTCCAGGACCATGTGTACCGCCAGGCCGTCACCAGCGCCGGGACCGGATGCATGGCCGCGCTCGACGCCCAGCGTTACCTTGAAAGCCGCGAAGGCTAGGAACGCGACCGGCTAAGGCTTGACCGGCATGGCCAAAGACAATCCCCTGAAGGCCCTCGCCGATATCCGCAATCGGCTCTCCGAGGACCGGCGCAGGCAGGAAATCGCCGCCAGGCAAAAGTCTGAAAAAGACAGCCTCGCGCGCCGTGAAGCCGGCCTGTTTCGCGCCGTGGTCGGCGATGCAACGCCGATCAGCCCGCCGAATCGGGTCATCAACGCGACCAGGCCACCGCCCCCGCTGCCGCTGCGCCGGACGTCGGCCGACGCAACCGATGCTGGGCAGCCATCCCCGTTTTCCGACGGCGTCGACAGCCCCATGCCGACCGGTGATGACGCGCCATTCGCGCGCGACGGCGTCGCCCCGCAAACCCTGCGCAAGCTCAGGCGCGGCGACCCGCCTGCGCAGGCCACCCTTGACATGCACGGCATGAACCGGGACCAGGCCCGCAACGCGCTGTCCGCGTTCCTGCAGCGCGCCTTGCAGGATGGCCTGCGCGGCGTTCGCATCGTGCATGGCAAGGGCATCAGTTCCACCGATGGCAAGCCTGTCCTCAAGTCGCTGGTGCGACGCTGGCTCACCCAGTCCGGCCAGGTGCTCGCCTACATCCCCGCCCATCCCGGCGACGGCGGCGACGGCGCACTCCTGGTGTTGCTGCAACCGCGCGGCTAGTCACGCCGGTAAGCCATGAATACCCAATCAACGCACAATCCCGAAAGCAAGCGCATGTCACCGCAACCACATGATTCAAGAATCCGCCTGAAACGGCGCCAGGCCCTGATGGCCGCAGGCGCCACCATCGCAGGTCTCCCGGCCGGCCGCGCACTCGCCCAGACCGGCGAGGACCTCGATACGCCCTATGTATCGACGCCCCAGAATGTCGTCGATGCCATGCTGGAGATGGCGAAAATCGGCCCGGCAGATACCTTGCTGGACCTCGGTTCCGGGGATGGCCGCATCGTCATCACCGCGGCGAAACGGTTCGGGATCCGCGGCACCGGCATCGAGATCGACCCACGGCTCAACGAACGGGCGCGCGCCAACGCCCGCGACGCCGGAGTGGCCGACCGCGTGCGGTTTGTCGAGCAGGATTTGTTCACCACCGACCTGACGGTCGCCAGCGTCATCACGATCTACCTGCTGCCGGCGGTCAACCTCAAGCTGCGCCCGGCGCTGCAAAAGCTCAAGCCCGGCACGCGTATCGTCACGCATGACTGGGACATGGGTGACTGGGCACCCGACCGGGCGATCACGGTCGACGCCCCGGAAAAGAAAACCGGCATCGCCAAGTCCAGCAAGCTGATGCTCTGGACCCTGAAATAGGGCCGGCGCTAGAAATTGGCGCGCCCGCTGCGGTTCTTGTCCATGCGCTTCTTGCGCTCGGCCTCGAACTCCGCATGTTCCTTTTTCTTGTCGAGGTGGAACATCGGGACGATCACTTCCCACCATATGATGACCAGCACAAAAGGCACGGCGACCCACCACCACGACAGCTTGGCGAAAGGCCCGAGCTCCGCGTAACGCAGAACCGCCAGCAATATTCCGACAACCAACAAGGGCATGACAGAACCTCCGGATTGCATGTGGCACGCGGTGATCGCGCGGGCAACCCCGTCGATACCACACACCCTTGACACCCCATCATTGTAATGCGCCAGCCTGAACGAAAGCCAATCGTCCGGCGCGACTGGCATCTGCTGGCGGCCGGAGATGCCATCACGCGCATCGCGATCACTGCGAGCACAGCCGCCCTTCTCGCCTGCGCGCCCCCTGCGCAGGCTGACGAGAAGCTGGCGCGCGCGCGCCAGTGCTTCGCCTGCCACAAGGTCGAAGGCCGGCTGGTGGGGCCTTCGTACCGCGACGTGGCGGCGCGCTACCGGGACGACCCGGCCGCGGTCGCGCGCCTTGCCGCGAAAATCCGCGCGGGCGGGGCGGGCGCTTGGGGGACATTGGCCATGGCACCCAATCCGGCGGTCACCCAAGCGGATGCGCTCGCGCTGGCCCGCTGGGTGCTTGACCAGAAATGAACCCCGCGGAACCACAGCGCGCGAAAACCCTGATGTGCTTTTGCCGATGCATCCCAATATAATCATCGATTGAACTCGATCCTTGCTGCGTCAAGGGTCGCCCAACCAGTTTCGGCCCGCGGCGCACGCTGCGGGCTTTGTTCAAATCCCCCGGAGGAACCATGAAACCATCCAATGTCACCACCTTGCGCCTGACCGCGATCGCCGCTGCGGCACTGCTGACCCTCGCCGGTTGCGGCAAGGAAGAACCCAAACCCGCCGAGGCGCCCAAGGCCGCGGAACCGGCCAAGCCGGCTGAACCCCCGGTCGAGGTCGTCAAGATCGGCCACGCCGGGCCGCTCACCGGCGGTATCGCGCACCTGGGCAAGGACAACGAAAACGGCGTGCGCCTAGCGGTCGATGAAGCCAATGCCAAGGGCATGACGCTCGATGGCAAGAAGGTCAAGTTCGAGGTCATGGGCGAAGATGACCAGGCCGACCCGAAAGTCGGCGCCACGGTCGCGCAAAAGCTGGTCGATGCCAAGGTCGCCGGCGTGGTCGGCCACCTCAACTCCGGCGTGACCATCCCCGCCTCCGAGATCTACAACAAGGCCGGCATCCCGATGATTTCCGGCTCGGCCACCAACCCCAAGGTCACCGAGAACGGCTACAAGACCGCCTTCCGCACCGTCGGCCGCGATGACCAGCAGGGCCCCGCCGTGGCCCAGTACCTTGCCTCCCAGATCAAGCCCAAGACCGTGGCCGTGATCGACGACGCCACCGCCTACGGCGAAGGCCTGGCCAACGAAGTCGAAAAGACCCTCACTGCCGCCGGCATCAAGGTATTGCCCCGCGAAAAGGGCACCGACAAGACCTCCGACTGGAAAGCCGTGCTCACCAAGGTGAAGGGCAAGAAGCCCGACGCCATCTTCTACGGCGGTATGGACGCCACCGGCGGTCCGCTCATCAAGCAGGGCAAGGAACTCGGCCTGAAGGTCGTGTACGCGTTTGGCGACGGCGCCTGCACCGACGAAATGGGCAAGCTCGCCGGCGAGGCCGCGGAAGGCCTGCTCTGTTCGCAGGCGGGCATCCCGACCCAGGCGGCCTCCAAGGCGTTCCTCGATGCCTTCAAGGCCAAGTACGGCGAGATCAAGCAATACGCCCCGTTCACCTACGATGCCGCCAACCTGCTGATCTCGGCCATGCAGAAGGCAAACTCGGCCGATCCGGCCAAGTACCTGCCGGAGCTGGCCAAGATCTCCATGACCGGCGCGACCGGCAAGATCGAGTTTGACGAAAAGGGCGACCGCAAGAACGCCGAGATCACCATCTTCACCCTGAAGGGCGGCAAGGTCGAGCCCATCGCCGTGGTGCAAGGTGGCAAGTCCATGAAGATGGACGAGTTCCTGGCCGCCGCAGGCGCCGCCGCCGCACCCGCACCCGCACCGGCACCCGCGGCAGCACCGGCCGCTGCACCCGCCCCGGCGGCAGCCGCGCCGGCGCCTGAAGCCAAGAAAGCCGACGAGAAGAAATAAGCAGGCCCATCCGTCCGGCTCCACCCGAAAACGGCATCGTGCAACCCACGGCGATGCCGTTTTCCTTTTTCTAGGCCCGCGTGGACATCTTCCTGCAGCAGATCATCAACGGCCTGACGCTGGGCTGCGTCTACGCCGTCGTCGCCCTCGGCTACACCATGGTGTACGGCATCATCCAGCTGATCAACTTCGCGCACGGCGAGGTGGTGATGATCGGCGCCATGGTGGCCTTCTCGGTGATCGGCGCGCTCATGAAGACCGGCATGCCTCCACTCCTGGTGGTGGCCATCGGAACGCTTGTTGCGGTTCCCGCCTGCGTCGTGGTGGCCTGGCTGATGGAACGGGTGGCCTACCGCCCGCTGCGTGGCGCGCCGCGCCTGGCGCCGCTGATCACCGCCATCGGCATCTCGATCATCCTGCAGCATGTGGCGATGATGATCTGGGGCCGCAGCCCGATCTCGTTTCCGCAGATCATCAAGACCCACACCTTCGACGTGGGCGGCGCGCTGATCACCAACATCCAGATCGCCATCATCATCATTTCGTTCGCACTCATGGGCGGCCTGATCTGGCTGGTGTACCGCACCAAACTGGGCGTGGCCATGCGCGCGACCTCGCAGCGCCAGGACATCGCCGGCCTGATGGGCATCGACATCAACCGCGTGATTTCCGCCACCTTCGTCATCGGCGCGGCACTGGCCGCGGTGGCCGGCGTCATGATCGGCACCTACTATGGCCAGACCCAGTACACCATGGGCGAACTGCTGGGCCTGAAGGCGTTTTGCGCCGCCGTGCTGGGCGGCATCGGCAACCTCGGCGGCGCGGTGCTCGGCGGCATCCTGATGGGGCTGGTCGAGGCGCTTGGCACCGGCTACATCGGCGATCTCACCAACAACTGGTTCGGCTCCAACTACCGCGACGTGTTCGCCTTCGTGGTGCTGATCCTGGTGCTGGTATTCCGCCCCTCGGGTCTCCTGGGTGAACGCGTGGGGGACCGCGCATGACCCCGGTGGCGGCACCCCGCAAGCCGCTCGCCATCGCGGGCCTGGTCCTGGTGGCCTTTGCACTCCTGGCCCTGCCCTTCGCGCTGGCCCAGGTCGGCACCGCCTGGGTGCGCATCACCAACCTCGCCCTGCTGTTCGCGCTGCTCGCACTGGGCCTGAACATCGTGGTGGGCTTCGCCGGCCTGCTCGACCTGGGCTACATCGCCTTCTACGGCGTCGGCGCCTATGTCTGGGCCATGCTCGCCTCGCCCCACTTCAACATCCACCTGCCGTTCTGGGTGATCCTGCCGATCGGCGCGCTGGCCGCCTGCATATTCGGCGTGCTGCTGGGCGCGCCCACCCTCAAGCTGCGCGGCGACTACCTCGCCATCGTGACCCTGGGTTTCGGCGAGATCGTGCGCATCTTCCTCAACAACCTGTCGCGCCCGGTCAACATCACCAACGGCCCGCAGGGCATCTCGCGCATCGACCCGGTGCGTATCGGCGACCTCGATTTCTCCACCACCAGCAAACTCGCCGGCCTGGCGTTCAGCGGGCCGATCAAATACTACTACCTGCTGCTCCTGTTCCTGGTGGTGGTGCTCATCGTCAACATGCGGCTGCAGGATTCGCGCATCGGCCGCGCCTGGCAGGCCATCCGCGAGGACGAGATCGCCGCCCGCGCCATGGGTATCAACACCACCGCGGTCAAGCTGCTGGCCTTCGCCATGGGTGCGTCGTTCGGCGGCATCGCTGGCGGAATGTTCGCCTCGATGCAAAGCTTCATCAGCCCGGAAAGCTTCATCCTGGTCGAGTCCGTGATGGTGCTCGCCATGGTGGTGCTGGGCGGCATGGGCAACATCTGGGGCGTGGTGCTGGGTGCCGTTCTGCTCACCTTCGTGCCGGAGATCCTGCGCTACACCGTGGAGCCCCTGCAGAAAGCGGCCTTCGGCAAGATGATCATCGAGCCCGAGGTGATCCGCATGCTGCTGTTCGGCCTGGCCCTGGTGCTGATGATGCTGTTCCGCCCCTCAGGCATCCTGCCCGCATCGGTGAGGCGCCGCGGATGACCACGCCATCCGCAGCCCTGCTCACGGCCAGCGGCATCACCAAGCGCTTCGGCGGCATTACGGCGCTGACCAATGTGGCGTTCACCATCCGGCGCGGCGAGATCTACGGCCTGATCGGGCCCAACGGCGCCGGCAAGACCACGCTCTTCAACGTGCTCACCAGCGTGTACGAGCCCGATGGCGGCAGCTTCGTGTTTGATGGCACGCCGATGACCGGTCTGAAGCCGCATCAGGTGGCCGAGCGCGGCATCGCGCGCACCTTCCAGAACATCCGCCTGTTCGCCAATCTCTCCGCGCTCGAGAACGTGATGATCGGCCGGCATGTGCGCACGCGCGCCGGCGTACTGGGCGCGATACTGCGCAACCCGGCAACCCGCCGCGAGGAGGCCGGCATCGAGTCGCGTGCCCGCGAACTGCTCGCCTATGTGGGGCTGTCGCATCGGGCCGACGACTCGGCACGCCAGTTGCCCTATGGGGAGCAGCGCCGCCTCGAAATCGCCCGTGCGCTGGCCACCGACCCCAAGCTGCTGGCGCTCGACGAGCCCGCCGCGGGCATGAACGCCACCGAAACGGCGGACCTGCGCGCCCTGATCGAACGCATCCGCAGCGATGGCACCACGGTGCTCCTGATCGAACACGACATGAAGCTGGTGATGGGCCTGTCCGACCGCGTGCTGGTACTCGACTATGGCAGCCCGATCGCCGAAGGCATTCCGGCGGACGTCCGCCGCGACCCCAAGGTGATCGAGGCCTACCTGGGCACCGGTACCACCAGCGCCACCCGGGCGCACGCCTGATGGGCACACTGCTCTCGCTCGACCGTGTAGAGGTGCGCTATGGCGGCATCCGCGCCGTCAAGGGCATCGACCTGGCCGTCAACGAAGGCGAGATGGTCTGCATCGTCGGCGCCAACGGGGCCGGCAAGACCACCACATTGAAGGCCATTGCCGGCCTGCTCCAGCCGGCGGCAGGCAGCATCACCTACCGGGGCCAGTCCATCGCCGGCACGCGCTCCTTCGCGCTGGTGCGCCAGGGGCTTGCGCTGGTGCCTGAAGGACGCGGCGTGTTCGGCCAGCTCACCGTGGCCGAGAACCTCGCGATGGGTGCCTACGTGCGCGACGACGCCGATGGCGTGGCCGCCGACCGCGAGCGCATGCTTGGCCTGTTTCCGCGTCTCAAGGAACGCTACCAGCAGTCCGCCGGCACCATGTCGGGCGGCGAGCAGCAGATGCTGGCCATCGCGCGCGCCCTGATGTCCCGGCCGCGACTGTTGCTGCTCGATGAACCGAGCATGGGTCTCGCGCCGCTGATCGTGGAGAAGATTTTCGAGATCGTCGCCGGCGTCGCCAGGAGCGGCGTGACCATCCTTCTGGTGGAGCAGAATGCGCGCATGGCGCTGGAAACCTGCCAGCGCGCCTACGTGATGGAAAGCGGCGAAATCACGCTTACCGGCCCGGCCCGCGACCTGCTCGACAACCCGCAGGTTCGCGCAGCCTACCTGGGCGAGTAAGCCGCACGCGCCGCTGCCGCGGCCGTGCCACGGGTCAGTTGTTGAGCGCCTGTATCGGCGCCGGAATCCGCCCGCCGCGCGCGATGAAGGCCGCGCTGCTTTCGCGGCTCACCGCCATCACCGGCGCATGCCCGAGCAGCCCGCCGAACTCGACGGTATCACCAACCTTCTTGCCGGGCGCGGGGATCAGGCGCACCGCGGTGGTCTTGCGGTTGATCATGCCGATCGCCGCCTCATCCGCAATGATGGCCGCAATGGTCGAATCCGGCGTGTCGCCGGGAATTGCGATCATGTCCAGGCCGACCGAGCATACCGCCGTCATCGCCTCGAGCTTGTCGAACGAGAGCGCGCCCATGCCGGCCGCCTCGATCATGCCGATGTCCTCGGAGACCGGGATGAAGGCGCCCGACAGGCCGCCCACATGGCTGGAGGCCATCGCCCCGCCCTTCTTGACGGCGTCGTTGAGCAATGCCAGGGCGGCGGTCGAACCATGTGTCCCCACGCGCGACAAGCCCATCGCCTCGAGGATGCGCGCGACCGAATCGCCGATGTCAGGCGTAGGCGCCAGCGAAAGGTCGACGATGCCGAACGGCACGCCCAGGCGTGCCGAGGCCGCACGCCCCACCAGTTCGCCCATCCGCGTGACCTTGAAGGCGGTGCGCTTGATGATGGACGCCAGTTCGCCGAAATCCACCTCGGGCGCGGCTTCCACCGCGCGCAGCACCACGCCCGGGCCGGAGACGCCGACATTGAGGACGCAATCGGCCTCGCCCACGCCGTGGAAGGCGCCGGCCATGAAGGGGTTGTCCTCCACCGCGTTGCAAAACACCACCAGCTTGGCCGCGCCGAGACCATCGGCGGCGGCGGTCAGTTGCGCGGCCTCCTTGACGATGCGCCCCATCATCGCCACCGCATCCATGTTGATGCCCGACTTGGTGGAGCCGATGTTGACCGAGGAGCACACCCGCTCGGTGGTGGCGAGCGCCTCGGGAATCGATTCGATCAGGGCGAGGTCGCCGGGCGTCGCGCCCTTGTGCACCAGCGCCGAATAGCCGCCGATGAAATTGATGCCGATCTCGCGTGCGGCGCGATCGAGCGCGCGCGCCACGCCCAGCATGGCGTCGCGACCGGCGCAGTCGCTCACGCCCTCGGCGATGAGCGCCACCGGCGTCACCGATACACGCGTGTTGGTGACCGGAATGCCGTACTCGCGCGCGATCGCGGCACCGGCGGCGGTCAGCCCGCTGCCCATGCGGCATACCTTGTCATAGACCCGCTCGGCCAGGCGCGCATGGTTCTCGCTGACGCAGTCGCGCAGCGAGATGCCCATGGTGATGGTGCGGATGTCGAGCTTCTCCATCTGCACCATGCGGATGGTTTCGACGATTTCCTGCGGGGAGTAGCTGGAAATTGACACGGTTTTGCGTTGCCTTTTCGTCCGAGGAATCGACCGGCTTTGCCGGCGATTCCTCGCGGATCAGTCCCGACAAAAGTAGGTTTGTACTTTTGTCGGAATTACACTCGGTGCATCAGCTTGAACACGTCTTCGCGCTGGATATCGATCTTCAGCCCCATCTCGTTGCCGCGCGCATTGAGTGCCACCTTCAGTTCATCGAAGCCACCGGGCGATCTGGCGAGGTCGACCATCATGATCATGACGAAGAACTCCTGCATGATCGATTGCGAGATGTCGAGAATGTTCACCTGCGCCTCGGCCAGCATGGTGGCGACCGCCGCGATGATGCCGACCCGGTCCTCGCCGATCACAGTGACGATCGCGCGGTTGCCGCCAGTGGCGGGGCCTGCCTGGGGCAGCATCGCCATCTCAGCCTCCCGCCTTGGCGATATCGGCTTCGGTGGTGAAGCTGTCGGCGTAGAACTCGTCCTCGGGCAGCGCGCATTGCGCCACGAAATCACGCCGCGCCGAATCCACCACGATCGGAGCGCCGCATGAATACACCTGATGGCCCGACATGTCCGGGAAGTCCGCGGCCGCGGCGCGATGCACGAAGCCGGTGCGGCCGGACCAGTTGTCTTCCGGCAGCGCGTCGGAGACCACCGGCACGAAGGTGAAGCCCGGAACGGTTTCCGCCCAGCGCCGGCACAGGTCCATCATGTAGATGTCCTTGGGACGCCGGCCGCCCCAATAGAGCGTCATCGGCCGTTTACTCTCGCGGTAGATCGCATGCTCGATCACCGCCTTGATCGGCGCGAAGCCCGTGCCGCTGGCCACGAAGATGATCGGCTTGGAACTTTCCTCGCGCAGGAAGAAGCTTCCAAGCGGGCCCTCGAAACGCAGGATGTCGCGCTCCTTCATCTTGCCGAACACATGGTCGGTGAAGTGCCCGCCGGGCATATGGCGGATATGCAACTGCACGAACTGGTCGTCATGCGGGGCATTGGCCATGGAGTAGCTGCGTCGCTTGCCGTCCTTGAGCAGGAACTCGATGTACTGGCCGGCCAGAAACTGCAGGCGCTCGTTGGCCGGCAGCTTCAGGGAGATGACCACCACGTCATCGGCGGGCCGCTCGATGCTCTGCACGCGCGAGGGCAGTATCTTGACCTGCAGGTCCTTGATGGCGCCCACTTCGCGCACCTCGATGGTGACGTCCGACAACGGCTTTGCGCAACAGAAAAGCGCCATCCCGCGCGCCTTCTCCTCATCCGACAGGGCGGTGTGCGAGTACTTGCCGTAGTCGATGTCGCCGGACACGAGCTTGCCCTTGCAGGAACCGCAGGCGCCGTTGCGGCAGCCATAGGGCAGACCGATGCCGTTGTTGAGGGCGGACTGGAGGATGGTTTCCCCATCCTTGCAGACGTACTGATGGGCGGAAGGCTGGATCGATACCTGAAAGCTCATGGCGGAATATAGAATCGGTGGGAATGGACGGAAAATTCAGGAAGACACTGCTGTTGGGCGCCGGGGACATCGGTCAACGCATCCTCGCGGCGCATGCGCCGCGCGGCGCGGTGACCGCCGTCACATCGACGGCAGCGAATCGTCCCCGCCTGCGGCGCCTCGGGGCACGGGTGGTGCACGCGAACCTGGACAAACCCGGCACCCTCGCCCGCCTGCCCTCCGACTGGCGCTGGCTGGTGCACTGCGCGCCACCGCCGGCCTCGGGACTGCACGATTCACGCACCCGCAACCTGCTGCGTCATCTGGTGAAAAAGCGTGCGGACTGCGGGCTGGACAAGCATGAAATGTTATCACGCGTGGTGGTCTACCTGAGCACCAGTGGGGTGTACGGCGACTGTGGTGGCGCGCGCGTGAGCGAGCGGCGCCCGGTCGCGCCGGACAATCCGCGGGCCAGACGGCGCGTGGACGCCGAGCGCGCGCTCGCCCGGGCAGCCCGGCTCGGCCGATTTCGCCTGGTGATCCTGCGCGTGCCCGGCATTTATGCCGCCGACAGGTTGCCGCTGGAAAGATTGCGCCGCGGCACGCCGGCGATTGCCGCCGCCGAGGATTCCCATACCAACCACATCCACGCCGACGACCTGGCCGCCATCGCCGTCCGCGCCCTGCGGCGCGCCGACTGTCGCACGCTGCATCGATCGCGCATCTACAACTGCAACGACAACAGCGACATGAAAATGGGCGAC
Organism: Burkholderiales bacterium; assembly: GCA_965279115.1. Taxonomy (GTDB): domain Bacteria; phylum Pseudomonadota; class Gammaproteobacteria; order Burkholderiales; family JAEUOS01; genus JAEUOS01. The sequence goes on from OZ257137.1 coordinate 6,407,578, forward strand.
TACTTCGACCTCGTCGCCAGGGCTTTCGACCTGCCGCTGCCGCCGCGCCTGCCGCGCTCGGAGATCGAGCGCGCGGTGTCGCCGATGCTGATGTCGTTCATGCGCGAATCACGCCGACTGGACAATGCGCGCATCAAACGCGAACTCGGCGTGAAATTTCAGTTTCCCACCGTCGCCGACGGCGTGGCCGGGGCGCGCAGCATGCTGTAGAGCGTACCGGCGAGTTCGTGAACCGCGTAGTGGCTGCGCATCAGCGATTGCGCGTTCGGGATGAAGTCGTTCCACTCGATCGGTCCGGGCGGCCCGAGTGGGGGAACAGGATGGGGCAAGGCTTCGAGCCCCGCCTTGCGAAACACCGTCATGGCGCGTCGCAAGTGGAAATCCGAGGTCACCAGGATCACCGTGCGAATGCCTTGCGGCAGCAGCATGCGCGCGGTGAAATCGGCATTCTCGCCGGTATTGCGGGACCTGTCCTCCACCCATCTCACCTTGAGACCCCAGTCCGACTCGAGAATGCGACGCATGACTTCCGCCTCGGTCGGGTCGAAGCCGTCGGGGGCGCCGGATGTCACCAGAACCGGAAGACCGACGCGTTTTGCGAGGCGCGCGCCGGCGTGCAGGCGCTGCAGCGTGAACACGCCGGGATAGGCATCCACCACCACCACGTGGCTCTCGTCCCAGACCAATCCGCGCCCGCCGCCGAGGATCACGATCGCCTGCGCCCGCGCATATTCGGACTCCGCCGCGGCGGGGACCACCACCAGGCGCATGAGCCATCCCGCGACCACCGGCAAGGCCATCAACAACCCAGGGACGAGCGTGGCGGCAACCAGCAGTCTGGCCAGCCGCGGCCGTTTCGGAATCTGCCACCAGGCGATCAGGAGCAGCCAGCCCAACCCGATCGGGGGCAGGACCATGTGCTTCACAACCGTGCCGATTTCCCAGATCATGCGGCTCTCCGGTTCACACCGCCGCCGGCCGGGCCGCCGGCGACGGCGCGGTCGCCGGCTGCAGCCGGCGCGCGATGGCCACGCACAGCAGGGTAAGTCCCGCCGCGCAGTAGCCCACCGTGCCGAATCCGGTGAGCGAGCCGTCCGCCGCATGGCCGATCAGGGCGCCGGAGCCGAGCGAAGCCAGCCCGGCCGCCAGGTTCTGCGCGGCGCTCGACAAGCTCATGAATGCGCCGCGCATGCGCGGTTCGACGCAGGTGGTGACCAGCGCCATCAGCGGAATGAAGCGGCCGGACATGAGCACCATGAAAAGCGTGCTCACCACCAGCAGCAAGGGCAGGCCGGTGCGTGGCATGTGCGTCATGACGATGATGGGTACCAGCGAGCACATCGCCAGGATCAGGAACATGCGGCGCTTGCCGAAGCGATCCGCGCTCCAGCCGATCAGGCGCGAGGTGAAGATGGTGGCCACCCCGCCGACGAAGAACACCCACGCCAGTTCCGCCTCGGTGATGCCGATGTTCTTGACCTGGAAGGCGCTCAGGTAGGGAAAGATCGCAAACCCGGAAAGCGTGAACGCGAACACCGACAGCAAGGCGCGCCGATGGCTGGAAAAGGAGAAAAGCGCGAGAAAGTCGCCCAGCCAGCCGCGCGAGCGTGCGGCTGCGCCACGCAGGTGGGCGCCGACCGGCGGCACGATCACGCCGATGCCGCTCCACAGCAGCGCGCCGATGCCGGCGAGAACGAAAAACGGCGCATGCCAGCCGAGGTGGTTGGCCACTACCAGGCTGGCCGGGACGCCCAGCACCGATACCAGCGGAAACGCCGACATGATCACCCCCATGGCGCGGCCGCGCCGCTCCGCCGGGATCACGTCGCCCACGATCGCCAGCACCACCGAGCCGACCACCCCGCCCGAGGCGCCGGCCAGCGCGCGTGCCGCCAAGAGCGACCAGAAGCCCGGCGCGAGCGCGCAGGCCAGGGTGGCAACGACAAAGATCGCGTACACCCACCTGAGCATGCGCCGGCGCTCGAAGCGGTCGATGAAGAAGCTCGCTCCCAATCCCGCCAGGGCGGCCGACACCGCATAGACGGCCACCAGATAGCCGAACTCGTGCGCGGCGATTCCCCACAGGCGCATGAACTGCGGCGCCAGCGGCGTGAGGATCATGAAATCCAGCAGGTGGGTGAATTGCAGTCCGGCCAGAAGCCAGAGCAGGAAGCGCTCGCGGCGGGCGGATACTGCGACGGCGGACGGGGACATGGGATGAACCGGAGGCCCCGCCGGGAACCGGCCCACGGGCCGCGATGCGGGGAACAACCCAGGCGCCGAAACGGCAAGCCGCCCCGGGGCCAAAAAGGAATCGGCCCGATGCTGACGCACCGGGCCGACGCTTCTGTTCTGGTGCCGCCTGCCGGAATCGAACTGGCGACCTACGCGTTACGAGTGCGTTGCTCTACCAACTGAGCTAAGGCGGCAAAGAACGATATTTTAGCAAGATTTCCGGCCGCCGTAGCGCGGCCGTCAGGCCGCCAGCATCTCGCGCGCCGCCTTGCGGGTGGTGGCCGTGATCTCCGCGCCACCGAGCATGCGCGCGATCTCCTCGACGCGTCCTTTCGCGTCCAACGCCAGCACCGTCGACAGGGTAGTCCCGCCCGCGCTCTGCTTGGACACCTGCCAGTGGCTGTCGCCGCGCGATGCCACCTGGGCCAGGTGTGTCACGCACAACACCTGCCGCTCGCGCGCCAGTTCGCGCAACTGCCGACCAACCTTTTCGGCCACCGCGCCGCCGATGCCCGCGTCGACCTCGTCGAAGATCAGTGTCGGCACCTGCGCCGCCCGGCTGGTGATCACCTGGATCGAAAGGGCGATGCGCGAGAGTTCGCCGCCCGACGCCACCTTGCCAAGCGGCCGCGGCTCGACGCCCGCATGGCCCGCCACCAAAAATTCGATGCGCTCGACGCCGTGGGCGCCGCCTTCTTCCAGCGGTTCCAGGCGCACCTCGAAGCGGCCGCCCGCCAGCGCCAGGTCCTGCATGGCTTCGGTCACCTGGCGTGAAAGTTTCGTCCCCGCCTTGGCGCGCGCCGCCGAAAGCAGCTTCGCCGCGGACAGGTACGCGGCATGCGCCTTCCGGACCTCCGCTTCGAGGGCCACCGTATCGGCGGCCAGTTTCAGCTCGTCGAGACGCGCGCGCAGGCGCTCCCGCTCGGCGGGCAGTTGTTCGGGCGCCACGCGCAGGCGCCGGCCCGCGCCATGCAATGCCTCCACCCGCGCCGACACCTCGGCCAGGCGTTGCGGGTCAAGGTCCGCCCGGCGCAGGTACTGTGACAACTCGCGCCCGGCTTCCTGCACCTGGATGCGCGCGGACTCGACCAGTTCCACCGCCTGCGCCAGGGCCGGGTCGTATTCGGCCAGGCTTGACAGCCGCGCCGCCACGCCGGACAGGACCGGCAGAACCGCCTCGTCGCCCTCGACCAGCGCCAGGCTCGCGGCCTCCGCACCCTCGATCAGGCTGGCCGCATTGGCCAGGCGGGTATGTTCGCGTTGCACCGCATCCCACTCACCCTCCGCCGGCGCCAGACGGTCGAGTTCCTCCAGGCGAAAAGCCACCTGGTCGCGCTCATCGGCGATGCGCTGCGAGTCGCCCTGCGCCGCCGCCAGGGCCTCGCGCAGCCGCTTGTAGCGCCCGAAAGCCTCGCGCACGTCCGCCACCTGGGTTTGCAGGCCCGCATGATCGTCCAGCAAGGCGCGCTGCGCCTCGGCGCGGCCGAGCGACTGGTGCGCGTGCTGGCCATGGATGTCGATCAGGAATTCGCCGGCTTCGCGCAGTTGCGCAAGGGTGGCGCTGCGGCCGTTGATGAAGGCGCGCGACCGACCGGACGCGTCGATGACGCGCCGCAGGATGCAGCCGCCCTCCTCGCTTGCCAGTTCATGCTCGGCCAGCCAGGCCGCGAGCGGCGCCGGCGCGTCGAAGTCGGCGCTGATTTCGGCCTGGCGCGCACCCTGGCGAACCACGCCGGCATCACCGCGCTCGCCCAGGGCCAGGGCCAGCGCATCGATGAGGATGGACTTGCCCGCCCCGGTTTCGCCGGTCAGAACCGTGAAGCCGGCCGCGAAGTCGAGTTCGAGCGCTTCGACGATGACGAAATCGCGGACTGTGAGAAAACGCAGCACGTAAGCGGTACTCCCGAATGCGAAAAACCGGCGTGGCCGGCCCTAGTGGGCGGGCGGCAACGCACTCCAGTGGAGCTTCTCGCGCAGCATGCGAAAGTAATCGTAGCCGCGCGGATGCAACAGCCGGATGCGGTGCTGCGAGCGCCGCACGGTGATGCGGTCGCGCTCGATCAGCGAGATATGCGCCTGCCCGTCGAAATGCGCGCCGGCCTCGCGGCCGCGGGTCAGCGTCATTTCAACCTCGCAGGCGTCGGAAAGCGCGATCGGCCGGTTGGAAAGCGCATGCGGCGCCACCGGCACCAGCACGATGGCGCCCAGGTTCGGATGCAGGATGGGTCCGTTGGCCGACAGCGCATAGGCGGTCGAGCCGGTCGGCGTCGCGATGATCAGGCCGTCGGCGCGCTGGTTGTAGACGAACTTGTTGTCGATCGAAACCGTCAGCTCGATCATCCCGCCGATCGCGCCGCGGCTCACCACCACGTCGTTCAACGCCAGGGTGTCGAGCAGCACCTGCCCCTGGCGGGTCACGGTGCCCTGCAGGATGTTGCGTTCCTCGGCGTCGTATTCGCCCTCGAGGATGGCCTTGAGCGCCTTTTGCGTGTCCTTCAGCGCGATGTCGGTCATGAAACCCAGGCGCCCCTGGTTCACGCCCACCAGCGGCACGCCGTTGGGCGCCAGGATGCGCGCCACCGACAGCATGGTGCCATCACCCCCCACCACCACGGCCAGGTCCGCCTTGGCGCCGAGCTCGTCGATGGATGCGGTGGCATAGCCGGTCAGGCCGATGTTCTCGGCGGTGTCGCGCTCGACGATGGCGGTATATCCGCCTTCCTTCAGGAAAGCGGCGATCGCCGCGAGCGGTTCGGCGATGCCCTGGCTCTGATACTTGCCGACCAGCGCGACGGTGCGAAAGGCTTTTTGCATGGCGCACATTAAATCACATGGCAGCAGGGGCGCGTGACATCTTCGCAGGCGCCCTCCGCGCGCGACCTGTGCAACAATCCAGCGCATCCAACCGGCAACCAGCTGACCTCCGATGATCATGCTCAGACTGCTGTTCCTGCTCCTGCTGCCAGCCGCGGTGGCGGCGCAAGGCAACACCTTGCGCGTAGGCCTGGCGGCCGACGTCACCTCGCTCGACCCGCACCACATCAACATCGGCTCGAACAACAACGCGCTGTGGCATTTTTTCGATGCGCTCACCCATGTGAACGCCGATGCGCGCCTGGTTCCCGGGCTGGCCGAAAGCTGGAAAGCCACCGACAAGACCACCTGGGAGTTCCGCCTGCGCCGCGGCGTACGCTTCCATGACGGGACCGAACTCACACCCGACGACGTGATCGCCTCCATCGAGCGCGCCCGCACCGCCGAGAAGTCCGGCGGCCAGTTCGGCGCCTTCACCAAGGCGATCGTCGAAATGAAGGTGGTCAAGCCCAACGGCGTGGTGTTCCGCACCGCCACGCCGTACGCCATGCTGCCCTACGACCTGAACTCGATCTTCATCATCAGCCGCAAGGCCGTCGCCGCCACCACCGAAGACTTCAACGCGGCCCGGGTGGCGGCCGACGGCACCCCGGCGATCGCCGGCACCGGCCCCTACAAGCTCGCCGCGTTCAAGCGTGGCGACCGGGTGGAAATGACGCGCAACGACGCCTACTGGGGCACCAAGCCCGGCTTCGAGAAGGTGACCCTGCGCATCCTGCCCAATGACGGCCCGCGCATCGCCGCGCTCCTGGCGGGCGACGTCGACATGATCGAGAACCTGCCCACCAGCGACGCCACCCGCATCAAGACCAGCGGCAACTACACGGTGGCGCAGAAGATTTCCTGGCGCACCATCTTCTTTCACATGGACCAGGCGCGCGACCAGCCGCCGGGGCTCACCGGCAAGGACGGCAAGCCGCTGGCCAAGAACCCCTTCAAGGACCTGCGCGTGCGCCAGGCCGTGTCCAAGGCCATCAACCGCACCGCCATCGCCGAGCGGGTGATGGAAACCCTCGCCATGCCGGCCGGCAATATCGTCGCGCCCACGGTGTTCGGCCATGTCGCGGCCATCAAGGCCGACGCCTATGATCCCGAAGGCGCGAAAAAATTGCTGGCCGACGCGGGTTACAAGGACGGTTTCGCCATGACGCTGGCGGCGCCCAACAACCGCTACGTCAACGACGACCAGATCGCCCAGGCCATCGCCCAGATGCTCACCCGGATCGGCATCCAGACCAAGGTCGAAACCTTTCCGATGAGCGTGTACCTGGGGCGCGCGCGCAACGGCGATTTTCCTTTCCTGATGCTGGGCTGGGGCTCGTTCTCGGGTGACCTGGCGCTGCGCGCGCTGCTGGCCACGCCCAACGCCGACAAGGGCTACGGCGCCTGGAACTGGGGCAAGCATTCGCTGCCCAAGGTCGACGAGCTGCTCGACCGCGGTTTCCAGATGACCGACGAGAAGCAGCGCGAGGCCAATGCCGTCGAGGCCGCCACCCTGGCGCTGAAGAACATGGGTGTGGTGCCGGTGCACCACCAGATCGCCACCTGGGCCATGAGGAAGGGCCTGGCCTATACCGGGCGCACCGACGAATTCACCTTTGCGCACGACGTGAAGCCGCAGTAGCGGGACAGCCCGCGACGGTTGCACCATGCCATTGACGCTCCACGGGATTGCCGGATCGCGCGCGATCCGCTGCCTGTGGATGCTGGAAGAACTGGGCGTGCCCTACACCCATGTGCCGGTGGATTTTCGCGGCCAGACGCGCACGGCGGAATTCCTTGCGCTCAATCCCAACGGGCGCATCCCGGTGTTGCAGGATGGTGAACTGGTTGTCTGGGAATCGCTGGCCATCAACCTGTATCTGGCGCGGCGCTGTGGCGGACCGCTCGCACCGGTCGGCCATGAGGAAGATGCCGCCTGCCTGATGTGGAGCTTCTGGGCCGCCAACGAGATCGAGCGCGAATGCGTGGCCATCCTGCTGCACCGCGAGGCACTGCCGGAAGAACGGCGCAGACCGGAAGCCGCGCGGCAGGCCGAAGGACGCCTGCGCGAGCCGCTGAAGGTGCTCGAGGAGCACCTGGCGCGCCGATCCTTTCTGGCCGCAGCGCGCTTCACGGTGGCCGACCTGAATGTCGCCAGCATCCTCGCCTGGGCGCGGCCCGCAACCGCCTTGATGGCGGACTTCCCGGCGGTGTCTTCGTGGCTGGAAAGCGCGATTGCGCGGCCGTCCTGGGGGCGCGCAAGCAACCGTTGAACCGGCGCCGGGCCGGTCCGGCCGCGCCCTATTTTTTCTGGATCGCCGCGCCGGACTCGATCAGTCTGTCGATGGTGTCCGCACGCAGCCCGGCTTCGGCCAGCACTTCAACGGTGTGCTGGCCAAGGCGTGGCGGCAATGCGGGCTGCGGAATCTCACCATCGAAGCGCAGCGGCGCGCCCGGCATGGCCAATGTGCCCATGGCCGGGTCATCGACCGTGGCGAAAAACCCGGTCTGCGCCAGGTGCGGATCGGCTTCCAGGTCGGCAAGCCGGTTCAGGGGTGCCGCCGGAATGTCGAGGCGGTCGCAGACTGCCAGCCATTGCGCGGTGGTTCGCTCGGCAACACACTCGGCCACCAGGGCGTAGAGCGCGTCGATGTTGCGGGTGCGCGCCGCCAGGCCGACAAAGCGCGCGTCGTCCGCCAGCGCTGGGCGCCCCGCCTCGAGGAAGAAGCTGCGCCAGTGCGTATCGGTGTAGGGGAGGATGCAGACATACCCGTCACTGGTCTGGTAGGGCTTGCGCCAGCGGGTCAGCAGGCGGCCATAGCCGGGTGCGCCGACCGGCGGCCGGAAGTGCGCGCCGTGGTAATGATCGACCAGCGTGAAGTTGACCATGCACTCGAACATCGGCACTTCGACATAGGTGCCCTGCCCGTCGCGGTTGCGCGCGACCAGGGCCATCAGCACCGCCTGGGCGACGAACAGGCCGCAGGTCTTGTCGGCGATCACGCTCGGCACATAGCCCGGCTCGCCACCGCGCAATTCCGCGAGCGAGGCCAGTCCGCACAGGCCCTGGATGATGTCATCGTAGGCCGGACGGCCGGCGTACGGTCCGCGCTCGGAATAGCCATGCGCGCCCACCACGATCAGCTTGCCATTGCGCTCGCGCAGCGCTTGCGGCGACAGGCCGAGCGCCACCATTTTTTGCGGACGCATGCTGTAGACCAGCACATCGGCGCCATCGACCAGCGTCATGAGCGCGTCGCGCGCGGCGGCCTGCTTCAAGTCCAGCACCACACTGCGCTTGCCGCGGTTGGCGCCGATGAACGCGGCGGCCATGCCCGGCTCAAGCGCCGGCCCGGTGGCGCGGGTGGTGTCGCCCTGCGGCGATTCGATCTTGATGATGTCGGCGCCGTATTCGCCGAGCATCATGGTGGCGTACGGACCGAGCATCACTGACGTGAGATCGATGACGCGGATCCCCGCCAGCGGCAAGGCGCGGTGGTGAGCCGCGCCGGACGGCGCGCCCACGCTGTTGTCCTTCAATGGAGGAACCATGCTGGCGCTGTTGCTCGCTGGTGGATGAGAAGGCGGCCGAGTCTAGGGGCCGCTCCGGCGAGTGTCAATCCAGGGGCGCGCACCGTGCCGACCATTTCCGCCGGGAGTGCGGGGGGTTCGGAATCCCGCGCCAGCACGCGGTTCGCCATCCGCAGGGATAATTGGGAATGGCAGATCAATCCCCCCCTCCCCCACGCGCCAGCTTCGCCGCACGGCGCCGCGCCTTGCGCGAACTCGTCGCCCGCGGCCGGACCACCGCCGCCATGGGCGCCAGCGACGCGCTGAGCGCAAGGCAAATTGAAGCGGCCGGATTCGCCTGCGTGTACATCGGCAGCTACGCCACCGCCGCGAGCCGCCTCGCCCTGCCCGACACGGGCCTGCTTTCCCTGCAGGACATGGTCAGCCAGGCCAGGGGCATTGTCGATGCGGTGAACCTGCCGGTGATCGCCGACGCCGAGGGCGGATTCAATGACGCCGCCAATATCTGGCGCACGGTGCGCGATTTTGAGCGCGCCGGCGTGTCGGCCATCCACATCGAGGACCATGCCTACGGCAAGCATGCCGAAGTGCCGCAGCGCCTGCGCCCGATAGCCACGGTGGCCAGCCGCATCCGCGCCGCTGTCGATGCGCGCGAAGACCCGGACTTCATGATCGTCGCGCGCAGCGACGCGTATTGGGTGTCGAAAGACCTTGATGACATCATCGCCCGGCTCAACGCCTATGCCGAGGCGGGCGCGGACATGGTGTTCCCGACCATGCTGCCGCCACCGCTCCTGGCGCAGGCGCGCGCGCGCCTCGCACGGCCGGTGATGGTGGTGGACTCCCCCGGCTACACATTGGCGGATGAGGCTGCGGCCGGCGCCGCCATTGTTCTCTACTTCGGCTTCTCGCTGCTGGTGCAATACCAGGCGGTGCAACAGGCGCTTGACACCTTCCGCCGCAGCGGCGACGCAGGCGCCGTGCCGGGCCTGCGCGAGAACGTCGCGCAATTCGAGAAGTTCATCGGCTACGCCGAATTCACGGAGCGCACGCGCAAGTACGGCGCGGGATGACACAATGCGACTGGCCGCCGCCATGGTCGCCAGTCGCCAGTCGCAACCGCAACCGCACACGCATTACGCCCACCCCATTTCCCGCGTCGCAAGGCATCACCCCGCAAAGCCGCATCCCCGTGAATTCCCCTGTCCGCCTTTTTCTCGCGGTGACCCTGCCGCTGGCGGCGTTCAACCTGATCAACCAGGCCTCGCGCACGGTGATGTCCATCATCGGCCCGGTGCTGGCCACCGAGTTCGCCATGTCCGCCAGCGAACTGGGCATGCTGGCGGCCTGCATGTTCGCCGCCTACGGCGCCGCGCAGCTTCCGGTCGGCGTGGCGCTCGACACGGTGGGCCCGCGGCGCATCCAAGCCGGCGCCTGCCTGCTGGCGGCGTGCGGATTCGCGGTCTTCGCCCTTTCGCATGGCCTGGCGGGCTTCGCGGTTGCCCGGATCATCCTGGGCGTGGGCATCTCGGCGGCCCTGATGGCCATCATCAAGGCCAACACCCAGTGGTTCGCGCCGGCCCAGGTGGCCAACATGACCGGCCTGGCCATGGTGGTGGGGTCGCTGGGCAGCGTGCTCACCACCGCGCCGGTGGAGGCGGTCCTGCCCACCCTCGGCTGGCGCGGCGTGTTCTGGCTGCTGTGCGCCGCCTCCCTTGCCACTTCGGCGTGGATCTTCTTCTCGGTGCGCGACAAGCCCGCCGCCGGTCCGCGCCGCAGCCTGGCAGCCGAAGGCGCGGTGATCCTGCAGATCCTCGGCTCGCGCCGCTTCTGGCGCTATGCGCCCGCGGCGGCGATGCTGTCGGTCATGAACTTCACCTACCTGGGCTTGTGGGCAGGCCCCTGGCTGCGCGACGTGGCAGGCTACGACGGGGTGACGCGCGCCCATACCCTGTTCTTCTACACCCTCTCGCTGATGGGCGGCGGATGGCTGGTGGGCCTGGCCGGCAGCCGGGCACAGGCGCGCGGGCTGCCCGCCATCCTGGTGCCGACGCTCTGCACGGTAGGCCTGGTGGCGGCGCAACTGGGCCTGGCGCTGCAGCCGACCCATGCGGTCACGGTCATGGCGCTGTGGGCGCTGTTCGCCTTTTGCGCCGCCGGCGGGCCCACCGCCTACATCGCGGTCGGCCAGATGTTCCCGGTGGAACAGACCGCCCGCATCGCGACGGCCATCAACACCCTGACCTTGTGCGGCGCCTTCGCGCTGCAGGCGGCCATCGGCGCGATCCTCGACCTGTGGCCGCGCAATGCCACCGGGGGCTGGAGCGCCAGCGGTTATTCGGCGGCGCTTGTCATGTCTGCCGTGGTGCATCTTGCGGCCGCGCTTGCGGCCGGATTGGGACCTGTGCGCCGTTGATAGCCGCGCCGCGCGGTCTTGCGGCTCAGCGGCTGATCGGCAGCGTCAGGACCGGCCGGTCGCCCGGCTTGCCCTGCATGTCGAGGCGCGTGAGTTCCATCAGCAGCGAAAACGTCGACTTCGACTCGTGGTCGGCTGCGTCGACATAGAACCAGTACCCCTGGTAGGTGATGGCGACATGCGCGTTCGGCGGCGGGGCATCGCCCTTGCTCCAGCGCGCGCGGAACAGCCCCTCGGTGACCTTGCGCCAGTCGAACACGCCGCCATCCTCCGTGCGGGTGGTGCGGGCGACGCCGCGTTCGCGGTGTTCCGGCGGGATATCCACCCCATGCGAGACGAAGTACATGGCCTGCAGCAACGAGCGTGTCTCCAGGTCGAGCACCTCGTGCCCGTCCGCGCCGCGACGGAACGGCGGCAGCATGTCCACCGTCACGTCGTACTTGGCAACTCCGGGTTTCAGGTTGAAGGTACGCGCGAACGTGCGCATCGGCGCGCTGTCCTGCATCGCCGGGTCGAAGTGGACCACCGGCTGGCGGATCCGGCGGCCGAGCGTCCAGGTGGCGCCACCCTGGTTCGCACGCATCTCCATGCCGTTCTTGGCGGCCTCGATCAGGCTGGCCGCAGTGACCAGCGACGCCGGAATCGGGCTGCCGGCGGGCTCGAATCGCTCTTCGGTGGTGAACACCACCCGGCCCTGCTGCTGCAGGTTCTGCAACGCCAGAATGCCGAAGAGGAATTCGGAATACCGGGGAGCGACCTCGGGCGTCGGGCCGCTCGCGAATTCGGCATTGGGCACCCAGTTGAGGTTCTCGAGATAGAGCCGGAACACCGTGCCGATCGGCCAGGTGGTCTTGGCCAGGTAGAGCAGGCCGTCGAGGGTGAGCGGCGTGAAGAGCTTGCGCGTGAACTCGGCGTCGTCGATGGGCACCATGCTGATGGTCGGGCGGTCGGCGTAGCTGGCGCCCGCCCCCGGCAGCACGGTGGAAAAGCTGCGGTTGGGCTCGCCGCCAGAGGTTGCGAAGAACGGCACCAGCTGGAGCTGCCGGACCAACTCATACTGGGCCGCGATGTTGGCGATCGACAGGCTGCTTGGCGTGTCGGTGTAACGCAGGCGGACGATGTTCAGGAGCAGTTGCTGCTCGGTGGTCACCTTAACGACCTCGTTGTACTGAAGCCGGGTCTGCTGCAGCGCCAGCGGCCCGCCCGCGCAGCCGGCCAGCAGGGCGCACAGCAAGGCGCACAGCGCCGCGCCGATGCGCCCGACCACGATGCCGGACTGCTTCCGCGCGTTGCAGACCTCAAGACAATGGTTCATTCAATGGATCTCGTCGCGCACTGCTTGGCAGGGGGCGGCGGTTTCGAGGGGTGTGAAAGGTGGCGTACTCGAACCACGGCTCCCTTATCATTTCGGTTTATTGCGCGGTCCACGCCGCCTCGCAAGCGCCGGCCCCTGGCGCACAGGGCCGCGAACTTACATGCGGCAAATGACAAATTGGTGACGATTTCGTGACTTGCGTGGAGATGTGATATGCCGTCATGTGGCCGCAAGGTCAGGAAGCGCGGTCCGGCACCTTCGCGCATTCCACCTCAGCCCGGCCTGGTCGCGCCGCAGCCAGGTGCCGCGATTCAAGCGGGTTGAACGATAATGCGGCGAAAGTTCCATGCGTGGCGCGCGCCCCGAAACGCGAGGCGATTTCGACTACCCCTGCCATGCCGAAAACAGGGGCAGGCTCTGGATTGCGTCGATCGATTCGAAACCTGACACATCGACCCCATGACCACTTTCAGCACTGAAGACATCCCCTACCGCAGCATCGACGGACAGGTCCTGCTCGGCCGCGCCTACCGGCCGTCCGGCACGGCACGCGCACTCGTCGTGGAAGTGCATGGCGGCGCCTGGACCTCGGGTGACCGGCTCAACAACGTGCCCATCCATGAAGCGCTCGCCGCGTACGGCATCGCGGTTTTCGCGCTCGATTTCCGCATGGCGCCGGCATTCCCCTACCCGGCGGCGGTACGCGACGTGAACTTCGGCATCCGCTGGGCCAAGGCGCGCTGCGAAGAACTTGCCGGCGCGCGCTGCCCGGTGGGCGGGCTCGGGACATCCAGCGGCGGGCAGTTGCTGGGGCTTAACGCGTTGCGCCCGGAAGACCCCATGTACACGCAACCCGACGCGCCGGATGCCGGCGAGACCCGCGCGGCGAACGCGCGCCTCGATTTCGCGGTGGTGTGCTGGCCCATCCTCGACCCGCTGGCGCGCTACCGGATGGCCCAGGCCAAGGGCATCGCGAACCTGCTGGCGGCCCACCACGCCTTCTGGCCGGATGAAGCCGCCATGGCCGCAGGCAATCCGCGCCTGGTGCTCGAACGCGGCGAAGCCGGGGCCTTGCCGCCCATGCTCGTCATCCAGGGCGAAGCCGACGAAAACGTCGAGCACCACCGCGCCGACGAGTTCGTTGGCGCCTACCGTGCCGCCGGCGCACGGGTCGAACTGCAGAAGTTTCCCGGCGAGCCGCACAACTTCGTCGCCAAGTCACCGGCCGCCCCGGCATCGCTGGCGGCGCTGGATCGCATCAAGCGCTTCATCGATACCCAAATCCAATGAGCGGGCCCGCCAGCAGCGACCTGCGCGGCAGGACGGCCTTCATCTCGGGCGCCGGCCGCAACATCGGACGCGCCATCGCCATCGAACTGGGCACGCGTGGTTGCAAGCTCGTGCTCAACGGCCTTTCCAACCGCGCGGATTGTGAAGAGACGGCGCGCCTCGCGCGTGCCGCGGGCGCCGGCCAGGTGCTGGTCGCGATGGGCAATGTCGGCGACCGCGAGCGCATCCGCACGATCGCCAGCGAAGCGCTTGACATGTTCGGCCGCGTCGACATCGCCATCAACAACGCGGGCATCCGGCCGCACACGCCTTTCCTGGCCATGCGCGAGGAAGACTGGCACGAGATCCTCGACGTCAACCTCAATGCCGCCTTCCATGTGTGCCGCGCATTCCTGCCCGGCATGGTGGAAGCCAGGTGGGGGCGCATCATCAACATCACCGGCAAGACGGCAATGGAAGGCTATGGCGAGCGCGTGCCGGTCTCGGTGGCCAAGCACGGCTTGTGGGGCATGACCAAGGCGCTGGCCAAGGAGTTCGGCGCACAGGGCATTACCAGCAACGCCATTTCGCCGGGCGCGATCCGCCAGAGCGAGCCGTCCGACCCGGAGGTTGCGCTACGGATCGCCAGGCGCGCCGCCGAAATCCCCGCCGGGCGCATCGGCGAGCCGGCGGACATCGCCGCGCTGACCGGCTTTTTGTGTTCGGACGCGGCAAGCTTCATCAACGGGCAGATGATCGCCTCCAACGGCGGGGCGGCGACGTGAAGCATGGGTCGCGCTGGTGGCGCCATCAGGCGTGCCCGCCCCCGAATCGATTGACCGGAAAAGCCCCTCGCGGGCCATGCCTTGCATTGAAGAAGGAAACCCGATGATCCCTACCAGACTGCTGGCCATTGCCGCCCTTGCCGCCGCGGGCGCGGTCTTCCCCCTGCAAGGCGCCCTTGCCCAGGCCTATCCGAGCCAGCCGGTCAAGCTGGTCGTGCCCTTCCCCGCCGGCAGCGCCTCCGACAACATCGCGCGCATCCTCGGCAAGGAACTGCAGGACGAGCTGGGCCAGCCCTTCGTGATTGAAAACCGGCCCGGCGCGCAGAGCATCGTCGGCAGCGAGGTCGTCGCCAAAGCCGCACCGGACGGCTACACCCTGCTGGTGACGGCGGTGTCCTTCGCCGCCGCCACCAGCATGTTCCGCAAGGTGCCGTTCGACCCGGTGGCCGATTTCACGCCGGTGAGCCGGATGGCCACCACGCCCCTGGCGCTGATGGTCAAGGCGGACTTTCCCGCCCGCACCGCGCGCGACTTCGTCGAGTACGCCAGAGCGCACCCCGGCAAGCTCACTGCCGGCCACGGCTCCTCCAGCGCGCAGGTATGCATCGCCCAGCTGGCGCGGCTGGCCAACATCGATGTCCTGCAGGTGCCGTACAAGGGCATCCCGCTGGCGGTTACCGACGTGCTGGGCGGCAACCTGAATTTCACCTTCGTCGATCTCGGCAATGCCATCGCGCAGGCCAAGGGCGGCAACCTGCGCGCCATCGGCGTCACCTCCGCCCGGCGCAGTTCCCTGGCGCCGGACTGGCCTGCGCTCGCCGAAACCCTGCCCGGATACGACATCGACGCATGGCTTGCCACGCTGGGGCCGAAAGGCCTGCCGGAGCCCATCGCGCGCCGCCTGCACGAGGCCACCGTGCGCGCCCTGGCCAAGCCCGAGGTGCAGTCGCGGCTCGCCACCATGGGCTTCACGCCGGCGCTCCTGGGGCCGGCGGATGCGGTGCCCTTCATCAGGGCGGAAGTCGCCAAATGGGCCGCGCTGGTGAAGCAGGCCGGCATCGTGCCGGAATAGCCATGCGCTTCGGACCGGGCGCCACGGGGAGCGCGAGATGAAGGTGTGCATCTATGGCGCCGGCGCTGTCGGCGGCGCGTTGGCGGTGCGCCTGCACGATGCCGGCATTCCGGTAAGCGTCGTGGCGCGCGGTGCCCATGGCCAGGCCATCCGCGCGAACGGGCTCACCCTACTCGCCGGCGACACCACCCGCATCGCGCCCGTGCATTGCGTCGAAGACCCAGACGATCTTGGCGCGCAGGACGTTGTGTTCGTCACGGTGAAGCAGACCCACCTGCCCGCCATGGCCGGCGCCCTGGCGCGCATGCAGGCCAAAGGCGCGCGCCTGGTGTTCGCCATGAACGGCATCCCGTGGTGGTTCGCCGATGAATTGCCGATCCCGAACAAGGACGCCTTCATCGAGCAGCTTGATCCCGGTGGCGTGCTGCGCGGCGCCATCGACACCACGCGCGCCATCGGCGCGGCGGTGCTGTCATCCAACGAGATCGTCGAGCCCGGCGTCGTGCTGAGCACCACGCCCAAGCGCAACCGCATCATCATGGGCAACATCGTCACCGGCTCGGACAACCGGATAGCCGAACTGGCGGCGCTGCTGGAGCGCGCCGGCTACGGGTCCTGGGAAACGCCTGACATCCGCCTGGAGCTGTGGAACAAGATGGCGCTATGGCTGGCCGTGTCGCCGGTGTCCGCCCTGACCGGCCTGGCGCTGGACAAGCTGGTGTCCGACCCGGGCGGTTACGCGATGATGGCCGCGGTAATGCGCGAAACCATCGCCCTCGGCCGGCGCCTGGGCTTGGACCTCGCCGACGAGACCGACGAGCGCATCGGCTTTTACCGCGACAAGCCCACCCGCCCCTCCTTGCTCAAGGATTTCGAGCTCGGCCGCGAACCGGAGCTTGCCAGCGGGGTGCTGGTGTTCGACATGCTCGCCCGGGCGCTGGACCAGCCGGCGCCGCACATCGCCATGATCGCGGCGCTGACGCGGCTCAGGTTCGAGGGCATCCGGCTTGGCAAGGAAGGGCGATCGGACGGCTAGGCCCGCTTGCGGACTCGCGCCAACCCCGCCATGATCAGCGTCCCGGCCAGCAATAGCGCCCAGGAGTCAGGCTCCGACAGCACCGGGACTACATCGGCGGAGCGCACGGCAACCGCGAATAACGGGTAGTAGTTGGCGTCGGTGCTTTTCTGAAAGCCATCGCGCGTGCCGAAGTACCACGCGTCGACATCGCTCCCCTGCGTACCGGACCAGTAGAAGTCGGAATGCACGTTGTCAAATTGGGCCTTCAACCCGGCCAGAGAACTGCCGACGTCTATCCAAAGCTGCCAGAACTCGTTGTCCGGCCCTCCGTCTATCGCCCCGTCCCCGGTGGGCAGTCTCCAGGTCCCGGCGGCGAGACCTCCGGTGGTCACACCCGCCGCCCAGCTTTTCTGCGTCTGCCAATTTCCCAAGCCGGCGGCACTCCAGCTCTTGAGCCATATCAGGTTGGTCGTGGTGTCCAGTACCTGGTCACCCTGGCCGCCTTCAGAAATGACAACAAAGGACGCCTGCACCATCCCCGCCGACGCCACCAGCGCCCCCGCTGCCAGCAGTTTCGCGGCAATGTGGCGGTACCACCTGAAATGACCTGATCTCGGCATTGCGTTCCTCCTTAAGGTGGCCAAGCAGGCAGGCGCGTGCTTGAACAAGCCACTGGACTCCAGTCTCGCCGCCATGTCTGTTCGCTGCCGCCCGTAGCAGAACTTGCCCGTTCATCGGGCGCACTGGCGAGATGCCGGGAAACGTTCTTTCACACGGCCGCGCGCCTGTGAATCCCCTTTGCCCGGATAATCCAGATCCATGGCAACGGTGATCACAAAGGAACTGGTGGCGGTACTGCGTTCGCAGTTCCGCATCCGCTGGGACGGCATCCATGGCGTGCAGCACTGGTCACGCGTGCGTCTGTACGGCCTGCGGCTGGCGCGCGAAACCGGCGCACGGACCGACGTGGTGGAATGGTTCGCCTTTTTGCATGACGCGGCGCGCGAGGAAGAAGGCTTCGATCACGGCCACGGCTTGCGCGCGGTGGCCCTTGCCCGCGACCTGCGCGGCCCGCTGTTGCCGATCGACGATACCGGCTTCGACCTGCTGACCCATGCGATGACCCACCACAGCGACGGCTTTCAGGAGGGCGATGCCACGGTGCGCACCTGCTGGGACGCTGATCGCCTGGACCTGCCGCGCGTCGGCATCCATCCCGACCCGAAACGCTTGTGCACGGAACCGGCGCGACGCCGGGAAATTATCGAGTGGGCGCGCAAGCGGGCGAAGGGACGTTAAGCCAGGCCTTCGGCGATCTGCCAGGCTCGCAGGCTCATTCCGCGAGACTGGCGCCAGGCGCTGCGTTACACGCCAGGTGAAAGTGCCTTCAGTGTCTCCCAAGAACGGCGGTACTTGGCCAGCCGGTCGAAGTCCTTTTGCACCGGCGCGGGAATCCGCCGGAGGTCCATGTTGTCCTCCAGATCAGCCAGCTTCACCGCCCTTGCAATCGGGTTGGCGCCGGCGCGGATGATGAAGTCGGCGTAGTCCTCCCCCTCACGCTTGGTGAGGCAGGCCACGGCTTCGAGCACCACATCCGGGAAGCCCTCGTCGCGCAGCTTCTCCAGCGTCCAGGACGTGTCCTCGACCACATCGTGCAGGACGGCTGCGATCATCGCGGGCTCGGTGGATTGCTTCATCATCATGCGCAGCGGATGCAGGATATAGGGCGCGCCGCCCTTGTCCACCTGGTTCACGTGGGCGCTGGCGGCGATCTCGATGGCGCGGGCGAGCAAGCTGGGGGTTGCGGTTTTCATGTCAGGGGTCTTTTCATCGAATTGCAGCCATACGGCACACACAACGTAAGCTCGCCATCACGGTTTTTCGCCAAGATCGTGATCGAATGAAAAGGAATATCGCTTACTTTCACGTCTGGCTAAGGCGCTCGATACGCCACGCGAGAGACTCCCGCTTCGGCCAGAAGCGTTTTTCGCTCGGCAAGAAGAGCTTCCGTCCCGACAAGTCAGTCAAGCGTTTGTAGTCAGGCACGCGATCATCGAGCGCGCCGCTGACGCGCCACACGAAATCCGGATCCGGCGCTATCAGGTTTTTGTCCATCGCCCAATGCATGTCCGGAGTAAGCGCCATTCCATTGCGCGGATCGTCATCGGCTCCCTCGCTGAACGGATGGATGTGTGCGGCCTCCACCATTGGTGTCCCGTCCGGCAGGACGATGCGCAGGCCACTGGCGGCGCAGCGAAAGTCGTAGTTCTCGATCACCACTCGACGAAACGCCGGGCTGCGAATCGCTTCCGGCGGCTCGCGCGCTTCCAGGCGCCGGGGCTCGAACGACCGCAGCTGGCGCTCGTACAAGCTGATCTGACGCCCTTCGTTGGCCACCGCCGCCAGGTCTTCCAGCCCTCGGTCGAACCAATGCTGCGCCAGCGTCTCGGCCAGAACCTCGATGTTTGATTCCACCTGAAGCAACTCGAAGAGTTCGGTGTCCAGCGTCGCGCAGGCTATCACCTCGGTGATGTCTCGATGGCTGCGCACTGCGGTCATGCGCGCGAGCTCCGCATCGTGACCGGGCAATGGCTGGAGGTGCCAGAAGCTGGCAGGCCTGGCACCGCCTTTTTCCATCACGCGCAAATCGCCGCCCAGATGGAAAAAAGGGAAGTACGCATTCGGATGATCCTGCTGCGATCGAACCGCCTCGAAGTAGTGGTTGTAGCCTTCCAGCAGCGGCGGGCCGTAGACAATCCGATTCACCGTCAGGTTACCCGCCCGTGCCAGATCGAGCATGGCCAGCAACATGCAGATCTTGTGCGGGCTACGTCGCCCGTTCTTCGAGTTGACATAAAGGGCGCAGAACTTGCGCTGATAGTCCGCCAGGCTCACCGCGGGCTCCAGTAGTCGGCCTTATCGGGAACCAGCCAGCGCACGCCGCCGCGCGGGTCCGGCACGTCGCCGGCATAGCGTGGAATCAGGTGCATATGCAGATGCGGAATGGTCTGGCCGGCGGCTACGCCGTCGTTGATGCCGATATTGAAGCTCGCCGGACTGAACTCACTGTCGAGTTGCCGTTTCGCGCTATCAAGCAGCGCCAGCATCGCGCTTCGTTCATCCAACGTGGCGTCGAAAAAGCTGCCAACGTGACGCCGCGGCAAGACGAGCGTATGCCCGGGCGATACCGGATAGGCGTCTCGCGTGCTGATCGCCAGGGCATTGGCATCACGGATGCGGGCCGCATCCATCGAACAGAATGGGCAGGGCGCGCTCAACGGCCACTCTCCACCCGGAACCCGGTGACGTTGAAGGCCGACCATAGCGCTCCCGCTACCGCCTTGCGTTCACGTATCGGAAACCGCGCCATATGTTCGGTCTGCATGGATACGTATCGTAATGCAAGTCCGGCGGCTGCCCACTTCGAAATCCTGGCAACCAGTGGTGACGCCCTTCCCGCACAGCCCGAATGCAACCTACTCAGAACGCCTTCTGCATCGATGATGCGCGCCTTCTGGTTCGTCAAAGACGCACATGATGGTTACCGCCGGACTCAACAAATGAGCCCGGCGTTCCTACTTAAATCACAGTCTCACACCCCCACCCCACCCATCTCCATCGCAAACACCCGCGCCGGCCAGGCGCCCGCACGCATGCCCGCCAGCCCTTCCCGCAAAAGCGCCACCAGCGCCTGGATCTCCGGCACGCGGCCGCTGGCGCCCAGCAACGTCGCCAGGTCCGGCAGGCCCTCTGCGAACCCCTCCGGAAACCACCCTGCTGCGCCGGGTTCATCCACACTGGCATAAAGCGCCTCAAACGTCTCCCGCGCCGCCATCACGCACGCAAACGCTTCCACCAGGTCTTGCTCGTCGGTGCCGTCCGGGGCACTTTGGGCTACCACCAGTTCCAGCCAGTCGAGCACCGGAACCCCCAGGCCGGCAACATGCAACGCGGCCAGCGTGCTCGGGCAGTGTTCGCGCCCGCGCAGGATGAGCCAGACCGAAAGCCCCAGTGGCGTCAGGCCCAGGTAGCTCCCGCTCAAGGACATGTGGTTGGGGTTGTACTGATCCACCGCCACGTGGCGCGACACTTCGCCCGCTTCCTCTGCGCGCAGGTAATCCGGGACGTCGTATGAGTCCAGGGACATGAGCCTGTTGATCGACCCATCGTCAGCGGCCAACCGGCTGTGCATGCCGGCGCTGAACATGGCCGGGGCTGGCAGGCTCGAATAGTGCTCCCTCGCGGACGCAGCCACCATC
The DNA here is from genome assembly GCA_965279115.1 of Burkholderiales bacterium. GTDB lineage: Bacteria > Pseudomonadota > Gammaproteobacteria > Burkholderiales > JAEUOS01 > JAEUOS01. Next base: position 6,428,334 of record OZ257137.1, read on the forward strand.
GACCGCATTACAGACCCGGTACCCCCCCACCCCGCCGCCATCATTTGCGGCAGCTTGTGCATCACCGGCATGTCGCCCGCCTTCTCCCCTTCCGCGCGCACATGTACCAGCAAAAAATGGGTTTGCTGCGTCACCAGCCGGTAGGCCACGGTCTCATCCACCGCCTCTTCGGCCGGGTCGCCGGCGCCGGTGCGCACCCAGGCGGCGGTGCGGCACAGGGTGTCCTCGGCCGCCACGCCACCGTGCACGGCGGCGCTGGCAATTTCTTCCAGCGCCCCTTCCACGGAGCGCCGGCCCATCAGGCGCACCGCCCCATCCGTCGCGCCGGGCAGCTGCGCCAGCACATTGACGGTGTCGCCTTCGAACACCGATTTCGGGATCTCCGCCTGCCACAGCGGTACCACCCCGTCCGGCCAGCGGACCTGCAGGTCTGTCACCCGCGGCGTGCGCAGGCGCGCGAACATGCGCAACACCGCCGGTTCCACCGCCTCGCCGGGCGCCACAAAGTCGCAGGCGCCGCCGGTGGCCTCGGCCAGGCGCCGCAGATTGGATTCCGCCGGGCTGCTGCCTATGCCTACCGCAAACACCCGGTGGCCGGAATTGCGCGCGCTGGCGACGATTGCGTCTATCCCGTAGACCTGCCCGTCGGTCACCAGCAGCACGTCGGTGTCGCCGCCATGTCCCAGCGCGAACACCGAATCAAGCGCCGCCTGCATCTGCGTGCCGCCCAGGTTGGCGTCGAGCGCATCCACCCAGCGCGCCGCCGCCATGCGGGTGGGGTCGGTGGCTTTCCACAGGGCGCGCGAGCGGTGTTCCACCTGGTCGCCAAAACGCGAAAGTGAAAACCGGTCGCTCGCCCCCAGCTGCGCAACCACTGCATGCAGCGCACGCCGGGCCGCGGCGATGCTGTCGCCGGCCATAGAGCCGGAGCAGTCCACCAGCAGCTTCACCGCCAACGGACCCGTCGCAGCGGTTTGCCCCAGGCGCGGGCAAAAGCTGGCCAGCGCCGCCACCGCGCCCGCATGGCGCGCTTCGAGCACCTTGTCCTGCCCCAGCACCGCCAGCGAGCCATGGGTCAGCTGGTCGGCCACCAGCACGAAGTCGCGGTCGAGGGTGCCGCGGCGGGCCAGGCTTACCAGCGTGATGCGCTGGGCGCTTTCGCCCTGGTGCGCCACCGATATCGGGTGGCTGGGCGAGGCCACGCGCGCGGCGGCCAGGTCGCCATGCAGGCGCAGGGTGATGTCAAAGGGGTACTCCGCCAGCAGGTCGTGCGTCGGTACCTGGTGCGGCTGCAGGCCGCCTTCGGTCACCGGGTTGCCGTAGCGCGGCGCGATCACCGTGGGGATGAGCATGCGCACCCCGCCCTGCTCGAAGCGCAGCGTCTGGGCGTAGCGCAGGTTGATGGCGCAGGCCTCGCCGGGCATCAGGTTGCCCAGGTTCACGCGGTAGGTGTTGTCGGCCACGCGCTCGACCATGATGGCGGCGTCGCCATCGGCCAGGGCATCGTCGTACTCCGCCTCGGCGCGGCGCCTGGGAATGACCGTGCCGGTCAGGCGCTTGTCGCCGAGCTGCACGTCCACCCCCAGCAGCACCGCGCCCCACGGCACCGGGAAGGCATAGAACAGTTCGATATTGGTGTTGCCCGGGTTGGCGAAGCGCAGTTCGGCGCGCGCCTCGAACAACAGGCCGCGCAGGTCGCCTTCGACGCGCAATCCCTTGAGCATGATCGGCTCGCCACGCGTGGTCTCAAGCCGGGTTTGAAAATTCGACATCCTGTCCTGCCTTTCCTTTGGTAAATCCGCTGATACGCCCTTGCCCTGCACCTGCCGTATTTCCTCTGCCTTGCCTCCCCTCCCCTGGGCGTGCCGCCCTTTCACCCTGCGTTCTCGCCTGCTGCGCCGCCCGACAGGCGTACCTCTTCGTAAACGGCCATGATTCCCCTGACCAGTTGCCGTACCTGCTCGGGCGTCAGCCCCGCCCGGCCCGGCTCGATGGACAGCTCCACCCCATCGGCCACCATCACATGGCTGCGCACTTCCACCGAACCCGGCTGCGGCATGCGCGCCGGCACATTCGGCGGCGCCCCGTGCAGCAGTTCGCGGATGCGTTCCAGCGACAAACCCGCCTCGCTCCACTTGCGGATCTGCAGCAACTGCTCCAGGTGGCGCGGCCCGTAGCGCGCAGCCCGGGTTTCCCCCTCCGGCCGGTCCATCAGGCCCAGTTGCATGTAGTAGCGCACCGTGCGCACCGACATGCCGGCGAGCACACACAACTCGGCCAGCGGAACTTCCTGCACGCCGGCAGCGCCGGGGGAAACGGGCTTTGAAACAGGGGTGTGCTGGTTCATGGCGATCATATTAACACTATTACTGTCTTAATCAAGTGTCCATAACCAGCCAGCCCGGCCCGGCATGCCGTCCGAAAACCGATTAAGCTGATCGCACAAAACAAAAATGAGAGACAAAAATGGCCCGAAAGCCCTTTGTGTCGCTCGCGCGGGCGGGCTTGACGCACGCCGGCCCGCATCGAATCCGAGACACCCGCGATCGATAGCCGATCCGCCATTTCCAAGGAGCCTTGCAACATGACAGCACCGCGCGTTCGCGTACACGAATTTGTCGCCGACATCCTCAAGGAAGCCGGCGTCGAATGCATCTTCGGCGTCATGGGCGAGGACACCGCGCCCCTGATGGTTTCCGCGTCGGCGCGCGGCATCCGCTGCGAGGCGGCCCGCCACGAGAACCAGGCCGTGGCCATGGCCGACGGCTACTCGCGCGCCACCGGCCGCACCGGCTATGCCACCGTCACAGGCGGCCCCGGCTTCACCAACGCGCTTACCGCCATCAACACCGCCCATCGCGCCAACTCGCGGGTGGTGGTGATCGTCGGTGCCGGCCGCCCGGGCGAGGACGACCATGTCGAAGGCGCCATCCGCAAGGCCACCGGCGCCAGCTGGCTGAAGCATTTTCCGCAGTCACGCACGCTCGAGATGATGGGCGTGCCGGTGTTCCGCCCCCTTATCGGCGCCGAAGCCGCCGCCCAGACGCAGGGCGTGATCGGCGCGGGACGCGAGGGCACGGCGGTGGTGGTATTCGGCCGCCAGTTGCTGCTGGAGCAGGTGGATGCAGCGGCGGCTTCGGCCCCGCCGCCCGCCCCTGCCGCCGCGTTGCCGCCCCCCGACCCGGAGGCGATCGCCACCGTGGGCGAACTGCTGGGCGAGAACTGGGCGATCAACCGGCCCATCATCCTGGCCGGCCGTGGCGCGCTGCGCAGCGGCGCCGGGCCGGCATTGAAACGCCTGGGTGAACTCACCGGCGCACTGCTCGCCACGACCCTGCCGGCCACCACGCTCTTCGAGGGCGAACCATTCAACATCGGCATCTGCGGCACCTACGCGACGCCGGTGGCCTCCGACCTCATCACCCAGGCCGATTGCGTGCTCGCCTTCGGCGCCGGCATGAACGTCTGGACCACCTACAACAACTCGCTGTTCCCGCGCGCCCATGTGATCCAGACCGACGCGCGCAAGGAAGCCCTCGGGCGCATGGTCGACATCGACCTGGGCATCGTCGGCGACGCCCGCGCGGTGGCCGAAGCGATGGTGGCCGAACTGGAGCGCCGCGGGCATTCCGCCGGCGGGTTCCGCACGCCGGAAGTGCGCGATTCGATCGCCAGCTTCCGCGCCGAGGCCGATGTCGTCGACCGCAGCACCGCCGATCGCATCGATCCGCGCAGCATGATGCTCGAACTCAACCGCCTGCTGCCGGCCGGGCGCATCCTGTGCGTGGATGGCGGCCAGCACGGGCGCTTCGCGGTGCGCTATGTGCGCACCGCGAAAACCGGCAACTTCCTGCAGCCGGTCGACGCCGGGTCGATCGGGCTGGCGATGGGTGCGGGCGTCGGCGCGGCCTATGGCAGGCGCGGCGAGCCGGTGATGGTGGCCGTGGGCGACGCCGGCATGATGATGTCGCTGGGCGATCTTGAAACCGCGGTGCGCCTGCGCCTGCCGATGCTGGTGGTGGTCAGCAACGACGCGGCGCTCGGCGCGGAGGTGAACGTGCTGTCCGACCTGGGCATGGACACCGCCCAGGCCGAGATCGCCTCGCCTTCGTTCGAGGCCATCGCGCGCGCCATGGGCGCGCAGGCGGCGACCATCCGCTCGGTGGCCGACCTTGCTGTAGTCACACGCTGGCTGGAGTCGCGCCCAAGCGCGCCACTGGTGCTCAACTGCATGGTCAACCCGGAGGTTCGCGCGCGCTGAGGGGTTGCGTTGCGGTTTGCGTTACGCCGCAACGCCACTTGGGGCTGGCAGTCTGGCCTTCGGTCACGCCCGCAATGTGCGGGCGGATCCTTCAAGACAGGCCGCTACAGAATCTGCCGGGACGGAGCGGAACCCCAAAACAAAATCGCCCGACTCTCGGGAGGAGGCATCCGCATGATTGGCCACATACGTTGATAGACAACAATCATCACGATACGTATATCACCCATACCCCCGTTTCTGCCCCCAAAATGATTTTTGGCCGTTCGCAATGCGGTCGGCGCCATCGCGATTGGCCGAGGCAACATCGACGACACTCAGCCCCATTGCGCTGCTACAGGCTCGCCCCCTGAGCCTCTCGCTCGCTATCATGGCCCGACAACTCCACGATTGAGGCGCCGCCATGACCGATGATTTCTCCGACCTTCCCGACGCCTACGAAAAAGACCCGGCCAAGCGCCACCCAAGGCTGCGGGAATCGGTGCATTTCGAGATCGGCGCCCTGCCGCACACGGACCACCCCGTGCCCGGCCGCCCGGGCGCCATCGGCGAGGGATTCGGCGTGTCCATGGTCAATGGCGACCGGCTTTCCCTCGACACCCTGTTTCAGTACCGCACCCACGCCGGCCAACTGGCCGGATTTCCCGAAGTGGATGAAGACAAGTTCGCCAGCGCCATCCGCTACGCGCAATCGATCTTTCCGTACCACGACACGCCGCCCTTCGTCGTACCGCCAACCTTGCACCGCGGTCGCGCCCGCAGGGTGCGCGATGGCGTCGAAAGCTTCGAGGACTGGCGCGTTCTGCCGCCGGTGACGTCGTTTGGCAGGTTCACCGCGAACCGGGCCGCCACGGATTCAGCGGAACCGTACTCATCGGTCCTGTTGATCTGGTTCCAGGACAAATGGGGCCTTCCCGAAGACCCCCGCACGCTTCGACTGATCGCCGAACTCGACTGGGAGCGCTACGCACACAACTGGTGTTGGTGACTCCCCCGCGGAATCTGTTCCCCCCCCAAAACCTGCCGGACTTGCCTTGGACGCCATGCACGTCGTCCGGAAACAAAAAAGCCGCGTTCTCGGAGGAGAAACGCGGCTTTTTTTTGGACTTCCTTGAACTACACAGAACAATCAATGGCGGAGACGGAGGGATTCGAACCCTCGATACAGGTTTAAGCCTGTATAGCGCCTTAGCAGGGCGTCGATTTCAGCCACTCATCCACGTCTCCAGCAAGCTGAACTAAAGATTATAAGGGGTTCAGGAGGCCTGGTCGAGTCCAAACGCCTTGTGCAGGGCGCGCACGGCCAGTTCCATGTACTTGTCGTCGATCACCACCGAGATCTTGATCTCGGAAGTCGAGATCATCTGGATGTTGATGCCTTCTTCCGACAGGGTGCGGAACATCTGGCTGGCGATGCCGGCATGGGTGCGCATGCCCACACCGACCATCGAGACCTTGCAGACCTTTTCGTCGCCGCGGATCTCGGCGGCGTTGATGGCGCCCTTGACCTTGCTGTTCAACACCTCGAGCGCCTTGGGGTACTCGGCGCGGTTGACCGTGAAGGAAAAGTCGGTCAGCCCGCCGACGCTGGCGTTCTGGATGATCATGTCGACGTCGATGTTGGCGTCGCCCACCGGCCCGAGGATCTGGTAGGCGATGCCCGGGCGGTCGGGCACGCCCATGACGGTGATTTTGGCTTCGTCGCGGTTGAACGCGATGCCGGAGATGACGGCTTGTTCCATTTTCTGGTCTTCCTCAAACGTGATCAACGTGCCTGATTTGGCTTCCTCCGCGAGCGGGATCATCGGGTCGGTCAGGCTGGACAGAACGCGCAGCGGCACCTTGTACTTGCCGGCGAACTCCACCGAACGGATCTGCAGCACTTTGGAGCCGAGGCTCGCCATTTCAAGCATTTCCTCGAAGGTGACGGTCTTCAGGCGCCGCGCGTCCTCGACGATGCGCGGGTCAGTGGTGTAGACCCCGTCCACATCGGTGTAGATGAGGCACTCATCGGCCTTCAACGCCGCGGCCAGCGCCACTGCGGAGGTGTCCGAGCCGCCGCGCCCGAGCGTGGTGATGTTGCCGGCTTCGTCCATGCCCTGGAAACCCGCCACCACCACCACAAAGCCGCGCTCGAGGTCGGCACGGATGGAGCGGTCGTCGATGTCGACGATGCGCGCCTTGGTGAATGCGCTGTCGGTCAGCACCTTGACCTGCGCGCCGGTGTAGCTCTTGGCCTTGACGCCGGCCTCGGCCAGGGCGATCGCCAGAAGGCCGATGGTGACCTGTTCGCCGGTGGAGGCGATGACGTCGAGTTCGCGCGGATCGGGGCGGGCGGAGATTTCCTTCGCCAGGCCGAGCAGGCGGTTGGTTTCGCCCGACATGGCCGAAGGCACGACCACCAGTTGGTGGCCGGCGGCATGCCATTTGGCGACCCGGCGGGCCACGTTCTTGATGCGTTCGGTGCTGCCGACGGAGGTACCGCCGTATTTGTGGACTATCAGGGCCATGTTGCTTTATTCGATCATGCAAAGCCGGCGCGTGCGGCCGACAAAGCCTTGTATTTTAACCGATTTTTTCATTTCGAGCACCCCCCCGTTTGGGTTTCTGTTAAAGCTTGCAAGGATCGCCTCTGGAGCATCCCGCGCGAGCCGGAAGTTTGATATCTTCGAACCAATGACGATGGCATGGTGGTGAATAGCATGGGCTTTTTCGACAAGTTCGACGCACGCGAGATCCGGCAACGACTGGGCTTGAACCAGGACGAGTTCTGGACCAAGATCGGCGTCACGCAGTCCGGCGGCTCCCGCTACGAGTCCGGCCGCGACATGCCCAAGCCGGTGCGCGAGTTGCTGCGCCTGGTGCATGTCGAGAAAATCGACCTTGAAAAAGTCAAGCGCGAGGATTTCGAGATCCTCGAGTTCCTCAAGGCCGAGCAGCCGGAGCTGTACAAGAAGTTGAGGCGCGCGGCGACCAAGTCCAAAGGCGGCGAAGCGCAAGAGCAGGCGACCGAAACCTGAAGCTTGATGTGCCGGGCCGTCCCGCCTCTGCTATAATTCTTTTGTTCGGGGCGTAGCGCAGCCTGGTAGCGCACTTGCATGGGGTGCAAGGGGTCGCGAGTTCGAATCCCGCCGCCCCGACCATGAATCCAAAGCCTCGCTGAAAATGCGAGGCTTTTTCATTTCTTGAATTTGTCGGGCAATGAACCCTCGCCTCGCGCTCCTGCAGCCGTACCCTTTCGAAAAACTGCGCCAGCTGTTCGCCGGCGTAAAACCGCCGCCGGATGTGCGTCCGGTGAGCCTGGGCATTGGCGAGCCGCAGCACCCGACGCCGCAGTTCATCAAGGACGCGCTCATCGCCAACCTGGGCGGCCTGGCCAAATACCCGCCCACCGCGGGCGATATCGGCTTGCGCGAATCCATCGCCAAATGGCTCGTGCGGCGCTACGGCCTGCCTGACATCAACCCGGCCACCCAGGTGCTGCCGGTGAACGGCTCGCGCGAGGCGCTTTTCGCGCTCACGCAAACCGTGGTCGACGACAGCAAGCCCCGCGCCACGGTGGTGTGTCCCAATCCGTTTTACCAAATCTACGAAGGCGCGGCCATCCTGGCGGGTGCCCGGGCCTGCTTTGCCCCGGCCGCCCCGGCGCGCAACTATGCCTCCGACCTTTCGGCCATACCGGCCGGCGTGTGGGCCGACACCCAGTTGCTGTTTGTCTGCTCGCCCGGCAATCCCACCGGTGCGGTGATGACGCTCGACGACTGGCGCGAAGTGTTCGATCTGGCCGACCGGCACGGCTTCATCGTCGCCTCCGACGAGTGCTATTCGGAGATCTATTTCGACGAGGCGCGCCCGCCGCTGGGCGGGCTGGAAGCCGCGCACAAGCTGGGGCGCGGCTTCGAGCGCCTGATCATGTTTTCCAGCTTGTCCAAGCGCTCCTCGGTGCCGGGCATGCGCTCCGGTTTCGTTGCCGGCGATCCGGCCATCATTTCAAAGTTCCTGCTCTATCGCACTTACCATGGCAGCGCGATGAGCCTGTCGGTCCAGGCCGCCAGTGTCGCCGCCTGGAACGACGAGGCGCATGTGCTGGAGAACCGCCGCCTGTATCGCGAAAAATTCGACGCCGTGCTGCCGCTCATCGAGGGCTCGCTCGAAGTGCGCCTGCCGGACGCGGCCTTCTACCTGTGGGCCGGAGTCCCCGGCGGCGATGACGTGGCCTTCACCCGCGACCTCTACGCCCGCGAAGGCGTGACGGTATTGCCGGGCAGCTACATGGCGCGCGAATCGGCCGGCCACAACCCGGGGGCCGGCTACGTGCGCATGGCCCTGGTGGCCGATGTGCCGGAATGTGCCGAGGCCGCGCTACGCATCGCCCGCTTTTGCGGCGGCTGAGTCCGCCCCCAACCACCCCTTGAACCACGACCACGGAAAACATCATGTCCGACTTTGAATCCACCATTAACGAAGCCTGGGAAAAGCGTACCGAACTGTCGCCCGGCAAGGCCCCGGCCAAAATCGGCGAGGCGGTCTCGCATGTGATCGAGCAACTCAACCAGGGAACCCTGCGGGTGGCCGAGAAGAAGGACGGGGCTTGGGTCGTGCACCAGTGGATCAAGAAGGCGGTGTTGCTGTCGTTCCGGCTCGAGGACAACGTGCCCATGCCTGCCGGCGCCATGCAGTTTTTCGACAAGGTGCCCACCAAGTTCGCCGGCTACGACGCCACCCAGTTCCAGCGCGGCGGCTTCCGCGTGGTGCCGCCGGCGGTGGCGCGGCGCGGTTCCTTCATCGGCAAGAACGTGGTGCTGATGCCGTCCTACGTGAATATCGGCGCCTATGTCGATGAAGGCACCATGGTCGACACCTGGGCCACCGTGGGTTCGTGCGCGCAGATCGGCAAGAACGTGCACCTCTCCGGCGGCGTCGGCATCGGCGGTGTGCTCGAACCGCTGCAGGCCAACCCCACCATCATCGAGGACAACTGCTTCATCGGCGCCCGTTCGGAAGTCGTCGAAGGCGTGGTCGTCGAGGAAAACTCGGTGCTGTCGATGGGCGTGTTCATCGGCCAGAGCACCAAGATCTACGACCGCACCACCGGTGAAATCCACTACGGGCGCGTGCCGGCGGGCTCGGTGGTGGTGCCGGGTTCGATGCCCGACGCATCCGGCAAGGTAAACTTGTATTGCGTTGTCATCGTCAAGCGGGTTGACGCCCAGACACGCGCCAAGACCGCCATCAACGAATTGCTGCGCGGGGATTGACCGGCGGTCCGCGATTTCGCGCCGCCACCAGGACCGGAGGGAACGCCATGTCCGCAATGAAACGACTGTTTCAACTGATGGCCGACAAGAAGGCGTCGGACATCTTCCTGTCTGTATCTTCGCCGATCAACATCAAGATCAACGGCGTGGCGGTGCCGGTCAACCAGCAGGTGATGGATTCCGAAACCATCACCAAGCTGCTCTACGAGGTCTTGAACGAGAAGCAGATCAAGGAGTTCGAGGAGAACCTCGAGCTCAATACCGCTTTCGCCATGCCGGGGGTGGGCGCATTCCGCATCAGCGCGATGCGCCAGAAGAACTCGCCGGCGGTGGTGGTGCGTTACATCCCCAGCGATATCCCGCCTTTCGACACCCTCGGGCTGCCCGATGTGCTCAAGGAGCAGATCATGGAAAAGCGCGGCCTGATCCTGATGGTCGGCGCCACCGGATCCGGCAAGTCGACCTCGCTGGCGGCCATGCTCGACTACCGCAACGAGCTCAAGTCCGGCCACATCCTCACTCTTGAAGATCCGATCGAGTTCATCTTCAAGAACCGCAAGTCGATCGTCAACCAGCGCGAAGTCGGCACCGACACGCTCGACTTCAAGGTCGCGCTCAAGAACGCGCTGCGCCAGGCGCCGGACTGCATCCTGATCGGCGAAATCCGCGACAAGGACACCATGGCCGCCGCGATCGCCTATGCGCAATCCGGCCACCTGTGCTTAGCCACGCTGCACGCCAACAACTCGTACCATGCACTGAACCGCATCATCAGCTTCTACCCGCTGGAGAACCGCCCCGCCCTGCTGCAGGACCTCTCGGCCGCGCTCAAGTGCATCGTCTCGCAGCGCCTGATCCGCAACCGTGTCGGCGGGCGCTCGGCGGCCGTCGAGGTCATGCTCAACACCCGCCACATCGCCGAGCTGATCGAAAAGGGCGAAATCAGCGAGATGAAGGAAGCGATGGACAAGTCCATGTCACCGGGTTCGCAAACCTTCGAGCAGTCCTTCTTCCGCATGATCCGCGACGGCAGCATCACCCAGGAAGAGGGCATGCAGAATGCCGATTCGCCTTCCAACCTGATCTGGCTGCTCAACAACACCGAGCCGGGCGCCGGCGCTCCTGGCGCGCCATCGGCAGGCTCCGCCGCCCCGAGCATAGGCATGCCGGCAGAGAAGCAGAAGGCCGTCCCCGAACCGGAGCCCAGCGGCGCCTCGTTCACCGAGATCACGCTCATCACCGAGGACATCAAGTAATTGGCCCGCACGGTCACCCTGTTCGGCATCCCCAATTGCGACCAGATCAAGCGCGCGCGGGCCTGGCTTGACGAAAACGGCATCGCCTACAAGTTCCATGATTTCAAGGGTGCGGGGCTGGATGTACAGGCCCTGGATGCGTGGCTGGCCACCGCCGGGCCCGTGCAGCTGGTAAACCGCAAGGGCACCACCTGGCGCAAGTTCAGCGATGCCGAACGCGCGCAGGCCGACACCACAGCCGGTGCCCGCGCCCTGATGATCGCCAACCCCAGCCTCATCAAGCGACCCGTCCTCGATATCGACGGGCGCATCACGGTCGGCTTCGGCGCCGACGACTACAAGAAGCTTTTCGCATGAGCCACTCGCCAACGTTCGAATTGACCACCGCGCTCATCGCGCGCTCTTCGGTAACACCGGCCGACGGCGACTGCCAGACCATCATCGGCGAACGCCTGGCGAAAATCGGCTTCCGCCTCGAGCCCATGGCCTTTGGCGAGGGTGCCGAGCGCGTGCAGAACCTGTGGGCGCGGCGCGGTTCCAGCGGCCCGGTGCTGTGCTTCGCCGGCCATACCGACGTGGTGCCGACCGGCCCGCTCGACCAGTGGCATTCCGACCCTTTCGAGCCCACCGTGCGTGACGGCCGCCTGTACGGCCGTGGCGCCGCGGACATGAAGACCTCGCTGGCGGCCATGGTGGTGGCATGCGAGGAATTCGTCGCCGCCAACCCCGCGCATCCGGGATCGATCGCCTTTCTCATCACCTCCGACGAGGAAGGCGTGGCGGTCAACGGTAGCGTCAAGGTATGCGAGGCGCTCAAGGCGCGCGGCGAACTGCTCGACTACTGTGTGGTGGGCGAGCCCACCGCCGTCTCGAGGCTGGGCGACACGGTCAAGAACGGCCGGCGCGGCTCGATGTCCGGCCGCCTTACCGTGCGTGGCGTGCAGTGCCACATCGCCTATCCGCATCTGGGCAAGAACCCGATCCACCTGGTCGCGCCGGCCCTGGCCGAACTGGTCGCCACGCGCTGGGACGCCGGCAACGAGTATTTCCAGCCGACCTCCTGGCAGGTTTCCAACATCCACGCCGGCACCGGCGCCACCAATGTGATCCCGGGCGCGGCGGTCATCGACTTTAATTTCCGTTTCTCGCCCGAGTCGACCGTCGAAGGCCTGCAGGCCAAGGTGCATGCCCTGCTCGACCGTCACGGCCTCGACTACGACCTGGCCTGGTCGATTTCCGGTCGGCCATTCATGACCAGGAAAGGCGCGCTGGTCGATGCCCTGGCCGCGAGTGTCAAGGCCGCCAACGGCGTCGTAACCGAACTATCCACCACCGGCGGCACCTCCGACGGGCGCTTCATCGCGGACATCTGCCGCGAAGTCGCCGAGCTCGGGCCGGTCAACGAGTCGATCCACAAGCTCAACGAGCATGTCGAGCTCTCCGCCATCGACGAGTTAAAAGACATCTACCGCGGTACGCTCGAGCGCCTGCTCGTCGCCTAACGCATAACGGATTCGCCATGCTGCAAGCCCCGACCGGCCCCTTCCGCACCGTCCGCGACCTGCTGCGCTACGGCGTATCCAGCATGAACGAGGCCGGCGCATTCTTCGGCCACGGCAGCCAATCCGCCTATGACGAAGCCGCCTACCTGGTGCTGCACACCTTGCACCTGCCGCTGGATACCCTCGACCCCTTCCTCGACGCGCGCCTGACCGAAGCCGAAATCAACTCGGTGGTCGAAGTGCTGGAGCGGCGTGCCCGGCTGCGCGTTCCCGCGGCCTACCTCACCCAGGAAGCCTGGCTGGGCGAGCACCGCTTCTACGTCGACGAGCGCGTGATCGTGCCGCGCTCGTTCATCGCCGAACTCCTGCCGCAGCATTTCTCGCCCTGGCTCGAGGCGCCGCAGAAGGTCGTGCGCATCCTTGACATGTGCACCGGCTCGGGCTGCCTCGCGATCCTGGCCGCGCTGGCGTTTCCCGACGCCAAGGTCGACGCGGTCGACATCTCGCCCGACGCGCTGGCAGTGGCGCGCCGCAACGTGGCCGACTACGAACTCGGCGACCGCGTCCGGCTGGTGCAGTCGGATCTTTTTGACGCGCTCGACGCCACCCGCTACGACCTGATCATCAGCAACCCGCCCTACGTGGATCGGCCGTCGATGATGACGCTGCCCAAGGAATACCGCGCCGAACCGGAGCTGGCGTTGGCCGGCGGTGAAGACGGGCTTTCCATCGTGCGCAGCCTGATGCGGCGCTCGCGCTCCTACCTGAACCGCGGCGGCAAGCTGGTGGTGGAGCTCGGCCACAACCGTGGCGTCCTGGAACAGGCCTATCCGGACGTGTCGTTCAACTGGCTGTCGGTGTCTGCCGGCGACGACTTCGTCTTCCTGCTCGACCAGGACCAGCTCTCCTGACCGGCCGGGCGCCACCCGCAAAAAGGAAACGGCCGCATTTGCGGCCGTTTCTTTGTGCAGCCCGGATCTACTTGCGCTTGATATCCGCGCCGTTGCCCATGTAGATGCGGTTCCACACCGGCGAGATGACCAGCTCGTTGATGCACACATGCGGCGGCATCTCGGCGATGAAGCGGATGGTGCGGCCGAGATCCTCCTCTTGCAGCATGCGCGCCTTCTCCTCGGCGGAGGGTTCGATCGGGCGCTTCTTGAGGATGGGCGTGGCCACCTCGCCCGGGCACAGGGCGGTGGCGCGCAGGCCGTTGACGCATTCCTCGATGTTGAAGGAATGCGTCAGCGCCATCATGCCGGCCTTGCTGGCGGTGTAGGCGGGCCCGGTCAGGTAGCTGAAGTGCCAGCCGGCGAACGAGGCCACGTTGATCACCGTGCCTTCGCCGCGCGCCTGCATGCCTTTCAAGACCGCCAGGGTGCAGAAGGTAGCGCCGTTCAGGTTGATGGCGACCACCTGCTCGAAGGTGTCCGCGTCGGTTTCGGTCCAGAAACGCTTGGGAAAATTGACGCCGGCACTATTGACCAGGATGTCCACCCGGCCGAATTCACGCTGGATCTTTTCCGCCACCCGGTTGACCGAGACCTTGTCGGACACGTCGAGTTGCTCGGCGGACACGCTGCCGGCCGGCGCGCCGCGGCGCACCGCGTCGGCCACCGCATCCGCAAGCTTGGCGCCATCGCGCCCGGATATCACCACGCGCGCGCCGGCCTCTGCCAACTGCGCCGCGCCCGCCAGGCCAATGCCCGACCCGCCGCCGGTCACCCACGCCACCTTGCCCGCGAGACTCATGACTTGGTCCTTTGCGCCATCAGTTCCAGCCCGGCCTTGCGGTCGGCATCGACCTTCTGGATGTGCGCCCGCGCCTTCATCATCGCCAGGTAGGGCCGCACCTGCTCGACGCCGGCCAGGATGTCCGCGCCATAGGCCCACTTGGTGGAAGCGCTGATGAGTGGCAGGTGCACATAGGCCGAGCAGTCCGCCAGGGTGAGCTTGTCGCCGGCCACGAATGGCCCCCATGCGGCCAGGCGGGAGAGCGCCTTGACGCCTTTTTCGAGTTCCTTCTTCACCTGTTCCTTGGTCTCGTCGCTCACGCTGCCGCCGAAAAACGCGCCGGGGTAGAGGCGCCGGGCCTGCAGTTCCAGGTGCATGTCGAGCAGGTTGGTCAGTTCACGCACCTTGGCGCGCTGCCACTTGTCGGCCGGCAACAGCGGGTTCTGCGGGTACGCGTCCTCGATGTATTCGTTGATGATCGAAGACTCGCTCAGGTTTCCCTGATCCGTGGCCAGGAAGGGCACCTTGCCCAGCGGCGAGCGCGCCAGCATGTCCTCGTTTTGCGAGGTCCACACCAGTTCCTCCTCGAAGGGAATGCCTTTCTCGAGGAGTGCAATCTTGACCTTGTTGTAGTAGTTGCTGACCGCGAAACCGCAAAGTTTTAGCATGTTGTCCCCATGTATTCGGATTTGGTCGAATTTCACCGCTTTTTGGTGATCCCGCGGCGCATTTAATCACAGGCCCGGACCTCGTGGTGATACCATTTCAGCTTGACGCGGACGCCATGTCCGCCGCAAGAACGCACTCCAAGGCGTCAGGCAACCACCCTGCAAGAGCATGCGAATCCAGCCCCCACTGATCCACCCCGGCAACCCTTTCGCCAGCCGCGCGGCGCACTGACGCGCACCAGCGGCCCCTTATCCATGATGAAGAATTTCGCTACCGACCGCCTGGTCGTGGGCATTGCCGGCACGGGCGCGATGGGGCGCGGCATCGCGCAGGTCATCGCCCTGGCCGGCTGCGAAGTGCTGCTCTACGACGTGCAGGAAGGCGCGGCCCGCAAGGCACGGGACTACGTCATTGGCATGCTGGGCAAGCTGGCCGAAAAGGGCCGCCTGACCGCCGCGCAGCAGGCGGACATGGCGGCGTCGATGCGCGTCGTCGATGACGCCGCGGCCTTCGCGCCGTGCGACCTGGTGGTCGAGGTGATCGTGGAGAACCTCGCCATCAAGCGCGAGTTCTTCGCCAGGCTGGAGGCGGTGACCGGCGATCATTGCGTGCTGGCCACCAACACCTCGTCGCTGTCGGTGACGGCGATCGCCGCCGGCTGCAAGCGGCCTGAACGCGTCGCCGGCTACCACTTCTTCAATCCGGTGCCTCTGATGCGGGTGGTCGAAGTCATCGCCGGTGCGCGCACCGACCCGGCGGTCTGCGCGGCGCTTGCCGCGCTGGCGAAGCGCTACGGCCATACGGCAGTGACCGCCGCCGACACCCCCGGTTTCATCGTCAACCACGCCGGGCGCGGTTACGGCACCGAGGCGCTCAAGATCCTGCAGGAAGGCGTGGCCGATTTCCATGTGGTCGACCGCATCATGACCGATGCGGCCGGGTTCCGCCTGGGCCCCTGCGAACTGCTCGACCTGACCGGCATGGATGTTTCGCATCCGGTGATGGAGTCGATCTACCACCAGTATTACGAGGAGCCGCGCTACCGTCCGTCGGTGATCGGGCAGCAGCGCAAGGACGCGGGCCTGCTGGGCCGCAAGACCGGCCAGGGCTTCTACCGCCATGTCGATGGCAAGCAGGAGGTTTTTGCCGACCCCGCCATACCGGCCAGCCGACCGGCCTCGGTATGGATCAGCCGCGCCCACCCGGCCGGCCATGCGGCCGCTTCCGATTGCCTGGCGGGGAGTGCCGTACCGATCGAAAGCGGACCCTTCCCGTCGGCGGATGCCCTCATCGTCGTCACGCCGCTGGGAACCGACGCCACCGGCGCCGCGCTGGACGAAGGCCTGGACCCGGCGCGCACCGTCGCCCTCGATACCCTGTTGCCGCTTGCCAAGCGGCGCACCCTCATGACCACGCCGGTCACACTGCCGGCGTTTCGCGACGCCGCCCACGGGGCATTCGGCGCCACCGGTGTGCCGGTGTCGGTGATCCGCGATTCCGCCGGCTTCGTGGCGCAGCGCATCCTGGCCACCATCGTCAATGTCGGCTGCGATATCGTCCAGCAGCGGGTCTGCTCGCCGGCGGACCTCGATCTCGCGGTCACGCTCGGGCTGTCGTATCCCAGGGGACCGCTTGCCTTTGGCGATACGCTCGGGCCGGCCAATATCCTCGCGATCCTCACCAACATCCATCGACTCACCGGCGATCCGCGCTATCGCCCCAGCCCGTGGCTCACCCGCCGCGCGCGCCTGGGCATCTCGCTCACCATCCCCGACAACTAAGACCACCGGCACGCAAGCACGACGGCTTCAACCACCACAGACAAAAAGGACATTCCATGCTCGACGCCTACATCTACAACGGACTGCGCACCCCCTTCGGCCGGCACGCCGGCAAGATCGCCTCGGTGCGCCCGGACGACCTGGTCGGCGGGGTGATGAACGCCGTGATCGCCGCGTCGCCTTTCAAGGCCGAGCAGATCGAGGACGTGATCCTGGGTTGCGTGAACCAGGCGGGCGAGGATTCACGTAACGTCGCGCGCAACGCCCTGCTGGCGGCCGGCCTGCCGCAAACCGTCGGCGGCCAGACCGTCAACCGCCTGTGCGCCTCGGGCCTGGCGGCGGTGATCGAGTCGGCCCGGGCCATCACCTGCAAGGAAGGCGAGCTCTACCTGGCTGGTGGCGTCGAGTCGATGAGCCGCGCCCCCTTCGTGATGCTCAAGTCCGAATCGCCCTATGCGCGCGAGTTCAAGATGGCCGACACCACCATCGGCGCGCGCTTCCCCAACCCTAAGCTGGTCAAGCAGTACGGCAACGACTCGATGCCCGAGACCGGCGACAACGTTGCCAAGGATTTCGGCATCACCCGCGATGCGGCTGATGAATTCGCCCTGGCCAGCCAGGCCAAGTTCGCGCGCGCCCAGAAGGACGGCTTCATGGCCGGCGAGATCGCCCCTGTCACCATCCCGCCGAAAAGCAGGAAGGATGAGCCGACCGTGGTGTCGGTCGACGAGCATCCGCGCGAGACCACCATCGAGAACCTGGCCAAGCTGAAGTCGCTGTTCGAAGGCGGTGTGGTCACCGCCGGCAACGCTTCCGGCATCAACGACGGCGCCGCCGCCCTTTTCGTCGGCAGCAAGGCCGTGGGCGAGCGCGCCGGTGCCAAGCCGATCGCCCGGATCCTTGGCGCCGCCTCGGCCGCGGTCGCGCCGCGCATCATGGGCGTGGGCCCGGCGTATGCCATCCCGAAGGCGCTCGAGCGTGCCGGGCTGACCTTGAAGGACATGGACATCATCGAGATCAACGAGGCCTTCGCCTCGCAGGTGCTGGGTTGCCTGCACCTGATGAAGGTGGATTTCAAGGACCCGCGCGTCAACCCCAACGGCGGCGCCATCGCCGTGGGCCATCCGCTAGGCGCCTCGGGTGCGCGCATCACCATTTCGGCGGCGCGCCAGTTGCAGCGCTCCGGCGGCCGTTATGCGGTGGTGTCGTTGTGCATAGGCGTGGGCCAGGGCCTGGCGATGGTGATCGAAAGGGTGTGAAGCATTGCCACCTCGCCGTGCGCGCGAACAACCGCGCCGCGCCTGACAGGTTGCTGAAGGCCCGCGAGGGCAAGCCGGAAAAGCTGCGCAAGCGCAAAAGGAGCCATTGAAGTGTTCGAGGAATTCATCGGTACCAAGCCGGTCGCGGAAAAACTGATGTTCGATACCGGCGCGCTGGCGGACTACCTCAAGTCGCGCGTGGACGGGTTCAAGGGCGACATCACGGTGGAGCAGTTCAAGGGCGGTCAGTCCAACCCCACCTTCCGCATCACAGCCGGCGGATCGCGCTTCGTGATGCGCTCCAAGCCGGGGCCGGCGGCCAAGCTGCTGCCTTCGGCGCATGCGATCGAGCGTGAGTACCGCGTCCAGGATGCGCTCGGCAAGAACGGCTTTCCGGCCGCGCGCATGCTCACGCTGTGCGAGGACGAATCGGTGATCGGGCGCGCCTTCTACATCATGGAATGCGTCGAGGGACGGGTGCTGTGGGACCAGTCGCTGCCCGACATGACGCCGGCCGGACGCGGCGCCATCTACGCCGAGATGAACCGCGTCATCGCCGCCCTGCACGCCACCGACTACAAGGCGGTGGGGCTGGAGAGCTTCGGCAAGCCGGGCAATTACTTCGGCCGCCAGATCGACCGCTGGATCAAGCAGTACCGCATGTCGGAGACCGAGAAGATCCCGGCGATGGAAAACCTCATCGAGTGGCTGCCGAAGAACATCCCGGCCGGCGACGAGACCACCATCGTGCACGGCGACTACCGGCTCGACAACATGATCTTCCACCCCACCGAACCACGCGTGTTGGCAGTGCTCGACTGGGAACTGTCGACGCTGGGCCATCCGATGGCGGATTTTTCGTACCACTGCATGAGCTGGCACATCGCGCCGGGCCAGTTCCGCGGCATCCACGGGCTGGACCTGCCGGCGCTGGGCATTCCCACCGAAGAGCAGTACATCGCCCTGTATGGCAGGAACACCGGCAAGCCGGTGGCCACCGCCCACTGGGGCTTTTACCTGGCCTACAACATGTTCCGGTTGTGCGGCATCCTGCAGGGCATCATGAAACGCTACGTCGATGGCACCGCCGCCAGCCAGCAGGCGCTCGATGCGGGAAAACGCGCGCGCCCGATGGCCGAAATGGGCTGGGCGCAAGTCGAAAACATCCTCAAGCACTGATTTTTCACTACACGCAACATCACCATCATTAAAGGGAGACCCGAAAAAATGGAATTCGAATATTCGCCGCGCTGCCAGGAACTGCGCACGAAACTGCTCAAGTTCATGGATGACTACATCTATCCGAACGAACATGCGCATCACGCCGAGATCGAGGCCAATCGCGCCAAGGGCAACCCCTGGGTGCCGCTGAAGGTGATCGAAGACCTCAAGGTCAAGGCGCGCGAGCAGGGCCTGTGGAACCTGTTCCTGCCACGCTCGGAGCGCGCCCCCAACGGCGGCCTGTCCAACCTCGACTACGCGCCGCTGTGCGAGATCATGGGCCGCGTGTACTGGGCACCGGAGGTGTTCAACTGCTCGGCGCCGGACACCGGCAACATGGAAACCATCGAGCGCTACGGCACTGAAGCCCACAAGCGCGAATGGCTCGACCCGCTCCTGCGCGGCGAGATCCGCTCCTGCTTCGCCATGACCGAGCCGGACGTCGCCTCCTCGGACGCGACCAACATCCAGTCCTCGATCGTGCGCGACGGCGACCACTACGTGATCAACGGCCGCAAGTGGTGGTCCTCGGGCGCGCCCGACCCGCGCTGCCAGATCTTCATCTTCATGGGCAAGACCGACCCGACCGCCGCGCGCCATTCGCAGCAGTCGATGGTGCTGATCCCGCGCAACACCCCCGGGGTCACCATCGTGCGCCCGTTGACGGTGTTCGGCTACGACGACGCGCCGCACGGCCACGCCGAAACCACCTTCGAGAACGTGCGCGTGCCGGTCACCAACATCCTGCTCGGCGAAGGGCGCGGTTTCGAGATCGCCCAGGGCCGACTCGGGCCGGGCCGCATCCACCATTGCATGCGCTCCATCGGCGCGGCCGAGCGCGCGCTTGAATACATGTGCCGGCGCGCCCTCACCCGAGAGGCTTTCGGCAAGAAGGTGTCGGACCAGACCGTCACCCAGGAGCGCATTGCGGAAGCGCGCATCATGATCGACAGCTGCCGCCTGCTCGTGATGAAGGCCGCCTACCTGATGGACACGGTGGGCAACAAGATCGCGCGCACCGAGATCGCCATGATCAAGGTGCTGGCCCCCAACATGGCCGGCAAGATCATCGACTGGGCCATGCAGGTGCACGGCGCCGCCGGCGTGTCGGGCGACTTCCCGCTGGCCAACATGTGGGCGCACCAGCGCACGCTGCGCTTCGCCGACGGTCCGGACGAGGTGCACCGCAACGCCATCGGCAAGCTGGAACTGGCCAAGCACATGAAGCTTCCGGGCGCGGCCGACCGGGTGGAAATCCCGATCACCCGCGGCGCCTGACCGCGGGGAGGCATCCATGATCGACCTCTACAGCTGGGCCACGCCCAATGGCCACAAGATCCACATCATGCTCGAGGAGTGCGGGTTGTCCTACCGCGCCCACCCGGTGGATATTGGCAAGGGCGAGCAGTTCAGGCCGGAGTTTCTCGCCATCAGCCCGAACAACAAGATTCCGGCGATGACCGATTCCGACGGACCCGACGGCAAGCCGATCTCGTTGTTTGAGTCCGGGGCGATGCTGGTCTACCTTGCCGGGAAGACCGGCAGGTTCCTCGGCAAGACCGACCGCGAGCGATACGCGACCTTGCAGTGGCTGATGTTCCAGATGGGTGGGGTGGGCCCGATGATCGGCCAGACCCATCACTTCCGCAACTATGCGCCGGAAAAGATCGAGTACGCGGTCAACCGCTACACCAACGAGACGCGGCGCCTGTACGGCGTGATCGACAAGCAGCTTGACAAGTCACCCTACATCGCCGGCAAGTCCTACACGATCGCCGACATGGCGATCTGGCCGTGGCTGCGCAACTGGCAGGGGCAGGGGCAGAACCTGGAGGACCACCCGAGCCTCAAGCGCTGGTTCGAGCAGATTGGCGAGCGCCCCGCCGTGCAGCGCGCGGTGAAGGTGCTGGCCGACCTGCGCAAGCCCTCCTTTGACGACAAGGCCCGCGAGGTCCTCTTCGGCGCAACGCAGTACGCGAAGCGCTGAGCTGGTTCGAGGGGGTTCGGCGCCGGCGCGCTGCTACAGCGTGCCGGCGCGGATCACACCGACCGCCAGGCCTTCGATCTCAAACGGGTCTTCGCGCAGGTCGACTTCGATCGGCTCGAAGTCGGGATTCTCGGCCACCAGTTGCACCATGTGGCCCTTCTTGAAAAAGCGCTTGACCGTCACATCGTTCTCCAGCCGCGCCACGACCACCTGGCCGTTGCGCGCTTCCTTCTGGCCATGCACGGCCAGGAGGTCGCCGTCGAGTATGCCGATATCCTTCATCGACAAACCCTTGACCTTGAGCAGGTAGTCCGCCTTGGGCCGGAACATTTCGGGGTCGACCGGGAGGTTGCGTTCGACGTTTTGCTCGGCCAGGATGGGGCTGCCGGCGGCCACCCGACCGATCAGCGGCAAGGCCATGATGGATTGCATGGCACCGGAAATCTGCTCGGCCAGATGAATGCCGCGCGCGGTACCGCTGGCGATTTCGATCGCCCCCTTGCGGGCCAGGGCACGCAGGTGTTCCTCGGCGGCATTCGGCGAGCGGAAACCGAACTGGGTCGAAATTTCCGCCCGCGTGGGCGGCATGCCGGTGCGCTTGACGACGTCGCGGATAAAGTCGAGGATTTCGCTTTGACGCGAAGTAAGGCCGATGGTCATGTTGGCTGCACCACAAGGAATTCTGACTGTTCTTTTATACAGTAAACCGTCCCATCATGCAAGCCCCCATGAAGACTTCCAGAGCCGGAATCGTTCCCTACCTGACCAAGGACGGTTCGGATATCCGCGAATTCATGCATCCTTCCGTCCATGGCGGCAGGTTCGGGGTCGCACGCCAAAGCCTTGCGGAAGCCAGCGTGGCACCCGGCGCCACCACCGCATTGCACCGCCACATGGTCACCGAAGAGCTGTACCACATCACCGCCGGGACCGGCCGCATGACCCTTGGCGATCGGCGTTTCGACGTGGGCGCCGGCGACACGGTGTGCATCTCCCCGGGTACGCCGCACTGCATCGAGAATACCGGCGCCGCTGCCCTGGTGCTGCTTTGCATGTGCTGCCCGCCCTACGATCATGGCGATACGCAACTTTTGCCGGCCGTACGGGATGGCAAGGCGGCAGAATCCTGATACGCTTCGATTCTTGCGATGTGTCGCTGCGGAACGACATGTCGGACCGTAAGCCCGGATTGCATGTCCGGGCGAAGCGATAAATCCGCGTCACAACCGAGCAAGGAGCGGGAACATGGAAGAAATCGTCTGGGTCGCCGTCATCGGCCTCATCATCGCGCTGCTGGGTCGCGGCTTCTTTCGCGCACAGGATCGCATGAACATCATCAATACGGCCACTTTCGGCGCCTTCGGAGCGGCGGCGCTGGCCTTTTTCGGTGATGTGTTCGGCTGGTACAAGATCGGCAGCAACGACAGCTACATGGCCGCGGCGATCGGCGCAGCCATCATGTTGTACGCCTACGGCCTGTGGGCAAGAATGGCTGCGCCGGCCGGCAACAAGCGCTAAGGCAACTCCGCTGACCGGCCGCGCAACCCGTGGCCGGTCACTTCCCCCGGGCCAGCCCCTGCGCCTCAGGCGCCGCGCAGGCGCACCGCGCGCACCAGCGCGATCGCGGCCAGCGGAACCACCAGCCCGAGAGCGGCGCAAGTGAGGAAAAGTATCCCCATCTCGCTGTAGTCGGCGGGCGTCTTGATTGCGCCGGTTGCGCTATCGCGCACCTCGCGCGTCACCTCGAAAACGCGGTTCAGGTATTTGGTACCCAGTTGCGACGCTGAAAGCGCGAGGTTGGTGAAAGACGCCATCACCGCGAAATACGTGGCCTTCAGTTTGTCAGGCGCCGAGTTCGCGATCCAGGCGAGCATGGGCACCATGGCCACTTGTCCGAGTGGCGATTCCAGCGCCGTATCGAGAACGGCGATGAAGCGCGCGTCGATGATCCCTCCGGTCATGGCGGCAGTCCAGTGGTGCAGGCCGTAGAACATGCCGATCTGCGGCAACGACATGATAGAGCCCAGGACGGTAAGCAGGCCGACGACGTAGTAGATCGAGCGATCCGCCAGGTAGCGGCGGTAGGCGAACAGTCCCGCAAGGGCAACCAACCCTGAAAGCATGGACAGCTTGGCCAGGAAGCTGGGATCGAACTTGAGCACATCGATGCTCCACCATGAGGCCCCCGCCCCAGGGCCCGGCATGGCACGAAAGACGAAGATGACCACCGCAGTACCCAGCAGGGTGGCGCGCGCATCGGCTTCAAGTTCGCCCACCAGCCGGATCATGAGGACCAGCACGATGGCCATCGAAGCCACGAACACGACCTCCTGCCCGTATTTCAGGTCGGCCAACCCCACGGCCACCGACACGACTGCAAAGGCCAGACCTCCCCCCAGCACCCACCAGTTGATCTCGGTGGCGCCCCGGGGCGGCGTTCCGCTGGCGCCCCTGCGATGCCGCAGACTGATCGCCAGCAGGACTCCCGCCACGGACACCAGCGGAATCGCCAGCGCGGCGAGATATACCCGGGCGTATGCAGCCGCCTTTGCGGCCGGTGGCAAGGCTTCAACCCCGGACAGGAATCCGACGTTGATGATGGCCACGATGATGGTGCCGCCGACGATCGCGATCCGTCCCAGCGTCTGCATGGTCGTATGCATGACGCGCAACTCCACCGCGTCGACCGGCGTACCGTCGGCGTTGTAGTGCGGAACCGCCTCGACGGTCATGGCGTCGGCGACCACATCCTGCAGCATGTAGCCGACCGGCGACAGCAGGGCCGCCAGCACGTACCAGCGCTCCGGCGCCATGACTGCGCGCATTTCCTGCGGAAACATCAGCAGTCCGAGCATGATGCCGATGCTCGCGGCGAGGAATCCCGCGCCCAGGAAGACGATCCCCTCCTTCCAGCGCCACAAGAGGTCGACCACATGCCCCACCGGCATTTTCAGTGTCCAGGGCAGGACGACCCAGAAGCCCAGCGCGGCCAGGAACTGCGCGGAAAGGCCCAGGTGTTCCTTGACGAAAAATGTGCCGACAATGCCGGTCAGGCCGGAAATGCCCGCAGCCACATAAACCATCAGCGGCGGCAGGAAAGAGAGCCTGAACGAGCGAAACAACGATTTGCTGATCATCAAGCGCGGTCTTTGGTCGGGGGATCGGTCCAGGCGAAATGCCACGGACCGCAAATGGAACTTACGCAGGCGGGCATCGAACGGATGCGCGTTCAGTGGCGCGCGCTGCTGGCAGGCCCGGTGCCCGCAATGAACAATTGCGCGGCATCGATCGGATCAAACGCGTATGCCTGGTGGCAGAACTCGCAATCCACCGACACACGGCCTTCCTCGGCGATGATGCTTTCAATCTCCTGCCGGCCCAGCATGCGCAACATGTCGGCCACGCGCTGTCGCGAACAACTGCAGCGGAAGGCCGTGCCACGCTCGTCGAACAGGCGCAGGTCATGCTCGTGGAACAGGCGGCGCAGGATCTGGCGCGGCTCCAGGTCCAGAAGTTCCCCGGGAGAAACCGTTGCGGCGAGGATGGATGCTTCCTCCCAGCAGGAAGCGTCGAAGCCCGACCCGCCGTCGCCGGGCATGCGCTGTACGAGAAGCCCCGCCGCGCGGGCGCCATCAGCGGCCAGGTGGATGCGGGTATCGAGTTGCTCGGAGCGCATCATGTAGTTCTCGAGGGCGACGGAGAGTTGGTCTCCTTCGAGAGCGACCACACCCTGGTAGGCTTCCTGGCCATCGCGCGGGTCGAGCGTGATCACCAGGCTGCCGTTGCCGACCAGGCTTGCCAGCGAATGTCCCCCGCCTTCCGGCAGCGCGCCGCCCAACGTGGCGGTGGCGCGCATCTCCAGGGCCGCGTTGCATTCCACCACCATCACCCGGACCGGCGCGTCGGCATCGGCCGCGCGCGTCTGCAGCACCAGCGTGCCGTCGAACTTGAGCGTGGAGGAAAGCAGCGCCGCCGCCGCCATCGCCTCGCCGAGAAGCTTGCGCACCGGTGGCGGATAGTCGCGGTTGGCAAGCACCTGGCGCCAGGTGGCATCGAGGTCGACTACCGCACCGCGTACGTCTGAAGCCTCGAAAACGAAGGGCAGGAGAATGTCTGGCATCACTGGATCGAATGGCGACCGCTGCAGGGCCCGGCTGGAGCGACGCCGCGAACACGAAGCGCTTGCGGTCGGGCAGCGCCATGGCGAAGATGGACGGCTCAGTATAATCGACGCCTCTTTGGACCAACGCAAACGCACAATGAAAATCGCCGAGATCGCCCGCTTAGCAGACCTGCGCAACCTGATCGGGCAGGAGATCGCGATCAGCGACTGGGTGACCGTCACCCAGGAGCGGATCAACCAGTTTGCCGACGCCACCGGCGACCATCAGTGGATTCACGTCGATGTCGAGCGCGCCAAGAGCTCCCCGTTCAAGAGCACCATCGCGCACGGATTCCTGACGCTCTCGCTGATTCCGCTGTTCTCGCAGGAATGCGTGAAGATGACGAGCGTCAAGATGGGCGTGAACTACGGACTCAACAAGGTGCGTTTCCCGAACCCGGTGCCGGCAGGCTCAAGGCTGCGTGGCCGGTTCACGGTCAAGGAAGTCGAGGACATTCCCGGCGGTATCCAGCTCACCTTGCTGTCCACGGTCGAAATCGACGGCGCCGACAAGCCCGCGTGCGTGGCCGAAAGCGTAAGCCGCCGCTTCGAATAGCCGCGCCGCCGCCAATGGACGTCGGCGTCACCCCGATCCGCATCGCATCCCTCGCGGATGCCGGCGAAATCGCCCGGCTTTCCCGCGACACCATCGAGGCGGGCCTGCCATGGCGCTGGCAGCCGGCGGCGATCGAGCGTTTTATCGAATCCGGCCATCACAACGTGATCGTGGCGGGTGGTTGCGATGCCCTGCTGGGATTCGCCGTCATGAGCTATCACGAGGAAGATGCCTACCTTGCCTTGCTCGCCGTGGCCCCGTCCGCGCGGCGCGGCGGACTGGCGCGTCGCCTGCTGTCCTGGTTGCTCAAGACCGGGGATGTGGCCGGGATCGCCACCGTCAAGGTGGATCTGCGCGAGGACAACATCGCGGCGCTGCGCCTGTACGAAGAGGCCGGATTCATCGAGTCCGGACGCAAGGCCGGTGGCTACTACGGCCGCGTCAACCAGGTCTCCATGCGCCTTGCGCTGCGTCCCCACAGCCCGCCAGATGATGCCCACACCTGAAGAGACCGTCCGCACCTACCTGGCCGCCATGGAGGCGCGTGAACTCGACACCGCACGCCGGCTGCTGGCGCCCGGTTTCACGATGGAATTTCCGGGACCGGTCAGGATGACAAGCCTGGAGGAACTGCTGGCCTGGGCGAAGCCGCGCTATCGCTTCGTGAAGAAGACCTATGAGCGTTTCGACACAAGTGCCACGGCTGGGCGCGCGGTGGTGTATTGCTTCGGCACGCTGGGCGGCGAATGGCCGGACGGCACGCCGTTTTCCGGGATCCGCTTTATCGACCGCTTCACCGTGCAGGACGCGACCCTGGTCGATCAGACTGTCTGGAACGACCTGGGTGAAGCCAGGAATTCGGCGATGAATGCCCTCAGGCCGGAGAACGCGCCGAACGATAGGACCACATGACAAGCCAGACGCCTGCCACGACCATGGGCAGGCTCAGCCACTGGCCCATCGAAAGCCCGAAGGACAAGAGCCCCAGAAAACTGTCGGGCTCGCGCGCGAATTCGGCGATGAACCGGAACATGCCGTAGCCCGCCAGGAAGGCGCCGGAGATGGCCCCTGCCGGTCGCCTCGCGCGGGCGAAAATCCACAGCAAGGCAAACAGGCCCAGGCCTTCGAGTGCGAACTGGTACAACTGGGACGGATGGCGGGCGATGCCATCGCCAGCCTGCGGGAACACCATGCCCCAGGGTCCATCCGTGGGACGTCCCCACAGTTCGCCATTGATGAAATTGCCGAGGCGCCCGAACGCCAGCCCAATGGGCACCGCCGGCGCGATGAAATCCATCACGTTCCA
The DNA here is from genome assembly GCA_965279115.1 of Burkholderiales bacterium. Taxonomy (GTDB): domain Bacteria; phylum Pseudomonadota; class Gammaproteobacteria; order Burkholderiales; family JAEUOS01; genus JAEUOS01. Next base: position 6,455,286 of record OZ257137.1, read on the forward strand.
GAACCCCAGCTTGCGGCTACGGGCATACAGCCACATCGCCGCCAGCACGCCCAGAAAACCGCCGTGGAAGGACATGCCACCTTGCCAGACCGCAGGAATTTCCGCCAGGTGCTCAAGGTAATAGCCGGGCTTGTAGAACAGCACATAGCCCAGCCGCCCACCCAGGATGACGCCCAGCACGCCGTAAAAGAGCACATCGTCGATCATGGCCGGATTCCACCCTAGGGCCGGTTGCTGGCGCGCGCGCAGGCGGCACAGGGCGATGAAGGAAACGAACGCGACCAGGTACATCAGGCCGTACCAGCGAATGGCAATCGGACCGATGGAAATCGCGATCGGGTCGAAATTGGGGTGGGTCAGCATCGGGGAAATCGGTCGGTGTGGTGGCGCCGTTTGAGACTCGGTGTGTTCAGGAGTGCGATTGTGACGCAAGCGCGACAAATCGCTTGAGCACGGCGGAGCGATCGTCGCGGCGGAAGGCGATGCCGATTTCAAGCGCCGGCTTCGCGCCGCGCAAGCGGCGGTAAACCACGCCCTGGCGCTTGAGGCTCATGATCGATTCCGGCACCAGCGCAATGCCCATCCCGGCCGATACCAGCGAGATGATGGTCTGCATCTGGATGGCTTCCTGGACGATGCGCGGACTGAATCCGGCCTTGCCGCAACTCGCGATGATCGCGTCGTAAAGCCGCGGGCCGACATGCCGCGGGCTGCAGATGTACGAATCCCCGGCGAACGCGGAAAGCACGGCCGGGCCGCCTGCATCCGCCTGCGGATGATGTGCCGGCAACGCGAGCACCATGGCCTCGGCGACCAGGCGCCGGTAGGCCAGCGGCGTTGATGCGGCATCCGCGGCGCCGGCATCCCCGGCCTCGCCGCCGATCGGCCCCAGCAGGATGCCGGCGTCGGCGCGGCCGGCGCGAAGGTCGGCGATTTGCACGTCGGTGGTCGCCTCCTGCAGGCCGACGCGCACCGCCGGGAAGCGCTGCGCGTGACGGCGCAGGAGATCGGGGAGGAAGGAGTAGTCGACGATGCTCACGAACTGCAGTGAGAGTTCGCCCTCCTCGCCGCTGGCGGCATTGCGCGCCTTCTCGGGAAGTCGCCCGGCCGCCGCGAGTACGGCACGCGCCTCCGGCAGCAGCGCGCGGCCGGCCTCGGACAGGGCCACCTTGCGGTTCACCCGATGAAAAAGCTCGACGCCGAGTTCCTCCTCGAAGCCGCGGATCGCCCGCGACAAGGGCGGTTGCGCCATGGAAAGCGCCTGCGCCGCGCGACCGAAGTGCAGGTGCTCGGCCACGGCGACGAACTGGCGCAACTGCCGCAATTCCATGTTGCCCCTTTTAATACCTTTAAGGTATTGATCGATTGATTTTAATGTATTGGAGGTTTGGAAGCCACTGCGCTACATTGCGCACCATGTCCCCGCCTGCCCGCCCTTCGCGCAGCATCGCCTTCCTGGCCCTGGTGGCCACCATGGCCATGTGGGGCAGCAACGGCGCGGTGGCCAAGATGCTCCTGCCGACCTTCGGCCCGATCCCGATGACCTGGTTGCGCTGGTTCCTGGTCATGGTGCTGGCGGCGCCATTCGCCTGGCGCGAGCGCGCCGCCGTGCGGGTCGTGGTGCGCGAGCATTGGCGGTCGATTGTCGGATTCACCCTGCTGGGAGGTGTGCCGCAAAGCGTGGTCGTATTCATCGGCCTCGACTATTCGAGCGCGGTGCACCTGGGCCTGCTCAATTCCGCAATCCCGGTGATGATCCTGGTGTTGGGCGCCCTGTTTTTCGGCCACCAGATGATGGGCCGCGAAATTGTCGGCGTGATGATCTCCGCCGTTGGCGTGACCGTCATCATCTTCCAGGGCAGCCTGGCTGCGCTCCTTCATCTTGAAATCGGCAGCGGCGACCTGATCATGCTGGCGGGAATGCTCCTGTGGGCGCTCTATACCCTGCGCCTGAACCACCGGCCCGCCCAGGTCTCGATTGTCACCTTCCTGTTCCTGGTCTCCGCCGCCGGCCTGCCGCTCACCCTGCCCTTGTTCATTCGCGAAATCTCCGTTCATGGCTTGCCACGTCCGGACGCGGCCGAAATCGTCGGTCTGATCTACATGAGCGCAGTGCCGACCATCATTTCGACTTTCACCTACGCCTTCGCCATCGAGCGCGTCGGGCCCGCGCAGGCGGGTGTCTTCATCCACACCGTGCCGCTCTTCGCCTGCCTGTTCGCCGCCGTCCTGGCGGGCGAGGCCCTGCACCCCTACCATGCAGCCGGCTTCCTGCTGGTCGCCGGCGGTGCCTGGATCAGTTGCCAGCGCCCTGCGCCGGTGCTATCTTCCGCGCCCGCGACGGCAAAGTAGTTTCCTTCCCACCCTGACCCGGAGTTTCAAATGGCCGAACAAAAACCCCTCAACTGGCGCTCCCGCGCGATCACCGGCGGCGTCAACCGCAGTCCCAACCGCGCCATGCTGCGCGAAGTGGGTTTCACCGACGCGGACTTCGACAAGCCCATTGTCGGCGTCGCCAACGGCCACTCCAACATGAACCCGTGCAACGCCGGCATCCAGCCTCTGGTCGACCGTGCGATGGTGGCCCTGAAGGAATATGGCGCCATGCCGCAGGTGTTCGGCGTGCCCACCGTGACCGACGGCATCGGCATGGGCACCGAGGGCATGAAGTATTCGCTGATCTCGCGCGAAGTCATCGCTGACGCCATCGAGACCTCGGTGAATGGCCAGATGATGGACGGCGCACTGGTGGTCGGCGCCTGCGACAAGAACATGCCCGGCGGCATGATGGCGATCGCCCGCATGAACATCCCCGCGATCTACGTCTACGGCGGCACCATCAAGCCGGGGGTCTGGAAAGGCCAGCCGGTCAACCTGGTGTCCGCTTTCGAGGCGGTCGGCGCCTTCACCGCCGGCAAGATGAGCAAGGAAGACTACGACGGCATCGAGCGCAACGCCTGCCCGACCCACGGCGCCTGCGGCGGCATGTACACCGCCAACACCATGTCGTCGTCTTTCGAGGCGCTTGGCATGAGCCTCCTGGGTTCGTCCTCGATGGCCAACCCCGACGGCGAGAAAGCCGACAGCGCCGCCGATTCCGCCAACGTCCTTGTCGAGGCGATCCGCAACAACATCCGCCCGCGCGACATCATCACGCGCAAGTCGATCGAGAACGCGGTTTCGCTGATCATGGCCACCGGCGGTTCCACCAACGGCGTATTGCACTTCCTGGCCATCGCCGCGGCCGCCGAAGTCGAGTGGACCATCGACGATTTCGAGCGCGTGCGCCGCAAGACGCCGGTTCTGTGCGACCTGAAGCCGTCGGGCAAGTACATGATGACCGACCTGCACAAGGCCGGCGGTGTCCCGGTGGTACTCAACATGCTGCTCGAGCATGGCTGCCTGCATGGCGACTGCATGACCATCACCGGCAAGACCATCGGCGAAGAACTGGCCAAGTGGCGCAAGACCCCGGACGGTGAAGTCATCCGCCCGTGGGACCAGCCGATGTACGCGCAGGGCCACCTGGCCATACTCAAGGGCAACCTGGCGCCCGAAGGCTGCGTGGCCAAGATCACCGGGCTGAAAAACCCCTCGATCAACGGACCCGCGCGCGTGTTCAATTCGGAAAACGAATCGATGCAGGCCATCACCGCCAACAAGATCAAGCCCGGCGACGTTCTGGTGATCCGCTACGAGGGCCCCAAGGGCGGCCCCGGCATGCAGGAAATGCTTGCCCCCACCTCGGCACTGATCGGCCAGGGCCTGGGCGACTCGGTCGGCCTCATCACCGACGGGCGCTTTTCCGGCGGCACCTGGGGCATGGTGGTCGGCCACGTCTCCCCGGAAGCCTACGAGGGTGGCCTCATCGCCCTGATCGAGGAAGGCGATTCCATCACCATCGACGCGCACACCCTCACGCTGCAACTGAACGTCGCCGACGATGTGATCGCCAGGCGCAGGGCCGCATGGAAGCGGCCAGCACCGCGCTACACCCGCGGCCTGATGGCCAAATACATGAAACTGGTCGGGCCCGCGACGCGCGGTGCCGTGACCGACCACGACTGAACTGTCCCCTCTTAATCAAGGCCTCACCATCATGAAACGCCCTTCATTCAATGCAGTAGCCGTGGAAAGCGCACGCCGCGACCCGGATGCCATGACCCTTGAACTGAACTTGATCGACGCAAAGGGAAATTCGCAGAACCTCGTACTGTCCCAGCAGGCGGTCAGCCATGTGTTGGGCGCCGTCTTCCAGAAACGGCTGCCCGACATGCGTACGGATTTCCGGGTCGACGAAGCGCTACCGTTGGCTGGCCTATACACTTTTGAACTTCCGGACGGTGGCACTGGTTTGCGTCTTCTGCTTAACCGCGCTGAAGCATTCGATGTCTATTTCGAGGGCTCGGTCCAGACCGAATTGCGCGATTCGCTGAGTTTGATCGCAAATCGCGCGCAAGGACGCACGCAAGCGTAGTGCAAGCGCAAGCCGGCAGGCTTGGCAGTACAACCTGCCGGAGAACGATGGCCTTACTTGCGCAAGCCCAGCGCTGTACCAAGTTTCTCGTAGAGCTCAACCTGCTCTCGAGCGAATTTTTCGGTGTCCGCCGAGGAACGGATCGCGGGTATCGCCCCGAAGCCCGCGTTGCCGCGGATCCAGTCCGGATCCTGCGCGACCCTTTTCAATACCTCCGCCCACTTGCTGACCACCTCGGGCGGCAGGCCGGGCGGTCCGTACAGGCCGCTCCAGCCCATCACCTGTTCCATCGGGGTGAGACCCAGTTCACGCGCTGTCGGAATGTCCGGATACTCCTTGAGCCGTTCCGAGGTGGTGGTCAGGAGCCCGCGCATGGTGCCGGCCTTGAGCTGCCCGCCCAGCGTCGGTAGGTTGTTGCACAGGAACTGCACCTGGCCTGACAACACCGCGGCGGTGGCTTCGCCGCCCCCCTTGTAGCCGATCTGCTCGGCGGAATTCGAAGGCAAGCCCGCACTGCGCAGCAACACCTCCACCGCCATGTGCTGGGTGGTACCGGGACCGGCCGTGGCGTAGTTGAGCTTGCCGGGCTGCGCCTTGAGCGCCTCGAGCAGGTCCTTCATGCTCTTGTGCGGCGAATCCCCCTTGACCACGCATGCCACCGGATTGAAGTCGAGCAGGGAAATAAAGGTGAAGTCATTCCATTTGTAGGGTGTCTTGGAGTCCAGCGCGGGGCTGATGGCCTGCGAGCCGCCGCGCGCGATGAGCAGCGTGTAGCCGTCGGGCACGCTGGTGCGCACCCGTTGCGAGCCGATGATTCCGGAGGCACCGACGATGTTCTGCACCACCAGTGACTGCCCCATGTACTTGACAGCGACGGCCGCGAGGTTGCGCCCGGAAGCGTCGCTGTCACCACCGGCAGCGTACGGGGCAATGAGGGTGATCGGGCGGTTCGGATAGGGTTGGGCGAGTACCGGCGCCGCGACGGTCGCGGCAAGCGCCGCAAGGCCGCCAAGCATGTACTGCGCAGCAAGCTTCATCATCAGGTTGTCTCCGTTGTGGTTCTGCGTTCGGGTTCTGCGTTCGGGCCTACATGTTGCCCGCGTTTGGTTTACGATTCAAGGCTCTGTCCCAGCAAGGCGAAGCTTCCGATGTCCACAGACGTGCACCTCCCGGCCCCGGCGATGCCATCCGGCCCGATCGACGGCCCTTCGGCCTGGTACGGACCTGACCTTGCGCGCCGGACCGACTGGATCTGGCGGCTTGATGCCGGCGACCTGGCCGAGATCGACGCGGCGATCGCGCACTTCAAGGCGACCGGACTGCCGATGGAGGCGATTGGCCGGGAGTCGTTCCCGCTGCCCGGCCTTGCGGCCAAGCTCGACCAGATCCTGAACGAAATCCTCGAGGGGCGCGGCTTTGTGATGCTGCGCGGATTCCGCATGGAAGGCCGCGACCTCGCTTCGGCGGCCATTGCGTATCTGGGCCTGGGCCGGTATTTCGGCTCGCTGCGCAGTTCCAACGGCAAGGGCCATTTGCTCGGCCACGTCAAGGATGTAGGGGCCGACATCAAGGATGGCAACACACGCTTCTACCAGACCAACCGGCGGCTCGAGTACCACACCGATTCCGCCGACATCGTGGGCCTGTTGTGCCTGCAGACCGCCAGGAGCGGCGGCGAGTCCTTCCTGGCCAGCTCGGTCACGGTCTACAACGAGATGTTGCGACGCCGGCCGGAGCTGCTGCGCGCGGCCTTCCTGCCGTATTCAACCGACCGGCGCGGCGAAGTGCCCGCGGGCATGAACCCCTGGTTCGACATCCCGATCTTCAACTGGCATGCGGGCAGGCTCTCCGGCATCTACCTGCGCCACTACATCGAAGAGGCGCAGCGCCGCTTTCCCGATGCCGCGCGGCTGACCCGGGAGCAGATCGCGACCATGGATCTGATCGATGAACTCGTCAATGATCCGGCGATCCACCTGCAGATGGCCTTCGAACGCGGTGACATGCAATTCCTGCACAACCACCAGATCCTGCATTCGCGCAACGACTTCGAAAACTGGCCTGAGCCGGAACGCCAGCGTCACCTGCTGCGCCTGTGGATGGCACCACCGTCCGGTCGTCCGCTGCCGGACGTATACGCGGCGCGCTATGGCGGCACGGTCCCCGGTGACCGGGGCGGGATCATCGTCCCGGGCACTCGGCTTTCGGTGTCGCTCACGGCCTGAATGGGAATTCCCGCCACATTCGTTAAAATCGCTGCATGCTAGACAGGCGCGCACGCACCCTCCTTAAGACCCTGGTCGAACGCTATATCGTCGACGGCCAGCCCGTGGGCTCGCGGGCGTTGTCCAAGTTCTCGGGTCTGGACCTCTCGCCGGCGACCATCCGCAACGTGATGGCGGACCTGGAGGACCTCGGATTCATTGCCAGCCCGCACACTTCCGCGGGCCGCATCCCCACCCCTCGCGGCTACCGGCTCTTTGTCGACACGCTCATGACCGTGCGCCCGCTCGACGAGGCGGCACGCATCGAGCTCAGGGACCATCTGCTTCCGGACCAGCCGCAGCGCGTGATCAGCACGGCCGCGCAGATGCTGTCGGAACTCACGCAGTTCGCCGGCGTGGTGATGGTGCCCAAGCGCCAGAGCATGTTCCGCCACATCGAATTCCTCAATCTTTCGGAAAAGCGCGTCCTGCTGATCCTGGTGACGCCCGACGGGGACGTGCAGAACCGCATCCTATTCACCGAAAAGCCGTATTCGCAGTCCCAGTTGATCGAGGCGGCGAACTTCATCAACCAGCACTATGCCGGCGTCGATTTCGACCAGATCCGCCTGCGCATCCGTGAAGAGTTGAAGGAACTGCGCGAGGACATCGTGCGCCTGACCCAGGTCGCGGTGGAGACCAGCGGCCAGGCGCTGGCCGATACCAGCGACAGCTACGTGCTGTCCGGCGAAAAGAACCTGATCGGCGTCTCCGACCTGTCCTCGGACATGGAGCGCCTGCGCCGGCTGTTCGACATGTTCGAGCACAAGACCACCCTGATCCAGCTTCTGGAAACCTCCAGCCGCGCCGAAGGTGTGCAGATTTTCATCGGCGGGGAGTCGAGCCTTGTACCCATGGACGAAATGAGCGTGGTTACCGCCCCTTACGAAGTCGACGGCCGGATCGTCGGCACCCTCGGCGTGATCGGCCCGACACGCATGGCCTATGAGCGTGTCATACCGATCGTCGACATCACGGCACGCATGCTCTCATCCGCACTCTCCGGCGGCAACGACTAGATGGCCGGGTATTCGGAGCAGCCGCAATACCAGCATGGTTCGCAAAGACGCATCGGCATCCTGGTCACCAACCTGGGAACGCCCGACGAGCCAACGCCCAAGGCGTTGCGCCGCTACCTGAAGCAGTTCCTGTCGGACCCGCGGGTGGTGGAAATTCCGCGCATCGCCTGGTGGCCCATCCTGAACGGCATCATCCTCAACGTGAGGCCGAAGAAGTCCGCCGCCAAGTACCAGACGATCTGGACCGACGAGGGCTCCCCCCTGAAGGTGCATACGGAGCGCCAGGCCAAGTTGCTGGCCGGGTACCTGCTCGCGCGCGGACACCGGGATGTCGAGGTCGCCTTTGGCATGCGTTATGGGGCCCCTTCGATCGATTCGGCCCTCAACAGCCTCGCCGCACGCGGATGCGACCGCATCGTGGTGCTGCCGCTGTATCCGCAATACGCCGCCAGCACCACGGCCAGCACGCACGATGCCGTGGCGGGCTGGGCACGCACCATGCGCAACCTGCCGGGCCTGAATTTCGTGCGCAATTTCCATGACCACCCGGGATACATCGGGGCGCTGGCGGCCTCGGTCAGGGCGCACTGGCAGAGTGAGGGTGGCGCCTCCGACATGCTGCTGATGAGTTTTCATGGACTGCCGCAGTACACCCTCCGCGAGGGTGACCCGTACCACTGCGAATGCCTGAAGACCGGCCGCCTGCTGGCCGAGGCGCTGGAGCTCGCTCCCGATGCCTGGCGTGTTACCTTCCAGTCGCGCTTCGGCAAGGCCGAATGGCTACAGCCCTACACCGCCGACACGCTCGAGGTTCTGGCCGCGGCCAAACTGCGCCGCCTCGATGTGATCTGTCCCGGCTTCCCCGGCGATTGCCTCGAAACCCTCGAGGAAATCGCCGTCGAAGGCAAGGAGATCTACCAGCATGCGGGCGGTGGCGCCTATGCCTACATCCCCTGTCTGAACGAACGCGACGACTGGCTGCATGCCATGGCCGACATCGTCGAGCCTCATCTGGCCGCGCTGTCGCGCCCGGTCGCCTCGGCCGGAGAACTCGCGGCGTCGCGCGAGCGCGCCCACAAGCTTGGAGCCGCCCAATGAACCCGTGGAACGGTCGTCCGGCGCTTGCCGCCGACGACAACGAGGACAGCCGCAAGCTCGCCTCCCTCATTCTAAAGCGCGAAGGGATGGTCGTTACCCAGGCTGAGGACGGCCAGCAGGCGCTCGACCAGGCCACTTCCGGCGAGTTCGACCTGATCCTGATGGACCTGGAAATGCCGGTCATGAGCGGTCTGGAGGCGATTCGCGCCATCCGGGCGCTGCAGCCTTCCCGCGCGGTCAGGATCGTGGGCTTGTCCGCCCACGCCGATGATGCCGCCAGACGCGAATGCCTGGCCGCCGGCGCCGACGCCTATCTTGTCAAGCCGATGCGCCTGGCGGATCTGCAGAAAGTGTTGGCGGGGCTGTTCGGCAACGCGCCCTGATACGCCAGGGTGATCCGAACGTTCAGGCGCCCGCCACCAGCAGTCGCAATGGCCGCAGGGCGCCTTCGCGCGCTTCGACAAGGCCGATGAAGTCATCGCCATCGGCGTAGGCGCGAATCGGTCCTTGCGGCGATTCGACGGCGACTTCCAGGCCGGCGAGCGCAATGCGCTGTCCCAGGCGCAGTCGAGCCGCTTGTGCATCGTCAAGCCGGATTCGCGGCAGGTTCATGATCAGGGCATCGACCGGCAGCAGGGCATGGTCACGCTCCTCCGGCGGCATCCGCTCGAGGTCGGCAACCGTGTGGGCCCCCTGCAGGTCCAGCGAGCCGGCCGCCTCGCGGCGCAGTGCCGTCAGGTGCGCGCCGCACCCGAGCAGGTTGCCGATGTCCTCAGCCAGGGTGCGGACATAGGTGCCCTTGCTGCAGCGAACCCGGAACATCACCCGCGGACCCTGCACCGACAACAGGTCGAGGGCGTGGATCACGACCTGCCGCGCCTGCCTGTCAAGCTCGATGCCGGCGCGCGCATATTCGTAAAGCGGCCGGCCGTCACGCTTGAGTGCCGAGTACATCGGCGGCACCTGGGAGATTGCGCCGCGAAAGCCCGCCATCGCGGCCCTGATTCGAGGCTCATCGGCTTCGACTGGTGCCTCCCGGATGACTTCGCCTTCGGTATCGCCGGTGCGGGTGGTCACGCCGAGCAGCATGGTGGCCAGATAGGTCTTGTCGGCTTCAAGCAGGCCCTGCGAGAACTTGGTGGCCTCACCAAGCGCCACCGGCAGAAGGCCGGTGGCGAACGGATCGAGTGTCCCGGTGTGGCCGGCCTTCTGCGCTGAGAACAGGCGCTTGACCACACCCAGGCACTGGTTGGATGACAACCCGGCAGGCTTGTCCAGCAACAGGACGCCGTCAAGCCGCCGGCGCGGCATGCGCGGCGCGGCGCGGCCGGGATCAGTCCTTTGCACGCACCGAATTCGCCTCGTCGATCAGGCGCGAAAGGGAAATCCCGCGCTCAAGGCTTTGGTCGAACTTGAAATGAAGCTCGGGGATCTGGTGGATCTTGATGCGCTTGCCGAGTTGCACGCGCAGGAAACCGGCGGCCTTGGCCAGGCCTTTCTCGATTTCGGGAATGGCCGAATGGTCGGTCATGGTGGTGAAGTACACGGTGGCATGCGCGTAGTCGGCGGTTACCTCGACGCCATTGAGGCTGATCATGCCGATGCGCGGGTCCTTCAGCTCCATGCGGATGATCTCCGCCAGGTCGCGGCGGATCTGCTCGGCCACACGGTCGGAACGCGCGAAACCGCGGTTTTGATGTCGCATCAGTTTGCCCTGTCTGCTCGCGCGAATGGCCCGGCCGGGCTTCCGGTCAAACGGACGGATGGCGGCATGCTGGCGCCGCCATCCGCATCCGTCAGGCCAGCGCCCTGGCGATTTCCTGAACTTCGAAGACTTCCAGCTGGTCGCCGACTTCGATGTCGTTGAAGTTCTTGAGCGACAAGCCGCATTCAAAGCCCGCCTTCACCTCGCGCACGTCATCCTTGAAGCGCTTGAGCGAGTCAAGCTCGCCGGTCCAGATGACCTGGTTGGCACGCAACAGCCGCGCCGACGAACCACGCTTGACGGTGCCATCGAGAACGTAGCAACCGGCCACCGTGCCGATCTTGGTGATCTTGAACACGTTGCGGATGTCCACCATGCCGATGACCTGCTCGCGGCGTTCCGGCGCCAGCATGCCCGACAGCGCCGCCTTGATCTCGTCGACCGCGTCGTAAATGATGCTGTAGTAACGGATCGAGACGCCATTGGACTCCGCGACCTTCTTGACCGACTGGTCGGCGCGGGCGTTGAAGCCGATGATGGTGGCTTTCGAGGCGATCGCGAGGTTGACGTCCGACTCGCTGATGCCACCGACGGCGGCATGCACGATCTGCACCCGGACTTCGGAGGTGGAGAGCTTGGTGAGGGCCTGCGCCAAAGCCTCCTGGGAACCCTGCACGTCGGTTTTCAGGATCAGCGGCAGGGTCTTGACCTCGCCCTCGCCCATGCGCTCGATGGTGTTCTCACGGTTGACCGCCGATTGGCGCGCCAACTTGACGTCGCGGAACTTGCCCTGCCTGAACAAGGCGATCTCGCGCGCCTTGCGCTCGTCGGCGATCGCCATGACGTCCTCGCCCGCAGCGGGCACGTCCGAGAGGCCCTGGATCTCCACCGGAATCGAGGGGCCGGCTTCGGCTACGCTCTTGCCGTTCTCGTCGAGCATGGCGCGCACCTTGCCATACGAGGATCCGGCCAGCACCATGTCGCCACGCTTCAGGGTGCCCGACTGCACCAGAATGGTAGCCACGGTTCCCTTGCCGCGGTCCAGCCGCGATTCGATCACCAGGCCCTTGGCGGGCGCATCCTTTACAGCCGTGAGCTCGAGCACCTCTGCCTGCAGCAGGATGGCGTCGAGCAATTCATCGATGCCCTTGCCGGTACGCGCCGAGACCTGCACGAACTGCGCGTCACCGCCGTAGGATTCGGGAATCACGTTCTCCGCCACCAATTCCTGGGTGACACGCTCGGGGTTGCCTTCCGGCTTGTCGATCTTGTTGATCGCCACCACGATCGGCACGCGCGCCGCCTTGGCGTGGGCGATCGCTTCCTTGGTCTGCGGCATCACACCGTCGTCGGCCGCCACCACCAGGATGACGATGTCGGTGGCCTCGGCGCCACGCGCGCGCATGGCGGTAAAGGCCTCGTGGCCGGGCGTGTCCAGGAAGGTGATCATGCCCTTCTTGGTTTCAACGTGATACGCGCCGATATGCTGGGTGATGCCGCCGGCCTCGCCCGCCGCCACCCGGGTGGTGCGGATATAGTCGAGCAGCGAGGTCTTGCCGTGGTCGACGTGGCCCATGACGGTCACGACCGGTGCACGCGGCTCGGGCACCGCATCCGGATGGGCTTCGGTCTCCACCAGGAACGCTTCCGGGTCGTCAAGCTTGGCCGCGATGGCCTGATGCCCCATCTCCTCGACGACGATCATGCCGGTTTCCTGGTCCAGCACCTGGTTGATGGTGACCATCTGCCCCATTTTCATGAGGGTCTTGATCACTTCCGCCGCCTTCACGGCCATCTTGTGCGCAAGGTCGCCCACGGTGATGGTTTCCGGCACATGGACTTCACGAACCGTCGGTTCGGTCGGCGCGACAAACGAGGAATCGCCTTCATGCGATGAACCACCCTTGCCATGACGCTGCTTCGGGCCGCGCCATCCGGAAGCACCGCCCACGTCACCGCGGGTCTTGATGGCGCGCTTCTTGGCGGCATCGTCGCCTTGCCAGGCAACGGCACCGAGCACGGCGGTTTTCGCCGGCTTCTTGGCTGCCTTCTTGTCGTCGCCCGGCTTGGCGGCAGGCTTGTGCAATGTTCCCGCCGAAAGCGCACTGGTCCTGGCGGCCGCTTCCGCGGCGGCCTTCGCTGCAGCAACCTTTTCCGCGGCGGCGCGCTCGGCTGCCAGGCGTTCGCGCTCCTTCTTGGCCGCGATGTCGGCAGCCTGCATTTCCCGCAACCGCTGATAACGCGCCGACTCTTCCTCGCGAATCTTGCGTTGGCGCTCGTCGATGACGGAAATGGGCGCGGCAGGAGCGGCAGGCTTTTCGGCCGGTGCGGCGGCCTTTGCGTCGGCTTCAGGCGCAACTGCCGTCGCATCGACAGGCGGTGCGATTTCGGGTTCCGGCTGGGGAAGCTCCACGACCACGGGTTCGGGTTCGGGTTCGGGAATCGGCTCAGGCTCGGGCTCCGGTTCAGGTGCCGGCGGCGGCAACTCCACAACCACCGGCGGCGGCGGTGGCTCAACGACCGGCGGCGCTGCCTCGAGCGTGGCTTCGACTTCGGTTTCGGCTTCGGCAGCCTGCGCCTCGGCCGCCGGATCGCGCTGAACGAGCACGCGCTTCTTGCGTACCTCCACCTGGATCGTGCGCGCCTTGCCTGACGAGTCGGACTGCTTGATCTCGGAGGTTTGCTTGCGGGTCAGGGTGATTTTCTTCTTCTCTGGCGCAGCCGCCCCATGGCTCCTGCGCAGGTAGTCAAGCAGGCGCGACTTGTCGACCTCGGTTAAGAGGTCGGCCGCGGCCTTCTTCTCGACGCCGGCCGAGTTCAGCTGCTCAAGGAATGCCCCTATGGGCAGCTTGAGTTCTTCGGCCAGCTGGGCGACGGTGGTGTTAGCCATTGCAGTCTTTCTATTGCGGATGCAGTTCGGTACGGCGGGATCGCCTGAAGTCAAAAAACGGCCGGACAGGCCCCTACTTCTGCTCCTCCGCAAACCAGTGCTCACGCGCCTTCATGATGAGGACGCGCGCTGCGGCCTCGTCCATCGGTTCGATCTCGACGAGTTCGTCGACAGCCAGTTCGGCCAATTCGTCGCGGGTCTTGACACCGCCCTTGGCCAGCTTGGCCGCCAGTTCCCGCGTCATGCCTTCGAGCGAGAGCAGGTCTTCGGAGACTTCGCCCAGCGACTCTTCGGAAGCGATCGCTTCGGTGAGCAGCGCATTGCGGGCGCGCGTGCGCAACTCGTTGACCGTGTCCTCGTCGAAGGAGTCGATTTCCAGCATCTCGTTGATCGGCACGTAGGCCACTTCCTCGAGGGTGGAAAATCCCTCGGCGATGAGGATGTCGGCGACCTCCTCGTCGACATCGAGCCGCTCCATGAAGAGCCCGCGAATGGCGACAGTCTCGGTTTCCTGCTTCTTGCGCGATTCCTCCACGGTCATGAGATTGATCTCCCAGCCGGTGAGTTCGGAGGCCAGGCGAACGTTCTGGCCGCCGCGGCCGATGGCGATCGCGAGGTTCTCCTCGTCGACCACCACATCCATGCTGTGCTTTTCCTCATCGACGACGATCGAGGAAACCGCCGCCGGGGCCAGCGCGCCGATCACGAACTGGGCGGGGTCGGCCGACCAGATGATGATGTCGACGCGTTCGCCGGCGAGCTCATTGGTGACCGCCTGCACGCGCGAACCGCGCATGCCCACGCACGTACCGATCGGGTCGATGCGGCGATCGTTGGTGAACACGGCGATCTTGGCGCGCACGCCGGGGTCGCGCGCGGCCGACTTGATTTCGAGCAGGCCTTCCTCGATCTCGGGCACCTCGAGTTCGAACAGCGCCTTGATGAAGTCCGGCGAAGTCCGCGACACGATCACCGCCGGGCCGCGCTGGGTGCGGTCGATCTTGTGGATGTAGGCACGGATGCGGTCGCCGACGCGGAACATTTCCTTGGGGATCATCTGGTCGCGCGGCAGCGCCGCCTCGACGCGCCCGGACTCGATCAGGACCCGATGGTTCTCCACGCGCTTGACCGTGCCATTGATCAGCTTCTCATTGCGTTCGAGGAAATCGTTGAGGATCTGGTCGCGCTCGGCATCGCGGATCTTCTGCAGGATGGTCTGCTTGGCCGCCTGCGCACCGATGCGGCCGAACTCGATGGGTTCGAGTTCTTCCTCGATGAAATCGCCGATCTGCACTTCCGGATCATCGTCACGGGCATCGGTGATGCCGATCTGGTTGTCCTCGCTTTCGAGGTCGGGCTCATAGACCACCTGCCAGCGCCGGAACGCCTCGTGCTCGCCGGTGTCGCGATCGATCGCTACCCGCACGTCGGCCTCGCCCTTGAAGCGCTTCTTGGTTGCCGATGCGATCGCCTGCTCGAGGGCGGTGAACACCACCTCCTTGGCGACGTTCTTTTCGCGGGCCAGCGCGTCGGCCAGCATCAGGATTTCCTTGCTCATGCGTACTTCCCCTCTAAAACTCGATGACCGGCACCAGGCGCGCACGTTCGACATGCGCCAAGTCCAGTTCGATGATCTGCCCGTCGACTTCCATCGCCGGTTTGCCGTCCAAATAGCGCGCAATCGCGGAAAAATTCTTGCGCACCCCGTGCGCGCCACCCAATGGCGCACGCAGCTTCACGATGATTTCCTGGCCTTCGAAACGCCGGAAATCCGCCGCCTTGTTGAGCGGCCGGTCCAGACCCGGAGATGAGACTTCCAGCCTGTCGTAATCGATATCTTCCACAGTCATCGCGTAGGTGAGCTGGCGGCTGACCTTCTCGCAATCCTCGACCGTGATCATGGCGCCGGCGCCACGCTTGCCCTGGCGCGGGACCGACGCGATGTTGTCGATGAACACGCGCAACATCCGGCCGCGGGCGGATCGCTCCACCTCGACCAGTTCATAACCGAGGCCTTCAACCGTGGCCGCGATAAGCGCTGTCACATCCATATTCGATAGTTGCCGACGTTTTGCGGCGGCACAAACAAAAAATGGGCGAACCGCCCATTTAAAAGTATTGCCGGGAGACCCGGCATCTTTTCGGGACGGCGCGCCTTTGAGCCGCAGGCAACGAGACAACCATCCCAAGCCTTGAGATGATAGCAGTTTCCGGGCCGTTTTGCGAGCCCCCGGGAGGAATTTAGCCTTCCTTGGGCTCGTCCGGCGGCATGATCTTCAGGCGCGAGCGGCGGTGCGTGATGATTGGCTGCGGCGGCGGCGGCGGTACGAAATCATCGTCACGGCGCCGCGGCTTGACCGCCCGGCGTCCGTCGAGGGTAAGTGAACCGCGGTCCATGCCCATGCGCTTGCCGGCGCGCTTTGCCGGCCCTTTGCCACCCGGTTTCTTCGCGCCGGGGCCGCGCGTTTGCCGGCCAGCCGGCGCCTGGCGCCCGGGACCTGTGCGCGGCGCGCGCTTGCCCGGCGCTTCGCCCCCACCTTCAGGCCTGCCACCGCCCCGCCTGCCCTGCGGCTTGCCGCGTACCTTGCGCCGCCCGGGATCTCCCGGCGGAACCGGCATGCCTGGCGGCATTTCGGCGCCCTCCCGTGCGCCGCCCGCGGCAGCACCGCCAGGCGCATCCTTGAGGAGGTCCTTTACTTCAAGGGGCGTAAGCGGGCGCGCCTGGCCGCGCCGCAAACCGCGCGGCAGGGAAATCGGACCGAAGCGGGTGCGGATCAGCCGGCTCACCATGACGCCGACCTTCTCGAACATGCGCCGCACCTCGCGGTTGCGGCCCTCCCGGATCATGACCCGATACCAGCGGTTGACGCCCGGTCCTTCGTCGCTGAATTCGCCTTCATCGAGCTTCATGAAGCGCGCCGGACCATCCTCGAGCTCGACACCGTCGAGCAGCATGTCGGTCTGGTCGTCGGTGAGTTCGCCGACCACACGCACCGAGTATTCGCGCTCGACCTCGTAGCGCGGATGCATGAGTCGATTGGCAAGATCGCCGGAGTTGGTCAGGATGAGCAGGCCTTCGGTGTTGAAGTCGAGCCGGCCGACGGCAACCCAACGACCGGACTTGGGCGGCGGCAGGCTGTCGAACACCGCAGGGCGGCCTTCCGGGTCGTCATGGCTGACGATCTCGCCGGTCGGCTTGTGATAAATCAGGACTTCAGGCGCCTCCCGCCCGTTTTTCAGGCGAATCGGCTTGCCGTCCACCCGCACGACATCGCGCCGGGTGATGCGCTGCCCCAGCGTCGCGGTCTTGCCGTTGACACTCACGCGCCCGGCGGTGATCGCCTCTTCCATGTCACGCCGCGAACCCAGGCCGGCCTCGGCGAGCAATTTCTGCAGCTTGTGATCCTCCCCGTCGCCTTGCGCCGCAGGCTTGTCGCCACTCCCGGCCTTGGCACTCTTGGCGCCCGGGCCGCCACGCTTGCCACCCGGAGGGCCGCGCTTTTCGGCAGGAACGTGTGGCTGGGGCGGACCATCGGCCGGCGCCACGCTCTGCTCGCCAGCCGGCGCCGCGGCCGCCATCGCCGCCTTGCTCCCGCCCTTGCCGCGGCGGCGATTGCGGCGGCGCCGCTTTTCCGGCGCGCCGGCCGCCGGCTGGGCGGCCGCGTCGGCGCTCACCTGGCCCGGCGCATCACTTGCCGCATCGGTACGTGGCCCGGCGGCGGAGGATTGTGTTTGTTCGGTCGGCGCGAACGACTCATTGGCGCCTTGGTCTTGCGGGTCAGGCTGCATCGGCCAGGTCCATCACTTTGTCGATCTCCTCCATCGGCGGCAATTGTTCGAGCGAAACCAGGCCGAGGTCGTCCAGAAATGCCCGCGTCGTACCGAACAGCGCGGGCTTGCCCGGGGCGTCACGATGACCGACGGTGTCGATCCAGCCACGATCCTCGAGCGATTTGATGATTTGCGGCGACACCGCCACGCCGCGGATTTCCTCAATGTCGCCGCGCGTAACCGGCTGACGATAGGCAATGATCGCCAGCGTCTCCAGGACGGCGCGCGAATAGCGGGGTGTGCGGTCCGGGTTGAGCCGGGCAAGATACTGGGCAAACTCCGGGCGGCTCAGAAAGCGCCAACCGGTCGCAAGCGCGACCAGTTCCACGCTGCGACCGGCCCAGTCCGCGCGCAGTTCCTCCAGGAGGGCGCGCACGGTATCGGCGCCGACCTGGTCTTCGAACAGGCGGCGCAACTCGACCAGTGTCAGCGGCGCCGACGCCGTGAGCAGTGCCGCCTCGATAATGCCCTTTGCTTCGGATGTGTTCACGCGATATTAACCGCCCCGCCATATCAGGCGGCCGGCATGCAGTCAGGCTGAGTTCAAACGCTCCAGGAATTCTGGCCGCGCACCGGGCTCATGCCCGGGATGCTTTTCCCGGGCCGATTTTCGAAGCGCACTGGTGCCTCGAGAGAGTCCGCGTCGGGCGCGAAATGGATTTGTATCCGGAGTATACCAACTTGGCGACGTTCCCGCCGCCAGCACCGGTCACTGCAATGCGAGCATGCCGGGCAACGCGCGCGTGACCTCGATGGCTGAACCGCCGTCGTGGTACTCGACGCTTTCGCACAATTGCTCGACCAGACTGATGCCGCGGTCGGCGCGGCGAAACAGGGCCTGTGCATCGGCATGCCATGCATTCGAGTCGAAGCCCTTGCCGGTGTCCTTCACGCGCACCTTCAGTTTTGGCCCGGCGGGCGTTTCGGAACGCACGATGTCGACGAAAATCACCCCGTCTGCAAGGGCGGCGAGGCGATGCGCCCGCTCGCGGGCGTAAGCGGCATGCCCGTTTTCTTCCTCCTTGAGGCTGGAGTCGAGTTCAAGCAATCCATGCTCGAGGGCGTTGTTGAACAATTCGGACAGGACCACGAAGGTCGGTTGGTCGAGCGCTCCCACCGGATCGAAGCGCGCCATGAACTCCTGGATGATCGGCACGACCTCGACGCGCTTCAAGCGATCGGCGCCTATGCGCAGATGCAATTCCCAGTCTCCGGCCGCGGCGTGCGGCTGCAGGATCAGGGTCTTCTGCGTGATCGTCTCCGCAACCGCGCGTCGCGTACGTCGCGCCGATTCGGCGGCGCAGTCCACGATGGCATAGGTGATGTCGTCGGCCGCCGACTCGCCGGCCAGATGCTCGACCACGGCGATTTTCACCGCCTCGAAGCGGTCTTCCATCGCGGCCGACCCGAGAGCCTTGCGCAGCCCCTCCTCGTTGAACGGCAGGCCTTCCGCCGTCGTCGCCTCCAACAGGCCGTCGGAACAGGACACGATCTGCACGTCGTCACGGAACGGCTCGAATTCGGGATGCGGATCGATTTCCTCGCTCGGCAGTATCCCCAGCGGAAGATGCTTGCTATCCCAGCGCCTTACCAGCGCGCCATCCCGGTCGAGCATCAGGACGGGCGGATTGCCGCCATTCCACACCTCGATGCGATCCTCGATGGAATCGACATTGATCAAGGTTGCCGCGACGAAGCGGTGCGAAGGCAGGTCGCGCCGTATCGTATGGTTGAGCTCCGTGACCAGCGCGGCCAGTCCGAAACCCTTCTGCGCCATGGACTGGAAGGCCCGCCCAAGCGGCAAAACGTTGAGTGCCGCGGTCAGCCCGTGGCCGACGCCGTCGGCGAGGAGGATCTTGAGCGAACCGTCCGGCGAGCGCTCGGCCATGACGATGTCGCCACTGAACTTGAAAGCGGGCGAGTTCCACGTGCGCAACACCCCGCCGTGCTCGGTCTGGATGGGCAACAGACGTTGCATGATCGCGCGTGCGGCGCGATTCTCGTCCTCGGAGGCCTGGAAATAGGCCTTGAGTTCGGCATTCTGGTCGCGCATCTGGCGCTGGATCGCGGTATAGCGAGCGGCGTTGGCCAGATGTGCCTTGAGGATCGCGACATTGACCGGTTTCGGGATGTAGGCATCGGCGCCCGCGGCGATCGCGTTGGCGATCTCCTCGGTATCCTCGCTGCCGGTTACAAACCAGATCGGCACCCAGCGCGCCGGATCGAGCGCGCGCAGGCGCAGCGCCGTCTCGCGTCCATCCATGCCGGGCATGGAATAGTCGAGCAACACCACATCCGGTCGCTCGCGCTCGTAGATCTCTATCGCCGCGTATCCATCAGACGCGTGCAGCGCCGTGTGCCCCTGTCCCTTGAGGATGGCGCAAAGGAACTGCGCCTGCGCCAGGCTGTCCTCGACAACCAGCGCCTTCAGACGAACCGCGGTGCGCCCGTTCGCGACCATGGTATCCCTCGGTTCCGGGGCGCTCAGTGCAGCGTGAAAAGCTTGTCGAAGTTGGCCACCCGCAAGACATCCTTCACCGTCCCGGTGCAGTTTGCGAGGCTGACGGGCTTGCCCATGGCCTTGCCCTTGTCACGCAGCAGGAGAAGCATTCCCAGCGCGGAGCTGTCCAGATACTCCACCTCGCCCATGTCGACCACCACTTCCTTGGTATCGCGACCGGCGAATGCGTCTTCGTAGGCCTGCTTGAAGCCGCGATGACAGGTGAAGTCGAACCTCCCCTTCAAGGCCAGCCGTGCGCGACCGTTTTCCTGATTGACACTTACGTTCATTGTTCCTCTCCTGTAGTTTCCCTGCGTCGCCCTGGCTACACCCGGTTCGAGATGCCCATCCTGCCCAGGTGTGCAAGCACGCGTCCGGCGATGTCCTTGAGCGCTACCACTTCGTTGGCAGCACCGGCCACAATCGCTTCCCGGGGCATGCCAAAAACCACGCAACTGGCTTCATCCTGCACAACATTCCAGGCTCCGGCATCGCGCATTTCCCGCATCGCGACCGCTCCATCCTTGCCCATTCCGGTGAGCATCACGCCAACCACGTTGGCGCCCGCGACCTGCGCCCCCGACCTGAACAGCACTTCGACCGACGGACGGTGACGGTTGACCGGCCCTTCGTCGGACAGCGCCGTCATGTAATTGGCGCCGCTTTTCCTGACCAGCAGGTGGTGGCTGCCCGGCGCGATATATGCATGCCCGGGCAAAACCCTTTCACCATCCTCAGCTTCCTTAACGGCAAGGCCGCAGCATTTGTTAAGGCGTTCCGCGAAGCTTTTTGTAAAGCCCGCCGGCATGTGCTGGGTGATCAGGATGCCCGGCGAGTCCGCCGGCATCGCCATCAGGACCTCACGGATCGCCTCGGTACCGCCGGTGGAAGCGCCGATGAGGATCAGTTTCTCGGTCGAGGCGATGCGGTTGCCGAGCGCTGGACGCGGCATCGACGGCGCGTCGCCCGGCAACGGCGCGTACCGCCCCGTGCTGCGCAAGGCCGGATGGGAACCGGTGGCCCCCAGCCGCGCCACCCTCAGCTTGGCCCGTGCCGCGGCCCGAATCTTGTCGGTAATCTCCTGGGCATATTCGGCCATGCCCTTCTGGATATCCAGCTTCGGCTTGGAAACGAAATCCACCGCGCCCAACTCGAGCGCGCGCATCGTCGCCTCCGCACCCTTTTCGGTCAGGGTGGAAACCATCACCACCGGCATCGGCCGCAGGCGCATGATCTTGTCCAGGAATTCCAGTCCATCCATGCGCGGCATCTCGATGTCCAGCGTGAGGACATCCGGATTGAGCGCCTTGATCATGTCGCGCGCCACGAGCGGGTCGGGAGCCGCGCCGACGGTCACCATGTCGCTCTGGGCGTTGACGATCCGGGACAAGAGGCTCCGAATCAGCGCCGAATCGTCGACCACCAGCACTTTTGTCTTTTCCACCATTGCGCTCCCTTCCGGTCAGGCGAACAATTCGATGTCGCCGCCGGCCTTCGCCGTTTCCACCTTCTTGAGCTGGCTGCTATAGCTGCGCTCGCGGGTGGCTATCGTGTCGTTGTTGAGTGTCTTGAGCTTGCGCACCAGCACCCGGCCGGTGGTCGGGAACATGTAGACCTTGCGCGGCCACACATCGAGCAGGTCCGACGCCAGGATGGGAATCCGCTCGGTGGCGAGAAAGCGTGCCACGAATTCGGCGTTGCGCTCCCCCACGTTCGAGGAGGCCAGGCTTTCGAGCACATTGCCGGCACCGAAAACCTTGGCTTTCAGGCGGCTTTTCTGGGCGCCCATCTTGATCAGCTCGTTGATCAGCAATTCCATGGCGAACACGCCATACCTGCCGGACTCGCCATGCAGGTCAAACCCGTTGGTGCCGGAATCCGGCAGCATGAAGTGGTTCATGCCGCCCACCTTGCGCACGTCGTCCCACAGGCATGCCGAGACGCAGGAGCCGAGCGTGGTGACGATGACCATCTGCCGGCCCGAGGCGTAGTACTCGCCGGGCAGGATCTTTGCCGCGTCGCATCCGAACTGCGGATCGAAATATGTCTTCGGACCCGCTTCCGGTCCTGCTGTTTTTTGTTGTCGCATACCCGCCGCTATCCGATATTGAAGGCAATCACCTCGGGGACGCTCAGGCGTTGCCCGGTCGCGCGCTTTGCTTGCAGGCCGCCTCCGGCACGACCTCGTAGACGGTCTTGCCGAGAAGCGTGAACACGTCACGCGCCTGGGAGAAATTCTCCGAATGCCCCACGAACAGCAGCCCTCCGGGGTTGAGCAAGGGGGCGAAGCGGCGCAACAGGGCAAGCTGGGTCGGCTTGTCGAAATAGATCATCACGTTGCGGCAGAAAATCACGTCGAAGCCCGCTCGCAGCGGCCAGCTTGGCGCAAGCAGGTTCAATGGCCGGAAGGTCACCAGGCCTGCGACTTCCGGCCGTACCCTGACAAATCCCGCGTTTGCCCCGCTGCCGCGCAGAAAGTACTTGCGGGTGATCTCGGCGTCGAGTTTGGCGACGCTGTCGTCCTGGTAGCTGGCGGCGCGCGCGGTTTCGAGCACCTTGGTGTCGATGTCCGTTGCGAGGATTCGCACCGGCGTGGAAGCGCCTGCTGCCGCCTCGAGCGCCGTCATGGCGATCGTGTACGGCTCCTCGCCGGTCGAGGCCGCGCAACACCAGATGTTGACCCTGGGGCGACCACGCAGCTTGCGCAGGTGATCCGCCAGCACCGGAAAATGATGGGCTTCACGATAGAAGGACGTGAGGTTGGTGGTCAGGGCGTTGACGAAGTCCTGCCACTCGCCGCCGGTTCCGCCGTCGAGAGTGTCGAGGTAGTCGGAAAAGCTTGTCTTGCCAGTGGCGCGCAGCCGGCGCGCCAGACGGCTGTAGACCATGCTGCGCTTGCTCGGATTGAGGGAGATCCCGGCATGCTGGCGGATCAGGGCGCACACGCGATCGAAATCGCGCGTGGACATCTCGTACTCGAACGACTGGGCATCGGCAGGTGGAATGACAGGGACGGATAGCTTGGAAACAGGAATTGCGAGAGTCATTTGGGATGCCTGGTTTTTTGTTGCGGCTCTTCAATATCGGCAAGGACACCGAGCGATATCAGATCACGGAAATCTAGAACTCCTCCCAATCGTCGTCGGATACGGTCGTCGTTTTGCTGCCGGCCAGCACGCGCGGTTTCGCTTCCCGCTTGGGCTTCGGCAAGGCGCTGTGCGCCGGAACCGCCGCCTGGGGAAGTGCCAATCTCCCGGCCGAGAGCTGAAAAACACCAACGGTACGGGACAGGCCGCTGGCCTGCTCTTCCATCGACTCGGCTGCCGCGGCTGCCTGTTCGACCAGCGCCGCGTTCTGCTGGGTCACCTTGTCCATCTGCGCCACCGCCTGGTTCACCTGTTCGATCCCGGCGCTCTGTTCCACCGAGGCCGCGGTTATTTCCGCCATGATGTCGGTGACCCGCTTGACCGACTTCACCACCTCCTCCATCGTGGCACCGGCATCGGCCACCAGCTTCGAGCCGTCCTCAACCTTCTCGACCGAGTCGCCGATCAGGCCCTTGATTTCCTTGGCAGCATTCGCGCTGCGCTGCGCCAGGTTGCGCACCTCGGTGGCCACTACCGCGAAGCCGCGCCCCTGCTCGCCGGCACGCGCGGCTTCCACCGCCGCGTTCAGGGCCAGGATATTGGTCTGGAACGCGATGCCGTCGATCACGCTGATGATGTCGACAATCTTCTTCGACGACGAGGTGATCGCCTCCATGGTGCCCACCACCTGACCCACCACCGCCCCGCCCTTGACGGCGATCTGGCTGGCGGACTCCGCCAGCTTGTTGGCCTGGCGTGCGTTGTCGGCGTTCTGCTTTACCGTCGAGGTGATCTCCTCCATGCTCGACGCCGTCTGCTGCAGGCTTGACGCCTGTTCCTCGGTACGCTGGGAAAGATCGGTGTTGCCCATGGCGATTTCCTTCGCCGCGGTGTTGATGGTTTCGGTGGCCTGGCGGATGTCGCCGACTATGGCTGTCAGTTGCTCGACCGTGGCGTTGGTGTCCTGCTTGATCCGATCGAAGGCGCCCTGGTAGTCGCCTTCCATGCGCGCCGTAAGATCGCCTTGCGCAACCCGGCCCATGACCAGGCTGACTTCCTCGAGTCCGCGCTGGCAGGTTTGCATGAGATTGTTCAAGCCGGCAACCATCTCGCGGAAGGTGTGCTGGTAGTTCTCGTCATGCCCCCGTACGCCAAACTCACCGGCTGCCGCGGCGTCTACCAGCGCCTTGATCTCGCCATTGATGCCCAGCAGTTGCCGCTTTACGCCGTCGACGGCATCCGTGATCGCCGCCTTCTCGCCAGGCAGCTTGTCCATGTCGATGGTCAGATTGCCCTTTGCGTACTCACTCACCACCTCGACTACGCGCATCTTGACGCCGATATGGGCCGCCACAAGATCATTGACCTTCGCCGCAAGTTCGCCATAGGCGCCGGCAAATTGGGTTGCGTCCATGCGATGCGAAATCGTGCCCGCCTCGTGCTGTTGCGACATTTCCATCTGCGCGGCCGCGAAGCCGTTTACGGTTCGCATCACCTGATTGACGCCCGCGCCGATATCGCGCAGTTCGTCGCGGGTCTCCAGTTTCACTTCGGTGGAAAGATCGCCATCGGCGATGCGGCCGGCGCCGTCACGAATCTCGGTCAGTGTCTTGCGCACGCTCACCATGAATCCGAAGAACAAATAGAGCACGACGCTGAACACCACGGCCACGCCCGCGATCACTTCGTTGCGGCTGGACTGGGTCCGCTTGATCCGCGCTTGCAACAGTCCGTCGAGGTCGGCTTCGGCGATATCGAATATCGCATACAGGCTGTTGACCGCCGTGGTGCCGGTCGCGAAGTACGTTTTCGGATCGAAATCGACCTTCTCCGCCTTGACCACCTTGTTCTGCACGTCGGTGCGAAAGATCTCCACCGATTCGATGGCTGACTTCACCTTCGGTTCGAGTGCGGCCTTTGATGCCGCGTTGTAGCCAAACACCTTGGCCAGACTACCCTGCAGATTGCCGAGATCGATCTCCGCCATCTTTCCCAGCACCGCGAATTCGACCCGTTCGTCGGCCTTGATGTCCTTGCGAACACCGATCTCCGCACCCAGGCCGCGCATGCGGGCGACCGACTCCACCAAGGAAGGAACGCGGAAGACAATCGCGTCCATCAGGTAATAGGTGTCCAGGTCCGGATCGAGCGATAGGTTCGACCCGTCGGCGGTCGCGGTCATGAAGGCAGTGAGCTTTTCCACCAGCACGGAATGGCGGGCGAAGCTTTCCTCAGCCTTCAGGCCGCGATTCTCCGCCTTGAGCTTGCCCCATGCGCCCCGCAGTTCGGCCCATGCCGCCTGGGTCTTGAAATCCGCACCCGAGGCCTTGTCCAGGGTATCGATGGCGGCGAAAGCCTGTTCGATCTTTCCGGCCAGTTCATCAAGCCGGCCCTGCGCGGCCGAATCGCCGCCGATAGCCAGTTGGCTGGTGCCGCGGTGCGCCTGCAGCGACTGCAGCGCCAAACGGGCAGGGCGAATGACCTCGAGACCGCTGCGCTCGGAGGCGGCGAAGGCGATCTCCCCGTTGAACTTGTTCACCAGCAGGATCGCCAGAACGGCGACCGGCACGCTGAACAGAAACCCGATCAGCCCGATCTTCCTCGCGAACGTAAGGCGGTTCATCAACGCAACCGCCGGTCGCAGGAAACCAAATACAACGTTCATTTCAATGCTCCTTGAAAATGACTTCTTGTTTACGGCCTGAACGGGCCCGGATCCAGTTCCGAAAATGAGGACTCAAGCGGCCTCGAGCTGCTCTTCATCCACCAGCCCCATGTCGCGGCTGCCGATGAGCTTCTCGATATCCACCAGGATCAGCATCCGGTCGTCGATCGCGCCCAGCCCCGTGACGTACTGCGTGTCCAGCGCCGCCGAGAACTCGGGTGCCGGGCGCATCTGCTCGTCCGTCAAGGTGAGCACGTCGGAGACGCTGTCGACCACCACGCCGACGATCCGGCTGGCGACGTTCAGGATGATCACCACCGTGAATTCGTCATATACCGGATTGCCGAGGCCGAACTTGATGCGCAGGTCGATGATCGGCACGATCGTGCCGCGCAGGTTGATCACGCCCTTGAGGAATTCCGGCGTGTTGGCGATGCGGGTGACGGCGTCATATCCGCGGATCTCCTGCACCTTGAGGATGTCGATGCCGTATTCCTCCGTACCGAGGCGAAAAGACAGGAACTCGGCGCCGGCGCCGCCCTTCGCAATGCTTTCTTTATGTGCCATGACCTGCTCCTTGTTTAGTGTCGGCTCTTCTTGATCAGTGCGGAAATATCGAGGATCAGCGCCACGCGGCCATCGCCCATGATGGTTGCGCCGGAAATACCGGGCTGTCGGCGATAGTTGGTTTCCAGGCTCTTGACCACCACCTGGTGCTGCCCGACGAGTTCGTCTACCACCAGCGCGGTCTTGACGCCGTCGGCCTCGACGATCACCACCATTTCCTCGTCTCGGCGCTCGACCGGGCTTGCCGGCGGGAAAACGTCGGCCAGTTTCAGCACCGGCAGGTATTCGCCGCGCACATCCAGCACACGCCCCTGCCCCGCCACCGGCCTCAAGGCCTTCGAATCGGTCTGCATCGACTCCACCACCGAGGCCAACGGCAGGATGTAGTTTTCGCCGCCGATGGCGATCGACATGCCGTCCATGATCGCGAGCGTCAGCGGCAGTCGCACCGTCATGCGGGTGCCTAGACCGGCTGCCGAATCGATCTCGACACTGCCGCCCAGGGCGCTGATATTGCGCCGGACCACGTCCATGCCCACTCCGCGGCCGGACACGTCCGTGACGACATCGGCGGTGGAAAAGCCGGGCTCGAAGATCAGGTTCCATACTTCGCCGTCGCTCGGATCGGCGGGAATGGCAAGGCCGCGTTCGCGCGCTTTCGCGAGAATACGGTCGCGCTTCAATCCACCGCCATCATCGGCGACTTCAATGACGATGTTGCCGCCGCGGTGATAGGCCGACAGCGTGATGGTGCCGGTCTCGGGCTTGCCGGCCGCGATGCGCGCGTCCGGCATTTCGATGCCGTGGTCCAGCGAATTGCGCACCAGGTGCGTCATCGGGTCGGTGATCTTCTCGATCAAGCCCTTGTCCAGTTCGGTACCCTCGCCCACCATCTTGAGATCGATCTTCTTGCCGAGCTTGCCCGCCAGGTCACGCAGCATGCGCGGGAAACGGTTGAACACCATGGCGATCGGCGTCATGCGGATCGACATCACCGATTCCTGCAGGCCGCGGGTATTGCGTTCGAGGTCCGCCATGCGGGCCAGCAGGGACTGATGGCGTGTGACGTCGAGTTCGCTGACGTTCTGCGCCAGCATCGCCTGTGTGATGACCAGTTCACCCACCAGGTTGATCAACTGGTCCACCTTGCCGACCGGAACACGGATGGAGGCGGCCTCGGCCACCTTTTCCGCCTTGGCACGAGTGCCAAGCGTGGCCAGCCGCGCCGTGGCACCCAGGGTTGTCGGTTCCGCGGGCTGCGCGGCCGGGCTTGTCGATTCCGGTTTGGCACCTGCGCGGTAGGTCGCGTCGTGCGGGGCGAAGAATCCATAGCCTTCCGCTGGCGCCGCCGGCTGGACCGGGGCGCCGGGCGCGTCGTCGAAGAATCCATGGTCGGCGTCGCCTGGCGCCGATGCATCCTCAAAAAGCCCGAAAGCCTGCTCCGGCGGCGCCGCCGGGGCGGTATCGAAGAGCCCATAAGCCGCACTGTCCTCTGCAGCGGGCGCAGTGGCCGGTGCAGGCACCGCATCGGCGGCGGCAAGGGCACGCAGGCAGCCAATCAGGGTGGATACTTCCGGTGGCGCGCCGCCTTCGCCGCGATGCACCGCCAGCTGCTGCCTGACCGCATCCCCGGTCTGCAGCATGGCGTCGACGATCGCGGCTGTCAGGGGCAATTGCCCTTTGCGAACCCGGTCAAGCAGGGTTTCCGCCTCATGCGTGAGATCGGCCACATCGGCAAAGCCGAACATGCCGGCGCCACCCTTCATCGAATGGGCCGCACGGAAAACGGCGTTGACCGCCTCCTCGTCCGGCGAATCGACGTCGATTTCGAGCAACTGGGATTCCATGTTCCCCAGATGCTCTTCAGCCTCCTCGAAAAACACCGCGTGGAACTGTGTGATGTCGATGCCGCCAGCGGCGTCGCCCCCGGGCTGTGTATTCATTGTCTGTCCCCGTTGTCGATGCAGGACGGCATCAGCCGAGCACCTTCTTGACGACCTCGAGCAGCTTGGCGGGATCGAACGGCTTGACGATCCAACCCGTCGCCCCCGCGGCCTTGCCCTGCGCCTTCATGGCATCGCCGGACTCGGTGGTAAGCATGAGGATGGGCACCGCCTTGTAGGAGGGCAGCGCCCGCAACGCCTTGATCAGGGAGATTCCGTCCATACCCGGCATGTTCTGGTCGGTCAGAACGAGGTTCACACCTGAAGCCTTGGCTTTGGCGAGGCCGTCGTTGCCGTCGCTCGCCTCGATCACCCCGTAGCCAGCCCCCTTGAGCGTGAATCCCACCATCTGGCGAATCGACGCCGAATCGTCCACCGTAAGCACGGTCTTGGTCATTTGTGTTTCTCCTTCGTGTTTCCGCTTTATCGGATGTGGCTAGAACAATTCGACATCGCCGCTGGCGACGGCCTGCTGCTGAACCGGGTTGTGATGCGTGGCGTTCCGCGTGGCTGCGATCTTGCGCTCCGCATCGCGCGCGGCGGCGGCGGGGTCGTTCCCGGACAGGGCGCAAAGCACGCGTTCGGCCTCGGCGATGCGCGTGAGCGTATGGCCGATCAATTGCGAGGCCATATCCTGGAACTGCAAGGCTGTCACCGCGTCGTTCACGGTACCCTCGAGTTCAGTCGATATCCGGTTGATGGCATCGGCGCTCTCGGCAATCGCATCATTGGCCTGTTGGATGTTCGCCATTGCGGTTTCCGCGCGCTGCTTGCTTTGCAATGCGCCGACCATGTCCTGCGACGCCATTTTGGTGATCACCATCTCGGCGTTGTCGACCGACTTCTCGATGCCTTCCATGTCGCGCCGGATGGCGCGCGAGAATTCGCCGGTGCGATCGGACAAGGTGCGCACTTCGTTGGCCACGACCGCGAAGCCGCGCCCGGCCTCGCCCGCCCGGGCCGCCTCGATCGCGGCATTCAAGGCAAGCAGGTTGGTCTGCCGTGAAATGCCGTCGATCTCGGTCACCATCTTGACTGTCTGGCTGACCTGGGACTTGACGGCGTCCATCTGCTCCACCAGCCCCATCGCATGCTTGCTGGACTCGACGGTGCTGTCCACAAACGAATGCAGCATCCGGGTGGTATCCAATACAAACGCACTGATGCTCACGTTGCTGGTGGTGTTCCCGTCGCCCTCGCGCACCGCGCCGCGGGCGATGGCAAGCGCATGCTCGCGTTGTTGCATTGCAAGCGCGTGCATGGCGTTGAAATCCGGTACCAACCGTTCGATCGCGTCCGAAATGATGTTTCTAAGACGGCTGAGCTCATCACGCGCCGCATCAAACTGCTGGCGAAACTCCTCGGTGATCGGCGCGAAATCGGCAACCGCGTTGCCGGAATTGGTCGTTTCGGTCGGTATCCGGGCATCCGGAAGCTCCGTCGGGCGACGTCCCTGCCACCAGACCAGCGCCAGTGGCACGCATCCCGCCGCGACCGCTGCGGCCGGACCGCCCCACCAGGCCATGCCCGCGACAGCGCCTGCGGCCGCGCTTCCTGCCATCCACTGCGTTGTTCCCATGAATCCGCTGCCTTCTCTGAAAAGTACTGACGCTCGGTGTATCCTCGCCCCTGCAGTCAAGCGGTCACGGCCGCGTGTATTGCAGGTCGCCTCCTCCCCGCCGACCGGCAATGGAAGAACGGATTGAGGCGATCTACGGCGTAATTATTCGGGGGCTGCGCCTGCCCCCATCGGTCGAACATGGACGAAAAAGCCCTTCTAATCGTGTTGGAGCCCAACTGCCGCCGCCGGAGGATGTATTGAGCGACGTTCTGGATGCGGCGGTACCGCCTGATGATCCCAGGCGGAAAAGGCCCGGTGCGGATCGCGCCGCGGACGACGCCAGGCAGGCGCACAACCCTGCGAAACCGCCTTCCGGTTCGCCCGGCCATCCCAAAGACATGTCGCAGCCACCGTCACCGATGAACTCCAAGCGGCTCGGCATCACCGATCGGTTCAAGACCCTCAACCAGAGCGCGCCGGAAACCAGCGGCGACCGCCCGCCGATGCGCATCCTTTGCGTCGAGGACTCGGACATCGATTTCGAGTTGATGCAGTTCGCGCTGCGCTCGGCCGGCCTCCCCCATACCGCCGTAAGGGTGGAGGATGAGGCCGGCATGTCCGACGCCTTGTCCACCGGCGTGTGGGACGTGATCATTTCCGACCACAACCTGCCGCGCTTCTCGTCCGCGGCGGCGTTGAAGGTCTTGCGGCGGTTCGAGCCGGATACGCCCTTCCTGATCGTCTCCGGCGCCATCGGCGAGGACGCGGCGGTGGCGGCCATGCAGGCTGGCGCCGACGACTACCTCATGAAACACAGCCTGAAACGGCTGGCGCCGGCGATCGAGCACGCGTTGGGAGCGGCGAACGAGCGGCGCAAGCGCCGCGCCACACAGGATGAACTGCGCGATTTCCTCGATTACCTGCGCACCGTTTTGACCGCCTCGCCGATCGCCATCATCACGCTCAACAGCAGCCTTGGTGTCACGCTCTTCAACCCGGCTGCGGAGAGGATTTTCGGTATTGATCGCGATGCCGTCGTCGCCAGCTCCCAACTCGTCAGCAACCCTGCCAACCAGCGCGTGCTCGAAAGGGTGCGCGACGCGATCCGTCACGGACCGGTGCAGAACCTCGAGGAAACCTGGACGCGTGTTGATGGCACGCCCCGCGACTTCACCTTCGCCGCCGCGCGGTTGGGGGATGACGAAGATGCCGGCGCGGTCGTATTCGTCGCAGACAACACCGAACAAAAACAGGCTGAACTCACCCAGCGCGAAACCGAGACCCGGTTTGCGGCCATCTCGGCGAACCTGCCCGGCGTGGTGTTCCAGATGCTGGCCAGGCCGGAGCAACGTCTGCTCCTGATGCCCTTCGTGAGTGCGGGCGCCACGCACCTGTTCAATATCACGCCGGCCGATTTCCTCGCCAACCCGGCACGCTTTGTGGAACTGCTCGACCCGCTCGACCGCGAGAACATGTTCGAGGCGCTCGACAACGCCATCCGTACCGGCACCTTCCTGGAAGGGCAGTGGCAGATCGCCCGCGCCGACGGCACGCGGCGCTGGATCCAGCTTTCGGCCACCGCGCGTGAAGCCAACGGCGGCAACTGGCTGTTCGATGGCATCATCACCGACATCAACCCGCAAAAGGAAACCGAACAGGAACTCACCCGGTCCCGCGAGGAACTGCGTGAACTCACCGCCCACATCGAGGCGCTCAAGGAAGAGGAACGGCGCGCGGTGGCGCGCGAGATCCACGACGACATCGGCAGCACACTGGCGCGCATGAAAGCCGACCTCGCCTGGCTGGCACGACACCACGGCGACAACCCGGAGATCGCCGCGAAACTGGTCTCGATGACCGAACTGGCCGATGGCGCGGTGCAAACCGCCAATCGCATCGTCCAGGCGCTGCGGCCGGGCATTCTCGACTATGGCATCGCACCGGCGCTGGAGTGGCAGGCCAAGGACTTCGCCAGCCATAACGGCATCGAAGTCAGCTTCGAAACCAACGACGAGGAACTCGCCCTCGACATCGAACAGTCCACCGCCCTGTTCCGCGTGTTCCAGGAATCGCTCACCAACGTATCCAAATACGCCAAGGCAAGCCGCGTCGAAACCGAACTGTTCGTCACCCCTACCAGCGTCACGCTTGAAGTACGCGACAACGGCGACGGGTTCCGTGCCGGCGACCTGATGAAGCCCACTTCCTTCGGCATTCGCGGCATGATGGAGCGGGTGCGCGCACTGGGCGGCTGGCTGGACATCAGCGGCCCCGCCGGCCGCGGAACCACCGTCATGCTGTCGATACCACGGCGCCGTCCTGGAGCGCCGGGCTGGCCACCGTCCGATGATCCGGAATTGAGTGCCCAGGTTCCCGCTCAACCGCGCCCATCCCCAGGCGGTGCGGCCGCCCACCAAGATGGGACCGTCCCATGATTCGCGTCCTGATCGCCGACGACCACGCGATTGTCCGCAAGGGCCTGGCGCAGATCGCATCCGCGAGCGCCGAGATTGCCATGCGCGGCGAGGCCTCCGATTTCAATTCCCTCATGAGGCTGATGAAGGACGAGCCTTGCGATGTGATGCTGCTTGACATCTCGATGCCCGGCAAGAACGGCATCGACGTCCTCAGGATCGTGCGCGAGCAATACCCGCAAACGCATATTCTGATCCTGTCCATGTACGCGGAGGACCAGTACGCCATCCGCGCGCTCAATGCGGGCGCGGCCGGCTATCTCGATAAGCACAACGCGCCGGATTGCCTTGTAACGGCTATTCTGACGCTCGCCCAAGGCAAGCGGTACATGGCTCCGCGAATTGCGGAGATACTCTCGAGCAGGCTAGCGTCGGATGCCGAGACCGGTACCCTGGGACCGCTTGCCGACAACGACATCCAGGCCATGCGGTTGATCGGCTCCGGTAATCAATGGTCCGAGAACAACGAGGAACTGCACGACCTTAGGACATCCCTGGAGGACGAAGCCGGCATGTTTGCCGCCAACAGCGCCATTGCAATCATTTTCAAGCCAAGCGAACACGCAATCGAGCTACCGGCCAAACGCGTAGAAATGATCGCTGGCATTCTGCATGAACTGCTCTCCAACATTTCCAACCACGCTCGCGCCACACGCGTCGATATTGAACTGTCGGCCTCTCCAACCCAGGTAAACCTGACGTTGCACGACAACGGCATCGCCCTGGTTCCGGAGGCACTATCCAGGGTAACCGCGACCCGAATCAGCAGGTGCGGCGGTGATTTGGATGTTTCGGGAGGACAGTTTGACATCTCAGGCAAGCTCCGAAACGGCACCACCGTCAAGGTCTCTCTTCCACGCAGGTCGTCACCCGATGATCCGGAATTGAGTGTTCACGTACCCCTTCAACCGCGCCCCCCTGCGGGCGGCACCACAAACAACCAACAGGGAACCGCCCCATGATTCGCGTCCTGATCGCCGACGACCACGCGATTGTCCGCAAGGGCCTGGTGCAAATCGCATCCGAAAGCCGCGAGATTGAAATGCGCGGCGAGGCCTCCGAGTACAGCTCGCTGATGAAGCTGATGAAGGACGAGCCTTGCGACGTGCTGCTGCTTGACATCTCGATGCCCGGCAAGAACGGCATCGACGTGCTCAAGATCGTGCGCGAGCAATACCCGAAAGCGCATGTGCTGATCCTGTCGATGTATCCGGAGGACCAGTACGCCATCCGCGCCCTCAAGGCCGGCGCCGCCGGTTATCTCACCAAGGACAGCGCGCCCGAGCGCCTGGTGGAGGCGATCCTGTCGGTCTCCAGGGGCAAGAAGTACATCACGCCGAAGGTGGCGGAAATGCTGGCCACCCATCTGGTCACCGATACCGAGGGCGCGCCCCACGAACTGCTTTCGGATCGCGAATTCCAGACCATGCGCCTGATCGCCTCGGGCAAGCAGCTGTCACAGATCGCCGATGAACTGGCCCTGTCACCGAAGACCGTGTCGGTCTACCGCGCCCGGGTGCTCGAGAAGATGCAGCTCAAGAACAACGCGGAGATCACCCACTACGCCATCAAGCACGGCCTGGTGGAGTAGCCGCTCAGGCCGCCACTTTTGCGCATACGGTATTGCCGTTGCCGCTGTATTCGATGGAAGCGAAACTTAGCATGCGCGACATCGCGATGCCGCGGCCGTGGCTGTCGAACGCCCGCTCGGGACTCATTTCCAGGTAGGACTGCCAGTCGAATCCGCTGCCCTGGTCGACGATGGTGAAGGAAATGCCGTCGGCCGCGCGCCGCATGCAAACAGTGGCGAAGCGGCTGGCGTTCTCCGGCAGGGCGAGACGCCGCTCCACCTCGTCGCGCCAGCTACCTTTCTCGTTGAGCGCGGACTTTTCGCGGTAGGTGATGCCCAGGTTGCCATGCTCGACCGCGTTGACCATCAGTTCGGTCAGGCCCAGCACGGTCTGGTCCGGGTTGGGGCAGGCTCGCGCCAACAATGACGCGAGGCGGCGCGCTTCGCCCAGCGTGCGGAAGCGGAACTCGCCCTGGATGAGCGAGCGCGGATCGAGCCGGTCGTCGGAGAGCGCAAGCCGGTTGCGGCGATGTTCGAGCGCAGCCTCGACGATGGCCAGAAGCACGTCGCGCTCGAATGGCTTGGTAAGGTAGTAGTAGGCGCCCTGGCGCAGGCCTTCGGCCACCTGGTCCTTGCCGGCAGCCGCGGTCTGCATGATCACCGGCAGCGATGCGAAGCGGGCATCCGCCTTAAGTTTTTCGAGGAGCTCCATGCCGCTCATGACCGGCATCATGCGGTCAAGCAGGACGGCGTCGAATCCATCCGGATCGGCATCGAGGATTTTCCAGGCCTCCAGGCCGTTTTCCGCCAGCACGGTGGTGTAGTCCGGCGAATCGAGGTGCTCGGCGAGTATCTCCAGATTGAGAGGCTCGTCATCCACGAGAAGTACGCGCGCGCTGTCGGTCATGATGATCGGGGAGGAGGGGGCGATGGCGTTCATTGATTGTGCTCCTTGATGCGAAATGTCTGGTCAGTTGAGCGAGGCTTCCGCCAACGCGGCGCGCGCGGTTTCGGTTTCCGGAAGCCACAAGTGGAAGGTGGCACCGCTTTCGGGGTGGACGTTGTTGGTCGCGTGGACCGTACCGCCATGCGCGGTCATGATCTCGCGGCAAATGGCGAGGCCCAGGCCGGTACCGCCGGCACCGGTCTTGGTCTTGGAAGACTGGACGAACTTGTCGAAAACGGACTCCAGTTCGTCCTCCGGAATGCCGACACCGTTATCCCTTACGTCGATCCGCAATCCGGCCGGCGAGACTTCCGTGCGCGGCAGCGCGGCGCACGCGACGCCAATGTGGCCGCCTTCCGGCGTGAACTTGATGGCGTTCGACAGGAGGTTGCGCAGCACCTGGAGCATGCGCATGGAATCCACGGAAGCCACGGCGACGGCTGGAAACGATGTCCTGATCTCGATGCCGCGCGCCCGCGCCAACGCCTCGACTTCGGCAACCGCCTCGCCGATCAGCCCGCCCAGGTCGGTGCGCTGGCGGTTCATCAGCATCTTGCCGGCTTCCAGCTTGGAGAGATCAAGCAGGTCGTTCAGCAGGGCGAGAAGGCGCGCGCCGCTCTTCTTGATGTTCTTCAGATAGTGCAACAGCTTGGCGGAATCGACCCGATCGATCTTCTCGACCCCGAAGTTGGCGAAACTGATGATCGCGTGCATGGGGGTGCGAAGCTCATGCGACATGTTGGCCAGGAACTCGCTTTTGGCCAGATTGGCGGCGACCGCCTGGCGACGCGCCGCCTCCAGCCCGGCGGTCCGCTCCTCCACCAGTTGCGCGAGGTTGTCGCGATGCCGCTTCAGTTCCGCTTCGGCAAGTCGGGCGGCATGGATATCGGATGCCGTGCCGGAAGTGGTGACCGGATTGCCACGCCCATCGCGTGTGGCGATTCCGCGCAGACGCAGCCAGCGATAAGTCCCTTTCGCGGTCAGCAGGCGCACCTCCCACATCACCGCGCCGGGGCTGGCGAGCATGGCCGCGACCCCGGCCAGATGCGCGGCCATGTCGTCCGGATGGATCAGTTTCACCCACTCCGCGCGCTGGCGCGGCATGGCACCGGGCGCGTAGCCGAGTATCTCGTCGAAGCGGTCCGAAAAATAGAACTCGCCTGTGGCGATGTTGTGTTCGAACACACCATCGTTCGACCCATCCATGGCGCGCTGGTAGCGCACCTGCATGGCGCGCAGTTCTTCGCTGGCCACCCGGGCGTCGTGGACGTCCGAAGCCGTGCCGGATGTCATGATGGGAACACCGGCCGCGTCACGGATCGCGCGACCGCGCACCCGCAGCCACCGATACCCGCCGTCGCCGGTGCGAAAGCGTGATTCCCAGATGACCGTATCGACGCCGGCCACCATGGTGTCGATGTGACGCCGGTGCGAGGCCACGTCATCCGGATGAACCGTGTTGAACACCTCCTCGATGGAGGTGGGGCGCGTCGCCGTATCCACGCGCAGCATCTCGCTGAATCGTTCCGAAACGTAAAACTTTCCGGTCCGCAGGTCACGCTCCCAGATCGCGTCACTGGCGCCTTCGATGGCGCGGGCGTAACGCTCTTGTGATTCACGCAAGGCGTCCTCGGCGGCGCGGCGAGATGCCTCCGCAATCCGGCGGTCCTGCACGTCATGCAATGTCCCGACGCAAAAGCGCTGGCCATCGGTATTGACATCGGCTCGTGCACGAACCTCGAACCAGCGCTCGTCGCCGTCCCGTGTCGCGAAGCAGATCAGGTCGCTGAACTCATCCATGCTGCCGTCGCCGATCGAGTCCACCGCCTGGAGCGCCGCCTGCCGTTGCCGCGCGACTACAAGATCAACAAAACTCTTCCCGAGGGTTTCGGCCACGGTGAAGCCGGTATAGCGCTCCCAGGCCGGGTTGAGCATCGTGATGCCCCCTGCGCTGTCGAGTTCCCAGATCACATCGCGCGCCGCCTCGAAAATGCTGCGGTGCTTGGCTTCACTGGTCTTCAATGCCGCATACAACTCACGCGTCGAGGTCACATCCCGCTCAACCGACACGAAACGCTCCAGCCGGCCCAGGTGGTCGAACACCGGGGTGCAGTCAATGGTCACCCAGTAGGCACGGCCGTCCTTGGCGTAGTTGAGGACTTCCGTCGAAAACGGCTGTCGCTCCGCGATGGCCGTGCGCATCAGCGTCACCGCTTCGGTGTCGGTTCCCACACCTTGCAGGAAACTGCCGGGCGTGCGTCCCTTGATCTCGGGGAGCATGTAACCGGTCGCTTTCTCGAACGCGCCATTGACCCACTCGATGCGTCCGTCGGCGTCCGCGATGACCACCATGTTGCTCGTATGGCTCGCGGCCGCCGAGAGCATGCGCGCCTCGGTTTCACTGGTCCGCAGCGCGTCGAGCATCTGCCGTCTCGCCGTGATGTCCTCCACCAGCCACCAGATCGACTGGTCGGCTCCCTCGTCACCGACCACGACTGCGGTCACGCGCACCGGCACTTCCACGCCGCCACGGGCGATATACGCCTTCTCGTAGGGCGTCACTGTGCCAGTCAACTCGAGTGCGACACGCGCATCATGGTCCACGGCGGAAAACTCAGGCGCCGTCAGGTCCGGCTCGCGCATCCCGGCCAGTTCGACATCGGTATAGCCGGTGATTTTCTGGAACGCCGGGTTGGTGCGCAGGAAGGTACCGTCCACGCGCAACAAGGCCATGCCGATCGGAGCGCGCTGGTGCAGCGCTTCGAACATCGCCCCGGCACGGCCAATCTGCTCGAAAGCGGTCTCCCGCTCGGCCTCGGCCCGCACCTGGGCACTCAGCATGTGATTGAAGCTGCGCGTCAGGGTGCCGATCTCGTCGTCGCCCTCCCCTGCCAACAAGCCGCGCGTGCCCGGGGTTTCGGCGATGCGACAGATGTCCCGTTCCAGGGTTGCCAGCGGCGCCAGCAGGCGCGACATCATCAGCCAGGCCGCCACGCCACCGGCGAGTGACAGCATTGCGATGAAGATTGCCAGCCGCGCCTGGTCGCGATACATGCTTCCGTAGGCCTCCGCCACCGGATAGGCGGTATAGGTAAACCAGTCGGTGCCGGCGATGCGCCGGGTGGTATAAACAGTGGCGACGCCGGCATGATTGGGCGACTCGAATGTCCCCTCGAAGCCTGCCCGCATGCGGTCAACCGCCCCGATCTGCCCGGCGGCGATGGTCTGCATGATCCGCTCGGCTTTGGGATGCGCCAGCACCACGCCCTTGGCTGTAGTCACTCCCACGTATCCGGTCTCGCCCACCTTCTGGCGCGTCAGCTCGCCCAGAATGCGCGGCGACTGCAGCCTGATGACGCCCCCTACGGCCCCCGCAAAGCGGCCCGCCGGATCAAGGATTGGCATGAACATGATCACCCGTCCCTGCCCGCTGAATCGACCAACCGTCGGTTCCGACAGGACGAACCTGCCCGACTCCCGGGCCTGGCGGAAATACGCCCGATCGCCCACGTTGCTGCCGCGACGCCCGGCCAGCTCCGGAAAGTCGGCAACCACACGACCGTTCGCGTCCGCCGCCCAGAAATCGTCAAGATAGGAATGGTATTGCCCCAGCGCCTTGAGCCGCGCCGCCATCCCGGCCGGATCGGACAAGGCCGCTACCGGCGTGTCGCGCGCGAAACGTTCCAGCTGGCTTCGCTGCGCCTCGATCTTGCCGGCCACTTCCGCCGAAAGCCGCTCGGCGATGACCGCTTGCTGCGCCGCCACACTTGCGGTGAACGTTTCCTTCATGTGGCGCGCATACATCCACCCTGAAAGTCCCAGCGCGCCTGTAATCAGGAGCGAGACGCCCAATGCCATGCGCGTTTTAAGCGTCGGAGCCCATTTCGGCACGATTCGTCCTTTGGCGAGGAAGTCCCCGTCAACTCGCGTGGCTGCGTTCATTTCATTTCTTCGAGATGCTGGTGAGGCTGGATCGATGCGGCATCGCGCGACTGGCGTGCAGCAGAAGGGGATACCGGCAGCAGGACGACAAAGGTCGCGCCGGGTTGCGGCGCGGCGTTGTTCTCGGCGCGAATGCTGCCCTGGTGCGCAAGAATGATCTCGCGGCAGATCGCCAGACCCAGGCCGGTGCCGCCGGCACCGGTCTTCGTCTTCGAGGATTGGACAAACTTGTCGAATACGGATTCGAGTTCGTCTTCAGGTATGCCGACGCCGGCATCGCGTACCCGGATTTCAATGCCCGGCACTTGCGGGTCGCCGGCGCGGCGACCCGCCGGCAGCAGGACAGGGTGTGCCGAGATCAGCACATCGCCCTCCGCCAGGCTGAACTTGACGGCATTCGAGATCAGATTGCGGATCACCTGCAGGATGCGCGGGCCGTCCCAGACAACACCAAGCCGCGCCGGGTCGGCTTCCAGCACCAGATGGACCTTGCGGTTCATGGCAAAAGCCTCGGCCTCGGCTATCGCGTCCGCCAACAGGGCTGCCGCGTTGACCGGCACCATCGTCATGTCCATCTTGCCCGCCTCCAGCTTGGAAAGGTCGAGCAGGTCATTGAGCAACGTAAGCAGGCGCGAGCCGCTCTTCTGGATGTTGCGGAAATAGTGCAGCAG
Source organism: Burkholderiales bacterium (assembly GCA_965279115.1). GTDB lineage: Bacteria > Pseudomonadota > Gammaproteobacteria > Burkholderiales > JAEUOS01 > JAEUOS01. The sequence goes on from OZ257137.1 coordinate 6,494,495, forward strand.
CTTGTCGCGCTCGGCGCGGTCGGACTTGTCGACCCCGAAGTTGGCGAAGCTGATGATCGCGTGCATCGGTGTGCGCAGTTCATGCGACATGTTGGCGAGGAATTCGCTCTTGGCCAGGTTGGCGCGCTCGGCTGCTTCGCGGGACGCTTCGGCGTCCAGGCGTGCCTGCTCAAGCCCGGCGGTGCGTTCCTCCACCAGGTGTGCGAGGTTGTCACGGTGCTGCCGAAGTTCGATCTCGGCAAGCCGCGCCTCGTGAATGTCGGAGATGGTCCCCGAAGTCAGCAACAGGCTGCTGTCCGGAGCACGGCTGGCGATGCCGCGGAAGCGGACCCAGCGGTAGCCACCGTGGTCGTCGCGAAAGCGCACATCCCAACTGTGCGCCCCGGGCTTCGCCTGCATCGTCGCGACGGAAGCAAAGTGGTGAGGGAGGTCTTCAGGGTGGATCAGGTTGCGCATGTCGTCGCGGGTACGCGGCGCCTGATCGATGGACCATCCCACGAGCTCGCAGAAGCGCGGAGAACAATAGAAGGTCCTTGCCACTTCGTCCATTTCCCAGATGCCGTCGTTGGTCCCGTCCAGCGCCCGCTGGTAGCGCGCCTTGAGGTCCTGCAGGGAGAACTCCGCCATCTTGGAATCGTGAATGTCGGTCAATGTCCCGGCGGTCATGAGCGGATTGCCCTCCGCGTCACGCACCATGCGACCGCGCCGGCGCATCCAGCGATACTCTCCCGAGCGGGTACGCATGCGCGTGTCCCATACCACCGATTCATTTGTCTTCCCAAGCCGGGCAACCGCGGCGTCGCTGACCGGGATGTCATCCGGATGATTGAGCGCGCGCCAGGCCACGCGGGTGCGCGGCATTTCTTCCGGCGAATAGCCCAGGATCTCTGCCAGGCGGTCGGAGGTGGCAAACGCGTCCGATGCCACATCGCGCTCCCAGATGCCGTCGCTCGACCCGTCGAGCGCGCGCTGCAGGCGCTCCTGCGCCTCGGTCAGCGCCTGCATGGCGGAGCGCCGCTCGCTGATGTCGCGCATCACCGTTGAATAGAACTCCACCTGCCCGGCGTTGTTCTTGTGGCTCAAGATGACCTGTGACACCGGCAGGACTTCACCCGCCGCGGTGATGAGTTCGGTCTCGCCTTCCCAGTGGTCCTGCATATAGGCAGTAGGCACACCTTCGTTGAAGACGCGATCGACTTCACTTTGCGAAAACATGCCGGAAACGGAGAATCCGGCCAGCGAATCGGAGGCCATGTCCCCGAAAATCCTGCGCGCCGCCGCGTTGAGGTAGGTAGCTCTGCCTTCGAGGTCGAAAGTCATGAACAGGTCCGGGCTCATCTCGATGATCTTGAGCAACCGCTCTTCACGGAAGCTTGCCTCCTGCTCATCGTGGATGTCCGACATCGACCCGGCGACCGTGCCCTTGCCGGATTCGGTGAACACGCGACCGCGCACCCTGAACCAGCGGTAAGTGCCGTCGCGCATCTGCATGCGCAGCCGCCGGTCGAAGCCGCCGCCCGCTTCCAACATGACATCGAATTCGGCAACTGCAACCGCGCGGTCTTCTGGATGGATGCGCCGAATCACCCATTCCCAGGACTGGGTCGACTCGACGGACGGAAAACCGATCAGTTCCAGAAACCGCGGCGACAGGAAGCAATTGCCGCTGCCGATCTCGAACTCCCACACGCCGTCGGCGGTACCCCCCACCATGCGCGCAAATCGCGCCTGGCTTGTCGCCAGGTCGCGTGTCATGCGGCCGGCCAGATGCAAGGCCCGCGCGCGGGTCTGGGATAGATTGAAGGCTACCAGCGCGCCAAGGCAACTGAGCACTACGCCGCCGGCCAGGAAGCCGATTTCCTGGATCTGCTGGGAATCAGCTCCATAGTGAGGCGGCGCGACGGCGGCAACTCCCCAGATGCGGCCCCCGGCCTGAAACACGTTGGTTTGCGAAAGCACCTTCGTGTTCTCGGCCAATCCATTCAAGCGTCCCGTGACATAGCTGTAGAGGACGGATTTTCCTTCCACGCCATCAGTGAGGTCCACCACGTTGTAGTCGAAGCCGGGCGGGTTGCCGCCCGCGGCTTCGTTGACCATGTCATGGGCCAGGAACGCCGCGAAAATGAAACCCTGCAGCGCGGCGACGCGATTCTCCGGTGTATCAAGCGGCATTCCCGCGCGGTACACCGCGTTGAACATGACAACGATGCCACGCTCATTCACCCTGGCGTCGAGCGTATGCCTGAGGACGGATGTAGCGCGCGGCTCACCCGATTCCGCTGTCGCCCGCATGGCCCCGCCGAGTTCCGGCATGAGCGACAGGTTGGATCCGAACATTTCCTGCATCCAAGCCGCGGAAGGCTCGCTGAACCTGACCTCTTGCGCGTCCAGCCCGCGGCCGGCGCGGTTGGACGCGTAGCCAAAACCCTTGATGGTGGACAAGTACCGGTCCACGCCAATCGCGTTCGAGAATGCCTTCCATTCCGCGATATCCACCTCCCTAGATGCCGTGAACAAGCCCGCCCCGGAAAGCAGCATGTTGCTGAATACCTGGAGACGGGTTCCTATCAGGTCGTTGACCTGCCGCGCCTCGGCACGGAAACGCTCGTCGCTGCGCTCGCCGTTGCGGGCCGTGAGCGCCTGCCACAGAAAAAGCGCCAGGCCCAGGCCGCTCAGGAAAACCAATACCGCGGGCCATACGGACGGCCATGCCGGAAGACGCCTGCCACCGGACTCCACATTGACCATGCCGGCGTCGGGAGGCGGACGCGGTACAGAAGTCGCGAGGGCGTCGGTGCTCATGGTTCAATGCCCCGGGGCGACTGTCACGCAGCCACGAAATTGTCGGCCACACACACGCGGTTCTTGCCAGTCTGCTTGGCGCGGTACATGGCGCCGTCCGCCCGGGCGATCGCGGCATCCCTGCCCTCGCCATCCCCCATCAGGGCCACGCCCGCACTGAAGGTGATCAGCACCTTTTCGTTCTGGTAAAGGAAAAAGCGCCGCGTCAGGGTGCGCTGCACGCGCGTCATCACCGCCACCGCCTCGTCGATCGCGGTATCGGGCAGGAGCAGCACGAATTCCTCTCCGCCGAAGCGCGCCACCACGTCCGACGGACGGACCGTATCGCGGAGAATTCCCGCCAGGTGCTTGAGCGCATCGTCGCCGGCCAGATGGCCGAGCTGGTCGTTGAGCGACTTGAAGTTGTCGACATCCAGGAGCGCCACGGAAAGCGGCGTGCCGGCCCTGCGGGTACGCGCCTCCTCGACCGTGAACGCCTCTTCCAGGCCGCGCCGGTTGAGCACGCAGGTCAGCTGGTCTTCCTTGACCAGTTGACCGACTTCGGCGAGTTCCTTCTCAAGCTGGTGTACACGCGCCTCATGCGCACGCGCGGCCTCGCGCGCCTCGTGCAGCTGGTCGCGCGAGCGTCGCATCGTCGCCTGCGCACCCCGGGTGTCCGCCAACAGCTTGCCGATGATCGTGGACAAGGCGCCGATGTTGTCGGCCGACTCGATCTGGCTGGCGTAGGCGCCAAATTTTTCGTGGTAGCCTCCGGCGGACTCGGTCAACTCGTCGAGCCGGTCGATCAACAGGGTCACCATCGACTTCAGCGCGTTCTTGGCTTCGTCCAGCCCCCCCTTGATGGTCGCCTGCCGATAGGCGACTTCGCGGAAACCCTTCTCCGCTTCGCGCAGCGCGCGCGCGTCCAGCGGCTCGCGCAGCAATTCCTCCGCCCGCGCCATCTGGTTCTTCAGCCATTCGTCGCTGGTGAGCGTGCCGATGTTCTGCGTGAGCAGCTTTACCAGGGTGACCAGGCCGCGCATCAGGCCGTCGACGTTCTCGCCACGCAACTCCAGCTTGAGCCAGAAGGCCTTGAGCGCCGCGCCAACCTTGTTGATGTCACGCGGGCCGCCTGACTCGCGCACCAGAAGGGCCAGCCGGGCGGCGTCACCGGCGAGTTCGGGCGTGTAGCCCAGCCGGTCCGTGATCGCGAACTCGATGGTTTGTGCCAGCATCTCGCGCAGCAACGCGGCGGTCTCGGGATCCGCGGCATCCCGGTCGAGCACCGCCAGGGTGCCATGCTGGGTGCGCCCCATCGGCAGGTCGGCCCACGACTTGACCAGTGCGTTGACGCGCTGGTAGAGCTTGGCCGGTTCGGTACGCGAGTTGTCAAGCACGTGCTCGAGCGCCTCGCGCTTGCGCCCCTGGGGCAGGCCATCCTGGCGCAGTTCCCACTGCTTGAGCAGGTCGCGGATCATGGTGTGCCAAGCCAGGCTCTCGGCGCTGGCGGCGGTGGTCGCGGTCCGTTTGAACCAGGCCTCGACCTCTTCCCATTTCTGCCGCTTGAGCGCCTGCGCGAGCGCCTGGACGCTGCCCGGCGCGCCTGAGGACAGCCGCAACACGTCGGCGATGGCGCGCTCCAGTGCGGCCACCACCGGATGCACGACCGCCTCCCCGGAGACTTCGCCGTATATGCGGGAGTAGTTGTCCGGTGTGGGCGCGATCCGCCGCACCGCGAGCTGCCGGATGGTTTCACGCGCGGCTTCGGTGGGATTCATGCTGCTCGATACTGTGGTGGTCATTGCCCCTGCTCTCCCGGACGCGCCAGGAACCACGCCGGAATACCCAATGGAAGGCGCGTCCAGACATCCACTCGACCACTCAAGCTTAGCTTTGACCCGCTGTGCGCGACCGGCCAAACACGCCGGGATTACGCCGCCAATTCCGCAAAAGATTGGCCTAAAGTTCCGCCGGGCGATGCCGATACGCGAAGGGTGAGGAATATGTTCATCCCCGGGAACCCAGCGCCATGACAACCATCATCATCTGCGACAGCGCAGCCGAACTCGCGATCTTCACCGACTTGGCCTGCGGCGCCGGAATCGAGGATGTCATCGGCTTTGAACACCCCGCCAGCGCACTGGATTGGTGCGCGGACAACACCCCCGACCTGGTCTACGTGGATTTCCTGATGCGCGCCACCGATGGTCTGGAGGTGATACACCGCTTGCGTTCCATGCCGGCCATGCGTGAGGTGCCGATCGTATTGATGCTTCCCCACGGCTTTGAATCGGTATCCGCGCGCGCCTGGCGCTACGGCGCATCGGACTTTCTGGCCAAACCCGCGGACCCGACCGAGTTTCTGGCGCGCAGTCGCAACCTGCTGGCGCTGCGCGCGGCTCGCAAGTCCATCCAGAGCGGTCGCCCCGCGCCTGCCCTCAGGGCAGTCGATCCAGAGCTCGCGCTTCCCGGCCTGCACGTCCACTGACGTTCGCGGCATCCCGCCGCCGCATCGGCGCCGGGATGCCCTCCAGCCGCCCGCGCGGCGGGAGATTGCTCAAGTTTCGGCCGTGGCGGCCGTGAACCCGAATAGCAGCGACCGGTTGCGCTGCCAACGGGAACTCGAGCCATGCTGATATCACGGCGGTCAAATCAAACTTGCAAGCCTGCCACCCATGGTGGCAAGCGCGGTGGCGTGCGCGCATGACAAGGCTTTTCGCCCGCCTGCCGATCGCCATTCCGCTCATCGCGGCCATGGTCATGGTGGCGGCTGTCCCTTCGGTTGTCGCCCTGTTTGTATCGGCTCGCGGCTTTGAACATGTGCTGGCGTCGGCCGCGGAACGGCGCGCCGAAGCCATCGGTGTGGTCGCCGGTGACCTGGTCAACCGCGAAGCCGCGCGCAACGGGTTGCAATTCGCCGAAATCGCCGGTTCAGCTCAAGTGGCCCGGGACTTCGCCCTTGCCGTGACACAGTCGCCCGCTACCAGAACCGCGCTGCGCGAGCGTCTACGTACCGGATCCGGTGCCCAATCCGTGCTGGCGGTGGACGTGCGCGGAACGCCGCTCTTCGGCGAAGCCGGCGAACTTCCGCCGGGAGGTGTCCGCGCGCTCGACGGGCGCCACGCCTTCCAGCTTGAGGAAAGCAACGGCGGCCTGGTGATGCGCCATTGGCTGCCAGTACGCCAGAACGGCCGGATCATCGGCGCGATCGGCTTCGGCAGCGTGTGGGACGAAAAATTCACCGCCCTGCTGTCAGCCGCCGCCACCGCGCGCGTATCGCTGGTCTCGCGCGAGCGTGTACTGGCCGCATCGGCCGATGCCAGCCCGGTCCGCCCTGATGCGCCGGAAATCGCCGGCGTCCTGGCCACCCAGGTTCCGCTGGTGCAATCCGGGCCCGCTGACGGCCAGTACACCGGCTACGTGCCCCTCAACGCGGGCGGCGCCAGACTGGTCCTGGTCGCCGAGCTCGGCAGCGCACCGATGACGGCCATCGGCGCCGAAACCCGCAATCAGGTGCTGTTGGTGGCGGCGATGGTACTGGCCTTCGCGCTGGCGCTGGGCATACTCGCCACGCTTTCCATCACCGGCCCCCTGACGCGACTGCGCCGCCGCGCCGAGTCCATCGCCCGCAGCCATGACGTCGATGCCGGGAACCAGCCCGCCGCCCGCAACGAACTGGTCGCGCTCGGCCGCGCGTTCCGGCGCATGACCGACAGCCTGATCGCGCATGGCGCGAGGCTCGAATCGGCCCGCGAGCGCGAGGAGGAGAAAAGCCGCGTGCTCGCCATTCGGGAGGCCGAAGCCCGCACGCTGGCGATGGTCGCCGATCGCACCCACAACGCCGTCGTGATCACCGACGCCGGCGGACGCATCGAATGGGTCAACGACGGATTCACGCGCATCACCGGATACACCGCTGGCGAGGTGATGGGCCGCCGGCCCGCGCAATTCCTGCAGGGGCCGGGCACCGATCCGGCCGCGTGCGAAAGGATGGGCAAGGCGATCCGCGCCGGACTCGGGTTCAATGAGGAACTGCTCAACTACGCCAAGGACGGGCGCGAATACTGGATCGAGATCGAGGTGCAGCCGATCCATGGCGAGAATGGCGAAGTCGAGCGATTCATGGCCATAGAGCTCGACATCACGCTGCGCAAGCGACAGGAACAGGCCCTGCTGTCCGCCGAAGCGTTCCTCAACTCGCTGGTCGAGAACGTGCCGGTGATGATGCTGGTGAAGGATGGCCACGACCTCACCTACCGCCATGTGAATCGGGTGGCCGAGGAGTTCTTCGGCATCACGCGCGAGGACTTCGCCGGCCGCACCGATGCCGACCTGTTTCCCGCGGACCAGGCCGAAGACGCCAACAACAGCGACCGCCAGGTGCTCGAGACCGGTCGTCCGGTCAGCCTGCCCACGGTGGTCAGGCGTACCGGCCGTGGCGACCACCGCATCCTGTCGGTGCGCAAGATCCCGGTACCGGCATCCGAAGGCGCCGGCACCTACCTGCTGTGTATCGCCGAGGACGTCACCGAGCGGGTGCGCTCGCAAAAGGCGCTTGAGGATTCCGAGCAGCGCTTCCGCCTGTTCGCCGACACCATGGCCGATCAGGTTTTCATCACGGATCCCGAGAACGCCTGCGTCTACTACGTCAATCCCGCCACCGAACACATCTGGGGCCTGACACCGGATCAGCTCTACGACGACCCGGCCTGCTTCATGAAGTTGATCCATCCGGAGGACATGGAGCTGTTCGAAGTGCGCCAGCGCATGGAGCGCGAACTCGAGCCGGTCTACATAGAATTCCGCATCATCCACCCCGGCCGCGGCCAGCGCTGGCTTTCCCTGCAGACCCAGGCGATCCGCATCGAAAGCGGCGACATCCGTGTCCACGGGGTGTGCAAGGACATCACGCAACATCGCGCACAGCAGGAGGCGCTCTATCTTGCCAAGGACCAGGCGGAGGCGGCGAACCATGCCAAGTCGCAGTTCCTGGCCAACATGAGCCACGAGATCCGCACACCGATGAACGGCGTGATGGGCATGACCGAACTGCTGCTCGGGACCAACCTGGACGATCGCCAGCGGCGCTTCGCGGAGACGGTCTTCCGCTCCGGCGAGGCCCTGCTTTCGATCATCAACGACATTCTCGACTTCTCCAAGATCGAGGCGGGCAAGCTGGAGCTGCAGAACGAGGAATTCGCCATCGCCACCTTGATCGAGGAGGTCGCCGAGCTGATCGCGCCGCGCGCCCACCAGAAGCGCGTCGAGCTGCTGGCCGATGTGGCACCTGACGTGCCGCCATGCGTTGTCGGCGACGCGGGGCGCCTGCGCCAGATCGTCCTCAACCTGGCCGGCAACGCCATCAAGTTCACCGAGGAAGGTGAAGTGATCATCGGCGTGCGCATGGCAGGCGCCGGTGCGGCGCAGGGTGGCGCGGAGGACTGCGTCCGCATCGAATTCGCCGTCCGCGACAGCGGCATCGGCATGTCGGAGGAAGTGCAGAAACGCCTGTTCCGGGTATTCGAGCAAGGTTCCTCGGCCACCAACAAGCGCTATGGCGGCACCGGCCTGGGTCTGGCCATCAGCCAGCAACTCGTGCAGATGATGGGCGGCACCATCGAAGTCGAAAGCACGCCCGGCCGCGGTTCGGAATTCCGTTTCGTGCTCGAGCTCAAGCTCGGTCACGCCACCTCGACCGTTCCGATGGCCACACCGATTCCCGGACTGCTCATCGGCCGCCGGGTGCTGGTGGTTGAAGACAATCCGACCAATCGCGGCATCCTCGCGCAACAGCTCGACGCCTGGGGCATCGGCTGCGGCCTCGCTGACGGCGGCGAAGAGGCGCTCGATAAACTCGCAGCCGCGGCGGACGCCGGTCGTCCGTTCGAAGCCGCCGTGATCGACATGAACATGCCGGGCATGGGTGGGATCGAACTGGCCGAGCGCATCCGCCGCAATCCGCGCCTTGCCAGCCTGCGCATGATCCTCCTGGCTTCATTGGCCGGCGCCGCGGACGAAGCGCGGGCCCGCGCCTGCGGGATCGAGCTGTTCGTCGAAAAGCCGGTACGCCAGGGCGATCTGCGGCGCGCGCTTGCCGATGTCCTCCTGTCGCGCCCCAACAGCCGTCGCGATACCGACCGGATCATGCCGCCGATGCTCACCGGTCGCGTCCTGGTGGTCGAAGACAATCCCGTCAACCGCGAGATCGCCATGGCCATGCTCGAGCGACTGGGGTGCCTGTATGAAGTCGCCGCCAATGGCAAGGTCGCCCTCGAGGTGCTCGGCAACCACGCCTTCGACGTGGTGCTGCTCGACTGCCAGATGCCTGAAATGGACGGCTTCGAAACGGTGCGCCACATCCGCAACGGCGGCGGCCCGTTCGCCCCGCTCGCGGTCAAATCCGACCTGCCGGTGATCGCGCTGACCGCCAATGCGCTCGCCGGCGACCGCGAGCTTTGCCTGAAGGCCGGTTTCACCGACTACCTCTCCAAGCCGTTTTCCGAAGCCGAGCTGCGCGGGATCCTTTTCAACTGGCTGGTCGACAAGCCGCATCCGCTTTCCCCGGAAGCGCGTCCCGACGACACGCTGGTGTTGCCGATGGCGCGCACCCAGCACCTCGCCGTCCTGACCACCACCGGCACCCAGCAATCATTGCCGGCACCCGCGCCGGCGCCGATGATCGCTACCAACCTGCCCGGCGCATCCGCCATGCAAGCGCCGATCGCGCCGCGCTCCGGACCGGCACTCGATCCGGCCACCGTGCAGCGACTCCGGGACATGGAAAGCAACGTGCCAGGCCTGCTCAAGCGCTTGTCCAGCACGTTCACCGCCAGCGTGCCGGCGCTGATGGAAGCGCTCGGCCGCGCGGCCGAGGCCAACGATCTGGCTGCCGCGCGCCAGGCGGCGCATTCACTCAAATCAAGCAACGCCAATGTCGGCGCACTGGCAGCTTCGCGACTCTTCGCGGGCATCGAAGCGGCCGCCCGCACCGGCGACACCCATGCCGCATTCGCGCGGATCGCATGCGCACAACAGGAACTGGCCCGCGTCCTCGACGAACTGCGCGCACTGGAAACCCCAATGGAGCAACACGATGACTGAACCGCAACCTTCGAACGACCGTGTCCTGCTGGTTGACGACGACCCTGTCGCCCGCCTGCTGACCTCGTCGGTACTCGCCCAGCACGGCTTCGGCGTCGTCGAAGCCGCCAGCGGGGCGGAAGCCATCGAAAAATTCTCGGCCGGCATCGACTGCGTACTGCTCGACGCGATGATGCCCGGCATGGATGGGTTCGCAACCTGCGCTGCACTGCGCCGACTGCCGGGCGGCGCGCAGGTACCCATCCTCATGCTCACCGGACTGGACGACGAGGAGTCGGTGGCGCAAGCGTACGAGGCGGGCGCGACCGATTTCTTCGTAAAGTCGGCACAGTGGATGCTGCTGGCCCAGCGCACCCGCTATCTGCTGCGCTCGGCGCGCACCCGCCATGAGCTAGAGCGCAACCGCGCCATGCTGGCGCGTGCCCAGCGCATCGCGCGCCTGGGCGTCTGGCAATGGGATCATGTCTCGGACCAGGTGACCTGCTCCGAGGTTTGTTTCGCGCTGCTTGGCGTGCCGAATCCGGGCGGGCCGTTTCCGATGAAGATGTTCGAGGCCGTCATTCATGACGACGACCTGCCGCGGCTGCGCGAGGCATTGGCCGTGCTGGTCCGCGAAGGCGGCGAGCCGGATCTCGACATCCGCGCCTGCACCCAGGACGGCCGCATCGTCCACCTGCACGTGGAGGCCGAGGCCGAGCGCGACAGCGCCGGCAGGATCACCCTGGTGACCGGAACGCTGCAGGATGTGACCCAGGCGCGCGAAGCCGAGCAGCACATCCGCGCGCTTGCCGAGTTCGACAGCCTGACCGGATTGCCAAATCGCCGCATATTCCGTGAACGCTTCGGTTCCGCGATCGAACTGGCGCGTCGCACCCGCGCACCGCTGGCCGCCCTGTTCGTCGATCTCGACCGCTTCAAGCACATCAACGATACCCAGGGACATGGCAGCGGGGATGCGGTCCTGCGCGAGGTCGCCGAGCGGCTCAACCGCTGCGTCCGCGCCGGCGACGGGTCCTCAGACGTGGTGGCCCGCCTCGGCGGCGACGAATTCGCGGTCCTCCTGACCGACTGCAGCGACAATCAGCACGTCGGCAAGGTCGCCGAGCGCATTCTCGCGGTGATGCGCAAGCCCTTTGTCGTGGGCGGGCGTGAAAACTTCATCAGCGCATCGGTCGGCATCGCCCGTTATCCGGACGATGGCGCGGATGTCGAAACGCTGCTGCGCAACGCGGATGCGGCGATGTATTCGGTCAAGGGCAGCGGCCGCAACGCCATCGCCCTCTACCGCCCTGAACTCAACGCCGTGGACCGCAAGCGCTGGGAACTCGAACAGGCCCTGCACAAGGCGCTCGAGCGCGGCGAGCTGGTGCTGCACTATCAGCCGCAGGTCGACGTGCGAACCGGGCGCATTCCCGGCGTGGAGGCCCTGATGCGCTGGAACCACGGCGGTCGGCTGGTGCCGCCGGGCGATTTCATTCCGCTTGCCGAGGAGACCGGGCTGATCGTGCCGTTCGGCGAATGGGCGCTGGTGACCGCCGCTACGCAGGCGGCGAAATGGGTCGCCGACGGCCTCGATCCCGTGCGCGTGGCGGTGAACATTCCGGGATCGCATTTCCAGCGGCCCGGATTCGTCGCAATGATCCAGAAGGTGCTTGCCGACTCCGGCCTTCCGGGCCACCTGCTTGAGCTCGAGATCACCGAGACCATGCTGATGACCGACATCTCGGCCACCCTTGCGACGCTCAAGGCGCTCAACGACCTCAACGTGCGCCTGGCGATCGACGACTTCGGCACCGGCTACTCGTCGCTTTCCTATCTCAAGCGCTTCGACATCGATCAACTCAAGATCGACCGTTCGTTCGTCAACGATCTCAAACCTGACTCCGACAACGAAACCATCACCGCGGCGATCATCGCGATGGCCAGTGCCCTGCATCTGGAGGTGGTGGCCGAAGGCGTCGAAAGCCGCGAACAAATGCTGTTGCTGCAAAAGCGCGGATGCCAGCTGATGCAGGGCTACTATTTCAGCCGGCCCTTGCCGGTGGCCGATGTCACCGCCCTTCTGGCCGAACTGGCGTCCGACGGGACGCGCAGCGACTGGAAGATCAGCGACCTCAGCCGGACCATGACCCTGGTTGCCGGCGGCAAGGTCGCCCAGGCGGCCTGAAGGCCAAGGCGCGCCCGGGTAACTAACCGAGATAGTCGAAAAGCGAAAGCTTTGCGATCTTGGCGAAGGACTGCTGGGCCGCCTGGGTCGAGGTCTGCTGGCGCATCAACGTGGTGGCCGCCGCCGTGTAGTCCACGTCCTGCAGCTCGGCCAGGCGCTTCTGGTGTTCCAGCACCACTGCGCCGGACACCGTTTCATGCGCCGCTATCTCGTTCATGCGTGTGCCGAACTCCGCCCGCGCCGTGAGCGCGCGGTCGACCGCCTGGTTCAGGCTCGCCAACGCGCTGTTGACGGCGGTCAGACGCGCGCCTGAGCCGATGCCGGAACGCAGCGCGCTGCTCGCGTCGGCGAGCGTCTTGAAGACACTCTGGTTGGTCGACGGCGTTGCCGTGAAAACATCGCCGTTGGCGGGGTTTCCGGAAACGCTGAACTGCATGCCCGCAACCGCGATCGCCTGCCCGGACCGGAAAGCGTTGCCGCTGGACACAGCTGCACCGGCCGTAGTGTCATAGACGTCGTAGGTCGTGACGCCGCCGCTGATATTGAACGTGAAACTGTAGGCATGCCCGTCGAGCGCGGCCGGATTGGCCACGCTGCCCGAATCGATCACCCCGCTGCCGCTGTTGGTGCTGTTGGCCGTCGTGGCGAACACGCCGTTGCCGTTCTTGATGCGCATGAATACGTCATTCCCCGACGCCGAGACGCCGAGCATGCGACCGGACGCCACTTCAAGCTTGCGGCTGCCGTCGTCGCCCTGGTAGGACACGCCCCCTGCACCTTGTACAAACGGCTGGGTGGTTTCGGAATATCCGGCAAACAGATACGCGCCGGCGCCGTCGCGTGCGTTCGCCAGCCCGGTCAGTTGGCCGAGCATGCCATCCACGTCATCGGCGATGATCGACCGCTCGGTTGCCGAAAGCGTGCTGTTCTGCGCCTGCAGCAGGCGTTGCTGCACGCTCTGCAAAACGTCGCCGACGGAACCAAGGGTCGATTCCGCCACCGCCAGCGAGTTGCTGGCGACCTGCTGGTTGGACTGCAATTGCTCATTGCGCGCCATTGACTGGGATACCCGCAACGCCGTCGAGGCGCCAGCCGGATCATCCGCCGCGGTGAGGATGCGCCGCCCCGACGCCATCTGCTGCTGGGTCTTGACCATGTCCGCCTGCTGGCGAAGCAGCATGCTGGTGCCTGATTCATAGAGGGTGGCTGTGCTTACACGCATGGCGGCTTTCCTATCGCAGGATCGCGAGAATGTCGTCGAAGAGGCTGTTGGCGGTGGCGATCACGCGGCTGGCCGCTTGATAAGCCTGCTGGAACTTGAGGAGATCGGCGGCTTCCTCGTCGAGATTGACGCCGGACAGCTCCTGCTGTGCGGATTGCGCATGGGCCAGCACCAGTTCCTGGGCTTTGGCGCCCGTGCTGGCCGCGCGGGTGCGGTTGCCGACATCGCTCACCACCTGGGCGTACGCCTCGCCCGCCGACAGCGTGCCGGCGCCAATCAGGCGGGTGTCTCCCAGGGCACCGAGCGCGACCATGTTGCCGTTGTCGCCGCTGCCATTGGTATTGACGCCCACCGAAAACACGTCGCCGCTGCGGGGCGTGCCATCAAGCCTGGCGCTCCAGCCGTTGTAGTTGAGCGTCATGCCGGGCGTATAGGTCAAGCCGACCGGGTTGCCGGTGCCGGTGCCGCTGACGTTGAAGCTGGTCGCGCTGGTGAAGGTGACCGTCACGGGTTGCGTGAGGTTCGCGCCGGCCGGCGGTATCGTGCTTTCGATGCGCAATGCACCGGTGCCCGCATTGGCCGATGCGGCCGACGCGCGTACCGGCAGGCCGGCGGCGATCTTGGCGGGGTCGGAGATCAATGCCTGCATGGTGGCAGCCGCATTGCGGGTCGGCATGACCGTGAAGCTGTCACCGGCGGCGGGTGTGCCGCTGGAGAGCGCGAGCGTGAATCCATCGATCGACTGCGGCAGGGACGCGTAGCTTGCCAGGCTGTTGTCGGAGAGGCGCCGCACGTTGTAGTTGGTGCCGTCGAAATCGACCTTGTAGTCGCTGGTGGTCACGGCGTTGTAGTTGGTCACGGTCACGCCCAGCGCACCCGACCCGGTGTTGCGGCTGTCGGAGATGGACAATCCGCCGGAATGGGAGAACAGGGCTCCGCCCAGCGCACCGTTGCGATCCTGGCCTGCCGCATGTTGCGCGTTGAGCGCGGTAGCCAGAGCGCCGGCGACCCGGCCAAGCGCGTTTTCCGCCAGGTCGAGGGTCTGGCTGCGAAACGCGAAAACCGCGCCGAGGTTGCCGCCGGACAACATGGATTCGGAGAACGGCTGGAACGCACTGCCGTTGAGGCTGCCGACGGTCATGTTCATGCCGTCGGCCGGATTGAACCTGGCTTCCAGCGGGAATGTCACCGCGTTGAGCACGATCGGCTGGCCGTTGGAAAGCGAGACGCCGATCGCGCCGCCGTCCAGCGGAGTCGCCGAGATGCGGATCTCCCTGGACAGGTCGCGCAGCAACGCATCGCGCTGGTCAAGCAGGTCGTTGGGAGGCTGCCGGCCGACACCCGATGCGAGCACGATGCGCTCATTGAGATCGGCGATCTGGCTGGCGGCGGAATTGATGACCTGCACCGAGGACGTGACCTGCTCATTGAGGCCGCCGCGCAGGGCCTCGAGTTGCGCGGACAAATCGCGGAAGCGCCCCGCCATGACCTCGCTGCTGCTGACGAAGGTTTGCCGCGCCGCGCCATCGGCCGGATTGGCCGATACCGTCCCGGCCGACTTGAAGAACTCCGCCAGCGCCGGCGAAAGCCCGGCGGTGGTGTCGGAGAACATCTGGTCGACATTGCCCAGCTGTGCCTCGAGGGTGTCGAAATAGCTCGACTGGGTCTGCGCCTCGCGGGCCTGCGTGTCGAGGAAACTGTTGTAACGCCGGACGATGGTATCGACATTCGCCCCCTGGCCGATGTAGCCGCCGCCGGTGAACTGGGGCGTGTTGGAGGTCTGGATGGCCAGTTGCCGGGAATATCCCGGCGTGTTCACGTTGGAGATGTTGTGCGACACCGCCGCCAGGCCCGTCTGGGCGGTCTTGAGTCCGGCCAGGCCGGTCTGGATCATGGTCATGGTGCGTCTCCCCGAATCATGCCACTGCGCGCAGCGTCTGCTGGATCACCGCAGTGAGCTTGCTGGCATAGTTCGGATCGGTGGCGTAGCCGGCCCTCTGCAGGCTCTGCGCGAACTGGGCGGCGTCGGTGGACCTGAGCGTGGCGGCGTAGCGCGGGTTGTTGCCGATCAGTCGCGCATAGTCGGCAAAACTTTCGGCATACGAGGAATAGGCGCGGAATTTCTCGGTGGTCTTGCGTGCCACGCCACCCACGTATTCGGTGGTGACGGCTTCGACCGTCGGCCCCTTCCAGCCGGCCGTTGCCTTGACGCCGAACATGTTGTGACTGGTGCTGCCGTCGGCGAACTTGATCTCGCGCTTGCCCCAGCCCGATTCGAGCGCGGCCTGGCCAAGTATGAATTGGGCCGGCACACCGGTGGCCTGCGCCGCCTGCTGTGCGTCGGCCCAGCGGGTACGCACGAAATCGCGCGCCGCGGCGCCCGGCTCGCGCGCGCCCTCGGCGCCGCCTGCAGGGTTCGCTGCCGCAGTTGCGGAGCGCAGCTTTTCGAGCGTGCTGACAGCCTCGCGCCGCATCGGCGGAACCAGGGCACCCGGGGTCAGGGAAGCCGGATCGACGGTCCTGCGATCGAGTTGCCTGACGATCATGTCGGCCAGGCCGGTACCCTTTTCGGAAAGCTTTTGCGACAACTGCTGGTCGAACATTCCGGTGTACTGGCGCGTCGAGTCCGAATCGAGCATGCCGTCCTTGGGAAGGGTGTCACGCATGCTTTTCATCAGCATGTTCATGAAGACCGCCTCGAACTGCTGCGCCGCCTGGCGCACCGCCTGCTTCTGGCCGTCCGCGCTGGTGTCGCGCGACCTGCGCTTGAGCGACTCAAGGCCATTGGCGTCGAGGGCGAAGGTCCCCGAGGTGCTGTTGCTGGCAATAGTGGCAGTTGTCATGACGTGTCTGGCCTAGATGACTTCGAGCTCGGCGCGCAGCGCGCCCGAGGCCTTCATCGCCTGCAGGATGGCCAGCAGGTCCTGCGGAGTGGCGCCGAGCGCATTGAGCGCCTTGACCACGTCCGCGAGTTTGGCCCCGGCTTCGAGCATGACGATCTTTCCACCGTCCTGCTTGATCTGGATGTCGGCCTTCTCGGTGACCACGGTCTGCCCGCCTGTGGACAGTGGTGATGGCTGGCTCACCACCGGCGTCGAATTGACCGTGACCGACAGGTTGCCATGCGCCACTGCCACCGGGTCGAGCGTCACCGACTGGTTCAGTACCACCGAGCCGGTGCGGGCGTTGACGATCACCTTGGCCGGGCCGGCAACGACATCGACATTCAGGTTCTCGAGTTGCGCCATGAAGGCCACCCGGTCGTTGGGTGACTGGGGCGCGCGCACCTGGATCACCCGGCCATCCAGGGCCTGGGCGGCGGTCGCGCCCATGCGGCGGTTGATCGCGTCGGCGACCCGTCCGGCAGTGCCGAAATCGGCGCTGTGCAATTCGAGACGCAGGACGTCGCCGAGCAGGAACGGGCTTGCCACAGCCCGCTCCACGGTCGCCCCGCCGGGTATCCGGCCGGCGCTCAGGTGGTTGATGGTGGTCGAAGACCCGCCGGCGGACGCACCCGCGCCGGCCACCACCATGTTGCCCTGCGCCATGGCATAAATCTGTCCGTCGGCGCCCTTCAGGGGCGTCATCAGGAGCGTGCCGCCGCGCAGCGACTTGGCATTGCCCATCGACGACACGGTCACGTCAAGCAGTTGGCCCGGCTGCGCGAAGGCCTGCATCTGCGAGGTGACCATGACGGCCGCCACGTTGCGCAACTGCAGGTTGGTGCCGGGAGGCAGGTTGACACCCATTTGGGCCAGCATGGCGGCAATGGACTGCACCGTGAAAGGGGTCTGGGTGGTCTGGTCACCAGTGCCGTCCAGGCCGACCACGATGCCGTAGCCGATCAGCTGGTTGGGGCGCACGCCCTGCAGCGTCGCGATGTCCTTGATCCGCTCGGCCCGTGCCTGGGGTATGGAAGTCATCGCCACGCCGAACAGCAGCACGGAGAAAGCCATCAGTCTTGCGAGTTTGTCATGCATGATTTTCGATTTCAGGCCGAGGTTGTCGCTCAAAACGGCAGGAAGGTGAGGAAGAAGCGCGCCAGCCAACCCATCACCTGCGCTTCGTCCACCTGCCCCTGGCCGCGCAACTCGATGCGCGCATCGGCCACCTGCGTGGAGCTCACGGTGTTGCCGTTGACCAGGTTGAACGGATTCACGATTCCGGAAAAGCGCACGGTCTCAACCTGGCGGTTGTTGCCGATCTGTTTCTCTCCGGACACCACCAGGTTGCCATTGGGCAGCACGTCGACCACCGTGACGGTGATGGTGCCGGTGAAGGCGTTGGTGCTGTTTGTCGATCCCTTGCCGTCAAAGGTATTGGAAGACGTGCCGTTGGCCGATATGGTGTTGGCCCCCAGGCTGCCGCCGATCGGCAGCTTGACCGAGGGCGAGTCGGCAGCGACGGTACCGGTTTTGCTGGTGGAGGACTTCTTTTCCTGGGTGGCGCTGAAATTCTCATTGATGTTGATGGTGAGGATGTCGCCGACGAAACGGGCGCGGTTGTCCTCGAACAGCGGCCGGAACGCGGCCTGCTGGAAGATCGCGCCATTGACCTGCGTGGTGCGCGGCGGCGGGGCCGCGCGCGCGGTGGTCGGTTCGCGCACCTCGACCTTCGGGAAGGGCGCGCATCCGGAGACCAGTGCGAAAGCCAGCACGATCGCGAGCGGGAGCAGCGCATCGCGGCACCATGGCAGGGCAGCGGCGACGCGTTCGCGCGCGGCGCGGATGGCGGCGGAACGGCGGAAATTGATGATCATGGCGGTGCTTTCGTTCAATGCGTAGGCGAGGGGTTCAAAGTTGCGACAGCTTCTGCAACATCTGGTCGGAAGTCTGGATGGCCTTGGAGTTGATTTCATAGGCGCGCTGGGTCTGGATCATCGACACCAGTTCCTCGACCACATTGACGTTGGAAGTCTCGACATAGCCCTGGTTGAGCACGCCCAGGCCATTGGCGCCTGGCGCCCCGGTCTGCGGGGTACCGGAAGCCGCGGTCTCGGTGTAGAGGTTTTGCCCGTGCGGCTGCAGGCCGCCCGGATTGACGAAGTTGGCCAACTGGATCGTGCCCAGGGTTTGCGGCGCGGTCTGCCCCGGAATGGTGGCCTGGACGGTGCCGTCCTGCCCGACCGTGACGGAAATCGCGTTGGCGGGGATCGTGATCGAGGGCTGCAGCGGCTGGCCGTTGGAAGTCACCATGATGCCGTTGGCGTCGCGGTGGAAGCTGCCGTCACGGGTGTAGCCAACGGTGCCATCGGGCATTTGCACCTGGAAGAAGCCTTGCCCGTTGACGGCGATGTCGAGGTTGTTGCCGGTCTGCTGCAGGTTGCCCTGGGTGAACATGCGCGCGGTGGCGACCGGACGCACGCCGGTTCCGACCATGAAGCCGGTGGGTACCTGGGTGGTTTGCGACGACTGCGCCCCGGGCTGGCGCATGTTCTGGTACAGCAGGTCCTCGAACACCGCGCGCGAGCGCTTGTAGCCGTTGGTGCTGACATTGGCCAGGTTGTTGGATATCACGTCGAGCTGGGTTTGCTGCGCGTCCAGCCCGGTCTTGGCGATCCAGAGAGAGCGAATCATGGTGGTCTGCTTCCGTTTGCAAGGGGATATTCGGAATCGCACCGGCGCATGCAGCCCGGTCGATTGCGGATACTTCCTCGAGGCTTATGCGTTGGCGCCGAGCAGTTGCGCCCCCTTGCGTGCGGCGGCGTCGGCCGACTGCATCAGCTTCATCTGCATCTCGAACTGTCTGGCCAGGGTGATCATCCCCACCATGGTTTCGACGGCGTTCACGTTGCTGCTTTCGATCGAACCGGAGTTGACCCGCACGCGGACGTCCGCCGCCGGTTCACTGCCATCCTTCATGCGGAACAGGCCGTCGGTCCCGCGCGCCAGGTCGGTGGTGGGCGGATTGACCAGCTTCAGCCGCGCGACCGGCGTGACCGACTTTCCGCCGCCCGCCGGAGCTGCCGATATAGAACCGTCAGCGGCGATCGACAGCACCGTGCCAGGCTGCACGCTGATCGGGCCGCCATCGCCCAGCACGGCCTGGCCGGCATGGGTGACCAATTGGCCCTGGTCATTGACGGTGAACCCGCCGTTGCGCGTGTACCCCTCGCGACCGTCCGTGCCCTGTACGGCAAAGAAGCCCTGGCCCTGGACCGCGACGTCGAGCGTGCGCCCGGTGGTGGTGGTGACGCCGGGCGAAAAATCCGCCCCCGGCGTCGACTCGGCCACCAGGGCGCGGGTCTGCAGACCTTCCCCATTCACCGGCGCCACGCGGAAAGCCACGGTTTCTGCACGGAACCCCGGTGTATTGACATTGGCCAGGTTGTTGGCCAGCACTTCCTGTCGCTGCATCGTGGCGCGCACGCCGCTGGCGGCGACGTAGATCATGCGGTCCATGGTCGGTCTCCGGGATTCCTGTTTTCAGCCATCAACGCAGGTTGACCAGCGTCTGCAGCACCGAGTCCTGGGTCTTGATGGTCTGAGCGTTGGCCTGGTAGACACGCTGCGCGGTGATCAGGTCGACCAGTTCGGCGGTCATGTCGATGTTGGAGGCCTCGAGCGCGCCGGACTGCAGCTTGCCGAGGTTGCCGCTGCCGGGCGCCGCGGTCGCGGGCTGGCCGGAGGCTGCGGTCTCGGCCCACTGGTTGCCACCGAGAGTCTGCAAGCCGCCCGGATTGACGAACGTGGATAGCGCGACCTGACCGATGTCGCGTGTCTGCCCGTTCGAATAGCTGGCGGTGATGAGGCCGTCTCCACCTATGGCGAAGCCGCTGAACGCGCCGGTGGCGTAGCCGTCCTGCACTGGCGACAGCGTGCTGAAAGTGTCGTCGTACTTCGTGCTGCCAGCCAGATCAAGGCTCATCGCGATGTTGGAGGCTCCATTGGTAACCGGCATGTTGAGATTGATGGTCGGTGCCGTCGCCATCACACCGTTGGAATCGAACACCATGGATCCCAGTGGGGTGGCACTTACCGAGTTTCCGTCGAGTGCAGCGTAGACGGCATAGGTGCTGGGCGTCGCGGTTTGCCTGAAAAAGACCGAAAGCGTGTGCTGCGCACCGAGCGAGTCATACACGGCTACAGGTGTTGAATCCGTATAGGTGGCAGGAATGGCCGGATCGAATGCTGCTGTCGGCGCTGCCATGCCAGTGCGCAACGACACGTTCAGCGCCGCGGTGGTGGTCGGACTTGGAGCCAATGGCGCGTTGGTGATCCTCAGGTTCGCCGGCGCGGACGTCGTGATGCCGGAACCCCCTGGGGAGGCCGGAAATCCGGTAAGGTTGTGACCGGAAGAGTTGACCAGGTAACCGTCCTTGTCGCGCGTGAACTGTCCGTTGCGGGTGTAGGTGACGGACCCGCCGTTTGACATGCGAAAGAAGCCGTCGCCGGTGATGGCAAGGTCGTAGGGGTTGCTGGTCACCTCGATGTTGCCCTGGGTGAAGGACTGCGCGACCCTGCCCACCGCGGTGCCGATACCGACCGAGTTGGAACCGCCGCCGACCGAGCTGTTGGCGAACACGTCGGAAAACTCCGCGCCGGATCCCTTGAAGCCCATGGTCGAGGAATTGGCGATGTTGTTGCCGATGACGTCGAGGTTCTTGGCGGCTGCGTTGAGGCCCGAGAGTCCTTGCTGAAAGCTCATTGTGTTGCTCCTGTCTGGTGGTTTTTTGTTACATCACACGCTTGATGGTCGCCGCATCGATCGCGCCGCGACTGGTATTGACGGTATAGCCGCCGTTGGCGCGATTGACGCCATCGACGGTGCTGATGGACATCGGGGCGGCCTTGACCTCTGCCTTTCCGTTCACAGCCTTGACTTCGAAGGTGTAGTTGCCCGGTTTTGCGGCCGCCTTGCTGGCCGTCTCACCGTTCCAGGAAAATATGTGCATTCCCTCAGGCCAGGTCTTTGCCCCGTCCGGAGGAGGCAAATCCTGCGAGTCGACGACCTGCCCGGCTTCCGACAGGATGGTCACGGTCACCTTGGTGGCGCCGGCCGGCAGCTCGAATGCGGCCGGGGCGCTGCCGCCCTCGAGGGTGATCGCGTTGCCGGGCGTGATGATCTGGTGACCCACCATGGTGGTGGCCTGCATGGTCTCCAGCTCGGAGTTGCTCGCCCTGGTCGCTTCCTGCATGGCCTTGATGGTGGTGTTGAGCTGCTCGATGCCGTTGACCGTGGAGATTTGCGCCATCTGGCTGGTGACCTGGGCGTTGTCCAGCGGATTCAAGGGATCCTGGTTCTTCATCTGCGCCATCAGGAGCTTGAGGAAACGGTCTTCGGTGACCGAATCGCCGATGCCGGTGGTGGCCTTGGAACCTGCTGCGGCAATCGTGCCGCTTGCGGTGGTCTGGGAGGTACTGCTTACTGTTGCCATGAAAAGGCTCCGGTGGAAAATCAGTTGCCGAGTTGCAGCGTCTTGGTCAGGAGCGAACGCGCGGTGTTCATGACCTCGATGTTGTTTTCATACGAGCGCGCCGCCGAGATCATGTTGACCATCTCCTCGGCGACGTTGACGTTGGGCAGGGACACATACCCGTCCGTGTCGGCCAATGGATGCTTGGGGTCATGCAGGCGGCGCGGCGGGGCGTTGTCGACCGTGACCTGGCTGACGCGCACGCCCTGGGCGCCGGCGCCGCTCGCCGTGCCGGCGCCGTCCATCCGCGCGGACTCAAAAACCACATGCCGCGCCTTGTAGACCTGGCCGTCCGGACCGGCAGCCGAATCGGCGTTCGCCAGATTGGAAGCTACCGCGTTCAGGCGCTGTCCCTGGGCGGTGGCGCCGCTGCCGGCGATCCGGAATGCTGAAAAGAGTGACATGGCGAGTCCTAGCCCGAAATCGCGCTCATGATCGACTTGATCTGGCCGTTAAGCATTCGGAGCGTGGCTTCATAGCGGATGGCGTTGTCGGCGAACTGGGCGCGTTCAGCATCCATTTCGACACTGTTGCCGTCGATCGAGGGTTGCGAACCGGTGCGGTACTGCAGCGTCGGACTTGCGGCGCGCGGACCGATCGGGATGTGTCTCGGATCGGCAGCGCCGGCGGCAGTCGCAGGCGGGGAAATGGCGTTGCCAAGGGCGCGGGCGAAGTCGAAGTCCTGAGCCTTGTAGCCTGGCGTGTCGGCGTTGGCGATATTGGCCGAGAGCACCTGTTGGCGCTCTGAACGCAGGCGCAAGGCGGCGCTGTGGAAACCGAGATGTTCGTTGAGCTTGCCGATCATTTTGTGTGCTCCTTGGCAAGTTTTTCAGGGGTGGACAGTCGGAAAGGCATCCGGAATGCGGGTATGGCCGGGGCGTATCAATGGCGGCTATTGCACCAAAATCTTGAGTGTGGTCGTGGGCCAAACAGGCCGGGATTTGCCACGTTGTTCGGCATAAGCAGCGTATCGGGAACGGCTAAGATCGAAGCCACTATTCGTACGCCCATGCCCCGATCGCCCCCATGACCATCGCCCTCAAAGCCCTGTTTGAACGCCTGCCTGTCCTGACCCTTGCCGGGGCCTTCGCCGCCGCCTTGCTCGTCAGTGGCGGCACCGCCACCGCACAGGCCCAGAACGGCGCCGATCCGGTCAGGCTCTACCTCGAAAAAGCCACCGCCGGACTCCCGGGTCGTGTCGAAGTCAAGATCGGCCGGCTCGACGAACGCCTCCAGCTCGCGCCCTGCGCACAGGTGGAACCTTATGTTCCGGGCAACGCCAGGCTGTGGGGCAAGACCCAGATTGGCCTGCGTTGCATCGCCGGCGCTTCGTGGAACGTCTTTCTGCCGGTCGAGGTGAAGGTTTTCGGCCACGCCCTGGTGGCCGCGCGCCCGATCGCCTACGGACAGGCGGTCAGCCAGGAAGACCTGCAACTGGAAGAAGTCGAACTCTCGCGGGAGCCGGGCGTGGCCTTGACGGACCCGCAATCGCTTGATGGCAAGACTTCCACCCGGACCATTGCCCAGGGCCAGGTCCTGCGCAGCGAACATTTTCGCGCCCCGCCCGCGGTGGGCGCCGGCGACACCGTGCGCCTGGTCTTTACCGGCAACGGGTTTTCAGTAAGCGCCAGCGGACGCTCTCTGGGCGCCGCCGCCGACGGCATGCCGGTAAGGGTGCAAACCGAGTCCGGGCGTGTGGTTCAGGGCACTGCCCGCGCCGGCCGGGTGGTGGAAATGCGCCTCTAAGCGCGAATAGAAGTAACAAACCCCGGGTGATCCATGCGCCGCCGACCTAAAGTTTTCGCTGCAAGCGTCGTAAAACCGGCATGTGCCGCACCACGACATTCATTTCCGGGCTTGCCACGCATTGTTTGCGCGAAAATGCCGGAGAATCCGGTGCAGCAAGACACTCCTAGGGAGAAATGCGCATGAAAATCAATGGATCCACTGACCCGACACGCCTTGACGTCGGCACGGGCAAGCCCTCGACCAAGGCCGCCTCGGCCACCAGCACGGCAACTGCCGGCACGGCCGCTTCGGTCCGTTTGTCCGAAGGGCTGACGTCCCTGTCGGCAAACGAAAGCAACGCGGAATTCGACGCCGGACGCGTCGCGCAGATCAAGCAGTCGATTCGCGACGGCAGTTTCGAGGTGGATTCGGGCGTTGTCGCCGACAAGCTGATCGCCAACGTGAACGATCTTTTCGGCAATGTCCACTAACCGGCGCAAGCCATCGAGTGCACCCATATGGCAATAGTCGCGACTCCCGCAAGGCCGACTGAGGGATTGCACGCACTCGCCCGCGTCCTCGAGCTCCTGCGCGAAGAACACGCTGCGCTCGAAAGCCGCGACGCGAACGCGTTGGTCGCCCTGGCTTCGGCCAAGGAGCGTGCATTGCATGAATTGCGGCAGGCTTTCGGCGGCATTCCCGGTCAGGTCGCCCCGGCATTTGCGCGTAACCAGGCGCTGGTCGCGGCCGTGCGTGAAGCGCGCGAAGCCAATCTTGCCAATGGCATCCACGTCGCGACCCAGATGGCCTACAACCAGTCGCGCCTGGCCGGACTGATGCAGGCTGCCGGCCGCGGCGCCGCGGAATCGGGCGGCCTGTACAGTGCCGACGGGTTTACCGGTGGCCGCATGCACGGCGGCGCCATGTTCGGACGCGCATAATGCGCGTCATGCACGCTTTCCAGCCAGCCTGCGGCCCGCAGATCCTCATCATCGATGATTCCGAGGACGACGTCCTGCTGGCGTCGGCCTATATTCGCCGCTGGATCAAGAGTGCACGCTTTCGCCGCGTCGACAACCAGCGCGACCTGCAGGCGGCCCTGGCCGCGCAGGCCTGGGACCTGGTGTTGTGCGACCACAACATGCCAGGCTTCGACTCCACCGCCGCGCTCCAGCAGGTTCGCAAGGACGCGCCGAAGCTGCCGTTTTTCGTCTATTCCGGCGACTTGAGCCGGGATCAGGCCGCCCTCGCGATGAACGGCGGTGCTGACGGCGTGCTCGAGAAACGTGACACCCCCGGGCTTCTGCGGGTCATCGGCGAAGCCCTCGGCACCCAAAACCTGGCGCACGCCTGAAAACGCGCGGCGACCGCCTCGCCATTGCCGCCGGCGTTCCGGTCCCGAGCCAGGCGCGGGCTAGATCTTGCGAAGCTGGGGAAGCTGGTTGACACGCAGCCAGTAGTGCGCCAGCCGCGAGAGCGAATCCATCAATTCCTCGAAATTGACCGCCTTGACGACATAGCTGTTGACGCCGCTCTGGTAGGCTTCCTGAAGGTCGCGTTCCTCGCGGGACGAGGTCAGCATCACCACCACTTGACGCTGCAATTCGGGATGCGAGCGCACCTCGCGCAGGACTTCCAGGCCGGTCAGCTTGGGCAGCTTCAGGTCAAGCAGCATCAGTTTCGGCTGCGAATGGCCTACGCGACCGGCGAAGGTGCCGCGCCCATACAGGTAATCCAGCGCTTCGGCCCCGTCCTGGACATGAACAATCGAAGCCACTGCGCCGGCCCGCTTGAGCGCCCGGCGCACAAGCTCGGCGTCATTAGGATCGTCCTCTACAAGCAGAATGTCCGCATCAAGATCTTGTTCGGTGCTCAACACAACCTCGAAGCGGGGGCGATTCGCCGGATTTGGGTTACGGAAGAGGATAGATGTCGGTGGAAACGGCTGCCAGCGCCCTGACCAAGCCGGATCAGACAAGAGTGTACAGAAATTCCGCCTTGGGTGTTTTGATGAATAGATGGCAAAAACATCAGTTGGTCACGAATCGCCGCCGGCTTCCGGCAAAGACATTACTACCGACGTGCTCGGCATGGAGAACCGCAACGTCGCGCCTTTGCCCGTGGCGCCCTCCGCCCATACACGACCATGATGCCGCTCGACCACCCGCTTGACGATCGCCAGACCGACTCCGGTGCCCTCGAATTCGGCGCGCGAATGAAGCCGCTGGAACATGCCGAAAAGCTTGCCCGCATAGTCGGCATCGAAACCGGCGCCATTGTCGGCGACCGAAAAAACCACCTCCCCGCCCTCCATGACACTGTCGACCGCGATTCTGGCACCCGGGGTAGTGCCGGTGAACTTGAACGCATTGAATATCAGGTTCGACCACACCTGGCGCAACATCGCCGGATCGCCGAACACGTCCGGCAACGCGCCGACCGCGACTTCCGGTGAATGGGAAAACGCCGCTTGCGCTTCCGTGACGATGCCCTGCACCATCAGCCGGGTGGAAACCCGCTGGTATGAAGCAGACCCGCGCGAAAGCCGCGAGAATTCCAGCAGCCCGTCGATGAGTTCGGCCATGCGCCGGGCGCTGGCGATGATCTGGTCGACATCGCGGCGGCTCTCGTCGTCCAAAGCGCTGCCGGCCCCCGACTTGAGCAATTGCGCATAACCGTCGACGGCGCGCAACGGCGCCCTGAGGTCATGCGCGACGGTATACGAAAACGACTCCAGCTCGCGCGCCGCGGCCGACAGTTCGGCAGTGCGTTCGGTGACCTTGGCTTCCAGCGCGCCGTTGAGGCGCTGCATTTCCCGCTCGGCCCACTTGCGCCCGCTGATATCGCGGACATACGTCTGCTCAAGCCTCCGGCCGCCGATCTCCACCGGCCCCGCGGCCGCCTCGACGTCGACATACTCGCCGTCGGCGGCGCGCATGCGCAGCTCGACATAGCCGACCGACTGCCCCAGTTCCATGACCCGCCGCTGGCGCCGGCGCACCAGGTCCATGGACGGCGCGTCGAACCGCTCCAGGATGTTGGTGCCGATCAGCGCACCGCCATCGGTCTCGCGAAGGATGCGCACCATCGCAGGATTGACATACTCGACCACGCCAAAGTGATGCAGCATGACCCCTTCCTGCGCCAGCTCGATCAGGCTGCGATAACGCAAGTCGAGTTCCCGCTGCGCCGCCTGCGCCCGGAAACGCTGGATCAGAACCCCGGCAAGCGCCGCGGCATTGCCGGTGAGTTCAAGATCCTCCGGTACGGGCTGCGCCGCGGTGGCGCAATACACCGCGAAAGTCGCCACGACCTCGCCGGCGCTGCCGTGTACCGGCGTCGACCAGGCGGAAGCGAAACCTGACGCCTGCGCAGCCAGGCGATACTTTTCCCATGCCGGATCGGATGCGATGTCGCCGCTGACCACGGTCTGGTTCAGGTAGGCTGCCGCTCCGCAGGTGCCATTGTCGGCGCCGACCGCGACGCCGGCGGCAATCGCTTCGATGAACGCGGTCGGTGCCAAGGGAGACGACATCGGCATGAGCAGATCACCCTCCAGCATCAACAACGAAGCGATCCCGGGGCGTGCAAGGGCCGATTCGATCGACAGGCATAGCGTGTCCATCAGGTCTGCCAGCGGCGCATCCGCCGCCAGCAATTCATAGACCCGGCGCTCTCCAGCCCGTGCCAGGTCGCTGCGGTAACGCTCGCTGATGTCCGACCCGACCCCCCGATAGCCGGTGAAAGTCCCGCCGGGACCGAAAATGGGTTCGCCGCGGACCGCCACGTAGGCGCGAATCCCGTCAGGCCGGTCGACTTCGAGCACGAGATGGGCAAACGGCAAGTGCGCCTCGAGATCGCGCTTGTGCTCCTCCCAGGTTGTGCCGAGAGGGCGCGAGCTGCCCCGCTCCCAGCGCGTAAGTCCGATGCTTTCCCCGAGCGGCTTGTCGACGCGATAGCCATGCATGTCGGTGCGCACAAAGCGGAACTGCGCATCCTGCTCCCAGTACCAGTCGGACGAAAGCGAGGTGAGCTGCCTGAAACGCACCTCGCTCTCCTTGAGCGAACGCTCGGCGGCCACCCGCGCGGTGACATCGATCGCCATCGACAGGTAGCCGATGAAATTGCCGGCACCGTCGGTGAGGCGGGAGTTGTTCCATTCGCAAACGATGCGCTGGCCGTCACGCGTCAGGTTCTCGTTGCCGGCTGCGGTGACGGTCAAACCGTCAGCCATCTGGCTGAACAGGGTCAACACGGCCTCACGGGATTCCTCCGGAACAATGATTTCCAGGGAATTGCGACCCAGCATTTCGGCCGCGCTCCAGCCGAACATCCGTTCGGCCGCCGGATTCCATACCTGCACGGCGAAATCGGCACCGTTGATCACGCAGGCATACGGCATCGTGTCGACGATCTGGCGCAGGCGTTCGAGATTGTCTGCAGCCGCGCGCTGCAGGCGCTCGCGCTCGGCTTCGGCGGCGCGCCGCGCGCTGATGTCGACGATGGACGCGCGCAACAACTCGCCTTCGCCCGGCAGGCGCATCCAGCGCGCCTCGACCGGGATCACCCGCCCGTCGGCGCCGGTGATGCTCCATTCGTTGACCACGTTTTCGCCCGCCAGCACGCGTCGCGCCACTTGCATCACCTCGACGCGCAACTGTTCAGGCGAAAGGTCGTGACGCGCGGACAACTCGACCACGGAGACACCGACCAGCTGCTCCCGGGTGGTGCCGAACAGGCGGGTGGTGGCGGCATTGGCCTCGACGACCAGGCCGGTACGGTAGTCGGCCACCATGATCGCCTCCGGCGCGTCGTCGATCAGGCCGCGAAAGCGCGCCAGGGAAGACGCGAGCTCCCTGCGCTGCCTTTCGATCTGCCCGGCCATGCGGTTGAATTGCGCCACCAGGCCCGGAACATCCGAACCCAGGGGCGAATCCGCAAGGCGGATCGCCACCGGCCCTTCGCCATCCGCATCCGAGGCGGATTCGGCGAGCGCGCGCGAGGTCATGTGCAATTCGCGCACCTTCCTGCGCATGTCGTTGCGCATCGCCGCGAGCGCGACCGCTGCAACCAGGGCGACGCCCGCCAGAAACGGCCAGTTCGCGAGAAGCGCCGCCCGCACACCGGGTTCGCCGCGCACGGCCAGCAAGGCGGCGCCAAACGGAAGCGCCGCCAGCAGGATCGTCAAACCGAACTTGAGATCCAGCCGCACGAGACGATCCCCCTTCGAAGATCGGGCGGCGGGGGAAGCACCGGGTATGTCCGACATGCCGGGAATGACCTACGGATTCAGCGCGAGCGTCTGCATCCCCGCATCATAACCGGGGCGCCGGACCTCGTCCGGCGCCTCGTGGCCCCTCGGGTCCTTCCTGTCAGGACCAGTCCTTGAGCTTGGACCGGATGCGCGCCACCGCCTGGCTGTGCAACTGGCAGACCCGCGATTCCGTGACCCCCAG
Organism: Burkholderiales bacterium; assembly: GCA_965279115.1. Classification (GTDB taxonomy): domain Bacteria; phylum Pseudomonadota; class Gammaproteobacteria; order Burkholderiales; family JAEUOS01; genus JAEUOS01. Next base: position 6,523,366 of record OZ257137.1, read on the forward strand.
GATGGCGGCGATCTCGCGGAAATTGAGTTCCTGCTCGTAGTACAGGCCCATGAGCATCTTTTCCCGCTCCGGCAAGCCGTCAATGGCACCGACGAGCGCGTTGCGAAAACGCGCGTCGCGCACCTGGGTGAGCGGATCGCCGGAAGTGTCGGCGAGGTGCCGGTCCAGGAATGGATCGCCGTCGTCCCCGTTATCCTGGCTGTCGAAATGGATCAACTGCGCGCCGCGCGCGTCGGCCAGCATGTCCTGGTACTCCGCCAGGGAGAGCTTCATCTCCTTGGCCACCTCGGGTTCGGTCGGCGGGCGGCCGAGCCGGTGCTCAAGCCTGCCGATGGCCTTCTCGATATCGCGCTGGGCGCGTCGCACGCCGCGCGGCATCCAGTCGTTGGCGCGCAATTCGTCGAGCATCGCGCCCTTGATGCGCTGCGATGCATAGGTTTCGAACTGCGCGCCCTGGCCTTCCTCGAAACGGCCGGCCGCGTCCATCAGGCCCAGCATGCCGGCCTGGACCAGGTCATCGACCTGCACGGAGGCCGGTAGCCGCGCCAGCAGATGATGCGCCATGCGCTTTACCAGTGGCACGAACTGTTCGACATTGAGTTTGCGTTCAACTACGCCGGTAGCGGTATACATGAGCGTTCCAGTCCTTGCTTAGTGCGTTGGTGTTGCGTTGGTTTCGTCCTGCATGCATTCGGCCAGGCGCCAGCCTTGCGCTTCCGAGGCGACGCGGGCGAAGGCGCGCGCGGCTTCGGCGTGTGGCGCCGCCCCGTTGCCGAAGGCGGCCCCGCGTGTGGTGCGCAAGACGTTGCCGCAGTAGCCGACGGTCGCGCCGAGAAAGCGCCGCGCGGTGTCCGACAACTGCCGGCACGCGGCCCGCGCGCCGCGCTCGCCGTCCCCGCCGTTGACCAGCACGCGGAAGGCCGGACTGCACTCGCGCGGCGGGGCGGCGGCCTGCTTGATCGCCGCGTAGGCGGAGGTCAGTGAACGCTCCCCCGTCCCCATGACCAGCAGCGCCTCGGCATGCTCGGAAAGAAGCGGAAGCCATCGTCCGCCCTCCAGCGGCGGCGCCGACGGCAGGTTCACCACCACCATGTCCGCCGGCTCGGCCAGGCGCATGAATCCGGAAAAGAAATCGCTGCCGGCCGCGTCCGCCGCGACCAGCGCCGACAATCCCTCGATCGCCGACACGGCGCGCAGCCCGGGGGCGCAACGAACCGCCACCTCGCTGAACTCGCGCTCGCCCTGGATCATCGAGAGCAGGTCCGCCTGGGGCCGGAATCCGAGCCCGGTCATGGCCGTCCCGACGGCGTCGAGCAAAACAACGCTGCGCCCGGCGCGCGCCATGCACATCGCGACCTGTCCCGCGCATGCGCCCTGCCCCTGTGCATCATGGTCGCCGATGACCGGCAGGACACGCAGGATGCGACGGTTGAGCAGGCTGCGCAGTCCGGCCGCCTGGTCGCCACCGGTTGCCGCCGTGCGATGGGATGTACGTGCGCTCATGTGACTGGCCTCAAGCACGGCGCAGACCGAAACCGGATTCCGCGTCGCCCCCGCCGGAGCGGGATGCGGCCATGGCCCTGGCGGCGACTTCGTTGTCCTGCCACGCGAAGACCGGATCCACCGCCGCCTTGAGCGCGCGATGCACGAGCGCGTTCCCGGCCGCCTGATGCAGGTCTTCCGGAACCCTTTGACCGTTGGTCACGGCGAGTATTTCCAGCGAATGGCGGGCCACCACGTCAAGCACCGGGCCGAGTTTCGCCGCCTCGTCGATCTTGGTGAGGATGGCGCCCGCGAGCGGCCGCGCCCCCGCGGCCTTGCCCTGGTAGGCGCGCGCCACATCTTCAAGGGTTTCCGCCTGCGCCGCGGCATTCAGGAGCAGCACGCGGCGGATGCTGGGGTTGTCGAGCAGGTTGATCTGTTCGGAGACGCGGTTGTCGCGCTGCCCCATGCCGGTGGTGTCGATCAGCACCATGCGCTTGCCTGACATGGTGGAGATGGTGGCCTCGAGCTCGGCGTACGACTGGGCCGAGTGCACCGGCACGCCGAGGATCTTGCCGTAGATGGAAAGCTGGTCGAACGCCCCGATCCTGTAACTGTCGGTGGTGATCAGGCCGAGCGACTGGGCGCCGTACTTGACCACGCAACGCGCGGCCAGCTTGGCGGTCGTGGTGGTCTTGCCCACACCGGTGGGACCGACCAGTGCATAGATGCCGCCGGCCTCGACCATGTCTCGGGCCGGATCAACGCACTTGAGATTGCGGGAAAGCACGTCCGAGACCCATTTGCGCGATTGCGCCTCGTTGTGGTCGTCCGGCAGTTTGTCGGCAACGGTGCGGGCGAGGCTGGCGGAAAACCCCGCCTCGACCAATTCGCGCCACAGCTTTACGGCAAGCGGGCGGCGCTCGGACATGTCGCGCCAGGCGAGGCCGGCGATCTGGTCCTGCAACATCGATTTCATCGAGGAAAGCTCGCGCATCAGCAACGCCTCGTGCGGGCTGGGCGAAGTCCGCGCCGCGGGCGCTGCGACAGCCGGGGCCGCGGGTGCGACCGGCGCCGCGCTGGCGGAGGCAGCAGCCGGCCATGCGGAAGGCTTGGCCGCAGCATTCTGGGACGCATAGGCGTTGAGCGCTTCCCAGTCCTTTGCCGCGATCGGGCGCGGCGACTGCGCCGCCTCCACACGCGGCGCGAAGTCCTTGAGGCTGGTAAAGCGACCGTCCCGCTGGGGCGCCTGCTCGCGTTGCGCGGGTCGCGGTGCGGGCGCTGCCGGCGCCGCGGCCTTGACGGCACGTGCCGGCGCGGCCGGCGGGCGAACCGGCGTGGCTTCCGCGACGGCAATTTCCCCGGGCGCTTCCACCATGGCGAGGATCTCCACACCGCCAGCGGTCTTGCGATTCGAAATCACGAGCGCATCGGGTCCGAGTTCGGCCTTCATCTTCTGCATGGCCTCGCGCGCGGTGGCACCGAGAAATTTTTTCATCATCATGGCTGTGGCCTCTTCACAAACTCGCTTGATTCATTCCTGGGTTTTGCATACACGTCAGCCGGGCATTCCGCCGCGCGCCCCCACCATCCCGGCAACACGGATGGTGCAGACGTCCGGGATCTCGGCGTACGAAAACACTTTCAGGCGCTGCAATACACGGCGCGCCATACGCGACAGGCCGGGACGCAGCCGGTCGGGCACCAGCAGTGCAGGCGGCTTGCCTAGATCCTCGAGCCGCTTTGCCTCAGCCAGCAGGTCACGCGACAGGTTCTCGGCAAGTCCGGGTTCGATGCCCAGAAGCTCACCTGTGGCGGGACTGACGGACTGCTCCAGTAACCGCTCGAGGTCGGGCTCGAGCACCAGCATCCCGATATCGGCCGAAGGTCCGAACTGCATCTGCAGGATCGCGTGCCCGAGGGCGATGCGCACCTGCGCCACCAGCTCGGCCGCGTCTTTGGTCCGGGCCGCATGGTCGATGAGGGTTTCGACGATGCTGCGCATGTCGCGGATGTTCACTCCCTCCTCGAGCAGGCCCTGCAACACGCGGGTAAACGTGGTGAGCGGAATGAGCCTTGGTGTGAGGTAGTCGATCAAGTTCGGCACCCGGCAGTTGAAGTGATCGATCAGGGCCTCGGTTTCAATGATGCCCAGCAACGCATGTGCATGCGACTGCATGAGATGGTTCAGGTGCGTGGCCACCACCGTGTCGGCATCGACCACCGTGTAGCCGGAGGCCAATGCCTTTTCGCGGATGGCGCTCTCGATCCAGATCCCGGGCAGTCCGAAAGCCGGTTCGCGCGCAGGCGTGCCGGGCAATGGCGCCACCGCATTGCCGGGGTTGATGGCCAAGAGCATGCCGGCATGAACTTCGCCCTCGCCGACGACCACGTCCTTCAGGCTGATGCGATAGGCGTTGGATTTAAGTACGAAGCTGTCCCTGATGTGCACCTGCGGCGGCAGGAATCCAACCTCCTGAGCAAAGTTCCTGCGAATCCCCTGAATGCGCTTCAGCAGTTCGCCACCCTGCCCGCGGTCGACCAGCGGAATCAGTTTGTACCCGAATTCCAGGCCCAGCTCCTCGACCGGCCGCAGGTCTTCCCAGGAGGCTTCTTGGTCTTCCCAGGAGGCTTGCACGGTTGTGGTCTGTGCGGGCGCCTTCTCGTCGGCTGCCGCGGCTTCCTTGCGGGCGGTCTTCTTCGCCTGCCAACCGTCCACCCAGTTCGCGCCCGCGCCAAACAGCGCGGTGACACCGAGAAAACTTTTCATCATCATGGCTGTGGCCTCTTCGCGAACTCGCTTGATTCAATCCTGGGTCTTGCAAACATGTCAGCCGGGCATTCCGCCGCGCGCCCCCACCATCCCGGCGACGCGGATGGTGCAAGCATCGGGGATCTCGGCGTGCGAAAGCACTTTCAGGCGCGGCAGTACGCGGCGCGCCATGCGCGACAGGTCGGCCCGCAGCTTGTCGGGTACCAGCAGGGAAGGCGGCTTGCCAAGGTTTTCCAGGCGCTGCGCCCCCGCCAGCAGGTCGCGCGCAAGGTTCTCGGCCAAACCGGGCTCGATTCCCAGGGGCTCACCTGCAGCGCCTTTGGCCGATTGCGCGAGCATGCGCTCTAGGTCAGGCTCCAGAACCAGCATCTCGATTTCAGCCGAAGTACCGAACAGCATTTGAAGGATGGCGCGCCCGAGCGTGATGCGCACCTGCGCCAGCAGTTCGGCCGCGTCGGTGGTGCGGGCCGCATGGTCGGTAAGAGTTTCGACAACGCTGCGCATGTCGCGGATATGCACACCTTCCTCCAGCAAGCCCTGCAGCACGCGGGTGAAGGTGGCAAGCGGAATGAGCTTGGGCGTGAGGTCGTCGATCAGCTTTGGAGCCTGCTTGTTGAAATGCTCGATCAGGGACTGCGTCTCACTGCGCCCGAGCAACGCCGCCGCATGCGACTGCATGAGATGGTTCAGGTGGGTCGCCACAACCGTGCCGGCATCGACCACCGTATAGCCGGTGGCGAGCGCCTGGTCGCGGACGCTGCCTTCGATCCAGGTGGCGGGCAGTCCGAAAGCCGGGTCGCGTGCCGGTGTGCCGGGCAGCGGTGCCACCGCGTTGCCCGGATTGATGGCCATGTACATGCCGACGTAGACGTCGCCCTCGCCGATGACCACGCCCTTCAGGCTGATGCGATAGGCGTTGGGTTTCAGTTCGAGGTTGTCGCGGATGTGTACCGACGGCGGCAGGAAGCCGACTTCCTGGGCGAACTTCTTGCGGATCGCCTTGATGCGCTTGAGCAGTTCACCATCCTGGACGCGGTCGACCAGTGGGATCAGGCGAAAACCGACCTCCAGGCCCAAAACGTCGACCGGCGCGAGATCCTCCCAGGAAACCTCGCCGGACTCGTTCGGGGCGGGCGCTTTCTCATCCGCCGTCGCCGTCGCTTTCTGCGTGGCACGCCGCGACAGCCACCAGCCCACCCAGATCGCACCACCGCCAAAGGCGATGAATGCGAAATGCGGCATGCCAGGAATCAGGCCCATCGCAGCCAGTACCGCGCCGGTGATCATCAAGGTTTGCGGATTGGCCACCAGCTGGCGAACCACCTGCGAACCCATGTCCTCGTTGGCGTTCTCGTCGGCGCCGACGCGGCTGACCATCAAGCCCGCCGCCACCGAGATCACCAGCGCGGGAATCTGCGCGACCAGGCCGTCGCCGATGGCCAGCAACACGTAGTTGTCCACCGCCTGGCCTGCCGGGAGGTCGTGCAGCACCATCCCGATGATCATTCCGCCGATGATGTTGATGAACAGGATCAGGATGCCGGCGATCGCGTCGCCGCGCACGAACTTGGCCGCGCCGTCCATGGCGCCGTAGAAGTCGGCTTCCTGGGCGATTTCCGCACGGCGCTTGCGTGCGTCCTGCTCGGTGATGTGGCCGGAGTTCAAGTCGGCGTCGATCGCCATCTGCCTTCCAGGCATCGCATCCAGGGTGAAACGTGCTGCGATTTCGGCGATCCTTTCCGTACCCTTGGTGACGACCACGAAGTTGATCACCACCAGGATCAGGAACACCACGATGCCGACGGCGAAGTTGCCGCCCACCAGGAAGTGGCCAAACGCTTCAATCACCTTGCCAGCGGCGTCGGGCCCGGTATGCCCTTGCAGCAGCACCACCCGGGTCGAGGCGACGTTGAGAGACAGGCGCAACAACGTGGTCACGAGCAGCACGGTCGGAAACGCCGCGAAGTCCATCGTGCGATTGGCGTAGATCGCCGCAAACAGCACGATCAGGCCGAGCGCGATGTTGAAGGTGAACAGCAGGTCAAGCAGGAAGGGCGGCAACGGCAGGATCATCATCGCCAGGACCATGATGATGAACACCGGCGCGGCCAAGCCGCGCAATGGAATGTTGCGCCAGCCGCCGCCCCGCAAGGTGAAGGTGCTCATGCCACCACCCCTTCATTGAGCGGGTCGAGTTCCGGCGGTACCGGCAGCCCGACCGGCGCCACCGGCATGCGACCAGCACCGGCATGGCGCAACTGGAACACCCATGCCAGGACGAGCGACACGGCGTTATAGAGCGCTGCGGGGATCTCGGCCTCAAGTTCTACGTGCTTGTAAAGCGCACGCGCCAGCGGTGGTGCCTCCAGGAGGGGAACGCCGTTTTCAGCCGCGATGTCGCGGATCCGGGCCGCGACCTCGTCGGTCCCCTTCGCTACCACCCGGGGAGCCCCCCTGGAGCCAGCCTGGTAGGACAGCGCCACCGCATAGTGTGTCGGGTTGGTGACCACGACATCGGCCGTGGGAACCGCGGACATCATGCGGCGCCGCGCGGCCTGGTACTGAAGCTGGCGCCTCTTGCCCTTGACCTGCGGGTCACCTTCGGATTGCTTGAACTCGCGCTTTACGTCCTCCTTGGACATGCGCAGGCCGTGCCGGTGCTGCCAAAGCTGAAGGGGCACGTCGGCGGCCGCGATCACCAGCAGGACCGCCGCCATCCACAGGAAATCGCGGGTAATCACCTTGCCCACCCATGCCATTGCGGTTCCGCTGTCCTGGCTGAGCGGCACCACGAACGCGATCTGGTCCCGCCATACCAGCGAACCCACCACGCCACCGATCAGGATGACCTTGAGGATCGCCTTGCCCAATTCGGCCGCGCTTTGCATCGATACAAGCTTGGACAGGCCGCTCAGCGGATTGAGTCGCGAGAAGTCCGGGGTGATCGGCTCCGTGCTGAATACCCAGCCGCCAATGGCCAGTGGCGCCACGAGCGCGGCGACGAAGAGGAGGCCCAGAAGCGGCAGGGCCGGCATGATGCCTTGCAGGGCGACCTGGCCGGCGGCTTCCAGCGCAAGAGCGGGATCAAATGCCGCGGCCCGGGAAACACTCAGGCCGCCGCGCAGGAAGTCCATCGCCTTCTGCGTTACCTGCGGGCCAAGTGCGGACATGCCTGCCGCACCGGCCAGCAACAGCGCGGCGGTGGTCAGCTCACGCGAGCGCGGGGTGTGCCCGCGTTTGCGAGCATCATCCAGCTTCTTCTGCGACGCTGGTAATTCACGATCTTGAGCCTGCTCTGCCGCCATTGGCGGGCCCTCTATAGGGTTGTCGGATAACGGTTCAATTATTCCGGCAGGCAAGGGTGGCAAATGCCGCAAACAGGGGACCAAATGCGTCGTTATTCGCCGCCTTGCGCGACGAATCCCGGGCCAAGAATCGGTCACAGGTGATGGCGCATCGAAGCAGGCCGCGCGACCGCCACTTGTCCAACCGAAAAACGGAAGGAAGACCGAAATGGAGCAAATCGGACTCGCCGGTTTCACCGGTGAAACGCATGACAGCGACTTCCGTGCCGCCGACGCATGGACGGCCGCCTTTGAAAACGCGGATATCGCGGCGGATTACGCCGGTGCTTTCGAGGCCGCGGAGATCGACCCGCTGGATATGGAAGACGACCTGTTCACCCTGGTGGCCCGGCGCCCGAGTCGCCGCCTCAAGGTACGTCACTGAAGAGCCGCAACGGCGTCACACCGCACGGCTCCCCTGCCAGGCGGCCCGCCTGCGCGGCACCGGCCGGCACCGCGCGGCTTAATCGCCCTTCAGCAGAACCTCGGGCGAAAAGCCGAAGCGCAGGCAACCCCAGTGGCGGCCACCGATCTCGATCGGCATCGACAGGTCGTTGAGGATCTCCCCGGTGTCGCGACGATAGGTCTGCAACAGGAAGCGGGCGCGATTGGCAGCCGCCCTGGTCCCGGTGGCATCGGTGAACATGCGCTTGTCGCGGCTGGACACCAAGTCCACGGCACGGTTTCCGGTGGGCGCCTTCGAATACTTGCTGTTGTGGGTGGGCGCATAGGCCCGGGTATCGATGGCCAGCGCGAACGTTCCGCCCTCGGTTTCCTCGACCAGCCTGTCGTAGAGGGGCTGCAGCACCTGCTCGCATTCGCGGTCATAGCCGGTGTGGTATTTCTGCGGATCGGTACCCGGAATCGCCCGATAGTTCTGGTCGAACACGTTGATCCCGCGCGCGGCCAACGCAGCCAGGCGTTCGCCGCAGAGATCGCGATACGCGGCCACGCGATCGATGATTTCCTCGAACTTGCCATGACCGATGCGGAAGCGCGCCGCCAGTTCCTCGATCATCTCGGTCGCCTGCGAGAGTTCCTGCGAAGCCTTGAAGGCCTGTTCCATGCGGGTGCCCACGTCCACCGACATGCCGCGGATGGCCGAAACCTGGGCGTGGATCTGCGTGTTGGCGACACTGACCGATTCGATCGACTCACGCACTTCGCTGACCCGGTCTCCCATGCTGGAGAAGTCACGCACGATCGAGTCGAAGCGCTGCGACGAACGCTCGACGACGGCGCCGGCATTGCGGATTGCCTCGTCGATGCCGCCGGTCTCGTTCCTGGTGCTTTCCACCAGGCCGGACATGCCGTCGACATTGCGGGCGATGTCGCCGGTGGCCTGCTTGACCTTTTCCGCCAGCTTGCGCACCTCGTCGGCCACCACCGCGAAGCCGCGACCGGCCTCGCCGGCCCGCGCCGCCTCGATGGCTGCGTTCAGGGCCAGGAGGTTGGTCTGGTCCGAGATGTCGTTGATGAGCTTCACCACCGAGGCGATGCTGCGCGAGTTCTCGCCAAGCCGCTCAACGGTGCCGGTCAGAACCTCGAGGCGCCCTTTCGCGACCTCGATGTCGCGATTGACGGCCAGCAACTCCGCATATGCTTCATTGGCACCTGCCACATGGCCGGCCGCAGCCACGGCGATCTCCTGCGCGCTTTCCGACACCTTTCCGAGCGAGCGCTGGGCGCTGTCGGTGGCATTGAAAACCTCCACGGCCAGTTCGCCCTGGCGTCCCGCAAGCGTGGTCGATTCGCTCACGCCACCCGCGGTCTTGGCCGATTCATAGGCCACCTGCACGCTCATCTTGCGGACCTCGGCGATGACGTGGCGCAACTGGCCGGCAAACGCGTTGTAGCTCACGGCCAGATCGCGCAACTCGTCCTGCGTCATGGCGGGCATGTCGCTGGACAGGTCACCCTCGCCGGCACCGATCTCGCGCATTTTCGTGGCCAGCGCACGCACCGGCCGCACGATCAGATGGCGCAGATATAGAAACACGCCGACTGCGGTCGCAAGCCCGACCGCGCACAGGCCGGCAGCCGCGAAAAGCTGCGTATCCAGCGCATGCGCAATCTTCAGCGCGACCTCCGGCGCCAGGCCCGCTGACGCCACCGCAGCGTGGAGGCTGTTCCAGCCGGACCACAGCACCACGGCCATGAGCACCGGGAAGATGGCCAGCATCCCCACATTGCCGACCAGTTTGCGGGTCAGGCTGTGAAACCAGGTCCGTTCAACCGCGGCGTACAGATCATCGAAGGCCTTCATGCTGATTCCTTTCCCCGGGCAGACGCGCTGATCAGGCGGCGCCAAGCGGGCGCATCTTGAAATGGGCCACCAGGGCATTGAGCGTGGTGGCAAGTTTTTCGAGCTGACCGGCTTCGCCGGCCACCGAATTGATGGCGCGATGGTTTTCGTCGCTCATGCGTGCGATTTGCTCCACGTTGCGCGCGATGTCGCTGCTGGCGGCGGACTGTTCCGCGAGCGCGGAGGAGATTTCGTTGACAGCGGTCACGACCGCGCCGGCGCCTGACTCGATCTCGATCATGCGTGCGCCAGCGCCGCGTGCCTTCTCCACACCGCTGCCGATGGCTGCCTTCCAGGTGTCCACCTGCGCCACGGCCTGGCGCGTACCATCCTGAATGCCGGCCACCATGCCGACGATTTCCTTGGTTGACTGCGCTGTCCGTTCTGCAAGCTTGCGCACCTCGTCCGCAACTACGGCGAAGCCGCGTCCCTGTTCTCCCGCCCGGGCTGCCTCGATCGCGGCATTCAGGGCAAGCAGGTTGGTCTGGCCGGCGATCGCCTCGATGACACCCACAATGCGGGAAATCTGCGTCGATTCCCTGCCCAGGCTGTCGATGATGAGCGCGAAATCCTGCGCCGCGGCCGCGATGCCGTTCATCTCGGTGGCGGCCCCCTGCACCGCCTGATTGCCGGCCACCGAAAGCTCCCCTGCGTTCTGCGAAGCCCTGAGGGCGTCGTTGGACGATCCCGCCACATGGCCAATGCTGACGGTAAGCTGCTCTATGCCGGCCGCCATCGCGGCGGCCGCGTCGTTCTGCGCGTTCGATGCCGAGGCCACCTGGGCCGTCATCGCCGACAGGGAGCCGGCGGTACGTGAAAGTTCAGCCGCCCCCTGCCCAACCTCTGTCAGAACCTTGCGCATCGCATCGCCGACTGCATTGAAGCTGGCGGCGATGTCGGCGAATTCGTCACGGGATTGCACGCTCACCGCGACGGTGAGGTCGCCTTCGGCGAGCCGCTTGCTGGCCATGGATACATCCCGCACTGCCCGCGTCACGGCCAGCAGAGCCCCCATCGAAAGGTACAGGGAAAGAAGGAAACCGGCCACCAGCACGCCGAACGAAGCGTTCCTGGTGAACCGCAGATCCGCAAGCCTTGCCTCGAGCAGTACCGTCAGTTCCTCGTTGGCGCTTTTCTGCAGGGCTTGGGCAACCGCTACCGGCTTGGTCGCAAGCTCGAAAAAGCGGTTCGAATCGATATCCGGCTGGCCCGTGAGGATCTTCTCGTCGACCAGCTTCACGATCGCGGCATGCTCCGCGTCGAACTCGCTCAGCAACTTGCCAACACTGCCCTGTGCGGAAGGGCTCATCTGCTGCACCTTGCGCAGGCCTTCACGGGTGTCCGACAGGAAAATCCGCATTTCCGACAACAAACCGCGAACTTCCGTGGTGTCGTCGAAGGAAACACCACGGTCTTCGGCAAGCATCGCGCTCACGCGGCCACGCAATTTCGCCGCGGCCTCGGAATATCGCGGAAGGCGGAATATCGACGCATCCATGAGGTAAAAGGTAGCCGCCTCCGGATCCAGGGTGAGCGTCGAACCGTCGGCGACGGATCGTACATAGGCGAGGGTCTTGTCTATGACCGCCGTATGCCGCGCGAAATTCTCCGCCGGCTTGGCACCGGCCACGCCCTGCTGCACCTTCTGCCATTCAACCTTGAGGTCCGCCCAGGGCTTGGCAGTGCCGAATTCCGCGCCATCGCGAGCATCGAGGGCATCCAGCGCCTTGATGGCGTCTCCGGCATCCTTGTCCGCGACGGAAAGCTTCCCGGCAGCCGCCTTGTTGCCCGCCAGGAACGCACTGGAAAGCCCACGGTGACGCTGCATCGCATCGACCAGTTTCTGCAGGTCGCGCTGATGCGCGGTACCGCGAATTTCACCGGAGGTTGCATGCAACAGGGCCTGGTTGGCGCGAAAATACTGAATCGAGATGGCAAGCGATCCAACTGCACCAAGACCGATGATCAACAGCAATTTGGCACGCAGGCCAAGCCGGTTCATGAATGCGATAGCGGGTGCGAACATACCTTGTCCCTTTTTTGGTCTCTGGTGATTTCCTGATGTTGATCGGAACGCCTAGATGGCGATACGAAACCGGCTGACGCTCTGTTGCAGGGTCTTCGCCAGCGCGTCAAGGTCACTCGCCTGACTGGATACCGATCCGACGGCCTTGACATTTTCTTCCGACATCCTTGCGATCCGCTCGACGTTTTGCGCCAGCTGCACGCTGGTGCTGCTCTGTTCCGCCAGTGCGTCATTGATCTCGCTGACCGCGCTGGCCGCCTGGTTGGCGCTGGCGCGCACTTCCCCCATGCGCTCGCCGGCGCCCTGAGCGCGCGAAACACCATCGGCGACCTTGCCCGACCAGCCTTCCATGTGTCCGACCGCCTGCGCCGTACCTTCCTGGATCGCCTGCACCATCGAACCGATTTCGGCGGTCGACTGGGTGGTGCGCTCGGCGAGCTTGCGCACCTCATCGGCGACCACGGCAAATCCGCGGCCCTGTTCGCCGGCCCGCGCCGCCTCGATGGCCGCATTCAGCGCCAGAAGGTTGGTCTGGCTCGCGATCTCGGAAATGACGTGCACGATCCTCGAGATCGAAGTGGAATGGCCCTCAAGCGTGCGCATCATGGCGGACATTCCGTCGACGGATTGGGCGATCTCGTTCATGTCGGCCGCAGCCGCCTGCACAGCCGCATTGCCTTGTTCGGAAAGATCTCCGGACTTGCGCGAGATCCGCAACGCCTCGCCGGAATGGCCCGACACCTGCTCGATGGAGGTCGTGAGCTCCTCGACGGCGGCCGCCATCGACGAGGCGGCGTCGCTCTGTGCCTCGGTGGAGTCGCTGATCTGACGTGTGGCCGAGGAAAGGTCCGCCGCGGTCGAAGCCAGACGTGCACTGCCCGCCGCCACTTCGGTGATCATGTCATGCAGGGTTTCACGCATGCGCGCAAGCGCCGACATCAGACTGTTGGTGTCGCCCGCCTTGAGCGTGACGGCGGTCGAGACGTCTCCGGCGGCGATGCGCTGTGCCACTGCGACGGCCTCGTAGGGTTCGCCGCCCAGGCTCCGGATGACGCCGCGTGTCATCCATAGCGTGATGACGATGGCACCGGCGATTCCGCACAGCATGCCGGCGCCGATCGCAATGCCCCAGCCTTTTGCGCTCGCGGCGGCCGCCGACGTCGCCGCCGCCGCGCGCTTGACCGAATGGTCGCGCACACGATCGGCCAGACGGGCAGCAGTCGCGATCAGCGGCGCGTCGATGCCGGACACCGCCTGGTCGGCAAGGAAGGCCGTGGTGACGTTGATCGGGTCATAGAGCTCCAGACCCTTGTTGAGCTTGGCGACCACCTCCGCGTGCTGCTTGAGGAAAGCGGCGATGTCGGCGGCGAGATCCAGTTCGATCTTCGGCGCAAGCTTTTCGAGCTTTGACAACTGCTCGCGAACCGCACCATCGGACTTCTTGTAGTCCGCCAGCGCCTCCTTGTAGAGTTTCTCGTCCGTGCCTCGCAGAAGCACGGTCTTGAATGTATTGGCGGTCTGGCGCGCAGCGGCCCGCACGGAGGTCGCCGCGAGCATCGCCTGAACCTCCAGTTGGCGGGCGTCGAGTTCACGCGCCATGTCACGGCTAAGTGCGTCGGAAGCGTAATAGCCGGCGCCGGATACCGCCACAAACAGCACGGTGATCGACACCAGCAGGACCGTCGCCCTGGATTTGATTGTCGTGAAGTTCATTTCTGCACCGCCTTTCGGACCGCCACGGCGAGGCGCCGGTGGTGGTCGGGTGACCCGCTGCCGCGGCCGGACTACATCCGACCCTGCAGGAGTTCATGCATTTCGAGGACCAGCACCAGCACCCCCTCGCCGGAGAGCGTGGCGCCGGCCACGCCCTTCGGCTTGACCCCTTCAAGCGGCTTGATCATCACTTCATCCTGTCCGACGAAGCTGTCCACCGCCAGCACATAGCCGCGTTCACCGGAGGTTGCGACAACCCCGACCAGCGAATCGCCGTCCTTGGGTTTGTTGAGCAGGTCCGCCAGTTCCAGCACCGGAAGCACCTCGCCGCGCACCACCAGGTTCGGAGTGCCGGCCACGCTCTGCAGGTTGCGCGGTTCGATATTGACGATTTCGCGCACCGCGTTGAGCGGCATGGCATAGGTCTGGCCGCCCTGTTTCATCATCAGCACCGGCAGGATCGCCAGCGTAAGCGGCAGGAAGATGGTGACGCGTGATCCTTCGCCCGGTTTGGACGACAGGTCGATCCGGCCCTTGAGGCGCTGGATGTTGGTTCGCACGACATCCATGCCGACGCCGCGACCGGAAACCGAACTGATCTCCGTCTTGGTCGAGAAGCCGGGCAGGAAAATCAGGTTCAGGCTTTGCCGCTCATCCAGGGTGTTGGCCTCGTCGGCACTGATCAGGCCCTTCTGGATGGCCTTTTCACGGATGAATTCCGGACGCATGCCGCGACCGTCATCGGTGATCTCGATGATGATGTGGTCGCCCGCCTGGCGTGCCGACAGGCGGATGGTGCCGCGCGCCGGCTTGCCCGCTGCGACGCGTTCGTCGGGTGTCTCGAGGCCATGGTCCACCGAATTGCGCACCAGGTGCACCAGCGGATCATTGAGCTCTTCGAGAATGGTCTTGTCGACCTCGGTCTCGGCGCCCTCGATGAGCAGGTCGACATCCTTGCCCAGCGTGCGCGCAACGTCGCGCGCGAGCCGGTTGTACTTCTGGAAGACCCGCCCGACCGGCTGCATGCGCGCCTTCATGACCGCGGACTGCAGGTCCGAGACCAGGGTGTCAAGCGTACCCAGCACCTGTTCAAGGGTCTTGAGCGATTCGCCGTTGCGCTCGCCGCGCACCAGGTCGGTACGCAGGCAATTGAGGCGGTTCTTGGTCAGGCCGATTTCGCCGGACAGATTGAGGATCTGGTCGAAGCGCTGGGTGTCCACCCGCAGCGTGCCGTCCTTGCCCACGTTGGCCTTGGGCTCGACTGCCGGTTTGCTCGTCCGCCCGAAATCCGCACCCGGCGTTGACAGGCGCTGCGTGGCTCCGAGCGGCAAGTCGAATCCCTTTTCCAGCGGCTCGGCGGTCGGCACGGCGGCGGTCTGGATTGTCGGCCTCGCCGGCGTTTCCGCGCCGGGGCCCGAAATCGCAGCCAGAAGCGCTGCCCAGTCCGGCCCGTCACCAGCCTTCGTCGGCGCTGCCGGCGCGGCGGCTGGCGCCGCAACCACCGGCGCGACCTTGGGTTTCGCTTCACCCTTCAGACAGAGGTCCAGCGCCGCGAGCAGTTCCGCCGGCGCCGGCTGCGGGGCAGTTTGCCCAGCCATCTCGCCCATCATGCGCTTGACCTCGCCGGTGGCCGCCAGGATGACGTCGAGCATCTCCGGTGTGAGGGAGAGCTTCTCGGAACGCAGTTGATCGAAGAGGTTCTCGGTGCGGTGGCACAGCTCCACCATTGCCGCAGCGTCAAGAAAGCCCGCGCCGCCCTTGATGGTGTGAAAGCCGCGAAATATGGTGTTGAGCAGGTTCTTGTCACCGGCGTTGTGCTCGAGCTCAACCAGTTTCTGGTCGACGTCATCGAGCAGGTCCCCCGCCTCTGTCAGGAAGTCCTGCAACAGGTCTTGCATGTCGGTAAATGCGTTCATCGCAGCCTCTGCCCTTCGTTCGCACCCGTCAGCCCGGCGCGTGCACTGTCTTTTCGTTGCTGTTTCGCCACGGCATCGACCGGCTCCGCCGGCGATACCGCGCCAATCGATCCGCACAAAAGCAGGTTTGCGCTTTTGTGCGCATGGTCAAAATCCCAATGACGCCAGCAAATCGTCGACCTGGCCCTGGTTATTGACCACGTCATCGCGCTTGACGTCGATCACCGGCCCGTTGAGCCATTCGGATTCGACCTGCGCGCGCGCCTCCGGCGGTGTGGTATCGAGCAACAACTTGACCAGCTGGTCTTCCAGGTTCTGCGCGATGCCGACGATCTTGTTGATCACCTGCCCGGTCAGGTCATGGAAATCCTGCGCCAACATGATGTCGGTGAACAACGCCGACGCCTGGGAAGTGCGCTCCGGCAGGCCGTTGAGGAAGCCGCGCGTGGCTTCGGCATGCTGCTTGAACTCATCCACACTCATCCTGCCGGCGAATACATCCTCCCATTTCTTGCCCAGCGCACGCGCATCCGTCTCGATCTGCTGCTGGATGCCGGCCCCAATTTCCGCCTTGGACAGGGCCTTCTCTGCCGCCTGACCGGTGAGGTTGGCGATGTAGGTCAGGCGCGCGCGCGCATCCGGCAGCTTGCCGACCGCCGCATCGATGTTCTTGTCGTATCCCAGTTCGCGCAGGGCGTCATGCAGGTTGCGGGTGAGCTGGCCGACCCGATGAAAAATGTCGTACGGCTCCCCGTCGGCAGGCGCTTCGCCCACCGGAGCCGCAGGGGCAACGGATGCCGCCGCAGCCACTGCCGCTGGCGCCTCCTCGGCGGCACGGCCCGCAGCGATCTGATCGAACAGGGCTTCAAGGTCTTCGGTTTCGTTATCCGCCACGGCGCTCATCGTCTCACCCCTGGCCTTTCATCTTGGCAATGATCTTGTTGACCTTCTCTTCCAGCGTCGCCTTGGTGAAAGGCTTGACGATGTACCCGGACGCCCCCGCTTGCGCCGCGGTGACGATGTCTTCCTTCTTGGCTTCCGCCGTCACCATCAGCACCGGCAGATGCTTCAGGGCCGCGTCCGACTTGATCTGTGTGA
Organism: Burkholderiales bacterium; assembly: GCA_965279115.1. GTDB lineage: Bacteria > Pseudomonadota > Gammaproteobacteria > Burkholderiales > JAEUOS01 > JAEUOS01. Next base: position 6,540,023 of record OZ257137.1, read on the forward strand.
GCAGTTCAAATCCGTTCATGTTGGGCATGTTGATGTCCGAAACGACGAACTCGAAATTGCCGTTCTTCAGTTTGGCGAGTGCCGCCTGGCCATCCTCGGCCTCGTCGGCGTTGGTGTAGCCGATCTCCTTCAGGAGATTGCGGACAATCCGGCGCATCGTCGAGAAGTCGTCGACGATCAGGAATTTCATTTCAGTGCTCATGTGGTTTTCCTCGTTCAGGCTTTGACAAGCATGCTGCCGATCATCCGGGCCAGGTCTTCCGGATTGAATTTGGGCACATAGGCATCGACGCCGACCTGCTGGCCCAGTTTCTGGTTGGCGATCGACGACAGCGACGAATGCATGAGCACGGGAATGCCCTCAAAGCGCTTGTCATCCTTGATATGGCGGGTCAGGACATAACCGTCCATCTCCGGCATTTCCGCGTCGGTCAACACCAGGCCGATGGTTTCATGGACCGCCTTCTTCTCCTGGTCCGACCGTCCGGCCACCGCCTTGAGCTTTTCCCATGCCTCGGCGCCGTTGACGGCGTACTGGTACGGCAGCTTCATCTTCTCGAGCACCTCGATGATCTTCTTGCGCGCGATACCCGAGTCATCGGCGAAGAACACCGATACCGGATTGCGCGTTTCCAGCGGTTCCAGGTTCGGCACGACGTCCTCGCCTATCACGTTGGCGAGGATCTGCTCCACATCGAGAATCGACACCAGCTTGCCATCGGAGAGTTCGGTGATCGCCGTGATCAGACCGAGCGCGTTGGCTGAAACGCTTTGCGGCGTCTTGACATGATCCCAATCCACCCGGACGATGCGGTCGACGTCCGCCACCAGGAAAGCCTGGGTGTGGCTGGAGAACTCGGTGATGATCAGCTTGGTCCGCGCACCGTCGAAGGGCATCGAAAGGCAGGATGCCAGGTCGATCACCGGGATGATGCTGCCGCGCAGGGAGATGATGCCTTCCACACCGACCGGCATGTTGGGCGTCTTGGTGATCGCCATGGTCTCGCACACTTCGCGCACCTTGAAGACGTTGATGCCGAAGGTCTCGCGTCCCCCTACGGAGAAGAGCAGCAGCTCCATCTTGTTGGAACCGGCCAGTCGTGCCTTCTGGTCGATCATGTTCATCAGTTGAAAGTCGCTGTGGCCCATGGGGTCCTCCGTTGGTGTCGGTTCAAGGTTGGCGTGGAATAAGTGATTGCGTTCATTTACGGCAGGATTTCATCGAATCGGAGCGCGAATCAGGGATGTGGACCCCGGCCCTGCGGGCTCTGGCCTTTTCACGGGCGCCGGTGGAGGCTCCAGCGCGGCCGGCGCGAGCGCCTCGGTCACCGCTTCCGGCGTGTTCACGTCGATGGCCGGCCCGTCCCTGGTGATTGCCTCTTCGGCGTCGCGATTGAAGACCACAATGCTGATGCGGCGGTTGGAAGGATCGAACAGGTCTTCGGCCTTGAAGGGCACCGACGCCGCGAGACCGACCACGCGCAGGATCTTTTTCTCGGCAAGACCTGCCGCCATCAATTCGCGGCGCGCGGCGTTGGCGCGGTCGGCCGACAAGTCCCAGTTGCCGTAACCGCGGTCTCCGCCGGGGAAAGGCGACGCGTCGGTGTGGCCGGAAATGCCGATCTTGTTCTCCACGTCGCCCAGCGCGCGTCCGATCTCGGCCATGATCAGGCGTGTGTGATCCTTGAGCACCGCGCGCCCGGAGTCGAACATGGCGCGATTCTGCTCATCGACGATCTGGATGCGCAGGCCCTCCTGGGTGATGTCCAGGCGGATCTGGTTCTTGAACTGGGCCAGGGCGCCGTTGGCGGAGAGAAGGGCATCGACCTTCAGCTTGATCTCCTCGAGCCTGGCGCGCTCCATGCGCTTGGCCTCCGCCTTGGCTGCCTGCAGGTTGAAGCTGCGCTTTTCCGGTTTCTCGTCGCCATGTTTGACCTGCCCTGTCTGGCGTGTCAGGTCCTGGCCGCCACCCTTGAGGATGCTCGAGCTGTCGCCGCTGCCGGAACCGCCCGCCATGGCGATCTTGAGTGGCGAGTTGAAATAGTCCGCGATCCCCTTCAAGTCACCCTGCGCAGTCGACCCGAGCAGCCACATCAGGAGGAAGAAGGCCATCATCGCCGTCACGAAGTCGGCATAGGCGATCTTCCAGGCGCCGCCGTGGGCGGCATGACCGGCCTTCTTGATCTTCTTGACGATGATCGGCTGGAGTTTTTTGGCGTCGTTTGCCATCCGTCTGGTTTCCGGGTTCGCCTTGGCGCGGCCCTATTTCTTGCCCTTGACGTGCGATTCGAGTTCGGTGAAGTTCGGCCGCTCCGTGGAGAACAGCACCTTGCGGCCGAATTCGATGGCCACCTGCGGGGCGTAGCCCTGCATGCTCGCCAGCAAGGTGGTCTTGATGCATTGCAGTTCCTTGCCGGCTTCTTGGATCTTCTGCTCCATGAGCCCGGCAAGCGGCTCGACAATCCCGTAGGCCAGCAGAATGCCGAGGAAGGTGCCGACCAGCGCCGATCCGATCATGCCGCCAAGCACCGCCGGCGGCTGGCCAACCGAACCCATGGTGTTGACCACACCCAGCACCGCGGCGACGATCCCGAAGGCCGGCAGGCCGCCGGCCAGGCGGGCGATCGCCGCGGCCGGCGCGTGCGCTTCCTCATGGTGGGTCTCGATCTCGCTGTCCATCAGGGACTCGATCTCGTGCGCGTTGAGATTGCCGGACACCATCATGCGCAGGTAGTCGGTGACGAACTCGGTCACATGGTGGTCGTTGCCCACCGCGGGATACTTCTGGAACAGGGGTGAACTGTGCGGGTCCTCGACGTCCTTCTCGATGGACATCAGGCCTTCCTTGCGAACCTTCTGCAGGATGTCGTAGAGCAAGGCGAGCAGTTCAAGAAACCTCGTCTTGGTGTATTTGCTGCCCTTGAAGCAGCCCAGCAGGCCGGCGATGGAGGCCTTGATCACCTTCATCTGGTTGTTCGCGATGAAAGCGCCCAGCGCGGCGCCGACAATGGTGATCGTCTCGAACGGCAGCGCCTTCAGGATCACGCTGATGTTTCCGCCGTGGACGATGTAGACACCGAAGATGCATACAAGCGAAACCACATAACCGATGATGACGAACATGCTTGCGTCCGGGAGTAAGGGGGTATCGGTAAGCCGGCTGCCCGCGCACGAGAACCGTCAATGACGGTGCTTCGCGGCGGACCTGATGGAACCGGCTTTCATGGAGGAGTAAGGTAACAACCGGCCCCGCCTGTCCATCCGGCAAATAGCGGGTTCATTCACCGCCTTTTCGGCTACCGCACCCGGCTTTAGCGCCAGCGCGAACATCCGGGGCGCGCATCTGCGCCCCGGAATCCACCCGGCGTCGGCGCCGCAATCACTCCGGCCGGACGCATTGCGCGACCGGCCGATACCTGCTTTCGATTCGGCGATTCAATGGGCCTGCGCGTCAATCCCGCAGGCATGCTTCAGCTTCAGGCCGCCACTGCTTCTTCCTGGGCCGCGTTTTCCGGGTCCGCGTAGGCTGCCATGCGGTTCGCCCGGGTCTTGCCGGCGCGCGACGGCATGTCACACAGGCCGCAGACATACTTGTCGGTCAACTCATACGTATGCACCACGAAGTTGCCCTGGCAATGCGTGCAGCCGGTGGTTGTCAGCATGCCCGCATCGAAGAATTTGGTCAGTCGCCAGGCACGGGTGATGGACAGCACCTCCGGCATGCCCAGCCGGCCGATGTATTCGCGGTACAGGCGGTAGGCGTGGATCACCACCTCGATCTCGTCGAGTTCCGAGCTGCGGTTGAGCGACTGGTACAGGTTCATGTAGAGCGAAGAATGGATGTTCGGCTGCCATGTCATGAACCAGTCGGTCGAGAAGGGCAGCATTCCCTTCGGCGGCGACTTGCCGACGATCTCCTTGTAGAGCTTGAGCAGGCGCTCGCGGGACAGCGCGGTCTCGGATTCCAGCACCTGGAGGCGCGCGCCCAGGCGGATCAGGTCGGAAGCAAGCGCGATCTGGCGCGCTTCACCCAGGACGGTCTTTGGTTTCTTCATGATCACACCGCCGCTTCGACTGCGTTGCCGGCCATCAGGATGGCGGCGTGCATGCCGGCCGCCTGCGAGTTCTCGGCGCCGCGGGTATGCGACAGGAGCAGGTTCCACACCATGCTGTCGTCGAAACGGAAACGGCACATCAGCATGTTCGATGCGGCGATCTTGAGCAGCTGGCCGGCGGTGAGCTGGTCGATGATGCCGGCCACTTCCTCGGAAAGGCCCAGGCGCACAAGCGCTTCGGCACGGTCGGCGCGGATCATGTTCTGCGCGAGGATCAGATACGAGAGATTGGCTTCGCGAATCTCGTTCAACAGGTTTTGTACTTTCATTTTGATGCCCTCCGGTGCGGTTGATCAGGTTTGAATCGGTCAGAAAACAAGGTCGTGATGCAGTGACGTCATCTTCTGCCTCGGGGCGTTTTTTCTTAATTGGATGCACGCCGCATCGTCGCGTGCGAATGCACCGACTTCAAACGGTCCGAGAACCCGGACCACAAACCGTTGGTTGCGCACGCCATCGGACAGTTGGCAAACCCGGACGCCGGCAGATGGGAATTTGCGACTTGCGGCGGGTACGGTGAAGGCTCCGGCCGGGATGGGTTTTCTCCCGTTGCGAGGCTCGGAAGACCTGACCGTCAGGCCTGTAGGGGCTCACCCTACAGAGGGTTAAAACTTCTCGACGTCAATGCAAGTAATGGGCATAACTTGATGATTCATCAACACTTTTATGCCCCGCAAAGGTGTCCGGCAGGTTGCACCCGCAGGCGTCCGAAACCACTCATGCAAGCCGCTTCGGGCCGGTACACGCCGTCAAAACGTCATCACTTGACAGGAGGTACTTCGCACGGATTGCCGGTCAATGCGACGAATAACGGCACCCGCCGGCATTTATTTAGGCCATTGCAAAGACATTCGCGCAAATAAGCTTGCTCATGTCTGGCTGGAAGATCGAAACCATGAGTACATCCATGGATTTTTCCAGCCTGAGAGTCGGGTCAACACCCGAAGCGGCAGACCTAATGGGCGCCCTTCCCTGAAGGTCCTGATGAAAGCTTCAACGACCATTAAGGTCTGCTAGACGTGTGACTTTGGGCCAACCATTACCGCAAACAGGAGAAACATCGTGTCCTCAATGATCAACACCAATCTTGCCTCACTCAATACCCAGCGAAATCTTTCGAGTTCCCAGTCCTCCCTGAACACGGCGGTGCAGCGCCTCTCATCGGGCATGCGCGTCAACAGCGCGAAGGACGACGCCGCCGGCCTGGCCATTGCCGAGCGCATGAACGCCCAGGTCAAGGGCATGAATGTCGCGGTCCGCAACGCCAATGACGCGGTGTCGCTGGCGCAAACCGCCGAAGGCGCGCTCGGCAAGGTGTCCGACATGTTGCAGCGCATGCGTGAGCTCGCCGTGCAGGCGGCCAATGCCACCAATGGCGCCGGCGACCGCACCAACCTCGATGCCGAGTACCAGCAACTCGGCGCCGAGATCGGCCGCACGCTCTCCGGCACCACCTTCAACGGTATCGCCCTCCTGTCTTCAGGGGCGGGCTCGCTGACCTTCCAGGTAGGCGCCGGCACGACCGTCAACGACAGCATCGTGATCACCACCACGCAGCTCGATACATCGGCGACGATCACCAGCGTCACCGGCGGCAGCATCACCAGTGCCACCGCTGCGACCACCGCGATGACCAACATCGACACCGCGATCGACCTGGTGACCACCGAGCGCGCAACCTATGGCGCGGCACAGAACCGCTTCGAGTCCGCCATCTCGGTGCTGCAGGTTTCCTCCGAGAACAATGCCGCCGCGCGCAGCCGCATCATGGACGCCGACTACGCCGCGGAAACCGCCGCCTTGTCGCGCGCGCAGATCCTGCAACAGGCGGGTACCGCCATGCTGGCGCAAGCCAACCAGTTGCCCAACAGCGTACTCAAGCTTCTGCAGTAAGGGACTGGCGGTGCGGCCATTCAAGTAAGTCGCATCGCCGCCGTAATGCGAGGATCGGCCCGTGCCGGTCGCGGTTTCCAGGACCGCGGGCGGCGCGGGCAAACCAGGTGGTTTCCTAAAGTTTTCCGGCACTTAGGCCGATATCAGAATCAACGGCGGACGGATCGGAAGCGATCTTCACCGAAGTTGCAGACCTAAAGGGTCACCCATCCCGGTAAGGTCTAGATGAACGCAGTACTGACCATTTAGGTCTGCTTTTAGTGAAACTTTGGGTACACCACTACCGCATACAGGAGAATCAAAATGTCCTCAGTCAATACCAACCTCGCAGCACTCAATACGCAACGAAACCTGTCGGCTTCGCAATCGTCGCTCAACACCGCCGTCCAGCGCCTGTCTTCCGGCATGCGTGTCAACAGCGCCAAGGACGACGCCGCCGGCCTGGCCATCGCCGAGCGCATGAACGCCCAGGTCAAGGGCATGAACGTCGCGATCCGCAATGCCAACGACGCCGTCTCGCTGGCACAAACCGCTGAAGGCGCGCTCGGCAAGGTCTCCGACATGCTGCAGCGCATGCGCGAACTCGCGGTGCAGGCCAACAACGCCACCAACAGCAGCGGCGACCGCACCAACCTTGACGCCGAATACCAGCAACTCGGCGCGGAAATCGGCCGCACACTGTCCGGCACCAAGTTCAATGGCACCGCAATCCTGGCCGGTGGCGCGGGCTCCCTGGCCTTCCAGGTCGGTGCCGGCACGACCACCAACGACACCATCACCATCACGACCAGCAACCTGTCGACTGCTTCCAACATCACCGGCGCCACCGGGGCGAACATCACCACCGTGTCCGCCGCCACGAGCGCGATCGGCGCCCTTGATACCGCCATCGACGCGGTCACCGCCGAGCGGGCGACATACGGCGCGGCGCAAAACCGCTTCGAATCGGCGATTGGCGTGTTGCAGGTCGCCTCGGAGAACAACGCTGCGGCACGCGGCCGGATCGTGGATGCGGACTACGCGGCGGAAACTGCGGCGCTGTCCCGGGCCCAGGTGTTGCAACAAGCGGGAACGGCGATGCTGGCGCAAGCCAACCAGCTGCCGAACTCGGTACTGTCTCTGCTGCGGTAATACCGCGCAGCGCGTGCCAACCGTCCCCCTCCCGGTTGGTGCGCACTGTCCCGCCCTTAAAGCGGGCAGTCGAATGTGCTGAGTGTGGTCGAGCTAGCCCATCCGTCTGTCTGTTTGAGCCAGGAATGATGCGATGAACATCGATATCGTAAAGGGAGCAATGCTGCCGCAGGGAACGGAAGCGGTACGCAAGCCGCGCACCGAAAACCCCCCCGCCAAGGACGCGCTTCCCGTGCCTCCGCAACCCGCGGCCGGTGCCGTTGAAGTGGATGCGGCCATTGAAGCCGCCAACCAGTCGATGCGGTCGGTGGCCACCAATCTCAAGTTCGAGAAGGACACCACGACCGGAAAGACGGTGGTCCGCGTGATCGACAGCGAGACGCAGAAGATCCTGCGCCAGATGCCCTCCGAGGAAATGCTCGCCATGAGCAAGGCGCTTGACCGCTTGCAGGGCTTGATGGTGCACCTGAAGGTATGAAATGACGATCCACAAGGCACCCGCGTAGGGCCGGTCGAGCATGGTTACCGCCACTTCCGGCACAAGCATCGACGTCAACACGCTCGTCAGCCAGCTCATGGCTGCCGAGCGTTCGCCATTGACGGCCATCCAGAAGGCCGCCACCAACTACCAGACGCAGATATCGGCGTACGGCCAGTTGCGCAGCAGCGTCGCCGGCCTGGGTGACGCGCTCACCGCGCTTGACAGCGGAACGGTTTTCCGCGCCGCTGCCGCCACGGTCTCGGATTCGACGATCGCCAGCGCCAGCGCAGCCAACGGGGCCGCGCCGGGCACCTACAACCTTGAAGTGCAGACCCTCGCGCAGGCCCAGAAGCTCTCGTCGGCGGCCTTCCTGGCTACCGACACGGTGGTGGGCACCGGCACCCTTTCGATCCAGCTCGGCACCTGGACATCCGGCACGTCCACCTTCACGCCCAACGCGGCGAAATCGGCACTTTCGATCACCATCGATGCCAGCAACAATACCCTCGCCGGCGTGCGCGACGCGATCAACAACGCCAACGGCGGGGTGCGCGCCTCGATCATCAACGACGGCACCGGTTACAGGCTTGCAATCGCCTCGGTCGACGGCGGTACCGCGAACAGCCTGCGCTTGAGCGTGACCGACGGGGACGGCAGCAATACCAACACCAGTGGCCTTTCGCAGTTGGCCTATGATCCCGCCGCGTCGGTCGGTGCCGGGAAGAATCTTTCCCAGAACGTGGCCGCGCAGGACGCGGTGCTCTACATCGACGGCGTGCGGGTCGTGAAGTCGAGCAACACGATCAGTGACGCCATCGATGGTGTAACCCTCAACCTTGCCAAGACCAACACCGGCAGCACCGTGGCGGTGACCGTGGCGCCGGATGCAGCGGCGATGAAAAGCGCCCTGGATGCGTTCGTCAAGTCCTATAACGGGCTCAACAGCACGATCAAGAGCCTGACGTTCTACGATGCCACCAACAAGAAGGGCGGCACCCTGCAAGGCGATGCCGCCGCGCGCGGCGTCGTCACCCAGTTGCGTTCCCTCCTGACCGGGTCTATCTCGGGCCTTTCCGGCAACCTCACGCGTTTGCCGCAACTCGGGCTGACGCTCCAGACCGACGGATCGCTTGCCCTCGATGGCGCCAAGTTCCAGGCCGCCGTGACCGCCAATCCGGGCGCACTGTCGGCCCTGTTCACCAAGTCCGGGCAGTCGAGCGACAGCCGGGTCCTGTATCAGGGTGCGAATTCGGGCACCGCCACCGGCACGTTCGCCGTGGCGATCTCCCAGGCCGCCACCCGGGGCAGCCTGACCGGAAGTGCCGCAGCCGCACTGACCATAGCCGCGGGCGTCAACGATACCCTGACCTTGAACGTCGACGGCAAGACCGCAAATCTGACCCTGACGCCCGGCACCTATGCCAGCGCCGACGCGCTGGCAGCGGAAATCCAGTCCAGGCTCAACGGCGATACGACCCTCAAGAGCAACGGCATCCTGGCCACGGTCAGCCAGAGCGGCGGGGTCCTCGCCATTTCCTCGAACGGATACGGCAGCGGCTCGACGGTCACCGCGCCAGGCGGCAACGCGGCCGCCGACCTGTTCGGGGGAGCGCCGGTCGCCACCGCCGGCCAGGACGTGGCAGGTACCATCAACGGTGTCGCCGCCACCGGCCTTGGGCAGAGCCTCAGTTCCGCCGACGGCTTGCGATTGAGAGTCACGGCCACCACGGCCGGCGCCCTCGGCAACCTCACCTTTACACGCGGGTACGGCTCGCTGCTGAAGGACTCGATCGGCAAATTGCTCGACACCACCGGTCCGCTCGCCGCCCGAACCGACGGACTCAACGCCAGCGTCAAGCGCAACACAAAGCAGCAGGACGATTTCAACGCCCGCATGGCCACGCGCGAAGCCGCGTACCGCCGCCAGTTCACCGCGCTCGACGCGATGCTCACCAGCATGGGCCAGACATCGAGCTACCTGACCCAGCAGTTCGCCGCGCTGTCCAACAACAATTGATCCCGGTTGAACGCATTCATCAATATTCCCGAAGACACGCCGTTATAGAAAGCATACAAACGCCATGCCACAAGGAAAACAAATGTTCGCAGCCTATCGCAACCCCGCCGCCAGCTACAACCAGGTCCGCGTTGAAAGCGGCGTCGCTGCGGCCCGGCCAATCGACCTGGTGGTCATGGTCTATGACGGTGCGATCGAAGTCCTCGGCAAGGCCGTGGCGCAATTGCGTGCCGGTGACATCACCGCCAAGAACCAGTCCATCACACGCGCCATCCGCATCATCGACGAAGGGCTGCGCGCCCCGCTGGACATGCGTGTCGGCGAGGTCGCGACCAACCTCGGCGGGCTCTACGACTACATGACACGCCGCCTGCTCCAGGGGAGCGCGCGCAACGACGCGGCCATCATCGAAGAGGTGCGCAATCTGCTGCTCGACCTCAAAGGCGCCTGGGATGAACTCGCCGCGCGCGGCAAGGCCAGTTGAAGGAGCCACAAAAAGCAGAAGACTGTATTGAACGCCTGACGGTCCGTCCACACGAACCAACGCGGCACCGGTCGCCGCGCTCCGGATTCTTCCATGCACCCAATGAAGACAATCGATCTATACGTTTCAATCGCTGAAGCCAGCCACCACATGGTCAATGCCGCCCGGGCAAGCAACTGGGATGCGCTCGTCGACGCCGAGCGTGAATGCGCGCGCCGTGTCGCCGCCCTGCGCGAGCACCAGGCGAGCGCCAGGAGCGCGGTCGACGACGATGACGAAAAGCGGCGCATCAACATCCTTGGCGAAATACTCGCGCACGACGCGGAGATCCGCGAACTGACCTCGCCATGGCTCAAGCAACTGGGGCAGTTTCTCGCAGGATCGAGCCGCGAGCGCCGCGTCGGCGACGCCTACCGCTCGGATTTCGGATAGGGACATGTTCGCCTCCGCGTTGCCCTCGGCACTCGCAGCCAGCGAGGCGATGCGGCGCATCATCGCGGCCGAAGACCTGACCGTGCGCCCGGCCGTGGCGGTTGCCGCGACGGCTGCGCTTTCCGATTCCGACGGGCATGACCCGGCGACCGTCGCCCTGGCGGCGCGACTCGCCGGCCGTACCGTCCAGGCGCAGGTACTGCAACAACTGGGCGATGGAACCGCGACCGTGCACGTCGAAGGTGAAACCTTGCGCGTAGCCGGGCGCCTGCCGGCAGCCGGCCACTCCGTCATGCTGCGCTTTGCGGCACCGCCAGCCGAGGCGCGGCCCGGCAACGGCTTGGTTCCGAACCCACCGTCCACGCAGAGCGCGGGTGTGAGCGTCGGCGCCCTGGCCCATGCCTTGTCCGACGCGGCCCGCGCGCCCGCCACTCCACTGCCCCTGGGACCGATCAATGCCGACCCGGCGCATCCGCGCGAGTTCGCCGGTGCGCTGGCCGGAGCGCTGCGCGACAGCGGAATGTTCTACGAATCGCATCTCGCGCGCTGGAGCCAGGGCCAGTATCCGCTGGCGCTGCTGCAGCGCGAGCCCCAGGCCGTTTCGCAGGTGACTGGCGGCCTCGCGCGTCCCGCCGCCACAGCCGAGGAGAGGGCGTCGGGTGCGCCTGCACGACCTGACAGCGGGTCCGTCGCCAATGCGGCCGGCAACCCGCACGCCGCCTTGCCGGAATCGCTGCAGCCGGTCATCCGCGAGCAACTGCAGTTGCTCGAGAATCGCAGTTTCGCCGTGACGATGCAAGCCTGGCCCGGCCAGGCCGCGCGCCTGGAAATCAGCCAGGAAGAGCCGGCAGAAAACGATCGCGAAGCATCCAATGGCAGTGCCGCAGGCGCTTCCTGGGTCACACGCCTGTCGCTTGACTTGCCGGCGCTCGGGCGCGTGGAAGCCGAACTGGCGCTGGCCGGCGACCGCCTTTCCCTGGTGATCCACGCCGATGCGGATACCTCGCCGGACCTGGCACGCAATGCCCCCGGACTGGCGCAGGCGATGGCCGAGGCCGGCATCAGGCTCGCGGGTTGCAAGGTGGTGAACCATGCCGCGGCCTGAAGTCGCGCCCGACCTGTCGCAGGCCGTCGCGCTGGCCTACCATGAAGGCCGCTCCGCGCCACGGGTCGTCGCCAAGGGCGGCGGGCTGGTCGCCGGTGAAATCATCCGCCGTGCCCGCGAAGCCGGCGTGCACGTGCATGAATCGCGCGAACTCGTCGGGCTGTTGATGCAGGTCGATCTGGACACCGCGATCCCTCCCGTTTTGTACACTGCCATCGCCGAGATCCTCGCCTGGGTTTATGCCCTGGAGAATCGATCCGGACACAAGACCACATGAACCCGATCATCCACCCGCACATGAACCAAACCCCGCTGCCGTTGCCCGAACCGGAAGGCCTGGACCAGGAGGACTTCCGCATCCATGGCAGGTTCGAGATCATCGGCGTCCTGCGTGAAATCATCGAGCGCCGCTCGCTGGTCACGCTGGAGTTCGGCGGCGACTTCATCGTCACCAGCCTCCTGGCGCTGAATACCGAAAGTGGCGACCTGTTCTTCGACCTCGCCCAGGATGAAGCGGCCAATGCCCGCATCCGCGCGTCCGCACGCCTGCGCTTCGTCACCCTGGTGGACAACATCAAGACCCAGTTCGAAACCGATGGCGCAGCAACCGCGACATTCCAGGGGGGCCCGGCCCTGCGCACGCGCATGCCGGCCTCGGTGCTGCGCCTGCAGCGCCGCAACCATTTCCGTGTCAAGGCGCCGCGTGCCGAGCCGCTGGTATGCACGATCCCGATGCCGGACGGCACCCTCGCGCAGTTCGACATCAGCGATTTGTCGGTCAGCGGCATCGCCATGCTGGCCGGACCGGATCTGGAGGCATTCCAGCCCGGCGCGGTTTTCCACAACTGCAGGATTGAAGTACCCGAGGAAGGCACGATCACGACCTCGATCGAGCTGCGCAACCTGGTGCCGACGCGCGACGCCGGCGCCGAGGGCGAGCGGATTCGCTTCGGCTGCCGGTTCCTGAACCTGGCCGGCACAGTGGAAAGCCGCCTGCAGCGCTACATCAACCAGCTGGAAAGATCGCGGCGCGCCCTGCTATAGCGGCGCGGCGAGCGGCAAGAACTCCCGCCTGGTCGCCGTCAACCGGCGTTTTCGACCAGATTGCGGTAGATGAAGCCCGACAGAAGCAGGTGATCCTGCGGGTCGATATCGCGAAATTCGAGTCCGGTCATCCACTGCCCTGCCGCGCTGACCGATAGCTGCGAAATGCGCACCACGGCCGAAAGCGACAGCACACGGGCGAAACCGTCGAGTTCCAGCTTGAATCCAAGCTTGAGTTCCGCCCCGGCCGCGCCGAGCCGGACTTTCGAATTCAAACCGGCGCCGGACAGGCTCAGGTTCTCTATCGTCGCCGGAACGCCGCGTCCCGCGTCGCTTTCCACCGCAGCGATCAGGCGCACGTCGATGCGTTCGGCCTTGCGTATGACGCGGGTGACGACCTCCTCCGGATAGGTCAGGTGCAGATGCGGATAGGGCGTGTTGGCCGCCCGGATCACCGAGGCCGGAAAGGCATAGATGTTCTTGCCGGCGAACATCCGCACGACATAGCCCTGGCCATCGCGGATGAGCAAGTAGGCGCCGTCCTGCATCGGCGTGCTTACGATGAATGAGCGCCCCTTCGCAAAGCCGATGAGTTTCACATAGTGCCGTTGCGGGTCGCGCTCGGCGGTCGATTGCAGCTGGACGGTTTCGCCGATCTTCAGGCGCACGTCTTCGAGCCGCAAGCGCTCATCGACACCCGCATCGGGCGCGGCGCTGCGCGCGGCTTCCTTGACCTGGGCGCTCATCGGTATCGGACCTGTCCCTGACTTGGCCGGTGCGGCCCTAGACCTGCATGTTCATGATGTCGTGGTAGGCCGACATCAGGCGATTGCGCGCCTGGACGGTGGCCTGGAACGAGATGCTCGACTTTTGCATCGCGATCATGGTCTCCTCCAGGCTGACGTTCGCGTCCCCCATCTGGAAGCGACGGCCGAGGTCGGACGCTTCGGTCTGCGCCTGATTGACGGACTCGAGCGCCGCCTTGAGGGCATCGCCGAAACCGCCGCCGGCCTGCGCGGGCGCAGCGGAACCGGCGCCTGCGAGCATCGCGAGGCTGGTGGCGGCGAGCGGCTTGATGGAATCCACGGGAACCTCCTTGCTTGGGCAAATGGCGCCAATGACGACAGTGGTGCCATCGTAGCCGCAGGGAGGCGATCGGCGCTGCCCGAATTGCCCGCCAAAAGCAGGCCTTCTCGGGTCTTTGCAAGCCTCAAGGTTTCGCATAATCGATTTCAACCCAAGGCTGCTCCCCAACCCCATTTCCATGGCAGACAACGCCCTCGCCCTCCCCCGCCCCAACTTGCCCGGCACCGACCTGATGGCCGGCTGGCGCGCGCTTCCGGTATCCAACAAGATCGCCACCATGGTCGGCGTCGCCGCCTCGGTGGCGATCCTGACGGCGGCCTGGCTGTGGAGCCAGGCTCCCGACTACAAGGTGCTGGTGGCGAACATGCAGGACATCAAGGATGGCCCGGCCATCCTTGCACAGCTGAACCAGCAGGCGATTCCCTACAAGGTTGAAGGCAACACCATCCAGGTGCCCGCCCCCCTGCTGTATGAAACCCGCCTGAAGATGGGTCAGTTCCTCCCCAAGCGCGGATTGCCCGGCTATGAGTTGATGGACAACTCGAAATTCGGCATTTCACAGGAGCACGAGCGTGAAAACCTGCGCCGCGCCCTCGAGGGAGAACTCACCAAGACGATCATGTCGATCGAGGGCGTGCAATCGGCGCGTGTACATCTGGCCATCCCGAAAAGCCAGGTATTCATGCGCGAACAGCAGTCCCCCACGGCGTCGGTCGCCATCGCCCTCGGCGCCGGCATGAAGCTCGAGCGCGGCCAGCTGGCCGGCATCATGCATCTGGTGGCCGCGTCGCTGCCGGGCCTGCAGGCCAAGAACGTCGCCGTGATCGACCAGTACGGCGTTTTGCTTTCGCCAAAAGGCGACGGCAGCGGCGATGGCAGCCTCGATTCGACCCAGCTGAGCTACGTGCAGGAGCTTGAGCGCGGCTACATCAAGCGCATCATGGAAGTGCTGGTGCCGCTGTATGGCGAGAACAACGTGCGCGCCCAGGTCACCGCGGAGCTCGACTTCAGCCAGGTACAGACCACCTCCGAGAAGAACGCCAACCAGGGCAAGTCCGACGGCCCGGCCATCGTGAGCCAGCAGATCAGCCAGAAAGGCGGCGCGGGCAATGGCGCCTCCGGCGTGCCCGGCGCCCTTTCGAACCAGCCGCCCGGCAACGCCAGCGCGCCCATCGGCGGTACGCCGACCAACCCTGCCGGCGGCGCCGCAGGCGCCAATGCCGCCAGTCAGGGCAGCAGCGAATCGACCACGAATTACGCGCCGGACAAGACCATACAGGTCGTCAAGGGGCCGGCGAGCACCGTCAAGCGCCTCTCCGCCGCCGTGGTGGTGAACCACAAGAAACCGATCGGCGGCAAGCCAGGCGCCGCGCCGCTGCCTCTCACCGCGGACGAGGTCGCCAAGGTCGATGCGCTGGTCAAGGAAGCGATGGGCTTCTCGAAGGATCGCGGCGATTCCATCAACGTGGTCAACGCCCCGTTCAGCCCGCGCGAGGTCGAAGTCCTGCCCGAGATTCCGCTGTGGAAGCAGCCGGACGTGGTATCCACGGCCAAGGAAGTCGGCAAACTTGCGCTCATCGCCGGTATCGTCCTCTACATCCTCCTGGGCGTGCTGCGGCCGATGCTGCGCCAGATCCTCGCGCATCGCCCGCCCGAGCCGACCCCTGAGGAATCCCGCGCCGAAGAGGAGCAGCAAGCCCAGCTCGAAGGCCGCCAGGTCCCGGCGCTTCCGAGCCACCTCGACAATGCCCGCGCGCTGGCCAAGCAGGACCCCAAGGTGGTGGCCAATGTGGTGCGCAACTGGGTGAACGGCAATGAGTGACGCCGGCGTCGACGAGGGCGCCATCCTCATGCTCTCGCTGGGCGAGGAAGAGGCAGCCGAGGTCTTCAAGCACCTGTCGCCCAAGGAGGCGCAAAAGCTCGGCGCGGCCATGGCCGGCCTGAAGAACGTCTCGCGCGAGAAGATCGACGAGGTGCTGGAGAAGTTCAATGCCGCCGCCGGGGAGCAGACCTCCATCGGCCTGGATTCGGACGAATACATCCGCGGCGTGCTCAACCGCGCGCTGGGCGAGGAAAAGGCCAAGTTCGTGCTCGACCGCATCCTGTCCGGCGGTGACACCAGCGGCATCGAGAGCCTCAAGTGGATGGACCCGCCGTCGGTGGCGGAGCTGATCAAGAACGAGCACCCGCAAATCATGGCGTCCATCCTGGTGCACCTGGAGCGCGACCAGGCCGCGGCCATTCTCAACCTGATGCCTGACCGGGTGCGCGGCGACGTGGTCATGCGCATCGCGACGCTCGACGGCATCCACCCGAACGCGCTGCGCGAACTCAATGAAACCATCACCAAGGTGCTTTCCGGGTCCGACCAGGTCAAGAAGGCGGCGCTGGGCGGCGTGCGCACCGCGGCAGAGATCCTCAACTTCGTCGGCGGCGCCTCTGAAGCCGTGATCCTTGAAGCCGTGCGCGGTGTAGATGACGGCATCGCACAGGGAATCATGGACGAGATGTTCGTCTTCGAAAACCTGATGGACGTCGACGATCGCGGCATCCAGGCCCTGTTGAAGGAAGTCCAGTCCGAATCGCTGGTGCTGGCGTTGAAGGGCGCGGCACCGGACCTGCGCGACAAGATCCTGCGCAACATGTCCTCGCGCGCGGCTGAAATGCTCAAGGAAGACCTCGAATCGCGCGGCCCGGTACGGTTGTCGGAAGTCGAGGCCGAACAGAAGGAAATCCTGAAGATCGTCCGCCGCCTGGCCGACGAAGGTCAGATAGTGCTTGGAGGTTCCGGTGACGACAGCTTCGTTTAAGCGCGCCATGAATGAAGAAAAGGGATTCCAGCGCTGGCAGTTCGCGACGCTGTCGGCCGACGCGCCGCACCAGCGGCGATCCGGCGAGGCGCAGGAGCCGGCCACGGTGCCGGCCGAAGAGCTCGCAAAGATCCGCAGTGCCGCCCAGGCCGAAGGTTACGCAGCCGGGTTTGCCAGCGGCAGGGGCGATGCCGCCGACGTGATCGCAGCCGAGGCCGCCCACTTGCGCAGTCTCGCCGGCGCGCTCGACGCCGCCCGGATCGCCCTGCAGGAGGAAACCGCCCAGGGCCTGCTCTCGCTGGCCACGGAGATCGCCCAGCACATCCTGCGCGCCGAACTCACGCTCAACCCCGGGGCGCTCCTGCCGGCCGTCCGCGAGGCCATGGACCTGGCTGGCAACGGCGCGCACCCGCAGCTCTTTCTCAACCCGGGCGATGTCGAGTTCGTGCGCCGCCACCTGGCCGACGACCTCGCCGTGCGCGACTGGCGCCTCGCTGAAGACGCGCGCATCGACCCGGGTGGCTGCCGCGCCGTCAACGCCGATGGCATGGTCGACGCGACCCTGGCCGCACGCTGGCAGCGCGCCGCCGCCGCGCTGGAGGTCAAGGTGCCGGGCGCCGACGCCAGCGCCGCACCGCAAGCCACGGAAACGGCGTGATCAGCGAATCCACCCCACCCGCCATGCCTGCCGCCAACCCCTGGCCGGATTTTCTCGCCCAATGCCGTGAACACCTCACGGCGGTACCGGCGATCCGCGCCGAAGGGCGCCTGACGCGGGTGGCCGGCCTGGTGATGGAGGCGGTCGGACTGCGCCTGCCGGTCGGCAGCACCTGCCTGGTCAGCCAGGACGGTTCCGGCCCGGTCGAAGCCGAAGTCGTGGGCTTCGCCGGCAACAAGCTGTTTCTGATGCCCACCACGGACGTCTTCGGCCTGACACCCGGCGCGGTGGTCACGCCAACCGATTCGCAGATGGTGCGGCCGAAGCCCGGGCACACCAGCCATCCGTGGCGACGCGCCGAGGACCGCACCAAGCACCTGCCGGTGGGTGACGGCCTGCTCGGCCGGGTGGTCGACGCGCAAGGGCGCCCGCTCGACTCCCTCGGCCCCCTGGCGGTGCGCGTCAAGGCGCCGCTGTCATCGCGGCCGCTGAACCCGATCGACCGCGTCCCGATCAGCGAACCCCTCGATACCGGCGTGCGCGCCATCAACGCCCTGCTCACCGTCGGCCGCGGCCAGCGCATGGGGCTGTTCGCCGGCTCCGGGGTCGGAAAAAGCGTCCTGCTGGGCATGATGGCCCGCTACACCAACGCCGACGTCACGGTGGTCGGCCTGATCGGCGAGCGCGGCCGCGAGGTCAAGGAATTCATCGAGGAATCGCTCGGCGCAGAAGGTCTCAAGCGTGCGGTCGTGATCGCCGCGCCGGCCGACGTTCCGCCGCTTTTGCGCATGCAGGGTGCCGCCTATGCCACCACGGTCGCGGAACACTTCCGCAACCAGGGCCTGAACGTGCTGCTGATCATGGATTCGCTCACCCGCTACGCCATGGCGCAGCGTGAAATCGCCCTGGCGATCGGCGAACCGCCGGCCACCAAGGGCTATCCGCCTTCGGTGTTCGCCAAGCTGCCGCAGCTGGTCGAGCGTGCCGGCAACGGATCGGCGCGCGCCGGCCGCGACGGCGCCGGTTCGATCACCGCCTTCTATACCGTGCTCACCGAAGGCGACGACCAGCAGGATCCGATCGCCGACGCGGCGCGCGCGATCCTCGACGGGCACATCGTGCTTTCACGCAGCCTCGCCGACGCGGGCCACTATCCGGCCATCGACATCGAGCAATCCATCAGCCGTGTCATGCATGCGGTCGGCAATCCGGACGACATCCGCCGCGCCAAGCATTTCAAGACCCTGGTATCGCGCTACCAGCGCAACCGTGACCTCATCGCCGTCGGTGCCTATTCCCCCGGCAGTGACCCGGTAACCGACCAGGCCATCGCCATGTGGCCGCGCCTGGAAGCCTTCCTGCAGCAGGACATGCACGAAAACACCGCCTTCGGCGACAGCGTCCGGCAACTCGCCCAGCTGATCGACGGCGCCGCTTGAGAAGCCACCCAGACAATCCGGAGCCCAACGCCATGCTCAAATCCTTCGCCACCCTGATCCAGGTCGCACAAAGCAAGTCCGATTCCGCCGCCATCAAGCTCGGCCAGCTCAATGCCAGGCTCGCGGAGTCGAACCACAAGCACGCTGTGCTGATCAACTACCGCGACGAGTATCGCGCCCGGCTCGACACCGCCGTCATGCGCGGCGCGCCGGCCTCGGAGATCCGCAACTTCCGCGCCTTTCTCGACAAGCTCGACGAGGCGGTGCGCCAGCAGGAGAGCGAAGTCGCCTTCTGGAACACCCAGAAAGACAACGCGAACGCCAAGTGGCAAGCCGAGCAGCGCTCGCTGAACTCATTCAACACCATCGCCGACCGGCGCGATTCGCTCCAGCAGCTGGCAGCCCAACGCCGCGAGCAGAAGCAGCAGGACGAGTTCGCCTCACGCGCCATCGGCAGCGGCCGCTTCGCCTTCGGCGAATAGCCCCGCACCCGCATTCTTCCCGCACCCGCACCACGGATGGACCCGACATGAACAACGCCGCCAACGTCATCAACAGCCCCAACCTGCCGGTCGCCGCCGAGCGCGGCGCCGGAAATCCCGGCGCCGGCAACGACGAGAGCCTGACACAGGCGCGCTTCGCCGAGGTCTTGCGCGGGCAACAAGCCCGCAACGCCGCGGACACGAAAGGGCAGAAGGGCGACCAGTCCGCGCCAGGTGCGGCGGACCCGGCGGCCGACGATCCCGCAGCCACGCCATCCGACAGCACGGTGCAGCCGGGCGAGGCGGCCGCAGTCCCGGCCGCGCCCCTCCTCGCCGACCCGGCCCTCATGGCCTTGATGCTGGACCCGGCAGCCGCACCCGCCGCGCGCACCTTGATCACGATCGGCGGGTTCAGCACCGCAACCGGCCTCAGCATGGATGCCAGGGGCGTCGCGGGCGCCAATGCGGCCGGTCCGGCGTTTCCCGGCCCGGCGATCGACGCCATGCCAGTACCCGATTCAACCGCCGCGACGCCGCCCATCGCCGGCAACGGCATCCCGCTTTCCGCGGGCCAGGTCGTACTACCCAATGCCGCGACCAGTGCCGCAAGCGGGATACGCGCGGACCTGAAAAACGCCCCGGTCGCGGGCCCCGGTTTCGATCCGGCGCGCGGCGAATCCACTGCCAGAGGGCCGCAACTGCCGTTTGGCATGGCCGCCGATAGTGCGATGCGCGGCGAGGCGCTGGCCATCGAGTCCCCGCGCGCCGATCCGACCGCCTGGGCCGCGTTTGCCGTGCCGGTCGACAGCGCCGCCTCCCGCCAGAGCGCCGCCTCGGCATTGCCGCCGATCGAAGCCCCGGTTGGCTCACCGCGTTTTGTCAACGAAACCGCCCAGCAGGTCACCTGGCTGGTCAAGAACGGACTGAGCGAGGCGGAAATTCGCGTCAGGCCGGCCGACATGGGCCCCATCTCGGTACGCATCGAGATGAACCAGAACGAAGCCACCATCAGCTTCGCGGTGACCCAGCCGGAAACCCGGGCCGCGGTTCAGGACTCCCTTCACCGCCTGACCGAAATGCTCGCCGACAGCGGCATATCGCTGGGCGAGGCCAGTGTGGGCGGCCAGAACTTCACCCGGCAATCCCCGGATGGCGGCACGGCTGGTCGCAGTCGCGTGACCTTCGCGCCGGGCCGCGGTGACGAGGGCATCGCCGGCATAGAGGCCGGCAACCGGATGATCCCCGAACGCGCGCGCGGCCTGGTCGACACCTTCGCCTGACCCACGAGGCGGCCGGTCCCGGCCCGGGCGCCTGTGCCCACGGGCCGGCGCCGCGCGCGGCCGGCCTTTCCCCGCGTTCGGGGGATGTGCCCGCTCGTCCGCCCGCAGGCTCCGGAAGGGTCCGAAATGACACCCTTTCCCGCCGGTATTCGGTCATTCCCGACCCCTCCTGCGCGGCAACAATGATGCCGTCAAGAGTCACTTTTCATCCACCTCCCCGGCCGCAACCGGCATGTCATCGCGCATGCGTGTTGGCGGCCCCACATGATCCAGGAGCCATCGATGTCGACAGCAGCTGCAGCACCGGCGGACGCCGCCGCGGCGCCCAAGAAAAGCAAGAAACTGTTGATCATCATCCTGGCCGTCGTGGTACTTCTGGCCGGTGGTGGCGGCGCCGCCGCGTTCTTCATGATGAAGAAAAAGGGTGGCGATTCGCATGCCGAGGAAAAGAAGACCGTCGAGCGCAAGGGACCGTCGGTCTTCTCGACGCTCGACCCCTTCACGGTGAACCTGGCCGACCCATCGCGCGACCACTACCTGCAGATCGGCCTGATCTACGAACTCTACTCGGCTGACGTCGAGGCCGACCTGAAGGCGCAGATGCCGCTCTTGCGCAGCCGCGCCCTGCTGCTTTTGACCAGCAAGACATCGGAGGACCTGGCCACACCGGAAGGCAAGGGCAAGCTGGCGGGCGAGCTGGTGACCCTGGCGCGCGCGGCGCTGGCCGCCTCCAAGTCGCCCGGCACGCAAAACAGCGAGCGCGGTGTCGCCGACGTGCATTTTTCCTCCTTCATCATCCAGTAAACGGCCGATACGGCCAGACGCGGAATCGCGACCCAATGTCCACTGAAGTCCTCTCGCAAGACGAAGTCGACGCGCTCCTGAAGGGCGTCAACGGCGACGAAGAGTCGGAAGCGCCCCAGGAATCGCAGGACGGCCCCCGTCCCTACAACCTGGCCAAGCAGGAACGCATCGTCCGGGGCCGCATGCCGACCCTGGAAATCATCAACGAGCGCTTCGCCCGCCTCCTGCGCGTGGGGTTGTTCAACTTCATGCGCAAGAGCCCGGAGATCTCCATCGGGCCGGTCAAGGTGTCGAAGTACAGCGAGTTCATCCGTAACCTGGTGGTCCCGACCAACCTGAACATCGTCCAGGCCAGGCCGCTGCGCGGCAATGCCCTGGTGATCTTCGACCCGACCCTGGTCTTCACGGTGGTCGACAACATGTTCGGCGGCGACAGCCGATTTCATACCCGGGTCGAGGGACGCGACTTCACGCCCACCGAGCAACGCATCGTCCAGCGCATGCTGGCGGTGGTTCTGGACAACTACAACAAGTCGTGGCAACCGGTGCATCCGATGGCGTTCGAATACCTGCGCTCGGAAATGCACACGCAGTTCGCCAACATCGCAACGCCCTCGGAAGTGGTCGTCACCACGACCTTCGCCGTCGAGCTGGGTTCCGCCGGCGGCGAGATCCACGTGGTGATCCCCTACTCCACCCTCGAGCCGATCCGCGACCTGCTCTACAGCAGCACCCAGGCCGACAGCGCGGAGCCCGATGACCGCTGGCTGCACATGCTCAAGCGCCAGGTGCAGGACGCCGAGGTGCAGTTGACCGCCACCCTGGCGCGCGGCGAGCAGACGCTCGCGCAGGTGCTCGGCCTGCGCGTGGGCGACGTGATCCCGATGGACATCCGCCCCACCCTGGTGGTCGACGTCGACGGCGTGCCGATCTTCGATTGCCGCTACGGCGTGCTCAATGGCCAGTACGCGCTCAAGGTCGAGAAAATCCTCGCCGTATCGCAACAAGACAATTCCCTAGGAGCCTGAAAATGTCCGACGAAACCAGCGCAGTATCCGCAGAAGACGACTGGGCCGCCGCGATGGCGGAACAGGCCGCGGTGGAAGCGCCGCCCGAGTCCAATCCGATAGCGGCGGGGTCGGGCGCCCGCCCCGCGACCGACATGTTCCAGGAGTTCACCGCCAGCGGCAACAGCGGCCACGCCAACGACATCGACATGATCCTCGATATCCCGGTGCAGCTGACGGTGGAGCTCGGGCGCACCAAGATCCCGATCAAGCACATCCTCCAGCTGGCGCAAGGCTCGGTCGTCGAGCTCGACGGCCAGGCCGGCGAGCCGATGAACGTGCTCATCAATGGTTGCCTGATCGCGCAAGGCGAAGTCGTGGTGGTCAACGAGAAGTTCGGCATCCGGCTGACCGACATCATCACGCCATCGGAACGGATCCGGAAACTGAACCGATGAACGCAATCCGCCACGCCGCCCTGCCGGCTGTTGCCTCGCTGCTGGCCGCCGCGCCGGCACTGGCCGCCGATCCGGCGCCCGGCGCCGCCGGCATGATGCAGATGCTCCCGGGCCTGGCCGGCGTGCTGGCGCTGATCGCGCTCCTGGCCTGGCTGGCGAAGCGGCTTGGCGTGGCGCGCCCGGGTTCAACCGGCCCGCTCAAGGTGGTCGGTGAGCGCGCCGTCGGCACCCGCGAACGGGTGGTGCTCGTGGAGGTGGCCGGCCAGTGGCTGGTACTGGGCGTGGCGCCCGGACAGGTACGGGCGCTGGCCAACCTGCCAAAACCGGAAAATCTCCCCGCCGAGGCCGCCACCGCGGCGCCCGCCACGCCGTTCGCCGGCTGGCTCGAACGCGCGCTCAAGAAGCAATGATGCATACCCGCGCATTTCATCCCGCCGCCTGGCTCGCACGACTGATATGCGTGGCGATGCTGCTTGCGCCGGCATTGGCGGTGGCGCAGTCGGCCGGCCTGCCAGGCTTGACCTCCACGCCCGGACCCGGCGGTTCGACCACCTGGTCGCTGCCGATCCAGACCCTGCTGGCCCTGACCTCGCTGACCTTCCTGCCGGCGGTCCTGCTGATGATGACCGGCTTCACGCGCATCGTCATCGTCATGTCGCTCCTGCGCCATGCCCTTGGCACGCAGACCTCGCCCCCCAACCAGGTGATCATCGGCCTGTCCCTGTTCCTCACCATGTTCGTGATGGGCCCGACGGCGGACCGCGTTTATGCGGACGCCTACCTGCCCTACAGCACCAACCAGATCGGTTTTCCCGACGCCATCAAGCGCGCCGAGGTGCCGGTCAAGTCGTTCATGCTCAAGCAGGCCCGCCAGCCCGACCTCGAACTTTTCGCCAAGCTCGCCAACCGGCCCGCCAGCGAAAAGGCCGCCGACCTGCCCTTCACCGTGGTGGTGCCGGCCTTTGTCACCAGCGAACTCAAGACGGCGTTCCAGATCGGTTTCATGATCTTCATCCCCTTCCTGGTCATCGACATGGTGGTGGCCTCGGTTCTCATGTCGATGGGCATGATGATGCTCTCGCCGGTGATGATCTCGCTGCCCTTCAAGCTGATCCTGTTCGTGCTGGTGGACGGCTGGAACATCCTGATCGGCTCGCTCATCGCCAGCTTCCACACCTGATACGCCGCCACGCACATGTTCACCACCCAGACCGTACTCACCCTCGGCGCCGAAGCGCTCTGGCTCACCATGCTGATCGCGGCCCCCATGCTGCTGGCCGCCCTGGTGGCCGGGCTGGTGGTCAGCATCTTCCAGGCGGCCACCTCGATCAACGAGGCGACCCTTTCATTCATCCCCAAGCTGATCGCCATGTTCGGCGTGATGGTCCTGGCCGGCCCCTGGATGCTGGCGACCATGATCGACTTCATGCGTCGCCTGATCCTCGGCATCCCGGCGATGATCGGCTAGCCATGCCCGGGCGATGATCTCGTTTACCACCGAGCAACTGTTCGGCTGGGCCGCCGCCTTCCTGTGGCCTTTCATCCGCATCCTGGCCCTGATCGGCACCGGCCCGGTGCTTGACCACCGCGCCATCGCACCGCAGGTGAAGATCGGCCTGGCGATCGCGATCGCCATCATCGTCGCGCCCACCGTCGCCCCGCCGCCGGCGGCGGCCCTGGCGTCATGGAACGGCTTCGGCCTGCTCGCCCAGCAGGTCGCCGTCGGCGCCGCGATGGGATTCATGCTGCGCCTGATCTTCGCCGCCATCGAGCTGGCCGGCGACCTGATCGGCCTGTCCATGGGCCTGTCCTTCGCCACCTTCGTCGATCCCCAGAACTCCGGCCAGACCCCCCTGGTGGGCAGCTTCATGGGCGTGCTGGCCAGCCTGATCTTCCTGGCCCTCGATGGCCACCTCATCATGATCAACGGCATCGTCGAGAGCTTTCGCACCTTCCCGGTCGGCAGCATGCCGGCCGGCAGCGGCGAGCACCTGCGCGACTTCGCCCTGATGGGCGCTTCGATCTTCCGTATCGGTGTGCACCTGGCCCTGCCGGTGGTGGCGGCGCTGCTGGTGGTCAACCTCGCCATCGGCGTGATGACACGCGCGGCGCCGCAATTGAACCTGATGTCGTTCGGGTTCCCGGTTGGCCTCCTGGCCGGGGTCTGGATGCTGTGGATCGCCGCGCCCTGGATGATCAATGCGATCACCGGACAGATCAGCCAGAGTCTTGGGCAGTTGATGCGCTGACGGGCCCGCTTACGCGCACCGACAAGGCGCGCGGGGGCCGGCGCGGTGATGCCGACGTACATTCAACAAGCGGCGATTCCGGATCCATTCCCGGAGATCGAAATTCCTCCGGATATCGCACCATGTTGCCGTTGAACCGGTTCCTTGAAGGAGAAAACCCGATGATGCCCTCCGCCGCGCCTCGCCAGGATGCACCCGCAGTCGCCTTCTTGAATCGCATAGGCACGCGGCTGGGCATCGCGTTTGTGCTTGTGTTCGTCGTCCTCAGCGCGGCGGGCGCGCTCGCCATCCACCGCATGAACGAGTTGGCCGCGCTGACCGGAAAGTTGTATCGCCATCCATTCGCCGTCACCAATGCGAGCCGTGCGCTGGACGCGGAATCACTTCGAAAGCACCGCGACCTGCGCGAATTCTCGACCAACGTCATGCGTGCGGTCACGCCGACCGAATTCGACGAGGGCATCAAGGCCATGAAGGCCCGTGACGCGGTTCTGGCCACCGAACTGGCCATCGTCAAGGATCGATTCCTGGGTCCAGGAACCATGGTCGCGGAAATCGACAAGGGACTCGAGGCATGGCGCGCATTTTCGGATCGGGTGATCGCACTCAAGCGCGAGGACAAGGATACCGAAGCCAACGCCCTGGTACAGGCCGAAGGCGAAGCCCGGCTGTCCGCCATCGTCAAGCCGCTGCACGCCCTGCGCGACTGGGCGATGGCAAAAGGCAAGGCCTTTCACGAGGACGCCGAGAAGGCGCGCGACGAGGCCATGCGCGATACCGTCGTCACCGCGCTGCTGGCGCTGGCAGTCGCCGGCTTCGCTGCCTGGCGCGTGACCCGCAGCATCACGGTACCGCTGGGCTCGGCAATGGGAGCGGTGCGCAAGGTCGCCGCCGGCGACCTGACCGCCGATATCGAGGTGAAAGGGCATGACGAGTGCGCCCACCTGCTTGGATCGGTAAAGGACATGCAGGCGAAGCTGCGGGAAGTGGCGGACGGCATCCGCAGTGGCGCGGACCGGCTTGCGGAAACCGCAGGGGAATTCGCGGCGACCGCACAGCAGGTATCGGATTCCGCCGCGGCGCAGAGCGAAGCCGCGGTTTCGACCTCCGCCGCAGTGGAGCAGCTTTCAGTATCGATCGCCCATGTGAGTGACAACGCGCGCAGTGCCGGAGCCGTCACACGCGATGCCAACGAACTGTCGCGCGATGGGGCCGAGGTGGTTGGCAAGGCCATCGCCGAAATCAGTCATATCGCCGAGGCCGTGCAAAGTTCCTCAGCGGGCATCGCGAATCTGGAGCGCCAATCGGAAAAGATCTCGGGCATCACCGGCGTGATCCGCGAAATCGCCGATCAGACCAACCTGCTGGCACTCAACGCCGCCATCGAGGCCGCGCGTGCCGGAGAACAAGGCCGGGGATTCGCCGTCGTGGCAGACGAGGTGCGCAAGCTGGCCGAGCGGACCGCCGTGTCGACCGCCGAAATCTCGACCATGCTTGACAAGATGCTGAAAGACGGTCGCGACGCCGCCCGCAACATGGAGGCGAGCGTGGCAATGGTCAATACCGGCAGCGCCCTGGCGGGCCAGGCCGGGACCGCCATCGAACGAATCACCGCCGGCAACGCGCGCGTGGTCGCCGAGGTCAATGACATCACCGGCGCAGTCGCAGAACAGCGCAGCGCGAGCGAAAGCATTGCCCGAAACGTGGAGCGCATCGCCCAGATGATCGAAGAAAACAGCGGCGCTGCACGTCAATCGGCCGTCTCTGCCCAGGGCCTGCGGAGCGTGGCGGACGAGTTGCGCGGACAGGCCGCCTGGTTCAAGACCTGAGATTGCGAGAGATAGGCCTGAAAAGCCGCGCTGATCGCCGGTTTGACGCTGCCGCAATGGCGAAGAATCGGCCTGTCGCCCTCGCAATCGGACCAAGGATCATCATGCCCGGCTCCACGGAAGCAGCCCTCGAATCGCTCAATGCGGAATTTCTCCTCGGAGCAGATCTTGTCCGCCTGATCGCGCTCAACGCCGCTATCGAAGCCCCCCGCATGGGTGGGGATGGCCACGCCCCTGCGGCTGCCGCCGAAGCGTCGAACGAACTGGTGAACCGGGCCCTGGCATCCAGCGAGGCAGCCGCCAGGCTGTTGCGCGCCACAATCGGCAACTGCACCCTTCCGCGGCGCCGGGACTAGGCAACGCGGCCACCCTCGCGTGCAGGCGAACGGGTCCCATCTCGCTCGGCTCAGTCATTTGAAATTGCCCGAAATCATGAAATCGGTCCAATCCGCGAACCGGCTGGTCGTCAACTTTGCCTGCCCACCATGAAGATCCCCGCCATACCCGACCACGAGGCCGAACGCCTGGCGACGCTGCGCGACCTGTTGATCCTCGATACCGACCCGGAGGAAAAATTCGATGCGCTGACCGCCTATGCCTGCTCGCAATTCGATGTGCCGATCGCCCTGGTGAGCCTGGTGGACGCCAACCGCCAGTGGTTCAAGTCGCGCTGCGGGCTCGGCGTGACGCAAACCGGGCGCGACATCAGCTTCTGCGGCCACGCCATCCTGCAAGACGACGTCCTCGTCATCCCCGACGCCCTGCAGGACGACCGCTTCGCCGACAACCCGCTGGTCACCGGTGACCCGCGCATCCGCTTCTACGCCGGCTGCCCGCTGACCATGGCCAACGGCCACAACATCGGCACCTTCTGCCTGATCGATCGTCGCCCGCGCGTGCTGGACGAATGGGAGCGCGACCATCTGCGCGACCTGGCGCGCGTCGCCGCGCTGGAAATACAGGGCATCGATGCGCTCGAGGAATGGCGCGAAAGCCTGCACCAGCGCTAGCCGGCGGACGTTAACCCGGGGTTGATGCGAAACTCAGGCGGGTTGCGGCACCGGCACTCGCATCTGTGCTTCGTTCGCCCGCAGGAAGCCGTCGATCGTGCTGGCGATCGGATCCTTGTCACGGTATCGCTCCAGGATGCGGTGCAGGCTCTCGTCAGCGTTGCCGATGAGTACCCTACCTACCCTGCTTTCGATGGCGGTCATGTGATAGAAGCCCATCTGCCAACCTGGAAAAATACGCCCTTTCGCCTGGTACTCGGCCAGCACGGTCACGCCCATGTGGCGCCGGTCGCGCCGGATCGCCTCGAACGTGGCGTCAAGTCGTGTTTTGGGCCCCTCAAGCACCTGCAGGTAGAGCGCATCGCGGCATAGCAACACGCCGGTCAGGCTGCTTGCCAGGTTCTCGCGGCGCGCGGTGTCAAGAATGGCGAGGTTGCGTTCCATATCGAAGCCGTCGGGGGCGAAGCTGACATACAACAGGCGTTTCAGTTCCATCTTGACACTCCTTTCGTGATCTCAAGCGTTGACGCGGGCGTTGGCGAAGCGCGTGATCTCGCCGGCGATCGCGTCGAGTCCGACCACACGCTCGGCGCCGCCGAGCTTGATGGCTTCCTTGGGCATGCCGAAGACCACGCAACTCTTCTCGTCCTGCGCCACCGTGTCGGCGCCGGCGTCGAACATCTCGCGCAACCCGCGCGCGCCATCGTCGCCCATCCCGGTCATGATGATGCCCAGCGCGTTGGCACCGGCATACTGCGCCACCGAGCGGAACAGCACGTCCACCGATGGCTTGTGGCGGTTCACCGGCGGCCCGTCGACCACCTTGACTTCATAGAAGGCGCCGTTGCGCACCAGTTGCATATGGCGCCCTCCGGGTGCGATCAGGGCACGCCCGATGCGCACGCGGTCGCCGTTCTGCGCTTCCTTGACTTCGATCTGGCACAGGCCGTCGAGACGCTGGGCGAACTGCGCGGTGAATTTTTCCGGCATGTGCTGCACCACCACGATGCCCGGCGAGACGCGCGGCAGGGACGTGAGCACCTCTTCGAGCGCCTGCGTGCCGCCGGTCGATGTGCCGATCGCCACCACCCGGTCGGTGGTATGCGCCATGGCTTCCTTGATCGGCACGTTGCCTCCCGGCCTGGCACGCATGCCGGCCGAACCGGCGGGAGCAGCGCCCGGCGCCTCGCGCCGCCGCGGCTTGGCAAGCGCCGCCTCACGCACCGTCCGCGCGAAATCCCCGGCCGCTTCGGTCAGGAAGTCCTTCAAGCCGATCTTCGGCTTGGTCACGAAGGTGGTCGCACCGGCGGCAAGCGCCTGCATGGTGGTCTCGGCCCCCTTTTCGGTGAGGGTCGAGCAGATGATCACCGGCGTCGGCCGCTCGGCCATGATCTTCTTCAGGAACGTGATGCCGTCCATGCGCGGCATCTCGACGTCGAGCACCACCACATCCGGCCATTCCACCTTCATGCGCTCCTGGGCGATGATGGGATCACCTGCCGTGGCGATCACCCTGATGTCCTTGAATTTCTCCAGCATGCCCGACAACACCTGCCGCACCACGGCGGAATCGTCTACGAGCAGTACCTTGATCGGCGTGCCGGTCATGAAATTTCCCTCTCCCTGCGTGTCAGGATCCGCATCTTCTGGGTGTTGAACCGCATCCACACCGCGCCCGTGGCGGCGTCGAAGCACAGGCGCCGCCAACCCTGCCCGCCCACGTGCTCGCCCGCCAGGACCAGGCCGGCGTTGTCGAGAAACTCGCGGGCACAGGCGATGTTGCGCTCACCCACATCACTTGGTGTGCCGCCGCCGCCCTCGTAGACCCGCGCGCCGCCAAACAGCTTGGCGGTGCATTGCGCCAGCGCCACGCCGCGCGCGGCGAGCGCCCTGGCCATCAGGCCCAATACCTCGACACCGTAGCGGCCGTCCGCCTCGCTGGCGTTGCGGCCCTCCCTCTCCGGCAGGACGTAGTGGCAGATCGCGCCTATACGCATCATCGGATGCCACAACACCAGTGCGACACACGAGCCCAGCAGGGTGCCGCACACCTCTCCGGCATCCGCCAGGGCCCATTCCCCCGGATTGAGGAAGCGCGTCTCTTCAGGCCACGCATGCGCTTCATTGGATGTCACGAGGCAGCCCTGCGATACGCTCCCGGACCGGCGCTGACCAGCCCCGGGACGATGCCATTGAGGGTTTCCGCCAACCCCACACACAGGGTGCCGCCGGGCGCAAGGCGCGTCAACAGCCGGTTGACCACCGCGGCCTTGGTCGGGTTGTCGAAGTAGATCATCACGTTGCGCAGGAAAATCATGTCGAACACCGGCAACTCCGGCAGGTTTTCGATCAGGTTGATCGGCCGGAACTCGAGCTTTTCCCGCAGGCCGCGTTCCACCAGCAGGTAACCCGCCTGCGGTCCGGTACCGCGCCGGCAATACTTCCTGAGCAGCGCCTGTGGCAGTTGGGTCGCCCGATCCATCGGGTACAGCCCGCGACGGGCCGTCGCCAACACGCGCGAGCTGATGTCGGAACCCATGATCCGCCAGTCCAGCGCGACACCGCCAACCCGGATGTTTTCAAACACCATGGCCAGCGTGTACGCTTCCTCGCCGGTGGAGGACGCGGCGCTCCACACCGAAAAACCGCGACGCGCGGCGGCAGCCTCGCGCGCCAGCTTTTCGGCCAGTTCGAAATGACGCGCCTCGCGCCAGAAATAGGTCTCGTTGGTGGTCAGCAGGTCGATGGCGACCTGGAACTCGGCCTCGCCGCCGGCAGCCTCGACATGATCGAGGTATTCGCCGTAGGTTGCGGCGCCCACCACCTCGAGCCGGCGGAACAAGCGGCTTGCGACCAGCGTCTTCTTGCTGGGAGAAAGCGCGATGCCGGCCTGTTCATGGATGAACCGGCATACCCGCTGGAACTCCTTCTCCGTGATGGTCGACGCGCTCGACAACATCGGTGCCGGCGCGACCGGTTGCCCGGTCGTCCGCAAGCGTCCGGTGATCGTGGTGGCTTGCAATTGCTGATCTCCAGGTTCAGGCCGCGAGACGGGTTTCGCCCACCTGGGCCAATTCGTCCAGCGAAAAGATGCGGTCGACATCAAGAACGATGACGAACTCGCTGCCCATGCGCGCCATGCAATGAATGAAATCGGCGCGCAACCCGGCACCAAAAGCCGGCGGGGGTTCGATATTGGCCGCGTCGATATCCAGAACCTCGGAGACCGAATCCACCAGGATGCCCACATCCTGCCGCGCCCCCTCCTGCGCCACCTCGATGATCACGATGCAGGCCCGTTTTCCAGGCACCGCCGCCGTGCTGCCGAAGCGCGCCAGCAGATCGACCACGGGCACCACCGCGCCGCGCAGGTTGAGCACGCCGCGAATGTAGTTGGGCACCATCGGCACACGGGTCACCGTGCCGAACTGGATGATCTCCTTGATCACATGGATCTCGACGCCGAACAGTTGCTCACCCACGTTGAAGGTGAGCAACTGGCGGGCCTGCGCTTCGCCGTTGCCGGCGCCTTCCTTGGCTTGGCTAGTCATGATGTCCTTCCCGCTTTCAGAACTTCTCGAAATGGGTCTCATCGACCGAGTCGGAGGCCACCGTCTGGGCCCGGCCACGCGTTGGTCCCGCCTTGCGCGGACCGCGCTGGGCGGACCTCGGCCGACTGCTGCCCGACTCGGCGCCCACCTGGAAGAACGCCATCAACTGCTGCAGCTGCTCGGCCTGGCCGGACATCTCTTCGGCGGTCGCCGCCAGCTCTTCCGAGGCGGAGGCGTTCTGCTGCGTCGCCTGGTTCAGCTGTCCCATCGCCGTGTTGATCTGGGCAACGCCGGTGGTCTGTTCCTGTGACGCCGCCGTGATCTCCTGCACCAGATCGGAGGTCTCGCGAATCGAGGGCACCATCTCTTCGAGCAGCTTGCCGGCCTGCTCGGCAACGGTCACCGATGAACCGGCGAGTTCGCCGATCTCCTGGGCCGCCACCTGGCTGCGCTCGGCCAGCTTGCGCACCTCGGCCGCCACCACCGCGAAGCCCTTGCCGTGTTCGCCCGCCCGTGCCGCCTCGATGGCGGCATTGAGCGCCAGCAGGTTGGTCTGGTAGGCGATATCGTCGACGATGCCGATCTTGGCGGCAATCTGCTTCATCGCGGTGACCGTCTGTGCAACGGCGTCGCCGCCCTGCACGGCCTCCTTGGCGGCCTTGGTGGCCTTGGCATCGGTGACCTTGGCGTTGTCGGTGTTCTGCGCGATCGACGCCGCCATCTGCTCGACCGACGAGGTGGTCTGCTCGACGCCGGCCGCCTGCTCGGATGCGGACTGCGAGAGGGATTGCGCGGTGGCGCTGACCTGCTCGGAGGCGCCGGTGAGCGCATCGGCCGCGGTACGCACATCACCAATGATCTTGGTGAGCTGCTCGCCGGTGCTGTTGGCGTCGTCCTTGAGCTTGCCGAACATGCCTTCATATTCACCGGTGATGCGCTGCGACAGGTCGCCGCTGGCCAATGCGCCAAGCACACGCACCACTTCGGAGAGGCCGACCTCGCTGGTTTCCATCAGCTTGTTCATGCCGGTGCCGAGGTTGAGGAAGAAGCCCTGCTTGCCCTCCAGCGGCAGGCGGTTGGAGAAGTCACCGTTGACCGCGCCTTGCACGATGCCTGCGATCTCGGCTTCCACCAGAACTTCCGCGGTGCGGTCCTTCCATTCCACCACGGTGCCGACGCGCTTGCCGTCCGCATCGACAATCGGATTGGCGATCAAAGCGAATGAAAGCTTGCCGACCTTGATCTCGGTCTTGTGGGTGGCACGCAGACCCGCCAGCATGTTGCGCTGGTGCGACGGATTCTTGTGGAACACGTCGATGTTGGCGCCAATCAGCTTGCGCACGTCGAACTGCGGCAGGGTCTTGCGCAACTCGGCCTCGTTCTCCTTCATCATCTCGGTGACCGACTCGTTCATGTAGGCGATCTCGCAATCGGCGTTGGCGATCATCACGTTGGTGGAGCACTTGTCGAGGGCGTTCTTGATGCGCAGATTCTCGGCGGCGAGCGCCTGCTCGCGCTGACGGGCGGCCAGTTCCTCGGTCGTATCCTTCCACTCGACCACCGTACCGATGCGCTCGCCCTTCGCGTCGCTGATCGGATTGACGATCAGGTTGAAGGTACGTCCGCCAATCCTTAGGTCGGTCTTGTGGGTACCCTTGAGACTGCCCAGCATGTTGCGCTGGTGCGACGGGTTCTTGTGGAAGGCGTCGATGTTGGTGCCGATCACCGAGCGTGCACTGAAGGCAGGCAGGTCCTTGCGGATGTCGGCCTCGGCCCGGGCGAGCATTTCCTTGAGCGAATCATTGGTGTAGGCGATGTTGAGCGAGGCATCGGCCACCATCACGTTGGTGGCGGCCACATCGAGGGCGCTCTTGACGCGCAGGTTTTCCGCCGCGGCAACCGATGCCGTCTTGAAATTGGCCTGGACCCGGTCGATCGCGTCGGTGATCAGGGCCTTCTTGCCCGGCAGACGGTCCATGGCTTGCGAGAGATCCCCTTCGGCGTACTTTGTGACCACCTCGACGATCTTCATCTTGACGGCGATGTGCGACGCGACCAGATCGTTGACGCCCTTGGCCATCCTCGCGTAGGGTCCGGACATCGCCGCGGCCGGCAACATGTGGTCGATCATCCCGGCCTCGTGTTGACGCGACATCTCGTCAAGAGCACGCTGGAACGCCTCGCCCTCCGCGGTGAGGCCGCGAATCACGAACCAGCTGGTGACAGCGGTGATGCCCGCGACCAGCAATGTCGCGCCCGTCATCAGGCCGGCGGAGTGGGACTGCGAGCCCAGGGCGATAAGCCCCAGCATGAGAACGACCGGGGTCGCCAGGGCGACCGCGATCCTGGTTGAAGCCAAGCTATTGTTTTGCATGTTGGGTCTCTCCTCTTGGATGGATGCGTGGTCCTGCATTGTTCGGGCGAGCAGTCCGTAAACCTCGGTCCACGCCGCCCGCACCGCTGGCGTGAAATCCGTCTTCAATCCCTGTTCAAGGGTCCACAGCAAGGCGGCACCGACCGTGTCGTAATCCCTCGCCTTGACGCCGTAACCGGTGTGCCGCGCGCCCAGCTGTTTCACCAACGGCACCAGCGTTCCCAGGTCGTCGAGCCCCTTGACCGCCATGGCGATCATGGCCATCAGCCGCTTTCCCTGCGCCTGCATGTCGCCCTTGAACAACGTGGTGAGCGTCGGGTCCAGCTCGAACAGGCGCCGGTAGAACAGCGCCGCGGCCGTGTCGGCGATCGGCGCCACCTTGGCAAAGCTTTGCTGGACAAGTGCTATGTGTCCTGGATTCATGGTTTCTCCCTTGGCGATGCGCGACTAGCGCCCGCCATGTGCGCCGGCGATCGGCCGGCTTGCGCGTGGTGCCGGCAGCTGCTGCCCGGCGCATTCGTTGAGTTTTTCGGCAAGCGCCAGGAGGTCCGGGTTGAAGCCGATACCGAGTTGCGCCATCTTCAGAACCCAGGCGGTCTCGGCCAGACCTTCCAGCAGCGATCCCGCATCGGCCGGCAAGGCGGCCGCGCGCCTGAACATGTTCATGAGACCTCCTGAGGTTCAGGCGCAGCGGCCGGCTCCGCCTGGCCGGTTTCCACCTGCGCCCGGGCCAGATGGGTCAGCGACGCGATGTCGAGGATCAATCCGACCTCGCCCGATCCCAGGATCGTCGAGCCGGCGATGCCGCGCACGTTGCGGAACATCTTGCCAAGCGGCTTGATCACGGTCTGGAACTCGCCCAGCAGATGGTCGACCACCAGCCCGGCCTTTTCCGCGCCGTTTTTCACCACCACCACACTTTGTCGCGCGGAGGCGGGACCATTGAGTCCGAACATGCGCCCCACCTGCACCACCGGCAATGCCGCGTCGCGCAACACCATCATTCCGGTGGTGGCGCCGGCCGCGCCGCCGAGTGCGGGCGTGCCGTCGATGCATTCGATCACCCGGTCGAGCGGGATGACGAAAGAGCAGTCGCCGACCCGTACCAGGAATCCATCGATGATCGCCAGCGTCAATGGCAGGCGGATCTCCACCGTGGTACCGCGTCCGCTCACGCTGCGGATGCCGACCGTGCCGCGCAGGCCCTCGATGTTCCGCCGCACCACATCCATGCCGACACCGCGTCCGGACAGGTTGGTGACCTGGTCGGCCGTGGAGAAGCCGGCTTCGAAGATCAGGTTGTCGATCTCGTGGTCGGTGAGGCCGGCCCCGGCGGCGACCAGGCCCTTTTCGACCGCCTTGGCCAGCACCTTGTCACGCCGGATGCCGCGCCCGTCATCCTCGATGCGGATGAGGATGCCCCCGGAGTCGTGGCAGGCGGAAAGATGGACAGTCCCGCAACGCGGCTTGCCGGCGGCCTCGCGCTCGGCCGGCGTCTCCATGCCGTGGTCGAGCGCGTTGCGCACCAGGTGCATGAGCGGGTCGCCGATGTGCTCGACCACCGATTTGTCGAGTTCGGTTTCCGCCCCCGACAGTTCGAGTGACACTTCCTTTGAAAGCTCGCCGGCGACATCACGCACCACCCGCTTGAAGCGCGCGAAGGTCTCGCCTATCGGCACCATGCGCAGCGACAGCGCGCCGTTGCGGATCTCCTCGATCAGGTGGCCCATTGAAAGCGTGGATTCGATCAGCGGCGAATTGTTCGCCTGGCGCGCCTGAATGGTGGTGCCGGCGCTGGCGATGACCAGCTCGCCCACCAGGTTGATGAGGTCGTCGAGCTTGTCGGCGCGTACCCGGACGTAGCGTGCTTCCTCGCTGCGGGCTTCGCGGGTCTTGGCCTGCTTGCTCAATGCGGCGTTGACGGCTGCCGCGGGCGCCAGGCTCTCCTCGACCAGGACTTCGCCCAGCGGGGCTGGCGTTCCGGTGGACACGCGCGCGGCCTGCTCGGCCAGACCCTGTTGCAATTCGGCCCTGGTCAGGGCGCCGCAACCCACCAGGATCTCGCCCAGCTGGGCCCCGCCGTTGCCGGCGCTTTCGATCAGGGCGATCACGTCGGCCAGCTTGCGGTCCGGCGGGAGAATGCGCAAAGTGCAGCACTCCTTGACCAGATCGAACGCGGCCTCGATTTCCTCCTTGCAGCGCGGGCCGGCCATCAGGACCTCGAACTCGAGATGGCAGCTTTCCGGATTGAGCGCACCGATCGAGGGTACCGCATCGGCGAAAATGCGCGCCGCCTTCACTTCGCCCTGTGAGGACAGATAGCCGATCACCGAAAGGGGATCGAAACCGTCCCGGAAGGTGTCCTCACCGAAACGCATCGACACCAGCCAGTCGTCATGGTGGCCGGAGGTTCCGGCACTGCCGGCCGCAGGCTCCGGCGCGACCACCGCGGCGACGCCTGGTTCCAACGTGCCGCCCATGTACTGGTTGAGGCGCTCGCCCAGCCATGAGGAGAGTTGCGTGATCTCCGGTGATTCTTCCGTGTCTTCGCCGCCGCCCTGGCACTGTTCGAGCAGGGCCCGGATGTGGTCGCCGCATTCGAACATGAGCGACGTGAGATTGATGTCGAGCAGGAATACCCCCTCGCGCAACCGGTCGAGCACGGACTCCACCTTGTGGGTGAAGGCCACCACCGGCATCAGGCCGAACATGCCGGCCGACCCCTTGATGGTGTGGGCGGCACGGAACATGGCATTGAGGGTTTCGCGATCGGTCGGGTCTTCTTCCAGCTTCAGGAGGGAGGCCTCGATCTGCTCGCACATCTCGCGGGCCTCCGCGAAGAACAGCGAGCGCGCCTGGTCCAGCACGGTGTCGGTCATGCTTCCTCCCCCGCAATCGCGCCGGGTTCGAGATAACCGGCAAGGCCGAAATGTTCGAAGCGTTCGCGCACGGGTTCCGGCACGTCGGCAAAGGCGATCCGGTGCCCGTCCCGCCTGCCGGACTGCGCGGTTGCGAGCAGCAGTTGCAGCCCGGCCGCATCGAGTTCGCTCAACTGGGCCAGGTCGATGCGCAGTTCGTCGCCGGCTTCCAGATCGGCCAGCAGCGCCGCGATCGCGGCGCCCGACTCGGCGGCCGCGTAGATGTTCAGTTCCGCCGGTGCGGACCAGACCAGGCTCATGGCAACACCAGCTTCGAAACCGCATCGAGCACCGCCGGCGGCGTGAACGGCTTGGTGATCCAGGCCCGTGCGCCGGCGGCCTTGCCTTCGGCCATCTTGGCCGCCTGTCCTTCGGTGGTCAGCATGATCACCGGGGTGAACTTGTACGACGGGTGCGCCTTCACCTGCTTGAGGAAGGTCAGCCCGTCCATGTTGGGCATGTTCACATCCGAGATGATCAGGTGGATCTTGCGCCCATCCATCTTGGTCAGGGCATCCTTGCCATCCGATCCTTCGACCACGTCGTAGCCGGCGCCCTTGAGCGTGAGCGCCACCACCTGGCGGAAGCTGGCGGAATCGTCGACGATGAGTATTGTCTTGGCCATTTTTTTCCCGTTTGCGTCTGATGACAAAAGTTCTGTGAAGCCGAGTGCGGTTGCTAGAAGAAGGTGACGGCGCTGGCGGGTTCGGCAGGTCTTGAACCGTCCGACGGCGCGTGCAGATGGCGTTCCTCGTCCATGGTGTAGGTGGACTGCAGGCGGGCCATCCACTCCTGCGGCGCCGGAACCGACACCGTCGAGGCGGGATGGGCGGCGAGCTCCCCGATGCGCGCCAGGTCGGTCCGCACGACATCGAGAATCTGCGAGATGCGGTCCTGGAACTGGAATGCCGTGAGCATCTGCGCGACTTCGCCCTGCAGCGCCGCGCCGCGCTGGCGCAATTGCGCGCCGTCGCCGGAAATCTGCTCCATGGTCGCGTGCAGCGAGGCCAACACCTCGTCGACCACCTTGCCGGACGAGGCCGCAAAGGCACGGTCTTCATCGGCGACACGGCGTGCGGTCGCGAGGGATACGTTGATCACTTCACCCACCTTGGCGATCTGCTCGGCGATACGCTTGCCGGTTTCGCCTGACGAGGTGGAGAGCTTGCGGACTTCATCGGCGACCACCGCGAACCCGCGCCCGGCCTCGCCGGCCCGCGCCGCCTCGATGGAAGCGTTGAGGGCGAGCAGGTTGGTCTGCGCGGCGATCTTGCCGACTTCTTCGGCCATGCTGGTGAGCGCCCGGGTGATGTCGGACAGGCCTTCCAGCCGGGCAAGCATCGCCTCCTTGCCCTCGATGACACCGGAGAGCGCCAGGACAACCGGCCGCAACTTCTGCTCGGCCGCCCCGAGGGCGGACAAACTGGAGCCGCCAGCGGCGGCCGGTGCCGACGAAGTCGAGAATCCGGCTGCCTCGAACTGGGCCAGCATGGCGGTCAAGCCGCCCAGCAGATCGCTCGTCGCGTCGGCGCTTTGCTTCGCGACCGCCTCAAGGTGCGAGCACCAGACCGGCGCCACACTGCCGATGACCGGCGCCAGGTCCGGCGGACGATGCGCCTGTTCGACCTCGAGCGACACGATGCGCGCGGCCAGCGCGGCGCGCTCAGCCTCCAGCGAAACCAGCCTGCGCCGCGAAAACACCAGGAATGCGATGCCGGCGCAACCCAGTCCGATCGTTGCGCCCGCCACACCCCCGGCCGGCAAAAGCAGGGAGGCCGCCGCCGCGGCCGCAATGGCGACCAGCCAGGCCCATTCGCCGGCACAAAGTTTGCCGGTCAAGCCGGTTTCCGGATCAATTTGCATGGTGTTTTGCGCAATTCGCTTTATTCATATCAATTGACTCAATCCAATAATTTCTTTAGTTGATTGCACTGTTGATATGTACATTTTGATCATTTGGACGGATCGTACGTATCAGGGCCTCGGGCGCATCGCCAAATGACGGCCGGATAAGCGGCCCAAATCAACGAATTGGCACGCGGCCCCATGGCCGACCATGTCCGGGTGCGAATATCCATGCGGCGCGCGTTGCAGTAATATGCGCAATTCAAACGCCATCACCATGGATCGTTTCGGGGAAGGAGCATCGTGGTCAGTCAGATCGACAAGCAGGACATGTCCGGCGACAGCGGCAAGTCCTGCACCACCAATGAAGCCGCCGAACTGCTGGGGATTTCCCTGCAAACGGTGCAGCGCTGGATGGACCGTGGCCACTTGCGCGGCTGGCGCACGCCCGGTGGTCATCGGCGCGTCGAAATCGCCAGCGTGCATGAGTTGCTGGCCACCGCGCGCCAGGCCGAGGCCGGTGCCGGTCCGGTGAATGGCCGGTCC
Organism: Burkholderiales bacterium; assembly: GCA_965279115.1. Lineage (GTDB taxonomy): Bacteria > Pseudomonadota > Gammaproteobacteria > Burkholderiales > JAEUOS01 > JAEUOS01. The sequence goes on from OZ257137.1 coordinate 6,579,071, forward strand.
GACGCATCGCCGCGCATTTACCTGGTCGATGATGTCCCGGCCGACCTCGAATTGTTGGAAGCGATCGCCCAGTTCGTGATGCCGAAATCGCGCCTGGTTGGCCTCACCAGTGGTTTCGCAGCCCTCATGGCGATCGGCCGCGAGCCGCCCGATCTGCTGATCACCGACATCGCCATGCCCGGCTTCGACGGCATCGAAATGATCCGTTCCATGCGCGAGAACGCGGCCACCGCGAATGTGCCCATCATCGCCGTGTCGAGCTATCACGACGAGGAAATCCGGCGCATGTTCGGCGCCATTCCGGAAGGCGTGGCCTTCCTGCGCAAGCCGGTCACACCGGACGCGCTGCGTACCGCGATCGCCAAGGTGCGCCAGGGCGAAACGGTCTGAGGACCGCGCCTTAAGCGGTACGCGCCACGACCGGCCGTTCGCTGCCGAAAACCCTGTCCCAGAAGCCGCTGGTCACGCCGTAGCACCCGGGTGCACTACCGGTGCCGTGATGGACCGCGTGCCTGCGCTTGAGGCGGACGAACCAGCCGGCGCGCAGCGCCCAATGATGCAATGCGTGGTGGGTGGTCGCATACGCGAGGTAACCGGTCACCATGCCGAACGTGAACGCGTTGGCGCAAAGGACGCCGGCCGCGGCGAAAACCGGCAGGAACACCAGCAACACGAACAACGTCGCCGTCGCGATGGTCGGTGAGCAGATCAGCGCGGTCGGCCGCTGATGGTGCAGCCGGTGCCAGTGTCGAAACGGCGCCATGCCATGCAGCACGAACCGGTGCAGCACATACTCGGTCAGGGTCCAGGCGGCAAGCCCGCTGACCGCCGCCAGCGCCATGAGCGGCGACTGCGGGGCCGGCACCGCCACAAGCAGGTACGCGGCCAGCGCTGCGGCGACGCCGCCATACAACAGGAAGTCGGCGCGATATGCCATCTTCCCTTGCTCCAGACTGAACAGTCCCATGCGTGCTCTTTCAAGAAGGGGGCCGCGAGCCGTCCGCGAGGCGGCGGTCGCAGTGGCAGCGCTATTGCGCGCGGGGTATCAACGCCTGGCTCGCCGCAAGCCTGCCCTCGAGTTCGTCGATGCGATCGAGCAGCATGATCGCCAACGCCATGGCATGGGTATCGAGTTCGAGCTCGTCGCGCATGCGCCGTGCCTTGCGAACACGCAGCAGGCAATCGGCACCGAAAGCCCACTGGGAAGCCAGCGGGTTGGTCGGCACCAGGACGCCATAGTCGACCAGCTCGGTCAGTTCGGCTTCGGGCAGGCCGGAGAGGATCGCCAGTTCGCCGATCGAAAGCCGTTGCCAGTCGGCCAGCCAGGTTACGTCGTGGTAGTCAGCCTGCATGTTGCGCCTCCTTTGGAAATGCGGGTCGCGGATCGAAATTGGAAGCCGCGGCCAGCGTCCGGTAGATGTCGTTCTCGGCGGTTGTGAACGCCTTGGGCATGATGATCCGGACCACCGCGTACAGGTCGCCCGATGTCCCGTCCGGCCCGGGCAGTCCACGCCCGGCCAGGCGCATGCTTTGACCGGCCGGTGTCGCGGCTGGCACCTTCAGCTGTACGGTCCCGTCCAGCGTTTTCACGTTCACGGTTGCACCGAGTACCGCCTCCCAGGGCGCAAGCGGCAGGTCGAACTGCAGGTCTCGCCCGGACACCCGGAACAGCGCGTGGGGACGCAGCCGGATCGCCAGGAACAAGTCGCCATCCGGCCCGCCGCCGACGCCATGCCCGCCCTGTCCGCGCAGGCGCAGGCGCTGACCGGCGAAGGCTCCGGGCGGAATGCGCACCTTCAACGCGCGTTCCGACGCACGCATGCGACCGTGGTCGTCATAGTCGGGAAACTCGAGCTTGATTTCCACCTGCGTGCCCGCGACCGCCTCTTCGAGGGTGACTTCCGCATCCGCCTCGAGATTGCGCCCGCCGATCGGCGTATCCGCCCTGCCGCGCCTTGCACCGGTCAGCCCGGCAAACAGTTCCGCCAGATCGGCTTCATCAAACGACTGCCCCGCGGCGCGAGCGCGCGAGGTGAAATGCCCGCGCCAATCGTCCGAGGGGCGAAATTCCTGCCCTTCCGGGTGCCGACCGAGTTCATCGTAGGCCGCACGCTTCTGCGGGTCCTTGAGCGCGTGATACGCCTCGGCCACATCCTTGAAGCGCGCCTCGCCGTCGGGATCCTTCGACACGTCGGGGTGGTACTTGCGCGCAAGCTTGCGATACGACGCCTTGATCGCGGCCGCATCGGCCGTCTTGTCCAGGCCCAGGATCGCGTAATAGTCCTTGTATTTCATGTGCGGCTCGCCCCCTGATCGCCTGCGCCCCCAAAGAGCCGGGATCGACTCCCGGCCCGCCTATCAGCGCGCAGGAACCACCACGATGGTCTCGCCCGAGCCCTTGGCGCCGGTATTGCCTCGTGCCCCTGTGTTGCCGGTGGCGCCGGTGTTGCCGGTGTTGCCGGTGGCGCCCGTATAGCCGGTGGCACCGGTGTCTCCGGTTGCGCCGGTTCCGCCAGTCGCCCCGGTGGCGCCGGTGCGTCCCGTATAACCGGTGGCGCCGGTGTCACCAGTGCTGCCGGTGTTGCCGGTGGCGCCGGTGTATCCGGTGTCGCCGCGCGGACCCGGAGGGCCGGCAGGCATGTTGAAACAGCCGCCGAGGGCAAGTGCGGCAAGGGCGGCGGTGAGTGGTTTTGCGATGTGCATGATGAATTCCTTTTGGGTAGGACCAAGGCCCGCACACGGGTTTGCGAACGGGCTTCCGGATGTGATCGGCTTCCGGCGTGGATGATCGGTGCGGACGGATCGGGCCGCTGTGCTGCAATGTCGCCACGTCACCTTCGCCAATCCGCGTTCACGGGAATGCATGGTGCGACGGCGCGACGATTGGCATGGACCATAAGCGGCGCCCGATCGCAGGTCGGTACGCCTGCGCGCATAGCACGCACCCGCGCCCCTGCTTGCGATGTGTTGTCCACCGCACCGAAACACTCGCGCGGTACTGGCAACATCCGCCCATGCTTACCAAGACACGCCCCCACCCGACCCGGGACATTTGCATCGGTTCGGCTTGCAACGCGCTGGCAGAAGCGGTGGCCAAGATGACGATTTCCCGTGCCGCGCGGCCACCTGCCGCCCCACCTCCCGGACAGGCTGCCGCACCGCTCTCCCGCGCGCGCCAGAATCGCCACGCATCCGAAATGAATATGCTGAGAATGCGCCTGGCGATCTTTCTGTATGGTCACCCGGTAGCCAACCTGCACCAGGTGCAGGACGCCATCGAGAACGCACGGACCATGGGCGAAATCAGGCTGCTGCTCGACTACATCCTGCACAGCCGTGGCCACGCCGCCCGGGTTCACCCGGAGCATCCGAACGGCTGAGGCAGGCAATCCCGCGCTCGACCGCATGCAAAAGGGCCGGAATTTCTTCCGGCCCTTTTGTTTCAGGAACAGCGGTGGGACTTCAGAACGAATACTTGACGCTCAAGCCGATGTTGTTGCCGCGCGAGTTGTTGCCCGTGCCATTGCTGGTGAGCTTGCCGAAGTCCTCGTACTCGAGGCGCACGCCGACATTCTTCGTAAAGCTGTAGCCGACGCCCACGCCGACCAGGAGGCCGTTGCGGTGGTCGCCGGAGCCGGCGAAGTGCGCATTGTTCGATGTCGCGCCCAGCTTGCCCAGCAAGGACCAGTTCGGCCCCATCAGGATGGTGCCGGTGCCGGAAATGGACCAGGACTCCACACCGGATCCGAGGTAGCGCCCAAGGTCGGTATAGCCAAGCTCAATGCCCCAATTGGGCGTGAACTGGTAACCACCGTAGAGCTTCCATGATGTCTCGTCGGTATCGGTCTTCGAGGCACCAACGCCTCCACCGACATACATCTGGGCAGCGGCGGGGGCCGCCAGGCAGGCCGACAGAAGCGCCGCAGCGAGAATGTGTTGTTTCATGAGGTTCCTCCTTGAAGGTGTTGTTGGGGGGTTATGACAACCGTCGATTCTGCCGCCGCGCAACCGGATGTTCCGTTCGTTCCCGAACATAGCGAAGACCCGATCTGTCATCGATGGCGCGCGTCCACCAGGTCGATCTCCCGCACCAGCTTGCGCGAAGTCTCGTCGGATATCCGCGCCTCGCGTGCCATCTGGAACACCGCTTCACGCTCCGCCGCCAGGCCGGCCAGGCAAAGGGCACTGTCGATGCCCTGCATGCGGCGCCGTTCGCCCGGCGTGGTCTCGCTGTCGTCCACGTCCTCCAGCCGGTGCCGGTACATGGCGACAAGCCGCGCGAAGGCGCGGCCGTGCAGTTCCCCATCCGGCAATTCAAAGGCGCGCAGGTCGCGCGAGCGCTCCACCGCTGCCAGGCCGGCCGCCGCCGCCGCGCGCCGGGCCTGTTCCTCGCGAACGCGCTCGGCCGGCTCTTCCGGGAACTTCACGCCCTTCAAAAGTGCCGGCAACGCGATGCTGGCCGCCAGCAGCGACAGCACAATCACCGACGCCGCCAGAAAGATGGTCAGGTCACGGGCCGGAAACGGCAGGCCATCCGGCATGAGAAGCGGCAACGACATCACGCCCGCCAGGGTGATGGCGCCGCGCACGCCGGCCAGCGACGCCACCATCACCAGCCGCAGGTCCGGCGCCTGCGCGGGCTGGCCGGGGGTTCGCCCTTTGTACAAGGTCAGGCGCAGCGACGTCCATACCCAGGCAAAGCGCAGCAGCGCGAGGCACAAGCTGATCGCCAGGGCATAGGCCACCAGGCGCCAGGCGCCAGGCTCGCCGGGCAGCGACACCGAGGCGACGGCGTTTTTCGCGATGTCGGGCAGCTGCTCACCCAGAAGTACGAACATCGTGCCATTGAGCGCGAAATGCAGCATGTCCCACACCGCGGCGCGGCGCACCCGGGTAGAGGCGAGCGCATGGCCGCTGAGCTCGACCCGGCTCATGGTCACGCCGGCGGCCACCGCCGCCAGGATGCCGGAGCAGCGCAGACGCTCGGCCAGCAGATACGCGCCGAAAGGCAGCAGCAGGCTCAGCAGAACCGGCGCCCCGCCCTCCTCGCCGAAGCGCCGCGACAGGCGGTGCTGCAGGGCACTGAGCGCGAGCGTCAGGCCGACACCCAGCAGCAGGCCGCCCGCGACCAGCCAGATGAATGTCAGGGACGCGGTGCCAAGCGAAAAACTGCCGGTCAGGGCTGCGGCCACGGCGAAGCGGAAGCACACCAGGCCGGTGGCGTCATTGAGCAGCGATTCCCCCTGCAGGATGCGCAACAGCCGCCGTGGCATCGCCACCCGCTTGGTGAACGCCGACACCGCCACCGGATCGGTCGGTGAAACGATCGCCGCCAGCGCGAAGGCCACAGCCAGCGGCATGGACGGAACCAGGAAATGAATCAGGACGCCGGCCACGACAACGGTGAATATCACCAGGCCGAAGGACAACTCCAAGATCGCCACGCGGTCCTGCAGCAGCCCGTCATTGGGCATGCGCCAGCCGTCGAGAAACAGCAGGGGCGGCACGAACAGCAGGAAAAAGATGTGCGGCTCCAGAACCACGCCCACCCCGAACACCCCGGTGATCACCGCCCCCAGGGCGATCTGCACCAGCGGCAGCGGAATGACGAAGGGCGCCAGGCGTGCCAGGTAGCCGCTCGCCGCCACCGCCAGCAGCATCGCCAGCCCGGTTTCAATCGAATCCACAGCACGCCTCGATCATCTTTCACGTTTCAGGAACTGCAACGCAATGCGGGCGGGTGAACAGACCCGGAGGTCGCGCACCCGCCCGCATTGCGACACGGCCGGTAAAGGCCGTGTCATCACCCTGCTCAGGCAGTCTTGTTGCCCTTGCGGCGTGTCAAGCCGACAAAGCCCAGCCCGAGCGCCATCAGCGCCAGCGAGCCCGGCTCCGGAACCGCCAGCGTCACGTCGCGCGGCCCGGTGACCGAGCCGACGTTGTCGGCCGTGGAACCGGCCTGCCCTCCGTTGTTCTTGATCGTGCGCGAGGCGTAGGAAATTCCGTCATCGGTCAGGCTGAAGAGCGTCTTGGCCGAGAAATCGCCTACGTTGGTACCGGCATTGGAACCTGATTGACCAACGATGTCTGCGCCGGTCGTGTGTACCCAGGTGAGGTTGACAAGGTCGGCCCGGTCGGCCGGCGCCACGTCGAACGGGGTGTAACCGACGCTCTGGGAGGTACATGCCCAGCCCGCCGGCCCGGTGCATGAGTTGGCGATATAGCCATAAAAGTCATAGATCGTGAAGAAGCCGCCGGTCGTGTTGGCAGCGCCGACCGGGTTGAACACCGGTGCCGGACCCGCCTCCACGGTCGCGTCGCTGGCCAGTTGCACGTTGTAGGTCCAGGTGAAGAAACCGGCGCCGGCGACGTTGCCCTGGTACACCGGGACGAGGTTGGCCATTGCAGCGGCCGGCGCCAGCGCGAGCAGGCAAGCGGCCGAGAGCGTTTTCATTGAAAGCTTCATGATGGTGTTTCCTTCAGTGTTGATTGCGTGTTTGCAGGTGCGTGGAAAGCATGGAACAGCGGCTGGCCAGGGAGCGAATGAATGCATCTCTGACGCGGTCCGAAGTTATGCAAACCGGCGCTGCCGGTCGGTACGGCCGCGCGCATTCAAATGTGCGCTGGCACACCCTGCCGGGAGGCGTGGCCACTTTGGTTCGCTGTCGCACCGACGCGCCTGCCCATCAGAGGTAGAACGGGATTGTCGAAAGTCCCGGCAATCACCTCCAGAGACAGGAAACCCAATGATCAAACGACTCATCGCCGGCTGCGCCACCGCCCTCATCCTGGCCAGCACCCTCACCACACTCGGCGGCTGCAACACCATCGAGGGCGCAGGCCGCGACATCGAGCAGGGCGGCGCCGCGATCAAGAACGAGGCCAAGGAACAGAAGCGCAATTGATCCAGGCATCCGGCGCCAGGATCAAACAATTTCGGAAATGGAGCACCGCATGAAACTCAACACGGCGTTAACGACACTGGTGATCGCCATCCTCGCCAGCAACGAGGCCGCATTCGCGCAAGGCAAGGGCAACAACGACCGCGATGATCGCGGGCGCGGCGAACAGCGCGACCGCGGCGCCCCCCCCGGACAACGCGACAACAATGGCCGCGGCCCGGAACGCCGCGAGGTCGACAGGCGCAACGACGACCGCCGGGACCATTCCGGACGACCCGATGTCGGGCGGCGCGGTGATTTTGACGGGCGCCGCGACGGGCGCGGCGATTTCGACGGGCGCCGCGACGGGCGCGGCGCGGGCCCCAACCATGCCTACTACCGCGGCGACCGCCTGCCGATCCAATACCGGCATCGCCAGTACGTGGTCGAGGACTGGCGCGGCCACAGCCTGAGTGCGCCGCCGCGCGGCTATCACTGGGTACAGAATGGCGCCGACTATCTTCTGGTAGGCATCGCCACCGGCATGATCCTGCAGATATTCCTGAGCCGCTGAATCATGCCCGGCGCCCACATCGACACGCTTACGATGGTGTCGCCTCGGCCCGACGGCTCCTCGCAACGCCGCTGTCCGCAGTGCGGGGCGTTCCTGGTCCGCGTCCCGCGTCGCCTGCGCGACCGGATCATCAGCATCGCCCGGCCGGTGCAGCGCTACCAGTGCATCGGCTTCACCTGCCACTGGGAGGGCACCATGAGCGTGGCCCACCCACCCGCCCGGGACGTCGACGCCCACGGTTGAGGTCGCGCATCATCGCGTCAGGCGGCGGGCGACGCGGCCGGCAGGGTTACCACCACAGCGTGTACATGCCCCGTGTCGATGAGCGGCAGCGCATCGCCACGCACCTCCACCCCATCAAGCGTCAAGCCGGCCGCAGGTCCGGGAACGCGCGCTGCGTTCAGGCGGATGTCGTAGGTCGACGCGCCGAACATGTAGCGAACCGAAAACCCGTCCCAGGCGGCCGGCAGGCACGGCGCGAAGCGCAGCCTGTCCCCCTCGCGCACCACGCCCAGCAGTGACTCCAGCGTCAGCCGGTACATCCAGCCGGCCGATCCGGTGTACCAGGTCCAGCCGCCGCGGCCGGTGTGCGGCGGCGCCGCATACACGTCCGCGGCCATCACATAGGGTTCCACCTTGTAGAGCGCTGCCTTGGTGGCCGTGTCGGCGTGCGCCACCGGATTGATCATGCCGGCCAGCTCCCAGGCGCGCGCGCTGTCGCCAAGCGCGGCGAACGCCATCGCCGCCCAGATCGCCGCATGGGTGTATTGCCCGCCGTTTTCGCGCACCCCGGGCACATAGCCCTTGATATAGCCCGGATCGAGGTCCGACTTGTCAAACGGCGGGTCAAGCAGGCGCACCAGCGCGTGCTGGCGGTCCACCAGGCGCGCATCGAGGGCCTGCATCGCCATCCTTGCGCGCACCGGGTCGCCCGCGCCGGACAACACGGCCCAGCTTTGCGCCACCGAATCGATGCTGCATTCGCTGCTTCCCGCGCTGCCCAGCGGGGTGCCATCGTCGAAGTAGGCGCGCCGGTACCATGCGCCGTCCCAACCGCCCGCGTCGAGATTCTTGCGCAGTTGCGCGGCTTCCGCGCCGCAACGATCCGCGAAAGCGTGGTCGGCACGCGCAGCGGCCACCGGCGCGAACTTGCCCAGCACCTCATGCAGGAAGAAGCCCAGCCACACGCTCTCGCCGCGGCCATGCAGGCCCACCAGGTTCATGCCGTCGTTCCAGTCGCCTGAACCCATCAACGGGAGACCATGCGCCCCGAAGCGCAGGCCATGCAGCACGGCGCGCCGGCAGTGCTCATACAAGGTGGCGGTTTCGCCGGATTGTCCCGGCATGTCGTAGTACGAATCGACGTCGCTGCCCACCGGGCGACCCTCGATGAAATGCACGGATTCGTCCAGCACGGTTGCGTCACCGGTCACGCTCACGTAGCGGCAGGCCGCCAGCGGCAGCCACAGGTAGTCGTCCGAGCAATGGGTGCGTACGCCGCGATTGGCCAGCGGGTGCCACCAGTGCTGCACATCGCCCTCGCCGAACTGCCGGCCGGCGCATGCCAGCAGGTGGGCACGCAACAGCTGCGGTTCTGCATGCACCAGCGCCATCGCATCCTGCAACTGGTCGCGAAAGCCGAACGCGCCGCCCGACTGGTAGAAGCCGCTGCGCGCCAGGAACCGGCAGCCCAGCGTCTGGTAGGCAAGCCAGCCGTTGGCCAGCACATCGACCATCGGGTCAGGCGTTGCCACCTGCACGCGGCCGAGGGTCTCCTGCCACTGCGCGCACACCGCGGCCAGGACCTCGCCGTCGGTGCCGCGCGCGCCTTTGGCCAATGCCACGGCGGACGCGTGGTCGCGGCCAAGGCCCAGCACGAATACGATCTTGCGCGTCTCGCCCTCGGCCAGGACCAGCGGGATCTGGATCGCGCCACAGGGATCGAGCGCCGGCCCGGTCCTTCCCGAAAGCCGCGTGCGGCGCAGCGCCGCGGGGCGCGCAAGGCTGCCGTTGCGGCCGATGAACTCGCCGCGGTCGCCGGTGACGCTGCGCCCCGCACCGGCCGCGTCGAAGAACGCGACGCGATCGGGAAACTCGCTGTTGTAGGGGTTGCGCGCGAAGACGGCGCCGCTGGCGGCATCGATCTCGGTGGACACGTGCATGAGCGACTTGCCGCGCAGGTCGCCCAGCACCCATTCGACATATCCGGTGACCGACACCGCGCGCGCACGGGTCGACCGGTTGGTCAGGCGGATCACGGTGTACTTGACGGCGGCTTCGGCGGCGACGAACACCCGCACCTCGCTGGCGATCCCGTCCTCGACATGCTCGAACACGCTGTAGCCGAATCCGTGGCGGGTCCTGTATGGGCCCGTGCCGCGCGCCGGCAATGGCAGCGGCGACCAGTAGTGGCCGCTTTCCTCGTCACGCAGGTAGAAGGCCTCGCCCCCGCCATCGGAGACCGGGTCGTTATGCCAGGGGGTCAGGCGGAATTCATGCGCATTTTCGGCCCATGTATAGGCCTGCCCGCTCTCCGAGACCACCGTGCCGAAATGCGCATTGGCCAGCACGTTGGACCACGGCGCCGGCGTCAGCCGGTTCGCCTCGGTCTCGATCACGTACTCCTTGCCGTCGGCGGAAAAGCCGCCCAGCCCGTTGAAGAATTGCAGGCCCGTGCCCGCTGGCGGCAAGGCGGGCGCGGCTTCCCTGCGAAACGGCCGTGACGCCTTCAGGACGGCCGGCATGGCTTCGGGTCGGGTGCGCCGCCCCATCTGGTCTTCCAGTGACCCCAGCTTGTCGGCAAGGATCACCCGCGCCACCGAAAGCAGCAGGGTCCGGTCCTCGCCCGAGACGTGTTCGGCGGCACGCACGAAAATGCCGCCCGGCCGGTCGATCAGGCTCGCCTCTATGCCGGCGGCGATCAGGCCCATGATCTGGTCGTTGAGATGCTGGCGGTACCCCGAATGATCCTCGTTCCAGATCACCAGGTCGGCGGACAGCCCCTTCAGGCGCCAATAGGCATGGGCGCGCACCAGTTGCCGGACCAGTTCGATCATGCCCGTGTCGCCGATGCGCACCAGGGCGATCGGCAGGTCGCCGGAGATCGAGTATCCCCACAGGCCGGATTGCCCGCGCCGGTTCTGCAGCAGGATCGGGCCTTCGGCCCGCATGGCGGCGCCGGCGAAAATCATCGGGCCGGCGAGCCTTGCATAGAGTTGCGCGTCGGCTTCGCTGGCGTTGATCTGCCGCAGTACCACCTGGCCGTGGGTCCATGCCAGCTCGAACACCCGCTCGGCCAGGCGCTGGTCCTGGTACTTGCCCACCAGCGCGACCGCGGCCGCACGGGTTTCGCCTATGCCGGTCACGATGTTGACGGTGACCGCCTGTTCCGGCTCCAGGATGATGCGGCAGCGGATCGCCACCACCGGATCGAGCACCGGGCCGGCGGTGTCCGACAGCGGGCCGGGCGCGTCCATCGCCTGCGCATCGGCCGCCGACCTGCCGCGCCCGATGAAGCGCATGCGGTCGGTTTCATACGACACCGCGACCGCGGCCGCGCCGTGCACCGCCATCATGTGCAGCATCCAGGGCACGGCCTCGTCCTGCGAACGCGAACGCCGCGTGCACAGGATGGCATGCTGCGCCGGCAGGAGCTCGGTCTGCACGAACAGGTTGGAAAACGCCGGATGCAATTCGTCGGCCATCGCCGGGGCCAGCACCACCTCGGCGTAGCTGGTGATTTCCACGGTGCGCCTGAAGCGCGAGCGGTTGGTCAGGACCGTGCGGCGCAGTTCGATGTCGTCTTCCGGCGACACCGCGATCTCGGTATGCGAATCGAGGTCCAGGTCACTGCAGCGGAACTCCGCGCGGCCTTCGGAAAAAATCGCCTCGTAGCCCTCGGTGCGCGCGCGCACCGGCTGATGCGCCACCGACCAGAAACGCCCGGCGGCCACGTCGCGGATGTAGCAGAAGCTGCCCCACTGGTCGCGCGTGGCGTCCTCGCGCCAGCGCGTCACCGCCATGTCCTTCCAGCGGCTGTAGCCACCGCCCGCATGGGTCACCATCACGTGGTAGCGGCCGTTCGACAGCAGTTGCACCTCCGGCACGCCGGAGTCGGCATCCCGATACACGCGCACCGGCGCCGCCGCGGCCGTGATCTGGTGCGCACCCGCCAGTTCCGCCGGATGCGGGCTGAACGCGGCCGCGCCCGGCACGCGTTCCTGCAGCAACAGCGCGGTGGCCTTGAATTGCGGCGCCGACGCGAAGCGGCGTTGCATCGGCCGGTCGAACAGCGCGTGTCCCAGCGCCAGGAAGCTCATGCCAGCGTGGTGCGCCATGTAGGAACGCACGATCGCGCGCGGCTGTCCGCGCGGCAACCGCGACGGCGTGTAGTCGACCGCTTCGTAGAAGCCGTAGCGGCCGCGCATGCCGTCGTTGGCCAGGCGTTGCAGGTTCGCGCACGCCGCGGCGGGCGCGACCATCAGCGCCAGTGCCGACGCATACGGCGCGATCACCAGGTCCTCGGCCAGTCCGCGCTTCAACCCCAGGCCGGGCACGCCGAAGGCGCGGTACTGGTAGTTCTGCGCCGCGTCCAGCGCGTTGTAACCGGATTCCGAAATCCCCCACGCGACGCCGCGCTGCCGGCCGTACTCGATCTGCCTGGATACCGCCGCCTTGCAGGTCTGGTCGAGCAGCGTGCTGCCGTAGGCCGGCATCACCAGTAGCGGCATCAGGTACTCGAACATCGAACCGCTCCACGACACCAGCAGCGGCTCGCCGCCGGCCGAAGTCAGGAGGCGTCCCAGCGCGAACCAGCTTTCCTGCGGCAGCGAGCCCTGCGCGATGGCGACAAAGGTGGTCAGGCGCGCCTCCGAGGCCAGCAGGTCGTAGAAACTTGCATCGCGCCGGCGGTCGGTGACGTTGTAGCCGATCGCCAGCAGGTGGCGGCTGCGGTCATACAGGAACTCGTAGTCGGTGGCGACGAAGCCGGCGGCCTGATCACAAAGCCGCTGCAAGGCGGCCAGGCGATCGCCCGCCCGTGCGCGCGCCAGCTTGAGCAACTCCACCGTCTCTGGCGCATCCACCGCGACGGCTTCGATTGTCGTCAGGGCGCGCAGGGTCGGCATCCGGTCAAGCGCGGCACGCACGGCCAGGCCGGATGGCGGCGCGCCGGCCACCCAGGGCGCAAGCCAGTCGAGGTCATCGATCGCGTCGCCGCACTGAACCTCCAGCGCCTGTGCCCACAGGCGGGCTTCCGCCGAACCGCCATCCTTGAGGGCAGCCTGAGCATCGGCAGCCAGCCGTGCGGCGGCCACCAGCCAGCCGCGCGTGGCCAAGAGCCCCTCCGGCCGGCTGGCAAGGGCCGCTGCGACCAGCGCCTGCAGCCGGTCGATGGCGGCCGGTGGTGTGCCGGTGACGCTTTCCGCGAGAACGCCGGCGGCGTCGCCGACGCCTTCCACCATGCGCGGGTTGACGATGGCCGCGTCGGCCAGGGCATGCAATCCGGGTTTGAGGGTCAGCAGATGGCCGGAAAGGTTGCCGCTATCGACGCTCGACACATAGGCCGGCAACAGCACCTTGAGGGAGTGGGTGTCGTACCAGTTGTAGAAATGGCCGCGATGGCGCTCCATCTGCGCCATGGTCTCCAGCGTGTCGCCGCTGCGTTGCGCAAGCCGGCCGGCCGAAACGTAGCCGAAGTCATAGGCCGACAGGTTGGCCAGCAGGGCCAGGCCGATGTTGGTGGGCGAGGTGCGGTGCGCCACCCCCACCTCCGGCTGCTCCTGGTAGTTGTCCGGCGGCAGCCAGCGCTCCTGGGCTCCGACAAAATCCTCGAAGAACGCCCAGGTGCGGCGTGCCACCCGGCCCAGGAAAGCCGCCTGGTCGGTGGACAGGTGGTCCTTGTGGCGCGCAATCGGCAGGCTGATCCACCATGCCAGCAAAGGGGAAGCCAGCCATAACACCAGGATCGGGGCCGCGGCGAAAAGCGCTTGCGGACGCATCGCAAGGAGCAGGAGGACGGTGATGCCGGCCAGCGCATGCGCGTGCCACATGGCACGCATGCTGGCGACCAGTCCGCCGTCACCTCCTGCCACGGTCTCGCCGGAGGCGGTCCATTCGAGCAGGTGGCGGCCGGTGATTCCCGTGCGCACCAGGGTGCGGCCGATCGCGCCCAGGCTGAAACAGGCTTCATACGGCAGCATGGCGACCGCGAAGGCGACCTGTGCGAAGCGCCGCAGCGCGGACCTGCCGGCGGCGGCAAAGTGCAGCCGGGACGGCACGTCGGGCGGCTTGCGAAGAAAATCCAGCGAAGCCACGATCAGGGCCGGGAGCATCATCACCCCGAGCATCGACAAGGTCCACGCCCACGGATGGGCGAGCGTCGCCCATCCCAGCACCAGGAGGGCGGTCAGCCCCGCGGCGAGCAGGCTGCGCCTCAGGTTGTCGAACAACTTCCAGCGCGACAGGCCGGAAAGCGGATTGGCATGCCGGCCGCCATTGCCGTTGGAGACCTGCGCGAACAGCCAGGCCGCCAGTTGCCAGTCGCCGCGGATCCAGCGATAGCGCCGCGTGATGTCGGCCTGGTAGCCGCGCGGATCCTCCTCGTACAGGTGGACGTCGGAAAGCAGCCCCGAGCGGGCATGGCAACCCTCGAGCAGGTCGTGGCTCAGGATGCGGTTCTCCGGGAAACGTCCGCCCAGGGATTGTTCGAACGCGTCAACGTCGTAGATGCCCTTGCCGATGAACGAACCTTCGCCGAACAGGTCCTGGTATACGTCCGAGACGGCACGGGTGTAGGGATCGAGGCCGGGTTCGCCGCCGAACAGTTGCGCATAGCGCGAGCGATTGGCGCCCGCCAGGCTGGCCGCCATGCGCGGCTGCAGGATGCCGTAGCCGCCCGCCACCAGGCGGGTCGCGGAGTCGATGCGCGCGCGGTTCAGGGGGTGGGCCATCGCGCCGATGAACTCGCGCGCCGCATCACGCGGCAACTGCGTGTCGGTATCCAGGGTGATGACGTAGCGGACGTTGGCAAGGATCGCGGTCTCACCGGTCACCATTGAAAAGTTCCCGTTCGCCCCGCCCCTGAGCAGCGCGTTCAGGTCCGCCAGCTTGCCGCGCTTGCGTTCATAACCCATCCACACGCGGTCACGCGCATTCCAGCGGCGCGGCCGGTGGAACAGGAAGAAGCTGTCGCCGCGCGCGCCCGGGTATTTGCCGTTGAGGCGCTCGATGCCGTCGCGCGCCTGGTGCATCAGCGCCTCGTCGCCCGGCAGGACCTCATGGTCGGCGTCGGCCAGGTCGGTCAGCAGCGCGAAGTGCAGGTTGTCGCTGCGGTTGGCGAGAAAGCGGATCTCCAGCGCCTCGACCAAGGTCGCCACGCCCTTCGCACTGGTGAGCATGGTCGGCGTCACCACCAGCGTGCGCAGTTCAGGCGGGATTCCCGCGGCCAGATCCATCCGCGGCAGCAGGTGCGGGGTGGCCAACAGGGTGACGATCCAGTTGACCAGCGCGACACCCAGCTGGCTGGTGCACAGGATCGCAAGCAGGCCCACCGGCAGCAGGTGCCAGCCCGCCAGCCCGTCGGCGGCGGCCTGCATCACCAGCGCTTCAGCGCACAAGCCGGTGACCAGCGCGATGGCGCCAAGGTACAGGGGCAGCGAATAGCGCCGGCATGTCCGTTGCACCGACCGCATGCGCGAGGGTTGCGCCCGCACCGCCGCCTCCAGCGCCGGCACGCCGCGATCGACCAGGAAATAACCCACATGGGAGCGCAACGCCTCGGCGGCGCCCCCTGAACGCAACGCGGCGTCGGCAAGGTCAACGGCCTTTCGCGCCACCGCGGATTCATCCATGCCCGCATCCCGCGCGACGCGCTCGATCACGTGGCGATAGCGGTCGCGGGTGGCGAAATCCATGCGGCTGTAGACACCGGCGGGGTCGCCGCGCAGCGTCACTTCAACCACGCTCATGGTTTCGACGAACTCGCGCCAGTCCATGGCTTCGAGGAAGCGCAGGCTGCCGATGCTGTTGGCGATCGAGACCTGGTCGGCCGCCTGCTGGCGGTTTTCCTCAAGCACCGATTGCGCGATGGTCTGACCCGAGTCCGCCAGCGACTGCTCGATCCAGGTCAGCGGCAAGGCCAGCGCCGCGCTTTGCCCTTGCAGGCGGCGCGCGAACTCGGCGACGAACGGCGGCGACAGCGGCGGGCCGGTGCGCGCCATGTCGGCGATCACCAGGACCAGCCCCTTGGGGTCGCGCTCGGCCACTTCCGACATGCGGTCGGCCCAGGCTTCGGCACGGTCACGGCCAAGCCGGTCGGCGGCGACCCGCGACCCGACACGGCGCAGGTTCTCGATCAGGCCCAGGCGCAGCATGATCGGAATGGCCCACAGTTCGCCGAGCTTGAGGGGGGTCACCGACTGGTAGGCCTCGACGAAACTCGCCAGGCTTTCGGGATCGACGTGGCCGTCGCCGTGGGCGACGGTTTCCAGCGCGATGTCGTAAACGCGCGGCAGGCCGCGCGACGCACCGCTGCCAAGACGCGGCAACTCGCGGCTGTAACCACGCGGAAGATGGCGCCGCGCGGTGCGGACCTGCTCCTCGATCAGATAGAAATTGTCGAGCAGCCATTCTCCCGCGGGCGCGGCGCGCCGATTCGCGCCCGCCCCTGCGGCAAGCAGTTCGAATGCGCCCGCGAGCGCACGTTCGTTGTCGGCCAGCCTGCCCAGCAGGCGGTCGGCGGAGCGTCCGGCCCGCAGCTTGTGCGCCAGCGCCAGACTCTTGCCATGCGCCTGCATCTGCGCGCTGCTGAAAAGCTCCGAGCGCAGCGGTTGCAGGTCATCGGACCCGATCGCAGCCACACTGCCGAACGGCCATGCGCCGAAACTGCGCAGGCTCCAGGCCAAGGTGTCACCCCAAAAAGCCAATGGCCGCTTTCCTGTTGTATGCGAGGTATCCCGGTTGCCCCTCGCGTCGATTCAAAACCGGGAGGACGCCGCAATGATCCTGGCCGGTCCTCCTGTCAGCGGCGCGTCAGAGCGGACGACGGCCGCCTATCACGTTGAGCAGGACCACCACGATGGCGATCACCAGCAATATGTGGATGAGGCCGCCCATGGTGTAGGAGGTCACCAGGCCCAGGAGCCACAGGATGACCAGAACAACCGCGATGGTGTAGAGCATGGTGTGCTGCCTTTCGCCGCGAAGCGTGGAATCGAACGATGAATGCCGCCATTCATGCGGGCGGCGAACCGCCGCCCGCGATGGGCCCTACTTCTTGTCCTTGCCGACCTGGTTGCCGATGATCCCGCCGACGGCTGCACCGCCCACCGTGCCGATGGCACTGCCGCCGGACAGCACGCCGCCGACCACCGCGCCGGCACCCGCGCCTATGGCCGTGTCCTTCTCGCGCGCCGTCATGCCGCTGCAGCCGCCCAGGCCTGCAAGGGTTGCCGCCACCAGACCGCTGATTGCAATGCGTTGAATCGTGTTCATGTCATGCCTCTGTTTTCTCTAGGAACCGTCTGAATCGATATGCCCGGATGTTTCACCGGAGTTCATCCGGCCGCATGTCCCGGCCGTACCGGCTATGCGTTACGGTGGTCATGCGAACTGCAGGCCCATGTTGACCGACCGTGGCAACGGTGTCGGTTCGGTGGCGCTCACTCGAATGACATTTTTGTCAGGCGCGAAGCTACTGCGCGGTCTGCATGCGCCTGACGATCAGGGCGCGGGTTTCGAGGACCGCGTCCGCTTGCGCACCGGCGAGGCCGCGCGCCCGCTCGACCTCTTCGAGCGCCTCGGCGTTTCGCCCCTGGTCCGAGAGCGTCTGGGCCAGGTTGTTGCGCACCGCCATCGCATCAGGATGGCGCAGTACCGCCGCCCGCAACACCGCCTCGGTCGCATCGAGATCGCCCTGCGCATGGTGCGCATTGGCCAGGCCGATGCTGGCCGCCAGATTCTCCGGCCAGCGATGCAGCACGGCTTCATAGGCCGACTTGGACGCCGCCGGACTGCCGATGCGCGCCATGGCGATCACGGCATCGAGATAAGGCCTCTCCTGCGCGGTGACGGGAACCTGTCCTGGCGGCATGACCACCATCGCCCAGTAGGCGCTTTCCTTCCAGGTGTACTCCAGCACGGCAAGCGGCATGGTCAGGCGGCGCTTCTCGCCGGAACGCAGGATCACGTCGCCCTTGACCGAGTCGTAACCCACCACCACAGCGTAGTGCCAGCCCGACATCGGCCAGACGCCGTAGTTCTGCAACACCACCACCGGCGTGCCGGCGGCGACCTCGCGCAGCAGGTCCGCGAAGCTCGGCCGCAATTGATAGGACACCATGTCATGGCGTCGCGCGGCCGCCAGCATCTCCACCTGCAGGCTGCCCTGCCGTGCGGGCAGGTAAACCTGGGCGACCAGTTGCTCGGGGGTGACCTTGGCACCAAGATTGGCCAGCAGCGTGGCCAGCGCCGCCGGGCCGCACTGGTAATCCTGTTGCGGAAAGAACGGCACTTCAACCAGCTCGACGCGCGCCGGCAGGCCGGATGGCCAGGTGTCGCGCATGCCGGCCGTCTGCGGCGCCATCACGGCGCAGCCTCCCAGAAGGGACACCAGCAGAAAAACGCCCACCAGAAGGCGGGCGCGTTTCAATTGCGTTGTCGCGGCGGACATCATTTCCAGTTGAAATACACCACCAGGCCGATGACGATCAGGACTGCCCAGCCCCAGCCGACGTCGGCACCAGCAGGCAGCGTGTCGAGCCTGCCGGCAAGCTGGCGGGCCTCGTCATTGGTAAGCGCGGCGACGCGTTCGCGAGCCAGCCGGGGGTCGACGCCCAGCGACTGCAACTGGCCCGTCACTTCAGCCCGCTGCACGGCCGCCACCAGTGCCGCACGGTCGGACTGCGCCGAAGCCGCGGAAGCCACCTGATCAGCACCCAGCATGCCGGCTTGCGCCAGGGGCAACTGCATCATCATCAGGCAGGCGATCAAAAGCCGGCACAGCATTCTCGTTCCCATCGATTTCATGTGACTCTCCCTATCCAGTTTGACTTCGAATCGGCCACCGCTTGTGTCCGGGAACCGCCAAACCATGCTGCGCCGGCAGAGTTCGTGAAGTCTGTTCGCTGCCGAACAGAGGTGCATTGCCCTTCCCACGCCAGCAAGTCCTGCGCGTTTGCGTACGAGAACGAACAGACATTCGCGCGGCATGCGGTCACTGTGTGGTCTCACACGGCGCGCGCTGCTCGTATCGGCGGCCGGTGCATTCCCGGGTCGATGCGACCCACCCCAACGGAGAACACAATGGAAATCACTTCCCGCCCCGCCTCGTCTTTCCCGACCGATTCGGTCAACTCGGGATCCCCCCTGAACCGCGCTGCAGCCGGCATGAACGGCGCGGTCGACCGCATGGCCGTGGCTGCCGATGGCGCGGCGGCCCAGATCAGCCCGGCGATCGAGCGCGCGGCGACGATCGCGCACCAGGCCGTAGCCAAGGCCGCCAGCGTGGCCGGGCCCGCAGCCGACTGGATCAGCCACCAGGGTGAAAGCCTCGATGCCGCGCGCCAGAAAGCGATCCAGAGCGCCGGCGATACCGTACGCGCCAATCCCTGGAAGACCGTCGGCATCGCCGTGCTGGCCGGCTTCGTGCTGAGCCGTTACCTGCGCTAGTGCAACGACGTGCGCGCCGCCGGATACGCGTGGCGCGTGCGCACCCTCAAGAAAACCGAGAAAGGAATTCACATGAAATCGATCAGGCCATGGTGCCTACATGCGCTCTTCGCCACCGCCGGGTTGGCGATGCCGGCATGGGCTTTCGCCGCCGACACCGCAAGCACGCCGCAGTCACGCTTCCAGGCGGAAATGGCGATCTGCGACAGCGGACGCTCCAACCAGGACGTCGCCACCTGCCGTATCGAGGCGCGCAACGCCCTGGCCGCAGCCAGGACGGGCAGCCTCACCGACGCGCCCGGGGAATACAAGGGCAACGCGGCGCAGCGCTGCGAGGCCCTTGAAGGTGTCGAGTTCCAGGCCTGCCTGGCGCGCATGCGCGGTGAAGGCAGCGTCGAAGGCAGCGTATCGGCCGGCGGTTTGCTGCGCGAAAACGTGACCATCGTACCGGCCAAATAGGAAACTCCCGCACGGCGGGCCTCATCGGCCCGCCGTGCGGGAGTCTTTCGTGCAGGACTTGCGCAGCATGGCACCAGGCGGCGCCGTGCTGGCTACTTGGCGTGTTCCTGCTCCTTCATGCCCTTTTGCCATTCGGACAGCTGCTTCTCGGCCGCTTCCTTGGTGATCCCGTAGGCCTCCTGGATCTTGCCCGCGAGGTGGTCACGCTGGCCGGCGACGACGTCGAGCTGATCGTCGGTGAGCTTGCCCCATTGCACCTTGGCGTTGCCCTTGAATTGCTTCCAGTTGCCTTCGATTTGGTCCCAGTTCATGCGCGTTTCCTTCAGGTTGGATTCATTGGCGGCACCGCAATGACGCGGCGCCGTGCCCTGCACCTGCGGGTTGCTCAGGTCTTGCCGTACTTGCTCTTGGCCGATGCGACACAGCTGGTCTTGGCCACCCCGGCCATCGCATCGCATTTCTCGGCGGCGACCTTGTATTCGGCGTCGCGCTTGTCGTCGCTGGCCTCGACCTTGGCGTCGCCGATCTTGCTGTCGCGTTTGGCATTGGCAAGCGCAGCGGTCTCGACCGACTTGGCCTCCTTGACGCACACGTCCTTGTCGTTGCCGGCCTTGTCGTCGCATTTTTCCTTGGCCACGGCATAGCTGCTCTTGGCGGCGGTGACGAGAGCCGCGGTCTTGTCCTTGGGCTTGCCGGTGTAGGCGAACTCATGGTCCGCCAGACCGGTCTTTTCCTTGCCCTTGGCTTCGGCGACGCAAACGTCCTTGGCGTTGGCGGCCAGCGAATCACACGCCGCCTTGGCGGCCTTGTATTCGGCGCCGATGCGCGTCTTGCCTTCCTTGTATTCCGCCTTTGTCATGGCGGCCGCATGCGCGACCGGAATGGCGAGCATGGCGATAGCCAGCAGTGATGCCTTGAAACCGGGGATCTTGTTCATGTGATTCCTTTGGTGGTGGATAAAACTGCGGTAACTGCAAATGGCGCGCACTTGCTATTGGTCGAAATGCATGCCATCGAGTGCATCAAGCGCGTTCAGCGCCTGGCGTGAATCCACCAGCGCTAGCCAGGCCCATACCGCCACGCCTGCCAATGCAAGCGCAGAAAGGGTGGCGACCGGCAGAACCGCCGACTGTTCGGCTTCGCCGTTCATGGCGCGAGCGGCGCGTTGGCGCGCGGTCTGCCCTTGTCTTCACTCGCGTCAGGCGCCTCCATGCTCGTCCCGGTTCTGGCTGTTTCCGGGGGTGGTGCGCCTTCCGAGGTGAAATCGGACTTTTCCTGCGTCAATGTCTTTTGCCGCAACGGCGGCATCGGCGGGGTACGGTGCATGCGGTGTGCTCCTGAAAGGCCGCCATTGGCGGACGTCGGGTGCCATTTGGCCATCGGGCCCCGCGCACGTCTGTGCGCCTTCGCACGCTGCTCGCGTGACGGGCCGCGACGATCCTCGCCGCAGCCAGATGAATTCCGGTTTGGCGGAAACCCTTAGCCCGTGCCGATCCGGTCCATCGCGAACTTGCCGGCCGCAGCGCCGGCTGCGCTGATCAGGCTGCCCCATGCGATGTCAAGAACCGAAAGTCCGACCGGCCAACCCTTGAGGGTGGCCAGATTGGTGAGGTCATAGGTGGCGTAGGCGAAAGCCCCGAGCATCGCACCGGCGAGCAGGGTGGCGCCCATGCGGGCGGCAGGAAGGGTCGGCACGACCGCGAAGACCATCAGCCCGGTTGCATACACCAGGTAGAAAAGCAGCCCGACCGCAAGGCTCGGCTTTTCGGCCAGCAAATGGCCGATTGCCTGCTGGTAATACGAACGCGCGACCAAGCCAAGCCACAGCAGGTCGAGGGCGAGCAGCACGGCGAGTACTGCGGCGTAGCCTGAAAGATATCTGGTCATGAAGTCGTGATCCCCATCGTCAGGTTTTATTGCAACACATGCGGATTGATGAAGCCGGGTGGCTCCGGTGGAAATATGCCGCGCTTGCGCCCGGCCATCTGTACGCCGGGCCACCCGGCCAGGGAGCGGCCAGCGTATGCCAGCGAACAGACCGAAGCCCCGCTCGGGCTGATGCTTGCAGCCTCGCTTCCCCATCGACCGGAATCCAGCATGCCAACCATCATCGCCGGGCACTTCCAGCTGCAATCCAGGGCTGAAGAGGCCCTGGCCGCGCTCGGCGCGGCCGGGTTTGACAAGAAACACCTCGCGTCGTTCTACGTAAGCCCTGCCGGGCAGCATGACCTCACCCCGGTGGGCGGTGACGAGGTTGCCTCGGTCGGCATGGAGGCCGCGTCCAGCGGGGCGGTATCGGGCGCAGCCATCGGCGGCGCCATCGGTACCGCCATGGGACTGGCGGCAATGGAAGAATTCGGCCCCAGCGCGGCCCTCGTGGCCGGCGGCGTCGGTGCCTATTTCGGCACGCTCCTGGGCGCGGTCGGAAACATGCATGACAAGCCCGGTACAAGCGCGGATGCCGCGCGCACCGCGAACTTGCGGCGGCAGTCCGGCATGCAGGTCGCCGCACTGGCGCCCGGGCAGGCCGAACAGGCCAGCGCAGTCAGCATCCTGCGTTCGCACGGTGCGACCGATATCGAAAAGCCCGAAGGCAGCATCGTCGCCGGCGACTGGCTGGATTTCGACCCGCTCTCGCCTTTGCGCCGCGTTCCGGCATGAAGCCACCGACTTCGCATTCGATCACACCAACCGTATTTTCAGGATCTGAAAAATGAAAACCGAAACACACAACCCGGCCGGCGATACCTTCAGGGCATTCTCCATCCACGCATCAGGAGCCCGCGCCGGACAAGCCGACCCGATGGATCGCGGACTGGTCACCAACGCCACCCATGCCCTGGCGTGGCTGATCGGCCTGCCGGGCGTGAGCCTGCACATCGCGGTGGAACACCGCTGGGTCACCTTGTCCGGCCAGGTCGACTGGGACTATCAACGTTGCGCCGCCGTCCGCGCCATGCAGCAACTGCGCGATGTCGCCGGCGTGGACGATCACATCACCCTGAAGCCCTGAACCGTCTTCACCACCGCAGCACAACGAGCACAATCACAAGGATCGCCTTGAAATGAAAACCGACCTGCAACTGCAACAGGACGTCATCGCCGAACTCAAATGGGAGCCATCCATCAATGCCGCCCTGATCGGAGTTGAAGTCAGTAACGGCGTCGTAACGCTGACCGGCCACGTCGACAGCTTCGCCGAAAAATGGAGCGCCGAGCAGGCCACCGAGCGCGTTTCCGGCGTCGCGGCATTGGCCGTTGAAATGGACGTCAACCTGCCAGGAGCATCCCGGCGCCACGACAGTGACATCGCCAGCAGCGCGGAAAACGTGTTGCTGTGGCTCACCTACCTGCCCAACGAAAGCGTCAAGGTAAAGGTCGAAGGCGGCTGGGTCACCCTTTCCGGCGAGGTCGAATGGGAGTACCAGCGCCGCGCCGCCGCCAACGCCGTGCGCAACCTGATGGGCGTCACCGGCATCAGTGACCATGTCACCCTCAAGCCGCGTACTTCCGTGGCCAGCGTCAAGTCCGACATCGAGGCGGCGCTCAAGCGTCGTGCCGCGTCGGACGCGCAGGCCATCGCCGTGGAAGTCCGCGGCAGCGACGTCACACTGTCGGGCAATGTGAGCAGCTGGGCGGAGCGCTCCCTGGCGCGGCGCGCGGCCTCGGATACGCCCGGGGTCCGCAACGTGGTCGACAATATGATCGTTTCATATTGATGCCTGGGCCGCGCAGGCGACGGATCGGCTCGTGTCCCTGCAACCGCTGAATGAATGCACTCAGGAAACAGGTCGGGCGGTGGCCGCCCGACCGTTCAGACTTCAGCGGGCGCCCTTGTGGTCCTTCTGGCCGTCGTTCTTGTGCCGGCCTGCGACCTCAAGCACCTCGGCCTTCTGCTTTTGCATCTTCGTCTGGTCCAAAGCGGGCGGTGGTACCGGACCCGCCTTGCGTTTGGGCGGCTTAGGGGGAGCAAGCATGGATGGTCTCCAGTCAATGGGTTGGGGCGAAACGCCGGGTGTACCAACACCCGCAACCAACCCTATCGCGGATCGGCGCGCGTTTCCGTGCGGCCTCGCACATTGTTCGAAAGCACACAGACAAGTGTTCCTGCCTGCAATTCAATGAGACCCTGGCCGGACGCAGGCGGTCCGATCCCGGCCGCCACATGCAGCACCTGAAACGCAACATTCCAACGGAGGTTTCGCCATGATCAGTCGCCCTACCCTCAAGCTGCCTGCCAGGACTGGCGCCAGGTCCACCCCGCGGTCTTCCCACCCGGTCGACTCCGGTCATGGTCCGGGCGATCCCGGCCAGGCGCCCGGCGATCCGATCGAACCTGATCACGGCCCGGGTGATCCGGTGGAGCCCGGCCCGGGCGATCCGGTCAGCCCTGACCAGGGTCCCCGTGACATGGCGGGGCCGGTTCATCACGTTCGTTACCCGCTCCTGAAAGCCTTCTGGCGCGACCTGGCGCCAACTCCGGCAGTCGTATCGACCGTTCGTCGCCGGCCGAGAATGCTCGAGTCGAACTAGCCCTGGCGGGCGGCGCCGGACACTTTGCGCTCAGCCCAGGCGCAAGGCCACGTAGATCTTCATCTTGCCGCGCTGTATCAGGACCGCCGCGGCCTTGTCCGAGCTTGCAACCGCCGCGCTGGCCGCGGCGACAGTGGTGACCGGCAGACCATCGATGGCCAGCAGGACATCGCCTGCAAGCACGCCCGCGCGGGCCGCCACACCGGTCACACTTTCGACCAGCAGACCGGCCGCGATACCGGATTCGCGTTTTTCGTCCGCTTGCAATGGCCGCAAAGCCATGCCCAGACGGCCTCCCGCGGCAGGAGGGGCGACAGCGTCCGGTTTGGACAATGCCGGCCTGGCGTCATCCAGGCTTGCGCGCAAGGTGCGGCGTGCCCCCCGACGCCACACGCCCAATTCGATTTGTTCACCGGGCTGGGCGAGTGCGACCAGCGCCGGCAGGTCGGCTGACAGGTCGACCTCCTTGCCGTTTACCAACAGCACCACGTCGCCGCTCAGGAGCCCGGCCTTCTCCGCGGCGCTCCCCGCGGAGACATCCGACACCAGCGCGCCCGCCGGCCGATCGAGCTTGAACGCCTCGGCCATGGTCTGGTTCACTTCCTGGACCGATACACCGAGGCGGGCATGGCGCACCCGGCCGGTGGCGAGTATCTGCTTCTGTACCCGCAGCGCCACTTCGATCGGGATGGCGAACGAGAGTCCCTGATACCCGCCACTGAGCGAATAGATCTGCGAATTGATGCCCACCACTTCGCCGCGCATGTTGATCAGCGGCCCGCCGGAATTGCCCGGATTGATCGCGGCGTCGGTCTGGATGAAGGCCACCGAACTCGTGCCGGGCAAGGCGCGCCGCGTCGCGCTGATCACCCCGGCAGTCACGGTACTGGCAAATCCGAAGGGGGAACCGATGGCGAGCACCCATTCACCGACCCGCGGCGACTGTGGGGCCACCAGCGACACCGCCGGCAGGCCGCGCGCCTCGATTTTCAATACCGCGATGTCGGTGAGCTTGTCGCTGCCCAGCACCTTGGCGATGAATTCGCGACGATCGGTCAGCTTGACCAGCACTTCGTCGGCATCGGCCACCACGTGCGCGTTGGTCAGGATCAGGCCATCCGCCCGCACGATGAACCCCGACCCCTCGCCGCGCACCGGCAGGCGTATTTGCGGCGGCAAGCCGCCAAAGCGCTGCTGGAAATTGCGCAGGAAGTCGCGCATCGCGTCCTCCTCTTCCGGCGCCTGCGGATCCGCGCCGGTCCCGGCATCGTCGACGGTGGAAACCTTGCGTGTTCCGGTGACACTGATGTTCACGACCATGGGCGCGAAGCGCGCCGCAATGCCGGCCGTGTCCGGCGCGACCGCGAATGGCGCAGGCGGCGCCATCGGCGCAGCCCCTCCCTGCGCACCAGCCGGCGGGTTCAAGACCAGCGTCGTCAACGCGAACGCCAGAAGGCCTGCCCCGGCGCAGCTCAGGCTGCGCGTGAGGAAATTGATGTGCATGACGACTCCGATACGGGTTGAATGCCGTCTGCCGCGCCGCGCCGAAAGCCCGGCGGCGCAACCTCAGGACTGGACGCTTGCGTGCAAGGGTTCGGGGTCCACCCAATAGACCGGGCGGCCATAGTGCCGGTAGACGGCGATCTCCTTGTCGCGATCCAGCGGCACGTCCGGGTCGTAGGGCGGCGCGAATTTCACCGCATCGCGGTTCAAATGCACCGAGACCTGGCGTTTTGGCCAGTTCACTTCGGTCACCCATTGCGGCGGCACCAGCACCTTGTGCCCGAGCCACCAGTTGCTGGTGTCGACCACCAGGTAACGGATCGCCCAGGATTGCTCATCGACCAGGAATCCGCTGACATGACCGATGTCGCCATCGAGCGCCCGGGCTTCGTGGCCGGTCACGGCCAGGCAACTGCGCAGGTGCGGATCGTCATGCTCGTGGCGCCCCACCTCCGCCAGGGCGCTGTCCCTGGCACCCGGCGGCAGCAGGGGCCGCGATACGGCTGAAGTTGCCGTAGTCGCGGGCATCATCATGTCGGGATAAGCGCCTCCGCCCCACAACCCCGCGCCTTCCCAGTAGTAGGGATAGTCGTAGTAGCCCAGATAGTCGATCTCCTGCTGGCGCGATACCGGCCGGTCGGTATCGAGGTCCGGGCTGCCCTGCACCTGTTTGCGGCTGATGGCCACCGGCAATGACCTGGTCGCCCAGTCCGGGTGGCCGATGGAGATTGGCGAGATCAGCACCTTGCGGCTCGAAAGCCACGACCCGCACTCGACCACCAGGTAGCGGATGACCCAGCGCTCGTCGTCGAAATAGAAGTCCGTGACATGCCCGATCGGCCCGTCAGTGGCGGCGATCGTATAACCCTTCAGGTCCTGCATGCTGCGCAACATGGGCAAAGCTCCCGATTCTCAGGACGACACCTCCGGGCCGGCGCATGCGGCGCCGGGTACGCGAATGCGCTGCTACTTCTTGATGCTCATCTCGTTGCCGACACTGGCCACACCATCGACCCCGCGCGTGACTTCGACAGCGCGGTCGATCTGGCCCTGGTTGTCGACAAAGCCGCTCAACTGGACTTCACCCTTGCGTGTCAGCACGGCGATATCGAAGCTCTTGACCGTCGTGTCGGCCAGCAAGGCCGCCTTGACGCGGGTGGTCACGATGTTGTCGTCGATCTTGTTGCCCACCGTGGCGATTCCCGCCTTGGTGGCCAGCTTGTTGTCGATGCTCTTGACGCCGGCCACGGCGCGCACCACCGACAAGGCGCGGTCGATCTGCGACTGGCTGTCGACAAAACCGCTCAGTTGCACCTCGCCCTTGCGGGTTTCCACCTTGAAGTCGAAGCTCTTGACCTCGGATTCACCCAGGAGCGCGGTCTTCACCGCCGCCGTCACCACGCTGTCGTCGATGTCGGTACCCACGGTGGTGGTCGGAACCGGGGCCGCGGCCACCGGCTCGGCGGGCTTGCTGCAACCCGCAACCTGAAAGGCCAGCGCCGCGGCGGCGCCCAGGATCAATGACTTGCTGATGATGTTCATTGCGGTCCGCGCTTTCTGTGCATGGGTTGTGAATTGAACAGGGAGCATGCGCCCCGTCGCCGCGATTCACCGTTCGCCAGCGCACCAATGCACCTTTCACGGACCGGCCTTAAGGCGGTGCGCTGGCGCACAGACCCGCAGCCGGCCGGATCGCACACTCGTTCCTTGCCATCCGCCGCACACGCAGGTCCGCAACCCTTGATGCCGCCCATGCCGCCGCACCCCCCCCGCGCAACGCCGCCCGCATTCCTGCGAGCCCTGCTGGCCGCCTGCAGCCTGCCGCTGGCGCTCCTGGGCGGCTGCGTGGCCACCGTTCGGCAACTTGATGCCGTCCCGACCATTGAGGTACCGGCGACCTGGTCGCAACCGGTACCGACCTCAGCGCTGCCGGCCACCTCGCTGGCCTCGTGGTGGCAGCACTTCGATGATCCATTGCTTGGCAGGTTGGTCGAACAGGCGATGCAAAGCAACCCCAGCGTCGCCAGCGCGCAGGCCGCCCTGCGCCAGGCCTGGGCGCTGCGCGATGTGGCCGCCGCCGCCCTCCTGCCGACCCTGCGCGGAACGGCAACGGCACAACACGGTACCTCGGGCGGGGACAGTACCGGCAACAGCTTCCAGGCGGGCCTGAACGGCAACTGGGTGCCCGACGTGTTCGGCGCCAACCGCAGCGCCCTGAATGCCGCCATCGCCACCGCCCAGGCCAGCACCGCCAGCCTGGGCGACGTGCAGGTGTCCATCGCCGCCGAAGTCGGCCTGAACTACATCACCTTGCGCGGCGCCCAGTCGCGCTTTTCGCTCGCCAGCGCCAACCTGGCCAGCCAGGAAGAAACCCTGCAGATCACCCGCTGGCGCCAGGAGGCCGGGCTGGTCACCGCGCTCGAGGCCGAACAGGCGCGTGCCTCGGCGGCACAAACGCGCGCCCAGCTGCCGCTCTTGCGCACCGCGATCGAACAAAGCCGCCACGCCATCGCGGTCCTGACCGGCCGGCCGCCGGCCGCATTGCAGGCGTTGCTCGCCGACTCCATGCCGGTGCCGCGCGCTGCCCCCGGCCTGGCGCTTTCGATTCCCGCGGAAACCCTGCGCCAGCGCGCCGACGTTCGCGCCGCCGAGCGCAAGGTCGCCGCCGCACTGGCCCGCGTGGGTCAGGCCGACGCCGCGCGCCTGCCCAGTTTCGCCCTCGGCGGATCGGTCGGCCTTTCCGCCCTGACACTGGGCACCTTGACCAACGCCGCCTCGGTACTGACCAGCGCCCTGGCAAGCATGGCGGCGCCGCTCTTCGACGGCGGCGCGGCGCGCGCCCAGGTACAGGCACAACAGGCCGCCTACGAACAGGCGCGCTTTGCGTACCAGGCCGCCGTGTTGACGGCATTGAAGGAGGTGGAAGACGCGTTGATCGCCCTGCAAGGCGACCAGTTGCGCCTGGCCAGCCTGCGCAACGCCGCCGACGCGGCGACCACCGCCTCGCTGCTGGCGCGCCAGCGCTACAGCAGCGGGCTGGTGGACTTCCAGGTGGTGCTCGAAACCCAGCGCACCCAGTTTTCCACCCAGGACAGCGTCGCCGGCGCCCAGGCCGATGTCGGCAGCGATCACGTGCGTCTCTACAAGGCGCTGGGCGGCGGTTGGCGCACCGAGGCCGACAGCGCGACTGCGCTGCCGACCGTCCCGCCCGCCTTGGCCAATGTGGCCCCTACTCCCCGGACCGAAACCCCATGAATGCTCCGCCCCCGCCTGATTCCCTGATGGAACCCGACGCGCCTGCCGCCGTTCCGGGCGGGGCGCCGCCGGCAGCGCCGGCCATCATGCCCTCCGCCCGGGCCATCGCCAAAGCCACCGAGAAAGCCATTGCCAGGGCCACCGCGAAAGCCACGGCGAAGGCGGCCGTCAAGGCCGCGGCAAAGGCCGCGAAAAATCCCGCCGCGCCGACGCCGGCCCCCGCGCCAGCGGTAGGGGTGGTCGTAGCACCTCCGCCCGAGAAGACGGCTGAAAAGTCCGCGCCGGCAGGCGCCCCCGCCGCCCCGGCACCCGCCGATGTCGCCACCCTGCTGGCCGAACCGGCGGCAAGAAAATGGTTCCTGCGGCCCCTGCCGTGGGTACTGCTCGTGCTGGCCCTGGCCAGCGCCGGCGGCGTGTGGTGGTGGCTGGCGCAAAAATCGGCCAATGCCACGCCCACCTACAACACCCAGGCGGCCGCGCGCGGCAACCTGACCCTGACGGTGATGGCCAACGGCACCATCCAGCCGACCCGCTCCATCAATATCGGCAGCGAGCTCTCCGGCACGGTGCTCAAGGTCAACGTGGACGTGAACGACCGCATCACCAAGGGACAGGTGCTGGTGGTGCTGGATACGGCCAAGCTGCGCGACCAGATCCTGCGTTCGAAAGCCACTATTGCCGCCGCCAACGCCAGGGTCGCGCAGACCGGTGCGACCATCAAGGAAGCGACGGCCGCCATGGGCAGGCTCGACGCGGTGGCCGCACTGTCCGGCGGCAAGGTGCCTTCGAAGGCCGAACTCGACAGCGGCCGCGCCACCCTCGCCCGCGCCATCGCCGACGACGTCAGCGCGCGCGCCGGCGTGAGCGACGCCCAGGCCGCCTTGTCGCTCGACCAGATCAACCTCTCCAAGGCCTCGATCGTCGCACCGGCCGATGGCGTGGTGCTCACGCGCAACGTCGACCCCGGCAACGCGGTCGCGGCCTCGCTGCAGGCGGTGACGCTTTTCACCGTGGCCGAGGACCTGGCCAGGCTGCGCCTGTGGGTGTATGTCGATGAAGCCGACGTCGGCTCGGTGAAGATCGGCCAGGACGCCACCTTCAACGTGAGCGCCTACCTGAGCCGCAACTATCCGGCGCGCATCACCCGGGTGGGCTTCGGCTCGACCATCACCGACAACGTCGTCACCTACCTCACCTACCTGGATGTCGACAATGCCGATCTGAGCCTGCGCCCCGGCATGACCGCCACCGCATCCATCATCGCCACCAAACGCACCGATGTGCTGCTGGTGCCCAACACGGCGTTGCGCTTCGCCCCCACCGCGCCGCCCGCGGAAGGCGCGACCAAGAAGGGCATCGCCTCCAACCTGCTGATGGGCCCGCCGCGCGGCCAGCGCAAATCGGCGGCCTCCGGCGCCAGCACCGCGGCCGCCAAACAGGTATGGGTACTGCGCGACGGCGTGGCCGTGCCGGTGGCGGTCACCCCGGGCATCAGCGACGGCCACATGACGGAAATCACCGGCGGCGACCTGCAGGCGGGCATGCTGGTCATCACCGACCAGAAATCCGCGGTGGCCAAGTGACAAGCGCCCGAGCCCGCACATGAGCGAGCCGCTGATCCGCCTGCGTGGCGTGACCAAGCGCTATGGCAAGGGCGAAGCGTTGCTGATGGCCCTGAAAGGCATAGACCTCGATGTCGAAGCAGGCGAGTTCGTCGCCATCATGGGGCCTTCCGGTTCCGGCAAATCCACCGCGATGAACATCCTCGGCTGCCTCGACACCCCGTCGAGCGGGCAATACCTGTTCAAGGGCGCGCATGTGGAGTCGCTGGAGCGCGACCAGCGCGCGCGCCTGCGGCGCCGCTACCTCGGTTTCGTGTTCCAGGGCTTCAACCTGCTGGCGCGCACCTCGGCGCAGGAGAACGTGGAGCTGCCGCTGCTCTACCGCGGTGACAGCGCCGCCGTGCGGCGCGCGGCCGCCACCCGGGCGCTGCAGGCGGTGGGGTTGGGCGGATGGGAGCATCACACGCCGGGCGAGCTTTCCGGCGGACAGCAGCAACGCGTGGCCATCGCACGGGCCATCGTCACCGAACCGGCGGTGGTGCTGGCCGACGAACCCACCGGCAACCTCGATACGCAGCGCAGCCACGAGATCATGGGGCTGTTGATGGCGCTCAACCATGACCACGGCATCACCGTGCTGATGGTCACGCATGAGCCCGACATGGCGGCCTACGCGCGGCGCATGGTGCACTTCGTCGACGGAAAAATCGCCAAGGACGCAGTCAATCCCAACCCGGCCACCGCCGCGCCGCCCGATCTTGCCGGCGCGGAAGCGTCCCAACTGGCGACCACCTGATGCTCTTCTCGGTCTTCATGCTGGCGGTGCGTTCGGTCAGGCGCAACATGCTGCGCTCCTTCCTCACCATCCTGGGCATCGTCATCGGTGTGTCGGCGGTGATCACCATGGTGACGCTCGGCAACGGCGCCACCCACGCGATCGAGGCGCAGATCACCAGCCTGGGTACCAACCTGCTGATGGTGATGCCGGGGCAGCGCGGCCCCGGCGGCAGCGGCGGAGGCGGGGGCGGCGTGCCACAGTTCATCGAAGCCGACGCGGACGCGATCGCCTCCCAGATCGGCGGCGTCGCGGCGGTGGCGCCGCAGGGGCGCGCCGGCGTCAAGGTGGTGGCCAACGGCCGCAACTGGTCCACCAGCGTCAACGGCAGCACCAACCAGTGGTTCGAAACCGGCAACTGGAAACTGGCCAGCGGACGGCTTTTCGAGCCCGACGAGCAACGCGCCGGCGCGGCGGTATGCATCATCGGCGAGACCGTGCGACGCGAACTCTTTGGCGGCGCCGCCGGGCGCACCGGCCTGGGGGAGCAACTGCGCGTCAAGCAGTTTTCCTGCGACGTCATCGGCGTGCTGGTCTCCAAGGGCCAGGGCGGCATGGGCGACCAGGACGACATCGTCGTCGTTCCGCTCACCACCCTGCAACGCCGCGTCACCGGCAGCCGCAAGGTCGGCATGTTGCTGGTGTCCATGCAGGATGGCGCCGACAGCGGCCCGCTCAAGGCGAGCCTGCGCGACCTGATGCGCGAGCGGCGCAGGCTGGCGCCCTCGGATGACGACAACTTCAACATCTTCGACACCCAGCAACTCGCCGAGACGCTCTCCAGCACCATGGGCGTGCTGACCAGCCTCCTGGGCGCGGTGGCGGCGGTAAGCCTGCTGGTGGGCGGCATCGGCATCATGAACATCATGCTGGTGAGCGTGACCGAGCGCACCCGCGAGATCGGCCTGCGCCTGGCGATCGGCGCGCTCGAAGGCGAGGTGCTGCTGCAGTTCCTGATCGAGGCGGTGGTGCTGTCCGCACTGGGCGGGCTGATCGGCATCATCATCGCCACCGGCGCCTCCTACTGGCTGTCCGGCCTGATGAACGTGCCGTATGCCTTCGACCCCAGCATCAACCTCCTGGCCCTGCTGTTTTCGGCCTTCATCGGCGTGGTATTCGGCTATTTCCCGGCGCGCAGCGCGGCGCGCATGGATCCGATCGAGGCACTGCGCCATGAATGAGGCTCCCGCATGAAGAACATCAGGATCGCCTGGGCCACCCTGCTGCTCGCCCTGACCGCCCTCTGGCTGGCTGCCGCTACACCCTTGCCGCAGGCGCCGGACTTTTTCACGCTGCGCAACCTGCTGATCCCGTACACCGGCTTCATCGCCATCGGCGTGATGAGCGTGGGCATGTTCCTGGCCATCCGCCCGCTCTGGCTGGAACCCTGGATGGGCGGGCTGGACAAGATGTATCGCCTGCACAAGTGGCTGGGCGTCACCGCGCTGGTGGTGGCCGCCACCCACTGGGCCTGGACCCAGGCGGCGAAATGGGTCACCGACCTGGGCTGGCTGGTGCGGCCGGCGCGGGTGCGCGCGCCGGAGCCCGACTCGCCGGTGCTGCGCCTGTTCCACAACCTGCGCGAGGGCGCGGAAGGTGTCGGCGAATGGGCCTTCTATGCGCTCGTCGCGCTGCTCGTGCTGGCACTGGTGAAGCGCTTTCCCTACCGCTGGTTCTTCAAGACCCATCGGCTGATCGCGATCGCCTACCTGGCGCTGGTTTTCCACACCGTCATCCTGCTTCCGGCCGACTACTGGGGCCGGCTTCTCGGGCCGGTGCTGGCGGTCCTGCTGGTGGCCGGCAGCTTCGCGGCGGTCGTGGTGCTGTTCCGCCGCATCGGCAGATCACGGCGCGTGGTCGGCGTGGTCGAGACACTCGAACACCATGGCGCCGCCGGGGTGCTCGAAGTCGGCGTCCGCTTCGCCGGCCTGTGGCCGGGCCACAAGGCCGGCCAGTTCGCCTTTGCCACCTTCGACGCCGGAGAGGGCGCCCACCCTTTCACGATCTCGTCAGCGTGGCAGGGCGATGGTCGCGCCCTGCTCATGATCAAGAACCTTGGTGACTACACGGCGCGCCTTCCGCATAGGCTCAAGGCCGGTGACGCGGTCACTCTTGAAGGGCCGTATGGCCGATTCGATTTCCGGAGCGACAAGCAGCGCCAGATCTGGGTGGCCGGCGGCATCGGCATCACGCCCTTCATCGCGCGCATGAACCACCTGGCCGGCATCGCCGGGCTCAAGCCGGTGGACCTGTTCTACTCGACCGGCACGCTGGACCCGCAGGAGCGGCTGCGGCTCGACCACCTGGCACGCCAGGCCGGCATTGTTCTGCATGTGCTGCAGGACGCGAAAGGCGAGCGACTGGACGCCGCGCAGGTGTGCCGACAGGTGCCGGAATGGCAATCCGCCGACACCTGGTTTTGCGGGCCGGCCGCGTTCGGCGGCCAGCTGCGGCGCGCCCTGCTCGCACGCGGAATGCGGCAGGCGGATTTCCACCAGGAACTGTTTGCGTTGCGGTGAGACGGGCGCCACGGCACGCAAACCCAGACGCCGAACTG
Organism: Burkholderiales bacterium; assembly: GCA_965279115.1. GTDB lineage: Bacteria > Pseudomonadota > Gammaproteobacteria > Burkholderiales > JAEUOS01 > JAEUOS01. Next base: position 6,612,897 of record OZ257137.1, read on the forward strand.
CGGGCGTCAAGGCGCAGCGTCGCCACCCACCCCATATTGCGGAAGATATTCGGCGACCAGTTGTTCGACGATCTGCGCCTGCAGGCGATCGCGTGAACGCTTGATGCCATCACGGCTTTCCTGCCTTGACAGCCAGTGCTTGAACTCCGAGAAGGTGGCGGGAGCCACCGGATTCATGCGCGCCATGTGCCCGCTTGCCGCCACCACCACGGCTGAAAACCGTGGCGCGTTGAGCAGACGATTCGCCTGGCGCGCGGGAACCACCCAGAACTCGTCCTCGGCATCGCTGAGCTTGAGTGGATGAGGATCGTCTTCCTCGACCTCTCGACGCAGAAAGTCAACCGCGAAACCGCTGTCATTCACGGCTGAGAACCTTTCGTCTTCCTTGATGCGAAACGAGGCATCGACAGTACGCAGTATCGAAATGATCGACGAATCGATTCTGCGCAATTGAGTGGCCAGCCGCAGGCGCTTGCGCGTATCGAAAAGGAAATCGACGTCCTGCGTCGCCAGCGCGGCGCCTTCGATACGCACGCCTGCGGCGGCTTCATAGGCATAGAGGGCGTGCGTGCCGACCACCGTGAAATGCGCGGACACCGCGGCCTTGTCCATCGCATTGAGCAGCGCCACAACGAGCGCAGGCACACGCCCGACCCGCAGGGCGCGATTCAGGCGTTGCTGGACGACCAGCGCCTGGCCCAGGTTCTTGCGCCTTGTTTCAATCTCGACCTTGCGCGCACTGAAGCGCACAAACATGTCCTCGGTTTCGGGGCTGCGCAAACCCAGACTCTTCTGGCCATTGCCAGGATTGGTGCGGATCAGATACTGCCTGCCGTTGGCGGCCTGCTTCCAGTACATGCCCCCACGGGTTTCCCGCGCGCGACCCACCGCATCTTCGAACGCAAGAAAAGTGGACTCGGCGTCGATGTACTGGCGCCGCGCCGCGTCGCCAATATCCGTGATGTATTGCGCAGACACAAGATTTCCGCTTGATTTCACGAAAACGAATATTATACGGAAATTGCTTTATTATCAGTAACTTCAAACCTCTTGAATTGGCACTTTTTCCCGTGAACCTGTTGCGCTGGCCGATTCCCGCCCTGTTGACCTGGGGCGCTGCCTGGATGACCTATCGAATGCTGCCGCTGGCCCACCTGCCGGTCGCGGCAGCCTTCGCCCTGGCCTGCGCGCTGGGCGTGGTCTGCACCGTGTTCGGCGCCACCTTGCCGCGCAAGCTGGCCATCGCCATCGGATTCCCCCTTTCGCTGCTGTTGTCGGGGTCCGCCACGCTGCCGGCCTGGGCCTGGCTGGTGCCGGTGCTGCTGATCGCGTTGATCTACCCGGTCAATGCCTGGCGCGACGCCCCGCTGTTCCCCACCCCGGCGCAGGCGCTGGTGGACCTGCCGCGACACATCCGCCTGCCGGCCGGCGCGACCATCCTGGATGCGGGCTGCGGCCTGGGCGACGGGCTCAAGGCCCTGCGCCACGCGTTCCCCGATGCAAGCTTTCATGGCATCGAATGGAGCTGGCCGCTGCGCGCGCTGGCCGCCTTGCGCTGCCCGTGGGCGCGCATCCGCCAGGGCGACATCTGGCGCGCCGACTGGAGCGCCTACGACATGGTGTACCTGTTCCAGCGGCCTGAAAGCATGCCGCGCGCGGTGGCCAAGGCCGCGCAGGAAATGCAGCCGGGCCACTGGCTGGTGAGCCTGGAGTTCAAGGCCGAGGAACTGGAAGCCACGGCTTCGGTGAAAGGTGCCGACGGCCGGCCGGTGTGGCTCTACCAGGCGCCGTTCAAGCGCCCTCGCCGACGCTGAAGCGCCGGCGTCAGGGCGCCCTGCCCTGGCGCGGACCGAGGAAGTACCAGAGAATCAGTCCGAGCAGGGGCAGCAGGATCACCACCAGGATCCAGAGCAGTTTCTTCTCGTTGCTGGCGCCGCTCTGGAAGATGTTGATGATCGCCCAGATGTCGCCGGCCAGTACCAGCACGCCCCACAAGCCGTTGTATCCCATGTTCATCATGACCGCATTTCCATTCGCAGCATCTGCACTAAGCCGCGCCTTCCACGCTGGCTGGCGACGGCCCTGAATCGCCGGGCGCATGCCCGGCACCTGCCCCCAACCGGATGCGCCCGCTTCAGTGCGCCTGCGCTTGGCCGTGCTTGTAGCGCACGTCGTTGAGCAGGCGATGAATCTCGGCCTTGACGACCGCATAGCACTCGCAGGCCTTCGCTTCCAGCCCGCTGCGGTCGATTACCGAGATATGGCCACGCCGGTAGCGGATGAAGCCCGCTTCCTGGAGGCGGCCCGCCGCCTCGGTGATGCCTTCGCGCCGCACCCCCAGCATGCCGGCCACCAGCTCCTGGGTCATCACCAGTTCGCTCGAGGATATGCGGTCAAGGGTGAGCAGGAACCAGCGGCAGAGCTGCTGCTCCACCGAATGATGCCGGTTGCAGGCCGCGGTTTGCGACATCTGCGTCAGCAAGGCCTGGGTATAGCGCAGCAGCAGGCGCTGCAACAACCCGCCGCGTGCGAACTCTTCCTTGACCAGGCGCGCCGGCAGGCGGTAGCCATGCCCCGCGGTCTGCACCACCGCCGAACTCGGGGTGGTGTTGCCGCCCATGAAGATGGAAATCCCGACCACGCCTTCGTTGCCCACCCCGGCGGTCTCGGCCGAGGCGCCGGTGGCCAGCACATAGTGCAGCGAGACGATGGCGGTGGTCGGAAAATACACATGCGCAAGCGTGCTGCCGGGTTCGTAGAGCACCTCGCCCAAGGGCATGGCCACGCGTTCAAGCGCGCCGGCGAGACGCTCGAAATCGTCGAGCGGCAGGGCCGCGAGCAGGTGGTTCTGGTCCGGGCTGAAACCCGCGGGCGCGGCGCCGGTCATGTCAGTGCTTTCCAGTGAGCTCGACGCCGATCCCGCGGTAGCCGATGAAACGGCATGACTCGCTGAACATCGGCTCCCCGCTCACCTGGAACCGGCGCAGCGCGCCATCGGCCTCGACACGGGTGAAGACGAGATCGAGAAACGGCTGGCGGCTGCCAATGGCCTCCTGCAGGGCGGAACGTTCATCCTCGTTCCATCCGCCTGACAGGGAGCCGGCCGCATCGCCGACCGCGGGGCCGACCAGGGGGCCGACCTGGATGCCCATCATCTCCTGGACCGGCCCGGAAATCTTGGTGAAGGCCCCTTGCGCGTCCTGCTCCCAATACCAGTCGGACGCCAGTTCGGTGAGGCTGCGAAAGCGTGCCTCGCTTTCGCGCAATTCCGCGGTGCGCTCCTGCACCGCTTGCTCCAGGCGCTTGTTGTAGTCGACCAGCTTCCTGTACAGAAGCCGGCCCTCGAGCATGTTGCGGATGCGCATGCGCACCTCGGCCAGGTCGAAGGGCTTGCTGACGAAGTCGCGCGCACCGGCGTCGAGCGCGCGCAGCTTGTGTCCCGGCTGGGCGGTGACGACGATCACCGGCAGGTACCGGTCGGTCAGGCTGGTCTTCAACGCGGCCATCACCTGGAAGCCGTCCATGCCCGGCATCTGCAGGTCGAGCAGGATCGCGTCGAAACTGTGCTGACGGTGCAGCGCGCAGACTTCCTTCGGGTTCATGGTCGAGGACACCCGGGTATATCCGGCGCCCGCGAGCAACTCCGTCAGGAGGCTGATGTTGACCTCCTGGTCGTCAACAATAAGGATCCCGGCATTGAGGATTTCCTCGGTGGTCAAGGGCATGATGTCTCCTCCGCGGGCGGGCTGGCCGGGTGTGCCTGCGCCCAGGTGAGTGCCAGATCGAGGGCGTCCATGAACTGGGCCACCTTGATCGGCTTGGTCAGGTAACTGAAAAAGCCCGCGGCGAGGCCTTTCTCTATGTCGCGCGGCATCGCGCTCGCGCTCAGCGCCACCACCGGAATGTGCGCCGTCACCGGGTCCACGCGCAGGATGCGCATCGCCTCGATGCCGCTGATGCCCGGCAGGTTGATGTCCATGAGGATCATCGCCGGCCGCCAGGTGCGGGCCAGCGCGATGCCGGTCTCGGCATCCGCCGCCGAGAGCAGCCGCAGGTCGGGGCGCCGCGCGATGAGTTCTTCCACCAGTTCGAGATTGGCCGGGTTGTCCTCCACGTAGAGGAGGGTTCGCATGGGGGTGTCGGGCGCGGCCTGGCGCAACACGACCCTGTCGGTGTCTCTCTCGTCGGCGTGGAATTGGGGTTCCCCAGCGAGTTTCATGTCGATCCAGAATTCGCTGCCTTCGCCGACGCGGCTGTTCACGCCGATCCGGCCGCCCATCAGTTCCACCAGCCGTTTGGTCACCACCAGCCCGATGCCGGTGCCTTCCTCCACACCGGCTTCCTTGCCGAGCCGGTTGAAGGGCTGGAACATCTGCGCAAGCTGGGCGGCATCGAGGCCTGTACCGGTGTCGCGCACGCTGATGCGGATCGCGTCTTCCGGTTCGATCTCGAAGCGCACATCGACGCTGCCGTTGGGCCGGTTGTACTTGATGGCGTTGAACAGCAGGTTGATCATGACCTGCTTGATGCGGGTGCGGTCGGCCGTGATGAAGCAGGGCCGGGCGAACACCGGAAAGCTCATGGTGATGCCGCGGGTGAGCGCCTGCGGTTCGATCATGTTGCGGCACTCCAGCATCACCTCGGCCAGCGACACCGGCTCATGGGAGAGGATCACCTTGCCGGATTCGATCAGCGCAAGGTCGAGTATTTCGTTGATCAGTTCCAGCAGATACCAGCCGGCCTTGAGAATGCGCTCGAGGTTGCGCTTCTGCGGCGCCGTCGGGATCGGCATGCCCGATTCCATCAGCTGCGCGAACCCGAGGATGGCGTTGAGCGGCGTGCGCAGCTCATGGCTCATGCTGGACAGGAAGTCGGACTTCGCCTGGTTGGCCTTGTGCGCCGCCAGCACCGCCTCGTTGAGCGCGAACTCCACCTGCTTGCGCACCGAATTGTCGGTGCCGATCAGCAGGTAGCCGATGATCGCACCGTAGTCGTCACGCAGCGCCGTGACGGAAATGACGGCCGGAAAGCGGCTGCCGTCCTTGCGGATGTAGGTGAGGTCGTAGTTGTCCTCGATGCCGCGCGAGGCCTTGAAGGCCAGTGCCCCGAAGCCGGGCGCGATCTCGGTTTGCAGTTCCACGCTCAGGGCGCGCGCCCGCGCGAGAACCTCTTCGGGGTCGTGCATGGCCGAAGGCGAGACGCGGTTGACCACCTCGGCGGCGGTATAGCCGAGCATGCGCTCGGCGCCGACGTTGAACAACTGGATGACGCCGTTCTCATCGGTGGCGATGAGGGAAAAATTGGCGCTGGTGAGAATCGCGGTCTGCAGGGCACCGGTCTTGAGGAGGTCGAGATCGCCGGTCATCGGGGAACCCGACACGGTGCTCGCGCGGCCGATGCATCGCGAAACGCGGAAATACCTTCGAATTTACCCATGTGCATGTATGACGCGCTTCAGTTTCAAGGATCGGAGGGTTGGGGACGCCGGCCAATCCGGCACGCGAACGCCTTCGCGCCAGCGTGGGCAGGTCCGCAACGGCTGGAGATGTTGCCCGATAGCATGCGCGTCATCTGTGCGGTACCGCGCATAAGGCAATGCCGTTGGCAGTCTGCAACCGCAGCGCGCAGCCGACGCGCCCGCGGCAACTGGATCGATTTCTAGCCCGCCAGTGCTTCCTTGGCCTGTTCCCATGCCTTCGTCAGTCCGGTACTGCGGCGGGCATAGGCATCGCGTACGCGCTTGGTACGCACTTCGAGGCCGGCCTTGAACTCGTCCTTGGCACGGGCGACCTGTACCTTGAGTTCGTCGAGCTTGGCTTCGGCCTCACCTTCGAGGTCGTCGAGGCGCTGCTTCGAACGCCTGGCCGCCGCATCCAGGGCCGCTTTTGCCGTCGCCAGCTTGCCCTCGAGCTTCACCTTGGCATCGCCCGAGGAGCGCTTCACCTCGGCCTTGAGCAATGCGTATTCCGACTTCATGACCGCCACTTCGCCGTCGAACTGCTCTTCGGCGATGTCGGCGCGCGCACGGCGGAACACCACACCACCCAGCGCCTCCATCTGCGAATCGACCGGCACCGTCCATTCCTCCTCGACTTCGGCGATCACGGCCACCTTGCCCGGCGCGAGGTCGCGTTCGGCCTGCTCAAGAAATTCGAGCCCGACGCCCGCCACCCAGAAATCGCGCACCGCGCCGGCGATGGTGCCGGTCACCGCACCCACCACCAGGCCGACCGGGCCGGCCAGGAGGCCGATCAGGCTGCCCACGGCGAGGCCTACCCCTGCGCCCATGCCGCCCTGCCCCATGCCTTCCTTGATTTCCACCTTGCCGGCGGCGTCGCGCGCAATCACGCCGATGCCGTAGACGGTGATGCCGCCCTCGGCGTGCAACTGGCGCATCGCGCGGGTGCCCTCATTGGCTTTTGCTTCACTGTCGAATATGACGACCAACATGCGGTTCATGTGAACTCCCGGGTTGAACGGTCCCCATCCGCAAGGCGGCAAGGGACCGGATACAGCGATTCAATGGCGGCGCCCGCGCGTACGGGGGCGCCGCGTTGCCTGGGTTTTCAGGCGGTGGCTTTTTCGATCGACAGCCTGACCCGCGCTATGGCCTTGCTGACGTCGCTTTCGAACTCGCGCCATTTCTTCTCGCCGGCGCGCTTGAGTTCGGCCAGCTTGTCTTCGGCGGCCTTCATGTCCTGGCGCACGGTCACCATCTCGCGGTCCATTTTCACCTTGGCCTCGCCGGTGGCGGCGCTGGCCTTTTTCTCGACTTCGGTGATTTTTTCCCTGGTCTTGGCGATGTCCTGCTCGGCGCGCGCGACGAACTGGTCGCGCCGCGTGGTGTCGGTGGCATAGACGAAGGCAGGCATCGCCTTCAACGCAGCCTTGGTGCCGCCCGGCAGGAGGATCCGGTTGCCCTGTTCGCGGATCTGCGCGATCGGAATGGCCACATCGTGCTTGCCCATGCCGAGAAAGCCGCCCGCCCCGATGATCAGGTAGGACACATACTTCTCGGGCGTGATGATGATGTCGTCGACCTTGCCGATCTTTTCGCCCGAGTCGTTGTAGACGGTCTTGCCGAGAACACCTTTCTTGACGCTCCAGCCCCTGGCGACCTCGGTGACCTCGGCCACCGCCACACCCATGGTCGTGGTGGATCCGGCCACCTGCGCGACGGCAGAACCCGCATTGCCAAGCAGCCCGGCCGCGCCGAGCGCCGCGATCATCAATGTTTTTTTCATGAATCGGATCCTTTCAGGATCGTTGGAGGTTTCATTGGCGCAGTCCGCACGCATGTGCCGGGCGCCACCCAGCGGCCACTTTCGACGATCGCGGCGCTGCAAGTCGGTTCGCCAGCGAACACAGCGATGTGCGCGCTGGCGCACCGAATCAGGCGCCGGAATCGCGCACGCTCGGCACAAGGCTCGCAAACCCGCGCCGCAACGCCGCCCGGCAACACTGCCTGCGGCCGATTCAAAGGACTCCCGCCATGCCCCCCACCGCCCTTATCGAAGCACGCGCGGAACGATCCCGCGTCCAGCACCTCAACCACAACCGCCGGGTGGTGCTGGCGGCACGGCCGCGCGGCGCGCCGGTTGCTTCCGACTTTCGCGTCGAGGACGTTGCCGTGCCGCAGCCGGCGGATGGCGAGGTGCTGCTGCGCACCCTGTATCTCTCGCTCGATCCCTACATGCGCGGTCGCATGAACGAAGCCCGCTCATACGCGGCGCCGCTCGCCATCGGTCAGGTGATGGGCGGCGGCACGGTATCGCGCGTCGAAGAGTCGCGCCATGCCGGCTTTGCGATCGGCGACCTGGTACTGGGTTACAGCGGCTGGCAGCATTACGCCATCTCCGACGGGATCGACTTGTCAACCCTGGATCCCGGCACGCAGCATCCGTCGCTCGCCCTGGGACTCCTGGGCATGCCCGGTTTCACCGCCTACATGGGCCTTCTGGACATCGGCCAGCCGGCCGCCGGCGAAACACTGGTGGTCGCCGCGGCCAGCGGGCCGGTCGGCTCGGTGGTGGGCCAGATCGCCCGCATGCGCGGCTGCCGCGTGGTCGGCATTGCCGGCGGCGCCGACAAATGCCGCTACGTGGTCGATGAACTGGGGTTTGATGCCTGCCTGGACCGGCGCAGCGCCAATCTGCGCCGCGATCTCGCGCTGGCCTGCCCGCGCGGCATCGACATCTACTTCGAGAATGTCGGCGGCGTGGTCTTCGACGCGGTATTGCCGCTGCTCAATGCCAGGGCGCGCGTGCCCTTGTGCGGCCTGGTCGCACACTATAACGACAGCAGCCTGCCGCCGGGCCCGGATCGCCTCGGCATGCTGATGGGAAACCTGCTTGCCAGACGCATCCGCATGCAGGGCTTCATCATCTATGACGACTACGGGCCGCGCCACGGCGAGTTCAAAGCCCAGATGAGCGCCTGGCTGGCGGAAGGCAAGATCAAGTTCCGCGAGCAGGTCATCGACGGCCTGGAGAATGCACCGCAGGCGTTCATCGGGATGCTCGAAGGCCGCAATTTCGGCAAGCTGATCGTGCGGGTGCCGAATGACCAGCATGACCACCTGTTCGCGCCCGATGCCGGCAGGTAACCCGGCGGCCGGAACGCGCGCGACGCGCCTGCCGCCGGCCACCCGCCATGGCGCGCCTCCCGCGGCCCCCGCGCCGCGCGCGCGGCAAACGGCCCACAAGCGCCTGGAGCGGCATCGCACCGAGCGTATCGGCTGGGTGCGCGCCGCGGTGCTTGGCGCCAACGACGGCATCGTCTCCACTGCAAGTCTCCTGATCGGCGTGGCCGCGGCCAACGCAGCGCCCGCGCAACTGTTGCTGACCGGCGTTGCGGGCCTGGTGGCCGGCGCGATGGCCATGGCTGCCGGCGAGTACGTATCGGTGCATTCGCAGCGCGACACCGAACAGGCAGAGCTGGCGCGCGAAGCGGCTGAACTGCTGCGCGACCCGGAGGCCGAGTTGCTCGAACTGACCGCCATCTATGTCGGCCGCGGCCTTTCCGCGGACCTGGCCGCACAGGTCGCCCGGGCGTTGACCGCCAATGATGCGCTGTCGGCCCATGCGCGTGACGAACTCGGCATCACCGACGTCCAGCGCGCGCGGCCGGTGCAGGCCGCACTGGCATCGGCCGCCTGCTTCGCCACCGGAGCAGCCCTGCCGCTGGGTGTCACCGCCCTGGTGCCTTCCGGCGCGGTGATCGGGTGGATCGCCGCGACTTCACTGGTCTTCCTGGCCGGACTGGGCGGCCTCGCCGCCCAGTCGGGTGGCGCCCCCAAGGCGGCGGGCGCATGGCGCGTGGCATTCTGGGGCGCCCTGGCGATGGGCATCACGGCCGCCACCGGGCGACTGTTCGGCGCCATCGTCTGACGCGCCCGGCGCAGCCACCCATCCATCCGGGCGAGCGCAGGCCGGCGCGCGCCGCATCCATACCCCCCGCGCGGGCGTTCGGTGCCATCATCCAACCTTCAATTTCAAGGCACTCCGCATGCCCCTGTCGAACCCCGCTGCCGGACTGTCTTCCGCCACTGCCGCCGAACGTCTGAAGGCGGAAGGCCCCAACGAACTGCCTGCGCCGGAGCGGCGCGATTTCCTGCGCATCGTCATCGACGTGGTGCGCCAGCCGATGTTCGCGCTGCTCCTCGCCGGCGGTGTGGTGTACCTGCTCCTGGGCAACCGCACCGAGGCGCTCCTGCTGCTGGCATTCGCCTGCCTGTCGGTCGGCATCACCATTGTGCAGGAGTCGCGCAGCGAGAACGTCCTTGCGGCCCTGCGCAACCTCGCCAGCCCGCGCGCGCTGGTGCTGCGCGGAGGCAAGCGAATCCTGATCGCCGGGCGCGAGGTGGTGCGCGGCGACGTGTTGGTGCTTTCCGAAGGCGACCGGGTGGCAGCCGACGCGACCCTGCTGGAGTGTCATGACCTGCTGGTCGACGAATCTTTGCTGACCGGCGAGTCGGTTCCGGTGCGCAAGGAAGCGCGGGCCACCGCCCCGGATGCGGCTGCAGCGGATGCGGCTGCGCCCAAGGCCGCCCCCGGCGGCGACGGCTTGCCCCTCATCTTTGCCGGCACCCTGGTAACCCGCGGCAGCGGCATGGCCCTTGTTCATGCCATCGGCGAGCGCACCGAGATGGGCAAGATCGGCCACGCATTGAACACCATCCAGACCGAACAGCCGCACCTGCAGCGCCAGATCGCCTGGCTGGTGCGCGACTTCGCGATTGTTGGCGCGATCGCCGGTGTCGCCGCCGTGGTGCTCTACGGCCTGTTGCGAGGTTCGTGGCTGGAAGCCATGCTGGGCGGCATCGCCCTGGGCATGTCGATGATGCCCGAGGAATTCCCGCTGGTGATCGCGGTGTTCATGGCGATGGGTGCGTGGCGCATCTCGCAGGCGCGCGTGCTGACCCGCCGCGCGGCGGCCATCGAGACCCTTGGCGCCACCACCGTGCTGTGCACCGACAAGACCGGCACCCTCACCGAGAACCGCATGACGCTGGTGGCCATCGTTGCCGGGGACGCACGCTGGGACCAGGGGTCCGGCGCGCCGACCCCGATCGCGGTCCGCGAAACCCTGGCCGCGGCCTTGCTGGCCTGCCCGCGCGAGGCGGTGGACCCGATGGACGTGGCCATCCACGCCCTTTCCGGCAAGCTCACCGGGGCCCCCGCCGCCGCGTTCGCGGCGCGCCCGATGGTGCGCGCCTATGGCCTGCGCCCGGACTTGTTTGTCGTCGCCAACGTGGTCGCCGCGCCGGGCGAAACCCGCGGCAGTGCCTACGCCAAGGGCGCCTTCGAGGCGATCGGTGAAATCTGCAAGTTGCCGCCCGCTCGCATGGCGGCGGTACGCCAGGCGGCCGATGAACTCGCGCGTGAAGGCGTCCGTGTGCTGGGCGTGGCCCGCGCCACCGCCATCGCGGTCACCGACCCCGCCGCCCTGCCCGATTCGCCGCGCGACCTTCCGTTCGAATACGTCGGCCTGATCGGCTTTGCCGACCCGTTGCGCGCCAACGTGCCGGCGGCGATCGCCGAGTGCCGTTCAGCCGGCATCCGGGTGGTGATGATCACCGGCGACTACCCGGAAACCGCACGTGCCATCGCCGCCCAGGCCGGCATCGATGCCGGCGATGTGCTCGACGGCGAGGCGATCGCGGCCATGTCGGACGACGCCCTCGCCGCCAAGGTGAAGTCGGTCTCGGTATTCGCGCGCATCCGGCCGGAGCAGAAGCTGCGCATCGTCACCTGCCTGAAAGCGGCCGGCGAAGTCGTTGCCATGACCGGTGACGGCGTCAACGACGCGCCGGCGATCAAGGCGGCGCATATCGGCATCGCCATGGGCGGGCGCGGCACCGACGTCGCGCGCGAGGCCTCGGCCATCGTCCTGCTGGACGACGATTTCGGTTCCATCGTCAAGACCATACGCCTGGGCCGGCGCATCTACGACAACCTGCGCAAGGCCACCGAATACATCGTGGCGGTGCACATTCCGATCGCCGGGCTGGCCCTGCTGCCGCTGGTGTTCGGCTTGCCGATGATCCTCACCCCCATCCACATCGCCTTCCTTGAAATGGTGATCGACCCGGCCTGCTCGGTGGTGCTGGAGGCCGAGGCCGAGGAGGACGACGTGATGCAGCGCCCGCCGCGCGACCCGCAGGGCAAGCTGCTGCTGCCGCAGCGCCTGCTGTGGGGCTTCCTGCAGGGGTTCGTCGTGCTGCTGGTTCTGGCGGTCGTGATGTTCGGTGCGGCGCGCACCGCCATGCCGGAAGCGGACCTGCGCGCCCTGGTGTTCGCCTGTCTGGTGCTGGCCAACATGGGGCTGATCCTGGTCAATCGTTCGTTCTCGTCTTCGTTGACGCGCGCATTCCTGCGCCCCAACAAGTCGCTGTGGATTCTGCTGGCGGGCGTAGGCACGGTGCTGGCCGCGGCCCTTTACTGGCCGCCGGCGCGCAACCTGTTCCGCTTCGGGACCCTGCACTGGGACGACCTGGCGGTCTGCGTCACGGCGGGCGCGGCATGCCTGGTGGCGCTGGAGGCGATCAAGTCGCGCTGGTTCCGCATCGAAGTCGGGCAGGCAAAGAGCGCCCGTCCGTAAGGCGCGGACTTAGCGCCTGCGCCGGACGCACAAGCCGCTCAGGCGACGCCGGGCCAGCGCCAGCTGGTGATCTCCGGCATGTCCACGCCCTCGCGTTCTATCCAGGTGCGGTGCGCCTTGAGCTTTTCAGCCAGTTCCGCCTTGAGTGCGGCGCCATCCTCACTGGTGGCCGGCAGGCGGTCGACGGCGTCCATCACCAGATGAAAGCGGTCCAGGTCGTTGAGCACGGTCATGTCGAAAGCGGTGGTGATGGTGCCCTCCTCCTTGTAGCCACGCACGTGCAGGCGTTCCTGGCCGGGCCGCCGATAGGTGAGGCGATGGATCAGCCATGGATAGCCGTGGAATGCGAATACCACCGGTCGCCCGGGCGGAAAAAACGCTTCGAAGGCGCGGTCGTCGAGCCCGTGCGGGTGTTCGGCGGCGGGTTGCAGGCGCATCAGGTCGACCACATTGACCACCCGCACCCGTACCGCGGGCAGGCGTTCGCGCAGGATGGACACCGCAGCCAGGGTCTCCAGGGTCGGCACGTCGCCGGCACAGGCCATCACGATGTCCGGTCCGTCCCTGCCTTCATTGCCGGCCCAGTGCCAGATGCCGATGCCATTCGCCACGTGGTCGGCGGCATCGGCCATCGCCAGCCATTGCGGCGAAGGGTGCTTGCCGGCGATCACCACGTTGACCAGGTGGCGGCTCCTCAGGCACTGGTCCATCACCGCCAGCAGGCAGTTCGCATCCGGCGGCAGGTAGACGCGCACCACCGACGCCTTCTTGTTGACCACATGGTCGATGAAGCCGGGGTCCTGGTGCGAAAAGCCGTTGTGGTCCTGGCGCCAGACATGCGAGGCCAGCAGGTAGTTGAGCGAGGCGATCGGTCGCCGCCACGGCAGGCCGGCCGACACCTTGAGCCATTTGGCGTGCTGGTTGAACATCGAGGTGACGATGTGGATGAAGGCCTCATACGAATTGAACAGGCCATGCCTGCCGGTCAGCAGGTAGCCCTCCAGCCAGCCCTCGCACTGGTGCTCGGAGAGCATTTCCATCACCCGCCCGGTGGGGGCGAGGAATTCGTCGTCCGCAATGACTTCCGCGTCCCATTGACGATCGGTCGCTTCGAACACCGCACCCAGGCCGTTGGACAAGGTCTCGTCGGGGCCGAACACCCTGAAGTTGCGCGCCCTGTCGTTGTTCTCGATGATGTCACGCAGGAAGGGGCCAAGCACACGCGTGTCGCCAGAACCATGCACGCCGGGTCGCGGCACCTCGATGGCATAGTCGCGGAATGCAGGCATCAAAAGGTCCTTGAGCAGCAATCCGCCGTTGGCATGCGGATTGGCCCCCATGCGCCTCGTGCCGGCCGGCGCCAGCGCCGCCACTTCTGGCACCAGGCGGCCACTGGCGTCGAACAATTCCTCCGGCCGGTAGCTGCGCAGCCAGGCCTCAAGCAGGCCCAGGTGCGCGGGATGGGCGGCCGGATCCGCGAGCGGCACCTGGTGGGCGCGGAACGTGCCTTCGATGCGGCGCCCATCGACCACTTTCGGTCCGGTCCAGCCTTTCGGCGTGGAGAGCACGATCATCGGCCAGCGCGGCCGGATGAAGCGGCCATGCACCCGGGCGTCGTCCTGCATTTCGCGGATCCGGGTGATGACGATGTCGAGCTTGCCGGCCATCGCCTCGTGCATCAGGGCGGGATCGTCGCCTTCGACGTAGTAGGGCGTCCAGCCGTAGCCGCGCAACAGCTGGTCGAGCTCGTCATGGCTGATGCGGGCCAGGAGCGCCGGGTTGGCGATCTTGTAGCCATTCAGGTGCAGGATGGGCAGCACCGCGCCGTCGGTCACCGGATCGAGGAACTTGTTCGAATGCCAGGCCGTGGCCAGCGGGCCGGTCTCGGCCTCGCCGTCGCCGATCACGCAGGCCACCACCAGGGCGGGGTTGTCGAACACCGCACCAAAGGCATGGCTGAGCGAGTAGCCGAGCTCGCCCCCCTCATGGATGGAGCCGGGGCACTCCGGCGAAGCATGACTGGGAATGCCGCCGGGAAAGGAGAACTGGCGGAACAGCCGGGTGAGCCCTTCGACGTCCTGGCTTATCGCCGGGTATACCTCGCTGTAGGTCCCCTCGAGATAGGTGTTGGCCACCACCGCCGGCCCGCCATGCCCCGGGCCGCAGATGTAGATCATGTCGAGGTCGAACTTGCGGATCGCGCGGTTCAAGTGGGCGTAGATGAAATTCTGTCCCGGCGTGGTGCCCCAGTGTCCCAGCAGCATGCGCTTGACATGGGCCAGCGCCAGCGGCTCGCGCAAGAGCGGATTGGCGCGCAGATAGATCTGACCGACCGAAACGTAATTGGCGGCGCGCCACCAGGCGTCAATTGCGGCGAGCGCCCGGGCGTCGAGGGCTTTCATGGCGTTTCCCGCGATGAGGTTGACTGGATCGGTTCGGCAGGTTCGCTGCCTGAGGCCGGGCGCACCAACCGGCTTTTCAGGGCGATGCGGTACAGCAGTTCATGCCAGGACCGCGCGAAGCTCGCGACGCCCTCGTGTTGCAGGTCGGCGGCCAGGGCCTCGAGATCGACGCCTTCGCGAATGAATTCGGCGAGGGTCACCTCGGCATAGGCCTCATCGGGCGGCAGCACGCCATCGAGCACGCCGCGGCTTGCGAAGGCCAGCAGGGTGGCCTCGGGCATGGTGTTGATGGTGCCGGGCGCGGCAAGCGCCTCCACGTAGAGCGTGTCCCTGACCGTCGGGTCCTTGGTGCCGGTGCTGGCCCACAGCAGGCGCTGCGGCTGCGCGCCCGCGGCGGCGAGCGCCTTCCAGCGCGGTTGGGCCAGCAGGTCGAGATGCGCCTTGTAGGCATGCATGGCCATGGCGATGCCAAGCCGGTTGCGAAATCCCGGCTGTACCTTCTGCGCCACCGCCACATCCCAGCGGCTGACAAATACCGAGGCCACAGAGGCCACCCCGGGCCCAAGGCCGGCGGCGAGGCGCCGCTCGATGCCGCGCATGTAGGCCTCGGCCGCGGCCGTGACCTGCTCGCGCGAGAACAGCAGGGTCACGTTGACCGGAACGCCCTCGAATATCGACTGCTCGATCGCCGCCAGTCCGGCCGGCGTGCCCGGAATCTTGATGAAGAGGTTGGCCAGTTTCGCGCGCGCGAACAGGCGCCTGGCGGCCAGCGTGGTGGGGGCGGTATCGTCGGCCAGGAGCGGTGAAACCTCCAGCGAGACCCAGCCATCCCGGCCCGCGCTGGCCGAATGGATGGGGGCAAAAAGGGCCGCCGCGCGGCCGAGATCCTCGATCGCGAGTTCGTAGAAGAGCGCCTCGCCCTCCTTGCCGTCGGCCGCCTTGACCGATATCGCTTCATCGTAGGCGGCCGAACCTGCGATGGCACGTTCGAAGATCGCCGGATTGGAGGTGAGCCCGGTGACCGAGTATTCGCGGATATAGCGCGCCAGAGTGCCGCTGTCGAGCATGGAACGCGAGATCGCATCCAGCCATACGCTCTGGCCCAGCCGGGTCAATGCCTGTACGGAATTCAAAGTCGCGCCGCCGCGTTCGGCGACATACCCGGCGCGCTGCGCCCCATCCCCCCGGTCATCGCGTCGGGATTGGAGGCCCGCAGCCGGTTTTCAATCCGTTGCACGCCGTTGACCAGGAGGACGATGGCAAGCGAACGATCGACCTGGGCGTGGGTCGCAAGCTCGCCCGACAGCACCACGTCGCCGCCGCTGGTGCTGACTTTCACGTCATGCAACGGGAACTCGGTTTCCGCCCTGAGCGCCGCGATGACGTTGCGGCTTATGGTGTCATCATCGATGTTGTAGCCGGACCGGCCGGGCTGTGCGCCGGGCCGCTCGGGCGCATCGCAGCCGGCCAGAACAAATGCCATGCACAACAGCACGGCGACCGCCGCGCCCCGACAACCAGGAATGCTTTCCACTTGATCAGGCTCCGGGCACTCGTTGCGCACCCTGGGTCCCACTGTGCCGGGTTCGGAGTCGGCTTTCGGTGCGCCGTCGCACATTGCGCCACGCTGCGCGAGCCCGCCCGCGCTCCGTTCGCAAACGCACGGAAGCCCGCCCGCCGCTCCTGTACACCACGCTGTCGCCCGGCCCGCGGTCGCACCCCATTCACGCAAAGGAAACCACGCCATGAAAACCCTCAACATCGTCGCCATCGTCCTGATCCTGGCCGGCGCGGCCGTGCTCGGGTATAACCGCTTCAGCTACACCACCACCGAAGAGGTACTGAAGATCGGACCGATCACCGCCAACGCGGAGCGCACCCACACCGTGAGCTTCCCGCCAATGCTGGGCTGGCTGCTGCTGGGCGGCGGCGTCTGTGTGCTGGCCTTCGCGGCGATCTCGCGCAAGAACTAGGACGCGGCGATGAAGGGATTGCTGCGCCGCTGGTTCGCGGGCGTACCGCCGCACCGGCGCAGCGCCCGCCATTTCGGCCGGCGTGCCCTGGGCGACGCCCTCTCGACGCGCGGGCCGCATGCCGCCGCACCCGCTGAACTCGCCGCCGGACTGATCGCGCTCGCCCGCGCCGGCCCGGAGGAGGCGCTCAGGCTGCTGCAATCGCGCCCGCAAGGCCTGACCGCCGCCGAGTCCGCCGCGCGCCTGCGTCGCGACGGCCCCAACGAAGTGGCCCATGAAACGCCGCCGGGCTGGTGGCTGCGCCTGTGGCACGCTTTCGAGAACCCGTTCAATCTGCTCCTGACGGTGCTGGCGATGGTGTCCCTGCTCAGTGCCGACCTCCGTTCGACCGTGGTCATCGGCGCGATGGTGTGCCTGTCCACGATCATCCGCATGGTCCAGGAAGGCCGCTCGGACCGTGCCGCCGAAGCCCTGAAGGCGATGGTGCGCAACACCGCCGGCGTCCTGCGCGGCCCCGCGGCAGGTGCCCCGCCGGGCGCTTCGGCTGCACCGGTGCAGGTCGCGCTGGCCCGGCTGGTGAAGGGTGACGTGGTGGTGCTGTCTGCCGGCGACATGATTCCGGCCGATTGCCGCCTGCTGACGGCGCGCGACCTGTTCATCGCCCAGGCGGCCATGACCGGGGAATCGCTGCCGTTGGAGAAGTTCGCCGAAGCCGGCGACTCCGGTAGCAACCCGCTCGAGCAGCGCACCCTGGTGTTCATGGGCACCAATGTGGTGTCGGGCTCCGCTACCGCCCTGGTGGTCGCCACCGGCAACCAGACCTATTTCGGTGCTGTGGCCACAAGCGTCACCGCCACCGACCGCGCACCCACCGCCTTCCAGAAGGGTGTCGACAGCGTGAGCTGGCTCCTGATCCGCTTCGCGCTGGTGATGGTGCCGATCGTGTTTTTCGTCAACGGCATGGCGCGCGGCGACTGGCTCGAGGCCGGACTGTTCGCCCTTTCGGTCGCCGTCGGCCTGACACCGGAGATGCTGCCCATGATCGTGACCACCACGCTGGCGCGCGGGGCGGTGGCCCTGTCGGCGAAAAAGGTGGTGGTCAAGCGGCTGGATGCGATCCAGAACTTCGGCGCCATGGATGTGCTGTGCACCGACAAGACCGGCACCCTCACGCAGGACCGCATCGCCCTGTCACGCAAGGACGACGCCTTCGGCAACCCCTCCGACCAGGTCCTGAAGTTCGCCTGGTTGAATAGCCACTACCAGACCGGCCTGAAGAACATGCTCGACCGCGCGGTGCTGGAACATGCCGAGCTGCACGCCGAACTGGCGGTGGGCAGTGGCTACGAGAAGATCGACGAAGTCCCGTTCGACTTCGAACGCCGCCGCATGTCGGTGGTGGTCGCCGCCGCCGACGGCAGCCACCTGCTGGTGTGCAAGGGCGCGCTCGAGGAAGTGCTGTCGGCCTGCACCCGGGTGCAGGGTGCGGGACCGGACACAGGCAAGGGCCTGCCGCTGGACGCGGCAAACCTGGCCCGGGTCCGGCAGGCCACCCTGCGCATGTCGCAGGAGGGCTTGCGGGTGGTCGCGGTCGCCATACGCACCATGCCGCCCGGCCAGACGACCTACTCGGTGGCCGACGAAGCCGACCTTACGCTGGTGGGTTATATCGCCTTCCTCGACCCGCCCAAGGAAACCGCAGCGCCCGCCATCGCCGCCCTGGCCGGGCACGGCATCACCGTCAAGGTGCTGAGCGGCGACAACGAACTGGTGACCGCCCATGTCTGCGCGCAGGTCGGGCTTGCCGGCAAGACCGTCCTGACTGGCGCCGAGGTGGAGCCGATGAACGACGCAGAGTTGCACAAGGCCGTCGAGGCGCACCAGTTGTTCGCCCGCCTGACGCCGCTGCAGAAGGAGCGCATCGTGCGCGCCTTGCGTGCCAACGGGCATGTGGTCGGCTTCATGGGCGACGGCATCAACGACGCCCCCGCGTTGCGCGCCGCCGACATCGGCATTTCAGTGGATACTGCGGTGGACATCGCGCGCGAGGCGGCGGACGTGATCCTGCTGGAGAAGAGCCTGCTGGTGGTAGATGCCGGCGTGATCGAGGGGCGACGCACCTTCAGCAACATGCGCAAGTACATCCGCATGACCGCCAGCTCCAATTTCGGCAACGTGCTCTCGGTGCTGGTGGCCTGTGCCTTCCTGCCCTTCCTGCCGATGCTGCCGCTGCAGCTGCTGGTGCAAAACCTGCTCTACGACTTTTCCCAGACCGGCATCCCGTTCGACAACGTGGACGCCGACCTGCTGGGCAAGCCGCTGGCGTGGGACCCCGGCGAACTCGGCCGCTTCATGCTCTTCTTCGGGCCGATCAGCTCGATGTTCGACATCCTCACCTTCGCGCTGATGTGGCGCGTGTTCGGCGCCGACAGCCTGGCCATGCAGGGCCTGTTCCAGAGCGGCTGGTTCGTCGTCGGCCTGTTGACCCAGGTGATGGTGGTGCACCTGATCCGCACCCCCAGGCTGCCCTTCATCGAAAGCCGCGCCGCGACGCCGCTGGCGGTGATGAGCCTGGTGGTGGCGGCGGTCGGCGTGTGGCTGCCGATGGGGCCGCTGGCCGCCTACTTCAAGCTGGTGCCGCTGCCCGGCGCCTACTTCGGCTGGCTGGCCGCCATTCTCATGGGCTATGCGCTGGCCACCACGGCGATGAAGCGGTTCTACTTTCGCCGTTACGGCTGGTGATGGTCGCCGGCACCGGCCGCCCTGCCGGAACGAACGCTTGCGAAGCACCGCGGGGCCGAAAAGGAAAAGGGCCCGCGGTGTCGCCGCAGGCCCTTTTGCGCACCATTCCGCAGGGTGGTGCGCCGTCCCGGCCCAAGGGCCGGTACGCCGCTGCAAGCGCGGTTGCGCGCTATTCCCAGTACGGTGTGCGGTCGTAGTACTTGTAGACGTCCCGATTCCATTTTTCATCGGCCATCGTGGGCCACTTGTCCGGATCGAAGCCCGGCGCGGCTTCCAGCCTTTCCTTGGAAATGTCCAGCACGTAGTCGTTCTTCGAAACGTCGTAGCGGAACGACGCGAACGGCACGGCGAAAAGCTTTTCACCCATGCCCAGGAAACCGCCGAAGGACACCACCGCATAGGCGACGCGGCCGGTGCGCGGATCGATCACGACTTCCTTGACGTCGCCCAGATTGTCGCCCTTGGCATTGACCACGTCGGTACCGATCATTGCCGACGCCTTTACCGGCGAATTCGAGAATGGTTGCAATTTGCTCATCATGTAGCTCCTGCCTTGAGGGTGGTTGGATGGCGGATTCCGCCTGGGTGGCCCCCGCACGCATGCCGTGCTGGAGGTGGTACCGTTGGAGAAGTCCGGATGCAAGACTAGGCCTGTTGCGCCCGCCCGACGGTGCGCAATCGAACACAGCGTGCGAAAACTCCTCGAGCGGAAAAGGTCCCGCCACGGCCGCGCCATATCCCAAAAAAACACAGCCCCCGGATTCACGTGAATCCGGGGGCTGCAAGCCCGCCAGTCGTCGAGAGGAGGAGCCAGGCTGGCGGGTGGGGTACCGGTTGCTTTCCGGCGCGTCAGGGCTTCAGGCGCATGTCGCTCTTGACGCCCGTGACGCCCTTGATGTCGCCGGCAAGGGAAGCCGCCTTGAGCATCATTTCACGCGTGCTGACGAAACCGCTCAGTTGCACCACGCTCTTGTAGGTCTCGACGTTGATTTCCATCGACTTCAGGGTGGGTTCATTCAGGATGGCCGCCTTGACCCGTGTCGTGATGACGGTGTCGTCGACGTACTCGCCGGTGGATTCCTGCTTGTTGGACGTGGCACATGCGCTTGCCAGCAGCGCGGCGGCGAAAAGTGCGGACAGGCGTTTGATATTGATCATGATGGATTGCCTTTCAGGGATAGGGATGGGGTTTGTGAGTCTGGGTTGCGCCGACGGGAATCAGCGGGTGCTGGTGGCGGTAGCGCGGCTGCCGGTCATTTCCACGTCGACGCGACGGTCAGGCTGCAGGCAGGCGATCACTTTCGCGCTGCGCGGGCCGGCGCAGGTACCGGCAGCGGTCACCGGCTCCCTTTCGCCATGGCCGACCGCCTCGATGCGGGTCGCCAGGATGTTCTTGCTGACCAGGTAGTCCTTGACGGCGCTCGCGCGCCGCTCGGAAAGCGCCTGGTTGTAGTCGCTGCTGCCGAAGCGGTCTGCATGACCGGTGAGGACAATGCTTTCGTAGGTGAGCCCGGCGCTCTGGCGCACCAGGTCGTCGAGCATGGTCATGCCCTCCGGCTTGAGGGTCGCCTTGTCGAAGGCAAACAGCGCATCGGCGGAAAAGCTGGCCTTCTGGTTCAGGGGCGCCGGCGGGGCCGGCGGTGCAAGGGATGCCGGCGGCACCGCGGCAACCGCGGGCGCCGGGGCCGCGGGAGGCGTGACGGCGACGCGCGGACGGGCCGGCACACAGGGTTCCACCGCCCGTCCCGGTGTCCAGTCGCTGTCGCGAACGCACAATCCGGTGTGGTCGGTCATGACGACATTGCCGTTGGTGTCAACCAGGTAGCCCTGGTTGCGGGTATCGGGCGAGGTGGCCTGCGCAAGCACGCAGGCGGGCAGCAGCGCCGCGAGGATCGCGGTGGCCAGTGCCGATCGATTGATGGTTTTCATTTTCCGGTCTCCTGAGGGACGGTCGCTGGTACCCGCGTACGCCTGTTGCGCTGCGATCAACACCATGAACACGTCCCGCAGCCCGGACATTAGGGCGGCAGGGCAGGCCCGTCTGTGCGGCCGCATACATTGAGGCCTCGCTTGACTCGGCATATCAATGCGCGCGCGGTCCGGCATTTTCTGATTTCTATGTTCGGAACCGTACTGAATGACGCCCCCAAGCTGTTAAGCTTGTGACCGGACCATCCGTCCAACCGGCATCCGGCGACTTGCGCATGCTTTGACCCCCAACCCCCGGGAAAGCCTATGCCTACGCCCCACAGCCCCAACCAGAATCACCTGCTGGCCGCCCTGCCGGCGGCGGAGTTCGACCGCCTTCTGCCGCACCTCGAGCTCGTGCCGATGCCCTTGTCGGAGGCGCTCTATGAATCGGGCGGGCGCCTCAATCATGTGTACTTTCCCACCACGTCGATCGTCTCCCTGCTCTACGTGATGGAAGACGGCGCCTCGGCCGAGATCGCGGTGGTGGGCAACGAGGGCCTGCTCGGCATCGCGCTCTTCATGGGCGGAGAGACCACGCCCAGCCGGGCGGTGGTGCAAAGCGCCGGCTTCGGCTACCGGCTCAAGGCCGCCATCCTCAAGCTCGAATTCAACCGCGGTGGCGCGGTGATGCACCTGCTCTTGCGGTATACGCAGGCGCTGATCACCCAGATGGCGCAAACCGCGGTGTGCAACCGCCACCATTCGGTGGAGCAGCAGTTGTGCCGCTGGCTGCTGCTTTCGCTCGACCGCCTGCCCGGCAACGAACTCTCCATGACCCAGGAACTCATCGCCAACATGCTCGGCGTGCGGCGCGAAGGGGTCACCGAGGCGGCCGGCAAGCTGCAGCGTGACGGCCTGATCCGCTACACCCGCGGGCGCATCACCGTGCTCGACCGGCCCAAGCTGGAGAAGGCGGTGTGCGAATGCTACGCCGTGGTGAAGAAGGAATTCGACCGCCTGCTGTCGGACATTCCGCGCGTCCCGCGGGCGCAGGATTCCACCCAGCAGTGAGGCGCCTTCCCTGCCAGGCAGGGAGGGCAGCCCGAGTTCAGCCCTTGACTTCCTCCATCAGCGACGCGAGGTCGTCGGCATGCTCCTCCTCGCCGGCAAGGATGTCCTTGAGCATGGTCTGCGTGGTGGGGTCGTTGTTTCCCAGATAGGCCACCATTTCACGATAGCTCTCGATGGCGATGCGCTCGGCGATCAGGTCTTCCTTGATCATGGAGTGCAGGGAATCGCCTGCCACGTACTCGGCGTGGCTGCGCGCGGCAAGGCCTTCAGGCGCGAAATTCGGCTCGCCGCCCAGCTCGACAATGCGCTTGGCGAGGCGGTCGGCATGCGCCATTTCCTCTGCGGCATGGGCAAGGAATTCTGCCTTGACGGGCTCCGAATGAATCCCCTTGGCCATGAAATAGTGCCGCTTGTAGCGCAGGACGCACACCAGTTCGGTGGCCAGCGCGCCATTGAGCAGGCCGATCACCGCATCCCGGTCGGCCGCATAGCCGCGCGTGACGGCGCCTTCCTCGATGTTCTGGCGCCCGCGCTTGCGCAGGGTCTGGATATCCGACAACACCGATTCGTTGTCTGGCGCGTGATCGTTGGCTGCATGTTTCAAGTGTGTTTCCTTCATGGTGGCGGCGCCCCGGAACGGGCGCCGGGGTTAGTCACGAGACCGGGTCGAGCTTCTGGTAGCGCTGCCATTCGGACAGCTGTTTCTCGGCCTCGTCGCGGGTTACGCCGTAGGTTTCCTGGATCTGCTCGGACAGGCGGTCGCGCTTGCCCTGGACTCTTTCGAGTTGCTCTTCACCCAGCATGCCCCAGTGTTCCTTGACCAGGCCCCTGAACTGTTTCCAGTTCACTTCTATGCGATCCCAGTACATTGCGTGCTCCATCGAGTACGGCCCGCAGGTCGGCGCATCCATCGCCACGAATGCCCGCAGCCGGTGGGTATCCGCAAGTGCAAGGCTAGATTCGGGAGGCACTGCCGTCTGTGCGGTGACGAACGGGGCGAGCACAAGACGGCACGCGCCGGCATTGCGGCCAATCGCGCTATGTGTGGCGTCGCACAGACACCGGCGCCCACCTGCCCAGAATCGCCCGCAATGACAACCCGCCCGCTGACGAACCTCCTGATCGCCTCCCTGCCCCGTCCCGACCGCCTGCGCTTTGTGGCGGATTGCGAAACCGTGGAACTGGCCGCCACCGACGTGCTGTCCGAATCCGGTGCGCGCCTGGCGCATGCCTATTTCCCGCTTGGCGCCTACCTGTCGCTGGCGGCACCGGTGGAAGGTGCGGGCGTTCTCGAGACCACCATGGTCGGCAATGAAGGCATGCTCGGCATACCGCTGGCGCTGGGCGCGACCACCTCACCCCTGCGCGCGACCATTCTCGGCGGCGGCAGCAGCCTGCGCATCGGCGCGGCCGCGTTTCGCCGCGATCTGGCGGACAGCCATGCGCTGCGCAGGGTGATCAATGGCTACATCCATGTGACCATCGGGCAGTTCGCCCAGGCGATCACCTGCATGCACTTCCACATGATCGACGCGCGCCTTGCCTGCTGGCTGCTGATGGCCGAGGACCGCGCGCATTCCGGCGAACTGCACTTCACCCAGGACGCTCTGGCCGTGATGCTGGGGGTGCGCCGGGTCGGCATCACCGAGGCCGCCGGCATGATGCAAAGGCGGCAACTGCTGAGCTACCGGCGCGGCGCCATCACGATACTCGACCGCAAGGGCCTGATCGCCATGTCATGCGGCTGCTACAAGGCCGCACAGGACATCTACGACGAGACGCTGGGCTAGCCAACGCCTCATCGCTTTCGCGACACACCGGCGCGCGCCTCAGCCGCCCAGGTAGTCCCGCGTGGCTGCCTGGTAGTCCGCCGCGCGGGTCAGCTTGGCCATCAGCGCGCCCGGCGCGATGTCCTTGAGTTCGCTCGGGCGAGCGCCTTCCCGCACGACCTTCATGGCATCGTAGAGGCCCTGCACGGCCGCATTGAAGGCCTGGTGTCCGGCCATCCACACCTTGACCCTGCGCTCCCGCAAATACGCCATGTCGGCCAGCTTTTCGCTGCAACCCGCGAGGATCAGGGGCAGGCGGGTGGCCGCCGCGATACGGTCGAGCTGTTCACGGCTGTCGAGTCCCGGCAGGAACAACGCGTCCACACCCGCCGCCTCATAGGCCGTGAAGCGCGCGATGGCGTCGTCGATGCCGGTGAGGGTGGCCGCGCTGGTGCGGCCATAGATTCCCATCGGACCCGCGCCGCGCGCAGCCACCGCGGCGCGCATCTTGCCAACACCTTCCTCCAGGGACGTGAGTTGCGCCTTGTCACCGGCGCCGAAGGCGCGCGGCAGCAGCGTGTCCTCGATGCTGATGCCGGCCACGCCGGCGGCCTGCAACTCCTCCACTGTGCGCATCACCGAAAGCGCATTGCCGTAGCCATGGTCGGCGTCGACGATCAGCCCCACCCGGCCGGCGCGGCAGACGCGGCGCGCCTGCTCGGCCAGTTCGGTGAGCGACAGCAGGATCAGGTCGGGGGCGCCCAGCACCGCCAGCGCCGCCACCGACCCGCCCATGATGCCGAGTTCGAAACCGAGTTCGTCGGCGACGCGCGCCGACATCGGGTCGAACAGCGAGCAGGCGACCACGCATTGGTCGCCCGCCAGGATTTCGCGCAGGCGCGCGGGGCCATTACTTGATGGCATGTGTTTCTCCGTTCTAGTTTTTCGGTTCGTAACCGGTGACGCCGCCCAGCGCGGACAGGTCTTCCTGGCGTCCGCGCAATTCGATGACGTTGCGGTCCGGGTCGCGCAGGAACACCGACACATGGCCATCGGCGCCAAAAGACACCGGGCCCTGGGTGATGGTGATGTGGTGTTCATTCAGGGTCGCGATGGTGGCCGCGATGGACGCCACGCGGAACGCCACATGGGTGTAGCCGGCGTACTTGACCGGCACGTCCATCAGGATGTTCTTGCCGTCATTGGCGTCGTTGGCGTTGTAGATGAGGTTGATTTCGACCCCGTGCGGGTTCTTGATCACCACCACCGCATCGCCGCTGGCGTAGTGCAGCGGCGTGAAGCCGAACAGGCCGTAGAAGGCGATGGCGCGGTCGATTTCGGCCACGCGTATGCCGACGTGGTCCACGGTTTGGATGTCTATCATGGGGTTCTCCGCTCGCTTCAATCCATCTTCAGGTTCATCGCCTTGACCAGGCGCGAATAGCGCTCGAACTCCTCGCCGATGAACTTGCCGAACTCCTCGGGGGTGTTGCCGACCGGATCGCTGGCGTCGTCCTGCAACCGGCCGGTGGTGGCCTTGTTGGCCAGCGCCTGGGTGGCCGCCTTGTGCAAGGCAGCGATCACCGGTGCGGGGGTGTCGCGCGGCGCCAGCAGACCGTACCACGAGCTGAATTCGTAGCCCTTCAAGCCCACCTCCTGCAGGGTGGGCAAATCCGGCAGGGACTTCACGCGCTTCGGCGTGGTCACCGCCAGGCCGATCAGCTTGCCCGCGCGCAGGTGCGGCATGATGGTGATCGGCGCCGGGAACATCACCTGCACCGTGCCACCGAGCAGGTCGGTGACCGCCGGCGTCACGCCCTTGTAGGGCACATGGGTCAGGCGCACGCCGGCCAGGATATTGAACTGCTCGGCTGCAAAATGCGCGGCCGTGCCGTTGCCGGCGGACGCGTAGTTGATCTTGCCCGGCTCGGCCTTGGCCAGCTTGACGAGATCGACCGCGGTGCGTGCCGGCAGCGAGGGGTGCACGGCCAGCATGTGCGGCGTGGTGGCGATGAGGGATACCGGCGCGAAGTCCCTGATCGGGTCGAAGGACAGGTTCTTGTAGACCGTCGCATTGATGACATGGTTGTTGATCGCCATCAGCAGCGTGTGGCCGTCCGGCGCGGCCTTGGCCACCACCTCGCTGCCGATCACGTTGCCGGCGCCCGGCCGGTTCTCGACCACCACCTGCTGGCCCAGCATGGCCGCCATGTCCGGCGCCATCATGCGCGCGATCATGTCGGCCGCGCCGCCGGCGGTGGACGCCACGACGATGCGGACCGGCCGGTTGGGAAAGCCCTGCGCGAGCGCCGGCAGGGTCGCGCATGCCAGGGTGGCTACGACCAGCAGGTGCAGGCCACGCAGCGCCAAGCATGGGGCGGAATGATTTTTCTTGTTCACGACGATCTCCTTCGCGGGGTACGGGCTTGCTTGCGGATTCAATCGGCCTTGATGCCGCTCGACTTGATGAGGTTGCGCCACTTGGCAATTTCCTGGTCGAGGAACTTGCCCAGCGATTCCGCGCTGCCGCCGCCCGGTTCCAGACCGTGGCCCTGGAACACACCCGCCAGTTCGGCCGTCTTGAGTATGGACGACATCTCGTCGTGCAGGCGCGCCAGTACCGGCTTGGGCGTGGCGGCCGGGGCGAATGCCGCATACCAGGTCAGCACCTCGTAGCCGGGCAGGCCGGCCTCGGCGATGGTCGGCACGTCCGGCATCGAGGGCGCACGCTTCGCGCCGGTGACCGCCAGCGGTACCAGCTTGTTGGCCTTGATCAGCGGAATGGCGGGCGCCAGCGCCAGGAAATGCAGCGGCACCTGCCCACCGAGGGTGTCGGCCAGTGCCGGTCCCGCCCCCTTGTAGGGAATGTGCGTCATCTTGATGCCGGCCAGGTGCATCAGCAGTTCCATGGACAGGTGCGAGGACTGGCCGGTGCCGCCAGAGGCATAGTTGATCTGCCCCGGACGCTCCTTGGCCATGGCGATCAGGTCCTTGACCGAGCGCGCGGCGAAGGACGGGTGCACCACCAGGATATTCTGGCTGGTGGCCAGCATGGTGAGCGGTGCGAAGTCCTTGACCGGGTCATAGGGCAGGCTCGGGTAGAAGCCCGGGTTGATGCCGAACGGTCCCGCATAGCCGAGCACGATGGTGTAGCCGTCGGCCGGCGCGCGCGCCACCAGCTCGGAGCCGATCACACCGTTGCCGCCGCCGCGGTTGTCCACCACCACCTGTTTGCCGAGCCGGTCGCCCAGGCGCTGCCCGATGAGGCGGGCGATCGCATCGGGCGCGCCGCCCGCCGGCGCCGGTACGACGAAGCGAATCGGCCGGTTCGGGTAGTCCTGCGCCGTTGCCGCGCCCGCGGCCAGGGCCAGGATGCACGCCGCTCCGGCGCGGCACAGGAATGTCGACAGCGTGATTCGATTCATGGTGGGTCCTCTTGGGGCTTGTTGCGATTCTCCAGCAGGTCCGACTGGTCGCGGAACAGCCAGGGACGTCGCTGCCGGTAATCACTTTCGAAGGCTTCGATCCGGGCTGCGTATTGCATTGTGATGCCGATGTCGTCAAGGCCTTTGAGCAACTGCTCCTTGCGCACGCCATCGATGCCGAACGCCAGGCACCTGCCATCCGGTAATGTCACCGTCTGCGCCGCCAGGTCGATCGCGACACGCGCGCCGGGATGCGCTTCGAGATGGGCCGCCAGTGTCGCGACCTCGGCCTCCTCCAGCACCACCGGCAGCAGGCCGTTCTGCAGGCAATTGGCGTGGAAGATGTCGCCGAAGCTCGGGGCGATCACACAGCGGATGCCGAAATCCTGCAAGGCATAGATCGCGCCTTCACGGGTGGAACCGCAGCCGAAATTGCGCCCCGCCACCAGCACACCCGCCTGCGAGAAGGGCGCGCGGTTGAGCACGAAATCGGTCCGCAGGCTGCCATCCTCGGCGAAGCGCTGGTCATGGAACAGGAAGTTGCGATAGCCGGCCGAGAGCGGCTTGCGCAAAAACTTGTGCGGGATCAGCTTGTCGGTGTCGATATTGGGCAGGAACAGCGGCGCGGCGATCGCGTCCAGGATGGTGAACGCCTGCATGCCGGTGCTCATGCGAACTCCCGCGGGTCGGCCAGGCGGCCGGTGATGGCGGCGGCCACCGCCGACGCCGGGCTCACCAGGTGGGTGAGCGAGCCGCGCCCCTGGCGCCCTTCGAAATTGCGGTTGGAAGTGGAGGCGCAGCGTTCGCCCGACGGCACACGGTCTCCGTTCGAGCCGGTGCACATCGAACAGCCGGTGTCGCGCCACTCGAACCCCGCGGCCATGAAGACCTCATGCAGCCCCTCGCGCTCGGCCGCGCGCTTGACCGAGCGCGACCCCGGCACCACGATGGTCGGCACGCGCGCGGTGCGTCCTTGCGCCAGCCTTGCAGCGATGCGCAGGTCGTCAAGGCGCGCATTGGTGCAGGAGCCGATGAACACCCGGTCCACCGCGACATCGCGCAATGCCGTGCCGGGGGCCAGGCGCATGTACTGCTGTGCGACCGCGGCGCGCTCGCGCCGCCCCGCATCCGCGATCGATGCAGGATCGGGCACGCGGCCCGAAATGCCGATGGCCTCGTCCTGGTTGGTACCCCAGGTGACCATCGGCTCGATCGCGTTGCCATCCAGCCGCACCTCGCGGTCGAAGCGCGCATCCGCATCGGTGGGCAGGATGCGCCAGAACGCCATCGCCGCCTCCAGTTCCGCGCCCTTGGGCGCATAGCGGCAGCCGGCCAGGTAGTCCCAGGTTTTCTGGTCGGGGGACATCATGCCCGAGCGCGCGCCGGCCTCGATCGACATGTTGCAGACCGTCATGCGCTCCTCCATGGAAAGCGCACTGATCGCCGACCCGGCGTATTCGATGACATGCCCGCTGCCGCCGTCGATGCCGATGTGCGCGATGATGGCCAGGATCAGGTCCTTGCCCGTCACCAGCGCACCCGGCGTGCCATCGACCGTGATGCGCATGGTCTTGGGTTTGGCGAACCACACGGTCTGGGTGGCCATGATGTGGGTGACCTGGGATGCGCCCACGCCGAAGCCGAAGATGCCGAACGCGCCGTTGGTCGAGGTGTGGGAGTCGGCGCCGGCCATGATCATGCCGGGCTCGCACAGGCCCAGTTCGGGCCCGGCCACATGCATGACGCCCTGCTCGGCGTCGTCGATGCCGAAGTGCACGATGCCGGTGGAAAGAGAGTTGCGCGCCAGTTGCTCGACCATCACCCGCGCTTCGCCGTCCTGGATGCCGGCGCTGCCCAGGTGGCGCCCGGTGGTCGGTACGTAGTGGTCG
Organism: Burkholderiales bacterium; assembly: GCA_965279115.1. Classification (GTDB taxonomy): domain Bacteria; phylum Pseudomonadota; class Gammaproteobacteria; order Burkholderiales; family JAEUOS01; genus JAEUOS01. Next base: position 6,642,181 of record OZ257137.1, read on the forward strand.
GAGAATGCCAGCGTCTGCAATGGCCGGTGGATCTTGCGCCCGGCCTTGGCGAGCGCGTCGAAGGCGTAGAACGGGCCTTCATGCAGCAGGTTGCGGTCGATGTAGAGCAAGGCTTCGCCGCCTTCGCGCTCGGCGATGACATGCGCATCCCAGATTTTTTCAAACAGGCTTGTGCCCACGCTCCTGGTCATGCGGGTCCTTCCGGTTCGGGCAACTTCACGTTGATTTATATGCCGCTTGAATGTAACGTTGATGGATCAACAAGGCCGGGTTCACCGGCCGTGCAAAGGGAGACAGCAATGAAAGTGTTGAATGTATCCGCAACCGGCCGTGCGTGGCTTGCGGCGCTGCTTCTGGGTTGTGCCGCCGGCAGCGCCATGGCCCAGGGGTTTCCGAACCGCGTGGTGCGCATAGTGGTGCCCTTCCCGCCCGGCGGATCGGCCGAGGCGCAGGCGCGCCTGATCGGGCAGCGCCTTTCCGAAACCTGGAACCAGCCGGTGATCGTCGAAAGCAAGCCCGGCGCCGGGTCCACCATCGGCGCGGCCTTCGCCGCCGCGGCCGCACCCGATGGCTACACCTTGTATCTCGCCAGCACCTCGCACACGATCTCGGCCAGCCTGTACAAGAACCTGCCCTACGATGCGGTGAAGAGCTTCGCGCCGATCGCGCTGGTGGCTGCCTCGCCCTTCATCCTTGCGGTGCACCCCTCGGTTGCCGCGACCACGGTAAAGGAGTTCATCGACCTCGCGAAGGCAAAGCCAAAGACGCTCAGCTGGGCGTCCTCCGGCAACGGCGCCGGCCCGCACCTGTCCGGCGAGATCTTCCGCAACATGACCGGCATCGAAGTCACCCATGTCCCGTTCAAGGGCACCAGCCCCGCGCTGGTGGCGCTGATCGGCGGCCAGGTCGAGTTCACCATCGCCGATGTGGCGATCGTCCCGCATTTCCAGACCGGCAAGGCACGCGGCCTCGCGGTCACCACCGCGAAACGCTCGGCACTGGTGCCCGGCCTGCCGACCCTGGCCGAATCCGGCCTGCCGGGCTATGAGACCACCAACTGGAGCGCGCTGCTCGCCCCTGCGGGCACCCCGAAGGAGATCGTCGGCCAGATCAACGCAGCGGTGCTGGGCGCCATCCGTATACCCGACATACGGCAGCGCTTCAACGCACAGGGCTTCGAGCCGGTGGGCGGCACGCCCGAGGACGCCACGGCGCATCTTGCCGGCGAGGTCGCGAAGTATGCCAAGGCGATCCGCGATTCCGGCACGAAGATCGACTGACGCGCCGCGCAGCCGGCGCGTTGGCTGTCGCATCTCAGCAGCAGCGCGCACCGAGAAATGCCGTCCCGGCGGTGAACAATTTTTCCTCGTCCGCGGAGAGGGGCCGCGCTTCTTCTTCGCCGCGGTCATCGAACACCGGTTCGTTGCCGCGCATCTTCTCGCGCCGAGCGGCCGTGGCCTCAGGGTCGATGCGGTCAGTGCCGTCGATGAACACCACGCCGTAGCAGCCCGCGGCGCGGGCGCGTGAAATGTAGCCCTCCTGCAGGTCGAAGGCGATGCGCTCGAGCGGCCGGTCGAGCGGCGAACCGTAACCACCGCCGCCGCCCGAGCGCAGGATGTAGGCATCGCCCGCCTTCAGGTGGCGCGCCAACACCTTGCCGCTCGGGAAGCGCAGTTCCGGCTCGCGCCCGACCTGCACCGATACCTGGTTGCCGGCACCGGGATGGCCACCGAACAATCCCCATGGCCGGCAGTGCACGCGCTCGACCTGGGCGTTGAACATGAACTCGGTGACGGCACGCGCGATTTTCTCGGTGCCCAGGCCGCCCTGCCAGGTGCCGGCGCCGCCTGAATTCTCGCGCAGGGCATAGCGGTCGATCAGGATCGGGTACTTGGCCTCGGTCTGCTCCACCGGGCTGTTGTGGGTGTCGCCGTCGTTGATGCAAATGGTGGCCGAGAGCCCGTCCTCGCCCCGCTTGGCCCCCCAGCCGCCGCCCACCAGACCGCCCGAGACCAGGAACAGGCGCCCGTTCTCGGCACGCCTGCCGTTGATCGCCGCCGAGAGCAGGTCGGCATGGTGGCCGGCGATCACCCGCTCGGGAATCGCCGGCGCCAGCGCCTTGAAAATGGTGTCGACGATGGTCATCGGAAAGGTCATCCACCAGCGCATCGGCGCCGGGCGCACCGCGCTGACCACCCGCCCCGCCGGCAGGATGATCTTGAGCGGCCGGAAGCTGCCCTCGTTGATCGGCTTCTCGACCGGCGAGGTGAGGCACTTGAAAGCCACCTGGCAGCAGGCCATCCCGGCCGCGTAGCCGGAGTTGTAGAAGCCCTTCACCTGCATGCTCACGTCGGTCAGGTCGATGGTCATCTCGTCGCCGGCGACGGTCACCTTGACCTTCATGCGGATGCGCTCGCCGGCATCGACGCCGTCGTCATCCATGAAGGACTCGGCCTCGTAGACGCCATCCGGGATGCTGCGCACATGCGCGCGTGCCACCTTCTCGGTGTGGTCCATGATGGCGCGGATGCCGTCCTGCACCGCGGCACGGCCGTAGCGGCCAACAAGCTGCAGGAAACGCCGCCCGCCCATGCGCACCGCCGCCACCTGGGCGTTGAGGTCGCCCATGGCACGCTCGGGAATACGCACGTTCATGCGGATCACGTCGAGAATGTCCTGGTTGGGCACGCCCGCCTTCCACACCTTGACGATGGGCATCTGCAAACCCTCGGACCAGATGTCCTTGGTCATGCCGTCGAGCGCGCCGCCGATGTCGGCCCAGTGCGCCATGCAACCGGCGAAGGCCACCAGGTCGGTGCCGTCGAATATCGGCACCGCGAAGGTCATGTGGTTCAGGTGGCTGCCGGTCAGGTAGGCGTCGTTGGTCACCAGCACGTCGCCGGGCTCGATGCCGGTTTCCCCGAAATGCCGCAACATGGCCTTGACCGTCTCGCTCATGCCGCGAATGAACATCGGCAGGCCGATGCCGATGGACACCGTCTCGCCCTTCGCGTCGAACAGGCCCACCGTGAAGTCCTGGGCCTCGTAGATGATCATGCTGTAGGCGGTGCGCAGGAGGTTGGACTTCATCTCCTCGGTGATCGCCACCAACCCGTTGCGGATGATCTCGGTGATGACCGGGTCGGCGTCGAGCGTGCTGCCCTGGGTGTGCGTCGTGTTCATGTCATGCATCCCGTTCAAGTGCGGTCGATGGTGATGACCAGGTCGCCGTATTCGCTGACGTCCACCCGGTCGCCCGGAAACACCACCGTGGTCGAGGCGTATTCCTCGATGAGCGCGGGGCCGTCGATGCGGGCGCCGGCGGCGAGGCGCTCGCGCGCGTATACCGGCGTCTCGATGAAACCGGTGGCCGCGGTGAAGTACACCGGGCGCGTGCCGTTGCGCGCGGCCTGCGCCCGCTCCGGGGCTTCCAGCGGCGAGCGCTTCGGCACCGGCTTGTCGAGCGTGCCGACCACCGAGCTGTGCAGGCTCACCAGTTCCGCCGGCTCCCTGACGGCATCGAAGCCGTAGCGCTGCGCGTGCACCTCGTCGTACCGGCGCTTGATGCCCTCGCGATCACGCTTGATGAACAGGTCCATCGGCAGCTCGACGGTCACCGAATGTTCCTGACCCACGTAGCGCATGTCGGCGGCACGCGCCACGGCGATGCGCGCCGGGTCGGAGATGTCGCGCGACAGTGCCGCCCGGCCTTCGTCCTCCATGCCGCGATACAGGGTTTCCATCTCGTCGAAATCGACGGCGTCGAGCGGCTTGAACCAGGTGCGCACGAAGTCGCGCCGCAGGTCGGCCACCAGCATGCCCCAGGCCGAGAAATGGCCGGGCGCCGGCGGGATGATCACGGTGGGAATGCGCAATTCGCGCGCCACCAGCCCGGCATGCAGCGGGCCGGCGCCGCCGTAGGCCACCATCGCGAAATCGCCCGCGTCGAGGCCACGCTCGGTGGTCACCCGCGTCACCACATGCGACATGGTGGAGGCGGCGATGCGGATGATGCCGCTGGCCGCCTCGATCATGCCGATCGATAGCGGCGTGGCCAGCATGTCCTGCATGGACCTGCGTGCGCCTTCGAGGTCGAGGCGCATTTCGCCGCCGAGAAAGCGGTCCGGCGCCAGGCGGCCGAGGATCAGGTTGGCGTCCGTCACGGTCGGCTCGGTGCCGCCCTGCCCGTAGCACACCGGGCCGGGCGACGCGCCCGCGCTCTGCGGGCCGACGCGCAGCCCCCCGCCGGTTTCCACCCGCGCGATGCTGCCGCCGCCGGTGCCGACTTCCTGGATGTCGATGAGGGGAATCTGGATCGGCAGGCCTTCCTCGTAGCCGCCGACCATGATGCTGCCGGCCATCATCACCTCGCCGCCCAGCACCACACCGGCCTTGGCGGTGGTGCCGCCCATGTCGAAGGCGATCGCATTGGCCAGGCCCAGGCGCTGGCACACGGCCGCCGTGCCGATCACCCCTGCGGCCGGCCCGGATTCGAGCATGCGGATGCATTCGCGCTGGGCGTGGGCGACATCGAACAGGCCGCCGGAGGACTGCACCACGAAGAACGTGCCGCCGAACTTCTCCGCGGCGAGGCGTTCATCCACCTCCTTGAGGTAGTCGCGCACGCGCGGGCCGATGTAGGCGTTGGCCGCCACCGTCGAGGTGCGCTCGAACTCGCGGTACTCCTGCGAAAGCTCGTGCGAGGCGGTGACGAACATGCCGGGGCAGGTGCGTTCGATCACCCGGCGCGCGCGCAGTTCATGGTCCGGATTGGCGTAGGAATGCAGGAACAGGATGGCAATCGCTGTGACGCCCTGCCCGGCCAGTTTCATGGCGATGGCGGCGATTTCCGCCTCGTCCAGCGCAACCAGCGGCTGCCCCTTGGCGTTCATGCGCTCGGCCACCTCGATGCGCCGCGAGCGCGGCACCAGCGGGATGTGCTTGCGGAAGAAAAGGTTGTAGGCGTCCGGCCGGTTGATGCGCCCGATCTCGTAGATGTCGCGAAAGCCGCGCGTGGTCAGAAGCGCCGTGGTCGCGCCGGTACGCTCGAGCATGGTGTTGATGCCGATGGTCGTGCCATGCAGGAACAGGCGGGTGTCCGCAACCGCCGTGCCGGCCTTGCGCACGCCGTGAAGAATGCCTTCGACCAGGTGCGCCGGCGTGGTAAGCGTCTTGCCGAAGAACGACTCGCCGGTGGCCTCGTCGAAACTGACAATATCGGTGAATGTGCCGCCGACATCGGCGGCAACGCGAAAGTGCGCCGTGCCGCGCTTGCCCGGCGAGTCGTCCTGCTGCGGGATGCCCATGCTTTCCTTTCAATGCGGCGCGCTCCTGGCGCGCCGCACGTACCAGTGGGTGTGGGGCGGCGCGCCTATTCGGCGGAGAGGCCCAGTTCGCGAATCACCTTGCCGTAGCGCGCGATCTCGGCCGCCATGCGGGTGCCGAGTTCCTCCGGCGTGCTGCCCTCCACATCGAAACCCTGCGCCGCCAGGCGTTCGCGCAGGTCCGGCGCCGCGATGGCTTTTTGCACGGCGGCATTGACCTGCGCGATGATCTCGCGCGGCGTGCCGGCCGGCGCCAGCAGCATGCCCGCGCTGGTGACGTCGTAGCCCGGGAATCCGGATTCGGCGATGGTCGGCACCGCGGGCAACTGCGACCAGCGCTTCGCCGTCGACACCGCCAGCGCGCGCAGCTTGCCGGCCTGTATGTTGGTAAGCGCGGTGGCGTCCTGGAAGCTGAAATCGACCTGCGCGCCGATCAGCGCCACCAGCGCGGGGCTGGAGCCCTTGAATGGCACATGCACCACCTGCATGCCGGCCTGGGAACGGAAGATTTCGGCGGCCAGGTGCGGCCCGGCACCCGTACCGGAGGTTGAATAGGTCAGCACGCCCGGGCGCGCGCGCGCCAGGTCGATCAGGTCCTTGAGCGTATTGGCGGCCAGGCCCGGATGCACGGCCACGATGAAAGGCTGGGTCACCACATTGGAGATCGGCGCAAAGCTCTTGATCGGGTCGTAGGGCAGGTTGCGATACAGGTTCGCGGTCACCGAATGCGACAGCATGTAGGCCATGAACAGCGTGTAGCCGTCCGGCGGCGACTTGGCCACGAAGGCCGCGCCGACCGTGGTGCCGGCACCGGGCTTGCCTTCTACGATCACCGGCTGGCCCCATATTTCAGCCAGCTTCTGCGCCAGCACGCGGGCTTGCGCCTCGGCCGAGCCGCCCGGCGCGAACGGCACGATCAGCCGCACCACCCGGTTGGGATAGGCCTGCGCGCAGGCCGACCCTGCCGCGCACAAACACAGGCCGACGGCAAGCGCCTCAAGCAGCCGCCGCCCGACACCGCGCGAATTGAGCATGGTTTGTTGCCTCCCTGATCCTTTTATGCGGGACGATTCTGGGTCGGGGATCGTTGCGACGCAAGCTACGCAAGCGCCATTTGTCATTGCAATTCGCGCAATAATCAATTTCCAGCCACGAAACGCCCCGCGCCATGCTTGCGACCGCCCTTGCCGGGTCCCCGGAATTCGGCTTCACCTTCGATGAGCTGCGCCTGTTCGAGCGCATCGCCGTACTGGGCAGCCTGGCCGCCGCGGCGCGCGACCTCGAGCTCACCCCTTCGCAGGTGACGCGGCGCATCGCTTCACTGGAGCGCACGCTCAAGGTTCGGCTCTTCGAGCGCAGCACGCGCAAGGTCAAGCTGACCGACGCCGGACAGGTGGCCCTCGTCTGGGCGCGCCAGGCGATGGCCTCCTACCGGGATGTCGCCGACGACCTGGCCTCGCTGCAGGCACGGCCCGCCGGCACGATCCGCCTGGCGCTCAACAACTACGCCGCGATCGCCTACATGCCGTCGCTGATCGAGCGTTTCTGCACGCAATATCCGGAGATCCGCATCACCGTGACCACCACCGACGCGGTCGTCGACCTGGTCGAGTTCGACTACGATCTGGCATTGCACACCGGTCGCATACCGGACAGCCGCCTGGTGGCGATCCGGCTGCGCCAGACCCACCGTGTGTTGTGCGCCGCCCCCGAATACCTTCAGCGCCTTGGCCTGCCACGCAAGCTCGCGGACCTGGCGCGGCATGACTGCATCGTCCATTCCACCAACGAAGTGGTGCAGCACACCAGCAACGAACCGCTCAACTGGTATTTCCTGCGCGGCAAGCGCGTCATCGCGCAGGAAATCAAGCCGCGGGTCGCGGCCGACAGCCACATGGTGTGCCGCGAACTGGTCCGCAAGGGCGTGGGCATCGGCAGGCTGGGGCTGGCGGTGGTGGCCGATGACCTCGCGCGGGGCAGCCTGGTCGAACTGCTGCCGGGCTGGCGTTGCGTCTACCCGAACGGCGAACTGCCCGGCATCTGGCTGATTTACCCGCATCGGCGTGTGCTTTACCGCACCCGGGTGCTGATCGACTTCCTGGTCGAGGCGCTGGGCGAGTCCGCGGAGCGGAAGTCCGCAGCGGCCGGTAACGCGCGCTGAAGCCCGGCGTTCGCCGCGACCTGCCATGCGGCGACCCGCCGTCTACTCGACCTTGAGCCCGGCCTTGCGGGTGAGCGCCTCCCAGGCGGCGCCGTCGGCGTCGAAAAATGCCCTGGCGTCCGCCGGACTGGCGAATTCCCGCACCGAGGCGCCGTCGCCGGCCATGCGTTGCAGGAAGGCCTCGCTGCGCAACACCCGGTTGGTCTCGCGCTGGAGCGCCGCCAGCAGCGGTTCCGGCGTGCCGGCGGCGGCCAGCATGAAGACGTAGCCGTTCAGGCGCGGATAGCCGGGCACCTGCTCATGCGCCGCCGGGACGGCGGGCAGCACCTTGTTGCGCTCCGGCTCGCTCATGGCGATGGCCTTCAGGCGCCCCTGTTTCACCAGCGGCGCCGCGCTTTGTACCGTCATGATCACCATGTCGATATGCTTGCCGCCCAGCGCGGTGAGCAGGTCCGGGCCGCCACGATAGGCGACCGGATTGCCCTTCATGCCGGCTGCTTCTTCCAGCGCCATGCCGAGGAAATGCCCGAGCGTGCCGTTGCCGCCGAAACCCCACGAGAGCTTGCCGGGATTGGCCCGGGCCTGCGCCACCACGTCCTTCAGCGAGCCGATGGCGCTGTCCGGTGGCACCACGAACACATAGGGCATGGACCCCAGGTGGGCGATGGGCGCGAAGTCCTTGAAGGCGTCGTAGCCGCTGTTCTTCACGATCACCGGGTTGACATAGAAGTTGATGCTGGTGACCAGAAGGCTGGTGGTGTCGCCACTCGACTTGGCCACCTGGTTGGCGGCGATGTTGCCGCCGGCACCCGGGCGATTCTCGACGATCACCGCGGCACCGCCGGTTTTCTGTAAGCCGTCGGCGACCGTGCGCGCCAGGCCATCGACGCTGCCGCCGGGCGAGAACGGCACCACCAGCCTGAGCTTCTTCCCGGCCAGGGAGCCGGCCTCCTGCGCCGTTGCCGCCTGCGTCGCCAATGCCATCCCTGCGCCAAGCAGAAAGGCGCGGAACACGCCGCCCACGGGCCATGCCGCGCGCGGCGCAAAGCGGGAATGCAGATTCATGCGTTGTCTCCATTGATGTGCCGCCCAAGGCGGGCATCTTACCCACACGCCGCCTTGGCGGTGCAACCGGTTGACGCGGGCCGCGCCTGCTCCCAGAATTGACCCGAACAACAGGGGAAACCAATACCATGCATACGATGATCCGTGCCCTGCTGGCGGTGATACTGGCGGCGCTCCCGGCGCTTGCCCACCCGCAGGCATTTCCAGCCAAGCCGCTGCGACTGATCGTGCCCTTCCCGCCCGGCGGAGCGGCCGACATCTACGGGCGCCTGCTTGCCGATCACATGGGGCGTGGACTGGGCCAGCCGATCCTGGTGGAGAACAAACCCGGCGGCTCGACCATCATCGGCACCGAGATGGTCGCACGCGCTCCTGCAGACGGGCATACGCTGCTGATCGTGTTTCCGAGTTTCCTGATCAACAGCGCCATGCGTGCGAACGTGCCTTACGACGCTGCGCGTGACTTCCGCGCCGTGGGCCAGGCGATCTCGGTGCCGATGGCCATCGCGGTCACGCCCAGCCTGCCGATTCGCAACATGGCCGAACTGATCGCCTATGCCAAGGCCAAACCCGGCGACATTTCGTACGGGACGCCGGGCATCGGCACCACCCACCATGTGATCGGGGAGATGTTCCGGCTGGCCGCCGGCATACAGATCACCCATGCGCCCTTCCAAGGCGAAATCCCGGCGCTCACGGCGGCCTCCGGCGGACACCTGCCGATGGTGCTGGTCAACGCGTCGGCGGTCGCGCCGTACGCAAAGAACGGGCGGGTCCGCGCCATCGTCGTGACCACCCGTGAACGGGTCGAGCAGATGCCCGACATCCCCACCATGCGCGAGGTCGGGCTGGCCGACATCGAGTCCTCGAACTGGTCAGGCATCGTGGTCGCGTCCGCGACGCCGAATTCGGCGGTGACGCGGCTGAATGCGGAACTGGTCAAGGCTCTCTCGAGCACGGAGGTGAAGGAAAAATTCCAGGCCCTGAGCATGGTGCCGACGCCGGGCACCGCCGAACAGTTCGGCGCCATGCTGCAGGCCGAGGCCGCCCGCTACGTCAAGGCAGCGCGCGCCGCGGGGCTGAAACTGGAGTAGCGCATACGTTATGCCGGTGGCTGGCCCGTATTGCGGTGCCTGCCTGCCGCGCGCGGCGGCGCCGCGGGTTGATCACTCCGGTGTGATCTTTCCCACCTGGATGACGCGCGCCCATTTCTTCAGGTCGGCCTGGATCAGCTTGCCGAATTCCGCCGGTGAATTGCCGATCGCGACCACCCCTTGCGCGGCGAGCTTTTCCTTTGCCTCGCGGGTCGATACGGTCCGCGCGATCTCGGTGTACAGGCGCTGGATGATGGGCGCCGGCGTACCGGCCGGCGCGACGATGCCGAACCAGGTACCCGCCTCGAAGCCGGGCAGGCCGGACTCGGCCACCGTGGGAATCTCCGGCGCGGCCTCGATGCGCTCCGTGCCGGTGACTGCGATGGCGCGCAGCTTGCCGGATTTCGCATGGGGCAGGGAGATGATGGGGTTGTTGAACATGAAGGTGATCTGCCCGCCGAGCAGGTCGGTGGTGGCGGGGGCCTGACCCTTGTAGGGAACGTGGACGATGTCGATGCCCGCCATCTGCTTGAACAGTTCGCCGGAAAGGTGCGATGCCACGCCTATGCCGGCCGAACCAAAGGTGACGCTGCCCGGCTTGGCACGCGCCAGTTGTATCAGTTCGGCCGTGGTGCGCACCGGGACAGCGGGATTGACGACGATGACGAAAGGCGTGGATGCCACCAGCGATACCGGCACCAGGTCCCTTTCGTAGCTGAAGGGCATGCTCTTGTAGAGAGCCGGACTGATGGTGTCGCCGACATTGCTCACCAGGAGCGTGTAGCCGTCCGGCGCCGATTTGGCGACGAATTCCGCGCCGACGCCGCCGCCCGCGCCGGTCCGGTTGTCCACCACCACCGGCTGGCCGAACGCCGTGCCCAGACCGGTTGCGACCAGGCGTCCGAGCAGGTCCGCCGGACCGCCCGGCGCGAACGGCACGACGACGCGCACCGGCCGGTTCGGATACGTCGCGCCGGCTTGTTGCGCACCGGCATGCATGGCCGCGCACGACACCAGGACTGCGAAAAGGCGCCGCAAGCCGCGCCGGTGCGAATGCATCATCGTCATCTCCTCCGGCCGCGCCGCGCGTGCGCGGACGGTCCCTTGTTTGCCACCCGGTGCGGGCATGGCGTAATCTTCGCGCCGAACCAGCGGCAATTTTTCAGTTTTCAATTGGCCGTCGCAGCGCCCGCGCCTCGCACCACAAGCGGGCCGCAGTCGAACCACCCTCCAGCGGAGCACACCATGCCACTCCTTGAACGCGCGGGCAAACCCGGCCTGTATTACGAGATCGACGACTTCACCGACCCCTGGCGCCAGGCGCCGGTGATGATACTTCAGCACGGCTATGGGCGGTCGTCGCAGTTCTGGCGCAGATGGGTGCCCTACCTCGCCCGCTTCTACCGCGTGGTGCGGCCCGACCTGCGCGGACACGGGCAAAGCCATGTCGACCTCGCCACCTGCGCGAGCTTCACCGTCGACACCTATGTCGAAGACATCATCGATGTGATCGACATGCTCGGCGGCGGCCAGGTCCATTATTGCGGCGAGTCGTTCGCCGGCATCCTCGGCATGGTGCTGGGCGCGGAACATCCGCACAAGCTGCGCACACTTTCGATGGTCTCCGCGCCATTGACGATTTCCACCTCGCTGCGCGACGCCTGGAACTGCGGCTTCGGCTCGCTGCGCGAGGCGCTCGAAAAGCTCGGCAACGTCGAGTGGGCGCGCCAGACCAATGCCAGCACGCGCTTTCCGCCCGGCACCGATCCCGGCGCGATCGAGTGGTACGCGCGCGAAATGGCCAAGACGCCGGCCGAGGTGCTGATCACCTTCTTCGACCTCATCTGCAAGTCCAGCGCCGGCCCTTACCTTTCGCGCGTCTCGACGCCCATGCTGGGCCTCTACCCTTCACGCGGGCGCATCACCGGGCCCAACGAAGAGGCGATCCACAAGATCATCGCCGAGAAGGGCATGAAATACGTGAGCTTTCCCACCGAGTTCCATTCCATCCAGTTCATGTTGCCGGCCGCCTGCGCGACCAATGTGCTGCACTTCGCCTCGCAACACGACGGCGTGTCCTGCCGCGAATGAAAGACGCAAAGGCAACGGTGTCCGAAACGTTCGACTATGTGGTGGTGGGCTCCGGCCCGGCAGGGTCGCTGCTCGCCAACCGCCTGACCGAGGACCGCGATGCCACGGTGTGCGTGCTCGAAGCCGGCCCCGCCGACACCAGCCGCTATGTGCGCATCCCGGCCGGGTTCGTCAAGCTGCTCTACAACCCCACCCTGCTCTGGCAATACGCCAGCGAACCCGAACCGGCCACCGCGGGCCGCGAAATCCGCCTGGTGCAGGGGCGCATCGTCGGCGGTTCGAGCTCGCTCAACGGGCTGGTGTACAGCCGCGGCCAGGCCGATGACTTCAACGACTGGGCAGCGCTCGGCAACCCGGGCTGGGGCTTCGCCGATGTGCTGCCCTATTTCATGCGTTCCGAGCGGCGGGTCGGAGCCGCGGACGAAAGCCTGCGCGGGCGCAGCGGCGCCCTGCCGATCACCGACCCGGACTGGACCCATCCGCTGTGCGAGGCCTTCATCAAGGGCGCGGCCGACTTGGGCATACCGCGCAACCATGACCACAACGGGGCAGCCCAGGAAGGCGCCGGTTATTTCCAGCGCAACATCTTCGGCGGCCGGCGCATCACCTGCGCCGACGCCTTCCTGCACCCGGCGATCCGCCGCGGCGGTGTCGACCTGCGTGTCGAAGCGCTGGCGCATGAGATCATTTTCGAAGGCACCCGTGCCGTCGGGGTGCGCTACGAACAAGGCGGCCAGATGCGCGAGGTGCGCGCGCGCCGCGAGGTGATCGCATGCGCCGGCGCGCTCCATTCACCCAAGCTGCTGCTGCATTCCGGCATCGGCCCTGCGGCCCAATTGCAGGCCATGGGCATCAAGGTGCGGCAAGACCTGCCCGGCGTGGGCGGGAACCTGCGCGACCACTACACCGTGCGCATGGTCTGGCGCGCCCGCAATACGCGGACCCTCAACGAGATCTCGCGCGGCTGGCGCCTCGGGCTGGAAATCGCGAAATGGCTGGCCGGACGCCCGAGCATCCTGGCGCTCAGCCCCTCGCTGGTACATGTGTACTGGAAATCCCGTCCCGAGCTCACCCGCGGCGACATCCAGGTGCTGTTCACGCCCGGTAGCTACAAGGAGGGCCTGGCCTACGTGCTGGACGACTTCCCCGGCATGAGCTGCGGCGCCCGCCAGCAGCGGCCCGAAAGCCAGGGATACGTGCGCTTGCGCTCGGCGGACCCGCGGGAAGCGCCGCGGGTGCAACCCAATTACCTGGTCGACCCGCGTGACCAGGTAGTCCTGCTCACCGCGATCAAACTGGCGCGGCAGCTCATGGGGTCCGGCCCGATGGCCGACTACTTCGAGGCGGAGAACCTGCCGGGTGCCGGGGTTGCGACCGATGACGAATTACTGGACTTCGCGCGCAGGCGCGGTTCGACCGCCTACCATCTGGTGGGCACCTGCAAGATGGGACCGGCAACCGACCCTGCGGCAGTGGTGGACAACACCCTGAAGGTGCGCGGCCTGCAGGGCCTGCGGGTGGTGGACGCGTCGGTGATGCCGCAAGTGCCCTCGGCCAACACGCTGGCGGCCTCCCTCATGGTGGCGGAGAAGGCCGCAGACCTGATCCGCGGGCAGGCGCCGCTTTCAGTTATGCGCTGAACGCAACTGAATCATCCTTTTTCACGCCCTGCTGGCGAACCGGGACGCCGACACGTACACTTCCGTTTCGCGAGCACGACCCGGGGGGGCAGGCATGCAAGGTGAATTTTTCGGCGATCCAGACCGGCGCCGCAAGCCGTCGGCTTCCGCTTTCCGCACCAAGGGAAAGCCCGCCAAGGTCGCGATCCGCGTCACCCAGAGCGGTGAAGTGGCGGTATCCGGGTTGAGCCGATTCCCCATCACGCTTCACAAGGAGCAATGGCACCGGCTCCTTGCCATGTCCGACGAGATCCGCGAATTCATCGCCGCGCACGAAGGTGAACTGCTGCCGGAATCGTGAGCGAACGGTTCAGCGGCAGCTTGCCGGCATGTAACGCGAAGGCGCGCCCTGGCAAGACCAGGTGATCGTGCCGGTGCCGGTGTTGTAGGTTGGCGTGATGGTGATGGTCACGTTCTGGCCGATCGACGTGCTCATGGTGTTACCTGAAATGACGATCACGCCGTTCTGCGCGATCGATCCGCCCGATATCTTGCCCACCGCCGAGAGCGTGATGCCGGATCCGGCGTTGGTGGGGTCGTTGTCGATCGAGAACTTTTCTGTGATGGTGGTGCGATACGCGCCGCCTGCGAGTATCAACTCCGACACCTTGGCACGTACGGTGTAGTCCATGTAGGCCGGCAGGGCGACGGCGGCGAGGATGCCGATGATGGCGACCACAATCATCAGCTCGATGAGCGTAAAACCTTTTTGCATTCGGCTTCCTTCGGGAAACGCGCGGCGCCCGGTTGGCGCCACCACATGCGCAGGCTAGGCGGATGATTCGGCCGGGTCTGTACGCCAGCGAACGGAAAGCCTTAGGAGGCGCCGGGTACTTCGAAGCCTGCGGCTTCTTGAGCCGGCAGGATGCGATCAATCGTCCAGTGCGAAGCCGACCTTCATCGACACCTGCCAATGCGCGACTTCGTCGTCCTTGATGTGGCCGCGAATCTGCTGGATTTCAAACCAGCGCAACTTGCGCACTGTTTTGGCGGCCTTGCGAATGGCGACTGTCACCGCGTCCTCCACGCTCAGCGTGGACGACCCGGTAAGTTCCAGCGATTTATAGATGTGATCCGGCATTTGCGCCCCTTCTCTCGCCTTGTCGGCTTGATTGGAAAGAGCTCATGTTTTATCGCCCGCCATGTGGCGGGTCGGTGCGCCTGCGCGCTTAGGGCATGTGCCTTTCATCACCCAAGGGCAGACGCCATCGCCAGCCCGGCCATGCGCGGGCCGCGAACCGCAGCGCCAGTCAGGCGGCCAGCAGCAACTGCCGGCGCAACATCGCGTGGATCACTTCCCAGTCGCGCGCCGCGGCCTTGCCATCGAACACATCGCGGTCGTAGAAAGCGTAACCATGGCCGGCGCCGGGGTGCACCTCATGCCGATAAGTCACCGGGCAAGGCCGCATCAGTTCGGCCATGCGGGCCACCTGGGCGGGTGGCGTGTGCGAGTCCTTTTCGCCGAAGCCGCAATACAACTCCCCGCGCAGCGCCGCAAAATGCGGATGCGGCGAATCGGCGTGGTCCGAGATCATCTCCGTGCCGTGCAGGCTGATGGTGGCGCGGAAAGCGTCCGGGTAGGCGATCGCGGCGCACAGGGCGTGACGCCCGCCCATGCAATAGCCCAGCGCGGCTTTGGGCCCCGGGCTGACGCCGGGATCGGTGGCGAAATGCGCCAGCAACGCGCCGCTGTCGATGACGATCATCGCGTTTGTGAGCCGCTTCAGGCTGCCCAGCATCACGCTGCGTACCGCGGGGTCAAGCCGGTCCACCGATACGACCTTGTTCTGCGCGTTGCGGGTGTCGTAGCGGATTTTTCCTTCGCGGTGATAAAAATTCGGCACCGCGCATACATAGCCCGTGGTGGCGATGCGGCGGGCGATCTCGAACAATTCCTCGCGCAGGCCCCAGATATCCATGTACAGGATGACCAGCGGATGGGGGCCGCCTTCCTGCGGACGGGTGATGAAGGTGTCGATGGGGCCGTCGGGCGTGGGGATGTCGATGAGCGCTTCAATCATGTCGTGAACCTGTTTCGAGGGATTGGCCGGCAATGGCGCCTTGCGGCGCCGGTGCCCGATCCCAAGCATTGACCGTACCAGTTATCGACCCGGCCATCAGGAACGCTGGTCCTCACTGGGGCGCCCGCCCACGCCCCGACAACCCCCCTTCCGTCCTATGTCGCTTTGCCCGCGCCTGACAAGCGCCCGATCAGGAAGTCGAAAATGTCCTGCAATTGCTCGCCTTCCGGGTTCTTGTGGGGGCCCATGTAGATGGTGAGGCGCTTGTCCGGCGTGCCGAGCAGGTCGAAAAGGGTGATCTGGCTGTCGCGCGTGAAAAGCTCGTCATCCCATTTCTGGTGGAACAGCACGCCGCACTGCACCTTGGGCGCATCCTGCGCAAGGCGTTCGCTGTTGGGAAACGAAAGCCCCCACATGCCCAGCACGGCGGCGCGAATGCGCGGTTCTGCCGCCAGGAGGGGCAGCCCGTAGGCGGTACCCATCGAAATGCCTTTCCAGGCGATTGCCGTGGCATCGATTTCCGGCAGGGTACATAGCGCATCGATGGCGGCGCGCCAGTCGGCGACCATCGGGTCGACACTGCCGCCGGCTTTCCACAAGGCCAGAAATTCGTCGCGCACCGGCAGGCCATCGGCGAACACCGCGCGCCGATCGCCGTGCACCGGCCCGTCGATGGCGGCCACCGCGATGCCATGCCGGCTGGCCATGGGCAATGCGATATCGAGCACCAGTTGCGACTTCTTGTGCCCGGAACCGCCATGGCCTACCAGCACCAGCGGGCACTTGCCAGCCGGCATGGCAGGTGTCCACAGGGCAACAGGTACCTTGCGCCCATCCACCTGCAAGGTGAATTCACGGCGGGTGACGCCGTCTTTTGTTTCGGGGTTGCCGGACCATTCCAT
Organism: Burkholderiales bacterium; assembly: GCA_965279115.1. GTDB lineage: Bacteria > Pseudomonadota > Gammaproteobacteria > Burkholderiales > JAEUOS01 > JAEUOS01. The sequence goes on from OZ257137.1 coordinate 6,658,518, forward strand.
TGCATTGGTCTCCATGTGGGGTTGGTAATCAGGTTCGGAGCCTAGCCGTTTTACACCAGATCGCGGGGCGCGCGCCATCTGGCGCGGCGCCGGCTGAGATTCATGGCGGGTCTTGCCCCTTACTTGGGTACACTCAAGAATCCATTCGATCCGGTAAACGGCCACTGAAGCCATGTCCCTTCCCCTGAGCAAGTACACGGTCCTCGATCTCACCCGGGCGCGGTCCGGACCCACCTGTGTTCGTCAGCTGGCGAACATGGGTGCAAACGTGATTCAGGTGGAAGCGCGGGAGGATGTCGATGCCGACTATGCCCGGCACGGATCGGATTTCCAGAACCTGCACCGAAACAAGCGCTCGATGACGCTTGACCTCAAGTCGCCTCAGGGTCTCGACATCCTGAAGCGACTGGCCGCCAAGGCAGACGTCCTGGTCGAGAATTTCCGCCCGGACGTCAAGCGCAGGCTCGGTATCGACTACGAAAGCCTCAGCCAGGTCAACCCGCGTCTGGTCTACGGCAGCATTTCGGGCTTTGGTCAAAGCGGACCGTACCGTGACCGCCCCGGATACGACCAGATCGCCCAGGGCATGGGCGGGCTGATGTCGGTGACCGGTCTGCCCGGCCAGGGGCCGGTCAGGGTGGGGATCCCGATCGCCGACCTGACGGCAGGCATATTCCTCGCACAGGGCATTCTCGTGGCGCTCCTCGAGCGTGAACAATCCGGCCGCGGCCAATGGGTGCATACCTCGCTCCTGCAGGCGATGGTCACCATGATGGATTTCCAGGCCACGCGCTGGCTCATGGACGGCGACGTCCCGCCACAGGCCGGCAACGACCATCCGACGGGAATCCCGACGGGCGTATTCAGGACCGCCGATGGCCACATCAACATTGCCGCCTCCGGTCAACGGATGTTCCGCAGGCTTTGCAAGGCGCTCGGCATCGAATCGCTCGCTGACGATGCGCGCTTTCGTGAACCGCGGGACCGGTCCGCCAACCGCCACGAACTGACAGCCGAACTTGAAAAGGTTCTTGAGCAGAACGAAAGTGCCGCCTGGGTGGACCTGCTCAATGCACAAGGGGTGCCCGCCGGCCCGATACTGAACATGAAGCAGGTATTCGAAAACGAGCAGGTGCAACACTTGGAAATGGCGGTCGCCACAAAGCATCCGACACTCGGGGACATCGCCATCCAGGGGCACCCGTACGTCCTGTCACGCACCCCGGGCGCGCCGCTTACCGCCGCCCCGGATCTTGGGGAGCATACCGGCCAGATACTTGGCGAGCTCGGGTTTTCAGCAGAAGAGATCGAGCGGTTGCGCAAAGACCAGGTCGTCTAGCGAAGCTGAAGTTCCATGAATGCGTACGCATCGTGCCCGAAGAGGGCCACGATGACATTTCACTGATGGTGCGCGGCAGAAACGGCTGCGCCAGATAAAGGAGGAAAACGATGTCCAGTTCCAACCCCAGGGTACCGTACCAGATGGCGTCGGATCGCGCCCGCCTTGCGCCGCCGCAGCCCGGCAAGCCGTTGATCGTCCATGTAATCGTCAACGTGGAGTACTGGCCTTTTGACCAGCCGATGCCGCGCAAGCTCATCCCGGGACCGCACGGCACCGACAAGATTCCGGATGTCATCAATTATTCGTGGGTGGAGTACGGCATGCGCACCGGTTTTCCGCGCATTCTCGACGCCCTGAAAAGGCGCGGCCTTCCGGCCTCAACGACACTCAACGCGACCGTGATCGACGTCTACCCGCGCGTCGCGGAGGCCATGCTCGAGGCCGGCTGGGAGTTCATGGGCCATGGCTGGACCCAGAAAGCCCTGCAGGCCGAACCCGACGAAACGGTCATCATCGACAAGTGCAAGGAGCGCATCCAGAGCTTCACCGGAGGCAAGATGCGTGGCTGGCTCGGCGCCGGCTTGAGCGAAACCATGCATACGCCGGACGTTCTCAAGTCCCGCGGCGTGGACTATGTGTGCGACTGGGTGATTGACGACCTGCCCACCTGGATGCGAACCAAGCACGGCCCGCTGATCGCCGCCCCCTACTCGCTGGACATGAATGATGGCCCGCTCTGGGCGGGCTGGGGCATGCACTCCGACGTGCAGTACGATCGCGTCGTCTGGACCCTCGAGACCTTCGAGGAAGAACTGAAGAACAATTGCCGGGTCCTGGTCCTGCCCCTGCACCCGCACCTGGTGGGCGTGCCGCACCGCATGAACTGGTTCAACAAGATCCTCGATCTGCTGCTGGCGAGGAATGACACGATCTTCATGAACGGCTCAGCCATCGCCGACTGGTATGCGTCGGTCGAGAAGGCCCCGGCGGACATGCAGGTTTGAGGAGCGGATCGCCGATAGGTTGCGCGAACGCCAGAAAGCAAAAAGCCCGGACCAGATTGCCGGGCTTTTTGCTTTACGTGTTTGGTTGCGGGGACAGGATTTGAACCTGTGACCTTCGGGTTATGAGCCCGACGAGCTGCCAGACTGCTCCACCCCGCGTCTGAGACCGCAAGTATAGCAGCTTCTGCCGCAGCGTGCCATTTACTTTGCCGTTTCGGCGCGATATTCCAGCCGGTAGCCCCCGGCGGACATTTCCAGGCTGGCGCGCGCGCCGAAGGGCAGCGAAAGCTTGTCGCGCAGATGGCCGAATGGCAGCCCGGTGAGCACCGGGATCGGCAATTGCGCACGCAGTTGCGCCACCACTGCGGGCAAGTCGAAGCCGTTGTCGTTGGCGCTTAACTTGTAGTCGGAAAAATCGCCCAGCAGCAGCGCCTTCTGTTGCGCCAGAACACCGGCATGCAGCAGTTGGTAAAGCATGCGTTCAACCCGGTAGGGGTGCTCGTTGATGTCTTCCACACACAGGATGCCGCCACGCATGCGCGGTAGGTAACGGGTGCCGGCCAGGTTGGCGATCAGTGCGAGGTTGCCACCCCAGACGCGTCCGCTCAACTTGCCGCTGTAGCCTGCCACGCCACGCGGCATGGCGCAGGCGACTTCCACTTCGTCAGCTTCGCCATGAATGACGCGCCAGAAATGCCGCTCGGTGAAGCCGCTTACCTCCGGCGCTCCGAAATCGTAGGTGGCCATCGGGCCGACGATACCGCGCATCCTGCCGTTGGCATAACCCGCGCACAGCAAGGCGGTGAAGTCGCTGTGCCCTACGAACACCTTGCCGGACGCGGCCAGCGCCGCGCTGTCGATGCCGTCGAGCAGGCGCGACAAGCCGTAGCCGCCGCGCACCGCCATCACCACCTGCACGTCATCGCGCGCGGCCATGGCATGCAGTGCATCGATGCGCTGCCGGTCGTTCCCGGCGAAGCGCTGGTGCACCCGGCGCACGGCAGCCGGCGCCACCACGCGCCAGCCATGCGCCTTGAAATAGTCGATGGCGCGCTCGAGCGCGGCCATGTCGAGCACCTGGCCCGATGGGGCGATGAAGCCGATGCCGGGCTTGCGCGCCATGCCTTACAGCACCTTGAGCGCTTCGCGCGCCACGTCTTCGCCCCACTCCTGCAGGAAGTGCCCGCCTTCCGCCACTTCATGGGCCGGCGGGCAGTTGCGTATGGCTTGGGCCACCTGGCGCATCACCGGCGGGCCCAGCACAGGGTCTTTCATGCCCACCGCCATGAAGGTCTTGCCCGACCACTGGGTGCCGAACCAGTCGCGCGCCTTGCGCGAGATGTCGGCCCCTTCGACGTCCGGCGTTTCCGGCACCATGTTGGGAAAGCGCCGCACGCCGCCCTTGTAGGTGACATCCGGATACGGCGCGTCATAGGCCGCCGCTTCCGCTGCGGTCAGGTGTTTGCAGGCGCGGCCCAGCAAGGTGCCCACCGGCATGTCCGGGTTCTTGTTGTTCCAGGCGCGCCAGTCGAGGAAGCCCTGCCCCAGCGGCACGTCGCCGGTGGCAAATGCGGTGTTCATGACCAGCAGGCCGGCGTAGCGCTGCGGCGCCTCCATCGGCAGGGTCAGGCCCAGCAGGCCACCCCAGTCCTGCACCACCAGCACCACGTTGTTCAGGTCGAGGCGCTCCACCAGGTTCAGCAGCATGCCGCGATGAAAGTTGTAGGTATAGGTCGCGTCATCCACCGGCTTGTCGCTCTTGCCGAAGCCCAGCAGGTCGGGGGCCACGACGCGATGGCCGGCGCCGGTGAACAGCGGGATCATGCGCCGATAGAGGTAGCTCCAGGTCGGCTGGCCGTGCAGGCAAAGAAAGGTCTTGGCGGCATCGCGCGGGCCTTCGTCCAGATAGTGGATGCGCATGCCCTGGTAGCCCTTGAGGTCGCCGATGTAATGCGGCGCGAAGTCATAGTCCGGCAGGTTGGCGAAACGTTCGTCGGGGGTGCGCAATACGCCTGGCATGGTGTTTTCCTCTCGTTGCAAGCGGCGCCGGGCCGCGAAAAATTCCCTCAGCATGCTGCCGCATTCTTCGGCCAGTACACCACCGACGGCCTCGGTATGGTGGTTCAGGGCCGTATTGGCGAACAGGTCCAAAACACTGCCAGCCACCCCGGTCTTGGAATCATGCGCGGCGAATATGACTTTTTTCAGGCGCGCATGCAGCATCGCGCCGGCACACATGGCGCACGGTTCCAGGGTCACGTACAACTCGCATTCACCCAGCCGATAGTTGCCCAGCAACGCGGCCGCGGCGCGCATGGCGCTGATCTCGGCGTGGGCGGTGGGGTCGTGGCTGCCGACCGGCTGGTTGAATCCGCTGGCGATCACTTTGCCCCGGTGCACCACCACCGCGCCCACCGGCACCTCGCCCAGCGCGGCGGCACGGCCGGCCTCGGCCATGGCCAGGCGCATGTAGCGTTCGGCTTCGCTTGCGTCAGTGCTCACAGGGGCGCTCGTCCGGCCGCCTACAGGCCGAGCTTGTCCATCCAGACCGCCAGCGCCTGCTCGTCCGGCGTGCCGGCCGAGTACATGGCCTTCATGGCGTCGTGCGCTTCCTTGCGGTGCTGGTTGAGCTTGATCTTGGTTTCGAGCTTCTCCACCACGATCTCGAAGGCCATGATGCCGGCCAGCATCTTCACCTGGTACTCATGGTCCAGGCCGCGCCACTGCGCCGCATATTCGGCCTCGTGGATGGCGATCAGTCCCTTGAGCAGGGCGTCCTTCTTCATTTCGCCCTCGAGGAAATGCGCGTGGCCATAGGCATGCACGGCCACGTAGTTCCAGGTGGGCACGCGGGTGATGTCCGGGTAGACCCTGGGCGACATGTAGGCATTGGGGCCCTGGAACACCACCAGCGCCTGGCGTCCCGCCTGCAGGTAACGCCAGTGCGGGTTGGGCCTGGCGAAGTGCCCCTCGATCACCAGTTGCGGGCCGGCGTCGGTGCGGCGCTCGTTGACCATCACGGGAAGATGGGAGGCGAAGGGATTGCCCTCGTCATCGGCGCACATGAGCGTGGCAAAGCCGTGCTCGCGCATGATCTGCAGGGCAACCGCCTGGTCGGCGTGGGCGAAATGCTTTGGCAGGTACATGGCACATGGCGGGCCGCAGGCGCAGCCCAGAAATGACGAAAGCCGGATGCTACCGGCTTTCGGGATGCTGTGACTGCGCCGCGCCCGCGCGCGGCGCAAGGGCCTTACTTCAACTCGCCGTAGCGGGTCTTGTATTCGCCCATCAGCTTGGTGAGCAGGTCGGCCAGGCGCTGCGCCGCATACGGGCTCATGACGATGCGGTGCGCAAGCTCGATCTCCATCTGCGTGCTGGCACGGTCCCAGCTGGTGTTCATGCCGAAATTGAGCACCACTTCCTCCTTGGTGCTGTTGGCGTTGGCGAAGTTGACGTAGGAACTCTTGAGGTTGTCCACGTTCCACTTGACCTTGGGGTTTGCGGGGGTTGCATCTGCCGCTTCCTTCTTGCCTGCTGTTGCCATCAACTGCCTCCGTGATTGGATTGTTGCGTTTGACTTACATGGCCCGCGAAGGCCACATCACTGAATCATACCTGCCCTGGCTGTTGCCACAGGGCAGAATCACCGGTTTGCGATTTCAATTACTTGTTGGGAACAAACACCTTCCATGCATTGGCGACCTTCTTGGCCTGGCCGTTCAACCCGCCCAACCAGTCGTCCAGCCATTGCGGTTGCGCGACCTTCGGCGCTTCCGGCGCAGTCACCGGAGGCGAATCGGTCCGGACAACCACCGGCAGCACCCGCACGGCACCGTCGGTCACGTCCGGCCCCACCTGCGGGGCCGGGTTGAGTGTCAGACGGGTGTCGTTGAGAACGGCCCATTGCAGGTCGATGGCGAGCGTGCCGCTTGCCTGCGCCGCAACCTGGAAATCGAGTTGCAGCAAATCGCCACTGCCGCCGACCATCGCGCCCAGCCGGCTCATGTCGACGACCAGTTGCCCCGGCGACTCGGCCTTGAACAGCCAGGTGAAGTCGAGCGTCAGGTTGCCCAGCCGCACGTTCACGAGGGTGAGGTCGTTGGCCGGATAGGTAATCTGCAACTGCACGCTGTTGAGGTTGGCGGCGGTGTCCAGCCGTACCGGCACCGTCACGCCGCCACCGGCCACCGCGTCCGCCGTACCGACGGTCACCAGCGGATCGGCGCCACTGAAGGTCAACGGCAATGCCGGAGCCGGGATTTCCGGAATCACGACCTGCGGCGTGCCTGCGACCTTGTTGGTAAGGAAACGCTGGTCGGTTGAACCGAGCACGCCGGTGCCGGTGACATTGCCGATCACCACCGGATCGACCAGCGGGTAAGCGCCGAATCCGGAATCCAGCCGCAGGATCACCCGTTGCAGCATCTGGATGTCCTGCGAGCTGTAGGCGCCATTGCCGGATGTATCTCCGGCATAGGCCACCACATGCAGGCCATCGTCATCGAGCGCCGGGCGGGTACGGTCGCCATTGACCAGGATATTGCCGATGTCGAGCACGTGCTTGGCACCGTACGGTGCGCTGGCCGGCACAGTGGCCTGCAGGCGTACCAGGTCGGCCGTCGCCGCGCCCAGGCCGGTGATGCCGGTGACCGTGACGTTCAATCGGCCGGCCTCGCCGAAGCTGAAATCCACATCGGCGCCTGCTACCGCGCTGATGACATCGGTGATGACCAGCAGCGCCGGATCATAGTCGAGCGTGAAGCTGACCGAACTGACGCCTGCCGCGTTTCCGATGCGCACCGGGAACCCTGTGGTCACCGCGGCCGGATTGAGCGCCTGGCCGGGGCCGCGGGCGATTTCGCCCAGGCTCAGGACAGTGCCGCCGGTCGTGCCGATCAAGGTATTGACGTAGTTGCCGCCCGCCACGCCGTCACCGTCGCCATCCAGCTGGCGACCGTACAGGTCGTTGAAGCCCCGTACGCGCGCATCGAGCTCGAGGTTGAAGGTACCGGCACCGAGCAACCCGTTGGTCTTGGGATTGCCGGTCTTGACGAAGGTGTAGCCCATCATGTCGTCATCAAGCACGATGCTGCCGGCGACCTTGCGGCCGGTGGCCGCGTCCTTGAGCGTGGCATCGGCGGGCCCGAAGCCGAAGGTCTCGGCGTCGTAGAGGTTCAGCGACGCCGCGTCCAGCGCGCGGTTGAAACGCACGCTGTAACCGGTTGCAGTGGGGGTCATGGCGACCACCTCGAGCAGGTCCGGATCGACGCCGATGTTGAAGCTCATGCTGCTTGCGCCGCCATCCTCGTCCGAGGCCCTGATGGTGACCTCGAAGGACTGGTAGGCGTTGTGGTACGGCGCCTCCCAGGTGAAAACACCGGTTTCCGGGTTGATGATGGCCCCGGCCGGCGCGCTGTCGATCGAGAACACGACGTTGTCGGCCGCGACATCGTCGGCATCGAAGTCGATCTCGATGCCTTCGCCGGCCTTCAATTGCCGGTCTTCGATGTCGGGCAAGTGCGGATCGACGTTGGCGGCATGCACCGTCAGCGTGGTGCTGCCGGCGCCGCCGTAGTTGTCGTAAACGCTGACTGTGACCTCGTACTTGCCGTCATCCGCGTAGGTGTGGTGCACGCGTACCTGGCCGGCGCCATCCACCGCATCATCAAGATTGATCTCCTCCTTGTAACCATCGCCCCAATCGACGAGTCCGTAGAAGCTGTCGCCGCTGCCGGGGTCGGCAAAGTCGGCCACGAGCTCGAATTGCTCGCCCTCCTTCGCCTGGATATCCGCCACCGGCGACACCACCGGCGCGGCGTTGGCGACCGTGACTTCAAAGTCGCGCGAGGTGTAGCCGCCGTCGTCGTCAACCAGGATCAGGAAACCCGCATAGAGGCCGGGTTCGGAGTACGCATGCGAAGCGGTCACCTTGCCGCCGCCGTTGCCGTCGGAAGTGACCAGCGCCGGCTCGAACACACCAACCCCGCCGAAGCCGGGGCCCTCGCCGCCTTCGTCAAGAACGATGTCACCGCCGTCCACGATGAACAGCCCGGAATCGCCCCAGTACACAAAGGCCTCGTGCGTATCGGCAATGCCTGCGTCCGAGAACAACACCGACAGTTCGAGCGGCTCGCCCTGGGCGAGCTCGACCGAGCCGAGTTTGTCCAGCACGGGGGCGACGTTGTCGACGACCACCCGCAATTCGCGCGATGTTTCCGTCGCGCCGTCGCTGACGGTCACAGTGACGATGTAGCGCCCCTCGGAGGGCGTGTTGTCCGCATACGCATGGGCACCCGGAATCCCGCCCTGCTGGCGCATGCTTTCATGCACGTCACCGACGACCGTGGTGAAGATGCCAGCGGTTTCGCTGATCGTGCCGTCCCCCCAGTCGATCGACACGGTCAGCTTGTCGAGGTATCCCCCGTCGTACACCGCGAAATGGATGTCGTAGAGCGACAACCATTCGCCTTCAGCAAGGGAGACGCTGCTGACGTCGGCCTCCAGCCTGGGCGCCACATTGGCCACGTCCACGTCAAGGCTCTGCTCCGCAAGGCCGCCATCGCCGTCGTCGAGCTTCACGGTGACGGTGTACACGCCGTGGTCTCCGTACGCGTGGTTGCCTCTCAAAACGCCCTGGCCTTCGCTGAAAGCAACTGCGAGGGTCTCGCTCAGGCCGTCGCCCCAGTTGACGGTGGCGAAGTAGGTTTCCCCGCTGCCGGGATCCTCGAAGCCCAGCTCGAGCGCGTAGGCCGTGCCCTCCTCGGCCACCTGACCACCCACCGCGCCGAACACCGGCGCGACGTTGGCGACGTCAACCAGCAGGTTTCCTTGCGCGGTACCGCCATCACCATCATCGACCGCGACGGAGACCTTGTAGGAACCATCCACACCATACTGGTGCGTCACCCCCGCCAGGAAGTCCGCAACGGTCTGCCTCGACGCGGGGTCATAGGCGTGCGTGCTGCTTTGCCCGTCACCCCAATTGACGACCAGGGTCAGGACGTCCGAGGCACCGGCATCAGAAAGCGACGCACCGGCCAGCGACGCGAACCCGCCTTCATCGATCGCGAGATCGGGACCGGCGTCGAACTGCGGGGCCGCGTTGCCGATCGCCAAAGGCAGCGCCAGCGGGTAGGCGGTACGCCCGGTAGCGATGTTGGTGGCGCTGAAGTAGAGCGTGTAGGCACCCTCGTCCGGCGCGACGAACGCGAAGCGCGCGCCCTGGCCGGTCAGGACGGTTTCGCCTGTCGCGCTGACCAGGGTCCAGTTGAGCGTGAATTCATCCGCAGGCTCGTCTATCCGCAGGGCGACCACGTCGAATATCGAGCCGCCCGAAGAGCCTCCCGGCGCCGTGGCGCTGCCGGCAAACACCAGCGTGCGCCCCTCAACCAGACCCGCTGCGTCAGGCCCCCGAACATCGAGTTCGGCCACCTGGGTATTGCCGAAATCGACGTCGGTGGCGATCTCGCCCGGCGCGCTGAAGCTGACCGCACGCACGCCCACCGGCCCGAGACCATCGGAATCGTCCCCGGAGGTCGGCGCGGTACCGGGTGCCGGAATCTCGACGATGCGCGGGGCGGCATCACCGCCCTGGGCGAATTGCCCGGTCAAACTGACACCGAACCCGCCCAGCAACATCGACGCCGACGTGGTGGTGGTGCTCTGCAAGCCGAAGCTGGTCAGGGAGTACAACACCACCGACTGCTGGAAACCACCAACCGCCGACGTCGCAAAGGTGCCCAGCTGCAGACCGGAATCGAACAATCCATAGGTGATCGGCTGCACCGAGCGGGTAAACACCCGCTGCTCCGTGCGGGTTTCGGTGGAAGTGGTCACCGTCAACGACACGTCGTTGCCCGCGGCCACCGTGGCGAACGCGAGCCGGGTGCCAACCGCCTGGGCGACCACGCGGTTGGAAAGGCTCGACTGTGCCAGCAGGATGTTGAGGTCATTGACCAGGTCGTTGATGCTGGTGTTGTCCGCCGCCCGCGCTGCCGTCAGGCGGATGGTTACGCCTGGCTCCTCGTTGATTCTGAACTGCACCAGCACGTCGCGCACCGAATAGGTGTCGGTGCGGCGCAGCGGCACGCTGACATACCCGTTCCCCGTGTAATAGTTGCTGAACACAGGTTGCCCCACCAGCATCTCGAACGTGCCGCCGTCGGCCAGGTCCGCCGTGGCCAGCGCTGCGGCCGCCGTGACGGTCGCCGGCACCGTGGGCTCGGGGTCGAGCGAACGGAAGGCGTAGTCACCATTGGCGTCGGTAAAGGTGAAGCGCTCTCCCGGATCAAGTACGTCATTTGCGTTGGCGTCGAGGAATATCTTGATGCCGTCGATACCGGGCTCGGCCGGAACAAACCCGGTGCCGGGCACGAAGGTCGCCCCGTCGCGCACGCCGTCAATGTCGAGGTCGTCGAACTTGACGCCGTAGATGGCGTTGTCGCCGAAGGTGATGTCGAAACCGGTGGTCGAGCTGCGGCCGTGCGAGTCGCCCGGCGCGCCGATGCCGTCATGCGCCGTCACCGTGATGTGCGCCGTACCCTCGAAGTTCTTCAGAAGGGTAAAGACCAGTTCGTTACCGTCCACCCTGACGCGAACATTGGACTGGTCGCTGCTGGCTTCCAGCCACACGTCGTCGGTGCGGGCGTCGCTCACACTGACATGCACCGGGCCGAGCACCCGCTCCACCGTCCCGGCCAGAAGGCCGTTGTTGCCCCTGCCGGAGGAGTCGGTGACCGCGTTGCCTACCAATTCGCCGAAGCGCCAGTCGCCCACCAGGCCCGAGGTGCCGGCCGCCAGTGTGCGCGTCATGTCGCGCTCGATATCGGCCTGCGAACGCGCCACGTTCCAGAGCCGCACCTGATCGAGCTGGCCGGCGAAGGGCGCGTATGCAGTGCTGGATTCAAGGGTCTGGCCGAAGCGCAGTGCCGCAGTATGCGACACGGTATTCACGTTGGTGACCGTGTTGGCGGCGATGCCGACAAGTTCCCCGTCGAGATACACCTCCATGCGCCCGCTGGCGCGGTCGAGCACGCCGGCGAAGTGGTACCACTTGCCGGCTTCGATGGAACCGGTTGGCGTGTTGGCGTAGCTCTGGTAGCCGTTCACGTCTGCCGACGTGAAATGCAGGTACCCCTGATTGTTGACCCACAGCGAGAGGCTGCGGGTCGCCGCGCTGGAGCCGGTAGCCTTCTGCACCACCGGCATCCAGTCGTTGGCGAATCCGTCGACCTTGAACCAGGTTTCCAGCGTGATGGTCTTGTTCAGGTCCGCCAGCGCGGCCGTGTTGGAAATGACCACGGCGTCGCTGCCGCCGTTGAACCGCAATGCGCTGGGCGTGGTGCCCTGGTTGTCGATCGGCGTCAACTCGGGCGCGTCGTTGGCATCGAACTCGACATCGGTGCCGATGTGCTGGCCGTCGGCAAAGCCGACCGCCGCGCCACCAAAGATCGACACCGAGGCGATGCCCGCGCCCGCCGCGACACGCAGCGTGAGCTTTCCGTCGACCAGATCCATTTCCCAGTCGCCGGTGGACTGGCCCGCGTCGATCAGACCACTCATGAAAGCAGCACGGATCTGGTCGCCCAGATCCTGTGCCGAGTTGTTGGCCGCCGTATCCGCGGCCGCAACGGTCACGTTGATCCAGGTGCGCGCACTGCTCGCCGCGCTGATGGCCTGGATGCGCAGTTCGAGATCGGCCGCGAGCCGGCCGTCCGCCGGCAATGCGTCGCTTGCGGCCAGCACCTGCCCGGCCACCCGTGACTCAAGCTGGTCGATGAAAATCTCATGTGCGCGGTTATCGAGCGGATTGCTCTTGAGGTCCAGCACGCGCAGGTTGGACAGCACCGGGTCGACCCGGCGGATGAGCACGCTGTCGGCCGCGGCCAGTCCCAAACCGGACTGATTGAGGAACACCTCCAGCTTCAGGCCATCTTCAGCCGTCGGGTCAGCGGTGACATTGACGATCCCGAGACTCTGGTAAGGCGAGCCCGTGAGGTTCGCGTCGGACTCGGGCGAGCGGGTCTGGTCGACCACCGCCACCAGCCCCGGCGGACGCACGAACATCGCCTGGCCGTCCGCCAGTTCCAGCGCCTTGCCCTGGTAGTTGACACCATCGACCCCGGCACTGGCGGTGAAGCCCTGGGTTTCCTCGGGAATCAGGGTTGCGAAGACACCATGCGCCGCCAAATCGGCCAGCACATCGGCCGTGCCGTCACCGAACACCGAATCATTGAGGAAACCGGCTTGCCGCAAGGCCACTTCATAGCCCGGCAAACCGGCGCCGAACTTCGGCGCCTGTATTGCGGCGTCGGTCAGGTTGATCACCAGCACCAGGTCGTAGCCCGCGAACTTTTCAATCAGCCCGGGAATTCCGCCATCCAGGCGCACTACCGCCATCGCGGCGTCATCGGGCGCCGCATCGAAAAAGCCCTGCCTGAGCAGGTTACGCGCGTCGATGTCGAGCAGGCCGTACGCCGCCGCGCCGCCGACCAGGCCCGGAAGGTTCGGGGTGAGCTGGCCATCGGCGAGGTAGGAATTCAATCCGCTCGCGCCGTCGTATTCCTCGATGCTTGCGAACACGCGCTCGCCCGCGTTCAAGCCGCCCGATTGTGAAAACTCGAAACGTCCCGCGTTCGAACCAAGGATGAAACGGCCTTCTTCGCCCTGGTATGAGCCCGAGCCGCCTTGCGCGTAGACAAAGGTGTCGTCGGCATTGACCACCGTTCCGAACAGCTTGACCGTACCGCCGGCACCACCGCCGCCACGTCCGCCGGCGCCACCGGTGCCGCCGGTGCCACCGGTACCGCCGTTGGCGCCATCGCCGCCGTCGCCGCCATCACCGGCGAACAATCCGCCATTCTGTCCTGCCTGCCCCGGATTGCCCGCGAAACCGGCACGACCTGCCGCTCCGCTTGCGCCGGTCGCACCGGTGGACCCATTGCCGCCTTGCGCGTTGAACGCCACACTGTCGAGCACGATGCGGCCATAGGCCGTGATCTCGATGGCGCCACCGCCGCCGCCGCCGACACCTCCCGTGCCGCCGGCACCACCCGCGCCGCCGACGCCGCCGTAGCCGCCGCTGCCGCCATCGCCGCCGTCGCCGCCGCTGCCAAAACCGACATCGCCGCCACTGCCGCCGCCGCCTCCGGAGCCACCGCTGCCGGCACCGCCGCCGCCGCCACCACCACCGCCGGCTCCGCCGCCACCACCGGCTCCGCCGGAAATTTGCGGGCCGAACCCGTCGTTGTAGCCGGCACCACCGGCGTAGCCTTGCGCGGCATCCGCGCCGCCGAACCCGGCGCTGGATGCGCCATTGCCGCCGTCATTGCCCTCGGATCCAAAATTGGACCCGCCAAACCCGCCATACCGGAAGCCGCCCCCGGCACCACCGGTTCCGCGATTGCCGTAGTAGCCACCATAGCCGCTACCGTACGGATTGTTGTAGCCGGCCTCGCCAAACCCGCCGCCGGAGCCATAGCCGCCTGCCGCGCCCGCAACCCCGGCGCCGCTCTGGATGCCGAAGCCACCGGCATCGCCATAGGCATCGTACCAGCTCGAACCACCATCGCCGCCGGCACCACCGTTGCCGGGCGCACCGCCGACGCTGGCAAAGGCGAAGATCGGCCCGATGATGATGGACTCGCCGATGCCGCTGGCCAGGGACTGTATTTGCGAGCCGCTGCCCGCCACGGGCAGGTAGGCTATGCCGTTGGCGCCACCCGCGCCGCCGGTGCCACCCGTGCCTCCGCCGCCGCCGTCACCGCCACCGGCCACACCGGCATTGCCGCGCGCCGCCAGCCTGAACACGGCATTCGGGTCGATGAAGACATCGTCACCCACGTTGAGGGCGATCGCGTTCGAACCCGTCACCGTGATGGTGTCGCCGCCGATGTGCAGGTCGCCGTACACCAGGAAGCGCGCCAGTCCGTTGCTGATGTTCACCGAGTACGGGGTACCGTAGAAGGTGTTCGCGGTTCCGTCGTCGCCGCTGATTTCGCCGGTATCGGTGTTGATGACCACATCGCGCGTACCGGTCAGAGCCGCCGGATCCCCGGAATCCAGTCCGCCCTTGAATATCCCCGCGCCTACGGTCTCCACCACCGCGGTGTTTGAACCGCGCACGAAATACTTGGCTGCATCGGTACGCGACGCTGCCTCGGGCCATGTGACGAGCACTTCATACTGACCCGGGTCAAGATCGGTGAAGGCCCATTTCGCGGCCGTTTCGTCGGTGACGCCTTCGCGGAACCGGTAGTCGCCCTCGAATGCGCCGGCCACCGTGTGCAGGTTCTGCTGCCAGTCGCCCAGCACGGTGAAGTCGGCATCGCCGTCGTCGACCAGACGCTGGCCGGTGAGGTCCTCGATATTGCTGATTACGTTGCCCGCGAGGCCGAGGATCTCGAGCTCGTCGAGCTTGGTCAGCGGCCGTACGTCGCTGACGAAATGCATGCGCAAGCTCAGGTACTTGAGGTCGGACTGTGCGGTGATGGCGGACAGGTCGGTCAGGACGCCCTTGCCCTGCGTTGCCCCATAAGACCGCAGCGCCGATTCCGGTACCACCTGGCTCGGCCCGTTGGGCGGGTCGTAGCGCAGCACCGCGTTCGGATCGCTGCTTTCGTAGTAGATCGAATGGAAGCCCTGCTCGAGGAAAATCGCACCATTGTTGGCCGACTTGCCGCCTACTGAAATGTAGGTATAGGCGCCAGCGTTTGCATCCAGCGAGAAGGACACAAATCCGGTGGCACCGATGTAGATGCCACCCTGCGCGAATGCGATGTTGAAGTACGCGCCATGGGAAAGACCGACCTCGTAATTGTCCAGACTCAGGAGTTCCAGGCCGCGTTCCGGCGCGGTGGGATCAGCCACCGGCCAGGTCAGGCGCGCAATCTGGCCGAGCAGGCTGTCGTCGACGGCCTCGAGCGTCGAAGCAGTGAACGTTTGCTGGTTGGAATTGCGGACGTGCGTTCCGTCAAGCGAAAGCCGCTCAAGCGACAGCAGCTCTTCAAGCGCTGAAACATCACCGATCCGCGGATTGAAATCCAGCGCCAGGTTGCGCAGCTGTGCTTGCCCGAAAGGAAAGCCTGTGGTTTCGCCACTGGCAGACGTGCCGGGTACGAATTCGGCAAGCGCTCCGACGCTGGAGAGCCGGTCTTCCAGATCATTGCCCGACAGGTTCAGGCTCAGCAGGTTGATCGCGTACCGGAGCCCGGCGATATCCTCGATGCCGAGGTTGGAGGCATCGAGTTCCGACAATTCCGCCAGGGCGCTTGCGTAGATGCGCTGCGACCATGCCGGATCACCGAAGGAGCTCTTGAGCGGAATGTCGGTACGGGCACTGCCTTCCGGCACATGGATCACGTAGTGCTTGTTGCCGCTGGTGCTGTCGTAGCGTTCGGTGATCGCATAGCCCAGCGCACGCGCAAGCGCCAGACGCAGGCGCTCGTCGGGCAGGCTGATCAGCACGTCGGTCTGGCGCAGCAGCATGTCGGAGCGCTCGGATTCGGCCACCGGTTCGATCTTCTCGCCAACCTCGCGGTCGCGCACTTCGAACGCTTCGGCGACAAAGCGGTCGCGGCCGCTTTCGCCGCGCAGGCGATCAATGCCTTCGTTGCCGACGATGATGTCCTCGCCCTCGCCGCCACCGATACGATCACGGTCGGTGTACGGGTGGGAGTAACCCTGGGACGGCGCGTCGATGGCGACCTGGAAGTCGAGATCCTCGCTGACCGCGCCATCCTGGTTGTAGACCCGCAGGTAAAAGCCGCCCGCTTCGGCGTTGCGCAGATCGATGATCGACTTGCCCAGGGCCACGAGCTGACCATCCTCGGTGTAGAGATCGGCGACCAGCCCGGTGACCCGCGGGGTCACCTGCAGGGCGGTCTTGCCGGCCTGCACCATGCCGGCAAGGAAAATCTCCAGGTCGTCGTTGCCGACCGGGTTCTCGACCCGCACCGTCAGGCGGGTCTCGCCCCGGTCGAGCGCGGCGCGCACCGCCGCCGTAAGGTCCACGCTGGCCGTCGCCGTGGTCACGCTGATGTTCTGCGTGAAAGCTGCTTTGGCCCGGCGGTCGTCATCGGTGATCTGGTTGTCACCCTCGCCCTCGAGCACGCTCACTGTCAGCGGAAGTGCGGGCGGAATGAGGGCGTCGAAGCGGCTGGCGCCGGCCTCGGTGGCCACCCACAGCTTGCCGTCGTAGTAGTTGTTGAAGAACAGCTTGCCGTCCTGCGCCTGCATCGAATATGCAAAGATGCCTTCACCGCCCGGCACCGCATGGGTGCCTTCGCTGGTGCCGTCGGTCACGTACAAGGTGTTGCCGGAGAAGAAGAACAGCCGCTGCCCGTCTACGGTGGTGACCGGCACCATGGAGTACGGCGATCCGCTGGCGCTGCCCGGCACGAGGTCGGTGACCTGGCGCGTCGAGGCATTGTCGGTGACCCACAGTTCTCGCCCGGTGCCGGCCTGGGTCGCGCTGAAATACAGCGCGTCGCCGGAGACGGTCAACCCGGACGGGGAGGAGTTGGCAACATTGCCGGGAATCGTGCTTGGTGGCACGAACAGCGTGAAGTTGTTGCCGCTGCCGCCAGTGCTTGTCGGGTTGCTGTCGGGGTTGATGTTGGCCAGGAGCGTGGCCCCGCCGTTGAGCCCGACCTGCCAGAGTTCGCGCCCCACCCTGCCGAACTCTACCGTCGAGCCGGCCGGCGCATCCTGCGCGGCAAAGATGATCTTGCCATTGAGATAGGTCAGTTCCTGCGGATTGGTGCCGGTACTGGCGATATTGGTCAGCTGGGTAAACGTGCCGCCGCTGAACTTGAACACCTCCCGGTCGCCATTGACGCCACTGAGCCGAGCGCTGAACACCAGGTTGCCGTCCGCCTCGATCAGGCCACCGGGTTCGCGGAAGGTCTGTCCCGGCACCAGTTGCGGGCTTCCGCTGCCGGTATAGCGCCACAGGGAGTTGTAGCCGAGCGCCGCATTGAAGCCACCGAAATAAAGCGTTCCGGCCACGCTGGTAAGCGAGTACGGGCTGATGCCGGTCGCTCCCGCCACGCCTTCCAGCGGCACGGTGTTCAGCGAGGTTCCGTCGGTGGACCACAATTCGGTGCCGGTGCTGCTGGTGGTGGCCACGAAGAAAAGGCGTGCGCCCAACTGCGTCGACACCTGGCCGGCGTTGAAAGCGCCGACGCCGGATGCGATCACCCGCACCGAGGCCACGCGGGCATCGACGGCGCTGATGCGCAGGGTTCCGGATTGCTGCGTGACATCCAGCAGTCCGGACCGGTTGCCCAACGCGATGTCGATCGCCGCTTCAAGGTCGGCCGCCAGCTGATCGAGCCCGGTGTTGTCTTCCAGGGCGGCGAAGGTGAGGCGGGGTGAAATCGTGAATTTGCTGTTGTCCGCGAGCACGATCTCGAGCTGCATCGTGACCACACCGGGCGGGATGCCGTTCAGCACGTCGCCGGAGGCGGCCTTGGCGGCGATCAATTCGCCTCCCAGATTCGACACTTCCCTTCCGCTGAAGCCGAGCTCATCACCCTTGACGACCATCAGGCTGATGATGGAGGGATCGCGGTCCGACACCAGGACCAGTGTTCCGCCGGCGCCGAGGGCGAAGTGCAGGGAGTCGACCTCCAGCCCGACGCCCTTGAGCGTATCCGCCAGGGCGCTGTTGAGGGCCGTCACCAGCCTGGCGGCTGTATTCGCCTTTTCATCACCTTGCCATTCGAACTTGATCTCCTGTGAGCCGCCGCCGATCAGGCCCAGGACGATCCCGAGTTGCGCGCCTTTCGCCGCCGCGCCCGCGACATCGACCGCCGCAGCCGCGTTGAGCGACACGACCGGCACGGATGACTGGTTGGACCCGAAGCCCAGTCCTTCGGCATCTTCGACACGCACCTGTGTGAACGCCGAATTGACCCGGAAACCGATGAAATTGCCTGACGAAAACGCGCTGACGGCATTGCTGGCGAAACCCGCCTTGCCGAGCGCATCGGCCAGGTCGGTATTGATATCGGAAATCAGTGACAGGAAACGCTCGACTGACGACGTGCCGTCATTGTTGTTGCGGATCTGTTCAAGCGAGAGCGCGACCGGCAACTTCACCACGTCGCCGTTGGCGTCCACCGCTTCGACCGTGAAGGCATAGTTGCCCGACGGGCGGCCGTTGGCCGGGCCACTGCTCGCGGCGTCCAGCGCCGCCAATCCCGCCACCGGCGTGAAATAGTAGGCCGACGTGCCCGCGATGTCCTTCACTTTCACGGTGCCAACTTCGCTGCCGTCGGTCTTCCACAGTTCGATACTGCCGGCGCCGGCATTGACCGTGAAGTACAACGCGCCGTCAAATTCCACCAGGTTGTAAGCGTTGGAACTGCCCAGCCCGGGCAGGATGTCCCGCACCATGCGCGTGCCTTCGATACTGCCGTCGGTCACCCACAGTTCGTTGCCGGCGTCCGCGGTATAGCCGGTGAAATAGATCAGGCCGCCGGCGGCGGTGACGTTGTTGACGTTGGTCGGCGCCGGAATCGGCGCGGCCGCGCCCGGCACGTCGAGTGTCAGTGTGGCGCTGCCAACCGCGTCAGGATTGCCGACCAGGTCCAGGTATCGTCCCAGGTCGAATTCAAGTATCGCGCCGCTCACCACCTCGGCATTGATCGCGTATTTCTTGCTGTCGGTGCGTGCCGAACGGAAGTCAAGACCCACCTCGACATTGCGCGCAGCACCCTGCCCGTTGCCCAGCCAGCGCACGGTCGCGCCGCCCGTCTGGAAGCCGATCGCGCCCTTGCCATCGACCGTGACGGTGCCATCCTTCCAGCCGAGATAGTAGCCGCTGCCGACCGCGTCGCTGCCGGCGGTCAGGCCGAACTCGAAGCTTTGGCCTTCGCCCGGGCGCAAGGCGCGACTGGTCCCGACGCCGGTGATTTCATATTTGCCTTCGCTGTTGAGCCGGAAAATCACCGGGGTGACGCTGCGCGTCGTGCCTTCGGTGAAGCCGCCGCCATAGGCCGACCAGTTGATCACCCGGCCCGCCTGGCTGAACTGCGGGCCAACGTACATGCCGCCGGAAGCGGTATCGGCAAACGTGGCGGCAAACAGATCGGGACCGGTCAGGCTGGTGGCCGCGGCAACCCGCACGCCATCCTCGAAGCCGACCGTCTCCACGGTGGAAGCGCGCGCCCCCGGGGTGATGCGCACGAAGCTGCCGGGTTGGCCGGCGCCCAGCGTGGTGAAGCGGTACCAGCGCTCCGACGAGCCCGCGGTCATGGTGAAGTCGGTGGTGTCGACCACGCCGTCGCCATCGAAGTCGTTCTTGAAGATTTCCGCCCTGCCGGTGCCCCGGTCGACGAGATAGTCGCCGCTGCCGGTCACGGTCAGGTTGGAAAGGTCGACGATCTGGTCCCCCGGCGGCAGCGCCGGCGGAGTCGAGGCGCCGTAGGCGACGAAAATTTTGCCGGCGCCGGGCGTAAGGATCGTGGTGATGGCATTGGCGCCGGAAGCGCCGATGATGATGTCGTCGCGCCCGTCGCCATCAAGGTCGATGTTCGGATCCAGCGGCAGGCTGCCGAAATGGTCGAACTCGAATTCGCCGCGGATGGCCGAACTCGCGTCGGTGAGATAAACGTCCCGGCCGCGCTCGGCGATCGAGAACAGCACGTACGCCGTGCCGCGCTCGTCCTGGTCGAGGATGGTCGAGGACCCTGCGGGTGTGGTGGTCCGGGTCGGTTCGCCGATCAACAGGTCGGCACGGCCGTCGGCGTTGAAGTCGCCGGAAGTCGCGTTCAGGACGCCGTTGAACACGATGCCGTCGGCAATGCCGGCGGCGTCCTCGCGGCGCACGACAATGTCGGCGTCCTCGCCCAGGATCACCTTGGTACCCGTACCGTAATCGGCCTGACCGTAGAAAATCAGCAGACCGCCCTCGCGCGTGAGCGCACCGGGCTTGCCTTCCTGGGTGCGGCCAACAGCGAAGTCGTCGTAGCCGTCGGCGTTGATGTCGCCCAGGGCCGCGACCGAACCGCCGAGCGAGAAATCCTGGATGATCAGGTCGCTGGTGGTTTCACCGCTGACGAAGAAGTCGTCGATGAGCGTGTTGCCGAGCGTGATGTTGTCGTAGCCCGCGCCGCCTACACGCCCGGTGATCAGGTAGGCCCGCCCGACGTTGGGCAGGGTGTCGTCGGCGAACTTGACATAGCTGGAATCGGTGAACAGGATGTCTTCCAGACCATCGCCATTGACGTCGCCGGCCACCACCGCGCGCACCGACTGCGTGACCGTCACGGTGGCGCCGATTTCCTCGTTGGTGAAATCGGTACCGACCGTCTGGCGGTTGCTGAAGTCGGCCCAGATCACCGCTTCAAGGTCGGTGGCCTGGACAAGATCGCGCCGGCCGACGCTGTCTTCGTCGCCCCACAGGCCGTGGCCGGAGAGCACATAGCCACTGATCAAACCGAGCGGCGCGCTGATCATGATGTCGGCGTAGCCGTCATCGTTCCAGTTCAGCGAAGCGATGTCGGTAGTCAGATCGGCAATCGAGCCGGCGTCAAAGCCGTCGCCGGGGTTGGTATCGGCAATGCGTATCTGGCGCACCCGGTTCTGGTCTTCGGCCGCGGCCACTTGGTCGATCCAGGCGCGGTCGATGTATCCCGGCAATTCGAGTCCGCCGGCGGCCCCGCCCATGATGATGGTGATGAGCGCGTCCACGCCGCCGGCACCGTCGCGGCGCACGAACACCAGGTCGGTCTTGCCGTCGCCGCTGATGTCGCCCATGCGTGAGATCGCCCGGCCGACATCGGCGTCGACGACGAAATCGGCCTCCTCGCGGATGTCGGCCACAGTGTCCAGACGGACTTGTCCCAACAGCACATAACTGGCGTCGTTGCCGTGCACCAGCAGGTCGCTTTCGCGATCGCCGTTGAAATCGGCAAGCTTGACCGCCGCCGAAAGGCCCTCGTTCTCGAGCGCACCCTGCAGGCCGAAAGCATCGCGTGCCGCCGGATTGGCATCGGCGGCGACGTTGATGCCCGGGATGTCGCGCGGACCGGTGTCGGGCAGGCTCGGTGTGGCGAGGTCGAATCGGTAGTAGTCCGGCGTCGCGCGCAGCGCGTCGGCCGCAACCACGCCGGGCTGGAACGGACCGAGTCCGGTGCCTTCGTAGATGCGCAAGGCGTCGCCTGACGGCCCCGAAAAACCCAGGCGGGTGGCCGTGATGCCGTCGTGGACGAACCTGGAAATGCCGCCAAAATAAAGCGTTTGCGCCTGGGTCGTACCGGCAGCGGAATAGCTCGCGCGTCCGGGCTCGACGATCAAGTCGGCAGCCCTGGCGAAACGCGCTTCCATAGCGGCACGCGACTCGCGAATTCCGGCTTCGGCGTCGACCAATCCGGCGCCCAGGTGGATCGCCAGCACCTGGTGCTCGAGGGTGCCCTCTTCGGTCAGGCGGTTGCTGGCGACCATCTTGCCCGCACCGAAATCGGCCGCGCCATCAGCGTCGAAATCGCCGATCGGCCGCAGATTGCCCTCACCCATCAGGATCGCGGCGTCGGAATCCAGAAGACCTGCAAGTGTGATCTGATCGGCCGGGTCGGCCGGGTTGTTGGTCAATTCGCTATCGCCGAACACGACATAGCTCGCGGTCGGGCCGCTGATCAACAGGTCGTCGGTGCCGTCGCCATCGACATCACCGGCCGCGTAGGCGCGCGCGCCGGCGCCAAAGGCGCCGGTGACGGTAAGCCGGGCAGGCGTGGTGCCGTCCGCCAGGGGGTCGCCGCTGAATACACGCAGCGTGCCGCTGTTGATGATCGCATAGTCGTCGCGGCCGTCACGGTCGAAGTCGCCCGCCGCGCCAGCCACGCCGCCACCGCCGAGACTGAAAGCCGCGGCGCCGTCGAACTTGTTTTCACGCGTCGCGTCGGTGCGGTCGATCTCGCCCAGCCATGCCGCACGGGAACGCCCCGCATACACCTTGGTGCTGCCGAGCGCGGAAATGACCAGGTCATCGCGCGCCGCCGGATCGACCGGTGATTCGTCCATCTGCACCAGGTTGGCCAGCGGGATGTAGTCGAGAATCTCGCCTTCGGGCTGCCAGCCGAACAGTATCCCGCCTTCGCCATCGGCCTGGAAGTAATCGAGCTGCACCGAGTGATAGCCGGCCGTGAGCGTGTAGGACACGACACTCGGGTTGCTGCCGAGGCCGCCGGTGAACAAGACATTGCCGTCGATGATCAGTCGGTGACCCTCGTCGCTGGCGACGTAGAAAACCACCTCGCCACTCTCGGCCGCCGCCGGCGGGTCGTAGAACAGCGACCCGGTCCAGCGCACCGCGAAATCCTCGACCAGGTTCGGCGCCACGCTCGTACCCGAGGTCCAGCTGATCAAGCCGGCGGGCGAAACAAGTTCGCCCTCGTTCACGATCGCCGTATCGATCCGGGACAGGGTCGGACCGAAACCCGCCACGTCGACCTGTTGCCCGCCACCGCTCACGCCGGGCGGCAACTCGCCGTCGAAACCGGAATCGAATACGGTTGTCGCGCCCCCCGGGCCATTGGCCAGGATGCGCAGATTGTCGATCGCCCATGACTCATCGGCGCCGCCCGAATAATGGGCGCCTTCCGCCCAGATGCGGATGGTGGCACTGGTCCCTGTGTGCGCCAGCGTGCGCAAGGCGGCCGCGCCGCTCAGGTCGTAAAGCGAATCGGCCGCCGCGCCGAACCCGAGGTTCACCTCGGACAGGAGCTTGACACCGCCGGAATAGCTTTGCGCGGAACCGCTGACATTGCTGAAGGTCTGGTTGAACACCAGCGTGTCGTCGATCGAGATCTTCAGCCGGTCCGGTCCGTTGGCCGCGTTGTTGCCGTCCCAGGTGTTGATCAGCGCCAGCAGGAACTCAAGGTCGAGGCTGGTGTGGTCGGGCGGAAGGTTTTCCAGCGTGATGACGGTCGCGCTCTCGGCGCCGACGCCGTCATTGCGCAGGAATCGGCCGCTCACCAGTCCGGGCAGTTGCGTGAGGTTGGCGCTGTTGGAGAAGTCGTGGAAATTGCCCAGCAAGCCGTGGGTCTGGATCGAGGTGACATTGCCCACCCCGGCCGCGTTGACGACCGTCGTGCCGCTCACCGGTATGAACAGGTCGCTGTCGTTGAGCACGTCGATGACGCCGCGGGCGTCGCGGAACAGCACCGACGACGGAACGACCTCGCGCGCGACGGCGCCAGGCTTCTGCCAGGAAAGCGTGACCCCGGCCACGCCGAGATTCTCGAACATCTCGACGCGGATGTTGTGAAAGCCGGCGGAAAGCGAGACCGTGGCGGACAACTCGGTGTTGCCGTGCAGGCCGTCGTTGTTGATGACTTCGTTGCCGTCGATGAACAGCCGGCTTCCATCGTCGCTGGCGAGGAAGAACTTGTAGACGCCGCCTTGTTCGATGTTGAGTTGCCCGGTCCAGCGCACCGCGAAGCGGTCGTTCAGGTCGGAAAAACCGGCGAAGCCGGGCCCGCTGGTTCCGGGGAAATTGACTCTCGCGTCGGTACGGGTGTATTTCGGCACAAGGGCGTTGAAATCGACCTCGCCCAGGCTGGTCACGTCCACGCCCGCCGGCAGGGCGAAGTACTCGCCGATCAGGCCGGCGTCGGCCACCGTGCTGGACGATGTGGACCAGTCGGCGCGGCCGAAAATCACGTACACGCCCTGCTTGTCCATCGAGGACTGCCTGGTGACCGACACCAGCAGGTCGCCATAGCCGTCGCCGTCAAGGTCGCCCGCCGGGCTGATGACCGAACGATTGGTCTCGCTGCCGCCCAACAGCGGCGCCGGCAATTCAAGCGTGACGGTCGGTCGCACCAGATTGGGATCAAGCCCGCTGGCGGAACCGAAGGCAACCCGCACGAAGGTGCGCGGATTGCCGACATCGGCCAGCGTGGCCACCACCGCATCCTGCACCGAGACAATCGCGTCGTCGAAGCCATCGCCATTGATGTCGCCGACGTTGATCAAGACCGGCTGGCCGGACAGCTCCACCGGCGAGAATGCCTGGGTGGCTTCGTCCGGCCCGACCAGCAGGGTTTCGCCCAAGGTGCCGCCGAACTTGATGCGGTATTCGCCCGGGCCGTAGTTGACGATCAGGTTGTCGGTGCCGGCGCGATCGGCGACCGCGACCGAGGTGGGCGTCAGCAAGCCATTCGGCATCAGCGTGACATGCGCGAGGTTGGACGACAGGTCGGCCATCTGGTCGCCGTCGCGCAGCAGGTCGGCATCGGCCTGCTCCTCGAACCGCCAGTAACCCTGCAGGCCGGCCTCATCGCCGGTGAGCACCCGGTTGTAGCTGTCGGCGATCTCCGCCGCGGTACGCGCGACGTTCCAGACCCGCACTTCGTCGATGCGGCCATTGAAGTACTGGTTGCCGCCCTGGCGCCCGCCAATGCGCAACTCGTCCTGCGCGGCAACGCTGTCGGTCACCGTGGTGAAGCCGAGGTTGGTCGAACTGCCGAATTTCTGCCCGTTTATGTAGGTGGTGACCAGGCCATTGTCGAAGACCAGCGATACATGGGTCCAGACACCCAGGGCGGCGTTCGCGCCCGTATCCTTCCATACCCAGGAATTGGGGCCGCTGCCGGCGATGGCGTACTTGATCGAGCCGTCGGCGAAGCGCGCAATCTCGTATTCACCTTCACGATTGATGATGATGCCGCCGATTCCGCCGCTGCCGCTGCCGGCACCAGCCGGATTGATCCAGGACTCCAGCGTGAACGTCTTGTTCATCTGGAAAGCGCCACGCGTGCCCGCATTGGCATAGTCGGTCGAACCATTGAACTTGAGCGCCAGTCCGCGCGCGGCATCCTCGCCACCGGGGCGTGCGGCCAGTTCGTTGGTGACATGCAGGAAGTAGTATTCCGGCACCCCGGAGAAGCGCTCGCGCGGCACCAGGCTGACACCTTCGCCCGGGTCGCTGTCCTCGGCCGGGAACAGGTAGGCCAGCAGGGTGTCCTTGGTTTCCTCCACGCCACCTTCCACCGTTACCAGTGGCACGACGGAAATCATTCCACCTTCGAGCAACGCGCTGTTGGCGTCGCCCAGTTGCGCCCGCGCCTCGGCGGCGGAGATGACGTACCAGTCGTCGCTGTCGCCCAGGTGGAAGCTAAGCCGGTCGACCACCGACCCGGTACGCACCAATGGCAGCGCGGCCGCGAAGGGCGAAAAATCGTTGCGGCTGGATACGCCATTGACCGTGGTGAACTCGTAGCGGTCCGGCTCCAGTATGCGGTTGCCGGACAGCAGATCGCTACCGGGGCCACCGCTGATGCGGTCGTCGCCGCCGCCGCCCATGATCAGGTCGGCGCCGTCGCCGCCATCGATCACGTCGCCATAGGCGCCGCCGAACAGGCGATCGTTGCCGTCGCCACCGTAGATCTCAAGATTGCCCGCGAGGAAGCCGCGCTGCTCGACATCGCCCGGGTCGAAGCCCCATTCACTGACCACACCGGGGTACTGGAACTCGGAATCCGCGTGCACGACGTCGTCGCCGTCGCGGGTGTCGATGACCATCTTCTCGACGCTGACGGTCTGGAAGAAGGCGAAATTCTGCGCATAGATCGGCGAACCTTCGATCAGCGGCGCGAACTTCATTTTCGTGATGGCGGAGTTTGCGATGGTGGTGGCGCCATTGGTCACGAACTCCGGCACGATCAGGTCGAGCGATACGCCTATGCCCACCAGACGGATCACGCCATCGGGAAACTCCACCACCACCTTGCCGTCGGCCGGCGTATCCGCCAGCGCCGCGTCGATCGCCGCCGCCACATCCAGGGCCAGGTCGCTGATGGAGGTGTTGTCACTGGACGCCACGGTGACGTCGTAGTTGACGCCGTCGATGCGCATCGTGAATTGCGCCGCGGTGCCGAGGTCGCCGCTCTCGACCGCGCGCGAATCGGCCGAAACCGCTTCGCCGTTGGGCGCGAACTCCTGGTTGGCCACGTCCCACTGCAACGAGCTGAATTCATAGCGATGCAGGAAGCGGTTCCAGCGTACGGCCACGTTGTCGGGCACGGCGCGGCCGTTGTGGTCAACGTCACCGCCCCAGTACAGCACCCGGTCGTTGCCATCGCCGCCATCAAAGCGGTCGGTCAGGGTCGGGATATAGGTGTCGGTGGTGCCCTTGATGAAGGGCAGGCCGTCGGTGATCAGCTGGAAGGTGTCGTCACCGGCGCCGCCGAACAGCAGGTCCTCGGCCTGGCGGTCATAGCCGCCGGAGAGCACGTCGTTGCCGCCCTGGCCGAAGATCCAGTCCTCGCCCGCGCCGCCCATCAGCACGTCGTTGCCGGTGCCGCCCAGGATCACGTCGCGCCTGACGATGTCGGTGCGGGTGGTCATCTGCTGCACCGTGGGGGTGGTGGCGTCGACCTTGAAGCTCAGGTCGTATTCGGTGGGAACAAGGCTGCCGGAGGCCACCTTGACCAGGTAGTCGCCGGCGGCAAGCCCGGCGATATCGAGCACGCCCGCGCTCTTGCCCGAAAAATCAAGCTCGAGGTTGCCGAGGTAGCGGCGCTCGTCGACCGTACCGGTGAGCGGATTGTCCCCGGTGCCCACCCGGGTGACCAGGTCATAACGGGCCGGCGCGCCAAGCGTGCGCACCTTGATGAAATAGTCACCCGCGGCGAGGCCGGCGAGGCTCACGCTGCGCGCGAGCTCGCTGACTTCGCCGTCCAGTGCCAGCGGCGTGACCGCCGCGCTGGCGGCGTCGAAAATCTCCAGGACCAGCGAACTCACCGACGCATGATCGGTGATGAGCCCGATACGATCATCCTCCCCGGCGGGCTCGCTCAGCGTGAAGCGGAACCAGTCGACATCGCCCTCGTCGCCGTCGACGGCGGCATTCGGGCCGCGGTCCAGGGTGAGGCCGCGCAGGCGGAACAGGTTCTGGATGGCCTGCTCATCGCGCAGACGGTAGGCGGTGTCGCGGGTATCGTTGGCAACGGCGCCGGCGATGCTGCCGGCATCGATGCCGTCCTTCGAGATCAGCGCCGCGAGCGCACCGGCGTCGGTGGTGCTGCCATCCGCGGCGACAGCAAACAGTTGCAGGTTGATGCCGTCCAGGCTGGAGGCGCTGTCAACCCGGATCTGCGCGCCCACCGGCGCCGTGCCGCCGAGCGTGAAGCGGAACCAGTCGCGGTCGTTCGGGCTGTCAAGCGTCAGGCCCTTGAGCGTGGTGCTTTGCGCCAGGCCGGCGGCTTCGCCAACCTGATAGGCAAACCCGGCAAGATCGTTGCGATTGCCCGATTCGGCCTTGTCCACCAGGATGGCGGTACCGCTCATGATGCGCACGAGATCATCGCCGGCGCCGGCGTCGATCCACACGGTTTTCTGCACGGTCGGGCCGACGTAGATGTCGTCGTTGCCACCCAGCGAATCGACCAGGATGACTTCGAAATCCGCCTCCGGCGGCAGCAGCGATTCCTCGAGCTTGAGCGTGTCGAACTCGAGGTGCTCGAGTTCCTTCTGACGCGCCAGCTTTTGCGCCTCTGTCAGTGTGCTGGGGTCGACGTATGAAACCGTCGAGTCGGCCTTGTACTTTTCCAGGCCGCCTTCGTCGGCCAGCACCTGGTTGATGTTGAACTGGATGTCCTCGGAATCCCAGACCGGATTGCCGTTGTCGTCAAGCGCGCCGAAATCCAGGGTCAGCAAGGCCGCAAAGCTGGACAGGTCGCCATTGACCGTGCGACGCGTCACCAGGTGCTTGTCGCGCAAGAGGCCCGGTTCGGTGACGTAATCGATCTTGATCTCGTCGTCAGCACCGGTGCCGCCGATGTACCAGACCTGCCCGGACTCGCGGGCGTACTCTTTCCATTCCTCGCCCAGCAGGCCGCCGTCAAGCGACTCGAACAGGCTGCCATCGGCGCGGAACAGGCGATCATCGCCGCCGTTGCCGAACAGGAAACCCACCGTGGTGCCGCCGTACAGCTCATCATCTTCCGACGAACCCAGCATGCGGTCCAGGCCGGTGTCTTCCAGGCTGTAAAGGGCGGCCACGCCGGTGACGTCATTGAGCCCATCGCCGTTCAGGTCGCCGTTGTCGTCGCGAATCTGCCCCTCGGCATCGACATAGACGCCGAACTGGCGCAATTTCATCGTCAGCGAGACACCGCTGGCGGTGGACGACAGGGTGAACAGGGTCTTGCCGCCGGAAAGCACGGAGCCGGCGATCACCTGTCCGGAAAGGAGCGTCGCGTTGATCTTGCCGTTGATCAGGTCGATCAACTGGCTCAAGGTGGTGAACGACGCGGTCTCCGCCGCGGTGACATTGATGATCACCGCTTCACCGTCGCCAATGGCCAGGGTGAAACTCATGTCGGCGCGCAAGCGGCCATCGGCCGGTGCTGCATCGATGCCCTTGAGCACCGCCGGCGCACCGGCGCCGCCGGTGGCGCTGCCGGCCACCATGTGCAACTGGCTGACGACCGGGTTGGGATCCCGGCTCCACGCGAACAACTGGTTCTCGCCCGGTCCGCCGATCAGGTCATCGGCGCCCTGCCCGCCGAAAATCACGTCCCGTTCTCCGGACGAACCGGTGGTGCCGCTGTTGCCCCACAGGCGGTCGTTGCCGCCAAAGCCGTAGATCACGTCGCTGCCGTTGCCACCGTCGATACGGTCGCGCGCTTCCGAGCCCAGCAGGATGTCGTTGCCGGCACCGCCGTCGATGACACCGACGTAGTCGTCGCTGCGGGCGATGAGGTCGGATACATCGAGCTTTTCCACCGCGCGGCCGGAGTTGTCCAGTCCGTCGCCCTGGCGGAACTCGATGCGGTCGTTGCCGGACAGGCCGGCGACGCGGATTTGCTCCACCAGCGGTTTGCCAACGGTCTGGCCGGCGGTCGGCGCAGCGCGCCATGGCATGAAGATGTCGCGGCCGTTGTAGTCGAAGTACAGGACGCCCTGCCCGTATTCATCGTCTCGACCCGCGGCCGTCTGGCCGACGATGATGGTGTCGCCCACCACTGGCGTGCCCAGCACCATCAGGATGTCGGTGGCGTTGTCATCGATGACGTCGGCGAACTGGTCGTTGCCGAAATGCCCGTCGATGGTGTCGCCGAACTGGGTGTAGAGCGGGCTGACGTCGCCGACGATCAGGTCGATGCCGCCGCCGCCGTACAGGGTGTCAATACCGTCCTGCCCTTCCAGCCAGTCGGTGTCGCCACCGCCCCAGGCGATGTCCGCACCGCCGCCGCCGAAGATCTGGTCCTCACCGGAGCCGCCATGGATCTCGTCGTTCGCACCGCGCGTGTCGGCAAAAACATTGCGGGCGTAGGTGGGCCCGGCAAGGTAGTCGCCGTGCAGATAGTCGTTGCCGGAATCGCCGATCAGTACATCCTGGCGCACGTTGCCGTACAGCCAGTCGCCGCCGGCGCCGCCGTGCAGTTCGTCGCCACGCAACTGGTACTCCGCTGCCAGTTGCAACGGGCTCGCGGCGACCGTGACCGCGCCCCAGGCATACAGGAAGTCGATGCCGTCACCACCGAACAGGCGCTGCCCGCTGGTGCGTTGCACCTTGTCGCCAACCTCCGCCGCCGCCAGCGTGCTCCCGGTCGGCCCGCCGAACAGGTAGTCGCTGCCGCCATCGCCGTACAACTGGTCGAAGCCCTCGTCACCGCGGATCACCGGGTTGGGAGCCTTGACGCTGTAATCGCCGCGCAGGTTGTCGTCGTTGGCGCCGCCGCGCACGATGTCGTTGCCGCCGCCGCCTTCAACCTCGTCATTGTTGACGCCGCCGTCCAGATAGTCGTCGCCGGCGCCACCGATCAGGAAGTCGGAACCCCCCTGGCCGAATATCCAGTCGGAATCCGCGCCACCGTCGATGACGTCGTTCATGTCCGTGACATTGACGTCGAGGTCGGCCTTGAGCGTGGCGAACTCATCCGGCAGCGCCGAACGGATACGGGCGCTCACACCGTCGTCGATCGAACTGCCATCGATGGATTGCCCCAGAAGCGCCACCGGCGTGATGCGCGGTGGCGTCACCCCGGTGGGATAGATGGTCTCGTTCTCGTCCCAGGCCGGCGGGTTGGTGAAATTGATCGGGTTGTCCGCGTCGAAACCGCCGAGACGCGCGTCTTCCACCTGGCCGAAGATCAGGTCCCGGCCTCCCTCCCCCAGGAGGTCATCGTCACCCAGGCCGCCGATGATGATGTCGTTGCCGGCTCCGCCGCGGATCAGGTCGTCGTCGTTGCCGCCGTCGATACGGTCGTTGTTGGCGCCGCCATCGATGGTGTCGTCGTCGTTGCCGCCCTGGATGTTGTCGTTGCCGGCATCGCCGAAGAGCACATCGAAGCCGTCGCCGGCGACGATGGTGTCGTCGCCGCCACCGCCGTGAATGATGTCATCGCCGTCATAGCCGAAGACCAGGTCGTTGCCGCTGCCGGCGTTGATGGTGTCGTTGCCGTCGTCGGCATCGCTCAGGTCGACATTGAATGGCAGGGTGCGTTCGTTGGCGATGGTGTCATCGCTGATGACGCCGTCGCCGACGATGACATTGTTGCCGCCCGCGGTGGTGATGGTGTCGGAATCCGCATTGCCGCGGATCACGCTGTTGCCGACGCCGGCAACGATCACATCGTCGCCCGCGGCGCCAAGGATGAAATGGTTGCCGTCGCCGGCGGTGATATGGTCGGCGCCCGCATGGCCGAAAAGTCGGCTGTTGCCGTCGCCGACGGTGATGGTATCGGCCGCACCGGCGCCCGACAGCACCACCACGCCCGCCACCAGATCCGCGTCGCCGTAGACCCGGCTGTTGCCGTTGCCCAGCGTGATGGTGTCGCTGCCGGCGTCGCCGTAAACGTCGCTGTTGCCGTTGCCGGCGGTGATGTCGTCGTTGCCCACATGGCTGCGCACCAGCATGTTGCCGTTGCCCAGCACGATGATGTCGCGCGCGCCGTCAGGCGAGACGCTGTACACCCCGCCGACCACGATGGCGTCGCCATGGATCTCGCTGTTGCCGTCGCCCAAGGTGATGCGATCGGTCCCGCCGCCGCCATAAACCTTCTTGCTGCCGTTGCCGCCGGTGATCGTGTCGTCGCCGGCCTGGCCGTGGACGGTATCCGCGTCATTGCCAATGGTGATCCGGTCCCCCGCCGCCGCACCGGTGTTTTCGCCGTCGCGGTCATCACCGTAGACGAGGTTGCTCCCTGCGCCACCGTCAATGGTGTCGGCGCCGCCGCCGCCATAGATGCGGTCGCCATCGCTTTCACCGAAGATATTGTCGTTGTCCTGATCGCCGAACAGCTGATCGACGCCGGTGCCGCCGCGAATCGTGTCGTTCCCCAGGCCGCCATGCACGAGATCGGCACCGGCGTCGCCGTACAACATGTCCGCGCCATCGCTACCGGTGATGGTGTCGTCGTTGTCACCACCCCAAATCGAGTCGTTGCCACGGCTTCCGTTGAGCACGTCGAAGCCCGCTTCGCCGCGGATCTGGTCGAGCCCGCCGCCGCCATCGACGGTATCGTTGCCGCCACCCGCGAATATCCGGTCTGCGCCGCGATGACCGTAGATCAGGTCGGCGCCACCGGTTGCGCTGCTGGTGTTCTCGATCGCCGCGATGTTGAAATACGCGTTCGCGACATTGAATGTGATGAGCGTACCGTCGCCGATGATGATGTCGGCGCCGCCGGGTTCCGTGTCCGGATCCGCGCTGCGCGGATCCAGGTCGCCGCCCAGCTTGTCATTGCCGCCACCACCGACGATCAGGTCGCCGCCCGCCCCGCCGATGACCACGTCGGCACCGCCGCCGAAACCGGAAGCCTTGACCGTGAGGCCGTCTTCGCCGAACTTGGCGTCGTCGGCGAACACCACGTCATTACCGCTCTTTGCATCGATGATGTCGTTGCCCAGGCCGCCGATGATGATGTCGTCCTGGTCGCTGCCAAAGACCTCGTCGTCGCCGGCACCCGCGTCGATGCGCGACTTGCCGCCCAGGCCCACCTTGATGACGTCGTTGCCGGCGCCGCCTTCGATGTCGAACTGGATGGCCGACGTGACCCCCGAGAGGTCGATGACATCGTCCCCTTCACCGCCTTGCGCGATGATCAGGCTGGTGACGTCGTATTCCTGCGCCTCGTCGTAGGCGACGTCCAGGTCCGGGGACCATACCCGCACTGTGTCGGCATCGACCTGCTCGACGAAAATCTTTTCGCCAATGTCGGATTCGTTGCCCTCCAGGCGCTTCTCGGCGAATTCGCCGATGTTCAGGCGCAGCACGCCGTCGCCGAGCTCGTCGGCCAGGGTCGGCTTGCGGGTGAACGGGATGTCGAAGTTGACCAGTTCGATACGCGGCGTGATGACCCACTCCTCGTCGATCGAGAACAGCAGCAGGTCAACCTTGAGGTAGGCGAACAACTCCGCATAGACCAGTCCGCTGACGTCGAAAATCGCCAACGGCGCCAGCGCCGGGTTGCCGTACTTGGCTTCGTTGAGGAAGTTGGTTGCCAGCTCGTACAGACGGACCTTGCCATCCTCGTCCGGATCGTGGAGGTCGAACTGGACCTCGAATCCGAGTCGCCCGCCAACGCCGGCCTGGGCCACCAGCAGGTTGATCTCGGCGGCGGCGCCCAGACTGCCATACAGCGTAACCACCGGGACTTCGCTGCTGAGATACAGGCCGTTGAACAGGCTTAAGGGGTCGCGGAAGTCACTGTCGAAAAAGTCGCGCAGGCCAAGCGTGTCGTAGCCGAACGCCGGAGGGTCGAGAGTGGCGCCCAGTGTTCCGAAGATGCGCACGCCCAATGGGCCGTAGATGACGAAGAATTGCGAATACGTCAGCTCGAACGACAAGGGCGGCAGGTCGATTTCGACCAGCGACGGGTTCTCGCCCATCAACAACCCGAACAGTTGCGAGGGGTCCTGGAAGATCGGGAAGGAGATGAAGTCGCCAAGGTCCCCGTTGGCAAGACCGTTGGTGAAATTCTTGGTGGTCTCGGAGCTCGATCCCGGCGTTGTGCTGATGCCGTCCAGCGAACTGAGCAACTCGTCGGTATCAATATCGGGCGGCGCGACGCTGCCGCGGTCGAAATTGCTGTCCCAGATGGCGTTGCTGATCCCGCCATCGATGTCGAAAATGGTGAAATCACCGAAATTGAGGATCAGGCTGCCGACCTCGGCCGGATCGGGAATCGCGTTGATGAACGAGATGACGTCGGCGATGGCATAGATCAGCCCTGCGTCGACGTATCCGGTGGATGCCGCGAGGTCGAGCAGCGTATACGGCTCGCCGGCGAGGTCCGAGATCACCGGGATCGGTGCGGTCAGCACATCAATGAGCGGCTGCAGCGGTTCCGTGAACTGCTTGACCTGCTCGACAATCGGCGACAGGAAGTCCGAGATGAAGGTGCCGAGGTCGATCCCAACGTCCTGGAACTCGACCAGTTTGAGGCCGTCGGCGACGGCATCGCCAAGCCCGTCCAGCCCCACCAGCACGCCCGCATCGCGGTCGCCCACCGCCCATTCAAGAACGAAATCACCGACGATCTTGGGGAAAACGGTATCAGCGCCCGGAACCAGGTCGCTGTTGAGCTGGAGCTCCATGCCGATGTCGACCTTGGCTTCCGCCGCCACGCCGATGTCGATCTCCAGGTCATTAAGGTTGTTGAAGCCGATGCGTGTACCGCCGCTCTTGTTGCGCACGTCCACGCCGAAAGTCGCGCCGAGGCCGGTGAGGGGGTCGCCCTGCCCGTCCACATTGGTGTCGGCATCCAGTTGCAGGAAGCCCAGCTTGCCGGTAAGTCCGGCACCGGTCAGGTCGACATCGAGGTTGACTTCCAGTTCGTTGGTGTCCGACACATCGATGTAGAAGCCGCCGCGGCTGATGCCCACGCCAAAGCCGAGATCGAACTGCCAGTCGCCGGTGACATCCAGCGAACCGCGGGTTTCGAAACCCAGACCCGGGACGCCGAGATCGAAATCCAGCCCCACCCCGGCATCGACCAGGACGCCGCCAAGCTTGAGGTTCCACTGCATGTAGACATCGGTGGGCGCGACGCCCGGGTCGTCGACGTTGGTATCGAGCGCGATGTCGTGGATGTCGATGTGACCGTCGTCGTTGCGGTCGGCCAGGATGTGCAGCGTGTTGTGCAGCAAGTTGAACAGTTGCTGCGAGATGTAATTCTGGTCCGGCACGGCGGCCGATTCGACCGCGTCGCGCAGGCCGGCGATAAAGCCCTCGCGGAAGTCCGCGATGACGTTGGCGGCGTCGCCGAGCTGGTCGCCGATGATGGGTACGGCAAACCCGCCGAGCTGGCCGCTGAAGGTGTCTTCGAGCAGGCCGAGGAAGCCGTCGACACCATCGATGATCAAGAGCAGGTTGTCGAGCGCGCTGAATTGCGAGAAATCAATGTTGAAAATGTCATCGGGTATGAGCAGGAAGTCGTCGGCAATCGCGGCCGGATCGGTGAGCGTGCCACTGACCTCCAGGCCGCCGTCGAGCGAGAGCGACAGCTCGCCGCCGATGAGGATGTCGCCGGTATGGGTGGACTCGTTGGGCAAATACACCGGCAGCTCGCCATTGACCTCGCCGGATACACCGAGGTCGAGCACGTCGCCGAAATTCGACAATGCCTCCGTAAGCAGGATGCGGCGGTTGTTGCCGGTGCCGTCCGTCATGGCGGCGCTCTTCAGGCCGACATCGATGTCGGCGGTGATCTCCGCCTCGCCATCCTTGATCCGCGCACCCAGGCCGCCGAGGGCTGCGGTGAAATTGATGTTCTCCGCAGCCGCGCGCAGCGCGACGTCGTCGCCCTTGTTGCCGGGCGTGTTGTTGACATCCAGCCCGCCATGGATGCCGGTGTCCTCGAACAGCCAGAAGCTGTCCAGGTCGTTGAGGTCGATACCGACCGCCAGGCGCATGTTGAGTGCGCCATCGGCACGCAGATTTGCGTTTCCGGACAGGTCGATGACGTCCGAGGCGATCGGCAGCGCAAGGTCGATCGGCAGGGAAGAAGAGAACTGCGGCGAGAAATTCAGGTCGATGCGCAGGATGCTGCCGTCAACCACGTCGAGCGACAACAGGTCGCTCGACTGCGGCATGCCGAGGGCTTCCTTGAGCTTGGATTCGAGCACCTGGACGGTGGCGGCCGGGTTGGCCTCGACTTCCTCGAGCGCGTCGGCAAAGTCGCTGGCGAAGGCCAGCAGGTCCGACAGGCTGACGTTGATGACCGGAATGTCGGCCTGGAGGAATTCGAGCTCCTCGAACTGCACCAGGAAATCAACCAGCGCCTGTAGCGCGGCGAGAATGTCGGCAAAGCCGACGTCGTCGAAATTGACCAGATCGTCAAAGCCGCTGGTTTCGATCTCGTAGGCGCCCGGCACGCCGTTGATCAGGTCGCCGAGGTCGTTGATGGTGAGGGTCAGGCGCGGATCGGCCTCGGTGTTGATGCCCGGGAATGCCGGGTTGATGTCGACCGCGAAATCGAGCGTGCCGCTGCCGTCGATTTCCGGGCCGTCGATGAAATCGCCGACATTGCCGATGTTGTCGATCAGGCTCTTGAGGGTGATCCTTGCGTTGGGATCGAAGTCCGGCGCACCGGGCGGCTTCAGGCCGATGGAGACCGTGCCGGTGAGATCGGCCTCGCCGGACGCTTCGATGCCGACAAAACCGAACTGCGCGGTCGCCTCGACCGCACTAGGCGTCGAGAAAGCCAGGCTGGCCGCGGCACGCGCGTTCTGCAGGAACAGCCGTTCCATCGGGTCGACACCGCCCAGCAGGCCGCTTTCGATACGGTCTTGCGGTGGAACCTCGTCGCCGGTCGGCGCGCCGCCTTCGGGCGCCAGCACGATGGCGCGCAGGATCCCGAGGTCGGTCGCGGCATTCGAGCCAAAGGCGTTCTGGATCAGGAAGGTGCCGGTCCCGCCGGTAGTATCGAGCAGGAGCAGGCGGGTGTTCTCGTGCGAGAACTGCACGTCGACCTTGCCGCCGGTGCCGGTCTCGATGGCCGAAACAACAGCACCGAGGGTGGTGGCCCCGTCAAGCACGATGTTGTGCACGGCGCCGTCACGGGTGGTGATGACGAGGTCGACCGAGGTGCCCGTTTTGGAGGCAGCCAGGCCCAGTTCGCTGACCGCGTTGCCGCTGGCGGTGATGCTGAGGGAGGTCGCCGGCAACAGGGTCTTGAACAGCAACTTTTTGCCCAGCGAACCGACTTCGATCTTGCCATCCAGGTTGGTGGCATCGACGGCCCGTTGCACGTCGACCACCAGGTCCATGATGTTGCGGTTGGTGCGCAGGTCCGTGCCCGAAACCGTCACCGCGGTGTTGGTGCCGTTCAGGTTGACGTTGAACACCGCATTGTCGGCCGAGCGGCCGACCAGCCCGGGCACGGTGGCCTTGAGCTTGTAGACACCGCCATCATTCACGGCCGTCTGGCTGGCGGCGAAACCGATCTCGCGTACCGCCGGGTTGCTCGACGGCGCCGTGAGCTTAAGCGAGGTGGTGCTCCCATCGCCGCTGAGTACGATCTGGTCGTCGGCGAGGTTGTCGGCCGTGCCCTTGTTGTCGACGCTGACGGTGACCTTGCCGTTCAGGGAAGTCGCGGCGATGGCGGCGCTGATATCGGCCGCCAGGTCGGCGATGGTGACGTTGGCTTTTGTGGATGCAAACGGCAACAGGATCTCGACCGGCGCGGCGCCGTTGCGCTCGAGCTTGAAGGCCGCATCCTCGGAAAGCCGGCCATAGGTGGTGCGTGCCTCGCCCGCGGCGGAAACCACCAGCGTATCGCTGAAGCTGACGCCGTCCTTGAGGGTCGACAGCAACGTGCCGTTGGTGAGTTCGACCGCGCCCTCGTTGCCCATGTAGATGCCGATGGTCAGCGACAGCCCGCCGCCGGCCGACAGGCGGATGTTTCCGGAGGTGCTGATCTCGGCCAGCGGCGCGAGGTCGAGCAGGTCGAAGTCGAGCGGCAGGTCGAGCTGGCCGAAGTTCGACGTGCTGTCCACGTCCCCGAGTTCGAGGTTGATGGTCAGCGTCTGGTCGGCGGCGTTGTACTGGACGATGTCGCCGGCGCCGAGAATGGTGACCATGCGCGCGGCCAGTTCCTGCACCGTGCTGAAGGTGGCCTGGTTGTTGGCGTCGAGCAGCTTGTTGGTGCCGGTGGCGGCATCGCTGTCGTCGTGGTCGTCGTAGAGCACCGCGTCGGCGAAAAGGTCGGCGAACTTGAGCACCTCGTCGAGCGCCGGCCCCACCAGCGGCACCTGGGTGGCGTCGAAGCTGTTCTGCATGCTCTCGAGCCAGTCGGCGATCTGGCCAAGCAGGCCGATCAGGGTGCCGGCGTCCATGTTGGTGAAGTTCGCCAGGCTGTTTTCAAGCAGGTTCGGGACGACTACGTTGATGCTGTCGGGATCCGTGACGTCCGGCCAGTCGAGGGTGATGGCGGTGTCCGGGCCGGCGACGATGCCGAGGAATGGCGCGCTGACCGGCAGGTTGAGGCTGGCGCTGCCGGTGAATGACGCCTGCGGCGTTCCGAGAGCCTGCAACAGTTCACCTAGGTTGATGCGCCCGTCGGCGGGCGTCGGGTCACCGAGCGAGAGCGCGAAGGAACCAGTCGCCTCGGCGCTGCCGTCGACGATGCCGATTGAAAGAAAGCCGAAGCGCGCATTGGCGTCCAGGTCGGCCGCAGTAGCGTTGATGGTGGCCGTGACATTCGGATTGCGGATGAATATCCAGCTGCCGGGATCGCCCGGATGCGCCAGCAGGTCATCAAGATCGATACCGACTTTCAGGGAAACGTCGAATCCCGCTTCTACCGAGGCCTGACTGCTGATGTCGAGATCGGCGAGGCCGCTTTCCAGATCGAAGCCGACGTCAAGCGTGTCGGTGGTCTGGACCGACTTGCTGAAATTGAGGTCGAACGTGATCTCGCGGGTCGCGCTGTCGTAGTCAAGACCCAGGGATGCTGGGTCGACTCCGAGCCCTCTGGCGAGTTGCAACACCATGTCCTGCATGGAGCCGAAATTGGCGCTGCCGGAGAAACCGTTGGTGAGCGGGCTGATCACACGATCGTTGACCGCCTGCACCACGTCGATGACCTGCCCCAATGAATCCTGCAGAAGCGGAATGTCGACGCCATTGAAGGCGACGGAGAAATCGCGGATCGTCTCAAGCTGGTCGAGCACCTGTTGAGGACCGACGCGCAGGAAATCGATGACGGTCTGGCCCAGACCGGCACTGGCTGTCACGTTGACATTGGTGGGCTGGCTGATATCAGCCCAAGTCAGTATCAATTCAGCACCGGCAAGATCGATGAAATCAAGATCCGCACCGAGAGCCGCAGCCTTGGCGGACAGGTGCAGCGTAATGTCGTTTTGCGCTGCATTCCCGCCTGCGCTGATCTCGGCTTTGTTGCCCAGACTGGCGCCGAGATCACCCAGGCGCAGCTTGCCATCGCCGCCCGGATCAACCAGATTTACCTGGAATCGGACATCATCGTCGACGCTCAATTCCTCGGCGCGTACGACGACATCGAGGAAGCCGAAGCGGCCCTGGGCGGTCGCGTTACCGGTGGCGCTTATGTTGCGTACCAGAAGCTCGTTCGCTGACGCCGCCGTGTCGACAAAAAATCCGTCCGCGTCTATGCCCAGTCTCAGGTCAACCACGACCTCCATGCCAATGTCGAGCAATCCGGCGAGCTGCACGTCGCCACCGAACAAAGAAAACGCAACGTCGAAATCGGCGGCACCCGACAGGGTCTTGACGACCTCGATGTCGAAGGTGGGCCGTCCGAGTCCATCGACGGTATAGGAGACATTGCCAGCCACGCCGTCGAGTTCATCAAGCCGGTCACGCAAGGCATCGAAGGTCGGGATGGAGTCGCCGCCGATTTGGTCAAGGCGAAAGCCATTGCTGCCGGACTCGAAAATGCGCTCAAGGCCTTGGCTGGTTTCGACCGTCATGCCGCTGGAAGCTGGCGCGGCCGACGGCGGCTTGCCAAACGCTCCGGCGCGGCCGACCGGGGCTCCAGAAAGCGCGCGCGGCAAAGAGGCGCCAAGGACGGCGAGTTCATCAGACTCTTCGTCAAACAGACCCAGCCAGTCGAACAGGTCGGAGAATCCAGCACCGAGACGTTCAAGGAATCCCGCTTCGGCCAGATTGTCGGTGATCGTTTCGACGTTCGAAAAACGCACCAGTTGTTCCGCATCCGAACCGGCTTCAGTTACAGTGAAGGTGGTGATCCCTGAGTTCGGTCCGACCACCTCTTTGGTCAAAACCGGGGCGCCGTTGAATACGATGGCATCGTTGCCGACGCCCCCATCGAACTCGATGGCATCGGTCGGGGTGATCAAACCGTTGGTTGAGTCGATCGTAAGGGTGTCGCTCCCCCCGAGCCCGGAGATCACGATCTTTTCCAGGCTGTCGAAGGGCACGCTCAAAGTGGGTGATACGCCGGCATTGACGAACAGATCAATCATGCCGGGGTTGTCAGCGCTGCGACGCACGACGAAATTGTCGTCGGCATCGGTGCCGGCGATGGTCAAGGTCGGCGCCTGCCCGAGAATGGCGTCGGCATCGCCGGCAATGGTCCACAGCCCGCGGCCAAGCGCCGCAGCCGCCACGGTATCGATGCTGCTGTTGAGGACGTCGACGAAATCGATGTCATTGACAATGGTGTTCGGGAAATTTCGCCCGACGGCAGTCCAATCGGTACCTGGCGCGATGCTCACCGCCCTGTAAACCCCCTGCGAAGTACCGACCAAGAGCGCGCGATTGCCGCCACCAGTATCAACAATCTCCACCGACTGCACATTCGGTATACGCAGTTTCGCGCCGAGCGACTCCCAGTTGAGGCCCGCGTCGATGGTGCGAAACACGTTGCTTCCATCAACGATATAGGCGATGCGCCAATCTGTCGGATCGACCGCGATATCGGTGATCTCACCCGCGCCGCCAAGACCGCTGCTGCGCTCGACAAGGATGTTGGCGTCGGTGCGCACGTACATGTGATTGAAGCGGGCCACATAAGCGACATCGGAGTTGCCGATTCGCACACCGGCAACACTGTTGGCTGCCGTGAGGCCGGCATCGCCGCCCGGGGTGTACGCACTGCTTAAGGTCAATGTGGAATCGCTGACCGCGTCGACCAGGTAGAAGCCGCTGTTCAGCCCGGCATTCTGGACGGTTATGCGCTGACCGGCGACGAAACCATCGTCGATGAAGCTGTTTCCATCGCCCCGGGTAATGGTGTCCGGGCCGGAATCGACGAAACTCAGGTTCGGGTTACCAGTCAAGTGATAGAAGCCGCCTGCGGCCAGCGCGCTGACCAGGCCGGTGCCGGTCCAGCCCTGGATGCGCTGTGCCGACGTCAGTCGCTCTACGCTCTCGTATACGCCCCAGTAGCCGGCCAGTGCACGTCGGTTGTCGACGACGTTGAACGTATATGGCTGCGTGACGAAGCCTTCAGGCGTCTGATCATCCGGATCGAGATCGGCCAACACCGGGACGTCATCGGCATTGCCGAGG
This sequence comes from Burkholderiales bacterium, assembly GCA_965279115.1. GTDB lineage: Bacteria > Pseudomonadota > Gammaproteobacteria > Burkholderiales > JAEUOS01 > JAEUOS01. Next base: position 6,699,337 of record OZ257137.1, read on the forward strand.
ATGCCGTCAGGACCGGCAGCGGCGGCCGAGCGCATGTCAACCAGGAAAGTGCCTCCGCCGACACCGGCGGCATTGAAGGTTTCCTTGTAGAAGGACAGCCAACTGTTGCTGAGCGTGAAGCGGATGGTCTGCTCAGGAATTCCGTCACCGTTGGAATCGATTCCGACCGCCTGCTGCGTCTGGCCATCAGCCGCAATGATGGTCGCAAATGCCCAGCGGGTTGCCGCGTCATCCGGTATGCCGTCCAGATCGGTATCGATCGCCTGGCCGAGTCCGATCGCTTGCTGCGACGAACCGGTGTCCTGATTGCCGATGAAAAAAACGTTGTTGAGCGCGTCATAGGCGACGTTGTTGGTCTCGCTGACCCGCATATTGCCGGTCAGCGAGGTCCACGACCGGCCCGGACCAGCATTGCCGTCGTTGTCAAAATCCCCAACCCCATTGGGATTGGTGAGGCGATAGACGCCACCGTCGTCGACCTCGACTATTGCACCCGTCGGATCGAACACCATCTCGCGGGAATCGGCGTGCGGCGAAGTACCACCGGCATTGTTGGCCACCACCGATGCCCATTGGGCACCACTGGCCTGCGCAGCGTCGCCGCGGAAGATCCGCGCGGTCCAGTCGGTCGCACCGCTCGCATTCGGCAGTTCCGCGTCGTTGGGATTGACACCGCGCAAGGCCGAGGTCTGAGTGTCTCCCGAAGCAAAAACCACGCTCGGGCTGGTGCGATCAGCAAGAATCTGGAAGTTGCGCACTGCCTGGCCTCCAGGGGTCAGGCCGCCTTCAGCGTCTCCGGGGCGGTCCATCCGAGTCCAGGTCGCACCCAGGTCCGCCGAGCGGTACAAGCCGGTCATCTGCGCGCCGGCGCGGGACACAATCCACCCTGCCGTATGAGCCTTGGTCAGCGCCGAATCCAGGGTGATAACGCCCGTCTGCAGGTTGATCTGCGTGATCGTCCGCTCTTCCCAGTCCGAATCCTTGAAGCTTCCGGTAGGCCCATAGTCGCCGTTGGCGATACGGATTTTCTCGTTGACGTAAAAAGTGTCAGGCGTCGTCACCGCAATCGTGGTGGCGCCCACAGCGGCGTTAGCCGAGAGGCGGCTGCGCTCGCCGATCAACGCCGCATAGACAGGTCGATTGCCAGTAATTGTGTCTGCGGCCTCGCTGACCGAAAGCACCACCTTCAGCGCATCACCGATACCGGCAATGCCGGCGGTCGCCGCTACCCATGTCACGCCGGCATCCTCGGAGCGGTAGACGCCATGCCCGACCACACCTGCGTAGAAACGACTTGCGTTCGACGGATCACGCGCGATTTCGGTGATCGCACCTGCAGGCAACCCGCTGCCGAGCGCATCGGAAATCCTGTTCCAGCTAAGGCCCCCGTCGATCGATCGGAATAGACCACCCTCGCCGCGCAAGTCGGACCGAAGCGTACCGTCTTGCAAGGTTGAAACAAAGCCGGCAGCGTCGAAGAACACCACTTCGCTGTCGAGCGTCCCGGCGAGTACCACCTGCTGACCCAGCACCTGGGCACTGGTGGGCACGACGGCGGAAACCGCCAGTCCGCGCATTTCGTCGGCACCGATTAGGCTCCAGCTGTCTCCCCCGTCGCTCGACTTGTAGATCCCGACGTTGAAGCCGCCGCGGTTCGAGTTGCTGAACTTTCCGGTACCGGCATAAATGACCAGCTCGCCTGCCGTGGTCAGGGCATCAACCGGCTCGCCGGTGTTATCGAGCGGGCTGATCTTGATGTCGCCAATAGACAGCGAAGGGAACTGGTCGGTGAGCGGCGTCCAGTTCAGGCCGCCATCAAGGGTACGCCAGACGCCGCCGTTAGCGGACCCGGCGAACATGATGTTGCCGTCGAAGGGATGGATTGCGATCGACTGCACTGCTCCAGAAACTGGATTATTGGGGGCGATGCTGACCTGCCCACCGGTGATCGGCCCGGGTCCCTGCTCGATCCACAAGGGCAGCCCCTGCTCGACCACTGTAGAACGCGCGCCGACGACGTGCTCGACGCCACGAAGGATGATCGTGTCCTGTCCCTGACGCAGGATTTTCGAGCCGTCGGAGAACGACACCAGGGTAATACCGATCGGGTTGCCGGATACGTCGACGGTATCGTCGCCGGCGCCGCCGTCTATAAGCAGCCCAGTCGTATACAAAGAGGCGTCGAAGAAGATCAGATCGTCGCCTGCGCCGGCATTTACCGTCAACCGCCCGGAGGGTTCGAGGATGGTGTGGTCTTCGAAACTGCCGCTGATACTGTCGATAACAACTTCGAACAACCCGCCATCGTCGATGCTGAAAAGGTCATTGCCGCCAGTAGCGGCGTTGAAGGTTTTGTTGACCGCCACGGAGTTGTCAACCACCGGTTCCAGCCCGGCATAGGCCACTGTACGGCCATCGAGCGCCACGGTACCCGCATCCGGCCCGGTCGCCCGGTACGCGGTATCGGTGAAGCTGCCGCCCTCGATCACCAGCGTGTCGAACCCGCCAGGCCCGCCATGCATGCCACCCGACAGGCTGCCACCAATGGCCAGGACGAACGTATCCTCGTTGTTCGCGCCCCCGACCAGGTAGGCGACGTCGTCAAAGCGCTGGCCGTTGAGTTCAACCTGGTTTTCGCCGGTGATGACCCAGCGGCTATCGGCGTCCGTACCGACCAGGGCGTTGCCGCCTTCGAGGCCGACGATGCGCGGCACCGAGCGATCGAGTTGCAGATCGGCAAGTGCGTTCGAGGCTGCGGTTTGCACGCCCGCCAGGGCCAGGCCGGCCGCCGCCTCGGCACCCGGCATGCTGGCCGACATGAGCAGGCGCGGCTCGAGATGTTCGAATAGGATCTTGCGGCGGGAGGGGGGTTTGCCGCCGTTGCCGGGTTTGGGGACGCCCGCGTTGCGAGCCTGGAACATTCCGCGGAAGCGCGCCTGCATGCGCTGGCCAATCAATCCGAGATCCACCATAACTGCCCCCTATGCACCATGCATGGCGATGCCATGCGGCGCAGTACCCTCGACTCCGATCACCCCGCCCAAAGACACCTCCGGACAGGATTCTCCAAACCGCACCCGCCTCAAGGTCTGTCATTCCCTGTTTTCGGGCGAAATCTGTTGAAAGTTGTCAATCCGCACTCTTGGAATATTGACAGACGGACTTCTTTCAACTTGCTGATTATGAGATTTTCGCGGCGGACGCGATATAGTCCGAAAGCACCAATCAAAGCCGCGAAAAACGCTTCCATTTCGCGTGTTTTCGGTGTACCCACTTTGCAATTTTGCAGACCGGTGCCCGGCCGCCTTTTTGCCGCAACGCCACAAATTTGGCCTCGACCGCTGCCCGCCGGAACACCGGTGCGATCAAACGCCCGGTGATCAAGTGGCAGAAGCAACACGTGTTGCGGGCCAGGACGCCTGCACGCTTTCAAGCCGGTATAGTGCCAGCGAGTCATTTCAAGATCCGCCAAGCGAACGTGAAGCTGCCTGCGACTTTCCACCCCAACCGCAACAGCCGGAACAGCTCCTTGCGCGCCAGCCGGTGGTTCAATCCGGGGATCGCGGGGTTGGCGCTGTTGGCCGCGTACTGCGCCCAGGCCCAGACGTTGACGCAGGCCGTCGCGCTTGCCCTCGAGAACGAGCCGACCTATCTGGCCGCCAAGGCCACCACCGCCGCCTCGCGGGAGAAGTCCCGGCAGGCATCCGGGGGCCTCTTGCCGCAGGTGAGCGCTAGCGCCAGCTCCAACTACAACCAGCGTGACTACCTGACCCGCAACTCACCCAACGGATCGGTCGCTGATTCCTTCAACAGCAACAATCGCCAGCTGACCGTCACCCAACCGCTCTGGCGCCAGGCCAGCCACATTGCCGTAAGCCAGGCCGAGTCGGTGGTGCTGCAATCCGACCACCTTCTGTTCGCCGCCCGGCAAGACCTTCTGGCCAAGCTGGTCACCGCCTGGTGTGACGCCATGCTCGCGCGCGACGTCATCCTTTTCAACCGCAGGCAGGTGGAAACCACCCGCCAGGAAGTCACCGTCCATGAGCGCAGCCTGGCCCTGGGCGCAAGCTCGGCGCCGGCGCTCGAGGAGGCTCGCGCCAAGCACGAGCAGGCGCGCGCGGACCAGGCCACTTCCGAAGCGGACCTCAATGTCAAGACCGCCCAGCTGGAGCAACTGATTGGTCCGCTGCGTGGTTTCGAACCGCCCTATCTTTCGTCGCTTGTCACGCCGCGGGATTTCGGCGACCGCGGTCTCGATGCCTGGCTCGAAGAGATCGAGACCGCCAACCCGGCCATTCTTGCCGCGATGCGCAACCTCGAAGCCTCGAATGAGGAAGTGCGCAAGCAGCGGGCCGGGCACCAACCCACGCTCGACCTGGTGGGCAACATCAACCGCAACTCGCAGGCCGTGGGCGGCTTTCCCGGACAAAACGGCTATGACATCAGCCAGCGCGCCATCGGCCTGCAACTGAACATTCCCATCTACTCGGGCGGCACCCAGACGGCGAAGACCGACGAGGCCATCGCACTGCAGGAAAAGGCCCGCCAGGAGCTCGAAGGCGCCCGCCGCGCCGCCCGGCTGACGGTCAAGCAAGCCTGGTTCGGCAGGCAGGCCGGGCAAGCGCGCGGCCTGGCGGCGCTGCAGGCCCTGAAGTCGGCCACGCTGGTCCTGAACCTGGCGGTGACCGGGCAGTCCAAGGGCGTCAAGACCGAGCTCGACATCCTGCAGGCGCGCCAGCTGGTCGAGGCCGCGAAGCGTGACTTCAACCGCTCCCGCTACGACCTGATCACATCGAGTTTCAAGCTGCTTGCCGCCGCCGGCAAATTGGGCGAAGCCGACATCACCGCGCTACAGGGCTTCATGCTGCCGCATCCGGAGGACCTGCGCGAGGGCGTCGTGCTGAAATAGCGCCCTCTGAACCCCGGCAACCGGCCCGCTACCTGGATGCAGCCCCCAACTTCGCCCGGCATTTGATCCCGGCAATGATCTCGCCCTTCGGGTTGGGGAGTTCGAGCCGGACACCGAATGTGCCGCTGGCCGAGTCGACGACCCGATCCGCGATCACCACCGTGGCGGCATAGCGTCCCTTGAGCGGCGCCTCGGCCTCGACTTCGACCACTTGCCCGGCCTTGATGGTGCCGGCCATGCTGGCCGGCAATATCACCTCGACACGCAGGCGGTCCGTTTGCGCCATTCTCAGGATCGGCCGGGCGCTCTCGCCGGTTTGCGACATTTCGCCGGGCTGCTGGAGGCGTTCGGTCACCACGCCCGTGAAAGGGCTGCGGATGGTTCGCAGTCGCAGCAACTCATCAAGGCGCTTGACCTCGAGTTCGGCCGCGCGGCGGTTCTCGCGCGCTTCCACCAGGCTCGCCTCGGCGACCCGCATTTCGGCCAGCGCATCGTCGCGCTCCTGGTTGGACATCAGGCTCGCGCGCGCGAGTTCGTCGCGGCGCTGGAACTTCTCGCGCGTGTTGGCCACCTTGGCCTCGGCCGCCTTGATCGGCCCTTCGGTGGTGGCGCGATAGCGGGCCGAGTCAAGCGCCGCCTTTTCCACCCCGGAATCAAGCGAGACCAGCAGGTCGCCGCGCTTCACCTGGCTGCCACGCGTGACCGCGATGGCGTGGATCAACGCCTCCACCGGGCTGCGGATCTCGATGCGCTGCCAGGGTTCGATCAGGCACGAGTAGCCGCGCTCCTGCGCCGCGGCCGAACCGGCCAGAAGCGCCAGGGTTGCTGTCAATGCGATGCTCTTCATGGTTCCCTTTTCTAGACCTGATTGCCGGAAAACGCCAGCATGTTATCGAGGTTGCGGTCCTGCTTGAGGGTATCGCGACGGGTACGCGCGGAAATGCGCTCGGCGCGCCCCTGGGTGGCACGCCGGAGGATACCCAGCCAAAACGGCGGGAGCCCCTGCGGAAAGCGGCGCTTGAGCAGCGCGAGCAGGCCGCCGCCATGGTCGGCGAACAGCGAGTCCTCCAGGGAGACGATCGCCTGCACGCTGCCGGGATCGCCCTGGCGCGCGCAGCGGCCGAACAACTGCCGGTCGATGCGCGGCGAGTCATGGTACTCGGTGAGGATCACATGCAATCCGCCGGCCTCGACCACACCGGGCCCGAGATGGATGTCGGTTCCGCGCCCGGCCATGTTGGTCGCTACCGTGACGACGCCGGCGCCGCCGGCGGCCGCGACGATCTGCGCTTCCACGGCGTCCTGGCGCGCGTTGAGCACCACGTGCGGCAAGCCGGTGGCGGCAAGCACTGCGGAAAGCCGTTCGGACGCTTCCACCGAGCGCGAACCGATCAGCACCGGACGCCCCTGTTCATGCTTGCGCCGCGCGGCGATCGCCACGGCCTCCCACTTCGCCTTTTCGTCCGCCACGCACAGAGGAGGTTCGACCTTGCGCAGGCTCGGCCGGTTGGTCGGGATCGGTTCGGTCTCAAGCGCGTACACCGAGCGCAACTCGGCGCGCACTTCGCGGGCGGTACCCGTCATGCCGGACAGGCGCAGGTAGCGGCGGAAATAGCGCTGGTAGGTGATGCGCGCCAGGGTGCGGGTCTGCTCGGACAGTTCGCACTCCTCCTTGGTCTCGATGAGCTGGTGCAGCCCCTGTTCCCACTTGCGCCCCTCGAGGACGCGGCCGGTGTACTCGTCGACGATCTGCACTTCACCGTCGGCGACGATGTATTGCTGGTCGCGCTGGAACAGGCGCAGCGCCCGCAGTGCCTGCGCGACCAAGGTCTCGCGGCCGTGCCCGGCGGCCCAGTCGGGACCCAGGCCGGCACAGCGCTCGGCCAGGGCGGCCCGCCCGGCTGCCTTCAGATGCAAGTGGCGGCGGTCCATCTCGATCTCGAAATGTTCGCCGTCGCTGAGTCCGCGCGCAAGCTCGAGCGCGGTCCGGTACAGCGCCGGGTCACCGGTCTGGCCACTGCTGGCGGCAAGGATCAGCGGCGTCTTGGCTTCATCGATGAGGATGCTGTCGGCCTCGTCGACAATCGCGAAATGCAGGCCGCGCAGGAGGGGCGCTTCCTCCGCCCGGCCAGCCAGGAAAGCGCGCACCTTCAGTTGTGCCCGGCTGGCCCGGCCGCCGGCGGCGACCCGGTCCTTGAGGTAGTCGAACACCAGTTCCTTGTTGGTGCAGTAGGTGACGTCGCAGGCATAGGCACGGCGTCGCGCATCCAGGCTCATGCCGGTGACGATGGTGCCGACCTTGAGGCCGAAAAACGCGTACAGCGGCCCCATCTCCTCGGCGTCGCGCAGGGCCAGGTAGTCATTGACCGTCACCACATGGGTCGGCAACCCGGCGACTCCGCCGATGCAGGCGGCCAGCGCGGCGGTAAGGGTCTTGCCTTCGCCGGTCTGCATTTCAATCAGCTTGCCGGCGAACAGTGTGGCAGCACCCATCAGCTGCACATCGTACGGTCGCTTGCCGAGCGTACGGAAGGCGGCTTCGCGGATCAGTGCGAAGGCACGCGCCGCTTCATGCGGTTGTTCCAGCGCGCCGCGCGCGGCGCGCCGCATGTCCTGACGCAACGTCTCGTCTTCCAGCGCTGCAACGCTGTCGGCGAGCGCGCCGGCCGCGCCGATCAGCCCGCCAACCGCGCGGCGATGCGGCAGCAGCCTTTGCCAAAGGCCGCCGACCATCTCGCGTGTCCATGCGTCGAACCCGTTCTCGTTGCGGTCCGCGCGTTCCGGATAGATCCCGTGCGCCACGTCGTCGCCGGTGGCCATGGCCCTGCTAGACACGGAACTGCGAAAGGAAAAGCCGGCGCACGTCCCGCCAGAGGCGCCATCCCAACGGCTCGGGCGCGTGCTCGAAGCGCACATGGACACGACTGCCGAGAAAGCGGCCGAGATCACCGGCCGGCAGCGCAAGCTCGAACTCGAACAGCGATTCCATCGCCTTGACCCCTTGCTTGTCGCCAGGGTCGACGACGATATTGCCGCCACCGCTCTTGCCCAGGGCGGGGCTGGGCAGTTCCCTGGCGGCCTTGGGCACCGCGCGCACCAATTGCGCCGACCAGGCACGCGTCAGGTCCTGGGGCATCAGGATTTCGACACCGCGGGTCGCGAGCCGGACGTGATCGACCTGCGGCTGCGGCACCACCACGCGAACCAGCGGCACGTACTCGCCAACCACGTAGCCCAGCACCTCGCCCTTTTTCACGTACCGCCCTGGCAGGTCGGCGGGCCGGTCCATCAGCAGGGTGCCACGCGCCTGGCTGCGCATGGTCAGTTTGGCTGCATCGTCGTTCAGGCGTTCCAGCGCCGCCTTCTCGCGTCGCAGTTCCTCCTCGATCTGCCCGGCCCTGGAAGGGTTGCTTCCCCAGGCCGCGTCGTAACGAGCGCCCACCTCGTCAACCCGCGCGGCCTGGGCTCCAAGGTTGGCCGCGAGTTCCGGGTCAAGGCTTTGCACCACCGCGTCGCCGGCGCGCACGCCGGCCCCCGGCTCGACCAACACCGTCTTGACGAAGCCATTGGTGCGCGCGCGCAGCAGCGCCTGCTCGGGAAGCCACACCACACCTTGCGCATTGGTATGGTAGGGAAACGGAATGACGAACAGCATGAGGCCGAGCGCAACCAGCGTGCCGGCAAGGATGCCGCGCACCCGTTGCGCGCGCGCCGCGTATTGCGGACTGGTGACCAGCGCGGCGACACCCTTGGCCAAGGGGATCACCAGGCTGGAAACCAGGCCCCACAGCGCCAGAACCACGCCCACGAAGAAATACTGCTGCGCGATGAACATCGAGATGCCGAACAGTACGGTCAAGCGGTACACGTAGGCGAGCGGCGCGTAGCCGATCAGCCATTTGCGTTCGCCCGGCGCCGCGGCGGGCGGCTCGATGGGTTTGACACCGAACACATGCCGGTCCGCGAGGTATTTCCAGTACTGGTTGGCGCGCGTGCCCAGATTGGGGATCTCAAGCCAATCCGCCAGGATGTAGTAACCATCGTAGCGCAGCAGCGGATTGGCGTTGAACAGCAATGTCGTCACGCTCGCCAGGACGATGGCGTTGTAGGCCAGCGAGCGTACCAGGCCGGGTTCGAGCATCAGCCATGCGTAAAACGCCAGGGCGGCGATGAAAAGCTCGGTAAGCATGCCCGCGGCGCCCACCAGCATGCGATCGGTCTTGCGTACGAAGGCCGATGAGGCCGAGGCATCCACATAAGGGACCGGAAACACCATCAGGAGCATGATGCCCATTTCATGCACTTCGCCGCCACGCAGCTTCACACTGATGCCGTGTCCCATCTCGTGGGCCGCCTTGATGATGGGGAAAACCACGCCCATGACGATCAGGTTGTCCAGGGTCAGCAACTGTTCGCTGAAATTGCGCGTCAGGTCGACCCAGTGCGAGGGCACCATCAGCAGTGCCGGCAGGACGACTGCCAGCCAGAGCAGCAACCCGGCACCGGCCAGCGGCCGCATCCAGGCGACGATCTTCGCCAGCGCACGGTCCGGATCCCAAAGCTGGAAGCGCAGCGACATCGGGTTGAGGTAGCGGCTGGTCCACTGGCGCCGCATCTGTTTGGCGCGCCGCTCGAAAAGCTCGGCCACATCCGGATTGACGTCGCACTGGATCAGGTCCGCGCCGTACATCTGCCCGAGCAGGCGGATCACCTCCTCCTGGGCCGGCGTGTCTTCGGCCAGTTCGCCGGTCAGGCGTTCCCAAGCGGCGTCCATCGAGCGCTTGCCGTCCATCAGGCTGATGACGCGATAGGACTGCGGGTTGAAGCGGTGGTACTTGCCGCCGACGCGGTCCTCCATCACGTACCACACCTCGCCGCGGTAGGCATGGCGGTGGATGCGAACGTGTCCGCGCAGGCGCGGCTTGAGGTGCGCGATGCGGTACCAGTTGGTGGAAAGCAGCGCGGTCGTACCGCTCATGGCTTCACGGCATGTATTCCCACACGGCCAGGCGCAGCCAGTCGGTCAGGCGGTGGGTCCAGATCCACAACAGGCTGCGCTTGTCCGAGTCGATCTTCGCCACGCCCTCCATGCCGGGCCGCAGCGGTGCCGCGCCATCCGGCAGCGCGGCCTCGACGCGGAAATAGTTGCGCCCGTCCTCGGCCACCGATACGGGCGTGATTTTCCTGACGTTCAGCGCATGGACACGCCCCGGCATGCTGGCAAGCACCATCTCGCCGGTGGCACCTTCGCGCAGGTAGGCGATATCGCGCTCGTCGACCTTGAGGATGACCCGCCACGCATCGAGCGGCGCCAGTTCGAACAACACCTTGCCCTGCTCCACCGGGGACCCCAGTTCCTGCGACAGGTCGCCGCGCACCACGACGCCGTTGAAGGGCGCGGTCACCTGGACCCGCGCGAGCTTTTCCAGCACCAGGTCGAGCTGCGCATGCGCCTGCGCCGCCTGCGCGGCGGCGATCCGTGCAGCGACCCGGTCGTCCTTGGCCATGCCCTCACGCTCCTTGCGCACGGCCACTTCGTACTCCGATTCCCAACGCACCCGTTCCAGCTTGAGGTCGCGGTCCTCAAGTGTGGCCAATACCTGCCCCTGCTTGACGATGTCGCCCGCCCGCGCCGGCGCTTCGCGCAGGTAACCCTGGAACGGGGCCACGGCGGCGCGCTGGACCAGCCCTTCCACACTCGCTTGGGCAGCCACCCTGTAGTGCACCGGGAAGAGCGCCAGAAACGCAAGCACCAGCACCAGCAGCGCGCCGGCGAGCTTGAGGCCGGGGCGCGACGTATCGGTGACCTTGCGCAGAACAGATTTCCAGCTGCGCCCGGCATGCGCGGCCAGGCTCTCGTCGGCCACCTGTTTCAGGTCCAGCACCGGCCCGAGCGCCATGCTGATGGTCTCGAGGGTGCCGAGGTCTTCCGCGCTGAAGGGTGCGTCACGCTCAAGCAGCCATACGCCGGCGACGCGCTGCCCCGCTTCAAGCGGAATGGCGCACAGGGCGCCGCTGCCGCTTTCTTCCGCGTAGCGCCGCAGTCCGGCGGTGATGAGCACCCCGCCCTGCCCGACTTCCGGCAGCACGATCGCAACACGCTGGTCGAACGCCTCGTTCATCGCCTGCGCCGACAGGTTCATCAAGTTGGCTTTTTCGTCAAACCACGCTGAATGCGACACCGCACTTACCCGCACGGTCTTGCCCTGCTCCACACCCAGCTGGACCTGGTGGCAATCGAAGCGCTGCGCCAGACGGTTCACCGCGGACAGGCCCGCCTTGCCGAAATCCGGCTCGGCCAGGACGGCAAGCATGAGATCGAACAGGAAAGCGGAGTTCTCCAGGCGCGCGGCCTGCTCGCCAAGCGCTCGCCGGTTGTGAACATCGATCAGCCAGCCCACGCCCCAGTGCGCCAGCCGCATGGCCCGCGTGAGCTCCGCCTCCTCCACCAGTCCCACTTCGAGCACCACCGCCCCGAAGGTACCGGCGGCGCTGCTCAGGGGATAAGCAAACTGGATCGACGCTTCACCGCGCTCGACCGCGCCCTGCTGCTGCGTCAGGGCCTTTTGCGCGATCGGCGCCAGGTAGCTCAGATCCACCGCCTCCGGCCAGGCCGCGATCGGCGCATAGCTGCCGTCACCGTCCTGCAACAGAACCAGCCCGGCCCGGGCGCCGGCGAGTATGCCGCAAAGGATGCCAATCCACGCGCGGCACAATTGCTCGGTCGTTCCGGCGCGGGCAAAGGCCAGCCACAGATCGTCTTCGCCGGCCTTCGCGGCGTTGGAGTATTCGTTTGGCGCGTTCATGATTTTCAGGATCCCCGCGTCCTGCGGCCGCTACAGGCGCCGCAGGACGACACGAGATCGCCCTAGCTCGCCTTCCCAGTTCGCCTGTCTGCCGGCGGCGAAATGTTACTTCAATTCAAACAACCCACTCGCACCATCACCTTGCGATGCGCGAGGGCGCACCTCCGGAAAATCGTCTACGGCAGGTGCCAGCCCGGATCCGGTGATGGTGCAGGCTTCGCCAAGAACCTATAATCCCGGAAAATTCCGGCGCAAGTGTCAATTCGACCGGATTAGGCAGTGGTCCGAGGTTGGAGACTTTCCCGCGCTGGGTCCCGGGAATGCGTCCGCATTCGGCCAAATCACCACCGCGGTCAAATCGCCCGCGACCTTTCCAGAACAATAAATGGCCGCGTATTCGCAGCAACTGGTGACCAGCGTTTCCGCCGGCCTGATCGCTGGAATCCGGACGATCCTCGGCTCGGCCGCGATGGTCACGCTGGTGATGCCCAACACGCTTTCAGGTGGCGTCGCCCCGGCGCTCGAGGTCATCCTGATCGGCGGCGCGGTCCTCGCCGCATTCGTGGCCATGCTCAGCACGTACCCGGGTGCGGTGGCCCAGGTCCAGGATGGTCCGGCGGTCATTATCGGCGTGATGGCGACCAGCCTGGCCGCTTCGATGAAGGACAGCCTGCCGCCGGAGCTCGTGGTCCTGGTTGTTCTTGCGTGCACCAACGTGGCCGCGATCGCGGCCGGGCTGGTGTTCTACGGCCTCGGCGTATACCGGCTCGGCGCCCTGGTGAGGTTCATTCCGTACCCGGTGATCGGCGGCTTCCTGGCCGGCTCCGGCTTGTTGATCCTGCTCGGTTCGGGGCCGGTGCTGACCGGGCTGGAATTTTCAAGGATCGGGCCCGACGTCCTCATGGAACCGATGCGTGCGGCCAGATGGGTGCCCGGATTGCTTTTCGGTGTGATGCTCGTGGCCATCCTGCGCCGCTTCAGTCATGCCCTGCTGGTGCCAGGACTGCTTTTCGGCGCCGTGCTCCTTTATCACGTCGGGTTGCTGGCGGCGGGGGTAAAGATGGGGGATGCGCAGGCAGCGGGCTTGCTGCTTGGCCCATTTCCCGAGAACACCGGGCTCGGCATGCCCGCCTGGACCCGCCTGCCCCCGGACGCCTGGATCTACGTGCTGGGCCAGGTCCCGACCTTCGCGGCCATTGTCCTGGTGAGCGTGGTGGCCCTGCTTCTCAACGCGAGCGGCCTTGAACTGGCGACCCGCGGCGATCTCGACATCAATCGCGAACTGCGTGCCACCGGCGTGGCCAACATGGCCTCGGGCCTGTTGGGCGGCGCGGTCGGCTTCCATGCCCTTTCGGCCTCATTGCTGGGCTTCCGCATGGGCGCCAACAGCCGCATCATCGGCCTGACCGCCGCCGCCATGTGCCTGGTGGCACTCCTGGCGGGCACATCGCTCCTGGCCTACATGCCGAAGGCGATTCTCGGCGGCCTGCTTTTTTCCATGGGCGCCGGCCTCCTGATCGAATGGCTTTACGACGGCTGGCGCAAGCTGCCGCGCCAGGATTTCATGATCGTGGCGCTGATCGTGGCGGTGATCGGCAGTGTCGGCATCCTGGCCGGCGTCACCGTCGGCGTGGCGGTGGCGATGGCCATATTCGTGCTCAGTTACAGCCGCGTGCGCGTGATCCGCCAGGAGCTTACCGGGGCCGAGTACCGCAGCAATGTCGATCGCAGCCCGGCAGCACTTGAAGTATTGAAGGTTCAGGGCGAAGCCATCCGCGTGATCAAGCTGGAGGGCTTCATCTTTTTCGGCACCGCCTATTCGGTGCTGACGCAGATCCAGAAGATGATCGCCAACCCGGGGCCGCTGCCGCTGCGCTATCTGCTGCTCGATTTCCGTGACGTGCCGGCCAGCGATTCCTCGGCCATGTCGGCGTTTTCGAAAATCCACACCTACTGCGAGCGCAACGGCTGCCAGCTGATGTTCACCCGCATGAACGACGCCATCGAGTCGCAGTTCAAGCAATCCGGACTGGGTCCCGATTCGACCAACATCATCTTCTACGCGGACCTCGACATGGCGCTCGAGTATTGCGAGGAAGACCTGCTGGCCGGGGACGCCAACTCCAAGTTGCCGGTCGATTTCTCGATCTGGGACCGGATCCGCAAGGTGCTGCCCGCGGGCACTTCACTTTCGGCCTTCATGGCCTACCTGCAGCCGCGCACCTTCAACCCCGGCGAGTACCTGGTCAAGCAGGGCGGTCCTCCCGACGAGATCGTGTTCATCGAATCGGGGCGGGTGACCGTCCGGTTGACCTTCCCGGATGGCCGCTCGATCCGCCTGCGGTCCATGACCATGGGCACCATGATCGGCGAGATCGGCATGTACCTGAACCAGCCGCGCAGCGCCTCCGCCGTGGCGGACCACGTCACGCAGGCTTATATTCTCAGCGCCGAGAAGCTGCGCGAGATGGAAGCGAACGATCCGCAGCTCGCCAACGCGCTCCATTACGCCATCGTCGCCTTGCTGGCGGAGCGCCTGGCCGGCACCAACGGCCTCTTGCAACGGCTGATCAACTAGTCCCGCCAGCGGGCGCGGCCCGCCGGGGCTGCGGCGTCGTTTTCGCCACCGGAACAAAATTCAACCATGCCGAACCACGCCAGCCGCGGCATCCAGACGGACAACGGCTTTCCGCTCTGGCCTCTTCTGGCCACCATGGGCATGCAGACCCTGGCCACCATGGCGGCATATTCGGTCCCGGCGCTCGCGCCGGCGATCGCGCATGATCTCGGCATCGATGGCGCACTCGCCGGATACTTCGTCTCCACGGTGTATGGGGTGGGCATCGCGTCCTCGCTGTTTGCCGCGGACCTGATCCACCGCCATGGCGCGGTCCGACTCGGGCAGGCGGTTCTGGCGGCAACCCTGGCAATGCTGCTCATCAGCGCGAGCGGATCGCTGGCGGCGCTCGCCCTGGGCGCGGTCGTGCTTGGCAGCGCATACGGCTCGACCGCACCGGTGAGCACCCATCTGCTGGCGCCGCGCACACCGCATCGGATCGTCAACCTGGTGCTGTCGATTCGCCAGATCGGCGTGCCGTTGGGCGGCATGCTCGGCGCCCTGCTGCTGCCGCCCCTGGCACTGCGGTATGGCTGGCAAAGCGCCTTTCTTTTGCAAGCGCTACCCGCGGCGCTCCTCTTGCTGCTGCTGGAAGTCCCGCGCCGCGCCTGGGACGGCGCGAGGACAGCCCCAGCCGCGGATCGGGAGGGCGGATTGCGCCAGATCGCCGGACTGGTATCGGCCAGTGGCGAGCTCAAGCGCCTGACGTTCGCCAGCTTCATCTTTTCGGGCCTGCAGCTTTCGTTCGTCGCTTTCACCGCCGTTCAGCTGACCAGCCGGGCCGATTTCGGGCTTGTGGCGGCGGGACAGGCATTGGCCGCCTACCAGGTCAGCGGGGTGGTGACCCGGCCGTTTTGGGGATGGCTCGCCGACCGCTGGATTCCCGCCCGCACCATCCTCGTATTCCAGGGCCTGGGGATGGGGATGGCCGCGCTTGCGGCAGGCCAGTTCGGACCCGGCTGGCCGGTCGCTGCGGTATTGCTCGTATGCACAATCGCCGGCGCTACCGCCAGCGGCTATACGGGGCTCGCCTACGCCGAGTTCGCCCGCCTGGGCGGCGAGCGCCGCACCGAAGCCACCGGTCTGGGTTCGGCCGCGATGTTCAGCGGCGTGCTGGTACTGCCTTCGCTGGGCGCCGCGCTGGTGACCATGTCAGGCGCTTACGCCCTTACCTACGGAGTGCTCGGTATTGCTGCGATCCTTACCAGCCTGGTGCTCACCGCCGGAAACCGCGCGGCACGCGCCTGACGCGCGCGCTTGCGTGGCTATTCCCGGGCCGCCGTCCAGCCCACTGCCGCCGCCCCTTCCCGCGTGGACTCGCCCGACATGCGCGAACCGTCCACACGCCCCTCGAAACGCCGCGAGTAGCCATCACGGTCAAAAGCGGTGAAACCGATCTCGGTGCCGCGCAAGCGCGACCCGATGACGTTGACCGGACGGCCGGCGCGCTCGCCGGTGGTGGAAAGCATCTGGTACTTCTGTCCGATGCGGACGACGAATTGGTCCCCTGCAAGCGAGACTTTCCAGTTGCCGCGCACGTCCGCCGGAACGACCCACAGATGGCCGTTGCGCCCCTCGACGCGGACGCTCTCGTCGGGTTCCCAGTCTTCCAGCGTGAACTGGTGCGACACCACCCGCAGGCCCGGCTTCTGCGCGAGCAGGCGCGGCTTCAACCTGGTCATCGCGCCCGGGCTCAGGTAAAGCGCGATCACACCGGCCTTGGAGATATCGGCCTCGAACAGGTCCTGCGCGATGAAGCTGGTCAGGTGCGCGACGCCCTGCGCACGCGCCGACTCGATGGAAACGCGTACCAGGTTGGCCTCGAGTTCGACACCCACGGCGCGTGCGCCGAAATGCCGCGCGGCGTAGATCGGCATGCGGCCATCGCCCGACCCCAGGTCGATGACCAGGTCATCACGGGTGGTGTCGGCCATTTGCAGCATGCGGCGGATCAGTCTTTCGGGCGTAGGCACCCACACCGAATCCTTGCTGACCTGGCCAATTTGCGGCACGTCGCCGGCGCCGGGTGCCTGCGCATGTGCACTGCTTCCGGCCAGTGCAAGGAAAACAAGGGCAGCGAGCGTATTGCGAATCATGGATCCATCCGTCGACAGTTGAATGTCAATTGAAAAGCGGCGCGAGGTCGGGGGTCTTGCGCGTGAAGCCGGTCGCGACCTCGAAGGCGTGGCCCAGTCGCAGCAGGGAGCGCTCCGCAAACGGCTTGCCCAGCAACTGAATGCCCAGGGGCAGGCCGCCCGCCGAAAAGCCGGCCGGCAAGGCCAGGCCGCAGGCGCCGACGTAGTTGCCGGTACGCGTGAAGCCCGCGGGGGTAAGCCTTTCGTCGACGTCCGCCAGGGCGATGGCGGGATAGGGCACCGACGGGGTGAGAAACGCTTCGGAGTCTTCCATCCAGCGCGCGAAAAGCGCGCTTGCATGGCGCTGGTCCTCGCGCGCGGCAATGTAGTCGGCAGCACTGATGGATTTGCCCGCCAGCAGGCGCGCGCGCACCGCCGGACCTAGGGGCACGGTCTCGTCCTCGACGTAGGCGCGATGGATGCGGTATGCCTCGGCGGCGATCAACTGGCCGTTGCGCACCACCAGTTCGTCCAGGTTGAGCGGAAACTGCCGCTCGGTCACCACCGCACCCAGGGAACGGAAGGTTGCGATCGCCGAACGCCAGGCCGCGCGCACTTCGTCGCTCACCCCGGCAGGGAACTGCGCTTCCGGCAAGGTGGAAATGCGCATGCCGCGAATGTCGGCGTGCGCGAAGTCGGGCAGATCGACCGCAGGCGTGCCCAGCGTGTTCGGGTCGGCCGGGTCGGGGCCGGCCAGCGCCGCCAGCAGGAGCCCGCTGTCGGCGACCGTGCGCGTCATCGGGCCGATCGAGTCCAGCGTGGTGGAAAGCGCAAAGCAGCCGTTCACGCTGATCCAGCCGAAGGTGGTCTTGAGGCCGACAATGCCGTTGAAGCCGGCCGGGATGCGGATGGATCCGCCGGTGTCCGAGCCGATCGCAGCCGGCGCCAGTCCGGCAGCCACCGCCACACCCGAGCCGCTGCTGGAGCCGCCGGGAATCCGGTGTGTCGCGAGGTCCCAGGGGTTCCAGGGCGCACCGCGGAGCGGGTTGGTGCCAAAGCCGCCAAATGCGAACTCGACCATTTGCGCCTTGCCGAGAATGATCATGCCGGCCGCCGTCAGGCGTTCCACCACGGTCGATGTGACCGTGCCGCGGCGATCCGCGAAGGCCTTCGAACCCACGCTGCCGATGCGGCCCTCGATGTCGCACAAGTCCTTTATCGCGATCGGCAAGCCGTGCAGCGGACCAACCGGCCATCCCGCGGCGCGCACCCGGTCCGCGGCGTCCGCCGCCGCCAATGCGGATTCATCAAACACCTGGGCGTAGGCGTTGAGCTTGCCATTGGCGCGCGCGATGCGTCCCAGAAAATGGGAGACCAATTCCCGCGAGGAAAATTCGCGCGCGGCAAGGCCGGCGGCGAGTTCTGCCAGACTGCGAAATTCAAGGGGTGTCGACATCTGATGCCTTATCGAAGGACTTCAAACCGTGAAGTGCATTTGACTGCAGGCTATTCGGCCACGATGCCGGCGCGCTTGACGACCGGGCCCCACTTGGCAAGTTCAGCCTGTACGAACGCGCGGTAGGCCTCGGGCGTCTCCTGGACAACGGTGGCACCCCGGGATTCGAGCTGTTCACGGATCTTCGGGTCGCCCGACGCGCGATTGAGCGCCTGGTTCAGGCGCGCCACGATATCGCGCGGCACGCCGGCCGCGACGTTGATGCCGAACCAGGCGGTCACTTCGTAGCCCTTCAGTCCGGCCTCGTCAAGGGTGGGCAAATCCGGCATTGCCGGCGAGCGCTTCAGCCCGGTGACGGCAAGTGCACGCATCTTGCCGGCCTTGATTTGCGGAATCACCGGCGGCAGGTTGTCGAACATGAGTTGGGTTTCGCCGGCAAGCAACGACGCCACAGCGGGCCCGGAGCCGCGAAACGGAATGTGCACGATGAAGGTGCCTGTCATCGCCTTGAAGAGTTCCATCGACATCTGCGGCGAGGTGCCAAAACCGTTGGACGCGTAGTTCAGTTTGCCGGGATTCTTCTTCAGGTAGGCCACCAGTTCGGTGACATTCGCTGCCGGAAGCCCTGGCGAGACCAGCAGCACGTTGGGCACGGTGCCGAACCTGCCCACATAGGCAAGATCCTCCTGTGGACGGTAGTTGAGCTTGTTGTATATCAGCGGGCTGATGACCAGGGACGGATTGCCCAGCAGCAGGGTATGTCCGTCCGCGCCGGCGCGCGCGACGGCCTCGGCCCCCACGTTGCCGCCTGCGCCGGAGCGATTTTCGACCACCACCGACTGGCCCAGTTCGGCCTGCATGCGCGGCTGCAGGATGCGCGCCACCAGGTCGATCAGCCCACCGGGCGGATAGGGAACAATGATCGTGACCGGACGGGATGGAAAATTCTGCGCTTGTGCCGCCGAAGCGAGCAACAAGCAGAAAAGGAACGCCAGCTTGCGCATGCCTGTCTCCTGATGGTGGTTTGTACTTGTGGTTTGTACTTGTGGGTCGTGTTTGAAAACCGCAGCCCGCAGTGTATCCGCGCAAACCCGGCACGGGCGATGGCGAAAACCCGCATCCGCGCGCCAAATCGGCGAAAATCGCCGGATGAAAAATCCCCGTATCGCAATCCTGGCAGCCGGCGCAGTCGGCGGCTATGTCGGCGCCCACCTGGCGCGCGCCGGACTTGACCCCATCCTGATAGACGGCTGGCCGGCCCACGTGGAGGCCATGCGGCAGAACGGGCTGTCGATCACCGGCACCACGCCCGCGGAAGCCTTCAACACCCCGGTGCGGGCCCTGCACATCTGCGACGTGCCGCAACTGGCGCGCGAGGCGCCGATCGACATCGCACTGGTGTGCCCGAAGTCCTATGACACCGAATGGGCCGCCTTGCTGATTCGCCCCTATCTCGCCGCCGATGCGTTCGCCGTGTCGCTGCAAAACTGCATGAACGACGAGCGGCTGGCCGGCGTGATGGGCTGGGGCCGCACGCTCGGCTGCATTGCCAGCAAGATCATGGTCGACCTGTTCGAGCCGGGCCGGGTGCATCGCGGTGTCGCCAAGGGCGGCGCCGACTACACGGTGTTCCGCGTGGGTGAAGTCCATGGCCGGGCGACCGAGCGCGCCGCGCAAGTGGCACGCCTGCTGGAAACGGCCGACAGTGCGAAGGTCACCGCCAACCTGTGGGGCGAGCGCTGGGCCAAGCTGGCGGCCAATTGCATGGAGAACGGCATGTCCGCCGCCACCGGCATGTCCGGCAACCAGGTGATGCGCTCGCAACCGCACCGGCGCGCCCTGATCGGGCTGGCCGGCGAAGCGGTGCGCATCGGCCAGGCCGCCGGATACGCCCTCGAACCGGTGGTCGGACTGCCTGCGGAAAAGTTCGCGCTTGCCGGACAGGGCGACCCGGAGGCACTCGCCTTTATCGAGGAGGCGCTGGTCAATCAGTCAAAAAAGCGTTCAGACAGCCAGGTGGCCTCCATGGGCCAGGACATGCGCAAGGGGCGCCGGACGGAAATCGAATTCATGAACGGGCATGTGGTGCAAACCGCGCGTTCGATCGGCCTCGACGCCCCCTTGAACCAGGCCCTCACCGAACTCGTCCTGAAGGTCGAACGCGGCGAGCTCGCGGCGGCGCCCGACAATCTCGCAATGCTTGTCCGTTGATCCAGCGGCTGCCTGCGCCGCGCGCCGGCCTAAAGCCGCGAACGCGACACGGGTATTGCCGAAGTTTCATGACATACTTTCGGTCTCCCACAAAAACAACGCGCCGGCCGCATCCGGTATCAGGCGCCCCAACCTCAGGGAAACAGCAATGAAACTGCTCTCAAGCCCGGCATCACCGTTTGGCCGCAAGGTCAGGATGACCATCGCCATCAAGAACCTGGCCGACAAGGTCGAAGCCGTTCAGGTTGACGCCACCAAGGGCGACTCCAGCCTCAATTCCGCCAATCCGCTCGGGCGCATTCCCGCCCTGGTGCTTGACAGCGGCGACACCATCCATGACAGCCACGTCATCTGCGAGTATCTCGACACGGTAGGCACCGGTCCCGTCCTGGTGCCGCGCTCGGGTATCGAGCGCTGGCGCACCCTTACCCTCGGTTCGCTCGGCGACGGACTGATCGAACAGGCCTTGCTGCAGGTTTACGAAGGCCGGTTCCGTCCCGAGAACATGCGGGTTGAAGCCTGGGTCGCCCGGCTCCAGACCAAGATCGATCGGTCGCTGGATTATCTGGAAGCCACACCGCCGGACTGGAAAGACCACCCGGACTACGGCCACCTGACCGTGGCCGCTGCGCTCGGCTACATGGATTTTCGTCATGCGGGCCGCTGGCGCACCGGACACCCCGGACTGGTCGCATGGCTGGACCGGTTTTCCGCCGCCGTTCCTTCGTTCAAGGCCACCACGCCGGCGGTCTGATCCCTATCCCCGTCCTGCCACCCGGCAGGGCGTAAAATGCCGCGCTTTCCCGCCATCCATCACCACCCTAGCTGTAAGCGAAACCCATGACCACATCGAAATCGAAAATCATCTACACCCTCACCGACGAGGCCCCGCGCCTGGCGACCTATTCCCTGCTGCCGATCCTGCGCGCCTTCGCCGCGCCGGCCGCCATCGAAGTCGCCGAAAGCGACATTTCGCTCTCCGCACGAATCATCGCCGCCTTCAACGACTTGCTGCCCGACGACCAGAAGGTACCTGACAGCCTGGCCGAACTCGGTCGCCTGACGCTGGTGGACGGCACCAACATCATCAAGCTGCCCAACATCAGCGCATCGGTGCCGCAACTGATTTCCGCCCTCAAGGAATTGCAGTCGCGCGGCTACAAGATTCCCGACTACCCCGAGGACCCCAAGACCGACGAGGAAAAAGCCATTCGCGTCCGCTTCTCCAAGGCGCTCGGCAGCGCGGTCAACCCGGTCCTCCGCGAAGGCAATTCGGACCGTCGTGCTCCGCCGGCCGTAAAGCGCTACGCGCAGATGAACCCGCATTCGATGGCGCCATGGAATCCGGCCTCGCGCACGCATGCGTCGTACATGCGTAGCGGCGACTTCTACCATGGCGAGAAGTCCATGACCCTCTCCCACGCCTGCGACGTGCGCATGGACCTGGTGACCAGGAGCGGCAAGACCATCGTGCTGCGCCCCAAGGTTTCGCTGCTGGAGGGTGAAGTCATCGACAGCATGTTCATGAGCAAGAAGGCGCTGTGCGATTTTCTCGAACACGAAATGACACACGCCCAGCAGAACGACGTGCTGTTCTCGCTGCATGTGAAGGCCACCATGATGAAGGTGTCTCACCCCATCGTCTTCGGCCACGCGGTACGGGTGTTCTACAAGGACCTCTTCACCAAGCATGCCAAGCTGTTCGCCGACCTGGGTGTGAACGTCAACAACGGCTTTGTCAATGTGCTTGACAAGATCAAGTCGCTGCCGGAAGCCAAGCGTGCCGAGATCGAGGCCGATATCAAGGCCTGCGAAGCCAAGCGTCCCAAGCTCGCGATGGTCGATTCCGCCAAGGGCATCACCAACCTGTACGCACCCAACGACGTGATCGTCGACGCCTCAATGCCGGCGATGATCCGCGCCGGCGGCATGATGTGGGGTCCGGACGGCAAGCTGCATGAGACCAAGGCCGTCATGCCCGAATCCACTTTCGCGCGCATCTACCAGGAGGTGATCAACTTCTGCAAGACCAATGGCGCCTTCGATCCCAAGACCATGGGCACGGTGCCCAATGTCGGCCTGATGGCCCAGCAGGCCGAGGAATACGGCTCGCACGACAAGACCTTCGAGATTCCGGAAGACGGCGTCGCGCGCATCGTCGACGACCATGGCCATGTCCTGCTGGAGCAGAACGTCGAGACCGGCGACATCTGGCGCATGTGCCAGACCAAGGACGCCGCGGTGCGTGACTGGGTCAAGCTCGCGGTCACGCGCGCGCGCCAGTCCAATACTCCGGTCGTGTTCTGGCTGGACGAGTACCGTCCGCACGAGAACGAGATCATCAAGAAGGTGCGCCGCTACCTCAAGGACCACGACACCACCGGCCTTGACGTGCAGATCATGTCGCAGGTGCGCGCGATGCGCTTCACCCTTGAACGCGTGATCCGCGGCAAGGACACCATCTCGGCCACCGGCAACATCCTGCGCGACTACCTGACCGACCTGTTCCCCATCATGGAACTGGGCACCAGCGCCAAGATGCTGTCGATCGTGCCCCTGATGGCGGGCGGCGCGATGTTCGAAACCGGCGCCGGCGGCTCCGCGCCCAAGCATGTGCAGCAGTTGATGGAAGAGAATCACCTGCGCTGGGATTCGCTGGGCGAGTTCCTGGCCATCGCAGCCTCGCTGGAGGAGGTGGGATTCAAGGCCAACAACAAGAAGGCCAAAGTGCTGGCCAAGACCCTCGATGAGGCCACCGGCAAGCTGCTCGACAACAACAAGGGGCCTTCGCCCAAGACCGGCCAGCTCGACAATCGCGGCAGCCACTTCTACCTCGCGCTTTACTGGGCACAGGCCCTGGCCGCGCAAGGCGAGGATGCGGAACTCAAGGCGCGCTTCGCGCCATTGGCAAAGTCGCTTGCCGAAAACGAGAAGAAGATCATCGACGAACTCAATGCCGTGCAGGGCAAGCCGGCCGATATCGGCGGCTACTTCGTGTCGGACGCGGGCAAGGCAAGCCCGGTCATGCGGCCGAGCGCGACGTTCAACGCACTGGTCAACGCAGCGCTGGCCTGACCGTACCCGGGGCCTGCCCGGCAAGCGCGGCCCAGGCCTCGCGTACCGGGCGGGCGTTCTCGAAGCATGCCTGCGGCGGCGCCGGGCCAGGCGCGCAGTTCCCCGACCAGAAAGCGAGGCAGGAATGATCCATGTGATTGCCGTCATTACCGCGAAACAAGGCCAGCGCGATGCCGTCCTGCGGCACTTCCAGGCCAATGTTCCCGCGGTCAAGGCCGAGGCAGGCTGCATCGAATACGGCGCTGCCGTCGATGTCGACTCGCCGCCGCCGTTCCAGACCGCCTGGGGGCCGGATACGTTCGTGGTCATCGAGAAGTGGGAAAGCATGGATGCGCTCAAGGCGCATGCCGCCGCCCCGCACATGGCGGCCTACGGCGCGAAGACGCGGGATTTAATCGCCAACCGGGTGATCCACATTCTGCAACCGGCCTGAGCCTGCAGCGTAAGGGGCTGGCACGCCGCCCGGATCGGACTGGTTCGGGAAATAGCGTTCCCTGTGGTGTTACTGCCCCTTGATGCCGCGTTCGCGGATCAGCCGGGACCAGCGCGGTATCTCGTTGCGGATCAGGTCTGCCAGATCGGCCGGGGTGCCCCCTTCGATGGTGCCACCCAGGGCAACGATGCGGTCGCGGATTTCCGGCACCTTGAGCGCCTTGTTGGCTTCATCGTTGAGCCGGGCCACCAGTTCGCGCCGCATGTTGGGCGGGCCCACGATGGCGAACCACGCCATCCCCTGCACCTCCGGATAGCTTGCTTCGGCCAGGGTCGGGACATTGGGAATCGCCGGCGAGCGCTTCGGGCTGACAATCGCCAGCCCGCGCAGCTTGCCCGCCTGTATCAGGCTCGCGCTGGTGCTCAGTGTGTCGAAGTACATCGGAATGTGGCCGGCCAGCACATCGTTGAGCGCCGGTCCACCGCCCTTGTAGGGCACATGGATCAGCTGCAAGCCGGCGTGCATCTGGAATTGCTCGGCCAGCAAGTGGGTCATGGTCGCGTTGCCGCCCGATGCGATCGAGATCTGCCCGGGCCGCGCCTTCGCATCCGCGACGATCTGGGCCACGTTCTGATACGCGGAATTGACGTTGGTCACCAGCACCAGGGGTGTCGACATCAGGAGCGCGATCGGCGAAAAGTCGCGGGCGGCATCGAACGGCGGCACCGGCACCAGTTGCGGGCCCACCGTGATGGCGCTGGCCACCACGCCTATGGTGTAGCCGTCCGGTTCCGCCTTGGTCAGCGCTTCGGCGCCCACCAGTCCTCCAGCGCCGGTGCGGTTCTCGATCGGCATCGCCTGGCCCAGCGCCTGGCTCATGCGCGTGGCCACCAGGCGCCCGATCACGTCGGTAAGCCCGCCCGGGGCCGAGTTGACAATCACCCGGACCTGCCTGGACGGATAGGTTTGCGCTGCGGAGTCAATGGGGTTGATGAGCAATCCGACGCCGGTCGCCAGTGCGGCTACGAGCAATGAGCCTCGTGCAAACCAAAGGGCCGAGGGGAAAATCCGGTTGTGCATGCGAAATCCTTTCGTCGGCAATCGAATTCAGGCTTTGGGGTCGGCCGCAGAGCGCCCTTGTATTCAGTTGCTCACCGGGATCTTCGCCACCCGCACAAGCTCGCGGATATTTGCCACCTCCCGGACCACCTGTGCGTCAAACGCGTCGGTCGTCATCGGCGCGGCGTCGGCACCGAAGCCGGCGAGCTTTTGCTGGGCTTCCGCAGTGCGCAGGAACTTCTGCACCTCGCGATTGAGCCGGTCCATCACTGCAGGGGGCGTGCCCGCGGGCGCAAACATGCCGATCCACGGGCCGTAGGAAGAACCCGCGATGCCCACCTCCACCGTGGTCGGCACGTCGGGCAGCAACCTCGAGCGCTGTTCGGTCCCGGTCGCCAGCGCCAGCAGGCGGCCCTCACGGATGGCACCGAGTACGTTGCCGGCCGGAATGAAGGAAAAATCAATGGCGCCACTGATCAGGTCGGTCACCACTTCGGGTGTTCCGCGATAGGGCACATGCAGTGCCTCGAACTTGGCCATTGCGCGAAACTGCTCGGCGTTCATGTGCACGGCACTGCCCACACCGCCCGACCCGTAGGTCAGCGTGCCCGGCTTCGCCCTCGCCCGCTCGACCAGATCGGCGACCGACTTGAGGTTCTTTGACGGTGCCGTCACCAGGATCTGCGGCATCGACGCGAGCATGGATACGCCCTTGAAGTCGCCAATCCCGTCATAGGGCAACTTCGAATACAGCACCGGATTGGAGGTGTGCGCGGATGACACAACCAGCAAGGTATAGCCATCCGGCGCGGCCTTGGCAACGACCGCAGAGCCGACAGTGCCGCCGGCCCCCGGACGGTTTTCCACAATCACCGACTGGCCGAGCGAGGCTCGCATGCCCTCCGCGACTATTCGCGCCACCACGTCGGTCGTACTGCCGGTCGAAATCGGCACAATGATGCGTATCACCCGCGACGGATACTCCTGGGCGCGGACGGGTCCTGCCAGGCAAGCCAGCAGGATCGTCAGTACGGCCACAACGCGGGCGGGCAAGTTCGGATGCATGGCGCTCCCTTTTTCGTTCGGTCAAATCACGCCGGCGGCGGCGAGACGCTCGATCTCGCCGGCGTCCAGCCCCAGCAGATCACCATAGACTTCAAGGTTGTGCTGACGCGGCATGGGCGCCGGCGTATCGTAGCCGGTTGCGGCCGCGCCGAACTTGAGCGGAAAACCCGGCGCGCCCACATCCGGCAACGGACCCAGTGTCGGATGCGCAAGCGGCACGTACATGTCGCGCTCCCGCAAGTGTGCCCAAGCGGCAAGCTCGTCCGGCCCGCGGATCACCGACCCGATGGCACCGGCGGCGATCATGGCCGCCACCGCTTCGGCGGTCGTCCGTGCTATTGCCCAGTCCCGCACCAGTGCGTCCACCTTGTCGTTGTTCGCGACCCGCCAGTCGAGGCTCTTCCACTCCGGATCGTCGATGAGGTCGGTACGCCCGATCGCCTGCAGGACACCAACCCACTGCCCCGGCGTGGCCGCACCGAGCACCGCCCAGCCATCGCTGGTGGCATAGGTGTTGATCGGCGAGAAGCGCATGATGCGGTTGCCCTGCCGCACCGGCAAGCCGAGGCGTTCATACCAGTCGATCGGGTCATCGAACAGCATCGAGAACAGGCAGTCGACCATCGACACATCGACGAACTGGCCGCGCCCGGTATTGGCACGGTCGAGAAGCGCCGCCAGCACGCCGGACATCGCGAATGTGCCAGCCACCGCGTCGGACAGCGCGGTGCCTGCCTTCATCGGCGGCTGGCCGGGCAGCCCGGTCACGCTCATCAACCCGGCTGCGGCCTGCACGGTGACGTCATAGGCCTTCAGGTGGCGATCCGGACCGGTCGAGCCATAGCCGGTCAAGGCGCAGTAGACGATGCGCGGATTGCGCTCGGCCAGGGTGGCGTAGCCGATGCCAAGCCGATCGGCCACACCAACGGTGAAGTTCTCCACCACGACGTCGGCATCCTCGACCAGCCGCATGAACAAGGCACGCCCTTCGGCGTGCTTGAGATCGAGCGAGATCGCCTTTTTGCCGCGGGTACGCTTCAGGTAGTTGACGTTGAGGTCGTCCGGGGAGGCGCGGTCCAGGGTGACACCGCGAGTACCCGCGTAGGGTGGCGCCACCGCGACCCGCGACGCCCCCTCGGGTGAATCGATGCGGATGACCTCGGCCCCCAGGCCTGCCAGGAAAAGTGTCGCCTGCGGCCCTGAGAAAAACTGCGTCAGGTCAAGCACCCGCACGCCATCAAGGATCTTCCGCATTCGAAAGACCCGGCTTCAGCCGGCAAGCAGGAGGCGCTTCACCTGCATGGCGGCCTGGCGCGCGCGATGGCGCACCTCCTCGTCGGTACAGCTCGACAAGGGATGATCAACCACAACCGGCTCGAGGGCAGGCATGCCCAGCGCCGCGCGTTGCGTCACGCACTCGCTGACGAATTCGGTGGTGACAATGACCGCCGTCGGGCGGCCGAGCGCTTCAAGCTCTATTCCGTCGTGCAAACTGCACGATGTGCAAGACCCTCAGTCGCCGATGGCGGTGATCACCACGTCATTGGCGGCCGCGATCTGCGAGATCATGTCGGCATCCGCAGTGTAGGAAAAGCCGCGCTTGACGTAGGTATTGACCGCCGAGAAACTGAACTCCGCGTTCAGGATCTCGACGGTGTAGGTGAGCAGCCTTCCCGCCTTCATCTTGGCATTGTCGAGCACTCCCAGACGCAAGCCATGCAAGTCGGTCATGCGCGCGGACAGCTTGCGCGCTTCGGCCACGATGACGCCGCGCGGATCGTATCCATACATTGGGGGGGCGAAGCTCATGTTTCAGGTCTCCTTTGGAATGGTTCTCAAGCGGTCTTACAGGTAGCAGGTGCCGTCGATACAAACCGGTCCGCCATCGGGTGCGGTGCCGTCGACGGCGCGCAGCACCGGGCTGTTGTAATGCCCCCAGCCGGGAATGAACGACGAGAAGCGGCCGGCAGTGCCGCCGATGACGAACAAATGGATGTTGTCGGGCGATGGAACGATCGGGATGTCGGAATCCAGGTCGCGGCGGTAGTGTCTGGGCAGATGGCGGTTGTAGGCCTTGCCGTACTTGTGGTCGTGCACCAGCTTGCCGAACTTGTTGGTGGCATACATCTGCAGGTAACTGCGCACGTCGTGACGCGTCCAGCCGTGCTTGGCGATGGTCTGCGCATGCTCGGGGCACATGGCGATGGTGCAATGCCCGCTCGCACGCGCGTTGTTGTGCACCACGGTGGTCATGGAAGAAATCACGTCATCCAGGATTCCCTCGGGGTCGTTCGGCAGCATGCTGCTGACGTTGTGATTGGCCTCGGCGCCGATCACGAACACCGTCGAATCGCCTGGCTTGTAGCCCTTCTCGACGTGATAGGGCGCCCACGGGCTGTCTTCCTCGTTCTCGGCGACGCAATAACTGTACTTGGCAGGCGACCCTTGCGTGCTCTTGTCGAGCACGCCGGGCAACGCGCCGCCCACGTTCAATAGGATCAGCCGGATCGCCCGCCCGATGGTGGCATTGGCCCGGTTCCCGGGACCGAACGCGCCATGGCCGCCGTTCATGCCGATCTGCTTGCGCACCGGTCCGTTGACCACCACCAGCGGCGCGATCAGGTGCGTGGTGGCCTGGATGGCGTTCAGGTTGAAGTGGCTTTCGCACATCGCCCGCATCGCTGCGCGCAGCACGGGGGCGTAAGCGGGCAGGCAGCCCGCCATCACCGCGTTGATGGCCATCACGCGGCGCGTCATGTTGCCCCAGCGGGGCGGCACGCGCGCCTCCAGCAGCTCGGGATCTCCGCCCAGCGCTTCGACCATCGCGTCAACCTTCTCGGGGGTCGGCGGTACCACCGGCAACCCGTCGGTATAGCCCTGGGCGAAATACCATTCCTGTGGATCAGCGTCGTCGAGGGACGTCATGTCCGCCGCCGGCGCCACCACCGCATTTTGGATATCGGCTTGCACTGTCTGTGTCTCCTCCGCTTTTGCGGGATGAATCTACCATGCCCGAAGGACGGCCGTTCAGAAGACCGCGTGGTCGCCCCGCTCGGGCATCGGGGCTCCGCCGATGATCCGCGCATAGAAATCAAAAAGCGTCTGCGTGCCCGTGCCTGGAGTTGCGGCGGCGTCATACCGGCCGGTGAGCGGGTCGAGCACCAGCATGGACTCGGTCGCGTAATAACGCCCGATCCGCGCCAGTTCGGCTTTCACCGCCAGTCCGGGCAGCATGCGTCCTGCAAAATCCAGTCCGCCGATCACGGCATCCAGCACACCGACCGGAACCCTCTTGAAGCGCGCCGGTTGCCCCAACAGCCGAAACAGCGCCTCCCCTTGCTGGCGCGGCGTGATCGCCTCGCCCGGTCCGCCAATCGGAAGGATGCGGTTGTGGCGGGCCGTATCGTCAAGACAGTCGGCCATGTACGCGCCAAGATCATCGTCGCTGATCGGCTTGCACGCAGTCAGGGTGCCATCGCCGAACACGAGGAAGGGCTTGCCACGCCTGACCCTCTCGATCTGCCCCGAAAGGGACTTGAAGAACGCGGTCGGCCGCACGATCGAGTAGGTCATGCCGGATTCGATGAGGTCCTTCTCGAAGGCGAGCTTGGCCTGCTGAAACGCGAGCAGTGGCTTCTGCACGCAGATCGCGGACAGGAGCACCACTTGCGAGACGCCGGCCGCGCGCGCAGCCTCGAGCGCATGAACATGCGCCTGATGGTCGATCGCCCAGGCGTCGCGCGGCACCCCGGTTCTCGACGCGAGGCAGGTGACCAAGGCATCGAAAGTCTCGCCCCGGAACCCGTCCTGCGCCAATGATGCGGGGCTGCAAACATCGCCAAAACGGATCTCCGCGTCCGGCAGCAGGTGCGCGCAGTCGTCTGGCGAGAGCCGCCCTCCCGCGCCGGAGCGCGGGCGGATCAGGCACACGACCTCATGCCCCTTGCGCACCAGCGCAGCCGTGGTCGCACGGCCGATGGTGCCGGTCGCGCCGAGCACCAGCACACGCCGGGGTTCCCGCGATAACGGCGGCACCGCCTCCCCGGCGGAATCGGTGGTCGGGTTCATCGGCGCCCCGCCATGGAGACTCCTAGCGCTTGAGAATGGTCAGCAGATTGTAGAAATCATCGGTGAAGATCTGCAAGTCCTTGCGCGCCGGCGCGGGTTCGGACGCCTTCTTGATGTTGGGCGACTCCAGCAAGGCCTTGTTGCGCGTGACGATCACCTGGTCGGTGGAAGACGTGTAGTAATCGGCACCTTCGGCCCAGTCGCTCACCCACGCGGTGTGCATGCCGAACTCGTCGGCGAGACGGCGGATTACCGGCATGAGATCGACGAAGCGGTTGGTCGCCTGGAACACGATGGAACCATCCGGCTTGATGTGGCGCACGTAGGTCGCCATGGCTTCACGGGTGATCAGGTGCATGGGAATCGAATCCCCCGAAAACGCGTCGATGGCCAACACATCGTACTGGCGCGAAGCCTCGCGCTCCAGGGCCAGGCGGCCGTCGCCCAGGACATGCTCAACCTTGGCCCTGGTTTCCTTCTGGAAGGTGAATTCGCGCGCCGCCAGATCCACCACCACCGGGTCGATCTCATAGAACACCCAGGTGTCGCCGGCACGGCTATGGGTCAGGAGCGCGCCCGCGCCAAGACCGATCACCCCGACCTTGCGCGGGCCGTCGAGCGACGCCAGCAGGCGGCCGTAGGCGGACGTGCGTGCGAAGTAGCTGGTCGGCTCCATCGTGCGGCCCGGTTCCATGTGCTGGCCGCCATGGTTGATGCCGCCGTGGTACATCACGCGGAAGCGGCTCGGGTCGGTCTGGTCGCGGGTGCGCACCACGCCGTAGAAGTTGCGATCCATTTCACGCACACCGCGGGTGTAGTACCGGATGGCGTCCATGTCGAACTTGATCACGCCGGCGATCACCACCAGTGTGGCGATGCGGAATACCCATAGCGCGCCCGGGCGCGCAACCGGCAGGCCCCACACCCGCAGCGCCAGCAGTGCGCCCAGCAACACCAGCACGATGTGCATCTCGTAGTAGCCGCGCAGCGCCAGCGGCGCGCCGATGGCCACCAGCAAGGCGCCGATCGCGCCGCCCACCGACATCATCAGGTAATACAGGGTGAGATGGCGCGGGTCCGGCTTCAGGCGCGCCAGTTCGCCATGGCAGAACATGCAGGCAGCGAACAGGCCGAGGGCGAACAAGGGCAGCACATAGCGCAATTGGAGGGAATCCACCTGCCAGGCCATGCCGACCACGCACGCCGCCAGCAAAGGCATGAACACCGCGCGCGAATACCAGCGCGGGTGGTCGAAGCAGATGATGAAGGTCAGGAGGTACAGGGCCAGCGGCAGCACCCACAGGAACGGCACCGATGCGATGTTCTGCGTGATGTGGTTCGACACCGCGAGCAGGACGCACGATCCTGTGGCCGAGAGCACCAGCCAGGTGAGCAACTGCCCGATCCGCACCAGCGCAACGGGCGATTCGGCTGCGGCGCCGGACGGCGCGGCGTTGTCGCGGGTCGCAGCCTTGCGGATCGAATGCATGCCGGTGGCGATGCACACCAGTGCGAAAGCCGCGTACAAGCCTGACCACAGCTTGGCCGAGGTGTTGACCCCGAAGAAGGGCTCGACCAAGACCGGGTAACCCAGAAGGGCGAGCAGCGAGGCGAAATTCGACAGCGCGAACAACCGGTATGGGACGCTGGTGTTGAAGCGCTGCCAGTACCAGGCCTGCAACAGCGGCGTGGTGGTGGAAAGCAGCAGGTACGGCAAGCCGATGGTGACGGTGAGCAGGCCGAGGATGCGCAGGATGGGATCCTCGTTGCCGGCCGGCTTCCACGACACATCCGCCAGGATCGGCAATGTCGCCAGCGACACCGCCAGAAGGGCCGCGTGCAGATACAACTGCTGGCGCGGTTTCAACCAGCGTACCGAGGCATCCGCATAGGCATAGCCCGCCAGGAGCGCGCTCTGGAAAAACAGCAGGCAGGTGGTCCACACCGAGGCCGCGCCGCCGAACCAGGGCAGGATCTGCTTGGCGATCAAGGGCTGAACCAGGAACAGCAGGAAGGCGGACAGAAAAATCGTGAGTGCGTAGGGAAGCATCGGAGAAATCAGCAAACGTCCAGGTCACCGGAGGCGACGAACTTGTCAAAAAAAGCCGGCCACCCGGAAGGCGGCGCGGCTGGCGGTTACGGGCTGGCAAGGCTGCGCTCTGGCAGTCCTCAGGCACGCGGCGTCTTGATCTCCTCGAGCCGGTCTGTCGCCGGCGGCGGCGTACGTGAGAGCGCGTCGATCTCGGCGCGCAGCTCGGGCGTCATCGCCACATCGACGGCGGCCAGGGAATCACGCAATTGTTCGACATTGCGTGCGCCGATGATGGGCGCAGTGATCGCCGGATGGGCACCGACCCAGGCCACCGCGGCGGCCACCGGATTGAGGCTTCTCGCCTTGCAGAAGGCCGCGAACTTCTCCGCCACCTCGAACATCCACTCCTCGCCGTAGCGCGCCTCGTACATCTTGTTGCTCTTGAGCCTGCCGCTGGCCGCGCCCGAGTACTTTCCCGAAAGCAGGCCTGCCGCACCCGGGCTGTAGGGAATGACGCCGACGCCATTGGCCTCGGCCATCGGCAGGATCTCGACCTCCGCCTGGCGCTTGACCAGGTTGTACATCGGCTGGATCACCTGCAGGCGCGCCCAGTTGTTGCGCTCCTGGATGTCGATACTGCGCTGCACCTGCCAGGCCGCATAGTTGCTGACCGCGGGATACAACACCTTGCCGGAACGCACCAGGTCTTCCAGCGCGCGCATCGATTCCTCGATCGGGGTGCGCTTGTCGAACTGGTGCAGGAAAAGCACGTCGACACGGTCGGTCTTGAGGCGCTTCAGGCTGGCTTCGATGGCGCGCACCACATGCCGGCGCGAGGTGCCGCGGGCGTTGATGTCGTCGCTCACCGGATTGAAGCACTTGGTGGTGATGACCAGATCGTCGCGGTGCCCCTGGATCAGGGCACCCAGTATCTCCTCGGAGCGCCCCTTGTTGTACTGGTCCGCGCAGTCGAAGAAGTTGATGCCCGCGTCGCGGCATGCCTTGTACATGGCCGTGGAAGTGGGCTCGTCGGCGTCCCCTCCGAAGGACATGGTGCCGAAGCACAGTTCGGATACGCGGACGCCGGTACTGCCTAGAGGTTTGAATTTCATAGCGCTAGTTTAACGCGGAGCGCCAGTGCGGTGAGAAGCCGCGCAACGACTCCAAACGTCGCCTCGACCACCCGCTTCCGCCGGCACCACGCCCGAGCGATACTGTGGCACCTGCGATGCAAGCGTCCTTTCAATCCCGCTGAGGCGACCGACATGATCCTGACCGAAGACCAAGGCCGCGTGCGCCTGCTGACCCTGAACCGGCCCGAGGCCCTCAACGCCTTCAACAGCAAGATGTTCGAAGCACTGGCCAATGCGTTGAGCGCCGCGGACGCGGACGCCAATGTCGCCGTTGTCGTGCTCACCGGTGCCGGCCGCGCCTTCTCGGCGGGTGCCGACCTGGCCGAGGCGCCGCAGTCCGCAGGCAGCAGGATCGGGGTTGCCGAGATGCTCGAAGCCCTGCTGGTGTTTTCCAAGCCCTTGTTGCTGGCGATCAACGGACTTGCCGTCGGGATCGGCGCCACCATGTGCGGGATGGCGGATCTGGTCTTCATCGCCAGTACCGCACGCTTGCGCTGCCCTTTTGTACGGCTGGGTCTGGTGCCCGAAGCGGCCAGCACGCTGACGTTCCCGGCGTTGATGGGGCGGCAACAGGCCAGCTGGATGCTGATGAGTTCCGAATGGATGGATGCACAGTCCAGCAAGGACGCCGGCCTCGCCTTCGCGGTTTGCGAGCCTGGTTCGCTCATGGAGACCGCGCTCGATCATGCGAGGAAGCTGGCGGCGTTGCCGATCACATCCCTCAGGGAAACCAAACGACTGATCGTCGAGCCCCGGCGCGACGCCATGCGACAGACACTCCAGGCGGAGCTGCGCATGATCGCCTCGCTGCGCGGCGGCCCCGCCAACCAGGAGGCCGTCAACGCCTTTCGCGAGAAGCGCGAGCCGGACTTTTCGCGCCTGACGTGACGGCCCCCGCCGCATCCACGCCGACAGCGGCTGCAACCCTGATCAGCACTTCGCTGATAATCCGCAGAATCCGCTTTCTTGTCGCCCCGTCGCCCCCTCCCAAACCAAGCTCAATTCATGACCACCCCTACCCGCAGCCTGCCTCCCGTTCTCAAGAAGATCAAGTTCCCCGTCATCGGATCACCGCTGTTCATCATCAGCAATCCGAAACTGGTCATCGCCCAATGCAAGGCCGGTGTGGTGGGTTCGATGCCCGCGCTCAATGCGCGCCCCGCCGCGCAACTCGACGAATGGCTGGCCGAGATCACCGAGGCCCTGGCCGCGCATGACCGCGCCCACCCGGATTCACCGGCCGCGCCGTTCGCCATCAACCAGATCGTGCACCGGAGCAACGACCGCCTGGAGCACGACATGCAGGTGTGCGCCAAGTACAAGGTGCCGATCGTCATCACCAGCCTGGGCGCGCGCGAAGACGTCAATCAGGGCGTGCACGGCTGGGGCGGCGTGGTACTGCACGACGTCATCAACAACGTCTTCGCCCACAAGGCGATCGAGAAAGGCGCCGACGGGCTGATCCCGGTGGCGGCCGGCGCCGGCGGCCACGCCAGCGTGAAGAGCCCGTTCGCCATGGTCGCGGAAATCCGCGATTGGTTCGGCGGCCCAGTGGCGCTTTCCGGCGCGATTTCCTCGGGCGGCGCCATTCTCGCCGCGCAAGCTATGGGTGCCGACTTCGCCTACATCGGCTCGGCCTTCATCGCCACAGAGGAAGCACGTGCGGTGGAAGGCTACAAGCAGATGATCACCCAGTCCGATTCGGACGACATCGTCTACAGCAACTTCTACACCGGCATCCACGGCAATTACCTGAAGGGCAGCATCCGTAACGCCGGCATGGACCCGGACAACCTGCCGCAAAGCGACCCCAGCAAGATGAACTTCGCCAGCGGGGAAGGCGCGAACGCCGCCAAGGCCTGGAAGGACATCTGGGGTTGCGGCCAGGGCATCGGCGCGATCCGCGAAGTGCTGCCGGCGGCCGAACTGGTGGCCCGCTTCAAGCGTGAGTACGCCGAGGCGCGGGCGCGCATTTGCGCCGGCTGATCGGGACGGGCCGCGGCCTCAATCAAGCCTGATGTTGTTGTCGCGCACGACCTTGCCCCAGCGCGTCATCTCATCCTGAAGGAAGCGCCGCAGTTCGTCCGGCGTGCTGCCGGCGACCTGCATGCCCAGTTGTTCGGCGAACTGTTTGCCGACATCGGGCTGCGCCAGCGCCTGCTTGAGTTCGGCGTGGAGTCGGTCGATGATCGCAGGCGGCGTTGCCGCCGGCGCGAACAGCGCCCACCAGGCGTGCGCGGAAAATCCGGGAAAGCCTTGTTCGGCCAGGGTGGGCACATCGGGCAATACGTGCGAGCGGCTCTCCCCGGTGACCGCAACGGCTCGCAACTTGCCGCCGCGTACCTGCGGCGCGACGACGGCCACCGAACCGATACCCATTTCGATGTGTCCGGCGACCGCATCGGTGAGCATCGGTGCGGCGCCCTTGTAGGGCACGTGCACCATGGAGAATCCACCGGCCTGCTGCAGCAGGGTCATGGTCAGGTGGCCGAGGCTGCCGTTTTGCACCGAGCCGAAATTGATGGTTGCCGGTCTGGACCTCGCGGCCGAGACCACGTCCGCAAACGACTTGTAGGGCTTGGCCGGGTGCATGGCCAGTGCCATCGGCGCCTGCCCTACCAGCATCACCGGCGCGAGGTCGCGAACGGTGTCGAACGGCAGGTTGGGAATCAGCACCGGATTGACCGCATGGGTGTCGAAGACCAGCACGAAGGTGTAGCCGTCAGGTGGCGACTTGGCGACATATCCGGTGCCGATGGAACCGGAGGCGCCGCCTCGGTTCTCGATCACGAACTGCTGGCCGAGCGATACCGAAAGCTTGTTGCCGAAGGCGCGCGCGATCGGGTCGGCCGAACCGCCGGGCGGGAACGGCACGACGATCTTGACCGGCTTGGTCGGCCACTGCTGGGCCTGCGCCGTCATCGCCAACGACAACCCGGCGACCGCAAGGACCGCCCCCAGAACTCTGCGCGCGTTGATCATGCCGCCTCCCTCCATGTCATTCGCCGCGGAATTGCGGCTTGCGCTTTTCAAGATGCGCCTTGATGCCCTCCTCGTAGTCGCGCGTGGCGTCCAGCGGACGGCGCAGGGCCTGGTCGAGTTCGATCGCCGCGTCGAGCGGCGCTTCGAGTCCCTGGTTGATGGATTTCTTCAGCGCGGCGATGGCCAGGGGCGCGGTCGCGTCCAGCGCCGCTGCCAAAGCCAGCGCGGCGGGAAGCAACTCGGTGCGCGGCACCACCTGCTCCACAATGCCAAGGGCAAGTGCTTCGGCGGCGCTCGGGCGACGCGCCGAGAAGAGCAATGACTTGGCGCGAGCCGCGCCGATCAGGCGCGGCAGCATCACTGCGCCGCCACCGCCGGGATAGGCGCCCAGGGTCATCTCCGGAAACGCGAAGCGTGCGTCATCGGCGGCGATGCGCAGGTCGCAATGCAGGGCCAGCTCGAATCCCGCACCCATGCACCAGCCGCCGATGGCGGCGATCACCGGCCTGGAGCAACTCCATAGCGATTGGTTAAGGCGCAGGACCATCCGGCTTTGCGCCATCTTTCCGGTAGCCGACAGGGCGCTGCGTTGCTTCAGGTCGATGCCGGCGCAGAACGCTTTTTCGCCGGCGCCGGCGATGACCACGGCGCGCACCTCTGGCTGCGACTCGACGGCTTCCACCGCATCGAGCAGCTCGGCCAGCATCTCGCTGGTCAGTGCGTTGAGCGCGTCGGGGCGGTTCAAGGTGAGCACGCAGGCCGAGCCCTGGCGCTCGACGAGGACTGTAGACATAGGGTCTCCCATGCTGGCCGGGCGCGCTCAGAACGCCGAAAACTGCAGGGCGCCACGCTCCGGCTTCACGCCGGTCGCGTTGAGGAAGAACGCGATCATGTGGTAATAGCCGATCACCACCAGCAACTCGAGCAATTGCGGCTGGTCCCATTCGCCGCGCAGGCCCGCCCAGGTGGCCTCGCCGATGGTCGAGGTGTCGTGCAACTCATCGACCGCGGCGATCACCAGGCGCTCGCGTGCGTTCCAGCACGGCGCGGACGGCGGCAGGTCCTTGAGCGCAGCCACATGCTCGTCGCTGAGCGAACAACGCTCCTTGAACAACGCGCTGTGCATCGCCCACTCGTAGTTCGAGCGGGTGCGCGCGGCGACGCGGAAGATCGCGATCTCGCGCAGCCTCTCGTCCAGGGCCGTGCGGTACATCAAGGTGCCGCCCAGGGTGACGATATTGTTCATCAGACGCGGCTGGTGCGCCAGCACGCGCAGGAAATTTTGTGGCGACAACTCGCCCATGTCGACCTGGTCGATCGCCTCCTTGGCCTTGGGATGGTAGGGCGGCGTGGCGAGCGGAAAGCGCGCGTTGATCTCGTCTTCCGGCTGGGTCATGGGGTCTCCTTGTGGTTTGCGGCGCTTGCGCCGTCCTGGGTAATGCCGGCCGCGACCAGGGATTCGATCTCGGCCGCGCCGAGTCCGGCCTCGCGCAGAAGCTCCACGCTGTGCTCACCCAGGCGCGGGGCCGGGCGCGACGCGGCAGGCTGGCTCTCCGACCAGGTTCCCGGCGTACGCATCGCGCGCAGCCGGCCTTCGCTGGGATGATCCACGAGTTCGAAAAAGCCTGACTGCACCAGGTGCGGGTCGGCGATCAGGCCTTCGAGAG
The DNA here is from genome assembly GCA_965279115.1 of Burkholderiales bacterium. Classification (GTDB taxonomy): domain Bacteria; phylum Pseudomonadota; class Gammaproteobacteria; order Burkholderiales; family JAEUOS01; genus JAEUOS01. The sequence goes on from OZ257137.1 coordinate 6,736,925, forward strand.
TCTGTAGCGGCAGCACCGGGATATCCGCCTGGGTCAGAAGCCCCTCCCATTCAGAGGTGGTGCGCTCACTCATCTTTTCGGCCACCAGCGCGTAGAGCTCGCCGATGTGGCGGGTGCGCATGGTGATGTCGGCGAATCGCGGGTCGTCTTCCAGCAGGTCCGCGCGGCCGATGAGCTTGAAGAAACTCTGGCATTGCTTGTCGTTGTAGAGCAGTGCGCAGATATAGCCGTCCTTGGTCGGATAAGGCCGGCGCTCGCGGACCAGCAGGCGCGAGTACCCCATCGGACCGACGGGCGGATCGAAGGTCTCGCCCTGCATGTGCACCGCCAGCACCAGCTGCGCCAGGGTCTCGAACATCGGAATCAGGATCTCCTGTCCCTTGCCGGTGTTGGCGCGATGAATGATCGCACCGAGGATCGCGGAGACGCCATTCATGCCGGCAAAGTAGTCGGCGATGGTCAGTGCGGTGTAGAGCGGCGCCGGCGCGCCGGCCGCCTGCGCCAGGCTGGGCAGCGCGGCCGCGCCCTGGATCAGGTCGTCATAGGCGGGACGCGCGGCATATGGACCGCGCTGGTCATAGCCGACCAGCCCGGTGAAGATGATGCGCGGATTCACCTTCGACACCTCCGCGTACGACAGGCCCAGGCGCGCCATCGCCTGAGGGCGGATGTTGTAGACCACCACGTCGGCGCCCTTGCATAGCGCCAGCAGCGCATCGCGCCCTGCCGGCTGCTTCAGGTCGAGCACGATGCTGCGCTTGCTCTGGTTGACGTTGAGGAAGATCGCGCCCATGGCCGGGTTCTTCATCGGGCCGATGCCGCGCACCGGATCGCCACCCGGCATCTCGACCTTGATCACATCCGCGCCCATGCCACCCAGCACCTGGGTCGCGTAGGGCCCCATCAACACGGTGGTGAGGTCGAGGACACGAATGCCTGCAAGCGGTTTGCTCATCGTGGTCGGCTACGCGCCGGTGGCGCGAGTATGTCGGTGCAACCTGCGAGTATGCCGGAATCCGCTCCTCCCCGGAAACTCGCGCCAGCGACGGGCTAAAGCCTTGCCCGAGCCGGAAATCTAACGCAGTCCGCCATCATGGTCTGCGCAAGAAATGCAACGCAGCCGGGGGCAAGCCCGAACGAGGCGCCTGCCGAAGCAGGTCAACCGGTCAGGTGATGCAGACCGGGCATTCGGTGGAATCGACTGTGGCGCAAGTGCCCGGAACGCCGCTGACAAACGAATCGACAATCGACGGAATCAGGGTCGCGCGCGCGGTACGCGGTTCGGTGGACACGGGCATCGGCATCCGTGCCGCCGCCACGGCCGCCAGATAGCCGGCGCGCGAGCCTTCGACGACCGGCACGCCTACACGGGCGCTGACTTGCGGACCCACTGGCGCCATGCACGTGCAGCCCAGCACAATCGCCTGCGCGCCGTCCTCGCGGATCGCCCGCTCGCACTCCGCTACGATCAGGTCGATGATCAGGCCTTCGCGTCGCGCCATGCGTTCCTGCACGCCCTGCTCGGTCGCCAGACGCTGCAACTCGTCTTCGGTCGAAACATGCCGCACCCGCAGGCAGGCTGCGCCGGCAGTCACTGTTCGGGTACGCTCGTCGTAGAGGAATTTCATCGAGGGCGGCCAGACCGTCACGATTGAAAACCGGCGCGGGCCTTGCGCGGCGATCGACATCGCGTACTCGCCCGCCCCGATCACCGGGATGGACACCGCGGCGCGCATCGCCTCGATGCCGTAGTCGGCATAGGTGTTGATGAAGATCGCGGCGCAACCGGCCGCCTCGGCGCGTTGCGCCATGTCCACATAGGCCAGATCGACCACCAGCCGGTCGTAGGGGTTGCCGGCAAACGCCGCCACGCGGGGCGTGAACAGCTCGGGCACCGCCTCGGCGTTGCCAAGCTCCAACAGATGCGGCGGCATCAGCGGCGAGCGCGTTCCGCTGCCGAGGATTGCGATGCGGAGAGGCTGACTCGCGTTCATGTGGTTCTCCCGGTTGGTCGACGCTTTAGGGCAGCAAGGTTTTCTCGACGCTCAGCCGCGCAAGGCGCCGCTCGCCAGAGCCGCTTCACGATCGGCCGGCAGCTGAAACTGCGGCGTCTCGTCGCGCGGCTGGCGGGTGTCGCCACGGTCGGCGCGCATCGCGTCGGCCCGCCAATCCCCGACGCCATCCCACACATTGGGAAGACGGGCTATGGTCTCGGGCCGCGACATGGCTTCAAGGCCGCCCAGGGCGGCGCGGACGATGCCAAGCTGGTCGACGGGATCGAAGGGCTTGCCGGTCGAGTGGCCGAGCGGGTAGTCGACAAAGGTCGCGCGCGGCACGCGGCCCGCCGCGAAAATATCCAGGGCGCTGCCAAGGCACATGGTCGGAATGCCGTTGGCTTCGAGGTGCCGGGCGACCAGACACACGGTCTGGTGACATACCGGTCACATCGATACAAGGAGCGCGCAGTCGACCTTCTGTTCGCGAAACGCGCCCAGCAACGCCGGGGCGATCTCTTCGCGCACGCGGCGTTGCGAATACACCCCGCCCATGCAGGAAAACACCTCGTCGGCCAGACTGCCGATGACGCCTTCAGCCTCCAGCGCCCGCAGTGCGGTGAGCGGCAGGATGCAATCGGCGTCCTGCCGGGCATCGACGAGATAGTTCTCGGTCACGTGCGAAAAGCGCAGTTCGTCCTTGGGAGTCTGCGCCGGAATGCGGCGGATCGAGGTGTCGTCCTTGTAATGGTAGGCAACCTGTCCGAGAGCGTAGGCGCCGGAAGTCGAAAGCATCCCGACACGGGCATCCGCCAGAGGCTTCGTCATCGGCGCCCAGGGTGGTGCGTCATCCGCCTGGAACCAGCGATACGGGGCGTAGCCGATCGCCTTGTAGCGCTCGGTGATGGCTTGCATGTAGGGCACGGTCATCGCTATTTCCTTTCGCATCAAAGTTGAATCCATCGGGTTTGGCCATGCGCGGCCCTGCCGGGAAGGTGATAAGCACCAGTTTCATCAAAGTGTACTTGCGTCGGCGCCCGAACACAGGCAACACAGACAACGCAGCACGGTCCCGCTCCCGATGTGGACCCGCTACCGGGCCGGGACAAGCCAAGGCGGCACCGGGACCGCACGGCATTTCAAGAACACTTGCAATCCTTGAAGCCGCGCCAGACTAGTTCCTGCATGGGCCGGACCGACAAGATTTATTTTCGTCCCGGTCCGAACTTTGGCGATGGATCCGAGCCTGCACGCATGACACGCCAAGGCCGGGGCTACCCGGCGTTGTAGTGCGCCGGTGTCGCTCGTTCCCCTACCAACAAAAGGGAAGTCCGGCAATCGCTGAAAGCGCAACGTTCCCGACCTTCAAAACATTCATCAGGAGTTAATCAATGTCACGTTTCATCAAGGCAGCAATTCTCGGCTTGTCTCTCGGTTTGGCCTCGGCTGTTGCACAAGCCGCGGACATCGTCGACACAGCGGCAAAGGCAGGCAATTTCAAGACGCTGGCAGCCGCGTTGAAAGCAGCGGATCTGGTCAAGACCCTCAAGGGAAAGGGTCCGTTTACGGTTTTTGCACCGACCGATGAAGCGTTCGCGAAAATTCCGAAAGCCGATCTCGATGCGCTCCTCAAGGACAAGGCAAAATTGACCGCCGTCCTCACCTACCATGTGATTCCGGCCAAGGTAATGGCCAGCGAGGTAAAGGCGGGTGACGCGCCCACGGTCAACGGCAAGCCGCTCAAGATCACCACCGAGGGTGGCGTGATGGTGAACAATGCGAAAGTGATAAGGACCGACGTCACCGCCTCCAACGGCGTGATCCACGCGATCGACACCGTTCTTCTGCCGTAATAACGAGGTGCGGCCTGGCACGGCATCCTGAACTGCGGATGCCGTGTCGCCGACTGTCGCCACCGTTGTCATCCCTTGCATATCCGGAAACAAACGGTCGGACGCCGTTTATAGTGTTTGCTGATGCTTCGCAGCGAGCGGGTGTTGCCGGTTTCATTCGAAGGGTACGGGCCATGAAACGAATCGCGCAGTGCATGACGGTCGCGTTGTTGAGCCTGCTGCCGCTGTGTTTCGCGTCAACGTCACACGCCGAAGCGCGCAATTCTACCGATCGTTACATCCGGACCACCGCAAGCCCCGACGGCATCGGCAAGCGCTATATGGGCCGCGAGATCGCCGGCGTCATGGGTTGGCAGGGCGCGGCGTGGCTCGAGCGAGCGGAGCGCGAACGCGAAGAACGCACTGATCTGCTCGTGCCCGCACTGCGGCTGACGCCTGGCATGACCGTTGCGGACATCGGCGCCGGAACCGGCTACCTGGCGCGGCGCATGGCCACCGCAGTGACGCCTGGCGGCAAGGTTCTGGCGGTGGACGTCCAGCCCGAGATGGTGAGGATGCTGCAATCGATGGTGCGCACGACGGGCCTGACGCAAATCGAACCGTCGCTGGGCAGCGAAGTTGATGTCAGACTACCGGCTGGGTCAATCGACTTGGCCATCATGGTCGATGTCTATCACGAGTTGGCGTTTCCGTACGAAGTCATGACCGGCATCCTCCGCGCACTCAAGCCCGGCGGCCAGCTGGTATTCGTCGAGTACCGCGCCGAAGACCCGCGGGTGCCAATCAAGCCGCTGCACAAGATGAGCGAGGCGCAAATCAAGCGCGAAGCCGCCGTGCACGGGTTGGCGTGGGAACGCACTGACGTCACGTTGCCGTGGCAGCACCTCGTGGTGTTTCGCAAGCGCAACTAGACCTCCTGCAAGCGGCATCTGGCACAGGCGCGCCCCTGGTCCGGAAGCACGGCTTGGGCCATACTGTCGAATTGGTGTTGCAGGCTTCCGGGTACGCTGGCCCGTGTCAGCCGTGCGATGCGGACGACTTTCGTGTTTCCGCCGGGTCCCCGGTGCTCCGGGGGACGACCTTGCAATCTCGAGCCAACCATGACCAATCACGCCATTCCCCCCTATTCCGACCTGCCGGTCATCGAAGCGACCGGTGAACACCACGCCTGGGATACCTTCGGCAAGAATGATGAGCTGGGCACGATGAACTTCATCGGCCCGGAGGAAGTGCGTGCCGCGCTGGGTTCGGCAAGCGCGGGCCGCGTGGTCAACTTGAGCCTGCCGCTCGATGTGCCCAGCCCGGCGCTGGCCGGCGGCCGCGATGATTACGTTCACCACATCGAGCGCACCCGCGGAAGCTGCGATGACCGCATCGACAACTTCTACCTGCAGTGCTCCAGCCAGTGGGATGCGATATGCCATATCCGCTACCGCGAGTTCGGCTTCTACGGCGGCCGGCAGGATGCCGACCTTGACCGGGGCGAACTCGGCATCGACCGCCTGGCGCGCAAGGGCATGGTGGGTCGTGGCGTGCTGGTCGACTTCGCGGCATGGCGTGAAAGCACCGGTGCGCCGGTCGATGCGACCACGCGCACCGTCATCGGCCCGCCCGAGATCGAGCAGGTGCTGGCCTGGTCCGGCGTGACCCTGCGCAAGGGCGACATCCTGCTGTTTCGCACCGGCTGGCTGGGCTGGTACCTCGCACTCGACCAGGCCGGACGCGCCGCCATGGGCGGCCGCCTGCACAACAACGAGGGGGGCATGGACTGCCCTGGCCTGGCGCCCGGCACCGATATGGCCGAATGGTTGTGGAATCAGCGCGTTGCCGCCGTGGCCGCCGACAACCCGGCACTTGAGGCGCTGCGGGTGCGCAAGGAGGATGGCTTCCTGCACCGGCGCATCATGGCCCTGCTGGGCATGCCGATCGGCGAATTCTGGTATCTGGAGGAATTGTCCCTCGCCTGCCGGGAGCGCGGCCGCTGGGATTTCTTCCTCACGTCCGCACCGCTCAACCTGCCCAGGGGGGTCGGCTCGCCGAGCAACGCCTACGCGATCCTCTGATCATCGTATTGGCCCTTTTGCACTAAGCTTCCGGATTGCGCCACCCACCTGGCCCGGTACCGGCCTTCGCAAGCAGTGGACAACGCGAACCTCCATTTTTTCCCCCGAGGCCGTCGACCACACGATCGCTGGCCACGCTTAACGGACGCCCCATGTCAGACATAGATTCCCTTCAGGCCCGAGATGCCAGGGCAGTTGTTCACGGCCTGACCGATTTATCCTTGCACGCCAGGCGCGGCGCCAGTGTGATTGAGTCCGGCCGGGGCGTCTGGGTCCGGGATATTCATGGCCGCGACTATCTTGAGGCCATGTCGGGTCTGTGGTGCATTGCCCTGGGCTATGGCAATGAGCGGCTTGCCGATGTTGCCCATCGGCAAATGAAGGAGTTGGCCTATTACCCCTTGACCAACCACAAGAGCCACCCGCCGGTGATTGCGCTGGCCGAAAAGCTTTTGTCCATGGCGCCTGTGCCCATGTCAAGAATCTGGTTCGCCAGCACCGGGTCCGAGGCCAACGACTGCGCGGCGCGTCTGTGCTGGTATTTCTGGAATGCGCTGGGACAACCGGAAAAAAGGAAGTTCATATCGCATCAGCTGGCGTACCACGGCAACACCATCGCTTCGGCGAGTTTGTCGGGGGTTGGCTACGCACATGAAAAGTTCAACCTGCCGCTTCCCGGGTTCATGCATGTCGCCACGCCGCATTTCACCCGGCATGCCCATCCGGGTGAATCGGAAGACGCCTTCAGCGATCGCCTGATCGCCGATATCGAACGACTGATCCACTCAGAGGGCGCCGAGACCATCGCGGCGTTTTTCGTCGAGCCGGTCATGGCAGCGGGCGGCATTGTCGTACCACCGGCCCGCTACTACGAACAGTTGCAGCTTCTCTTGAAGAAGCACGACATTCTGCTGGTTTGCGACGAGGTGGTCACAGCGTTCGGCCGGACCGGAAAAATGTTCGGTTCGACAACCATGAATCTCAAACCGGACCTTCTGGTCTGCGCCAAGGCCTTGTCCAGCGCCTATATTCCCATTTCGGCGCTCATGATCAGCCCTCGCGTTTACGAAGCCATTGAACGGCAAAGCGGTGAACTGGGATTGTTCGGGTTGACGATGACCTATTCGGGACATCCGGTTGCCTCTGCCGTGGCCCTGGAGACACTGAAGATCTACGAGGAACTCCATATCGTGGAGCATGTGCAGAAGGTAGGGCCGGGCCTTCTGGATGGATTGATGCAGTTACAGGGGCACCCCTTGGTCAAGGAAGTGCGCGGCATCGGGCTATTGGCGGGCGTGGAACTGATCCCCAACCATGCCCGCGAGTGTGCCCGTATTGCTGAAGAGGAAGGGCTGATAGTGCGGGCGATTGGCGACACCATAGCCATCTGCCCGCCCCTGATCATTTCCGAAGCCGAAGTGCAGGAACTGTTGCAGCGCTTGGCAAAGTCCCTGGATCGCCTCTAGACGTCCCGCCGGACAAGGGAGGCGGGTTCAAGGCAATCGACTTGCTTGAGCCCACCGGCAACACTCCCCCGATAGGAACGGCGGACCTGGAGACCGTCAAGTTCCGTCCGCCGCCGCGGCATCAACAGGCGGCAGGCGTTGCTTTGGCGGACCGGCGGCTACTTCGCGGCCTGCACCATGATTTCGACAGTCAGACCGGGCGCCGCGAGCTTGGCTTCGACGGTGGCCCGCGCAGGCGTGCAGCCGGGTGCCACCCAGGCGTCCCACACTTCGTTCATCTGGCTCCAGGTATTGATGTCGGTCAGCCAGATGTTGGCGGAGAGCAGCTTCGTTTTGTCGGTGCCGGCCTCGGCCAGGAACTTGTCGATCTTGTCGAGAATTTGTTTGGTCTGCCCCTTGACGTCGAGCGTGCGGTCGTCCGCGGTAAGCCCGGCGAGATAGACGGTATTGCCGTGCACGACGGCCGAGCTCATGCGCGGGCCGCAGTTGATTCGGTTGATGCTCATTGCTGGTTTCCTCCGTGGAAGTTTGGGTTGCGTCGCTCAAGTCATGCGCGCCCGCAAGAAGGGCGCGCCACATATTACGCGACAGCACATTGCACGGAATGTGGAAGCACTACGAGTCACGCCGCCGCTGGCGTCAAGCCGGCGGCGGCGCGTTCAGCGCGTGACTACCCTGGTCGCTTCTGCAGGCGTCAGCCCGTGACCTGAACGTTGGCGCGCTTGGCCACGCCCGTCCACTGGTCGATCTGCTGGCGAATCAGCCTGACGAAGGCGTCGCCCACGACCGGCTGCGGCCGCGGCAGCGTCTGCAGGTCTTCGAGCCGCGGCGCAATGTCCGGCTTGGCCAGGATCTCGGGGACGAGCGCCGTCAGGCGCTGGACGATCGGTGCAGGGAGCCCCTTGGGTGCGGACAGGCCCAGCCATTGCGAGCCGGTCAACGAGGCATAGCCGAGCTCGGCAAAGGTCGGGATATTCGGGAATGCGGGCAGGCGTTGCGGCGTCGATACCGCCAGTGCACGCAGGGATCCGGCCTTAAGCTGGGCCACATTGGTGGTGATGGGGTCGAACAGGCTGTCGATCTGGCCACCCATCAGGTTCAGCATCGCCGGGGCGCTGCCCTGGTAAGGGACGTGATCATGCTGCGGAGCGGGCCCTTCGAGCTTGAGCACTTCACCGTACAGATGATTGGCGGACCCAATGCCGGATGTACCGTAACGGACCGGTTTGGTCTTGGCATCGTTCATGTACTGGGCAAAGGTCTTGTACGGCGAATCGCCGCGCACCAGCACGACCATCGGCGCCTCGACCAGCATCGCCATGTGGGTAAAGTCCGCCACCGGGTCGCAGGGCATGGTGGTGCGGGTCGCAGCCGCGTAGATGTGCACCGAGGCATGGCTCACCAGGATGGTGTAGCCGTCGGCCGGTTGCTTGGAGACCCAGTCCGTGCCGATCAGGCCACCGGCGCCCGCGCGATTCTCAACGACAACGGTCTGGCCCAGTGCCGTCTGCAGATGCGGCGCCATCAGGCGCGCGACCGTATCGACCAAGCCACCCGGCGGAAACTGCGCAACCAGGCGAATCGGCTTGGCGGTTGGCCAGGCGCCGCTCTGGGCGCTGACGCGGGTGACGGTTGAAAGGGCGGCGGCTCCGGCCGCGGCGAGAACTTGGCGACGCTTCATGAAGGCAACTCCACTTGTGGAAAGTTTGGAAGGGTGATTTGGCAATCGGTAAACAACAGCTGCGCCTGATGCCGCACGGTTCATGCCAGAACCCCATTTGGGTGCAGGAATGGAACTTGCGACGGGATTGCGTGCGCCAGCCCATGTTGAACGCCCCTACTCATCAGCGAATTTTGCACTTTGTTGGTGCATTCTGCACAATATCGAACCCATCTACGCACCAAAGCGTGTCGCAAGGCCAAAGGACGGTCCGCCATGAGCACTACTCCGCGTCGACGAATCGGCATCATTGGTCTGGGCATCATGGGGGGTGCCATGGCGCGCGCCCTGCTCGCCGCAGGCCATGAAGTCGTGGGGCACGATATCGACGCGAAGCGCATGCGCGAGCTGCAAAAGTCCGGCGGACATCCCCTGCCCAACGTCGCCGCGGTGGCCCGAAAAGCCGATGCCCTGATCACCGCCCTGCCCTCGGCGGCTGCCCTGCATCAGGTCGCAGCCATGCTGGCCAAGGTCCCGACGCCGCGCGCAGGGCAGATCCTCCTGGAAACGAGCACGCTGCCGCTGGCCGACAAAGAGCAGGTGGCCCGGGTGCTGCGTTCGCAAGGCCGCGTGATGCTGGATGCGCCGATCAGCGGCACCGCCAATCCGCGACCACAGGAAAACTGGATCATGTACATGAGCGGTCCGGCGGCTGCCTGCCGGCAGGCGCGGGACTGGGTGGCCACCTTCACGCTCGAAGCGCCGCGGGTGGGGGCGTTCGGCAGCGGCATGAAACTGAAACTCGCCGCCAATCACCTGGTCGGTATCTTCAACGTGGCTTGCGCCGAAATGGTGGCCTTCTGCCGCCAGATGGGGCTGGATCCGCGCGTAGCCCTGCAGCACATGGGCAACAGCCCCTACATCGGCACCGGCCTCATGCGACTGCGCATGCCCATGATGCTCGATCGCACATACCAGCCTGCCTCCATGAAGGTCGGCATCTGGCAAAAGGACATGCAGATCATCGCCGACATGGCCCGTTCGGTGGACTGCCCGACCCCCTTGCTCAATGCCAGCGCAGGGGTCTACAGCGCGGCGATGGCGATGGGCTTGGCGGAGCACGACACCGCGGCGACGGCCGAGGTCTGGGCGGCCATGTCCAAGCGGCCGGCAACACGAAAAGCGCGCGACTGTTAGATTGCTGCATCGCACACACACCGCTGACTGGACAGGGAGCACACATGAGCAAGTTGCATTTCCTCGCGGCGACATGCCTCGCCGCGACACTGGCAACACCGGTTTTCGCCCAGGCACAGTACCCGGACCGGCCGCTTCGCGCGGTTGTCGCTTTCGGTACCGGCGGCGCCACCGACGTGATTGCGAGAATCATCGCGACATCGATGTCGCAGTCACTGGGACAGCCGGTGGTCATCGAAAACCGCCCCGGTGCCGACGGCATCGTCGCCGGAGAACAGGTGGTCAAGGCCGCGCCTGACGGCTACACACTGTTTTTCGGCACTTCCACGCAGATCTCGGCGCTGCCCTTCCTGCGGAAGAACGTGCCATTTGATCCGCAGGTGGACTACACGCCGATTGGCGGCATCGGCAACAACAGCTTCTTCTGGGCCGTGCATCCCGGCCTGCCGGTCAAGTCGCTGAAGGAATTCCGCGATTACGGGCGCGCCAATCCCGGCAAGCTCAACGTCGGCAGTTCCAGCGCGGTCGGTTCGATCGGCCCGAGCCTGTTCGCCAAGACCGAGAAATTCGATCTCCAGGTCATCCTCTACAAGAGCGAGACCACGGCGTTGAACGACCTGATCGCTGGTCGTGTCCAGGCGATGCTCATCACCGGCGCTCTCGCGCAGCATGTGCGCGACGGCCGGATCCGCGGCCTGGCCACGCTCTTGACCAACCGCAGCAAGGCGCTGCCCGACCTGCCCACCATGACCGAGGCCGGCATGCAGCCGTTTCCCGCGGTGGCGTTCATGGGGCTGTTCGGGCCGGCGAAGATGCCGAAGGACATCGTCGACCGGCTCAACCGCGAACTGATGGCCGCGCTGCAGAAACCCGAAGTACGTGAGCCGATCGAGCGCGCCGCGATGGAGATCACACCGCTTTCCGCCAGCGCCATGGGTGCGCTGGCGAAAGAGCAAACGGAGGTCTGGCGCCGACTCACCCGCGAAGCCGGGATCGTGCCGGAATGACGACCCACGTCGTTGCCGGAAAGTATGTCCTCGGCAGCCAGGATGGCGCACAGGTACTGCTGCGTGACCACTACGTCTACGTCGACGGGTCGAAGATCGAGGCGGTCACGCGCGATGCGCCGGCCGCCGGTACGCCGCTGGTTCACTACGAACACGGCTTGGTGATCCCGGGCTTTGTGAACCTGCATGCCCACTGCATCCGTGGCGGGCTGTTCCGCGGTATCCCGGACGACCTTGACATCCACCCCTACGTTCCCAAGCTCGTCTACAACCTGCTGCTGCCGTTGACCGGCATCGCCGCCAAGGAACTCAGTGCCGAGGAACTGCGCGCCGTCAGTGCGCTTGGCATGATCGACCTGATCAAGGGCGGCACCACCACCCTGATGGACATGTGGCACCACGGCCAGGAAGTGTTCTTCGACGTGGCGCGCGAAGCGGGCCTGCGCACCGTAGGCGCGCCGTTCATCATGTCTGCCTCCAACGCGCGGCTCGGTGCGGACGGATACCCGGTCTGGGACTTCGGCAATGACGGCCACGCCCAGCTCGCCAAATCAGTGGCCCTCTTCAAGGCGCGCGACGAGGGCACCGAGGGGCTTGCACAGGTGGCGATCGGGCCGCATGCCACCGACACCTGCCTGCCCGATCTGTTGCGCGATTGCCGCAAGGTGGCTGATGAGCTGGATTGCCGCATTACCACCCACTTCGCGCAAACACCGGAGGAGCTCGCGCTCTTGCGCAGCCGCTACGACATGGGCGCTTCCGAATATGCGAAGCACGCGGGCTTGCTGGGTGATCGCGTCGTGCTCGCGCATGCAGGCTGCGCGACCGATGCGGACCTGGCTGTGCTTGCGGCGAGCGGCACGCACGTCGCCAACTGCGCGTTTACCTTCATGCGCGAAGGCGTGAGCTTCCCCTACGCCCGCTTCGCCGGTGCCGGCATCAACACCGGCATCGGCACCGATTCGCACGGCATGGACCTGTTGGGCGAAATTCGCGTCACCGGGTTGCTCTCCAAGCAATATGCGCAAACGGCACACGCTGGCACCGCCTACGAACTGCTACGCGCGGCGACGCTCTCAGGCGCAAAAGCCCTGGGCAGGCCGGACCTTGGGCGACTGGAGGCCGGCGCGAAGGCCGACCTGCTCGTCTACGACCTGTTCAAGCCGCATTTGCAGCCGGTGTGGGACCCGGTGAAGAACCTGGTGTGGAAAGGCAATGCCGGCGACCTGGTGTTCTCGATGATCCACGGCAAGCCGGTGGTGCGAGATGGAAAGCTCCTCACGATGGACGAAGGCGCGGTGATGCGCACCGCCGCCGCCGCCGCGCGCAAGATCTGGGAGATAGGGGAAAAGCGCGGGATCCTGCCGGCGCGGCCGATGCAAGGGTAGGGTGTCACTCCCACTCTATTGTCAACGGGCAGGCGCTTCTCATAGGTGAAAAGAGGCCTTTGTCGTTCAAATGTCGCACCGATACCGACATCCTTACCGTCGCCCAATCATGCATGAGAAGAAGCATCGTTATGACTTGCAGCGATGAAGCCCATTGTGTGCCCGTCGTAGAGGCAGAACCCAGGGCTTGAGCGCAAGTTTGACGGTATCGAAGATGGGGCACTCAGGCCAATGACGGTATCGGCAGGGTCGGTGACGGTATCGCGTCTTTCCACGGCCCCTTCCCTGCCGTTGGCCTCGCGGCACGGCAGCCGACTCACCTGCCCTGCGGGCCTGGTTACCGACGGCATTCACAGGTGCAGTCGGCACGTAGCGTCGGTATTTGCGGGGTGCGTGACGGTAGTTGGGGCGCTGGCAAGCCACTCGCCGGTTGGACCTCGTCAATCCAGGGTCTGGCGGTACCTCGACAGTGCCACGGTACCCATGACGACCAGGAAGCCCGCCATGGCCAGCGCTTCGGGCCACAGCGCTGTGCCGCCAACGCCCTTGAGCATGATCGCCCGCACCATGCGCAGGAAGTGCGTCAGCGGCAGCACCTCGCCGATCCACTGTGCCCATTGCGGCATGCCACGGAACGGAAACATGAAGCCCGACAGCAGGATGTTCGGCAGGAAGTAGAACATCGTCATCTGCATCGACTGCATCTGAGAGCGCGCGATGGTGGAGAAGGTGAATCCCACCGTGAGCGTCGCGACGATGAACAGGCCCACGGCGGCCAGCAGGTCCAGCAGGCTGCCCTCCATGGGCACGTCGAACAACCACCGCGCGACCAGCAGCACCACCACGACCTGCACGTAGCCGATGCCCACATAGGGCAGGATCTTCCCGGCCATCATCTCGACTGGGCGCACGGGTGTGGCCAGCAGGTTTTCCAGCGTGCCGCGTTCGCGTTCGCGGGTCATGGCCATCGAGGTCATCATGACCAGCGTCATCGTCAGGATCACGCCCAGCAGGCCCGGCACAACGTTGTACGCGCTGATGCCCTCGGGGTTGTAGCGGCGGTGCACCACAAGCTCGAACGGTGCCGGCCGAGGCGCCAGTGGCGCCAGTGCACCGCTGAGTTCGCGCCGCAGCGCGACGTTCGGCAGCTGCGCCAGCGCGGCCAGCGCCGGCCCACCAGCCGCCGGGTCGGAAGCGTCCGCCAAGACCACCACTGGGGGTGTCTCGCCGCGAAGTAAGCGGTGCGTGAAATCGGCGGGGAACACCAAGGCGAACTGCACCGTGCCGGCGGCCAACATCCGCTCGGCTTCGGACTCCGCCACCTCGTGGGTGATGTCGAAGTAGCCGGTGTTGGAGGAAGCCTTCACGATGCTGCGTACCACCGGACCGCTGTCGTGCGCCACCACGGCGGTGCGCAGGTGCTTCGGGTCCGCATTGATGGCGTAGCCGAACAGCAGCAGCTGCATGATCGGCACGCCGATCAGCATCGCGAAGGTGAGCCGGTCGCGCCGCAGCTGGATGAACTCCTTGCGCAACACGGCCAGCACGCGGCTCCATGCGAAGCCCAGCGCGGCGTCATGCCGCGGCTCAGGCGAAGTTGTCTTCTGCACGGTCGGTGAGAGCGATGAAGACATCTTCCAGGCCGGTGGTGATCGGCTCCACATCGCATCCGTGGTCCGGCAGGTGCGCGGCGAGCCAGTTGATCAGGTTCGCTCCTCGCGGCGCACTTACATGCAGCACGTTGCCGAAGGGCGCGCACAGCCACGGGCCATCCCGTTCCAATGCACTTTGCACGGCGGGCAGTGCTCCGCCGGCCAACGACCAGGTGCGCAGGCCCGACTGCGCGATGACTTCGTCGGTCGCTCCGCTGGCCAGCAGCCGGCCGTAGGAGATGTAGGCCAGCTGGTGGCAGCGCTCGGCTTCGTCCATGTAGTGCGTGCTGACCAGTACCGTCAGGCCGGCCTCGGCCAGGCGGTGGATCTGGGCCCAGAAGTCGCGCCGCGCCTTGGGGTCGACGCCGGCGGTAGGCTCGTCGAGCAGCAGCAGGTCGGGCTCGTGCAGCATGCAGGCGGCCAGGGCCAGCCGCTGCTTCCAGCCACCAGACAGCGGTGCTGCCAGCTGGCTGCGCCGCGCCTCCAGCCCCAGCGCCTGCAAGGTGGCCTGGACGCGCTCCCGGCGTCGGTCCATGCCGTAGGCCCGCGCCACGAAGTCGAGGTTCTCCTCGATGGTGAGATCCTCGTAGAGGCCGAAGCGCTGCGTCATGTAGCCGACCCGGCGCTTGATCAGCGCACTGTCGCGGCGGATGTCCAGGCCCAGGCACTGGCCCTCGCCCGCGTCCGCATGCAGCAGTCCGCAGAGCATGCGGATCGTGGTCGTCTTGCCGCTGCCGTTGGGGCCGAGGAAGCCGCAGATGCGTCCGCGCTCGACACGGATGTCCACGTTGTCGACGACCTTGCGGCCGCCGAAGGACTTGGTCAGCCCGCGCACGTCGATCGCCGCCATCCCGCCCATCAGCGTGCGCTCCCGGCCTTGAATCTCACGTCCACCGGTTGTCCAGGGTGCAGCGCAGTGCCAGGCAGCGGCTCGGCCTCGACACGGAAGACCAGCTTGGCACGGGCCTCGTTGCCGTAGAGCACCGGCGGCGTGTACTCGGCCTGGGGCGAGACCCAGCGGATGCGGGCCGTCTGTTCCGGCGCGCAACCGTCGCAGCCGATCCGGACCGTGGCGCCCACTGCGGCGCGTGGGAGCTGCCGCTCCGGGACGAAGAACAGCACCTTCAGCGCGCCATCGGGCATCAGGCTCACGACCGGCGAGCCGGCAGCCACGACCTCGCCGGGGCGATGCACCACGTCGAAGACCTGGCCTGGGCGCGGCGCGGTTCGCAGGGTCTGCTCCTGCCGCCAGCCGGCGAGTGCGGTGTCCGCCCGCGCCGCGCGGGTCTCGGCGGCAGCAGCGTCGATCTCGTCGCGTCGCGACGCCTGACGTGCCAGCGCCACCTGGGCCTGCAGCTCGCGCAGGCGCGCGGCGTCGCGGTCGCGGGCGGCACGGAGTTCGTCAAGGCGTGCGGCCGACACGAAGCCCTGGTCGACGAGCTGCACCTGTCGCTGCAGTGCACTGGTGGAGGCTGAAAGTGCCGCATCCGACTGCAGCACCTGCTGCTCGAGCGCTGCGAGTTCCAGCGGGCGCTTGCCCGTGCGCAGGTTGGCCCACTGCGCGGCGGCGCGTTCCTGCCGTGCGGCGGCCGCTTCGGCCGCGTGCAACTCGGGTGCGCCATCCATCGCGAACAGCGGCTGTCCAGCCTCCACGCGCTGCCCCCGAGCCACGGCCACGCTGGCCAGCGTGCCGGTGGCCAGCGGGGCGACGTGCAGCAGTTCGGCCTCAACGTAGCCGGGCAGCACCTGGGACTCGCGCCCTCCGCACGCGGACAGCACGAGCGTTGCAGCCAGCGCCGACGCCAGCCTGAGGGTGATGGCCGTAGAGTGCGCGTGGCGTCGCTCGTTCATGGCTCAGCCCTCGCGTGATGCGTCAAGGCCCTGCAGCGCCCATTCGAGGCGGGCCTCGATGGCGGCCTCGTCACCAGCCAGTGCGGTGAGCCGCTTCACGAAGGCTTCCGGGCCGACGCCCTGCAGGCCCTGAACCATCAGGACCGGCAACGCCACCGCCCCCATTAGGAACATCAGCTGCAGCGTGGGGTCGGCCTGCCGCAGCCGGCCAGCTTCCTGACTCTGCTGGATGAGGCTCAGCAGCAGGGCAATGTGTCGTTGGTCCATGGTGGCAAGGAACTGTCGAACGCCGGCCTCACCGGCCGAGGCGTCCCGGATGAGCAGCGCCAGGAATCTGCCGTGGGCCGCCACCCAATGCGCCAGCTGTCGCAGCACGTCGCGCAGCGGATCCGGGCCGCTGGCCGAGAGCTGCAGGCTGGCCATCAGCGGCGCGTACCAGCGATCGACCAGCTCGTAGACGAAGGCATCGCGGGTGCCGAAGTGGTAGACGAAGCTGCCGAGATTGACGTCGGCCGCGGCCGCGACGGCACGCACGCTCACGCCCTTCAATCCGTCGCGGCGCGCGAGGTCCAGCCCTGCAGCCAGCAAGCGGTCGCGCGTGCCGATGTCGGCGGTCGCGGCCTTCGGCGAGCGCGCGGCAGACGACTTGGGGTGTTGACGGGAGGTGACCATGCGGCGCATTATACGTTCGTATAAATTGGACATGCAATCCGGGCACGCCATCGCCATGACAGCTTCTGCGCCCTGCATCGCGGCCGACTTGGGTACGTCACCGGTACAGATCGACAGCCGGTCTGCGATGACCTTGCAGCAAGCCCTCGACCGGTGGGTCGCGAGAGGTAGGGTGGCGGGCATCCAGTACCTCGTGCTGAGCGCCGGGAAGGTCGCCTTCGAGCACAACGCGGGCCTGGCCGAAACGCAGGGTGCAGAGCCCGTGGGCAGCGGCACGCAGTTCAACCTCTACTCCATCACCAAGCCGCTCACCGCGACCCTGGTGATGGGTCTCTCGCTGCAAGGGGCGATCGACCTCGATGAACCCATCGCGCTTGCCGCCGGGCAGGCGTCGCTGACCCACTACGGAACGGTGCGCGAGACCCTGCTGCACAGGGCGGGCTTCGCCAATCCAATGCCGCTGCGCTGGACCCATCGCGCCGAGCAGGACGCCCGCTTCGACGAGCCCGCCTTCGTGCAGCAGCGCCTGGACGACGCGGCAGCACGCGGGCGGTCAAGTCCGCGCTACTCGAATGTCGGCTACCTGGCGCTCGGCCGAGCCGTGGAACGCGCGACGGGGCTGGGTTTCCGCGAGGCGCTGCAACGGCGGCTCATCGACGCGCTGAACCTCGGTCCCGAAGAACACCTGGGCTTCGCGCCTGCTGCTGGCGCGCCGTGGTCACCCGGGCATCTGCGCCGGTACGGCCTGCTCGATCTGGTTCTGGGCGGCTTCGTCGACAGGCGCGCGGTGGTCGCCATCACGTCGGGTCGCTGGGTTCGCCTGCACCGCCACCATGTGAATGGCAGTGCCTATGGGGGCTTGATTGGCAATGCGCGCGGGCTGGCGCGCTTCGGCATGGCCCTGCTGGGCCATGGGACCCGCCTTGAGGCCGCCTTGCGGCGGCAAGTCAGCGCGGCCGCATCCGAAGCGCGCGGCACGCGCACGCTGGCGTGGTTCACGGGGAGCCTGGCGGGCCAGCCATGGCTGGGCCATGCGGGCGGCGGCCTGGGGGCTTATGGGGAAATGCGCCTCTATCCTGACCCGGCCACGGTCAGCGTGCTCTTGACCAATCGGCCGGGCTTGCGTGACTTGCGTGCGCTCGACCGGATCGATGCGGTCTGGTTGCCGTCGGCCCGCAGGAGTTAGGACCGATGCGCGCCCTGCCTTGCCCCACGCACCGGGCCGCTGACCAGGCTGAGGATCTCCCGAGCACGTGCGCGGGGCACCAACTGCGCCAAGGTGACGCCATCGAGTTCGGCCAGGAACGCCTTGCGGGCGCGGTCCAGCGCATCGGCCAGCAGGCAACCCGCCGTCAGCGGGCAGGTGGAGGCCGGGCCGAAGCACTCGACGATCGTCATGTCGTCTTCGATGACGCGGACCACCTCGCCGACCGTCGTTCGCGCCGGGTCCTGCGCCAGCCGAAGCCCGCCGCCGCGGCCGCGCTGCGTGTGCAGCAACCCCTCCTGCGCCAGCCGATGCACCACCTTCATCAGGTGGTTCTCGGAGATCTGGAACGCGTCCGCGATCTCGTGGATCGAGCTCAAGGCCTCGGGTCCGTCGCGCAGCCATCGCCCGCTGGCGAACATGAGCACGCGGATGGCGTAGTCGGTGTGTTGGGTCAGCTTCAAGGTCGGCCACCTTCCTAAAGATGCACGGGGTTGACATCTATTATCCGACGACTTTAAGATACATACGCGCTACATCTTTAAAACCTCGCCACCCCAGAGCTTCGCAAGCCATGGCCACGCCCCGCGCACACACCGCCCAAGTCATTGCACTCCGGGATTCCGCCTCTCCGCTGGCGCATCGCCGGACGCACGCCCTGCTCAAGGCCGAGTCGCTGGAGCTGGTGCAACTGGTGCTGCCCGCCGGCGCCGCGTTGCCCGAGCACGCCGCGCCCGGCGAGATCACCTTGCACGTCCTGCAAGGCTGCCTTCTCGTCCAGCTGCGCAACCGCGACCTGCGCCTCGGCGCAGGCGATCTCGTCCACCTGGCTCCTGGCGAGCCCCATGCGGTGCAGGCACAGGCCGACAGCCGGGCCCTGTTGACCCTGTGCCTGCACCGGCAGCCGCCCGGTGCCGTCCGTCCGTCCCACTCAACCGTTTGAAAGGAAGTCCCATGCAAGTCATCCGCCAACACGAAGGCCATCGCCTCCAGGTTCTGGGCGACGAGGTCACCATCAAGGTAGCTTCGGCCCGCTCGCCGTACGGCCAGGCCATCGTCAGCGTCGAGGTGCCACCCGGCAGCGGTACGCCCTGCGTCACCCACGCAAAGGAAGAGGAGGTGTACTACCTGCTCGAGGGTGAGCTGTTCATGCACACGCCCACGGAGAAGCACACGCTGCAGCCGGGCGACATGGTGCACCTGCCGCCGCTCACTCCCCACGGCTACCGCAACCCGGGCGCCAAGCCGGCCCGCTTCCTCGCGTGGACGATCGGCGGCCCGATGGACCGCTTCTTCGAAGCCATGGCCGAGCGGGTGCACCAACTCCCGCAAGACCTGCCGGCGATGCGCGAGACTTTGGCCGAGTTCGGCGTCGAGCCGGTGGGGGCCCAGCGGTGACAACCCGGAGCACACCGCTACGCCGCGCCGTCGTGGTGGCCGTCGGCTCCGGCGGTGACGTCGCGCCACTGGCTGCCGCCGCCGGCAGGCTGTCTGCCCGCGGCTTGCAGACCACGCTGATGGCACCACGGCGCTATGCCGCGCTCACGCCCGCGGGCGTGGACTTCCGCCCCGCCGGCGCCGACGGCGTGTTCGAGGCAGTCTTCAGCGCGCCAGCGGTGTGGACCGCGCGCCATGGCCTGGCCGAGTCCTGGCGCTACTACGGCGCAGCGGCACTCACCACCTTCGAGCAGATCCGTCGGGAATGGTCGCCCGAAGACACCGCGCTCGTGGCTTCCAGCTTCGCGGTGGGTGCACGGCTGGCGGCCCGAGCGCATGGGTTCCTCGACACCACCGTGCACCTGTCGCCCGGCGTGATGTTCAGCTACACCCAGCCGCCGCGCTGGCCGGCCGCATCGATTCCACCCACCTGGCCGCGATGGCTCCAGGCCCTCATCGCCGCGACTGCGGAGCGCCTGGCGCTGGACCCCGTCATCGGTCGCGAGATGGCGCCCGCGTGGTGCGCCGCGGGGCTGGCCAAGGAGAGCCGGCTGTTCTCGCGCTTCATCCACTCGAGCCACCGCGTCGTCTACCTGTTCCCGGAATGGTTCGCCACCGCGGCGTCGGATTGGCCGCCATGCGGGCGGCATGCCGGCTTCGGTCGCCCGGCGCCGCTTGTCGCATCGATGCGCGGCGAGGTGGCCACGTACGTGCATGCGGCGGGGGCACCGTTGGCCGTTGTCACGGCGGGCACCGCGGTGGATGCACCGCCGGTCTGGGTGGCGCGCTGCAGCGAGGTCTTGCTGGCGCACGGGCTGCGCGTGCTGGTGCTGGGCCGACAAGCGAGCCACGCTACGTGTACCGCTGATGGACGATTGATGACCGCGCCGCCGTCGCCCCTGGAGGAAATCCTGCCGAAGGCGAGCCTGCTCGTGCACCACGGCGGCATCGGCACCGCCGCCGACGCGCTGCGTGCCGGTGTGCCGCAGTGGCTGTTTCCGAGCGCACACGACCAGGCCGACAACGCGCAGCGTCTCGTCGACCTGGGCGTGGGCCGACGCTTCGATGCCGCCACGAAGCCGGCGGTGCTGTCCGATGCCGTGATGGCCCTGGCCTGGCCTGCGCTCCAAGCCATGGTACAGGCGTTCAAGGCACGGTTGGCCGCCGAGCCCGATGGCATTGATCGACTCGCCGACTGGGTGATGACCGACGTGGAACCCCAGGCACGCGACCGCGCGACGGCGCCCCATCTCGCACCCAGCAGCGGCCCGCGATCGGCGCAATGGCCCGCCACGACACAGACGGAGGCCTCATGACCCGACTGCTTCAGCTGTCGGAGCCCGAGTCTCGACGGCCTGCGCCGGCACCGGCCGCACCCGACCAAGGTATACCCCTGCTGCGCCTCGCGTTCCGCCCGTTCTACCTGCTCGGCACGGCAGCCGCGGCGCTGTTGCCCTTGTGGTGGGTGCTGTCCCTTGGTGGCTTGGTGCACGCCCACAGCGCCATCGCTCCGACGCTCTGGCATGGCCACGAGATGGTGTTCGGGGTGGTCGTGGCCGTGATCGTGGGGTTCCTGTTCACCGCCGGCAAGACCTGGACCGGACTGCCCACTCCCACCGGCCCGTTCCTGGCGGCGCTGTGCCTGCTGTGGCTGGCCGCGCGCCTAGCCGGCCTGTGGGCGCCGCCGCTGGTGTTCGCCGTCCTGGACCTGGCCTTCCTGCCGCTGGGGGCCGCGTTGTTCCTGGACCTGATTGTCCGGGGCCGCAACTGGCGCAATGCCCCGGTGGCGGTGATCCTGTCGTTGCTGGCCACGGCGAACGCGGCCTTCCACGCAGGCCACTTGGGCGCCATGCCAGTGGACCCCCACGCTGCGCTGCAGGCCGCCGTGCTGCTGGTGGTGGCCGTGATGTCGATCATCGGCGGCCGCGTCATCCCCGCGTTCATCACGAGCGCCGTCCCCGGCAGCCGGCCCCAGGTGCATGCCGGCCTGGAGCGCTGGGGCCTGCCCCTCACTGCGCTGGCCCTGCTGTCCTGGATGGTGGCGCCGCGTCATGGGTTGACCGCACTCTTGCTGGCGCTGCTGGCGGTGTGGCATGGGGTGCGTCTGACGCTGTGGCGCCCTTGGGTGGCACGCTCGCGTCCCGTCCTGTGGATCCTGCCGGCGGCGTATGCCTGGATCCCGCTCGGCCTCGCGCTGCTGGCCGGCGCCAGCGCGGGCTGGATCAGCCCATCCATCGGCCTGCATGCGTTGACCGCCGGCGCGATGGGCGCGCTGATCGTCGGCATGGTCAGCCGCACGTCGCGCGGCCACACGGGGCGCCTGATGGCGGCCGGCGCGTGTGAGCGCTGGGCCTACGGCCTGGTGCTGGCGGGGGCGGCGCTTCGGGTTCTGGCGCCGGCGCTGGGCGATGGCGGCCGATGGCCCGCCCTGGCACTGGCCGCCACCGCCTGGTCCGGCGCCTTTGCGCTGCTCTTCTTGACCCTGTGGCCCTGGCTCACGGCGCCACGTATCGACGGCAAGGCCGGGTGAGCGGGACCATGCTGGCCAGGCTCGTCCCACGCATCGCGCTGCTGACCGCCGGCACGGTGATCGGCATCTCGTTCGTCGCCCAGCCGCTCAAGTTCCGCGCCGACGATGTACCGCTGGCCCACCTGGTGCGTGCGGGCAGCGCCATCTTCCACGGCTCGCATGCACTGCAGCTGGCGGTGCTCTGCGGGCTGGTGCTGCTGGCGCTGTTGCCGCGCACGCGGGCCCGCAGCGCACTCGGGCTGCTCATCGCCGCGCTCGGCAGCCTGCTGGTGCAGATCGCGCTCATGCCGACATTCGACCTGCGGGTCGAGGCGCTGGCCGCTGGCCAGCCGCAGGCGCCCGCGGCCGGGCTGCACATGGCTTACGTCGCGTGCGAATTGATAAAGCTCGCATCGCTGCTTGGCGTCGGCTGCTCCGGCCGCCACCCACCGGCCTGAAGGAGGCCTCGATGAACACCGTATCGATCCTGCTGTCCGCCTTCGTCCTGTCGATCGTGGCGCTGATGTTCTTCGTCTGGAGCCAGCGGCGCGGGCTGCTCGACGACAACCCCGAGGCTGCGGGCGTGATCTTCCAGCCGGGCGAAGTGGGGCGCGCCGAAGACCCGGCAGCGTCGGGCCCCCAGGCCACGGCCTTGCAGCGGGTCACCGACGGCGCCCGCGGGCAGGCCGCCGCTGCGGCCAGTGACGAGCAGCTGGCCCAGCGGGCGGCGGCCGACGCCTCGACCGCGCCGGTGGTGTTCTTCTTCCTGTGCAGTGCGTTCGTGTGGCTGCTGGTGGCATCGGCCGCGGGCCTGACGGCATCGCTGAAGCTGCACCTGCCGGACTGGCTGGTGCAGCAGGCGTGGCTGAGTTTCGGCCGCATCCGCACCCTGCACCTCAACGCAGTGGCATACGGCTGGGCGCCCATGGCCGGCCTGGGCATCGCGATGTTCGTGGTGCCGCGCCTGCTGGGCACGCCACTGGTGGGCGGGCGCTTCGCAGTGCTGGGGGGCGCCTTGTGGAACGCCGGCCTCGTCGCCGGACTGGGCGCCATCGCCGTGGGCCTGGGCGACGGCCTCGAGTGGCTGGAGATCCCCTGGCAGGTGGACCTGCTCTTCGTCGCCGGTGGAGCGCTGGTCGGCGTGCCGCTGGTGCTGACGCTGTTGCAGCGCCGCGTGCAGCACCTGTACGTCTCGGTCTGGTACATGGCTTGCGCGCTGTTCTGGTTCCCGGTGCTGTTCCTCGTGGCCAACATCCCGGGGCTGCACCGCGGCGTGCAGCAGGCCACGATGAACTGGTGGTTCGGCCACAACGTGCTGGGGCTCTTCTACACGCCGCTCGCACTGGCCAGCGTCTACTACTTCCTGCCTAAGGTCATCGGCCGGCCGGTGCAGTCGTACAACCTGTCGCTGCTCGGCTTCTGGGGGCTGGCCTTCTTCTACGGGCAGGTCGGCGGGCACCACCTCATCGGCGGGCCCGTGCCGGGCTGGCTGGTCACGCTGTCGATCGTGCAGAGCCTGATGATGGTTCTGCCGGTGGCGGCGTTTACCATCAACCAGTACCAAACCCTGCGCGGGCACCTGGGTGCATTGCGCTGGTCGCCCACGCTGCGCTTCATCGGCGTGGGCGGGCTGATGTACACCGCCAGCTCGGTGCAGGGTTCGCTGGAGGCGCTGCGCAGCGTCAACGCCGTCACCCACTTCACGCACTACACGGTGGCCCACGCTCACCTGGGGCTGTACGGCTTCGTCAGCTTCGTGTTCTTCGGCGCCATCTACTTCATCGTGCCGCGCATCGCCGGCCGCGAGTGGCCGTATCCACGCTGGATCGCCGCGCACTTCTGGCTGGCCCTGACGGGCATCGCGGTGTACTTCACGTCCCTGTCCATCGGCGGCTGGCTGCAAGGCCTGGCCATGCTCGACGCGGCGCGGCCCTTCATGGACTCGGTGCGCCTCACCCTGCCCTACCTGCAGGCCCGCAGCGTGGGCGGCGCACTGATGCTGGCCGCGCACCTGGTGTTCGCGGCGCACTTCGTGGCGCTTGTCCTGGGCCGCGGCCCGCAACGCCGGCAGGCGGCGCGCATCGGCGCCTGGTCGGCTGCCCGCTAGACAAGGAGCCCCAAACATGCAGAACGAACTCAAGCTCATCGGCGGCGCGATGGTGATGCTCAGCCTGGCGACCAGCGCGCTGGTCGTGCTGCCCTACCTGCAGGTGCGCGACGCCCCCGCGACGCCGGGTCTCAAGCCCTACACCGCGGCCGAGTGGCGTGGCCGCGAGTCCTACGTGGCCCACGGCTGCGTGTATTGCCACTCGCAGCAGCCGCGTGCGGCAGCGTTCGCCCCGGACGCCAAACGCGGTTGGGGCCGCGCCCCGGTGGCGGGTGACTACGCGTACGACACGCCGCACCTGCTGGGCACCATGCGCACGGGGCCCGACCTGCTCAACATCGGCGCCCGGCAGCCCAGCGAGGCGTGGCACCTGGGCCATCTGTACCAGCCGCGAGCCTACGTGCCGGGCAGCATCATGCCGGCCTACCCGTTTCTCTTCGAGCACAAGGCCCAGGCCGAGGCGCGCGACGTGGTCGTGCCGCTGCCGCCCGCGCTCCAGCCGGCCGGCCAGGTCGTGGTGGCCCGGCCAGAGGCGCTGGATCTCGTCGCCTACCTGAAGTCGCTGGACCGCAGCTTCGGCGCCCTGCCGGCCGTGGCGGCTGGTCCGGCCCCCGCGTCGGCCCCCATGCGCTGACAGGTCCTTGCATCGACGGAGAACTGGACCATGCATCCCCCATCCATCCCACCGCAGCAGCGGCGCGAACACCCCGAGCCCACCGAGCGCAGCCGACCCGTTCCCTGGCCGATGCTGCTGCTGGTGACACTGATGGCGGCCGTCGGCGCCGCCTACATCGCCGCCGACGCCACACCGGCTGCGCCCGAGTTCGGCGACCAGCGCACCGTTGCCGAACTGCGCGCGGCGCTGCCTGCCGCCGGCAGCGATCGGGCCGTCGATGCGGCCGCCCTCTACGCCGCGCGCTGCGCGGCCTGTCACCAGGCATCGGGCGCAGGGGTGCCCGGCGCGTTTCCGCCGCTGGCCGGCAGCGAGTGGCTGGCCGGCAACCCACGCCGCCTGGCAGCGCTGGTGCTGCACGGCCTGACGGGCCCGATCACCGTCAAGGGCACCTCCTACAGTGGGGCGATGCCGGCGTTCGCCGCGCAGCTGGGCGATGCCGAGATCGCGGCGCTGCTGACCCACCTGCGTGCGAACTGGGGTGCAGGCGCGGGCGCCGTCACGCGCGATGCCGTGGCACAGGTCCGGCAGGACACACAGGCGCGGACGGCACCGTTCAACGGCGAAGCCGAGCTCAAGGGGTTCGAGTGAGCACGCCGGAAGAGCTGCCGGTGACCAGTTCCCGCGCCGACCTGGCACGGCTGGTCCAGGCCTTCTATGCCGACGTGCTGGCCGATGTGCAGCTGGGCCCGGTGTTCGCCCCCTTCGCGGGCGAGCACTGGCCCCGTCATCTGGATCGCATGGTCGAGTTCTGGTGCACGACGCTGCTGCGCACCAAGACCTTCCGCGGCAACGTGCTGCAAAAGCACGTCGACCTGCTGCCGCGCCTGCAGCCTGGGCATTTCGAACGCTTGCTCGCGCTGTGGACGCGGCATACCGATCTGGCGCTGTGCCGCAGTGATGCCGCGCGGCTGCAAGCCACGGCCCGGGGCATCGCGCGGAAACTGCACCTCGGCTGTTTCGGCAGCCTTCCGCACTGGGCCCAAGCGCCGGCGGCCGACGGCGGGCCACCGCCGTGAGCAGGCTCTTGCGCGCCAACCTGTGGGCCTGCGCGGCCACGGCGGCGCTGCTGGTGTACCTCCTGGGCACGGTCACCGGCGGCTTCGAGCACTGGACCTTCGAGTCGCTTCGGCGCGAACAGGCGACGCAGGGCCGCTTGGTCGCGCCCGACGTCCTGCTGGTCGACAGCTTCGCGCAGGCCTGGCGGCCGTGGGACCGCCGGCCATCGGAAGATGCCCGGCCGGATCGCGGCGATGTGCTGATCGTCGACTTCGTCTTCACCCGCTGCGTGACCGTGTGCCAGTCGCTGGGCACGGTCTTCCAGCAAATGCAGGCGCAGCTTCAGGCCAAAGAGGTGCGAGATGGCACCCGGCGCATCAGACTACTGTCGATCAGCTTCGATCCCGGTCACGACAGCCCCGCGGCGTTGTACGCCTACACGCTTCGACACCGTGCCGATCCGTCGCGCTGGGCGGTGGCGGTGCCGTCAGGCGCATCCGAGACGCAGACCTTGCTTCGTTCACTCGGCGTGGTGGTCATCCCCGATGGCTGGGGCGGGTACGCGCACAACGCGGGCCTCCACGTGATCGACGCCAGCGGACGCCTGGTCGGCATCTACGACCTGGACGCGTGGCCCGAGGCCATGGCACACGCGCACGCTCTCACGCTCAACGGCAGGCAGGCGCCATGAACCAGCGCGCGGACGTGCTTCTCGTGGCGGCGGTGCTGACTCCGCTGGTCTTTGTGCAGGACCGCGTGCGCGAGGTCGTGGAAGGCAGCATGGTGCTGCACATGGCGCTGCAGTTTCCTCTGCTGCTGCTGGCTGGCGCGTGCGCGGCAGCGCTGCTGGCGCGTCGCCGGCCGGCGGTCGCCGCGGCCTGGGCCCGCTTCGACCGAGACGGCCTGCTGGGCACCGTGGCATTGTCGGGCGTGGCGGGGCTGTGGATGGTGCCGGTCGCCCTCGACGCAGCCCTGCTGGATCCGGGCATGGCGGCGTGGAAGTACACGAGCTGGTGCTTCGCGGGCTGGTGCGTGACCTTGGCGTGGCCCGGCATGGCCACGGCGATGCGGATCTTTCTGCTGGGCAACTTGGCCTGGATGACTCTGTCAGTGGGACTGCTGTACGCCGAGACCGAGCAGCGTCTGTGCGTGAGCTACCGGTTCGACGAGCAGGCGTGGACTGGCGGAGCCCTATGCTTAGTGGCGGCGATGCTTCTTGGCGGGGTCGTGGGTGTAGCGGTCCGCGCGACGACCGGACGCACGCGGTCGAACGAAGGCATGCCGGCTCAGGCGTGAGTGATGCCGATGACGTCAACCGCGCCGGCGCGGCGGCGGATCGAGCCACGGGTCCCGCTCGCGGTCGTCTGCGCCTAACGCCTGGACGAGGAAGTCGACGAAGGCCCGCGTTCGCGCCGGCACGTGGCGGCGTGTCGGCATCGCCAGGTAGAGCGCGAGGCTCACGCCGCGCCACTGCGGCAGCACCCGTTCGAGCCGCCCATCGCGCAATGCTGCGGCTGCGACGAACGACGGCAGCCCGACGATGCCCAGGCCGGCGACCGCGCCAGCCAGCAGCGTGTCGAGATTCGCGCTCGCGAGCGTTGCGATGGGCACCGGGATCGACACCGGCGGCGCGCCCTTGGCACCTTCCCGGTAGAGACTCAGCTCGCGGCGGAGTGCCGTGACGGCGGGCAATAAGGCGTCGTGCTGCAGCAGATCGTCGGGCGTCGCCGGACGGCCCCGGCGGTCCAGATACGCCGGCGACGCGCAGACGATGAATGCCGACCTCACCAGCGGACGTGCGACGAAGTCACCGGTCATCGGCTGCGCGCCCACGGAAACGATCGACACGTCGAAGTTTTCGTCGGCTGCCTCCACGGCACCCGATGAGACGAGCTCGAAGCGGACCCGTGGGTAGCGCTCGCGGAAGCGTGGCAGCAGTGCGGCGAGCTGCTGGGCGGCGAATGCCGGCGGGCAGAGGACACGCAGCGTTCCCTCGGCCCGTTGGGTCGCCGCGCCGGCCGCTGCGTCGGCCTCGTCCAGCTCGCCGACGAGCCGCTGCACCCGTTCGCGATACGCCGCACCCGCATCGGTGAGGGCGATCCGCCGCGTCGTCCGCTGCAGGAGCCGCGTGCCCAGATGCCCTTCGAGGTCGGCGACGGCGCGCGTGACCACGGCCGGCGCGAGATCGAGCGCCCGCGCGGCGCCGGCGAAGCTGCCTTCCGCCACGACCCTCAGAAAGATCCTCAGCGCTCGCAGCTGATCCATCGCGCGATTGTTCCAGCTTCGTCAAGGGTGCGTTGGCGGGTTACGGCTGGGCCTGCCAAGGGTGCGTTCCTAGAGTGACGACATCGACGAGGCAGCGACTCAGGCCTCGGAGATCAAGCCCCCGACCCCACCCCATGGAGCCCTCATGAAGACCCTGATCCCCGCCCTTCTCGCCACCAGCATGGCTGCGACCGCGAACGCTGCCCCAACGCTCGACGAGGCTGCAGCGCTGCACCTGGAGCGCCTGGCGCGTTCGCCGGAATCGGCCGGCACGCTGATCTACCGCGGTAGCGTCGTGACACAGGACCAACCCGGCGCCGGAGCCCTGTTCACCTACGAGCGCCGCATCGACGATCGAGCCGGCCTCACGTCGTCCCACATCACGACCGACGCGAACGGCGAGGTCATCATCGCCGAGCAGGCGCGAATGGCGCCCGGCTATGCGCTGCGACGCTTCGATGCCGCGAACAGTCAGCAGGGCTACAGCGGCTCCGTCGTCGTCAGCCGCGAAGGACGCCACCTCGAGTTCACGCTCAAGCGCGGCGGCAAGGTGCAGACCGCGTCCGAGGACGTCAAGCACCCGGTGGTCAGCGGACCATCGCTACACGGTTTCATCCTTCACCACTGGGACCGGCTCGCCGCCGGCGAGAAGGTGCCGGTGCGGATGATCATCCTCAACCGCCTGGAGACCTACGGTTTCGACATTGCCCTCCAGCGCGAGGTCGAGGGCCGCACGTCGTTCTCGATCACGCCGAGCAGCTGACTCGTGCGTCTGATCGTCGCGCCGCTCGCGGTGACATTCGATTCGGCGACCCGCAACGTGGTGCGCTACGAGGGGCGTGCGCCGCCGATGAAGTCGGCGGGCGGGAAGCTCAGCGACCTGGACGCGCGCGTCGACTACACGATGCACGTACCTGTCTATCGCTGAAGCGCCAGACCGTCATGGTGCCCGCCTCGTCCGTAAGGTGCCGAAAAGGCCGGTGGAGCGGCGGAAGCGGAGAAGAAACGCAGTTGCGAGCTAGAGCGACATAGCGGACGTTTGGAGCTGTAGCCATACCGTCAGGTCGACGTGTCAAAAGGTCCCGCTACTCTCCAAACATCCGGCCTCGCCCAGGTGACCCAGCTCATTGACGATGTGGTCGAATCATCAACGAGACCATATAAGTCTTTGATTTAAAACACTTCTTCGGCACCCGTCACTCCCACTCTATTGTCAATGGTCGGACACGACTCAGAGCGAAATCGCGCCCCGTGACGGCCCGCGAAAAGGCAGAGTACCGACAGATTTACCGTCACGTTCGGGACCACCTTTCTGGACTCGTTGCCATTGATCTTCGGCATCGTGAGTTCGCTACCGCTACTGGAACGCGAAATCGGCATGCCCCGCACAGGAATGACGGTATCAACTGCGCGCTGTATGGGACGGTGACGTGAAGGCGGTGTTCGATCCGATCTTCAAGTCGCTCGACCACCATCCTCTGCACGAGCAGGCAGACCTGGCGGACGGAGACACCACGACCATCGCTCGATGGCTTCATGAGACAACGCGACGAGAGATTCCTCAACTCGTTCGACTCGATCTATTCGAGTCCGAGGGCTGCGGCTCGCTGGTTGGCGTAGACCTTGGCGGACCGGCACTTCCCGTTTGATGCGATCACGTAGTCAGTCAAAGCGGTGTTCCGCACGGTGCAGGGTGATGGCCTGAATCCCAGGATGCCGGCAATGTTCAATTGCGACGCGTCAGGGACGCCTTCATACTTTCCCGGAGACCCAAATTGCGGGGGCACAAACTCTCCAATTAGGCGGTAAGCTTGCCCGAGCCTTGGTAGCAAGGACTAGGGGAGATTCTTCTGTTTCCAGGAATGCTCGTGTCGTTGCCCCAGCAAAGGGGCGTGGGAAAGCTACAGGCAATCGACGGGGGCAACTGTTTCGTTGCTGTCTTCCGGTCGATCATTCGATCAGAGACCGTACGGATTCCCGTTGCGGAGGTGAGCCGTGCCTACTTGAGCCCTCAGACCCGTGTTTATGTTCGCGATGAAGAGCGCTTTCGTGTCGGCCGAGTGACCGATTTCCTAATTGGTGAGAACGGGCTAGTCGACTACGAGGTGAGGTTCCCCAACGGGAAGCGGGCAGACCACAGCGAACTCTCTTTATTCATCCGCCCGTGGAGCGCGCCCGATGATCCGGCAGAAGTTCTGGCCAGCGGTGGCGCGGAGAGCCAGTTTCTCCACGATCGCCGACAGGCGGCCGTACTGCCGCTCGTGAACCTTCGCGCCGCTGCTCAAGGAATGACGTCGCTCATCTCTGCAGGCATCGAACTGGCCGCCCACCAGGTGGCTGCAGTCCGTCGTGTTCTCACCGATCCAGTACAGCGCTACCTCTTGGCAGACGAAGTCGGCCTTGGGAAGACCATCGA
The DNA here is from genome assembly GCA_965279115.1 of Burkholderiales bacterium. Classification (GTDB taxonomy): domain Bacteria; phylum Pseudomonadota; class Gammaproteobacteria; order Burkholderiales; family JAEUOS01; genus JAEUOS01. The sequence continues at coordinate 6,767,338 of OZ257137.1, forward strand.
GGCCGGCCTGATCGTTCGACAGCACCTGATCGACAACCCTGAGACAAGCGTGACTGTGGCGGTGCCGGCTCACTTGTGCCCGCAATGGCGCCATGAGTTGTCGACTAAGCTTCGACTGGATCAGTTCGGCAACACGGTTGAAGTTATCGCCCACGCCGACCTAGATCGCGTTCGGCGCGCACCCGACATCCTCGTTGTTGATGAGGCGCATCATCTTGTGGGAATCGAGGTAGGCGACCTAGCGCCAGCTGCTGCGAGACTCCGCGTCCTTGCCAACGAAGCGCCTGTCCTGCTTCTGCTCTCCGCGACGCCCGCACTCGGCGACGAGGCGCGGTTTCTAGCGTTGTTGAACTTGCTTGACGCCACCTCTCATCCGCTCGACGACGTTGAAGGTTTCCGGCGCAAGCTTGAGGGGCGGCGAGAGATTGGGCGCTTGCTGCTCGGTCTGGATCCTGAGGCGCCGAGACTCGTACTCCGGCAGCGCAGCGCCGAGATGGAGCGGCTGTTTCCGCACGACTCGACGATCAGAGAACTCGCTCCCAAACTCGTCGCGGCAACCCGGGAAGCGCCTGCCACCGTGCCTGAACTTTGCGCTGCGCTCAAGAGCCACATCGCTGACAGCTATCGGATCCACCAACGTTTGATCCGATCGCGTCGTGCAGACGTGGAGGGTTGGGCGTTTACTCCTCGCGGAAGTTGGGACAACGCAGAACCCACCTTCGCCCACGTTCGAATCGAAGCTGATGAAAGCGCCTGGGTCGCGCCTTTGCTTCCGGTGTTGGAGGAGTGGCGCTTCGCCGCCGTTGAAGCCGCCGCTGGCGATGAGCAAGAACTCAACCAGACAGCGCGTCGATACGCTGAATTGCTGAACGCAACAGCTCAAGGCCGCAAAGCACTCACTGTTTGGATCGTGGGTGATGCTTCGCGACCTGCCTTTGCCGACGAACCATCAATCCTTGCCCGACTTGCGCTACTTACCGCGGAAGGCGGCACGGACAACGACTACGCCACGGCGTGCGAGAGCACTCGGCGTCTGATTCGCAGTCTTCGCGCCGATGGCAGGTCCCCCAAGATCGTGGCCTTCTCATCCTCCACGGCTGGCGCAAGCGCGTTTCACGCAGCTCTACTGGATACGTTGGGGGATTGCGAGGTTCTTCTTCTGACCGGTACCAACGAGATCTTTGCTAAAGCACAACTCCGGTTGCTTGAGTTGACAGAGGAAAGCATTGGGCGCGTGAGACCGCAGGGGGATCGACTGGCGTTCGTGCGCACATACGACCAAGCGATTGCCGCTAAGCACCACCTTCACCTTAAGTACCCCGCCCAGTTGCTTGTAGCGGCGATCGGAGCCGGGCTTTTGGGTATTGAACCAGACGCTGCGGCCGAGTCGGCGATGAGAGGCAGGTTGCTCGGCAATGCGCTTTCCGAGCATCGGATGCCCAACGCGCTTGAGTGATGATCTGACGCGCGATGCGCGGATACAGCAGGCCCCAGTCAGCTTGAGTGCGGAGGTGACCACGCGTACAGGCGGCAGTGCAGCCCGTAGTCTTCTCGCTGTGTAGTGCGTGCGAGTGGAGCAGCGTAGCTCCCTACAAGTTCATGCCTTCTGTCTCGTGCACAGCCTCGTCCATCTTCGCCTTGCCCCGCGCGATCACATCCCTCGCGGTTTCGCTACGCATCCAGCACCCAAGCATGTCCGCCCATACTTGCATGAGAACCCGCCTCGGCCCGGCCAGGCGAGCATGGTTATAGGCGGCGGCGACTTGGTCCTTCTTCTGGTGGGCCAGACAGGCTTCGATCAAGGCCTCCGGAAAGAGGGCATCGTTGAGACGTGACGAGAACGTTCGGCGCAGGTCGTGTACGGAGACCGGGAGAAACGACTCCTGCTCTGGTGGGCGTTCCTCGTTGATCCTGTCCACCGCTGCGGCGATCGTCCTGTTCAGCGTGGCCTGGCTGATCGGCTCGGCGGAGTCATACCGACTGGGGTGGACGAAGCTGCTCGACGGGAAGCAGGTTCGAAGCGTCGTCAGGATGTCTAGGGCTTGGTCGGCCAAGTACACCGTGTGCGGTTTGCCCGCCTTCATCCGCTCGGCAGGAATCAGCCATTGCGCCCGTTCCCAGTCCACTTCCGTCCAGGTGGCCCCAATGAACTCGCCTTTGCGAACACCCGTCAAAAGCATGAATCGGACCGCCAGCCGCAGCGTTGGCGCGGTGCCAGTCTTTTCCAACCCGTCGAGCAACGCCTTGATCTCACGGGGGTTCAGATTGCGCTCGCGCGGGACAAACGTCGCATAAGCCTTCCTTGCCAGTGCTTCGGCCGGGTTGGCAACGTCCAGCCCCTTGCCAACGGCGAACCGATAGACCTGCAAGACCAGTTCCCGCGCATGCACGGCCGGACCGGGGCCGCGTTCCGTCTTGACACGGTCGAGCAACTCGCCCAGCGCGACCGGCTTGATTTCATCGAGGTTCAGCTTCCCGAACGGGCCAGCCAGGATTCGGTTGTAAATCGAGCGCCGCAATGCCAGCGTGCTGTCGGCCAGTCGCTCGGCACCACTCTTGGCGTCGGACTTGAACTCGAAGTAGCGCGTCGCCCAACGTCCGAAGCTCATGGCGTCGGCGACTTCGCTGCGCTGCTCAACCTTGGCTCGGGCCGGCGAGCGCCCGGAACTGACATCGACACGCGCCCGAGCCAGCAGCAGACGCGCCTCCTCGAGCGTCACATCCATGCCGTAGGCCAAGTGAGAGCGTTGGGCATGACGCGCAACTGGCTCGTGGCGCCCGATGGTCAGCGTCTCGCGGCGGCCGCTCAGCCGGTAGTCGTAGCGGAACGACCTACTGCCGCTGGGCGACACCACGACGTAAAGGCCATTGCCGCCATCGCTGACCTTGTACGCCCGCTCGCCGGGCGGCAGCTCACGCAGCTTGGCCTCCGTCAATCCGTGACGCGTCTTCGCGCCGGCCAGCCCAGCGCGAGCCCGATCTACCAAGGTGTCCATGAGATCTCCGATCCGTCCGTTGTCGCAGGACCGGGATACCGTCATGGGGTCTGACGGTATCGCCGCAGGCCTGCCAGCCTAGGCGTCCGGATACCGTCAGGTCAACCGTCAGGACGCCTGGGGCGTCTCTGGACTCGATGGGATCTCGTGGGACGCTAAGTCCTTGTCCCTACAGCGGAATCGGGTTGTCTTGGGATGCTCGGAAACACCGTGGGACGATCTTGACTCATTCCCACTCAATCGTCGCCGGCGGTTTCCCCGAAATGTCGTACACGACCCGATTGATGCCCCGCACTTCGTTGATGATCCGGTTCGACACCTTGCCCAGCAGTTCGTGCGGCAGGTGCGCCCAGTGCGCCGTCATGAAGTCCTGCGTCTGCACCGCTCGCAGCGCCACGACATATTCGTAAGTGCGGCCATCACCCATCACGCCCACCGACTTCACCGGCAGAAACACGGCGAACGCCTGCGAGGTCAGGTCGTACCAGCTCTTGCCTTCCGCGTCTTTCGTGTTGCGCAGTTCTTCGATGAAGATCGCGTCCGCGCGGCGCAGCAGGTCGGCGTATTCGCGCTTGACCTCGCCCAGGATGCGCACGCCCAGCCCTGGCCCGGGGAAAGGGTGGCGATACACCATCTCGGGCGGCAGGCCGAGCGCGATGCCGAGCTTCCTGACTTCGTCCTTGAACAGCTCGCGCAGCGGCTCCAGCAGTTTGAGGTGCAGGGTATCCGGCAGGCCGCCCACGTTGTGGTGGCTCTTGATGGTGGTGGCCTTCTTGGTCTTGGCGCCGGCGGACTCGATCACGTCCGGGTAGATGGTGCCCTGCGCCAGCCACTTTGCATTGGCGATCTTCGCGGATTCGCGCTGGAACACCTCGACGAACTCCTTGCCGATGATCTTCCGCTTCGCTTCCGGGTCGGTGACACCGGCAAGCTTGCCCATGAACTCGCCGCTGGCATCGACTTGGATCACCTTCACGCCAAGGTTGCGCGCAAACATGTCCATCACCATCTTGCCTTCGTCAAGACGCAGCAGGCCATGGTCGACGAACACGCAGGTGAGCTTGTCGCCGATGGCCTTGTGGATCAGGGCTGCCGCAACGCTTGAATCCACGCCGCCCGACAAGCCCAGGATCACCTCTTCATCACCCACCTGGGCGCGAATCTTCTCGACCGCCTCGCCCACGTAATCGGGCATGTTCCAGTCGGCCGTGGCGCCGCAGATGTCGATGACAAAGCGCGTCAATATGTCGGCGCCGCGCGGCGTGTGCGTCACCTCGGGGTGGAACTGCACGCCGTAGAAACGCCGCTCTTCGTCAGCCATGCCGGCAACCGGGCACGATTCGGTCGAAGCCATCAGCTTGAAGCCGGCCGGCATCTCGGTGACCTTGTCGCCGTGGCTCATCCACACGCGCAGCATGCCGTGGTCTTCCGGCGTGGTGAAGTCGGCGATGTCCTTGAGCAGCTTCGTGTGGCCGCGGGCGCGCACTTCCGCGTAGCCGAACTCACGCTTGGCTCCCGGCTCGACCTTGCCGCCCAGTTGCTGCGCCATGGTCTGCATGCCGTAGCAGATGCCCAGTACCGGAACCCCTGCCTCGAATACCGCCGCCGGCGCGCGGTCGGTGGTTTCCTCATAGGCCGACATGTGGCTACCGCCCAGGATGATGCCCTTGGCGCCGAAGTTGCGGATGAACTCGTCGGACACGTCGCAAGGATGCACTTCCGAGTACACGCCGGCGTCGCGCACGCGGCGGGCGATGAGTTGCGTGACCTGCGAGCCGAAGTCGAGGATGAGGATCTTGTTGTGCATGAAGGGCTGCGGACGGAAAGATTGAAAGGCGAAAAGAAAAAGCGCGGCCGTGGCCGCGCTCGGGACATCAGTCGATGCGGTAGTTGGGCGGTTCCTTGACGATGGTCACGTCGTGCACATGCGACTCGCGCATGCCGGCCGAGGTGATCTCGACGAACTGTGTTTTGGTGCGCATGGTGTCGATGTCCACACAGCCGCAATAGCCCATCGAGGAGCGCAGCCCGCCCACCATCTGGTAAATGATGGAAAGCACGCTGCCCTTGTAGGGCACGCGGCCTTCGATGCCTTCCGGCACCAGCTTGTCGGCGTTGTTTTCCGCATCCTGGAAATATCGATCGGCGGCCCCGTCCTTCATGGCGCCCACCGATCCCATGCCGCGATACAGCTTGTAGGAACGCCCCTGGTACAGGATGGTCTCGCCCGGCGCCTCTTCGGTGCCGGCGAACATCGAGCCCATCATCACGCTGTGCGCGCCGGCGGCGATGGCCTTGGAGATGTCGCCCGAAAAGCGGATCCCACCGTCGGCGATCAGCGGCACGTCGGTGTCCTTGAGCGCCTCGTACACGTTGGAGATGGCCGTGATCTGCGGCACGCCCACACCGGCGACGATGCGCGTGGTGCAGATCGAGCCCGGGCCGATGCCCACCTTCACGCCGTCGGCACCGTGGTCCACCAGCGCCCGTGCGGCTTCGGCCGTGGCGATATTGCCGCCGATCACCTCGACTTGCGGAAAACTGCGCTTGACCCACTGCACCCGGTCAAGCACGCCCTGGGCATGGCCGTGGGCGGTATCGACGATGATCACGTCCACGCCGGCCGCCACCAGCAGCTCCACCCGTTCTTCCGTGCCTTCGCCCACACCGACAGCGGCGCCGACGCGCAACTTGCCCTGCTCGTCCTTCGAGGCGTTCGGGTGCTCGGTGGATTTGAGGATGTCTTTCACCGTGATGAGGCCGCGCAGCTGGAACAGGTCGTTCACCAGCAGGATGCGCTCCAGGCGGTGCTTGTGTAAAAGCGCCTTGGCTTCCTCCGGCGACGCGCCCTCCTTCAGGTAGATCAGGCGCTCGCGCGGCGTCATGATCGCCGCCACCGGCGCTTCAAGATTGGTCTCGAAGCGATAGTCGCGGTTGGTGACCATGCCGACCACCACGCCCTTTTCCACCACCGGAAATCCGGAAACTTTGTGCTGGTGTGTCAGCGCAAGCAGTTCCCTGACCGTTATGGAAGGAGTCACCGTCATCGGATCGCGCAAAATGCCGGACTCGAAGCGCTTCACCTTGGAAACTTCCGCCGCCTGCATCCTGGGCGTGAGGTTCTTGTGAACAATGCCGATGCCGCCTTCCTGGGCGATGGCAATGGCCAGCCGCGCTTCGGTCACCGTATCCATGGCGGCCGAAATCAGGGGGATGTTGAGGCTGATCTTGCGGCTCAGGCGCGTCGCCAGATTGGTATCGCGCGGGAGGATGGCCGAATGGGCCGGAACAAGCAGGACGTCGTCAAACGTGAGGGCTTTGCCGATGAGACGCATCGGGTGATTCCTTGGGAGTCACAAAGCGCGATTGTACGGGAGGATGCGCGGATGCGCCATCATGCCGTTGGCGTACACTTCGACTGACGGCTTGAAGAAACCGCACCAAGTTCTTGTAATAAAATACATTTTTCTGGAGAAACCACATGCAACGCGGATCATGGCTGTTTTTCGGGCTGCTCCTGGGGTGCCTGACGCACGCTGACTTCGCCTCTGCACAGCTGTACCAGTGGCGCGATACCAATGGTCGGGTGGTCTTTTCCGATACCCCGCCGCCGCCCGGCACGCCGCCCGGCAACATCATCAAGTCGCCCAAGGGGCGCACGGCACCACCGCCGGCACCCGCTGCGGCAAGCTCCGGCGATGGGCCAGCCAAAGACGCCGCGCCGGGCGCTGCGGCGAGCACCGCATCCGGCCCCAAATCGGTGGCCGACCGCGAGGCGGAATACAAGAAGCGTCAGGCCGACGCCGCCGAAAAGGCCAAGAAAGACCAGGACGCTGCGGCCGAAACACAGCGCCGCGAAGGCATTTGCCGCGGGCTGCGCAACAACCTCGCCTCGCTGGAAGGCGGCCAGCGCGTGCGCAAGGTGGACGACAAGGGCGAGCCGTATTTCGTGGACGATGCCGAGCGCGCCAAGGAAATCTCGCGGGTACGCCAGGAAATGACAGCCTCGAAGTGCAGCTAGGCTGAACTTCGATTCACTCTCAGCGGCTACCTGCCTGCCGCTGCACGCTTCTTGGCGACGCGGTGTTGCCGTGCCGTGTTCGGATCCGCCTTGAGCGGCCGGTAAACCTCCACCCTGTCGCCTGCGCGCAGGAGCGTGGAAACCGGCTTGAGCTTTCCCCACAATCCGGCCTTGAGCGTGGCCAGGTCGATACCGGGCACCCTCGCAGCCAGGCCGCTGGCGCGAATGGCGTCGGCGATGGTTGAACCGGTTTCCAGATTTACCGGCAAGCAGATTTCCAGGCCAGGCGCGGCGTAGACCACCGACACCGGGAGAACATCAGCCATACAGCACCTCGGCGCGCCGGGCAAAGGCGTCGATGAAGGTCTTGGCGATGTTGTCGAACACCGGCGCCACCAGTTTGCCCAGCATGGTGCTGGCAAACTCGTAGTCGAGGCGGAACTCCACCTTGCATGCGCCATCACCCAGCGCGGTGAAGCGCCACTCACCGGTCAGCGAGGCGAAGGGACCGTCGGCAAGCTGCATGGCGATGGATTCGGGGGCGAAATTGCGGTTGAGCGTGGTGAAGCTGGAGCGTACGCCGCGATAGTCGATATCCACCATCGCCCGCACGCGGCCATCCGCCTCGACGGACTCGCGGGCACCACCGCACCAGGGCATGAACTGCGGATAGTCGGGCACCGCCGCCACGAGATCGAACATCCTGCTGGCGCTGTAGGGTACGAGTACGGATTTATTGATGTGAGGCACGTTGGCGCTGAAGAACGGAAATTCCCGGGAAAAAGTCGCGTTTGACGCGATTGTTACAATCGACATTTTAGCGGACCACTCCGCGCAAAGCGGGCCACATGAGCATCACGCAGAACAAGAAGGCGACCTTCGATTACTTCATCGAGGAGCGCTACGAAGCCGGGTTGGTCCTCGAGGGCTGGGAGGTCAAGGCCATCCGCGCCGGCCGCGCCGAGATCAAGGAAGGCTACGTCATCGTGCGCGACGGCGCGCTGTACCTGATCGGCTCGCACATCAGCCCGCTGCCCGAGGCTTCAACCCACGTGAAGCCGGACCCGGTGCGCACCCGCAAGTTGCTCCTCAAGGAGGAGGAAATCAAGCGCCTGATCGGCAAGGTCGAGCAGCGCGGCCACACGCTGGTGCCGCTGGACATGCATTACAAGAACGGCCGCATCAAGCTGGAAATCGGCCTGGGGCGCGGCAAGCAGAAGGCCGACAAGCGCGATACCGAGAAAAAGCGCGAATGGTCGCGCGAGAAGCAGCGGCTGCTGAAATCGGCCAACCGCTAGTGCGGATTGGGCTTCGCAACCCGCACTAGCCCGGCCTACATGAGTTCGCGCAGCGTGTGGCGGCGGTTGCTCGTATAGGGGCGTACCTGCGTCGGCCAGCGCCCCAATTCGACGGCAGCCGCCCAGGCGGCGCTGGCGGGCACATCCGCGTTCTCCAGTTCGTAGGTGGCGACGTACTTGGGCTCACCCTCGACGACCATGGTCTTGGTGACACCGCCAATGCTCATGTTGAGCGGGACCAGCGCATAGCGATGCACTGCGAGTACCCCGGGCACCTTCAGCAGTTCAGGGATATGCTCGGTGTCATAAACCTCGTTGAACAAGGCCTCCTTGTCAGGGTCGACGTCCATTGCGACGGTCAGCAGGAATTTGGCTTTCGGATGCATGAATTTCTCCATATATTGGGGTCTCGGATACGCCTACTGTAACTTGAGAATGGGATACTTGGCAGTGGCGGTGCTCCCGGCCGCGCGCGTCTCGCGAGCATTGGTGATTTCAAGGCAATGCCCTTGCAGCACAATGCACTCGCTGGCCGAACCAAGAGCTTGAACGGACACCACCTCCAACATCATGCGATTGTCAGACTTCATGCGGCTGGGAGACCAGGTCAGATTTCTCCAGATCTCCCTGATCTGCAGTCTTTTGCCCGGGTTGGTGGTGGCTGCGTGGGCCTGGGCCACCGGTCGGCCCATCTGGTGGTCGATCCCGATCGGCATCGCATCAGGCCTGTTTGCAGGTTGGGCCTGCTGGTCCTTTTTCGGCATCGGGCATCTCGAGCGGATCGCCGCGCATCGGGTGCACGGCGGCCGCCATCACTATTTCGAGCAACAGGAGTTGCGGATCGTGTTCGACGAAGTCGACGACCTGTGGCTGTGCCTGGACGACATGCGCAAGTGCATCGGCGGGGACGCCACCGCCATCCGCCACTACGCTTCGCATGAGGCCACCACCTTCGCCGGACGCGGGCGGGCTGTCTATCTGTCGGTGGCGGGCATACGGCGCTACCTGCGGCAGTCGCGCCATCCCGACCTGCTGAAGTTCACGAAATGGTTTGAAGCTGACCTGCTGGCGCCCATCGAGCGCAGGCGTGAACGCGGGCTGCCGCTCTACGGCAGCGGCGAAGGACGGGTCTGAAAACTGCCGTCGGCGCGTCGACCGTAGCCGCAAGGCGCGACGTTTACATCAGGACACGCGATCTGCGGCTAGTCGCCCCCTCCACCACCGCCGCATCCTCCGCCGCCGCATCCGCTGCCACTGTCGGATGAGCCGCCCTCCGAACCACCGCCAATGCCGCCTTCGGCAGCACCCTCGCCAAAGCCGCTGGTGCCGCCATCCACCGAACTGCTGGAAAAGTCGCCACCGCAGTACACGTCGCTGCGGCCGTCTGCCCGCATGGCCGCACAGTCGGTAGCGTAAATGAACCCGCCCGCAATCTTCAGCTTGGCATCGAGTGCGAACAGCAACGGCAGGCGTGAAGGGCTGCGCGCATTGATGTTCTCTTCCTTGCAGCAATGCCACCAGACCCGCCGCAACCCCGCATTGCTCGCTTTCTGCTCGGGAGACAAAACCGCTGCCGGCGAATGATGAAAGAACCCGCCGAACGCCTGCCGGCAAAACGCGTCGTAATGTTTGGTATGAAGAATGAACTCATGCCACAGGTCATCGGCCACCTGCGAAGGCATGGAGACAAACTGCCTGCCGCTGTTGAGGTAGGCGAGGAAAAAGTGCCGCAAGCCGCGTGACACCAGCGCGATGTCGCGGCGCTCCAGTCCGGGGCGACGTGCCGCCAGCTTGTCGAACAGGCCGGCAGGAAAGGCATAGCGGCGGATGAACTCGGCGCGCCGGTAACGCACATGGGAGCGCCAGAACAGCCACCCAGCGAGGACGACCACCCCGCCCGCGATCACGTAGCCGACTACCATGGTTCAGGACTTCGCCGGACCGCCCTGCTTGACGACCGCCATCGCAGTGGCGATCAGGCTTGACACATCCGACATGTTGGCCGGCAGGATCATGGTGTTGTTGGTGCGCGCCAGGTTGGCAAACGCGCCCACATACTGCTCCGCCACCTTCAGGTTGACGGCCGCCTCGCCACCCGGGGACTGGATCGCCGCCGCCGTCTTGCGCAGCGCCTCGGCACTTGCTTCCGCGATCGCCAGGATCGCCGCCGCCTGACCTTGCGCGCGGTTGATGGCCGCCTGCTTGTCGCCTTCGGATTTCTGGATCGCGGCCTCCCGCTCGCCTGTCGCGATATTGATCTGCTCCTGCTTGCGCCCTTCGGAGGCCGCGATCAGCGCCCGTTTCTCCCGTTCGGCAGTGATCTGCGCCTGCATCGCATGCAGGATTTCCTTGGGCGGCGTCAGGTCCTTGATTTCATAACGCAGCACCTTGACGCCCCAGTTGAGCGCCGCCTGGTCGAGCGCCGAGATCACGCTGTGGTTGATGTTCTCGCGTCCCTCGAAGGTCTTGTCGAGCTCGAGCTTGCCGATCACCGAGCGCAGGGCGGTCTGGGCCAGCTGGCTGATGGCGGCCACATAGTTGGAGGATCCGTACGAGGCCGCGACCGGATCGGTCACCTGGAAATACAGCACGCCGTCAACCTGCAACTGGGTGTTGTCGCGCGTGATGCAGATCTGGCTGGGCACGTCGAGCGGGATCTCCTTCAGCGAGTGCTTGTAGGCCACCCGCTCCAGGAACGGCATGACGAAGGCCAGTCCGGGTTCGAGCGTGCGGTCGTATTTGCCGAGGCGCTCGACCACATAGGCGTTCTGCTGCGGCACCTGGTACACCGTCTTGATGACAAAGACGATGGCGGCGATGAATAGAAAAACACCGATCGAGACGAATTCCATGACTTTCCTCCGGATGGGATTTCAGGTGCGGGCAGCGAGAACCAGGGTATTGCCGCGCGTGGCCTTGATGGTGAGGTGCTCACCCGCGCTCGCCGTGCCGCCGCCTTCGACTTCCGCGTCCCACTGCGTGCCGCGGTAGTTGACGCGCAATCCCCCGCCCGGCAACTGTTCGACCACTTCGACCGGCTGACCGGCATCGAACGACAGGCCGGCGTCCGCGGCTTCGCCCTTGCGGCCGCGCCTGAGCTGCCGCAAGGCAAAGCTGCCGACCACGCTCACGACGGCCGCGCAAGCCAGCTGCGCCGCGAAACCGGCGCCGGCCAGTGCCAGCGCGCCGGCGGCAGCGGCACCTGCGCCGATGACAAGGAGGTAAAGCGTGCCGCTCATCAACTCCGCCGCGACCAGCACAAAGGCGGCGACAAACCAGATCACGAATGGCTGCATGGATCCCTCCCCCGAAAGCTTGCACGTGACGCAAAGGCCTGGCGTCCCACTACCGTGTCTCATTCTACGTTGAAGGCAAACCCGCAAGTGGCGTCACAATGCGGGCATGAAACAAGCAATGGAACTGGTGATCACGCCGCCCACCGGACTCGACATCGCCACCCTGGATACGGTGGATGAGATCCGCCAGGCTTTCGCAAGCGGCCCTGCGCAAATCGAGCCTGCAACACAGGGCACCTGGTGGTATCGGCGCTTCGGCGTGCAGGCGCGGGGCGACGGGCCGGCCGCCGCGTTCAGGGACGCCTCCGGCGGCGCAGGTCAGCGGTTTTGCGCTGATCCGGTACGCCTTCAGGTCAGCGGCGACGCGGTAGTGCTGGATGCCGGCGCCTCCGCCGACCTGGCGGCCGATGACGCGGCCAGGCTGATCGAAATACTGAACCGGCATTTCGCCGCCGATGCGATCACCTTTCGCGCCATCGCCCCGGACCAGTGGTTGATGGATGCGGACACGCCGGTCGACGCTGCCACCCATGCGCCTGAATCGGCACACGCACGCTCCATCGAAAGCCTGCTTCCGCAAGGAGCGCAAGCGCGGCGGCTGAAGCAGATCGGCAACGAGGCGCAGATGCTGTTCCATGATTGTGAAGTCAACAACGCACGTGAAGCCCGCGGCCAGGCGCCGATCAACGGGCTTTGGTTGTGGGGCGGCGCGCGCGAATGCCCGATGGTTGCCCCCCTTCCCGGCGCCCGGGTGCTTTCGAACCGGCTGCATGTGCGCGGACTCGCCCGCGCCGCTGGCGCGGCCGGGGCGCCGTTGCCGCCCGACGCGCGGGCAATCGGACCAGCCGATGGTCCGGTGATCGTCGACCTGTGTTGCGCCTTTGCCGATCCGCACGGCTGGACCGACTGGCTTGCGGAACACTGGCTAGCACCGCTGAAAAATCACGGTGAGCCGGTCCGCATGACCTTGAACCTGCCTGAGGCTTGCGCAACTGCCCCGTTGTTCCGCAGCGATTTCTGGCGTTTTCTGCGGCGCGGCAGCCTTGCCGCGCGCCTGGCTAGCGCCGGGATCGAGATCTGACGCCATAGGCACCGCCGTAGAATCCTCCGATGGCCAGTGATCGCGCGCGCATTCGTACCCGCCCTTACTCGGAAAGGACAAGCCTGCTCCTGGCGCAGCAGGGCGTTCACCCGGTGCTGTCGCGCATCTACGCCGCGCGCGGCATCACTACCGGCACCGAACTGGACCTTTCGCTGGCGGGCCTCCTCGATCCCGCACAGCTGCACGGCAACGACCGCGCCGCGCGCCTCCTGGCCGACGCGCTGGCCGCCGGTTCGCGCCTGCTGATCGTGGCGGACTACGATTGCGATGGCGCGACCGCCTGCGCGGTCGGGGTGCGCGGCTTGCGCGCCCTGGCGCTTGCAACCGGCTCGCGGGCGATCATCGATTACCTGGTGCCGGACCGCTTCAAGCTGGGCTACGGTCTTACGCCCGAGGTTGTGACCATGGCCCGCGCGCATCCGCGCATCGGCAAGCCGGATCTCATCATCACGGTGGATAACGGCATCGCCAGCATCGAAGGCGTGGCGTCCGCCAACGCCGCAGGCATCGCGGTGCTGGTGACCGACCATCACCTGCCGGGCGCGAACCTGCCGGACGCGGCCTGCATCGTCAATCCCAACCAGCGCGACTGCGACTTTCCGAGCAAGAACCTGGCCGGTGTGGGCGTGATGTTCTACGTGCTGCTGGCATTGCGTGCCGAACTGCGCGCCCGAGCGGCCTTCAGCGGGCAGGAGCCCAACCTCGCCGCCCTGCTCGACCTGGTGGCTCTCGGCACGGTGGCCGACGTGGTGAAACTGGACCACAACAATCGCGTGCTGGTGGCCCAGGGTTTGAAGCGAATTCGCGCCGGCCGCGCCAGCCCGGGTGTGGCGGCGCTGCTCACGGTGGCCGGGCGCGGCGCGGCGCGCGCCAGCTCGTTCGACCTGGGTTTCGCCGCCGGGCCGCGCCTGAACGCCGCGGGACGCCTGGCCGACATGGCGCAGGGCATTGAATGCCTGCTGGCCGAAGACACGCCGCGCGCGCTGGCGCTCGCACAACGACTCGACGAACTCAACCGCGAGCGCCGCGAGATCGAAGGCCGCATGAAGGACGAGGCGATGGCGACACTGGACCTGGACGATCCGGGCGGCCGATTCACGGTCAGCCTATTCAATCCGGCCTGGCACCAGGGCGTGGTGGGCATCGTCGCCTCGCGCGTGAAAGATCGCTTCCATCGTCCCGCGGTGGTGTTCGCACCCGGCGAGGGCGACGACATCAAGGGATCCGGGCGCTCCATCGGCGCGCTGCACCTGCGCGACTGCCTCGACCTCGTCAGCAAGGCGGAACCGGGCCTGTTGCGGCGTTTTGGCGGCCACGCCATGGCCGCCGGGCTGACAATCGCGGCCGGCGATTTCGGACGTTTTTGCGCCGCATTCGAATCCGCGGCGCAGCGCATGCTGGCGCCTGCCGACCTTTCCTCCGAAATCATGACCGACGGCGCGATCGAGCCTGCCTACATGAACCTCAACTTCGTGCGCGCACTGGAAGACGACGTCTGGGGCCAAGGCTTTCCGGCTCCCACCTTCGCCGATACGTACCAGGTGACGGGCCAGCGCCTGATCAAGGACCGCCACCTGAAACTCAACCTCAGGCGCGGCACCCACGCCTTCGAAGCGATCCAGTTCAACGCCACCGAACGCCTTCCAGAATCGGCCCGTGTGGCCTTCCGACTGGGTGTGGATGAATTCAACGGCATGGCACGCGCGGGCGTATACGTGGAGGCCTGGGAGCCGGCCTGAGACGCCGCCTTTCGCATGGCCGGAGCAGAGGTTTTCGCAGCGCACCACGGCGTATAATCGAGGGTTTCCCGAATTGCCGATCACGCCATGGAAGCCGAATTCCTCAACACCCTCGAAGCCAAGCTCGCGGACCTGAAGGCCCGCAGCGAAGACTTGCGGAGGTATCTTTGACTTCGATGCCAAATTCGGACGCCTGACCGAAGTCAGCGCAGCCCTCGAAGACCCGACGCTCTGGAACGACCCCAAGCGTGCGCAGGACCTCGGGCGCGAGAAGAAGGCCCTCGACGGCACCGTCGGCAGCCTCAACAACATTGACCAGGGCTTGAAGGACGCCACCGACCTCTTCGAACTCGGTCGCAGCGAGAACGATGACGACACGGTCATGGCCGTGAATGCCGACGTCGAAGGCATCGAAGCGGCGGTGGCCGACCTGGAGTTCAAGCGCATGTTCGCCAACCCGGCGGACCCCAACAACTGCTTCGTCGACATCCAGGCCGGCGCCGGCGGCACCGAAGCGCAGGACTGGGCCTCCATGCTGCTGCGCCAGTACCTGCGCTACTGCGAACGCAAGGGCTTCAAGCCGGAAATCCTCGAGGAATCCCCCGGTGAGGTCGCCGGTCTCAAGTCGGCCTCGATCAAGGTGCAGGGCGACTACGCCTACGGCTACCTGCGCACCGAAACCGGCGTGCACCGCCTGGTACGCAAGTCGCCGTTCGATTCCGCCGGCGGCCGCCACACATCCTTCGCCAGCGTGTTCGTCTATCCGGAAGTCGACGACTCCATCGAGGTCGACATCAATCCCGCCGACCTGCGCGTGGACACCTTCCGCGCCTCGGGCGCCGGCGGCCAGCACATCAACAAGACCGACTCGGCCATCCGCATCACGCACCTGCCCACCGGCATCGTGGTGCAGTGCCAGAACGACCGTTCGCAACACCGCAACCGCGCCGAAGCCATGGCGCAACTCAAGTCACGCCTGTACGAGCTCGAGTTGCGCAAGCGCCAGGTCGAGCAGGACAACCTCGAGGCCTCCAAGACCGACGTCGGCTGGGGCCATCAGATCCGCTCCTACGTGCTCGACCAGTCGCGCATCAAGGACCTGCGTACCAATGTCGAGATCAGCAACACCAAGTCGGTGCTCGACGGCGACCTTGACGATTTCATTTCCGCATCCCTGAAGCAGGGCGTCTAGAGCGCAGCGCGCGAGGATCGCCCACGAGAGCCACCCTTCATGTCCGAACCCAATACTCCCGCTTCCGCCGCACCCGCGGTGGATGAAAACCAGATCGTCGCCGAGCGGCGCGCCAAACTGGCCGCCATCCGCGAGCGCGGCGGCCCCGCTTTCCCCAACGACTTCAATCGCACCGCGCATGCGGGCGAACTGCACACCGCCCATGACGCGGAAGACGGCGAGGCGCTTGCCGCAAGGAACATCGAGGTCTCGGTCGCCGGGCGCATGATGTTGAAGCGCGTGATGGGCAAGGCCTCGTTCGCCACCCTGCAGGACGGCAGCGGCCAGATCCAGCTGTTCATCAACGACCAGGGCATCGGCCCGGAAGCCCATGGCGAGTTCAAGCACTGGGACATGGGCGACATCCTCGGCGCGCGCGGCACGGTGTTCAAGACCAAGCGCGGCGAGCTTTCGGTGAACGTCACCGAACTTCGCCTGCTCGCCAAGGCCTTGCGGCCGCTGCCGGAAAAGTTCCATGGCCTGACCGACATGGAAGCGCGCTATCGCCAGCGCTACCTCGACCTCATCACCAGCGAACAGTCGCGCAAGACCTTCATCATCCGCTCGCAGGTGGTCACCGCGATCCGCGCCTTCATGGTCGGCAAGCAGTATCTGGAAGTCGAGACGCCGATGATGCACCCCATCCCCGGCGGCGCGGCGGCCAAGCCCTTCAAGACACACCACAACGCGCTGGACATGGAGTTGTACCTGCGCATCGCGCCTGAGCTGTACTTGAAGCGCCTGGTGGTCGGCGGCTTCGAGCGGGTGTTCGAGATCAACCGCAATTTCCGCAACGAAGGCATCTCGACCCGGCACAACCCCGAATTCACGATGATGGAGTTCTACGAGGCTTATCGCGACTACCGCTACCTCATGGACCTCACCGAAGAGATGTTCCGCACCGTCGCCACCCAGGTGCTCGACAAGACCAGCTTCACCTACCAGGGCCGCGAGATCGATTTCGGCAAGCCCTTCGACCGCCTCACCATCACCGGCGCGGTCCGGAAGTACGCGCCCCAGTACACCGAGGAGCAGCTCGGGGATCGCGACTTCCTGTTGAACTGGCTGGAAAAGCATGGCGCCAAGCCGCCCGGCAAGCCCGGCCTGGGTGCCCTGCAACTGGCCTTCTTCGAGGAAACCGCCGAGGCGCAGTTGTGGAACCCCACCTTCATCATCGATTACCCGGCTGAGGTGTCGCCGCTGGCGCGCCGCAACGACGCCAATCCGGAATCCACCGACCGTTTTGAGCTTTTCATCGCAGGCCGCGAGATCGCCAACGGCTTTTCGGAACTCAACGATCCGGAAGACCAGGAAGCACGCTTCGACGCCCAGGTGGCCGCCAAGGAAGCCGGCGACGAGGAAGCCATGTTCAAGGACCGCGACTACATTCGCGCGCTCGAGCACGGCCTGCCGCCCACCGCGGGGGAAGGCATCGGCATCGACCGACTTGTGATGCTGCTGGCCGACGCGCCGTCGATCCGCGACGTGATCCTGTTCCCGCAACTGCGCCGCGAAGACTGATCCGCGCGGGGACGCCTTCATCCCCGATGAACCACCTCGCGCATTTCCTGCTCGCGCCCAGCGACGACGCCGGGCGCGCCGGCACGCTGCTGGGGGATTTCGTGCGTGGCGCCGACCTTTCGGCCTGGCCCGTCGAGGTGGAGCATGCGATCCGCCTGCATCGGCGCATCGATGGATTTACCGACACCCATCCGATCCTGATCGAAGCGCGCGGCGCCTTGCCTGCCGCCATGCGGCGCTATGCCGGCATCCTGATGGATGTCTATTTCGACCACCTGCTGATCGGGCAATGGGAGCAATGGGCCCCGGGGCCCCTCTCCTGCTTTGCGGACGAGGTTCACGACGCGCTCGCCCGGCTTGCGCCAACCCTGCCCGCCCCCGCGGACCGGGTCGCCGGCGGCATGGCGGCGCACAAGGGCCTGCTGGCGAGCGCGACGCATGAGGGCATGGCGCGGATTCTGGCGCGCATCGGCAAGCGCCTGTCGCGCCCGGTGGCGCTTGAAGAGGCGCTGCCCGCGCTGACCGACGCCCATGCCACCCTGGACGAGGCGTTCAGGCGCTTCTTTCCGGCCTTGCAGGCCGAGGCCACCGCCTACCGCGCCGCTTCGACCCTGAGTATGCGTCCGTCGGCATTGTCGGTCAGCAGGTAGACCAGCCCGTCGGGCCCGACGCGCACGTCGCGCACCCGCTCACCCAGCCCCTGGAGCAGGCGTTCCTCGCGCACGACCTTGCCGCCCTCAAGCTGCAACCGTGCCAGAAGGCCGAACTTGAGCGAGCCCACCAGCAGGCTACCCTTCCAGCCCGGAATCGCCGTAGCGTCGTAGTACGCCATGCCGGAAGGGGCGATCGAGGGATCCCAATAATGGACCGGCTGCTCCATGCCGGCTTTCGCGGTGCCTTCGCCGATGGGCAGCCCGGAGTAGTCCCGGCCATAGGTGATGACCGGCCAACCGTGGTTGCGCCCGGCCTCGGGATGATTGATTTCGTCGCCGCCGCGCGCACCGTGCTCCACTGTCCACAAGGCACCGGTGGCCGGATGCAGGATCGCCCCCTGGATGTTGCGGTGACCGTAGGACCAGATTTCCGGCAACACACCCGACCGGCCGGCGAACGGATTGTCCGGTGGCGCACCGCCCTCGGGCCGGATGCGCACCACCTTGCCCAGATGAACCCCGAGGTCCTGCGAGCGCTCGCGCTGGCCGCGCTCGCCCAGTCCCACCCACAGGTTGCCGTCGCGCGCCTGCACGATGCGCGAGCCGAAATGCAGGCCGCCGCGCACCTTGGGCATCTGGCGAAAGATCACCTTGACATCCTCCAGCGCGTTTGCGCCGAGCCGCGCGCGTGCGACGCTGGTCGCGGCGCCGCCATCGCCCGGCTCCGAAAACGTGAAATAGATCACCCGGCTGGTGGAAAAGTCGCGATCGAGCACAACGTCGAGCAACCCGCCTTGTCCCTGCGCGAATACCGCGGGCAGGTTGGCCAGGGGTGCGCCGAGGCTGCCGTCTCGCGCGACCACACGCATGCGCCCCGGGCGCTCGGTGACCAGCATGCGGCCGTCCGGAAGGAAGGCCAGCGCCCATGGATTCTCCAGCCCGCGCGCCGCCGTGGTCACGCGCAACGATCCGTGCTCGCCGCGAAACTCCTGGGCGGGGGCGGCGAAAGCGGCGGTGCCGAATAGCGCCACGCAGAGGTATCGACACAAGCCTTGAACAAGCGTCATGAAATGCCAATCCGGGGTTGCGGGTGGAGGCCGGGAGCGTAACACCTCCTTACAAACCGTCACAGTTGTGCGTAGGCGCCATGCGCATACTGCACGTTCATTGCAACACGCACTATCGCGTGATGGAGGAAATCCAAATGGTCCAAGTCATTCGTACCGCCCCCCGCCTGCACCCGCTGGTCGCCGCCGCTGCAGTGTCAGTCATCGCTGTCTCCGCCGCTGGCGTCGGCGTCATGACCGGGCTGATCCCGGGCAGCCACGCGGGCAACACCCCGGTCCAACCATCCGCGGGCGGCATCCCTCCGGCTGCCGTCTTCAGCCAGGCGACAACGGCAGCGCCGGTGCCCTCCATCGCGCCGGCCCCGGTTGCCGCGACTGAGGCACCCGCGCCCCGTGCGACGCCCAAGCCCCGCGTGGTCAAGGTAGCCACGACCGAGCATGTCCGCGAGGAATCGGCGCCTGTCAGAACCGGCACCTTGCCGGCCGTGTCCGGTTCGCCATCGCGGCATGAAGCGCCCGAACCCTATCCCGCCGGCAACACCGGCACCGGCTACGGCGCTGCCTCGATTCCCGGATATGGTTCCGCACCCGTCCAGGTCGTGCAGGCGCCGGTGGCCAAGCCGGTCTGCGCCAACTGCGGCGTGATCGATGCCATCATCGAAACCGAGAAGCCCGGCGAGGGCTCCGGGGTAGGCATCGCCGGCGGCGCCCTTGGTGGCGCGGTGATCGGCAAGCAATTCGGCAACGGCCGCGGGCAGGATGCGCTGACCATCCTCGGCGCCATCGGCGGCGCCATCGCCGGCCACCAGGTCGAAAAGAAGGTGCGCTCGACCAAGACCTACGAGGTACGCGTGCGCATGGAAGACGGCAGCATCCGCAGCGTGAACCAGGCCACCGCACCGACCTGGCGCAGCGGTGACCGGGTCCGGCTTGAGGGCGACAACATCAGCCTGAACACCTGAACCTGCGTCATGCAACAATCGAGGGCGGCCCGACGGGCCGCCCTTTTTCATTCCGGCGCCACGTGCCGCCGCTTCGATGCCGCTCTCCGCCCTGCTGCTGATCCTGGTGGCCGCCTGGTGCCATGCCACCTGGAACCTGTTCCTGAAAAAAAGCCGTGGCGGCGGCATCGCGTTCTTCTGGCTGGTCGCCTGGTTCGAGAGCCTCATCTATGCGCCCCTGGCGCTGATGCATGCCGTGCAGTCGGGGTGGCGACCCGACGCCCTTGCCCTGGGCATGATGCTGGGTTCGGCATTGATTCACGTCGCCTACTTCGTGTTCCTCGACCGCGGCTACCGCAGCGGCGATCTTTCGGTGGTGTATCCGCTGGCGCGCGCGAGCGGCCCCCTGATGACCATCGTCGCGGCCATCGTGTTGCTGGGCGAGCGCCCGGCGCCGGTCGCGCTGGCCGGCGCATTGCTGATCGGCGGCGGCGCGGTGCTGCTATCAGGCAACCCGCTGGCGATGTTCCAGCGCGGCGGTCAGGGCGTGGGCTTTGCGCTGGCCACCGGAGCGATGATCGCGATTTATACGGTGTGGGACAGGCAGGCGGTCGCGGCGCTCATGATTCCGCCGATCATCTACTACTGGGGTTCCATCGTCATGCGCCTTGTGGCAACCACGCCCGCCAGCCTGAAGCGGCTGCCCGAGGTGCGCGCCATCTGGCAGCATGACAAGCGCGCGGTGCTGGCGGTAGCCATCC
Organism: Burkholderiales bacterium; assembly: GCA_965279115.1. Lineage (GTDB taxonomy): Bacteria > Pseudomonadota > Gammaproteobacteria > Burkholderiales > JAEUOS01 > JAEUOS01. The sequence continues at coordinate 6,787,964 of OZ257137.1, forward strand.
TCTCGCCGCTCTCGTATTGCCTGGCGCTTTACGCCATGCAGGTGGCGCCGCTCTCCTATGTGGCGCCGGCACGCGAAACCAGCATCCTGGTGGCGGCGCTGTATGGCGCGCACCTGCTCAAGGAAGGCGATGTGGCACGCCGCCTGACTGCGGCGGCGATGATGGTTGCGGGACTGGCGGCAATCGCCCTGGCGTGAGCCGGGGCGCAGACGATTCAGTCGGCTTCGTCGATCCACATCATCTGGATCGCCTCAAGGATCTTCTCGCCCGAGCGGTTGGGGTCGTCGTTGAAGCCCGGCAGGGCACATACCCAGGCATGCAGGTCGGTGAAGCGCACCTGCAGCGGATCCACGTCGGGATGCGCCTCGGTCAAGGCGATGGCAATGTCGCGGGTATCAGTCCATTTCATGTCGTCTTTCTCCAGGCGGCTAGTGCTTGCCTTCCTTCGCCATGTTGATGGTGTATTTGGGAATCTCGATCACCAGATCCGCATCGTCGAGCACGACCTGGCACGAAAGGCGCGAATTCGGCTCCAGGCCCCAGGCCCGGTCCAGCAGGTCATCTTCCTTTTCTTCCGAAGGCTCGAGGTCCGCGAAACCTTCACGCACGATCACGTGGCAGGTGGTACAGGCACAGGACTTTTCGCAGGCATGCTCGATCTCGACACCATTGGCGAGCAAGGCATCGCATAACGACACGCCGGCGGCGGCTTCAATGACGGCGCCATCTGGGCACAACTCGACATGGGGCAACACAACGATCTGGGGCATGCTTTCTTTCGTTTTCGGGTTTGCTCAGGCGCCGACTTCGTCGAGCGTGCGTCCCGCCAGGGCGCTTCGAACCGACCGGTCCATGCGCTTGCCGGCAAACGCTTCCGTGCCGTGGTTGAGCGCCTCTATGGCGGCCTTGATGGCGAGATGGTCCACGCCCTGCGCCACCTGCGCGAGGCTGGCGATCAGTGCATCGATGGCCGCGCGCTCTTCTGCCGAGAGCAGATCCGCATCGACGGCCATTGCTGCTTGCGTCGCGGCGACGATCTGTTCCGCCTCCACCTGCTGTTCCTTCAACGCCCGCGCCTTGACGTCGTCGCCGGCGCGTTCGAACGACTCGCGCAGCATGCGGGCGATTTCGTCGTCGCCCAGCCCGTAGGAGGGCTTGACCGCGATTTCGGCCTTGGCGCCGGTGGTCTTCTCCTCGGCCGACACCGCCAGCAGGCCGTCGGCATCCACCTGGAAGGTCACGAGGATGCGCGCGGCGCCTGCCACCATGGGCGGGATACCGCGCAATTCAAACTTCGCCAGGGAGCGGCAATCTGCCACGAGGTCGCGCTCGCCCTGCACCACGTGGATGGCCATCGCAGTCTGGCCGTCCTTGAAGGTGGTGAACTCCTGCGCGCGCGCCACAGGAATGGTGGAATTGCGCGGTATCACGCGCTCGGCCAGACCGCCCATGGTCTCAAGACCGAGTGACAGCGGGATCACGTCCAGCAGCAACCAGTCATCGCCGTCGGCACGGTTGCCCGCCAGCATGTTGGCCTGCATGGCGGCACCCAGCGCGACCACTTCGTCTGGATTGAGGTCGGTCAGCGGCCGCATGCCGAAAAGGTGGCTGATCGCGGCATTGACCTGCGGCATGCGGGTCGACCCGCCCACCAGCACCACGCCCTTGACTTCCCCGGCGGCGAGCCCGGCGTCGCGCAAGGCCTTGCGGGTGGCCACCAGGGTCTTCTTCAGCAGGTGCTCGGTGAGCGCCTCGAACATCTTGCGGGTGACATGCAGGGCCACCACCTGCCCGTCCTCGCGCGGCACGTTGAAAAAGGTCGATTCCAGGTCTGTCAGGCGCTCCTTGGCCTGACGCGCCTCGACCAGCAACTTGCGCCGCACGCGCCCGGCGTCCTTCAGATGCGCCTCGCGCACCGCCCAGTCGGCCAGGGCCGCGTCAAAATCATCGCCGCCCAGCGCGGAATCCCCGCCCGTGGACATCACTTCGAACACGCCCCGCGAAAGTCGCAGGATGGAAATGTCGAAGGTGCCACCGCCCAGGTCATAGACCGCGTAGACACCTTCGGCGGCATTGTCCAGCCCGTAAGCGATGGCGGCCGCGGTGGGCTCATTGATCAGCCGCAGCACCTCGATGCCGGCCAGTTTGGCCGCATCCTTGGTGGCCTGGCGCTGGGCATCGTCGAAATACGCCGGAACGGTGATCACCGCGCCCATCAGCTCGCCGCCCAGGCCCTCTTCAGCGCGAATCCGCAGCGACATGAGGATGTCCGCCGACACCTCGACCGGGCTTTTCTCGCCGGCGCGGGTGCGTACCTTGAGCATGCCGGGGGCGTCGACAAAATCGTAGGGCGGCATCGAGGTGCCGCTCGCAGCGCGTACGTCCGCAAGGCTGCGGCCCATGAAGCGCTTGACCGACACGATGGTATTGGCCGGGTCCCCCGCGGCCTGCGCCGCCGCGGCATGACCCACGGCGTTCACGCCCCTGGCGTCGTAGCGCACCACCGAGGGCAGCAAGGGCCTGCCCTGATGGTCCGGCAGCACCCGTGCCACGCCGCTCATGACGGCGGCGACCAGCGAATTGGTGGTCCCCAGGTCGATGCCCACCGCCAGCCGGTGCTGGTGCGGCTCGGTGGACATGCCCGGTTCGGAAATCTGCAATAGCGCCATGTCAACCGTCCTTCAAGCGTCCTCGAGCATCGCGATCGCGTCGCCGATCTCGCCCTCGACCTTTTCCAGGAACATCAATTGCCGCACCGCCTCGGCCGCCGGTTGCAGCGCCCCGCCGCCCAGATGTGCGGCGAGTTTCTCGTGCCGCGCCCGCTTGTCCGCACGCAGCCTGGCAAGCAGGCCATCGAGGGCATCGACATTGCGGGCCGCGCGCGCGTCCTCGACTTCCTCGCGCCACTCCATTTGCGCCATCAGGAACGCCGGCTCCATCGCGGTATTGGTCTCGGCGCCGATGTCGACGCCCGCCAGCGCGAGCAGATGGATCGCCCGCTTGAGCGGATCCTTGAGCGTGGTATAGGCCTCGTTGGCGCGCACCGACCATTGCATGGCCGCACGCCGGTCGGCCCCTGCGGCGCCCGCGAAACGGTCCGGATGGACCTTGCTCTGCAACTCGCGATAGGCACGCTCGAGCGCGGCGATATCGATCCCGAACTCGGGCGCAAGGCCAAGCAAATCAAAGTGTGAGGCGGTATTCATCAATGAAACGGGGCTGCCGGTCACCGTGCAGCCCCGTGGCGGGATCGAACGGTCGCGCGGGAATCAGACGTGAAAGCTTTCCCCGCAACCACAACGGTCCTTCTCGTTCGGGTTGTTGAACTTGAATCCCTCGTTCAATCCCTCGCGGGTGTAATCCAGCTCGGTGCCTTCGAGATAGGCCAGGCTCTTGGGGTCGATGATGACCTTGACACCGTGGCTTTCGAACAACTGGTCCTCGGGCAAGGTGGCATCCGCGAACTCGAGCTTGTAGGCCATGCCGGAACATCCGGTGGTCTTCACGCCCAGGCGCAGGCCGATGCCACGGCCGCGCCGCGCGATGTAGTTGGCCACGTGCTTGGCGGCGCTTTCGGTCAGGGTGACAGGCATGATGATTTCCGCTCGTACAAAAAGGTTGGCACTCAGGCGGCTTTCTTGTCTTCCACCACGTGCTTGGCGCGGTAATCCGTGATCGCCGCCTTGATCGCGTCTTCGGCGAGTATCGAGCAATGGATCTTGACCGGCGGCAAGGCGAGCTCTTCGGCGATCTGGGTGTTCTTGATGCCCATGGCTTCGTCGAGCGTCTTGCCCTTGACCCATTCGGTCACCAGGCTGGAGGAGGCAATGGCCGAACCGCAGCCATACGTCTTGAACTTGGCGTCCTCGATGCGACCGTCCGCGCCCACCCGGATCTGCAGCTTCATGACGTCGCCGCAGGCCGGCGCGCCCACCATGCCGGTACCGACCGCGTCGTCGCCTTTTTCGAACGAGCCGACGTTGCGGGGATTCTCGTAGTGATCCAACAATTTTTCGCTGTATGCCATGTTGTTGCCTCTTCGACTTTCGGTTGCCTGCGGCGCGCCTAGTGCGCCGCCCACTGGACGGTGTTGAGGTCAACGCCGTCCTTGTACATTTCCCAGAGCGGCGAGAGGTCCCGCAGTTTACCAATCTTGGCCTTGATCAATTTCACCGCGAAATCGATCTCTTCCTCGGTGGTGAAACGCCCCAGGGTGAAGCGGATGGAGGAATGCGCGAGCTCGTCGCTGCGCCCGAGCGCGCGCAGCACATACGACGGCTCGAGGCTGGCCGAAGTGCAGGCCGAGCCGCTGGAGACCGCGATGTCCTTGATCGCCATGATGAGCGACTCGCCCTCGACGAAATTGAAGCTCATGTTGAGGTTGTGCGGCACCCGGTGTTCGAGGTGGCCGTTGACATACACCTCCTCCATCTCCGACAGGCCGGCCAGCAGGCGGTCACGCAACATGCGCACGCGCTCGTTCTCGGTGCCCATTTCCTCGCGGGCAAGACGGAAGGCCTCGCCCATGCCGACGATCTGGTGCGGCGCGAGCGTGCCGGAGCGAAAACCCCGCTCGTGGCCGCCGCCGTGCATTTGCGCCTCCAGGCGCACACGCGGCTTGCGACGCACGTAGAGCGCGCCGATGCCCTTGGGGCCGTAGGTCTTGTGCGCGCACAGCGACATCAGGTCGACCTTCAGGGTGGACAGGTCGATGGCCACCTTGCCGGTGGCCTGCGCGGCGTCGACGTGGAAGATGATGCCCTTGGCGCGGCAGATCTCGCCGATCTCGGCGATTGGCTGGATCACGCCGATCTCGTTGTTGACGAACATGATCGACACCAGGATGGTGTCCGGGCGGATCGCCGCCTTGAACTTCTCCATGTCGAGCAGGCCGTCGGGCTCGGGGTCGAGATAGGTCACCTCGAAACCCTGGCGCTCGAGGTCGCGGCAGGTGTCGATCACCGCCTTGTGCTCGATCGACATGGTGATGATATGGCGGCCCTTGGACTTGTAGAACTGCGCCGCGCCCTTGATGGCCAGGTTGTCGGATTCGGTCGCGCCGGAGGTCCAGACGATCTCCTTGGCATCCGCGCCGATCAGCTTGGCGACATCCTCACGGGCCTGTTCCACGGCCTCCTCTGCGGTCCAGCCATAGGCGTGCGAACGCGAGGCCGGATTGCCGTATTCCTCTGTGAGGAAGGTCATCATGCGCTTGGCAACGCGCGGGTCCACCGGGGTGGTGGCCGAATTGTCCAGGTAAATCGGGAATTTCATCTCAATACCATCAATAGGGAGTTACGCGGGGACCACCTGGCGCGGATTGGCGCGCCGGCGCTCGACAACCACCGACTGCACCGGCGCGATGCCGGCGGCGGCCTCGCGCTCGCGCTGCTGGCGTACCAGATCGGCCAGGGTGACCGATTCGAGATATTCGTGCATTTTGCGATTCAGCGTCGCCCACAGGTCGTGCGTCATGCACTGCCCCTTGCGGATGCCCTCGTCGGACAAGCCACCGCCAACACGCCCGGTCTCATGGCAATCCTGGCGGCCGCCGCACATGGTCGCGTCGAGCGGTTCGTCGACCGCCGCGATCACGTCGGCCACCGTCACGCGCTCAAGCACGCGCGCCATGGTGTAGCCGCCACCCGGACCGCGCACCGAATCGACGATGCCATGCCGGCGCAACTTGCCGAACAACTGCTCCAGGTAGGACAGCGAAATCCCCTGCCGCTCGCTGATTGCCGCCAGGGTTACCGGCCCGTTGGCGTCGCGCAGCGCCAGGTCGATCATCGCGGTGACGGCGAACCGTCCTTTGGTCGTCAGTCTCATGGGTTACACCTTTCGGGAGTTCGGTCGCTTCGGAACTTGCAACAGACTCATTCCCGAGCGAATGACTCAAGTATACCTATTCCCCAACGATTTGGTCAAGTAATTTTGCCCCCTCTTTCCTCAAGGCACGTCGCCGCAAGCAAAAACCAGGCAGGTGCACCGAAAGGCGCCAGCCGGCAGGTGGCGCTTACTCCCCGACGAGGTTCTTTTCCTTGACCACAGCCGCCCAGCGGGTCGATTCCTGGCGCATGTGGCGCCCCAGCTCCTCCGGGCCGCGGAAGGCGATCGTCAGGCCCTGCTTGTTGAGGGTTTCGGCCACATCGACCTGGCGCACGATCTCGCCTACCTCCCTGGCGAGCCGGGCCACGATTTCGGGTGGCGTGCGTGCGGGGGCATACATGGGGTACCAGACACTGGCATCCAGGCGCGGACCGCCAGCCTCCTGCAGGGTTGGCACATCGGGGGCGATGGGCACCCGCTTGTCGGCGATGATGCCCAGTATCCTGAGGCGCCCCTGCGATGCCAGCGGCAAGGCGGAATGGGCCGGCATGAACATCGCCTCGACCTCCCCCCCGACCACGCCGGTGATGGCACCCGCCGAACCACGATACGGCACATGCAGCATGAAGGTCTTGGTGGCGACCTTGAACAGTTCACCGGACAAATGCTGCGGCGTGCCGATGCCGGTGGAGGAATACGACATCTTGCCCGGGCGCGCCTTGAGCAGCGCGATGAATTCCTTGACGTCGTTGGCCGGCACCTTGGTGTTGACCACCAACGCGAGATAGCCGGTGGTCACATTGGCCACCGGCGCAAGGTCACGAAACGGATCCCAGCCGAGGTCCTTGTAGAGCAGCGGGTTGAGCACGACCGTACTGGCGGTCATCAGGAGCGTGTAGCCGTCCCCCGGTGACTTCGCGACCGCCTCCATGCCGATGTTGCCCGATGCCCCCGGGCGGTTCTCGATGACCACCGATTGCCCCAGGCGTGCCGCAAGCTTGGGGCCGAGGGTGCGCGCGATGACATCCTGCCCCGTGCCCGGCGTGTAGGGCACGATGATCTTGATGGCGCGGTTGGGCCAGTCGCCGGTTTGCGCTCCAGTTGCAAGCGACACGAACGCCAGCAGCGCAGCGATGAGTTTGAACATCAGATCTCCGATGGGATTGGTGTCGCGCGAATGCGCGACGGCGAATGTGCGGGGCACCAATTCGCCCCGTAAACAATCAGGGTCAGCAAGGAGCATGCCGCCGCACGTGGCGGCATGCCTTCACTTGATCAGTGGTGCTCCAGCAGGCTGCCGAAGCCGACCACGCGATCATCGACGCCCACCGCGCGCAGCGCGTGCCAATACGTGGCCGTGTTGATGGCGATGACCGGCTTGCCGAGGAAAAGCTCGGCCGCCGCCGCCAGGCGGATCATCGAGAGATTGGTGCCCACCTGCACGATCGCGTCGACATCATCGCCGTCGAGTTCGCGGATCGCCTGGCGGCACTGCTCGTCTGTCGCATGGGCGATCAGCACCGGGCTGGGACGGCGCAGGCAGACGTCGCGCACCACCTCGAACCCGCAGTCCTGGAAAAAGCGCCTGACCTGATCGTTGGCCACCGGAAAATACGGCGACATGAAGGCGATGCGCCTGGCCTTGTAGACATTGAGCGCCGCTTCCATGGCGAAAGAGCCGCACGAGACACCGACCTCGGCACGCTCGGTCATCATCTTCAGGTACTTCTCGGCGCCGGCGCGGCCGTTCCAGAACGTCGCGGCGGACATACCCATGACCATGTAGTCCATCTCGCAGGTCTTGAGCACATCGACGGCGTCGAGCGTGGCGCCGTTGATGCTTTCGACCAGTTTCAGGAAACCCTCGTTGTCGCTGACCGGATTGTTGGGAATGATGATGCGGCTGTAATGGTTGGTCACGCCGCGCACGCGCAGGTCGTCGAAGTCCGGCTGCACGATGGTGTTGGTCGACGGTCCGAGGACGCCGAATTTCTTGCGATATCCAAGATGGTCAGGCATGTCTTTTCTCCCTATTCGATCGCCGCGGCTTCCCGCAGGCTGGCGATCATCGAGTTCTTGATCAGGAATTCCCGCGTGGCATCGCGGCTGGACAACAGGGCCCGCATCTCCTCGAGCCGCTTTTCCCGCGCGCTACCGCTTTTCTGCGCGAGGTCCTCGCGGTTGCGCATGGTCTGGGCCTGCACGTACTTGTAGCACACGGTGCGGCGCTGGCGCTCGTAGCGGTCGAGCAATTCCGGCGCGGCGCCCGCCATCACCGCGAGCAGCTTTTCGGAGAGGTTGAGCACGTCATGCAGGCCGCCGTTCATGCCCATCCCGCCGAGCGGATTGTTGATGTGGGCCGCATCGCCGGCAAGGAAGACGTTGCCGTCACGGTAGCGCTTGGCCACCCGCTGGTGCACGCGATAAATCGTCCGGTGGCGCACCGGGTAGTCACCGGAGCGCGCCGCGATACGCTGCAAGGCAGCCTGGGTATAGGCGTCCGAGACAATGGTCTCGTCGGCGATGCTGTCAGCCACCGGAACCAGCACCCGCCACAACTCCGGTACCCGCAAGAGGACGAACCACTGGTCCGGGTCGGCGACGTAGTTGACGTTCGAGAGGTTCTCGAAATCGTCCTCGAACCGGTGCGGCGTGGTCGCACAGTAGAACTTCTCCGGATAGGTGAGCCCCTCGAACTCGATGCCCAGCCATTTGCGGATGATGGAATTGGCCCCGTCGCAGGCGATCAGCCAGCGCGCCTCATGGTGGCGAATCGCGATCGGTGTTTCGGTGGCCAGGCGCACCCCGGTCGCGGTCTGCTCGACATGCACCGCGCGCTCGTTGAAGCAAAGTTCCACCCCGGGCATGCCGGCGAGCAGTTCGCCGACGTGGCCCATCATCTTCCATTGCTCGCACTGCAGGCGATACGGATTGCGCACCTCGCCCGCCAGCAGGCCCAGGTCGAAGGAAAACACTTCGCCGGTCGGACGGTCGCGATGCTGGAACACCGGCGACTTCAAGCCGCGCGGCAGCATCCACTCGAGCAGCCCGAGGTCCTCGAGCATGTCGAGCGTGGGCGGATGAAAAGTGGAGGCGCGCAAGTCTTCCGCCGGCGCGGGCAGGGAATCGACCACCGTGACCGGCACGCCGCGCCGGGCCAGATACAGCGCCCCTATCAACCCTACCGGGCCGGCTCCGGCGATGAGTACCCTGTCGGTTTGCGCCATGCGCAAATTCTCCTGGTGATTGGATTGCGCGGCAATGCAAACCTGCCGCTGATGACAACATGATTGTACACAATGGATAAAAGCAATTACTGCGCCCGGCAATGCATCAATATTTACTTAAGCTAAAACAATGATTTGCGAACTTTCGAGAATCGTCTGATTTACTTTGCCTTCCATGATGTGCACAATTTGAGGACACTCCTCCCGACTATTCAACTCTCCACCGGACTGATCCCATGAACGATTTTTCGCGCCGCCGCGCCGCCTTAGCCGATTTGCTGCATGTGAAGAAGGCCTTCGTAGCCGCACCGGGCATCTACGACATGGTGTCGGCCCGCGTCGCGGACCGCTTCGCCTTTGATTGCCTGTACATGACCGGCTTCGGCGCGGTGGCTTCCGCCTATGGCCTGCCGGATGCCGGCATCGCCACCTATTCCGACATGGTCGCCGTGGTCGAGCGCCTGTGCGACAACATCACCAAGCCCGTCATCTGCGACGGCGACACCGGATACGGCGGCCTGCTCAACGTGCGCCAGACGGTGCGCGGCTACGAGCGCGCCGGTGCCTCGGGCATCCAGCTCGAGGATCAGGAATTCCCGAAGAAGTGCGGCCACACCCTCGGTCGCCGGGTGATTCCGATGAACGACATGGTCATGAAGATCAAGGTCGCCGCCGACGCCCGTTCGGATGCCAACTTCCAGATCGTCGCGCGAACCGACGCCCGCACCACACTGGGACTCGACGAGGCGCTCAAGCGCGCCGAGGCCTATGCGAAGGCCGGCGCCGACGTGTTGTTCGTGGAATCGCCGGAGTCGGAGGACGAGATGGCGCTCACGTGCAAGCGCCTGTCCGAAGCCTGCGGCAAACCGCTTTTGATCAACTGCGTCGAAGGCGGGCGCACGCCGGTGCTGCCGCGCGCACGCCTGACGGCGCTTGGCTACGGCCTTGCCATCTACCCGGCCACCAGCCTGATGGCGGCCGTGCACGCGATGCAGCGCACCTATGCGTCCCTCCTGCCGAATCGCGACGGTGTCAAACTCGACGCCCCGATCATCGAATTCAAGGACCTCACGGCCCTGATGAACTTCGACGACGTCTACCAATTCGAAGCAAAATACCGCGAGATCTGATCCCGCAAGGAACGAGCATGACGCAGATGGAAAAGGCCGACCTGGGGGCTGACTACAAGCAGGCCGGGTTCGGCGGCAAACTGCCCTTCGGGCGGCGGCCGGCGCTTGTGATCGTCGATTTCGTGCGCGCCTATATCGAACCGGGCTCTCCGCTGTACGCCAATTGCGCCCCCGCATTCGAGTCCGCCAAGCGCGTTCTCGCCGGCGCGCGGGCGGCGCGGATTCCCGTCATCTTCACCGGGGTGGAATACGACCCGGGCGGCGTCAACGGCGGCATCTTCTTCCGCAAGGTCGGCGCGCTCAAGGTATTCGAGCGCGGGTCGCGCCTGGGCGAATACTGCGACGGACTCGAACCGCAAGCCGGCGAGTGGCTGCTGCTCAAACAGTATGCGTCGGCCTTCTTCGGCACCACGCTGGCGCCGACCCTCACCGCGCAGGGCATCGACACGGTCATCATCACCGGCGTGTCCACCAGCGGTTGCGTGCGCGCCACCGCGCTGGATGCCTGCCAGTATGGCTTCATTCCCTACGTGGTGCGCGACGCGGTCGGCGACCGCGACCCGCGGCCGCACGAGGCCAACCTGTTCGACCTGCAGGCCAAGTATGCCGAGGTGGTATCGGAAACCGAGATCCTCGCCCACCTCGGCAACGTTTCCGGCACATGAGCCTGCTGCTGCGCGCTCCGGCACTGCGCGCCATCGAAAGCCAGGCGCTGGCCCGGGGCGCACCCTTGATGGCGCGGGCCGGACTGGCCGCGGCTCAGGTGGCCCAAGCCATGCTGTCCGGCGCCGCCCGCCAGCCGGCGCGCGTGCTGGTGCTCGCCGGACCGGGCAACAACGGCGGCGACGCCTTTGAAGTGGCCGTACATCTGCGCACATACGGCTGCGACGTGACGGTATGCAGCATCGCCGACCCCGAACGATTGCCCGCCGACGCGGCGGCCGCGCTGGCGAAATGGCGATCTGCGGGGGGAGCCTGCGCAGGCGAATTGCGCGCGCCGGCTGCGTTCGACCTGGTGATCGATGGCCTCTTCGGCATCGGCCTCACGCGCGACGTGGCCCAGCCGTATGCCGACTGGATCACGGCCGTCAACGCTTCCGGCACGCCGGTGCTGGCCCTCGATGTGCCCTCGGGCCTCAATGGCGACACCGGCGCCGTGTGCGGCTGCGCCATCGAAGCCACCCGCACAGTGACCTTCATCGCCGACAAGCCGGGCCTGCATACCCGCCAGGGTCCGGACCACGCCGGCGCCATCAGCGTCGCCGCGCTCGACCTGCGCATCGCGGCGATTGCCGACAAGGACTACGGAACCCTTCTGGATACCGCGCAATTCAAGGCGGCGCTGGCCCGGCGCCGGCGTGACACCCACAAAGGCACCTACGGCTCGATCGGCATCGTCGGCGGGGCCGCAGGCATGGCCGGCGCAGCATTGCTGGCGGCACGCGCGGCGTTGAAGCTGGGCGCCGGGCGGGTACTGGTGGGCATGCTCGATCCTGCACTGCCCCTCGATCCGCTCTACCCGGAACTGATGCTGCGCGAGGCCACCGATGTTCTCGGCGAAAAACTCGATGCTGCAGTCATCGGCCCCGGCCTGGGCCGCAGCGAAGCTGCGCTGGCGCTGTTGCGCCAGGCCGCCGCACTGCCCTGCCCGCTGGTGCTCGACGCCGACGCCCTGAACCTGCTGGCGGCCGATGCCAAGCTCGCCGCCGCGGTATCGCGGCGCGAAGGCGCCACCCTCATGACACCCCATCCGCTCGAAGCCGCGCGGCTGCTGGGCCAGGATGTCGCGGCCGTGCAGGGGGACCGCATCGCCGCCGCCCTCTCGCTGGCACGGCTCTATCGTGCCGAAGTGGTGTTGAAGGGCGCGGGCAGCGTGATCGCCTCCGGGCGCGAGTGGTGGATCAATCCCACCGGAAACCCCGGCATGGCCAGCGGCGGCATGGGCGATGTGCTGGCGGGACTGGTGGGGGCCCTCGCCGCGCAGCGCATGCATCCCCTGGCGGCGCTGCAGTGCGCGGTGCACCTGCATGGCGCCGCGGCCGACCTGCTGGTCGCGGAAGGCGCAGGTCCTGCAGGCCTGACCGCGGGTGAGACGATCGACCGCGCCCGCATGCTTTACAACCGCTGGTGCTCGGCCTGATGCTCAGGCCGCCCGCTTGAAACGCTCCGGATAGGGATAGATCATGTTGAGCGCTTGCGACATGCCGCCCTCCTGCGCGATGCGCACATGCTCGCGGCGGAACCCGCGCGCATGCGGCAATCCGCATGAATGGGCGATCATGTCGATCTCCTTGTTCATGTTGTTGCAGTAGTTCGCCACCCGCAGGTATTTTTCCTCGATCACCAGGCCGCGCTGCAGGCGCGGATTGTGGGTGGTGATGCCGGTCGGGCAGGTGTTCTGGTGGCAGCGCAGCGCCTGTATGCAGCCCAGCGAGAACATGAAACCGCGCGCCGAGTTGATGAAGTCGGCGCCGGCGCACAACGCCCAGGCCGCGCGCGCCGAGGTGACAATCTTGCCGGAGGCCACCAGGCGCACGCGGTCTTTCAAGCCCGATTGCATCAGCGAATCGGCCACCCGCGGCAGGGCCTCGTCGATCGACAGGCCCACATGGTCGGCCAGCGCCTGCGGCGCCGCCCCTGTGCCACCCTCGCCGCCATCGATCACCAGGAAGTCGGGCGCCCACTCCAGGCCGCGCCGGTTGATGGCGTCGCACAGGTCGTTGACGAAGCGCCAGCCACCGATCGCCGTCTTCACGCCCACCGGCTTGCCGGTGATGTCGCGGATGTAGCCGATCTTGTCGAGCAGTTCTTCCACATTGGCGATATCGCGATGCCGGTTCGGGCTGATCGAGTCCTCGCCCACCGGGATGCCGCGCACCTGCGCGATGATCGGCGTGACCTTGGCGCCCGGCAACACCCCGCCCTTGCCCGGCTTGGCGCCCTGCGACAGCTTGATCTCGAAGGCGCGTACCGAGTCGTGCGCGGCGATCTCGCGCAGCTTGGTCTCGGACAAATGGCCGTCCGCGTCGCGCACGCCATACTTGGCGGTGCCGATCTGCATGATGACGTCGCAGCCGCCCTTGAGGTGAAAGGGCGAGAGACCGCCTTCGCCGGTGTCCATCCAGCAGCCCGCCTCCTTCGCACCGAGCGAGAGCGCCTCCACCGCCGGGGCCGAGATGGCACCGAAGCTCATGCCACTGACGTTGAATACCGAGCGCGCGGTAAACGGCTTTGCCGCATAGCCATCGCCTATGACCAGCGGCGGGGTCGGCACCCGGTCCTCCTCGAGGACCGGAAAGCCGGCGTTGACGAAGATCAGCGCGCCGGGCTGGTGCAGGTCGAAGGTCGAGCCGAAACCGATCACGCCGCCCTCGTTCTTGGCCAGCCTGTACACCCAGGAGCGGGTGGCGCGGTTGAAGGGCATCTCGTCACGGTCGCCCATGAAGAAATACTGCCGGAAGTATTCGCCGAGTTCCTCGAAGTAGTAGCGCAGGTGCCCGATGACCGGATAGTTGCGCAGGATCGTGTGCTGCTTCTGCGTCACGTCGCGGATGAACAGGTAGATCAACCCGACGATGACGACAAACGCGATGACCGTGCCCAGCCCGTAGGCCACCACCGTGCCCATGTGTTCGATGCCCATTGCCCCTCCGGCTTTTTCTGGGTCGCCGCCGCGCCCAAAGGAGCTTTGCGCGCAGGGTCGACCGAGGTCAATGTAACGCATAATTCCGGCATGGGCAAAAACGACATCGAAGCCGTCGTCCTCGACCTGGACGACACCCTCTGGCCGATCGCGCCGGTGATCAACCGCGCCGAGAAGGCGCTGGCGCGCTGGATCGTCGACAACGCGCCCGCCGTCGCCGCGCAATGGGACGTCAATACGCTCAAGCTCCTGCGCGCCAGCCTGGTGGCGGCCAACCCGCGCTTGAAGAACGACGTCATGGGCCTGCGCCGCGGCACCATCGCGGCCGCCTTCGCCGATGCCGGCGCGCCGCCCGGGCAGGCCGAGGAAGCCTTCGAGTTCTTTCGCGGCGAGCGCCAGAAGGTCGAGTTCTACCCGGACGCGCTGCCGGCCCTGGAACGACTAAGGCAGCGCTACCGTCTGGGCGTGATCTCCAACGGTTTCGCCGACGTCAACGCGATCGGCATCGGTGAGCACTTCGACGCCGTGGTGTCGGCGCATGAAGTCGGCATATCCAAGCCCGACCCGCGCATATTCGAAGCGTTTGTCGAACGCATCGGACTTGCCGCCAGCGCCATGATCTACGTGGGCGACGACCCGGCCAACGACGTGCTGGCGCCACAAGCCGCCGGATTCCGCTCCGCCTGGATCAACCGCGCCGGCCATGCCTGGCCTGAAGACATCGACCCGGCAATTGCGCCGGCACCCGCCTTCAGTCACCTGGGCGAGTTCGCCGACTGGCTGCTCGCGCAATGACGGTGCGGCAGTTTCAGGGTCGCCTGGCCGCCAGCCAGGCCTCCGCCAGCCGCACCCAGTAGGTGGCGCCGAGCGGAATGAGTTCGTCGTTGAAATCGTAGTTCGGGTTGTGCAGCATGCACGGGCCGATGCCATGCCCGGCCTCGCGATGCGCGCCGTCGCCGTTGCCGATGAAGCAATAGCAGCCCGGCTTGGCCTGCAGCATGTAGGCGAAGTCCTCGGCCCCCATGGTCGGTTCCTGCGCGATCACGTTGGCCTTGCCGACCACCGATTCCATCACGGTTCGGGCGAAATCGGTTTCGGCCGCATGGTTGATGGTGGGCGGGTAGTTGCGCCGGAATTCGAACTCGCAAGTCGCGCCGAAGGCGGCCGCGGTATGCCGCGCCACTTCCTCCATGCGCTTTTCGATCATGTCGAGGGTCTCGACGGTGAAGGTCCGCACCGTGCCCTCAAGGGTGGCGAAATCCGGCACCACGTTGGTGGCCTCCCCGGCGTGGATCATGGTCACCGAGATCACCCCGGCATCCACCGGCTTCTTGTTGCGCGAAATGATGGTCTGGAAGGCCTGCACGACCTGGCAGGCCACCGGCACCGGGTCGATGCCGTTGTGCGGCAGGGCCGCGTGGCTGCCCTTGCCGTGGATGACGATGCGAAACTCGTTGGAGGACGCCATCACCGGGCCGGCCGACACCGCGAATTTGCCCACCTCCATGCCCGGCCAGTTGTGCATGCCGAACACCGCCTCCATTGGGAACTGCTCGAACAGGCCGTCCTTGATCATCTCGCGCGCGCCGCCACCGCCCTCTTCGGCCGGCTGGAAGATCAGGTAGACCGTGCCGTCGAAAGACCGCTGCTGCGAAAAATGCTTCGCCGCTGCCAGCAACATCGAGATGTGGCCGTCATGGCCGCAGGCATGCATGCGGCCGGCATGCTTGGAGGCATGCGGAAAGGTGTTGTGCTCGGTCATCGGCAGGGCGTCGATGTCGGCGCGCAAGCCAACGGCGCGCGAACTGGTGCCGTTCTTGACGATACCGACCACGCCGGTGCCGCCCAGGCCGCGATGCACCGGGATGCCCCATTCGGCGAGCTTGGCCGCGATCACGTCGGCGGTGCGCTTTTCCTCGAAGCACAGTTCGGGATGGGCATGGATATCGCGCCGCACCGCCTGGATTTCGGCCGCATGGCCGACAATGGAATCGATGATGTTCATGTCGCGCTCCTTGTGTAGCGATCGGTCCGGCGGACATCCGGCCCGCCCGGCCGCGAAAAGGGAATTCTATGTCGCCGGCAGCGGGGCGTCGACCCGCCCCTCCTTCAGGCGGATGCTGCGCTCGCAGCGATGGGCGATGCCGGTGTCGTGGGTCACGAGAACCAGCGTGGTGCCCAGTTCCGCGTTGAGCCCGAACAAGAGCTCGATGATGTTGGCGCCGGTGACGGTGTCGAGGTTGCCGGTGGGCTCGTCGGCAAACAGTATTTTCGGCCGCGGCGCGAACGCGCGCGCCACCGCTACCCGCTGCTGCTCGCCGCCGGAGAGATGCTTGGGGTAGTGCGTCATGCGGCTGCCCAGCCCGACCCGCGCCAGGGTCTCGCGCGCAACGGTCTGCGCATCATCGCGACCGGCAAGTTCCAGCGGCAGCATCACGTTTTCCAGCGCGTTCAGGTGCGGCATCAACTGGAACGCCTGGAACACGAACCCCGCCAGCCGCCCGCGCAAGGCGGCGCGGCCGTCCTCATCGAGCGCGAACAGGTCGGTACCGTCCAGAATCACCTGGCCGCCGGTGGGCGTGTCGAGGCCGGCGAGCAGCGAAAGCAGGGTCGATTTGCCGGAACCGGAAGCCCCGACGATAGCCAGCGACTCGCCGGCCCGGACGGAAAGGTCGATCTCGTGCAGAATCGTGAGCGGTGTCTCGCCATTGGGCACCGATTTGGTCAACCCGCGAACTTCTATGATGTCCCGAATCCCTGCAACGCTCATGAAGTTTCTCTTCGCCGTACTGGCATGGATGGCGACACTCGCCGCTGCACCGGCGATTGGCGCGCCCGCAATCCTGGTTTTTGGGGACAGCCTGTCGGCTGAATATGGCCTGCAGCGCGGCACCGGATGGGCCGCCTTGCTGGCCGAAAGGCTCAAGCAACAACGCATTGATTATAGCGTCGTCAATGCCAGCATCAGCGGAGAAACCAGCGCCGGCGGCGCCACCCGCATCGCAGCCGAACTCGCGCGGGTGAAGCCCGCCGTCCTGATCATTGAACTCGGCGGCAACGACGGCCTGCGCGGCCTTTCGCTGGCTGCGACCCGTGCCAACTTCGAAACCATGATCAAGGCCGGCCAGACGGCGGGCGCGAAGATCCTGCTGTGCGGCATGCAATTGCCGCCGAATTACGGACGCGATTACACCGAGCGCTTCCGTGCCATGTACACGGACCTGGCCCGTGCCCACCGCGTGGCGTTGCTGCCGTTTTTCCTCGAGGGGGTGGGCGACAGGCGCGAGCTTTTCCAGGCCGACGGCATCCACCCGGTGGCGGAAGCCCAGCCGCGCCTCCTGGACAACGTCTGGCCCCTGCTGGTGCCATTGCTCAAGCCCGGCCGGAAGTAGCGGCGCCAAGCGCCTAAAATCGTGCCGGCGCCAGTTTCGCCCGCAGCCGCCCGGAAAACGGCGGGCGTATGTGCCCGCCCCGCCACCTGATCACCCGAGAAGTCGCGCTTGAGCCAAATTCCTTCCGCAACCTGCGCCGATTTCGGCGCCTACGACAGCATCATCGACGTGCGCTCGCCCGCCGAGTTCGCGCTCGACCATGTGCCCGGCGCGATCTCGGCCCCCGTGCTCGACAACGAGGAACGGGCCCGCATCGGCACCCTGCACAAGCAGGTCTCCGCCTTCGACGCCAAGAAGGCCGGCGCGGCGCTGGTGGCACGCAACATCGCCCGCCATCTGGAGGAGCAGTTCCAGGGCCGCCCGAGGGATTGGCGGCCCCTGATCTATTGCTGGCGCGGGGGACAGCGTTCCGGCAGCATGGCGGAAATCTTCACCCGGATCGGCTGGAAGGCCGCGCAACTGGACGGCGGCTATCGCGCCTACCGGCGCTTCGTCCTGCAGCGCCTCGAGGAGGCACCCGCCGGCCTGGATTTCCGCATCGTCTGCGGGGTCACCGGCAGCGGCAAGAGCCGCCTGCTGCGCTCGCTTCGAACCATCGGCGCACAGGTGCTGGACCTGGAGGAGATCGCGCGGCATCGCGGCTCGGTGCTGGGCTCGCTGCCCGGCGAGGCGCAACCTTCGCAAAAGATGTTCGAAAGCCTGGTGCGCCACGCGCTGGACGGCTTCGACCCGGCGCAACCGGTCTTTGTCGAAGCCGAAAGCAAGAAGATCGGGGCCGTGCAGGTCCCGGACGCCCTGATGGCCCGCATGCGTGCGTCACCCTGCGTGCGCCTCGATCTGGACCTGCCGTTGCGGGTCGCGCTGCTCAAGGGGGAGTACGCGCATTTCCTTGCCGACGGCCCCCTGCTGGACGAGCGCTTCGACTGCCTGGTTCCCTTGCATGGGCGCGAACGGATCGACCAGTGGAAGGCGCTTTCGGCGGCCCATGCCTGGGATGAACTGGTGTTGCGCCTGTTGACCGAGCACTACGACCCGGCCTACCTGCGCGGGATGCCGCGCAACTACGCAGGCTATGCGGCAGCGGGTTGCGTGCGCGTCTCGGAATTGAGCGACGCCGCCTTCACATCCGCCGCCCGGGCGCTCGTCGCGAGCGCCTGAGGCACGGCGAGCGCCGCATCAATTGGGTTTCTTCTCCAGCCGGTCCTTGTAGAGCACGACCTTGGACGAACGCTTGATGCTTTCGAGGTAAGCCGAAAAATCGGCTTCCGCCTGGGCGCGGTCGAGAGCCGACTTGATGGCCGCCCCGCGCGGCCCTTCGACCGCGCCGCCGGCGTTGACCTTGGTGATGCGGAAAAGCCCGTAGCCGTTGCCCAACGGCACGCCCACCACCGCGGGTAGCTTGTCGGCGGGAGCCGCCATGACTGCGCGCATGACCTCGACCGAATAGCCTTCGGTCTTGCCGCGCGACACCGTCTTGGGAGCGGCGAACCCGGCGGCGTCGGCGCTCTGCTGCAGCGCCTTCAGGCGCTTCTCGCCTTCCTTGCGCGCAAGCTCCGCGGCTTCCTTGGCGGTGAGTTGTTCCCTGATGGCCGCCTGCACATCCTCGAACGGCTTGATCGCCTGCGGCTTGTAGTCGGCCACACGCGCCGACGCCAGCACACCGGGCGCGATCTCGATGGCCTCGACGTTGCGGCGCGACTTGACGGCGTCATCGGAGAACAGGCGCTCGAGCAGCTTGGGATGGTTGATCTCCTTGGGCGGCGCCGCGCGCGTGAACGCGGCGGTCTTCTCGAGCTTGAGCTTGTACTTGTCGGCAGCCGGCTTCAGGCTGTCCGCCTGCTCATATACGGTGTTGGTGAAGCCTTCCGCGCTTTCGGTGAACTTCTTCTGCGCTTCGCGGCGGGTCCATTCCTTCTCGATTTCCGCGCGCGCCTCATCGAGCGAGCGCACCTTCCCGGGCACTACGCCGGTGAGCTTGATGATGTGATAACCGAACTCGGATTCCACGACGTTGCTGATCTCGCCCGGCTTCATGGCGAACACCGCCTCCTCGAAGGCCTTGACCATCGCGCCGCGCGCGAACGAGCCGAGGCTGCCGCCCTGGGCGGCCGATCCCGGATCCTGCGAATGCTTGCGGGCCAGCGCGGCGAAATCGGCGCCGGCGGCGCGCGCCTGCTTGAGCAGGTCCTCGGCCTTGGCCTTGAGCGCGGCCTTGTCCGACTTCTCCTCGAACTTGATGAGGATGTGGCTGGCCTGGCGCTGCTCTTCCTGCTTGTAACGGGCGATGTTCTGCTCGTAATAGGCCTTGACTTCCGCCGGCGGCGCCACCAGGTTCGCGGCGATCGCATCCACGGACAACACGGTGTACTCGGCCGTCACCTGCGCCGGCAGCATGAATTCCTTCTGGTTGGCGTCATAGTAGGCCTTGGGGGCTTCCGGCTTGAGCTTGACTTCGCCGGTGAACGCATCCGCCTTGACCATCAGTTCCTGCACTTCGCGCTCCTCGGACTGGGCACGCGCCACCATGGCCTGCACCGCGCGTGGCGAAAAAGCCGACTCCCCGACGCCGGTATTGAGCACCTGCATGGAAAGATCCTGGCGCAGGCGCATCTCGAAACTTTCCGGCGTGAGGCCCTGCGCGGCCAAGAGGCGCGTATAGCGCTCCTTGTTGAACTGCCCGCCTTCCTGCACCGCCGGGATCGCCATGATCACCTCGCGCAGGCGCTCGTCGGTCACGGCCACGCCGCGCTTGACCGCGAAGGTGGTGAGGACGCGCTGGTTCACCAGGGAGTCGAGCACCGCCGAACGCGATTGCGGCGTATCGAACATCGACGCATCGAACGGAATGTTCATGCGCTGCGCGACGTCGCGCTGGCGATCCAGTTGCTCGCGCTGCGCCTGGGTGAACTCCTGCAGCGTGATGGAATGCCCCGCCACCTTGGCAAGGGCAGCGGAGTCTTCGGTGAAAGTCTTGTAGCCGTCCACGCCGAAAAATGCGAACGGCGGCACGATGAGGACCAGCAGCAAAAACTGCATGAGGCGCTGGTGAGTGCGGATGAACTCGAACATGTTGGTTTCGGCCGTCTCGTAACGATGTGCGCCGGCCCGCAGCCCGGTTGGGCCAAACTTGCCGGATTAAAAAAAAACCGAACTCGCGTTCGGCTTTTTCCTGATCGGCGAGGGAGGCGCGATCCAAACCCGCAACTCCGGCACGAAGGCCGGAACCAACCCCGCATGAAATCAATAACTTATGAAAAAAGAATGAGGCTCAAACGGGGCGGATTTTACACGAATTGCCGGTCCCGGCCGGATTGGAACTGCACACCTCGATGCGGTTGTTCCGTAACGCATGGCTGACCAGCAAGCTATATTGACGCCGGATTCACCCGCCGCCGATTGCAGGTCTCGCATTCAACCCTTTAGCCGAGGAGACTGACCATGCTTCAACTCAAGCCGCTCGATGAAAACGTTCCGATCTTTCAACAACTTGGCGCCGAAGTGTCGCCGGTCATCCTGGTCAACATATTCAACGTAGAGGAGTCGGACATTCCCGCGCTTCTCAAGGCCTGGGAGGACGATGCCAACTGGATGAAGGCACAACCCGGGTATATCTCGACGCAGTTGCATCGAGGCATTGCAGGCAGCACGGTGTTCATGAACTACGCGGTCTGGGAATCGACCGCCCACTTCACGGCCGCCTTCAACCATCCGGACTTCAAGAAGGCGCTGGGGCACTATCCGTCTTCCACGGTCGCATCGCCGCACCTGTTTACCCGGCTGACGGTGCCCAATCTTTGCGTCGGGCCTTAGGGGCCTGCGGCATGTGAGATGCCGGCGCAGGCGTTTTCACCGCCGGCTTGGAGGGCCGGGTTCATTCAGCCCGACAACACCCGCGCCTTCTCCACCATTTCGGCAAACAGGCCCTCCAGCGCGCGCGGCCGCACGTTGTAGGGGTCGAACTCCGCGCCTGGCGAATACTTGAGGAAGATCTGACGATTGGCGTCGACGTTGGCGATCAGTCCCATCTGCCACTCTCCGTACAGGCGCATATCGATTTCGCTGTGGCTGAGGAGCGCCGGTTCACGATGGCGCGGGTCGCGGATGATGCGGTGGTAAAGCGTGTTCACGTTGATGTGATCGCCCTCCAGGCATTGCAGAAAGATCCCGTTCGAAAGTATGAGTGCACCGGTCACGCCAAGCGCGGCATTGTTGCGCTGGGACGTGCGGACAATGTCCTTGACGTCGGGCGGGGTCAGGCTGCCGGTCGTGCGGCTGGCATAGATCAAGCGGATGAGCATGGGCCCTCCAAGAGTGGAAGCGCTTCGTACTTTATCGGCTGGCCGCGTTGATTCCACAAAGTGGGGCCTTGCACATCGGGATATCAGCGGTCAGGCCGGTCCGATTGGCTGGCGATGCCACGCCCCGCACATAAAATGCCGACTCGTGTCCGCTGCGTATGTTTTTTAGTACATAGGTTGTCCACGAACAGGCGAACTGATCAAGAAATGAGGAGACTTCCGGCTTGAGCTACGACATCCAGTTTCGCCTGCGCATCCGCAGTGGAGAAGTCATTGCCGTAGGCCCGGGAAAGATCGCATTGCTCGAGGCCATCGCCTCGACCGGCTCGATCACCGCCGCCGCCAAGGAACTCGGCATGTCGTACCGGCGCGCCTGGCTCCTGATCGACGAAATGAACAAGTCGATGGCCAAGCCCGCAGTCGGCACCGCCGCGGGTGGCGCCCACGGCGGAGGGACCGTTCTCACCCCGGCAGGCGAAGCCATGATCGAGCTTTACCGCGAGATCGAGCGCAAGGCCAAGGCGGCGGCGGCGCCCGAGATCGGCGCACTGAAAAAATTGCTGAACAAATAGCAAAGAAATGCTGGTGCGGTGTGGCGCAGCGTATTTCTTTACAGACCTCGTCATATCTGATGAAATACGACGATGCGCAACCGACATGAACCTGGCTGAAGCATGCGTTCGCCATTCAAGGCCCTGGCTTTCGGTCTGCTCTTCTCACTGGGTGCCAGCATCCATGCTGCCGATCTCACCGTCTTTGCCGCTGCCAGCCTGAAGGAATCCCTGGACGAAAACGTCAAGGCATTCACTGCGAAAACCGGTCACCAGGTGCGCGTCTCGTATGCCGCGAGCAACGCGCTGGCCAGGCAGATCGAAAACGGCGCGCCAGCCGACCTGTTTTTTTCCGCCGACGAAGAATGGATGGACTATGTCGCCCGGAAAAACCTGATCGTCCCTGGCACCCGCAAGAACTTCCTGTTCAACGCGCTGGTGCTGGTGGCGCCCGCCGACAGCGACGTCAAGCTTTCCATCGCACCCAATTTCCCGCTCGTGGCCGCCCTCAAGGGCGGGCGCCTGGCGCTGGCCAATCCGGATTCGGTGCCGATCGGCAAGTACGCCAAGGCTGCGCTGACGACATTGGGCGTTTGGAACGACGTGGAAAAGTCCCTGACGCGCTCCGACAACGTGCGCGCCTCGTTGGTGCTGGTGGCGCGCGGGGAGGCCCCGCTCGGCATTGTCTACGCCACCGACGCCAAGGCAGAACCCAGGACGAAGGTTGTCGATACCTTCGCCGCCAACCTGCACCCGCCGGTGATCTACCCCGGCGCCGCGGTGGCCGGCAAGCTCAACCCGGCCACACAGGCACTGATCGACTACCTGGGCAGCGCGGATGCGCGCGCCGTCTGGATCAAGTACGGTTTCGGCATCGCGCGCTGAGCGTTGCAGGGATGGGCGGATACGCCGGGCGCTTTCTGCCGGAGTGGCGAAAATTCGTCAGTGAAAATCCTCTTCTGCTGCCGGTTTCGCTCAGTGATGTGCCCGCTGGCTGGAGCATGTTCAGGCATGCGCCTTGCTGCAGGACGGATCGCCAGCCGTATGATCAGCCGTCCGACTGACTGCGGCAGGTTGCCCAAAGGAACGAAACATGGAAACCAAACCCCCGCTTCCCCCGTTTGATCACGCCTCTGCCGCGCAAAAGGTGCGCATGGCCGAAGACGCCTGGAATTCGCGCGACCCGGACCGTGTCGTCATGGTCTATACGGAGGACACGCGGTGGCGCAACCGCGCGGAATTTCCGGTCGGTCGTGGCGAAGTACGCGAGTTTCTGCGCCGCAAGTGGGCGCGCGAACTCGACTACCGCCTGATCAAGGAGTTGTGGGCCTTCACCGGCAACCGCATCGCGGTGCGCTTCGCCTATGAATGGCATGACGACTCCGGCCAGTGGTACCGCTCCTACGGCAATGAGAACTGGGAGTTCAATGAGCAAGGTTTCATGATGCGCCGCTTCGCGAGCATCAATGACCTGCCCATCCAGGAAAACGACCGGAAATTCTTCTGGCCGCTGGGCCGGCGCCCGGACGATCACCCATCCCTGAGCGACCTGGGGCTTTAGGCAGTACGGCGCCGGATCAGGTCTTGTCTCTCAGGCGAACGCGCGCGGCTGCCCGGTGGCTTCCATGACAGACATCCACAGGTCGCCGTCGGTATCGAGGTGACGCCGCTGGCGGGTGGCCAGGGCCATCGGCACATGCACGAAACGGCCGTGCCAGCGGCCGATCAGCATGGCGGTATTGCCCGCCATCGCCGCATGCACCGCGTTGCGCGCCATGTTCCAGCAGTACACGCTGTCCGAGGGGCAAGCCGGCACGCTGCGGATGGCATAGCTGGGGTCGATGTACTTGACCGTCGCCTCCATGCGGCGCGCCTTGAAATGCGCGGTGATCTGGTCGCGCAGGAACACCCCGGCGTCCTTCAGACGGGTGTTGCCGCTCTTGTCGCTGGCCTCACCCGGCACAGGCTGGTCGATCAGGTCCTGGGCCGCCCCCTCGGCCGCCACGATCACCGCATGCCCCTTGCGCGTGAGCACCCTTTCGATGCACGCGAACACTCCGGCCTCGCCTTCCAGGCGGATCGGCACCTCGGGCACCAGCACCAGGTCGGCCTCGGTGGAGGCCAGCGCAGCCTGGCAGGCGAGAAATCCCGAATGCCGGCCCATCAGCTTGACCAGGCCTATGCCGTTGCGCGCGGCCATCGCCTCGACCCGGGCGGAGCGGATCACGTCAACCGCGGCCGAATAGGCGCTGACAAAGCCGAAGCTGCGGTCGATGTAGGGCACGTCGTTGTCGATGGTTTTCGGGACGCCGATGACGCCGATGCGCAGGCCCCGGCGGCCGATCTCTTCGGCCACCCGCATGGCGCCCTTCATGGTGCCGTCACCGCCGATCACGAACAGGATGCCGATGCCATTGGCTTCGAGGTTGTCGACGATTTCCGCCGGCTCCTGCGAGCCGCGCGAGGTGCCCAGCACGGTGCCGCCCTCGTGGTGGATATGCGCCACCGAATCCGGCGTCAGCATCATCGGCACATGGCCGAAGCGCGCGATCAGCCCTTCGTAGCCGAAGCGGAAGCCGAAAATCTGCCGCACCCCGTAGCCCGACCACAGTTCCAGCACGATGCCGCGCACCACATTGTTGAGCCCGGGGGCAAGTCCGCCGCAGGTGACGATGCCGCAACGCACGGTGCGCGGGTCGAAAAACACCTTGTCGCGCGGCCCGGCCAGTTCGAACGCCGGCCGGGCGGACGGCTCCACAGGGGCCCCGGCCAGGCCGGAGAGCGAGTCGTCGAGCAGCACCTTTTCGGCTGCACCAACAAAATGCATGCTACGCGCGCCAAGGTGATCCGCGACAGGCGAAGGCAGCCGGCACTGGCCGAGAATATCTATGGCAAGGTCATCGGGGGTCAGTTTGCTCATGCTCCATCCCTTTGGTATTCCCAGGGTGCCGAGCAAGTCACATGCCATCCAACAACGGTTGGGGCCTCTTCCCCGAAAATTGCGCTCACAAAGGCAGCCTGGAGGCTTCTCGAGCGCGTACCTCGCCGCGGAACGCCCGAAGCCTGCGGAGCCTGCATACGTGTCGATACGGATACCCGCGCGACGCACTCGGCCAATACACTCGACGCCGAAGCGCCCGTGCCACCAAGACGCTTGGGCCAAACGGACCGGTCGCAAGGTCACCAACCCTGGATCGCGCATGTACAAGCACATATTGCTCGCCTACGATGGATCCGACGAAGGGCGCAGCGCGCTGTCAGAGTGTGGCGACCTTGCCGCCTTGCTCGGCGCAAAGGTGCATCTGCTGGCCGTGATCCCCTCATACGCGGGAATCATGGTCGCGGAAGGGATGATCATCGAGGACAACTACGACCGGGAGCGCCAGCGCTACCAGGACGTGCTCGAGGAAGGCTTAGCCAGCCTGCGCGCGCAGGGCTACAGCGCCGATGGCGAGGTCGCGCATGGCGAACCGGTAGACCAGATCTGTGAAAAGGCCCGCAAGCTCAACGCTGACCTCATCTGCGTGGGGCACAAGCATGTCAACACCTGGGCGAAACGCTGGTGGCGCGGATCACTGGGCAAGGTCCTGATGGATCACGCGCCGTGCAGCGTACTGATCGCGATGTCCCACTAGGCAGGCGACCGGAAGCGAAACCCCGGATCGCTAGATCAAGTACTTCTTGCCAACCGCCGACGGCGCGAGTTCGTCACCAAACTCCCGCGCCATCGCGGTCAGTGCCCGCCATCCGGTGCAATGCCCCGGCGCAAGCATTTTCAGACCAAAGGTTTTCAGGTCGCGAACGGTTTCAGGAATGATCTTCTCGGTCACGCCCGAAAGATGCAGTCCGCCCATGACCCCGTATAGCGGCACTTCCGGAAACGTCTCGCGCGCATGATTGAGGACGTTGATCACCCCCGCATGGGAACACGCCGAAAACACGAACTGCCCCTTGCCCTTGACATGTACTGACACGAAGCGTTCGTCCATGAGCAAGGGGTCCGGCTCACAGGTTTCGCCGTCTTCGCCGCGTCGCATGTGTCCGGGCAAGCCCATTTCATAGGAAGTACGCCGCGGGATCTCGCCACTCACATAAAACGCGCCGCCCGCGACCCATTGGGGCTCGCGCGACGACGTGACCCGCGCTCCCGCCTTGGCCAGCATGTCCGGATTCGGGACCGGCTCGTGAACAAACATTTCACCGTTAGGCCGCAAGGCGCCGCGTTGGGCGAACATGCCGGGGTGCATGTAGCAGTCAACCTTGTCCGGTTTGCGCGCTTCGGCGATGGCTCCCACTGCCGCAAGCAGTCCCCCCGCGTGATCCCAATGCCCGTGCGACAGGACTACCGCATCCGGTGTCGCGAAATCGACGCCAAGAATCCTGGAATTGCGTACAAAAGTCGCGCCCTCCGGACCGGCGTCGAACAGCAGCGTGCGCGTCTGGTCGCCGATATGCGCGGTAAGCAGCAATGAGAGGCCATGGTGCGCGCAGCAGATGTTGGCCCCCGCGATCATCTTCAAGCGCCCCCCGGTGAGCAGCCCCGACCACTCCGGAATGACGTTCGGCGGCGTGCTGGACAAGCTGTCGGTCGTGTTGTCGACCAGCACCAGGACTTCAAGGCGATCGACTGCGAGCATGTCCGGCATGAATTCTCCGATGGGCCAGGCGGGTATGAATAACAGACCTTACAGGAAAACCACGCCGCCTGGCCGGCAGATTTTCGAAAGGCCGAGCATAGCAAGGCCTCTGGCGCATTGGCAGAGTATTGCGAACACCGCGATGGTTTCGGCAGATGTGTCAGGCTGTCGAAGCGGTTGCGCCCGCCTCCAATCGATTCTGCCTAAATCGGACTTCGAAAAACAGTCACACTATGGACCCCGTTTCGCCACTGGTGGAGCGGCTGGGCCTGTTCATCGATCGAAAAGGCGCGAGCAACCAAGACATTTTCCAGTTCCGGCAACTCGAGCATCGCGCTGAAAGACTGCCATTCAAAGTCCTGACGTGGCGCCACACGAGCCATCTGCCATGTCAAGCCAGCGTCGGCACTGACGTCCACGCGCTCGATCCCTTCACCTGCCCATGCCCAGCCGCGCACCTCAATCGTCGTGCCGGAGATCACCGAATCCGGTGCGGGATCCACAATGATCGAATTGGGCGTCACCGACCAAACCGGTTTGCGCACCGCAACTCCATTGACCAATTGCTCTTCGTTGTACCAGACGGTAGTGAAAGGGCTGTCGGCGCGTTCGGCCTGGGCCGAGAGGCGACACAGCCATTTCGTCATGTTGGTTCCAAACCAGCCCGGCACCACCAGGCGTACCGGGCCGCCACGCTCCTTGCCCAGCGGCTCTCCATTCATCGCATATGCGACCAGCACTTCGTCGGCCATGGCCTTTTCAATTGGCAAGTCCTTGCGGTAGCGATCCATACGCAGACCTCCGAACTCGCCCCTGTCGAGCCCGTCGCTCCAGACATAGCGCGCATCGGCGGCAACGCCGGCTTCAAGCAGAAGGGTTTTGAGACCAACGCCTTGCCAAACGACGTTGCCAATGCGCCTTACCGCTTCGGTCGGCGGCTTGAGCGGGCTGCCGTAGCATTCATGAAATGCGGTCACTTCGCGATAAGGAAGTGACTTGAGCATTGCCAAATCGATAGAGAAGGGTTTCGCCACCATGCCATCGACGACCAGGCGCCATGCCCCGGGATCAACCACAGCAGCACCCATGTGGATGGTTTCGAACAATTCCGCATCAGATGTCCGGAAGGACCGTAAGCCGCTTGGAGGCGGCGGCGGCTTGAGATGGAATCCCGCTGGAGCGAGGCCTCCGAATGCATCCCTTTCCTTCCCCGCGGGCAACGGAGGGGCGAATTCGTGCTTCGTCATGTCGAATCAATTTCCAGACGTTTCGTTCGCCGCATCATCCGCGATAAGCGTCGGCCATTCAGCCGGATTGCGCTCAATCCAGGTGGCCGGCTTCTGGCGCTCACGGGTGATGCGCAAGTCGAAGACGTCGAAACGGTTGTAGTAGCCCACAACATCATGATATTGCTTGGGCTCGATGCACTGGTTGAGATCGAGATTCGCGTACAGGATGCCCTCTTCGTTCTGCAAGGACTTTCCGATCTGCGCGCCGGTGGGATCGACGAACATCGACGCTGCGCGCGGGCTCTGGTCGATGATCGCGGCGACATTCGGGTCGCGTGCGACCAGGAAGTCGCGCATGCGATCGTCCATGTAGCCTGCGCAAACGATTCCGAATGCCTTGGCCTCAAAACTGTGCGCTCCCGCGCGGATGCGATTGGCCGCGATATTGTCATAGTTGCCCCCGGACTGGGGCGGTTTGGTCGGCCAGATAGGAGGCCAGTTGGAGATATGCACCTGTTCCCCCTGCGCCATCAGGGCGTAGCGCGCCAACGGATTGGTGTTTTCGCCGCAGATGAGTGCGCCGATATTGCCCAGTCGCGTCGGCACGACGCGCAGCCCGGCACTGTCGCCAGGCGCCCAGACCAGCTTCTCGAAAAACGTCGGCACGAGTTTTCGGTGATGATTGAGAAGTTGCCCCTCATCGCCGATCAGCAGGTTCGCATTCCAGATGCAGCCGGTCGACAACGGGCTTTTCTCGCTGATACCGATGGAGACAAACACCTGGCGCCGCCGCGCCTCCTCTGCGATCAAGGCGAGTTCGGGTCCCGGAACGGCAATGCTGTTCTCGACCATCGTCTCGAACAGGTCGTGGTTGTAGATCGGCGCCCACAAGGCCGCCCAGACCGGAAAAGCCGGAATGTACGACTCCGGAAAGACAATCAGCTCCGCACCCGCATCGGCCGCCTCGCGTATCAGGCTGGCCGCCTTCTCGGCGGTGGCGCGTTTGTCCAGAAACACGGGGGCCGCGTGGACCGCGGCAGCCTTGAACCGGGGCAATGAACTCATGACACGCTTTCAGATGGGATGGAAAGAACCTTGAGACTAAATCGCCGGGGAAATGTGCGATATTCCAAAAAACCGCACTTCGTTGTGCAAAATCGCATGCCTCCCGGGGGCGCTGGATGTCGATCAAGAAGATTCCGCTGGACGACATGGCCTGGGATGACCTGCGGGTTTTTCTCGCCATCGCGCGCAGCGGCAGCCTGTCGCAGGCGGCCCGGCAGATGAAGCTTGACCACTCGACCGTCAGCCGTCGCCTGGCGCAACTCGAACTTTGCCTTGGCGGCGCGCTTTTCGAGCGTCAGCGCAACGGGCTCAAACGCACCGAGTTGGGCGAGCGCATCGTGGCCCACGTAGAAACCATGGAAGGCGGCGTGATCGCCCTGCGCGAGGCGCTCGGCAGCGACAATCAGGAACCGGCGGGGGTGGTGCGTGTGGCCATGATGGAAGGGATCGGCTCCCTTTACCTGGCACGGCGCCTCGCCCCCTTCGTGGAGCGACACCCGAAGATCCATATCGAGCTGGTCACCTCCGCGCAGCTTGTCAACGTCAGCCGCCGCGAGGCAGACATCTTTTTGAGCTTCTTCAAACCCGCTGGACGTGGTCTGTCCTGTACCCTGGCCGGCAGCTTCGTTTTGTCGCTCTACGGTGCACAGGCGTATTTCGACCGTCATGGCGAACCGCAATCGGTGGCCGATCTGGTGAACCACCGTTTCGTGGGCTATGTGGACGACCTGATCCAGGTCGACACCGTGCGCTGGCTCGACGAAGTGATTGCCGCGCCCGCAATCGCCTTGCATTCCAACAGCATGATCGCGCAGATGACGGCCGCCGCTTCCGGCGCCGGCCTGGTGTTGTTGCCTCGCTTCTCGGTCCAGAAGGAAGACCAGCTGCGCCCCGTGTTGGAGCGCGTGGTTGCCGTCAAGCGCGAGCTGTGGCTGAACGTGCACCATGATCTCCAGTACTCCGGCCGGGTGCGCGTGGTCACAGACTACCTGCGTGACCTGCTTCTGCGCGACCAGGACTATCTGAACGGCCGCTAGGCCGGACGCCCATGCATTCCCGCAACGGGGTTTGCAAATTTCCCTGATACACGGCGCAGGAGACGGGGTGTAACCTTTTCTTCACCCCTACCGACCGCGAGCGATCGCATTTTCAAGGAATCCACCATGAAATTCCCACCTGATTCCGGCACTCCCGCCGCCGGACATCGCCGCGGCGCCTGCGACTGTGGCGTGTTTCATGAAGCGTCGGACTTGATCGCCGGCGACGGTCCCGGTAACGCCGAGACTGCCGTCTCGGCCGGTATTGCCAGCGGCCTGCTGGCGGGCCTGTTCCCCGACCCCGCCCGGCGGCGCGCATTCCTGAAGTCGGTCGGCGGTGGTACGGCGCTGGCGGCCCTGCAGTCGCTCACCCCCCTGACCAGTCTCACGGCGATCGCACAGGAAACGCGTGGCCCACTGGAAAAGAAAAAGCTCGCGATCGGCTTCCTGCCCATCACGTGTGCCACGCCTCTCATCTACGCCGAGCAGCTCGGGCTGTTTACGCGCAACGGGCTCGAGGTTTCGCTGCAGAAGGTTGCGGGCATCAATCTGATACGTGACAAGATGATCAACGGAGAATTGGACGTCTCCCAGCAGGTCATGCCCGTGGCCCTCTCCATGAGCCTGGGCGTCGGCTCGGTGAAGACTCCGGCGCGCGTGATGACCATCCTCAACCAGCATGGCAATTCGCTGGTGCTGGCGATGAAGCACAAGGACAACCGCAACCCCAAAAACTGGAAAGGTTTCCGGTTCGCGGTTCCGTTCGAGCAATCGCACCAGATGCTGCAACTTCGCTACTACCTGGCGGCAAACGGCCTCAATCCGGACCAGGACGTGAGTTACCGCGTGGTGCCGCCTTCGGAATATGTGTCGAACCTGCGGGTGGGAAGCGTCGACGGTTTCTTTGGCGGTGAGCCCGGCGGCCAGCGCGCGGTCTTTGAAGGGGCCGGGTTCATCCATCTCATTTCCAGCGAGATATGGCCAGGACATCCCTGCTGTTCCGTGACCGCCACCGAGGCCTGGATCAAGCAGAATCCGAACACCTATCTGGCGACCTTCCGCTCGATCATCGGCGCCAGCCTGCATGTATCCGACCCGGCCAGTCGCGCGGGCATGGCAAAGATCCTTGCCCAGCCGCAATACCTGAACCAGCCCGAGGCGGTGATCGACCAGGTCATCACGGGACGTTATGCCGACGGACTGGGCAACATCAAGACCGTGCCACAGCGGGTGGACTTCCAGCCCTTCCCGCACTACTCGACGGCGGTATGGCTGTTGACCCAGATGCGCCGCTGGAACATGATCAAGGAGGACATCGACTACAAGGCGTTGGCCAAGGAGGTCATGCTGGCAACCGATGCCAAGCGTCTCATGGAGGAGCGCGGCGCCAAGGTCGGGCCGATCGGTTTCCGCAAGGAGGTGATCATGGGACGCGAATTCGATTCCAACCGCCCCGAGGAATACCTGAAGTCCTTGAGCCGCGCCTGACCGTGGGCGTCATCGAGCGCAATCCCTGGCTGCTGACGATTGCGATCGCGCTAGCGTTTGTTGCCGCATGGCACCTGCTGACCCTGCCACCGGCGGTGAACGCCAAACCGGCTGCGGACCCGGAGTACGAGAAGCTGATGGGCCGCGGCGCCGCCACGGCGCCGGCGCAATCCGCCATCCCGGGCCCGGGCGCGGTAGCCAAGCGCGCCGCCGAACTCCTGCGCACCGCCTTGCGGCGCAACGGGGAAAACGATATCGGCATCGCCTGGCACCTGTGGGCTTCCATCCAGCGCGTACTGCTGGGTTTCGGGCTTGCGGTGACGGTCGCGGTGCCGCTCGGTTTCGCCATCGGCCTGGTCCCGCTTCTCAACCGCGCGCTCGACCCCTTCATCCAGTTGCTGCGCCGGTTTCGCCCCTGGCCTGGATGCCACTGGCCCTCTACACCCTGAAGGACAGCGGAGCCTCGGCGATTTTCATCATCTTTATCAGCGCCTTGTGGCCATTGCTCATCAATACCGCCTATGGCGCGTCGAGCGTGCGCGCCGACTGGGTCAATGTTGCACGCGTGATGGGCCTGTCGCCATGGAAACGCGTTCGCCGAATCGTCCTGCCGGCATCGGTACCGATGATCCTCACAGGGATGCGTATCTCCATAGGGATTGCCTGGTTCGTGATCGTCGCCGCCGAGATGGTCTCGGGGCAGAGTGGAATCGGCTTTTTTGTCTGGAACGAATGGAACAACCTGCAGATCTCCAGCATGATCGTGGCCATCCTCCTCATCGGCTGCGTGGGATTGCTGCTCGACCAGATGCTGGCGCTGCTGATGCGCCGGCTGAGCTTTCGCGAGTAGGCGATGAGTGCACTGTCAATCCAGGACGTGGGCATCGCCTTCGCGACCCGAAGCGGCCCCTACCGCGCGCTAGAACACATCAACCTCGAAGTGGAGGATGGCGAATTCGTCTGCCTGATCGGGCATTCCGGGTGCGGCAAGAGCACCCTGCTCAACCTGGTGGCCGGGCTTGCACTACCCACCGAAGGCCGCATCAGCTGCGGCGGCGTGCCTGTCCGGGCGCCAGGTGCCGATCGCGGCATGGTCTTTCAAAGCCATTCCCTTCTGCCCTGGCTCACCTGCTTCGAGAACGTGATGCTGGGTGTCGAGAACGTGTTCGGCGCGCGTGAGACGCGGCGCCAGCTTGAAGAACGTGTGAATCGCGCGATCGACCTGGTTCACCTCTCGGCCGCGGCCCGCAAGTATCCATTCGAGATTTCAGGCGGCATGAAACAGCGCGTCGGGATCGCGCGGGCCCTGGCGATAGAGCCGCGTGTGCTGCTGCTTGACGAACCGTTCGGAGCGCTTGATGCGCTTACGCGCGCCAGCCTGCAGGACGAACTGAACAAGATCGTCGGTGACGTACGCACCACCGTGCTGATGGTGACGCACGATGTCGATGAAGCCATCCTGCTCGCCGACCGCGTCGTGATGATGACCAACGGACCGGCGGCACAAATCGGCGAGACGATCACGATCGACCTTCCCAAACCGCGCGACCGTCTCTCGCTGGTGGACCAGCCCGCCTACGGCGTAGCCAAGCGCCGCATGCTCGATTTTCTGTATCGCAAGCATGCGCACACTGATTTGTAACGCCTGATCCTGTATCTGCAAAATCTGATACGTCACGAAGTGAACGCCATTCTTGCACGCGCATGGCGGCGGCAAGCGAACTAACCCGTCAAGGAACCAGCCAGGCAGCGCCTGCGCCTCGTGGTCGGTTCAACGCCCCATCAGGAATTCGCAGACAACCCGGTTGAACAGGTCCGGTCGCTCGAGATGCGCGGCGTGCGCACAGCCCGGCAAAACGCACAGCTGCGCACCGGGTATTGCATCGCGCAGTTCGACCCCCATCCCGATCGGGAAGGTTCGATCCCGCTCGCCCATGATGACCAGTACCGGTTGCGACACAGCTCCAAGTTGCCCGCGATAGTCGCTTTGCTCGAAAGCGCGCATGGCCGCAACGGCCGCGTCCAGTGACATTTTCCGGCCCGCCTCGACACACGATTTGTAGGCCGGCGCCTGGTCGCCTTCGCAAAACCAGGTGCCGGCGACTCGCTGCACCGTTTTCTCCACCCCATCAGCCTGCAGGCGCTCGAGCGTGCGCTGCAGGGGTTCGAAGCGGCGCGCCGCGTCGACCCGCGCGCCGGCGCCATACAGCACCGCCCGGCCGATCCGCGTCGCATGGGCGGACAGCAGTTCCTGAACGACAAAGCCGCTCATCGAATACCCCAGGACATGGAACCGCTGCACACCGAGAGTATCGGCGTGCGCGATGACGAACTGCGCCATTGCGCCGGCCGACCCGAGCGGTGCCTCGTCCGCGCGATTGCCGAAGCCCGGCCAGTCAGGCGTGACAACCTGAAAGCTGCGCTCGAGGGCGTGCCGGGTCGCGTCCCAGGTCTTGGCCGAGGAAGCAAATCCGTGCAGCAGGAATATCGTTTCCCTCATGCGGCGCCCCGCGTTGCCGCGCGCTCGAGCAGGACCAGTTCACCGCGCTCCGGGACAAGACGGACACGATCGCCATTGCAAAGCGATTCGACCGGGTCCGGGTCGAGCCGATCGAGCAGTGGCAGCTCGGCCAGCGCGCAACCCTGCGCGACCACCGGGTTCGCGCGACGGAACACCAGCCCCAGCGGCGCCATGCCGCGTCGCTTGAGGTCGTACAAGGCCCATGAGGTGGCGATGCCTCCCTTCGCACCGCCGAACACCAGGATGCGCCCGCGAAAATCCTGCCCGTACAGATCATGCTCGGGCCGCGAGAACGTGCCGGATTGCCGGTCCAGGTCATAGCGGGCGTTGAACCCCTGGGTGGACACCAGGACGTAACCCTCGACCGCCCCGCCAATGCCGACCGGTCCGCGAAGAATCAAATTGGCAGTGTGTGAATCCATTGCTCAGCGCCCGCGCCCGGAGATCGCAAAGTCGATGCAATCCTGGACGCTGCGCAGCCGCGGCCGATAGCCGGCGCCGCCGAGGATGTTGGCAAGCTTGGCCGATGGCGTCACCAGGGACTGGAAACCCATCTCCTTGCGTACCAGCGCCGGCGCCATCACGTAGAAGCAGGTGCCGGCGAGCAGTTCGCCGCCGGCCGCTTCCAGGACTGCGGTATAGCCGAGCCGCGCGGATTCCGACTGCACCTGATGATTCACGGTCACGATCAGTCGCACCCCGGGTGCGACCTTGCGGCCGGCGAGCCGCCGCACGATATCGGTGAGCTCATAGAGCGAAAGCTGCGGTGCGCTGAAGACGACGAGGTCGGTGCCGGAAGCGCCGGGCGCGTCGATCCCGGGGTCGGAATAGCGCGCATACACGGCATCCAGATCCGACCGGTTGACGACACTGGCTGCTGGTGGCGTCCCGCCGCAAGCCTGCTCGAGGGTGGAGGCTTCCGGCGTGGCGCCAACGACATGAAACATCGCGACAGAGCCGAAGCTGGCGAGCGCGGCGGCAAGGTGTTTCAGGTCATCAACGGAGGGTGTCGAAGCGGGCGCGACAATCGCCGGCACGGTCCAGTAGTCGTTGATGCGGGGCCCGATCAAGGCCCCCAGCGCGCTCCAGTCGCTGGTGCCGTCCAGTGGCGTGCGCACCTCGAAGACGACGGTGGCGCGCCGCGCGGCATCGAGATGGAACCCGTATTCGGGCACGCAGCCGGTCAAGGCCGCGGCGATCGAGGCCGGTCCGCCCTCGTAGTTGGAGCGCGCCCCAACGATGGCGTTGGCGAACGTCACCGAGCCCGTATCCCCCCACGCCAGGTGTTCGCGAAAGCGCGGCGGCGACACGGTCTGGTAGTTGATGCAGGTGGAACTGTCGATGAAGCCCATCGTTCGCATGGCCGCATGCAGGCGATGTTCGGCATCGAGTTGGGCCTTGGGCACGCAAAAGCTGCGTGAGCGCTGGAAATCCACGCTGCAAGCGGCGGTGACCGAGGGTACCCGCACCCGCGCGCCGGAGGCGGCGAGAAACTCCAGCAGTTCCAGCCCGGCCTCGCCGGTGATGCCGATCTCCGCGCCGGCATGGCAGGACGCCACCGGCACCAGGCGCCTGGCCTGGAAAAAGGTCGCCACGGCTAACTGCTGCTCGATGGCCCACTGCAATGCCGGGCCCATGCGGCCGGCGGCCATGTCCTGTTGCTCGGCCGTCAGTTCCATGGCTCAGGGCTTCAGGTGCGGGACGTCATCGACCATCTCTTCGGCGGCAGCCTGAAGCCGGGCCATCAATTGCTCGAGCGTCTTCAGTTCGGCCGGCGAGAACTTGCTCTCCAGAAATCGCTGGCGCGCCTGCGAGATAGCCGAACCATGGATGTGCAGGTCGCGTCCGGCAGTGGTGAGCGAGAGGAAGAATTGTCGGGCGTCGCCCGGATCGGCTTCGCGCCGCACCAGGCCGCGCTCTTCCAGTTGCGCAAGCGTGCGGCTCATCCAGCCCTTGTCCACACCGATCACGCGGGCCACATCCCCAAGGGAAATCGGGCCCTGGCTGCCAATGACCGACAGCATCCGCCATACCGGCACACTCAGGTCTGCGTTCGCCTCGAAATCCCGGCTCGCCGAGCGCGCCAGGGTGCTCGACAACTGCACCACGCGGTAGGTGAGATTGCGGGTGACATCGACCGCGCGGCCCGTCGCCGGCTTATCCTGAACTGCCTTGGGCCTGGCGCGCGGCGCCTTGCGTTGCGTCATGCGGATCTCGACTCAGCGGAATCTTCCGCTAGCGCTTTGGCACCTTCGCCCTTGGCCGCAACCGTCCCTCCGAGCAACTGCAGGGCCGCAATGTCCGGTCGGGCCGAGTGGCCGATCACGTCGTAGGCGGCCTTGGCATCGGCGATCCGGGCCAGGTCGATGGTGGCATAGAGCATGCCCTCCTCGTCCGGCGCCAGCGGCTCGCACAGCATTTCGCCCGAGGGACCGTAGGCGCGCGCATGGCCACCGCCCGCCTTGAGCAGCGCCGCCTTGTCCGCTGAATCGCACAGCAGCTCCACCATGGTCGGCGACACCACGGCGCATGGTGCCAGTACGAAGCAGCCGCCTTCGGCGGCGTACACCCGGCTCAGCGCGTTGTTGATTTCATGCCCCAGCCCTACCGCAAAGGGCTGGTAGACCGAGAAGCTGGGCCAGGCCGCCACATGGATCTGCTCGTTCTGGGAGTGCAGCGCCATCTTGAACAAGGGGTGGCGGTGCTCGCCGCAGCACAGTGCGCCGACCCGCCCGACGGCGGTATCGGACACCGCCAGGTGCCGCGCATCGCCTTCACCGAAGACGCCGCGCTCGGGCGCGCCCGGCTTGAGCTTGCGGCGCCGCCCGCGGGTTTGTCCGTCGGCATCTATGAACCATTGGCTGATGAACAGCGTGCCGTTGTCGCGCTCGGCCATGCCCACGACCACCACCATATGGTTGCGCCGCGCGGCGGCGGCAATCGCATCCATGTGTGCGGGGGTGAAGGTGAAAGCGTTGTCCCGATAGCGCGCCGAAAATCCGCGCTGTGCAGCCCAGGCCGGCGACCCTAACCAGATCCACCACGGATAGCCCGGCAGCCAAAGCTCGGGAAACACGATCATCCGCGCGCCATTCGCCGCCGCCTCGTCGATCAGGCGTACGGTTTGTGCGATGCCTGCATCGATATCCAGGTAGGCAGGCGCGGCCTGTACCACCGCGGCCACAAACGGCTGGGGAGCGTCGGTCATGATCGGCCCATCCGGCTTGAGAATGAAAAACCCATGCTACTCCATGCGGATGTTGAGCTTGCGGATCAGTTCGCCCAGGCGGGCGGACTCCGGCCCCACCAGCCCCTCGACAGTGGCGGCATTGCCTTCGATGCGGTCCAGCCCCAGCTCACGCATGCGGCTGGCGATCTCGGGCCGCGACAACGCGCGCCCGGCTTCTTCGGCAAAGCGCTGCTGCGCGGCCACCGGCGTGCCCTTGGGCGCCACCAGCGCGCACCAGGCCGATACATCGATACCGGGATACAGCTCGCCCAGGGCCGGCACGTTGGTCAGGACCGCCAGGCGCCGCGTGCCGGTCACCGCGAGCGGTGTCAACCGGCCCTGCTGGATGAAACCGGCGATCACCGAATAGGCGACGATGCCGATGCCGATCTGCCCGCTCAGTACGTCCGCCACCATCGGCGGGCCGCCCTTGTACGGCACATGCGAGAGTTCGGCGCCGGTGCGTTGGTTGATCAGTTCGGCGATCAGGTGCATGGGTGTGCCGATGCCGGGCGTGCCGTAGGACACGCTGCCCGCCTTTTCCTTCGCGCGCGCCACCACGCCCTGCATGTCCTTCGCAGGGGCCGCCGGCCCACCGAAAATGACCATGCCGATGCCCGACACCGGCATCACGTAGTTGAAGTCTTTCTGCGGATCAATGCTGGAGCCGGGAAACAGGTGCGGGTTGGCCGTGAGCATGGTGTTGGTGGCCATCAGGATGGTGTGGCCGTCCGCCGGCACGGTTGCGAAGTAGCGCGCCGCCACGTTGCCGCTGGCGCCGGGGCGGTTTTCCACCACGCAGGGCTGGCGCAGACCTTCCTGCAGGTGCGGCGCGATCAGGCGCAGGATGGTATCGGAGGCGCTGCCTGGCGCAAACGCGTCGATCAGGCGGATCGGCTTGCTGGGATAGGCCTGCGCCAGGGCTTGTCGCGATGCGAGCGCTGCAAGGCTCAAGGCGGCGGCGGACGAGACGAAATGACGACGATTCATGCCTGGGCTCCGGATGGTTGTGAAGCGGTGGATTCGGGGGCCGGGGTCGGACCCGGATTGCCCCACTTGAGCGCGGCCTCGCGGCCGCCAAACCTGGCGACCAGGTTGTTCTGGTCGCGGCGCGCGCGGGCGTCGACCTCGCGAGGGTCGAGCAGGCCGTGCAAATGCATTTCAAAGCGCCGGCACGCCGCGGCAAAGGCAGCATCGCCGGCGAGGTTGCGGGCCTCCTCAGGGTCGGTCGACAGATCGAACAGTTCCGGCTCG
The DNA here is from genome assembly GCA_965279115.1 of Burkholderiales bacterium. Classification (GTDB taxonomy): domain Bacteria; phylum Pseudomonadota; class Gammaproteobacteria; order Burkholderiales; family JAEUOS01; genus JAEUOS01. Next base: position 6,826,494 of record OZ257137.1, read on the forward strand.
TAACCCACATAGTGGTGATACTTGAAGCGGGCGTCCGCCAGCATGAAGGCGGAGGTGTCGGCGCCCACCGCGTGGTATTCGCTGAGCACGATGCGCGCCGGCTCGTTCTCGCCATTGGCAAGCGCCACCAGCGAGCGGCCGGGCTGGCTCGCCTCTTCCGGCACGGCGGGCACGCCAACCACGTCCAATGCGGTGGGGTAGATGTCGACCAGACTGGTCGCGGTGCTGCGCACTCCGCCGGCGGGAATGCCGGGGCCGGCGATGATAAGCGGCACCCCCACCGACTCGCGGTACAGGGTGGACTTGTTCCACATGGCGCGGGTGCCGAGGTTGTCGCCGTGGTCTGATGTGTAGACGATCACGGTGGAGTCGGCCAGCCCGGTTTCGTCCAGCGCGGCCATGATGGCGCCGAGTTGCCGGTCCATGAAGGTGGTAAGGCCAAAGTAGCAGGCGCGCGCCAGGGCGCGCCGCGCAGGCGAGCCGAGTTCCGCGTCGTGGTCCCAGAAATCGACCATGCGCTGCACCCACGGGTGGCGCACATGCCCGTTTTCCGGCAACAGCTTGGGCAGCTCGATCGCTTCAAGCGGATAGAGGTCGAGAAATTCCTGCGGCACCACCAGCGGCATGTGCGGCGCCACGTAGCCCAGAAACAGCGACCAAGGCTTGTCACCAGGCGCTTCCGCCTTCTGGCGCAACCAGGCGCGCGCCCGCGCGGTGATGTCCAGATCGTAGCGGTTGTACTTGGACTCTCCCGCACCAATCTCGTCGAAGATCGGCGAGCGGCCGCGGTTCGTCGGCATCGGGTCGCGCACCGAACCCCACACCAACCCTACCCCCTCATGAATGTGCATCGGCGCGTGCTGCGCCGTGAAACCGGTGGGATCGGCGCCGCTCCGATAGTGCAGCTTGCCGATTGAAACGGTTTCGTGCCCCGCATACGCGAGCCGGTGGTGCCAGCTGGTCCAGCGGCCCTCGTAGGCGATGGCGTTGTCCCAATACCCGGTTTCGTGCACCGAGCGGCCGGTGGCAAGGGCCGCACGCGCCGGCACGCAGATCGGGCTGGGGGTGTAGGCATTGGCGAAGCGCGTGCCGCGCGCGGCCAACGCATCCATGTTGGGCGTATGGATCCACGGATTGCCGGAGCACCCCATGTAGCGCGGATCGTGCTCGTCCGAGCTTATGTAGAGGAAATTGCAGCCCTTCATGGAAGCTTCGCGGCGAAGCGCGCCTTGCTGAATCTTGCGAAACCCGACAATGCCATTGTCAACACAACGATGTCAAGACAATGTTGTCGCGGCCGGCGACTTCGCCCACCGACCTGAAAATCATGCATCGCGGCAGGTGGGCCCAAAATGCAAAACGCCCGATTCGGTGAAGAATCAGGCGCTATTTATTTATTGGCGGCGTCGACGAGACTCGAGCCCGCACCCCCCGGCGCGAGAGTGTAGAGGCAGGACCTGATCAGGCATCCTGAAGAAGTTCATTCACCAACCGGCGCACGATCGGCAGCGCAGGCGCCTCGCTGCGGCCTGCCAGCGTGACGATGGCGAATCGCGCCGTCAGGTCCAGCGCCGGCCGCATTGTCAGTTCATGCAGATCAGTGCCGGCGGCGCGGATGGCGATGAGCACGGTATCGGTATGGCGCGTCAGCTCGACCAGGCTCGGGATCTCCTCGCAGCGCAGGGTGACGCAGCGCGCGGGGTGTGCTTCGGGGCCGTAACGCTCCACCAGCACGCGCGCCACTTCGTCGCTCAGCGGCGTTGAAGCGATCGGATAGTCGCGCACCTGCTCGAAGGTCACGCCCCCTCGCTTGCGTGCCAATGGATGGCCGCGCCGGCACAGGAACGAGCCGCGCGTTTCGTGGGTCTGGGTCGCCTTCAAATCCGGTGCGGGCACCAGAGAGCGTGCGTCCACCACCAGGGCATCGACATTGCGCTCGCGCAGGCTGCGCTCGAGCAGATCGGTGCGGCCACGCGAGATCTCCAGGCGCAGGCGCGGATGGTGCGTGGCCATATGCATCAGGAGCGGCGTCATCAGCAGCGCACCAGGCCCCGAGCCCAGGCCGATGCGCAGCGCCCCGCTTTCGCCACGCGCCGTGTTGGTGCCACTTTCGCGCAGGTCGTCAGCGGCGCCGACGATGCCGCGCGCGTGTTCGACCACCTCGCGCCCGAGCGGGGTGACTTCGCTGCGGCGGCCGACACGGTCGAAAAGCGCCTGCCCGAGCTCATCCTCGAGCGCGCGGATGCTGCGGCTCAAGGCCGGCTGGGTGAGGAACAGCTCCTCGGCCGATCGGCTGAAAGACCCCGTCCGGGCCAAGGAAAGCAGATGCCGCAATTGCACGAGCGTCACAAGGCGCCTCCTGGATCCATGATTTTTTCTCATGATAAAGCAGAAAACAATGCATTGGACATTACTGTCGACCGCTCCTACATTGGACGCAGCCGGATTCCAACCACACACCTGTAGTCAACCGGGAGTTGCGATGCTGAAATTCCGAACCTTACTGGGCCTGACGGCCGGATCGTTGCTTGTAGCGGGGGCTGCCCTGGCACAGAGCTGGCCTGCCAAGACGGTTGGCCTGATGGTTCCTTACCCGGCGGGCGGTCCTTCGGACGCGATCGCGCGCATTTTCAACGCCCAGCTCGGCAAGGAACTGGGCCAGCAGGTGCTGGTGGAGAACCTGGGGGGTGTAAGTGGCGCACTGGCCGCGCAGAAGGTGCTGGCAGCGCCAGCGGACGGACACCTGGTTTTCCAGGGGTCACCCAATGAAGTGATTCTCGCGCCCCTGGCCAATGCCGCGGTCAAGCTCAAGGCGGAGGATTTCCGTCTTGTACATCCAGTGGCCGATGCCGTCATGGTGTTTGTGACCCGCAAGGACCTGCCGGTCAATACGGTGGATGACCTGATCGCGCTGGCACGCAAGTCACCGGACAAGCCCTTGAGCTACGGCAGCGTGGGCGTGGGTTCGCTTTACCACTTGATCCTGGAGAACGTGCAGGCGGAGACCGGCATCAAGCTGACGCACATTCCGTACAAGGGCAACGCACCGCTGCTGTAGGACATCGGCGGCGGCCAGGTCGACTTCGCCGTGCTGGTCTACAGCGCGGGCATGGGCGCACTGGCCGAACAAGGCCGCCTGAAGGTGATCGGCCAACTCGGGGCACAACGCTCAGAACTGCTGAAGAACCTGCCCACGGTCAGTGAAGGGCAAGTGCTGAAGAATTTTGCCTACAAGATCTGGACCGGCTTCATGGTCCCGAAAGCCACGCCGGAAGATGTGGTCACGCGCCTGCACACCGCCATCGGCAAGACCCTGCGCGACCCCGCGGTACGCGCTCAACTGGCAGCGCAAACCCAGCATCCGTCCTCGCCAATGAGCCTCGCCGAGTCGGCGCGGTTCTACGAGGCCGAGACTGCACGCTATCGCGCCATCGCCAAACAGATCAACCTGCAGCCGCAATAAGGCAACCCGGTCATGCCACATCCGCTCGCTGCCCTCGAAGCCCGCTCCGGCGAGTTTGTCGCCCTGCGGCGCGACATTCATCGCCACCCGGAGCTGGCCTTCGAGGAACACCGCACCGCCGCCCTGGTGGCCGACCGCCTGGAATCGTGGGGCTATGCGGTCGAGCGCGGCATCGGCGGTACCGGTGTCGTCGGCACACTGGTACGCGGCAAGGGCCACAAGCGCCTGGGCCTGCGGGCCGACATGGATGCACTGCCCATCGAAGAAGCCAGCGGCGCGGCCTGGTCCAGCGCCCATGGCGGCGTGATGCATGCCTGCGGACACGACGGCCATACCGCCATGCTGCTGGCCGCGGCCAGTCAACTTGCGCAACATGGGCAGTTCGATGGCACGCTCAACCTGATTTTCCAGCCCGCGGAGGAAGGCGGCGGGGGCGCTTTGCGCATGATGGAAGACGGCCTTTTCGAACGCCATCCCTGCGACGCCGTATTCGCCATGCACAACATGCCCGGCGTCCGCCAGGGACACCTGGTGTTTCGCGACGGTGCCACGATGGCCTCCTCTGACTACGCAACCATCACCCTTGAAGGTGTGGGCGGCCATGGCGCCATGCCCCACCGGGCCACCGATCCGGTGGTCGCCGCGGCAAGCATCGTGATGGCCCTGCAGACGGTGGTGTCGCGCAACATCGACCCGCTGCAGACGGCCGTGGTCACGGTGGGCGCCCTGCATGCCGGAGGTGCCAACAACGTGATCCCGGCGTCTGCAACGTTGGAATTGAGCGTGCGAGCGCTGGACCGCGAGGTGCGTGCCACCATCGAGCGGCGGATTCGCTCGCTCGTGCTGGCGCAAGCAGAAAGTTTCGGTGTCACCGCACATATCGACTGGCGGGCCGGCTATACGGTTCTGGTCAACACCACGGCAGAAACCGCCTTTGCCCGCGCGGTCGGTATCGCGTTGGTGGGCGCCAAGAACATCACGCCGCAGGGCCCGCCCCTGACCGCCAGCGAGGACTTCGCCTTCATGCTCGAACGCGTGCCCGGCAGTTACCTGCTGATCGGCAATGGCGACGGGGCCAGTCCGGGCGCCTGCATGGTTCATAACCCGGCCTACGACTTCAACGACGACAACCTGCCGGTCGGCGCCGCCTATTGGGTGATGCTGGCAGAACGATTTCTCCAGGCCGGGGAAAGCCACCGCATGATGTAAGGATCTTCACCGCAGGAGAGCGCCGCATCGCAGGATGCGGCCACCGAAGGCGCAAACTCCCATGCACGCTCAGGTTCACGTACTGCACAACACCAACGCCGTCTGGAGAGCCGCCCCGTCAAGGGGCGCACCGAAGGAGCAAGGCCGCACCGGCCGAAACTTTCAGGTACCGAGGACAGGGGGAGCGGCAAGCGCGAGGCCAATGCCCCGCGTCCAACGCATGTCCGGAGGTTCGAAATGAAAGTTGTTGTTCTTGGAGCAGGCCTGTTGGGGGTGACGTCCGCCTATTTCCTGCGCCAGCAGGGTCACGAAGTCACGGTGGTTGACCGGCAGGCACAGCCGGCCGCTGAAACCAGTTTTGCCAATGGCGGCCAGATCTCGGTCAGCCACGCCGAACCGTGGGCCAACCCCGGTGCCCCGCTCAAGGTATTGAAATGGCTGGGCAAGGAGGACGCGCCGCTCCTGTTCCGGGTGCGCGCCGACATGCGCCAGTGGATGTGGGGCCTGCGATTCCTGCGCGAATGTACGCCGGCACGCACGCGCTACAACATCGCACAGATCGTGCGCCTCGGCACCTACAGCCGCGAGACGCTGCAGGCCTTGCGCGCCTCGATCGGGCTGGACTACGACCAGAGGACGCAAGGCATCCTGCACTTCTACACCAGCGAAAAGGAGTTCGCCGGTGCCGAAGCGCCGGCCGCGCAGATGCGCGAATTGGGGTGCGACCGGCGCGTCATTTCCGCCGACGAGGCGGTGCGCATCGAGCCGGCGCTCGCCCACATCCGCCCGCAATTGGCCGGTGCCACCTACACCGCCGAAGATGAATCGGGCGACGCGAACCGCTTCGCGCGCGGGCTGGTGGAACGCTGCCGGGCCGATGGTGTGGAGTTCCTGATGAGCCACACCATCACGGCGCTGCGCGAGGCCGGCGGCAGCATCCACCATGTGGAAGCCACCGATCCCGAAGGCAGGTTCCAGCGCATAACCGCCGATGCCTTTGTGTTGGCCATGGGCAGCCTGTCGCCGATGTACGCCAAACCACTGGGCATCGAGTTGCCGATCTATCCGGCCAAGGGTTACTCGGTCACCATGCAGGTACGCGACGCATCCAGGGCGCACCAGGTTTCGCTGACCGACGACGAATACAAGCTGGTGTTCTCACGCCTCGGCGACCGCCTGCGCATCGCCGGCACGGCGGAACTCAACGGCTACGACCGCGACCTGAACCGGGTGCGCTGCGAGGCGATCGTGCGACGGGTCGAGGAACTGTTCCCCGGCGCGGGTGACACCGCGAGCGCGCAGTTCTGGACCGGCCTGCGCCCCGCGACGCCGAGCAACCTCCCGATCATCGGCCGCTCGAAACTGCCGAACCTTTACCTCAACACCGGGCACGGCACACTGGGTTGGACGCATGCCTGCGGCTCGGGCAAGTCGATCGCACGCATCGTGAGTGGGCTCGCGCCTGAAGTCGATTTCGCGTTTACCGGCGAATATCAGGCTAATTCCGTACGGCTGCATCCGCGCATTGAGCATTCGCAAAGCGCATAGAAGCGATCCGCTTTTCCTCTTCCAAGGCTTCCCTGATCCCTTATGACGGTAAGCCAATGGAAGACAGCCAACTTTTCATCGTACCGGCAAGCTCTCGCGGCCGTTCCAGCGGAATCATGTGCCCGCTGCCATGAATCATCGCGAACTCAGCGTTCAACCCAGCCGCGAGTTCCTGCGACTCCTCTCGCGATCGCAACCGGTCGAACTCCGCGCTAACCACCAGACATTTGCATCGGATCTGTTCCAGGCGCTCGAGATCGGATGGCCGCTGAAGGGAAGTCAGCCGTGCGTACACCTCGTGCCCGAGCCGCTCGCCCATCTTCTGGATGCGTTTAACGAGATGCTCGTCATTCGCTCTTTCAGGCCCCAGGGACGCCCGGATCGCGGTCGTGCTGATCCCCTTGAATGCTTTCGGGTCGTCGGGGCGTGCCCTTGAACTGGGGGATCCGGCCCTTGCTGAGGTTGCCACGAGTATCAGGGCCTCAATCCTTGTACCCGCCTGGTAGGCCACGTAACGCGCGACAAAGCCGCCCATGGAGAATCCGAGGAGGATGAATCGGGGCGGGCACTGCTCCAGAACCTGCGCGGCGATGGCTTCCAGTGAAGATCCGGACGATATGTCCGCACAGACGGTGTTGTAGCCTTCCAGTTCCGGAATGAGATCGGTCCATAGATCGCGATCGGTCATGAAACCCGGAACAAGAACGATGGTGGGGCGCTGGTCGTTGCTCATGGCCAAAGGATACGCAAACCATTCGATTGATGCCGCGCCAAGCCGTGTGCAAAGGTGCGCTACCAACTATCCGTTGGACCGCGTGAGTGCCACCTTCTACACTCACGGTCATTCAATCCGTTTCGCGACCCGCATCCCAATCCAGTCAGGAGATGTCCATGGCAACCGCTGAAGAACTGAAGAAGAAGACCAAGGTCGTGATGTTCGACCAATACGGCACGGTCGTGGACATGCAGAAGGGCCTGACCGAGGCGTTTGCCCCGTTCCTCGCGGCCAAGGGTTGGAGCGGCAAGCCTGGTTCCCTGGTGACCTGGTACCGTCGTACCCATTTCGAGAACTCGATGATCGACGGCCTCCTGCACAAGGAACACACGCCCTACCGCGAGATCGGATTCCGCGCACTGGCATATACCCTAGAGCGTGCCGACATCCAGCACACCGACGCGGAAGTCAGCGATCTGATCAGCAACATCGAACGGCTCCGCTGCTTTCCGGACGTGCCCGCCGCGCTGGCCAAATTGCAGACCACGTACAAGATCGTCGTGTTGTCCAACGGCGACCCGGACATGCTTGAAACGGCCAAGCAGTACCACGGCATTCCCTTCGACAAGGTGATCTCGGTCGCGGAGGCCAACTCCTTCAAACCCCACGTCGCCACCTATACCAAGGCTGCCGAGATCATGGGTGTGCGCATGGATGAAGTGTTGTTTGTGGCGAACCACGCGTTTGACTGCATTGGCGCGAAAGCCGCCGGCATGCATACCGCGTTCATCGACCGGCGCAAGCGCCCGTTCGGCCGCACGCCACACCAGCCCGACATCTGGGTTGACGACATGAAATCGCTCGCAGACCTGATGGTCTGACATGCGACCACTTGAGGGTATCAAGGTCCTCGACCTCAGCCGGGTGGTCTCGGGCCCCTTTTTGCGCGATGTTGCTCGCCGACCTGGGCGCTGAAGTCATCAAGACCGAGGAACCCGGGTCGGGTGATGACTGCTATAGAGGCCATATGTGCCGCGAAAATGCAAAACGCCCGATTCCGTGAAGAATCAGGCGCTTTAAATTGGCGGAGTGGACGGGACTCGAACCCGCGACCCCCGGCGTGACAGGCCGGTATTCTAACCAACTGAACTACCACTCCATGATCTTGCGGCACCGAAAATAGTGCCCGTGCAGTGAAACTTGGTGGGTGCTGACGGGCTCGAACCGCCGACATTCGCCTTGTAAGGGCGACGCTCTACCAACTGAGCTAAGCACCCTTGGCTCCCGGGCCGCTTGCGCAACCGATTGCCGGGTTCCACTGCGTTTACTGCTTTCGCCGCGCCAAAACCTTGGCAGCAACGAAGACCACTATTTTATAGCATCTTTCAAAGCTTTGCCAGGTTTGAACTTGGGAACCTTTGCGGCGGGGATCTTGATGGGCTGATTGGTGCGTGGATTCCTGCCGGTGCGCTGCTTGCGCTTGGCCACCTGGAAGGTGCCGAAACCCACCAGCGTCACACTGCCATTCTTCTTCAGCGTGGTTCGCACCGCGACGATCAGCGCCTCGAGCGCGCGCCCCGCAGCGGCCTTCGATATGTCGGCCGATTTGGCGATGTGCTCCACCATGTCCGCTTTGTTCATGCTTGATGTCCCCTTGAATGAATGTCCGTCAGCGCGAAACAGGATTCGCGCGCCGCATTTGCTCCACACCTCGTGATATCCGGGCTCGCTGCATGGCTGCGTCGCCCCGCCGCGATACCAGTTTCCAACGCCCCCGTCCGGTTCGCGAACTTTGCAAAATATTCTAGCGGATTCACCGCAATGAGGGTGGGGAGATTCCCGATGCGATTGCGTCAGGCCAGCGGCCCGAGCACGCGTGCAAACCGCGCCGCGCAGTCCAGGCCGAATCCGGTCGGCGCCAGGGCAGGCGCGCGATCATGAACCGCAAGGCCGAGCCGGTGGGCGGCGATGCGCTTGCCGTAGCAGACCAGGTGGTCGATGGACTGCATCATGAACACAACGCCCGGCAACAGCGTGCGATAAGCCGCATCGGCGACCTCATGGTCATTCGCGCGGTGGGCGTCGAATACGCGCGCCTGCCAGTCGAAGCTATCGACGCCAATCACCATGCCGGCGCAACCCGCGCGCAGGTTGTCGATCAACTCCAGCCCGCCGCGACCATTGAAGACCGCCATGCCCGGGTTGGCCGCCATCACTTCGCGCATGTGCACGGCCGGGCCTTCGCCCTTGAGCAACACGAAGTTGTCGCGTGCCGCCGCCAGCCGGGCGATCGAAGCCGGCGTCAGCCCGACGCCAAGATACTCGGGCGCATTCTGTATCGCGCAAGGCAAGCCGGTACGCGCCATCACCTCGGCGAAAAAGTCGAGGTAGAAGGCCTCGGGTTGGGTGCGGTCGCGCGGCGGTTGCAGAATCAGCCATTGCGCGCCGGCATCCGCCGCAAAAGTCGCAAGTTCCGCCTGCGCGTCCACCGTGTCGCCGGAGATGGTAATGGCCACAGGCTTGCGCCCCGCCGTCTCTTCCGCGAGCCAGCCGATGATGCTGCGCTTCTCGTCCGAAGTGAGTTTGCCCACTTCAGTGGCCAGGCCCAGCGCCGCTATGCCGTGGCAGGGATTGGCGACGCAGGCGCGTATCTGGCGCCGCATCGCGGCTTCGTCAAGCCCGCCAGCGGCGTCAAAAAACGCATAGAGGATCGGATAAATGCCGCTGAACATCGCGCTGCGTTCAGGCAAGGGCGATGCGCGGATGCGCCAGCACCTCGCGGTTGACCACGAACTCCGGGCGCTTGCCCGACAGCGCGTCGACAATGCTCGCCAGGCCGATGGTGGCCATGTTGTGGAAGCATTCGTCGGTCCAGCACAGCGAGTGCGGGGTGACGATGACGTTGTCCATCGCCAGCAGCGGATTGGCGGGGTCGACCGGTTCCTGCTCGAACACGTCGGTGGCGGCCGCGGCCATGCGCCCTTCCTGCAAGGCCGTGATCAACGCCTTCTCGTCGACGATGGGCCCGCGCGCCACATTGATGAAGCAGGCGGTCGGTTTCATGCGCGCGAACTGCTTCGCCCCCACCAGGTGGCGCGTGCCTTCGTCGAGCAGCGCTGCCACCACGATGAAGTCGGATTCCGCCATCAGGGTGTCGAGGTCGACCTTGCGCGCACCGAGATAACCCAGCTCGACGCTGCTGGCGTAAGGGTCGGCGGCGATGAGTTTCAGGTCGAAGGTGGCCGCCATGCGCAAGAGTTCCTTGCCGATGCGCCCGGCGCCGATCACGCCCAGCGTGCGCCCGGTGAGGCCGGTGCCCATGTTGTCCATGCGCTCGTGCCAGCGGCCGGTCCGGGTCAAGCGGTCCTTGAGTACCAGCTTGCCGGCAAGTGCCAGGATGAAGGTGAGCGCGATGGTGGCCACCGGGCGCGGCATCGCGGCGGGCGTGTTGGTGACCAGCACGCCGGCGGCCGTCATCGCCGCCACATCCACCGAGTCGTAACCCACGCCATGGCGCGCCACCACCTTGAGCCGGCAATCGGCGCGTGCGACGGCGGCGGCCGGCACCCGCGCCGCATTCACGTAGATGGCGTCATAGGCGGCCGCCTCGTCGGGACCGATCTCGGGCAGCTTCCTGGGCAGGTATTCCCATTCGATATTGGGCGCATCCTCGAGCACTTTCAGCGCGGCGGCGCCAAAGGCCGGTTGGCCGGCGGAATCCAGAATGTCGCGTGTGAGGCCTACCTTGAACTTGCTGCCCATGTCAGATCTCCTGTGCGGCCGCGCGCATCGCGGCCATGCCGTTGGCCAGTGCCGACTGCAGCAGCAACTGGTCTATGCCGTACCCCAGCAGGCGATACCCCTTGGCGAGGTATTCGCGCGCCAGCGCTTCATCAGTGGCGAGATAGGCCGCCGCCTTGCCGTTGGCCTCGCAGGCCGTGGCAATGCGCCGGACCGCGGCCACGTAATCCGGGTGGCCGAACTGCCCCGGAATGCCCATGAAATTGGTCAGGTCGAAATGCCCCAGCCACAAGGCATCGATCCCGTCGGTGGCGGCAATCGCCTCCACGTTGGCCAGCCCCTCGGCGGTCTCGATCTGCGCGATCACCATGGTGCGCGCGTGGATGGCCGCCATCTTGGCCGCCACGTCGCCGCCCTGGTAGTCGTCATGCGCGAAGCCGAACGCGGCGCCGCGCCTGCCTTGCGGCGGGTAACGCGTGCAGGACACGATCTGCGCGGCCTCCTCGGCCGTACCCACCATCGGCACCATCACACCCAGCGCGCCGATATCCAGCGCCCGGGCGATGAAGTGGTACTCGCCGCGCGGCACCCGCACCATCGGCACCAGGTCCAGGCCGCGGCACAGGGCGAATTGCGTCTTGAGGGTTTCGAAGCCCAGCCCGGTGTGCTCCATGTCGTAGAGCACATAGTCGGCACCGGCATTGCGCAGGATCTGCGGCAGGCCCGGGGTGAACATCTCGAACACCATGGCACCGTAGGCCCGGCCGCCGGCCGCGAGCTTCGCCTTGACGGGGTTTGTCCTCATCTCTCCTCCTCCCGCGTGGTCGCGGTGTTGTTCAGTCAGAACGGCACGAACTTTTCGCCGTCCCATTTCAGTCGCGTGGGCCCGGGTATTGCACGTTCGGCCACCGGGTGCAAGGCGTCGCCGGGAAAGGCCAGACAACGCACGCCACCGTCCTCGAAAGCGCGCGGCTGCACGATGGGCGGCCGGCGCGAACGCGCGTCGGCCATCACCGCGTCCAGGCTATCGAACAGTGCCAGATGCGCCAGGCTCATATAAGTGGGTGGCGCCAGCTTGATACCGCCTGCGGCCCAGCGTTCCACCGCATCGTGCGGATCAAGCCATTCACTGTGCGTGGCTTCGTAGTCGTCATGCACCGCCGCCTGCTCCGGTGGGGCCACGGCAAGAAAGAAGCGCGCATCGAACCGGCGCACCACGAACGGTGGTGTCACCCAGCGCACCCACGGCACCATCGCGGCGGCGTCCAGCATCACGCCGATGGAGGCCAGCACATCGGCCAGCGGCTCCTTGGCGTTGACGCGATCACGCGCGGCCTTGAGATCGGCAGACACGCCGTGCGCCAGCAAGACGCCAGCCTCCTCGAAGGTTTCGCGCGCCGCGGCGACGAACATGCCGGCGGCGCGCTCGCGCGGCAGGTCTTCGCCCAGCGCGGCGACGTCGAGGGCGTCCAGTCCATGGACGCGCGCCAACGCCGCCGGCGCACTGTCCGCCGCGTCAATCTTGCCGCCGGGGAACACGTGCGCCTCGCCCAGCACGTCGGACAAGCCGCTGCGCTTGACCATGAACACCTCGAAGCCGCGCGGCGCTTCGCGCAGCAAGAGTACGGTGGCCGCGTCGCGCGGCACCGTGACTTCATTTTCCTTTGCTTCAGGTCCGAGCTTCATTTCTTTCCCTCATTTCTTCCCGATCCGGGCCACGTCGTGGAAACGACAGCAGCCGGTTTCGTGATCGTTCACCATGCCGGTGGCCTGCATGAGCGAATAGCAGATGGTCGAGCCGACGAACTTGCAGCCATAGGCGAGCAGCGCCTTGCTCATCGCGTCGGACTCCGGCGTCTTGGCCGGCGCGTCGCGGTAGGACTTCCAGCGGTTGGTGCGCGGCTTGCCACCTGCGAAGCGCCACAGGAAGGCGTCCAGCGAGCCGTGCTCTGCGCGGATTTTCAGCACCGCCTGCGCGTTGAGGATGGTCGAGGCCACCTTGGCACGATTGCGCACGATGCCGGGGTCGGCCAGCAGGCGCTGCTGGTCGGCCGCGGTGAATTGCGCCACCTTTGCGGCGTCGAAATTCGCAAAGGCGGCGCGATAGTTCTCGCGCTTGCGGAGGATGGTGATCCACGAAAGCCCGGCCTGCGCGCCCTCGAGGATCATCATCTCGAACAGATGCCGGTCGTCATGCGAGGGCACGCCCCATTCGCAGTCGTGATAACGGATGTAAAGCGGGTCGTCGGATACCCAACCACAGCGATGCACGGCCGCACCGGTCGCCATGATGTTCAGCCCGGCAGGCTGTCCAGGCCCTCGAAGGGCTCGAAGCGGCCTTTGCGGAAAATCAGGCGGGTCGGCCCGGGCATGACCTGGTCCGGGTGGTCATGCAGGGGGTCGCCCGGATAGGCCACCGCCCGCGTGCCCTCGTGCTCGAAGGGGCGCGGGTCGATGCGGCGCGGCCAGCGCACGGCATCCGGGTGCATGGCTGCGTCCACGCTGTCGTGCGCGGCCAGTTCTATCAGGCTCATCAACTGCGGCGGCGCCAGCATGATCTCGCCGGCGCGAAACCGCGCCAGCGCCGCGCGCGGGCTCATCCACACGCTGTCGGTGGCTTCATGGTTGTCGTGGCGCGCCACCTGGTCGGAAGGCGCACGGGCCAGGAAGAAACGCGAATCAAAGCGCTTGCGCGCCAGCGACGGCATCTTGGGTGTGACCCAGCGCGACCAGGGCAACAATGAACTCACCCGCAGGCGCAAATCCAGTTCCTCCAGCACCTCGATGAAGGAATAGCCCTGGCGTGAAAGCGCGCTGGCCGCCTCGGCGTGCTGTGCAGCCGCCGGGCTGCCATCCGCCAGATTGGCCAGCAGGACGCCCGCCTCCTCGAAAGTCTCGCGACCGGCCGCCACGTAGCAGGCGGCCGCGGCACGCGTCTCCAGTGCCGGGTCGCCCAACGCGCCATGCAGCGCGTGGTCGACGCTGTCGATGCGCGCCATCATGTCGTCGTCGCCGTCCTCGCGATCGACCTTGCCGCCGGGAAAAACATAGGCGCCGCCCAGCACGTCGGACTCGTCGCTGCGACGCTGCATGAGGATCTCGAATCCGCCGGCCGCGTCGCGCAACAACAGCACCGTGGCGGACGGGCGCGGCGGGGTTTCCACCACCTCATGGTTGATCGTGAATCCGGGTGTGCTCACTTGGGAATCGCCTTGCCGTTGATGCGGCCCACTTCGAGAAACAGGCCGCTGTGGTCCACACCCGCGCCGCCGTTCTCGCACAGCGAGGCGTACATGTCGCGCACCAGGGTGGTGATGGGAAGCTGGTAGCCGTCCGCGCCTGCGGCGGCATCCAGCGCGTTGTTCATGTCCTTCAATTGCACGGTGGCGGTGGCGCGCGCGGCGAAGTCACCCTTCAACATGCGCTCGCCATGCACCTCGAGGATCTTGCTGCCGGCAAAGCCGCCGCGGATGGCCTCGCGCACCAGCGCCGGGTCTGCGCCGCCGGCCTCGGCCAGTTGCAGCGCTTCGGCCACCGCGCCGATGGTGATGCCGACGATCATCTGGTTGGCGAGCTTGGCGAGTTGGCCCGCACCGTGCGGGCCGACGCGCACCGCGCTGCCGAGCGCCTTGAACACCGGCAGTGCCGAAGCAAAATCCTCATCCTCACCGCCCGCCATGATGGCGAGCGTCCCTGCCGCCGCGCCCAGCGTGCCGCCGGACACCGGCGCGTCGATATGCCGTACACCGAGGGCCGCCAGACGCACCGCGTGGTCGCGCGCTTCGCGCGGCTTGATGGAACTCATGTCGATGACCAGCGCGCCGCGCTTCATCGCAGCGGCCACGCCCTGCCCGAACAGGACATCCTCGACCACCGCGCCGTTCTCCAGCATGGTGATGACGACATCGGCGCCGGCCACTGCTGCTGCCGCGCTGTCGGCGACGCGCGCGCCGTCAGCCACCAGCCGTTCCGCCTTGGCGCGGGTACGGTTCCATGCCACCAGCGGGAAGCCCGCCTTGAGAAGATTCTTCGCCATCGGCTCGCCCATCAGGCCGATGCCCAGCAATGCTATGACGGGGTTTGACACGGTGGAAATCGCGGAAAGGGAATGACGCCGGGGAGGGATAACGAGGCTTTACAATCGCAGGCCATTATCGGCGCTGGTCACGATTAAAGCAAACCGCGCTGCACACAAAAGCCCCACGGAGACAGACCTGATGACACACAGATATTCGGCCGATGCACTCACCCGCCACGCAGTCTCGCTGCTGGTGGCCGCCGGCGTCGAAGCCCCGAAAGCCACCACCGTGGCCGAGATCCTGGTCGAAGGCGACCTGATGGGCCACGACACCCACGGGCTCGCGCTGCTCGGTCCTTACCTGAACGAAGTGGCCAATGGCGCCATGGCGCCTGCCGGCGAACCCACGGTGCTCAACCAGCGGCCGGCCACCCAGGTATGGGACGGTTTGCGCCTGCCCGGCCCGTGGCTGGTGGTGCAGGCCATGGAAGCCTGCGCCACCATGGCGCGCACCTATGGAACGGGCACGGTGGTGATCCGCCGCTCGCACCACATCGCCGCGCTTACCGCCTACCTGAAGCGCGCTACCGATCAGGGTCTGCTGATGTTGCTGTACTGCAGCGACCGCAACAGCGCCAGCGTCGCCCCCTACGGCGGGCGCGACCCGGTGTTCACGCCCAACCCGATGGCCTTCGGCATTCCCACCGGCGGCGAGCCCATCCTGGTCGATGTCTCATGTTCGATCACCACCAACGGCATGAGCGGGCGCCTGGCCAAGGAGGGCAAGCGCTTTCCCGGCAAATGGCTGCTCGACGACAAGGGGGAGCCTACCGATGATCCAAAGTACGGCCTGCCGGGCGGCGGCGGTTCCATCCAGCTGCTGGGCGGCACCGATGCCGGCCACAAGGGCTACGGACTGACACTGCTGGTGGAGTCGCTTACCGGCGGGCTCGCCGCCCATGGTCGCGCCGACCCCAAGGAGGGCTGGGGCGCCACGGTGTTCGTGCAGTTGCTCGACCCCGAGGCGTTCGGCGGCCTTGAAGGCGCCACCCGGCAGATCGATTTCGTCGCGGCGGCCTGCCATGCCTCCACGCCGCGCACGCCCGGCCAGCCGGTGCGCCTGCCCGGCGAGCGCGGCCTGGCGCGGCGTGCCGAACAGCTGGCCGGTGGCGTGGTGCTGCATCCATCGATCATGCCGCTGCTCGCGCCGTGGCAGGACAAGTTCGGGATTGCCGCACCGGCGGCGCTGGCCTGATGGTTTCAGGCAGACAGCTGCATCCGCACCTCGCCCAGCCCTTCCACCCCGAAGCTCACGTCATCGCCGGCAGCGGGGAACTTGGAGGTCACAAGACTGCCGGTGATGACGAATTCGCCGGCCTTGAAGCCCTGGCCGCGCGAGTGCAGGTGGCGCGCCATCCACAGCATCGCGTCGAGCGGATGGCCGAGCACGTCACGTCCATGGCCGCTGCCGACCTCCGCCCCGTTGATGCTGGCCACACCGCGCGCGGCGCCCAGGTCGAGCGACTGCCAGCCGGTGTTCCAGTCGCCCAGCACCACGCCGGCGTTCCATGCGTTGTCGGCCGCCAGGGACAGCATGGTCGCACCGTCGTCCTTGCCGAAGCGCGAGTAGTCGGCACTGCGGTCGTCGATCAGTTCGAAGGCCGCACAGGCCGCATCGATGCAGGCGGTGATCGCCTCGCGGGTTCGCGGCGGTGCGGCGGGATCGGTGTCGCGCGAAATGCGAAAGGCGATCTCGCATTCAAAACCGAAATGCACGCCGCGCGAAACGGCGATCGCCGCCGGCGAGCGATGCACCTGGCCGCCCAGCACCTGGCCGGCGATCGAATCATCGTAGCCCACGAAGGCACGCATCTGCGGCGTGGTGAGCGCGATCTTGTGACCGACCCGCGTACCGCCGCCACCGGCGGCAAACAGCGCCACCAGCGCATCCTGCACGTCATAGGCCGCGCCGATCGAAGGCGGCAGATCGGCGCCGGCCAGCGGCGTGAACGTGCGGCGGGCATGATGCCCGTCGAAAAGCGCTTGCGCGGCGCGCTGTGCGCCAGTCCAGTCGGTGGCTGCCATCGGGGTGTCCTTGCATTCGGTGCGGGAGGCGGCATTATCGCCGCCGCCCGCCATGACGTCGACCCGCCTGGCCGGCCGGGAGCGCCGGCATGAGCAGTCACGCGCCGAATCGCCGCAAGGGCGTGCTTCTGATGCTGGGCGCCGGCCTGTGCTGGAGCCTGGGTGGCCTGATCGTGCGCGCCTTGACGGTCAAGGACTCGTGGGAGATCGTCTTCTGGCGCTCGCTTTTCATGGGCGCATTCGTCGCGGTGGTGCTGGTGGCCATGCACGGCCGGCAGGCGATGGCCCAGGTGCGCGCGGTGGGCGCCGGCGGCGTGGTGGCGGCCCTCTGCCTGGCCGCGCAGATCTACTTCTTCATCCTTTCGCTGGGCAAGACGGCAACGGCCAACACTTTCGTGCTGATGAGCATTTCGCCGCTGGTCACCGCGGTCACGGGATGGCTGTTTCTGGGCGAGCGCGTGCGCTGGACCACCTGGGCGGCTATCGCCGTCGCCCTCGCAGGGATTGCCATCATGTTCGGCGACGGCTTTCGCGTGGAGGCGGCCTCCTCGCAATGGCTTGGCAACCTGTTCGCCCTGTTCGTACCACTGGCCTATGCCACGCAGATCCTGTTCGTGCGGCGCATGCAGCGCCCCGGTGCTGCGCCGCCCAACCTGCTGCCCACCATTCTGATCGCCGGCGTGATCGCCGCTGTCCCGGCCTTCCTGCTGGCGCCGGCCCTGGTCGCAAGCCCGACCGACATCGCGCTGCTGGCGCTGATGGGTTGCGTGCAACTCGGGCTGGGCTGCCTGTTGATGACGCTTGCCGTGCCGCATTTGCGCGCCGCGGAAATGGGTCTCCTCGCGCTCACCGAAACCATACTCGCGCCCGTGTGGGTTTGGCTGGGTGTGGGCGAGGTGCCGGCCGGCGCCGCGCTGGCGGGCGGCGCCCTCATCATCGCGGCCCTGGTGGCCAACGGCTGGGTCAGCCTGCGCGAAGACTCAGGCCGATGATGCCAGGCGCGCCTGGCGCCGGTCCAGCAGGTTGGAGACCACCAGCGCGGCGATCACGATGGCCGACCCGACCCATTCCACCGGCATGGGCATGCGGCCACGCAGCGCGTCCACCGCGAATACCGCCACCGGCGTGGCATTGGCGATAAGCAGGGTGTTGACCGCGCCGAGACGCGCGACGGCGATGGCGAACAGGAAGATCGCCACGTAGAACGGGAATACGCCGATATAGACGATCGCCGGCAGTTGCGCCAGCACCGTTTCGGCGCTCGGCACCTTGGCGATGCCAAGCGGGGTGAGCAGGATGGTCAGCACCACGATGCCCGCCGTGCCGGCCAGGCAGGCAAGCGTGGTGTAGCGCAAGGGCGACCAGCCGGGAAATCGCTGCGCGCCCAGCGTATAGGCGATCCAGCCGACGGCGCCGACGAGCGCCATCGCGTCGCCGATCAGCGAGCCGCCGGAAATGGCGCTGTGAAAATCGCCGCGCGTGATCACCAGGGCAAGCCCGAAAAACGCCACGCCGATGCAGACGGCGGTGTGGGTGTTGGGCCGGCGGCCGCGCGTCACCCACAGCCAGAAGGCGGTCAGCATGGGCTGCAGGGCCATGATGATCGATACATGGCCGGGGCTGGTGTAGTACAGCGCCCAGAACACGATCAGGCCGAACACCATGAACCCGGCGCAACCATGAATGGCCAGGAGTCCGCCCTTGCCTTCGGTGGCGAAGGCGCGCGGGCCTTCGCGCCACCACAAGGTCGCGGCGAACAGCGCCGCGCCTATGCCATAGCGCAGCACGCCGAAGTAATACTGGTCCATGAACTGCAGGACATGCTGCGACAGGGGCAGCTGCGTGCCCCAGAACAACACGGTGACCACCATGCCGAGGGTCGCCGCGCCCTTGCCGCGCGCCTCGGCCGCGGCGTTCAAGGCCAGCCCATTCTGAAACGCCGCGTCAACTAAAGGGTCGCTCGCACGTCAGGCCGTGGGCAACTTGTGGTCGCGGAACTGCTCGCGCAGCTTCGTCTTGAGCATCTTGCCGGTGGCACCGAGCGGAATGGCGTCGACAAACGCGACATCGTCGGGCAGCCACCATTTTGCGATCTTGCCGTCGAAGAACTTGAGCAATTCCTCGCGCCCGACCTCCATGCCGGGACGCTTGACGATGATCAAGAGGGGGCGCTCATCCCACTTCGGATGGGCCACGCCGATCACCGCCGCCTGCTGCACCGCCGGATGCGCCACCGCGATGTTTTCCAGGTCGATGGAGGAGATCCATTCGCCGCCCGACTTGATCACGTCCTTGCTGCGGTCGGTGATCTGCATGTAGCCGTCCGGGCTCATGGTGGCCACGTCGCCGGTCGGGAACCAGCCGTCGACGAGCGGGTCGCCGCCCTCGCCCTTGAAATAGCCGCGCACCACCCACGGTCCCCTGACCATCAGGTCGCCGAAGGCCTTGCCGTCCCAAGGCAGTTCAGCGCCATCGCCGCCGACGATCTTCATGTCCACGCCGAACACCGCGCGTCCCTGGGTGACTTCGACCTTGAACTGTTCCTCGGCCGGCCAGGCCAGGTGCTTGGTCTTGAGGTTGCATACCGTGCCCAGGGGCGACATCTCGGTCATGCCCCAGGCGTGCAGCACCTTCACGCCATACTCGTCCTGGAAGGTCCTGATCATCGCCGGCGGGCAGGAGGAACCGCCGATCACCGTGCTCTTGAGCGTGGAGAAACGCAGCCCGTTCTGCTTGAGATGCCCGAGCAGGCCCTGCCAGACCGTGGGCACGCCGGCCGACATGCTGACCTTCTCGCCTTCGAACAGCTCGAACAGGTTCTTGCCGTCCAGGTGCGGCCCCGGCAGCACCAGCTTGGCGCCCACCAGCGGGCATGAATAGGCCAGCCCCCAGGAGTTGACATGGAACATCGGCACCACCGGCAGGATGCAGTCGCGCGCCGAGCAGTTGAGGCTGTCCGGCAGCGCCGATGCGTAGGCATGCAGCATGGTGGAGCGATGGCTGTACAACGCCCCCTTGGGATTGCCGGTGGTGCCCGAGGTGTAGCAAAGGGATGAGGCGGTGTTCTCGTCGAAGGTGGGCCAGGTGAGCACATCCGACGCACCCGCCAGCAGATCCTCGTAGCAAAGCAGCCCGGGGATCTTGCTTTCCCCGGGCATGTGCGCGGCGTCGGTCATCAGCACAAAGGTCTTGCAAGAGGTGAGGTGCGCGGCGATGCCTTCCACCAGCGGCAGGAAGGTCAGGTCGAAAAACAGCACCTTGTCTTCGGCATGGTTGATGATCCAGGCGATCTGCTCGGGAAACAGGCGCGGGTTGATCGTGTGCAGCACCGCGCCGATGCCGGAGATGCCGTAGTACAGCTCGAAATGCCGGTAGCCGTTCCATGCCAGCGTGCCGACACGATCGCCCGGTTGCACCGCCATTGCCTTGAGGGCATTGGCCGCGCGCTTGGCGCGCCGGTGGGCGTCGGTATAGGTGTAGCGATGGATCGCCCCCTCGACCGTGCGCGAGACGATTTCCGAATCCGGGTGGTGGCGCGCGGCGTGTTCGATGATGGTCGAAATGAGCAGCGGCTGGCTTTGCATCAGGCCCAGCATGGCAATTCTCCGTTCAGAAGCGCGCGTTGGACGCGCGGACAGGCAGGGATTATATGGGCGCGCCGCCTCGCGTCGCTTGCCCGCGGCTGCAATTGCGGCAGCCGCGGGCAACGATACAATTGCGAATCGGAATCACTTACCCGAAGTCATCGACATTGTGTTTCCCATGTTCGCCCCGGATTCGAGGGGCGCCGCGTGCAGCCAGCGCCGAAGGCCCGCCGTGGCTTCGGACCTGAAAAGGGCCCCATCCATGAACGCAGCTTTTTCTCCTCCGCCGGCAACGCTCAAACCCTTCGACAAGCTCGACTGGTCGCCGCGCTTTCATCGCCTGCCGGAGCAGTTCTATTCGCGGGTGATGCCGCAGCCGCTGCCGCAACCGTATACCGTCGCCTTCAATCCGGACGCGGCCGCGCTGGCCGGCATCGCGCCGTCGGAAGGCGCGCGGCCCGATTTCGCGGAGCATTTTTGCGGCAACAAGCTGCTGCCCGGGGCCACGCCGCTGGCGGCGGTGTATTCCGGCCACCAGTTCGGCCACTACGTGCCGCGCCTCGGGGACGGCCGTGCCATGTCGCTGGGCGAAACCATCGGCAGCGCGGGGCTGTGCGACATCCAGTTCAAGGGCGCGGGCCTGACGCCCTACTCCCGCATGGGCGACGGCCGCGCGGTGCTGCGCTCGTCGATCCGCGAATACCTTTGTTCGGAGGCCATGCACGGCCTCGGCATTCCGACCACCCGGGCGCTGGCCATTGTCGGCTCCGACCAGCCGGTGCTGCGTGAAACGGTGGAAACCGCCGCCGTGGTCACCCGGCTCGCGCCCTCGTTCGTGCGCTTCGGCTCGTTTGAATACTGGTACCACCGGCGTGAAGGCGACGCGGTGCGCACGCTGGCCGACTTCGTCATCGACGAGTTCTATCCCGAATTTGCCGGCCGCCCCGACCGCTACGAAATGTTCATTGGCGAAGTCGTGCGCCGCACCGCGCACATGGTGGCGGGGTGGCAAGCGGTGGGTTTCATGCACGGCGTGATGAATACCGACAACATGTCGATCCTTGGCCTCACCATCGACTACGGCCCGTTCGGTTTCATGGATGGCTTCGACCCCGACCATGTCTGCAACCATTCCGACGACGGCGGCCGCTACGCCTACAACATGCAGCCGCAAATCGCCCACTGGAACCTCTATGCACTGGGCCAGGCGCTGGTGCCGCTGATGGAACCGGAGGCGATCGAAGCCCGACTCAACACCTGGGAAGCCGAGTTCGATTCCGCCCTGAACGCCTGCTTGCGCGCCAAGCTGGGTCTGGCAACCGAGGATGGGGAAGATCACGACCTGGTCAACGAAATGTTCGCCTTGATGGCCGAATCGCGCCTCGACTTCACACTGTTTTTCCGCAACCTGGCCGGGCTGTCGGTCGCCGGACCGGCGGGCAACTCTGCAGAAACCGCGGCGATCCGCGACCACAGCCTCAACCCGGCACGCTTCGATGCCTGGGCGCAGCGCTATCGGGCCCGCCTGGCCCGTGAAGGCAGCAGCGATGTGGAGCGGCGTGTCCGGATGAACGCGGTCAACCCGAAATTCGTGCTGCGCAACCACCTGGCCGAAATCGCCATTCGCAAGGCGGCCGACGAACGCGACTACGGTGAAATCGCCCGCCTGCATGAGGTGCTGCGCCGGCCGTTCGACGAGCAGCCCGGCAATGAAACCTATGCCGCGCCGCCGCCGGATTGGGCAAAGAAGCTTGAGGTCAGCTGCAGTTCCTGACCGAAAACGCAACCGATTAGCCGTTTTCGACGTACAAACCCCTGTCGCCGGCAAGAATCGCCGGCGCCATCCGCCCGGAAGACATCATGAGCAAACCGAGAATCACCAAGACCGAACAGGAATGGAAGGCGCAACTGTCGCCTTTGCAGTTCGACGTCACGCGCAAGCATGGCACCGAGCGCGCCTTCACCGGCGAATACCACGACCACCATGTGGACGGCGTCTACGAGTGCGTATGTTGCGGCACCACGCTGTGGGATTCGCGCCACAAGTTCGATTCCGGCACCGGCTGGCCCAGTTTCTGGCAGCCGGCGGTCGCCGGGAACGTCGAAACCGACACCGACACCAAGTTCTTCATGCGCCGCACCGAGGTGCATTGCGCGGTCTGCGGCGCTCACCACGGCCACGTGTTCGAAGACGGTCCCAAACCCACCGGGCTGCGCTATTGCATCAACTCGGCGTCGCTTAAATTCGCCAAGCGACAGGGCTGACATATTTTCCTCAAGTACGCAGGGTAAAATGGAAGGTTATGGATTTCCTCATCGACCTGGTACCGGCGCTGCCTTTCCTGCTGGTCGCCTTCAATGTGATCGACATGTTCATGGCGACCAAGCTCGCCATGGGCGCCGCCGTGCTGCAACTGGTCGCCAGCCGCCTGCGCTACGGCCGCATCAAGCGCATGCACGCGATCACCTTTGCCGCCATCATCGTCTTCGGCACCGTGACCCTGCTCCTCAAGGATGACTATTTCATCAAGATCAAGCCGACGGTGCTCAACTGGGGTTTCGCCCTGGTATTCCTCGGGGCGCCGCTGTTTTTCAGGAAGAACCTGCTGCGCCTGATGCTGGGCGACAAGCTGTCGATGCCGGATTTCGCCTGGGCGCGCCTGAACCTCATGTGGGTCGCCTACTTTTTCGCCATCGGTGCGGCCAATCTCTACGTCGCCAACACCATGTCGGCCGAGGCCTGGGGTAAGTTCCGCGTTTTCGGCATGTATGGCGCCCTGCTGGCATTCATGGTGCTGCAAGGCTTCTATGTGTACCGGCACATGACGGTCGAGCCGGAGCCGGCCGGCGAGCCCAAGGACCCGGCGTGAGCGGCAGCCTGGCTGAACGCATGCGCGAGCGCCTGGCGGTGCTCGCCCCGCAATCGCTTGACCTGGCCGACGACAGCGCGGCGCATGCCGGACATGCCGGCGCGCGCGAAGGCAGCCATTTCAACCTACGGCTGGTGTCCGCGCAGTTCGCCGGCAAGGCGCGCGTCGCGCGGCACCGCATGGTCTATGACGCGCTCGGCCCCCTGATGAAGCAGGGCATCCATGCCCTGGCGCTCACCACCCTTACGCCGGCGGAGGCGAGCCTCCCCGCGGCAATGGATTCAATCAAAAAGGAAACATGATGAACAAGGCCATTCCCCTGCTTGCAGCCGGCGTTCTCGCCGCGGCGTCGCTCACCGCCCAGGCGCAAAACCTCGCCAAGGTCAACGGCGTCGCCATTCCGTCGGCGCGTGCCGATGCGATGGTCAAGGAACTCGCCACCCAGGGGCGCGCCGACAACCCCCAGTTGCGCCAGATGGTGCGCGACGAGCTGATCAACCGCGAGATCATGATGCAGGAAGCCGGCCGCATGGGCCTGGCCAAGCTTCCGGAAATCGCCACCCAGCTCGACTTCGCACGCCAGAACGTGCTGGTGCGCGCCTACGTGCAGGAGTACTTCAAGAAGAACCCGATCACCGACGGCGAGATCCAGGGCGAATACGACCGCATCAAGAAGGAACTGGGCTCCACCGAGTATCGCGCCCGCCATATCCTGGTCAAGGGCGAGGACGAGGCCCGCGGCATCATCGCCAAGCTCAAGGGCGGCGCCAAGTTCGAAGACCTCGCCAGGCAGTCCGACGACCCCGGCTCCAAGGACCGCGGCGGCGACCTCGACTGGGCGACCGCGGGCACCTTCGTTCCCGAGTTTTCCAAGGCCATGGCGGCGCTGAAGAAAGGCGAGACCGTCGAAGCCCCGGTGAAGACGCAGTTCGGATTCCACGTGATCCGCCTCGATGACGTGCGCGAGGCCAAGGTTCCCTCGGTGGAAGAGGCGAAGCCGCAGATCTCGCAGCAATTGCAGCGCCAGCGTTTCGAGCGCATGCTGGGCGAGTTGCGCGGCAAGGCCAAGATCGAGTAAGGCGACGCCTCGTTCGTCCCGCGCCGCCCGCCGGGCGGCTTTTTTTCGTCCATGCGGCGCCGCGATGAAGTCAGTGTTTTGCTATAGACTAGGCGATATCGATAGCCAAATGGAATGGGCCGGCCGCCCCGCGCATCATGACCCTGACCGAATTGCGTTACATCGTAGCCGTCGCCCGTGAGCGCCACTTCGGGCGCGCGGCGGAGGCCTGCTTCGTGAGCCAGCCGACCCTCTCGGTGGCGGTGAAGAAACTCGAGGATGAACTCGGCGCCATGCTGTTCGAGCGCAGCCAGAGCGAGGTCACGGTCACACCGGTGGGCAGCGAGGTGGTGGCGCAGGCGCAGCGGGTGCTGGAGCAGGCCGGCGCCATCAAGGAACTGGTCAAGCAGCGGCGCGACCCGCTCGAAGGCCAGTTGCGGGTGGGCGTGATCTATTCCATCGCGCCCTACCTGTTGCCCGCCCTGGTGCCGCGCATGATCAGGCTCGCGCCCGCCATGCCGCTGGTGCTCGAGGAGAACTACACGGTGCGCCTGCTGGAAATGCTCAAGAGCGGCGACATCGACGTCGCGATCCTGGCGCAGCCGTTTTCGGAACCGGGCCTGATGATGCAGGCGCTCTACGACGAGCCGTTCCTGGTGGCCCTCCCCGCGGCCCACCCGTGGGCGGCGCGCAAGTCGATTCAGGCCGCCGACCTCAAGAACGAAACCATGTTGCTGCTGGGCTCCGGCCATTGCCTGCGCGACCAGGTGTTGCAGGTGTGCCCGGAAATGATGCGTTTTTCGTCGAGCAGCGCCGAGGGCATCCAGAAAACCTTCGAGGGTTCGTCCCTGGAAACCATCCGCCACATGGTGGCCTCGGGCATCGGCCTGACCGTGTTGCCTGCCTCCGCCGTCCCTGCCAGGCAATTGAAGAAGGACCTGATCGCCTACCGGCCCTTTGTCGCCCCTGCGCCCGACCGCCGCGTCGCGCTGGCCTGGCGCAAGAGCTTCACCCGCATGGCGGCCATAGAGAAGCTGCACGAGGCGATCGTCTCTTGCGGACTGGAAGGTGTGCACATGCTCGACGCCCGGCCCGAAGCCTTGCATTGACGGCGCCCGCGGCGCCCCAATGCCGATGCGCGGAATTGACGGCACATAGTCGGCCTCGCTGCGCGATTGAAGCGCGAGCGGGAGATGCATGATGGCCGGAATTCCGCGCGACGGCTTCGCGCCGCGCGCCCACCATTCCGGGGCCGCCATGAACGCAAACCTGTTCCTCAACACCGTCCTGCGCGAAACATTCGCCGCGATGCATGGCGTTGAACCTGACAACTACGACGCCGGACGCTATTCGTTCGACGGCGTGGACCGCTCCTGCGTTTTCGACAACAACCGCCATGCCGACTACATGGCCTTCTTCGCGGAAAGCTACCAATCGTTTTTCACGACCTGGCTGCTGCTGCGCGACGATTTCTCGCGCAAGTTGTTCACCCGCCTGGTCCAGTACAGGTTGTTGGGCCATTTGCACGTGCGGGTCCAGGATGGCGCGGGCGCGCAGGCCGAGCAAGCGCTGTTTGCCGCCGTCGCGAACTGGGCCAAGGGCCCTTCCGCCCTGCCCGTCAACGGCCTGTTCGGCGCGTTGCAACACTATGAGGGCGTCGAATTCGACGGCCGCCGCCTGGACCTCGACTGCTGGTCAGGCAATGTCGTCTATACCTTCCTGAAGCGCCAGTATTTTCTCGAGCGCGACGGTATCCGCATTCAGCCCGAGGCTGGCGACTTCGTGATCGACGCCGGCGCATGCCTGGGCGATACCGCGGCGGCCTTCGCCGCGCGGGTCGGTGCCGCCGGGCGTGTCTATGCCTTCGACCCGCTGCCCACCCACGTAACCGCGAGCCGCCACAACCTCGAGCAGAACGGCTTCGCCGACCGCGCCATCGTCGTGCCGCTGGCCGTCGGCAATGTCACCCGCAATACCGGCATGCGGGTAGGCCAGGACAGCGGCGTCTCGCCGGGCTTCAGCGTGTATGGCCATGAGGACAAGCTGCCGATGGTCACCATCGACGACTTCGTGGCCTCCGAGCAACCGGCGCGGGTCGATTTCATCAAGATGGATATCGAGGGCGCGGAGCTTGCGGCGCTGGAGGGCGCCGTCGACACCATGACGCGTCACCGGCCGAAACTGGCGATCTCGCTGTATCACCGTCCCGAGGATTTCGTGACCATTCCGCGCTTCCTGTCGACCATGCTGCCGGACTACGACTTCCATCTGGAGCACTACACCATCCACCAGGAAGAAACCGTCCTGTACGGTCGCCCGCGCCTGCATTGAGCAAGCGCCTCCGGCGGGCAGTCATGGCTGCGGGAAGCCGCGTCGATACGCTACTTGACTCCCAGCGTGTTCTTCACCGACTTGACACCCCCGACCCTGGCGGCCACCTCACCGGCCTTCCTGATCTGCCCGGCGTCATCGACGAAGCCTGACAACTGCACGACACCCTTGTAGGTTTCAACACTGATGGCGGTCGACGGGATGCCCTTTTCGGCAAGCAGGGCGGCCTTCACCTTGGTGGTGATGGTCGAGTCGCCGGCGTACTGCGACGCCTTCTCCCGCTCTTCGACCGAACGCGCCTTGACCAGTTCATCCTCGCTCAGCCGACCGTCCTTGTTGGTGTCGGCGCGGCCAAAGAGCGCGGCCACCTCCTTGTCGGCCGCCGCCTCCTTGCGTGACAGGAAGCCATCGTTGTTCTTGTCGAGGCGGCCGAAACTGAAATCCGGCTGGCGCGCATTGGGATCGCCCGGATTCCTCGCCTGCGCCAGCACGCAGGTTGCCGATGATGCCGCGAAAAGCGCCATCACGACGCGGACGGTTGGTTTCATGAAGCGCTCCTGTTCGAATAAACAAGAGGGCACTGTACCCGAAGCCGGTAACCGCATCGGCATGCGCTGTAGGCGGATGCCCGATCAGGCGGAAGCGGACCTGGCCATGCGCCAGATGTAGACCACGCCGGCCCACCCGACGATTGCAGCGAGCCACGCCCCCAGGGCCCACCACACTCCCCAGGCCACGCTGAACAGGTACACCTGAAAGAACGCCAGCGGATAGATCACCATGCCCTGGATGGCCGTGGCGATCACCGCAGCCGTGGCCGCCGCGCCGACGCGCGGGTGCATCAGGACGATGGAAGACGTCAGCACCAGCGGAAATGCCGCCAGGAGGCCGGTCCAGTCCGGCCCGATGGCGTGACTGACGGTCACGATGGTGCCTGCCATCACGCCGACAAAGGCGGCGCGCAGCGGCAGGTCATACCAGCGCTTGGCGCCGGCCAGCAATTTCCTACCGGCGAGCAGGTGGCGGGTGAGCAGCGCCCCCACGACCAGCAAGAGGGTGCAGAAGGCCACCAGCGGTACCGGAGAAGGGTTCCAGCGCTGCTCGAACCAGGCTACGGCGAACCACGACACGAGCGACAACGCAAGGCTCGCCGGCATGGGCATGCGCCGCGCCAGCAGCACGTATACCGTGCCGAACACGGCGACCGCGCCGTTGGCCGCGATGCTGCCGAGCGCGCTCCGGGCGATGAAATCCGGCGCCGCCGTCATCGCCAGCATCACGTAAGTGGGACCCACCGACACCGGCATGGCGATGATGAGACCGGCGATCAACGGCCCGCTTTTCTCGGCGAGGGTGGTCGCGGTCACCACCACCGCGGCGGCGAACGCCACCTTGATGGCGATCGAAAGCCAGAGCGGAAGATCGGACAACGAGAGCGCTTCAGGTCACGCAGGTCGCCGCAGCGGAGCGGCTAGCCCAGCCACTTGCGGGCGTTGCGGAACATGCGCATCCATGCGCCATCCTCGCCGGCGCCGGGCATGGCCCAGGACTGCTGCACGCTGCGGAACACCCGTTCAGGATGCGGCATCACGATGGTGAAGCGCCCGTCCTCGGTGGTGTAGCCATTGAATCCGCCCGCCGAGCCGTTCGGGTTGAACGGATACGTTTCGGTGGGCTCGCCGCGATTGTCCACGTAGCGGATGGTGGCGATGGCCCGGGCGATATCGCCATCCTGCGAGAAATCGGCGAAACCCTCGCCATGCGCGGTCGGCACCGCGATGCGGCTGCCCGCCATGCCGGCGAAGAACAGCGATGGCGACTCCAGCACTTCCACGGTGACAAAACGCGCCTCGAACTGCTCGCTGCGGTTCTTGGTGAAACGGGGCCAGTGCGCCGCGCCGGGGATCAGGCTGGTGAGGTTGGCCATCATCTGGCAACCATTGCACACGCCCAGGGCGAAGACATCGTCACGGGCGAAGAAGGCCTCGAAGTCGCCGCGCGCGCGCGGGTTGAAAAGGATGGATTTCGCCCAGCCGGCGCCGCCGCCCAGCACGTCGCCATAGGAAAAGCCGCCGCAGGCGGCGAAGCCCTTGAAGTCCGCCAGGCTCACCCGTCCGGCGATGATGTCGCTCATGTGCACGTCGAAGGCGGCAAAGCCAGCGCGATCGAAGGCCGCCGCCATCTCGACATGGCCGTTGACACCCTGCTCGCGCAGGATGGCGATCTTCGGCCGTTTGCCGCTGGCGACATAGGGCGCCGCGATGTCCTCGGAAGCATCGAAGCTGAACGCCTGCGAAATGCCCGGATCGTCAGCGTCGGCCAGCGCATCGAATTCCTGCTGGGCCGCCTCCGGATTGTCGCGCAGGGCCTGCATGCGAAAACTCGTTTCGCCCCACACCCGCAACAGTTCGGCGCGCGGCAGCGCGAATACCGGCCTGGCATTGCGCACGAAGCGGATCTCGTCGCGCTTGTTGGGGCTGCCGACCACGAACGTGCAGTCGCCCAAGCCCCAGGCCTTGAGCCGCGCAATGATGGCGTTGCGATCCGAGGAGCGCACCTGCACCACCGCGCCGGGTTCCTCGCAAAACAGCGCCGCCAGCAGGCGGTCGTTGAAGCGCCCCTTGATCATGTCGGGCTTGATCTCGAAGCCGTCATGGTCGGTGACGGCGGCGTCCCAGCACACCGTGTCGAGATTGACCGAGACGCCCGTATGTCCGGCAAAGGCCATTTCGCAGACCGTGGCGAACAGGCCGCCGTCGGAACGATCGTGATAGGCCAGCAGCAGGCCCTCGCGATTGAGTGTCTGGATGCCGTTGAAGAATGCCTTGAGCAGCGCCGGGTCGTCGAGGTCCGGCACCGCATCGCCGAAACGGTTGTAGGCCTGCGCGAGGGCGGAAAAGCCCATGCGCTGCCGGCCGGCGGCCAGGTCGATCAGCAGCAGCGTGGTCGGGCCCTGGTCGGTTTTCAGTTGCGGGGTGAGGCTGCGCCGCACGTCCTCCACCGGCGCGAAGGCGGTGACGATGAGCGAGAGCGGTGCGGTCATTTCCTTGCGGCCGCCCGCGTCTTCCCACACGGTCTTCATCGACATCGAGTCCTTGCCCACCGGGATGGCCACGCCCAGCGCGTTGCACAGCTCCACCGTGACGGCCTTGACCGTGGCATACAGCGCGGCGTCCTCACCGGTCCTGGCGTGGCCGGCAGCGGCCATCCAGTTGGCCGAAAGCTTGATGCGCGAGATGTCGCCGATATCCGCCGCGGCGATGTTGGTGATGGCTTCCGCCACCGCCATGCGACCGGAGGCCGGTGCGTCGAGCATGGCCAGCGGGGTGCGCTCGCCCAGGGCGAAGGCCTCGCCGGCGTAACCCTTGAAGTCGCGCAGGGTGACCGCGCAATCGGCCACCGGCACCTGCCAGGGGCCGACCATCTGGTCGCGCGAACACAGGCCGCCGACCGTGCGATCGCCAATGGCGATGAGGAAGGTCTTGGCGGCCACCGCGGGCATGCGCAGCACGCGCGGCACGGCTTCGGTGACTACCACGTCGGTCAGGTCCAGGCGCGGGAACTCGCGCGGCACGCTGGTCACGTCGCGCAGCATCCTGGGCGGCTTGCCCAGCAGCACCTCGAGGGGCATGTCCACCGGCGTGTTGCCGAACAGGCGATCCCCCACCTTCAACTGGCCGTCATCGGTGGCGGTGCCGACCACCGCGAACGGGCAACGCTCGCGCTCGCAGGCGGCACGAAAGTCGGGCAGGCGGTCGGGCGGTATCGCCAGCACATAGCGCTCCTGCGACTCGTTGCTCCAGATCTCGCGCGGGCTCATGCCCGGCTCTTCGGACGGCGCGTCGCGCAGGTCGAAACGCGCACCCACGCCCTTGCCGCCCGCGTCCACCAGTTCGGGGAAGGCGTTCGACAGGCCGCCTGCGCCCACATCATGGATGGCGACGATCGGGTTGCTCGCGCCCATCTGCCAGCAGCGGTCGATCACCTCCTGCGCGCGGCGCTGGATTTCCGCGTTGCCGCGCTGCACGGAATCGAAATCGAGGTCGGCGGCATTGCTGCCGGCCCCCATGCTGGAGGCGGCACCACCGCCCATGCCGATCAGCATGCCGGGGCCGCCCAACTGGATGAGCAGGGTGCCGGCGCCGAAAGGCTTCTTGTGGGTCTGGCCGTCGCTGATGGCGCCAACACCGCCGGCGATCATGATGGGCTTGTGGTAACCGCGCGTCTCGCCGGCAAAGGTTTGCTCGAAAGTGCGGAAATAACCCGCCAGGTTGGGCCGGCCGAACTCGTTGTTGAACGAGGCGGCGCCGATCGGGCCTTCCAGCATGATGTCGAGCGCGGTGACGATGCGATCCGGCTTGCCGATGGTTTCTTCCCACGGATGGGTGAAATCGGGAATGCGCAGGTGCGACACCGAGAACCCCGCCAGACCGGCCTTGGGCTTGGCGCCGCGACCGGTCGCGCCTTCGTCGCGGATCTCGCCGCCGGACCCCGTGGAAGCGCCGGGGAATGGCGATATCGCGGTGGGATGGTTGTGGGTCTCCACCTTCATCAGGGTGTGCGCCACTTCGTCCCGATAAGTGTAGGCACCGTCGGCCCCCGGATAGAAACGCTCGGCCGGGCCACCTTCCATGACCGCGGCGTTGTCCGAATAGGCCACCACGGTCCCGGCGGGATTGGCCTTGTGGGTTTCGCGCACCATGCCGAACAGGGACATGGGCTGCTTCCGACCGTCGATGATCCAGTCGGCATTGAAGATCTTGTGCCGGCAATGCTCCGAATTGGCCTGCGCGAACATCATCAGTTCGACATCCGTGGGGTTGCGTCCCATCCGGCCGAAATTCTCCGCCAGGTAGTCGATCTCGTCGGGCGCGAGCGCCAGCCCCATGTCGCGGTTGGCCGCGACCAGCGCCTCGCGGCCCTGCCCCAGCAGGTCGACACTGCCCAGCGGTCGCGGCGCATAGTGCGCAAACAGGGCCTCTGCGGCTTCGACGCCGTCGAGCACGGTTTCGGTCATGCGGTCATGGATGGCGGCACGAATGACAGCACGGTCGGCGTCCGAGAACTTGCCCAGGAGCCCCTTGGTGAACCAGTAGGCGATGCCGCGCTCGATGCGCCGCACTTGCGCAAGGCCGCATGAATGGGCGATGTCAGTGGCCTTGGAGGCCCAGGGCGACAGGGTGCCGAAACGCGGCACCACGAGGAAAAGTTCCCCCCTGGCCTCCTTCTCGCGCGCCGGCCCATAGGTCAGCAAGGCGTCGAGTACAGCCGATTGCTCAGCGTCGAGCGGGCTGTCGGTTTCGACGAAATGCCAGAACTCGGTTGCCACGCGGGAGAACGAAACGCCCCCCAGGGCACGCTTGAGTTTTTCGAGGCGAAACGACGATAGCGCGGGAGAGGCGCGCAGCTTCAGGATCAGGGACATGGAAGGCGGATAAGCTGCGGGGAACGTGCCATCTGTCACAATGGCAGAAGGCAAAATTATAACCGCCCGACCCGCAACTCCCTCTCGCCATCTCCCCTCACCCGGCCCGAAACCGACTCGCGGAAAGCGTAATCCCCATGCGCGACGAAACCAAAGCCGTCCACCTCGGACGCCACCCCGAACGCTTTGCCGGCACCGTGAATACACCGGTGTTCCGTGCCTCGACCATCCTGTCGAAGGACGTGGCCGAATGGGAACAGAAGAAAAAGGACCGGGCCCAGGAAAAGCCCGGCACCTACTACGGCCTGATGGGCACGCCCAGCAAGCACCTGCTCGAGGAGGCGTTGGCCGAACTCGAAGGCGGCTACAAGTGCCAGATCTACCCGTCCGGGCTGGCCGCCTGCAGCATCCCGATCCTCGGCTATGTGCAGTCCGGCGACCACATCCTGGTCACCGACAACGTGTATGGCCCGACCCGGCGCTTCTGCGACGTGCAGTTGAAGCGCATGGGGATTGCGACCACCTACTACGACCCGCTCATCGGCGCCGGGATTTCCGCCCTGCTGCGCCCGGAAACCCGGCTGGTGTTCGTCGAGTCGCCCGGCTCGCTCACCTTCGAGGTGCAGGACATTCCCGCCATCGCCGAGGTGGCGCATCGCCACGGCGCGGTGGTGATGATGGACAACACCTGGGGCACGCCGCTGTACTACAAGCCGTTCGAGCACGGCGTCGACGTGTCGATACAGGCGACTACCAAATACGTGGTCGGCCATTCGGACGTGATCATGGGCTCGGTCACCTGCACCCGCGAGGCTTGGCCCGGACTCAAGTCGGTGACCACCGATTTCGGCCAGACCGCCAGTCCTGACGATTGCTATCTCGCGGCGCGCGGCCTGCGCACCATGGCGATGCGCCTGCCGATCCACCATGCCTCGGGCGTGCAGTTGGCGGAATGGATAGCAGCCCAGCCGGAAGTCGAGCGGGTCCTGCATCCCGCCTTGCCGGGCGACCCTGGACATGCCCTGTGGAAACGCGATTTCAGCGGCGCCTGCGGACTCTTCGGCGTGGTCTTGAAGCCGATGCCGCGCGCACCACGCGACGCCCTGCTGGACGCGCTCGAGCTGTACGGCATCGGCGCCTCGTGGGGCGGCTTCGAAAGCCTGGCCATGCCGTTCGACCCGAACGAAATCCGCAGCGCGACCAAATGGCCGCATGCCGGTCCCTGCTTTCGCGTCCACGCCGGGCTAGAGCACATCGATGACCTGATCGCCGACATGGCACGCGGCTTCGTTGCACTGCGCGAGGCGCTGGCGCGCACCTGAAGCTCGGGGCGGCCGGCCTTCAGTTCGTGCCGGGTGCGTCGCGCAGCACCCGGCCGCCCGCGGGCGCGGCGCCCGCGGGCAGGTAGCCCTGCCGCACCAGTCCGCCCAGGTCGATGGCCAGCCGTTTCCCGTTCACGAGCTGCCGCGCAGCGGTCACCAGGGACTCGGCGTCCAGGTTTCTGCGCGCAGCCAATGCCAGGACCACATGGTTGACCTCGCGCCGGGTATCGAGCACATGGACTTCAGCGAACGCCTGCTGATGGGTCGTGACCATGTCCGCGTAGAGGGCGTTGTAGCGGCTGTTCCAGAGATTGCTCGCCGCCACGCCTTGTGGCGCCAGCACCCGCCGGACATCGGCGAGGAACTCCAGCGTCGTCAGGTGTTCCGGCACGCGCTCGCTGCCAAACGCGTCGAGCATCACCATGTCGTAGCGCCCGGACGGCGCGCCGCGCAGAAACGCGCGTGCGTCGCCGACGTGGGTTTGCAGGCGGGCGTCTTCACGATAGCCGAAGTACTCGCGCGCCACGGCGACCACCGCCGGATCAATCTCGACGACCTCGATGTTGGTGCCGGCAAGGTGCCGGTGCAGGTAAACCGGCAGGGCGCCGCCGCCAAGACCGACCACCAGGATCCTGCGTGGTTCCGGCACCAGTGCAAGCCCCGCGAGCATCAGGCGCGCATAGACGAAATGCAGGACCTCGGGCCTGCCCGGAATGATCACGGTTTGCGTGGCGCCGCTGCGCCCGAAACGCAGCGCGCGCGTGCCGTCGAGTTCCTCGGTGACGACGAGCGTGCCGAACATCGACTGCCTTTCGTGCAGCACCCGCGGGCCAAGCGAAAGCGTGCCGCAGCCCGCGATGGCGAACACGAGGCAGGCGCACCACATCACCCGGATGGCCGCCCGCCGGCAGGCTTGCGCGGGCGCAAATTTGAGCAAATTGGTCGGCATTGGGCTGCGGATTACGGGTTTTCCCGCGGATTTTCGCATTTTCGTTGCCAATGCGGCGAAAACTGCATGGTTTTTGGGTAAAAATCCTTGCCAAATCAAAACATTCCGTGCATCATGTCAGATCGCGATTTTCAAGTTGCGCTGTTGTTGTCTGGCTCGGTACCTGCAACCTTTGCAGTGATTCCTCCTTCATCACCCTGCCGTCTTGAGTATCGCCCTTCGTGGGGCATTCCCCTAATTTTCATCTTTCAGGAGTTTCAAGACATGGCAACAGGTACCGTGAAGTGGTTCAACGACGCCAAGGGCTTCGGTTTCATCACCCCGGACGGCGGCGGCGAAGACCTTTTCGCGCATTTTTCGGCAATTCAGGGCTCGGGCTTCAAGACCCTCAAGGAAAACCAGAAAGTCACTTTCGAAGTGACCACTGGCCCCAAGGGCAAGCAAGCCACCAACATCAAGGCCGCCGAGTAACGACGGCATTGTCCGCAGCGGCATGCGCCTGCATGCCGTGCGCGACCGGACGAGCCCGGCTCCTTGCCGGGCTTTTCTTTTTAGACCGCACCATCAATCAACGAGGCAAGCATTGGCCAAGGAAGAACTGATCGAAATGGACGGCGTGGTGTCCGAGGCACTGCCGGACTCACGCTACCGTGTCACCCTCGAGAACGGCCACGAACTGGTCGCCTACACGAGCGGGCGCATGCGCAAGCACCACATCCGCATTCTCGCCGGCGACAAGGTTTCGCTGGAACTCTCCCCTTACGACATCAGCAAGGGGCGCATCACGTTCCGTCACCTCGACCGCCCCGCGCCGGGTCCGGGCCAGCGCGCACGCCCGCAGCCGGCTCGCCGGCGCTAGGCCCGACGGCGCCAGCCGCCCCGTCCTCCGCCTTCAGGCGGATGGGGCCCTGGCGCTCCGGATGGCGGCCGGCCTTGTCGGCATAGAACGCCCGTATCCTGTCCATGTCGGCGCGCAGGTCGCCGCATGGTTGCACCAGCGGCCCGATGGCCGCCACCCTGCGTCCGAAATCCACGTATCCCATGGCGATCGGCACGCCGGCGGCAAGCGCCACGTGATAGAAGCCGCTCTTCCAGTGGTCAGCGCGGCCACGCGTGCCCTCCGGCGGCATGGCCAGCACCAGGTGGTCACGCCGGTCGAACTGCGCCGCCAGTTGATCGACCATATTGGCCGCCGCACGCCGATCCACCGGAATGCCGCGCAGCCTGCGCGCGAACCAGCCGAATGGCGGCGCGAACAAGGTGTGCTTGCCCACCCAGTGGGGCCACACGCCCAGGGCCAGGCCGGCCGCCATCATCACCACGAAATCCCAGTTGCTGGTATGCGGCGCCGCCAGCAGCACGTACTTGGCTGCCTGCGGCGCCGGCCCCTCCACCCGCCAGCCCGCCAGGCGCAACGCGGTCCGGCCCAGCCAGGCACCGAGGCCGCGCCTCAAGCGCCGCTTTCGGGCATGACGACATCAGCTTGCGGGGCAGACGCTCTCGGACAGGACATCGCGGTTTCCAGTGTGACGGGCGCATCGTCAGGATGCGAATGCCCGATTTCCAGCATTTCGACAACAAGGGTGAAGTTGAAAGGATACCCGGCCTGGCGCACTCCCCACTTCGCGATGCGCCGCGCCGCGCATAGCGGCACGCACGGCATGTCGAGGATGTTCGCCGCCCAGCCCTCGTCGATGCCGAACCGGTATGCATCATCCGGCCCGGCGAAGGTGACCGGCACGCGCATGGTCTCGCGCTTCCGGATCACCATGCCGGCGCAGGCGATGTCCTGTTCAAGCTCGGCGAAGGTCTTGGGAACCTTCGAATCGGCGAGGGCGCGATCGGCTGCCCAGGCGATCGCGCGTTTCAAGGGGTGGCGCGAATCCCGAAAATGCCGCTTGAGCCCGGCGTGAAACGGTGCGCCGCCTTCCTCGGTGGTGGTCACCAGCGACAGCACGCCGCGCGGCGCAAGCAGCGCGCGCGCCTGCCCCAGCAGCGCTGCGCGGGACACGTAGGCGAAGATGAAGTGCGCCAGCACCAGGTCAAACGCACCCGCCGGCAGTACCCGCAGCGCCTGTTCCGCCGGCGCTTCGAGCGCATTGATCGGCAATCGCGCGGCGGCGATCCGCAACATCGCCGGCGACACGTCCAGCCCGGTCATGCGGGAGGGAATTCCCGCGTCGCGCAGATGCGCGAGCATCGCACCATCGCCGACGCCCAGGTCCACCGTTTCGATCGAACCCGCGCGCGCGGCCAGGCGCTGCGCCAGGCTCGCGGCGACGCGCCGGTTCTTCTCGGCGATGATGCCGGAGTCGGAGTTGTAGCCGCGCGCGACGGCGTCATGCACGCGCCGGCTCATGCGCGCTGCCCCGCCTGTCGCGTTGCGCCGGCAAGTAGTCGGATCTGGATTGCGAATAACATCGTGAACTTCCGATTCTAGTCATTGCAATGAACGACCACACCGGCAACGCGGATGCCTGGCGCGGCAACCTGTTCCTGGCCGACGTTGCGCCGCACCTGCTTGACCAGCTCCAGGACCTGGTCGCGCGTACCGACCATCCGGCCGGCGCGGCCATCCTGGTCGAGGGCGCACCCTCGGACCGGGTGTGCCTGCTGACCGCGGGTCGAGTAGGCGTCTACAAGGGCGCGGATCGCGCCT
Organism: Burkholderiales bacterium; assembly: GCA_965279115.1. Taxonomy (GTDB): domain Bacteria; phylum Pseudomonadota; class Gammaproteobacteria; order Burkholderiales; family JAEUOS01; genus JAEUOS01. Next base: position 6,863,470 of record OZ257137.1, read on the forward strand.
GTCTCGGAAGCGTGGAAGCCGGCGCTTCGTTTGGTGAAATGGGCGTGCTCTCCGGCGCGCCCCGCTCGACCACCGTGGTCGCCGAGACGCCCGCGGTGGTGTGGTCGATCACGCTGCCGGCTTTCGCGGCTTTCAGGAGCCGAACCGGAGTCGACCTGCTGGCGCTGTCCATGCGCGCCCAGGCCGGCGCGCTCGGCGACCGGCTCGCCCGCACCAACGACGTTGCCGCGCAATGGCTGCGCGAGCGCATGGAGCAATACCGCATCCGCGAGTCGTTCGGCACCCTGTTCACCAATGTCATCCTGATGATGTTCCTGTACACCTCGGCGCTCGGGGTGTTGCGCGAGTTTTCAGCCACCGGCAGTTCCAGCACGCTGACCACCTCCGCGCTGCTGATCGTCATGGCCGCGGGCGCCGCCTGGATGATGCGCTCGAGCGGCTTTCCGCCCGCGACCTTCGGGTTCACGCTTTCGCGCTGGCCGCATGTCATCGCCGAAAGCGTCGCCTGGAGCGTGGCGTTCTGCGCGGCGATGACGCTCGCCAAGGCCGCGTTGCTGCACTGGAGCGACGCGCACCGGCACCTGCAGTTGATCAGCCCGTGGGTCTCACCGGCGGGGGCTGCCGCCACCTTCACTGCCTATCTCCTGTACGCGCTGCTCTCGCCGGTGCAGGAATTCGTCGCGCGCGGCCTGATGCAGGGCGCATTGTCGAAAATGCTGACCGGCGCCTGGGTACCCCTGAAGTCCATCCTGGTGGCCAATGCGGTGTTCTCGATCAGCCACCAGCACTTGGGCCTCGCCTACGCGCTCGCGGTATTCGTGCCAGGGCTATTCTGGGGCTGGCTGTACCATCGCCAGGGCTCGCTTCTGGGCGTGTCGATCTCCCACGTGATCATCGGCCTGTGGGGTACGGGCGTGCTCGACCTCGCCGCGATGGTGGGGAACTGACGGCGCCCGCGCCAGCGCGCCGGCTACACCGTGTAGTTGAGGGGCAGGCGCCCCCCATCGGCATAGATCACCTGGCCGGTGACATAAGACGAGGCGTCGGAAGCCAGGAAGACCGCAATCGACGCGATCTCCCCTACCTCGCCTGCCCGGCCCATGGGCGTGCGCGACATCACGGCGGCCTTTGCGGCGTCGGAGGTGTAGATGGTCTTTTTCACCAGATCGGTGAGGATGGTGCCCGGCCCGATCGCGTTGACGCGGATGCCGTGCGGCGCCAGGCGGATCGCAAGGTTGCGCGTCAACTGGTTGAGGCCGCCCTTGGTGATGTTGTAAGTCAGCAGGTTGGGAATGTTGAGCACCGCGTTCACCGACGACATGCTGGTGATGGTGCCGCGTGTGCCGGTGGCCAGCATGTGGCGCGCCGCCGCCTGGCTGCCGACAAAGGCGGCCTTGAGATTGACATCCACCGTGCGGTCGAAATCCTCGTCGCTGAGATCGAGAAAATCCTTCGATATCGCGATGCCCGCGTTGTTGAGCAACAGGTCGAGCCCTCCCATCAGTTCGATGGCGCGGGCGACCAGCGCGCGCACCTGGTCGGGCACTCCCGCGTCAGACTCGCAGAACCACACATCATGCCCGGCCGCCCGCAAGGTCCTTTGCAGGTCCTCCCCGGCTACGCGATTGATGTCCGAAAACACCACGCGCGCGCCCTCGGCGACGAAACGTTCGACACAGGCCCTGCCAATTCCCGCAGCACCGGCCACCACCAGGGCCTTGCGGCCCGACAACTGACTCATTGCTTCCCTCCAGCATGTAGTTTGCGCCTGCCGGCGCGTGAGCCCAGACCAGCGGCATTCGCCGAAGGATACAACTCCCGGCGAACGCCCGGCGTTCTGCAACAATACGGATTCTCCCATTCCGGTTCAGCCGCTTTCCGGGCAAATCCCATTCATGAAGCCCCGTTTCACGCTGTTGTTTGCGCTCGGCTGTTGTCTTGCCTTGTCGGCGCACGCCATGGCGGCCATCGCCCTGCACGAATTCACCGAAACCGGCGGCTGCCGTGTACGCGGCTCGCCGGAGTCGATCGCGCGCCTCAAGGAAATCGCAGCCGAAGGCAGCGTGACCTGGGATGGCAAGTGCGAGGGGGGATACATCGACGGGGCGGGTGTCTTGCGCCATCAGGGCATCACCAAGGCCAATGACAGGATGCGGCGCTACGCGTTCTACATTTCCGGTTCCGCGAAGGCTGGCGTGCGCACCGGCACATGGTTGCGGGAGACCTTCAACATGTTCGAGGACAGTTCGAAGTACTGGACCAGCCTTGCGACCATCACCTATGTGGACGGCATCGCGAAGGGCTCCCCGAAGCTGCGCGAGGTACGCAGCAACGCGGACTTCACCGCCCCGTTTCGGGCCTTTCTGGCCGAGACCGACCGGCGGCTGGCAAGTTCGCCGGAGAGAACCGCGCCGCAACCGGAAACGTCCGCACCTGCGAAACCCGACCCACCCGCCGTGGCCGCGATTGCGCCGCCGGGCCCGCCGCCGCGCGCCGAGGCGCCTTTGCCGCCCCCCGCGGCGACCCCGGCTCCGTCCCCGCGCCCTGCGCCGGCCGCATCGCCCGGGCGCCCATCCGCCGGAATCGCGTTTCAAGGCAGCGGCCTGAGGCCACTAGATTCCCCGGGCGCCCCTGTGGCCATCGCACCACAACAACCGGAAGTGCTCGAACAGAACACCGCATGCTCGATCGATGAGATCAATGGCAGGCTCGCACGGCCGGAGCCTGTGGTCGCGTCCGCCGGCCAACCCTTGAGGATTTCCGGCTGGGCGGCGGACCCGCGCCAGCCGCGCATTCCCGAACAGGCCTGGATCAGGTTGTTCGACCGCGGAGGAGGGCCGGGCCTGCTTCTCGAATTGCCTCGCAACACGAATCGGCCCGATGTCGCCAGTGCCCTCGGGAATGCGCTTTACGCGCGCGCAGGCTTTGTCGTGACCATCGAGCCGGGCAAACTCACACCGGGGGAATACACCGTTGCGATCGTCCAGCAGCTCGGCGGCGTCATGGCGGTATGCACGGCCACCGGCCGCCTGAGTCTCATGGCCGGGGACGTGCGGGCCGCCCCATCACCCAGGTAGCCGATACCGCCCGGTCGTCGCCCAGCACCATCAGGGCGAACAGCTTTTCTTCCAGCGTGCCGGTCAACGCGGTACGGTGCGCAAGGATCGGCGTGGCAGCCGGATCGAGCGCGATCACGTCGGCTTCCTTGCCGGCGTCGAAATTGCCGATTTTCGACTCCAGGCCCAGGCCTTTCGCGCCACCGAGCGTGGCGAGATAAAAACCGTCCAGGCTGGTGAACGGATGCCCGCCCATCTGCGCGACCTTGTAGGCCTCGTTGAGTGTTTGCAACATCGAAAACGACGTGCCGCCGCCGACATCGGTGGCCAGCGCCACGCGCGCGGCCACCCCGCGCGCGGCGTCGATGTCGAACAGGCCGCTGCCCAGGAACAGGTTGGAGGTCGGGCAATGCACGGCCACCGCGCCGGCCGCCGCGAAACGCGACCAGGCCGAAGCATCGAAGTGGATGCAATGCCCGAACAGCGCGCCGGGCCGCACCAGCCCGAAGTCCTCATATACCCCGAGATAGTCGCGGCTGTCGGGAAACAGCTCGGCCACCAGGCGGATCTCCGCATGGTTCTCGGCGATGTGCGTCTGCATGCGCACGTCGGGGTATTCGTCCAGCAGGCGGGCCGCCATGCGCAGTTGCGCGTGTGAAGAGGTGACCACGAACCGCGGCGTGACCGCGTACACCAGGCGGTCGCGTCCATGCCAGCGCTCGATCAGCTCGGCACTGTCCTCGTAGGAAGACTCCGCGGTGTCGGAGAGGAATCGCGGGCCCTGCGTGTCCATCATGACCTTGCCGGTGATGATCCGCATTCCGCGCGCCTGCGCCGCTTCGAACAGGACCTCGGCGGCATGCTTGTGAACCGTCGGGTACACCGCCGCGGTGGTGGTCCCGTTGCGCAGCAGTTCATCGAGGAAGAACGCCGCGACCTCGCGTGCGTGGCCGATATCGGCAAAGCGCCCTTCGGCCGGAAACGTGTAGGTGTGCAGCCAGTCCATCAATTGCTTGCCGTGGCTGGCGATGATGTCGGTCTGCGGATAGTGGATATGCGCGTCCACAAAACCCGGCATGAGGATCTTGCCACGCTGGTCGGCGACCGGAGTGCCGGCGGGCAAGGTCGCCAGCAGCGCATCGGCCGGCCCGGCGGCCTCGATCAACCCGTCCCGGATCACCAGGAGGCCGTCCTCGACATGACGCATGGCCGCGGCCCCGGCCAGGTGCGGGTCCGCGGTGAAATCCACCAGCGTGCCGCGCAGCGCGTGAAGGCTCATGAAATCACCCCGTAGGTCATGCAGCGCTCCTTGACATATTTGCGATAGGCCAGCGACATGCGGTCGCACACCATGGACAGCTCGGCATCAGCCGCCAGCGGCAGGCGCTTGGGCACCTGGTTCTCCACGATCGGCTTGTCCTGCAGGAAAATGCGGTCCTGGAAGGCCTGCAGCTCCGCCTCGCCCTGTATGAAATTGGTCAGCGCAAGGATGATCCACACCCGGCTGGCCTCCTGCGACAACGGTTGGACATGCAGGCTGATCGCCTCGCGGAAACCCTGCTGCGCCTCCGGCACCTTGGTGAGGATCGCCGTCAGCGGGCGCACCACCCGGTAGGTGTATTCGACCTCGCTGCCGCCATGGGCCAGGCTGTTGGTCTGGGGCTGCCAGAAAAAACACCCGGTGGCCAGGATGCCATTGCCGCCCGCCCCGTCGTCCCATGCTTCCACCTTGTAGTCGCGCACTTCGCTGCGCTCGGCGGAGCCGAGAATGCCGGTGTGGACAAAGGGAAAGTGCGCCATGTCGAGGAAATTTTCGACAATTCGCGGACCGCTGGTGGCCACGTCGTAGGGGCCGCAAATCACCTTGTTGAGCCGGGCGTCGGCGTGCTCCGGAAAGGGCAAAACGTCGCCAGCGGGTGTCCCCAGGCAGACCCAGGCCAGTCCATAGCGTTCGGTCACGCCGAAGGCGCGTGCGGCAACCGAAGGCGAAGGTTTCAAGGCCGGCAGGGCGGGAATTGCGACGCACTGCCCGGAAGGTGCGAATCGCCACGCGTGATACGCGCACTCCAGTTCGTCGTCGCGCACCTTGCCGATGGAGAAGCGCGTGCCGCGATGCGGACAGCGATCCTCCCAGGCGTGCAACGTGCCGTCGCGGCTGCGCCACAATGCAAGATCGACATCCAGCAGGGTAGCAGCCACGACGCTGCCGGCCGGAATCGCGCTCGCAAGCGCCACCGGGTGCCAGTCGTCGAAAAGTACCGGGTCGTGTGCAGTCGTGGGCATGATGGTCAGGTGCGAGGTTCAGGACGGTGCGGGCACCGCGTCGATGCGTGCAAGCAAACCGGCCTTGGCGGGTGCATCCAGCCATGATGCCTCGATCGAGTTGCGCGCGAGCTGACGCAGGTCATCGACGCTGAGCGACAGTCCCGCTGCCGCCTCGAGGTAGTTGGCCAGGACATAACCGCCGAAATAGGCAGGATCATCGGAATTGAGCATTACGCACAAGCCGGCGTCGAGCATGCGCTTGAGGTTGTGCTGCCGCATGTCATCGAACACCCGCAGGCGCAGGTTCGACAACGGGCACACGGTAAGCGGCACGCGGTCGCGCGCCAGGCGCGCCACCAGTGCGGGATCGGTCGTGCAGGCAACACCATGATCGATTCGCTCGGCACCCAGCAGATCGAGCGTGTCGATGATGTACTGCGCCGGCCCTTCCTCGCCGGCATGCGCGACCCGCCGCAGTCCGAGTTCCGCCGCCCGCGCGAACACCCTCGAAAACTTCGCGGGAGGATTGCCGCGTTCCGAGGAATCAAGCCCTACACCCGCGATATTCTCCAGCCACGGTGTGGCCTCTGCCAGCGTGGCGAAAGCGTCATCCTCGCCGAGATGGCGCAGGAAACACATGATCAGGCGCGATGTGATGCCAAGTTCCCGACCGCCTGCACCAAGCGCGTCGGTGATGCCACCGACCACCGACGCGAACGGGATGCCGCGCATCGTGTGGGTTTGCGGATCGAAGAATATCTCCGCGTGTACTACGCCATCGGCATGGGCACGCCGCAGGTAGGCCAGCGTGAGATCAAAGAAGTCCTGCCGGTCACGCAGCACGTCCGCGCCGGCATAGTAGATGTCGAGAAACGATTGCAAATCGGAAAATCGATAGGCCGCGCGCACCGCCTCCACCGAAGTGTGGCGCAGTGCGATTCCGTGCTTCGCCGCCAGGGCGACCAGCATTTCCGGTTCGAGCGATCCTTCGATGTGCAGATGCAATTCCGCCTTGGGCAGGCGGCGCACGAAGGATTCAATCTCCACCGGAGTCATGAAAGCTGGGTCCGTACCGTCGGCCGCGGGCGTGCAGGCACGCAATACCAGCCGACAAAATGGCGGCGCCACACGGCGCCGCCAAAACTGCCACTGTTACTTTGCCGCCGGGATCTTGCCATCCACGCCCTTGACGTAGAAGTCGACCTTGTCCTTCCATTCCTGGTCGGCCTTGGCGTCCTTGGCCAGGCGTTCCTTGCCGGTGTTGTCCAGCACGGGGCCGGTGAACACTTCGAAGGTACCCGCCTTCATGCCGTCCTTGATCTCGGCGATCTTCTTCTTGATGTCTTCCGGCACGACATCGGCGATCTTCACCAGGTCATTGGCGCCATCCTTCACACCCAGCACGGTGCGCTCGGTCTTCCAGGTGTTTTCCATGACGTCCTTGATCGCCTTCTTGTAGTACCCGCTCCAGTCCACCACGGCGGACGCCAGGTGCGCCTTGGGCGCGAAGGCGCTCATGTCGCTGTCCCAGCCGAAGGCGAACTTGCCGTTCTTCTCGGCGGTCTGCAGCACCGCGGTGGAGTCGGTGTTCTGCAACAGGACATCGGCGCCGCCGTTGATCAGGCTCTGCGCGGCTTCGCTTTCCTTGGGTGGGTCGAACCAGGTCGAAACCCAGACCACCTTGGTCTTGATCTTCGGGTTCACGGTTTGCGCGCCCAGGGTGAAGGCGTTGATGTTGCGCAACACCTCGGGAATCGGGAACGAACCGACGAACCCGATGGTGCCGGTCTTGCTCATCTTGCCGGCGATGATGCCCGCCATGTAGGCGTCCTGGTAGAAGCTCGAGTCGTAGATACGCATGTTGGGGGCGGTCTTGTAGCCCGTGGCATGCTCGAACTTGACGTCCGGGAATTCGCCGGCCACCTTGAGCATCGGCTCCATGTAGCCGAACGAGGTGGCGAAGATGATCTTGTTGCCCTGGGTGGCGAGGTCACGGAAGACGCGCTCGGCATCGGCGCCTTCGGGCACCTTCTCGACGAAGCTGGTCTTGATCTTGTCGCCGAATTCGGCCTCGGCGGCCTTGCGCGCATTGTCGTGCGCGAAGGTCCAGCCGGCGTCGCCCACCGGGCCCACATAGACCCAGGCGGCCTTGAGAGGCTCGGGCTTGGGCGGCGGGGGCGGCGCAGCCTCGGCCTTCTTGGCCGTTTCCGGCGCCTTCGGCGGTTCACTCTGGCCGCAGCCTGCAAGCGCCGCAACGGCGATCGCGCCGGCGGCCATCTTGAGCAGGAAGCGTTTGTTCATTTCAGTCATGGTTTCTCCTTTGGAAAATGACAGTTGGTCGAAAACAGCGATGCAGCGAAACGGTCGGGTCAGGAACCCGGATGAAACGGACGTCCCAGCGAAGCCGGCATGTTGATGCGAATCCAGGCCGGATTGCGTGAAATCAGGGCAAGCACGATGATGGTGGCAAGGTAAGGCAGCATGGACAGCAATTGACTAGCAATTTCCACGCCCTCGCCCTGCAGGAAAAACTGCAACATCGTCACGCCGCCGAACAAATAGGCGCCAAGCAGCACACGCGCCGGCCGCCAGGTGGCAAACGTGGTCAGCGCAAGCGCGATCCAGCCACGCCCTGCCACCAGGCCCTCCACCCAAAGCGGTGCATAGACAACCGACAGGAAGGCACCGGCCACCCCGCACAGCGCGCCGCCGGCCATCACGGCCGCCAGACGGATCAGGCGCACGCGGTAGCCCAGCGAGTGCGCCGACTCCGGCGATTCGCCGATCGCCCGCAACACCAGCCCCGCGCGGCTGCGGTACAGGAACCAGGCCACCGCGATGGTCGCCAGAATGGTGATGTAGGTCATGGGATGCTGGCGGAACAGGGCCGGCCCGACCAACGGCAGCTCGGCCAGGCCGGGGATGTCGAACGAGGTCCGCTCGGAAAGCTTCTTGCCCACATAGCCGACACCGACAAAGGCGGACAATCCGCCACCGATCAAGCTCAAGGCCAGACCGGTGGCGTACTGGTTGGTGCCCAGCCAGATGACCAGCCAGCCAAAAGCCGCCGCCATGGCCATGCCGGCCAACGCGCCAGCGCCGAAGGCGACCCAGTCGTTGCCGGTATGGAAAGCCACCGCGAATCCGGCGATGGCGGCCACCAGCATCACGCCTTCGGCGCCGAGGTTGAGCACACCCGCCTTCTCGTTGAGCAACAGGCCCAGGCCCGCCAGCGCGACCGGTGTGCCAGAGGCAAGCGTGGCGGCGATCAGGAGGGCGATCTCGTTCATCGGTTGCCTCCGGTGGCCGGTGACGCGCCCGCCCAGCGTACCCGGTAGTTGATGAGCGTGTCGCAGGCCAGGAGAAGAAACAGCAACAAGCCCTGGAACACCCCGGTCAATGCGTTCGGCAAACCAAGACGCGACTGGCCGAGTTCGCCGCCAATCAGGAACATCGACAGCAGGATGCCGGAAAACAGGATGCCCACCGGGTGCAGGCGACCGACAAAACATACGATGATCGCGGTGAATCCGTAGCCGGTGGAAACGAATGGCGTCAATTGGCGCAGCGGGCCGGCGGCCTCCATGCCACCCGCCAGCCCCGCCATCGCCCCCGACACCAGCAAGGCGGTCCACAGGGACGTGCGCGCAGAGAAACCGGCATAGCGTGCCGCCGCCGGCGACAAGCCACCCACCTGCAACTGGTAGCCGCGCCAGGAGCGGAAAATGAAGGCCCAGAAAACGCCCACCAGCACCAGCGCGACCAGGGCGCCGACATGCAGGCGCGACTGCGGCACCAGATTGGGCAGCCAGGTCGACGCATCGAAGGTCTGCGTCTGCGGAAAATTGAAGCCTTTCGGGTCTTTCCAGCTCACGAACACGAGGTAGTTGAGCAACTGCTGGGCGACATACACCAGCATCAGGCTGACCAGGATCTCGCTGGCGTTGAAACGGTCGCGCAGAAAGGCCACGATGGCCGCCCAGGCCATTCCGCCGAGGGCGCCCGCCACCAAGATCAGCGGGGTGACGATCCACGGCGAAGCCTTGAAGCCGCTGCTGGTCATCCATAGCGCCAGCCCGCCGGATGCGATGGCGCCGAGCAGGAACTGCCCCTCCGCGCCGATGTTCCACACGTTGGAGCGGTAGCACACCGCCAGCCCGAGGGCGCACAGGATCAACGGCGTCGCCTTGAGCGCCACCTCGGTGAGCTGGCGACGGCCATTGAGCGGCTCGAAGAAATAGGCGCCGAGACCCGCCAGCGGGTTCTTGCCGAGCAGCACGAACAGCAGCGCCGCCAGCGCGACCGTGATCAGCAGCGCAAGCAGGGGCGAGGCGATGGTCATCGCCCTGGAGGGTTGCGGCCGCGCCTCAAGCCGGAACATGCGCCCCTCCTGCCGTCGCGGGCGTCCACAGGCCGGACATCCATTCGCCGATCTGCTCGATGGTGGCGTCCGCAGCCGCCACGGAAGGCGAAATGCGGCCACGCGCGATCACCAGCAGCCGATCGCTGATCTCGAAGAGTTCATCAAGCTCCTCGCTCACCACCAGCACCGCGCACCCGGCGTCGCGCAGCTTGAGGATCTCGCCGCGGATCTGCGCCGCCGCGCCCACATCGACGCCCCAGGTCGGCTGGCTGATGATGAGCAGTTTCGGATTGGCGTCGATTTCGCGCCCGACGATGAACTTCTGCAGGTTGCCGCCCGACAGGCTCTTGGCCACCGCCTCGGTGCCGTTGGCCTTGACGTTGAAGGCCTCGATCAGGTGGCGCGCCAGGCGACGGGTAGCCGCCACCGAAATCCAGCCGCCCCGGACCGCCTCGGTGCGGGTCAAAAGCGTGTTCTGCGCCAGCGACAAGGTCGGCACGGCGCCGCGACCGAGGCGTTCTTCCGGCACGAAATGCATGCCCGCGGCCCGTCGGCTGTCGGCGCTCGCGCGCGCGACATCATTGCCGAACAGGCGTATCGATCCGGCCGGCGACCGCGGGTCCTCGCCCGACAGTGCGGCCATCAGCTCCTGCTGGCCATTGCCCGACACGCCGGCGACGCCCACCACCTCGCCCGCCCGCACCGAGAACGCGATGTCCGCGAGGTCCATGCCGAACTGGTCCTGGCGCGCCAGCGACAAGCCCCGCACGTCGAGCACCACCTCGCCGGGCGCACGTGCGACGTGCGAAAGCGCCGGTGGCTCGGCGCCGATCATCAGGCGCGACAGGCTGGCGTTGGTCTCCCGCGTCGGATCGACCTCGCCGGTGACCTTGCCCCCTCTGAGAACGGTGCAGTGATGGCACAGGGCGCGGATCTCGTCGAGCTTGTGGCTGATATAGATGATCGCCACACCCTCGCCGGCCAGCTGGCGCAATGTGCCGAAAAGCCGCTCGACCGCCTGCGGCGTCAGCACCGAGGTGGGCTCGTCAAGGATCAGGAGCTTGGGATTGGTCAGGAGCGCGCGCACGATCTCGACGCGCTGCCGCTCCCCGACCGACAACGTGTGCACCGGGCGCTGCGGCTCGACGTCGAGCCCATAGTCGGCCGCCACCTTGACCACGCGGCGCGTCACCTCCGCAAGCGAGAGCGAGCGGTCGACTCCCAGCCAGACGTTTTCGGCTGCGGTCAGCGTGTCGAAGAGGCTGAAGTGCTGGAACACCATGCTGATGCCCAGCCGGCGCGCCTCCTGCGGATTGCGTATCGAAACTTCCTCGCCATTCCACAAGATGCGGCCTTCATCCGGGCGTACCGCGCCGTAGATGACCTTCATCAGGGTGCTTTTCCCCGCGCCGTTCTCGCCCAGCAAGGCATGGATCTGCCCGGGCGCCACGTCCAGCGAAACGCCCCCGACAGCGACCACACCGGGGTAGCGCTTGACAATCGCGCGCAAGCCGAGCAACTGCGATGCACCGCTCATGGGAGTGTTGTCAGGAGGAAAAGGGAAGCCCGAAAAGCCCGCCGCCCTGCAATCCCTGGGCATGCCGCGGCGCATGCGAAAGATACACCAAGGCGTCGAAAAACGAACGTGGCGGAGCGGACGGCGGGAACCGCATCGGCCCCGCCGCTGTCCGGTCGCGGCGGGGACGGATCCATCAGCTACAGCCGATCAGAAATGGTACTCGGCGCGGATCATCGGGGTCTTGGCGGTGGCACCAGGGCCAGCTCCCGGTCCGATCGCGCCCGTGGTCGGGTTGCCGAACTTGTTCTTCCAGTACTGGTAGCCCACACCCAGCTTGAAGGTGCCCTTCGGCCCGCCCGCGATCGCGCCCACGTCGAACATGATCTGGCCGTCGAAGTTGGTTTCGGTCGTCGTCGATCCGCCGAACTCGTTGGTCCCCTTAGGCGCGATGATGTTCATGAAGCCCTCGAAGGCCACCGGATAACTGCCGATGGGAATGCCCCATGAAGCCGTCAGCATGGCGTGCGTCTTGTAGGTATAGCGGCCGCCGGCGTAGCCGGTCGGCGAGTTGCTCTCGTCCAGGGCAAGCAGGCTCAAATTCAAGAACCCCGGAACGTCGAACATCACCGTCGGACCGGCGACGAGCATGCGCTTTTTCGAGGAATAGCCGACGTCATTCTTGGTGTTCCAGTCGAAACCGACCGTCGCGCCCCAGCCGCGAATGATGCCCCACTTGAGGTTCTTGCCGCTGATCTTGCCGAAATCGAAGGTGTGGCGATAGACGACATACACCTCCTGCGCGCCAGAACCGTTGACCGCCGGATCGCGGTTGTCCGACTGGAGAAGATCGGCGTTGAAGAAGTTGGTGCCGTACTTGTAACCGCTGACGTGGGTCAGCGAGTAGATGTCCTTCTTGATGTCGGTCCGGCCGAACGGCTCGGCGAACTTGGTGCCGTAACGATAGCCGATCGAGGTGTCACTCCATTCCGCCGCGCCGGCGGTCATGCTGCCGCATGCCGCTGCGACCGCGATCGCCGCTCCCAGAATCCTCTTCTTGCTCATGTTGTCCTGCCTTTCATGCATGGTTGGAATTTTTCGATCTGCACGTGAATACAAAAACAAAAGCAGTCCCTGCACTGCTTTCGTGGACACGCACGAATCTCGGGCTCATCTGCCGGCATCACCACTCGCAATAAGTGGGCCAGCGCACATAGAACATCGGGAAGCCCGCTTCCACGGACCCGACACGTTCAATAACGGTGCCCTTTGCGCAGGGCTGGTGCAGGGCACGCACCCTTGCATCAATGCCACGCACCAGAAACACACCCCTCGGACCAATCGGGTGCTGTGGCATGTCGCTTGCTTGATGTTGTATGCAAGATGGGACACCAGACCATATACCGGGCCTTCCGCCCCCCCTTGGTGCGCCGTGTTCCGCAACGGGGAATGACGACCAATTCACTTCACACAGGAGCAGATGCATGACCACGCAATCGAATTCGCGACGCGCCGCGATCAAGACCCTCGGTGCCGCCGGCGCGCTCGCGGCGCTGCAGCCCTTCAACGCCTTCGCGCAAGCCAAGCCCATCGTGGTCGGCGTGATCTACGTGGGACCGAAGGACGACTTCGGCTGGAACCAGGCGCAGGCCGAGGCCGCGGCGCAGATCAAGAAGCTCTCGGGCGTCAAGGTGGTTGAGGAAGAGAAGGTCCCGGAAACCGCCGACGTGCAGAAGTCGATGCTAGCCATGATCAAGCAGGACAAGGCGACCATGCTGTTCCCCACCTCCTTCGGCTACTTCGACCCGCACATCCTGAAAGTCGCCGCCGACAACCCCACCATCCGCTTCGCCCATTGCGGCGGCCTGTGGACCGAGGGCAAGCACCCCAAGAACGTCGCGTCCTATTTCGGCTACATCGATGAATGCCAGTTCCTCAATGGCATAGTCGCGGCCACGGTATCGAAGTCGAAGAAGATCGGCTTCGTGGCCGCCAAGCCGATTCCGCAGGTCCTGCGCAACATCAACGCGTTCGCGCTGGGCGCCAAGTCCATCGACCCGTCGATCACCACCCGCGTGGTGTTCACCGGCGAATGGTCCATGCCGGTCAAGGAAGCGGAAGCCACCAACGGCCTGATCGACCAGGGTGTCGATGTCATCACCTGCCACGTCGACGGACCCAAGGTGGTGGTGGAAACGGCTGAAAAGCGCGGCGCCTTCACCTGCGGCTACCACGCCAACCAGTCCAAGCTCGCGCCCAAGGGCTACCTCACCGGTGCGGAATGGAACTGGCTCACGCCTTACACACAGTTCGTCAAGGCGGCCCAGGAAGGCAAGCCCCTCAACAACTTCCTGCGCGGCGGCCTGAAGGAAGGCTTTGTCAAGATGTCCGCGTACGGCGCGGCCGCACCGGAGAAGGGCCGCAAGGCCGCCGACGCGGCCAAGGCGCAGATGATGAAGGGCGGCTACGTCATCTTCAAGGCCGGCATGAAGGACAACAAGGGCAATGTGGTGGTGGCCAAGGACTCCCCGCAATCCGAGCTCGAGCTCGAGAAGATGAATTACCTGATCGAGGGCGTGATCGGCGCCATTCCCGGCTGATGCCCGCCGCGCCGTCCGCCGCCGCGGGCGGCGCATCCCTGCCCATCATGAGCGACTCCACCCGCCGCGCACTCGAAGGCATCTTCTGGCCGGTGGTGTCGCTCGCCGCGGCCATGGTGGTCTTCGGCCTTTTCGTCGCCGTCACCGGCCGCGACGCCTTCGAGATGTACGGCCTCATCTATGTCGGCGCCTTCAGCGACGCGTTCGCCTGGCAGAACACGCTGCAGCGCGCCGCCCCGCTGATCCTCACCGCGCTGGCGGTGGCCCTGCCGGCGCAGGCCGGCATGACCATCATCGGCGGCGAAGGCGCACTGGTGCTGGGTGGCCTCGCCGCCTCCACCGTACCGTCATTCGTCTCCGGCCCGCCCCTGCTGGTGCAGGTGGTCATGGCGCTCTTCGCCATGCTCGCGGGCGGGCTGTGGATCGGCCTGTCCGGATTCCTGCGTCACTATCGCGGTGTCAACGAAACCATCGCCAGCCTGCTGCTTTCCTACATCGCCATCGCGCTGATGAACCACTTCGTCGAGGGCGTGCTGCGCGACCCGGCCAGCCTCAACAAGCCGTCGACCAAGCCGATCGGCGACGCCAACATGCTGGGCAACCTGCCGGGCATCGATGTGCATGTAGGCCTCGCCTTCGGCATCATCATGTGCCTGCTGTTCTACGTGGTGGTGCGCCATACCGGCATCGGCTTCGCCACCCGCATCGCCGGCGGCAACGTGCGGGCGGCGCGCCTGGCCGGACTGCCGGTGGGCTTCCTGATTCTCTGGACCTGTGTGGCCGGCGGCGCGGCGGCGGGCCTGGCCGGCATGGTCGAGGTGGCCGCCGTGCTCGGTTCGGCCAACGCGACACTGGTGTCGGGCTACGGCTATGCCGGCATCCTGGTCTCGTTCATCGCCCGCCACAACCCGCTGGCCATCATTCCGGTCGCCATCCTGATTGGCGGGATCGGCGCCGCCGGCAGCCTGCTGCAGCGACGCATGGGCCTGCCGGATGCGGCCATGCTGGTGCTGCAAGGCATGGCATTCATGTTCATCCTCGGCATGGAAACCATGACCGGGCGCCTGAAATTTTTCCAGCCAAGGGGGAACTGAGATGGATTCCGGCGGACTTGGCTGGTGGGGTGTGCTGCTCGCGGTGGTGGGCGGCGCGATCCGCGTCTCGACCCCTTTCCTTTTCGTCAGCCTGGGCGAATGCATCACCGAGAAGAGCGGGCGCATCAACCTGGGGCTCGAGGGCATTCTCATCATGGGCGCGATGTCCGGCTACGGCATCGCCTACCTGACCGGATCCCCGTGGCTGGGCGTGCTGGTGGCCGGCTTGTCGGGGCTCGCGCTGGGCGCCCTGCATGGCGCGCTGTGCGGCCTGAAGCGGGTCAACGACATCGCCACCGGCATAGGCCTGATGATCTTCGGCACCGGTCTGGCGTTCTTTCTCGGCAAACCCTTCGTGCAACCCAAGGCACCCACCCTGCCCTCGATTCCCTTCGGCTGGTGGAGCGACTCGCCGCAGATCGCCGCGGCCTTGCAGGTCAACGTGCTTTTCATCATCGGCCTGGTGCTGGTGTATGCGTTGCACTGGGGCTTCCTCAATACCTCGTGGGGCCTGGCCATCCGCACCGTCGGCGACTCCAGTGACGCCGCACGGGCGCTGGGCTTTTCGGTCAACCGGGTACGCCTGCTTTCCACCGCGGCAGGGGGTTTCCTTTCCGGCATCGGCGGCTCCTTCCTGTCGCTGTACTACCCCGGCAGCTGGAACGAAAGCCTTTCCAGCGGCCAGGGCCTGATGGCGGTGGCGCTGGTGATCTTCGCGCGCTGGGAGCCGCTGCGCTGCTTCTACGCCGCCCTCCTGTTCGGCGCCGCGGGGGCGCTCGGACCGGCGTTGCAATCGGTGGGCATCACCAGCGGCTATTACCTGTTCAACGCGGCGCCCTACCTGCTCACCCTGGCGATCATGATCGCCACATGTTCACCCAATCGCAGCCTGGCGGGCGCACCGGGCGAACTGGGCGTGACGCAATGACCCCCTCCCGGAGAGCCACATGAGCGGACTTGGCGGACTCAACAAGACTCCCAACGGCGTCGTGCTTGGCATGGTGCAGTTGCAATTGCCGGTGGTCGACACGCCGGCGCAACTGGCGGCGCAGACCGCGCGCATCGTCGCGATGGTCGGCAAGGCGCGCCGCGACCTGTCCACCATGGACCTGGTGGTGTTCCCGGAGTATTCGCTGCACGGGCTGTCGATGAACACCGATCCGGCCCTGATGGTCTCGATGGACGGGCCCGAGGTGGCGGCGTTCCGCCAGGCCTGCATCGACAACCGTATCTGGGGCTGCTTCTCGATCATGGAAAAGAACCCGCGCGGCAACCCGTTCAACACCGGCATCATCTTCGACGACCGCGGCGAACTGCGGCTCTATTACCGCAAGCTGCACCCGTGGGTGCCGGTCGAGCCATGGGAGCCCGGCGACCTCGGCATCCCGGTATGCGAGGGGCCGAATGGTTCGACGATTGCGCTCATCATCTGCCATGACGGCATGTTCCCGGAAATGGCGCGCGAGTCGGCCTACAAGGGCGCCGAGATCATGATCCGCACCGCCGGCTACACCGCGCCGATCCGCCACAGCTGGAAGATCACCAACCAGGCCAACGCGTTCTCCAACCTGATGGTCACCGCCAGCGTGTGCATGTGCGGCAGCGACGGCAGCTTCGACTCCATGGGCGAAGGCATGATCGTCAACTTCGACGGCACGCCCATCGTGGAAGGCGGCGGCCGGCCGGATGAAATCATCACCGCCGAGGTGCGCCCAGACCTGGTACGCGAAGCGCGCCGCATGTGGGGGGTGGAGAACAACATCTATCAGTTGGGCCACCGCGGCTTCGTGGCGGTGAAAGGCGGCGCGCGCGACTGCCCGTACACCTATATGCAGGACATGGTGGCCGGCCGCTACAGCCTGCCCTGGGAAAAGGAGGTGCAGGTCACCGACGGCACCTCGTGCGGCTTCGCCGCGCCCACCCGCGAGTATTCCCCGCAGGCACCGGTGGCGGAGAAGAAATATGCCTGACACCGCCCTGCGCCCCGGCCCGGTCGCGGCCAACCCGTATGCCTGGCCCTGGAATGGCGACCTGCGTCCGCAGAACACGGCGCTGATCGTCATCGACATGCAGACCGACTTCTGCGGCATCGGCGGCTATGTCGACAAGATGGGCTACGACCTCTCCCTCACCCGCGCGCCGATCGAGCCGATCAAGCGCCTGCTGGCGGCCTTCCGCCTCAAGGGTTACCACGTCATCCACACCCGCGAAGGCCATCGCCCGGATCTCTCCGACCTGCCGGCCAACAAGCGCTGGCGCTCCCGCCAGATCGGCGCGGGCATCGGCGACCCGGGTCCTTGCGGACGCATCCTGGTGCGCGGCGAGCCGGGCTGGGTGATCATTCCCGAACTCGCGCCCTGGCCGGGTGAACCGGTCATAGACAAGCCCGGCAAGGGCTCGTTCTGTGCCACCGATCTCGAGTTGATCCTGCGCACCCGCGGCATCGACAACCTCGTGCTCACCGGCATCACCACCGACGTCTGCGTCCACACCACCATGCGCGAGGCCAACGACCGCGGTTTCGAATGCCTGCTCCTGGCCGACTGCTGCGGCGCCACCGACCCCGGCAACCACGCGGCGGCGCTCAAGATGGTGACCATGCAGCATGGCGTGTTCGGCGCCGTGGCCGATTCGTCCCTGCTCCTGGCCGCCCTGGACCAAGCATCGTGATCGAAGCCAGCCTGCCGCATGCCACCGCGCCCACCGGCGCGCCCGAGGTCGAGTTCATCGGCGCCACCAAGCGTTTTGGCACCCTGACCGCGCTGGACAACGTCTCCATCAAGGTGGCGCCCGGCAGCGTGCACGCCCTGCTGGGCGAGAACGGCGCGGGCAAGAGCACACTGGTCAAATGCCTGGTGGGCTTCTACTCGGCCGACGCCGGGCAGATCACCTACGACGGCCGCGAGGTCGCGATCCGCAATCCGCATGATTCGGGCGCGCTCGGCATCGGCATGGTGTACCAGCATTTCACCCTGGTGCCGTCGATGACGGTGGCCGAGAACCTGGTGCTCTCGCGCGGCGACCTGCCGTTTCGCATCGACTGGGCCGCCGAGAAGGCGCAACTGGCGGATTTCATGGCCAAGATGCCGATCCGCGTGCCGCTGGACAAGCCGGTCAACACGCTTGCCGCCGGCGAGAAGCAGCGCCTGGAAATCCTCAAGCAGCTGTACCTGAAGCGCCGCCTCATCATCCTTGACGAACCCACCTCGGTGCTCACCATCGAGGAGGCCGACGAAGCCTTGGGCCTGATCCGCGACATGGCGCACAAGGGTGACATCACGGTCATCATCATCACCCACAAGTTCCGCGAGGTGATGGCCTTCGCCGACCGCGTGAGCGTATTGCGCCGCGGCGTGCTGGTGGGCGAGCGCGAGGTCAAGGACAGCACACCCGACGACCTGGCCGAACTGATGATAGGCACGCGCGAGATCAAGAGCGCGGCTGAAAAAACCGCGCTCGAAATCGGGCCGGTGCAGCTCGAAATGCGCGACGTCAGCGCCGCGGACGACAGTGGCCACGCCGCGGTACGAGGCGCATCGCTCACCGTGCGCGGCGGCGAGATCGTCGGCATTGCCGGCGTTTCAGGCAACGGCCAACGCGAGCTGATCGAATGCCTGCTCGGCCAGCGCATCCCGTCGCAGGGCGAGATACAGGTCAAGGGCAAGACCTATCGCGCCACCCGCGGCGAGATGCTGCGGAACAAGGTGTTCAGCCTGCCGGAAATGCCGCTGCGCAACGCCTGCGTGCCGGGCATGAGCGTGGCCGACAACATGGCCCTGCGCAATTTCGATCGCGCACCGCTTTCCAGCGGCCCGTTCCTCAAGCGCGGCGCCTTGCGCGAGCAGGCCAAGCGCCTGATCGAGAATTTCAAGGTCAAGACGCCTTCGCCTGAAGCGCCGATCCAGGACCTGTCCGGCGGCAACGTGCAGCGCGCGGTGCTGGCGCGCGAGCTCTCCTCGGATGTCGACGTGCTCATCGCCGCCAATCCGGTGTTCGGGCTCGACTTCGCCGCCGTATCCGCCATCCACGGCCGCATCGTCGCGGCGCGCAATCGCGGTGCCGCGGTGCTGCTGGTGAGCGAGGACCTCGACGAACTGCTGGAACTGGCCGACCGCATCATGGTGATGTTCGAGGGCCGCCTGGTCTATGAGGCGTCGATCGCGGAGGCCGACATCGGCGCCATCGGCCGCCACATGGCCGGCCACGATGAAGCCACCCACGCCTGACCCATAGCCGAGAAGCGCCATGCCCAAGGTCGCAGCCCTCCCCTACGATTTCGAGTTCGATCCCGCCACCACGGCGGTGATCATGATCGACATGCAGCGCGATTTCATCGAGCCCGGCGGCTTCGGCGCCACCCTCGGCAACGACGTCTCGCTGCTGGCGGCGATCGTGCCCACCGCGGCGAAAGTGCTGGATGTCTGCCGCGCTGCCGGCATGACCATCATCCACACCAAGGAATGCCACCGCCCCGACCTGGCGGATTGCCCGCCCGCCAAGTTATCGCGCGGCAAGCCTTCCCTGCGCATCGGCGACCCCGGCGCCATGGGGCGCATCCTGATCGATGGCGAGCCGGGCTCCGATTTCGTGCCGGCCTTGAAACCGAAGGACGGTGACATCGTCATTTCCAAGCCCGGCAAGGGCGCCTTTTATGGCACCACGCTGGGCGAGATCCTGCGCCTGCGCTCAATCACCCGCCTGATCTTCGGCGGCGTCACCACCGAGGTATGCGTGCAGACCACCATGCGCGAAGCCAACGACCGCGGCTACGAGTGCCTGTTGATCGAGGATGCGACCGAAAGCTATTTCCCGGAGTTCAAGATCGCCACCGTGGCCATGATCCACGCGCAGGGCGGGATTGTCGGCTGGACTGCAACGTCAAAAGAACTGTTCGACGCGCTCCAATAGGGCGCGTTGGCACCCCGCGCCTGCACTGTTCGATCGCCAGGGCCCTCCCGGCGCCCACGTTGAACAGCGGCACAAGCCGCTACATGCCGGCCGGATGCTCCCTCGGCAAAACCGCCGGCAGGCGGGATTTCCCGTCTGTTCGGGCGATCAGACCACGCATGGATCCCATAGCATCGGCCTGTGTTGTGACTTTTCCCGTTTTCATCATATTTCCCATTTCATGTACAGCCTGAGAATCGCGCCCGGATCCGGTGTCAATGCGCCGAGTGGTGACGCGCCCGGCTTGCCTGCAAGGGCTGCGAAGGTCGGGACGGCGATGTCTTGGTTGCTGCTTGCGATGTGGGCCATCGGCTCGCTGGGGGCCCTGTGGTGGCTGGAGTGGCAGGAAAGTCCGTTGAACAGTCTTTGCAGCACCGCCATCAGCCCGGAGTGAACCCATGACAGACAAATCCAACGCGCTCGACGCTTTCCGACTCAAGGCCGATCGTATCCTGGGGGGCACCTTGCTCCTGCTTCTGGCGATCAGCACCGCGATCGGCGCCGTGCACGGCCAATGGACCACCGCGCTCCTGATCGGTGTGCCGGCCGCCGTGGTGCCGCTTGCGCTGTTGCGTCTCGCCCCGGGGGCATTGGTGGGACGCGTGGCAGTCGCCGTTTCATTCATGCTTTTCCCCGCGCTGATGATCCACCTGGCGCGTGGCATGCTGGAAATGCACTTCGGTGTGTTCGTCATGCTGGCTTTTCTCGTGGTGTATTGCGACTGGCGCCTGATTGTCCTGGCCGCCGGCGTGATCGCCGTCCACCACCTTGGATTCAATTTCCTGCAGTCCGTCAATGCCGGCGTGTATGTGCTGCCCCAGTCCGCTTCGCTGGGCATCATCATGATCCACGCCGCCTTCGTGGTGTTCGAATCGGCGGTCCTGGTCTACCTCGCCATGATGTTGCGCGCGATGGTGCATGGTTCAGCGCTGGTCGCCGAGATCGCGACCCGCATCGGCGACGGCGACTTGACCGGCACGGCGCGCCTGCCGGCCGGCCAGGATGAAATGTTCGCCTCGGTCACAAGCATGCAGGAACGCCTGCGCGACATGGTGGGCGAGATCCGCGCCAACGCCGAGGCGGTCACCGTCTCGATGGGCGGCTTGACCGACAACAGCAGGAAACTTGTGGAGAGCACCGGGACGCAGAATGAATCGACCGTAGCCATCGCCGCCGCGGTCGAGGAACTCACCGTCTCGGTCGGTCACCTCAGCGACAACGCCCGCGACGCCAAGGCGCTGGTGGGCGAATCGGCCCGTTCCGCCGTCCTCGGCAGCAGCGTGGTGCGCAAGTCGGTTGACGACATGCGCGCTATCGAATCCGCGATCGCCGAGTCGCGCGCCGAGATCGAACGCCTGGGCGAACGTTCGCAAGCGGCATCGCGGGTGGTGCAGATCATCAACGAGATCGCCTCGCAAACCAACCTGCTCGCACTCAATGCCGCCATCGAGGCGGCGCGTGCCGGCGAAGCCGGCCGCGGATTCGCCGTGGTGTCGGACGAGGTGCGCAAGCTCGCCGAGCGCACGCAAACCTCGACCAGCGAGATCCAGCAGATGATGAACGGAATGGAAGAGAGCAAGAACGCCCTTGCAAGCCGCCTGGAAGTGGCCGAGGTGCGCGTCGCCAGCGGCGTGACCAACGCCAATGAGGCCGACACCACCATCGGTCGCATCGTCGCCGACGCCGAACGGGTGGGCGCGGTGGTGGCTGAAATCTCCGGGGCGCTTGAGGAACAGAGCATTGCCGCCACCGACATCGCCCGCCACGTCGAACAGATCACCGGCATGACCGAAGGCTCCGCCGCCATCGGCAACGCGGTGGCCCGCGAGGTCGAGGACCTGCGCAATGTGGCAGGCGCGTTGACCTCGATGGTTGCGCGCTTTCGCACCCAAGCCTGACGCAAGCGCGCGCCCGGGAGGGCGCGCAACGGCGGCGATATACTGCGCCGCAGCCCCGCCGGCACCGACAGTGGCGCCTGTTGCGGTACGGTCGGCAGGGCGCCGTCCCGGCGCCCGTAACGCAGCGCCGGTCTGAAAACCCTGATTGAGGAAGATTCGATGATGCCCGGCCGTGATCGCCCGCAGGCCATGCCATGAGCGCGCAATTCGACGCGGGCGGCGCCCTGGTCCTGTTCTCCGGCGGCCAGGACTCCACCACCTGCCTGGCCTGGGCACTGGAAAAATTCGGTCGCGTTGAAACCATCGGCTTCGACTATGGCCAGCGGCACGCCGTCGAACTCGCTTGCCGCAAGCCGGTTCTCGACCGTCTGCGCCGCGACTTTCCGTCCTGGGCGCACAAGCTGGGCGAGGACCACCTGATCGACCTGGGGCTGATCGGCACGATCAGCGCGACCGCCCTCACCAGCGAAATCGCCATCGAGATGAACGCCGGTGGCCTGCCCAACACCTTTGTGCCCGGCCGCAACCTGCTGTTCATGACCGTGGCCGCCACGCTGGCCTATCGCCGCGGGCTTGCCGTGCTGGTGGGCGGCATGTGCGAAACCGATTTCTCCGGCTATCCGGATTGCCGCGACGACACCATGAAGGCGCTGCAGGTGGCGCTCAACCTCGGCATGGACCGGCGCTTCCGGCTCGAAACGCCGCTGATGTGGCTGGACAAGGCCGCCACCTGGGCCCTCGCCGAATCGCTCGGCGGCACGGCCCTGGTCGACATCGTTCTCAGGGATACCCACACCTGCTACCTGGGCAGGCGCGACACCCTGCACGCATGGGGCTACGGTTGCGGCGAATGCCCCGCCTGCGTGCTGCGCAAGAACGGCTTCGGGAACTGGCGGGGTGGTGACGCCCGGTAGGCGGCGCAAGCACGCCTAGGCATCGACTGCGATTACGGCCTCGAGGCGCGGCAAGTCGAGATTGCAGACCTGCTTTTGCCGCACTTCCATCATGCCTCTGCGCTGAAAGGCGGAAAACAGCCGGCTCACCGTTTCAAGCGTGAGTCCGATATAGCTGCCGATCTCGGCACGCGTCATGCGCAAGGTGAAACTCGATCCCGAGTAGCCACGCCCCAGGAAACGCCGCGACATGTCCAGCAGAAAGGACGCGAGGCGCTGTTCGCCGCTCATGGAAGCGAGCATCAGGTGCATGCGCTGCGAGCGTGTGATCTCTCCGGCCATGGCCACATGAATGCGCTGCCGCAAGGCGGGAATGTGCAGGGCCGCGGCCTCGATGGAGGCGGCCGGCATGGCGCATACCTGGCTGTCCTCGAGCGCGATCGCACTGCAGGCGCAAGCCCCGTTGAAATACCCTTCCAGTCCGAGAAGATCGCCTCCCATGTGGAAGCCGGTCACCTGCTCGCGCCCGGCGGCGTCGTTGACGCTGGTCTTGAAGATTCCGCTGCGCACGGCGTAAATCGCATTGAACCGGTCATTGGTGCAAAAAAGGCGTTCGCCGCGGAGTACGCGTCGGCGCAGGTATACGACGGGTTCAAAGCGTGCCATTGCCTCGTCGGAAATCCCCGCGGGCATGCAGGTATGACGGGTATGGCAGGCCGAGCAGACGCCTTGCGGCGTGCCGGCCACCAACGCCGATCGGGCTTGCGGCGGCGAACTCACGCCATGCCGGCGCGCGGGAGCGATGTGGACGAGTTCCAGCATCACGCATCTTCGCGGCCACCGGTCATCCGATCCGTGCGCTGGCGCACACAAGGGGCGTGCCGGACCTCAAACGATCCGGCTTTTCGCGCCAGCGGGAGGCGCCGTCGCCCGTTCCAGGCGCTCAAGCCACATCATCGCGTGTTCGCGGGAGTCGCCACACATTTCAGGTCCGGGCGCAAGGCCGAGACAGAAGGCGGGCCGCTCCGGCTGGCCGAAGATGCGGCAGGCGTTGTCTTCTCTCAACTGAACACAGCGCGTGCCGGCCGGCTTCCCGGCGGGCATGCCGGGAATCGGGCTGGTGATCGAGGGCGCGATGCAGCAGGCGCCGCAGCCCGGACGACACTCCATGATGCGCGTCGCGCCCAGCCGGCCTTTGTATTACCTACTTGCCCGCCAGCTTCTTCTTCAGGTCGATGCCGACACCGGTATTGACGAACTTCGTCGTGTAGGACCTGGCGATGTCGATCTCGCCGGCCTTGAAGAGGCCTGCCTTGACCATCTTGTCGTGGAAGTCCTTAACATTCGCGTCGCTGATCGCGCCAATCCCCTTGGTCAGCGCATCGCCCGACTCGACAATCCCGTATTCCTTCATCTTGCGGATGGAAAAGTCGATCAGGTCGTCGGTCATCTCGGCGTTGGCCTTCTTGATCAGCGCGTTGGCCGCCTTGTTGTCGCCGTGCAGGTATTTGACCCAGCCCAGCGCCGAGGCGTCGACGAAGCACTGCACCACCCTGGGCTTTTTCTCCACCAGGTCCACACGCGTTTCAACCGTATTGGAGTAGGTGCTCCAGCCGCTGTCAGCCAGCAGGAAGAACTTCACCGGCGTCTTCGTCTCCTTCTCGTAGGAATAGGTTTCGGAGGTCAGCAAGCCTTGTTGCGCCGACTTCTTGTTGGCCAGGAACGGCGCCAGCGAGAAGTTGTAGGGCTTGACCTGCTCCTCGCGGAAGCCGTGCTGCGAGCGCATCCACTGGTAGAAGCTCGACAACGAGTAGGACGCGATGAAGAGCACCGGCGCCTTTTTCAGGTCTTCGAACTTGTCATAGCCCTGGCCCGGGTGCGCCAGCATGCCCTGCGGGTCCTTCTGGAAATGCGCCGCCACCACCACGGTGGGAATCTTC
Organism: Burkholderiales bacterium; assembly: GCA_965279115.1. GTDB lineage: Bacteria > Pseudomonadota > Gammaproteobacteria > Burkholderiales > JAEUOS01 > JAEUOS01. The sequence continues at coordinate 6,888,042 of OZ257137.1, forward strand.
TGCTTGACCATGTCGAAGGCCTGCAGCATGTTGCCGCCCATCAGGAAATCGATCTTGCCCACCGGCAGGAGCGGCCGGTTGTTGACCGACGGCCCGCCCTGGCGGATCTCGACCTCGAGCCCGCAGTTGCGGTAGCTGCCGTCGGCCAGCGCCTGGTAGTAGCCGCCGTGCTCAGCCTGTGCTTTCCAGTTGGTCGAGAACACCACCTTCTCTGGCGACTGCGCCGCCGCGGGCATGGCGCACAGGGCAGAAACCACGACGCCTGCGAGGGTACAAGACTTCAATGACATGGCCGGCTCCGGCGCAAAAGGAGCCGCGATTCTAGCCGCCTTCGCGCAGCTCGCTTTCGTGCCACTTGCCGAGAAGCAGCCTGGCCAGCAGGTTGAACGCCACGAAGATCAGGATGCCGGTCAGGGACATCAGCACCAGCGCGGCGAACATGCGCGGCACGTTGAGCCGGAACGAGGCTTCGAGAATGCGGTAGGCCAGCCCAGACTCCTGCCCCGAGGTGCCGGCCGCGAATTCGGCCACCACCGCGCCGATCAGGCTCAAGCCCCCGGCGATCTTGAGCCCGGCCAGGAAGTAAGGCAGGGCGGAGGGCGCCAGCAGCAGGCGCAGGCGCTGCCAGCGGGTCGCGCCGTAGAGGGTGAAGAGTTCCTGCAGGTTGCGGTCCGCGCTGCGCAGGCCGGTGACGGTGTTGGACAGGATGGGAAAAAACGCCACGATCCACGCACATACGAGCAGGGCCGAAAGGGTATTGGGCGCATAGATCAGCACCAGCGGCGCGATGGCGACGATCGGCGTCACCTGCAGCACCACCGCGAACGGGAACAGGGACCGCTCGACCCAGCGGCTCAGCGTGAACAGGAAGGCCAGCCCCACCCCGCCAATGATGGAAACAAGCAAGGCAAGGAAGGTCACCTTGAGCGTCACCAGCAAGGCCGGCCACAGGATGGCCCAGTCATTTGCCATCGCCTGCGCCACCACGCTGGGGGCAGGCAGGATGTAGGCCGGCACCTCCTGGACGCGCACCACCACTTCCCACCCCACGATCGCCGTCAGCGCGATCACCAGCGGCACCACGGCGTCGAGCCAGCGGCTGTCCTTGTCACCCATGCGCGGCTCCGGCACCGGCCAATGCGGCGGATACCGCACGGCAATGCGTGGCATAGTCGTTAGACAAGCGGAATTCGGCGTCGCGCGGGTATGGCGCATCGATGCCCAGGTCGGCCACCACCCGCCCGGGACGCGCGGCCATCACCACCACCCGGCTGGACAGGTACACCGATTCGTACACCGAGTGGGTGACGAACACCACCGTCCAGCGCTGCGTTGCCCACAGCCGCAGCAGGTCGTCGTTGAGCTTCAGGCGCGTCATTTCGTCCAGCGCCGCGAACGGCTCGTCCATCAGGAGGAGGCGCGGGCTGGTCACCAGGGCACGGGCAATCGATACCCGCATCTTCATGCCGCCGGACAATTCGCGCGGCCAGGCCGCATGGAAATCCGCCAGGCCCACCATGGCCAGCGCCTCCGCGATGCGCGGCTGTGCCGCCTTGCGCGAAACGCCCTTGAGCTTGAGCGGCAGGTAAACGTTTTCCGCCACCCGCGCCCACGGCATGAGGGTGGGCTCCTGAAAGACAAAACCGATATCGGCCACGCCGCTCGCGGTGCGCGGCAAGGACCCGCCGATCGAACCACTGCTGGGCGCGGCCAGCCCGGCCATCATGCGCAGGGCCGTGCTCTTGCCGCAGCCCGAAGGGCCTACCAGGCTGACGAACTCGTGCTCGCCCACACCCAGGGAAAGCCCGTCCAGCGCGACCGTACCATTGGGAAAGGTCTTGCCGGCGGCGCGAAACTCAACAAGCGCGTCGGCCATCAGCGCAGTGACGGGGCCGGCCCGTCTTTCCGCAAGGCCTGCATCACTGCGCCGCCAGTTCGATGAGCAGCGCGCCCGCAGCCACCTGGTCACCATGCGCCACAAACACCTGCTTGACCCGCGCGGCGATCGGCGCCACTGACGGATGTTCCATCTTCATGGCTTCCAGCACCAGCAGCGGCGCGCCCTTTTCCACCTGCTGTCCGGCGGTGGCAAACACCGCCGCGATGCGCCCGGCCATGGGCGCGCGGATCATGCCGGCCGCCGCCGCGCCGCCTGTCAGGACCGCCGCCAGGGTACGGTCCTCGACCAGTGTTTGAACGCCGTTGGCCGCCACGTACAAACGCTCCGCCCCGTGCGCCCATTCGACTTCGATGCGCCCCTCCGGGGTGGCCACCCGTGCGTGGCCCGCCTGCCATTCGAGCAACGCCATGTCCTCGCAACTCTCGCCACAGGTGATCCGGTAGCGCGCCCCGCCCATCGCCTGCACCGCCACGGCCGCGTCGGCACCATCGACCGCGAGTTTCAGCTGCACCGGCCACGGCAGCGCCAGGGCCACTGCGCTCGGGTCGTGGCCGCTGGCGTGTGCGCGCGCGCAGTACAGCAGCAGCCCGGCCAGTAACATGGACATCGGCGGCGCTGCACCCTGCAGTTCCGGCAAATGGCGGCCGACAAAGGCGGTGGTGGCACGCCCGGCGGCAAAGGCCTCATGCGCCACGGCTGCCGCGAGAAAGGCCTGGTTGGTGCGCACGCCCAGCACGGTCGCGCCACGCAGCGCCGCCTCGAGCTTTTGCCGCGCGCCATCGCGCGACGGCGCATGCGCCACGAACTTGGCGATCATGGAGTCATAGAAGGGCGCGATCTCCGCGCCGGACTCCAGCGCATGGTCCACCCGCACCGCATCGCCCGGGTTCCATGCCAGGATGCGCCCGCTTTGCGGCAGGAAGTCGCGCGCCGGGTCTTCCGCACACAGCCGCGCCTCGATCGCATGGCCGCCGGATTCGAAGCGCTGGAGGATCGCCTCCTGCGAAGTCTCCGGCAGAGGTTCGCCCCGCGCCACGCGGATCTGCCACTCCACCAGGTCGTAGCCGGTGAGCGCCTCGGTAACCGGATGCTCGACCTGCAGCCGGGTATTCATTTCCATGAAGTAGAAATTGTGCCTGGCGTCGAGCAGGCACTCGATGGTGCCGGCGCCGCGATACCTGATGGCGCGCGCCGCGGCCACCGCCATCGCGCCCATGCGGCGGCGCAGGTGGTGGCCGTCACTGCCGGCAAACGCCGGCGAGGGCGCCTCCTCCAGCACCTTCTGGTGGCGACGCTGCACCGAACAATCGCGCTCGCCCAGGTGCACCACGTTGCCATGCGCGTCGGCGAACACCTGGACCTCCACATGGCGCGGCTCGATGATGGCGCGCTCCAGCAATACGGTGGAGGCGCCAAAGGCCGCTTGCGCCTCGGACCTGGCGCTGGCCAGCGCTGCGCCAAAGTCCTGCATGGCTTCCACTAGGCGCATGCCGCGACCGCCACCGCCGGCGGTAGCCTTGATCATCAGCGGGAAGCCGACATGCTTCGCCTGCTCGGCCAGGGTGGCGTCGGACTGGTCGTCGCCGTCGTAACCCGGCACGCACGGCACATCCGCCGCCTTCATGAGGCGCTTGGCTTCCGCCTTGTCGCCCATCTCAAGCATGGCCGACGGCGGCGGGCCTATCCATGTGAGGCCGGCGTCGATGACGGCGGCGGCGAACTTCTCGTTCTCGGCCAGGAAGCCATAGCCGGGATGCACGGCATCGGCGCCGGTCGCTCGCGCCGCCTCGATGATGGCGGCGATGTTCAGGTAGGAATCCAGCGGCCGCGCCGCGCCAATGTGCACCGCGGCATCGGCATACCGCACATGCGGCGCATTCACATCGGCATCCGAATACACCGCGATGACCCTGTAGCCCATGCGCCGGGCGGTGCGCATCACCCGCAGGGCGATCTCGCCGCGGTTTGCCACCAGGATGGAATCGAACATGCTGTCCTCCTCCCTCAAGGCCGCGCCACGCCGAACTGAATGGGCCGCAGGCTGCGCCGCGCGGCTTCATCACACACGGACAGGCACAGCGCCAGCACGGCACGGGTGTCGCGCGGGTCGATGATGCCGTCGTCGAGCATCAGGCTGGAGGTGTGGATCGCGCTTTGCTGCGACTCGAAGGTCTGGATGATGGCCTGCTCCTGCGCCGCCAGCGCCGCCTCGTCGATGGGAATGCCCTTCCGCTTCGCGCCGCCCTCGGCGACGATGCGCATGGTCATGGCGGCCTGCTCGCCGCCCATCACCGCCGTGCGCGCATTGGGCCAGCTGAACAGGAAGCGGGGGTCGTAACCGCGCCCGCACATGCCATAGTTGCCGGCGCCGAAGGAGGCGCCGCACATCACGGTGAGCTGCGGCACGGTGGCGTTGGACACCGCCTGGATCATCTTCGAGCCGTGCTTGATCATGCCGGCCTCTTCATAGGCGCGGCCGACAATGTAGCCGGTGGTGTTTTGCAGGTAGAGGAGCGGCGTGCCGCTCTGGCAGCAGGCCTGAATGAAGTGCGTGGCCTTGTTGGCGCCGGCAGGGTCGAGCGGGCCGTTGTTGGTGATGATGCCCACCGGGTGCCCCTCGATGGCCGCATGGCCGACCACGGTGGCCGGGCCGTAAAGCGACTTGAACTCCATGAAGTCGGAGTCGTCGACGATGCGCGCGATCACCTCGCGCATGTCGGTGGGCTTGCGGCCGTCGGCCGCCATCAGGCCGAGCAATTCATCGGCTGAATAGCGTGGCGGCTTCGCCGTAGCCGCACGCGCAGCCGGCGCCAGATGCCGGTCCCAATGCAGGCGCTCCACCACCTCACGCGCCAGCCGCAGGCCATCCCGGTCGTCCTCGGCCAGGTACTCGCCCAACCCGGAGATCGACGTGTGCATTTCCGCGCCACCGAGTTCCTCCTCGGTAGCGATCTCGCCGGTGGCGGCCTTGAGCAGCGGCGGCCCGGCCAGAAACGCCCTGGCGCGGCCGCGCACCATGATCACGTAGTCGGACAGGCCCGGCATGTAGGCACCGCCGGCGGTCGAGGAGCCATGCACCACCGTCACCACCGGAATGCCCGCCGCGGAAAGCCGCGCCAGATTGCGGAACAGGCCGCCGCCACGCACAAAGGTGTTGACCTTGTACTGCAACAGGTTGGCACCGGCGGACTCCACCAGGTGCACGAAGGGCAGGCGGTTGGCCAGCGCCAGGTCCTGCGCGCGCATCACCTTGTCCAGCCCCATCGGGCGGATCGACCCGGCCTCGATGCCGGCGTCCGAGCACACCACCATGCAGCGGGTGCCGCTCACCCAGCCGATGCCGGTGATCGAGCCGCCACCCGGGATGCTCTTGGCAAGGTCGCTGCGGTCCAGGCCATAGCCGGCGATGGTCGACAGCTCCAGATACGGCGACCCCGGGTCGATCAGCAGCGCCACGCGATCGCGCGGCAACAATTGGCCGCGCTTCTCGAACAGCGGGCGCGACGATTCGGAGCGTTCGCGAGTGCGTGCCTCTAACGCCCGCACCTCGGCCAGCAGGCGCAACATGTGGTCGCGGTTGACGCGATAGGCGTCGTTGTGGGCGCCTAAGCGGGATTCGATGATGGGCATGGGTTCAGTCCTGCGGCACCTCAATCAACTTCAGGCGCGTTTCGATGCTGCGGATCGCCGCGAAATCACGATCCTCGGTCAACAGTGGCTCTCCATGCTCGATCGCAGCGGCAGCAATCAGGCAATCTATCGGCGAGCGGATCGTCAAGCCAGCCCAGCGGCAGCGCGCGTACAACTCGGCTGCCGCGAGGGCTAGCGCAATGCCGCTTTCTGCTTCAAGCATCGGCACCCGTGCCATGCTTGCCTTGAGGGCCGCCAGTTCCTGTTCGTCGCGCGCACCCTGAACCACCTCCTGGACTATCGCCGGAACTGCAAATACACGCGCCCGGTCGGCGAGCGCACGACGCAACAGGGGCCACGCCCGCCCGCGCTTGCGCGTGAACAGGTCGATCCAGACGGCGCTATCGACGATCATTTTCCAGCCGGAATACGCGATCCGTAGGCCGCTTTCGGATCGTAATTGTCCGCAAAACGCAACTTGCCCTCGAGAGCGAGGATCGCGGAGTAATCGGGTGGCTCCTTGACCAGCTCGGTGAGGGCTCGCTGGATGACCTCTCGTTTGGTCTTGGCGCCGGTCTTCTTCATCGCCTTGGCGAGGAGTTTGTCGTCAATTTCAACATTGGTGCGCATGTTTACACCTTGATGTGTATCAGGTACACAAAGTATAGAGGGTTGTCCGAAAAACTCATTGTTTGCGCCATTTGGCCTACACTCCCGTCCTACCAGACCAGAGGACACTTGGGATGTCACCATGCATCTGGAAACTAATCCGAATAGTAGACAAGAGCCGCTTTGAGGTCATTCGACTTGATGCGTACTTTCGCACCTAGGGAAAAGTCTCGAAGAGTAAGAGGGCCTGGGGATTCCTCGCAGCTACTGCCGATTGTGGTTCGGTAAACGACGTGGACGGCACCTGGCAAGATTTCTTGGCTTGAGCTCTCAATCACAAGAATCCGAAGCGCAAGAATCTCCATAGGCTTTCCCGCGTTGTGCGTCGACCGGCCCATTGCTGTCACAGCTTCCTCTCCGATAACTTCACCGACAAAGCTAAAGCGGTATATAGGAGGTGGCGGCAAAATGGGGTTGCCATCCAACCCTTTTGCGGGCGCCGGTGGAGTACACGCCAAGCTTAACGTGGGGCCAAATAATGCAACGAGCACAATCAATATTTTCGACAAGGCCATTCTGGTGCGAGCCTCAACATTTTGGAATGATGGTCCCGTGCACGCGGCACAGTCCCAACGGACACAAATCATGTGGAACGGAAGAAGAATCCCCAAGCATCAATGGAAGACGCCAGCATAACAAACGTCTACATAACCCTCCCTAGAGCCATAGTCGACGTCACTATTCCGATGACTTATGCTGTGCGCGATAAATGACATCCATGCGTCCCGCGAAATCACCCATCGACATGTTTCACTCGACTTTCAGTACGGATGACATTGCCAGCGCACAGAAGCTCGTAGTCGAGGCCGGCTGGAATCAACTACCCGCTGATTGGGAGGCTTTCCTTGCACTCGGCAAGGTGCTGAAGGTCTGCGGCTCGCTCGACAGCATCGACGCGACCGCAGCGACACTGTCCTACGCAGGCGGCTTCGGCTGGATCAGCATGGTTCTCGTCACCAAGGCGAGACAGCGGCAGGGACTCGCTACTGCCCTGCTTACGCAATGCATAGCGGATTTGCGCTCGCAGGGCCTCGTCGCCGTTCTCGACGCCACACCAGCAGGCCGCGAGGTATATCGACGAATGGGATTTATCGAAGGCTGGGCGATCAGCCGCTGGCATAGGGGCGCGGTGGCGCCGCAGGTTTTCGCGCCGGTCGCGTCGCATGTGCGGCCAATGCTGCCGCATGACTTGCCGGCAGTGGCTGCTCTGGACGCTGCAGCATTCGGTTGCGCACGGCCCGCGCTTTTGGACCGTTTGCATTCGCGCAGCGAGCCCTTTGCATGCCTCGCGACAGATGCCAACGGCGCGACGTGCGGGTTTCTGCTCGGTCGCGATGGCCGTAACGCCACTCAGCTTGGCCCGGTGGTGGCGGGAGACGAGCAAACCGCCGTTGCGCTGATTGACCATGCCCTTGCACGAAACCCCGGCCCGATCATGATCGACGTGCTGGACCGCCACGCCCATGTCGGACAGGCGCTCACGGCGCGTGGATTTACCATCCAGCGCCCCTTCACCCGCATGACCCTGGATCGCGACAAACCCTTCGGCGACGACCGCCTGATGATGGCGATCGCCGGGCCCGAACTTGGTTAAGACATCGCGATCGTCGCCACATTCGCCCGCGCCTGGATGCCCGCTTTCGCGGGCATGACAAGTTTCATGGTACGGGGTGACGCGGGCGCCACAGCGGGTCAGGCTGCCTTCATCGGCACCACATTCGCCGCCAGCGTGTCGGTGGAAACGCCGAATATCCGCGCCTTGAGCTTGGCGAGTTCATCGCGCATCTGCGCGGCCTTTTCGAACTCCAGGTTCTTGGCGTAGTCGAGCATCTGCTTTTCGAGCTTGCCGATCTGTTTCGAAATCTGCTTCTCGCTCATCACCTCGAACTTGGCCTTCTGCTTGTCTTCCTCGGCGTGTTCCTTCAGCGCCTTGGTGTCGTACACCCCGTCGATGATGTCGCGGATGCGTTTGGCCACGCCCACCGGGGTGATGCCGTGCAGTTCGTTGTGGGCGATCTGCTTGGCGCGGCGGCGGTTGGTCTCGCCGATGGCCTTTTCCATCGAATCGGTGATGCGGTCGGCATACAGGATCGCGGTGCCGTTGATGTGGCGCGCGGCGCGGCCTATGGTCTGGATCAGGCTGCGCTCGCTGCGCAAAAAACCTTCCTTGTCCGCATCCAGGATGGCCACCAGCGACACCTCGGGAATGTCGAGGCCTTCGCGCAGCAGGTTGATGCCCACCAGAACGTCGAACACGCCAAGGCGCAGGTCGCGGATGATTTCCACCCGCTCGACGGTGTCGATGTCGGAGTGCAGGTAACGCACCTTGACCTTGTGGTCGGCCAGGTACTCGGTGAGCTGTTCGGACATGCGCTTGGTGAGGGTGGTCACCAGCACTCGCTCGCCGGCAGCCACGCGCAGACCAACTTCGGACAACAGATCATCCACCTGGGTGGAAGCCGGGCGCACGTGCAGGATGGGATCGATCAGCCCGGTGGGGCGCACCAGCTGTTCCACCACCGCGTCGCCGCTCTGGCGCTTTTCGTAGTCCGCCGGAGTGGCCGAGACGAACACCGTCTGGCGCATCATGCGTTCGAACTCGTCGAACTTGAGCGGCCGGTTGTCGAGTGCAGAAGGCAGGCGGAAGCCGTAATTGACCAGGTTCTCCTTGCGCGACCGGTCGCCGTTGTACATGCCGCCGAGCTGCCCGATCAGCACATGCGACTCATCCAGGAACATCAGCGCGTCCTTGGGCAAATAATCGATCAAGGTCGGCGGCGGCTCGCCCGGTCCGCGCCCGGACAGGTGGCGCGAGTAGTTCTCAATGCCCTTGCAGAAGCCGATCTCGGCCATCATTTCCAGGTCGAAGCGGGTGCGCTGCTCGATGCGCTGCGCCTCCACCAGCTTGTTTTCCTTCATGTAGTGCTCGACCCGCTCGCGCAGTTCCAGCTTGATGCCTTCCACCGCGCGCAGGGTGGTTTCACGCGTGGTCACGTAATGGCTGCCGGGGTAAACCGTGAAACGCGGGATCTTCTGCCGCACATGGCCGGTGAGCGGGTCGAACAGTTGCAGGCTCTCGACCTCGTCGTCCCACAGCGAGACGCGGATCGCGGTTTCGTTGTGCTCGGCCGGAAAGATGTCCACCACGTCGCCGCGCACCCGGAACGAGCCGCGCGCGAAGTCCATCTCGTTCCGCACATACTGCATGGAGGTCAGACGCACAATCACGTCGCGCTGCGACATCTTGTCGCCCACCCGCAGGGTGAGCACCATCTTGTGATAGTCCTCGGGGTCACCGATACCGTAGATGGTCGACACCGTGCCGACGATGATGGAATCGCGCCGCTCCATCAGCGACTTGGTGGCCGACAGGCGCATCTGCTCGATATGCTCGTTGATCGAGGAATCCTTCTCGATGAACAGGTCGCGCGAGGGCACATAGGCCTCGGGCTGGTAGTAGTCGTAATAGCTGACGAAGTACTCCACCGCGTTGTGCGGGAAGAACTCGCGGAATTCGGAATACAGCTGCGCCGCCAGGGTCTTGTTGGGCGCCAGCACCAGCGCCGGGCGCCCGGTGCGCGCGATCACCTGCGCCATGGTGTAGGTCTTGCCGGAACCGGTCACCCCCAGCAGGGTCTGGAACGACAGTCCGTCGCCTATGCCTTCCACCAGCTTTTCGATCGCCTCGGGCTGGTCACCGGCCGGCGCGAAGGGCTCGAACAACTGGTACGGGCTGTCCGGGAAGGTGCGCAATGTCATGGGGATATATCCAGCGGTTCGGCAGGCAAGCATTTTAACAAGCGACGCCGCGCACGCGACAAGAACAGCGCACAAAAGAGGCTGCGCCGCCACGCTCGCGCCGCCGGCATGGCCTGCCATGCCCCACAAAGGCTCGCAAATGGGCCGTCATGCACCCGGATCGCCCACCGCGCCGCCACTACCGGGCGCAAATCGTCCTGCGGACCCCGATTCGCCCCGCGATGCGCCGACCGGCGGCATGGCATGCACGTTGCTCATGCATCAGGGCCTGGGCACTTTTGCCGCAGCCATTCCGACAGGGGAACCCGCATGTCTTTCCGCTTTTTCCGCCACATCCTTGCAACCGGTGCGTTGGCCCTGGCGTGCACCGCCAGCCTGGCGCAAACGCCCATCAAGTTCAGCCTCAACTTCAAGCCGGACGGTTCCAACGCCGCCTGGTTCCTGGCGCTGGAGCGCGGTTACTACAAGGAAGCCGGTCTCGATGTCACCCTCGACACCTCCGGCGGCACCGTCGACGTGCTCACCCGCCTGGCCACCAATGCCTACGACCTCGGCTTTGCCGACATCGGCGCGGTGATCGAGTTCGCCGCCCGCAATCCCGGCCAGGCGCCGATCTCCACTTTGGTGATGTACGACCGCTCGCCGCTGGCGGTGGTGTCGCTCAAGAAATCCGGCATCAGCAAGCCCGCCGACATGCTCGGCCGCGTGATCGGCGGGCCGATCTCCGACGGCGCCTACCGCATGTTTCCGGCCTTCGCCAAGGCGACCCGGATCGACGGCAGCAAGGTGAACTTCAAGAACATCGACATCCGCGTGCGCGAAACCCTGCTCGCCAAGGGCGAGGTCGACGCGGTGATGGGCTTCGACTCCTCGGTGTGGTTCAATCTCAAGGCGCTGGGCGTGAAGATCGAGGACGTCAACTTCATGCGCTATGCCGAAAACGGCCTCGACCTGTACGGCAATTCGCTTCTGGCCTCGCGCAAGATCATGAAGGAGAACCCCAAGGCGGTGGCCGCGTTCACCCGCATCACCGCGCGCGCCTGGAAGGAAGCGATGGCCGACCCCAAGGCGGCGGTGGCAGCCCTGATGAAGCGCGACCCGCTGATCGACGCCAACATCGAGATCGAGAAAATCCAGTGGCTGGCGGCCAACCAGATCGCCACCCCGGCGGTCAAGTCCGGCGGCATCGGCACGCTCGACCGCGCGCGACTGGAGCGGCAGATCGACACCATCGTCGAGGCCTTCAGCCTGCCGGCGCGTCCGGCGATCGACGCCATCTACGACGGCCAGTACCTGCCGTCGGCGGCGGAACGCAAGCTCTGACCGGCCGGCCGAACGACAGCGTGTCCGGCGCTGCCGACGAGCATCCCGCGCGCACGCTGCGCGCGCGCATTCGCGCCGGATGGGATGGCCTCACCACCGGGCATGCAGCCGGCTTCCTGCAGGGCAACCTGGTGGTGCTGCCCGCGGCGCACGCGCACGCGTTCGAGGACTTCTGCCGCGCCAATCGAGAAGCCTGCCCGCTGCTCGGGCGTGGCGAGCCGGGCCAGGCGCTGCTCGGTCACCTCGGCGCCGATCTGGACATTCGCACCGATGTCGGCCGCTACCAGGTATTCGAGCATGGCCGCCTGAGCGAAACCCGCCCGCACATCACCGACCTGTGGCGCGACGATTGGGTGGCCTTTGTACTGGGTTGCTGGTTTTCCAACGAGGCCGCCCTGGCGCGCGCCGGTGTGCGCCTGCGTCATGTCGAGCAAGGCATACAGGGCGGCTTGTTTCGTACCAACCGCGCGACCGTGCGGTGCGGCCCGTTCGGCGGTCCGCTGGTGGTTTCGATGCGGCCGTTCGCGGCGGCGGACGTGGAGCGTGTGACCGCCATCACCGCCGGGGCAACCCTGGCGCATGGCGCGCCGGTCCATATCGGCGACCCCGCGGCACTGGGCATCGCCGACCTGGCCATGCCCGACTACGGTGAGGCGCTGCCGCCTGAAGGCGGCGAGGTGCCGATGTACTGGGCCTGCGGGCTCACCGGCAGCGCTGCCCTGGAGGCGGCGCGCCTGCCGCTGGCCATCACCCACGCGCCGGGGTGCATGGTGGTGACCGACCTGCCCGGCTAACCGACGCTCTTCTGCCGGATGGCGAGGATGGCCTGGTTGCGCAGGGTCTTGAGCAGGTTCAGCTCGCCATCGGCGAAGCGCAGGCGCCCGGCCTCGACATGGTCAGCATAGATCAGCGCCACCGGCTTCTTGTTGACGATCACCGGAAACAGCACGAAGCCGCGCGCGTTCACGGCATTGCGGTACCAGGCCGGGATGTAGGCGCGCACGCGCTCTGAGTCGCGGTCCTCGATGCAGATGTCGGCGCTCTTGCTGATGGCGCCGTAGAACACGTCCTTGGAAACCTCGAGCGGCACCTGGAACCCGCGCTTGATGATCTGGTCGGCGTCGGCGCCGAACCCCAGGCGGCCGCGCAGACTGTTGGTTTGCGGATGGCGGGTGCACAGCATCACGCGGGTGAAGCCGATGGCGCGGTACATCGTCTCGAGGATGATGCGCAGGAGGTCGTTCAACTGGTATTCACCGGCCAGGGTGTTGGTGATGTCCTGGATGCCGGCGGTGAGCATGTTGGCGCGTTCCAGCGGGTTCATGCCCGGCGCATCCACGCCCATTTCCGGCGTGATGGTGTCGAGCCGGTTGTCGGCCAGCGCCGCATCCGAGCCCACGGTCCAGCCGCCCCGGGTGCCGCCGTTGGTGGCAGCGAAGGCGGCCGCCTGCGTTCCATTCGCATCGCCCGTGGCGCCGGTGGCGATGGCGGGGTTGCTGCCCGTGCCGGCCGGGTTTGCCGCCGCATGGGTCGCTGCGGCCTTGCCCGGGCCTTGAACGACTGCGCGGGTCGCGGCCGCGCCCTTGGCGCCGGCGGTCATGGATTCATCGCCGACGATGGTTTCAGCTGAAGCGGTGGCGGCGGCAGCCTCGGCCGCCGCGGCGGGGTCGACCGCCGGCGCGAGGTTGCGCAGCCCCTTCATGAAACCGCTCGAGCCGAGCGGCAAGCCGAGTGCCCGCACCTCGGTGGAAAAGGTTTCGGCCGCAGTGCGCAGGAGCGTGTCGAACTTGTCGGCATCCAGGCCCAGCGGCTTGCCGAAGTCGCTGTCGATGGACTTCATCAGCCCTTCGCGCACGCTGGCGTTGGGCGCAATCGCGGCGTCGGCGAGGCGGTTGGAAAGCTCGGAGAGAGCGCGCAGTTTCGATTCGTCGGTATTGCCGACACCCGCCACTGAAGCGGTTTTCATCGACGAAACGATGCGCTCGGGCAGGTTCCACTGCTTGGCCACCCCCAGACCCAGGTCGGTGTAGCTCATGCCGATGACCTCGACCGCAGCCACGTCCTCGGTGATGCCGCGCGCCTTGGCCACCCGGGCCACCTCGCATGACTCGTCGTGCAGGTAGAACACCGCCAGCAGCTTGCCGAGCCGGTGGAACATCGCGCAGATGAAGGCCTCCTCGGCGTTCTTGATGCCGAGCCTGGCCACCAGTTCGCGCGACATCACGCCGCTGAAGTAGCTGGAGGTCACCTGGTCCTTGAGGTCGGACGCCTGCACCTTGTTTTGCAGGTGGTCGAACAGCATCAGCGAAAGCGCGGCGTTGCGCACCTTCTGGAAACCCAGGATGGAAACCGCGCGCGAGATCGTGCTGACCGAGCCGCCGAACTGCTGGAAGTAGGCGGTGTTGACCATGCGCAAAAGCTTGTTGGTCAGCGACACGTCCTTGATGATGCTGTCGGCCAGCGCGCTGGTGGGCTCGTTCTCGCGCGACACCAGGTTGTTGACGGTGGTGATGGTCGAGGAGAGCACCGGGAAGTCGCTCTTGTAGCGCATGCGCCTGAGCAGGAACTCCAGCACGCCGCCGTCGCCGGCCGCCTCGCTCGCCGCGGCCGGTTGCGGGTTGGCATAGGCTTTGAGCGCCTCCAGCATGGCCGAGGCGCTGGCGTAGCGCGCCTGCGGGTCCTTTTCCAGCGCGCGCATGATGATGGCTTCGAGCTTTTCGTCCACCGCCGGGTTGCGGGTGGACGGGCGCGGGTACTCCTGCTTGACCATGGCGAACATGGTCTGGTAGGCGTTGTCGCCCTTGATGGCGGCGCTGCCGGTGAGCATCTCGTAGAGCACCATGCCGGCGGCGAACACGTCGCAGCGCGGGGTGAAGGCCGCGCCGCCCAGGTATTCCGGCGCCATGTAGCTGGGGGTGCCGGAAACGTTTTGCTTGCCCGGCTCGGCCACCTCGGTTTCGCCGTGGTAGCTGGCAATGCCGAAATCCATGATGCGCGGCGTGTCGTCGCGGGTCATCATCACGTTGGCGGGCTTCAGGTCGCGGTGCACCACGCCGGCTTCGTGGGCGTAGTCGATGGCGGCGAGCATGCCGCAGGCCACCTTGACGGCGTCGGCCGGGGCGAGCGTGCCGCGGGTGCGGATCAGGTCGCCCAGGGTCTTGCCCTCGACGAACTCGAATACCAGGTAGGGGCTGCCCTCTTCCTCGCCGGCGTCGAACAGGGCGACGATGTTGGGGTGCGAGAGCTGGCCGACGATGTGCGCCTCACCCAGCATCACCTCGGTGGCATGCGCGCGCTCGGCGGGGTCGACTCGCTCGACGCGCAGGGTCTTGAGCGCCACACGCCGTTTCAGGCGCGTGTCCTGGGCAAGGTACACCGTGCCCTGGGCGCCACGCCCCAGCGTGCTGACGATCTCGAACCGGCCTATGCGCTTGGCGTCCATTACAGCCGCCATGGATGAACCCCCATGCCTTTCCCCCAATGCTTCGCACAAGTCTATGGGCCGCACAGCGCCTGACGATGTCCGATTAGCACCGCGCTCGCCCCCCTATTCACGGCTTTGGCGCTGAACTGATCAAACTGCCCGCCGCAATGCACCAAAGGCGGCTAAAAATGCACCCGCTTGGGGTAAAATCCGAAGGTTCCCTTGCCCTCGCCCGCCGCATCCGCCAAGCGGCGCAAACCACCATGAACGCTCCCGTGCCCGCCTCCGTATTCGCCAACATCGAACTCGCCCCCAAGGACCCTATCCTGGGCGTCACCGAAACCTATGTGGCCGACAAGAACCCCAACAAGGTGAACCTGGGCGTGGGCGTGTATTACGACGACAACGGCAAGGTGCCGCTGCTGGCCTGCGTGCGCGCCGCCGAGGAAAAGCTGCTGCAGATGGGCACGCCCAAGGCCTACCTGCCGATCGACGGCTTTGCCGCCTACGACACCGCCGTACAGGGCCTGCTGCTGGGCACCGACAGCCCGATCATTGCCGAAAAGCGCGCCGTGACCGTGCAGGCGCTGGGTGGTACCGGTGGCCTGAAGCTGGGCGCCGATTTCCTGCGCAAGTTCGGCACCTCGGGCGAGGTATGGATCAGCGACCCGAGCTGGGAGAACCACCGCGCGTTGTTCGAATACGCCGGCTTCACCGTCAAGAACTACCCGTACTACGACGCCGCCACCCACGGGGTGGATTTCGCGGCCATGCAAAAGTGCCTGGACGGCCTGCCCGCCGGCACGGTGGTGGTACTGCACGCCTGCTGCCACAACCCCACCGGCGTGGACCTCTCGGCCGAGCAGTGGACCCGCGTGCTGGAAATCGTGAAGACGCGCGGTCTGGTGCCTTTTCTGGACATTGCCTACCAGGGCTTTGGCGACGGCATCGAGTCCGACGGTGCGGTGGTGCGCCAGTTTGCGGCGGCCAACATCCCGTTGTTCATTTCGAGCTCGTTTTCGAAGTCGTTTTCGATGTACGGCGAACGGATTGGCGGCCTGACCATCGTGGCCACCAGCGCCGAGGAAGCCGCGCGCGTGCTCTCGCAATTGAAGCGCGTGATCCGCACCAACTACTCCAACCCGCCCATGCACGGCGGGCAAAGCGTGGCCATCGTGCTCAACACGCCGGAACTGCGCAAGCAGTGGGAAGAAGAACTCGCCACCATGCGGGTGCGCATCAAGGACATGCGCCGTGCCCTGGTTGAAAAGCTCAAGGCCCGCGTGCCTTCACGCAACTTCGACTTCGTGATCCAGCAACGCGGCATGTTCTCCTACTCCGGCCTGACCAAGGAGCAGGTGCTGAAGCTGCGCGCGGACTACTCGATCTACGCCATCGAGTCCGGCCGCATCTGCGTGGCGGCGTTGAACACCAAGAACATCGACTACGTGGCCGACTCCATCGCCAAGGTGATCGCCTGAGGCTGGCCCGGCGCACTCACTTCCCGAACATGAATACGGCACCGAAGATGCCGCTATTCTCGATATGGTTCCCCGGCGCGCGGATTGACGGCAAAGGGCGGAACTGGCTATAATTGCAGTCTATTCCCTGATAGCTCAGTCGGTAGAGCGACGGACTGTTAATCCGCAGGTCCCTGGTTCGAGCCCAGGTCGGGGAGCCAAAACAAGCTGTTGATTTGAAAGGCCTTCTTCGGAAGGCCTTTTTCTTTTGGCGGAAGGCTGCGGGACGGCCAAGGGATCGGCATGGGAAAGTCCGCAGGTCGGCATGGGGGGCACGCCCAGTCGTGGGGCCGGTGCGGAACTGTACGGGGTCAGAAGGCAGCGGGGCGCAAGATCTAGATGGGCACACCAATTTTTGTTGCAATAGTTGGCCTAGCCGGCGCGCTCGTGGTACCCGCGTTGGTGGGTTGATACGCTAACGTTGCAGCCTGTAAGATCCGCCGTTTCCGTGGCGCAAAAGCGCGTTCAGAGCTGCGGTGTGCGATTGGGAGCATGATATATACTGTATTTTTATACATACGCCTTGATTGTTCGAAAACCCTCTGCGCGTATCAAGTATGTCTGCGAAGTACTATTCGGCACGATCGTAATAGGATTTAGCGATGGGCCAAGATTCAAAAATTGAGTGGACGCACCACACGTTTAACCCGTGGTGGGGCTGCCATAAAGTCTCGCCCGCGTGCAAGTTCTGTTACGCCGAGACGTGGGCCCGTCGCGTTGGCATTGATGCTTGGGGACATCGAACAGAACGACGATTCTTTACCGACAATCACTGGAATGAGCCGCTAAAGTGGAATCGTGCCGCACCGGACTTGGCGCCTGGCCATGCACACCGGCCTCGCGTCTTCTGCGCCTCAATGGCTGATGTTTTTGAGGATCGACGTGACCTCGATTTGTCTCGAACTCGCCTTTGGTCTCTGATAGAAAAGACTCCGCGACTCGATTGGCTCTTGCTTTCCAAGCGCCCTGAGCATATTGGTGACTTGGTCCCCTGGGTGAATGATTGGCCACCAAACGTCTGGCTGGGCACTACAGCCGAAAATCAACATTGGGCGGATCTCCGATTGCCGCAACTGATGCGATATCGTGTATCGGTCCGATTTGCTTCTTGTGAACCCCTGTTGGGTCCAATCAATCTTGCACCATACCTCGCGCCGCGAGCTACCGGTGCAGGCCTAAATTGGGTGATCGCTGGAGGCGAAAGCGGAGCAAAGTCGCGCGCGATGAACCCGAGCTGGGCGAAAGCAATTAGAGACCAGTGCGCGCAAGCCGCAGTCCCATTTCACTTCAAGCAATGGGGTCACTGGGGGCCAGAATCATCAGAGAAAAAGAAAGGCGAGACAAGGATTGTTCGCGACCAAGATGGAACGCAAATCAAACTATTTAAGCTCGGCAAGCGCTCTACAGGCCGTGCTCTCGAGGGGCAATTCCACGATGGATTTCCCGCTCTGACACACGACTAGAACAGTTCCCTGTTCTCTCCGCGAGCGACATCTTCCCAGACACGTTTCGGAAGTTCATGTCGCGAAAACACAATCAAGCGATAGAGTGGTGTGTTGTCATCATCCTTCACCAATGGCATCGCGCGACTGAACGAGAATCCTATGCCTTGAATCAAGCTGCGCCAATATTCGAAGAACGCTAGTCGGAGTGCCGCCTTGTTTCCTGACACCGCCGTAATTTTGTTGCGCCAACCAGGCGCTGTCTCGTCAAAACCCGCGCGAGCGCCCATTTCAAGTTCAACGTTTCTTTGCAGGTCGTTGGTGCTGAAATGTACAAGGAAGTCAACGTGCTTTAGGCGAGCAAGGCACTCAATTATTTCAAATGACAAGAAGCGCAAGTTGTAAGGATCGATATATACGAGCGCGAGTGTCTTACCTCCCGGCACTTCGCCGTACATACTCCTCACGGTGTCCTTCGCGGAACCAACATATGCCTTTACCGGGGCACCTGCGGCAGATAATCGTTTGAAGCTTGCATCAGATCGTGCAGAATCGATGTCGCCAACAAGAATTTTCGTGAAAGGGGCGCCAGTCAGTTGGCTTTGCCGCCAAGCGATCATCGAACCGCCGTCCCGAGTGAAGGACTCGCCTTCTACCTGTATCCGATTCGGCCCCGCGAAGGGATCGATGAAAATTCGGTTATCCCACTTCTTCCAGGCATGCCTAGTACCGATTAGCCAATCGCAAATCAAGCGATGCTTAACGTTCGGTACCCAACTCCCAACGCCCTTTTCGTCAGGACCGCGCTCGACAACAAGCTCTTCGCAAGGATCCGCGTGACGGACATCTACCGCTTGAGAGGGGTGGCTTGCCATTTTCCAAAGCAAGCCTGCGAAGGCTCGAGCGTATTGGTCATCTGAGTATACCGGTCTCGAGTAGCCCTAGTTTGGTGCCCATCAGTCAAACATTGCGAGTCGCCGTCATATGCAACCCGAATATCTTGCCCGCCTCAGCGAGCCCGTCCAACAGTTCATCCTGGAAGTGGAGGAAAGCGCCGGGGTTGATATCAAAGTAGTTCTGGACCCCAAACAGAATGAAGGCGGAACTACTGGTCAGGGCAAACTCGCAGTTGTCATTGACGCCCACAGTATTGAACTCTTCGCACCGACTAACGGGTACTTTCCGGACGGCGCGGTTCGGCATGAAGTGCTGCACGTGCAGCGGTTTCACGTCGAGGGAGTACCAAAGCTGGCTTTAGCCGAAAACGAAGAATGGGATGAACGCTTTTCCGAGGCGTTGGTCGAACTTGATAATGCCATCGAGCACATTGTTATCGTTCCGGTGGAACTTAAGCTTCATCCAGAGCGCCGCGAACACTGGGAAGCCGTGATGCAGAATGTATGTTTGGGTCTTCCCGGTGTGCCGGAGGACGAGCGGCGCCTTTCCACCTGTCTTCACTGGACCTTCTTGCGACATGTCCTATACAACTCGCCTCCAGTCGAGATTGCAAGAGTTTTTGCGATCGAGTATGGGCTGCTAGAAATGGCGAATAACTTCGCAGATCAGTTCATTTCTGTCGCTGCAAGCAAGGAAGACCTTGTGCGCCTCCTTTGTCTAACGTTTCCCGAGATCCCGAGAGGGCGTGTGGCTCTGGAATACATCAATAGCATGACAGGTACTTTCCAGAAGCCTATTCCATAGATCGACTACGGAAAGCAAACCACAACCAGATCAGTCGACTAGTTTGGCAATGAGCCGTCCAGCGAAAGCCCCCTGTTCGCGCCCAATGGGATCCTTGCAAACGTCCCAAACTGGTGCTGATTCGATGGTTGCCACGACTGCAATTTTGCGCAATCAGTCACATAGTGTGACCGTTCCTGTTGATCGGTGGCCAAGGTCGGCGCACACTGTCAACGGTTGCCTTTTCGCTAACTCCGGCCGGACCGGTCGAGCACGATGAATCGCCCCGGGTTTCGTGGAGGCTGGTTGGTTTAAGTTGAGACTTCGAAACTGGCGTTCTCGGCGAGCTGCCGATAGTAGTTTGCCTCAGCTTCGGCCGGTGGGATATAGCCGACGGGCTCCAGCAATCGATGGTGGTTGAACCAGGACACCCATTCGAGGGTTGCCAGTTCGACGGACTCTTTGGTTTTCCATGGTGCGCGGCGATGAATCAATTCAGCCTTGTACAGCCCGTTGATCGTCTCAGCCAATGCGTTATCGTAGCTGTCGCCACGACTGCCTACTGAGGGTTCTATCCCGGCCTGTGCGAGGCGCTCGGTGTAAAGGATGGAGACGTATTGCGATCCTCTGTCCGAATGGTGAACCAGTGACTCTGAGCGCTCGGGTTGGCGATCGTATAAAGCCTGCTCCAGGGCATCCAGAACGAAGTCAGTTCGCATCGAACTGCTGACACGCCAACCTACAATGCGCCGGGCGAACACGTCGATCACGAAAGCCACGTACAGCCAGCCCTGCCAGGTTGAGACATAGGTGAAGTCCGATACCCACAGCTGGTTCGGACGATCGGCTTTGAATTGCCGATTGACTCGATCCAACGGACAGGGCATGGCTTTGTCCGGTACCGTGGTGCGAATGACTTTGCCGCGCCTGACCCCTTGCAAGCCCAGGCGTTTCATCAAACGCTCAACCGTGCAGCGAGCTACGGCGCTGCCTTCCCTGTTCATCTGATGCCAGACCTTGTCTGCGCCGTAGACCTGCATGTTGGCCTGCCAGACTTGTTCGATTTGCGGAATCAGCGAGTCGTCCTTTTTTGCGCGGGCACTGCGCAATTCGGGCTGGCGTTTGCAAGCAGCATGGCGTCGGTATCCCGACGGGGCAATCCGCATCACTTCACAGATAGGCTCGACCCCGTAGGTGTCGCGGTACTTGTCGACGAAGCTCCTCACGACTTGAGTCGGCGGTCGAGCTCCGCCTGGGCAAAAAAAGCGCTTGCAACCTTCAAGATTTCGTTGGCACGCCGCAATTCCTTGACCTCGCGCTCCAGCGCTTTGATGCGATCACGTTCCTCGCTGGTGACCCCCTCGCGCACGCCGGTGTCGATCTCCTGTTTGCGCACCCATTCATGCAAGGTTTGCGGAACGCAGCCAATCTTGGGTGCTATCGACTCGATGGCGGCCCACAGCGATGGGTACTCGCCACGGTGTTCCTGCACCATCCTGACTGCGCGTTCTCGTACTTCGGGCGAAAATCGGTTTGATTTGCTCATGACTCCATCTTCTCAGAGTTCGGAGCCTCCTCAAAACCCGGGGCGATTCACGACTATCCGGTAGTAGACGACACGAATCGGGCGTTCCCGCAATATCTTTACCTATCCTTTTCGCTGGGAGACGCTGCTAATGCAGGGAATTATCTTGGAGGGATACCGGCGCAATCTCCTTCCTTCCGAAAGCGGGTTCCTCAGCGCGCTTAAAGTGGTAAATCCTTCGGTGGTTGGCGTTCCAAGCACAAGAATTGGACCCGCAGGATGGATCATTCCAGTTGCCAAGGACGGCGTATTCGAAGTTCT